>CAWJLY010000001.1:0-1134145 GCA_963843805.1 uncultured beta proteobacterium
GTTTATACAACAGGATCTGAACCGGCGTCAGAAACGATCTTGTCGGTCCTGGACTTTCTGCCCAACCTCGCCGAGGCGGCAGCCTGCTGGTCGACTGCGAAGCGCACCGACGAACGCCACATCCCGGGGCTCGCCAGCGAAGCGCTCGTCTTCCAGATCGCGGACGATGCCGTTGTCGTGGACCAATGACACTGCCGCATCGAGACAGCCCCGTGACAATCCGATGTGCTGCGGAAAGTTCTCCGCGCAGGCGCGCGCCCTTCCCCTGACCGCGAAACTTCAAGCGCGCGTTTTCGGCTCTCAGCGCACACTGTTCATCGCGATCCGGCACCCTCACTTCCCTTTCGTTTAGGGCCTCGACTGTGCGCGGGCCGGCGAGTTGTCGACCGTCATCGCGAAAATCTCGCGCACCCGCAGGGGTACATCCGGCGCTCACTGGCCCTGATGTCGCGGATGCGTTCCAGCAACTCGTCAAAGCAGTCCGGCACGGCCGAACCCGCGACGGGCGGGTTCTTCAGGCGATGATCGTCGAGGGTGAAGCCCTTGATCAGATACTCGCGCAGGCGTTCGGTGGCCCAGCGCCGGAACTGCGTGCCGCGTGATGATCGAACCCGGTAGCCCACGGCCAGGATGGCATCAAGCCTGTAGTAGGCCACCCGGTAGCTCTTGCCTTCGGTGGCAGTTGTCAATGAATGGTTGACAACTCAATCCGCGTCCAACTCGGCCTCGGCAAAGATCGCCTTCAGGTGCTTGGCGATCTGGAAATGTTCGTGCGCCAACGCTTCGAGCGCCTCGGGTTGAACGCTCTCGAAGTCGATCAGTACAAAGTTCTTGCGTAAGTTGGTCTCAACGATTGGATCGCAGCCTTCTGGCTGGAGCAGGAATTCGATTCAGCCTTCTCGGACGACTGACCACTGATTGAAGTGGCCCAGCTTGTTGAAGAAGCGCGAGTATGGCTCGCCTCAATGAAAGCTTTGGAAGTTTCGAACACTAGCACGCCAATGGGCCGGTCCTGTCGAATCTTGGTGGCGTGCCGCCCGTCGCTCGCGACGCAGCGGCTTCGCTCCAGCAAATGGCTGCCATTCGCCTGGTACAACCTCGTAAGTCCAGGAGAAAATCAAGAATGGCGAGACGCAAGAAAACCAGTCCCATCGAGGACCTGATGGACATCGTGGCAATGCTTCCCTGGTGGGCCGGCACGGTGCTGGCCGTAGTGAGCTATTTGCTCCTTCACCGGGTCGCATCACAACAGTTGGTGGTCACCGGCCAACCCGGGCAAACGGGTGCAGTGATGGCCCAGACCATGTGGATTGCATTGGCCAAAATCGGCCAATACATCCTGCCCGTCATTTGCCTTGCGGGCGCCGGCATGTCGGCCTGGCGGCGCAAGGAGAGAAAGAAACTCGTCGTCGACGTGGCGCAAAGCAAGGCGAGCGATGCGCTCGACGGCATGAGCTGGCGCGAGTTCGAGATGCTGGTGGGTGAGGGATTTCGCCTGCAGGGCTACCAGGTTGTCGGAAACCGGCGGCGGTGGCGCCGATGGTGGTGTCGATCTCGTGCTGACGAGACCAGGCAAAAACGGCGGCGAGAAATTTCTCGTGCAGTGCAAGCAATGGCGTGCCTTCAAGGTTGGCGTGGATGTGGTGCGTGAGTTGTATGGCGTGATGGCCGCGCGTGGTGCCACTGGCGGATTCGTGGTGACGTCGGGACGATTCACGGAAGAAGCCGTCAACTTTGCCAGCGGACGCAACGTGAAGCTGATCGACGGGCCCAAGCTTCACGCGCTGCTTCGACAGGCCAAGGCGGCCGGGGGCGAAGCTGCACCTGCGCGGCCTGCGGCTGTACCGGCCGCGAAATCCAACGCGGTGGCCGCGGATGCGTCGTCAAGCTGCCCGTTGTGCGCCAAGCCCATGACGCGCCGGACCGCCAAGCGCGGGGCGAACGCCGGCAATGCGTTCTGGGGCTGCACGGGCTACCCGGCATGCCGTGGAACCCGACCGATAGCCTGACGGCAGCACAACGATGGCATTACCGGATGGCCTCTATGACCTGTTGTTGACCGAGGGCCTGGCCCGCTCGCTCGCAGCCATCGACCCGAGCAACGCGGACGTATTGGCGCTAAAGGGCGGCGCCGCCGACTTCCTGGCCGACGCCATCACGCGGCAGCTTGCAACCATCCTTGACGATGTTGCCGGTGACGAGGCCGACAAAGCCAGGCGGCAACTCGAACTCGTCAATGAGCTCCTGGTGGTGCTGCGCCGACGGCTCAATTCGGATGCCAGCTCGGCTGCGGCCTCTGCTTCTGGCGAAGTCGTCGACCTGGTGGCGTCACCGCTGCGCGTTCTCAGGGCCGTGCAGCGCAATCAGCAGTTTCCGGCGTCGCCGGAGATCGGCTTGGCCGTACCCTGGCTCTTCACGGCCGGCAAGGGCTCGCCTTCGTTGTTGCAGGAGATTCGACGCGAGCTGGCTTCGAGCGACCAAGTGGACATCCTGGTCAGCTTCATCACTGTATCCGGCGTCCGCAAGTTGCAGGACGTGTTGCAGCAGATCACGGCAAAGGGCGGTCAGAAGACGTGCCGGACCGCGTGCCCGCGCCTGCGCATCCTCACCACCACCTACACCGGCGCGACCGAGGCGCGTGCGCTCGACGAGCTCGCGCGCCTGCCAGGCTGCGAAGTGCGCGTGTCGCTCGACGGTCGGCGCACGCGTTTGCACGCGAAGGCCTGGCTGTTCCAGCGCAAGACCGGTTTCGGCTCGGCCTACGTCGGCAGCGCCAACCTGTCGGGCGCAGCCTTGACCGGCGGGCTGGAGTGGACCGTCAAGCTGACCCAGCGCGCGCAAGAGGCGCTGTTCGCACGTGCCGTCGCTCACTTCGAAACGCTATGGGCCGACAGCGAGTTTCAGCGCTATGACCCAGACAACGTCGAGCATCGGCAGGCCTTGGCAGCCGCACTCGGCCGCGAGTCCTTCGGCGGTGAGCCCTCTGCCACGATCAGCTTCTTCGACCTCCAGCCCAAGACCTATCAGCAGGAGATGCTGGAACAGCTGACTACAGAGCGTGCCCATGGCCGAAACCGAAACCTCCTGGTGGCGGCCACCGGCACCGGCAAGACCGTGGTGGCGGCGTTCGACTATCGGAACACCTGCCGTCTCGAAGGCGGTCGCCCGCGGCTGCTGTTCGTGGCCCACCGCGAGGAGATCCTGCGCCAGGCCATGCGCACCTATCGTGAGGTGCTGCGCGACCCCGAATTCGGCGACCTGCTCACCGGCAACCACCAACCCGAACGTTGGGACCACCTGTTCGCAACCATCGACAGCGTGACCAGCCGCGACCTGGTGGCTACCGTCGGCGCCGATAATTGGCACACGGTCGTGGTGGATGAATGCCATCGGCTGGCCGCCGACCGCTTCGATGCCTTCGTCAGGGCGGTTCGCCCCAGCGTTTTGCTCGGCCTGACCGCGACGCCCGAGCGCAGCGACGGGCAGCCCATCTCGCAATACTTCGATGCACGCCCGGATGGCAGCCCGGCCGTCGAACTGCGGCTGTGGCATGCGCTCGATCTGCAGCTGCTCGCGCCCTTCGAGTACTACGCCTGCGACGACGCGACTGATTTCTCGACCGTGCCGTGGGACAGGCCGGGTGAACGTGAGGCGGTGGACAAGCTCGTCACCGGTAACGATGTGCGCGCCCGCCTGGTCGTCAATGAATGGCGCCGGCTGGCGTCCGACGCATTGCGATCACGCGCCATCGTCTTCTGCGTGTCGGTCGCACACGCCGAGTTCATGACCGACTGGCTGAATCGCGCCGGCCTGCCGGCGGCCTGCGTGGTTGGCACGACCGCGATCGAAGAACGGCGCCGCGCGCCCCAACGCCTGCTCAGTGGCGAACTGTGCGCGCTGGTGACCGTCGATCTCTACAACGAAGGCATCGACCTGCCGATGGTCGACACGCTGTTGCTGCTGCGGCCCACGCAAAGCCCGGTGCTGTTCCAGCAGCAGATCGGCCGTGGCCTGCGCCTGGCGCCGGGCAAGGAGAGTTGCCTGGTACTCGACTTCGTCGGCCAGCACCGCACCGAATTCCGGTTCGACCGCTTGTTGTCGAGCCTGACAGGCTTGTCGCGCCGCGAACTGGTGGATGGCGTCGAGAACGGCTTCGGCAGCCTGCCGCCGGGCTGCCACATCCACCTTCAACGGCAGACGCGAGAGCAGGTGCTGCAGGGCTTGCGCGCGCTGACGTCGCAGAACTGGCGCCGCCTGAAGACCGAATTGCAGACCTATGCGGCGCTGAAGGGCCGTGCGACCGTGCGCCTGGCGGACTTTCTGCACGACCAGGCGCTGGAGCTCGAAGACGTCTACCGCACCGGCACCGGCCAGGGCCGCAGCGGCTGGACCGCGCTGAAGCGCGATGCCGGCTTGATCGTCGCGGAGCCGGGCCCTGAAGAGGACTACTTCAGCCGTCGTTTAGGTGGCCTGCTGCACGTGGACGACCCGCGCCGGCTCGACGTCATGGCCGCGGTCGGCGCGCGGCAGGGCCTCGCGGCAGCGCTCGATGCGCAAGCTGCAATGGGTGTCCAAATGCTGGCTTATCAGATCGATGGCCGCCATGAACAGACTGCCGGCCACGAGGCTTTCGCCGAGCGGCTGCAACGTCACCGGCCATCGCCTCTGAATTGGTCGAGTTGTCGGGTCTGCTGCAGGCCCGCAGCACCCTGGGCGCCAACGCAGTGCCCGGGCTCGAAGACACGCCGCTGTGCCTGCACGCCGCCTATGGCGCGCGTGAGGTGCTGACGGCGGTCGGGTGGCTGACGGCAGCGCGCCGTGCGCCGTTCCAGGCCGGCGTGCTGCCGTTGACGAGTCGGAAAACCGAGCTGTTGTTCGTGACGCTCGACAAGAGCGAGGGCTACCACGACCGCATCTCGTATCACGACTATGCGATCAGCGCGCAGCGCTTTCATTGGCAGACACAGAACAGCGCCGGCCCGGACACGCCCAGTGGCCGGCGCTATCTGGAGAGTTCGACCAACGGCTGGCAGTTCCAGCTTTTCGTGCGGCCGCGCAAGCGCGATGCATACCGGGCCTGCGGTCGCGTTACGCTGGAGTCAGCTGAGGGTGACCGACCCATGAGCATCGTCTGGGCGCTGGAAACGCCGTTGCCGGCGCGGCTGTTCAGGGAGTTCAGCGTGCTGCGCGGGGTGTAGCCGCAGACACCGTCAGCTGCCGTGCAGGCGTCTTGAACACGTTTTTCGTGTTCCAGGCC
Source organism: uncultured beta proteobacterium (assembly GCA_963843805.1). Taxonomy (GTDB): domain Bacteria; phylum Pseudomonadota; class Gammaproteobacteria; order Burkholderiales; family Burkholderiaceae_C; genus Ideonella_A. The sequence continues at coordinate 5,258 of CAWJLY010000001.1, forward strand.
AGGAACTCGGGGGCCGGCCGCAGATCGCCGTGCTGCGGCGCATGGATGGGCTGACCGTGGAACTGCAGTTCACCCGACATGCCTCGGCCGCCGCTGATTGCCCGCTGGCTGAAGACGATGCGATGCTCAGCCGGCTCGACGGTGAATACGCCCAGGTCGAACAGCTTGTGATGCAGCGCGCAAAGCGACAGGCCGTTGGGCTCGATGTCTGGACCGCCGACGTGATGCCATTGGATGTGCGCGGCCTCCAGGCCCGCGGGCAGGTGCCCGATGCGCAGGTCGAAGCCGCAGACGCAGCACCTGTACTCGTAGGCGCGCAGCACCCGCTCGCGAAACGCGGGGTCGCGACCGTGGCGCTGAGCGATCGCATAGTCGGCCGTGGGCGGCGCGCCATCGCGCGCCTCGCTGGGCCCGTCGAGATCCAGCCCCAGGGTGGCCACGATATCGGGGTGCAGTGTCGAAGGGAAGAATGACTCCAGTACCCTCGATGCCACGGCCTGTAGCAGGCCAGGACGGTGACGCAGGGCTTCGTCGACGCCAACCGGAAACCCACCCTTGATGTGATGCGCTCGCAGTTCGCCGAGGCTGGGGGTGGAGCCGGCGGCGCGCTTCAGACCTGCGCGGACCGCTCAGGTCCCACAGTGCGCCATGGCCATCCGTGGCCAAGTGCCAGAAGGGGTAGTGCCGTGACTTGGCGGCACGGCTCGGGCCGAACTCGGTCAGCAACTGTTTCAGTCCGTCGTCGATCGCGGTGAACTCGACCAGCCTCGGCTCGCCGCGTTGCACCCGGGCCAGCGCCAGCAGGATGAGCAGTGGCTTGTGTGGCGAAGAACGCCGCCCGCTGGGCGCGGCGGATGTTCTCGAACGCATCGAGGACTTCGATCGCCGTCTTCATGTCGGGTCCGCAAGTCAGCCGGGTCCAGTAGTCAGCCTTGTCCGGCATGACCCAGCGGACGCCACCTCGCGGATCTGGCCGGTCGCCCGTGTAACGGGGGATCAGATGCAGGTGCAGATGATCGATCGTCTGGCCGGCCGCCGCGCCGTCGTTGATGCCGATGTTGTATCCCGCCGGGCTGAACTCAGCTTGAAGCTGGTTCTTCGCCAGATCCAGCAGCGCCAGCATCGCCTCGCGCTCCGACGGCGTGGTGTCGAAAAACGAACCGACGTGACGCACGGGAATCACGAGCGTGTGCCCGGGAGTGACTGGGTAGGCGTCGCGCAGAGCGACGGCAAGGTCATTGCGGGCAAGAACTCGGTTGCCCGGCAAGACACAGATGGGCACAGCGATTCCTTGCGCATGCTGCAAGCGTACAGGCTCGGCCGTCATTTGATTACCTCGGGTGACCGATAGCGAAGAGGTCGGTGTACATGAGCAGACTCGGCGGACTGCTTATGCCCAAATTTCGCGCCCAGTATTGAGGGTCGAGATGAACGTCTGGCGCGCGCTGGGCACGAGCCGGAGCAACATGGCGGATTGCCTGGGTCGCCAAGTTTCGGAGCCGCCTGCGAAGCATATCCTTCAACCCCTGATCGGAATCACCGCCGCACCTTCGCGCAAACGGTCCAGGTAGTCAGCCCAACTCGTCATCAACGTACGCGACGTTGATCCAGATACATGCGCTCGGTCGTAGGCCCCGCCCAGCGGCCCGCTCTTGGCGTGCGCCAACTGGGCCTCGATGACCTCGGGCTGGATGCCGAGACGTTCGGCAGCCATCGTCCGGGCCATCGCGCGAAAGCCGTGGGCCGTCGCTGTCTCCCGGTCGAATCCCATTCGCCGCAGCGCCACGTTGATCGTGTTGTCGCTCATCGGCCGCTCGCCGGTCATCAGGGATGGGAACAGGTATCGGCCATGCCCGGTCAGCAGATGCAGCTCTTGCAGCAGCCGAATCGCCTGCTTCGCCAGTGGCACCAGGTGCGGCGGCCCATTCGCCTTTTCGTCCGCCGCCTTTTCATCAGCGCCGCCGGGATGGTGACCATCGCGTCGTCGAAATCGACCCAGGCCCACTCCAGTTGCCTGAGCTCGCCCGGCCGCAGGAACAGCAGCGCAGACAGCGCAAGCGCGGCCCGCGTGACCGGATGGCCTGCGTAGTCACCCATCGCCCGCAACAACTCGGCCGCTCGTTTCGGCTCGACGATGGCGGCCAGGTGGCGCGACGGGACCGGCGGCAAGGCATCGCGCAAGTCGACGGCGGGATTTCGGGAGCAAGCGCCGATGGCGATGCCGTAGCGAAACACCTGCCCGCAGGCGTCCTTCAGGCGGTGCGCGGTCTCGATGGCGCCTCGCGCGGTGACCCGGCGCAGGCAAGCCAGCACGTCGGGGGCGTCGATTTCGGCGATGGGACGCCGACCGAGCCACGGAAAGGCATCCTGCTCGAAGCGGATCCGGGTGCGCTCGGCATGGCCGGCGCTGACCGTTGCTTCATGAACCGTCGCCAGCCATTCGCGGGCGACGAATTCGAAGCTGCCGGGGCCGGGTTTGCCGGTGGCCACCAGTTCCTGCTTCGACCTTTGCTGCTGCCGGGCCGCCTTTTCGGCCTTGCGGGCCTCGCTCGGGTCGGTGCCTGCGGCGATCAGTTGCGCGCCGGGTCTCGTCGTTCCCTGGCCTTGGCCAGCGACACCTCGGGATAGGTGCCCAGGCTGAGCATGCTTTCGCGATTGTTGAAGTGGTAGCGCAGCCGCCACCAGCCGGCGCCACCGGGCCGGACATCCAGGACAGCCCGTTGCCGTCGCTGATGCGCTTCGGTTTTTCGGCCGTCTGGCCTGCCTTCATGGCTGCCTTGATCCCCCGGTCGTGAGCGTATTGATCCCCGCCATACGGATAACTCCTGGATGGGTAACCTGCCGAGAGCGGCGAGTTACCCATAATGTTACCCATAAATCGCTGAGACGTGGTGAGACGCCCTGAGACCGATCCGGACAAGAAAAAAGGCCTAAGTCGTTGATTTGACTAGGCCTTTTGGTAGAGCTTGAGACGAAATGAGACGTTGTGAGACGCCCTGAAACCCTATTCTGGTGGAGCCGGGGGGAATCGAACCCCCGTCCGCAAGCCATCATCAGGCAGTTCTACATGCTTAGCTGACTGATTTGGTTTTAAGGATCAATACCGCGCAGCAGCACGCTGTATTAACCCCGAGTTACTTGATTTGATCCCCAGGTGAGTAACCCAGAAGGGGACGAGCCAATGTGAATGACTTCGCAGCTTTTCAGGTTACCCCTCAAGCCCGGCCCATCGGCCAACCGTTGCGAAGCTCACCGGTTTTAAGCGGCGAGAGCGTACGTAGAGTCGTTCGCAGTTACTTTGTTTCCAGATGGATTTACGAGCTGACTGGTGCTCGGCATGCCCTGTTCCAAATCCGGACCCGCGTCGAAGCCAGGTCGGCCCCAGAGCTGGGTAGTTTAGGCCATTCGCTGCAGATTTCAACAGGTCGCCGGGAACCTGCAGCAGATGGTCGGCGCCCCAGCCGTCGATCGCATCGTCGGCGCCGAGGTAGCCCCAGGCCGCCACGGCGGTGGCCATGCGGGCGGCGCGGCCGGCCTGGACGTCGCGCAGATCGTCGCCGACATAGATGCAGGTCGGCAGGGTCGACATCGAGCCGGCGTGCGGCCTCGAGCAGCGGCTCGGGGTGCGGTTTGGCATGCGGCGTGGTGTCGCCGCCGATCACCACCGCCGCGCGGTGGGTCAGTTGCAGCGCCGCCACCAGCGGCACTGCAAACCGCTCGGCCTTGTTGGTGACGATGCCCCAGCGGATGCCGCGATCGTCGAGTTGGTCGAGCAACGGCCAGATGGCGGCGAAGACGCTGGGTCAGCTGGGTCATGCGCGGCTTCGTAGCGGCGCAGGAATTCGTCTTTCATCGCAGCGAATTCGTCGTGGGCCGGCGTGATGCCGAATGCCGCGCCGAACATGCCGCGCGCGCCGGAGCCGACCATCGGCCGCAAGCTGGCGTAGTCGGCTGCCGGCAGGCCGCGATGGGTGCGCATGTCGTTGGCGGCGCCGGCCAGATCGGGCGCGCTGTCGATCAACGTGCCGTCGAGATCGAACAGCACGGCGGCGTAACGCTGCACCGCCTTCATGCCGGCTTTCGGCAAGCCAGCATGTAGTTGACGCTGGTATCGGCCGACAACCAGTAGCGCCGCGTCAGCGGGTTGTATTCGAGCCCGCGGGTGGCCTGCACTTCCAGCCCGGCGGCGCGGCAGGCCGCGACCAGCTCGCTCGGGCGGATGAAGCGGGCATATTCGTGGGTTCCCTTCGGCAGCAGCTTGAGCAGGTATTCGGCGCCGACGATCGCGAACAGAAAGCTCTTCGGGTTGCGCGAGATGGTCGAGAAGAAGACCGAGCCGCCGGGCTTGGTCAGCGTGGCGCAGGCCTTGACGATCGACGCCGGATCGGGCACATGCTCGAGCATTTCCATGCAGGTCACGACGTCGAACTGCGCAGGCATTTCGTCGGCCAGCGCTTCGGCTGCCACCTCGCGGTAATCGACATCGGCGGTCTGCGCCTCCATGCGCATGCAGCTGGGCCACTTGCAGCGCCTTGCTCGACAGGTCGATGCCCAGCACCTTGGCACCCTTGCGCGCCATCGAGTCGCTGAGGATGCCGCCGCCGCAGCCGACATCGAGCACTCGTTTGCCGGCCAGACGCACCTGCTGGTCGATCCAGTCGAGGCGCAGCGGATTGATCTGGTGCAGCGGGCGGAACTCGCTTTCGGGATCCCACCAGCGGTGGGCCAGGTCGCTGAATTTGGCGAGCTCCTGAGGGTCGGCGTTTGGCTGGGTCATGTCGGGATGGTAGCGAATAGGGGGTGCGAGTCAGGGTGCAAGGGGGAAGCGCGGCTCACGCTTCTCCGCCTACAGAACGACGGGCTCCGGCTCCAATCGGATACCAAACCGCCCATAGACGCTCTCCTGGATCGCCCTTGCCAGCGTCATCACTTCGGAGCCGATGGCGCCGCCGCGGTTGACGAGCACCAGCGCCTGCTTGTCGTACACCGCCGCCTGGCCGACCGATTTGCCCTTCCAGCCGCAGGCGTCGATCATCCAGCCGGCTGCCAGCTTGATCTGGCCGTCGGGCAACGGGTAATAGACAACTTCAGGGTCGCGGCCGATGATGTCGCGGCATTGTTCGGGCGACACCAGCGGGTTCTTGAAGAAGCTGCCGGCGTTGCCGATCTCGCCGGGATCGGGCAGCTTGTGACGGCGGATCGCGATCACCCAATCGGCCACCTGGCTGGCGGTGGGCCTGCTGATGCCGGTCTCGGCCACCTTGCGTTCGAGTTCCAGATAGCCGAGCATCGGCTGCCACGGTTTGGGCAGACGAAAGCGCACCCGGGTGATGACGACCACACCGGCCAGCGAATGCTTGAACACGCTGTCGCGGTAGCCGAAGGCGCACAACTCGGCGCCGATCGTGACGCCCAGGCCGGTGCGCAGGTCGACCCCGTCAAGCGACTCGAAGCGATCCTGCAGTTCGATCCCGTAGGCGCCGATGTTCTGCACCGGAGACGCACCGACGGTGCCGGGGATCAACGCCAGATTTTCCAGGCCCGGATAGCCCTGGGCCAGTGTCCACATCACCACGTCATGCCACGATTCGCCGGCTCCGGCTTCGACGATCCACGCATCGTCGCGCTCTTCGACCAGGCGCTTGCCACGCACTTCGACCTTCAGTACGGTCTGCGGCATGTCGCGCGTCAGGATGATGTTGCTGCCGCCGCCGAGAATGAATTTGGGTGCGCGGCCCAGCACCGGATCGTCGACGACACGCCGCACATCGGCGTCGCAGGCGATGCGCACCAGGGTCTGTGCCACCGCCGGCAGGCCAAAGCTGTTGTATGGTTTCAGGCTGACGCCCGATTCGGTTTGCATGACAGAATTTTCGCCTATCCCTCGTTGGCCGGGCCAATGCCCTGGCCCGCGCAGGCCGATCCACTTGACTGTAAAGACCATCCCATGCCCAGCTTTGACGCCGTGATCGACCCCAACCTGGTCGAGGTTCGCAATGCCGTCGACCAGGTCGCCAAGGAAATCGGCACCCGCTTCGATTTCAAGGGCTCGTCGTCGCGTGTCGAGTTGAAGGAGAAAGAGTTGACGGTTTTTGCCGACAACGATTTCCAGATCGGCCAGGTGATGGACATCGTGCTGGCCAAGCTCAGCAAACGCAATGTCGATGCGCGGTTTCTCGATCGAAGTGCCAAGATCGAGAAGATCGGCGGCGACAAGGTCAAGCAGGTGTTGACGATCAAGAGCGGAATCGATACCGAAACCGCCAAGAAGATGCAGACGCTGATCAAGCAAAGCAAGATGAAGGTGCAGGCGGCCATCCAGGGCGATTCGGTGCGTGTCACCGGCGGCAAGCGCGACGACCTGCAGGCCGCCATGGCGATGCTGCGCAAGGAAGTGGCCGATGTGCCGTTGTCGTTCGACAATTTCCGTGATTGACGCATGGCGCCGCAGGGCCGGCGTCACCCAGCCGTGGCAGGTCGTGGCGCCATGGGTCTGCTGTGCCGCCCTTTGCGCGAGCGGGCCTGCGTTGGCTGCCACCAGCGTCGCACTGGGCGCGCGCATGGGCGACAAGGCCTTGCTGATCATCAACGGCAAGTCGCGGGCAGTGGCGGTGGGCAGCACCGAGCAAGGCGTGCGCCTGCTCAGCCTGGGCTCGGATTCGGCGCTGGTCGAAGTCGACGGCGAGCGCTTGAGCCTGCGCATGGGTGGCACGCCGATCGATCTGGGCGCTGAGCCGACAGCGGGCAGCGGATCTCGCATCGTGCTCAGCATGGGCTCGGGCGGACACTTTGGCAGTGCCGGCAGCATCAATGGCAAACCGGTTGTGTTCATGGTCGATACCGGCGCCACGCTGGTCGCCATGAGCCAGAGCCAGGCCGACCGCATCGGCCTGCGCTACAAGGATGCGCCGCGCGGCCTGGTGCAAACGGCAAACGGCGCGGTGCCGGTCCACAGCGTGCGGTTGGCCAGCCTGCGCATCGGCGATGTGACGGTGCGTGACGTCGACGCCGTGGTCATGCCGGCCGGCATGAATCAGGTGCTGCTCGGCAACAGTTTTCTGAGCCGCTTCCAGATGCGCCTGGACAACACGACGATGACACTCGACAAGAGGCCCTGAGCTTCAGCCGCCAAGCGGATCGGGATTTACCCGCAGCAACACGCCAGCGCGTCTGCCGATGTCGCAGCAGGGACATCCGTTTTGCACGGCCATGCTAAAACCCGCCATGCTGTGGCTTGGCGCCGCCTTTGTTGCACAGCGTCTGCAAGGAGACGACCGATGGATCTGAATTTCACCGCCGAAGAACTGGCGTTTCGCGAGCAGATTCGCGCCTGGGTCGCAGCCAACCTGCCGAAAGACATCAGCCACAAGGTGCACAACGCCTTGCACCTGACGCGTGACGACATGCAGCGCTGGGCGAAGATCCTCGGCAAGCAGGGCTGGCATGGCTGGGGCTGGCCGAAGCAGTTCGGCGGGCCGGGCTGGAACGTGATCCAGCGCCACATCTTCGAGGAAGAATGCGCCCTGGCCGGTGCGCCGCGCGTGGCGCCGTTCGGTCCGGTGATGGTGGCGCCGGTGATCATGGCTTTCGGCTCGCCCGAACAACAGGCGCGACACCTGCCGGGCATCATGAGCGGCGAGGTCTGGTGGAGCCAGGGCTACAGCGAGCCGGGCGCCGGCTCCGATCTGGCATCGCTGAACTGCAAGGCCGAACGCCACGGCGATCACTACCTCGTCAATGGCCAGAAGACCTGGACCACGCTCGGCCAGTACGGCGACTGGATTTTCTGCCTGGTCCGCACCAGTAACGAGGGCAAGCGGCAGTCCGGCATCAGCTTCTTGCTGATCGACATGAAAAGCAAAGGTGTCAGCGTCAAGCCGATCATCATGCTCGACGGCGGCCATGAGGTGAACGAGGTGTGGTTCGACGATGTCGAGGTGCCGGTGGAAAACCTGATCGGTGAAGAAAACAAGGGCTGGACCTACGCCAAGCACCTGTTGGCCCACGAGCGCACCAACATCGCCGATGTCAACCGCAGCAAGCGCGAGCTCGAGCGGCTGAAACGCATCGCCAGGGCCGAAGGGCTGCTCGATGGCGAACATGACGACGGCCGCTTCCGCGACGAGATCGCCAGGCTCGAGGTCGAGATCGTGGCGCTCGAGATGATGGTGTTGCGCGTCTTGTCGGCCGAAAAAAGCGGCAAGCAGTCGCTCGATGTGGCCGGCCTGCTGAAGATTCGCGGCAGCGAGATCCAGCAGCGCTACAGCGAGCTGATGATGCTGGCCGCCGGGCCGTTCAGCCTGCCGTTCATCCGCGAGGCGATGGAGGCCGGCTGGCAAGGCGATCAGGTCGGCGCCGCCCACGCCGCGCCGCTGGCCGGCAGCTATTTCAATTTGCGCAAGACGACGATTTATGGCGGGTCGAACGAGGTACAGCGCAACATCGTCGCCCAAACCGTTCTGGGCTAGACGCCCATCCCGGCCCGGGCGACGGTATTGCGCTGGCGCAACGTCAATTGGGCTCCTTTCCCCTGCCCCTTTCCTCCGGGAGGAAAGGGGTTCTAGTCAGATAGACATAAGGGCTCTTTATGGACTTCGAATTTTCCGATGACCAGCAATCACTTCGCGATGCGGTTGGTCGCTGGGTCGAAAAGGGTTTCAGCTTCGAGCGGCGCCATGGGATTGCCAAGGCCGGAGGGGCCACGCGAGAGGTGTATGGCGAATTGGCCGAGCTCGGGCTGACCGGGCTGGCCGTTCCCGAGGCGCATGGCGGCATGGGTTTCGGTGCGGTCGAGGCGATGGTGGTGGCCGAGGAGCTTGGCCGCGGGCTGGTCAACGCACCGTTTGCGCAAGGCGCGTTGATGGCGCCGACCTTGTTGTCGGTGGCACCCGATGATCTGCAGGCGGCTTGGCTGCCGCAGATTGCCGACGGCTCGGCGCTGGTCGTGCTGGCGCATCAGGAACGCGCCGCTCGCTACCGGTTGAACCATGTGATCACCAAGGCGGTCGACCACGGCGGTCAGTGGACCATCAACGGCGCCAAGAGCGTGGTGCCCGCAGGCGACGAGGCCGATGCCTTCATCGTGCCGGCCCGCATCGGCGGGGCCGACGATGCCCGCGACGGGATCGGCTTGTTTCTGGTCGACCAATCGGCCCAGGGTGTCAGCGTTCGCGGTTACCCGACCCAAGACGGCAGCCGTGCCGCCGAGATCGAGCTGACGGGCGTGAACGCGGCCTTGATCACCACCGACGGCCTGGCAATGCTCGAACATGCCGTCGATGCCGGCATTGCCGCGTTGTGCGCCGAGTCCGTCGGCGTGATGGACAAGATGGTGGCGATCACCGTCGAGTACATGAATACGCGCAAGCAGTTCGGGGTGGCCATCGCCAGCTTCCAGGCGCTGCGCCACCGCATCGCCGACGTCAAGATGCAGCTCGAGCTGGGCCGCTCGATGAGTTATTTCGCCAGCCTGAAAATGGCTGAGGCGCCAGCGGCCAGGCGGCGTGCCATGGCGCAGGCCAAATACCAGATCTGCCAGTCGGTCCGCTTCGTCGGCCAGCAATGTGTGCAACTGCATGGCGGCATCGGTGTCACCGACGAATATGTGGCCAGCCACTATTTCAAGCGCCTGACGATGATCGAGATGCAGTTCGGTGACGGGCTGTTCCAGCTCGGCGAAGTGTCGAAGCGGATGCAGGATACGGCCGGGGTATTTGCCTGAGCCCAGCGCGCACCGTGACCGATGCCCTGATCGGCGGCCTGGCCGACGTGGCCGGCCTGCACGTCGGCCATTTCTGCGACCCGCGGCGGCCGACCGGTTGCAGCGTGGTGCTGGCGCTCGACGGCGCGGTGGCCGGTGTCGATGTGCGCGGCGCAGCGCCCGGCACGCGTGAGACCGATCTGCTGTCGCCACTCAACACGGTCGAAAAGGTTCATGCGGTGGCGCTGTGTGGTGGCAGCGCATTCGGCCTGGATGCTGCTGGCGGCGTGATGCAGTGGCTGGAAGCGCGTGGCATCGGCGTGGCTGTCGGCGCGGTCAGGGTGCCGATCGTGCCGGCGGCGGTCTTGTTCGATCTGTGGATCGGGGACCCGACCGTGCGCCCCGACCGTGCGGCGGGTGCGGCTGCCTGCGACGACGCCCTCGCCCGCAGCGGCAGCCGGGACCTGGCCGAAGGCAATATCGGCGCCGGCAGCGGCGCCAGCGTCGGCAAGCTGTTCGGCCCCAGCCGGGCGATGCGTGGCGGGCTCGGCCAGGCGTCGATGGTGCTGAACGGCACGACGATCGCTGCGCTGGTGGTCGTCAACGCAGTCGGTGATATCCGCGATCCGCGGGATGGCCGGCTGGTTGCCGGCGCACGCAGCCAGGACGGTTCGCAATTGCTGGATGCCATGCACGCGCTGCAGGTGGCCAGCGAACCGGCAGCGCCGCCTGCCATCGGCTCGGCCACCACGCTGGCCGTGGTGGCCACCGACGCCGTATTGACCAAGGCGCAGGCCGGCAAGCTGGCGCAAATGGCGCATGATGGACTGGCCCGTGCCATCAACCCGGTGCATACGCCGAGCGACGGCGATACGATTTTTGCGCTGGCGACCGGGCGTGTCGGCACCGCCGTCGATGCGTTTACTCTCGGCGTGATCGGTGCGATGGCTGCCGACCTGACCGCTCGTGCCGTGCTGCGTGGCATCGACGCCGCCACGACCCTCGACCAACCCGGCCTGCCCCATCTGCCTGCGGCGCGCGATATTCGGCAGAAACCCACCTGACCCGGCCGCTGCGCGCTCGCGCCGCCCACATCGAACTCACCGACTTCATGAAACCAACCACCCTCATCGACCGAGCTGCCAGGCGCGTCCTGCTGCTCGGCACTGCGCTGCTGCTGGGCGGATGTGGCGGGTTGCTGCCGACCAGTCGGCCATCCACCGCAGCGGCAGCAGGCCCGCCGCCGATACTGTTTGTGCATGGCAATGGCGACAACGCATCGCTGTGGCAGACGACCTTGTGGCGCTTCGAGAGCAACGGCTGGCCACGCGAGCGCCTGTATGCGATCGACATGCCGTATCCGCTGGCGCGTGATGACGACTCGATCGCGCAGGCTGGCCGCAGCTCGACCGCGGACGCCAGCAAGGCCCTGGCCACGGCGGTCGATCAGGTGCTGAAAAACTCCGGCGCCCGCCAGCTGATCCTGGTTGCCAACTCGCGCGGTGGTTATGCGGTGCGCAGCTATCTGGCGAGCGGCGGCCGCGCAGCCACAGCCAAAGTCTCACACGCCGTTCTGGGCGGGACGCCGAATCACGGCGTGCGCGCCGATGCCGCCGATCGCCCGGGCAATGAATTCAATGGTGCCGGACCGTTTCTGCGCCAGCTGAACCAGCCGAAGAATGCCAATGGCGATGAAGTGACGCCCGGGGTTGCCTGGCTGACGATTCGCTCGGACAGCAACGACAAGTTTGCCCAGCCGACCGGCGAGTGGATCGGCGCACGGGGCAAGCCGACCCACGTCAGTGCCGACGGTCCGGCGCTGCGCGGTGCAACCAACGCGGTGATTGTCGGCATCGACCACCGCGAAACCTCGTACGGCGCGAGCGCCTTCGAAACGACCTTTCGCTTTCTGACCGGGCGCGCACCGAGCGTGCCGACCATCACGCCGGAGGCGGCGGTCCGGCTCAATGGCAAGGTCTTCGGATCAGGGATCGACAACCAGCCGACAGGCGGCAACTTTGCCAACAACCTGCCCCTGGTCGGCGCCAATCTCGAGGTTTTTGCGGTCGATCCCGCCACCGGCGAACGCCGTGGCGATGCGCTGCTGCGCCAGACAATCGCCGCCGATGGCGGCTGGGGGCCGCTGCAGGTCGATTCACTGACGCCCATCGAGTTTGTCATCTCGGCCGACGGCTTCGCCACCACCCACATCTACCGATCGCCGTTTCCGCGTTCGTCGGAACTGGTCCATTTGCGGCCGGAGCGAATTGCCACTGCCGACCGCGACGGGCGTGCGATCGTCACACTGAGCCGGCCGCGCGGCTACTTCGGCATCCCGCGCGACGACATCAGCCTGGACGGCAAGAATCCGCCGCCCGGCATCCCGGCGGGGGTGGCCGGCGTTTCGCAAAGCAAGCTGGTGCTGACCGATGGCAGCAGCCGGCCGGTGGTCGGCAGCTTCAATGGCGAACGGATCGTCGGTCGCATCTGGCCGGTGGCCGACAACCATGTGGTGACGCTCGAACTGACGTATTAAAGTGCCACGCCATTGCTGCGCCGCATTGTTTTGGCCGGAGCGGCTGCAGTAGCGGCTTCAGCCGCTCCTGCAAAAAAAGGGGATCAACGTTTGAAGTTCGAGAATCGGCGATGCGCCTGAACCAGATCTTGTTTTCACAAGGTTTCGGCACCCGCCGCGACTGCGATTCGCTGGTGCTGGCCGGGCTTGTCAGCCATGATGGCATCGCAATCGACGATCCGGCCGCCGAGTTCGACATCGACGGCCTGCAGTTGACGATTCGCGGGCAACTCTGGGAGATGCACGCTTCGGCCCTGCTGATGCTGAACAAGCCGGCTGGCTACGAATGTTCGCAAAAACCCAAACATCACCCGAGTGTGTTGAGCCTGTTGCCGCCACCGCTGCGAACCCGCGGCGTTCAACCGGTCGGCCGGCTCGATGCCGATACCACCGGTCTGCTGTTGTTGACCGATGACGGAACGCTGATCCATCGCCTCACCTCGCCGAAGCATCATGTGCCCAAGGTTTACGAGGTCGGATGCAAACATGCCATCGACCAGCTGCAGCTCGATCGGCTGCTGGCCGGTGTCAAGCTGATCGACGATCCGGCGACGGTACGCGCTGCCGCGTGTGAAGCCAGCGGCGAATGCAGCCTGCGGCTGACCTTGACCGAGGGCAAATACCACCAGGTCAAGCGGATGCTGGCAGCGGTCGGCAACCGGGTCGAGACGTTGCATCGCAGCGCAATCGGTGGCGTGCAGATTCCCCCGCAGCTTCTGCCGGGCCAATGGGCCTGGCTGAACGCAGCGGATCGGCTGGCGCTCGGATTGCCCGCCGCTGCCGGTCCTGGTCGAAGCGGCACAGGCAGCGGACGATAATCGTCGACCATGCGACTGTTTCGCGGAGTACACGCCACCGATATCGCGCCGGCCTGCGCGTTGACAATCGGCAATTTCGATGGCGTCCATCGCGGTCATCAGGCCATGTTGGCCTTGTTGATCAATGAAGCCCGGCACCGCGGCGTGCGCAGTTGCGTGTTGAGCTTCGAGCCGCATCCGCGCGACTACTTTGCAGCGCTCGCCGGCCGGCCCGAGATGGCTCCGGCGCGGGTGTCGACCTTGCGCGACAAACTCGGCGAACTGGAGCGCTGCGGCATCGATCAGGTGGTGCTGCTGCGTTTCGATCGCACGCTGGCGTCGTTGGCGCCCGATGCCTTCATCGACCAGGTGCTGTTGCGCGGGCTGCATTCGAAGTATGTACTGGTCGGCGATGACTTCCGCTTCGGCGCACGGCGTGCCGGCGACTACACCATGCTCGACGCCGCCGGCGACCGGCTCGGCTTCGACGTGGCGAGGATGCAGAGTTATGAAGTGCATGGCCTGCGTGTCAGCAGCTCGGCGGTGCGCGAGGCGCTGGCCGCGGGCGACATGGCGCAGGTCGGCGCGTTGCTCGGGCGGGACTACACCATCAGCGGCCATGTGGTGCACGGGCGAAAGCTCGGCCGTGAACTCGGGTTTCCGACGCTGAACCTGCGCTTTGGCCACGCCAGGCCGGCGGCGTCGGGGATCTTCGTCGTCAAGGTGTTCGGGCTGACCGAGCAAGCCTTGCGGGGCGTCGCCAGCCTGGGGGTTCGACCGACCATCGAAGATGCGGGCCGCGTGCTGCTGGAAACCCATTGTCTCGACTGGCCCGCCGGCTTCGACAACGACGCCGGCTATGGGCGCTGCATTCGCGTCGAATTGCTGCACAAGCTGCATGACGAGCGGCGCTATGCATCGATCGACGAGTTGCGAGCCGGTATCGGTCGCGACAAGGACGATGCTCTGGCCTGGTTCGCTGCGCAGCGCGGCCCCGCAGCGGGCGAGGCGCAGCCGCGCAGCTAGAATCGGCACATGGCTTCGACCACCCGCCCCAACCGCCCGGACCCCCACGTCGCCTGCCGATCCTCGGCCTTGCGGCGCCAGACCACGCGCGATCGAATTTGACGGCGGCGCCTGCGCCGCTTGCCGTCGCCGACGACGGCTGCCGTCGACCAGCCGGATCGGGCTGTCCACCGCGCCGGTTCGTCACCCCGGAATTTTTGCGTGCCGCTGTTCGCAATGCACGCCGCCCAAGGATTTGTCATGGCTGAAACCACCCCTGTTGCCGACGCTGCCGGCGCCGCACCCGTCGATTACCGCCAGACCCTGAACCTGCCAGACACCCGTTTCCCGATGCGTGGCGACCTGCCCAAGCGCGAGCCGGGTTGGGTCAAGGAATGGGCTGAACAAGGCCGCTACAAGCAGCTGCGCGATGCCCGCATCGGTGCCCCGCTGTTCGTGCTGCACGACGGCCCGCCGTATGCCAACGGGCAGATCCACATGGGCCATGCGGTCAACAAGATCCTGAAGGACATGATCGTCAAGGCACGGCAGTTGAGCGGGTTCGACGCCCAATATGTGCCGGGCTGGGATTGCCATGGCCTGCCGATCGAAAACGCGATCGAAAAGAAGTTCGGCCGCCAGCTCAGCCGCGACGAGATGCAGGCGAAAAGCCGTGCCTACGCCAGCGAGCAGATCGGACAGCAGATGGCCGATTTCCAGCGCCTGGGGGTGCTGGGCGAATGGGGTCATCCCTACAAGACGATGGACTTTGCGAACGAGGCCGGAGAACTGCGGGCCTTCAAGCGGGTGATCGAACGCGGTTTTGTCTATCGCGGGTTGAAGCCGGTGTATTGGTGCTTCGACTGCGGCTCGTCGCTGGCCGAGTTCGAAATCGAATATGCCGACAAGAAGAGCCAGACGGTGGATGTCGGGTTTCTGGCGGCCGAGCCCGAGAAGGTGCTGGCTGCCTTTGCATCACCCTCACCCGAGCCCTTTCCCGCGAGCGGGAGCGGGAGTGGCCTGGAGGCCGCGCAGGTGACCGGCATGGATGCCCCCTCGCCCCCGGAATCGGGGGAGAGGGCTGGGGTGAGGGGGATCCCCGCAGACAAGCCGATCTACATCGTCATCTGGACCACCACCGCGTGGACCCTGCCCGCCAACCAGGCGCTGAACCTGAACCCCGCCCTCGAATACGCACTGGTCGATACCGAACGCGGCTTGCTGATCCTGGCCGCTTCGCTGGTCGAGAAGTGCCTGGCGCGTTATGCATTGACGGGCACGGTGCTCGCCACGACCACTGGCGACAGACTCGGTGGTTTGAACTTTCACCACCCGCTGGCCCAGGTCGATGCAGGCTACAACCGCCTGAGCCCGGTTTACCTGGCCGAATACGCAACCGCCGACGACGGCACCGGCATCGTGCACTCGTCACCCGCCTACGGTCTGGACGACTTCAACTCCTGCACCGCGCACGGCCTGGCCGTCGACGACATCCTGAACCCGGTGCAAGGCAATGGCCGCTACGAAGCTGATTTCCCGCTGTTCGGCGGCCAGAACATCTGGAAGGCGGCGCCGGTCATCATCGACACGCTGCGTGATGCCGGCCGACTGTTCGCAACCGAAACCATCACCCACAGCTACCCGCACTGCTGGCGTCACAAGACGCCGGTAATCTACCGCGCGGCAGCGCAGTGGTTCATCCGGATGGACGAGGGCGAAGGCGTTTTCACAAAAGACAAGGCAGCGAAATCGCTGCGCCAGCTGGCACTCGATGCGATCGACGAGACCGGCTTCTATCCGGAGAACGGCCGCGCCCGTTTGCGCGACATGATTGCCAATCGGCCCGACTGGTGCATCAGTCGCCAACGCAGTTGGGGCGTGCCGATTCCGTTTTTTCTGCACAAGGACAGCGGCGAGCTGCACCCGCGGACGATGGCCATCATCGACCAGGCTGCCGACATCGTCGAGCACGGTGGCATCGAGGCCTGGAGCCGCGTCAGTGCCGAAGACATCCTCGGCGCCGACGACGCGCTGCACTACACCAAGAGCAGCGACATCCTCGAGGTCTGGTTCGATTCGGGCTCGACCTTTTTTCACGTGCTGCGCGGCACCCACCGCGGCACGGCCGAGCATCCGAGCTTTCATGACAAAGGGCCCGAGGCCGACCTGTACCTCGAAGGCCATGACCAGCACCGCGGCTGGTTCCACTCGTCACTGCTGATCGCCTGCGCGCTCGAAGGCCGGGCACCCTACCGCGGCCTGCTGACCCACGGCTTCACGGTCGACAGCCAGGGCCGCAAGATGAGCAAATCGCTCGGCAATGGCATCGACCCGCAGGACGTCAACAAGAAGCTCGGCGCCGAGATCACGCGTCTGTGGGTCGCCGCCAGCGATTACTCGGGTGATATCGCCGGCGACGACAAGATCCTCGCGCGGGTGGTCGATTCGTATCGGCGCATCCGCAACACCTTGCGCTTCCTGCTCGCCAATACCTCCGATTTCGAGATCGGCCGCGACGCGGTGCCGCTGGCGGAAATGCTCGAGATCGACCGCTATGCACTGGCGCGCGCGGCGCAACTGCAAGACGACATTCTGGCCCACTTCGACATCTACGAATTCCATCCGGTGGTCTCGAAACTGCAGATCTATTGCAGTGAAGACCTCGGCGCGTTCTACCTCGACGTCCTGAAAGACCGGCTCTACACCACAGCTGAAAACAGCGCCGCGCGCCGCAGTGCACAAACCGCGTTGTGGCACATCTGCAATGCCATGCTGCGTTGGATGGCGCCGTTTCTCAGCTTCACCGCCGAAGAAGCCTGGCCGATCTTCGCGCCGGGCAAATCGGTTTCGATCTTCACCGAAACCTATGTCGACGTCGCCCTCTGGCGCGACAGCGCGCTGCTCGCGAAGTGGAAACGCATCCAGCAGGTTCGCGACCTGGTCAACAAGGAGATCGAGGCGGTGCGCAGCGCCGGCGGCGTCGGCTCGTCGCTGCAAGCCGACGTGACGATCGCGGCAGTTGAGTCCGATCAGGCCGTGCTGGCCAGCCTGGGCGATGCCCTGCGCTTCGTGACCATCACCTCGAAGGCCGAGTTGCTGGCGCCGGCCGCCGAGTTGAGCATCAGCGTCACGCCGTCGACCTCGGTCAAATGCGAACGCTGCTGGCACTACCGCGACGATGTCGGCGGCGACCCCGCGCATCCGACCATCTGCGGCCGCTGCACGAGCAACCTGTTCGGCAACGGCGAACAGCGGACGGTGGCTTGACGATGGCACGCAACAGGAAGCTCGGTTCGCTGCTGCCGTGGCTCGGTATTGCGCTGATCATCGTGGTGGTCGATCAGGTGACCAAGACGCTGATCCTCGCTGACTTCCAGTACGGCGACAGCCGCTACGTGAACTCCTTCTTCAACCTGGTGCGGGTGCACAACACCGGCGCCGCGTTCAGCTTTCTGGCCGGCGGCTCGGGCTGGCAGCGCTGGTTTTTCATTGCACTGGGTGGTGTGGCAACCGTCTTCATCATCTGGATGCTGATGCAGCACGGCGGGCAACGCCTGTTCAGCTGGGCGCTGGCGCTGATTCTCGGCGGTGCGATCGGCAATGTCGTCGATCGCATGCTGCACGGCTATGTGGTGGACTTCCTGCAGTTCCACTACGCCGGCCGCTATTTTCCGTCGTTCAACGTGGCCGACAGCGCGATCACGCTGGGCGCGATCCTGCTGATCCTCGACGAGATCCGGCGCGTGATGCGCGCCCGCTGAGCCCATCCACCAAAAAAATCTGCCGTAGCCGGCGCACTCCCAGCCTCTGACCCCGGTCTTCCGCTAGCCGCGCCGCGGTGGTGGCCAACTGGGACGCCGGGTGACCGGCTGCCGCAGGTAAAAGGGGGAGCCGCCGCAGGCGGCGGAGGACACGGAGGCAGCCGGTCACCCGGCGTCCCAGTCCCTCGCTGCATCGGCATCGACTGCATCGGCATCGCTGCATCGCCAGCAGCGCAATCCGTTCAACAACTCAAGGCAGCAAGATCGTGCACCCGGTCGTCTTGCGCGCTTCGAGCGCACGATGCGCTTCGGCGACGTCGCCGAGCGCAAACCGCTGGTCGATGCGGATCTTCACCTTGCCGGTGCGCACCACGTCGAACAGGTCGTCGGCCATCGCCTGGGTGGCTTCACGGGTTGCGATGTGGGTGAACAGCGTCGGGCGGGTCACGTACAGCGATCCCTTGGCAGCGAGCATGCCCAGTTCGATCGGCGGCGCCTTGCCCGACGCATTGCCGAAATTGGCTGCCAGACCGAACGGCTGCAGACAGTCGAGCGAGCGCACGAAGGTGTCGGCGCCGACCGAGTCGTAGACCACCTTCAAGCCTTTGCCGCCGGTGATCTCCTTCACGCGGGCGACAAAATCCTCGGTGTTGTAGTTGATGGCGTGGCTCGCGCCGTGCTCCAGCGCCAACTGGCACTTGGCGTCGCTGCCGGCGGTGCCGATCAGTTGCAGACCGAGCGCCTTTGCCCATTGGCAGGCGATCAGCCCGACCCCTCCGGCGGCAGCGTGAAACAGCACGAAATCACCGGCTTGCAGGCCGGCCGCAGGCAAGGTCTTCTTCAGCAGATACTGAGCAGTCAGGCCTTTCAACATCATCGCCGCGCCGGTTTCGAATGAAATCTCGTCGGGCAACTTGACAACACATTTGGCCGCCATCACCCGCACATCGCTGTAGGCACCCGGCGGCTGGCTGGCATAGGCGGCCCGGTCTCCGACTTTCAGATGAGCGACACCATCACCGACCGCCTCGACCACTCCGGCGGCCTCCATGCCCAGCGAGAGCGGCAGCGGCAGCGGGTAGAGACCGCTGCGTTGATAGGTGTCGATGAAATTGAGGCCGCAGGCATGGTGCCGAATGCGAATCTCGCCGGCTGCCGGCTCACCCACCGATCGCTCGTCGATTTCCATCGCTTCCGGGCCTCCGAACTGCTTGATCGTGACGACGCGGGATGTGCCGGAAGCGGGATTGGTTGACATCGATATCTCCTGAAAATTGGGTTGAGGAACTCCTGTATCGTGCCAGCGTTTGGCAGCGCACGCTCGACAGCCCCGGCGGTCGAACCGCTTGCCCGATCAACCCAAGCCCATTTCAACGCCCCATGCGTCGCCTGATCATTGCGCCCAATCTTGCCCTGGCCACGTTGTGGGCCGACTGGTTGTGCCAGGCTGGCGTGTCGACCACCGTGCAACGTGTATTCGCTTCGGAGCATTGCCGGCGAGTTGCCGCCCGACCAGGCCTTTCCCGAACTGTGGGTCGATGATGACGGCGACCTCCAACGCGCCGGATCGATGCTCGATGCCTTTCGGCATCCGCCGTCGCATACCTGGGCCTGCACGGGCTGCAACGAAATCATCGACGGGCCGTTCGAGCAGTGCTGGAACTGTGGCCGGGCAATGCCGCCCAGACTCTGATCGGCCGCCGTCCGATGAATAGCCGACTGACACCGGGGATGGTTCTGCTGCTGGCCATTCCGCCGCTGATGTGGGCCGGCAATGCGGTGGTCGGCCGCCTGCTGGTGGGCCAGGTACCACCGCTGGCACTGAACGCGATCCGCTGGGCGGTCGCTGCGCTGCTGCTGCTGCCGCTGGGCTGGCGGGTGTTGCGCGATGCAGCGCCGATCCGCCTGCGCTGGCGTTATCTGTCGGCGCTCGGGCTGGCAGGTGTCGGCAGCTACAACGCCTTCCAATACATGGCCCTGCAGACATCGACGCCGACTGAACACGACCTTGATCGCTGCCAGTTCGCCGGTGTGGATGCTGGTCATCGGCGCGCTGGTCTATGGCGTCCGGGCCGGTCGTCGGCAGATCGTCGGTGCCGTGTTTTCGCTGGCGGGTGTGATGCTGGTGCTGTCGCGCGGGCGCCTGTCGGCGATTGCCGAGATCAGTCTGGTGATCGGTGACCTGCTGATGCTGCTGGCGGTTGCCAGTTGGGCGGCCTACAGCTGGATGCTGGCGCGTCCGCCCGAGTCGATGATCGGCGAGGCCAGGCCAACCTGGAACTGGGCCGAATTTCTGCTGCTGCAGGTCGATGTTCGGCTCGATCTGGGGCACTGCCGCAGCCGGCATTGAAGCGGTGGCGATACCCGCATCGATCGACTGGAGCCCCCTGGTGCTGGCGGCAATCGCCTATGTGGCGACCGGGCCGTCGATCCTCGCCTATTACTGCTGGGGCAAAGGCGTCAGCGCAGTCGGTCCGGCGACGGCCGCCTTCTTCGCCAACCTGACACCGGTCTTTGCCGCGGTGATGTCGGCGCTCTTGCTGGGTCAGCCGCCGCAATGGTTTCATATCGCCGCCTTCGCACTGATTGCGGCGGGGATCGTGGTCACGTCGCGACGCTGAACAACGCTGCCGGTCCGCTCAGAACGTACCTGGAAAGGCGCCACCGTCGAGCAGCAGGTTCTGCCCGGTGACATAACCGGCATGGGTACTGCAGATGAAGGCGCAGATCGCCCCGAACTCTTCCTTGGTGCCGAAGCGGCGCGCCGGGTTCTGCGCCGCGCGCTGCGCCAATATGGCCTCGACGCTTTGGCCACTGGTCTTTGCCGCGCCCGCGGCGGTGGCCGCCAGACGATCGGTATCGAACGGGCCGGGCAGCAGGTTGTTGATCGTCACGCCATGGGCAATTGTCTTGCGAGACAAGCCGGCGATGAAGCCGGTCAGGCCGCTGCGCGCGCCATTGCTGAGGCCGAGAATGTCGATCGGCGCCTTGACCGCGGCCGAAGTGATGTTGACGATGCGGCCGAAACCACGGCTCTGCATCGGATCCAGCACGGTCTTGATCAGCTCGATCGGCGTCAGCATGTTGGCGTCGAGTGCCTTGATCCAGGCATCCCGGTCCCAGTCGCGAAAATCTCCTGGCGGCGGCCCGCCGGCGTTATTGATCAGGATGTCGACCTGCGGACAAGCGGCCAGCGCCTGCGCGCGGCCGTCGGGCGTGGTGATATCGCCCGCCACCATGCGGACCTCACCACCGCCGAGCGCTCGCAATTCCTCGGCAGTCGCCTGCAGCGCATCGTTGCCACGGGCGGTGATCACGACGTTGACGCCTTCGGCAACCAGTGCCGCCGCGCAACCTTTGCCCAGGCCCTTGCTGGCCGCACACACCAACGCCCATTTGCCCTTGATACCGAGATCCATTGTTCAACTCCAGTCAGTACGAAAAATCAACGCGAACGGGCCAGCAACCAGATCCCGCCGAGCACCAGAACCAGGCCGGCCATGACCCAGCCTGTGAACGGTTCGCCGAGCAATACCACGCCCATCGCAATGGTCGACAAGGGCCCGACCATACCCGCTTGTGCGGTGATGGTTGCGCCGACCCGCTCGATGGCCATCATCACCATCAACACCGGTGCAAAGGTGCAGAAGGTGGCGTTGGCAATCGACAGCCAGATCACCTCGGGCGCCACCACCATCGCCGATAGCGGCCGCAACACGAAGAACTGCCCGATGCACAACACGCAGGCCACACTGGTCGCCAGGCCGGTCAGGCGCAACGCGCCGAGCCGCTTCACTTCGGCGCCGCTGTAGCAAAGATACACCGCATAGCTGACCGCGCTGCCGAACACCAGCAAGGCACCGAGCGCAGCGTCGGCACCGGCCAGTGTGACCTCGTGGCCGAAAACGACCACCACCCCGCAATAACTCAGCGCCAGCGCGAACAACTGCCGGCGGCTGACCTTGGCACCGAACAAGGCCACGCTGATTGCCAACACGAGGGTGGGATTGAGGTACAGGATCAGCCGCTCAAGGCTCGCGCTGATGAACTGCAGGCCGAGGAAGTCGAGAAAGCTGGCCAGGTAGTAGCCTGTGAAGCCGAGGCTGACGACGACGCGCCAGTCACGCGCGCTCAGTGCCGGCTTGCCACGCCCCGCGCTCCAGCTCAACAGCAGAAACAGCGGCAGCGCAAAGATCATCCGGTACATGATCAGCGTGACCGCATCGACACCATATCGATAAGCCAGCTTGACGATGATGGCCTTGCCCGAGAAGGCGATCGACCCGGCCAGCGCCAGCGCAAGGCCGGGCCAGATCCGGTCTGCTTTCAGAGACAGTGCGGACATCGAGGCGATCAGTCGTGCGGCTCGAACAGATGGCTGCGCCGCGCCCGCAGCGAAGGCAGCAGCACGGCGCCCAGCAATGCCGCAGCAGCGAGCAGCAGCCCTGCCGAGATCGGTCGCGTGATCAAGACGCCCCAATGCCCCTGTGAGAGCTCGAGCGCGTGACGCAGATTGGATTCCAATGTGGGGCCGAGCACAAAGCCGACAATGAACGGGCCGGTGCGGCAGCCGCATTTGACGAGCCAGTGACCGAGCACTGCAAAAACTGCCATTGTCAGCACATCGAATGCGCTCCAGCGTACCGTGTAGGTGCCGACGCAACAGAAGATCAGCAGCAGGGCAGGTAGCCAGACCGGCAGGAGGCCGCTGACCATCGAAGCCAGGCGCGCCAGCCAGCCGCCCGCGACTGCCAGCAAGACGCTGCACAAACCGGCCGCAACGATCGTCGACCAGAACAGATCGGGTCGACCGGTCATCAGTTGAGGGCCGACGACAACCTGCTTGCTCAACAACAGACCGCCCAGCAGCGCCAGCGCAGCGTTGACCGGAAAGCCCCAGGCCAGCAGCGGGACCAGGCTGCTGCGCGCGCCGGCAACGATCGCCGCCGTCGCCGGCCCGACATCCGCCGCCGGATGCGCCAAGGCGCTGCCGGCGCGGTGCAGGATCGATTCTTCGGCTGCAGCGGCCAAGGCCCCACCCAGACGAACGCCGCCGCCCGGCAGCATGCCGGACAACGAGCCCAGTGCGGCGCCGCGCAGCAGCGGTGGCCACACGCGGCGCAACGCGAAGTCCGACACCCCGCTACTGACGTCTGCCGTCGGCTGCGGGTCGTCAGGAAATGCCTTTGCCAATGCAGTGAAACGCGCCACCACGGCCACGCCGATGGCCATCGGAATCAGTCCGAGGCCGGGCCCGAGCTCGTTCAGGCCAAAAGTGAAGCGCGCGGCACCGGATGCCGGATCGATGCCGATCTGCGACAGCATGCCGCCGAGCACAAGCGTCGCTCCGGCCTTGATCCACGATCCCGACGCCAACACCAGGCTGGCCACCAGGCCCAGCACAATCAGCGAAAAATACTCGGCCGGACCGAATCGAAAAGCCTGTTCGATCATTAGCGGAGCTGCCACAACCAGGACTGCAACGCCGAACAGCCCGCCCACCAGCACCTGAAGCGCCAAAGCGCCCGCAGCCCGGCGGCGTGTGTGGCGGCTGACGAGCGGCAAGCCCGAACCGATGGCATCGACGACAACGCCGGCCCCTCCCGCCTGTGCGCCGCAGTAGATGCCCAGCGCCAGCATCAGTGCTGCCGGGATGGCGAGTTGATGCATGACGGGCAGCAGCAAAGCCAGCATCGCAAGCATCCCCAGCCATGGCAAGGCACCGGCAAACACACCGAGCACACAGCCGACCGCCAACAGCACCAGGTGATGCAGTTGCAGCGCAACGCCAAACCCGATGCCGAGGTTGTCGAGCAGGCTCACGGCAGGCCGGGCTTGCCGTCGATCATGTCGGCAGCTGCGGCCAGGTCACCAACAGCAGCTCAGGGAGCTGACCGTAGAACAGCCAGCACGCCAGTACCGCACAGGTTGTCGCAACGAGCCAGCGGCGCAGCGTCAGCCAGGCTGGGGCAATACCCAGCAGCGCGGCCTGCAGCGCAATGGTCGGCAACAAGCCGACCGCTGGCAGCAGCAGCGCCGACAGCAGCACCGCGAGCAACGTGCCCGACGTCAGGCGCCAAGAGGTCGGCATGATCGGCGCGCCGTCGTCGGTTTCGAAGGTCACCGCCTTGAAATTGACGAGGCAGCCAAGCACGATCATCAGACCGCCGGATAACAGCGGGAAAAACGCCGGACCTGGCTGTCGGACGTCGCCGACATCGTGCGCCGTGGCACCGATCACGAACAGTGAACCCGCAGCAACGAACAAGATGCCGGCCCAGAAATCCTGATGGTTCTTGATTTGCACGATGTCTCCTCACCACGGTTTGCCCGGATGCAGGGAAGCCGCGATGCGCTGCCGCGGCCCGTTGTCGTTGTTGTTGTACCGATCGACGCTTGCCGCCAGCGATCGCAGCCTCGACCGCAGCCAGCGGCCCGACTACTCGCCCAGATAAGCTGCACGGACCTTGGGGTCGTTGAGGAGTTGCTTGGCGTCACCGCTCATCGTCACTTCGCCCGATTCCATCACATAGCCGCGCTTGGCGAGTTGCAGCGCGCGGCTTGCATTCTGCTCGACCAGCAAGACGGTTACCCCGCGTTGGTAGATGTCGGCGACAACCTCGAAAATCTTGTCGACCATGATCGGCGACAGGCCCATCGACGGTTCGTCGAGCAGCAGCAATTTGGGCCTGGCCATCAATGCACGGCCCATTGCCAGCATCTGCTGCTCACCACCGGACATCGTGCCTGCAAGCTGATTGCGCCGCTCCTTCAGGCGCGGAAAGATTCCGAATACGGTCTCTATATCGGCGTCGATCTCCTTGTCGTTGCGGACAAAGGCGCCCATCTGCAGGTTCTCGGTGATCGTCATGCGGGCAAAAGTGCCACGGCCTTCGGGAACCATCACCAGACCTTGGCGAACCAGGTCCCAGGCGCCCTGGCCGCGGATCGAACGGCCGAGGTATTCGATGTCGCCGTCAGCCACCGATTGCAGGCCGGTGATCGCCTTCAGCGTGGTCGTCTTGCCGGCGCCGTTGGCGCCGATCAGGCTGACCAGTTCGCCGTCTCGCACCTCGAACGAAATGCCCTTGACAGCCTGAATTCCGCCGTAGGCGACCTTCAGACCGGTCACCTTGAGAAGGGGCGTTGTTGATGTCATGGGGCTGGGCCTGTCTTGCAGACGGCTTTGAAGGCCTGTTCAATGCACCGCATGGTCGGCCCCCAGGTAGGCTTCGATGACCAGCGGATTGCGCTGCACCTCGGCCGGTGTGCCTTCGGCGATCTGCTTGCCATAGTCGAGCACGGTGACCCGGTCGCAAAGCCCCATCACCAGTTTCACATCGTGTTCGATCAGCAAGATGGTGCGGCCGTCATTGCGGATGCGATCGATCAGTTCGCGCAGCACGATTTTCTCGGTGGCATTCATCCCTGCTGCAGGTTCGTCGAGCGCGATCAGCTTGGGATCGGTGGCCAGCGCACGGGCGATCTCGAGCCGCCGCTGATCGCCGTAGCTGAGTGTTCTGGCCTTGTAGGCAGCGAAATGGCCGATGCCGACATAGTCGAGCAATTCCTGCGCACGCTCGGCAATCGCCCGTTCTTCGGCCTTGAATTTCGGGGTGCGGAAGACCGCGCCGATCAAGCCCGAATGGGTGCGCACATGGCGCCCGACCATCACATTTTCGAGTGCCGTCATCTCGGCGAACAAGCGGATATTCTGGAATGTCCGGGCGATCCCGGCCTTGGCAACCTGATGCACCGCAGCCGGCTTGTACGGCTGCCCGCCGAGCTCGAAACTGCCGGCGTCCGGGGTATACAAACCGGTCAGCACATTGAAGAAGGTCGTCTTGCCGGCACCGTTCGGGCCGATCAGGCCATAGACCTGACCCTTCGCGATCGTCACGCCGACTTCAGACAAGGCCTGCAGTCCACCGAAGCGTTTGGAGACACCTTGCACCTTGAGAATGGTTTCGCTCATCCGGCGGCCCTCAGGTGCTCGGCGCCGAGGCGGCCTTGCCATGCTCGGGCGCCGGCCACAAGCCTCGCGGGCGGAGCAACATGATGCTGATCATCGCCAGCGCGATCAGCAACTGGCGCAGGATCGACGCGTCGAGTCGGCCGTCAGTCATCTGCTGCAACGGGCCGGCCACATAACGCAGCACTTCGGGCAATGCCGACAGCAGCACCGCGCCCAGAATCACCCCGGGCAGATGCCCGATGCCGCCGAGCACCACCATCGCAACGATCATGATGCTTTCCATCAGGCTGAACGATTCGGGTGATACAAAGCCCTGGAAGGCCGCGAACATCGAACCCGACACCCCGCCGAACGTCGCGCCCATGCCGAATGCCAGCAACTTCATGTTGCGGGTATCGATGCCCATCGCCTTGGCGGCAATCTCGTCTTCCCGTATCGCCATCCAGGCGCGGCCGATGCGCGACAGTTCGAGCCGGTGGCAGATCACCACACTCAACACGACCAGGCCGAGAAACATGTAGTAGTACAGGGTGACCGACGGGATGGCAAAGCCGCCGATCTCGATGCCCTTGCCCGCGTTGAAGCCGAGCACATGCATCGAGTCGATACGGTCGAGCCCACGCGGACCGTTGGTGATGTTGACCGGATGCTCCAGATTGTTCAGGAAGACGCGAATGATCTCGCCAAAACCGAGCGTGACGATCGCCAGGTAATCGCCGCGCAGCTTGAGCACCGGGGTGCCGAGCAGGACGCCGAAGATCCCTGCAAGCCCTGCTGCCAACGGCACGATGACAAGGAACGGCGAATGCAGGCCGTTGGGAAAGAGTCTGGCGATCCACTCGAAATTTTCGGTCAGATGGGGCGACGCGAGCAGCGCGTAGGTATAGGCGCCAACCGCATAGAAAGCCACATAACCCAGATCGAGCAGACCGGCATAACCGACCACGATATTCAGGCCGAGTGCGAGCAGCACGTACAACAAGCGCCAGCGCCAGGATGCGCACCCAGCCTTGGCCGAACTGCTGTGCAAACAGCGGCAACGCCAGCAGCAGTGCCGCAGCAACCAGAAAGACGACCAGCTTGTTTTTCATGGTGCGGCTCCGTCAGGCGCGATCGGCAACCCGCTCACCGAGCAGGCCGGACGGCCGCAAGGTCAGCACCAGGATCAGCGCGATGAAGGCGAAGATATCGGCGTAGTGGCTGCCCAGAATGCCACCGGTCAGCTGGCCGAGATAGCCGGCGCCGAGCGCTTCGACCAAGCCGAGCAGAATGCCGCCGACCACCGCGCCAGCCAGGTTGCCGATGCCGCCCAGCACCGCTGCGGTGAACGCCTTCAAGCCGGGCAGAAAGCCCATCGCATGCTGGACGGTGCCATAGTTGGTGGCCCACATCACACCGGCCACCGCCGCCAGCGAGGCGCCGATGATGAAGGTGGCCGAGATCACCATGTCGGGTTTGACGCCCATCAGTGCGGCCACCTTCGGGTTCTCGGCGGTGGCTCGCATCGCGCGGCCCAGCTTGGTCTTGTTGACCAGATACATCAGCGCCGACAGCACGACCACCGTGATGCCGAGAATCAGACACTGCGTGACGCTGATGACCGCGCCGCCGATCTCGTAGGGCTCGATCGGCAACAGCGACGGGTAGGGTTTCGGATTCGGCTTCCAGATGATCATCGCCAACGTCTGCAGCAGCAGGCTCATTCCCATCGCGGTGATCAATGGGGCGAGCCGCGGTGCGTTGCGCAGCGGCCGGTAGGCAAGCTTTTCGATCAGGAAGTTGAGCGCGCTGCAGCAGACGATGGCGCAGAGCAAGGAGATCAGCAACAGCAACCAGCCGGGCAGGCCGCTGTCGGCAAATGTGGTGACGATCGTCCAGCTCGTCAATGCGCCAACCATCAACACCTCGCCATGGGCGAAATTGATCAGGTTGATGATGCCGTAGACCATGGTGTAGCCCAGAGCCACCAGCGCATACATGCTGCCAAGCACCAGACCGTTGATGATCTGCTGAAGAAAGATATCCATGCGGGTCTCCTGATTCGACAGCGGACGGAAAGCGTCGCCCGATTTCCCTGGCGATTCGAAAATACGCAGCAAGAATCCCGCCAGTCGCTCGACCGAGTGAGTGCACCAAACATCAGCGTGGTCGCCGCAAATTCTAGCCAGCCCGGACCGACCGCCCATGCGGGGGTATACCCCGCTGTGCCTTTGTCACGCTTCGCGCTACGCACACCCCAACGCGGGCTTGGACACTCGGCGGCCTTGTCCGGCCCCGGCAGCAGCCGTTATCGGGCGTTCTTGTGCGCCGCGTCGTTCAGCGCGCGCAACTGGGCCAGCCGCTCGCCAATGCGGATCTCGAGACCCCGATCAACCGGGCGGTAGAACTGCACCGCGGGCAGATCGTCCGGCCAGTAACTTTCGCCAGCCGCAAATCCGCCCGGCTCGTCGTGCGCATAACGATAGCCACTGCCGTGATCCAGCGCCTTCATCAGCTTCGTCGGCGCGTTGCGCAAACGAAGCGGCACCGGACGGCTGCCGCCCTGCTTGATCAACGCCTGCACCTCCTTGAACGCGCGATAGACGGCGTTCGATTTCGGTGCCACGGCGAGATAGACCACCGCCTCGGCAAGCGCCAGCTCGCCTTCGGGCGAGCCGAGGCGGTCATAGGTTTCCCCGGCATCGAGTGCGATTCGCAGCGCACGCGGGTCGGCAAGCCCGATGTCTTCGCTGGCCATCCGGATCAAGCGCCGCAGGGCATAACGCGGGTCGACCCCGCCGTCGAGCATGCGAACGAACCAGTACAGCGCAGCATCCGGGTCGCTGCCACGCACCGCCTTGTGCAGCGCCGAGATGGTGTCGTAGAACTGGTCGCCGCTCTTGTCGTAGCGGCGCATCTGTTCACCCAACGCGTGCTCGAGCTGTGCTTCGTCGATTTCGTGGCCGGCTTCATTCGGCATCGCTGTCGAACGAATCAGGTTGTCATAGGCATTGAGCAGCCGCCGGGCATCGCCATCGGCATAAGCGATCAATCGCCGGCTGGCACCGCCCGACAACGCCGGCGCGGCCAGCAGCTGACGGGCTCGGCCAAGCAAGGCGGCGAGTTCATCGTCGTCGAGCGATTTCAGAACATGCACGCTCGCTCGCGACAGCAGTGCCGAATTGACTTCGAACGACGGGTTCTCGGTGGTGGCTCCGATAAAAGTCAGCAAGCCGGATTCGACATGCGGCAGGAAGGCATCCTGCTGCGCCTTGTTGAATCGATGAACCTCATCGACGAACAGCACGGTTTTGCGGCCCGACGCCTGCGCCGCACGCGCGCGTTCGACGGCCTCGCGGATGTCTTTCACGCCGCCGAGCACGGCGGACATGGTGATGAACTGGGCGTCGAAACCATCAGCCATCAAGCGCGCCAGCGTGGTCTTGCCGACGCCTGGCGGGCCCCACAGGATCATCGAATGCAGGCGCCGCGAGTCGAAGGCGGCACGCAGCGGTTTGCCCGGATCGAGCAGATGGCGCTGGCCGATCACCTCATCGAGGGTTGTCGGCCGCAGGCGTTCGGCAAGTGGTACCGCATCGGCAAGCTTCAGGTCAGGCCCGCCATCGAGCGGCAACTGCGTCGAATCCATGACTGATTGTCGTGCGAGCGTGCGTCGATGCGACGCGCTGCCGCATCTACTGTTCGATGACGTCGGCGCCGGGCGGCGGCACGAAGTGAAAGCGCCCGGCTGGCAGCGCGACATTTGGCTCGAAGGTACCGAACTGCAACAACGAACGTTGCCCGAAGCTGTCCAGAATTTCGATCGCCGCCAACTGGCTGCCGCGAAAGCCGACCTTGACCGCGCTGAAGCCGCCCTCCTTCGCCTTCGGAACCGCCTGCGCCCACGACAAGCCATCGCGATCAGGCAAGCGCCGACAGTTCGAAATCCTTTTCGAGGTTGCCCCCGGCCAGCAAGGCAGCCGGTGTGGCGCCCAGCGCTGTCGAAAATTGACGTGAGCTCGCCTGGTTCAAGTCGGCATCGTAGATCCACACCTTCTGCCCATCGGCGACGATTACCTGCTCGAATGGCTTGGCATAGGCAAAGCGGAATCGGTTCGGCCGCGAAAATTCGAACACCCCGCTCGAATTCTTCTTTTTCACGCCATCAGGCGAGGTAACCGTCTGCGTGAAGCTCGCACTGCCCGACTTGACGTCGCGAACAAACTCCTTCAGCGACTCGACCGCTCCCGCCTGCGCCGCCATCGCAGAAAAACCCAGCAGCAATCCGATCAGCGATTTATAGGTGATGTTTTTCACAGGATATATTTCTGGAAAGCAAGAAAAACCGCACCAGTCCACGTTCATCTGAAATCGCCCTGCCCGTGCCGATCAAGCAGCCGCCGCGGATCCGGCTCCGCCGGTCCGCCAGCGGCGCCCCCTTGAGGGGGTGCGGCGAAGCCGCTCCGGGGGTGGGTGATCTTCAATCTCTAGCGGGAACCATGATCTCGCGGTTGCCATTGGTGGCCATCGCCGATACGACCCCCGATTTCTCCATTTGTTCCAGCAGACGGGCTGCACGGTTGTAACCAATGCGCAGATGGCGTTGCACCAGCGAGATCGACGCGCGACGGTGTTGCAGCACGATTCCCACCGCCTGGTCGTACATCGGGTCCGCCTCACCGCCGCCGCCGCCAGGCAGATCGGCGGTATTGATGTCGCCATCACCTTCCAGCAAGCCGCCCTCCAGGATGCCTTCGATGTAGTCGGGCTCGCCCTGGGTCTTCAGATAGTCGACGACGCGGTGCACTTCCTCGTCGCTGACGAAAGCGCCGTGAACCCGGACCGGCAGTCCGCCGCCCGGCGTCAGATACAACATGTCGCCCTGGCCGAGCAAAGCCTCCGCGCCCATCTGGTCGAGGATGGTGCGGCTGTCGATCTTGCTGCTGACCTGAAAGCTCAAGCGGGTCGGGATATTGGCCTTGATCAGCCCGGTGATCACGTCGACGCTCGGGCGTTGCGTGGCGAGGATCAGGTGGATGCCGGCCGCGCGCGCCTTCTGCGCCAGCCGGGCGATCAGTTCTTCGATCTTCTTGCCGACCACCATCATCAGGTCGGCCAGTTCGTCGATCACGATCACCACATAAGGCAGGCGCTGCAGCGGTTCCGGATCCTCCGGTGTCAGGCTGAACGGGTTGCCGATCGGCTCGCCTCGCTCGCCGGCCTCGGCAAGCTTCTTGTTGTAGCCGGCCAGGTTGCGCACGCCGAGCTTGCTCATCAGCTTGTAGCGCCGCTCCATTTCGCCGACACCCCAGTTCAGCGCGTTGGCGGCCTGCTTCATGTCGGTGACAACCGGCGCCAGCAGATGCGGAATGCCTTCGTAGACACTCATCTCGAGCATCTTCGGGTCGATCAGGATCAGCCGCACATCGCGCGCCTCGGCCTTGTACAGCAGGCTCAGGATCATCGCGTTGATGCCGACCGACTTGCCCGAGCCGGTGGTTCCGGCAACCAGGCAATGCGGCATCTTCGCCAGGTCGGCGATCACCGGGTTGCCGACGATGTCCTTGCCCAGCCCCATCGTCAGTTGCGACGAGGCATCGTTGTAGATCTGCGAACCGAGAATTTCCGACAACCTGATCATCTGCCGGCGCGCATTCGGCAACTCCAGCGCCATCGTCGTCTTGCCGGGGATGATCTCGACCACCCGGATGCTGACCAGGCTCAGCGAGCGCGCCAGATCCTTGGCCAGATTGACGACCTGCGAACCCTTGACACCGGTTGCCGGCTCGATTTCGTAGCGGGTGATCACCGGACCGGGCGATGCGGCGACAACCCGCACCTCGACGCCGAAATCCTGCAATTTTTTCTCGATCAGCCGGGAGGTCATCTCGACGGTTTCGGGCGTCACGGTCTCGACGCGGTTTGCTGGCGCGGCATCCAGCAAGTCGACTTGCGGCAGCCGGGTATCGGCCAGCTCGGTGAACAACGGCGTCTGTTTTTCCTTGGCCACGCGTTCGCTGCGTGGCGCAGGCGGCGCAGGCGGCTCGATCAGCACCGGGGCATGGTCCCCGGCCCATTGGGTTTGCGCGGTGTCGAGCTGTGTTTCGCGTCGCTCGCGCAGCGCCAACTCGCCAACCCGCGAATCCTCGGCGCGCTCGATTCGCTCGGCGCGGCGAGCCCACAGCGAATCGATCGCGGCGCCGACACGTTCGGCCAGCCGCCACCACGAAAAGCGCAAGGCCATCGAAGCACCCGCGACACCGACGGCAATCCACAGAACGCCTGAGCCGACAAATCCCAGGCCCCGCTGGCTGGCCGAACCGAGCAAAGTGCCAAGCACCCCACCGGCATGCCCGCCGGGAAGCTGCGCTTCCCACTGATAAAGCCGCGACCATTCAAGCGCGCTGCTGGCGCACAGCAACAGCACCAAGCCGATCCAGAACGCCCAGCGCAGAGCAGGCGCGCTCGCCACCACTGATTGATGACTGGCCCGAAGCAGCCGCGCCAGCGCGCCGAGCCAGTTGCGAATCCCCACCAGCAGCAACCACCAGACCGAATAGCCGAACAGAAACAACCCGAGGTCGGCAACCCATGCGCCAATCGCACCAGCCTTGTTGTGCACCGCCTCCAGGCGGCTTCCCGAGGTCGAAAATGCCGGATCGTTGGCGTGGTAAGTCAACAAGGCGATCAAGGCGAGCAAACACAACACGCCGCCGATCATCACCTGTGCCTGTTCGCGCCAATGATGGGCTGCCACCGGCGCCGGAGCAGCAGCAGCTGCCGCAGCAGCCCGCGAAGCACGCCCACCGCGAACCGGCGATGCCGTACCGGCACCCGTGTCAGAACCCAGAGATCCAAGCGGAAATGTCATGCCCGCCATTGTCGCGGATGTCGCGGCTCAGTTGAGCAAATGGACGCCCGAGGCTAATAGACGCTCGATGTCCACGAGCCTTGCAAGACTGAGAACTCGCGCCGAGCAAACAAACACCGCGGTGTCGCGGCTACGCTGATGAGCAAATGGGCGTCCGAGGTGAATGGACGCTCGATGTCCACGAGCCTTGCAAGACTGAGAACTCGCGCCGATCAAGCAAACACCGCGGATCCCGCTTCGCCGGTCCGCTGGTGTTGCCCCCTTGAGGGGGCCGGGCCCGGACGTCAAAGGTCTGGGGGACCTTTGGCGCCTGCCGAGGGGTCGGGCCGTCAGGCCCGGCGCGGCCTGCAAGGCTGCCGAAGGCGCTCCGGGGGTGGGCCAATCACACCAGTCGGTTCGCGATGACCACCGATCCGTCCTCGCGGGTATGAACCATGCCCCGCTCTTCCAGATCCTTCATCACCCGGCTGACCATCTCGCGCGAGGCGCCCACCACTTTGGCGAGATCCTGGCGCGATACCTTGCCGTGAATCACCCTTTCTTCGCCGACGGTTTCGGCCATGTCGAGCAAGCTGCGCGCGACTCGCCCATAGACGTCGAGCAAAGCCAGCGATTCGATCTGGCGATCGGCATTGCGCAGGCGCTGAACCAGCCCCCGCATGATCGCGTAGGAGAGGCTGGAGTTCTCCGGCAGGCAGCGAGCAAATTCCGGCCTGCCGAGCACCAGCATGTCGGACTGCACTTCGGTGCGCACGGTGGCCGAATGGGGCTCGTTGTCGATCAGGCTCATTTCGCCAACGTAATCGCCGGCCTTCAGAACCGCCAGGATCACTTCGCGGCCACGCTCGTCGGCGGCAATCACCCTGGCGCGGCCGGTCAGCAGAATGAACAACGCATTCGACTTGCGACCCGCCTCGATCACCAGTTCACCCCGGCGCATTCGGCGCTTGACGACGCTGTCGGCGATGCCCTGCGCCTGCTCGTTGGTCAACATCGAAAACAGCGGCACTCGACGGATCAGGTCGAGATTGGAAAGCATCGCCATGGGGAATCCCTTTGTTGGCTCAAACAACCGCAGACGCCGGCACGCCGTCGTTTTTGCAGGCCGTCTTATACCCCGGCCTGACGCTGGAAGCTATCGCAGCCATCGCTCGACTTGATGAGCCGGCTTCGATCGGCGTGGGAAAATCGGTCGTTTCCGATTTGGCGCCAGGCCACCCCATGAACGACAAGCCCAACCATTCACGCGTGCTGATCCTCGGTTCGGGGCCGGCCGGATACAGCGCAGCGGTCTACGCCGCCCGAGCCAACCTGCAGCCGACGCTGATCACCGGTATCGCCCAGGGCGGTCAGTTGATGACCACCACCGATGTCGACAACTGGCCGGCCGACGCCGACGGCGTTCAAGGCCCCGAGTTGATGGAGCGGTTCCAGAAACACGCCGAACGATTCAACACGACAATCGTTTTCGATCACATCAACCAGGTCGATTTCAGCCGCCGCCCGTTCACGCTGAACGGCGATTCCGGGGTGTATACGTGTGATGCGCTGATCATCGCCACCGGCGCCTCGGCCAAATACCTCGGCTTGCCGTCCGAGCAGCTGTTCATGGGAAAAGGCGTCAGCGGTTGTGCAACCTGCGATGGCTTTTTCTATCGCGGCCAGGAGGTCTGCGTGGTGGGCGGCGGCAATACCGCGGTCGAAGAGGCGCTGTATCTGTCCAACATCGCCAGCAAGGTGCATCTGATTCACCGGCGCGACAAGTTCCGGGCCGAGCCGATCCTGATTGACAAGCTGATGGCCAAGGTGGCCGCCGGCACGATGCAGCTTCATCTGTGGAATACGCTCGATGAGGTGCTCGGTGACAACAGCGGAGTGACTGGCGTTCGCATCAAGAGCACCAACGATGGCAGCACCAGCCAGATTGCCGTTCACGGTTGTTTCATCGCGATCGGCCACCAGCCCAATACCGACATCTTCAAGGGCCATCTGGAAATGAAGGATGGCTACGTCATCACCCGCAGCGGTCTGGCCGGCATGGCGACCCAGACCAGTGTGGCCGGCGTTTTTGCTGCCGGAGATGTACAGGATCACGTCTATCGGCAGGCCATCACAAGCGCCGGCACAGGATGCATGGCCGCGCTCGATGCGCAGCGGTTCCTGGAGCAATGACGTCGAGCCTTGAGCTTGTCGGCCGAAGCGGGCTATAATCGTCGTCTTTGCCGAAAGTCGTTTGGCAACCACATCCAAGTTTCAAGAAGATAGGAGCAGCGTGATGGCACGCGTCTGTCAAGTCACGGGCAAAGGCCCGATGGTGGGAAACAACGTTTCCCACGCCAACAACAAGACCAAACGTCGCTTTCTGCCGAACCTGCAATACCGCAGGTTCTGGCTCGAAACCGAGAACCGTTGGGTCCGGCTGCGCATTTCCAATGCGGCGCTGCGTCTGATCGACAAAGTGGGCATCGAGAAAGTCGTTGCCGACTTGCGCGCCCGCGGCGTAATCTAAACCACTGAGCTCGGGAGCACATCATGGCAAAAGGTGGACGTGAAAAAGTAAAGCTGGAATCTTCTGCCGGCACCGGTCATTTCTACACGACCGACAAGAACAAGAAAACCATGCCGGAAAAGATCGAAATCATGAAGTTCGATCCCAAGGCACGCAAACATGTGATGTACAAGGAAACCAAGCTGCGCTGATCATTGCTGCAGCCGTTCCAGGCCAACCCGCCCGGCTGCTTTGGCCCGGCGGGTTTTTTGTTGGCTGCGATGGTTGGCTGGGCAGCGCGCGCGGGACGCGCTCTTGCGGCAAGCCCACGCTCGGTGGGACACTTGGCGGCGAGGAGTCACCATGAAATTTCTGAAAGTCCTGCTGATAGGCGTGCTGCTGATCGCAGCCTTGCTGTTTGGCGGCGGGTTGTTGCTGTCACCGAAATTCACCGTCCTGCGCAGTGTCGACATCAAGGCGCCACCGACGGTCGTCTACCCGCTGGTTGCCGATCCGCGCGTCTGGCAGAAGTGGTCGCCTTGGAACCGGCGCGACCCTGCGATGCAGATGAGTTTCAGCGGCGCGCCGCTTGGGGCCGGTGCCGGCTGGGCCTGGGCCAGTGAATCGCAAGGCAATGGCCGGATGGCTTTCACTGCCGCCGATCCGAACGAAAAAATCATCTACAACCTTTATTTCGACGATTTCAACAGCGTATCGACGGGCAGCTTTCTATTCGAGCCGATCGCCGGCGGGACACGGGTGATCTGGGTGATGAACGGCGACATGGGCAGCAACCCGTTGATGCGCTGGGTTGCGTTGGCATCGGACCAGATGATCGGAGCCGATTTCGAAGCCGGCTTGGCCAATCTCAAATCGCTGGCCGAAAAACCGTGACGGCCCGCCCGCCGCCCTGCGAATTCCAGACTGAGACGATTACCGGCTCAGGTCGATCGTCTGCCGACCGATCCAGCAGTCGCCTGGCGCAAGCTCGACCGGTTTGCCGATGGCTGCTGCCTCGACACAGAACATCTCGCGCCAACCGTCGTCGGGCAGATCGCTCAGCATCGCGGCGCGTTGGCGCCCCGGATTCCACACCACCACATCCGCAAAGCCTTGGCTGGCAACCTCGAGGTGGCGTGCACCGTCGCGTAATTGCAGCGGCCTGGCCGCGTCGAAATAGATCCGGTCGAGTTCGCCATCGGCCCGCAACTGCTGCGCCGAATCGATCTGCTCGGTGCCTCGGACCTTGTCGAAATAACGCAGCCGGTGCAGACCTTCCAGCGACACTGCCGATGCATCATCAACCCGAAGATAGGTATGCAGCGCGCTGGTAAAGCGAAACGGCGCCGCTGACGTTTCGGCGCCTGCAACCGGGTTGGCGGCACTGTTCTCGATGGCCAACTCGATGTCGAGCCGCGAGCCAGCCACCTGCACGCTCAACTCGGCCACAAATTGATGCGGCCAGATCGACAAGGTTTCATCGTCGTCGGTCAGGCGAAGCACCGCCAGCGAATAATCTGCACCCTGTTCCAGCCGCAACGGAAGCCAGCTTCGGGTCCGCGCGAAGCCGTGTTTGAGCAGCGGCCCGCTGAGATCGAATTGCGGAAAAACCACCGGCACGCCCCCACGGATGGGATTGGCGCCATCGAATTCGGCTAGCGGCGACAGGTACAACTGCTCGCTCCCGCCCGCCGGCAGCCACGAGACAAGATGCGCGCCGTGCAGCATCACGACGGCCTGCGCACCATCGCCGGCCTGCAGGTGCAGCGCGGGCAGGCCGTTGAATTCAATGGTGGCCGGCGCCGGATCGGTCGCGCCACCGTTTGCGTCAATCGCCCGGTCGGGCTGCGCCGGATTGCTTGTCATGACTCGACCTCTTTCAATTGCCGTGGCAACAACGGCGCGCCGCAGTCGCGGCAGAACCTGGCAGACAGTTCATGTCCTTCGGAAAGGCACTCATGGCAGGTGCGAGTGGTTGGCGGGCGAACCCGCTGGGCCGCAAACTCGGCGCTGACAATGCCGGTCGGCACCGCCAGGATGCCCCAGCCGATCAACATCTGCCACGACGCGATGAAGCGGCCGAAATCGGTCTGCGGCGTGATATCGCCGAAGCCGACCGTCGTCATCGTGACGATGGCCCAATAGATGCCGACCGGGATACTGGTAAAGCCGCTGCTCGGACCCTCGATCACATACATCAAGGTTCCCATCAGCAGAACAACCAGCATCACGACCATCAGAAAGATGAGGATCTTTCGCCGGCTGGCCCGCAGCGCGCTGCCCAGCGACTGGAACTCGGCGACGTAGGCGCCCATTTTCAGAATCCGGAATATGCGCAACAGCCGCAGCACACGCACGTCGATCAAGGCCGACAGGCCCGGCACAAAAAACGCCAGGTAGGTCGGCAGCACCGCCACCAGATCGATCAGGCCGAAGAAACTGCGCGCATAAGCCATCGGCCGGCGCACGCACCACAGCCGCGCCAGATATTCGACGCTGAACAGCAGCGTGAACAGCCACTCGGCAATCGAGAAGACCTCGCCGAAGCGCATGCGAATCGGCTCGACACTGTCGAGAACCACAATGCACACACTGATGACGATCGCCCACAGCAGCAGCAGATCGAAGCGCCGCCCGGCCACCGTGTCGGCCTCGAAGATCACGATATAGACGCGACGTCGCAAGCCATCCACAGGCACACCGAAACGCTCAGCGGCGTCGTCGATGCCGGAGGTTGCAATCTGTGGATCGGTGTCGGTGGCGTTCATCGGCAGGTGGGGTGCTGACAGATTGTCGCAAACAGCGGCCGGCGCCGCAGTGGCGTCGGGCTGTCCGGGCCATCGTCTCGATAATGTGCCGATGAACGAACATCCCGATCCGGCCGTCATCCTCAATTCGTTGGCCAGCCTGCTCGGCGCACGCCATGTCGAAGCCACCGCGACAACGGCGACGGTTGACTTCACGGTCACCGAAGACTGGCTGCAGGGCCGCACCGCTTATGGCGGACTGACCGCGGCGTTGGGCGTGCAGGCGATGCGCGATCTGGCGCTGCCGTTGCCCGATGGCAGCAGCTTGCGCGCGTTGCAGACGAGTTTTGCCGGCCCGCTGGGCGTCGGGCTGGTGCATGCCGAGGCCGTCCTGCTTCGAGACGGAAAAAATGTGAGGCAGGTTCAGGCCACCTTGCGGCAGAACGGCGAGGTGGCCAGCGTGATGTTCGGGGTCTTCGCCATCGACCGCCAATCAACCATGCGCCCGGTTCGGCTGCACCGACCTGTGGCCTCGAAAACACCGGATGAGTCACCGGCTCGACCCGCCAGCGACGAGTTGCCCCGGTTCCTGAGCCATTTCGAGATGCGCTGGGACGATGGCCCGCCACCGGGCAGCGGTGGCAGCTCGATGAGCACGCGCATCCATCTTCGGCTGGTGGACGGCGACGGCCTCAGCGATGAGATGCTGACAGTGATGATGGCCGATACCTCGCCGACTCCGGCAACCGGCCAGTTCACCAGGCGGGTGCCGGCCAGCTCGGTCAGCTGGGCACTCGAGTTGCGGCCGCTGACAGCTCCTGTCGATCGTGCCGGCTGGTGGCGGGCCGACAATCAATCGCTGATCGTCGACGGCGGTTATGTCAATCACGCGGCGAAGATATGGGCACCATCGGGCGAGTTGGCCGCGCTGGCCTACCAATTGGTTGCGGTCTACGGCTGAGCTGCCGCTCACGTCGGATATGCGCCTTTTCCCACACTTTTCGACGCTTCGACGCCACGGCTAGGGGTTAACCTGCAGCCCCAAGCTGGGGCGTCATCACTACATTAGCTGCCCGGCCCGAACTTTGCTACGCAGCTCGATCGGCCTTGCCGTACTGCACTGGATGTCGACGTGTTTCTGGTTTTTTTCTCTGCTGTCCTGGTTGTCTTGGCTTGCCTGTTGGTCCGGCGGATCCAGCTCGGCGAGATGGTGACATTGAAACGCGACGGCCATCCGTTGTGGCAGGTCCAGTTGCGACGCTGCATCGAGATGCGGACACACGCTGACGGACTGGGCGGTTTTTCCTTCCCCGAACCGGCCGAAACCCGCATCGTCAGCTGGCACATCTGCACGCTGCCAGTCTGGAGCGTGCGTGAGAGCATCGGCCTGCCAGCCAGCTGCGAAAGCCGCATCGACGAATTGCCAGCCGAGGAATTCGATCAGCATTTCACGTCGTCATTCAGGCTGACCACGCAACGCACCTCATCGGCGCGCCGCTCACACACCGCAGTTGCCTGACCGGCCGGATGTCGGTCAGTCGTCGACGACGTCGGCAATGTAGCGATTGACCAGCGGCATCTCGTCACCGAGATGGAAACCGAGCCGGCGGACACGCAGGCCAATGTCGGCAGCGGTGAAACGTTCGAGACGCCGCTGGTGCTCGGTCCAGCTTTCGTCGACAAAATATTCGATGTAACGGCCTTCTCGCGCGGTATCCCGAAACAGCCCCCACGACAAGGCGCCCTGGCGCAGGCGCGCGCGCCGGGTTTCGCGCATCACGTCGGTAAACTCGCTCAGGCGAGCCAGGTCGACCTGGTATTCGACCGTCACCATCACCGGTCCTTCATCGCCGTGCAGTTCGATGACCGGAGGCGGTGCCTGGCTGATCGACGCGGTCGGGGTCAGATCCTCGTCGGCGTCACCGCCCACCGTCAGCCTGCGGGTAGCGAGCAGGATGAGCGGCCCGATGATGCCGGCGGAAATGACACTGATCGGCACGCTGCTGTGGCTGGCCACATAACCCCAGAGCGCCGCGCCAGCGGCGCTGCCGCCCATCAACGCCATCTGGTAGATCGACATGCCGCGCGCGCGGACCCAGTTCGGCAAGGCCATCTGCGCGGCCAGCGTCAACGAGTTGGCCACTGTCAGCCACATCATTCCGGCAACCATCATGGCCGGCACAGCCAGCCAGATCGACGGCGCCAACACGACCGCGCTGGCAGCCAATGCGTGGACGACCGTTCCCCAGCGGACCAGTCCGTCACGATCGAGGCGGCCGCGAATCAGCGGCAGCAGAAACAGCGCAACGACCACCGCGCCGACGCCCATCGCAGCCAGCAGCACGGTGAACGTACCGGCGCCGCCGCCAAGGCGTCTGGCTATCAACGGCAGCAACGCAGTCAGCGAGGTGGTCTGCAGAAAAAAGAGAAAGATTCGCACCAGCACCGAACGCATCCGCGGCGACTGCTTGACATGCTGCAAGCCGACCCGCATCGCGCCAAGGAAGCGTTCGCCCGGCAGCGCGCTGACCTTGCGTTGCGACCGCCAGCGCATGATGATCATGAAGGCAATCACCGACAGGATGGCGTTGAGCGCGAAGACATACGGACTGCCTGCCCCGGCCAGCAAGGCGCCCGCGACCACCGGGCCGATCACGCGCGACATGTTCATCGCGATGCCGTTCAGCGCCAGCGCAGCCGGCAGGTCATGCCGTTCGACGACCTCCGGCACGATTGCCGCAAAAACCGGCCAGCGCATGGCCATGCCGATGCCGTTGGCGAAAGTCAGCGCCAGCAGCACCGGGGCGGTCAGGCCATCGAAAAACGCCAGCGCGCCGAGCACCACCGCGACCAGCGCAACCCACAACTGGGTGACCGCAAAATAACGGCGCCGATCAACGATATCGGCCAACGCCCCGCTCGGCAATCCGAGCACGAATACGGGCAGCGTCGACGCCGCCTGGACCAATGCAACCATCACGACGCTATCGGTCAACGAGGTCATCAACCAGGCCGACGCCACGTCATTCATCCACATCGTGACGTTCGCTGCCAGCCAGGCCAGCCATAACATGCGAAAGACGGGCTCGCGAAGCGGTCCCAGGATCGACGAGGAATCAGGCGTTGGCGTTGGCGTTGGCGTGGGCGACGAACCGGAGCCCGCCGCAGCAGATGAAATTGGCGCTGGCATGCGGTGATTTTGCTTGAAAGGGCCCTGGCAAGCCGCCACACCCCACGCGATGCCGCCTGGCAACGGCGTGAAGCCGATCAGGGGAAACTGCGCCGAGGCCGACCGACGCGCGCAGAATCGCTGCTGGGTGAAAAACTGGCCCGGCTGTTCCCTGTCAAGCGGCAGCAGGTTGGGCGTTTGGTTGGCGACGCAGCCTGCCGCGCTGGATGAACATGACCAGCGCCAGCAGCGCCAGTGCGGGCAGGAACACCCATTCCTTCGCCGGCCGCGATGCCGGCATCTCGATGCTGGCGACATTGAAGCCCTGCTCCAGCCCGAGCTTTTCGGCGCGCGATCCGAACTGCACCTGTGCGATCTGGATCTGGTTGCCCAGCGGCACGATGGTCAGGCCGATCTTGGCCAGACGTTCACGTGGCGCCGCCCGATCGCCCAGGGGCAACAGAACACCTTTGCGGATGTCTTTGCCGTCCAGGTTGGTACCTTCGACCCAGACTCGCTTGCTGGCACCCGCCGGCGCCTCCTCGACCAGCTTCATCAGTTGCGCCGCTGGTACGTCTTCATAGGGTGGATAGGCCATGTCCCACCAGAAGCCCGGTCGGAACAGCGTGAAGGTAATCACGAACAAGGCAATCGTCTCCCACCAGCGCGAGCGCACCAGGAAATAGCCTTGGGTGGCAGCCGCAAAAATCAGCATCGCAGCCGTCGCGCTGACGATTGTCAGCGCCAGATGCAGCGGCCCGTCGATGCCGATCATCAGCAACTGGGTGTTGAAGATGAACAGAAACGGCAATATCGCGGTGCGCATGCTGTAGAAAAAAGCGGTGACACCGGTCTTGATCGGATCGGTCCGTGCGATGGCTGCCGCCGCAAACGAAGCGAGCCCGACCGGCGGTGTCACATCGGCCATCAAGCCGAAATAGAAGACAAACAGATGCACGGCGATCAGCGGCACGATCAAGCCGCTTTGCGCGCCGAGTTCGACCACCACCGGCGCCATCAGCGTCGACACCACGATGTAGTTGGCGGTCGTCGGCAAGCCCATGCCGAGAATCAGGCTGACAACGGCGACCAGCACCAGCATCAACATCAGGTTGCCACCCGACAACAATTCAACCACCTCGGTCATCACCAGACCGATCCCGGTCAGCGACACCGTCCCGACGATGATGCCGGCCGCCGCCGTGGCCACGCCAATGCCGATCATGTTGCGGGCCCCGGCCTCGAGACCGGCCAGCAGATCGGCAAGGCCGACTCGCATCGCAGCAGCGTAGTTGCCGCGGCCGCGCATCATGGCGATGATCGGCCGCTGGGTCAACATGACGAAAATCATGAAGACCGTTGCCCAGAAGGCCGACAGACCCGGTGACAACTGCTCGATCATCAGACACCAGATCAGCACCACCACCGACAACAGATAGTGCAGGCCCGACAGCAACGTCGGCCGCGTCTCGGGCAGTTCGAATATCGGCGCATCGGGATCGTCCATCATCAGCTCAGGCTGGCGCGAGCCGATCCACAACAAGGTGAGGTAGGCACCGAGCAGGCCGAGGCCGATGACGTAGATGGCAACCGAGGGCAGTGCCGTCTTGATCCAGCCGATGCCGTAATAGACGATACCGGCCAAGACGATGAATCCGGCCACCGTCGAAGCAAACGACAGCAAGCGCTGGCCGGCAGACGCCTTCGAACGCCGCGGCAGCCCCTGCAGGTCGGCTTTCAGCGCCTCGAGGTGAACGATGTAGAACAGCGCGATATAAGAGATGATCGCCGGCAGGAAGGCATGTTTGATGACTTCGGTGTACGAGA
Source organism: uncultured beta proteobacterium (assembly GCA_963843805.1). Taxonomy (GTDB): domain Bacteria; phylum Pseudomonadota; class Gammaproteobacteria; order Burkholderiales; family Burkholderiaceae_C; genus Ideonella_A. The sequence goes on from CAWJLY010000001.1 coordinate 48,152, forward strand.
TGCCGACATATTCGACCATCAGGAAGGCGGCGGCACCCATCACCGGCGGCATCAGCTGGCCGTTGACCGAGCTCGACACTTCGACTGCACCGGCCTGGTCAGGTCGGTAGCCGACACGTTTCATCAGCGGGATGGTGAAGGTGCCGGTGGTCACCACGTTGGCGATCGACGACCCCGAGATGATGCCGGTGGCTGCCGACGACACCACTGCGGCCTTGGCCGGGCCGCCGCGCAAATGGCCGAGCAGCGCAAATGCCGACTGGATGAAGTAATTGCCTGCACCCGCGCGATCGAGCAGCGAGCCGAACAGCACAAACAAGAAGATGAAGCCGCTCGACACGCCCAGCGCGACGCCGAAAACACCCTCGGTTGTCAGCCACTGGTGCGACATCGCGCGTGAAAGCGATGCGCCCTTGTGCGCGATCAGATCGGGCATGTGGGGCCCGGCGAAGGTATACAGCAGGAAAACGATGGCGACGACGACCATCGGCAAACCGAGTGCACGGCGCGTCGCCTCGAGCAGCAGGACGATGCCGATCACGCTGACGATCAGGTCCTGGTCGGTCGGCTGGCCCGGACGGGTCGACAGCTCGCGGTAGAAAATGAACAGATAGGCAGCACACAGCGCGCCAACCGCGGCAAGCACCCAATCCTGGATCGGCACCCGATCGCGCGGCGAACTACTCAGCGCCGGATAGGCGAGGAAGGCGAGAAAGATCGCGAAGGCGAGGTGAATGGCACGCGACTGCGTATCGTTGAATACGCCAACGCCGAGCGAAAACGGCAGCGGCGACGCGATCCACAGCTGGAACAGGCTCCAGCAGATGCAGACGGCGACGATGAACAGGTGGACCTTGGGCCCCGGCGCTCGTCCCCCTGAGTCGCTTTCGGCAACCAGCTTGTTGACATCGACATCGGCGGGTTCCGCTTGCGGCTTTTTGCCAAACATTTCTGGCCTCCTCTTCATACGATGGTCGGATGCCTGCGTCGGCTCCGCGACAGGTGTCAGCCGACGTGCCCGGCCGCACACCCGCAGCCCACAGACAAACGGGCCGCGCGATCCGGAAAGCGAATCTGCGGCCCGTCGTCAAATCACTGCAACTTCAGAGCCAGCCCTTTTCCTTGTAGTACTTCATCGCACCCGCATGAATCGGTGCCGAAATGCCGTTGGTCACCATCTGCTTCGGGTCGAGGTTGGCAAACGCGGGGTGCAGCTTCTTGAAATCGTCAAAGTTTTCGAACACCGCCTTGACCAGTTCATAGACGGTGGCGTCCGGAACTTTCGACGATGTGACGAAGGTCGCGAGAACACCGTAGGTTGGCGTCGGGTTCGGATGCCCGGCATAGATGCCGCCCGGGATATCGACCTTGGCGTAAAACGGATACTGCTTGACGATTTTGTCGACCGCCGCGCCGGTCAACGGCACCAACTTGGCGCCGCAGGTCGTGATCGGATCCTGGATCGCCGCTGACGGATGGCCGACGCCGTAGAAGAAACCGTCGATCTTGTTGTCACACAGTGCCGCGCCCTGCTCGTCGGCCTTCAACTCCGAAGACAAGCCGAAGCTGGCGGTGCTCCAACCCATCACACCGAGCAATTCTTCCATCGACGCACGGGTACCCGAACCCGGGTTGCCGACGTTGAATCGTTTGCCCTTGAAGTCCTCGAACTTGGTAATGTTGGCTTCCTTGCGGGCCAGTACCGTGAAGGGCTCGGGATGCACCGAGAAGACCGCGCGCAACTCCTTGAATGCGCCGTCTTTCTCGAACACCTTGTCGCCCTTGGCGGCGTGAAACTGCCAGTCGGACTGGGCAACGCCGAAATCGAGTTCGCCGGCGCGGATGGTATTGATGTTGAACACCGAGCCCCCGGTCGACTCCACCGAGCAACGGATGCCGTGCCTGGCCCGATCCTTGTTCATCAGACGGCAGATCGCACCGCCGGCAGCGTAATAAACGCCGGTCACCCCGCCCGTACCGATGGTGATGAACTTCTGCTGCGCCATCGCGCTGCCGTGGGGCAACGCCAGTGCGACGACGGACGCGGCAAGTGCCAGTTTGAGTGGTTTGCTGGAAAAGAATTTCATCGTTGCTCCTTGGAGTAGGTCAGTGGAAAAGCAGCCGACTCTTGTGAAGTCGGCAGTCGAAAACCCGAATCATCTTGCCTGCGCGGTGTCGGCAATCGCTGCGTCGATCGCACCAGCCAACCGATCGACGATGGCGTCCAGATCGGCATCGGTAACTATAAATGGCGGGGCGAGCAGCACATGGTCGCCTCGGTGGCCATCGATGGTGCCACCCATCGGATAGACCATCAGTCCGCGCGCCATCGCTTGCGCCTTGATTCGTGAATGCAGGCGCAACGTGGGGTCGAACGGCGTCTTGCCGGCGCGCTCGGCCACCAGCTCGATGCCGCGAAACAAGCCACGCCCGCGCAAATCGCCGACATGCGGGTGATCGCCGAATGCACTGTGCAGCCTGGCGTGCAGCGCCTCGCCTTGTCGGCGAACCGCCGTCAACAGGTCGTCCCTGTCGATCACTTGCTGCACGGCCAGTGCAGCAGCGCAAGCCACCGCGTGTCCGAGATAGGTGTGGCCATGTTGGAACATGCCGCTGCCGTCACGCAAGGCGTCGACGATCTTCGATTGCACCAACACCGCGCCGATCGGCTGATAGCCACCACCCAGGCCCTTCGCAATCGCCATCAGGTCCGGGGCGACACCCTCCTGTTCACAGGCATGCAAGCTTCCTGTGCGGCCCATGCCACACATCACTTCGTCGAGAATCAGCAGAATGCCGTGGCGATCACACAGCTCACGAACCCCGCGAAGATAGCCCGGCACCGGTGTCACCGCACCCGAGGTGGCGCCGCCGACCGTCTCGGCGACAAAGGCAATGACGCTGCGCGGGCCCAGGTGCTGGATCGCCTCATCGAGTTCGTCGACCAGACGCGCACCATACTGCTCGGCGCTTTCGTCAGCGCGGCGACCGCGGTACTCGTAACACGGCGAGACATGGGTGACCGGAATCAAAATGGGTGCGAACTGGCGACGTCGCCATTCGTTGCCGCCGACTGCCAGCGCGCCCAGCGTATTGCCGTGATAACTCTGCCGCCGAGCGATGAAGTGCCGGCGCTCGGGCTCGCCGATCTCGACGAAATACTGGCGCGCCAATTTCAGCGCCGCCTCGACCGCCTCGGAGCCGCCGGACACAAAATAGACGTGGCTGGTGCCCGGTGGAGCGCCGTCGATCAGCTTGTCGGCCAATTCCTCGGCCACCGCGGTGGTAAAAAAGCTGGTGTGTGCATAGGCCAGCTTGTCGATCTGCGCGTGCATCGCTGCGAGCACATGCGGATGGCCATGACCAAGGCACGAAACCGCGGCGCCTCCCGACGCATCGATATAACGGCGGCCTTGCGAGTCGATCAGGCACACGCCGTCGGTCGCCACCGCTGTGGGCAGATCGTGCCGCAGGCTGCGGTGCAAGACCCGGGTGTTCATCGGTTCACTCCTTGTCACCCGGACGCTCCCAATAGGCCCGGGTCTTTTGCAGGTGAGCCTGCATCCGGCGCAAATGCAGCGTGGCGGCGGTGCCACCGCGCGCCGCCACCGCAGCAATCAGCGACTCGGCCAGCGCCTGCGCACCGGCGGTCGAATGGAAATGCGCGGTCGACGCGGTGTCGTACAACAGCACCTGGCTGGCATGGCGCGCCAACGGCGAGAGCCGGCTGTCGGTCATTGCGATAACCGTTGCACCGGCCTTGCCGGCCTGTTGAACGGCCTCGACGGTCTGCCGCGTATAGGGAGATTGGCTGATCGCCAACAAGACGCTGCGTGGGCCGACCCGCGCAACCTGATCGCTCAAGGTGCCGCCGATGCCGGTGACCAGTGACCCGTTGTCGCCAAGCAGGCCGTAGGCATACGACAGATAGGTGGCCACACCATGGCAGACGCGCAGGCCTAGAAAGTGCACCTGTTCGGCGTCGAGCAGCGCTTGCGCGGCGTCGTCGATGGCGCCAGCCGGATTGAGGCTGATAACCGATGCGACGTTGGCCTGCTGCAGCATATTGAGCAACTCCACCGCGTCGGCCACCGCGCTGCTGCCGCGTCGGCGTCGTGCCGTTCGACTGAATTCACCACCGATCGCCGAGCCCGCCAATTCGCTTCGAAACGGCGCACGAAGGCCGTCGAACCCGTCGAAGCCCAGCCGCCGCGCGAGCCTGGTCATCGTTGCAGGCGTGACCTCCGCAGCGCGCGCCGAATCACGCATCGAATGCAGTGCCAATGACGAGCCGTGACGCGACACCCAGCGAGCCGCACGCTGCAGCTCGGGGCTCAGGCTTTCGAAGTTGTCGGCAATCACTTTTTGAATGCTGTGAGTTGTCATGGCAAAAGTTGAATGAAACAATTGTTTCACTGTTGACTAACTCGGTCAATTGTTGCAAACCCGAATGCTGCCATTACCGAGTCGCCCGCCGTTCCCGGATCGGCGCGGAAACAAAATGATCTATGCTGAAAACATCAGGCCACCAGACGACATGGTCGCCCGCCAGGAGAACCGCATGAACACGCACAGCAGATCCGAATCCGCTCAGGTCGCCACGGCCTCGGGTGCCAGCAATCTGCAGATCGATGCCCGCCGTATCGCTGCGACTCCACGCGGCGTTGGTATCGGTTTTCCGGTCTACGCCGAGCGCGCACAGAACGCCGAGTTGTGGGATGTCGAGGGCAAGCGCTATATCGATTTCGGCTCGGGCATCGCGGTGCTCAACACCGGCCACCGCCATCCACGGCTGATCGAAGCGATCAGCCGGCAGCTTGACCGTTTCACGCACACCGCCTATCAAGTGGTTCCCTACGAAAGCGTGGTCACACTGGCCGAGCGCCTCAACGCGTTGACGCCGGGTGACCACGCCAAGAAGACGGCATTTTTCACGACCGGTGCCGAAGCGGTCGAGAACGCCATCAAGATCGCCCGCAACGCCACCCGGCGTCCCGGCGTGATCGCGCTGAGCGGCGCCTTTCATGGCCGCACCTACCTCGGCCTTGCCCTGACCGGCAAGGTAGCGCCTTACAAGGCCGGCTTCGGCCCGTTTCCGGCGAGCGTCTTCCACATCCCGGCGCCAATCGAGTTGCACGGTGTGTCGGTCGAGCAGTCGCTGGCCGCCATCGCTCAACTGTTCAAGGCCGATATCGAGCCCGAACAGGTGGCGGCCTTCATCGTCGAGCCGATCCAGGGTGAAGGCGGCTTCTATGTCATGCCGCCGGAGTTCATTCGCGCGCTGCGCAAGATCTGCGATGCCCACGGCATCTTGCTGATTGCCGACGAAATCCAGACCGGTTTCGCACGGACCGGCAAGATGTTTGCGATGGAACATTACGGCGTGGTTCCCGACCTGATGACGATGGCCAAAAGCCTGGCCGGCGGAATGCCCTTGTCGGCCGTCTGCGGGCGCGCCGAGATCATGGATGCGCCAGCACCGGGCGGCCTCGGCGGCACCTATGCCGCCAACCCGCTGGCCGTTGCGTCGGCATTGGCGGTGCTCGATGTGATCGACGCCGAGAAATTGTGCGAACGCGCCGAACGACTGGGCAAACTGCTGACTGTGCGACTGACTGCCATCCAGGCCAACCATCCGGCGATCACGGATATCCGCGGCCTCGGATCGATGATGGCGATCGAATTCGTCAAGCCCGATGGAACACCCGACCCCGACTTGCCCAGAGAAGTGGTCAAACGAGCCCAGGAGGCTGGCTTGCTGCTGCTCTCCTGCGGCATTTACGGCAACGTGATCCGTTTCCTGTTTCCGTTGACGATCGAAGACGAGGTCTTCGAAGAGGGTATGGCCATTCTGGCTGGTGCGCTTGACGCTTGACCCGATCTGCCGGCGCACCGGGATCTGCAATTCCGTACAACGAACCCTTCCATCCGACTACCATGCTCAAACTCAAAGACCCTTCCCTCTTCAAACAGCAGGTCTACGTGGCTGGCCAATGGATCGATGCCGACAACGGCAAGACCGTCGCCGTGACCAACCCCGCCAATGGTGAGCAGCTCGGCAGCGTGCCGATGTGCGGCGCCGAAGAAACCGCGCGTGCGATCGCGGCAGCCGACCAGGCGCAAAAGGTCTGGCGTGATGTATCGGCCAAGGAGCGCGCCGCGGTCCTGCGCAAGCTCAATCAGCTGATGATTGCCCATGCCGACGATCTGGCGCTGATCTTGACCTCCGAGCAGGGCAAGCCGCTGGCCGAGGCAAAAGGCGAGATCGCTTATGCCGCCTCATTCATCGAATGGTTCGCCGACGAAGCGCGCCGCGTTTACGGCGACACCATTCCGGCGCCGTCGGGTGATCGCCGCATCATCGCAATCAAGCAGCCGATCGGCACCACTGCGGCCATCACACCATGGAATTTTCCGACCGCGATGTTGACCCGGAAGGCCGGGCCTGCCCTGGCAGCCGGCTGTTCGATGGTCGTCAAGCCAGCGTCGCAAACGCCGTTTTCGGCACTTGCATTTGCCGAGCTTGCCAACCGAGCCGGCATCCCGGAAGGCCTGCTGTCGGTGCTGACCGGATCAGCCAGCCAGATCGGCGCCGAGATGACGCGCAACCCGCTGGTTCGCAAACTGTCGTTCACCGGCTCCACCGACGTCGGCCGCACCCTGATGCGGCAAAGCGCCGATACGATCAAGAAGCTGTCGCTCGAACTCGGCGGCAATGCGCCGTTCATCGTCTTCGACGATGCCGATCTCGATGCGGCCGTCGAAGGTGCGATGGTTTCGAAATACCGCAATACCGGCCAGACCTGTGTCTGCGCCAACCGTATCTACGTCCAGAAGGGCGTGCTGAAGGCGTTCAGCGACAAGCTGGTTGCCAAGGTCAACGCACTGAAGGTCGGCCCCGGCGTCGACGATGGCGTCACGCAGGGCCCGTTGATCGACGACAAGGCAGTTGCCAAGATCGAAGAGCATATTGCCGACGCGCGCGCCAAGGGTGGCGAGGTGTTGACTGGCGGCAAGCGCCACCAGCTCGGCGGCCTGTTTTTCGAGCCGACGGTGATCGGCAACGCCAACGCCACGATGCTGGTCGCGCATGAGGAAACCTTCGGCCCGCTGGCGCCCGTTTTCTCGTTCGACACCGAAGACGAGGTGCTGGCGCTGGCCAACGATACCGAGTTCGGCCTGGCGTCCTACTTCTACAGCCGCGACATCGGCCGCGTGATGCGAGTTGCAGAACGGCTGGAATCCGGAATGGTGGGCGTCAACACCGGACTGATCTCGACCGCCGAGGCCCCGTTCGGCGGCATCAAGCAATCGGGTCTGGGCCGCGAGGGCTCGAAATACGGTCTCGACGATTTTCTGGAGATCAAATATATCTGCCTGGCCGGCCTCGACAAATGAACCTGTCTGCGCAACCGCCGGCCGTGGCAGACGTGCCCTGCGCCGCATGTCGGTGCATCGTCAGCCTTCGGTCGTGAACGGCTTCGGCAACGCCTCGACGCCCGCCCGCCGCTCGCGCTCATATTCGGAAATCACCTGGGCGCCCAACAGCAGCAGCGTGGCGCCAATTTCGAGGCTCAGCATCACGGCGATGGCGGTGGTCAACGAACCATAAACCGTACCGATCTGCGACAGCGTGGCGAAATACCAGAGCAGCAGGTGGCGCGACAACTCCCACAAGATGGCCGCAGTCAAGGCACCGAAAAATGCATGCCACAACGACAGGCGACCGACCGGCAGCACCAGATAAATCGAGGCGACGACGAACACCTCGCCAGCGAAACCGAGCAGGTACAAGAGCGCACCCGAAGCGTTGCTGAGCGACCAGTTGTGGCCGAGAAATTCAAGCTCTCGCTCACCCAGTGATTGCAAGCTGCCAGTCACCAGCGTGACCAGCAGCAAGCCGAAGCCGAGCAGCAGGATATATCCGTAAGGCAGTGCAGCAGAAACCAGGAAATGCCGCCGTCTGATCAACACCCGGTGGTGGAAGATCACCGACATCGCGTTCTCCAGCACGGTGAAGGCGAGCGAGCTGAAAAACAGCATGGTCGCCAGCAGCACCCAACCGACCACATCGCGGTGTTGAAGAAAATTGGCCAGTTCGACAATGATCGCCGACGACTGGCCCGGCACCAGCCACTCCAGGTAGCGCCCGAGCGTCTGCAACAGCGCATCCTGCTTGATGAAATGCGAAAGCGTGATCACGCTGAGGATCAACAGCGGCACGATGGACAACAGCGAGTAATAGGCAATCGCCCCGGCCAGCAACAGCCCCTGATTGGCGCGGAAGGCCTTCAGCGTCCGGAACGCGAACGCGAGCGGATGACGAAAAATGGTGCGGGCTTGCTGATCGAGCAATGGCGGCATGGCGGCAGGGGTTCAGGGCTGACCTGATGATCGCCGAAACCCGGCCGGCGCGCTGCCTACCGCTCCAATCGTCGATACCGAGCGAAGCGACGCCTTGTCAGCATCACGCGGTCGGCGCTGATCAACAACGGCCGCAGCTGCGATGGCAACCAGACGATGCGGCTAGTCGGGCGTAGCCGTACCGGGTTTGAAGGCGCTGACAGCGTTCCGATCTGACACGTGCTCCGGCGTCATCACGGGCCCGCGGCCGCTGAATCGATCGAGCGCAATGAAGATCACCGGCGTGATGTAGAGCGTGATCGCCTGCGAGAAAATCAGACCACCTACCACCGCCAGGCCCAGCGGCTGGCGAAGTTCGGCACCGGCACCGAGGCCCAAGGCGATCGGCAAGGCACCCATCATCGCAGCCAGCGTGGTCATCATGATCGGGCGAAAACGAAGAATGCAGGCTTCGCGGATCGCGTCGGCAGCGCTCGCGCCATGACTTCGCTGGGCGTCGAGGGCAAAGTCGATCATCATGATCGCGTTTTTCTTGACGATGCCGATCAGCAGCAGGATCCCGATTGTCGCGATCAGCGTCAGATCCTGGCCAAACAGCTGCAACGTCACCAAGGCGCCTACCGCGGCCGACGGCAGGCCGGCCAGGATGGTCAGCGGATGAATATAGCTTTCGTACAACACGCCAAGCAGAACGTAGATCACCAGCAGCGCGGCAATCAGCAGAATCGCCTGGCTGCCCTGTGAATCCTTGAAGACGGCGGCATCGCCACCATACCGCGTGATGATCGATGCCGGCATGCCGATCTGCGTGCGGTAACCATCGATGCGGGTGGTTGCGTCGCCCAAAGCCGTGCCGGCTGCCAGGTTGAACGAGACTGTCACCGCCTGCAGCTGTCCGACATGGTTGATCGAGGTCGGGCCGACACTGCGCTCGACCGTTGCAAAGCTGCTCAACGGCACCAGCGCACCGGTATTGGAGCGCATGAACACTTCCGAAAATGCGCGCTCGTCCCGACGCGCATCGGGTTCGAGTTCCATGATCACCTGATAGCTGTCGACCGATGTGTAGATCGTCGACACCTGACGCTCACCGAAAGCGCTGTACAGCGTGGAGCGCAGGTTGTCGATCGAGATGCCGAGCGTATTGGCACGGTCGCGGTCGATCTTCAGCGACGCCTGCAGCCCCTTCAGTTGCGAATCACTGGTGACATCGCGGAACAGCGGATCGGCCCGCAGTTTTTCCTGCAGTTTCAGGGCCCAATCATTGATCTCGTCGGCCTGCACGCTCTGCAGAATGTATTGAAATTGCGCCTTGCTCGCCCGCCCGCCGAGACGCAGGTTCTGCACCGGCTGCAGATAGACCGAAACGCCCGGGACCTGGCGCAGCTTGCGCCGCATCTCCTCGATCACCTTGGCCATCGGCTCGCGTTCGCTGAGCGGCTTCAGGTTGATGAACATGCGCCCGGTATTCTGCGAGCCGCCGCCGCTGCCGCCGTTGAACGAATTGATCGTTGCAACATTGGGATCTTCACGCAGCAGCGCAACCACCCGGTCCTGCAGGCGAACCATTTCATCGAACGAGGTATCTTCGGCCGCTTCGGTTGAAACGCGGATCTGCCCGATATCCTCCTGCGGGAAAAATCCCTTCGGGATGGCGTAGAAAAGATAGGCAGTGGCCGCAAAGGTGAGACCGGCCACCAGCCAGATCACCTGGCGATGGCGAAGCGCCAGGTCGAGGGTTCGCGTGTAGCCGCCGAGCATCGAATCGAAGGCGCGGCCGAACACCCGAACCAGCGCGCCCGGCTGCTTCTTGTGGGCATCGTCGGTGAGAAATTTCGCGCACAGCATCGGCACCAGCGTCAGAGAAACGAATGCCGACGCCAGAATGGCCAGCCCGACGATCACCGCGAACTCATGGAACAGCAGGCCGATCACGCCGGGCATGAAAAAGATCGGAATGAACACGGCGATCAATGAACTGGAGATCGAGATGATCGTGAAGCCGACCTCGCGCGAGCCGCGCAGCGCCGCCTCGAATGGCGCCATGCCATCCTCGACGTGGCGCATGATGTTCTCGAGCATCACGATGGCGTCGTCGACAACCAGACCAACCGCCAGCGTCAGCCCGAGCAGCGAAATATTGTCCAGCGTGTAGCCGAAGGCCCACAGCAGCGCGATCGCGCCGACCAGCGAGACCGGCAGCGACAGTGTCGGGATCACCGTCGCGACGAACCGGCGCAGGAACAGGAAGATGACCAGCACCACCAGCACAATGGTGCCGAGCATCGTCAAGGTCACGTCATGCAGCGATTCACGGATCGACAACGATCGGTCACCGACCAGCACCAGGCTGACCGACTGGGGCAGCTGCGCTCGAAAACCGGGGATGCGCTCTTTCACCGCATCGACGACCTTGACGGTGTTGGCATCGGGCTGGCGCAGGATCGACAGGAAGATCGCACTCTGCCCGTTGAAATTGGCGGCTGACTTCACTGATTCGTAGCTGTCCAGAACGTCGGCCACGTCGCGCAGACGCACCGGGTTGCCGCCGCGGTTGCTGACGATCAGGTCGCCGAACTCGGCTGCATTGCGCAATTGCCGGTTGGCCTGCAGCGTCAGGGTCTGCTTGTCACCTTCCAATGTACCGACCGGCGTATTGGCATTGGCCGAGCGCAATGCTGCGCTGAGTTCGTCGAGGCTGATGTTGCGTGCCGACAAGGCCTGCGGCCGCACCTGAATCCGCACCGCATACCGCTTCGACCCGTTGACGTTGACCTGCGCAATGCCTTCAAGCGTCGACAGGCTGGGCTGGATCAGGTGCTCGGCGTAGTCGTTCAGATCGGACTGATTCATCGACGGCGATGTCAGCGCGAGAAACAGGATGGGCGAATCGGCCGGGTTGACCTTGCGGTAACTCGGCGGCGAGGTCATCTCCTGTGGCAGGGCACGTTGCGCACGCAGCAGCGCCGCCTGAACATCGACCGCCGCGACATCGATGTCGCGGCCCTCGTCGAACTCCAGCGTGACCGAAGTCGACCCCAACGTATTGGTCGAGCTGATGATCGACAGGCCAGGGATCGTCTGAAACTGCTTCTCCAGTACCAGCGCGACCGAGGTGGCCATCGATTCGGGGCTGGCGCCAGGCAGTGATGCCGACACATTGATGACCGGTGTGTTGTAGCTCGGCAGCGCGGCGACCGGGATGCGGTTGTAGGCAATCGCACCGGCAACCAGGATTGCCAGATTGAGCAGAACCGTCATCACCGGACGGCGAATGAACAACTCACTCAGGTTCATGGTGTGGCTCCGGATGCACTGCCGGCCGGCCCGCCGGATCGGCCAGGCTGGCCAGCGCCAGCACCGCCACCCGCAGCACCCGACCCGGCGCTGCGCTTGCTGGCCGATCGCTCGACAACAACGCTGCCCGGCCGGACGTTTTCACGGCCATCGACGATGACCGTGGCACCCGCCTCGACACCTGTGACAACCGCATCCGGACCGGCCGAATAGACCAGCTCGATCGGCCGCGAAGCGGCCTTCTTGTCGGCGTCGACAACGAATACCGAGCGTCCGCGCGGCCCTGTGATGATCGCCGTCTGCGGAACCACGATTGCGCCCTTCAGAGTCTGCAAGGCCATGCTGACCGTGACATAGGCGCCGGGCCAAAGCTGTTGATTCGGGTTGTCGAAAACCGCCTTGACACGCACCGTACCCGAGGCGGGGTCGACCACGCTGTCGATGAACTGCAGGTGACCGTCGAGCTTGCCCGCAGCCTTGGCGCCACCGGTATCGGGCAGTGCTGCGGTGACGGGCAACTTGCCATTGCGCAGACCTTGCAGGGCGTCAGCCAGATTGCGTTGCGGCAGGCTGAAACTGACGGCGATCGGGTCGAGCTGGGTAATCGTCAGCAGCGGATTGCCCGACGGCTGGACATAGCTGCCGGCGAAGACATTGATGCCGCCGACCCGACCGGCTGTTGGTGCGCTGATGCGGTTGTAGCCCAGGCTCAGCTGCGCGGCGTCGACAGCAGCCTTGCTGGCGGCCACCACTGCCTGCTGCGTCTCGACCAGCGTCTGGCCGCTGTCGACCGCACTTTGCGAGACGAAATTGCGCGCCAGCAAATCACGGCTGCGATCGAACTGGCGCTGCGCATCGGCCAACGCGGCACGGTCACGAGCGAGTTGCGCCTGCGCCTTGGTGAGATTGACGGTGTCGCTGCGGTTGTCGAGCGTGAACAAGGGGTCGCCGCGCTTGACCGACTGCCCCTCCTTGACATGGACCTGCGTGATCACACTGCTGATCTGCGGCTTGACGTCGACGGTGTTGAGCGAGCTGACGGTGCCGGTCGCCTCGAAGGCAACGATCTGGTCACGCTGCACGGCCTTGACTGTCGACACGCTGACCGGCCCGCCCCCACCCCCGGCCGGGCGGGCGCCGCCACCTTTGGCCGCACCCGCAGCCGCAGCCGAATCGGGCTTCCCGGGCGATGGCTGTTGTTGCTTGAAATAATAGAAGCCGCCGCCGGCCAAGATGACCAGTGCCAATGCCCCTGCCCACACGGTCGTTTTCATCGATTGCCCGCCGCCGCTCGCTGCTTGAATGCCGTCAGGCGATGAATCGGCGCCAGGCGCCACGCCGAGCAACCCCAGACAGCGCTGGCGACGGGTCTCGATCCTGGCTCATGGCGCTGTCCCGCTCTGCTGGTTGACTGAGGGCGGAATCTTACGATGCGCCGGGTATTCTTGTCTTGCTGACATGTAAAGCACGCCAGCACGTGCAGGCACGCGGCGGCCACGCCAGCAGTGGCGGCTCAGCCGGCTTCGATCTTGTCGAGCGCCGCAGCCAGCGCGGCAACGCTTCGATCCGTGTTGTGCAACTTGTCGAGCCCGAACAGGCCCAACCTGAAGGTCCTGAAGTCGGCGCCTTCGTCGCACTGCAGCGGAACGCCCGAGGCCGACTGCACACCTGCGGCGATAAACTTCTTGCCCGACTGGATGCCTGGGTCATCGGTATAACTCACAACGACACCCGGTGCTTCGAAACCCTTCGCAGCAACACTCTTGAAGCCGCGTGCCGTCAACATCCGGCGAACCGCATCGCCGAGTTGCTGTTGTTCTTCATGCAGGCGAGCAAACCCATAACGCTGGCTCTCGAGCATCGCATCGTAGGTCTTGGTCAGGGCATCGGTGGGCAGCGTGGTGTGATAGGCGTGCCCACCCGACTCATAGGTTTCCATGATCTGCAGCCATTTGCGCAGGTCGGCGGCAAAACTGCTGCTGCTGGTCGAATCGATCCGCAGACGAGCGCGCCTCGCCCAGCATCACGAACGCACAGCAGGGCGAGCCGCTCCAGCCTTTCTGCGGCGCGCTGATCAATACATCGACCCCGGTCCGGGTCATGTCGACCCAGATGGCGCCGGAAGCAATGCAATCGAGAACGAACAGGCCGCCGACCGCATGCACTGCGTCGGCAACCCGGCACAAATAGTCGTCGGGCAAGACGATTCCGGACGATGTTTCCACATGCGGCGCAAAGACGAGATCGGGCCGCTGCTCACGAATGGCTGCCACCACTTCGTCGATCGGCGCCGGGGCAAAAGCCCCCTGAGCGCCAGGTTCGACTCGGCGGGCCATCAGCACGGTCGATTTCGACGGGATCGATCCCGCTTCGAAGATCTGCGTCCAACGGTAGCTGAACCATCCGTTGCGCAACACCATGCAGTGCTGGCCGCCAGCAAACTGGCGCGCCACCGCTTCCATGCCGAAACTGCCGCTGCCGGGAATGACCACCGCCGAACGGGCCGAATAGACCGACTTCAGGATAGCGGACACACCGCGCATCACCGCCTGGAAATTTTCCGACATGTGATTGAGCGCCCGGTCGGTGTAGACAACCGAATACTCGAGCAGCCCCTCGGGGTCCACGTTGGGCAGCAATCCTGGCATGTTCGGCTCCGATCTGAATGCGCAATCCGCTCGGCTGCCTGTGCAAGCGCTGCCGTGACTGGATTGAACCACAGTACGGCTGCGAGCCGCATGGGTCAGGTTCGGCGCAATAAAGCCGCGCCGATGCGCAGCCTTCCCCGATCACCCGGTGATCTGCGCCATCAACTCCTGCTTGCGCGCGGCAATCTGCTCACCGAGTTGCAGCATGTCGAGCTTGGTCGCCTTGGCCTTCTTGAACATTTCGTTCTGCTCTTCCTTCACGTGATGCTTGACATACTCGGACATGACCTTGATCTTGGCGTCGAACATCTCGCCGTCCGGTTCCACGCCCTGAACCTGCGCGATCAGATCCTTCAGCGTCGCATGCTCGACAGTCGCCTCGGGCACCAGCTCCTTGTCCTTCAGGGCCTGCTTGACGGCGGGATAGAAAATTTCCTCCTCGACCTGAGCATGCACAGTCAGTTCGTTGCAGATCTGCTCGACCAGGCCCCGCTTCTTCGACGTCGAGCGAGTACTTTCATACTGCGCGAACAGTTCGCTGACCTTCTTGTGGTCGGCGCGCAGCAGTGCCGTGGCGTCCTGCGCCTTGGTGGCTCCATTCACTGACTTGCTCTTGCTCGTGGCCATGGTTTACTTCCTTCGGATGAATGGTTGGGGTGGGGTGTCGAGATCGTCGACGGTGGCGCCGCTTCAACGCTGATCCCGGCTGACAGACCTGTTCGCTCGGTGCGGTACAACGTGGCTTCCAACTGCGCCGGTCGATGCAGAATGATGCGAAATAGCCCTGACAAGCAGGGTCGGCGCCCTGATCGAAATGAAGTAGGACAAGACCCCTCAAAAACAATGATGACCAACAGACGACGCATCCTCACCGCGCTGCCGCTGCTTGGCGTCGCGTCCGGCCCGGTACGCGCACAGCGCACCGGCACCGAGCGCAAGAAGAGCGAACGATTGCCAGGCGACCCGCCCGAACACAAGCTCGTCTACCAACTGAACCAGGCCGGCGACGAGCATCTGTCGCATGTGCTGAACTCGATCGGCGCGGTGATCGGGCGTTATGGCGACAACGTGGCCATCGCCGTGGTTGCGTTCGGGCCGGGCATCCACCTGCTGGGCAAAAGCCCCAAGCGTCCCGTCTCCGACGAGCTTCGAGCTCGAGCAAAGAGCCAGGCCGTGTCTTACCGCGTGCGTTTCATCGCCTGCGGCAACACCATGAAAACGCTCGACTGGACGGCGCAGGACATGGTCGATTTTGCCGAAGTCGAGGAGGTCGGCGCCGCCACCTTGATGGAGCTTCAGGAACAGGGCTACGCCTATATTGCCTGGTAGGGCCGCGCCGACCAGCCGCCGCGCAACCGGCCCGGCGTATGCTGCGCCGACTCCACCAGCACGCTTGTCGATCATGCATTCGAAGATTCCTGCCACCCTCATTGCCGGCGATGGCATCGGCCCCGAAATCATGGCGGCCACCACCGCCGTCCTCGATGCGCTGGGCGCACCGTTCGAGTGGGACCGCCAGACGGCCGGCCTTGGCGGCGTGCAGTCGGTCGGTGATCCGCTCCCGCAGGCCACGCTCGACAGCATCCGGGGTACCCGACTGGCGCTCAAGGGGCCACTCGAAACACCTTCCGGCGGTGGCTTTCGCAGCTCCAACGTTCGGCTTCGCGAAGAGTTCCAGCTGTACGCCAACCTGCGGCCGGCGCGCACCATCATTCCAGGCGGCCGATTCGACAACATCGATCTGCTCGTCGTGCGCGAAAACCTCGAAGGCCTCTACATCGGCCACGAGCACTACATCCCGATCGGCGACGACCCGCATGCGGTGGCGATGGCCACTGGCGTCAATACCCGCCAGGGCAGCCTGCGCCTGCTCGAGTTTGCCTTCGATCAGGCCATCGCGCGCGGCCGAAAGAAGGTCACCATCGTGCACAAGGCGAACATCATGAAGGCCTTGACCGGCATCTTCCTGGATGCCGCGCGAGACTTGCATGCACGGAAATTCAAGGACCGGATCGTGATGGACGAGGTGATCGTCGATGCCTGTGCGATGAAGCTGGTACTCGATCCCTGGCAGTTCGACGTGCTGGTCACGACCAATCTGTTCGGCGACATCCTGTCTGATCTGGTGGCCGGTCTGGTCGGCGGGCTCGGCATGGCGCCTGGCGCCAACATCGGCGCCGATGCGGCGATCTTCGAAGCCGTCCACGGCTCGGCACCCGACATCGCCGGCAAGGGCCTCGCCAATCCGACCGCACTGTTGCTGGCTGCTGCGCTGATGCTCGAACACTGCAAGTTGCCCGATCTGGCGGCTCGCCTGCGACGTGCCATCGATGCCACCCTCAATCTCGACCAGGTTCGCACCGGCGATCTGGGCGGCGCCGCCAGCACTGCCGAATACACGCAGGCGCTGCTCAAGCGAATCGGGCGCGGATGACGCCCGTCGATTGCGACGCCGGGTCGCCGCGCCAGATCCCCCAGGCGTCGTCATCTTGAGCCGGGAACGCCCGAGCGTCGGGCTGATCGCCAATCTGCTGGCGCAGATTTCCTTCGGCCTGCTGGCCATGACGCTGTGCATTCCGTCGATGCAGGAATGGGGAACCATCTTCGGCAGCAGCCAGGCCAAGGTGCAGCTGACATTCAGCGCCTACCTGATCGCCTATGGCTTGTTGCAGCTGGTCTACGGGCCGCTGTCGGATCGCCTGGGAAGAAAGCCGGTGCTGATGGCCGGGCTGCTGCTGGCCGGTGTCGGCTCAGTGGCCGCAGCACTGGCTTCGCAATTGCCGATGCTGATTGCCGCTCGCATCGTCCAGGGAGCCGGCGCTGCCGCCGGCATGGTGGTCGGGCGGGCCATGGTGCAGGATCTTTTCGAGGGGCCGCAGCGAACCCGGGTGATGGCGTATGTCGGGATGGTGATGGGCATTTGCCCACCGATTGCAACGATCGTTGGCGGACAGTTGCATGTCAGGCTGGGCTGGCAGGCCAATTTCGTCCTGCTGGCGCTGCTCGCGGCGGGCTTGCTGGTCACCGCATGGCGCGGACTTCCTGATCGCGGGCCGGCCGCTGTCGCACCGTCGAACTGGCTCGGCAGCATGGCCGGCGCCTATCGGCGATTGTTCGGCGAGCCTCGTTTTCTGCTCTACGTGAGCGTTGTTTCGCTGACCACGGCGACGTTTTATGCATTCCTTGCGGGCGCCCCACTGGTGCTCGGCAGCCAGGGCGTCGGGCCGGAGCGGATCGGCTTCTACATCATGGTGGTCCCGCTGTCGTACATCGTCGGCAACTACCTGACAAGCCGCCTGATCCATCGATCCGGCGAGCGCCGGATGATGGGCTTCGGGCAAGTCGCCACCCTGTCCGGCATCACGCTGATGCTGGGGATCGCGCTGGCGGGCTTCAACAACCCGCTGGCGTTCACCTTGCCGCTGGTCATGCTCGGCATCGGTCACGGCTTTCTTCAGCCGCCCGGCCTTGCCGGCACCGTCAGCCTGTTGCCGGCCCTGGCCGGCTCGGCTGCTGCGGTCGCGGGGCTGATGCAGCAACTGATGGGTGCAGCAGGCGCCTTCGCGGTCGGCTTGTTCGACCACGATGGTGCGGTCAACCTCGGCTGGCTGATGCTGGCAATCGCCAGCACGGCGCTGCTGGCGCAGCTTGCACTGCATCGCAATCGACCCCGTTGAACGGCTGCAAGCTGCGCAGCTCAGGGCGACGCTGAACAAGTCCCCGCGGGTGCGCGCGCCTCGAGTCGGGATGCCCTGCGAGGCGCAAACCGCAGCCATAGCCCCAGCTATGGCGAGGATTTGCAACGCTGCAGGGCGCCCGAATCGAGGATGCGCGCGCCGCGAGGGACTTGTTCAGATGGTATGGGCGCCTCCCCCCGGCAACGGGACGTGTAGCGGAGGCTCCAGGCAGTGGGTGGATCCTCCGATGACGGCATCGATGTGCCAAAGTGGAGATTCGACTCAACCACTGAACCGGAGGATCCATCATGGAGCTTACTGTCATCGCAATCGATATCGCCAAGAAGGTGTTCCAACTTCACTGGGTTGAAGCTGAATCTGGAAGCATCGAGCGACTCAAGCTCAAGCGAGCTCAAATGCTGCCGTGGTTTGCCAACCGACAGCCGTCCGTCGTGATGATGGAAGCCTGCGGCGGCGCTCACGAGTGGGGGCGGCAGCTGGTCAAACTCGGGCACGTTGTGCGTCTCTTGCCGGCGAAGACGGTGCGTCCGTTCGTGCAGCGCAACAAGAGCGATGCTGCCGACGCCCAGGGGATCTGGTCTGCGGGCCAACAGCCAGGCGCGAAGTTCGTCGCGGTCAAGAACGATGCCCAGCAGGTCGTGCTGTCGTTGCACCGAATCCGCGCGCAGCTCATGAAGATGCGCATCATGCAGACCAACGAAGTCAGAGGGCTGCTCTACGAATTCGGCATCGTGCTGTCGGAAGGTCACGCTGCGTTGATGAAGGAGTTGCCTGGCGCCATGTTGCAGGCGCAAGACGGCTGCCTGCGATGCTGATCGACAGCCTGGATGAGCAGCTCAGACGGATCAAGGGACTGGAAGCGGACATCGGGGCGATCGAACGCCGACTGTCGCAACAGCTTCGTGATACGCCGGCGTGCAAGACGGTGGCGCAGATTCCCGGCGTAGGGCTGATAACAGCAACGGCGATCGTGGCAAGCATGGGCTCGCCGGCGGCATTCAAGGACGCGCGCGAATTCGCGGCCTGGATTGGCCTGGTGCCCAGACAGACCGGCACCGGTGGGCGGATCAGGCAACTCGGGATCAGCAAACGCGGAGATGCGTATCTGCGAACCTTGCTGATGCACGGGGCCAGATCCATCGTCCGCTCCGATCGAGCGGCAAACTGGCCGTGGCTGAGCGAAATGTTGAAGCGCCGACCCTACAGCGTCGTCGTCGCAGCGGTGGCGAACAAGTTGGCCAGGACGATCTGGGCCGTGCTGGCCAGAGGACAGGAGTGGCGGCCTCAGGCCTGGAATGCGGCCTGAAAAGACCGACGGAACAGACGAACAAAAGACGAAATTTAAGGAGAGCAAGCGACCACGCGTGTGATGGGTCAGACAGGTCGGACCGGGACGAGGACACTCCGATAAGGCTTCAAGAGCTTCGAGCTCGATGTTCAGATGGGAACCTCGTCGGCGAATGCCATCAGGGCCAGCAAGCTGTCTCGCTTGCACAACAGGCCGGATATAAGCTTGCAGCCCTGCCTCCTGCTTCCATCTCAACGAAAAATCACTTGCGATCCGGGAGGCGCCCATATAAGCGTTGCCTTAGGGCTCGGCGATGTCGATTCGCATCTGCACTGCCTCGGCGGTGGTCACCGATGGTTTGCCAAGCTTCGCAGCGGGCACGCCGATCGAGCGCAGGTGGCGCTGAATACGCGTCGCCCGCTGCACGCCGAGTGACTTTCTGCCGGCGCCGCCGTCTTCTGGCGCAGCGATCATCGCCAAATTCGAATACGGCAGCCGCCGCAAACTTTGCGCCAGCTTGTCGAGAACGGCAGCCAGCGCGGGCCGGATGCGGGTCGAGCCGGTGTCGAAGCAATGTTGGCGCGGTATATCGATGGTCATCGAATGGGTGCCGCGCAGCGAAATGGTCACCGGCGTGCCTTCGAACCACGATTGCAGCCATTGGCGTTCGACGACCAGCTCAGCCGGCAATGCGGCGCGTTGGTTGGCAGGGTTGATCGTGACCGCGGGCGGCGGTTGACCGCCCTGCACGACCGGCGCGGCACCGGGCGGCGCCACCACCGACGCGCAGCCGCCCATTGCCGCCAGCAGCATGGCGACCAGGCAGGCGCGCAATTCGACGCATCGCTTCGAGGTAAAGGCCATCACCGGGCTCGCCCGTGGATCACATACACGCCGCCAAGGACGAGGCGGCGAAATTGCAGGTCGTCGAGCCGGCTGGCCAACATGCTCCAAGGCGCGCCCAGCCCGTTGAACGAGGTGACCGACAGCGCCGCCGCGCCCCAGACGAACAAGTTGACCGGCAGCGCCCAGGGCGGCGCCCAGCACAGGCCAGTGGCAACCACCGATGCACCGCGGCGCAACCGCGGCAACAAGTGATCGAGCGCATCGGCACGGCGCAGGATGTCGTGAGTGAAATGGAACAGCGCGGCATCGGCCGGTGGCCCGTCGATCACCGCCTCCTCGGCCGGCGAACATACCAAGCGCACATTGGCGTAGCCGGCCTCGACAACCCGCTGCTGTGCCTGCTCGATCATCTCGGGGCACTGCTCGACGCCGATGATTTTCCCGTCCGCTGCCAACCCCCTGGTTCAAGCGCGCGAGGCTGAGACCGGTTCCACAACCGACATCGAGCACCGTCTGCCCGCGATCGCAGCCCAAGGCTGTCGATCGCGAGCAGGCGGATCGGCTCGAATGCAGCCAGTTGCAGGTCGTAGCTGGACGAGCGCCGACGATACTGCAGCAGCGCGGCATCGCGGTCCGGCGCGTCGCGTCGCATGGGCGAGGCTTCATGCGGGTCTTGATGGATTCGGCCCGACCTTAGCGCCGCGATCGCGGATGAACAGGGGACGAGCGAAACAATTCGTCAGCAGCCCGGCACCTCGAGTTTCAGTCACGGATATACTTGTATATGCAATTGTCGCTACAATTTCACCATGGACTCCCGATTGCCTCCTCTTGAACTCAACCGGCTTCGAGGTTGCACCAATTTCAAGCTGCGCCAGCTGGTGCGCCGGGTCAGTCGCCTCTACGACGAGGAGCTGGCGAAGTGCGGCCTGAAAACGACCCAGTATTCGCTGCTGTCGACCGTGCTGAGGCTGGGGCCGATCCGCCCGGGCGATCTGGCGCGCACGATGACGATGGACGCATCGACGCTGACACGCAATCTGAAGCCGCTGATCAGCGCCGGCTGGGTCGTGCTCGGCGCCGGTGAAGACGGCCGCAGCCGGCTGGTCAGCATCACCGACGAGCGGACGAGAAAAACGCAGCGAGGCGCAACGGCACTGGCGGGTCGCCCAGGAGTCGCTGAACGAACTGCTCGGCACCGATCGCGTCGGCGTGCTGCACCAGCTGATCGACGAATCGATGGCGCAGCTCGATACCCGAGCGGAGGGAGAACAGCGATGACTGAACACAGCCGGGCGGCGGCCGCGACAATGGGGCATGCTGGCTGGTGCTGATCGCCGCTGCCGGCACCTTCGCGATGACGATGGGTACCCGCCAGACCATGGGGCTGTTTCTCGGTCCGCTCAATACTTCGACCCAGCTCGGCATCGGCAGCATCAGCCTGGCGTTCGCATTCGGTCAGCTGTGGTGGGGGCTGACGCAGCCGTTCGCCGGCGCGATGGCCGACCGCGTCGGCGCCGGTCGGGTGCTGTTCGGCGGCGTCGCGCTGGTCGCCGTCGGCACCTTCATCACACCGCTGATGACCAGCACCGCCGGGCTGATTTTCTGCGATCGGCGTGCTCGCCGCGGGCGGCGCCGGCATGGCCGGGCCGGCGGTCCTGATGGCGACCACCGCGCGCCTGATTCCGCCCGAGCGGCGCGGCCTGGCCACCGGCATCGTCAATGCCGGCGGATCGGCCGGGCAGTTTCTGATGGCGCCGATCGCCGGCGCGCTGATCTCGGGCTCGGCTGGGTCGGCGCGATGCAGGTCGCTCGGCCTGCTGGTGCTGCTCGCCCTGCCGGCCGCCTTCGTATTGCGCGGCCTGGGTGCGCAGCCGTCGCCACGGCCGCTGCGTCGGCGCCGGCCAGCGCTCGGCACCATGGCAGCGATCCGCGAGGCGCTGCGCAACCCGAGCTACCTGATGCTGGCGGGCGGATTTTTCGTCTGCGGTTTTCATGTCGCCTTTCTGGCCACCCACCTGCCCGGCGTGATCGCGTCGTGCGGCCTGCCGTTGCAGTACGGCGCCTGGTCGCTGGCGATGCTCGGCCTGTTCAATATCGTCGGCAGCGTGGCCATGGGCTGGGCGGTCGGCCGCTGGCGAATGAAATCATTGCTGTCGCTGGTCTACGCGGCGCGCGGCCTGGCGGTGCTGGTCTTCCTGCTGGCGCCGAAGACCGGCGTGGTCGTGCTGATCTTCGCCGCAGTGATGGGGCTGACGTTTCTGTCGACCGTTCCGCCGACCGCCGGGCTGGTCGCCAAATTCTTCGGCACCCGCCAATATGGCGACGCTGTTCGGCATCGTGATGCTGACCCACCAGATCGGCGGCTTCTTCGGCGCCTGGCTGGGCGGCAGGGTATTCGAGGCGACCGGAAGCTACAACTGGATCTGGTACATCGACATCGTGCTGGCGGCCGGCGCGGCACTGATCCATCTGCCGATCCGCGAAGCGCAGCTGGTTCGCGCGACGGCCTGAGCAATGGCCGCTGCATCGCTGATCGCCAGCAACCCGCCAGGGTGTGGTCGTTTTCGCAACAAGCCGCTCGATCAGCCAATCGACAGTACGCTGCTGGCCGGCATGAGCCCGCGCACGCAATTGTTGCTGCGCGGCCCGATCGTCGCCACCCTGCTGAGGATGGCCTGGCCGAATATCCTGGTCATGCTCGCGCAGGCGGCAACCGGCTTGATCGAGACCTGGTGGGTATCCAGCCTGGGCACCGACGCATTGGCAGGCATGGCGGTGGTTTTCCCCGGTTTCATGATGATGCAGATGTTGTCGGCGGGCGCGATGGGCGGTGGCATCTCGTCGGCGATCGCTCGCGCGTTGGGCAGCAGCCGGCAAGCGGATGCACAGGCGCTGGTGATGCATGCACTGCTGATCAATCTGGCGCTCGGCGGGGTGTTCTCGGCAATTTTTTTGCTGTTCGGCAGACCGATCTATCACGCCATGGGTGCCGACGGGGCAGCCCTCGAAGCGGCACTGCTTTATTCGAATGTCGTATTCGCCGGCACCGCGCTGGTCTGGCTGATGAATGCGCTGGCCAGCGTGATCCGTGGCACGGGCAACATGCTGGTGCCGTCGCTGTCGGTCTGTTTCGGCGTCGCGCTGCTGATTCCGCTGTCGCCGTTGCTGATCTTCGGTTGGGGGCCGCTGCCGGCGTTGGGTATGGCTGGTGCGGGCTATGCGGTGATCGCCACCAGCGCGCTGACCGCCATGGTGCTGGCCTGGTACATCGGCTCGGGCCGCAGCCTGGTGCGCTTCACGATGGGCCCATTTCGCAGGGTCTTGTTCGTCGACATCCTGCGGGTCGGTGCGGTCGGTTCGGTGAGCACGCTGCAGACCAGTCTGACCGTTGCATTGACCACCGCATTGGTCGGCACTGCCGGTGGTGCTGCCGCGGTCGCCGGCTACGGAACGGCGGCGCGGCTCGAATATCTGCTGATTCCGCTGGCATTCGGACTCGGCGCGCCGCTGGTTGCGCTGGTCGGAACCAATATCGGCGCCGGCCAGCAAGCACGCGCCTTGCGGATTGCCTTGACCGGCGGCGCGGTGGCCTTTGTGTTGACCGAAACCATCGGCTTGGCGGCCGCCATCTGGCCGCAGGCCTGGCTCGGGCTGTTCGGCGATGACCCGGCGATGATCGCAACCGGTGCTGCGTACCTCAGCCGGGTCGGACCGGCCTACGGATTCTTCGGGCTCGGATTGACACTCTACTTCGCATCACAAGGGGCGGGCAAACTGGCCTGGCCGTTGATGGCCGGCCTGTTGCGGCTGCTGATCGCAATCGGCGGCGGCTGGCTGGCCTTGCAACTGGGCGGCGCGACCAACGGGCTGTTCTGGGCCCTGGCCATTGCATTGGTGGCCTATGGCAGCACCTTGGTTGCGGCCATCGCGTCGGGCGTCTGGTTCGCCGGGCGACATTGATCGGGTCGTCGCAGCGCCGTGCTGCCGCCCGGCTCGGCGGCAAAGCCGGCTAAAGTGTCTGCTCACGGGCGCAGGGCCCGCAACCCACCCAAAAACACGTCCGATGGCCTCTGCAGTCACAATCATT
The DNA here is from genome assembly GCA_963843805.1 of uncultured beta proteobacterium. Lineage (GTDB taxonomy): Bacteria > Pseudomonadota > Gammaproteobacteria > Burkholderiales > Burkholderiaceae_C > Ideonella_A. The sequence continues at coordinate 72,383 of CAWJLY010000001.1, forward strand.
TCATCGATGGCCACGCAGCGATTGCTGGCCGAGCTGGTGGCGCAATATCAGACCATCGAGCCCGCAGCCATCCGTTGCGAATCGGTCGGCGGCGTCGAAGCGGCCAAACGGGTCAGGGCCGGTGAGGCGGTCGACGTCGTTGTGCTGGCGGCCGATGCCATCGATTCGCTGATCGGAGCGGGCCAACTGGTTGCCGGCAGCCGGGTCGATCTGGTCAAGTCCGGCGTTGCAGTCGCCGTGCGCGCAGGCGCGAAACCGATCGACATCACCTCGGAGCAGGCCGTCAAGGACGCCATCCTGGCCGCGCGCAGCCTCGGCTATTCAACCGGGCCCAGCGGCGTGCAGCTGGCCAGACTGTTCGAACGCTGGGGCATCGCCGACACCATCGCGCCAAAAATCGTGCAGGCGCCGCCAGGCGTGCCCGTCGGCACCCTGGTTGCCAAAGGCGAGGTCGAGCTGGGGTTTCAGCAGCTCAGTGAATTGATGAGCTTGCCTGGGATCAACGTGCTCGGTCCGCTGCCGCCGGCCATCCAGATCGTGACCACTTTTTCCGCAGCCCGGTCGACCACCTCGACGCACGCCGAAGCGGTTCGCGCGCTGCTTGAATTCATGGCATCGCCGGCCACCGCCGCCATCAAGCGCAACAACGGCATGGATCCGGCCTGAAGGCGACCGCGCCGCGACCAATCCACAACCACCCGAATTGACCTGCGCCATGCACCAACGACAGATCGGTCCTTTCACGCCTTCGGCCATCGGCCTGGGCTGCATGAACCTGAGCCATGCCTACGGCACACCCCCATCGGCCACCGCGGCGAAGGCACTGTTGTTGCGCGCACTCGATCTGGGCGTGACACTGTTCGATACCGCTGCCTTGTACGGCTTCGGGGCCAACGAAGAGCTGGTCGGCGAGGTGCTTGCGCCGCATCGTTCGAACATCATGCTGGCCAGCAAGTGCGGCATGCAGGGTGTCGACGGCAAACGCGTCATCGATGGCCGCCCTGCCACCTTGAAAAAGACCTGTGAAGACAGCCTGCGCCGGCTGCGCACCGATGTGATCGACCTGTACTACCTGCACCGCTGGGACAAGCAGGTGCCGATCGAGGACAGCGTCGGCGCACTGGCCGACCTGTTGCGCGAAGGCAAGATCCGCGCGATCGGCTTGTCGGAAGTGTCGGCGGCGACCCTGCGCCGCGCCCACGCCGTTCATCCGATCGCTGCCTTGCAGAATGAATATTCGCTGTGGACGCGCAATGCCGAACTCGGCACGCTGCAAGCCACACGTGAACTGGGCACGGCATTTGTCGCCTTCAGCCCGCTGGCCCGCGCCTTTCTGACCGGCAAGCTGCGTGACCTCGGTGGACTCGACGCCAAGGATATCCGCCGCGGCATGCCACGCTTTCAACCCGACACCTACGCAGCCAACCTGACGCTGCTCGATGGTCTGCGGGCACTGGCCCACGCGGCCGACTGCACGATGGCGCAGCTCGCGTTGGCCTGGTTGTTGGCTCGTGGCGACCATGTACTGGCCATCCCCGGCACGACGCAGATCGATCACCTGGAAGAAAACGTCGCCGCAGCAAAAGTGCACATCGACGCCGACCTGGTTGCCCGGCTCGACGCCTTGATCAATCAGCAAACGGTCGCCGGTGCGCGTTATGGCGCTGCCACCAGCGGCGAAGTCGATACCGAAACCTGGTAATCGGTCGGCAACGGCTTGCCGGGTTCGGCAACGCTCGTGTCTTGACCAACAGCCCTGCAACCGATGGGGCCGGATCGATGGCCTGCCTAGACAACTAGGGTTTTCCCTATAATCTCGGGCATGAACAAGAACACCACACAAGCGGGCGGCTGGGTCGCCTTCGTTACGCGGCTGTTGCCGCGCATCCAATCGCAGCAGGAACGCGACGAGTCTTATCTGGCCGACGCGGTCGACATCTACGACCTCGAACGCCGCATGCGCGAAATCGATTCGCGGGGCCGCAATACGCCGACACCACTGCCGCTCGGACTCGGCCTGCGCTGAGCCACAACCGCGGTGCGGGCGCTGACCTATACTGCGCGCCGTGCCCGCCACTACCCGCCCCGAGCCCCATCTGCCAGACGGGATTGACGCGGAGAACTTGCAGCCCGACGCGCCCTTCAGGCGTCATTCCAGCCTTTTTTCGCTGGTCTTGCTGGGTGCGGTGGTGGCCTGGGGCCTGTCCGGACTGGCTGGTGATCGCCATGCCGATCATTCAGTCGACAACGCCAGCGGCCGCTTCGAGCTGTGGGCTCCGGTGATCGCACGCTGCGGCAATGTGATCGAAAGCCGCGTCCATGTCGTCGCCAAGCGGCGGATAGCCAAACTGGTGATCGGCGTCGATGCGCCGTTGTGGCACCAGATCACCACCAATTCGATGGTTCCGGCAGCGGCCAGCGAAGCCTCCGTGCAGGGGCAGCATCGCTTCAGTTTCGACGCCATCGAGGCCGGACAACGCTTCGATCTGCAGATTGCGCAACAGATCAATCCGAGTCTTTTCGGCGTCAATCACGGGCGTGTGATTTTTCTCGACGGCGACCAGCCATTGGCCGAGATGGCGCTTGAAATCAAGGTGCTGCCCTGATGGAAATCGTGCTGCGCGCCACCTTCATGTTCGCGGTGCTGTATCTGCTGCTGCGCCTGCTCGGCAAGCGCGAACTCGGCCAGATGACGCCGTTCGAACTGGTCTCGCTGGTGGTGTTGGGCGACCTGATCCAGCAAGGGGTGACGCAAACCGATTTCAGCTTGACCGGCGCCACGCTGGCAATTGCGACCTTCGCGTTTTGGGGCGTCGTCCTGAGTTGGCTGTCGTATCTTTTCCCTCGTGCCGAGCGAATCCTGGAAGGCGAAGCGCTGGTTCTGATCCGCGCCGGCAAGCTGATCGAGAAAAATATGCGACGTGACCGCCTCACGCACCGCGAGATCGAATCGGCCATGCGGCTGGCCGGCATTGCGTCGATCCATGACGTGGCCTGGGCATTGATCGAACCGAGCGGCAAGATCAGCTTCATCCGCCGCGACGACGACAAGCCCGACGCGGCGCAACAGACCGGATAAGACCGGCTGTCAATCTCGCCGCAGGCAGCAATCGGCAGGCCGACCCGGCCTGCAGTATGGGCTGGCCGGTCAGCCGCTATTCCTTGACCGACCCCGTCATCCCCGAGACGTAATACTCGACGAAGAACGAATAGATCAGCGCCACCGGCAGCGAGCCGAACAATGCGCCGGCCATCAGCGGGCCCCAGTGATAGACGTCGCCTTCGACCAGTTCGGTGACCACGCCGACCGGCAAGGTCTTGAGCTCGCTCGACGACACAAAGGTCAGCGCGTAGATGAACTCGTTCCACGACAAGGTAAATGCGAAGATGCCGGCCGAGATCAGCCCTGGCACCGACAACGGCAGCACGATCTTGACCAGGATCTGCCAGCGAGTGGCGCCGTCGATCAGCGCGCATTCCTCGAGTTCGAACGGAATGCTGCGGAAATAACCCATCAGCAGCCAGGTGCAGAACGGAATCAGGAACGTCGGGTAGGTGAGGATCAGCGCCATCCGCGAATCGAACAGTCCGAGCTGGAAAACCACCGCTGCCAGCGGAATGAAAAGAATCGACGGCGGCACCAGATAGGCCAGAAAAATGCCCAGCCCGACGTGTTTGGCACCGGTAAAACGCAGCCGCTCGATCGAATAGGCCGCCAATACCGAGGCCGCCAGCGAAAAGAAGGTGGCCACTGTCGACACCAGCACGGTATTCCACATCCACTGCGGATATGCCGTCTCGAACAGCAGGTGCTTCACGTGGTCAAGCGTCGGCGCGATGATCCAGAACGGGTTGCCGTCGCTCGACAACAGCTCGTTGTTCGGCTTGAACGCGGTGATCGCCATCCAGTAGAACGGAAACAGCAGCACGATCAGAAAGGCGAGCATCGGCAAATACACCACCACCCACTTGCGGCGGGTGGTTTCGAGAAACTCCATGCCGACCATTTCATGGCTGCTGCTCATTTGTCGGCCCCCCCTTGCTGCCAGGTGCGGCGTTGCAGGCCGAAGTAGCTGAACATGATGGCGGCCAGCAGGAACGGCACCATGGCGATGGCGATCGCCGCCCCTTCGCCGAGCGCGCCGCCATTGATCGCGCGCTGGAATGCGAGCGTCGCCATCAGGTGAGTGGCGTTCAACGGTCCGCCGCGCGTGATGACGTAGATCAGCTGGAAATCGGTGAAGGTGAACAACACCGAAAACGTCATCACAACCGCGATGATCGGTGTCAGCAGTGGCAATGTGACATGGTGGAATTGCTGCCACGGTGTCGCGCCGTCGATGGCGGACGCTTCGTAATACGACGGCGAGATTGTCTGCAACCCGGCCAGCAAGGTGATGGCAACGAACGGCACGCCGCGCCAGACGTTGGCGGCAATGACCGAGAAGCGGGCATTCCACGGCGAGCCGAGGAAGTCGATGTATTGGTCGATCAATCCGGTCTTCATCAACATCCAGCTGATGATCGAGAACTGGGCGTCGTAGATCCACCAGAAGGCAATCGCCGACAGCGCGGTCGGCACGATGTAGGGGAGCAGGATGACCGCGCGGAAGAAGCTCTTGAATCGCAGGTTGCGGTTCAACAGCAGAGCCAGCCACAAGCCGAGGAAGAACTTCAGCACGCTGGCAACCGTGGTGTAGAACAGTGTGTTGAAAAGCGCCAGCTGGGTGACGCTGTCACCGATCAGGTAGGCATAGTTCTCAAGCCCGATCCACACGCCCGGGCGGCCCACCTTGGCGTCGGTGAAGCCCAGCCAGACGCCGAGGCCGAGCGGATAGGTCAGGAACAGCAGAAGCAGCACCGCTGCCGGCAACATGAAGATCAAGCCGAGTGCATTGCGGCTGTTCTGAAGTTTTTCGAGCATGGGAATCCGGCGTCAGTCCTCAACCCAAAGCCCGCCACCCGCTGCGCGCAGCAGGCGGGGCGGGTTCTCGTGCCGAGTGCAGCAGTTCACACCTTGTAGTAGCGCTCGGCGCGCTTCTGTGCACGCTCCATGGCCTCTTTCGGCGTCTTGTTGCCGCTGATGCCTTCGGCCACCATGTTGACGACGATGAAGTCGGCCGCAGCGCCCGCCGAGGCGTAACCCAGCTTGCCGGCATATCCGGCCGGACGCAGGTTTTTCACCGGGTCGCGGTACGGCGTGTTTTTCGGGTCGACGGTCCAGATCGGCGCACTGGCATAGCCAGCCAACGGCGTGGCGATGTACGCGCCAGCGCCGGTGAGCCAGGGCTCGAACTGTTCCTTTTCCATCATGAACTGCAGGAATGCCTTTGCCGCCTGCGGGTACTTGGTGTACTTCATGACCATCTGGTTGAAGAACAGATGTGATTCGGTCGGCACACCGACCGGGCCGATCGGATAGGACGCATGCTGGATGTCTGCAGCCAGTTCCTTGATTTTCGGATCGGTCGAATTCTTGGCAGCGTAGTAGATCGAGATGCCGTTGTTGGTCAGCGAGATCTGGCTGTCCAGGAAAGCCTTGTTGTTGTTCGGGTCCAGCCACGACAAGGTGCCGGGAATGAAGGTGGCATAAAGCTCCTTGCCGTATTCAAGCGCCTTCAGGGTTTCGGGGCTGTCGATGACCACCTTGTTGTCCTTGTCGACCAGCTTGCCACCGAAGGCCCAGACCAACCAGTTGCACCACAGACCGTCACCCGTTGCATTGCCCAGCGCCATGCCCGGCGGCGTTCCTTTGGCATGCAGCGCCTTGCACAGCTTGAGGAAGTTGTCGGTGTCCTTCGGAAAGCTGTCGAAGCCTGCCGCCTTGACCATGCTGTCGCGGTACACCAGCATGGCGCCGGCGGCACCGAGCGGGATACCGATCCACTTCTTGCCATCCGGGCGCAAAAAGGCCTCGCCGGCCGGATACCAGGGGCCGTATTTCTTGCCGAGATAGTCGGCCACATCGCTCACGTCGAGCAGCTTGTCCGGGTACAGATTGGCGTCGTCATTGGTCGACAGGATGATGTCGGGGCCGGCGCCGGTGTTGGCCGCCACCGCGGCTTTCGGCCGCACGTCTTCCCAGCCTTCGTTGTCGACCCGCACCTCGATGCCGGTCTTGTCGGTGAACTTCTTGACATTGACCATGTAGGCGTCGATGTCGCCCTGCACGAAACGGCTCCAGCGCAACACGCGCAGCTTGGCGCCCTTTTCCGGTTTCAGGTTCAGCGTCTGCGCCTGCAGCATCGGCGAGAACAGCGCCGCGCTGCCACCCAGTGTGGTGGTGGCGGCCACGCCGGCTGTGCTTTCGAGAAACTTGCGGCGATTGAATTCAGTCATGTTGTCTCCTCTTGCGTGGTAGGGCCGTGGGTGAAGGGTCAGGCGCGCAGCCGGTGGCCGGTTTCGGCATCGAAAAGATGGGCGCGCTGCGGGTCGGGTTGCAGATGAATGATGCTGCCAGGGGCGAAATCGTGACGCTCACGGAATACCGCCGCCAGTTCGACCCCGGCGTGCCGGCAGGCGATGAAGGTGTCCATGCCCGTGGGCTCCATGACCACCACCTTGGCCGGAATGCCTCCGCTGTCGACCAGCGTCAGGTGTTCGGGGCGGATGCCCAGCATCACCGCCTGCCCGTCGACGCCACCACCGTCGGGTGGCGCTTGCAGCCGGGTGCCATCGCTCAGCACGACATCAAAGCCGCCGCCCTCACGCGACAACGTGCCGGGCAGAAAATTCATCGACGGCGAGCCGATGAAGCCGGCGACAAACCGGTTCGCGGGCTGGTCGTACAGTTCGAGCGGGCTGCCGGCCTGCTCGATGCGCCCGTCGCGCATCACGACGATGTTGTCGCCCATCGTCATCGCCTCGATCTGGTCGTGCGTGACGTAGACCGACGTGGTCTGCAGGCGCTGGTGCAGTTCCTTGATCTCGCTTCGCATGGCGACGCGAAGCTGGGCGTCGAGGTTGGACAGCGGCTCGTCGAACAGAAAAACCTGCGGATCGCGAACAATCGCGCGGCCCATCGCCACGCGCTGGCGCTGGCCGCCGGAAAGTTGACGAGGGTAGCGCTCGAGCAGCGGACTCAAGGCGAGAATTTCGGCGGCGCGGCCGACTTTTTCTTCGATCTCCGGCGCGCTGCGCTTGGCCAGCTGCAGCGAGAAGGCCATGTTCTGGCGCACCGTCATGTGCGGATACAGCGCGTAGTTCTGGAACACCATCGCGATATCGCGCTGCTTGGGCGGAACGTCGTTGACACGCTTGTCGCCGATGCGGATTTCGCCGCCGCTGATCTGTTCGAGCCCGGCAATCATTCGCAGCAAGGTTGATTTGCCACAACCCGACGGCCCGACCAGCACCGTGAACGAGCCATCGGGAATGTCGATGCTGACGCCGTGCAGGACGGCCGTCTCGCCGAAGTTCTTTTTGACTTCTTCTATCGCGACACTCGCCATGCAGTCGTATCCCTGAAGTCGCGGGCGGAATTTGCCCTGGATGCAGCGCCGGGGTGGAGTCGCACCAGCACCTGCAAGCGCCCGAGTATCGACACAGTGTCGAGGCAGCGCCATAAGGGCAAACCGGTAGGCCGCGCGGCGATTGCCCGCGCTGGTGTCGCGACAGGGTGGCCACCGGCCACCAGCGCCCGTCGGGGATCGGCCTTTCTGCAACCATCCAGCAACGGAAACCTGCGCCGATGGATCCCGAATCAAGGCAGTTGCAAACCAGCAACAGCGGGCTCGATGTGCGGCGTGCGCCAGACTCGTCGGCGCCGAGCCAGCCAGCCGTCGGTGCCCCGCCTGCCCGCCTGCAAGACCCGACCCGGTGCCGCGGCCGGCCGGGCTGCTTGTGCATCTGCCAATTGCAGGGTTCCTGGCAGCATCCGTTCGGTCGACCATCTGGACGATTGGCGACGGCTGCAGATGTTTCGTCGCATACCGGTCGAACCAGACTGTCGAAATCGGCACATTGTGGGTATTCGCAGCCGACGCCACTCCCTGGAGATTTCATGATCATCGCCATTCTTCAACATACGCCCGTGTGGGTCTTCGCTCTGCTGGCCGGACTGATCACGCTGGGCATCTCGCAATCCGTCGACCGCAGCGTCACCCTGCGCCGCACTGCGGTGCTGCCAGTGGCGCTGGTCAGCCTGTCGCTGCTGGGCGTGGTCGGCAGTTTCGGTAGCCAGCCGCTGGCCTTGCCGGCATGGGCGGCGGGGCTCGCCAGCGCGGTCGCGGCATTGCACGGTCGCATCGACATCTCCGCGGTGAGGTTCTCGTCGGCTTCCCGGCGCTTCGAGTTGCCGGGCAGCTGGCTGCCGTTGATCCTCATGCTGGTCTTGTTTGCCATCAAGTTCGGCGCCGGCGTGTCGCTCGCCATGCAGCCGGCGCTTCGCCAATCGGCAGCCTTTGCACTGTCAGCAAGTACCGCCTACGGTGTGTTCAGCGGCGTTTTCCTGGCACGCGCCATGGCGCTCTGGGTGCTGGCTCGCCGAAGCCGTTTGCAGCCCGCTTGAGTTCAATTTAGCCGACAGCCGCGAGCTCCGATAATCAGAAGCTGCGCCGGCATGGCCGGCACAATGGGGTATGCGCCCAAGCGTCGCCAACAGCGGGAGTGTCGGCTCACCGCCGTCTCGATCGGGTTTGCGTGAATATGTGCTTCAATTCCACGCAAGCAAGCTGGTGTGGCCGCAGCCGACCCTCGGATGGTGGCGGCCCGCCCCACCGGCGACCCGACGTTTGTGAAACCGACCTGCGCGTGAGCTCACCTCGACCTCTGCTCGGCATCGCCCTGGTAATCGGCGCCGCGAGTTGCTTCGCCACCATGGACACCACGGTGCGGTATGTGGGCGCCTATTTTTCAGTGGCGTTGGTGCTGTGGACACGTTATGGCCTGCATGCGGCGATCATGACGTTGTGGATCGCCTTGTCGACAGCAGCGCTCGTTTCGCAGCGCCAATCCGATGTTCCAGATTGCGCGCGGCGCGCTGCTGGCATTTTCCTCATCGATGGCGTTTGCCGCCTTGCGCCGCATGCCGGTGGCCGAATTCACCGCCATCGTGATGCTGACACCGGTAATCGCCACGCTGGTGGCGCGAGTGTGGCTCAAAGAGCGTATTTCGCCGCTGCGCTGGACGCTGGTGGTCGGGGGTCTGGTTGGAGCGTTGATCGTCGTCCGGCCGGGCAGCGGGATCGTCGGCTGGGCCGCCTTGCTGCCGCTCGCAGCCGCCTTCTCGAATGCCGCCTTTCAGATCATGACCAGCCGCTACGCCCCTCATGAAGACCCGTTCACGACCAACTTCTACACCGGCGCCACCGGCATGGCGATCGCCACTCCGATCCTGCTGGCCACCGTCGCCGATCCGTTCGAGAAGCTGATCGGTGCACCCGGGCTGCAGGTCGGCGCGCTGATGATGGTGGCCGTGTTGGGCACCACCGGGCACCTGATGCTGATCATGGCGCTCGGCCGGGCCCCTGCATCGACGCTGATGCCATTCCAGTACGTCCAGTTGGCGGTAGCCGCGCTGGGTGGATATATCGTCTTCGACGTGGTTCCGGACGGCCTGGGCTGGATCGGCATGGCAATCATCGGCGTCTGCGGTGCGGCCAGCGCATGGCTCAATGTGCGGGCCGCCGCCGCCAAGCAGCGTCCGGTCAGTGCGGTGCAGGCAGACACGATTGCGGAGTGAGCAAACGTGATGTCGGCACCGCCGAAGCGCCTCGAAGCGTCGAGCCATCTGCCGCCTGAACGTGAGCCCGGCAACATGCTGCAGTTCCTGCCGTCCCTGATCTCTGCAGAATGTTGCGATGGCTGGCGGCGCACCATCCAGCCGGCCATCGAAAAAGGCCGACGCCTCGACGACCACCCGGATTTCTCACGCAGCAGTTCTTCGCTTCGACTGCGCGCATTGCGCAGCGACGCTGACGGAATCGATCTCGAGGCGATCATCGAGCAGATCTGGCGCGACCCGCTTCGTTCGATGGTCCAGTCGATGCTCGGGCCGCGCGTCGCGCTGCTGTCCGACCAGTGTTGGGGACGCTGCCAATTCGCACCCGGTCGCTATCCCGAGGGCCATGCCGCACACCAATGGCATCAGGACGGCGCACTCCATTTCGATTTCGTCCAGCCTTATTCGACGCACGCGCTGCTGCAGATGCTCACCTGCTGGATTTCCCTCACACCGAGTGGCGAAGATGCACCCGGCCTTGAACTGGTTCGCCTTGCGTTGCCGGACTTGCTGTCACCCGCCGAACTGGATGGCGAGCGGCTCGCCGCACGGTTCGAGCGGCGCGTTTTCTGGCGCCCGGTCTGCAGGCCAGGCGACGCTCTCGTGTTCAACGGCGGCACGGTTCATCGCACCCATGTCGCGCCAGCCATGCAGCAAGACCGCAGCAGTCTCGAACTGCGGTTTGTCGCTGCCGCCGAAACAAATCCGCGCCTGCGCGACGAGCGTATCGTGGCGATACCTTAGTGTCCTGTCCGGAAATGACAGTCATCTCGTTGTGGAGCCTGCGATGAAGAATGCACCCGGCAAGACACCGTGGCACGTGTGGCTGATTGGCTTGATCGCGGTGCTGTTCAACTCCATCGGCGTGTTCGACTTCGTGATGAGTCTGGCTCAGGGCGCCACGTACCAGGCCAGCGCCGGTATGACGCCAGACCAGATCGCCCACTACCAACAAATGCCGAACTGGATGATGGTCGTGTGGGCGGTCGGGGTGTTCGGGGCGTTCATCGCATCGATTCTGTTGCTGCTGCGCAGGAAGCAGGCGATGCTCGTCTTCCTCGTCTCGCTGGCGGCGTTCATCGTCAGCCTCGTCTACACCTACGTGCTTACCAATGGAGGAGCCGTGATGGGCCAGCAGATGGCGATCGCGAGCGCCGTGATCGCGGCTGTGCTGATTTTTTTCAGTGGGTACGCCGGCGTCATGGCGCAGCGGGGTGTCCTCGAGTAGATGGCGTTCGGCGTCGCCGCGGCGGCTTGCTCTGCCGCAGTGGGGTCGGCCCCTTGGCTGCTGACGGCAAACGCTCAGTTGGCGTCCGGCAACGGCACCATTGGATTGAAACCCGAGCCTGCGGGCGTGCCGGGCAACGCGTCGAGTCCGGGCAACCAGGGCATCGCAGAAGCAGTCCAGATCTGCAGGCCGGGTGTCAGCTGCGAGCGCTGTCTGACGCAGCCCAGGCGAACCACCACCGAGGTCGGATTCTCAGGCGCCGTCGACCACAACGGCGATCCGCATTCAGGGCAGAACACCTGGGCCCTGCGGTTGCCGCTCTGCGCCACCTTGACGTAGGCCTTGGTGATGCCGCTGACCTTCAGGCTGTGGAAATCCGCGATGGCGACGGCACGCAACGGCGCACCCGACAACACCTGGCAGTCGGAACAATGGCAGACCATCACGCGGCCCGGATCGATCACCGCGGTGAACGACACCGCCCCGCAATGGCACGCACCGTCGATCTGCATCGCGATCTCCCTTGGGGCGTCAAGCGGCTTCGCCCGACCCGCCGACTTCTCAGTGTGAACCGGCGATGGCCCGGTAGTCGGTATAGACCGGTTCGGGCTGCGTGAAGTACGCGTGCAGGATCTGGTAGACCATCTTGTAGTTCTTCTGCTGGAAACTGGCGTGCGAGATGCCGTTCAGCACGGTGAACTGCTTGTCCGGATGCGGCAGGCGCTTGAAGAACTCGATCAGATCGTCGAAGCCCGCAATGCCGTCGAACTGCCCGCGCAGAACAACAGTAGGCATGCGGATCATCGCCGGATCGACCAGCGGCAGCTTGCTGCACATGTCGATGTAGGTGCCGTTGGGCATGCTGTCGTCCAGCGCCAGGATCGCATCGGCAAAGGCTTCGACGGTGGCCGCGTCAGCGCAGTCGGGATGGTCGCGCGAGAAAATGCTGCGCACGAAGGCACGGTCGATCGGTCGGCGCTTGTTGGCGATGAACTCGGGCAGCTTCTTGCGGCGCTGCTCGAGCGTGGGGGCGCCCTCGCCGGTCCAGACGAAGGCATCCAAGGCCAGCCGCGACACGCGGTCGGGGTGGTTCTGCGCGAACAACGCCGCGCGCAAGGCGCCGCTGCTGATGCCGTAGGTGAGGAAGCGTTCGATGCCGCGCTTTTCGCGGATGTAGTCGGTGGCTGCCGCCAGGTCGGCAGCGCCATTGGCGATGTCGCAATGGATGTCGCGCGACTTGTCGCTGCGACCGTAGCCCTCCATGTCGACGCACCAGCAAACGAAACCGCGCTCGGCGAACCAGTCCATCACGCTGGAATCTGGCCGACCGGGCACGCTCAGGTCGAACGTGGGCTGGCTGGCCATCGACGAGCCATGCACCCACAACACGGCGGGCTTGCCGTCGGGCGAGCCCTGGTACTTTTCCCAGAGGAAGAGTTTGACGTTGCCGTCTTCGGTGGTCTTGGTGGTCCAGTGTTCAACGCCGGTGATTGGGGTCATTGCAGTGCCTTCAGTTGTGGCGGGGGATTTTCAGTCAACCTTGGCGCCGGTGTCCTTGACGACCTTCGACCAACGGTCGCGCTCTTCGCGGAAGTAGGCGTCCATCTCGGCCGGGCTCGAACCCAGCGGCTCGATGCCGGTGCGGTTCATGAAATCGCGCACTTCGGAAGATGCCAACGCGATCTTCAGCTCGGCATTGAGCTTCTGCACGATCGCGTCGGGCGTTCCCTTCGGCGCCAGCAGCCCCATCCAGACATAGGCGACATAGTCGGGAAATCCCGATTCCTTCAGTGTCGGCACGTCGGGCAGTTGCGGCTCGCGTTTGGTGCCGGTCACTGCCAACGCGCGCAGCTTGCCGTTCTTGATGTGCGCAACCATGCCGGCGGTACCCGGCATCGACAACGACACCTGTCCGGCCAGGAGATCGGTGGTGGCCTGGCCGCTTCCCTTGTACGGCACATGGGTAAGCTTGATTTCGGCCATCGACGCGAATTGCGCCATGAACAGGTGCTGGCCGGTGCCGTTGCCGGACGATGCGTAGTTGAGCTCACCGGGCTTGGACTTCGCCAGCGCGACGAGCTCGGCGACGTTCTTGGCCGGCAGCGAAGGGACCACCACCAGCACGCCGGGCTCGCGGCCGAGCAGGCTGATGCCGACGAAGTCTTCGATCGGCTTGTAGGTGAGCTTCGGGTAGAGCGAGCTCTGGATGGCGTTGGTGGCCGATGCCAGCAACAGCGTGTAGCCATCCGGGGCTGCACGGGCCACCGTTTCGCTGCCGATGGTGGCACCGGCACCGGGCTTGTTCTCGACAATGACCTGCTGCTTGAGCTGTTTGCCCAATTGCTGCGCGATGACGCGCGCCGGCCCGTCGACCGCGCCGCCGGGCGAGAACGGCACCACGATCCTGATCGGCCTGTTGGGATAGGTGTCCTGCGCGTGGGCAAGGTGAGCGGCCGTCGCCAGCAGAGCGGCGGCGAATACGAGAGTCAGGCGCGTCATGGGTGAGGTCCTTTGCGATGAAGTTCGGTGCGGTGGGTCGAGGGAGGGCTTCGCGGCGGTCAGGGATTCAGGGGTCGGTTCCGCCGCAACGAGCGGCGGTGCTGACTGCCACGGCTTGTCTCCCGAAGGACATTGGTATGACTTGGTAGTAATTGGGTTGACTCAGCCACTCTATCCAGCTCGCCCGAGGCAGTCAACCGGGCAGACCCTGCGCTGACCGGATGGCCGTCGCCCGCCGCCAGGACGGCACTCGTTTCAATAGCCGAGCATGTTGGTGCGCACGTGCACCAGGTGTGCCAGACAAAGGCGTCGCGCGCTGACCGCATCGCGCTGGCGCAGCGCCGCAACCAGCGCCCGATGCTCGGCCTGGTATTCGAGCCGCCGCTCGGGGGTGGCGCTGCGGCGCTTCATCACGCCCCACTCCCCCTGTTCACGAACCTCGTTCATGAGCCTGAAGACCGCCACCATGAAATGGTTGTGCGCCGCCGCCGCAATCGACTCGTGCAGCGCTGCGTCCCAGGTCTCGAACTGCTCCAGCGTCCTGGCGGCTTCGGCGCGCCGATTGCACTCGTCCATGCGGGCGAAATCCGCCTCGGTGGCGTTGCCGATCACCATCTCGACCACGGCCGGCTCCAGCACCAGCCGCGCGCTCATCAACTCGGCCGGGCTGACAGACCGCGTCACCAGCGCGGGCTGCAGTTCGGCCAAGGCGACGGGGGCGTCGGGGCTGACATAAGTGCCACTGCCGACGGTCTGGGTGATCAGGCGCTGGCGCTTGAAGTCGAGCAGCACACGGCGCACGGTCGAGCGGCTGACGCCGAATTCGGCGCTTAACGCGCGCTCGGTCGGCAGGCGTTGCCCGGCCTGCCAGGCCCGCGAACGCAGCTTGTCGAGGATCAGGTCGCGCAAGCCGGTCGAAGCATCCATCGCAGCGTCTTTCAAGCACCTCAATGGGCGCCAATGGTAGCATTTGGGCGACGTCAGATAGACATGACCCACTCGACTGGAGGCTCGCTTGCGCATCGCAACAATTACCCATCAAGGCCAGCGCCGCGTCGGCATGCTGCACGCCGATGGCCGGCACTTCGAACTGTTCGAGATCGACGGCACCCGTGGCGCGTTGCCTCTCATCGAGGCGGCGGCTGCCGGCAAACCGCTGCCGGCGATGTCGCAGCAGTTACCCGTCGAAGGCCTGCAATGGCACGCGCCGATACCCGTGCCGCGCCGCAACCTGTTCTGCGTCGGCCGCAACTACCACGCGCATGCCAAGGAATTGCGCGACTCGGTGTTCAAGGACAACACCCAGACCGTGGATGCCTGGCCGATCGTCTTCACCAAGGTGCCCGAGTCGGTGATCGGCCCGAACGACGTCGTTCGCATCCCGCGCGCGGTGTCGACGCAGATCGACTACGAAGCCGAGCTGACCGTCGTCATCGGCACCGGCGGGCGCAACATCAGCCGTGCCGACGCGATGAACCACGTCTGGGGCTACACCATCGTCAACGACGTGACGGCCCGTGACGTGCAGATGCGCCATTCGCAATGGGATCTGGGCAAGAGCTTCGACACCTTCTGTCCGATGGGACCCTGGCTGGTCAGCGCCGACGAGTTCGACGGCAACGACACGCGCGTTCGTTGCTGGGTCAACGACGAGCTGCGGCAGGACGCACGCACCACCGACCTGATCTTCGACATTCCGACGTTGATCGAGACCTGCTCGCGCGGCATCACGCTGTTGCCGGGTGATCTGATTGCGACCGGCACGCCTGCCGGGGTCGGCATGGGCATGAGCCCGCCGAACTGGCTCCAGCATGGCGACGTGGTGCGCATCGAAATCGACGGCATCGGCGTGCTGGAGAACCGCTTCGAGGACGAGGAAACAAGATGAGGTCGGCGCCCGCCGGCGGTGCCGTCGGCATCGGAGCGGCGGGCTGACGACCCATCGTCCCCATCGATCCGGTGCGAACGGCTTCAGGCAGGCGTGAGCACCACCTTGCGGCAGTCTTCTTCCTTGTCGTTGAACAGCTGGTAACCGCGCGGCGCGTCGTCCAGCGTCATCCGATGCGAAATGATCGCCTCGGGTCGCAGGTCACCCGATTCAATGTGTTCCAGCAACTCGGGCATGTAGCGCTGGGTGTGGGTCTGGCCCATCTTGAACGTCAGGCCTTTTTCGAAGGCGTCACCGAACAGGAAGCCGTGGATAAAGCCGGCGTAGACGCCTGGCACGCTGACAATCCCGCCGCGCCGGGTGGCCGCCATCGCCTGGCGCAACGAAGCGCCGCTTGATCCCTCCAGCTTGACCGCAGTCAACACCGTCTCGACGGTACTTCCCTTGGCCTCGAAACCGACGGCATCGATCGACGCGTCGACACCGCGCCCATCGGTACTGCTGATGATGAATTCGGCCGGATCGTCTTCGTTGGTAAAGTCGATCGGTATCACGTTGTAGGTCTTCTCCGCGAACGCCAGGCGATACGGGTGCTGGTCGACCATGAAGATGCGCTCAGCGCCGAGCATGCGCGCGCAAGCGGCTGCCATCAGCCCAACCGGTCCGGCGCCGAAGATCGCCACCGTCGAGCCTTTGCCGATCTCCGCATTGACGACGGCCTGGTAGCCGGTGGGCAGGATATCGGACAGGAACAGCACCTGCTCGTCCGACAGGTTGGTCTGCGGGATCACCAACGGTCCGGCGTTCGCTTTTGGAACCCGGACCCATTCGGCCTGGCCGCCCGCATACCCGCCATACAGATGGCTGTAGCCGAAAAGTCCGGCGCCGGAGCGGGTATTCTTCTTGTTCATGATCGCGCCGCGGCCCGGATTGGTGGTCTCACAGGCAGCGAACAGCGTGCGATTGCAGAAGAAGCAGTCGCCGCAGGAGATGGTGAACGGGATCACGACGCGGTCGCCGCGCTTGACCTTCAGTCACCGTCGGCCCGACATCTTCGACAATGCCCATGAACTCGTGACCGAGGATGTCGCCGCTCTCCATCATCGGGATCTTGCCGCGGTAAATGTGCAAGTCGGATCCGCAAATGGCGGTGGCGGTCACACGCAGCAGGATGTCGTCGCTTTCGACCAGCACCGGATCGGGCACCGTCTCGAACCGCACGTCCTTGGAGCCATGGTAGGTAAGCGCTTTCATCTCGTGTACTCCCCGTTGGTCGGTCGTGCAGGCGTTGCTCGGATGCTTTGCATCGGGGTTGCTCCTTCGGGTGAGAGTGGGGGTGGGACTGAGCCGCGGTTTGTTCCGGCAGCGAGCGTGTGCAGCCATCGTCAATCAGTCCCGCCGCAGGCCGCGTCGGCGATTTACGCGGTGTGCTGTAGGACAGGTCGCGGCACCAACCAATCGGGCATGGCGTTTAGTTCGTCGCCGCCGATATCGCTGCCCCGCCGCATCGGTGATCGGTCGTCGCACCCTTTCCGACCCATTTCGGCATTCCACCCCGACAGCTGTCGGCCATCAGGCGGGCGGGACAACACCGTACGCGCTGCACAAGATCCGAACCAGCAGCCGGGCCGGCTCACCCAGGCTGCGCATCGGCCTGTGCACCAGGCCGATGTCTCGATGGAATGTATGACCGGCCAGGTCGATCGCTCGAACTGCCGCAGGCCATTTCCGATCCGTCGCGGTTTGGGGCAGCAACGCGATCCCGACGCCGTTGCTCACCAGTCGCACGATCGCGTCGAGTTCATCGACCTCGCAGACATCTTGAACGCTCACGTGCGCCGCCCGCAAAAAGCGATCGACCTGTCGCCCGCCGAACGAGCTGCGGTCGTAGCGGATGAAGGGATGACTCGAGAGCAGCTCGGCCCAGTCGTCGCCCTCGACTTTGCGCGGCACGAGCAGTCGGAACGGCTCTTGCGCCAGCGTGGCCCAACGCAGATCGGTATGCAGCGAGAACGGCGGTCGGATGATCGCCGCCATCTCGAGGTCTCCCGCATCGACCTGGTCGATCAGGTCCTTCGAAACCCCCGGGATCACGCGTGTGCGGCAGTGCGGCATCTGCTGATGAAACGAGGCCAATGCATCGGGCATCATGGACCGCTGCACCGACGCGATGGCGCCGATGTTGAGCACGGCAGTCGGATGACCCTCGATCGAGCGCGATCCCAGATGGCTGTAGAGGGTGATCAACTCGCGGGCCTGCACCAGCGTCTGCTGACCTCGTTCATTCAACCGGGCCGCCCGGCCGGAGCGATCGAAGAGATCGAAGCCCAATTCCGCTTCGAGCCGTTGCATCTGCGCGCTGACTGCCGCCTGCGTCAGGCCGATCTTCTGGCCTGCCGCGGCAAAGGTACCCTCTCGGGCAACGGCGACGAGCGTCTTGAGTTCTCGGATCATTTATCAATTTTTGTGATATTTATTTCAAATATATATTGCTTTTCTTTTTTTATCGCCAGCTCTAGGATCGCTTTCATCCCATCGGCCAATCGACGAACACCATGCAAGCACCTGCCTCGAACCCCGCGATGTTGTCCCCCTTCCACCTCGCGTTTCCGGTCAACGACATCGCCGCAGCACGCCACTTCTACGGCGAACTGCTGGGGTGCCCGGAAGGCCGCAGCGCTGACGATTGGGTCGACTTCAACTTTTTCGGCCATCAGATCGTGGCCCATCTCGCGCCTTCGCAAACCGGCGAAGCCACGCGCAACGCGGTCGATGGCCACGGCGTGCCCGTCAGGCACTTTGGCATCGTCCTGCCGATGACTGCCTGGCACGCCATGGCCGAGCGACTCACGGCGGCGGGCACGACGTTCGTGATCGAACCCTATGTGCGCTTCAAGGGCGAGCCGGGCGAGCAGGCCACGATGTTCTTCCTGGACCCGTCCGGCAACGCGCTCGAGATCAAGGCTTTCGCCGATATCTCGAAACTGTTCGTCAAGTGAGTGGCCCGCGTCGAACCTGACCGAAGCAACCGATGAATGAGCACTTCCGTCCCGTTGCGCTGGAGCATGCCAGTCGCCTGATCAATCACGGCCCGACGGTTCTGGTGACGAGCGCGGCCGCAGGACGCCGCAACGTGATGGCCGCGGCCTGGTCGATGCCGGTGGAGTTCACGCCACCACGCATTGCCGTCGTCATCGACAAGAACACACTGACTCGCGAACTCGTGATGACCAGCGGCGCATTCGGGCTGTGCATTCCCGGGGGCGCACTCGCCGACCTGACCTACGCCGTCGGCAGCATGAGCGGCCGAGACGGCGACAAGTTCGCGCGCTTCGGAATCGTCGCCGCCGCTGGGCCGGCGCTCGGCGTGCCGATCATCGAATCGGGTTGCTCTGCGTGGCTCGAATGTCGATTGATCCCGGAACCCCATGCCCAGGATGCCTACGACACCTGCTTTGCGGAGGTCGTCGCCGCGGCAGCGGACGACAGGATCTTCGCGGATGGCCATTGGTCGGTTCACGATGGCAACGCGGCGCTGCACACCATTCATCATCTCGGCGGCGGCAATTTTTCGAGCGCCGGCAATGGCTTTCGTGCGCGGACGCTCTGAAAGACCCTGCCCGATTGCGTAGCCATGCGCCACGGCAAGCTGCACGCGCTGGCAGGAATGGTGGCGCCGGGGTACGTCGTCGACGTCGCAGGCATTAAGCAAGGCGTTGATGTCGGGCTCGTGTGGTTGAGGCGTCATCGGATCACGCAGAAAGATCACCGCGTCGACATGCCCGGTTGACAGCCGCCAGTCGCCCTGCAGGTCGCCCTCAGGATGCCGCCCCGGACAATGCCTGCACCAACTGGGTGGCTGACTGTCGGACCTGCTCGATGGTGCTGCCGGGACGGTAGAGCCAGCTGCCAATTCCGACGCCAACGGCACCTGCGGCAAGGAAGGTGGTCGCATTGCCGGCATCGATGCCACCGACAGCCACAAAGCGAACATCGGCCGGCATGACGCTGCGCCACGCTTTCAACGAGCCGACACCGAGCACGTCGGCCGGAAACATCTTCAGCGCATCGGCGCCGGCCTCCAAGCGCTCTGAAAGCCTCGGTCACCGTGGCGACACCCGGAATCGATGTCAGCCCCAGCGCACGGCTGCGCTTGATCACCTCGGGATTCATGTCCGGCGACAACACCAGCGTGCCACCGGCTTGCGCCACCGCGTCGACCTGCGAGGCCGTCAGCACGGTGCCTGCGCCGATGACAGCCTGGTCGGCAAACCGCTCGTGCAGCAGCTTGATGCTCTGCAGCGGCTGGGGCGAGTTCAGCGGCACCTCGATGGTCGTGACGCCGCATTGCAGCAGGCAGTCGGCGACGTCGACAACCGTATCGGGAGTGACGCCGCGCAGAATGGCGATGATTTGCAGGTTCGGAGTCATGTTCAGGCTCAGTGTTTGTCCAGCAGCCCGGCAGCCCGGGCAATCAGCATCAACCCGCTGAACACGGCGTCCCCCGGCACTTCACGCACGGCGAAACCGAACGACGACAGTGCAATCGCATAACGTCGGGTCAGTTGGGCGCCGCCAATCACCGCGATCGGATCACTCGAATGCGCCGCGGCCAACCGCTGCAGACCGGCCTTGATTTCCGCACCGATCAAGAGGCCCGACAGATAGTCAGCCAATGCCGAGGCCTCGAAGCGGCCCATCAGCCCCGCGGTGCGCACACGAAACAACAGGTTCTCCAGCGCACCGTTGCGGGCCTCCGACACGCCGTGCCGGAAGACATCGGGTGACCACCGGGCGGTCGTCATCATGCGGGCCAGGCTGCTGTGCGTGCGCAGCAACTCGAACAACTCGCCGGTCATGTAGGTCTGGAACGATTCGACCCGGCCGGCGCTGCTGCGGAGCATCCATTTCGAGTGTGTTCCGGGCAGCACGAACAGGGTGCCCGACTCGCCCGAGGCGCCGAGAAGTTGAGTCTCCTCGCCGCGCACCACATCCCAGCCAGTGCCGTCGGATCCGGTCTGCAATCCAGGCACGATGAACAAGCTTGCCGCCGATCCTCCGGCAGCCGCGGCCGGCGTCGCCAGCTCGGCGCGGCCCAGGCCGGCGGCCAGATCGTTGACGTCGGCCGGGCAGACCACGTACGGGACGTCGATGACGCCCTGCCGAGAACCGATCATTCCGCAGGCCAGCATGGGAACTCGATACTCGGTGGCCCAGTCGGCGCACAGCGGCCACAGCGCGGCCGCGAATTGCCCGTCCTTGACAGAGAAGACACCAGCCGGGCTTTCGCGTCGTTCGAGCACCCTGCCCTCGCCATCGAGCAAGGCCACCCGCAGGTTGCTGCTGCCCCAGTCGATGCCGATCAGCGTCGGGCTGTTTGATTGACTTGTCATTTGCACGATCAGACTGGTTGACCCGGCGTGATCGCGCTCGCCGAGGCCAGCTCGTTGAACAGGCGAAGATGCCATTCGAACGCAAGCTTGGCTTCATCGACTACTTCGTCCTCCTGCCGATCGCTGGTCGGCACCTGCACCATCGCGGCCCGAAACGACCGCGCAAGCGACTGCGCCGTGTCCGCATCGCCGAAGTCATAGAAGGACAGCGCAGCCTGTGCCCCGCGCCCGGCGCTGTTTGCGACGATCTGGCGCAGGATCTGTCCACCGCTCAGATCGCCGAGGTATCGCACATAGGCATGGGCCAGCAAGCGCTCGGGCGCTTCGTCGACGAGCTGGCGAATGCGCACGACCTGATCGGACGTTGCCGGCATCAAGGGCAGCTCGTCGGTCCAGCCGACACCATGCAGGGCCAGCAGGTCGAGCTCGAGGGGTCCGGCGCGCCACAGCGCAGGCATGAAGACTGGTGCAATCACCGGGTTCCGGCATTGCTGAGCCAGCGCTGTCTCAAGCGCCTCATACAGCGCATGCAGGTTGCGCAACAGCAGCGCATAGCTTGAAGCCTGCATCAGGCCACGCAGCAACGCGGCCATGAAAACACTGCGTTCGGCGGCGGTGTGCAGCGAACGGGTTTCACTCTTCAATCGATCAGCTAGGGCGGCAGTCAAACATCACTCCATGACGGGGATTGCCCATCATAGGGAGTTGTCGACACCGAGACGCGATGCCGAGCTGGTTTCCTCCAGACCTCAGATCAGCGTCACAAGGACCCGCCGTGCCTTCAGGTCTTCACCGGCCAGGTCGTCGCCGGCAGCCATGGGCATCTCGAGCACGAGACGGTCCTCGGCGACTCCGGCGGCCTTCAGGGCATCGCGCACCACAACTGCCCGCTGCTTGGCGAGTTCCTGGTTTTGCGCCAGATCGCCGGCTGCCGAATGAAAGCCCGAGATCGCCAACCTGGCGGCATCGTTGGTCTTCAGCATGGCGGCAAGCCGGGTGATCCCTTGGGTGGCTTCGTCGCCGAGCGACGCCGAGCCGCGTGCGAAGAACAATTCTGACCGTCCCGCTGACGACACCTGCGGAGCCGATGCCGCCGGTGAAGCAGCTGGCGGCCCCGAATCGCTGCCCCCCGCAAGCTCTGGATGCGTCTTCAGCAGACTCGCACCGTAGAGCGGCTTGTACGCACCCTGGTGACAGGTGGCGCAATTCGCTTTTGGCACGTCACCGGTCGGCCCGAGCCGGTTCGGCGGGTAGACGCCCGCAAGCGGCCCCAGATACTGCGAATTCAGGTCGCGCACCAGACGGATTCCGTACCAGGCCGTCGCCCGCTGCGGCGTGCTCGACTCCCAACTGGCAAACGACCGTGAGTTGTGACAGTAGGTGCAGTTAACGCCCAGCGACTGCGACATGTGCATCATCAGGCCATAGGTGAACTCGGTCTGCTTGATCGACTTGCGGTTGCCGGCCGGCAGCGCACTGGTGCCCACCACCCGGACGTCGCTCAATTGCTCCAGATAGGGCGAGAACGGGTCGTTGGGCAAGGCCGCCATCGCCACCGATTGCGCCGGCGCATTCTGTCCGGCCCGGTTGCCGAGCATGCCGGCCGCGTGCGTGTCGGTGGGCGGTGCGAACCACAGGTTGGCCGGCACGTTCTGGCCTCGGTGGCAGGTGTAACAGGTCACGCCGGTCTCGGCGACGTGCGTCTTCCATTCCGAATTGATGTGGCGCGTCATCTGCAACATGCGACGCGCCACCACCTTGGTATAAAGCGCGTCGGACGAAAAATCCTCGCCCGGCTTGTGGCAGTAGGTACAGCCTTGCTGCGGTGACACCCACGCCGTCATCGACGTCATCAGGCGGGTGAATTCGCCGATCCCCAGGTTGCCCACCACCTGCACATTCTTGAACACGGACGACGCTGGCGGACCGCCCGGCGGCACCATTGGCGAGTCGGCCGGCACCGCATTGGCAGCCGCACCGGTGGCTAGCAGGCGCGGGTTGTACAACTCGACCATGCCGGTGCCGCGATAGCCCCGCTGCACCGAGCTGATCGGCGGTCGCTCGCAGCCAGCCAGCAAGGCTGCAGCGACGAAGCCCGCGAAGACAGTGACGAGGCGCATCATGGCTTGACTCCCTGCAAGGTGGCAGGATCGATCACCGGTGAGAACACTGCCGGGTAAATGGGTGCCACATGATGCTTCACCGCCCACAGATACCAGTTGTCGACCACCGTCCCGGTCAACAGGATGCCGATGCCGCCGGCCAGTGGACACAGCACGGCAAACCACCATCCCCAACGGTGGATCGATTCCATCGTCGCGTTGAAACCCATCGTCCAACGCCAGAACAGGGCGGCGCGTTCGGAGGCCGTTCCGCGGTCGACGATCTGCTCGATTTCGCGCTCGCCTCCGAAACGGCTGACCGCCAGGATGGTCGCGCCATGCATCGCAAACAGCAGCGTGGCGCCGTACAGGAAGGCAATCGACAACATGTGGAACGGGTTGTAGAACAGATTGCCGTAGCGTATGGAAAAAGCCGCAGTCCAGTCGAGATGGGGGAAGATGCCGAAAGGTACCGCCTCACCCCAGGAGCCCATCAGCAAGGGACGGATGAAGCCCAGCACCAGCATCAGCCAGATTGCAGCGGCAAAGGCCCATGCCACGTGGGTCCCCATGCCCAGTGCGCGGGCCCGGCGGTACATGCGGGTCCACCAGAGCAGCACCGAGCTGGTCATGAAGAAGCCGGCCATCAACCACCAGCCACCTTGGTTCAGGGGCGGGAACAGCTTGAGGCCCATTCCCGGCGGCGGCGGCTCGAGCGCCAGCCAGGGTAGTTGACGCACAAACTGGATCGGACTCCAGTTCACCGAAGCCAGCATGTTCAGACCGATGATCTCGATGCAGATGAACATGCACAACGCCGAGGCCAGGCCCAGCCAGCCCAGGTAGATCGGGCCGATCTGCGCGTCGCCGAGCTTGCCCAGCCAGTACACGTGCGCCGGTCGACCCTCGCGTTCGCGGTTGCCGTATTCGACCGGCACGCCCGCGTACGCCGGCGCCATCGCCTGCACGCGGGTGAAGATGTTCTGGTACTCAGCCATCAATGTCTCCTCGGGCTGTCTCGTTCATTGATCGGAGCGGCCAGACGAAGCGGCCGGCCGCTCCAGGCTTCGTCTGCTCCCTCCGGGGCGGTCGCCGTACTCGGCGGCCTTGGGGTCGTCATCACCAGATCGGCAGGTTCAGCCACCAGGTCCACCATTCCGGCCACCCTCGGGTCCAGAACGGTCCGCTGATCACGATGCACACGGCACTCCAGAAACCGGCCGACAACGCCAGAAACAGCCCCAGCCGGTGAATGCCCAAGGTGCCGATCGAATAACCGATGGTGTCTCGGAAAAAGGTGTTCTCGTGCTCAGCCGTCTTGACGGTTTCGCCCTTCGCCGGGTTGGTGGCTGACAGGATCAATGCACCGTGCAGCGACAAGGCAAAGGTCGTCGCAAAGAAGAAGCTGACGGCCAGCATGTGAGCCGGGTTGTAATGGAAGTGAAGGTACTGGTAGCCGGTGTTCGACACCCAGTCGAGGTGGCTCATGATCCCGTACGGGAACCCGTGGCCCCAGGCGCCCAGCAGCAGCGGGCGGATCACCACCAGCGTCACGTACGCGAAGATCGCGACTGCGAAGGCGAACGGCACGTGGTAGCCGATGCCCAGCTTGCGGCAGATCTCGACCTCTCGCAAGGCCCACGAAACGAAGGCACCGATGGCGCAGACCGTGATCAGTTGCCACAGGCCGCCCTCCATCAAGGGCGCCATGCCGAGCCCGTATTTCAGATCGGGCGGCGCGATGGAGATCTGCCAGAGATTCCAGGTCGGTCCCTGCGATGCGCCCCAGACGATCAGCAGCGTGCCGACCGCCGAAAAGAACAGGGTGGTCACGCCGAAAAATCCGACATAGAACGGGCCGACCCAGAAGTCGAACAGGTCGCCTCCGGTCAGCGTCCCGCCACGGACACGGTATTTGCGCTCGAAACTCAGCATCGCCATGATGGCCCCCTGGATCGAAGCGCGGCCACCGCTGGCAGCACGCGCTCCTTCGGACACGTTGCAGCGGGCGGCCGCGGTGCGTCACACCGCGCCCTGCCCGTTTTCGCCGACTCGCCCGGTGCTATTTGGGCGCCGGTGCGGTGGCTGCTGCCGGCATCGGCGACATCTGCCCGGCCACCACGTTCTTGCGCGGACCTTCCAGCCAATTGAAGCGGTCGGTGCTGAGCAAGATGAAGTGAATCACCAGCGCCAGCACGAACAGGAACGTGAACAACGCGATCAACGTCCTGCGCGGATCGAAGAGCATCCATATACGCCACATGTTGTTTCCTCCTATGCTGAAAATGCGACGCTGATGGCCGCCAAGGCGACATCCTTCGCGTCATGCACGATGGCCGCGTACCCGTTGGCACCCGGCAGCCATGGCCGCCATTGCCAAGCCAGGAAGTGCGCGACAACCGCAATCAACGTGAAGATGATGAAGCTCGTCATGAAGATGCCGTGAAACTCCTTCGCTTCCTGTTCCGTCAGTCCGGACAGGGAGCCCTGCCTGCTGTCAATCATGGTCCTTACTCCTTCTGGGCCGTGAAGCCCGCTTGTGGCCATCCGGCCATCACCGCGACATGCCCCCGCGGCGGGGTTCGACGCAACACGCTGCTGCGGCAATCGGATCCGGGAGCACGGGCTCATGCGGGCTCCCCTTGTTTGAGCGCATCGCGCGCCTTGGCGACACGTTCGGCGCTGACACGGTCTTCACCGTCGCGCCTGGCGTCCCGCTCGGCGCGGTCACGCAGCCGCTTGGCGGCTGAAATCTGCACCAGCACCGGTTCGTTCTCGACCAGGCGATCGAGCAACTCGCGGGCATCGTCGTCCCACGGCCGAGGCGCCTCGGCGGCCACGCGAGCCGGCGTCGCATCGACGCGGTCGAGTTCGGTGCCGAGCGGCAGGATATGGAACAGCGCATCGAACAGCGCGTTGCAGAACTCCTGCACCAGGTAGGTGGCCCCTGCATAACCCATGAATGGCGTGCCGGTGTGGCGGCGGATGATCGGCAGCGGAAACGACGCCGGGATGAAACTCGTCTTCATCATCCCGCCACCGCCGCACTCGGCCAGGTACATGCGCTCGTTGTAGCTGCCGTACATCACCAGCGGCGTCTTCTCTTTCGTGAGGCGGCGCACCTCGTCGTTGTCGGTCTTGGCGCCCGGCTTGCGGGCAATCGCAAACTGGCAGGGCAGGCCCAACTCGTCTTCCAGAAAATGACGGATGCCGCGGCTATAGGTTTCGTTGGCCACGACCGCGAAACTCGCGGTGCCGAAGAAGTCCTGCGTCACCGAGCGCCACAGGTCCCAGATCGGCTTGATCGTGCTGTGCTTTTCGCGCTCGATGAACGGCTCAGGATCCAGCCCGAGCAGTTCGCCGAGCTTGAGCAGGAACGCGGTCGTGCTGTGCAGCCCGATCGGCGCCTGCAGATACGGCCGCTCGAGTGCCTCGCACAACATGCGGCCGAACTCGCGGTACATGCAGATGTTGACGTCGGCCTCGACCAGGCGCGATACATCGGCCACGTGCGAGCCGAGCGGAAACACCATGTTCACCTCGGCGCCGATGCCCTGCACCAGGCGGCGGATCTCGGCCAGGTCGCTCGGTGAATTGAAGGTGCCGTAGCTCGGGCCGATGATGTTGACGCGCGGTTTCTCGCCCGCGCGGACGCTCGGCGAACGGCTTGCGCGCCGGCACCTTCTTCAAGCCGTATTCGGACCACAGCCAGAACATCGCGCGGTTCGCGCATTGCCACTGGTCCTCATCGATGGTGCGCGGCAGGAAGCGCATCAGGTTGGTGCCCTCGGGCGTCACGCCGCCGCCGATCATCTCGGCGATCGAGCCGGTCACCACCACCGATGGCAGTTCCGGGTCGAGCGCGGCATGCGCGCGGCGCATCGAGCCCTCGGTGCCTTCGCGGCCGAGTTGCTCTTCGGCCAGCCCGGTCACGACGATCGGCAACTCGTGCGGCGGCAGCGCGTCGGTGTAATGCAGCACCGAAGTCACCGGCAGGTTCTCGCAGCCCACCGGCCCGTCGATCACCACCTGCAGGCCCTTGATCGCGGTGAACACATACACAGCGCCCCAGTAGCCGCCAGCGCGGTCGTGGTCAAGGACGAGCATGGCGCGCCCCCTTGTCTGACTCCCTCGCGCCCCAGAGCAGCGAGGACTCGTGCTCAACCGACTTCCTCTCCCCCTGGGAAAGGGTCGGGGCGAGGGCGCGGTCTTGCCGGGCGCTCGCTACCTGCGAGCCCCTCACCCAACCCTCTCCGCAGAGGGGGGAGGGCTCGTGCTCATCTGACTCCCTCTCCCACTGGGAAAGGGTCGGGGCGAAGGCGCGGTCTTGCCGGGCGCTCGCTGCCTGCGAGCCCCTCACCCAACCCTCTCCGCAGAGGGGCGAGGGCTCGTGCTCAATCTGACTCCCTCTCCCCCTGGGAGAGGGTGGGGGTGAGGGCGCGTTCTTGCCGGGCGCTCGCTGCCTGCGAGCCCCTCACCCAACCCTCTCCGCAGAGGGGCGAGGGCTCGTGCTCATCTGACTCCCTCTCCCCCTGGGAGAGGGTGGGGGTGAGGGCGCGGTCTTGCCGGGCGCTCGCTGCCTGCGAGGCCCTCACCCAACCCTCTCCCCAAAGGGGCGAGGGCTCGTGCTTAATTGACTCGCTCTCAAACTGTGACTCTCTCTCCCCCTGGGAGAGGGTGGGGGTGAGGGCGCGGTCTTGCCGGGCGCTCGCTGCCTGCGGGCCCCTCACCAACCCTCTCCGCAGACGGGCGAGGGTCTAAGTCCATCGGTCGTCGGGCGCATCAGACCATCTCCTCGGCCTTGCGCTTCTTCGCCGCTTTCGCGGCGTGGCGGCGCTGATCGGCCTTGAAATGCGGGTCGGTCCTGCGGCACCCCGTGCGCTGCTTCCCACACGCCGGTCGCATGACCGGTGCCGGCGTCGCCGAAGAAGTCCTTCATCTGCTCGAAGCGCGCCTTGTTGCCGATGGCCGCGTTGATCACGGTGGCCAGCGAGCCGGCACCGGCCGGTCCCATCAGCGGCCGCGCCGAGATCAGGTTGGTGAAGTACAGCGCCGGGGTGCGTCAGCTCCTTGGCGGCCTGCACCACCGGCGTGGTGCCGATCGCGAGGTCGGGCTGCCACTCGTGCATGGCCGCCAGGTCCTGCTCGAGCGAGGCGCGGAACTGCACGTGCACGCCTTTCGCTTCGAGCCACTGCCGGTCGGCGTCGCTCCAGGCCGTGCGCGGGCAGGCGGTGCCGACATAGCGCAGGTCGGCGCCGCTCTCGACCAGCAGGCGGCCGACCAGCAGCTCCGAACCTTCGTAGCCGCTCAGCGTGATGCGCCCTTGATCGGCATCTTCGCGAGCGCGCCCTTGATCGCCGGCAGCATGCGGTTCTTGGCCGCGTCGATCTGCGCCTGCGGCACGTTGGCCGCGTCGCCGATCGCCTGCAGCCAGGCTTCGGTGCCGTCGTGGCCGACCGGCGCCGAGCCGACGATCGGCGCGGCCCGCGGCCTCGAACTCGCGCAGGCTCGCGGTGTAGAACGGATGGATCGCGGCCACCGCCGCGCAGTCGAGCGCGGCATACAGCTCGCGCCATTCGCGCGTGGGCACCACCGGGCCGGCGGCCAGGCCCATCGGCTCGAGCATCATGCCGATGATCACCGGGTCGGCCGGGAACATCTCGCCGAGCAGCGTGATGGTCGGCTTGTCCGAGCCGCCCGGTGCGCGGCGCCTGCACCGGCCCGGCCTGCGACTTCGGCGCGCGCGTACTTCAGCATCGCGCCGGCCAGCACGTCCTTGGCCTCGGCATGCGTGGGCACGCCGAAGCCCGGCACGTCGATGCCGATGATGCGCACGCCGTTGATCTCCTTGCGGCAGGATCTGCAGCGGCACGCCGCTGGCCGTCGGCACGCACAGGTTGATGATGACGATGGCGTCGTACTTGCGCCGGGTCGGCCTGCTGGTGCACCGCCTCGCGGATGTCCTCGAACAGCTTGCCGGTGACCAGCGACTCGCGAGTTGAACGGCACGTAGCCGACGCTGCGCCGCGCGCCGTAGAAATGCGAGGTGAAGGTCAGGCCGTAGACGCAGCAGGCCGAGCCCGACAGGATGGTCGCGGTGCGCCGCATGCGCAGGCCCGACGCGCAGCGAGCCGAACGCCGGGCACATGCTCTGCGGCTGGTCGTGCGGGCCGGCCTTGGGGTCCTTCGGGTAGTCCTTGCGCGTAGTGGTCGAGCACGTCCGACTTGCCGGCCGCTCGGGCCGCGGCGAGCATCGCCTCGCCGCCCGAATGGCAGCCCATGCCGTCGCCTTCGATGGCGCGTCGGCCACCTTCAGCGGGACGATGGGAATGGTGTGTGCTGTGTCACCGGCTCAGACCTCGTCGTAGACCACTTCGAGCGTCTGCTTCATCGACTTCGGTCTTGCCGCACATGTCGAACTGCGTGGCCGGCTCGAGCACCACGTCGCGGCCGACGGTGCGGCGGAGAACAGGCCGAGCAGCTCGTCCTGCGTCATCGGCTTCGGCCGCATCGGCGGCGAGGTGCCGACGTTCTCGGCCAGCTCGGCGAACATCGGTCCCCAGGGCGAGTCGGGCCGGCCGATGATCTCGTAGCTCGCGCTCTTGCGGCGGATGTCGTCGTTGGCCGGGATGGCCGACAGCACCGGGATGCCGACCTGCTCGGCGAAGGCCGCGGCCTCGCCGGTGCCGTCGTCGCGGTTGATCACCATGCCGGCCACGCCGACGTTGCCGCCGAGCTTGCGGAAGTACTCGACCGCCGAGCAGACGTTGTTGGCGACGTAGAGCGACTGCAGGTCGTTGCTGCGCGACGACGATGACCTTCTGGCACATGTCGCGCGCGATCGGCAGGCCGAAGCCGCCGCAGACCACGTCGCCCAGGAAGTCGAGCAGCACGTAGTCGAAGCCCCAGTCGTGGAAGCCGAGCTTCTCGAGCAGCTCGAAGCCGTGGATGATGCCGCGCCCGCCGCAGCCGCGGCCGACCTCGGGCCCGCCGAGCTCCATCGCGTAGACGCCGTCGCGCTTGAAGCAGACGTCGCCGATCGCGACCGCCTCGCCGGCCAGCTTCTTCTTCGACGAGGTCTCGATGATGGTCGGGCAGGCGCGGCCGCCGAACAGCAGCGAGGTGGTGTCGCTCTTCGGGTCGCAGCCGATCAGCAGCACCTTCTTGCCCTGCTGCGCCATCATGTAGCAGAGGTTGGCGAGCGTGAAGCTCTTGCCGATGCCGCCCTTGCCGTAGATCGCGATGATCTGCGTCTCCTTGGTCGCCTTGGCGGTCGAGCACCGGCGCGCGGCTCGATCGCGGCTTCGGCGCGCAGGTCGCTTCAGTCATGAAGCGTCACCGGCGTGCCGGATCGGCGTGGCAGGCGGCGTTCATTTGCAGCGTTCTCCAGTCGAGGATCATCTTCAGACAGGCGGGGTCGCCGAACGCGGTGCGGTAGGCGGCGTCGGCGCGCGCGCGTCTGGCGGTGGGTGATCAGGCCGTCGAGCGACAGCGCGCCGGACTCGACCAGGTCGCGCACGGCCAGCAGGTCGGCCGGCTGCCATTGCGCGGCGACGCGCAGGCGCGCTTCGCGCATGAAGGCCGGCGCGAACGCGAACGACAGCGGCTCGTCGTAGAAGCCGGCCAGCACGACCTCGCCGCCGGGCGCCAGGCGCGCGATCAGCGTGTCGAGCAACGCGGCGTCGCCGCTCACGTCGCAGATGCAGCGGTAGTCGCGGCGCGGTGTCGGCGCCGGGTCGACGACCTCGTAGCCGACCGCGCCGTCGCGCCGCGCGGCATTGGTCTCCCAGACCACCGGCGACGGCGCCGGCGCGACGGCGATCCGCGCGAGCAGGCGGCCGAGCACGCCGTGGCCGACGATCAGATCGGGCTGCGTCGCGCGCCGCGCCGCCGGCGACGTGGTGGGCGGTGGCGGCGAGCGCGAGCAGCACGCCCTGCTCGCCGAGGCTGCTCGTCGATCGCGACGGTGCGCGCGCCCGGCAGCACGACGCGCGACGCCGCGCCGCCGAACAGGCCGCGCACGTCGCCGAAGCAGCTGGCGCCCGGCACGAACACGCGGTCGCCGACGCGCCGCCCGGACCGCGGCGCCGGCCTGCGTCACGCGGCCGACCGATTCGTAGCCCGGCACCAGCGGATAGCCCATGCCGGGGAACGCCGGCATGCGGCCGGTCCACAGCAGCCGCTCGGTGCCGGTGCTGATGCCGCTCCATTCGATGTCGACGACCACGTCGTCGTCGGCCGGGTCGACAGGTCGAGCCGCTGCAGCTGAGGCTCGCGGCTGCTGCGAGCACGACGGCCAGCGTGTTCATGCGATGGCTCCGGCTGGCGAAGTGCCGGCAGGCGGTGTCGAGTCGGCTGATCATCTGAGTGTCATCTTATGCTTACTGTTTAAAGTGTCAATCTAGATTTACAACAAATGACACAGGGTTTGCTGCACTTGCAGCGGGCCGACCAGCAGGCGCGTCTGCAGCGGCATGCGCGTCGGAGCAGTCGCACGCCTGCGAAGCCGGCCGCTCTGCAGCATCGCGGTCAGTTCGTCGCGCGTGCGCGGGCGGCCGCGGCCCATCGCCAGCAGGTAGAAGCCGAAGTAGGCGTCGCCCATCGCCTCGGCGCCGGGCGTGCCGGCCATCGGCTCGGCGAGCAGCAGCGTGCCGCCGGCCGGCAAGCGCGGCGCGCGCCGCGCGCAGCAGGCCAGCGCGGCGGCGTCGTCGTGGTCGTGGATCACGCGGACCAGCGTGGCGATGTCGGCGCCGCGCGGCAGCGGCGTCGCGCAGGAAGCTGCCGCCGACGACACCGGCGCGCGAGCGTCAGGCCCGCCGCGGCGAAGCGCGCGCGCGCGCGCTCGGCCACGGCGGGCAGGTCGAACAGCATCAGCTGCAGCGCCGGCGTAGCGCCGCGCGACCGCTGGCCAGGAAGCTGCCGTCGCCGCCGCCGACGTCGAGCAGGCAGCGGTGCCGCGCGAACGGGTAGGCGTCGAGGATCTCGTCGGCCACCAGCGGCTGCGACGCCGCCATCAGCGCCGAGTAGGCCGCGCACGCGCGTCGGTCGGCGAGCCGGCTCGGCGCGTCGGCGGCGCCGGCGTAGGGCCAGTAGCGCGCCAGGCGCTGTGCTCGCGTCTCGCCGTGGCGCGCAGCAAGCGCGACCGGATCGGCAGGTCGGCATAGAGCGCGGCGTGGTGCTCGACCATCGCGGCGACGGCCGGCGTTGCCGACCATCGGCGCGCCGAGCGCGCCGAGGCCGATAGCGGCCGCCGCTGCGGCGCTCGACCAGGCGCAGCGCGACCGCCGCATCGAGCAGGCGGCGCGCCGCTTCGGCGCGGCAGGCCGAGCGCGTGCGCCAGCGCGCGCCAGCGTCTGCGGCCCGTCGGCCAGGAGCTCGAACAGGCGCAGCTGCACGCAGGCCGAGCAGCACCTGCGAGTAGACGAAGCCGGCGCACCAGGTCGAACAGCTCGCGCGCATGCGCGGCGCGCGACGGGCGCGTCGAGCGGGAAACGCGGCGGCGCGGCGCTGGAAACGCGGGCTCGCCAGCAGGCGGTCGCGCCAGCGCGAGCCAGCGGTCGACGCCAGCCGACCAGCGCGCCGTCGCGGCGGCTCGCGCATGCAGGCTCGTCATCGGCGGCCGGTGCAGCGCTGCGGCAGCGTCGCACGCCTCAGGCGGCGACGCGCACGAGCTCGTCGCGACAGCGTCCTTCGGCACCAGCCGCTCGCGCTTCGATCCGCACCAGCGCGCGCAGCGGCCTCGGCGCCGGGGCAGTCGGGCACGGCGGCGATCGCGCGGCCGACCAGCCGGTCGAAATGCGCGATCGCGCCGTCGCAGGCCGAGCTCGCTGCGCCGACGCTCGGACGCAGCAGCGCGACGTCGCGGCCGATCGGCTTGCCGAGCACCCGCGGGTCGCCGACCACGTCGCGGATGTCGTCGGCGGCCTGGTAGGCCTCGCCCAGCCAGTCGCCGAGCGCGCGCCAGGGCGCGGCTCGGCGCCCGGCGGCCTGCGCGCCGGCCATCGTGGCCGCGGCGAACAGCGCGCCGGTCTTGGCGCGCTGGTAGTCGCGTCAGCGACGACCCGCGGCTCGCATTCCCAGGCCTGGCCGGCGACGATGCCGGACGGCATGCCGACGCCGCGCGGCGATCGTGGCGAGCAGCGGCGCCAGCCGCTGCGGCGAGCTGCGCCGCGCCGCCGCCAGCGTCTGGAAGGCCAGCACGATCAGCGCGTCGCCGGCGAGCACCGCCAGGCTCTCGCCGATAGGCGAAGTGCACCGAGGCGCGGCCGCGGCGCATCGGCGCGTCGTCGAAGCACGGCAGGTCGTCGTGCACCAGCGAGGCGCAGTGCAGCAGCTCGATCGCCGATCGCGGCCGCCTCGGCCAGCGCCGGATCGTCGTCGCCGCAGGCCTGCGCGACCGCGAGGCACAGCTGCGGCCGGATGCGCGCGCCGCCCGGGAAACACCGCATGGCGCATCGCGCCGGCCAGCTTGGGCGGGCAGCGGCGACCTCGCCGACTGCGATGGCGGTCGCCAGGGCGTGTTCGATGCGCGGTGATGGGCTTCATGGCGATCCGCCGTGCCGGCGTGGCAGCTGCGGTGTAATCGTGCAAAGTCTTGATCGTCATCATGTCGAGTGTCAACGTAGCATAGACACATGATGCATACGCGTCAACCTGACACTGCCCGACGTCGCGGCATGAGCCGCGGTCGCGTGGTCGTCGTCGGCGCCGGCGTCGGCGGCCTGGTCGCCGCGCTCGACCTGGCCGCGCGCGGCGTCGAGGTGCTGGTGCTCGAGCGCGCCGCGGCGCCGGGCGGCAAGATGCGCGAGGTCGAGGTCGGCGGCGCCGCGATCGACGCCGGCCCGACCGTCTTCACGATGCGCTGGGTGTTCGACGAACTGTTCGACGCGGCCGGCGCAGCGCTCGCCGACCACCTGACGCTGCAGCCGCTCGACGTCCTGGCGCGCCACGCCTGGCGCGACGACCAGCGGCTCGACCTGTACGCCGACCGGCGCCCGCTCGGCCGACGCGATCGGCGGCTTCGCCGGCGCCGCCGAGGCGCGCGGCTACCTCGCGTTCTGCGAGCGCGCCGCAGCGATCTACGGCACGCTGGAGGGGCCGTTCCTGCGCGGCTCGCGGCCGAACGCCGCTGTCGCTGGCGGCGCGCGGCGGGCTGGCGCGGGCTGCCCGGGCTGCTGCGCATCTCGCCGTTCGCGACGCTGTGGAACGAGCTCGGCGAGCTATTTCGACGACCCGCGCCTGCGCCAGCTGTTCGGCCGCTACGCCACCTATTGCGGCTCGTCGCCGTTCCGGCGCCGGCCACGCTGATGCTGGTCGCCCACGTCGAGCAGCAGCGGCGTGTGGCGGTCGAGGGCGGCATGCATCGGATCGCCGCGGGCGCTGGCCGCGCTGGCCGCGCGCGCCGGCGCGCACGTTCCGCTTCGGCGCCGAGGTCGCCGAGATCCTGCGTCGCGGCGGCCGCGCCGCGGCGTGCGGCTGGCCGGCGGCGAACGCATCGCGGCCGACGCCGTGGTCTTCAACGGCGACGCGGCGCGCTGGCGCCGGGCTGCTCGGCGCCGCGCGTGCGCGCGCGGCGGTCGGCGCACGCCGCGCACCCGCGCAGCGCTCGCTGTCGGCGCTCACCTGGAACCTGCTGGCGCCGACCGCCGGCTTTCCGCTGCTGCGCCACAACGTCTTCTTCTCGCGCGACTACGCCGCCGAGTTCGACGACTCTTCGCGCGCGCGCCGGTGCCGGCCGAGCCGACGGTCTACGTCTGCGCGCAGGACCGCGGCGACGCGACGCGACCGCACCGCCCGGCGGCGCCGAGCGGCTGCTGATGCATCGTCAACGCGCCGCCGCCGGCGACGGCCGCTTTCACCCCAGGAGATTGACGCGATGCGAACGCAGACCTTCCAACTGCTGGAGCGCTGCGGCCTGCAGATGCAGCGCCGCCGGAGGCGACGCGGCTGACGACGCCGACGAATTCGACCGCGCTGTTCCCGGCGACGGGCGGGGCGCTGTACGGCCGGGCGTCGCACGGCTGGGCGGCGTCGTTCAGCCGACCGGGTCGCGCAGCCGGCTCCCGGGCCTGTACCTGGCGGGCGGCAGCGTGCACCCGGGGCCGGGCGTGCCGATGGCGGCGCTGTCGGGCCGCCAGGCGGCGGCGAGCGTGCTGGCGGACCGCAGGCCACGCGGCTCACCGGCTTCGACGTCGCGGTGGCGCCCGGCGGCTACGCCTGGTGGTACCTCGACGCGCTGAGCGACGACGGCGCGCACGGCCTGACGATCATCGCGTTCATCGGCAGCGTGTTCTCGCCGTACTACGCGCGGGCGCGCGCCGCGCGCGGCGCGGTGCCGCCGACCCGCTTGGAGCACTGCGCGATCAACGTCGCGCTGTACGGGCCCGAGCGCGGGCGCGTGGGCCATGACCGAGCGCGGGCGCGCGCAGTGCAGCGCGACGCGTCGACTTGCGCATCGGCCCGAGCGCGCTGCACTGGGACGGCGACCGCTGCGATCGATATCGACGAGTGACCGTGCCGCTGCCGTCGCGCATGCGCGGCACGCGTGCCGGTGCAGGCGCCGCTGCGTTACGGGCAGCCGGTCGTTCTCGCGCCGCGGCACCGCTGGCGACCGATCGCGCCGGTGGCGCGCGTCGAGGTCGATGCAACGGGCGTCGCTGGCCGGGCTCCGGCTATCTGGATTCCAACCACGGCGACGCGCCGCTCGAGCAGGCTTTCTCACGCTGGGACTGGTCGCGCGCGGACCTGTCCGGCGGCCGCAGCGCGGTGCTCTACGACGTCGAGCCGCGGCCGACGCGCCACCGCAGCTCGGCTTGCGCTTCGAGCCGGATGGAGCGGTGCGCGAGGTGATCGGCCCGCCCCGCGTGACGCTGCCCGGCACGGGCTGGCGCATCCGCGCGCGCGCGCGCTGCGACACCGGCGCCGGATCGCCGGCAGCAGACGCTCGAGACGCGCCGTTCTACGCGCGCCGCTGGTGGAGACCCGCTGTCGGCGCACCGTCACCGCAATGCACGAAAGCCTGTCGCTGGACCGATTCGACACGCGCTGGTGCAGGCGATGCTGCCGTTCAGGATGCCGCGCGACGCGGCTGAGCTGACCAGCGGTGGGCGACGCGATCGGCACTGCGCGCTCTCAAGTGGCTTCACTCAGAACACCGCGTGGTCGCCGCGTTCGGCTTGCGCGTCACCTCTGACGATCCGCGCGTAAAAATCAAACAAAGTGTCCGATCCGGTCGAAGGTGTCGCGTCCGCGTCGTAACGACCGGTCGATGGAATCGAGAACCAGCATCGACTCGGTTGCGTAATAGCGCCCGATGCGCGCGAACTCGGCTTTGTCGGCCAGCGCCGGACTGAAGCGGCCGAGCGTACTCAGAATGGCGATGATGATATCGAGCATCTTCACCGGCACGCGCCTAACCCGCGGCGCGCGGCCGAGCAAGGCGAAAATTTTTTCGCCCTGCTGCTTCGGCGTGATCGCGTCGCCCGGCCCGCCGATCGGCAAAATGTTTATTCCAGCGCGTGTCGTCGTCAAGGCATTGCGCGAGATAGTCGCCCACATCACGATCGCTGATCGGCTTGCACGCAGTCAACGCGCCATCGCCGAACATCAGATAAGGCTTGCCGCGTTTGACCCGATCGACCTGCCCCGACAGCGATTTGAAAAACGCAGTGGGTCTCACGATCGAGTAGGTCAGGCCGGATTCGATCAGCGCTTTCTCAAACGCTAATTTAGCATGCTGAAAAGCAAGCAGAGGTTTCTGTACGCAGATCGCCGACAGCAAAACGAAATGCGAAATGCCGGCATCTTTCGCCGCCGTTAATGCGTGCATTGGGCCTGATAGTCGATCGCCCAAGCATCGCGCGCACCGGTGCGCGAGGCAAGACACGACACCAGCGCATCGAAGCGCTCACCGCGGAAGCCGCCGCGCAGCAGCGAAGCCGGGGCGCGCTCATCGCCGAAGCGACATCGGCGCTCCGCTGGGCGTGCGCCTGCGCATGCCGGCTTCGCGTCGGTCCAGGCGATCGACGACCTGGATGACCGCGCCGGGCAGCGTCGAGCCGTCGGCCGCCCGATGGTTCCGGTTGCGCCGAGCATGAATGCGTCGCGGCGCGGTGATAATGCGCAGGCGCTCAGTCGTTCTTGCGCTTGCTGTCGCGCC
This sequence comes from uncultured beta proteobacterium, assembly GCA_963843805.1. Taxonomy (GTDB): domain Bacteria; phylum Pseudomonadota; class Gammaproteobacteria; order Burkholderiales; family Burkholderiaceae_C; genus Ideonella_A. The sequence goes on from CAWJLY010000001.1 coordinate 109,373, forward strand.
GCATCGCGTAGCCACAGCTCCCAGACCGCAAGGCCGACCACCACGCCGAGCACCAGCAACATCTCGACCGCGATGATCAGCCCGCGCTCATCGCCGGCGCTCCGTGCCGGACCGGCCGCGCGTGCGCAGCCGGTCGCGCCGCTCAAGGCGAGCGAACAGCTCGAACGTCCAGACCACGCGCTCGCGACAACGTGCGGCGGCCGCGGCTCCCGCGGGGCGCGCGCGATGCCGCGTCGACCAGGAACCGATTGGCCGCCAGCGGCGGCAGCGGCGCGGCCCGCGGGCCAGCTGGCGGCCGACGCAACAGCAACGCGGCCTTGCGCGCGCCCGGCACGACGGCCCGCGCGCTGACCGAATCGAGCCCGCGCCGCGCCACCTCGTGGCCGATCTCCGCATACAGCAAGCGCGCCGCGTTGATGCCCGGGCGGCAGGCCAGCGGCAGCCGGCGACGCCGGCGTCGACGCGCGGATACAGCACGTCGGCGGCATCGAGCAGGCGCCGCACCACGGCGCCGAGCGCGGGCGTGAAGACCGGGGTGCAAGCCAGGCTCGGGGTCGATGCCGGCCTCGCGCATCCAGCCGCGCGGCAGGTAGAGCCGGCCCATGCGCGCGTCTTCGCCGACGTCGCGCGCGATGTTCGACAGCTGCATCGCGACGCCGAGATCGCAGGCGCGCGCCAGCCCGTCGGCCGAGCGCACGCCCATCAGCAGCGCCATCATCGCGCCGACCGTGCCGGCCACGCGGGCGGCGTAGTCGTGCAGCGCTTCGAGCGTCTCGTAGCGGCGGCCGTGCGCGTCCCACTCGAAGCCTTCGAGCAGCGCCTCGAACAGCGCGGCCGGAATGCGAAGCGGGCCACCACGGCGGCCAGCGCACGGTCGGCCGGCAGCGGCCTGCGGCGTGCCGGCGTAGGCCAGCCGCAGCCGCTCGCGCAGGCGCGCGACCGCATGCCTGCGCGGCCTGGCATCGTCGACGGCATCGTCGGCCATGCGGCAGAACGCATACAGCGCGCAGGCCGGCTCGTGCACCGCGCGCGGCAGCAGCAGCGAGGCCGCGAGAAAGGTCTCGCGAGCCGTGGCGCAACGCGCGCGGCAGGCGGCCAGGTCGGCCGCGCGCACTCGATGCCAGGCTTCAGGCGGGCGCGACCCGAATACCGTGGGCAGCGTTGATCGGGACGGGACGAGCGAGTCTGCATGGGGTACCACCGAATCGAGGACACGGGCCGAGGAAAGCACGCCGGGCAGGCCGGCGCCGGGATGGGTGCCGGCGCCGACGAGGTAGAGGCGGTCCAGCTCTTCGCTGCGGTTGTGCGGCCGGAACCAGGCGCTCTGCGTCAGCACCGGCTCGAGCGAACGCGGCGCCGCGGAACGACGACAGCCGGTCCTGGAAGTCCTGCGGCGTCAGCAGGCGCGAGGTCACGATCTGGTTCGCCAGGTCGGGCAGCAGCGTGGCCTCCAGCCGCTGCTCGATCGCCTGGCGATAGGGCTCGGCCTGCGCCGCCCAGTCGGTCCCGCTCTGCAGGTGCGGCACCGGCGACAGCACGTAGAACGCATCGCAGCCGTCCGGCGCCAGCGACGGGTCGGTCGCGGTCGGCCGGTGCAGGTAGAGGCTGAAGTCCTCGGCCAGCAGCTTGCGCTCGAAGATGTCGGTCAGCAGCTCGCGGTAGCGCGGCCCGAGCACGATCGTGTGATGCGCGACGTCGGGGTACTGCCGCCGGGTGCCGAAGTACCAGACGAACAGGCTCATCGAGTAGCGCGCGCGCTCGATGCGGCGGTCGGTCCAGCGGCGGCGGTGCTCGGGCGCGACCAGGTGGCGGTAGGTCCAGGCCGAGTCGGCGTTCGACACCACGACGTCGGCGGCCAGCCGCTCGCCGCTGTCCAGCCGGACGCCGGTGGCTGCGCCGTCTGCACGGTGATCTCGGCGACGCCTGGTTGCAGCGCACCGCGCCGCCCTGCCCTTCGATCAGGCCGACCAGGCCGCGCACCAGGCTGCCGGTGCCGCCCATCGGGAAGTGCACGCCCCAGCGCCGCTCGAGGAACGCGATCAGGCAATACACCGAGGTGGTCGCGAACGGATTGCCGCCGACCAGCAGCGACTGGAAGGTCAGCACCACGCGCAGCCGCGCATCCCTCACGTGCTTGCAGGCCAGCGAGTAGACGGTGCGGTAGCCCTCCAGCTTCAGCAGCTCCGGCAGCACGCGCGCCATGTCGGTCCACGAGTCGAACGGCCGTGGCCGAGCTGCTCGAAGCCGACCTTGAAGATCGCCTCGCTGGCCTTCAGGAAGCGCTCGTAGCCGGCGACGTCGCCGGGCGAGAGCCGGGCGACCTCGGCGCGCATCGCCTCGGCGTCGCCGCTGTAGTCGAAAGACTCGCCGTCGTCGAAACGGATGCGGTAGAACGGCGAGACCGGCCGCAGGTCGACGTCGTCGGCCAGGCGCCGGCCGCACAGCGCCCACAGCTCCTCGAACAGGAACGGCGCGGTGATGACGGTCGGGCCGGCATCGAAGGTGAAGCCGTCCTGCCGATGCACGTAGGCGCGGCCGCCGGGCGCGTCGAGCTTCTCCAGCACCGTGACGCGGTAGCCGCGCGCGCCGAGCCGCACCGCCGCGGCCAGGCCGCCGAAGCCGCTGCCGATGACGATGGCGTGGGCCGCTGCGGGCGGGCGGGTGGTCGGCACCAGCGGGGCTTGGGTGACAGGTGTCAGCATTTCTGGATACTACGTGTGTCCAATAAATCTGACAACCAGCGCTTTCACCATGCTGTGATGGGTACTCCGCTCGGCGTGGCGTGGTCGGGCCGGGTGACGTCCCCATTGCCGCAACGTCCGGTGCTCCATCGGCGAGCAGGTCAGCCATGCGGGCGCCGGGCCCTCGGCTTCGATGTCCGGCATGAACCCGCGTTCCCACGCGGCCTGCTCGTCATTTGCGATGGCGCACCGCGAGTGCTGGAGGGCGCCGTCAATGCCGGCTCGCCCGTGCAAGGCCGGCACATTGAAACAGATGTGCGGCGACCTCGCCGGGCCGCTCCTCATGGACCAGATGCCCGCCGCCGCGCAGCACGTGCACGCCGCGGCGTGTCGGCCGGCAGCAGCGCCCGCACCCGCAGCGCGTCGGACGGCGGAACCGCCTTGTCGCGGGATCCGACGAGCAGGCTCAGCGGCGACTGCAGGCGCGTCAGGTCACTGGCGAGCGGCTCAGGTCCCAGCGCGCCATCATGCCCAGCGCGCCGGCCGCGTGGTCGGCGTCGCCTACCAGTTGGCCGTAGAGCGCCAGGCCCTGTGCGTCGAGCGTCGAGCCGGTGCCGGCGATCAGCCGGCCGATGGCGCGGCTGTCCCAGTTGCGGCTGGCGAACAGGTGGGGGGCGAGCGGGGTGGCCGCCATCAATCGCGCCATCGGCGGAAACAGCAGGCCGGGCAAGCCGGCCAGCGGCAGCAGCGCGCCGTTGATCGCCACCAGTGCGCCGGGCGCGATGCAGCGTCGAGCACCAGGCGCGCGGCGATCGCCGCGCCCGCCGAATGGCCGACCAGCAACCCGACATCGAGTGCCAGCGCCTCGACCAGGCTTGCCACCAGCGCGGCCATGCCGGGCAGCGACAGTTGCGTGGCCGGCACGGGCATGCCGGTGAAGGCATGGCCGGGCAGGTCGATCGCCACCACGCTGAAGCGCTGCGCCAGCAGCGGCAGCAGGCCGCGCCACGAATGGGTCGACGCAGCCGGTGCCGTGGATCAGCAACGCGACCGGGCCGCTGCCCATCTCTGCACGTGCCAGCGCAGGCCGCCGGCCTGCACGAAGCGGCTGGCCTCGCGGTGCGGCCAGGCCCGCCCGTCTCGCTCCCACACCAGCGCCATGTTCAGCCCGCGCCGGCGGCCACCCGCACCGCCTGCGACATCGCCGCCGATCCGCATGCGGCAAGCGGCAGATAGGCGCGCCCATCGCCGCGGCGAGTTCGCGCGCCGGCGCCTGCGGCTGCGGCGACGTGTCGAGCAGCAGCGCGGCAAAGCCCGCGGCCCGCAGGCGCCGCGCCGCGGCAGCGCGTCGGCGCCGGCGCGCGCGCGGCCGGCGCCGTCGCGCGCGATGTTGGCGCGGCCGTCGGTGAGCGGCACGACGACCGGCGTCGCGCCGCGCCGGCGCATCGCGTCGGCCAGCGCGAGGGCGGCGTCGATGCCGGCCGCCAGCGGCGTGCCGCCGCCGCCGGGCAGGCCGGCCAGGCTGCGCTTGGCGCGCACCAGCGAGCGCGTCGGCGGCAGGAGCAGCTCGGCCCTGCGGCCGCGGAAGGCGATCAGCGCGACGCTGTCGCGGCGCACATAGCAGTCGGCCAGCAGCAGCTCGACGGCGCCCTTGGCCTCGGCCAGCCGATGCAGCGCCGACGAGCCCGATGCATCGACCACGAAGACGGTCGTCGTCTCGCTGCGCTGCTTGAAGCGGGAGACGCGGAAATCCTCGCGGCGCACCGCGGATGCCAGGCCGGCGCGGCAGCGCGGTCGTCGGCGGCCGGCGCAGCGCCTGCCACGGCGCCGCGGCGCGCAGCGTCTCGATGAGGTTCAGGCGCGCGCCGCCGCGCGGCTCGCCGCGCCGCACGCCGACCGGCCGGCCGCGCGAGCGGCCGAGCTGCAGGGCGCCGGCGCGACCCGCCGTGCGGCCGCGCGCTGCGCCGTCTGGCCGATCGCCAGCGCGGCGAGCAGCCGCTGCGGCACGGCGGCGATGCGCGGCCTGCAGCACCATCTCGTCGAGCGCGCCGTCCGTCATCGAAGGCGCATCGGCTGGCGTATCCGCGGGTTCGCCATCGCCGCCGGCGGCGGTGGCGGCGGATCGCCGGTGGCCGCCGCCGGCGCTTCGTCGCCGGCGGCTCGGCGCCATCGGTTCCAGGTCGTCGGCGGCTGGGCCGCCGGCATCCGGTGGCGCGCGGCGCCAGCACCAGGCCGGCAGCCAGCGCCGCATCGCTGGCATCGACGGCGACCCGGCCATCGAGCGCGGCAACGGCGCGCGCGACCCGGCAGGCGAACAGCGGGGCACGCAGCGAATCGATGCCGAGTTCGAGCGCTGCGGCACACAGGCTGTCGATCACCCCGCCGTCGATTGCGACGTTCGGCAGCAGCGCGCCGTGCAGCCAGCACATCGCCGCGGGTGAACCACGCGCCTTCAGTCTCGGCACCGCGCGGCTGCGGCACCAGGATCAGCGACAGCGCCAGGCGCTCGCGCAGGCGTGCCGGCAACTGCTCGTCATCGGCAAGGCCTTCGTCGAGCGCCACCACGCCGAGCCGGCTGATGCTGCGCGCGGCAATGCCATGGCGCTCGGCGACGACTTCGCGCTGGTCCAGCACCGCCGCCAGCCGCGCCGCGGTCGATGCACGATGCGCTCGGCCATCGCCAGCAACACGAAGCCGCCATCGGCCTCGGCCAGCAGCCCGCGCTGTGCCACCGGCCGCCCGGTTTGCAAGCGTGGCCGTCAGGTCGAGCCCGCCGAGCAGACGGTCGTCCTCGATGTGCAGCGGCATCCGCCGCATGGCGTGCCCTCAGGCAGGCAGCTCGGCCAGGCCGGCCAGCCAGCGCTCGCGCAGCCGGACCGCGGCGGCGCTGCGCAAGCGACGCCACCAAGGCCGACCGGATCGACCGCCAGCAAGGCGCGCCAGCCAGCGCCCCGGCCGCGCGCGGGTCGCTCATGGTCCGAACAACTCGTCCACCGCGCGGTCGACGCGCACGCTGGAGCCGGCGTCGTCGAGCGGATTGCGGCGCAGCCGATGCCGCAAGGCCGGCGGCGCAACCCGCCTCAGGTGCGCATCGCCGACGCTCGCATCGCCGTCCAGCGCCGCCAGTGCGCGGGCCGCGCGAATCAGCGTCAGCTCGCCGCGCAAGCCGTCGGTGCCCAGCGCCATGCACAGCTGCGCCGCGCGTTCGAGCGCGGCATCGGGCACATCGCACAGTCGCCAGCCGCGTGCGCGCCTGCGACGATCTGGCGTCGCACGCTCGGCCTCGTCCTTGCTCCACCGTTCGAGGAAGGCTGCGGCGTCGCGCTCGAAGGCATCGCGGCGCTTCACCACCTCGATCGCGCGACGGCAGGTCCTGCGGCGTGCGAACCTCGACCGACAGCCCGAAGCGGTCGAGCAGCTGCGGCCGCAATTCGCCCTCTTCCGGATTGCCGCTGCCCACCAGCACGAAGCGGGCCGGATGGCGCACGCTCAAGCCCTCGCGCTCGACCACGTTTTCGCCCGAGGCTGCCACGTCGATCAGCAGGTCGACCAGGTGATCCTCGAGCAGGTTGACCTCGTCGATGTACAGGAAGCCGCGGTTCGCGCGGGCCAGCAGGCCGGGCTCGAACGCCTTGACACCATGCGGCCAGCGCGCGCTCGAGGTCGAGCGCGCCGACCACACGGTCTTCGGTCGCGCCCAGCGGCAGGTCGACCACCGGCACCGCCACGCATGGCTCTTCAGCACGCCGCCTTGCAGCCGGCGCGCCTCGCATTCCGCGCACGCGACCGGCCAGGCCGGGTCGCAGCGGTAGCGACAGCCGACCACCGCCGCCATCTGGGCAGCAATGCCGCCAGCGCGCGCACCGCGGTCGATTTGCCGGTGCCACGGTCGCCGAAGACCAGTACGCCGCCGATGCGCGGATCGACCGCAGCGATCAGGATGGCCAGCTTCATTTCGTCCTGGCCGACGATCGCTGAAAAGGGAAATACCAAGGGCAACTCCAAGGCCGACTCATTTGCTCCGGATTGGGCGGGGGGTCCAGTGCGAAGTACACCTGGATGTGTCAGACTATTTTGACGGGTCATGGTGATCCGATCAAGGATTCTTCATGCTCCAACCCAACCGTCGGACCTTCATGATGGGTGTCGTCGCCGGGGGCAGTGCCCTCACGCTGTCCGCTGTCACCTCACGGGCTGCCGCGGCGGCCTTGACAGAATCGGATCCCCAGGCCGTCGCCCTCGGCTTCAAGACCGACACGACCAAGGTCGACAAGGCGAAATTCCCGCAGCACACGCCGGCCCAGGTGTGTGGCGGTTGCAACTTTTTCCAAGGCAAGCCGGCTGACGCCACCGCACCATGCCAGCTGTTTGCCGGCAAGCTGGTGCCAGCCAAGGGCTGGTGCAGTGCCTGGGCCAAGAAGGCCTGAGGCAGGCCGATGGGAATGCCGGCGGCGCGACCGTCGGCGGCTTCCGGATCGACGCGGGTCAGGCGTGACCTCGCATCGGGCAGCGCAGGAACAGCCGTGACAAGGTATCGGTCAGCGCCACACGCTCAGCGCCCTCGGTCGCGCTGCAGGCCAGCCATCGGCCCGTGCAGCATCTTCTGCGTCAGGCCGCGCGAGAACGCTTCGAGCACAGCGTCGATATCCTCGCCCCTGGCCAGCAGCTTGCGGGCCCGCTGCAATTCGGCCGAGCGCCAGGTCTCGGCCTGCGTCTGCAAGCGCCTGGATCAGCGGCACGGTCTCGCGGGTGCCGAGCCAGCGCACGAAATTCTGCACGCCGATTCGATGATGGTCTCGGCCTGGCCGACGGCGGCGCTGCGCTTGTCGCTGCCGGCCTGGACGATCTGCGCCAGGTCGTCGAGCGTATACAGGTAGACATCGGGCAGGCCGGCGACCTCGGCCTCGATGTCGCGCGGCACCGCCAGGTCGACCATCAGCATCGGCCGGCGCCTGCGCGCCTTGATCGCACGCTCGACCGCGCCGAGGCCGATCACCGGCAACGGGCTCGCGGTGCACGACACCACCAGGTCGAACTCCGCCAGCCGCGCCATCGCATCGCTCAAGCCGATCGCCTCGGCGCCGAACGTGCGCGGCCAGCGCTGCGCCGCGCTCGAGGCTGCGGTTGGCGATGGTCAGCCGGCGCGGCGCCGTGGCGGCCAGGTGGGCGAGCACCGGTGCGGCCATCTCGCCGGCGCCGAGGAACAGCACCTTCAGTTCGCCGAAGTCCTCGAACAGCTTGCCGGCCAATCGCACGATCGCCGCCGCCAGGCTGATCGTGTGCATGCCGATCTCGGTGCCGGTGCGAACCTCCTTGGCGACCGCGAACGAGCGCTGGAACAGCTGATGCAGCGTCGTGCCGAGGGTGCCGGCGGGTCGGCCTCGCGCACGGCCCGCTTCATCTGCCCGAGGATCTGCGTCTCGCCGACCACCATCGACGACAGCCCGCTGGCGAGCCGGAAGGTGTGACGCGCTGCGCTGGCGTCTTCAAGCACATGGAAATGGCGCTGCAACGTCGTTGGCTGCCATGCCGCCGGAATCGGCCAGCCAGCCAGCGCCTGATCGGCCAACTGCGCCGGTCCCTTGCTCGCCATCACTGCCGACGATAGAGCTCGGTGCGGTTGCAGGTCGAGACGATCGCCACCTCCGGCGGCCGCTGAGCCGGCGGCTGAACGCGTGCAGCGTCGGCACCAGGTGATCGGCTGGAAACGCGAACCGCCCGCGCACGTCCAGCGGTGCGGTGGTGTGGTTCGAGACCCAGTGCAACGACGCTCATGCGGCTTACCCTTCGATGCGACAGCGCCGGGGCGCAACTGCGCCGCGACGCCAGCGCATCAGGATGTCGATCGCCGTGCGCCACACCGGCAGCCAGCAGGAACAGCGCCAGCCAGTTCGATTCCGGCGTCGCGGACCACGCCGCGCAGCGCCAGCATCAGGCACAGGCCCGACACCATGTTGGCCAGGAAGTCGCGCGGCGCAACGCCCTTGCCGGTGACGTCGATGAAGGCAGCAAGCGCCAGACATCTCGATCGCGGTGAAGACGATCACGGCGTCGATCAGCGGCGCGGTCAGCGGCGATCTCGGTCATGCCCGCGTCCTCAAGCCGCGCCGAACGGCCCGTTCAGTCGAACCGTTGCCCAGTTCAGCCACGCCGCGATGGCGACCCAGACGAGGTAGGGCACGAGCAGCCATGCCGCAGTCTTGGCATAGCGCGCCGAGCACGAGGATCAGCGCGAGCACCGACAGCCAGAGAAACGGCACCTCGTACAGCGCCCAATCGGGCCGGTGCAGCCGGAAATACAGCAGGCTCCAGAACACATTCAGAAAGCCGTTGGCCGCGAACAGCACCAGCATCAGTTCGCGATCGGCGCGCGGCCGGCGCGCGTCGCCAGCCGATGCACGCCGGCGGCCGCCGCCAGCGCGAAGATCGTGGTCCAGATCGGGCCGAAGGCCCAGTCGGGCGGCTTCCAGGCGGGCTGCTTCAGGCTGCGCGTACCAGGGCCCGAGGTCGGTCATCAGCGCGCCGAGCACCGCCACGCAGAACGCCGCGGCCGCCAGCCGACGATCGCGATTCCAGCGGCGCCAGCGCTTCATACACGCGCCACCCCGAACAGGTGCGCCAGGTCCTTGAAGAAGATCCGCACATGCGCCATCGGCTTGCTTGCGCACCAGCTCCTTGTTCATGTAGGACTCGAAGGTCAGCTGCTGCACGTCGCGGTCCTTGCAGATGCGTGACGAAGCGCTCGCGCAGGCGATCGCTCGAGTACCAGAACCACTGCATGATGCCGAGCACCCGGAACACCGTGCCATGCGCCTTCATGAAGCGCTTGCGCGCCTGCGCCAGCGCACGCGCGTCGCCGGTCGCCAGCAATCGCCTCGACCGCCTCGGCCGCCAGCCGGCCGCCGACCATCGCGTAGTAGATGCCTTCGCCCGAGGCCGGCGCGACGACGCCGGCCGCATCGCCGGCCAGCACCACGTCGCGGCCGTTGTCCCAGCGCGGCAGCGGCTTCATCGGGATCGGCGCGCCTTCGCGGCGCAGGGTCTCGGCGCCGCGCGAGGCCGGCCGCGCTGCGCAGCTCGCCGACCGCGCTGCGCAGCGAAAAGCCCTTGTCGGCGCTGCCGGTGCCGACGCTCAACGTGTCGCCGTGCGGAAACACCCAGCCGTAGAAATCGGGCGACAGCGTGCCGCGGTAGTAGACGTCGCAACGCGCTGCCGTCGTAGCCGGCCGGCGGCACGGCCGGCGTGCGCAGGATCTCGTGGTACGCGAACACGTAGCGCGGTGCGCTCGGCGCCCGGCACCGTCTGCCGCGCCACCTCGGATCGCGCGCCGTCGGCGCCGACGATCGCAGCGCGCGCGCACGCTGCGCCGGTGCCCGACTGCTCGTCGCACCGACGCCGACGATCGCTGCTCGAAATGCACGACGCTGACGCCGTCGGCATCGCGCGTGATGCGTTCGAAGCGGCCGATGCGCCGCTGCGCGCCGCTGGCGGCCGCGCGCTCGCGCAGCCACTCGTCGAACACATCGCGATCGACCATGCCGACGAAGCCGTTGTCGATCGGGATATCGACCTCGCCGTCCTTCGGCGACACCATGCGCGCCGAAGTGGCGCGGGCCACCAGCAGCTCATCGGGAATGCGCGAAATCCTTGATCAGCCGCGGCGGGATGGCGCCGCCGCAAGGCTTGGTGCGGCCGGCGCGATCGAGCAGCAGCACCGAGCGGCCGCTGCGGCGCCAGATCGTGCGCCGCGGTCGCGCCGGCCGGCCCGCCGCCGACCACGACCACGTCGAAAGTCATTCGAGTTCAGCCGATCATGGCTCACCTGCTCTTGCAGCCGGCGTGGCCGTTCACGCGGCGCACCGCGAGCGCCGACGACCGGACTGCGCGGCGCTGCAGGCCGCGACGGCCAGCACGGCCGCCACGACGAACAGCAGCGCCTCGAACGCGAACACCGCGCGCGTAGGCCAGTCGCGGGCGACCGATCAGCCAGCGCGCCAGATCGCTGGCCGCGGTGCCGACCAGGCCGCCCATGCCGAAAGCCAGCGCCTGCGCGGCGCCCCACAGGCCCATGCGGACACCTTCGCGGGACTGCCTGCCTTCGCTGGCCAGCCGCATCATCGAGGCGATCGCCGCGATCGAGAATGCGCCATTGGCCACGCCGAGCGCGAACACGGTGGCCTTGAACGGCCAGGCCGGACCGACCAGCCCGGCCGCCACCAGACCGAGCAGCATCAACGCCGACAGCAGGCAACCGCCGATCTGCCAGGCGCGCAGCGATCCGAAACGCCGGCCGCCGTGCCAGCCAGCGCAGCGGCGCAGCATGCCCAGCAGCACGCCGCCGTGCTGCACGCCCGACAGGCTGGTCGACTCGCCCGGCGTGAAGCCGAACACCGTGCCCGCGAAGGGCTCGAGGATCAGGTCCTGCGCGCTGTAGGCCAGCATCGAGATGAAGACGAAGATCGTGAAACGGCGCGCCACCGGTTCGACCCAGACCTGCGCCAGGGCCTCGCGGAACGGGGTTTTCGGCTCGGCCGCAGTTCGGCGTCGAGCGCCGGCGCTTCGCGTGCCTTCGAGCCGCCAGGTGGCGAGCAGCGTCAGCAGCATGCGCCGCTGCCGAAACCGCACCGGTCACCGCGATCAGCCGCGCCGGCGAAAACGGATCGAGCAGCTTGCCGGCGACGCCCGCCGTGACCGCGAAGCCGACAATCATCATCAGCCAGACCATCGTGGCCGCAGCGGCGCGGCGCTGCGCCGTCGACCCGGGCTTGGCCAGCAGCACCAGCAGCGAGGTGCCGCTGGCGCTGACGCCGATGCCGATCAGGCAGAACGCCAGCACCGCCAGCGCGATCCCGGCCAGGCGGTCGGCTGCCCATCCACGCGGTGGCGATGGCGGCCAGCGCACCACCGGTCGCCAGCACCGCCATGCCGCCGACGATCCATGGCGTGCGGCGCCGGCCGATGTCGGAGCCGTGGCCCATGCGCGGCCGCGCCACCTGCACCAGGTAATGCATGCGCGACCAGCAGCGCCGGGCAGCAACGCCGGCAGCGCCAGCTCGACCACCATCACGCGGTTCAGCGTCGACGTGGTCAGCACGACGACCGCGCCCAGGCAGGCCTGCACCAGCCCGAGCCGCGCGATCGCCAGCCAGCCGAAGTGCCGCGGTTCATGGCGCCGCGCCGCGCAGCGCGAAGGCGCTGACCATCATGCCGATCACGAACAGCGGCACGCCGAAGCCGCTGTACCAGACGCGCGCGCTCGATCGGCTGCTGCAGGAAGCGGCCGCATCAGCAGCAGCTGCAGCGCGATCAGCACGACCAACGGCCAGCGGCATGCACCGGCTGTTGCCAGATCGACCAGCAGCACGACGACGCACAGCTGCGGCACCAGCATCACCCAGCACGCGGTGCGCGCGGCCGACTGCACGCCGAGCTGCACCGGCAGCGAGCCGATGCCCATCGCCGATCGCCTTCGACCGACTTGAAATCGTTCAGCGTCATGATGCCGTGCGCGCCGACGCTGTAGAGCAGCGCCAGCGCCAGCGAGCGCGGCTCGGGCATGGCGCCGCCGGCCATCACCGCCGCGCCGGTGACCCAGGCCAGGCCCTCGTAGCAGAGGCCGCAGGCGGCATTGCCCCACCAGCCGTTCTGCTTCAGGCGCAACGGCGGCGCGCTGTAGGCCCAGGCCAGCAGCAGGCCGACGCAGCGCGGCGGCGAAACCCCAGGGGCCGAGCAAAGCGGCGACCAGCAGCGACAGCACCGTCCAGACGATGGCGATACACAGGCCCCAGCGCCCGGGCATGCGGCCCGACGGGATCGGCCGCTGCGGCTCGTTGATCGCATCGACATGGCGGTCGAACCAGTCGTTGACCGCCTGGCTGCTGGCGCAGACCAGCGGTCCGGCCAGCAGCACGCCGACGACGATCAGCGGCCAGCGGCCTTCGGCGGCGACGCCGGAGGCGACCACGCCGCAGCCGAAGGCCCACATCGGCGGAAACCAGGTGATCGGCTTCAGCAGTTCCGCAACGGCGGACAGGGCGGGTCGAGCCATGCAGCGAATACTGCACGTGACATTTCGATACGTCAATCTGAATTTACACTCGAGTGTCAATCTCGGCTACACTCTGACGCCGGCGACCCGCTCACTCTTCGCCGGGCACCGCCGTCAGATCGCCGATGTTGAAGCGGCGCAGCTTGACATACAGGCTCTGCCGCGACAGCCCGAGCATCTCCGCAGCCGATGCGCGGTTGTCGTGCGTCAGCTCGAGCGCGGCCTCGATGCACAGCTGCTCGATCAGGTCGGTGGTGTCGCGCACGATGTCTTTGAGCGGCACACGGCCGACCAGTTCGGTCATCTGGCCGACCGAACGCGGCATCTCGCGAGCCGCTGCCGGTGGTTCTGACCTCGGCCGCCAGCCGCCGGCTGACATCGCGGATCGTGAAGCCCAGGCAGGGCTGGTCGCCTTCGGTCGACCGCCACACCGGAGATCTCGACCTCGGTCGACGCGCCGTATTCGCCGCGCATGACGGTGGCGAACAGACGCACCGCCCCGCGCTGGCGCAGGTTGGTGATCAGCACGTTCAGGTCGACGCCGGTGCGGCCGAGCCAGCGCTCCAGCGACTGCGCCGCGCGACCTGCGTTTCGGTGGCCAGCTGCGCCAGGTCGATGAACGCATGGTTGGCCGATCAGGATCAGGCCGTCCAGATCGGTGACGACGAACGCATCTGGCGCGCTCTCGATCAGCTTCAGCATGGCGCTCTGACCGCCCGGCTCGACGGCGCCATGGCTGCCGTCGACCCGTGACCCGGACCAGCAGGTGAGCCGTCTTTTCCTGACGGAACAGCGACGCCGACACGCCGCACGGGCTCGGCGCGCCCCTTCAAACGGGACGTCGCGGTTTCGCCATGGCCGGTGGCGCTGACCCGGCCGAGCATCGCCGTCACGCCGGCTGCCGCCTTGCCGCCGGTATCGGGCTCGAAGGCCTCATTGAGCAGCCAGCCCGGGCGCGAGGTATCCGCGCCGAACAGCGCCTGCGCGGCCGGATTGGCCTCTTCGAGCTTGCCGGTCGCCGCGTCGAGAATCAAGACCGCCTCGGCCGCTACCTGGAACAGCGAGCGGTAGCGGGTTTCCATGTGGCGCAGGCGCCAATAGTCGCGCTCCATTGCCTGCTGGGCGCTGATCAGCCGCTGCTGCAACAGCGCGTTGGCCCGCAGGTCGCGCCCGAACACCACCGAGCGCACGCCACCCTTGCCACGCCCGGCGCGTTGCGGCAGCGCGACGGCCGAATACGACAGGGGCAGGTCGGCGCCGTCGGCCAATGGATGATTGATATGGCGCCAGCGCGGCGCGGCATTCGCCTTCGAGTCACGCAGCAGGGCCTCCACCTTGGGCCGGCTCTCGATCGTGACCGTGTCAGCCCATGGCTTGCCGAGCCAGTCGTAGTAGCCCTCGCGCAACAAGTCTTCGCTGCCGAAGGCAAGGTCACGGATCACACCTTCGTCGTCGACGATCAGTGCCACGTCGGCGGCCGCAGCGATCAATCGCCCCACGACATCCGCGCTCAATGAACCCAGCGTCCCCGACGGTGATTCGAACTCTCTCATGGCGCCGGGACTCCGGACGGCTGGTGCATCAAATCCTCGCTTCTGAATCTCGTGGTCGATGCCTGCGCCGGCGGCGCAGCTCAGCCAGGGGCCGCGTGCAGTGGAGTCGACCCGGCAATCAGGGTCTCGGCCAGCGACGGTGCATCACGCCCATCGATTGTCATGCCATCGGCTCCGACCTGACCGACGAACTCAGGGTGCAAGGCAAACAGCGGTCCGCCGACCAGAATTTTCAAGTCCTGATTGCACGTGGCATGCCTGAGGGCGCTGATGCCGGCGGTCAGCGCCTGCAGGTGGACCTCGGCACCGAGTGAAAACCCGACCACGTCGAACCACTCACCCGTGCACAGCGCAGCGGCATCAGCGCCGGCTGCCCAGGCGCCGCCGGTCACGTCCCATCCCGAGCGGCGGAAGAACTCCGCCACCATCACCAGCCCGAATGTGTGCTGTTCGCCGGGGCTGGGCAGCAACAGCACGCGTCGACCCTGCGAGGGATGCTCCACGCTCCGGCCGAGGGCCGGGCTCAGTTCGCGCAGCACCCGTTGCAAGCGCCCCAGCCCGACTGTGACGTCGGTAAAGCTGCACAGGTCGTCTTCCCACAACAAGCCGAGGTAGCGCGCCGTCGGCGCCAGCAGCTCGAGGTAGATCTGCTCCACCGCGACATCCTGCGCCCGCAGGTGCTGGATGGTCGCGAAGGCCATGTCTTCCTGGTGCGACAACACCAGTTTGGCAAATTGCCGGACGTCGGCCTCGGAGACCACATGAGGCCGCACGGCAGGCTGGGCCGGCGGCTCGGCCGGTGTGCGGTGCGCCAGCATCAACCGGGGAATGATCTCCAGTTCGATCGTGCGGGCCAACTGCGACATCCGGGTGTCGTTGGCGGCTTCGGCCGGAAGAAAATGAGGGATATCGGCCTCGCAATCATGCCGCGAGGCTCCGCCACCCGCCGATCCTTCATCCGAGACTCGCTCCTGCGGAACGCTGTCCATCGGCGGTCTCCTCGCGATGTTCTGCGGTTGTGCACCAGCACATGCCGGGGCACGCCACCGCTGAACGGTGGCCGTCCACGGCGTCCGAAGCTGTACCGCCTCGTGAGCCGCAATCCAGTTCTACCGCCGCGCATCCCGGTCGTCAATCGGTATCGAGCTTCTCGGCGACCGATCTGACGCCGAAAAGACAACGGCATGGACATAAATATAGTGTCAGCTTTAATTTACGTCTAGTGTTGTTGACATATTTCCGAGCCGGGTCTAGATTCAAGCCCAGCAATCGAGGACCCAGATGCGATCAAGTGGAGCAAGGCCGGCCGAACGCCCGCCCCTGTACACCGCGGAACAACGCCAACGGCGTGATGCGTCGGGCTGGACGCTGGTCCAGGGGGTGCTCGCACCGCTGCAGTTTCTGGTCTTCATCGTCAGCCTCGCGCTGGTGCTGCGCTTTCTCACCACTGGCGAAGGCCACGCGGCGGCCACCGGATCGGTGGTGATCAAGACACTCACGCTGTACCTGATCATGGTCACCGGTTGCATCTGGGAGAAAGTGGTTTTCGGCCGCTATCTGTTCGCACCGGCCTTCTACTGGGAAGACGTCTTCAGCATGCTGGTGCTGGCGCTGCACACCGCCTACCTGATGGCGTGGTCCAGCGGCATCCTGGGTGACCGCCCATTGATGGTCCTGGCACTGGCCGCCTATGCCGCCTACCTGATCAACGCGACGCAGTTCATTCTGAAGCTGCGCAGCGCCCGCCTCGACCACGCGCGCCGCCAGGCGCCGGCGCCGGCGCCGCTGCCGGTCGCCGCGCCGCCCGGAGTTTCTGGAGCTCGCGACGCGGGTGCATCGGCAAGCCGTCGTCGCGCACGGTCGCGGATCCCGTGCATCGCGTGGTGAGCACACTGATCCCCATCCGCGCTGAATCGGCGGGCTGCAGCGATACACCGGTGCTGCGCGAGCGCGGCCAGCGCGAGGTGTTCTGCGGGTTGACCGGCATCATCTGGCTGCACCGAAAGATCCAGGACGCCTTCTTTCTGGTGGTCGGTTCGCGCACCTGTGCGCACCTGATCCAGTCGGCAGCGGGCGTGATGATCTTCGCCGAGCCGCGTTTTGCGACGGCGATCATCGACGAGCGCGACCTGGCGGGCCTCGCCGACGCCAACGAAGAGCTCGACCGGGTGGTCACCCGGCTGCTCGAGCGGCGCCCGGAAATCAAGCTGCTGTTTCTGGTCGGCTCGTGCCCGTCGGAGGTCATCAAGCTCGATCTGTCGCGTGCCGCCGCGCGGCTGTCGACCCGGCACACGCCGAACGTGCGAGTGCTGAGCTACTCGGGCAGTGGCATCGAGACCACCTTCACGCAGGGCGAGGATGCGTGCATCGCCTCGCTGATTCCGGGTCTACCTGCCGAGAAGGGCGACGCAGCGGCATCGTTGATGGTGGTCGGCACGCTCGCCGACGTCGTCGAAGACCAGTTCGCGCGGCTGTTCACGCAACTGGGCATCGAGCGCGTGCAATTCTTCCCGCCGCGCCGCGCCGCTGCCATGCCCAGCATCGGGCCGAATACGCGGTTCCTGCTGGCGCAGCCTTTCCTGGCCGAAACAGCGCGCCTGCTCGAAGCCCGTGGCGCACGTCGGTTGCCCGCGCCGTTTCCGCTCGGCGCCGAAGGCACGACGGCGTGGCTTCAGGCGGCGGCGGATGCGTTCGGCGTGTCGGCTGCCGACTTCGATCGGGTCACCGCACCCGGCCGCGAGCGCGCGCGCACTGCGGTGGCGCGCCACCGCATCACGCTGGCCGACAAGCGCATCTTCTTCTTTCCCGATTCGCAGCTCGAGATCCCGATCGCCCGCTTCCTGTCGCGTGAGGCCGGAATGACCCTGACAGAGGTCGGATCGCCGTATCTGCACCGCCAGCACCTGGCCGAAGAACTGGCGCTGCTGCCCGCCGGCACCGTGCTGTCCGAAGGGCAGGACGTCGAGAAGCAGCTCGACCGCTGCCGTGCCGCACAAGCCGACATCGTGGTCTGCGGCCTCGGCCTCGCCAACCCGCTCGAGGCCGAGGGCATGACCACCAAATGGTCGATCGAACTGGTCTTCACACCGATCCAGGGCTATGACCAGGCTGGCGACCTCGCCGAGCTGTTCACGCGCCCGCTGCTGCGCCGCCTCAAGCTGGTCGCCTGACATGACGACCCCCCGCCCAGGTCGTGCATCTACCCCGAGGGGCGCTGACGTGCAACTGACGCTCTGGACTTACGAAGGGCCGCCGCACGTCGGTGCGATGCGCGTGGCCACCGCGATGCAGGACGTGCATTACGTGCTGCACGCACCGCAGGGCGACACCTATGCCGACCTGCTGTTCACGATGATCGAGCGGCTGCCGAAACGACCGCCCGTGACCTACACCACCTTTCAGGCGCGCGACCTGGGCGGCGACACCGCGGAGCTTGTTCAAGCGTGCCGCCCGCGACGCCTACGACCGTTTCAAGCCGAAGGCGATGATGGTGGGTGCCTCATGCACGGCGGAGCTGATCCAGGACGACCCGGGCGGGCTCGCCAAGGCGCTCGATCTGCCGATCCCGGTGGTCGCGCTCGAACTGCCGTCGTACCAGCGCAAGGAAAACTGGGGAGCCTCGGAAACCTTCTACCAGATGGTGCGTGCGTTGGCCGGGCCGAAAGTGCTTGCAAAGGACGCCATCCGCCCGCGCGCCCTGTCGGCCAGCGCCCGCGCTGCAACCTGCTCGGCCCGACCGCGCTGGGGTTCCGGCACCGCGACGATGTGCGCGAGATCACGCAGCTGCTCGATCGCATGGGTATCGATGTGCAACGGTTGCGCCGCTGGGCGCATCGGCCGACGACCTCGCCCACCTCGGCGAAGCCGATTTCAACGTGGTGATGTACCCCGAGACCGGTGCGCTCGCCGCCAGCTGGCTCAACCGCAACTTCGGCCAGCCGCTCACCAAGACCATCCCGATCGGTGTCGCGGCTACCCGCGAATTCATCGCCGAGGTCGCGGCGCTGGCCGGCATCGACCCGGCGGCCGCGCTGGCCGCCACCGAATCGCATTCGCCCTGGTACGCGCGTTCGGTCGACTCGACCTACCTGACCGGCAAGCGGGTGTTCGTCTTCGGCGACGCCACCCACGCCGTCGCCGCGGCGCGAGTCGCGTCGAGCGAGCTCGGCTTCAAGGTGGTCGGCATCGGCACCTACAGCCGCGAATTTGCCCGCGAGGTGCGCGAGGCCGCCAAGCAGTACGGCGTCGAGGCACTGATCAGCGACGACTACCTCGATGTCGAGGCCCGCATCGCGGAACTTCAGCCCGAACTGGTGCTCGGCACGCAGATGGAGCGCCACATCGCCAAGCGGCTCGGCGTGCCGTGCGCCGTGATCTCGGCACCGGTGCACGTGCAGGATTTTCCGGCGCGCTACTCGCCGCAGATGGGCTTCGAAGGGGCCAACGTCCTGTTCGACACCTGGGTGCACCCGCTGATGATGGGACTGGAAGAGCACCTGATCGGCATGTTCCGCGGCGATGCCGAGTTTCATGAGGACGCCGCGCCCTCGCACCTCGGTGGTGGCCATGCCCGGCTGGCCGAAGCCGCGGCCGCCGCGCCGCAGCGAGCTTGCGGCGCACGTGCCGAGGCCGCTGCACCGGCTCTCGTCGCAGCCGACTGGCAGTCGTCGCGCCTGCCGGCGCTGGCCGTCTGGGCAAGCGATGCCGAGAAGGAGCTGCGCAAGATTCCGTTTTTCGTGCGTGGCAAGGCCCGGCGCAACACCGAAGCCTATGCCCGTGACCATGCCGTGCCGGTGATCACCATCGAGACCTTGTATGACGCCAAAGCGCATTTCAGTCGTTGAGCGCAAGGCCTCGCCGCCACCCGTGATGCGGGTGGTGCATGGTCACCATGGACAGCCACCTGGCGAGCGCCACCGAGCGCGCGCATGGCGTGCTGGCCCGGTCGCTGCCCGGCCTGACGCTCAGCGTGCACGCCGCGGCCGAATGGGGCGACGACCCGCGGCGCTGGCACGCTGCCGGCCGACATCGCGCAAGGCGACATCGTGATCGCCACGATGCTGTTCATGGAAGACCACTTCCCGCCGATCCTGCCTGCGCTGCAGGCGCGCCGCGATGCACTGCGACGCCATGGTCTGCGCCATGTCCGCGGCCGAGGTCACGAAGCTGACGCGCATGGGCAAGTTCGACATGTCGGCGCCCGCCACCGGCGCGATGGCCTTGCTGAAGCGCCTGCGCGGCAAGCCCGAGGCCAAGGGTCAGCGAGCCGGCGCAACGGCCAGCGCCGGCGCGCAACAGATGAAGATGCTGCGCCGACTGCCGAAGATCCTGCGCTTCATTCCCGGCACCGCCCAGGACGTGCGCGCCTACTTCCTGACGCTGCAATACTGGCTGGCCGGCTCGGAGGAGAACATCGCGCACATGGTCCGCTTCCTGGTCGACCGCTACGCCGACGGCGCGCGCCAGCGCCTGCGCGGCTGCGCCAGGACGCACGCGCCGGTCGACTACCCGGAAGTCGGCGTCTACCACCCGCGCATGCCAGGCGCCGCATGTCGGCCGCAGCGCGCCGACCTGCCCCGCGTCGCCACCAGCGGCAAGCGCGGCACGGTCGGTCTGCTGCTGATGCGCTCCTACCTGCTGGCCGGCAACGCCGACCACTACGACGGCGTGATCACCGCGCTCGAGGCGCGCGGCCTGCGCGTGATCCCGGCCTTCGCGACCGGGCTCGACCGCGCCCGGCGATCGACGCATTCTTCTTCGCACGACGGCCGGCCGACGATCGACGCGCTGGTCTCGCTGACCGGCTTCTCGCTGGTCGGCGGCCCGGCCTACAACGACGCCAAGGCGGCCGAAGACATCCTGGCCAGGCTCGACGTGCCCTATCTCGCCGTCACGCCGGTCGAGTTCCAGACGCTCGACCAGTGGGGCGGCTCGCCGCGCGGCCTGCTGCCGGTCGAGTCGACGATGATGGTCGCGATCCCCGAACTCGACGGCGCCACCGGCTCGATGGTGTTCGGCGGCCGCGGCAGCGCGCGCACATCGCCTGCACCGGCTGCTCGCACGCCTGCACCTTCGAGAACGTCGTCGACGCGCACGACATGCACACCTGCATCGAGCGCGCCGACATGCTGGCCGCGCGCGTCGGCAAGCTGGTCGACCTGCGCCGCTCCGAGCGCGCCGAGCGCAAGGTCGGCGCCGTGATCTTCAACTTCCCGCCGAATGCCGGCAACACCGGCACCGCCGCCTTCCTGTCGGTGTTCGAGTCGCTGTTCAACACGCTGGCGGCGATGGCAGCGCGAGGGCTACACGGTCGAGATGCCGGCCAGCGTCGACGACGCTGCGCGAGCGCATCATCGACGGCAACGCCGCAGCGCTTCGGCGCCGATGGCCAACGTGCACGCGCGCATTCCGGCCGACGACCACGTGCGGCGCGAGAAGCACCTGAACGAGATCGAGGCGCAATGGGGCCCGGCGCCCGGCAAGCCAGCAGAGCGACGGCAGCAGCATCTTCGTGCTCGGCGAGCGCTTCGGCAACGTGTTCGTCGGCATCCAGCCGGCCTTCGGCTACGAAGGCGACCCGATGCGCCTGCTGTTCGAGAAGGGCTTCGCGCCGACGCATGCCTTCTCGGCCTTCTACCGCTGGCTGCGCGAGGATTTCGGCGCCGACGCGGTGCTGCATTTCGGCACCCACGGCGCGCTCGAATTCATGCCCGGCAAGCAGACCGGCATGTCGGCCGCCTGCTGGCCCGACCGGCTGATCGGCGACCTGCCCAACTTCTACCTCTACGCGTCGAACAACCCGTCGGAAGGCACGATCGCCAAGCGCCGCGCCGCCGCCACGCTGATCAGCTACCTGACGCCGCCGGTCGCGCAGGCCGGGCTGTACAAGGGCCTGGTCGACCTGAAGGCGATCGCTCGAGCGCTGCCGCGGCCTCGAGCCCGACGCGCACGCCGAGCGCGACGAACTCGCGCGTCATGATCCAGGCGCAGGCCGCCGCAGCTCGACCTGGCCGCGGCCGAGCCGGCGTGGGGCGGCGACGCCGAGCGCACGCGATCGCGGGGCTGCAGCGACGCGGTGCTCGAGCTCGAATACACGCTGATCCCGCACGGCCTGCATGTGGTCGGCCAGGCGCCCAGCGCCGCCGAGCGCGTCGACCTGCTGCTGTCGTGCGCCGAGGCCTCGCACGGCGTGCGGCCGGACCGCGCGCTGGTCGAGGCGCTGGTCGACGGCGCAGCCCGGATGCGCCGCCATGCGCTCGCCACCGACGGCGCGGCCGACGCGGCGCTGCCTGCTGCGCGAGCTGGCCGCCATCGACGCGCTGCTGGCCGAGGACCACGAGATCGACGGCATCCTGCGCGCGCTCGACGGCCGCTTCCTGCGCCCTGCGCCCGGCGGCGACCTGCTGCGCACGCCGGCGATCCTGCCGACCGGCCGCAACCTGCACGGCTTCGACCCGTTCCGCATCCCCAGCGCCTACGCGGTGAAGGACGGCGCGCGCCAGGCCGAGCGGCTGCTGGACAAGCACCTGGCCGACGGCCACGCGCTTCCCGAATCGATCGCGCATGGTGCTGTGGGGCACCGACAACCTGAAGAGCGAAGGCGGCCCGATCGCGCCAGGCGCTGGCGCTGATGGGCGCCAGGCCGCGCTTCGACAGCTACGGCCGGCTGGCCGGCGCCGAACTGATGCCGCTGGCACGAGCTGGGCCGGCCGCGCGTCGACGTGGTGATCACGCTGTCGGGCATCTTCCGCGACCTGCTGCCGCTGCAGATCAAGCTGCTGGCCGAAGCCGCCTTCCTGGCCGCCAGCGCCGACGAGCCGCTCGAGCAGAACTTCATCCGCAAGCACGCGCTGGCCTACCAGGCCGAGCACGGCGGCGACCTCGAGACCGCGTCGCTGCGCGTGTTCGGCAACGCCGAAGGCGCCTACGGCTCCAACGTCAACAGCCTGATCGACAACAGCCGCTGGGACGACGGCGACGAACTGGCCGAGACCTACAGCCGCCGCAAGGGCTTCGCCTACGGCCGCGCGGGCCGCCCGGTGCAGCAGGCGCAGCTGCTGCAAAGCGTGCTGGCCGGCGTGCAGCTGGCCTACCAGAACCTCGATTCGGTCGAGCTCGGCGTGACCACGGTCGACACCTACTTCGACACGCTCGGCGGCATCAGCCGCGCGATCAAGCGCGCCAAGGCGGCAAGCGGCGGCGCGACGATGGCGCCGGTCTACATCGGCGACCAGACGCGCGACGCAACGGCGGCGGCACGGTGCGCACGCTGACCGAGCAGGTCGCGCTGGAGACCCGCACCCGCATGCTGAACCCGAAGTGGTACGAGGGCATGCTGAAGCACGGCTACGAAGGCGTGCGCCAGATCGAGGTGCACGTGACCAACACGATGGGCTGGTCGGCCACGACCGGCCAGGTGCAGCCCTGGGTCTACCAGCAGCTGAGCGAGACCTTCGTGCTCGACCCGGCGATGCGCGAGCGCCTCGCCAAGCTCAATCCGACCGCCTCGGCGCGGGTCGCCAACCGGCTGCTCGAAGCTCCGACCGCAAGTTCTGGAAGCCCGACGCCGCGATGCTCGCAGCGCTGCGCCGGGCCGGCGAAGAGCTCGAAGACCGGCTCGAAGGCGTCTACGTCGCTGAAGGAAGCGCCGCATGAGCACCGCCACCGTTCCGTTCCCCGACATCAAGCGCCCGGGCGTCCGCACGAACCTGCGCGCTCGACGGCGAGGGCAGCGTGCAGGTCGCAGCTCGACCCGAACGTGAAGATCGGCACCGCCAAGGTGTTCGCGATCTACGGCAAGGGCGGCATCGGCAAGAGCACGACCTCGCGCAACCTGTCGGCGGCGTTCTCCAAGCTCGGCAAGCGCGTGCTGCAGATCGGCTGCGACCCCAAGCACGACTCGACCTTCACGCTGACCAAGAAGATGATGCCGACCGTGATCGACGTGCTCGAGACGGTCGACTTCCACGCCGAGGAGCTGCGCGTCGAGGACTTCGTCTTCGAGGGCTACAACGGCGTGATGTGCGTCGAGGCCGGCGGCCCGCCGGCCGGCACCGGCTGCGGCGGCTACGTGGTCGGCCAGACCGTCAAGCTGCTGAAGGAGCACCACCTGCTCGAAGACACCGACGTGGTGATCTTCGACGTGCTGGGCGACGTGGTCTGCGGCGGCTTCGCCGCGCCGCTGCAGCATGCCGACCGCGCGCTGATCGTCACCGCCAACGACTTCGACTCGATCTTCGCGATGAACCGCATCGTGCAGGCGATCGGCGCCAAGGCGAAGAACTACAACGTGCGGCTCGGCGGCGTGATCGCCAACCGCAGCGCGGCCACCGACCAGATCGACAAGTACAACGACCAGATCGGCCTGAAGCTGGCGGCGCACTTCCCCGACCTCGACGTGATCCGCCGCAGCCGGCTGAAGAAGTCGACGCTGTTCGAGATGGAGCATTCGCCCGAGCTCGAGGCGGTGCAGAACGAATACATGCGGCTGGCCGCCGCGCTGTGGCTCGGCACCGAGCCGCTCGAACGCGCGTGCCGATGAAGGACCGCGACATCTTCGACCTGCTGGGCTTCGACTGATGCAGACCAGCCATGCACCTACCACGCGAACGCCGCGGCGCAGATCGAGACCTACTTCGACCGCACCGCCGTCGAGGCCTGGGCGCGGCTGACCTCCGACGCGCCGGTCGGCCGCATCCGCGCCACGGTGCGCGCCGGCCGCGACCGCATGCGCGCGACGCTGCTGTCGCTGGCTGCCCGACGACCTGCGCGGCCGCGCGCTGCTCGATGCCGGCTGCGGCACCGGCGCGCTGGCGGTCGAGGCCGCGCGGCGCGGCGCCGAGGTGCTGGCGATCGACCTGTCGCCGACGCTGGTCGACCTGGCGCGCGAGCGCCAGCCGCGCGATCTGCGGCGGCGGCACGCATCGACTTCCGCGCCGGCGACATGCTCGACGCCGGCGCTCGGCCGCTTCGACTACGTCGTCGGCATGGACTCGCTGATCCACTACGAGCGCGGCGACGCGGTGCGCGTGCTGGCCGGCCTGGCGCAGCGCACGCGCCGCGCGCTGCTCTTCACCTTCGCGCCGAGCAGCCCGGCGCTGGCGGCGATGCGCGCGGTCGGGCAGCTGTTCCCGCGCGGCGACCGCGCGCCGGCCGATCGAGCCGGTGCGCCGAGCGCGCTGCACCGGCGGCTCGACGCACGACGCCGCGCTGCAGGGCTGGCGCGCGCGGCCGCACCGCAGCGCATCGCCAGCGGCTTCTACACCTCGCAGGCGCTGGAGCTGGTGCAGCGATGAATCCGGCCACGACCGCGCTGCGACTCAACGCCACGCTGGCCAGCCAGTGGGCGCAGGTCGGCACGCGCTTCCTGCCGTTCGCCGACGCGGCCACGCGCGGAGCTGCCGCTGGCCGCGCTGCTGCGCCTGTCGCTGTTCCAGGTGTCGGTCGGCATGGCGCTGGTGCTGCTGATCGGCACGCTGAACCGCGTGATGATCGTCGAGCTCGGCGTGCCGGCCTGGCTGGTCTCGCTGATGGTGGCGCTGCCGCTGGTGTTCGCGCCGTTCCGCGCGCTGGTCGGCTTCCGCTCCGACAACCACCGCTCGGTGCTCGGCTGGAAGCGCGTGCCCTACATCTGGATGGGCACGCTGCTGCAGTTCGGCGGGCTGGCGATCATGCCGTTCGCGCTGATCGTGCTGTCGGGCGACACGCAACGGCCCGGCCTGGATCGGCCACGTCGGCGCGGCGCTCGCCTTCCTGCTGGTCGGCGCCGGGCCTGCACACCACGCAGACCGCCGGCCTGGCGCTGGCCACCGACCTGGCGCCGCCGGACAGCGCGGCCGCGCGTGGTGGCGCTGATGTACGTGATGCTGCTGCTCGGCATGGTGGTCAGCGCGCTGGTCTTCGGCGCTGCTGCTGCGCCGACTTCAGCCAGGTCGAGCTGATCCAGGTGGTCCAGGGCGCGGCGCTGCTGACGATGGTGCTCAACCTGGTCGCGCTGTGGAAGCAGGAGGCGCGCGACCCGGCCGCACCGCGCCGCGCGGCGAGCCGCGGCCGTCGTTCCGCGCGCACGTGGCGCGCGCTTCGCGGCGCGCGGCCAGTCGATCCGCCTGCTGGTGGCGGTCGGCCTCGGCACCGCGGCCTTCAGCATGCAGGACATCCTGCTCGAGCCCTACGGCGGCCAGATCCTGCACCTGCCGGTCGGCGCGACGACCACGCTGACCGCGATGATGGCCTGCGGCGCGCTCGCCGCCTTCGCGCTGGCGGCGCGCTGGCTGCAGCACGGCGGCGATCGCCCACCGGCTGGCCGCGCTGCGGCGTGCTGGCCGGCATCGTCGCCTTCTCCTGCGTGATCTTCGCCGAGCCGCTGGGCTCGCCGACTGCTGTTCCGCCTCGGCGCGGCGCTGATCGGCTTCGGCGGCGGGCTGTTCTCGGTCGGCACGCTGACCGCCGCGATGAACCTGGAGACCGACGGCCAGAACGGCCTGGCGCTCGGCGCCTGGGGCGCGGTGCAGGCCTCGTGCGCCGGCCTCGCCATCGCGGTCGGCGGCGCGCTGCGCGACGGCGTCTCGGACCTGGCGCGCACGGCGCGCTCGGCCCGGCGCTGACGAGCCCGGCGATCGGCTACAGCTTCGTCTACCACCTCGAGATCGTAGCTGCTGTTCGCGACGCTGATCGCGATCGGCCCGCTGGTCCGCACGCGCGCGCAGCGAGCCGCGCACTCAGCCGCCAGCGCGGCAGATTCGGCCTCGCCGAATTTCCCGGCTGATCCGATTCACACGCCACAGGAGACCATCCATGGGAACCGGAGCCATCACCGCCTAATCGACGTGGCGCAGATCGTGCTCTACGTCTTCTGGGTATTCTTCGCCGGGCTCATCTACTACCTGCACCGCGAGGACAAGCGCGAGGGCTATCCGCTGGAATCGGACCGCTCGCGCCGGTCGCATCAAGGTGCAGGGCTGGCCGGCGTGCCCGAGCCCAAGACCTACCTGCTGCGCGACGGCCGCATCGTGATGGCGCCGAACTTCCGCGTCTCGACGCAGATCGCTGGCGGCGCGCCAGCGGCAGCACCTCGGCGCGCCGCTCGAGCCGACCGGCGACCCGATGCTCGGCGGCATCGGGCCCGGGCTCCTACGCCGACCGCGCCGACATTGCCGACACCACCGTCGACGGCGACCCGCGCATCGTGCCGCTGCGCGCCGCGCCCGGCTTCGAGCGTCGTCGCCGCAGGACCCGGATCCGCGCGGCCTGCCGGTCATCGGCGCCGACGGCGCGGTCGCCGGCACCGTGAGCGACATGTGGGTCGACCGTGCCGAAGTGCTGTTCCGCTACCTCGAAGTCGAGGTGCGGTGGCGCGGCGGCAGGCGCCGCGTGCTGCTGCCGATCAACTTCTCCCGCATCGGCCGGCAACGCGGTCCAGGTGCGCTCGATCCTGGCGGCGCAGTTCGCCGGCGTGCCCGGCACGCGCAACCCCGACGCCGTCACCTTGCTCGAAGAGGACAAGATCATGGCCTACTACGGCGGCGGCACGCTTGTACGCCACGCCGGCGCGCCAGGAGCCGCTGCTGTGATCGCCGCACGACCAGGCGCCCGAGCACGAGTTCGAGGCCGCGCCCGGCCTGCCCGAGGCGCTGCCGCGCAGGCGAGCGCATGCTGTGGCAGGGCGCGCCCGACTGGCGCGTGCTGGCGCGCGACGCGCTGCACATGCGCGGCTCGTCGCCGTCTATTTCGGCGTGCTGCTGGTCTGGCGCGGCGCCGGCGTGCTGGCCGACGGCGGCAGCGTGGCTCGACGCGGCCTGGTCGATGCTGTGGCTGCTGCCGCTGGCCGCCGCTGGCGCTCGGCGCTGCTGGCGTGCTGGCCTGGCTGATCGGCCGCACCACGCGTCTACACGATCACCGACCGGCGCGTCGTGATGCGCATCGGCATCGTGCTGACCATCACCTTCAACCTGCCGCTATCGCAGATCGAAGCGGCCGGCCTGCATGCGCACGCGGACGGCAGCGGCGACATCGCGTCTGCATGCTCGACCGGCACCGACCGCATCGCCTACCTGCACCTGTGGCCGCATGCGCGGCCGTGGCAGCCTGAGGCGCACCCAGCCGATGCTGCGCGCGTTGCCGCAGGCTGCGAGCGTGGCGGCCACTGCTGGCGATCGGCGCTGGCCGATTCGGCCGATCGACCGGCCGTCGCGGCCCGCGGTGTCGACGCCGCCCCGACAGACAGCCAGCCAGTGCTCGGTCGACGGCCAGGCGCTGGCCGCCTGATCGATCGTCCTTGCAAGCCATCCGGACACCCATCATGAGCCACGCACCACGCCGCGCACAGCCGGCTTTCCGCGCGCGCCGCTGGTCGCGGTCGGCGCCTGCTGCTCGCGATCCTGCTGGCGGTGGCCGCCGTGCGCTTCACCGGCGTCGGCGTGGTCAGCGTGCCCGACGCGCCGGCGGTGCAGCGTGCGCGAGTTCCGCTTCGAGGACCGGCCCGACGGCAGCATCGTCGTGCTCGACGCGCAGCGGCAGCGGCTGCGTCGACACCGTCGCACCCGGCACCAACGGCTTCCTGCGCGGCACGATGCGCGGCCTGGCGCGCGAGCGCAAGCGCCAGGGCGTCGGCCCGGAGCTGCCGTTTCGCATGATCGGCCGCGCCGACGGCAAGCTGACGCTGGAAGATCCCGGCACCGGGCGCCGCGTCGACCTCGGCTCGTTCGGGCCGACCAACGCCGCCGTGTTCGCCCAGCTGATGGCCACGGCGCTGAGAGCCTGCCACGGCGCATTGACAACACCACCGGCCACCACTGGACACCACATGACACGCCGCACGAAACCAGGCCAGCATGCCACCGATGCGGCCAACGCAGCATCAACCAGTCGACCAACACCGCGCTGCAGGACACGGTGCTGACGCCGCGCTTCTACACCACCGACTTCGCCGCGATGGACCGCATCGACGTCGAGCCGATCCGCGCCGCAGTGGGACGCGCTGATGGACGAGTTCCGCGCCGACAACAACACCGACCACTTCCAGCGCCCGGCCGACATGATGGCCGACTGCTCGGACCTGCCGCCCGCGCTCTACAAGGAGTTCTCCGACTTCCTGATCAGCTCGATCACCTCCGAGTTTTCCGGCTGCGTGCTCTACGCCGAGATCCGGAAGCGCGTGACGCAACCCCGACATGAAGGAGCTGTTCGGCTACATGGCGCGCGACGAGTCGCGCCATGCCGGCTTCATCAACCAGTGGCTGAAGGACTTCGGCATCGGCGTCGACCTGGGCTTTCTGGCGCGGGCCAAGAAGGACACCTACTTCCGGCCCAAGTTCATCTTCTATGCGACCTACCTGTCCGAGAAGATCGGCTACGCGCGCTACATCGCGATCTACCGCCAGGTCGAGCGGCACCCGGAGCTGTGCTTCCATCCGATCTTCAAATGGTTCGAGCGCTGGTGCAACGACGAGTTCCGCCACGGCGAGGCGTTCGCGCTGCTGATGCGCGCCAACCCGCAGCTGCTGACGCGGCGTCAACAAGCTGTGGATCCGCTTCTTCGTGCTGGCGGTGTTCGCCACCATGTACGTGCGCGACCACCAGCGGCCCGAGATGCACGCGCGCGATGGGCCTGGACGCCGACCGAATACGACTTCGACGTGTTCCGCATCACCTCCGAGATCACCCAGCAGGTGTTCCCGCTGACGCTGGATCTGGACGATCCGCGCTTCCGCGCCGGCCTGGAGCGGCTGCGCCGGATCTCGGTCGCCACCGAAGCGGCCAAGGCGCGCGGCGGGCTCGGCGGCGCGATTGAAGCGGCTCGGGCTGGGAGCCTCGGCGGGCACTCGCCTTCGTGCGCCTGTACTGCCTGCCGGCCAAGCCCAACACGCTGCCGCAGAACGTCGCGCCTCGCGCCGACCTGGTAGCCCGCGCGCTGTCGCAGTCTACCTGCTGCCCGTCCTCTACACGCTGTTCGTGTGGTGGTTCAGCACGGGCGTGATCCTCTACCTGAACGGCCTGCCGCGGCGCACGCACCACTGGACGATGCTCGGCGCGACCGTCCTGCTGGGCCTCGCGCTGGTCGGCCTGGCCGCCACCCGCGACGACACCCGCATCACGCGGGGCGTACCTGGCCTTCACCTGCGCGCTGCTGGTCTGGGCCTGGCAGGAGGTCGCCTTCCTGCTGGGCTACGTCACCGGTCCGCGCCGCAGCGCCCTGCCCGGCCGGCGCACCGGCTGGCGGCGCGCCGGGCTTCGCGCTGCAGACACTGCTGCACCACGAGCTCGCGCTGATCGTGCTCGGCGCGGCGCGTGCTGGCCGCTACCTGGGGCGGCAGCAACCCGACCGGCTGGGCGACCTTCGTGATCCTCTGGGTGATGCGGCAGAGCGCCAAGCTGAACGTGTTTCTCGGGCGTGCGCAACCTGAGCCGAGGACTTCCTGCCGCACGCACCTGCAATACCTGCAGACCTACTTTCAGCCGCGCGCCGATGAACGCGCTGTTTCCGGTGTCGGTGGCGGCGTCGAGCTGGCTGGCGGTGCTGCTGTGGCAGGCGGCGACGGCAGCACGGCGTCGGCGCCGTTCGACGGCCACCGCGCTGACCTTCGCAGGCGCCTTGTTGAGCTGGCCATCCTCGAGCACGGGTTCATGGTGCTGCCGCTGCCTTCGCAGGCGCTCTGGCAATGGGGTTTACGCTCACGGGTCGACCGAAGCCACCCGGCATAGAAAATCAGCCTGCGATGACAACGCCGGTCATCCTGCAAACTGAACGCTCGCACGCTCGAAGGACGCGAACGACGTGACCCACGGCACCCGGCGATCAGCCCGACCTCGCGGCACTGTCGGCGTGGGCACCCGAGCTGGCCAAGACCTTTGTCTCGCTGGCCAGCGACATCGCCCTCGTCATCGACGGCGACGGGCGTGATCCGCAACGTCGCCCAGGGCGACGCCGAGCCGATCGCACCGGGCGCTCACCAGTGGGTCGGACGGCGCCTGGGTCGACACCGTCAGCGGCGAGACGCGTCCGAAGATCGAGAACCTGCTTGAAAGAAGTCGCGACCACCGGCATCGCCCGCCGCCGCGAGGTCAATCACCCGCTGCGGCTTGGATGCCAGCATTCCGGTCGCCTATACCGCGATCCGGCTGGGCGTCAACGGCCCGGTGCTGGCCGTCGGCCGCGACCTGCGCACGATCGCGGCGATCCAGCAGCGCTACATCGAATCGCAGCAGGACATGGAGCGCGGCTACTGGCGGGCGCGCCAGGCCGAGGCCCGCTACCGGCTGCTGTTCCAGGTGGCCACCGACGCGGTGATCGTGGTCGACGGCGAAACGCCTGCAGATCGTCGAGGCCAACCAGGCCGCTGCCACGCTGTTCGACGGCGACGGCCGAGCAACTGATCGGCGCCAAGCTCAGTGCCGGCTTCGAGCACCATTCGCGCGGCGCAGTGAACGAATTGCTGGGGCATGCCCGCACCACCGGCCAGAGCGGCGAGATCCGTGCCCGGCTGCTGGGCACGCTGACCACCACCAGCGTGGTGGCGACGCCGTTCCGCGCCGACGACGCGATGCGCCTGCTGGTGCGCATGCGCGCGCATCGATGCCGGCGCGACCACGGCCTCGCTGAACCGCACCTTGGCCCGGCTGGTGGATGACAGCCAGCGACGGCGTGGTGGTCACCGATTCGAGCGGCCGCATCCTGATGGCCAATCCGGCCTTCGTGGCGCTGGTCGGCCTGGACGGCGAATCGCAGGCCAAGGGCCAGCCGCTGATGAGCTGGCTCGGCATCGCCGACCGACCGCTGGCGGCGCTGGTGTCGCAGGTCCGGCGCGACGGCATCGCCAGCGCAGGTCGATGTCCTGGGTCGCGCGTGCAGCGGCGTTCGGCTGTGCCAGGTCGAAGTCTCGGCCGCGCTGCTGACCGAGGGCGACCAGGAATGCATCGGCTTCACGATCCGCCCGCAGGCCGCGGTGCACGCCGCGGACGTCGCCGCTGGCAGAACGCTGGCTCGAGCGCTCACCGGCTTGCTCGGCGCGTGCCTTCAGAGCTCTGCGCGAGTCGCGGCGCTCGGCCGAGCGCAGCTTCATGCAAGCCGCGCTGGCGCGCAGGCCGACGACGGCGAGGCGGCGGCGCTGCTGCTGGGCATCGGCGCCGCGAATGCCTTGAGCAGCGCATACGGGCACGCACGACGCCGGCAGAGGCGCGCATAGTGCTGATCAGCCCTGCTTTCGGCCAGGCCGACCTCACCAACTGCGAACGTGAGCTGATCCACCTTGCCGGCTCGGTGCAGCCGCACGGCGTGCTGCTGGCGCTGCGCGAGCCCGACCTGCGCATCGTGCAGGCCAGCGCCAACGTCGAGGCCTGCTCGGGCTGCCGCCGGAAGCGGCTGCTGAAGCAACCGGTGGCCGAACTGGGTGGCGACATCGCAGGCCGCATCCGGCAGGTCTGCGCCGCAGCGCGCCGACCTCGCCGAGCCGGCGCCGCTGCGCTGCCAGCGTGCACGTCGACGGCGGCCGCGCGCACTTCGAAGGCACGCTGCACCGCATCGCCGGCGAACGTGCTGCTGGTCGAGACTCGAACCCGTGGATGGCGGCCCGACGCAGGCGTCGAGACCGTCGACATTCCCGAGCACCGCAGTTGCTCGAACTGCTGGGCGCGGCGGTGCAGCGCTTCAGCAGCGCGTCGGCCATCGGCACGCTGGCCGACGGCGTCGTCAGCAGCTTCCGCGACATGCTCGGCTACGACCGGGTGATGGTCTACAAGTTCGATCCCGACGGCCACGGCAAGATCATCGCCGAGGCGCGCGACCCGCGGCTCGAATCGCTGCTCGGCCACCACTACCCGGCCTCCGACATCCCGCAGCGCGCGCGCGAGCTCTACCTGCGCAACGCGGCTGCGCGTGCTGGTCGACGTGCACTACGAGCCGTCGCCGCTGGTGCCGCGCCAGCTGCCCGGGCACGGCGACGAGCTGGACATGTCGATGTGCTATCTGCGCAGCATGTCGCCGCTGCACCTGCAGTACCTGAAGAACATGGGCGTGACCGCGACGCTGGTGGTGTCGCTGGTGCGCGAAGGCCGGCTGTGGGGCCTGATCGCCTGCCACCACTACTCGCCGCGCAACCTGCGCTTCGCGGTGCGCGTCGGCGGCCGACCTGCTGGCCGAGGTCGATCTCGACGCGCATCGCCGCGATCGAGAACTATGCCCATGCGCAGGTCGCGATCCAGGTCCGGCGCCTCGAGCAGCGGCTGGTCGAGGCGACGTCCACCGAAGGCGACTGGCGGCTCGCGCTGTTCCGCAATCCGCGCACCGTGCTGCAGCCGCTCGAGGCCACCGGCGCGGCGCTGTTCCACGACGGCGAGCTGCTGACCGCCGGCGAGACACCCTCCACCGCCGAGCTGCGCGCGCTGATGCAATGGATCGATGGCCAGCCCTTCGACGGGCTGTTCAGCTGCTCGTCGGTGGCGCGCGCCAACGCCGACGCTCGATTCGCTGACGCCCACCGCCAGCGGCGTGCTGGCGGTCAAGCTGTCGACCTCGCAGCCCGACTACCTGATGTGGTTCCGCAAGGAGCAGCTGCTGACGGTGACCTGGGCCGGCGACCCGTCCAAGCCGATGGTCGGCCAACAACCCGCTCGAACTGTCGCCGCGCCGCTCGTTCGCCGCCTGGTCGGAGATCGTGCGCGGCACCGCGCTGCCCTGGTCGAACAGCGAACTCGCGCTGGGCGCGCGCCTTCGGCGCGTCGCTGATCGACATCATCGTGCAGATCAACGCCGTGCGACTGCTGATCGCCGAGCACCAGCTGGCGCAGATCCGAATTACCGTCGACAGCTCGGTCGAGCCGGTCGTGATCGGCAATGCCAACGGGCAGGCGTTGTTCGCCAACAAGGCCTTTGCGGCGATGTCGAGTCGGGAGCGCAATACGCCGCTCGACAACCTGCCGACGCTCTTCTCGCAGCCCCAGCTGATCGACAAGGTGTTGGTGTCGCTGCGCCAGGAACGCCGCCCGTGGCGCGGCGAGCTCGAACTTCTGTTGCCGGGCGGAAGGGTTCTGCCAGTTGCAGTGCGGGCTGAAGTGGTCCCGGCGCGAGACGGATCGGTGCTCGGCTTCTTCCTGATCTTCGTCGACCTGACCGACAGCCAGCGCGCCAGCAAGGCGCGCCACGACCTCGAACAATCCCTGTACCGCGCGGTCGAAAAGGCGCCAACACATGACGGCAACGCCATTGAACAGGACGATGTCATCGGCGCCATCCTTTCCAACGCCAGCCTCGCCGCAATGGACATCGCCGACGGCAGTGGTGCCCCGACCGTTGCGCCTCAACTGCAGGAAATCGAAGCGTCGACCCGGCGCGCGACCCTCTTATATGAGCGGATACACCTGTTCGATCCGACACGGCGTCGCTGACGTGGCATGGTGGCTATGAGAGATCGTCGGAGAGCTGGCAGGGCCTCCCTCAGTTGAGCACGCGCAAGCTGCGCCCGGTCGGCGCGGTGTCGAAGACGATGGGGTCGTAACGCTCAGTGCCCTCGGACAAGAAGGACGAGAACTCGTCGAAGGACGCGACTCGGTGGTGCAGGCGCCCGATGGTTGCGCGCGCAAGGTCGGCGGTGTCGGGTCGATGTTCAGTGCCGCCACGCCGGCGCGCCAGGTACCGACACGGCCGTGTTGCGGCGCTCGATGCCGAGCATCTCGTCCAGGCCGTCCGCGTCGGTGCTGACCAGCAACGCTGTCACCATTGGTCAGGCTCAATTCAAGAAGCAGGACGGCGGCACCCCGCGTCAAGGCGTGTTGCGACGGGCGGCGTCTGCAGGTGATACACGGCATCGGGTTCGACGCCGCTGTTGCGCATCATCGCCAGCACATTGCGCGAGGTGCCACAAGCCGGGTTGTGGAAGATCGGGATGGTCATGCTGGTGCAGCTTCGAGTACCGAGGCTCCACCGCGTCGCCGGTTGACGTACCACACCAGCGACAGCATGACCGGCACTTCCACCAGGACCCCCACCACGGTGGCGAGCGCCGCGCCCGAGTTCAGGCCGAACAGCGAGATCGCCACCGCCACCGCCAGTTCGAAAAAATTCGACGTGCCGATCAGGCAGGCCGGAGCGGCGATCTCGTGCGGCAGCTTCAGCAGCTTTGCGCCGGCCCAGGCGATGGCGAAGATGCCGTAGCTCTGCAGGACCAGCGGCACCGCAATCATTGCAATGACCATCGGCTGCTCGACGATGGTGCCGAGCCTGGAAACCGAACAGCAGCACCACGGTGGCGATCAGGCCGACGACCGACCACGGTTTGAGCCGGGCCACGCAACGCGCTCACCGCCTGCGGCGAGCGTTGCTGCAGCAGATGGCGAGTGACCATGCCCGCCAGCAGGGGCAGCACAACGTACAGCACGGTGGCAATCACCAGCGTCTGCCACGGCACGTTGATGTCGGTGACACCCAGCAGGAAGGCCGCGATCGGCGCAAAGGCGACCACCATGATCAGATCGTTCACCGACACCTGCACCAGCGTGTAGTTGGCGTCGCCCTTCACCAGTTGGCTCCAGACGAAGACCATGGCGGTGCACGGTGCCACGCCGAGCAGGATCATGCCGGCGATGTACTCGCTGGCCGACTGCGGGTCGACCCAGGGCGCAAAGACGAACTGGAAGAACAGCACGCCCAGCGCTGCCATCGTGAATGGCTTGATGAGCCAGTTGACCACCAGCGTCAGCATCAGCCCACGCGGGCCGCTTGCCAACGTCCTTCACCGATGTCCAGTCGATCTGGATCATCATCGGATAGATCATCACCCAGATGAAGACCGCGACGATCAGGTTGACATGCGCGAATTCGATCGCCGCGATGGCCTGGAAGGCGCCGGGTGTGGCCAGCCCCAGGCCGACACCGGCCAGGATGCCCAGGCCGACCCAGACGGTGAGAAAGCGCTCGAAGAGTCCCATGCTTGGTGTCTATCTCAGCGCGTGCCGATGTCGTTGATCTCGCGCTGCAGCGACAGGCGGTTCAGTGTCGCCAGCGGCAGGGCCAGCATCAGCTCGATACGCCGTTTGAGCGTGATCGCGGTGTCCAGGAAGGCCTTGGCCTTCTGCGCGTCGGTGCCTTCGATCGCGGCCGGGTCGGGCAGGCCCCAGTGGGCGGTCATCGGCTGGCCGGGCCAGACCGGGCAGACTTCGCCCGCTGCGTTGTCGCAGACCGTGAACGCGAAGTCGAACCGCGGCGCGCCGGGCTGCGCGAACTCGTCCCAGCTCTTGCTGCGAAGGCCGTCGGTCGGAATGCGCCAGGCGGACAGGGTCTGCAGCGCGAAGGGGTTGACGGTGCCGTTGGGATGGCTACCCGCCGACCACGCCTTGAACCGCCCGCCGCCGAGGTGGTCCATCAGCCCCTCGGCCATGATGGAGCGCGCGGAATTGCCGGTGCAGATGAAGAGAACGTTGTAAACCTTGTCGCTCACAGCGGACCTCAGCAGCAAGAACGGGAAGATTCAACCGGGATGCCGACGGGCTTGCCGCGCGGCGTCGGTGCGCAGCAGGCCGCACCCTCTGTGCCTGCCACTGCCTCAGCCTGGGCTGGCGCGCAACAGGCTGAAGCCGTCGGCAGCCTGCACGGCAGCCTGGTTGAAAACCGGAATGTCGGCCAGCGTATGGAAATGTTCCCAGGCGATACCTTGCGGGTCGGTGACCCAGTGCTTCTCGCTGCGGGCATAGCAGCAGGTCGTCTCGCCTTCATCCAGCAACGCCATGTCGGCTGCTTCGGCGCGGGCCTTCATCGCCGCCAATTCGTCGGGGTCGTCGGTCTGGATGCCCAGGTGGTCGATGCCGGATTGCGAGCCGCGCGTCGAGATCGCGAAATTGACCGGCGGATCTTCGAGCATCCACTTGGCATAGTCGCGCTTCGAGGCGGGCCGGTTCGGCAGCGAACAGCTTGGAATAGAAGCCGACGCTCCTGGCCAGTTCATCGACGTGCAGATGGACGTGAAAGCGTTTCATGGTGATCTCCCGGTTCAGCAGGTGGTGCAGCCAGGCGCTGCAACGACATCGCAGGCTGCGCCCCTTGGCAACAGTGCGCGGTGAGGTAGGCCAGCAGGTCGTTCATCTGCGCGATCGACGGGCGGTAGATCAGGTTGCGACCCTCGCGCTCCTGGGTCACCAGGCCGGCGTGCATCAGTTCCTTCAGGTGGAACGACAGCGTCGAACCCGGAACGTCCAGCGTGGCAGACAGCTCCCCGGGCGTCATGCCCTGGGGCGCGGCGCCGATCAGGGCGCGAAAGATGCGCAGGCGCATGCCTTGCGCCAGCGCTGCAAGCAAGGCGACGGCGGATTTTTCTTCCATGTTTCTATCATATTAGAATTATCGAACGTTGGCAAGTGACGCCGGTTGCCCCAGGGAACGACGACATCCAAACGGCGCTGGCGCAAATGACCCAGGCCCAGGCGCTCCCGCCGCCGACGCGTTGCCCACCGACAACCAAACAGGGTACGCCATGGAGCAAAACACGGTTCGCCCCTCAGCAATTTCCAACGAAAAACGGGTTAGCACAAAACTGCGCTAACCCGTTGATTTTATTGGCGGAGTGGACGGGACTCGAACCCGCGACCCCCGGCGTGACAGGCCGGTATTCTAACCAACTGAACTACCACTCCATGTGGCTTCCAACGCGCTGACGCGCGATGCAAGTGCCACTCGACTTGGCCAACCGAAGTTGGCGTCCCCTAGGGGATTCGAACCCCTGTAGTCACCGTGAAAGGGTGGTGTCCTAGGCCTCTAGACGAAGGGGACTGAAACCTGTTTCGCCTCTCTCGAACTGCGCTTGTCTGGTGGAGGTAAGCGGGATCGAACCGCTGACCTCTTGCATGCCATGCAAGCGCTCTCCCAGCTGAGCTATACCCCCCTGGTGTCGACGAATTGAAACTCTTTCGAGCGCCCATTCAGCCAACGCCGCGCTGTTCAAGCGAGACCAAGAGTATATCCTTATTTTTCGAACTTTCGCAAGCGGGCGACAACCGTGTCGCGTTCGAACAAGGCCAGCACCGCATCGACCGACGGCGTTTGCGAACGGCCGCAAACCAGCACCCGAACGGCAGTCGCGAGTTGTGGCATTTTCATTCCGTGTTCGCCAAGAGTCTGTTTGATGGCCGCGGCGATGCCGTTCTTGTCCCACGGTGCTTCCAGCAATCTGTCGGCCAGTGACTTCACCGCTGCGGCAATCGGTTGATCGAGATGGGCGGCCACATCATCGGCGCTCGGCTCCACCGGTGCAATCATCATCTGCAGCCAGTCAGCCAGCTCGACGGTCGTCGTGCAGCGGTCCTTGAACAAGGCGATGGCCGGCTCAAGCCAGGACGCCTGCGGATCGATCTGCGTGCCGCGACGCTCGAATTGCTCGATCAGCAAGGGCAGCAGCGTGGCCGCTGGCGCAGCCTTCAGGTGTTGTTGATTGACCCAGCGCAGCTTGCCCTCGTCGAACTGGCCGGCGCTCTTGCCGAGGTGGTCGAGATTGAACCATTGCAGCAGCTGCTCGCGCGAGAAGATCTCGTCGTCGCCGTGGCTCCAGCCCAGCCGTGCCAGGTAGTTGATGACGGCATCGGCCAGATAGCCTTCGTCGCGGTACTGAGTGACGGGCTTGGCGCCATGGCGCTTGCTCATCTTTTCACCCTGCTCGTTCAGCACGGTGGGCAGGTGGGCATAGACCGGCGGCTCGGCGCCAAGCGCGCGCAGGATATTGATTTGCCGCGGCGTGTTGTTGACATGGTCGTCACCACGGATCACGTGGGTGATCGCCATGTCGATGTCGTCGATGACGACACAGAAGTTGTAGGTCGGCGTGCCGATTCCGGAGCCGGCGTCGGCCGGGCGGGCAATCACCAGATCATCGAGTTCATCGTTGGCGATCTCGATGGGGCCTTTGACCTTGTCATCCCACGCCACCGAGCCGCCCACAGGGTTGCGAAAGCGGATCACCGGCTCCACGCCTGCAGGAATTGGCGGCAGGATCTTGCCCGGCTCCGGCCGCCAGCGGCCGTCGTAGCGCGGTTTCAGTTTGTCGGCCATTTGCTGCTCGCGCAGCGCATCGAGCTCGGTCGGCGTCGTATAGCAGCGGTAGGCTTGGCCAGCTTCGAGCATCTGCCCCAGCACATCCTTGTAGCGCGCCATCCGCTGCATCTGGTAGTACGGGCCTTCGTCGGGCGTCAGGCCGAGCCATGCCATGCTTTGCAGGATCACGTCGACGGCCTGCTGCGACGAGCGCTCGACATCGGTATCTTCGATGCGCAGCACGAAGACGCCACCATTGGCCTTTGCAAACGCCCAAGGGAACAGCGCCGAGCGGATATTGCCGAGGTGGATGAAGCCGGTGGGCGACGGTGCAAAACGGGTGCGAACCGTTGTCATCTCGGTACCGCCCGGCGCTTCCGAAAATACCAAACGCTTCCTCGGGGCTGCGCATGCGGTGAGTGTCGGAGCATCATGTCAGGCCAGCGTGTCGAGCCCGCGCGCCAGGTCGTCCTGGAGATCGTGGACATCGTCGAGGCCGACTGCCACCCGGATCAGCCCCTGCGTGATACCTGCGGCCTGGCGCTGCTCTTCGGTCAGGCGCCCATGCGACGTACTCCCCGGGTGGGTGATGGTCGACTTGGTATCACCGAGGTTGGCCGTGATCGACATCACCTGCGTGTGGTCGATGACGTGAAAGGCGTTGCGCCGCGCCAGCGCCGGACCATCGGTCTTCTGGCCTTTGACGATGAATGACACCACCGCCCCGCCCCGCCCGGACTGCTGGCTCATCGCCAGCGCATGTTGCGGGTGCGAGGCCAAACCCGGATAAAAGACCCGTTCGACCGCCGGCTGGTCCTCCAGCCACTGGGCCAGCGCCAAGGCGCGTTCGCTCTGCGCTGCCATCCGGATCGACAGCGTCTCCAGGCCCTTCAACACCACCCAGGCGTTGAACGGCGACAGGCTCATGCCCGCACTGCGCAGCACCGGCGTGAATTTTTCCTCGATCAGTGCCTCGCTGGCGCACACCGCACCGGCCATCACGCGCCCCTGGCCGTCGAGGTATTTGGTGCCCGAATGGATCACCAGATCGGCGCCGAGCTTGATCGGCTGCTGCAACGCCGGCGAACAGAAACAGTTGTCGACCGCCAGCAGTGCGCCGGCCTCCCTGGCAAGCGCCGACAGCGCGAGGATGTCGCAGACTTCGGTCAGCGGATTGGTCGGCGATTCGGCGAACAGCAGGCGCGTATTCGGCCGCAGCGCCAGCCGCCATTCATCGACATCGGTTTGCGAAACAAAACTCGTCTCGACTCCGAATTTGGCAAATTCGCGGCCCAGCAGCATGATCGTCGAGCCGAACACGCTGCGCGAGCAGATCACATGATCGCCAGCTTTGAGCACCGCCATGCCGGTCAGCAGGATTGCGCTCATGCCGCTGGCCGTTGCAATGCAGGCCTCTGCGCCTTCCAAGGCAGCCAGCCGTCGCTCGAACATCATCACCGTCGGGTTGCCGAACCGGGTGTAGGTGAAGGCTTCTTCCTCGTTGGCAAAGCGCGCTGCAGCAGTCGCCGCATCGGGCTGCACGAAGCTGCTGGTCAGAAAAAGTGCTTCGGAGTTTTCGCCCCACGCGGTGCGTGGCAAGCCTTCGCGAACTGCCAGCGTATCCGGGCGCAGATTGGCTGGCAGGTCGACCCGCGGAATGGTTTTCTTGGCCGGCATCAGGATCGCTCCTCGGTCGCGCTCTGCAACGCAAGCCGGCTGCGATCCGGGCTGGTGCTTTCGTCTTCGTCGGTCTGGGCAGGACGCTGCTCGGCCATCATCCGCAGAGCGTGGGCACTGACATCGCCGGTCACGTAGCTGCCATCGAAGCACGACGCCTCGAAGCCATCAACGGCCGGGTTCATCTCACCGACGACTTTTTTCATCGCATCGATATCCTGATAGATCAACGCATCGGCGCCGATGAACTGGCGAATCTCTTCGATGCTGCGTCCATGGGCGACCAGCTCACCAGCGGTCGGCATGTCGATGCCATAGACATTCGGAAAGCGCACCGGCGGCGCCGCCGAGGCCAGGTAGACCTTGCGCGCACCGGCCTCGCGGGCCATCTGCACGATCTCCTTGCTGGTCGTGCCGCGCACGATCGAGTCATCAACCAGCAGCACATTGCGGTCCTTGAACTCGCTGACGATCGCGTTCAGTTTTTGCCGAACCGATTTCTTGCGCATGCTCTGGCCCGGCATGATGAAGGTCCGGCCGACGTAGCGGTTTTTCACGAAGCCTTCGCGATAGGGTTTGCCGATCTTCTGCGCCAGTTGCATCGCCGATGGCCGGCTCGACTCGGGGATCGGTATGACCACGTCGATATCCTTCGGCCGCAAGGTCGAGATCAAGCGCTGCGCCAGCGTCTGGCCCATGTTCAGTCGCGCCTGGTACACCGAGATGCCGTCCATCACCGAATCGGGCCGGGCCAGGTAGACAAACTCGAACATGCAGGGATGCAGCGATGGGTTGCTGGCGCATTGGCGACTGTGCACTTGACCCTCGAGATCGATGAAGATGGCCTCGCCTGGCGCGACGTCGCGTTTCATCGAATGGCCGGTCCCTTCCAATGCCACCGATTCGCTGGCGACCATCACCTCCGCGCCATCAGCGGTGGTCGTCTCACCGAAACACAGGGGTCGGATGCCGTAGGGATCGCGGAAGGCGAGCAGCCCGTAGCCGGCAATCAGCGCAATCACCGCATAAGAACCCTTGATGCGGCGATGGACCGCCGCCACCGCGGCAAAGATCGCTTCGGGCGTCAACGCGTTGCTGCCGACGGCGCCTTGCAGTTCGTGCGCCAGCACGTTGATCAGCACCTCGGTATCGCTGTCGGTATTGATGTGGCGGCGGTCGATCTGTTCGAGCTCGCCGCGCAGCACCTGCGCATTGGTCAGATTGCCGTTGTGAACCAGCACGATGCCGAATGGCGCATTGACGTAGAAAGGCTGCGCCTCTTCTTCACTGTAGGAATTGCCGGCCGTCGGGTAGCGGACCTGACCGAGCCCCACCACACCGGGCAACGAACGCATGTTGCGGGTGCGAAAGACATCGCGAACCATGCCGCGGGCCTTGTGCATGAAACATTTGGTTCCCTGCATCGTGACGATCCCCGCCGCATCCTGGCCGCGGTGCTGCAACAGCAGCAGCGCGTCATAGATCAACTGGTTGACCGGCGATTTGGAGATGACTCCGACGATGCCGCACATGGCGTGAATCCTTGGTTGAAGGCTCTATTGTCTCGCGACCGTCCTGGTCACCGCGGCATCCATCGGTGAAGGCCGGGCGGCAGCAGTGGCTTGACCGAGATGATGGTCTCGTTG
This sequence comes from uncultured beta proteobacterium, assembly GCA_963843805.1. Taxonomy (GTDB): domain Bacteria; phylum Pseudomonadota; class Gammaproteobacteria; order Burkholderiales; family Burkholderiaceae_C; genus Ideonella_A. The sequence goes on from CAWJLY010000001.1 coordinate 150,983, forward strand.
AGCCGCGGCACGATGTGTGATTCCTGCCACGGCCTGGCCTTCGCCCACGGCGTCAGGGCAACGATCACCGTCACTGCCAACATCAGCAGCACACCGCGCGCGCCGCCGAACAGGCAGCCCAGCATGCGATCGATGCCACTGAGCGGTGTGGCCCGTACCAGCAATCTGATCAGATGCGACAGCAGATTCCATGCAATCAATACGCCCGCGAAGACCAGCACAAAGGCGACCAGTGGCATCACGACCGCGCCGGTTGCCGGATCGGTCGGCAAGGTCTGCGGTGACCAGAGCGGCGGCAAGCGCGGCGAGTAGATGTAGGCCACGGCATAAGCAACCAGCCAACCGGCGAGCGACATCACCTCGTACACCAGGCCGCGCAATGCACCAAGCAGCACCGAGATCAGCAGCACCGCCAGCAAGGCGGCGTCGACAATGTTGACATTGCCGAGAAAGTCGGGGAGCGACACAGCCTAGAGAGTGAGGATGGCCGTCGGCAAACCGGCAGCCTTGATTCTTGCGGCGATCTTTTCGGCCTCGTCGCGGCTGGCCACCGGGCCGACGCGGACCCGTGTACGGTCGCCGTCAGGCGTCTTTGCCACATGGGTATAGGTGGTCAAGCCCAGTCGCTCGACTTTCTGGCGGGTCGCGCGCGCCAGCGTCGGGTCGGCAAATGCGCCGATCTGCACGATGTAGCGCGCCACGGCGGCGGCGTCCTTGGGCGCCGCCTTGCCTTCCAGCAGTGCCCTGGCGCGAGCTGTATCAGCCTGCTCTGCGGCCTTGGCATCGGCGGCCCTGTCAACCTCGGGTTTCTCGGCGGGCTTGTTGTCGGTCGCCGACTTCGCCACCGATTTCTCTGCCGATAGACCGGCCGCCTTGTCTGCCGACTTGACCTCGCCATCGGCAGCCGCATTGCCGGCCGGCTTCGCGCCAGCAACTGGCGTCCCGGCGTCGGCTGCCGTTTCGGTGATCACCGGTTCGGCTCTGGCAGAGGGGTTTTCGCCGCTGCCCTTGACCGCTCCGCCGGCAGTCGACGACGAATTTTTGGCACCAGGCAATTTCAGCGGCGCCACGGTGTCGCGCGACGGAATCTCGATCGGCACATCGATCGGTATGGGCCGCGGCTGGGTTTCGAACAGCAGCGGAAAACCGATGATGCCGATGCCTACCAGAACCACCGCACCAAGCAGCCGCTGGCGGGCCCGGCTGCGCGCGCGGGCGACGCTGTCGCCGGCCTCGGCTTCGGCCGGTGCATCGCCGGCCGCTGCGGAACGCGAGAAAATTGACGAAAACAGGCCCATTCGGTGCCAATTCCAGGTGGGTTCGAGATCGTGATCGGCGCTGGTTGCCTCGCCCGACGCCAAGACCAGGACGGCGAGTCAGAAGGTTTCAGCCGAGATGTCTTGCCGCCAGTCGGGGCAGGCCATTGCGCAGAATTCCTCCCAGCGTCAGGAAGGATCCGAGCACGACAATTCTATCAGCCGGGTCGGCGCCGGCGATCGCCGCGTCGAGCGCTTGCTGCGGGTCGGCATGGCAATCAACGCCGACCGGACCGGGGCCACGGGGCGGCAGGCTGCCATGCAAGGCCGCCAACGCCTGGGCACTGGCGGCCCGGGCGCTCGGCAGGTCACTGAAGTGCCAGTTGTCGACCAAAGGCGCGAGCCGATTCATCATGGTCGCGATGTCCTTGTCGGCCATTACGCCGAACACCACATGGGTTCGCGGAAAGAAACCCATCTGGTCGAGGTTGTGCACCAGCGTCGCAACAGCATGCGGGTTGTGTGCAACGTCGAGCACCAGCGTCGGCTGGCCGGCAACGATCTGGAACCGCCCGGGCAGGCTGACCAGCGCCAGCCCGTTTCGGACCGCCTGGGCAGTGATCGGCAGACGAGCGCGCAAGGCCTCGAAGGCGGCCAGCGCACCCGCCGCATTCAGCAGCTGATTGGCGCCGCGCAAGGCCGGATATGCCAGCGCATTGAAACGCTGCTTGCGCCCTGTCCACGACCATTGCTGCTGATCGCCTTGCGTCTTGAAATCGCGGCCGACCAGCCACAGGTCGGCGCCGATCGCTTGTGCATGATCGATCACAGTGCCTGGCGGCACCGGGTCGCAGACGATTGCCGGCCGGCCGGGCCGCATGATGTGTGCTTTCTCGAAGCCGATCGATTCACGGTCGGGGCCCAGAAACTCCATGTGATCGAGCGCGATGCTGGTGATCACCGCACAGTCGGCATCAAAGGCGTTGACCGCGTCGAAGCGCCCGCCCAATCCGACTTCCAGAATCACCAGATCGAGCTCGGTCGCCGCCAGCAGCCGGGCGATCACCAGCGTGGTGAATTCGAACTTGGTCAGCGTGATCTCGCCACGCGCCGCCTCGACCGCGGCGAAATGCGGCAATAACGCGTCGCCACTGACCGGCTGCCCGGCAATCCGGCAACGTTCCTCGAAAAATACCAGTTCGGGCTTCTGGTAGACACCGACGCGATAGCCTGCCTGCAAAGCGATCGACTCGAGCATTGCGCAGGTCGAGCCCTTGCCGTTGGTGCCGGCCACACTGATCAGCGGCATCGTGAAATCGATGCCGAGGCGGCGTCTCACCTCGACGGTACGCTCGAGCGACAAGTCCATCGACACCCCATGCAGCGTGTCGCAATGGGCCAGCCACTGGTCGAGGGTTTGTGGTGGCGGCGGCGGGCTGCTGATGGGCGACATCATGGTGGTTTGCTGCTGCGGCGATGTGCCGCGCCGAGGCTTAGTACCCCATTTCACAAATACGCTCACATGAAATCGCGCATTCCGGGCCATGGCGGCGTTGCAAATCCTCGCGATACCTGCAGGTATCGCTGCGGTTTGCGCCTTGTCCTGGCCCGGAATGCATCGATTTCATCCCGTGCACGTATTGTAAAATGGTGTACTTAGGCGACCGCGTCCGCGCTGAGGCGCTGCAACATCGCAATCTGCTTCGCCACCGTGGCGCGCAACTCGCGCCGGTCGACGATCATGTCGATCGCACCGGTGCCCATCAGAAACTCGGCGCGCTGGAATCCCTCCGGCAATTTTTCGCGGACGGTATTTTCGATCACGCGCGGGCCGGCAAAGCCGATCAGTGCCTTTGGCTCGGCGATGACGACATCGCCGACGAACGCGAAGCTCGCCGACACGCCGCCCATCGTCGGGTCGGTCAATACGCTGATGTAGGGCAGCCTGGCCTTGGCCAGCCGGGTCAACGCGGCATTGGTCTTGGCCATCTGCATCAGGCTCAGCAGGCCCTCCTGCATGCGCGCGCCACCGGTGGCTGTGAAGGAAATGAACGGCGTCTTCTGCTCGACCGCCGTTTCGACACCGCGAACAAATCGCTCGCCAACCACCGAGCCCATCGAGCCGCCCATGAAATCGAACTCGAAACACGCAGCAACGACGGCGATGCTGTGCAAGGCGCCACCCATCACCACCAGCGCATCGGTCTCGCCCGTGGTTTCGAGCGCGTCTTTCAGGCGTTCGGGATATTTGCGGCTGTCGCGGAATTTCAAGGCGTCGACCGGCAACACCTCATGTCCGATCTCGAAACGCCCTTCCCCATCGAGAAACCCGTCAAGACGCGCCCGCGCACCGATCCGGTGGTGGTGGGTGCATTTCGGGCAGACATTCAGGTTCTGCTCGAGGTCGCTCTTGTAGAGCACCGTTTCACACGATGGACATTTGACCCACAAGCCCTCGGGCACCGTGCGGCGCTCGCTGGGGTCGGTCTGCTGCATCTTGGGCGGCAGCAATTTTTCGAGCCAGCTCATCGAATTTCCTTTCGTCCTTGTCCGGCACCGACCGTAGCACGAAGCCGTCAGGCGTCGAGCGCGCGGCGGATCTCGCCGATGAAGCCGCCGGCCGCCTGCGCCACCTTGTCGCGTGGCTGGCTGGCCAACAGTTGCACCAGCGCCGAGCCGATGACCACTGCATCCGAAACTGCCGCAACGGCCTGGGCGGTTGCCGCATCACGGATACCGAATCCCACGCCGACCGGCACCTTCACGTGATGTCTGATGCGCGGCACCATCGCGGCTACCGCAGACGCATCCAGATGGCCGGCGCCGGTGACACCCTTGAGCGACACGTAGTAGACATAGCCACTGGCAATCCGGCCGACCAGTTTCATGCGTTCATCGGTCGAAGTCGGCGCCAGCAGAAAAATCAGGTCGATGCCCTGCGCGCGCAACCCGCTGGCAAAGGCCTCGCATTCTTCAGGAGGGTAATCGACAACCAACACGCCATCGACGCCGGCCGCAGCGGCCTCGACGATAAACCGATCGACACCGAAGCGCTCGATCGGGTTGGCATACCCCATCAGCACGACCGGCGTGTCGTCGTTGCGCTGTCGGAAGCTGCGCACCATCTGCAGCACCTGGTTCATGCCCACGCCACGAGCCAGCGCGCGTTCGCCGGCCTGCTGGATCACCGGGCCATCGGCCATCGGATCAGAGAACGGAACACCCAGCTCGATCACGTCGGCGCCGGCATCGGCCATCGCCGCCATGATGTCGGGCGTCGCATCGACAAACGGATCGCCGCAGGTCACATACGGGATCAAGGCCTTGCGCCCGCTGGCCTGCAGCGCAGCGAAGGTGCGTGCGATGCGGCTCACCTGGGACCTTTCACGATCTGCAACTGGCAAGACGGACGACAGAAGAATTCTGCGCCCGACAGATCGGCGACGGTGCCGATGTCCTTGTCGCCACGGCCCGACAGATTGACCAACAGTTGCTGATCACGGGCCAACGTCGGCGCGATCTTCATGGCGTAAGCCACCGCATGCGCGGATTCGAGCGCCGGAATGATGCCTTCTGTGCGACACAAGTGATGGAAGGCTTTCAACGCCTCGTCATCGGTGATGCCGACATACTCGGCCCGCCCGATATCCTTCAGATATGCATGTTCAGGGCCGACGCCGGGATAGTCGAGGCCGGCCGAGACCGAATGCGTTTCGGTGATCTGGCCGTTGTCGTCCTGCAGGAGGTAGGTGCGGTTGCCGTGCAGCACGCCAGGCGTGCCCCGTTGCAGCGAGGCGGCGTGGCGACCACTGTCGAGCCCGTGGCCCGCCGCCTCGATGCCGATCAGCCGAGTGCCGGCATGGTCGATATACGGGTAGAAGATGCCCATCGCATTGCTGCCGCCACCGACGCAGGCGATCACCATGTCGGGCTGGCGACCGGTCATCTCGGGCATCTGGACCAGGCATTCATCACCGATGACTCGCTGAAAATCGCGAACCATTGCCGGATACGGGTGCGGGCCGGCAACCGTGCCGATGATGTAGAAGGTGTTCTCGACATGGGTCACCCAGTCGCGCATCGCTTCATTGAGCGCATCTTTCAGCGTCTTGCTGCCTGAATCGACCGGCACCACCGTGGCGCCGAGCAGGTTCATCCGGTACACGTTGGGCGACTGGCGCTTGACGTCTTCGCTGCCCATGTAGACCACACATTCCATGCCGTAGCGCGCGGCAATGGTCGCGGTGGCTACGCCATGCTGACCGGCACCGGTTTCGGCGATCACGCGCGGCTTGCCCATGCGTCGCGCCAGCATGGCCTGGCCGATGGTGTTGTTGACCTTGTGCGCGCCGGTGTGGTTGAGGTCTTCGCGCTTCAGATAGATCTGTGCGCCACCGAGCTCGCGGCTGAGGCGAGCAGCGTGATAGATCGGACTGGGCCGGCCGACAAAATGCGCGAGCTCGGAGCGAAACTCGGCCATGAACGCCGGGTCGGCCTGCGCCTGGGCATACGCCGTTTTCAATTCATCCAGCGCATGGACGAGGGTTTCGGCGACAAAACTGCCGCCATAAGGTCCGAAATGCCCGCGGGCATCGGGTTGCTGATAAGTCGACATCGGGAAAAAAACCTTCGGGTCAGTCGGCAGCCGGCTGCTGCACCTGGCGCAGCAGATCGGCCTGCCGAACGGCATTGCAAAACCGGCGTATCGCTGCAGGGTCCTTGACCCCTTTCGACGACTCGACGCCGGTGCTCACGTCAACGGCCCACGGCCGCACCTGAAGAATGCCGTCGCCCACATTTGCGGCAGACAAGCCACCAGACAAAACGACCGGACAAACCAGGCCTGCGGGGATGAGCGACCAATCGAAAACCTTTCCACTGCCGCCGTAGCCTGCCACATGGGTATCCAGCAGCAACGCCTGGGCGTCTGAAAATCGAGCTGCGAAGTCTAACAAATCGAGCCCCGGCTCGACCCGAGCGGCACGGATGAACGGACGGCCGGATCGGCGGCACTCTTCAGCGGTCTCGTCGCCGTGAAACTGCAGCAGCAGCTGTGGGATGGCCTCGACTGCGCGTTGAACCTGCGCCGCCGAGGCATTGACGAACAGACCGACCGGCGTGACAAACGGCGGCAAGCGGCGGGCCAGCTCGACGGCCCGAGTCGAGTTCGAGGTGACGGGCGCTGGGCGGATAGAAAACCAGGCCGATCGCATCGGCACCGGCGGCCACCGCGGCGTCGACATCGGCCTCACGGGTCAGTCCACAGATCTTGATCCGGGTGCGGCTGTTCATTCGATTTGGATGTCTGCGCCAACGCCGTTGGTCGACCCGGGACGGGCACCTGGCAATGCGTCCATCGCCGCGACATGGCTCGGCAACGCAAGGTCGGCATCGTACTGCGGGCCGACAAAATACAGGCCATCGGGGGCAAAAGTGGGTGCCGCCTTCGAGCGGTCGCGACCGGCCAGCACGTCGGCAACCCAGGCTGCCGGTTGGCTGCCGTTGCCGACGGCGATCAGGCAGCCCATCAGGTTGCGAACCATGTGGTGCAGAAAGGCGTTGGCCTCGAAATCGAATCGCCAGAAGTGGCCGTGGCGGCTGATCTCGATCTCCCGAAGTTGCTTGATCGGCGACTGCGCTTGGCACTCGGCCGAGCGGAAGGCGCTGAAATCATGTTGACCGATCAATGATGATGCCGCTTGGCGCATCGCTTCTCCATCGAGCGGGCTGAAGACCCAGCCGACCCGGCCCGCATCAATCGACGGGCGCACCGCGCTGTGCAGCAAGATGTAGACATAACGCCTGCTGCGGGCATGAAACCGCGAATGAAAGTCGTCCGGGACTCTTCGGCACCACTGGACGGCCACATCGCCGGGCAAATAGCGGTTGCAGCCGCGGACCCAGGAGAACTCGCGCCGATCGAGTTCGGTATCGAGATGGAACACCTGGTTCAGCGCATGGACGCCGGTATCGGTGCGGCCGGCGCAGATCGTGCGGATCGGCACCGGCCCGGCAGCAAATCGGTGGATCGCCGATTCGACCGCATCCTGCACCGTCGGCACATTCGGCTGGCTCTGCCAACCTCGGTAGGCGCGACCGTGGTAGCTGAGTCCGAAGGCCAGTCTCACAGCGTCCCGCGGTGACCGTTCGGCAGGTCGCCCGGGACCCTGCCTGCCATCCTCACGACAAGTTGTCGAGCATCGCCTGCGCCTTGGTCTTCAGCGCACCATCGGCACTGGCGATCACCTCGTCGAGCAGATCGCGCGCGCCATCGATATCACCGATCTGTCTGAACTCGTCCGCAAGTTCGAGCTTGCGCGCCAACGGGTCGTCGTCCAAGCCGGAGTCCGGATCGAAATCCGACGGTTTACCGAGGTCGTCGAGCGGCAGGTCGACACCTTCGATCGGCGGCAACATGCTGGGTCCGGGCGACAAGTTCGACGGCTCGTGCAGATCGAGATCGAGATCGAACTCCGACATCGAGAACGGATCGGCAGGTGGCGCGGGCGCACGGCCGGCAGCAGCAGGCGCCGCGGGCGTGGCAGGTGATCCGGCCGATGCCGTCGGCAAAGGCGGCACCTGCGAAAGCTGCGGTGAAAAACTCGACGTGCTGAAATCGAGCATGTTGCCGGGATCACGCTTGAAGCCGGAATCGGATACCGGCGCGGGGGCGCTGCCAGCCAACGGGACGGATTCCGGCTTGCCATCGTCGATACCCAGATCGAGATCCAGATCGAGATCGAAGCTGCTGTTCGACGGTGCATCACCGGGCAAAATCGACAGCGGCATCGTCGCGACATCGAGCCCGGGCGGCGGCTCGGGCTCGAAATTCGACACCGGGACGGCGGCAGCGCCATCGTTGTAAAGCGGATTCGCCGGATCGATCTGCAAGCCAAGCTGACGCGCCCGAGCCCAGTCGTCACCTTGTCCCTGCGTCAAGGCGAACAGCTCCAGCGCAACGACCTCGAAGCCCTTGATGTCCCGACGTTTGGCGTACACCTCGAGCAGCTTGGTGCGCACCGGCAGGCGTTCGGGATTGGTCCGCATCGCCTCCTTGAGAATCTCTTCGGCCTGCAGGTCGCGTCCGTACGCCATGTAGACGTCGGCCTCGGCGACCGGGTCGACATCGCCAATCGCATCGAGCTGGCTCAGCGAATAATTCATCATCGATGAATTGGCGCCGGTGGCCGGCACCTCGCTGGTATCAACCCGTTCGCCACCGCTGGCACCGAAGAATGAATCGGGCTTCAGACGGCTTTCGAGGAACGAGGTTTCAGGTGCCGATTCGCGGCGTCGCTTGAGCAGCCTGAAAATACCGAAACCGGCCAGCAACGCGAGCAGCGCCGCACCCAGGCCGACCGCCGGCAGGTTATCGTCGAGCAGCGAATCCATCAGGCCGGGCTCGCGGTCGAGCGCGGGCGAAGCGGCCGGCTTGGTTGCCGGGGCAACCGACGCAGCGGACGCCAGAACCGGCGGCGGCGCCACTGCGCTGGCCGCCGCTGCGCCTGCGGACGCTGGCGCGTCGACAGGCACTGCAATCGCCGGACCGATACCGGCAGGCGTTTGTGCCGACGGGGCCGATGCACCCGTGGCGTTGGCCGTCGGTTGCGAGGCGGCATCGGCGGACAAACGCGCCAGATCCTGGACATTTTTCGACAATCCGGCAACTTTCGCGGCAGCCTGCTCGCGCTCGCGCTTCGCTGCGTCGGCCAATGCAGCATCTGATGATGTGGGTGCCGAAGCGCCGCCCGGTTTGCTCAAGGTCAATACGTCGGGGGCCTGCGCCTTGCCGGTGTCACGCACCTGGACCTCGGCATCGAGCTTGCCGCTGGCGCTGCGATTGCTCGTCGCCGGGCGATCGCCCGGGGACTCGGCCAACTCGCGGCGGTACGCATCGAAATCGGCGCTTTGCGCCTTGATGACCTGCCGCGCCTGGGCGTCGGTGATCGACTCGATCGTTGCCGGCTTGGCCGCCGACAACACAACCCCCTGGCGCAGCTTGTGAATGTTGCCGTCGACAAAGGCGTCGGGATTGTCTCGATACATTGCCAGCACCAGGCGGTCGAGCGAGATGCCACCCGGGCGGACGCCACGCTGGGCGACTTCGGACAAGGTGTCACCCGAACGCACGCGGTAAGGATCGTCGACCAGAGGCGGTGCAGGCGGCGCGCCGGGCGGTGGCGGCCCACGGCGAGAAACGGGTGCCGGTGCCTGGGCTGCCGGCCTGCGAGCGCTTGGCGGCTGCGCGACGGCGGTTGCCGGACCTTGCTGCTGCAGCGGTTCCGCTGCCGCCGGCGCAGGCGCAGGCGCATTGCGTCCCTGACCTGCCAGGCCCGACGGGCTGGAATAAGGCGTCAGGCTGGCCGGACGCGGCGGCATGACCGTCCCGGGCGGATCGAGCAGCAGCGTGAAGGTGCGCGTCAATCGCCCGTCGCGCCAATTCAATTCGAGCAGCAGTTCGACGAACGGCTCCTGGACCACTCGGTCGGTGGTTACCAGCAATGAAGCCCGCCGGTTGGAAATGCGCTGCAGGACGACCCGGGCGTTGGCCAGCGCCGGATTGAACTGGATCCCGGCGGCCCGGTACTGATCGGCGCTGGCCAGATTGGCGCGCAGGTTCTCGGCCTCGGCGGCATTCAGATTCTCGAATTCGATCTCGGCTCGCAAGGTCTGGCCGAGCGGCGACTGCACCGTGGCACGCCCGAGCGTCAGCGCATGCGCAGGAGCGCCGGCAAGCAGCGCAAGCGCAACGCTGGCAGCCAGGATCGTCTGCCGGTGGTCTGGCCAATCATTCTTCAAAGCGTCTCCTCGTTCCCACCGAATGCAGCCGGACCAACCGCTGGCAAGCGGTTTTCAGACGCACAAAACACATTAGCATCAATGACATAGACTGACAAGCTGAGGCAAAACCGCAAGTAATTGATAGCCTGCCCGTCGGTTGCAAAGGCCGCTTCTGTCGCGACCGCACAACGTCTCATCCTGCCAACCGACGTTCAAGCCTCGATCAGGATCCGCATCATTCGGCGCAAAGGTTCAGCGGCTCCCCACAAAAGCTGATCGCCGACAGTGAATGCGCCCAGATACTCAGGCCCCATCGCCAACTTGCGCAGCCGACCCACCGGTATCGACAAGGTTCCAGTCACGCTGACTGGCGTCAAACCGCGCATCGACTCCTCGCGGGTATTCGGAATCAGCCTGACCCAGGCGTTGTCGGCCGCGATCATGGCTTCGATATCGGCCATCGGTACATTCTTCTTGAGCTTGAACATCAACGCCTGGCTGTGACACCGCATGGCGCCGATGCGCACACAGAAGCCGTCGACCGGAACGGCCGCCTTGGCGAAGCCCTCGCCCTGCCCGAGAATCTTGTTGGTCTCGGCACCGCCTTTCCATTCTTCTTTCGAAACACCCCACAAGGCATCGTCGTGGCTGCGACTGGCGCCGCCGAGGTCCTTGTCGATCCAGGGGATCAGCGAGCCGCCGAGCGGCACGCCGAACTGGCTGGTCTCGGCCTCGCTCAAGCCGCGCTGGGTTTCGGCGATCCGGCGGTCGATGTCGAGAATGGCGCTTTTCGGATCAGCGAGCAATTCGCGAACCGACGCATTCAGCGTGCCATATTGGGTCAGCAGTTCACGCATGTGCTGCGCACCGCCGCCGGATGCCGCCTGGTAGGTCTGCGTGCTCATCCACTCGACCAGCCCCGCCTTGTACAACGCGCCGACGCCCATCAACATGCAGCTGACAGTGCAATTGCCGCCGATCCAGTTGCGTCCGCCAGCGGCCAGTGCGTGGTGGATAACCGGCAGGTTGACCGGGTCGAGGACGATCACGGCGTCGCTGTTCATTCGCAAAGTCGATGCGGCATCGATCCAGTGCCCGGCCCAGCCGGCCGCGCGCAGCTTGGGATAGACCTCGCTGGTGTAGTCGCCGCCTTGCGCCGTGACGATGATCTGGCAACGCTTCAATGCCGCGATGTCGTAGGCATCGCGCAGTGCCGTCTCGTTTTTCGCCATGACCGGCGCTTTCGAGCCGGCCGCACTGGTGCTGAAGAACAGCGGCTCGATCAACTCGAAGTCGCCTTCCTGCTGCATGCGGTCCATGAGCACCGATCCCACCATTCCTCGCCAGCCGACCAGGCCGACCAATCTGCTTGTCATGATCACTCTCGTTTGCTGTTGATGACTATCGTGCGCCGCAACCGGGCGCAGCGCTCGATCAGCCCTGCGCTTTCAACGCCGCCACCACGGCGTCGCCCATCTCCACGGTGCCCACCCGGCGTGTTCCGGCACTGAAGATATCGGCCGTTCGCAAGCCGGCGGCCAGTACCGATTTGACGGCGGACTCGATGCGCACGGCCGCCGCTTCCTGATCGAGGCTGAAGCGCAGCATCATCGCCGCGCTCAAAATGGTCGCCAAGGGGTTGGCGATCCCCTTGCCGGCGATATCCGGAGCCGAACCATGGCTCGGCTCGTACAGCCCCTGCTTGTCGGCATTCAACGAGGCCGACGGCAACATGCCGATCGATCCGGTCAGCATCGCCGCTTCGTCGCTGAGGATGTCGCCGAACATGTTGCCGGTGACAACCACATCCAGCCGCTTCGGCGCCTTGACCAGTTGCATCGCGGCATTGTCGACATACATGTGCTCGAGCTCGACATCCGGATAGCCCGCATGCACCTCGGTGACGACATCACGCCAGAACTGGAAGGTCTCGAGCACGTTGGCCTTGTCGACGCTGAGCAGCTTGCCGCGCCGCTTGCGCGCAGCCTGGAAGGCGACATGGGCAATGCGCTCGATCTCGGGCTTTGAATAACGCATCGTGTCGAAGGCCTCGGGCGCGCCGGCAAACGCACCGTCGGGCGCCACGCGCCGGCCGCGCGGCTGCCCGAAATAGATGTCGCCGGTCAGCTCGCGGATGATCAGGATGTCGAGCCCGGCCACGATTTCGGGCTTCAGGCTCGACGCCGCGGTCAGCTCCTCGTAGCAGATCGCCGGCCTGAAATTGGCGAACAATTCGAGGTTCTTGCGCAGGCCCAGGATCGCCTGCTCGGGGCGTAGCGAACGCTCGAGCTTGTCGAACTGCCAGTCGCCGACCGCGCCGAACAAGATCGCATCCGAGCGTTTGGCGAGTTGCAGCGTCGAATCCGGCAGCGGATGGCCGTGCGCCAGATAGGCGGCGCCGCCGACCTCGGCTTGTTCGAGCTCGAAACGAAGATCGAGCGCAGCCAGCACTTTCCTGGCTTCGGCGATGATTTCAACGCCGATGCCGTCACCCGGCAAGATAGCAATTTTCATGTTGTCGTTTTCCTTCGATCTCGAGCGTTGCTGCCTGTGCGCATGGCCTGTCGATCACAATCCTCAACCGACCTGATTCGCACAACTTGTCCAGAATACAGAAAGCGGGCGCGGCAAAACTCGAAAAATGCGGCCGGCTGCATTCAAGCAGCGGCGCGGCTATGACACGGTATTCGCGAGCCAGGGCTTGCGCAGCAGGCGCTCGGCCTCGAAGGCCTTGATCTTGTCGGCATGGCGCAGGGTCAGTGCGATGTCGTCGAAACCATTGAGCAGACAGAATTTGCGGAATGGCTGAATCTCGAACGCCAGTTCGACACCGTCAGGCTTGACGACCACCTGGCGCTCGAGATCGACCGTCAATCGGTAGCCGACAAACGCCGCCGCCTGGTCGAACAACTGCGCCACCTCGGCCTCCGGCAGCACGATCGGAAGCAGTCCGTTCTTGAAGCAGTTGTTGTAGAAGATATCGGCGTAACTCGGCGCGATCAAAGCCCGGAAACCATATTGATCGAGCGCCCACGGCGCATGTTCACGCGATGAACCGCAGCCGAAGTTCTTGCGTGCAAGCAGCACCGAAGCACCCTTGTAGCGTGGCTGGTTGAGCACGAAATCCGGGTTCGGCTTGCGGCTGGCCGGATCTTGCCCCGGAAATCCCGGGTCGAGGTAACGCCAGGCGTCGAACAGGTTCTGGCCGAAACCGGTTTTCTTGATCGATTTGAGAAACTGCTTTGGAATGATCGCGTCGGTGTCGACGTTTTCACGGTCCATTGGCGCGACCAGCCCGGTGTGGATGCGGAAAGCTTGCATGGGCGAAATCTCCTCGCGTCAGCCGAGTTTTGCAACGTCGACGAAATGGCCTTCGATTGCAGCCGCGGCGGCCATCGCCGGGCTGACCAGGTGGGTCCGTCCACCCGCTCCCTGTCGGCCTTCGAAATTGCGATTCGATGTCGATGCACAACGCTCGCCGGGCTCGAGGCGGTCGGCATTCATCGCCAGGCACATCGAGCAACCCGGTTCGCGCCATTCGAAACCGGCGGCCAGGAATATCTTGTCGAGACCTTCGCGCTCGGCCTGCTCCTTGACCAGCCCGGAGCCTGGAACCACCATCGCCAGTCGGATATTGGGCGCCACCTTGCGGCCCAGGCGCCGCACCACCGCAGCCGCTTCGCGCATGTCTTCGATGCGCGAATTGGTGCATGAGCCGATGAAGATCTTGTCGAGCATGATGTCGACGATCGCCTTGTTCGGCTGCAGTGCCATGTAAGTCAACGCACGCTCGATCGCATCGCGTTTGCCGGCGTCCCGCTCGCGGTCGGGATCGGGCACCCGATCGTCGATGCTCAGCACCATCTCGGGCGACGTACCCCAGGTGACTTGTGGCCGCAACTTGCCGGCATCGATCTCGACCACGGTGTCCCAATTCGCATCGGCATCGGAATGCAGGGTTCGCCAATAGGCAGCAGCCTGATCGAACTCGGCACCGCGCGGCGAGAACGGTCGGCCCTTCACATAGGCCAGCGTGGTTTCGTCCACCGCAATCAGCCCGGCGCGTGCACCTGCCTCGATCGCCATGTTGCACACCGTCATGCGGCCTTCCATGCTCAACGCACGGATTGCCGGCCCGGCAAATTCGATGGTGTAGCCCGTGCCGCCGGCGGTGCCGATCTTGCCGATCACCGCCAGCACGATGTCCTTGGCGCTGCAGCCGGTCGGCAGCTTGCCGTCGACGAGTACCAGCATGTTTTTCGCCTTGCGCGCCAGCAGGGTCTGGGTGGCCAACACATGCTCGACTTCACTGGTGCCGATGCCGTGCGCCAGCGCACCGAACGCGCCATGGGTGGAGGTGTGTGAATCGCCGCACACGACGGTCATGCCCGGCAGCGTGGCACCTTGCTCGGGGCCGATCACATGGACGATGCCCTGGCGCTTGTCGTTCATCTTGAACTGCGTGATGCCGTGCCGGTCGCAATTGGCATCGAGGGTATCGACCTGCAAGCGAGAGATCGGGTCGGCAATGCCCTGCGAGCGGTCGGTGGTCGGTACGTTGTGGTCGCTGACGGCCAGGTTGGCCGAAATGCGCCAGACCTTGCGTCCGGCCTCTTCGATGCTCTCGAAGGCCTGCGGGCTGGTGACCTCATGGACCAGATGGCGGTCGATATACAACAGCGAGGTGCCATCGTCCTCGGTGTGGACGATATGTTCGTCCCAGATCTTGTCGTACAGCGTGCGGCTCATGGCAAACCTCGCGGGGAGGAAACTTCGCGGAAACGCCGCATTTTAGGGCGTTTTGCCCAAACGACCGGCGCGAAAAAGCCCCGGCGCCTTGCAGCCGGGGCCTGGTTGTGTGGTGCGCGCTCGACGCGGAGTTCAGGGGCGATCGGCGATCGGCACGACGTCACGCGCGGGCGAGCCGCTGAACAATTGGCGTGGCCGGCCGATCTTGTACTCGGGGTCGCCGATCATCTCGTTGAGTTGGGCGATCCAGCCGACGGTGCGCGCCAACGCAAAGATGGCGGTGAACAGGCTGACCGGAATACCGATTGCCCGCTGCACGATGCCGGAGTAGAAATCGACGTTCGGATACAGCTTGCGGGCGACGAAATATTCGTCTTCGAGCGCGATCTTTTCAAGTGCCATCGCCAACTTGAACAACGGGTCGTTGTGCAGACCCAATGCGTTGAGCACCTCGTGGCAGGTCTCGCGCATCAACTTGGCGCGCGGGTCGTAATTCTTGTACACCCGGTGGCCGAAGCCCATCAGCTTGACGTTGGAGTTCTTGTCCTTGACCTGCTTGATGAACTCGCCGATCTTCTCGACGCCGCCCTCGCGCTGGATTTCCTGCAGCATGTTCAGCGCCGCCTCGTTGGCGCCGCCGTGCGCCGGGCCCCACAAACAGGCGACGCCGGCTGCGATCGCCGCGAAGGGGTTGGTTCCCGAGCTGCCACACAGACGCACGGTCGAGGTCGAGGCGTTCTGCTCATGATCGGCATGCAGGATGAAGATGCGGTCGATCGCGCGCACCAACACCTCGTTCGGTTCGTACTCTTCGCATGGCGTGCCGAACATCATGCGCAGAAAGTTGGCCGAGTACGACAGCGAATTCTTCGGATAGATATACGGCTGGCCCAGGATGTACTTGTAGGCCATCGCCACCAGCGTGGGCATCTTGGCAATCAGGCGGATCGCCGAAATCTCCCGGTGCACCGGGTTGTTGATGTCGGTACTGTCGTGATAGAAGGCCGACATCCCGCCGACCAGGCCGGTCATCACCGCCATCGGGTGCGCATCGCGGCGGAAGCCGCGCAGGAAAAACTGCATCTGCTCGTTGACCATGGTGTGATTGGTCACCAGATCGCTGAAGCTCTTGTTCTGCTCCTGGTTCGGCAATTCACCTTTCAGCAGCAAATAGCAGGTTTCCAGGTAATCACATTGGGTGGCAAGTTGCTCGATCGGATAGCCGCGATACAGCAGCTCGCCCTTGTCGCCATCGATGTAGGTGATCGCCGAATCGCATGAAGCGGTCGACAGGAAGCCCGGGTCATAGGTGAACTTGCCGGTCTGGCCATACAGCTTGCGGATATCGATCACGTCCGGACCGATGGTGCCCTTGAGGATCGGCAGTTCCATGCTCGGGCTGCCATCGGAGAACGATAGGGTGGCTTTCACGTCGGACGGGGTCATGGGCGTTCCTGGTTGGGCTGATTGAACAAAGTGGCGATCCGGTCATTTCTTTCAGGTCACGACGAGCGCTGCTGCACGATGCATCGGCACCCGCATCAGGCGCAAGACCTCGACCACCTCGGGCTGCAGCAACTCACCCGCGGGCTGCTTGCGCCCGAGCAGCAGGTCGAGCAGATCGTTATCCGGCAGATCCATCAATACCAGCAAGCCTTGAGCCTGCCCGGTGGTGATTCGATCGGCAGAATTGGCAAAAAAGCGCTCGATGAACAAATCGTTCTCGAGCAACCCGCGCCGGCACCGCCAGCGCAACTTGCTCAAGGCCCGTTCATCGATCAGTTCATCCTGTGACATCTGGGTCGAGTTCATAAGCAGTACACGGTCCACGCAAATGCGCCGACCGCGCCGATCAAGTGACGCAGTGGATCCGGCTCTGCCGGTCCACCAGCGTCGCCCCCCTGGGGGGGGTGCGCCGCCAGGCGCTCCGGGGGGTCCGATCACACTGCCCGACGAACCATCATCTCCTTGATCTTGCCGATCGCCTTGGTCGGGTTCAGATTCTTCGGACACACATCGATGCAATTCATGATCGTGTGGCAGCGAAACAGCCGGTACGGATCTTCGAGGTTGTCGAGTCGGGCCTCGGTACCCTGGTCGCGGCTGTCGGCAATGAAGCGGTAGGCCTGCAGCAAGCCGGCCGGACCGACGAACTTGTCCGGATTCCACCAGAAACTCGGACAACTGGTCGAGCAACTGGCGCACAGAATGCACTCGTAAAGACCGTTCAGCTCATCGCGCTCTTCGGGTGATTGCAGCCGCTCCTTCTCGGGCGGCACGCTGTCGTTCACCAGATACGGCTTGATCGACTCGTACTGCTTGAAAAACTGCGTCATATCGACGATCAGATCGCGAATCACCGGCAGCCCGGGCAGCGGCTTGAGCGTCACCACGCCGGGCAGCGTGCGCATGTTGGTGAGGCAGGCCAGGCCGTTCTTGCCATTGATGTTCATGCCGTCCGAACCACAGACGCCTTCGCGGCACGAACGGCGAAAACTCAGGGTCGGGTCGACCGCCTTGAGCTTGTTCAGGGCGTCGAGCAGCATCCGTTCGCTGCCATCGAGCTCGACCTCGAGCGTCTGCATGCGCGGTTTGGCATCGGCGTCGGGATCGTACCGGTAGATATTGAAAACACGCTTGGTCATGAAACTCTTTCGGCGTCGGATGAACGAGGCTATGGGCCTCGCAGGTCAGAAGGTGCGTACCTTGGGCGGAATCGATTCGGCCGTCAGCGGCTGCAGATTGACCGGCTTGTAGTCGAGCCGGTTTCCTTCGCTGTACCACAGGCTGTGTTTCAGCCATTCGGCATCGTTGCGCCCGTTTGGAAACTCCGGCGAATCGGCGTAGTCGTCGACGGTGTGTGCGCCCCGGCTTTCTCGTCGCGCGGCTGCCGACACCATGGTCGCCAGCGCTGACTCGATCAGATTCTCGACCTCCATTGCCTCGATTCTGGCGGTGTTGAAGACCTTTGACTTGTCGGCCAGGTGAATCCCCTTCACCCGCTCGGCCAGCTGCTTGATCTTGGCCACGCCCTCGTCCAGCGACGCCTGCGTTCGGAAGACACCTGCATGGGTCTGCATCGTCTTGCGGATGTCGTTGGCCACGTTCTGCGCGTACTCGCCGCTGCTGGTGGCCTCCAGCCGCGCCAACCGCGCCAGCGTGGCGTCGGCGGCATCGGCCGGCAAGGGCTTGTGCAACTGCTTCTTCAGATCCTGCGCGACGATGAAATTGCCGGCCGCGCGTCCGAAAACCAGCAGGTCGAGCAAGGAATTGGTGCCCAGCCGATTGGCGCCGTGCACGCTGACGCAAGAACACTCGCCCACCGCAAAAAGCCCGCCCACCACGCTGTTGGGGTTGCCGTCCTTCGGGATCACGACCTGGCCGTTGACATTGGTCGGGATACCACCCATCTGGTAATGGATGGTCGGCACCACCGGAATCGGCTCCTTCGCGATGTCGACGTTGGCAAAGTTGTGGCCGATCTCGAATACGCTGGGCAGCCGCTTCATGATCGTCTCGGCGCCGAGATGCGTCATGTCGAGCTGGATGTAATCCTTGTCGGGTCCGCAGCCGCGGCCTTCCTTGATCTCCTGGTCCATGCAACGCGAGACGAAATCGCGCGGCGCCAGGTCTTTCAATGTCGGCGCATAGCGCTCCATGAAGCGCTCGCCATCGCTGTTGCGCAGGATCGCGCCCTCGCCACGACAACCTTCGGTCAGCAGCACGCCGGCGTTGTGCACACCGGTCGGGTGGAACTGCCAGAACTCCATGTCTTCGAGGGGGATGCCGGCGCGTGCCGCCATGCCCAGGCCATCGCCGGTATTGATGAAGGCGTTGGTCGACGCGGCGAAGATGCGACCGGCGCCGCCAGTGGCCAGCAGCACCGTCTTCGCCTCCAGAATGTGCAACTCGCCGGTTTCCATCTCCAGCGCGGTCACACCGACGACATCGCCCTCGGCGTCGCGAATCAGATCGAGCGCCATCCATTCAACGAAGAAATTGGTCCGCGCCTTGACGTTCTGCTGATACAGCGTGTGCAGCATCGCGTGGCCGGTCCGGTCGGCAGCCGCGCAGGCCCGTTGCACCGGCTTTTCGCCGTAGTTGGCGGTGTGGCCGCCGAACGGGCGCTGGTAGATGGTGCCGTCGGGGTTGCGGTCAAACGGCATGCCGAAATGCTCGAGTTCGTAGACCACCTTCGGTGCCTCGCGGCACATGAATTCGATCGCATCCTGGTCACCCAGCCAGTCCGAGCCCTTGACGGTGTCGTAGAAGTGGAAATGCCAGTTGTCCTCGCTCATGTTGCCCAGCGACGCGCCGATGCCGCCTTGCGCTGCGACGGTGTGCGAACGGGTCGGGAATACCTTGGACAAAACAGCCACGTTCAGCCCGGCCTGTGCCATCTGCAACGATGCCCGCATCCCGGAGCCGCCGGCGCCGACGATCACGACATCGAATCTTCTTCTTGTCAGGTCTTGCATCACAGTCTCCACAACACTTGGATCGCCCAGCCCGCGCAAGCCACCAGCCATGTGATGGTGAAGATCTGCAGCGCCAGCCGCATGCCCATCGGCTTGACGTAATCCATCCAGACATCGCGCATGCCGACCCAGACGTGGTACAGCAGCGAGACGATGACAACGAAGGTCAACGCCTTCATCCATTGCGACGAGAAGATTGCCGACCACTTGTAGTAGTCCATTTCGCCCGGCAGCAGCACCTGCACGACGAGCAGCAGGGTAAACAGCGCCATCAGTGCAGCGGTCACCCGCTGCGACAACCAGTCGCGCAGCCCGTAGTGGGCGCCGACGACGATCCGTTTCGAGCCGAAATTCTGTGCCATGGGTCGGTGCCGGTCAGAAAAACAGTTTGAAGCCGAGCGCCACTGTCAGCAGCACACTCAGCACGAGGGTAACGACGGCGCTGACGCGGCCGAATGCAAGGTCGACCGCGTGGGTCATGTCCATCCACAGATGGCGCACGCCGGCAATCAGATGGTGCAAAAACGCCCAGATCAGCGCCAGCGCGACCAGTTTGTAGAAAAAGCCAGGCAGCCCCAACGCCCCGCCCCTGAACACCGTCGTGAAGCGCTCGAAGGAAATTTCCGAAGTCACACTGGTGTCGAACATCCAGATGATGAACGGCAGCAGCAAAAACATGACGACACCGCTGATTCGGTGCAGGATCGACACCAGCCCGGCCGGCGGCAAACGATAGCTGGCAATCTGCGAGACATGGATATTCCGGAACTCCGGACGATTTTTCATTGGTTCTGCTGCCATGCTCGGCCTTCTTGTCAAAAGGTGTATCGAATCAAAATAGTTTATTGCATCGCAGCAAGCGTCACTTGACGCGCTGCGCAGCGGTCAATTCAGCTCGTTGCGATAGTGGTGCGAGCCAGTGTGATACAGACCGCGCCGCAACTCGACCGGGCGGTCGGCGTAGGTCAGCGACAAGCGTTCGACGCTGAGCAGCGGGGATCCCTGCGCGACGCCGAGCAAGATGGCCGCCTCGGCGTCCGCGGTCACTGCACGAATCTTTTCCTCCGCGCGAACCATGTGCACACCGAACTCGGTCTCGAACAGTGCGTACATCGGGCCCTGGTAGCTGCTCAGGCGCTCGGCGCTGAGTCCCTTGAAAAGCCGTCCAGGCAGCCAGATGTCATCGAAAATCACCGGCCGCCCCTTGAAAGACAACACGCGGCGAACCTGCAACGCCGAATCGCCCGATTTGATGCCGAACGCCCGGGCCACGTCGGCCGGCGCACGCAGTCGCCGGCAATCGATGAAACGCCGCTCGGCTGCCTCCGGCAGGCCGTCGTCGGCACCGAGCCGAAGGAATCGATATTGCGCCTGCTGCTCCGAATGGGTGGCGACGAAAGTGCCTCGGCCTTGGCGGCGCACCAGCAGGTTGTCGGTCGCCAGTTCATCGATCGCCTTGCGCACGGTGCCCTGGCTGACCTTGAAACGCGAGGCGAGTTCGAGCTCGCTCGGAATGGCGTCACCAGGACGCCATTCGCCGTTCTGCAGGCTTCGCGTCATCAGCACCTTGATCTGTCGATACAAGGGGCTGAACGAAGGACCTTCGGACGCCAGCCCATCGCTGCCGCGTGTGGCGGGCACGAGCAAGCCGTCCCTGCCGCTGCCGGCATCGCCGAAGTCGGCCCGACTGACCGGGCCCGGCGCTGGTGCTGTCGATTTCATCGACGCTATTGCAGCACACGCGCCGCGCATCGTCCATTCGCAAACCCATGGGCGAGAGATGTCTTCTATAAGACAAAAGATAGCTGAGCAGTCGTGGCAAATGGATCAATCCGGCCGCCTTGCGGTCCGTTGGCGCACTACACTTCAGGTTTGCCCAGGCCGGCCTGTCACCGATCCTCGAACGCCTGCCCCGGCCAGCCAGCTGGTCAGCCCCGCCGCCGCCGGCCCGCCACCCTGTCGTCAACTTTTGTCAATTTGTCCTGGAGATTCCGATGAGCAAAAAACCCGTTCGTGTCGCCGTTACCGGAGCCGCTGGCCAGATCGGCTATGCCCTCTTGTTTCGAATCGCTTCGGGCGAAATGCTCGGCAAGGACCAGCCGGTCATCCTGCAGCTGCTCGAGGTGCCGGTTGACAAGGCGCAGGAAGCGCTGAAGGGCGTCATGATGGAGCTCGAAGATTGCGCATTCCCGCTGCTCGCCGGGATGGAGGCACACAGCGACCCGATGCAAGCCTTCAAGGACACCGATTACGCGCTGCTGGTCGGCGCCCGCCCGCGCGGCCCCGGCATGGAGCGCAAGGATCTGCTGTCGGCCAATGCGCAGATCTTCACCGCTCAAGGCAAGGCCCTGAACGCAGTAGCCAGCCGCAACGTTCGGGTGCTGGTGGTCGGCAACCCGGCCAATACCAATGCCTACATCGCGATGAAAAGCGCGCCCGATCTGCCGCGCAAGAATTTCACCGCGATGCTGCGTCTCGATCACAACCGGGCACTCAGCCAGCTCGCGGCAAAAACCGGCAAACCGGTTGCCAGCATTGAAAAACTGGCGGTCTGGGGCAACCATTCGCCGACCATGTACGCCGACTATCGCTTTGCCACCATCGATGGCAAGCCGGTCAAGGACATGATCAACGATCAGGTCTGGAACAAGGATGTCTTCCTGCCGACAGTCGGCAAACGCGGTGCGGCCATCATTGCCGCACGCGGCGTGTCGTCTGCCGCGTCGGCGGCCAATGCGGCAATCGATCACATGCACGATTGGGCGCTTGGCAGCAATGGCAAATGGGTCACGATGGGCATTCCGAGCAACGGCGACTACAACATCCCGAAAGACGTGATGTTCGGCTTTCCGGTGACTTGTGAGGCAGGTGAATACAAGCTGATCGAAGGGCTTGAGATCGATGCGTTCTCGCAGCAGTGCATCGACAAGACGCTGGCCGAGCTGCAGGAAGAGCAAGACGGCGTCAAGCATCTGCTCTGAGTCGACCACACCGTGGCCACCGGCATGCATCCCCGTGAGGCCTTGTTCGAGGCCGGCGAAACGACACGCCTGCTGCCGGTCTGCGACCACTATTCAGGCGTCGAGGCGCGAATGCGCAAGAGCCTGGAGTTGCAGGCCGAGATGGGGCCGGTTTTCGACGTCACGCTCGACAACGAGGATGGCGCGCCGGTGGGCGGCGAGGCCGACCATGCCCATCTGATCAGCGAGCTGATCGTGTCGACGCTGAACCACCACGACCGCGTGGGGGCGCGTCTGGTGCCGGTCGACCACGCAGCGTTCGAGCAGATCGTCGAGACCATCGTCGGCAACGCCGGGCACCGGGTGGCCTACCTGATGATTCCGAAAGTCCATGGGCTGTCCGACCTGGAACGCGCCGCCGCTGCGGTCGATTCGGCCGCTCGCAGCGCCGGCATCGAGCGGCCGATTGCATTGCATGCCTTGGTCGAGACTCACGGCGCGTTGCGTGAAGTTGTTGCCCTGGCGGCGCACCCGCGGATCGAATCCTTGTCGTTCGGCTTGATGGATTTCGTCTCGGCGCATCGCGGTGCCATCCCGCAGACGGCGATGGGCGTCGCCGGGCAGTTCGAACATCCCCTGGTTGTGCGGGCCAAGCTCGAGATCGCCGCGGCTTGCCATGCGTTTGCCAAGGTGCCCTCGCATTGCGTGGTCACCGAATTCAAGCGCGCCTCGGCCCTGCAAGAGGCCGCCACCCGTGCGTCACGCCAGTTCGGCTACCTGCGCATGTGGAGCATCCATCCGGCACAGATCAAGCCGATCGTCGAGGCGTTCACGCCGAGCGTGGCCGAAGTCGACCAGGCGATCGAGATCATCAGCGCTGCGCAAGCCGCGCACTGGGCGCCAATTCGACACGACGATAGCCTGCACGATCGGGCCAGCTACCGCTACTTCTGGCAAGTACTCGAACGTGCCCACCGAACCTCGTATGCAGGCGGCCCGCAACTGCCGCGCGAAATCGAGCAGGCCTGGTTCGCAACGTCGGACTGATCGTCGATCCGCAGGCGTGACGATTGATTGCCGCGAGGTGTGGTCATTGCGGATAGCCGCACGCTGCGCCTGCTCCACAATGCGCCAGCCGGCCGCGGAGTCGGAAAATGCCGCAAAGTCGCGGAATTCTGGAGCCCGTTGAATGAGATCAGCAGTACTTGTCGCCATCAGTGCGTTTGCCATTGCACTGGGATCGACCTCCGTCGAGGCCGCAACGGCCAAGCCATCCAAATCGACAGCGCAGACGAGCCAATCGAAGTCCAAATCCTCGAAAGCCCGGACGTCCAAGGCCAGCAAGTCCTCGCACAGCAAAGCGCGCAAATCGGCAGTCGTCACGCGTCAGTTGCCACCGTTGTCGCAAGCGCAGATCGATGTCTCGCAGCGTGTACAGATCGGCCGGGCCGATTGCGAATTCAATCAATCGGTGGTGATCGAGCCCGATAGCAGCCGCTTCGGCGCGTTCCTCGTCAAGTTCGCGGGCAAGACCTATCTGATGGATCCCGAGGAAACCGCCACTGGCGCAGTTCGCCTGTTCGACCCGGCGGCCGGTGTCGTCTGGCTGCAAATACCGGTCAAATCGATGTTGATGAACATGAATCTCGGACAGCGAATGGTCGACGCCTGCACCCAACCTGCTCAGCGGACCGCGCAAACGATCGCCGAGGCGCGCGCGCGCGCGGCGGCAGCCAGCCTGTCGGCGTCGGGGCCATCCGCAGCATCGGTCAGCGCAGACGGGAGCGTGACGACAACCCCGCCGGTACAGGCCGAGCAAAGTCTGCCATTGCTGCGCAACTGATGCGCCTCGGTATGCATCATTAAGTATGTATAATCAACGCATACTTTTGACCAAGGGCCAGCATGGAAGTCATCGTCGCCGAACGCGGACAGATCACACTCCCCAAGGCAGTGCGTGATGCCCTCGGTCTGACCAAGGGCAGCACCTTGAAGGTTGAACTCGATGGCGGCCGGATCATCTTGCGCAAGAATGTCGACGATGCCATTTCAAGGGCTCGAGGTCGTTTCAACCTGCCGACCGGCAGCAGCGCGGAAGACCTGACCCGTGGCCTGCGCTGATCGGGCCTGGTTGATCGACCCGCTTCCGATCGACCGATCGTGACCATCGCGATCGACACCGCAGTACTGATTGATCTGCTGGGCAATGGCACGGGTGCCGATTCGGCTGAAGCGTGTCTGCGCCTGGCACTTGGCAAGGGCCCGGTCGTTGTCAGCCCGGTTGTTCTGGCCGAACTGAGCGCGGTGCTCGGCGAAGGCGCTCTGGTCGTCGATGTGCTGGACGACATGGGGATCCGGTTCGACGGTTTCGACCAGCGAGCCGCGGTGCGGGCGGGCGAAATGCAGCGCAAGTTCAAGCAGCGATCAGGTGCCGGGGCGGCGTCGACGCCGCGCACCATTGCGGACTTTCTGATCGGGGCACACGCCATGCTTCAGTGTGAAGGCCTGATCACCCGAGACGCGGTCTTCTTTCGCGATTATTTCAAGGGCCTCAAGGTGATCGAGCCCGGCCAGGACTGAGCCCAGGACCGAGCTCCCGCCGGCCACCGAAACGCCGACGAATTTTCAACCATCAATTTTCTGGAGAAAACGAATGCTGCAAGCCTATCGCCAACATGTTGCCGAACGCACGGCACTGGGCATCCCGCCGCTTCCGCTCGATGCCCGGCAGGTTGCCGATCTGATCGAGTTGATCAAGAATCCGCCGCCTGGCGAGGCCGAGTTTCTGCTCGATTTGCTGACCTACCGGGTGCCGCCTGGGGTTGACGACGCAGCCAAGGTGAAGGCCTCCTTTCTGGCCGCAGTGGCCCATGGCGATATCGACGTGGCGCTGATTTCGCGGGCCAAGGCGACCGAACTGCTCGGTACCATGGTCGGCGGCTACAACGTGAAGCCGCTGATCGATCTGCTCGACGATGAGCAGACTGCGGTAATCGCCAGCAGCGGGTTGAAAAAAACCCTGCTGATGTTCGACTTCTTTCACGACGTTGCCGAGAAGGCCAAGGCCGGCAATGCACATGCCAAGGAGATCATCCAGAGCTGGGCCGACGCGCAGTGGTTTACCGAGCGCCCGGAAGTGCCGAGGAAGATCACCGTCACCGTCTTCAAGGTACCCGGCGAGACCAATACCGATGATCTGTCGCCCGCACCCGACGCCTGGAGCCGGCCCGACATCCCGCTGCACTATCTGGCGATGCTGAAAAATACCCGGGCCGGCGCGGCATTCAAGCCGGAAGAGGACGGCAAGCGCGGCCCGATCCGGTTCATTGACGACCTGAAGAAGAAGGGCCACCTGGTCGCTTACGTCGGAGATGTCGTCGGCACCGGCTCCAGCCGCAAAAGCGCAACCAACAGCGCCATCTGGGCAACCGGTGAAGATATTCCCTACGTGCCGAACAAGCGCTTCGGCGGCGTGACGCTGGGGGGCAAGATCGCGCCGATTTTCTTCAACACGCAGGAAGATTCCGGTGCACTGCCAATCGAGGTCGACGTCAGCAAGCTCGAGATGGGCGATGTCGTCGATATCCTGCCCTATGACGGCAAGATCGTCCGCGACGGCGAAACCGTCGTTGAATTCAAGCTGAAAAGTGATGTGTTGTTCGACGAGGTTCGCTCGGGCGGCCGGATCAACCTGATCATCGGTCGCGCCCTGACGGCCAAGGCGCGCGAGTTTCTCGGTTTGCCGGCGTCGACCCTGTTCCGCCTGCCGCAGCCGCCAGCGCCAAGCCAGGCCGGCTTCACGGTGGCTCAGAAGATGGTCGGCCGAGCCGTCGGCCTGCCTGAGGGCCAGGGGGTCCGTCCGGGCACCTATTGCGAGCCCAGGATGACCACGGTCGGCAGCCAGGACACCACCGGTCCGATGACTCGTGATGAGCTGAAAGACCTGGCCTGCCTGGGCTTCAGCGCCGATCTGGTGATGCAGAGCTTCTGCCACACCGCCGCTTATCCGAAGCCGGTCGACGTCAAGACGCATCGCGAACTGCCTGACTTCATGAGCAACCGGGGCGGCGTCGCACTTCGCCCGGGCGACGGCATCATCCATTCCTGGTTGAACCGCCTGCTGTTGCCCGATACGGTTGGCACCGGCGGCGATTCGCACACCCGCTTTCCGATCGGCATCAGTTTTCCCGCCGGCTCCGGTCTGGTAGCGTTTGGCGCAGCCACCGGCGTGATGCCGCTGGACATGCCCGAATCGGTGCTGGTTCGATTCAAGGGTCAGATGCAACCCGGCGTGACCTTGCGCGACCTGGTGCATGCGATACCGCTGTATGCGATCAAGGCCGGCTTGCTCACAGTGGCCAAGGCCGGCAAGATCAATGTTTTTTCGGGCCGCATTCTGGAGATCGAAGGGCTGCCCGACCTGAAGGTCGAACAGGCGTTCGAGTTGTCGGACGCTTCAGCCGAGCGCAGTGCCGCGGGCTGCACGGTCAAACTGAATCCCGAGCCGATCAAGGAATATCTGACCAGCAACATCGTGCTGATGAAAAACATGATCGCCGATGGTTATGCCGACAAACGCACCTTGCAACGTCGAATCGATGCCGTCGAGGCTTGGCTGGCCGACCCGCAACTGCTCGAAGCCGACCGCGACGCCGAGTACTTTCAGATCATCGAGATCGATCTGGCCGATCTCAAGGAGCCGGTGCTGTGCTGCCCGAACGATCCCGATGACGCCAAGCTGCTCAGCGAGGTGGCGGGCACCCCGATCGATGAGGTCTTTATCGGCTCGTGCATGACCAATATCGGCCATTTCCGAGCCGCCTCGAAGCTGCTCGAAGGCCGTCGCGATATCCCCGTCAAGCTGTGGGTCGCCCCGCCGACCAAGATGGACGCACAGGAGCTGACCAAGGAGGGCCACTACGGCACCTTCGGCGCCGCCGGTGCACGAATGGAAATGCCGGGCTGCAGCTTGTGCATGGGAAACCAGGCACAGGTCAGAGAGGGTGCCACCGTGGTGTCGACCAGCACCCGCAACTTCCCGAATCGGCTGGGCAAAAACGCCAACGTCTATCTGGCATCTGCCGAACTGGCGGCAATCGCTTCGAAGCTTGGCAGATTGCCGACTGTCGCCGAGTACCAGGCGGATATGGGCGTGATCAATGCCGACGGCAGCAAGATCTACAAATATCTGAATTTCGACCAGATCGACGAATATGCCGAGACGGCCAGGAGCGTCACCGCCTGAGCAGACGATCCGCCCAAGTCGTACTCAAGAGCCCGCCGGGGTGCCCGGCGGGCTTTTTGCCTTTGGCGCCGCCGCTCACCTCAGTTCGAAGGTGCATGCGATTGCTAATGCGAACTGTTCGCGTTATGATGGGTGAAACTTCATCGACCCGTCGATACGATCATGAACCTGCGCCGCAGCTGTGCCCTCTCCCTGGTTTCAATGTGTCTGGTCGCTGGCGCACAGTCCGCCGAGCCGGAAATGACGCTCGTGATCAAGAATCATCAGTTCACGCCGACGGAACTGAAGGTCCCGGCAGGCAAGCGGATCAAATTGATCGTTCACAACCAGGACTCCTCGGCTGAGGAATTCGAAAGCCACAGCCTGGGTCGAGAAAAAGTCATTCCGGGCGGCGCCAAGGCGACCCTCTTCATCGGGCCGCTGAAGCCCGGCCGTTACGAGTTCGTCGGCGAGTTTCACGAAGCCACCGCCAAGGGCGCGGTGGTCGTCCAATGACCCGCGGCTGAAAGCAGTTCGCCGTGCTTGCCACTCTGTTGATCGTCTTCCGCGAATCGCTCGAAGCGGCGCTGTTCGTCGGCATCATTGCCGCCGCGACGCGCGGGCTGAGCGGCCGTCGCGGCTGGCTCGGCGCCGGCGTGGGCGCGGGGGTACTGGGCGCGCTCGTGCTGGCACTGCTGGCGCAGCACATCAGCGAGTGGTTCGATGGCCTGGGCCAGGACGTCGTCAATATCGGCGTATTGGCGCTGGCCTTGACGATGCTTCTTTGGCATTGCATCTGGGTCACCACGCACACCCGACAAATGGTCGACGACGCCCGCCAGGTCGGGCTGTCGGTGCGTCAGGGTGACCGCACGCCGTGGGCGCTGCTGCTCGTCATCGCGCTGGCCGTGCTTCGCGAAGGGGCCGAGACGGTGCTGTTCGTCGGCGGCTCTCTGACCGGCGGCAATGTAGCGCCTGCAACTGTGATGATGGCCGTGTCGCTCGGACTGGGCGGCGGTGCGCTGGTCGGCGTCGGCATCTACGCCGGGCTGACTCGCATTCCGACCCGCCATGTCTTCGCTGTGACCAATGCGCTGATCGCCTTGCTGGCCGCCTCGATTGCCAGTCAACTCGCCCGGGCGCTCGCCCAGGCCGGCTTGATCGACGCCTGGACCAGCCCGCTTTGGGACAGTTCGCGGCTGCTGTCGCAGGACTCCACGCTCGGCACCTTGTTGCACGGCCTGATCGGCTACGACGCCCGCCCGTCCGGGGTCCAGCTTGCCTTCTACGTCGCGGTGCTGCTGCTGATCCATGTCGGCACGCGCATGTTGTCGCCCGGGCGGCCGAAAATAGCCTGACAACGTTCGTCGGATTGCAGCAGCAGGTCCGCGCTCACCAAGCCGCTTCGCGTTCGGGTGTCGAGCCGATCCGGTGGATCGACAGATCCGCGCCGTCGAACTCCTGCTCCTGCGACAGGCGAAGCGGCGTCACCAGTCGAATCGCGCCGTAGACCAGCAGGCCACCGACAAGCGCCCATACCACCCCGATCGAGGTGCCGATCAACTGAGCGCCGATGGACACGCCGCCCAGACCTCCCAGCGCCTTGGCGCCAAAAATTCCACACGCGATGCCGCCCCAGGTTCCACACAGGCCGTGCAGAGGCCAGACGCCGAGCACGTCGTCGATCTTCCAGCGGTTCTGCGTCAAGGTGAACATCACGACGAAAATCGCGCCGCCGGTCGCTCCGACGACGAGCGAGCCCAGAGGATGCATCACATCGGATCCCGCGCAGACAGCCACCAGTCCGGCCAGCGGGCCGTTATAGGCAAATCCGGGGTCATTGCGTCCGAGCAGCACAGCAGTCAGCGTGCCCCCGACCATCGCCATCAGCGAATTGACGGCCACCAGACCGGAAATCTTGTCGATGGTCTGCGCACTCATCACGTTGAAGCCGAACCAGCCCACCGTCAGCACCCAGGCGCCAAGCGCCAGGAACGGAATGCTCGAGGGCGGATGCGCACTGATCCCGCCATCCTTGCGGTAGCGGTTGCGACGCGCGCCCAACAGCAACACCGCCGCCAGTGCAATCCAGCCACCGACCGCATGGACCACTACGCTGCCGGCAAAATCGTGGAATGCCGCGCCACTGATTTTTTCGATCCAAGCTTGCGCGCCGAACCGGCCACCCCAGACCATACCTTCGTAAATGGGATAGATGAACGCGACGATCAAACCGGTTGCAAACAATTGAGGACCGAAACGTGCGCGTTCGGCAATTCCACCAGAAATGATCGCCGGGATCGCCGCGGCAAATGTCAACAGGAAGAAGAACTTGACAAGTTCGAAACCATTTTTGGCTGCCAAGGTGTCGGCGCCGCTGAAAAAGTCGACTCCGTAGGCAACCGTATACCCGACAAAAAAATAAGCCAACGCGGATACCGAGAAATCGACCAGGATCTTGACCAGCGCATTGACCTGGTTTTTCTGGCGCACCGTGCCCAATTCCAGGAATGCGAAGCCGGCATGCATGGCCATCACCATGATGGCGCCCAGCAAGATGAACAAGGCATCGGTACCTTGCTTGACCTGATCCATCGCCAGTACTCCTTGACGTTCGCATTGGTGCACCACGCACCGATTCAGCGAGCACCCCCAGCTAAAAGCAACAAATGTTCCAGCTTGGTGCAGCATCGACCAACGCCTGCCCAGCGAGACGCCAAGGAGATCAAGCATCCCATTGAAGTGATGCGCACTGCACCATTCAAACGCGTCAGCGCCTGAGATTGGCGCGTTTCGCCCTGTTTCAGGGCGCGCGATCAGGCCCGGCTCAGCTTGCGGGACAGCGTTTCATTTGATCTCTGGCGCGATATCCGTTGCATATTCGACCAGCGCGCCAAGGATCTGCTGGCTTCGCTCGTCATCGTGGCGCTCGACAAGGTCGTCGATCTGTTGCAGAAAGGCCCGCAGGCCGATCACGCCAGCAGCCCCGCCATGAAGCCGGTCGGCACAATGCGCTTCCCAGCGGCGTCGATCGACATCGTTCAGGCTGTGCGGAAAATTGCGCGCGCGATAACGGAACAGCAGTTGATCAAGCCGGGAGTCAGAAAAACCCGGCAATTTTTCTGCCAACTGCTCGGGGCTGGCCTCGCGAAGCCGCTGCAAGTGGCGCCGATCGTCGTTGCCGATGAAACCCCCGTACAGGTCTTCGTCGACATCGACCTCCTGCAATGGCGTCGGACGCTCGAACACGCCTGGCCAGATCCCGGCCATTGATGGCCCGTGCCGGGCGATCAATCCAGCGTGCTGCTGCGCCAGTGCCACGTCGATTCCCCACTGCGCGGCGCGATCGTCGCTCAGTGTCTTCAGTCGGGCGATGACAACCGGCGACTTGTTGAGGTGAATGGTCTTGATCGGCAACCGGACCTGACCGGCCGGCAGCTCGTCGCTGCGCCCGAACAGTCGCGCGCGGATCTGCGTCGGCACCCAGCTGGAACAGTTCAGATGGATCGGCGGCCAGGTCCCAGACGATCAGCTCGTTCTTGTTGGTCGGATGAGGCGCCAGCGGCCAGACCAGCGCCAGACAGCCACGGCTGGTGCCATACATGCCGGAGACATGCAGAAACGGTTGCCCCGCCTGCTGAGCCCGGTTCATCTCGTCAATTACCGCCTGTTTGCTGCGCAGGCGCAGACAGAAGTCCCACAGGCGTGGCTGCCGCGCCTTGACCAGACGCGCCATCGCGATGGTCGCCCGCACGTCGGACAAGGCATCGTGGGCGGCATCGTGGGCTAACCCGTTGGCGCGAGTCAGATCCTCCAGGCGGAACGACGGCTGATCGTCATCCTTGCGTGGCCATTCGATTCCGTCGGGGCGCAGCGCAAACGTGCAGCGAAGCACATCGAGCAGATCCCAGCGCCCGCATTCGTTCTGCCACTCGCGCGCATAAGGATCGATCAGGTTGCGCCAGAACAGGAAACGCGTCACCTCATCGTCGAAGCGGATGCTGTTGTAGCCGACGCCGATGGTTCCCGGGAATGCCAGCTCGGACTCGATTTCCGCAGCAAAAGCGTGCTCCGCCATCCCTTGCGCAAGGCATTGTTGCGGAACGATCCCGGTCAGCAGACAGGCTTCAGGTTCGGGCAGATAGTCGGGCGCCGGGCGACAGAACATCATCCGTGGCGCGCCGATTTCGTTCAGATCAGCGTCGGTGCGAACGCCGGCAAATTGCGCCGGCCGATCGCGCCGCGGCGAGCGGCCGAAGGTTTCGTAATCATGCCAATAAAAGCTGAAGCCGCTCATCGAAGCAGATCTCGACCAAGCTCACCGGCAGACTGTGTCATGGGCTTACGATAGCGCATCGATACCGACCCGAGTGACGATCGACTCCCCTGTTGGCGGGCCAGCCGACAGCACGATCGGACGCTTTATCAAGGAATCCGCATGGCCAATCCAACCCGCTCCAAGCCTGCCACCCGCGTCGCCAACCGATCTGCGCATCCGTTCGCCGACACCTTGAAGACCTTCCAGACGAGCTCGGGCAAGACGGGGCGCTTGTATTCGCTGCCGCAACTCGCCAGACGCTTCGGCAACATCAAGCGCCTGCCGATTTCGATGCGGATCGTTCTGGAGTCGGTGCTGCGCCATTGCGACGGTCAGAAAATCACCGCCGAACATGTCGAGCAGCTCGCCAACTGGCAGCCGGTTGCGCCGCGCAGCGAAGAGATCCCTTTTGTCGTCGCCCGCGTCGTGCTGCAGGATTTCACCGGCGTGCCGCTGCTGGTCGACCTGGCCGCCATGCGCAGTGTGGCCGCCGCAATGAACAAGGATGCCAAGGCGATCGAGCCGCTGGTGCCGGTCGATCTGGTCGTCGATCACAGCGTGATGGTCGATCACTACGGCAGTAAAAAGGCGATCGACCTGAACATGAAGCTCGAATTCAAGCGCAACGAAGAGCGCTACGAATTCATGAAATGGGGCATGCAGGCCTTCAGCACCTTTCGCGTGGTGCCACCGGGCTTCGGCATCGTGCACCAGGTCAACCTCGAATATTTGGCTCGTGGCGTGTTCCAGCAGAAACCTGACCAGCGTGGCGAACCACCGCTTTATTACCCGGACTCGCTGGTCGGCACCGACAGCCACACCACGATGATCAACGGCATCGGCGTGGTTGGCTGGGGTGTCGGCGGAATCGAGGCCGAAGCGGGCATGCTTGGGCAGCCGGTCTATTTCCTGACACCCGACGTGGTGGGTTTCGAGATGCGCGGCCGACTGCGCGAAGGCGTCACCGCAACCGACCTGGTATTGACCGTCACCGAGATCCTGCGCCAGCACAAGGTGGTCGGCAAATTCGTCGAGTTTTTCGGCGAAGGCACGGCAAGCCTCGCACTGCCCGACCGGGCAACGATCGGCAACATGGCGCCCGAATACGGCGCGACGATGGGCTTTTTCCCGGTCGACGAGCGCACCATCGAGTATTTCCGCGGTACCGGCCGCAGCAAGGCCGAGATCGAGGCCTTCGAAGGCTACTTCCGCGCCCAGAACATGTTTGGTATCCCGAAGGCCGGCGAGATCGATTATTCGCAGATCGTCACGCTGGACCTCGGCAGCGTGGCACCCAGTCTGGCCGGGCCGAAACGGCCGCAAGACCGGATCGAACTCGGCCATGTGGCAAGCAACTTCGCGCAACTGCTGAGCGCACCCATCTCGGCGAACGGTTTCAATCAACCTGCCGAGCGACTCGGCCAGCGATTCGAACTGCCGATGGCCGGCCGGAGTGCGCGCGAGAACGAGCGCAACACGGTCGCTCCAGGTTCGCCCCGCCAGGTCGTCGAGATGGTCGACAACAAGGCGACGATGAGTGCCGCCCACACCACACCGCCGGCGGCCAGCCCCCCATTCACGATCGGCGATGGTGATGTGTTGATTGCTGCAATCACATCGTGCACCAACACCTCGAATCCCGGCGTGCTGCTGGCGGCCGGATTGCTGGCCAGGAAGGCGGTCGAAGCCGGGTTGAAGGTGGCACCGCACATCAAGACCTCGCTGGCGCCGGGCTCGCGTATCGTCACCGAGTATCTGGAGAAGACCGGTCTGCTGCCATATCTGGAAAAGCTCGGCTTCTACCTGGCAGGTTACGGCTGCACGACCTGCATCGGCAACGCCGGCGACCTGACCGCCGAGATCAACGAGGCGATCAACCGCAATGGGCTGGTCTGCGCTTCGGTGCTGTCGGGCAATCGAAATTTCGAGGCCCGCATCCATCCGAATATCAAGGCCAACTTTCTCGCCAGCCCGCCGCTGGTGGTTGCCTACGCGATCGCCGGCACGGTCAATCGCGATCTGATGACCGAGCCGGTAGGCCAAGGCAAAAGCGGCAAACCGATCTATCTCGGCGACATCTGGCCGAGCAGCGACGAAATTCACCAACTGATGAAATATGCGATGAACGGCGCGGCGTTCAAGGCCAACTACGACAAGGTGGCAAGCGATCCGGGGCGCTTGTGGAAGCAGATCAAAGGCGTCGAAGGACAGACTTACAACTGGCCCGAATCGACATACATCGCCGAGCCGCCGTTCTTTGACGGCTTCGACATGACGCCACCGGCCGCAGCCAAGGCGATTTGCGGCGCACGCGCCATGGCGCTGTTCGGGGACTCGATCACCACCGATCACATTTCGCCCGCCGGCTCGATCAAGGAGGATTCACCGGCCGGTATCTGGCTCAAGGGACGAGGCGTGTTGAAAGCCGACTTCAACTCCTACGGATCGCGTCGCGGCAACCATGACGTGATGATGCGCGGCACATTTGCCAACGTGCGAATCAAGAATCTGATGATTCCCGCCGATTCGAACGGCTCGCGAGAAGAAGGTGGCGTCACGTTGTTCCAGCCGTCGGGCGAGAAGATGTTCATCTACGACGCGGCGATGCGCTACATCTCCGAGCGTACGCCGACGCTGGTTTTTGCCGGCGAGGAATACGGCACCGGCTCGTCCCGCGACTGGGCCGCCAAAGGGACGGCTTTGCTCGGCATCAAGGCGGTGGTAGCCAGCAGCTTCGAGCGAATCCACCGCAGCAATCTGGTCGGCATGGGTGTGCTGCCGCTGCAGTTCGCGCCCGGCGACAGCTGGCAGTCGCTGAACATCCGAGGCGATGAAAGCTTCGACATCGTGTTGGCCGACGAGATCAAGCCCCAGCAGTCTGCCACCTTGGTGATTCACGGTGACAATGGCCAGCGCCGCGAAGTCGGGCTGACCTTGCGCATCGATACGGCGATCGAAGTCGACTACTACCGCCATGGCGGCATCCTGCCGTTCGTACTGCGCGAGCTGTTGGCGGCCTGAGTGGCCCCATCAATCGTGCTCAGCCAGCAATACGGCTTGCGAATTCGGCGCTGTCGAAGCCGATGGTGAATTGGCCGTCGTGCCAGCGCACCACCGGCCGCTTGATCACACTCGGCTGGGCCTGCATCAAACCGGCTGAGGCAGCGGCGTCGGTGATCGACAACTTGACATCGTCAGCAAGCTTGCGCCAGGTCGTCCCTTGTCGATTGAGCAACTTGTCCCACCCGAGTTCGGCAATCCAGAGGGCGAGCAGGTCCGCCGGCACGCCATCCTTCTTGAAGTCATGAAAACGGCAGGCAATCCGATTGGCGACCATCCAGCTTCTGGCGCGCTTGACCGTATCGCAGTTGGCGATGCCGTAGAGGACGATTCCGGTGTCGTCGCCATCCGGAGCGGTCATGGGTGTTTTTATCGATCGGCTCACAGGGAATGGTCGAACAGGCTGTCGCAGCTCGGGTCGGGCCCATACGTGGTGTCGACCACCTTGCCGTCGTAACCCATGCCGACCTGAAACCACTGACAAAATGGATTGTCGAACCGATAGGCCCAGACATTCTGCGATTGAAAGCCGAGGTTCCAGATCGTCGACGGCGTTCCCAGGCTGCGCTGCACCTGATTGGCATTCATGCCGGCAACGATCGCATTGAAGCGGGATTCGGTGTGCACCTGTGCCGAAGCCAGCAGGCGGTCCGCCGCATCGAAATCGAACATGTATTTGAACGGACTGTACGTGCCGCCACGGTACTCGAGGCGGCGCGTGGCCTGGCCAGTGGTATCGATCTGCAGATGAGGCGAGTCGTTGAGCGGCTGCGGCAAAGCGTAGACATTGGTCGGCGGCCCGAAGGCCTGCACGACCTGATCTCGACTGCTGCCCGGAGGAAGCCTGTCTGCGACACTGGCACACGCCCCCAGAAGTCCGACGGCCAACGCAAGCATCGAACATCTGAACGCAACGCAAGCTGCCTTGGCGGACAACATGGACGGCTGGTTCATCGCATCATTCCGAAGAGTTTGAACGTATGCGAATTCTCGCCATTGGCGCGCCCGGCAGCGGTCCGTTCGCTGAAAGCCCCTGTAGCAAGTAGTCGGCGCTGCAGCGCCGCTCGAGGATCAGCTGGCGGCGCGCAACTGGCTCGCCTCGCGTGCCAGACGAGTGATGGCAGCCCAGTCTTTTGCGGCGACCAGTTCGTTCGGTGTCAGCCATGAGCCGCCACACACCTTGACGTTCGGAAGTGCCAGGAACTGGGGCGCGGTTTGCAAGGTGATACCTCCGGTCGGGCAGAAGAAGATATCGGGAAACGGACCGGCCCAGGCTTTCAGCATCGGCATGCCGCCAGCGGCCGTCGCTGGAAAGAATTTGAGGAACTGCAGGCCGTCGCTTTGCGCCATCATGATCTCGCTGGCGGTAGCCACACCGGGCAACAACATCAGGCCGGCATCGCGGCAAGCCTTGCCGACTTCGGCCGTATACCCGGGGCTGACGGCAAATCGACAGCCGGCATTCATCGCCGAGCGGGCGTCCGCTGCGCTGCGAACGGTGCCGGCCCCGACGATGGCATCGGGCACCGCACCGGCGATCGCCTCGATGCATTTCAATGCAACCGGCGTGCGCATGGTGATTTCGAGCACCTTGACGCCGCCGGCCAGCAGTGCCTCGGCAACCGGCACCGCATCCTCGGTTCGATTCAGCACGATGACCGGAATCACCGGACCATGATCAGCCAATGCAAGAGTTCTCATCTGATTTCCGTTGTTGCGAACGTCCGCGTCTGCGCCATCACAACCAGGTGACGGCACCTTCTTCCGCGCTGAGCACATTTCGACGCATTCCGCCGAACAGTTCACGGCCAAGGCCATGCGCATTGACCTGTTGCAGCGCATCGGAAAGTGCGAGCCTGCTCGCGCGCAGCCCACTCCTGTGCGTCAACCTTGGCTTCGAGCACACCCGCCGCTGCGTCGAGGCGGATCAGGTCACCGTTGCGAACCTTGCCAAGCGGCCCTCCGACAACCACCTCCGGGCTGACGTGAATGGCTGCCGGAACCTTGCCCGACGCGCCGCTCATGCGGCCATCGGTCACCAGCGCGACCCGGAAACCCTTGCCCTGCAGGACCGCCAGCGGCGGCGTCAACTTGTGCAGTTCGGGCATGCCATTGGCGCGTGGGCCCTGAAAGCGGACGACGGCAACAAAATCGCGTTCCAGCTGCCCGGCCTTGAATGCCTGCAACAGCTCCTCCTGGGTGTCGAAGACGATCGCCGGTGCCTCGATCACGATGGCGGTCGTCAGGCACCGACGACACCTTGATCACCGAGCGGCCGAGGTTGCCGGTCAGCAGCTGAAGGCCGCCCTGCGCGCTGAACGGACGCTCGGCCGGACGGATGATCGAATCGTCGCCGCCGGCTCGGCAAGCGCGCTCCAGCGAAGCGTGGCGCCGTCTTCGGCGAGCTCGGGCACTTCGGCATACGAGCGGATGCCGTCAGCCGGCGATGGTCGCGCACATCGCCGTGCATGAACCCGCTGTCGATCAGTTCACGGATCACGAAACCCGGGCCGCCGGCGGCCTGGAACTGGTTGACGTCGGCGGCGCCATTCGGATAGACGCGGGCGAGCAACGGCGTGACGTGCGACAAATCGGAGAAATCGCTCCAGTCGATCAGGATGCCGGCGGAACGCGCCACCGCGACCCAATGGATCAGGTGATTGGTCGACCCGCCGGTGGCCAGCAGTGCCGACCATCGCATTGACGATGACCCGCTCGTCGACCAGTCGGCCGATCGGCAGGAAGGCGCGCCCGCCGTCGGCCGCACGCCCGATCGCCAGCACCCGATCGACCGCCTCGCGGGTCAAGCCTTCGCGCAAGCTGCGGCATGCGGGTGCACGAATGCCGCGCCCGGCACGTGCAGGCCCATCGCCTCGAGCAGCATCTGGTTGCTGTTGGCGGTGCCGTAGAAGGTGCAGGTGCCGGGTCCGTGGTAGGCGGCCGATTCGGCTTCGAGCAGGTCGGTCGCGGCCGACCTGGCCCTGCGCATATTGCTCGCGCACCTTCGATTTGTCATTGTTCGACAGCCCGCTGCTCATCGGCCCGGCCGGCACGAAGACACACGGCAGGTGGCCGAAATGCAGCGCGCCGATCAGCAGCCCGGGAACGATCTTGTCGCACACGCCGAGCAGCAGCGCGGCATCGAAGACATCGTGGGTCAGCGCGATGGCGGTCGACATCGCGATGGTGTCGCGCGAGAACAGGCTCAGCTCCATGCCCGGCAGGCCCTGGGTGACGCCGTCGCACATCGCCGGCACGCCGCCGGCGACCTGCACCGTCGCGCCGAGCCGGCGCGCCTGGTCGCGGATCACCGCCGGAAAAGCCTCGTAGGGCTGGTGCGCCGACAACATGTCGTTGTAGGCGGTGACGACCGCCAGATTGCGGCGCCTTCTCGGCGACGACGCGAAAGCGGTCGCTGCCCGGCAGCGCCGCGAAGGCATGGGCGACATTGGCGCAGCCCATGCGGTCGGGGCCGCGCGGCCGGTCGATCGTCGCCTGGACCCGGGCCAGATAGGCGTGCGCAGCGGCTGGCTGCGCTCGCGGATGCGCTCGGTGACGAGTTGGACGGTCGGATTCATCGCGTTGGCTGCGGCGCTGGCGACCGCGGTAACATCGAAAAGCCCGATTCTGATGTAACTTTGTTACATCGTCAATCGCTCGATTGCAAGTGCGGCGCGCCGCGCTAGGCCGGCTGTTGCCGCGGCTCAGGATTTGGCCGCTGTTGCCTGCGCTGTTCGGCTCGCGCGAGCAAGCGCGGCGCAGCCCTTGGCCGTGTCGTCGCCGGTGCCGGTATCGATCAGCGGAATCAGCGCCGCCAGCGGATTGAGCAGCGACAGCAGGCCGGCGGCGATCGCCTTGCCGGCCAGCGGCTTGGCGCCAGCGAGACCGCCGGCGACGCCAGCGTTCCCTTGACCAGCACCGGCGTTCGCAGCGACAGCGGGCTGAAATCCTTCGGCGACGTGACCGCGCGCAGATCCAGCGATTCGTCGACCAGCGAAATCGCGCCGTCGATCCAGACCACCGAATCGCGCGGTATCGACGACCATCACCTGCGGCCGTCATCACGCCATTGGCGACCTGCAGTTCGGTCAGCGCGCAACTCATCGGCAGCGACTCGTCGCCCTTGATCCAGACACCGAGCGCCTGCGCCAGGTCGATTCCGGCACCTTCGACGATCAGGTGCGAAACCCTGCCGTCGCGGATCCGTGCGCGCATCCTGCCGTTCAGGCTGGCCAGGATCTGCGCGGTCGAGCGGCCCTGCCCCTGCAGCTTCGATTGGCCGTCGAGGCGGCCCGTAGATATAAGGCGGCAAATCGTCGGCGCGTTTGATATTCAGCCATTTGTCGAGCTGGATGTCCTGCCAGCGCAGATCGGACTGCCACAACGCAACGTCCTTGCGCCCATCGAGGCTGAGCATGCCGGTCAGGCTGCCCGACGCGGCGCGTGCCTCGATATCGCTGATCGTCAGCACGGCATCGCGCAGCACCAGATGCGCGCGCAACGGCTTCAGCGGTTCGAGCCGCTCGGTGCCGAGATCGAGTTCGGCGAAATCGAGCAGGATATTGGCATCCATCGCGCGCAGCGACGGCAGATCGAATTCGCGCGCCGGCAGCACCCGTCCCGGGCGTTCTGCTCTTGACACGGCTTGGCCGGCTCGGCAACGTCGACCGGTTGGCGTCGTACCGATCGCCGGGCCCAGATCCTGCAGCAACAGGCGCGGATCCGCCGACCCGGCCTTCGAGCATGCGGCTTTGCGCCCAGGCGTCGTAGCGCAGCGCCGCGTCGAGGCGGCTGTTGCCGATCCGGCCGTCATCGACCTTGACATTCCAGACCTCGCCTGTCTTGTCGAGCGAGCCATTGACCGTGAATGCGGGCGTGGTCGGCAAGCGTCACGCCGATCACGTCGCCGACCGCTGCGAGCGAACGGCCCGGCAAGCATGAAGTTGCCATTCAAGGCCTGCAACGCCGGCACACCGCGGACCGTGCCGTCGAAGTCCAACTTGGCATACCCGACGCTGCCTTCGATCTTGAGCGGCATCGTGCCGTCGCCGGCCCAACCGAGAGCGCCCGACGACCGGGCATCAATCTTGATCGGCAAGGCGCGGTAGCGCCCGGTGGCGGCAACCTGCAGTCCGCCGGCTTCGTCGGCTGCTTCGGGCCCGCGGTCGGTCCGGACGCCGAGCCAACTGCAGGCGGCGACCCCTCGACCAATGAAAATTTGGCGTCAACCAGCGTGTCCAGCGGTACATCCTGCAAATCGAGATGCCCCGAGCGCACGCGCAGCGCTTCGATCAGCGGCAACGCCGAGTCCGGCTTGTCTTCCACCTTCGGTTTGCCGAACTGCCACGAAGCACGACCCTTTGCATCGCGCTCCAGAACAATCTGCAGTCGGTCGGCCTCGATCCGGCGAATCACCAACTGCTCGCCACGCCACGCGTCGCCAAAGATCCGAATAGCGCAGTCCCAGATGACCGTTCGATGCCAGCAAGGTTGGCTTGCCGTCACTCCAGGCTGGCGCTGCAATTTCGATGCGGTTGGCCTTGATATCGATTCCGCCGAGCAGGTGGATCTTCACGCCACCCGCTTTGCTGCCGGCTGAAGCGCTGGCTACGAGTGGCTTGGCATCAGAACCATCGTTACCGGGATCGGAGGCTTCGAGCCTCACCGGTCGTTGCAGCGAGTTACTCAGGGCAGACTGCATCGGACCGGCCAGGAACGGCCAGCCCGCCAACTCTGACAAGCCGACGAACGCGACCAGCAGCACAAGAAGGCCAGCCGCGATTCGACCGGGTCGCAGCCAACTGGATGAACTTGGTGATGTTGGGCTCATCGCGAGCAATCATGACGACTCATTGCTGGATGGTGACAGCCGACCCACGCGATCCGCATCAGCTACCCGCGCGTCGAGCTGTGGGCAGGCTCCTACGCCATTCCGCGGGCAAGAGTAAAGTCTGTGCCGGTCTCGCCGTGGATCGGCTGCTCGAGCGCCGCTGTCCATCCTCATCAAATCCAATGCGCCTGCTGCTGGTCGAAGACGACAAGATGATCGGCGAAAGCCTGCGGGCCTCGTTGCGCCGCGAAGGGCATGCAGTCGATTGGGTTTGCGACCAGAACGCAGCGCGGGCAAGCCTGCCCAGCGAACACTTCGACCTGGTCCTGCTTGATCTCGGCTTGCCGCGCGGGCGGACCGGGCGACGTTCAGTCGACGGGTGACGGCATGAATGTGCTGAGCGAAATGCGTCAGCGGCGGGACGCGACACCGGTGATCGTGCTGACGGCGCGCGACGGTCCGGGCGACCGCGTCCGCGGCCTCGATAGCGGGGCGGACGACTATCTCGTGAAGCCGTTCGAATTCGATGAGCTGACCGCGCGAATCCGCGCCGTGATGCGGCGCCAGGGTGGCCGCGCCCAGCCGCTGCTCGAGCACCGAGGCGTCAGCTTCGACCCGGCCACCCGCCAGGTGATGCGTGACGGGCAGCCGGTGCTGTTGTCGTCGCGTGAGCTGGCCGTCCTCGAGGCCTTGATGGCGCGACCCGGCGCCGTCTTGTCGCGGGCTCAGCTCGAAGACCGCCTCTACGGCTGGGGCGAAGAAATCGAAAGCAACGCCGTATCCGTCTACGTGCATCAGCTGCGCCGCAAGCTCGGGGCCGATTTCATCGGCAACATGCGCGGAGTCGGCTATTTTCTCGTCCCCGAACCGGGCGCCGACAAGCACGGATGAAATCGATCAGGTTGCGGCTGCTGTTGATGCTGCTGGCCATGCTCGCCGTGGCGGCGGTCCTGATGGGCATGGTCGCCTATCGCACGGTGCTGGCCGAAACCGAAACATTGTTCGACTATCAGCTTCGGCAGATGGCACTTTCGTTGCGAGACCAGGGCGAAATCGCGCCCGATCAGGCGCGTGCGCTGGGCAACGAAGAACTCGATTTCGTGATTCAGATCTGGACTGTCGATGGACGCAGCATCTATGCATCGCGCCCGCACAGCCTGCTTCCGGCACGGGCGCTGCTCGGCTTTGCCGACCTCAACGTGCAATCGCAAACCTGGCGTACCTTCAGCGTCGCCAGCGACGATCGAGTGATCCAGGTTGCGCAACCACGTCAGATCCGTCGCCAACTGGCCACTGATGCCGCGTTGAACAGCGTGGCGCCACTGGTCATCGTGGCGCCACTGTTGGCGGTTGTGATCTGGTGGTTGGCGGCGATGATTCTTCGCCCCTTGTCGGCGGTGGCCGCTGCCATGCGACGCCGTGACGCCGGCTCGCTGGTCGCGCTGCCGACGCAGGATCTGCCGGACGAAATCGCCCCACTGGTGCAGGCCTTGAACGATCTGCTGCAGCGCCTGCAAGCATCGTTCGACAGCCAGCGAGCATTCATTGCCGATGCGGCCCACGAACTGCGGTCGCCATTGACCGCATTGAAGCTGCAGATGAGGCTGCTCGAACAGACCAGCGACCCGCAGGCACGCGGCGAGGCCGAACACGCCTTG
This sequence comes from uncultured beta proteobacterium, assembly GCA_963843805.1. Taxonomy (GTDB): domain Bacteria; phylum Pseudomonadota; class Gammaproteobacteria; order Burkholderiales; family Burkholderiaceae_C; genus Ideonella_A. The sequence goes on from CAWJLY010000001.1 coordinate 193,297, forward strand.
TCGGCTGGGATCGATCGAACCGCGCATCTGGTCGAGCAGTTGCTCGCGTTGGCGCGCCACGAGCCAGGTGCCGCCCCGCTGGCTGTCGCACGGCTCGACCTTGCCGAACTCGCCCGCCAGGCGATGGCCGATCTGGTTCCGCTGGCGGTTGCCAAGAAGCAGTCGCTGCGGTTCGAAGGCTCGTTGCCGATCGCAATGGACGGCGATGCCGCAGCACTGAGCCTGCTGGTCCGCAATCTGGTCGACAACGCGATTCGCCATTCACCCCCGGGAACCGCCATCGAGCTGACCGTCACGACAACCGATGCGGCGCCGCTGTTGCGTGTCGACGATGGCGGGCCGGGCATTCCCGTCAGCGACCGGGGCCGCGTATTCGACCGCTTCTTTCGACGCGAGGCGACGCCCGCCGAAGGTACTGGTCTGGGTCTGGCGATCGTTCGCAGCGTGGCCGAGCAACACGGTGCCTGCATCGGTCTCGGCGATTCGCCGCTGGGCGGCTTGCGCGTGGACATTCGATTCGCGCCCTCGGGGGCCGGCGACCTGAGCAGACCAGAGGGGCCCATGACAGCGCTGGCCTAACCTTCGCTTCATCACCGGCTAATCGAAGCCTCATCGGCGGACTGCACAGTCCACGGCATGCGGAAATTCCGCGAACCGTTCGATGTAAAGGATTTGTGATGACCATCAAGTCGCTGAAGCCCCTCACCGCCGCGCTCGTCGCCGCGGGCGCCCTTGCCGGTGGCACTGCCGCCGCGTTCAGCCTGCCGCAATGGCTGCGCACCGACAAACCGACGCCATCGGCAGCAAGCGGGTCGGCCCGCCCGATCGACAGTGCTGGCACAGCCATCGAGCAGGCCCCGATCGCGCGAATCAATCCAGCAGCCGGCGCACCCGATTTTCGGGCGATCGTGCGCCAGGGCGGACCGGCCGTGGTCGGCGTGACGGTCGAGGGCAGCCACCAGGCCTCCCTCGAAACCCAGGGCCTGCCACCGGGCTTGGACAACGATCCGTTTTTCCAGTTTTTCCGCGGCATGCCCGGCTTACCAGTCACCGCGGGGCCCCGGCAAACAGCCTTCGGTTCCGTTTCGCGGCCAAGGCTCGGGTTTCATCATCAGTGGCGACGGCTTGATCCTGACCAACGCACACGTTGTTCGCGATGCCAAGGAAGTGACGATCAAACTCGGCGATCGCCGCGAGTTCTCGGCCAAGGTGCTGGGCGCCGATCCGTTGACCGACGTCGCGGTGTTGAAGATCGACGCCCAAGACCTGCCGACGGTACGACTCGGCAACGCCGAAGCCATCGAGGTCGGTGACCCGGTGCTGGCGATCGGTTCGCCATTCGGCTTCGAGCAGACGGCCACCCAGGGCATCGTCAGCGCCAAGGGTCGCTCGTTGCCTGGCGATGCTGCCGTGCCGTTCATCCAGACCGACGCAGCGGTCAACCCCGGCAACTCGGGCGGCCCCTTGTTCGACGCCAGCGGCGCGGTGATCGGCATCAATGCGCAAATCTATTCGCAAAGCGGCGGTTATCAGGGCCTGAGCTTTGCCATCCCGATCAACGTGGCGCTGAACATCAAGGACCAGATCGTCAAGACGGGCGAGGCCCGTCACGCCCGCCTCGGCGTGCAGATCCAGGATCTCGACCAGGCGCTGGCCGAGTCGTTCGGCCTGCCCCGTCCCGATGGCGCACTGATTTCCCAGGTCTCGGCGAGCAGCGCGGCCAGCAAGGCCGGGTTGAAGGCCGGCGACGTGATCACCGAGATCGACGGCAAGCCGGTGTCTCGCTCGGGCGCCGTGTCGAGCCGGATCGGGTTGGCGGCGCCGGGCGAACAGGTTCGGCTGAAGATCTGGCGCGACAAATCGTGGCACGAGATGACGGTCGAACTTGGCAACGCCGACCAGGCGACGCAGCAGGCGCGAGCCTCCAGCGACGCGGTCGACGGCAGTCGCCTTGGCCTGGCGCTTCGTCCGCTGACTGCCGATGAACGCCGCCAGGCCGAGATCAGCCGCGCCGATCAGGGGCTGCTGATCGAGGACGTGAGCGGGGCGGCCGAAAAAGCCGGTGTCCAGGCGGGCGACGTGCTGCTGGCTGTCAACGGCCGCAGCATCGAATCGGTCGAGCAGGTGCGGGACTCGCTGAAAGGCAAACCCAAGCAGGTGGCCCTGCTGGTGATGCGCGGCGGCGAGCGGATCTTCGTGCCGGTCCGGCTCGGTTGACTTGACGAACGATCAGGCCGGCGGCGCGCGTTCGGCCGCCGGATCGAGCGCGAACAGCAAATCGCCAAGGCCCGGGCTGGCCCTCTCGATTGCCTGATGGGTCGCATCGGCCGCCAGCTGCATCGTGGCAGGTGTCCGGTCGGCGACCAATTGACGCTCGCCCTGTGCGGCGGCGGCCGACAAGGCTGTGGCACCGAAAGTGGCGGCCAGCCCCTTCAAGGTATGCAACAGGCGCGACACCCCTTGCAGATCGCCTGCGCCGCACATCTCGGTGAGCTGGCTGCGCATCGATAGCAGCTCCTTGATGAATGCCTTCAGCATCCGTGCATAGGTATCGTGTCGACCCCCCAACCTGCCAATCGCGGTGACGATGTCGACGCCGGCAGCGGCAGCGGCGTCTTGCACCGTCAGCGGCAACGCGGCCGACTCGGACGGGGCGGACACGGCCTCGCCGCGGCCCGCATGTTGACGGATCACGCGAACCAGATGATCCAGATCGAAGGGTTTGCCGACATGGTCGTTCATGCCGACGGCGATGCAGGCCTCTCGGTCGGACACCATCGCGTTGGCGGTCATCGCAACGATCGGCAACTCCTGCAGGCCCAGATCGTGACGGATCCGGCTGGTTGCCGCAAAGCCGTCGAGCACCGGCATCTGCAAGTCCATCAGGACCAGATCAAAGCCCTGGTCGGCGGCGGCTACCGCCTCGACGCCTTGCTGACCATCGTTGGCCAACTGGACGGTCGCACCTTCGGCTTCGAGCAGCTCACGCGCAATCTGCTGATTGTTCAGATTGTCTTCGACCACCAACAGGCGCAGGCCGGCCAGCCGGCGGGTCGTCGCCACAGCGGTTCGTGCGACAGGTCCCGCTTCAGGCGCCCGAATGGCCGACTCGATGACGGCATCGGCCAGCATTGCCGCGGTCACCGGTTTGACGAGGAAGCGATCGATCAGCCCCTGCTCGTCGCTTGCGCGCTGGTTCATCATCGCGCGCGCGTGGGCGGTCACCATGACAATCACCGGGGCCGGGCCGGCCAGCCCGAGTCCGTGGATTCGGCGACTGGTCTGCCAGCCGTCCATTCGAGGCATCAGCCAATCGACAAACACGGCCTGATACGGACGGCCATTGGCAACCGCGCCGCGCAGCAGTTCGAGGCCACGTTCGCCGCCATCAGCGAGGTCGACCTGCCATCCCAAGCCCTGACCCATGCGCGCAAATACCTGCCGCGCGGTCGAGTTGTCGTCGATCACCAGCACGCGTTTGACTGGCGGCTGCGACGCTGGCGCCAGTTCGGCCAACTCGATACCCTGGCCGACCGGCAACTCGATGACAAAGTGGAAGCGGCTGCCTTGTCCCACCGCGCTGTCGATCTGCAGTGTGCCACCCATCAACTCGATCAGACGCTGGCTGATGCTGACGCCGAGCCCGGTGCCACCGAAGCGGCGGGTGGTCGACGCCTCGCCTTGCGTGAAGGCATTGAAGATTTGTGCCTGGTTTTCGGGAGCGATGCCGATCCCGGTATCGCTCACCGCGAAGCGCAGACGGGCGTGCCCGTTGTCGATGGACTCGACCGTGACCGAGACAACCACCTCGCCAGCGGCGGTAAATTTGATCGCGTTGCTGCCGAGGTTGATCAGAACCTGGTTCAGGCGCATCGCGTCGCCGATCAGACATCGCGGCAGCAACGGATCGACATCGAACAAGACCTCAACCCACTTCTCGCCGACATCGCGCGGAAAGAATCACCGACAGATCGCGCATCAGCTGTTCGGTGCTGAAGGGATGATGGTCCAGCACCATCTTGCCGGCTTCGGCTTTCGAAAAATCGAGAATGTCGTTGAGCAGGCTCAGCAGTGAGCGGGCTGCGCTTTCGGTCTTGCGCGCATAGTCCGCCTGTTGCGCAGTCAATCGGGTCTTGCCGAGCAGCGCCAGCATGCCCAGGATCGCATTCATCGGGGTGCGGATCTCGTGGCTTGTATTGGCCAGAAACTGGCTCTTGGCGCGCGACGCCGCCTGCGCGGTTTCGGTCGCCTTCGCCAACTCGGTGATGTCGATCCGGAAGCCGACGATGTGTCCGTCGGGCATCTTGCGATCGACGACGCGCAACGTGCGGCCATCGTCGAGCTGCTGGATCAGCGTGGCATGTCCCGCCCGGTGTTCGGCGACCCGTTCAGCGACCCATTCGTCGACCCGGCCGATGGCCGCCGGGATGCGCCCGCTCTCTGCCCCGCTGCGAACGATGTCCTCGAAACGGGCGCCGGTGACCAGCACACCAGCCAGCGGCCGGTAGATTTGCCGGTATTTGTCGTTGCAGAACACCAGCCGGTCGTCCGGGTCGTAGACGACAAACGCCTCGTCGATGGCGTCGATGGCACCACGCAGCAGATCGGCACTACGCTTGATCTCGGCCTCTGCCCAGATGCGCGAGCTGACATCGTCGTAGGTGCTGACGAAGCCGCCTCCCGGCAGCGGTGCGCTGCGGATCTCCAGCTTCGACAACTCGGGCTGGCTGCGATCGAGTTGGGCCGATTCGACGGCTGGCACGAGCGCGGTCGATGATCGCGCGCACCATCGATTCGATATCACCATCGCCGTAGGCGCCCTGCTCGGCATTGAATCGGACGAGATCCTCGAAACGCACAACGGGCCGCTCGAACAGACGATCGGGAAAACCCAGCAGGCTGCGGAACTGCTGATTGGCAATCACAAGCCTCAACTCGCCATCGAACACGCTCAAACCACACGGCAGGTTTTCGATGATGCTGGTGAGCAGCTCGTTGTTGCGGCGCAGGTCGCCTTCCATCCGCTGCTGCACGGCTTCAGCCCGCTTGCGCTCGCTGATGTCGGATTCGATGAGCATGAAGCCGGCAACCGCTCCGTCGCCATCGCGAAGCGGCTGGATTTCGGATTCGACCCAATACGGCTTGCCATCGCTGCGGTGGCGCACCAGCGTACCGGTGAAGGCCCGAGCTTCGTCGAGCGCCGCATCGAGGCGGCGCAAGGTATCGAGATCGGTACCATCGTGCTTGAGCAGGGTCATCGGCTGGCCGATCGCGCGCGCAGCAGTCAAGCCGGTGATGCGTTCGAAGCCGCCGTTGACCCAGATGATCTGCCGCTGCGAATCGGTGATGGCGACTGCGTTCGATGTATGCCGCGCAACCAGTGCCAGGCGCTCGAGATCGGCGGTCATCTGCCGGGCCAGAGCCTCGGCACGGCTGCGACCGGTCGACTGTTGGTGCAGCAGCAACGCCAGCAGCGCGCTCGCCAGACCGCCTGCAGCGAAAAAGGCCCACGGCATCATCGACGCCGCTTCGGCGTCGAACTGCGGCGAGCTGTCGACCTGCATCGTCAGGCTTCGCCCCGGCAAGGCCAGCGTGACCTGCTTGCTGAAGGCGCTGGCGCCGGGCGCCGCTGCCGGCTTGTCCGACGAGTCGAAAATGCGCACGACCGTCGCGGCCTCACCGGTCGAATCGAACAGCTGGAAGCGCAACCGGTCGCGATGGAATTCGGCGATGTCCTGCAACAGGTCGCCCACCACGATCGGCGCGTACAGCAGCCCGATCAGTGCGGCGCGGCGTTCGGCGGTGTTCTGCGGCTTGGATTCGTGCTGGTAGACCGGCACATACAACAGCGCACCGGGCCGATGGCGATGGTCCTGCACCAGGGTGATCGGCGCAGTGAGCGTCGGCAGCGCGGTATCGATCGCCAACTGTGCTGCGACTCGTCGGTTCTGCTCGGAGGAGACATCCAGCCCGAGCGCGGTGTCGTTGGCCGCCCCCGGGCTCGATGAACTTGATGAGCAGGTAGTCGTCGGCGTCGCTGTCGCTCAGGCGACGCAGCTGGAACTCCGGGGCACCACCGCCGCGCTGTTCATCGAGGAACGCGGGCAGCCGGGCGCGGCTGACTCGTTCGATAAAGCCGAAGCCACCCACGCCAGGAAACTCTTCAGCCAGGTCGCGCGATTCAACATAGGCCCGAAAGGCAGCGCGGTCGACCTGCGGGTTGCCTGCATACATGCCCCGTGCGCCGTTGAGGCCATACACCGGCATGATGAATCGGCGTGCGATCTCTCGATTGACCCGCTCGACGCCACGTTCGAAATCTTCGATCGCCTGGGTCTGGTTGCTGAGATCCAGCCAACGCGCGCCTGCAGCCGACAAACACATGCCGATCAGCAGCACGAGTGCCGGCATCACGACGCTTGCACGGATCGACTGACGAGGCCGCCACATCAACGCGCGCACGCTTTCATCGGTTCAGCATCGGCCGGCTGGCACGATGCTGAAGATCCGCGGCGCAGTCCGCACTTGTCAACCTGCTTTTGCTGGCATGAGGCCCTATTTTCGCCCGCTTTGCGCTGTTGCCGCCGGATTCGAGGCGCGCTCGTCCATCGACGCAACCGGGTCGCTCCGAAACTGCACGGCCGCGTCGAAACCGGTCTTGGCAAACGCGAGCACCGCAGCGAAATCGACATCGGACAATTTTCGGGCGGCATCATTGGCACGGTAGATATTCGCCAGTTCGCGCTCGCGGCCGGCCTGCACCGCAAACCGACCGACCCCCAGGTCTTCGAGACCCTTCCAGAGTGCAGGGTTGTAGGAGCGCGCCAGCCGCATCGCGAAGGTCAAGGGATCATGCCGCCCCAGAACCGCCGCCAGACGCAGGATCACCTCGAATGGCAAGGCGATCTTGCCGACCTCGGCCTGTTCGAGCATGGCAATGTCGCCGAAATCGATCGCCTTGCCGACTTCCTTGGTCGTCATGCCGGCGGTCTCCCGCGCGTGCCGCAAAATTGAGCCGGCCGTCACAATCGCAGCTTGTTGGCGCGGCCCGCGTGCACGCGCCTTGGCCAGGTTGAGCGACAGCTCGGTGGCGCTGCCGGCGATTCCCAGCACATGGTCGGCCCAGCGGCGAATGTCCTTGGCCAGACGCGCCACCGATGCGGTGGTTTCGGGAAGCACCGAATCGGCCGCTGCGCGCGGCCCGACGGGTGGGCTGGGCGCCAGTTTGGCGGTTTTCTTGCGGGCTGCCGGCTTCGGCTTGACCACTGCCCGTGTCGGCGTCGATTTCCTGCTCGTCGGCATCACGCCCTCCGTGGTTTCGGGCAAAAAACGCGGGTTGCCTGAGACGGCCTAACCGTGGCTGAGCAGCGCACCCAGCGTGTCGACGACCGCGGCCCAATCGGCATCCTCACGGATTTCGTCGCGCAGAAACCGCGCCTGGCTCGGTGTCCAGAACGAGGCATCGGCAACCGCTACCCCGTCGGGCAGTGGCCGGTGGTTGGCGACAAAAGCTTCGATCGATTCTTGATCCGAGGGAAGACCGAGCTGCTCGAACAAGTTGCTGAGTGTGTGGATCGGCAATTCCATGCGTGTGGTTCCGGCAAATGTGAAGGCTGGGCCTGATCGCGGCTCTCGCGCCGCGATGGCTTACAGACCATCATAAGGCGGCGCATCGGCCGCTGCTCGCGCTCGTTGCCCTCAGTCGACAGCGCTGCGTGGCTCGACGCGTTGAAGCAGTTCGAGCAGGCGATCGATATCGACCGGCTTGACCAGATGCGCGTCGAATCCGGCCTGCTGCGAACGGAGCCGGTCGTCGTCCTGCCCCCAGCCGGTCAACGCAACCAGCAACATGTCGCCCAGATCGACCTCGGCGCGCAAGCGGCGCGCCACCTCGTGCCCATCGATATCGGGAAGTCCGATATCGACGAGGGCAATCTGCGGGCGTATTGCCCGCGCCAGCTCGACCGCCTGGATACCGCTGCGCGCCAGCGTGGGCACATAGCCGACGATCTGCAGCAGTTCGGCCAGGCTGTCGCCGACATCGTGGTTGTCATCGACAACCAGCACGCTGCTGCCTGCCGCTCGCGTCGCGGATGACGGCGGCTGTAAAACAACCGGCTCGGCTGGCTGCGCCACGCCCGCCATTGGCAGGCGCACGACCACGGTCGTGCCGGCGTTTTCACCTGCGCTGCGGCACTCGACCGTGCCGGCATGCATCTCGACCAATTGACGCACCAGGGCCAATCCGATGCCCAACCCGCCCTGCGGATGATCGAACCCGGTCGCCCTGCGTGAACATGTCGAAGATATGCGGCAGCATGCCGGGCGAAATGCCGATGCCCGAATCGGCAATGGTCAGGCTGGTCCACCCCCCGTCCACCGTCACAGCGACGCCGATCAGCCCGCCATCGGGTGTATAGCGCGCCGCGTTGTTGAGCAGGTTGGACACCACCTGAGTCAACCTCGTCATGTCAGCGTCGACCATGACCGGCTCGCTCGGGCAGCTCGATCGTCAATCGATGGCCCTTGGCATCGATCAGCGGCTGACTGGTATCGACCGCATTCTCGACCACGGCGGCCATGTCGATCAATTGCCTGCGCAGCGCGATCTTGCCTTGGCTGATGCGACTGACATCAAGCAGATCGTCGACCAGATGGACCAGTTGATCGAGTTGACGTTCGATGACGGTCAGGGCCCGCTGATGGGTCTGGGCATCACCGGAGAGTTTCAACAGGCGAGCTGAATTGCGAATCGGCGCCAGCGGGTTGCGCAGTTCGTGGGCCAGCGTGGCCAGGAACTCGTCCTTGCGCTGATCGGCTTCGTGCAGCGTGGCTTCATTGCGTTTGCGCGCGGTGATGTCGGCAACGGTACCCAGTAATCGGCCGGGTTTCGATTCGTCGTTGAAGACACTGCCGTGGACTTCGATCCAGTGAAGGCTGCCGTCGGGCCAGAACACCCGACACTCGAAGTGCATCTGCCCCAGCTCGGCGATGGCCTGGTCGAACCGCCGGGCGACGTCGGCATGGTCGTCTGGATGAACATGGCGTAGAAAGATCTCGCGGCTCCAGTTATCGACCGGGTCGGAATAGCCGAAACACCGATCGTGCCACGCAGATCGGCGGGCGACGCCGGTTGTCAGGTCGACCTCCCATTCGCCGATGCGCGCCGATTCGAGCGCGAACGCCAGCCTGGCGCGGCTTTCCCGCAGCGCGGCATCGGCAGCAGCGCGTTTCGATATGTCGCGGATGACGATCAGCAGGCCGGCATCGGATGCATCCTGGTTCTGCAGGCGGCTCCAGGTACTGTCGACCAGCAAGGTTTCGCCGAGATTGGTCAGGTGACGGTTGGTGCCGCGCCAATGTCCGACCTCTTCCAGGCAGTTCTTGGCCTGGGACTCGTCATCGGGATCGATCCATTCGAGCCGAAACAGGTAATCGCGCGGCCTGCCGAGTGCCTGCGAAGCCGGCATGTCGTATTGGCGTTCGGCCGCCGGATTCAGATAGATCAGGTTGACGTCGATATCGGTCACCACCACCGCATCGTCCATCTGCGCGAGCACGTCGCTGCGAAAGCGATTGGACGCCGATTCGGCACCCTCCAGCGTGTAGATATCTTCACCAACGACGATCGCGTCGACTTCGCCGTTGCGCAACGCATGCAGCGTATCGTCGGCCTCCAGCAGGCGCTGACGCAAGCCGGCGATTTCGCGCTGCAAGACAGCTGACCTCGGCACCTGCTGCAAGTTCAGGCTGCAGCAATTCGTTGTCGGGAACGGCGGACATCGTTCTCAGTGCCCTCCGGCTCGGCAGGCTGCCGCTTCAGCGGCGAGTTCAAGGCCTCCGAGTATCGAATCGGTGCGCGACATGTCGCCGATAAACCGCCGCGTCGGAATCGGAGCCAGCTTGATCAAGGTCGGCACAGCCACCAGTTGTTCCTCGCGGGCCCGTGCAGGGTGGCGCGTGATGTCGATCACATCGAGGCTGTATCGGCCGCGCAGGTATTGCTCGCACAGTCTGCGCACATTGACGATTGCCCGTGCCGAGCGCGAGCCGGTACCGCTGACGAACAGCTGGAGCCGGTACAACGGCGTTTCGGCGGGCCGGTTGTCGCTGACATCAGTCCACCTGATGCAGATCGAGGCCGACCAGCACACGCTCGACATCGGACAGGCTGCCGATGATCTTCTTCATCGGTTCGGGCAGCAGCCGGACCAAGGTCGGAACGGCCAGGATCTGATCACCCGCCGCCAGCTTCGGATTGACAAGCAGATCAACCACCTCGATCTCGTAACGCCCGGCCAGATGGTCTTCGCACAAACGTTTCAGATTGACGAGCGCAGTAGCCGACCGGGCGGTTTGCCCGGCGACATACAGGCGCAATTGCCATTCGGCCTTGCCTTTGGGGGGCCGGGACGGCGCGCCTGCGCCGGCCGACGCTGGTCGCGCTGCCTTCTTCGTCGCAGGGGGGGTCATCGGCCACTCCGGTTCAGTCTTGACGAGCCAAGCCGACTGCGTCGACGCGCGGGCAGTCTGGCGCGGCGCTGCATTGGCGGCCAGCACCGCTGTTTCGGCCTGCGTCGATTCGAGTTCAAGCAATTCCGCCTGCGCAGCGGCAATCGATGCCTCGACAGCGAGCCGCCTGCTTTGCAGCTCGAGCTTGCTGCGGGCCTCGATCTGTTCACTGCGCCCGGCCCTGGCTTGCGCCTCCGCCACATACCGCTGACGCAAGCGGCCGGTCAGCACCTGTCCGTTTTCGACCACGACTTCGACCAGATCGACACCGTCGTCGCCGATCAGGAATTCCCTGACCTGATTCGAATGCGCCATGCCGCGCGACTTGACAACCTGCATCGTCCGCGTGCGTTCGCCGTTGCCTGCCAGATTGGCCATCAGGAACCAGGTATCCATCAGCGACGAGACGCCCATCTCGGTGACTGCAATGGCCGACTCGGCATCCCGGTTCAGATTGGTGAACATGGCGGTGACATTGCGCTCCTTCAGAAGATCGATCAGTCGCATCAGCGCCGGCTTCAGCAGCTGCGCATCATCGTCGAAGCTAGATTGCTGATCGGATCGATGACGACAACGGCCGGTTTGAAATCGAGCGACTGCATCATGAATGTGGACCAGATGCTGCTCCAGGCCCTGCATCGTCGGTCGATTGGCATGGATCTTCAGCAAGGCCCTTGGCGACCCATGGCTCGAGGTCGATGCCGATCGACGACATGTTGCGCACCACCTGCGAGGCCGACTCTTCATAGACGAAGACGAGCGCACGCTCGCCACGCTGGCAGGCAGCGGCGGCAAAGATCATGGCGACGCTGCTCTTGCCGGTGCCCGCCGAACCCGAGACCAGCACGCTGGAGCCCCGGAACACACCTTTGCCGCCGAGCATCTCGTCGAGTCGCGCGATGCCGGTGCCCATCCGTTGATCGGACGCCTCGTGCAGCAACCGCATCGACGTGACCGGCATCACCGAAATGCCGCGGTCGCCGATCAGGAACGGATATTCGTTGGTGCCATGGGCCGACCCGCGGTATTTGACCACCCGCAGCCGCCGCGTCGACGTCTGGTGCTCGATGCGGTGATCGAGCAGGAATCACGCAATCGGCGACATATTCTTCCAGGCCATAACGCGTCAGCCTCGATTCGCCGCGCTCACCGGTGATCACCGCGGTCATGCCGCGGTCCTTCAGCCAGCGAAACAGGCGGCGCAACTCGGCTCTGAGAATGGCTTCGCTGGGCAGGCCGGCAAATAGCGCCTCCAGCGTGTCGAGCACGACCCGCTTGGCGCCGACGCTGCGGATCGCATGGTCGAGCCGGATGAACAAGGCCTCGAGGTCGTATTCGCCGGTTTCGTGGATCTCGCTGCGCTCGATGCGAACGTAGTCGATGGCCAGCTTCTTCTGCGCCTGCAGGCGGTCCAGATCAAAGCCGAGCGAGCGCACATTGGCGGCCAGGTCCTCGGCGGTTTCCTCGAACATCATGCACACGCCAGGCTCGCCAAATTCGATCGCGCCGTGCAGCAGAAATTCCATCGCCAACATGGTCTTGCCCGATCCGGCAGCACCACAAACCAGTGTCGGTCGCCCGGCCGGCAAGCCACCCAACGTGATTTCGTCCAATCCGCGAATGCCCGTCGCTGCCTTGCGCAACCCCTGGGAAACCATTGCCTTGCCGTTCTTTGCCGACTGCTTCATCGAACAGGACTCATTGGTGCGACTTTGATCGGCAAATCATACAGGGCGGCCGCTTGACGGTCGGCGGTTACACGAGCTGCCGGCTGCAGCATGCGACGGCTTTCCAATCCGTTTGCCACTGCGGCAATCGTTACTGCGTCGCAGCTTGGCGGCAGTCAGGGGTCGCATGTCGAGCACAGTGCCAGATGGCCGACAGCGCCCGGCGAACCGCAGCGATGTTTCAGAGCTGGACTGAAGCCGATCCGATACCGGGGAAATCGGCAGTCACCAGATCACCAGCCACTGCGCCGAGAATGCCGACCCAGGTTCCGGTCGTGACAACCGTACCGGCGGCTACGCTGTCGCCATTGCGAGTCGCGTGACGCAACCAGGCCGGCAACAGATAACAAGGGTCGGCCAACGCGTGGCTGCCGCGCCGTTCGACCGCTTCCTGGGCGCCGATCCGGACGCGGCATCGCTGGACGCTCCAGTCGAGCGCACGGTACGGAACCCAGTCGCCGAGCACCAACGCGCCGTGCGATTGCAGATCGGCCAGTTTGGCGGTGGCCGACGCCTGCAAGCCTTCGATCCAACGTGAGTCGACGATTTCGATCGAGACACACATCGCGCCGATCAGTGTTGCCGCGCTGGCGTGGTCGAGGGTCGCAGCCAACGAATGATCGAAATCATGCGCGAGCCTGAGCGCAATCTCTGCTTCGATGCCTCTCATCTGGAAAGGCCAATGCCGTGCGTCGGCGGGACTCGCCCAGACACCGGCTGGCGGCAGCGGTGCATGGGTCAGGATGGCTTCGCGCGACGGGCCGCCCGATTTCCAGAAGCGCGGCGGCTGTTTGTCCTCGAACCAGCCGAGGCGGTCGGCAACGCCCTGTTGAACCGCATAGGCGGCTGCCGCATCGGGCAATTCGGCGTTGACCGCTGGCACCGGTTGCCCGGTATGTCGAGCCTGCACCAACAGGCGCACCACGTCGTCGATCGTCGTCATGTGCCTTCTTCGTCAAAGTGCAGGCCAACGCTGCGCCCACGGCGCCGCGGCCTCGAAATCTTCGCCCAGCGACAACAGCGCGTCGTCGCTCCCGAACGCACCGATCATCTGAAAACCGATCGGCAGCCCATTGCCAGCTGCGGCGGCCGGCAGCGCCAGCGACGGCAGGCCGGCCGCGTTGACCCAGCCGGTGTAGATGGCGTGTCCGCGTGGTCCGACTTGATGGCCGTCGATGTGCGTCGGGTAGGCCTCTGTCGCCGGCCATGGCAAGGCCGCCGCCGACGGCATCACGATCAGATCGATGTCGTCGAACAACGCAGCGCTGGCACGCCGCAGATGCGTCACCTGTTCGACGATCTGCAGCAACCGGGTGGCCGGCAGGCGCCGCCCGGCGTCGGCCATTTCGCGGTACTTCGGCGACGCCTGTTGCGCCCAGTCCGGATGCTCGTCGAACATTCGTGCCAGCCCGATCTGGCCGATCTGCGGCCAGGCTTCTACAAAGAAGTCCAGATCAAGCGGCAAGGCGCCGGTGTCGACTTCGTGTCCGAGCCCGGCCAGGGCCCTGACCGCCTGTCCAACGCTGGTGGCGATTTGTGGATCGAGTGGTGCATCGCCGAGCCGCTCGACATACAACACGCGTTGCGGCCCCGCCTTTCGGCGCTGCGACGCAGCCTGAGCCGCCGCCAGCGAAGAACGATCGACCCGCGCCGGCCCCCGCAGCGCATCGAACAACAGGCGTGCATCGGCAACCGTGCGCGCCAACGGGCCGATGACTTCAAAATCCAGCAGCAGGCTGGGCAACACATGCTGGCGAGGCCAGGCGCTCAGTGATGGTTTCAGACCGACGACACCAGCGTGCGAAGCCGGCCGACGGATTGATCCACCGCCGTCCTGGGCAATCGCCAGCGGTGCGATACCGGCCGCCACGGCAGCCACAGCACCGCCGCTCGATCCGCCAGGCGTCAACTCGGGCGCCCACGGGTTGCCAGTGGCCCCATAGACCGGGTTGTCGGTATACCCTTCGAGCGCGAACTCGGGTACGTTGGTCTTGCCGATGATCAGCGCACCAGCGGCCCGGGCGCGAGCAACAACAAATTCATCATGCCCGGGGCAATGCATGCGAAGCGCCGGTGTGCCCCAGCTGGTCGGCATGTCGGCGGTCAACAGGCTGTCCTTGACACTGAGCGCAATGCCGTCGAGCTTCGACAGCGGTTGTTGCCGTGCGTGGCGCAGCGTGGCCTGCTCTGCCTCGTGGAGGAAAGCCTGATCGCGCCGAGCAATCACCGCATTCAAGCGCGGGTTGACCTCCTCCAGCCGCCCGAGGCAGGCTTGGGCAACGGCGATCGGCGTCAGGCTGCCGTCGCGAAAACGTTGCTGCAGCTCGCAGGCCGAAAGCTGCCACAGATGTTCATGTCATCACATCTTCCCCGGCAGCCAGGTCGCAATGCCCGGAAACACCATCAGCAGGATCGTGAACAGGATCATGATCGCGACATACGGCAGCGCGCCGACGATGGCGTCGCGGATTCCGCCCTTGTCGGGCCGGATGCCCTGCACGACAAACAGGTTCATTCCGACCGGCGGCGTGATCATGCCCAGTTCGCACATCAGCACGATGAAGATGCCGTACCAGACCGGGTCGACGCCGATCGCGGTGACGATCGGAAAGGTGATGGGTATCGTCGCCACCATCATCGACAACACGTCCATGAACATGCCGAGGATCAGGTAGAAGACGATCAGCACCAGCAGCAGTTGTGTTGCGCTGAGCCCGAACGAGGTGACCCAGGCCGTCATCGCTTCGGCAACGCCGGTCAGGCTGATCGCCAGGTTCAGGATGAAGGCCGCCGTGATGATCAGCAGAATCATGCCGCTGGTTTTCGCGGTCTGCACGAAACAGTGCTGCAGGAGCCGCCAGTTCAGCTTGCGGCTCTTTGCCGCAAAGAACAAGGATGCCACGACGCCGAGTGCAGCTGATTCGGTGGTTGTTGCGAGGCCGCTGTACAAGCCGCCCATCACAATGAAAAAGACCACGCCGGGCGGCACCAGGTCTTTCAGCAGACGCAGGCGGATTCCCAGCGGCACTGTTTCCTCACGAATCGCCGTGCCGGTGACCAGCGCATGGATCAGGATGAAGGCCATGAAGGCGCCGGCCAGCATCAAGCCGGGGATGATGCCGGCAACGAACAGCTTGCTGATCGAGGTGTCGGTCAGCGACCCGTAGATGATCATGTTGACCGAGGGCGGGATCAGGATGCCGAGCGTCCCGCCGGCAGCAATCGAGCCGAGCGACATGTCCATCCGGTAACCGCGTTTGTACAAAGACGGCAGGGCCACGGTGCCGATGGTCGCCGCGGTGGCCACCGACGATCCGGAGGTGGCGGCAAACAACGCGCTGCAACCCACATTGGTATGCAGCAAGCCACCCGGCAGGCGGCCGAGCCATGCGGCGAGCGCGCCGAACATGCGATCGGCGATGCCCGAGCGCAACAGCAGTTCGCCCATCAGGACAAACAGCGGAATCGCGGTCAGCAGGTTGTCGTTGTGCACGCCCCATACAACGGGCGCAATCGAATTGATGAACGGCATGCCGTAGGCAGCCAGGCCGCCGACGATTCCGACTGCGGCCATTGCCACCGCAATCGGCAGGCCGAGCAGCATCATGCCGAGCATGCCGCCAAAGGCGATCAGGATGTACGAGACATTCATGCTTGTGCTCCGGCAACAACATCGGTCGTCGAAGCGTCGGCGGCAACGGCGCTGGAGCGTGCCTTCAGGTCCTGCACCTCCTCCTCGACTTCCTGCCTGGTCGTCCGAGGGCCGAACTCATGGTTCAGCGTCGCGGCATCGCCGCGCAACAGCAACCAGGTGGCGCGCAAGGCATAACCCGTTGCGACCAGCGCAAACATCATCAGCCCGGCCAGCCAGGCCGATTGCGGATACTGCAGCGGCGTGGCCCACGGCGTCTGCGAGACGCTCTGGTAGCTGCGGGTGTCCTGGATCACGTACCACGCCAGCCACGCCAGCAGGCCGGCAAATACGGCCAGGCAGACCACCGACAACCAGTTCAACGCGGTCTGCAAAACGGCTGGCAGGCGATCGTGAAAGACGTCGACCCGAATGTGCGATCTCCCCATCAAGGCCAGGCTGAATGCAATCGTCGCGCCGAACGCC
This sequence comes from uncultured beta proteobacterium, assembly GCA_963843805.1. Lineage (GTDB taxonomy): Bacteria > Pseudomonadota > Gammaproteobacteria > Burkholderiales > Burkholderiaceae_C > Ideonella_A. Next base: position 209,653 of record CAWJLY010000001.1, read on the forward strand.
AGCGCATAACCACCGAGCTCATCGGCCCCCTGCAACGAAAAGTTGAAAACCTTGCGGACGAAGGTCTCGACAGCCACAAGCAGGGACAAGGCGACGAATATCAGGCCGAACAAGGTACCCAGCCAGCGTTCGATGGAGTCTTTCATGTCGCTCTCCTCTTGCGGTTCGACGCGGCGGCGCGGCCGGCGCCGGCACGCGGTCGCGCCTGCGCCGCGCGGGAGCTGATTGAACTCCGATCGCCTTGCCGACCGTCTTCTTCCAGGCGTCCGAGCAGCCTGGGTTCGACTTGTCGCAGATCTCGGCCCAGGTCGGCAACGAGATGGCTCGACCGCCTTGCGTACCGCTTCCTTGTCGGCATTTGTAACCGGCACATTGACGAGGCTGAATTTCTTGCCCGTCGTGCAAGGGTCCTTGCCGGCATTGCAGTTGATCGCATCTTGCGTGAGTTCGGCCGAATACGCCCAGATGTCGTCGGTCAGGGTTTCGAATGCGGCCTGCATCTTGACCTTCTGCTCGGCGTTCAATCGGTTCCAGGCCTTCAGCGTGATGGCATAACCATTCAGCGCCATCTGGAAGCCCAGCGGATACTGGTGCGTCGTGACCTCTGGCCAGTTCGACGAATTGGCCGAACTCGGGCCGGTGATGGCGCAGTCGACAACGCCGAGGGACAGTGACTGGTGCACCTCGGTGAACGACAGCGGTACCGGCGTACCACCGACCGACTCGATGAACTTGGCCAGGTTCTGGTCGTAGACCCGGACCTTCATGCCCTTCAGGTCCGACAACTGGGTCAGCGGCTTCTTGCAGAACAGGATCTGCGGGCCGAACGGCCAGATGCCCAGCAGCTTGACCTGGAACTGCTTCTGCAGCCGCTGATCGAGCGTTTCACGGTAGGCCTCGTAGACCTTGCGGGCGGTCGCATAGTCGGGTGCCGCGCCGACCAGATCCATCCCCAGCAGCGTCGGCTCGTCGCGCGAGTTCTGCGATACGCGCAGCGAAACGATGTCGAACAGGCCTGCCTTCATGACCCGCAGCTGCTCGGTATCCTTGATGCCGAGCGAATCGATCGACTTGTAGTCGGCATCGATCGGCAAGCCAGTGCGCTTGGCGAAGTCGTCGAAAAACGGTTTCTCCTTGTTTTTCTGGATCAGGCCGGTTGCGGCCGGCTGGCCGACCACCTTGAAGGTGATGCGGTCCTGGGCAGCGTTGCCAGCGGCGTGGCCAGCAGGCCCGCGACTGCATTGCGGCCAGCAGACGCCGAGAGGCGATTCGATCGGTTCATCGTTGGATTCCTTGGGGGTGGGTGGAGTGGGAGAAAGCGGGACCGGCTCAGTAGCCGAGCGCGCGCGGCAGCGTCGTGACGATCGCCGGGAAAAACAGGCACAGCAGCAGCACCGCATACATCAGCGCAATGAATGGCCAGGCGTTGCGCACCAAGTCGCGCATCGGCACCTTGGTCACACCGCAGACGACGAACAGCACCACGCCAACCGGCGGCGTCAACATGCCGATCACCAGGTTCAATACGAAAAGAAAGCCGAAATGCAGCGGGTCGATGCCGTACTGCAGGGCGATCGGATGCAGCAGCGGCACCAGCATGATGTAGGCCGCGTTCGACTCCAGAAACATGCCGACGACGAACAGCAGCAGACTGACCAGCATCAGAAATACCAGCGGATTGCTGGTCAGGCCCAGCAGCAGTTCGGACAACTTCTGCGGCAACAGGTCGACCGTCATCAGGTAGGTGATGATCGATGCGAAGGCGATCAGTGCGCCGACCACCGCGGAAGTGATGGCGGCGCGGACGACGATGCCGGGCAGATCGGCAATCTCGAGCTGGCGGGTGACGAAGAAGCCGATCGCCAGCGAATAGACGACTGCGATCGCCGCGCCTTCGGTCGGCGTGAACGCACCGCCGACAATGCCGCCGATCACCACCACCGGCATCAGCAGAACAACCAGCGAACGGCGCAGTTCGGCCAGCACACGCGACAGCTTGAACGGCTCGCCGGTGACAGCCCAGCCGCGGCGGGTGGCGATCCACGAGCACAGCGCCATGAAGCCGGCTGCGATGATCACGCCCGGCACGACCCCGGCCATGAACATGCCACCGACCGAGACGGTCGAGCCGGCCATGAAGGCGTAGACGATCATCGCGCCGCTGGGCGGAATGATGGGGCCGAGATTGGCGGCGGCGGCCACCAGCGCGGCGGCGAAGCCACGGTCGTAGACCTTCTCGAGCGAAGGCACCAGGATCGCCGACAAGCGCGCTGGCGTCCGACACCGCGGCGCCCGACACCGTTGCGAGCCCAGCGCCAGACAACATCGTCACATGCGCCAACCCGCCACGCACCCGCCCGACCACCGAGTTGGCGAGTGCGATCAGCCGCTCGACGATGCCGGCCTTGATCATCAGCTCACCGGCCAGCATGAAGAACGGAATCGACATCAGCGGGAACGAATTGACCGCATGCATCATCCGCTGTGGAACGATCGACAGATCGACGCCGGTGATCAACAGCGCGCCAATTGCGGCGACGCCCATCGAGAAGGCGATCGGCAGGCCCAGGCAGGCCAGCAGCATGAAGCCGAGGACGATTCCGGCGCTCATTCGGCACTCCCTTCGATGACCAGTGGCGGGCCCTGGATCGCGATGCGAAGCAGGTGCAGGCCCGACAACAAGCGCGCCGATCGCCGACCGGCACAATGAACCAGCCGACACTCCAGTCGAGCACCGACATCAGTTCGTCCCACTGCTCACGCGCCACCGCCATGGCAGCCCAGGCAATTGCAAACATCATCAGCGCACACAACGCGGCGCCAGCGCGCCGCAGCAGTCTGCCGTGCGGCAGGGGCAGCTTGTTGACGACGATATCGATGCCGATGTGTGCGCCCTGGCGCACACCCAGGGGAATGGCCAGAAAGATGCTCCAGACGAAGCCGAGGCGCGAGACTTCGTCGGCCCAGTCGATCGAGCGGTTGAAGCCATAACGCAGCGCGACCTGCGCCGACACCACGCCGACCATCGCGGCCACCGCGATCAGAAGCGCAGCCAGCACCACGCGATCGAGCCCATCGAGCAGCCGGCCCGACCAACTGCTGGTGTCGAAGACAACTGGCAGCACCGGCTTGCGCGTCGTCGACCCACCTGGTTCGGCACCTCGGGCGGCATCGTGAAACCATTAGGTCGACCGGCAACAGCTCATCACCGCTCCTTCATCAGCTCAGCGGGCCTTGGCGGCTTCGGCCAGCACCTGTTCGACCAGCGCAGCCCCCGCGCGCTTCTTGACCACGTCGTCGATCACCGGTGCGGTTGCCTTGCGCATCTGCTCGCGCACTGCCGGCGAAATTTCGGTGTAGGTCATCTTGGTCTTCAGATCGGCGAGTGCCTTGGTTTCCGACTCGATCGCCAGCTTGCGCTGGAAGACAATGGTTGCGATCCATCGCTTCGCGAACCGCCTTCTGATGCTCGGGCTTCAACTGCTCGAGCGCCTTCTTGCTGCCGATCACCGCAATGAAGTCGAAGAAGTGGCCGGAGTTCGACAGGTATTTCTGCACCTCCGCATAGCGTGAGGCAGAGATCACCGTGTACGGGTTCTCCTGCGCATCGACGACCTTCTGCTCGAGCGCCGAATAAAGCTCCTTCACGTCCATCGCCACTGGATTGGCGCCGAGTGCACGGAACGACGCGAGGTGGGTTTCACTCGGTTGCAGGCGCAGCTTCAGTCCCTTCAGGTCGGCCACGCTGGTGATCGGGCCACGGCTGTTGGTGATGTGGCGCATGCCGAGTTCCATCCAGCCGAGGGCGACAAAACCCTTGTCCTGCAGCTTCTTGTCGATCGCTTCGCCGACCGGGCCGTCGATCACGCGCAGCGCGACTTCGCGGTTCGGAAAGACGAACGGCAGCGCCACCGCCTCGAGTTCCGGAACGATCCGCGACAGATAGGCCGCGCCGACCCAGGTCAGCGCCAGCGTGCCCGAGCGCACCGCGTCGACGTTTTCCTTGGCGCCGCCGAGCTGCATGGCCGGGAACACATCGACCTGCAGCTGGTTGTTGGTCAGCCGCGCGATCTCTTTCTTGAAGACCTGTTCGACGGCAACGCTGCTCGGATGCTCGCCGGCGAAATTGCCGGCGATCTGCAGCTTCTGCTGCGCCATGGCAGGTGTGGCGCCGATCAGCGCGGCGACCAGCGACAGTGGCGCCAACAGGCGGCGATGGGTGACGGTATTTCATCGAGTTCGCTCCATGAGCGGTTGAAGATCAGGAATTTGCGCTGCCGGCGAGCAGCCGCTGCAGCGCGGGGCTGAGGCCCTGGTTCGGTTTGACTGGCGGCGGCGCAAAGCTGCCGCGCGTCGCGTTGCCTGGCTGCAGCGCCACCAGCGATTGCGCATGGCGCACCGCACTGGATACGCCGTCGACCACCGGCACCGGCAGCCGTCCGCGCAGCGAACGCGCCAGCCCGGCCAGCGGTGCGCCGGCCAGCACGATCACATCGGCGCCGTCTTCGGCCACGCAGCGCTCGGCCAGCTCGACCAGACGCTCGCCCTGGTTGCCTTGCACGTTGCCGATATCGCCAGACGTTTCGTCGAGGCCGCGGATGCTGGCCAGCCGGCCTGCGAGCCCGTTATGCTCGACCGTCTCGCGATACCAGGCGCGGATGCGCTGCGAAATCGCGACGATCGAGAAGCGATGGCCGAGCAGGCAGGCACTGGCCAGTGCCGCTTCGGTCAGCCCGACAACCGGGCACGGCAATGCCTCGCGCAGCCCGTCGAGGCCCGGGTCGCCGAAGGCGGCGACGATCACCGCATCGAAGCCGCGCGTGATGCTCGGCCGCCAGTTCGGCGGCCGCATAGGCGCCGATCAGCGCCTCGAAGCGCGTCTCGATGTAGGCCACGCCGAAGCGCGCGGTCAACACCTCGACGCTCGGTGCCGGGCGCAGCGCTGCGCTCGCGCCTCGGCTCGGATCAGCTCCGACACGCTGTCCGAGATATTGGGGTTGATCAGCAGCAGCTTCATGGCGTGGCTTCGTTGCCGGGCGCAGCGTCGGCTGTGCCGCAGTTGAGGAAACGGCCGCGGCCGGCGCGCGGATGAAAGATTGCGTACCGTCCCAGACCACCTCGCCGCCGATCAGCGTCATGCCCGGCCAGGCGCGCAGCCGCATGCCTTCGTAGGGCGTGTAGTCGACTTCGTGGTGCAAGCGCTGCGTTGGTGATCGTGAACTCGCCTTCGTCCCAGATCACCAGGTCGGCATCGGCGCCGAGCGCGATCGTGCCCTTGCGCGGATGCAGGCCGTAAGCCTTGGCCGGGTTGGTGGAGGTGAGCTCGACGAACTTCTCCAGCGTGATGCGTCCGCCGAGCACGCCTTCCGAATACAGCAGCGGCAGCCGCGTCTCGAGGCCCGGGATGCCGTTCGGGATGTGGCGGAACGGCACTTCCTCGCCGCCGGGCTTCTTGCCCTCCGGCGCGTCGTAGCGGAACGGCGCGTGGTCGGACGAGAAGATCGTGAACAGGCCGTCGTTCAGGCCGTCCCAGATCACCTGCTGGTTGGCCTTGTCGCGCGGCGGCGGGCTGCACACGCAGCGTGCGCCTTTGTAGCTGTCGTCGATGCCGAGGTCCTCGGCGGTCAGGAACAGGTACTGCGGGCAGGTCTCGGCATGCACCTGCAGGCCGTGCGCACGCGCCCAGCGGATCTGCTCGACCGCCTCGCGCCCCGAGACGTGGACGATCAGGATCGGCACGTCGACCAGTTCGGACAAGGCGATGGCGCGGTGCGTGGCCTCGCGCTCGACCAGCATCGGCCGCGAATGGGCGTGGAAGCGCGGCGCGGTGCGGCCGGCGGCTTCGAGCCGCTTGGTCAGCCACTCGATGCAGTCGGCGTTCTCGGCGTGGATCATCGCCATCGCGCCGTGTTCGCGCGCCACCGCCAGCACGTCGAGGATCTGGCCGTCGTCGAGCTTCAGGTCGTCGTAGGTCATGTAGATCTTGAACGACGTGTAGCCCTCGCGGATCAGCGCCGGCAGCTCGTCGCTCGAGCACCGTCGGGCGTCGGATCGCTGACGATCAGGTGGAAGGCGTAGTCGATGTGCGCCTTGCCTTCGGCGCGGCGGTGGTAGTCGGCCACCGCGGCGCGCAGCGACTGGCCCTTGGCCTGCGCCGCGAACGGGATCACCGTGGTGGTGCCGCCGCAGGCCGCCGAGCGCGTGCCGCTGTCGAAATCGTCGGCCATGTTCATCGGCGCGGTCATCGGCTGGTCGAGGTGGCAGTGCGCGTCGACGCCGCCGGGCGTGACGACGCGGCCGGCGGCGTCGATCTCGCGGCGGCCTGCGCCCAAGCCGCTGCCCAGCGCCACGATGCGGCCGCCGCGGATGCCGATGTCGGAGTCGAAACAGTCGCTGGCGGTGGCGACGCGGGCGCGGCGGACGACCAGATCGAAGTCTGAAGCGCTCATTCGCCGAGACCCATCGCACCGTCGATGTGCATCAGTTGCAAACATCACTGCAAACATTGTTGTCGACATCATGTGTCAGGCTCCGTACTGGTGCAGTCCAGTTCAAGAAGGCCTGCCCGCGTGGTTGCAGAGGCAATCTTCGGGCCAGCCTTGAACAGTGGATCGCTGCAATGTCGACATGTTCGTCGACATTTTGTTTGTTGAATATGGTGTTAACACTGATGTCGACAAACTTTCAGCGGCGACTGCGATAATCGTCGCATGCCCGACCGACCGCACGCACTGAGGAGCAACCCGATGACCCGCCCAATCCGTCTCGGCGTGCTGACGCCGTCGTCCAATACCGCGCTGGAACCGCTGACCAGCGCACTGGCGGCGGCCGTTCCCGGCTGCAGCGCCCACTTCTCGCGCTTCACGGTGACCGAGATCGCGCTGTCCGACCGAGCGCTCGGCCAGTTCGACGACAGCAAGATCCTCGCCGCAGCCGAGTTGCTGGCCGATGCCAAGGTCGACGTGATCGCCTGGAGCGGCACGGCGGCTGGCTGGCTCGGTTTCGATGCCGACCGGCGCCTGGTCGAGCGCATCCGCGAGCGCACCGGCATCGTCGCCACGACCGCGGTGCTCGCACTCAATGAACTGATGGCGCTGCAGCAGATCGAACGGCTCGCGCTGGTCACGCCCATACACCGCCGACGTGCAGCAAAAAATCATCGCCAACTACGCCGCGCATCGATGTCGAAGTCGTCGCCGAGCGGCATCTCGATATTCGCGTCAACCATGATTTCGCGCTGGTCGAGCCGGCGCGCCTGCGCGCGCTGATGGGCGAGGTCGCTGCTGCAAGGCCGCAGGCGATCACCACCTTCTGCACCAACCTGCACGCGGCGCCGCTGGCCGCCGAAATCGAATCGACCTACGATATTCCGTTGCTCGATACCGTCAGCACCACCGTCTGGGGTGCGCTGCGGGCTGCGGGCGCCGACCCGGCTGTCATCGAGGGTTGGGGAAGACTGTTCGGATGGCGTTGACCGGGCGTCGTGACCCGCCTGCCGCCTCGTCGCGAAAAGGTCGGACGATGGGCTCGCAGCAGCGAATTGATGCTGCGCTGCAGGCGCTGCCTAGAATCGACTCGACGGCAGCCACCAGTCGGCGCCCGTTCGACAGCTCCCTCGATCAACTCGAATCAACCGCCATGCCGACAACCCGCGCGCGCCAGACACCGGTCGCAGCCCGCCTCGAGCGCGAAAACGTCCACGACGAGATCTACGAAAAGATCTACGCGGCGATCGTCGAACACCGGCTGCACCCCGGCACCAAACTGGTCGAAGAGCGGCTCGCCGAAATCTTCAGCGTCAGCCGCGCGCGGATTCGCGAAGTGCTGGCGCGGATGGCGCACGAACAGATCGTCGAATTGATTCCGCAACGCGGCGCCTATGTAGCCAAGCCGTCGATCGAACAGGCGATGCATGTTTTCGAAGCGCGCCGCCTGATCGAGCCGGCAGTGGTGCGCCGCCTGATCGAAACGCTGACCCCGGAACGCGTGGCCCGCCTGCGCCAGCACCAGGCGCTCGAGCAGGACGCGCGGCGCCGCGACGACAAGCGCGCCATCGTCCGTCTGTCGGGCGAATTTCATACGCTGATCGCCGAACAGGCCGGCAATACCGCACTGGCACGCCACATGCGCGAACTGGCAACGCTGACGTGTCTGATCATCGTCTTGTACGACGCACCGACCGCCAGCACCTGTCTGGCCGATGAGCATTCCGAGATCATCGAAGCCATCGCACATCGCGACGTCGCCAAAGCCGAATCATTGATGTTGACCCACCTGGATCACATCGAAAGCAGCCTGAAACTCGATCCAGCGGCACCCGAAGTCGACCTCGAGGCAATCTTCAAGAGCTGAGCGGCCGTGCGGCTGTTGCTGATCAATCCGAATACTTCGGTGCACATCACCGAACGGCTGGCCGCGTCGGCCCGGCTGGCGCTGGACGACAGTGATCACCTGACTGCAGTCACCGCCAGCGACGGTCCGGCGTTTGTTAGCAGCGCAGCCGAACTGGCCATCGCCGAAGCCAGCGCACTGAAGCTGGTGGACAGACATCGGCCGGACCACGACGCGGTGCTGCTCGGGATCTCTCTGGATGGTGCGGCGCCGCGCATGCGAGTGCAGCATCCCGATTTGCCGGTGGTCGGCATGACCGAAGCGGCCTTGTTCAGCGCCTGCATGCACAGCCAGCCGATCGGCCTGTTGACGCTCGGTGCGGCCATGCTGCCGCTGTATCGCCAGCGGGTCGAACAAATCGGACTCGCGGCCGCGGTGGTTGCTTACGAAGCGCCCGATCTGGCTCGGGCTTTCGAAGCCGACTCATCCGATCAGGCAATCGCCGATCAACTGGTGCCCGCCTGTCGTCGGCTGCGCGCCGCAGGGGCGAAATCCGTCGTGCTGGCCGGCGCGGTGTTGTGTGGCTTGGCCGCTGCGCTTGCCGAGCGGTGCGCGATACCGGTGTTCGATGGGGTCGAGTGCGCGGTGGGCCAGATTCGTGTCCAGCTCGCGCTGAGGCGACGCGCCCGATCAGTCAAACCTTCGGTCGCAACCTGAACCGCTGCAGTTTGCCGGTCTCGGTGCGCGGCAGTTCGGCGCAGAACTCGATCAGCCGCGGGTATTTGTACGGCGCCACGCTGCGCTTGACGTGCTCCTGCAAAGTCTTCACCAAGATGTCGTCACCCGTGTGGCCGGCCCGCAAAACCACAAATGCCTTGACGATCTGGCCGCGCTGCTCGTCTGCGACGCCGATCACCGCGCAGTCGGCCACCGCGGCATGCTGCATCAGCGCCTCTTCGACCTCGGGTGCGGCAATGTTGTAGCCGGCCGAGATGATCATGTCGTCGGTGCGTGACTGGTAAAAGAAATAGCCGTCAGGGTCGACCAGATAGGCGTCCCCGGTGTAGTTCCAGCCATCTTTTACATACTGCGACTGTCGTTCGTCGTTGAGATAACGGCAGCCGGTCGGCCCCTTGACGACCAGCTTGCCGATCACACCCGGCGGCGCCGGCTGCCCACCGTCATCCATCACCATCGCCCGATAGCCGGGTACGGCCAGGCCGGTGGCACCCGGGCGGGCATGGTCTTCGTCGGCAGCGATGAAGATATGCAACATCTCGGTTGAACCGATGCCATCGATCAGCTCGATGCCGGTGGCGTCGCGCCACAACGTGCGGGTGGCGGCCGGCAGGGCTTCGCCGGCCGAGACACATTTGCGCAAGCTGCCACCGTGTGCCTTGGCAATGTGGCGCTGCCCGGCTGCGCTGGCCATCGCCCGGTACGACGTGGGTGCGGTCACCAATACCGTCGCCCGCTCGCTGACGATTGCATCGACCAGCGCGTCGGGTGATGCCTTCTCGATCAAGACGGTCGAGGCGCCGATGTGCATCGGAAACAGCGTCAGCCCGCCGAGCCCGAAGGTGAACGCCAGCGGCGGGCTGCCGATGAAGATATCGTCGGCATCGGCACGCAACACATGCGGCGGAAAGCAGACGCAGGCCGCCATCACGTCGCGGTGAAAATGCATGGTGGCCTTCGGCTGGCCGGTGGTGCCGGACGTGAACCCGAACAGGCAGCAGTCGTCGGCAGCGGTATCGACGTTGTCGAAAGTCTGCGCATGCCTGGTCATCAGCGCCTCCAGCCCCTGCGCCGACGAATCTCCGAAAAACCGCCACTGGCCCAATACCGGATGTTGCCCGATCGCATCAATCAGTTCATCGCGCAGCGACAGGTCGCACAGGGCGTGGCTGATCTCGGCCTTGGCGATGATCTGGCCGAGCTCTTTTGCGCGCAGCAACGGCATGGTCGCCACCGCGATGCCGCCGGCCTTCATCACCGCGAACCAGCAGGCCACCATCATCGGCTTGTTGAATGAGCGCAGCAGCACCCGGTTGCCGGGTACCAGGCCCATGTCGTCGACCAGCACACGGGCGATCTGATTGGCGGCGCTTTGCAATTGCGCATAAGTCCAGGTCGGGCCACCCGGCGTGCGCAGGCAGATCCGCTCGCCGCGGCCTTCGGCGACATGGCGGTCGAGCAGTTCGGTGGCGCAGTTCAGCAACGGCTGGAAATTGCAGCTCGGGCAGCTCGAACAGAAATTCAGGCTGCTGCTCGGGCGGCGGCAGGTTGTCGCGCGCAAAGCAATCGACATGGGCGGATATCGGGGCTGTCATGGTGCTACTCCGGAATGACGGCGGTGACCTCGATTTCGACCTTGGCCCGGTCTTCGATCAAGGCCTTGACCTCGACAGCGGTCATCGCCGCATTGAACGACCCGATCAGCTCGCGAAAGGCCTGGCCGACCTCACGGCCGGCGGCGAGGTATTCACGCTTGTCGGTCACATACCAGGTCATCCGAACGATATGTTCGGGCTTGCCGCCGGCTTCACGCAACACAGCGACAACATTGCTCAGAGCCTGCCGCGTCTGCGCCGCAAAATCGTCGCTGTGGAACTCGCCTTGCGAATCCCAGCCGATCATGCCGGCGATGAAGACTTGGCGGCCGCTTGCCGCAACGCCGTTCGAGTATCCCTTGGGTCGGGGCCAGCCGGCGGGAAGAAGCACTTGCATGATGAATCCTCGGGTTGGTCGGGCTTGTTCAGGTTGTCTGCGCCTGCGGATGGCTCCAGCGCTCGATCGCCGCCCGCAGATCGGCGGGGATGGGCACGGCGCGATGGCTGTCGAGCGAGGTGGTGACGATGACCTGGCGCATCTGCATGCGCATATCGTCGTTGCCTGCACCGAGGCACAGCAGATCGAGCGTCAACGATGCACCACCGAGCCGCTGCACGCCGAGCACGAGCCGGATGCGGTCGCCGAGCCGGCTGACAGCCTTGAAATCGACTTCGAGCCGCACCGTGGGCAGCCCGATGCGGCGTTGCACGACCAAGGCTGCGTAATCGAGCCCGAGCTGCTCATTGACCCAGTCTTCGATCAGGCCGTTCAGCATCACGAAATATTGCGGATAGAAAACGATGCCGGCCGGGTCGCAGTCGGAGAAGCGGATCAGCCGCTCGCGAACAAACGGCGCGCTCACCGGTGCACCCTCGCGCTCCGCGCGGTCCCGCCAAGCGGGACGCGAGCACTCCCTTCGGACGGCCGGGCGGGCGCGCTCATTGGTGCACCCTCGCGCTCCGCGCGGTCCCGCCAAGCGGGACGCGAGCACTCCCTTCGGACGGCCGGGCGGGCGCGCTCATGCCGACACCGCCTTCAGCAGTTCACGCGCGATGATCAACTGCTGAACCTCGCTGGCCCCCTCGTAGATCCGCAGCGAGCGGATCTCGCGGTATAGCCGCTCGACCGGTTGCTCGCTGACCACGCCGAGGCCGCCGAAGATCTGCACCGCGGCATCGATGACGCGTTGAGCGCCTTCGGTGGCGGTCAGCTTGGCCATCGCCGCTTCGCGCGTCACATTTCGGCCCTGGTCGCGCTGCCAGGCAGCCCGGTAGGTCAGCAACGCGGCGCTGTCGATGGTGGTCGCCATCTGCGCCAGGCTGGCCTGCGTGAGCTGGAAGTCGGCCAGCACGCCGTTGAACATCTTGCGCGTGGTCGCGCGGTGCAATGCTTCGTCCATGGCCCGGCGAGCAAAGCCGAGGGCCGCAGCAGCAACCGATGTGCGAAAGATGTCGAGGGTGCGCATCGCGACCTTGAAACCCTCGCCCCCGGCGCCGATGCGCTGGCTCAACGGCACGCGACAATCGGCAAAACGCAAGGTCGCCAGCGGATGCGGTGCAATCACCTCGATGCGCTCGGCGATCTCCAATCCCGGTGTGTCGGCATCAACGATGAACGCCGAGATGCCTCGTGACCCCGCGGCCTCGCCGGTGCGCACAAAAACCACGTAGAAATCGGCAATGCCGCCGTTGGAGATCCAGGTTTTCTGACCATTCAACACGGCGTGATCGCCGTCGATCTGTGCGCTGCACGCCATGGCTGCGACATCCGATCCGGCGTCCGGCTCGGACAGCGCAAAGGCACTGATCGCCTCGCCCCGCGCGACGCGGCCGAGGTAGCGCGCTTTCTGCTCCGGCGAGCCGGCAATGCTGATCGCACCGGACCCCAGCCCCTGCATCGCAAACGCAAAATCGGCAAGCCCTGAATAACGGGCCAGGGTCTCGCGGATCAGGCAGATCGCGCGGGTATCGATGGCATCGGCCTGTCCGCCGAATTCGGTGCCGGCGACTGCATGCCTGAGCCACCCGGCGTTGCCGAGCTGCGTCACCAGGGCTTTGCATTGCGCATCCACATCAACGGCATGTCTCTGCTCGATCTGCTCCGCCGCCCAGGCGTCGAGTTCGCCAGCCAGCGCGCGGTGCCGGTCGTCGAAGAACGGCCACTCAAGATAACTCGTGTCACTCATTGCATGCTTTCTTGACTACTCGCCGTCCATGAAGATCAAGCAGCCACCGTGGATCCGGCTTCGCCGGTCCACTGGCGGCGCCCCTTGAGGGGAGGCGCCGAAGGCGCTTCGGGGTGGTCAACATCTAATTGCCTTCGAAGCGTGGCTTGCCCTTGCCAACAAACGCCTCGTAGGCCCGCGTGAAATCACCGGTCAGCATGCAGAGTGCCTGCGCCTGCGCTTCGGCCTCGATCGCCTGCTCGACGGTCATCGCCCATTCCTGATGCAGCATCGTCTTGGTGATGCCATTGGCAAAGGTCGGGCCGGCAGCCAGATCGCGGCCGAGTGCCTGCGCTTCGGCAAGCAGCGCCTCGGGCGCACACAGGCGGTTGAAGAAGCCCCAGCGTTCGCCCTCCTCGCCACCCATCGAGCGGCCGGTATACAGCAGCTCGCTGGCTCGACCCTGCCCGATGATCCGCGGCAGGATCGCACAGGCACCCATGTCGCAGCCGGCCAGACCGACCCGGTTGAACAGATAGGCCGTCTTGCTGCGGGCAGTGCCCAGGCGCAGATCGGAGGCCATCGCGATGATGGCGCCGGCGCCGGCGCAGACGCCATCGATGGCGGCAACAATCGGCTGCGGGCAGGTTCGCATCGCCTTCACCAGGTCACCGGTCATGCGGGTGAACATCAGCAACTCGGGCGCACGCAGGCGGACCAGCGGGCCGATGATCTCGTGCACATCGCCGCCTGAGCAGAAGTTGTCGCCGGCTCCGTGGATGACGACAACAAATACATCGTCGGCAAAGCGCAGGCGCTCGAACAGATCACGCAGCTCGGCATACGAATCGAAGGTCAGCGGGTTTTTGCGTTCGGGCCGGTTCAAGGTCAATGTTGCGACACCTGCATCGACCTGCCACTTGAAATGATCGGCCTGGTAGTCGGCCAGATGCTGGCGATTGCCGCGCAGCAGTGCCGGGTCGACCCGGTCAGGCGACGTCGCAGGCCGTGTGTTTTCACTCATGGTTTGTCCTTGGCGGATGGATCAGCGTGCTTGACGAGATGGACTCGCAATGTCCCCAGATGGCTGTGCAACTGCGCAATGGTCTTCGCATCGATGCCGGCAAACAGTTCGAGCAGCCAGGCTTCATGTTCCTTGGCCATCGCCTCGAACGCGCCGCGGCCCTTGTCGGTCAGGCCGACGATGAAGGTACGCCGGTCGTCCGGACTGTCGGCGCGCACGACAAGCCCATCGCGCTCGAGTTCATCGGTCAGTCCGGTCACATTGCCGCCGGTCACCATCAGATACCTCGACAGCGCGCGCATCTTCAAGCCCTCCCGGTAGCGGTAGAGCTGCGCCATGTAGTCGAAGCGGGCCAGCGAGATCGAAAACCGTTCGCGCAGCCGCTTGCGGATTTCGGCCTCGATCTGCGTCGTGCTGGCCAACATGCGCAGCCACAACTTGAGCACCGCATGGTCGTCACGGCCGGCTCGCGCTTCGTGACCAAGCCCCTGCGCCTGGCTGAGCAGCGCGTGTGACACATCGTTGTGTTTCATCGGCGTGTGGGCTCAGATACCCTGCGCCGCATTGGCCTGTTCGAGCGGCGACGCGCCGGCAGCCTGCATCGCCGCCGATTTCTCGCGCTCGAGATTGCGCTCGAGCTGCTGTTTGGCCGCGCGGTACTGCTTGGGCCAGACCAGATCGAGGTAGCCGATCTTGGCCGCTTCGAGCAGTGTCCACGACGGATTGGCGAGGTGTGGTCGCGCAATCGCGCACAGGTCGGCGCGGCCGGCGGCGATGATGCTGTTGACATGATCGGCTTCGGAGATCGCACCCACGGCGATGGTCGCGATGCCGGCCTCGTTGCGGACGCGGTCGGCAAACGGCGTCTGGAACATGCGTCCGAACACCGGCTTCTCCTGCTTGCTGACCTGGCCGGATGAACAATCGATCAGGTCGGCGCCGGCGGCCTTGAAGGCGCGCGCGATGGTCACCGCGTCGTCGGGCGTGATGCCGCCATCGACCCAGTCGTTGGCCGAGATGCGAACCGACATCGGCAGATGGCTCGGCCACACTTCGCGCACCGCGTGAAAGACTTCGAGCGGATAACGCAGCCGGTTTTCCAGCGAACCGCCGTAGTCGTCGGTGCGCTGGTTGGTCAGCGGCGAGATGAATGACGACAGCAGATAACCGTGCGCGCAGTGCAGCTCGAGCCAGTCGACACCCGCTTCGGCGGCGTAGCGTGTGGCGCGAACGAAGTCGTTGCGAACGCGATCCATGTCGTCGCGGGTCATCGCCTTCGACCATTGGCTCACACCATCGAGATACTGCTGCGGCGATGCCGAGATCAGCGGCCAGTTGCCATCGTCCAGCGGCTGATCGATGCCCTCCCACGCCAGCCTGGTCGAGCCTTTGGCGCCGGCATGGCCGATCTGCATGGCGAATTTCGCATCGCTGTTGGCATGGATGAAATCGGCCACCCGCTTCCAGCCGTCGCGCTGGGCATCGTTCCACAGACCCGGGCAGCCCGGCGTGATACGGGCGTCGGGCGAGGTGCAGGTCATCTCGGCCACCACCAGCCCGGCGCCACCCATCGCACGCGAACCGAGGTGCACCAGGTGATAGTCGGCCGGCAAGCCGTCGACACACGAATATTGCGCCATTGGAGAGACGACAACGCGATTTTTCAATGTGACTGCGCGCACCGTGAACGGCGTGAACATCGGTGGTATCGGCGCCTGTGCCGACTGTCGATCGACGCCGGCCTGGCTGGCAATCCAGTCTTCGTAATGCTCGACATAGGCCTTGTCGCGCAGCCGCAGGTTTTCATGGCTGATGCGCTGGCTGCGCGTCAGCAGCGAATAGGCAAACTGCTCCGGCGGCAGACCGACATAGCGGTCGACATGCTCGAACCATTCGGTCGAGTTGCGCGCCGCATTCTGGATACGCAACACCTCCACACTGCGCACGTCTTCGTAGTGCTGCAGCGCCGTCGTCAAGTCATCGGGCGAAGCGCCGATGCAGCGCGCCAGTTCGATCGCGTCCTCGATGGCCAGCTTGGTTCCCGAGCCGATCGAGAAATGCGCGGTGTGCGCCGCGTCGCCCATCAAGACCACCGGTGCACGGCCGTTGTGATGGACCCAGCGTTTGCACATCACACGCGGAAACTTGATCCACTGCGTCGAACCACGCAGGTGGCCGGCATTCGAGATCAGCGCATGACCATCGAGGTAGCGGGCAAACAGCTTCTCGCAGAAGCTGATCGCCTGTTCCTTGTCCATCGTGTCCAGGCCGGCCTTCTGCCAGGTGTCTTCCGGCGTCTCGACAATGAAGGTCGAGGTGTTGTCGTCGAAGCGGTAGGCATGGGCCTGAAACCAGCCGTGCTCGGTGCGTTCGAAAGCAAAGGTGAAGGCATCGAACAGTTTGTGAGTGCCGAGCCAGACAAACCGGCACAGCCGGGTATCGATATCGGGCTGGTAGCTGGCCGCGTATTTGCTGCGGATCCGGCTGTTCAGGCCGTCGCAGGCAATGATCAAGTCGGCATCCGGAAATTGCTCGTCACCGGTCACGTCGGTTTCGAAGACCAGCTCGACACCGACTTCCTCGCACCGTTGTTGCAGGATGTTCAACAGGCGCTTGCGCCCGATGCCACAAAAACCGTGGCCGCCCGAGCGCATCTGGTGGCCGTTGATGTTGACTTCGATATCGTCCCAATGGTTGAAGGCATCGAGCACCTTGGCCGCGCTGATCGGGTCGGCCACCTGCATGTTGCCGAGCGTCTGATCGGAAAACACGACGCCCCAGCCAAAGGTGTCGTACGGTCGGTTGCGTTCGACCACCCTGACCCGGTGCTGCGGGTTCTGCTGCTTCATGAGCAGCGCGAAATAGAGCCCCGATGGCCCCCCGCCGATACAGACGATGTTCATGAATGCTCCGGATCTGCTGGGCGGCCTGCGGCAACAACGTGCGCAGCCCAGGCCAGCCCGGCAAGACTATCGGCCAATGGTTTAGTTGTCAACCATTTGGCGGCGAATGCAGCGGGTCAGGTGGGCCGGCTCAATCGTCGGCCGGCTACGCATCACGACGGACAACGGGTTTGACCGAGCACCAGAAAATCAGGAGCAGCAGCGCGACCTGAATCGGCAGCCTCAGCCACAGCAGCCACAGCGGCACGCCGAACAGTTCGGGCTGTTGCAGCATGTAGATGTGGCTCGGCGTCACCGCGATGGTCAGGGCCATCAATCCCAGCCCGGCGGCGCGACGCGTCGGCCGCCACAACAGGCCGGCAGCGCCCAGCCATTCGAACACCCCGCTGACCAGCACGGCAGCCCGTGGCCACGGGATGTAGGGCGGCACGATGCGCATTTCGGTGTCGGTCAGCACGAAGTGGCCGAGGCCACCGATCGCAAACCAGAGAAACACCAAGCCAATGCCGAGCGAACGAATTCGGGACTCGCGGTGACCGGTCACGGCAAATGCCTGCTCGGTTGTCTTCAATGCAGAAGCGGTTTCAGCCGCGCTTGAGCGGTGCCGCAAAAGTCCGAAGCGCGCCTGGACGAACTCATTCGCTGGCCTCTCCACCGTCCCGCCTTGACCGTGCCGCCTGCAGAAATTCATGCAGGATCGGCTGGCCGTCGAGCTGGGTGGCATGCCAGTCGTGCTGAACCAGAAACTCCGGATGCCACTGCATGCCGAAAACATGGCCCGGGCCACGCCAGCGCACCGCTTCGACGATGCCATCGGGCACCGATCGCGCCTCGACTTCGAGATCGGGCGCCAGGTCCTTGATTGCCTGATGATGGATCGAATTGATCGCCGCGGTTCCGATCCCGGGGTACAGGCTTGCCAGTCGCGTTCCGGGCACCAGCTCGACATCGTGAAACTGGTGTTCGTATCGGGCCGTGTCCAGATGGGGCAAGGCATCGGGCCGCTGGGTCGGAATGTCCTGGTACAAGGTGCCGCCGAATGCGACATTGATCAACTGGCAGCCACGGCAGATCCCGAGCACCGGCTTGCCAGCCTCGATGAAGGCATCGAGCAGTTCGATTTCGTAACGATCCCGGATGCGATCGCCCGCCCACTCGGGTGCCAGCGGCGATTCGCCATAACTTTCCGGCGCAATGTCGTTGCCACCTTGCAGCAGCAGGCCATCGAGCATCTGCGCGTAGACATGCAGGCTGACGTCGGTGCGTTTGACCAGGCTTTGCCGGTCGACCGCCGGAATCATCACCGGCAGCACCTCGCGCGAAATCACCCAATGCGCAACCGATTGCTCGAGGTAGTGCAAGGTGCGGGTCCAGACGCCGCCGAGGTCGAGCACCGGCCCGTTCGGGTAATAGATCCGCGGCGGAAACGCCGATCAGCAAGGGTTTGGTCATCGAGGCACATCGTCAATCGAGCTGACGCGATCGTACGGCAGTCCGGCGTCGATTCCCGGCTGAACCAATGTGGTGAGGCCGACTCGAAGGGCAATGCGAGTTCGTCAATCGGGTCTGACCTGTGGCGCCATCGGCCTGCTGATTGCCGGGTCGGGCGCATTGGCAGCCAACGCTTCGGCGCCCGCGGGTGATGCCTGCCGCCAGGCGCTCGACCGCGTGTATCAGCAGGAGGAATCACAACGCGCAACCCGTGGCGCCGGCAATCCAGGCATCGGCACCGAGCTTGCAGCGGCCCGGCGCCAGGCTGTCAAGGCCTGCCTCGGTGGCGAGGGCGCTCTCCCGCAGGCCGCCACGCGCGTCCAGCCACCGTTATCGGTCGCACCGGTCGGTGCGCCGGAATCCATTCCGGCAACCCCGACGCTGCCGATCCCGTCAGCTGCCATGGCGCCGGAACGCCGTGCCGTCGGCCCGCCCAGTCTGACCACGGTGACCCGTTGCGACAGCGCCGGCTGCTGGACCAGCGACGGCAACTATCTGATGCGCGTCGGCCCGAATCTGGCCGGCCCGCCCGGCTTGTGCACGGCGCAGGCGGGAATCCTGACCTGCCGCTGATCGATCGCCCGGCATCGCCCGGCCCGGCATCGCCAAGGTGATGCCGGGCAGCGATCTGCAAGGAAGGTCAGAATGCGGACGACCCAACGAATTGATGCTGCACGCCATGACCCCTGCCATCGTTGCGGCGCCGGTTCGCCCGCTCGGCGTACCCGCCGATGATCCCGTGGGCGGTCTGCGCACGCGCATGCAGCGCACCGGCCAATGGCAGCCGCAATCAGATGGCCGGACGGCGCTGGCCGGTGGCCTGCGTGTCGCTCGAGATCACGCAGCGCTGCAACCTCGACTGCACGCTTGTGTTATCTGAGCGAGTCGGCCGAAGCAGTGCGCGACTTTCCGCTGGAAGAGATCTACCGTCGGATCGACACGATCCTTCGGCACTACGGGCCGGGTACCGATGTGCAGGTCTCGGGCGGCGAGCCGACGCTGCGCCGACGCGACGAGCTGGTCGCCATCGTCCGCCGCCTGGCCAGCCTGGGCCTTCGCGCATCACTGTTCACCAACGGCATCAAGGCGACCCGCGAACTGCTGGTCGAGTTGTGTCGAAGCCGGGCTGACCGACGTCGCCTTCCATGTCGACACGACCCAGCAGCGCACCGGTTACGCCAGACGAGCAGGCCTTGAACGCGCTGCGCAGTGAATACATCGAGCGTGCGCGCGGCCTGCCGATCAGCGTGTTTTTCAACACCACCGTCCATGCCGGCAACTTCGACGACATCGCCATGTTGGCGGCATTTTTCGTCGCCCATGCCGACGTGGTGCGCTTTGCGTCCTTCCAGCTGCAGGCCGAAACCGGCCGTGGTGTGTTGGGCGCGCGCGCCGAGAGCGATCGACAACGACAGCGTGGCCAGCGGCTGCGCCAGGGATCGGGCGTCGACCGAACTGCAGTTCAATGTGCTGGCCGCCGGCCATCATGAATGCAACCGGATGCGCGCGTGCTGTTGGTGGTCAACGGACGCGCCCACGATGCGCTTGCCGACCGCGCGCTTCGTGCAGCGCTTCATGCGCGAGACGCCGATCTGCCGCATCGACCGCGGCACGCCGTGGCGCGCGGTGCGCTCGTTGCGCGGCGGCCGCCTGCGCGACCCGCGCTGGCGATCGCTGCGCTGCGCTGGGTTGCTGGCACTGGCCTGGCGCCTGCGCCGCGATCTGTGCGCTGCGCGCGGGCGGGTGCTACAAGCTGACGCTGTTCACGCCACAACTTCATGGATGCCTGCGCTCTCGACGCCGATCGCATCGACGCCTGCGTCTTCATGGCGATCACACAGGACGGGCCGCTCAGCATGTGTGCCTACAACGCGCAGCGCGACGCCTACCTGTTGCGCCCGCTGCAGACCGCCAAGGGCATGTGGCAGCCGCTGCGGCCGTCGCATGACCGGACGCCGGCGGTTGGCAGCGGTGAGGTGGCCACGTTTCCGATCAAGTGTCTGAAGGGCCGGCCTCGCGCTGCCGCGGCGTTGCAGACGCGACAGCGTCGCATGCCGGCAGAGGCTGGCCACCCATGACGGGGCCGCGCCCGCTGGTCTGGCTGGCCGCGGCGCTGGCGTTGGCGCTGGGCGCCTGCACGACGATCGTCCCCGCACCTTCAGTCGCAGCGCCCGCTGCGCGGCAGCCAACGACGCCTGGGCGCGTGTGCTGGCAGGGTTTCGTCAACGCTGCGCGGCGAGGTCGACTTCGACGCCCTGGCCAGCAACCGATCCGACCTGGACCGTTATGTCGCGCCACGTCGCCGAGCAACCGCTCGCCGAGCTGCCCGACGGGCCGATACGGCTGGCGCACATGATCAATGCGTACAACGCACTGTCGATGTTCAATGTGCTGGAGAGCGCAATCCCGACGACACATGCCGGCCTGGCGAAGATTCGCTTTTTCGCGCTGCGCCAGCTGCCGATCGGCGGGCAGACGATGTCCTTGTACCGCTTCGAGAACGAGGTCATCCGCCCTGATACCCGGGCGCGCAACGATCCGCGGGTGCACTTCGCGCTGAACTGCTCGGCTGTCGGCTGTCCGGTGCTGCCGCGGCGCCCATTCACCGCTGCGGCGCTCGACGCCGAACTCGAACGACGAGACGCGGGCCTTTTTCGCCCGCCCGCAAAACTTCCGCATCGACGATGCCGCCCGAACCGTGTGGCTCAGCGAGCTGCTCGATTTCTATCCCGGAGGATTTTGTTCCCGGCGCGGCGACCAGCCTGCTGGCCTACGCCAACCGGTATGCGCCGCAGCCGGCACCGGCCGACTACGCGGTCCGTTTCACGCCCTACGACTGGACCGTCAGCAATAGCCGGCGGCGGCACTGAACGGGGCGTCGATCGGGAGTCGTCGACCGCTGCGCTGCTGGCGGCTGGCGGCGCATCGGCAACTGCTGCCCCAACCGGCTCTCCCGACGACTGCAGCCAGGCTGCCACTGAAGAGCGGCAGCAGGATTTTTGGCGGCCGCAGGCGCCGTCTTGCCTTTGTCGATCAACGAATTTGAATGATGCCGTCAATGGCACTGCCCGCGCGACACACTGACGGTCAATAAGATCGAGGCACTCCAATCGCCCTGCATAACACTGGCGACGACTGACCAACCGATCGATCCATTCCAAGGGACCACTCCATGCTCGACAACCTCAAGACCCCGCTCACCATCGTCGCACGTGTGCTGCTCGCACTGATGTTCGTGATGTCCGGCTTCGGCAAGCTGACCAACCTCGAAGGAACGGCCGGCTACATCGCCAGTGGCGGATTGCCGTTCGCCTCGGTGCTGGCCGTCATTGTCAGCTTGCTCGAGCTGTTCGGCGGACTGGCCATCATTGTCGGCTTCCAGGCGCGCTGGGCCGCCCTGGCGCTCGGCCTGTTCACGCTGGCGGCAAGCGTGTTGTTCCACAAGTTCTGGGCTGTTCCGGCCGAGCAGCAGATGGTTCAGCAGTTGCTGTTCATGAAAAATGTCTCGGTCGCTGGCGGCATGTTTCTGCTGGCAGCGCTCGGTGCCGGCAGCCTGTCGTTCGACCGTTCAGACAAGCCTCGGCTCGCCAGAGGCTGAACCCGCCTCGGCCCGTCGCGGGCTCGGCTCATGCGGGTCGATGCCGCGGGCGAGAACTCGATCGACGGCACGGCGATCGGCGAGTTGGATCGTCAATGAATACGATCCGCGCGTCAGCAAGGCAGACTTCTTCTTCGAACGCAATGAATCGAGGCTGACATCCATCGACGTCCCGTAATCGCCAGGAAGAAGAACGTCCTGCTCGACGACCTGATGCCGACGGTGATCGACTTCTACAATCCGCGAAACGATCGCACCGCAGGTGGCGACCGATTTCTATAATCAGAAGGAGACAGTCATGAAACAGCAACCCCATCTTCGTCGAGCGCTGTGCATTGCCCTGGCCGGCACCTTCGGCGGGCTGTTTGCGGCGAACGTTCAGGCACAGGCCGCCGCCAACTGGCCGACCCAGGCCGTCAAGGTGGTCGTCGGCTACCCGGCCGGGACTTCGCCCGACATCGTCGCCCGCATGGTCACCGAGCCGCTGGCCAAGCTGCTGGGCCAGCCGGTCATCGTCGAGAACAAGGCCGGCGCAGGTGGCAACATCGGCGTCGACGTGGTGGCTCGCGCGGAAGACAACCACACCTTCGGTTTCACCACCAACGGGCCGTTGACCACCGCGCCGGTGCTGTATCGCAAGCTGCCGTACGACGTCGATCGGGATCTGCGGCTGTTGTCGTTGGCGGCCACCAGCGCCCAGGTGCTGGTGGTGTCGAACGGCATGGGGGCGAAGACGCTGCCCGAGTTTCTGGCCTACGCCAAGGCCAACAAGGGTGCGGTCGCCTATGGCTCGATCGGCGTCGGCTCGGGCTCGCACCTGACCGGCGAATTGTTCGCCGCGCAGACGGGCATCGAGATGCTGCATGTGCCGTATCAAGGTTTCCCCCAGGTCACCACCGCGATTCTCGGCGGCCAGATCCAGGCCGCTTTCATGGCCCCCTCCGGTGCGCTGGCCCAGGCCAAGGCCGGCAAGCTGCAGGTGTTGGGTGTCACCTCGGCCAAGGCATCGGCCATCGTCCCGGGTGTGCCGAGCGTCGCCGAAGCGGCCAATGTGCCGAACTTCAAGTCCGAACTGTGGATCGGCGCGTTCGCGCCGAAGTCGATGCCCGAGGCGATCCAGGCCCGGCTGGCGACCGAGATCGCCAAGATCCTGCATACCCCGGAGGTGCGCGACAAGCTGGCCGCCATCGGCTGGGAAGCGGTCGGCTCCACACCGGCCGAACTGCGCGAGCGCGTCGTTGCCGATACCAAGGTCTGGGGCGATGTGATCAAGCGCGCCAACGTTTCGATCGAATAGCCGATACCTCTTCTCAATGCCCGCCCAAAGCCGATCCGGCGTTCGTTTGTTGACCGAGCCGAGCCGGCAGACGCCGGTCTTCGGCGAGTTCGATGTGGTGGTACTGGGCGGCGGCCCGGCCGGCATTGCGGCGGCGGTGTCGGCGGCCAACGGCGGGCAGTCGGTGTTGCTGATCGAGCGGTACGGCTTTCTCGGCGGCATGGGAACGGCCGCTGGCGTCACCAATTTCTGTGGTCTGCATGGCAACGTCTTCGGCGAGATCCGGCAGGTCGTGCATGGCGTGGCCGATGAGCTGCTCGACCGCATGCGCCAGCTCGGTGGACTGAACGAACCGCATTCGGTGTTCGGCGGCAAGATTGCCGCGCAGGCCTACGACAACGCAGCGCTTCAAGGTGGCCGCCGATGGGCTGGTGCTGGCCAGCGGCGCGCAACTCCTGTTTCACGCCCAGGCGGTGGGTGTGCTGATGGACTCGGCACGGCGCATCGGCGCGCTGTTGATCGAGACCCGATCCGGCCGTCAGGCCGTGATGGCCCGCACCTACATCGATTGTTCGGGTGACGGCGATCTGGCGGCGCATGCCGGCGTGCCGTACGAAAAAGGCAGCGACGGCGAGCAGATGATGTATCCGTCGACGATGTTCCGCATCAACAACGTCGACCCCGAACGGGTCGGCACCGACTACCGGATCTTCGACCGCCTGATGGCCGAGGCGGCGGCAAACGGCCGCCGCTTCGCACGCAAGACGCCGATCATCCGGCCGCAGAAAAACCCGACCGAGTGGCGAGCCAACGTGACCCAACTGGCCAATCCCGACGGCAGCCCGGTCGACGGCACCGACGCCATGCAGTTGAGCCGTGGCGAAATCGAAGGCCGCCGGCAAATCGTCGACTTCTTCCAGTTTCTGCGCCAATCGGTCCCCGGCTTCGAGCAAGCCTACATCCTCGAGATCGCGCCGCAAGTGGGCGTGCGTGAAACCCGTCGAATCATCGGCGACTACCAGCTTACCGAACGCGACGTGCTCGATTGCGCCAGTTTCGACGACACCATCGGCGTCAACGCCTGGATGATCGAGGAGCACGTGGCGGGCGACATCAAGCTGAAGTGGCAGGACATCCCCGGCTCGCGCGGCTTCAACCACCTGCCGTACCGGATGCTGCTGCCAAGACAAGTCGACAACCTGCTGGTCGCCGGCCGCTGCGGCTCGATGACCCACATGGGGCAATCGGCGGCGCGTGTATCGGGCGGCTGTTTCGTGATGGGACAGGCTGCAGGAAGCGCCGCCGCGCTGGCCGCCAACGCCGGCATCGACCCGCGCGAACTCGATGCCGCGGTGCTGCAACAACGACTCCGGTCCGAAGGCGCCTGGCTTGGTCAGGAGAGCTGACGGCCAGGTTCGAGGCAACTCGTCTCGCCGACCGCGCCGCACCGGTCACCGCTCAAGTGGCCAACGGCCACTTCACTCGAAAAGACGCCGATCCAGCGGCAGACGCAGCGATTGGATACGCATCGAGTCGGCGCGCTGCAACGACCGCTCAGCCTGTTGATCGGCCTCGATCCGCCGTTCTTCGAGCGTCAATGACCGAGGCTGCTGCGCGGCCAGTGCCGCCTGATCGAGATTCACTCCCCAGCTCAATCCCGCGCTGAGCGCCAATGGCGGCGCGAGCGATTGCAGCGCCGCCGCACCGACCCACGGCATGACCTCGCCCAGCACCAGCGCCAGCCGTGGCCGGATCGCTGCATCGCCGATGCGCCCGCGTTGCCCCCAGTTGGACCCGCAGATCGGCGCTGCTGGTGGCCAGGCCGAGCGGATCGGTGATCGCAAAATCGCGGAAAACGCCGAAGCGCAATTGCATCATCGCCTCTTCGACCAGCATCGCCGCGTCTTCGCGCGACAGGTCCTGGCCTGGCGGTATCGAATAGCTGTAGTCGTCGTTGACCCGGTCGGCACTGAAAAACGCCGTCACATCGGCCGGTGAGTAGGCCAACTGCCGGGCGTCGGCGGTTTCGCCGAAAAACTGCACCCGACCCAGCCCGACCATTTCAGCCGACTTGAACGGCAACCGGGCAGCCAGCAGCTGCGAAGGCGTTTGTGCCGGGCTGGCCTCCCAGACATGAAGATCGCCGCGCAGACTCGCGTGGGTCCGGGGCGGGATGAAGTCGCCGGCATGGGTCAGCTCGTGATACAGGATGCGGCCAAGGTCGTAACGCAAGCTGGCAAGCTCGCGGCTGCCGCGCTCGTTCACCGGTTGGCTGCCGACCGCGTGCCGGTTGTCCAGCACATAACGCCACGGCGTGTTGAAGTTCAACGCAGCGCCGAAATCCTGCCGCGGATCGGGCGCTTCGCTGAGGGTGTCGCGCTGGGCCGGCGTCAGCCACAGGTTGGCTGCATCGAGGTAGATCGCGCCCGTGGCGTTCCAGTAGAACGACGGCCGTACACGTCCGCCGATGACCACCGCGGTGGTGGCGTTGAGCATGCGCCGGAAATCGCCATCGCTGTCCTGGGTGCGCAGGAAACGCTCGAAAACCTCAGCCATCCAGTCGTTCGAGACCAGCACGCGCTGCATCACCTGCTCGACCGTCGGCAGTTCGCCCGCCGTGCTCTGGCCGAGCAGCGGCAGGCGTGCCAAGGTGCACAGGTTGGCCGGATTGCTCCAGCTCAGATGCGGCGCATAGACACAATCGGCCAGCGCGGCAGCATGCGGCCCGCCGCGCAGATACGGATAGACACGGCTTGCCGAATTGCTGCCGGAGAACAACGGCTGCGCAGCGCGGCTCGGTGGTGGTTGAACCAGCAGCGTGAAATCGCCGCTCAGGCTGCGACCATCGGCCAGGCTGGCGGTGACGCGCAGGCGCAGCAAGGTGTCGACGGCAACCGCGGGCGCTTCGAAAACCAGGCTCCAGCCATCGCTCTTGGCCAACGTGGTGGCTGGTCCGTCGACCACCGCCCAATTCAGCCGCGCTGCATGTCGATCGGCCTCGCTCAGACCCGCCGGCCAGGCGCGCAGCGACAAGGTATTGCCGCTCCATGCCGAAGCTTCGCCACGAACCACCAGCGCGGAAGCCGAAGCGGCGGCACCGACCGGCAGATCAGCCTGGGCATCGTGCAGCCTGCCCTGGCTGTCCCGAAAGCTGACTGCGAAACGATATGAACCGGCGCTGGCGGGCTCGAGCGTCAATGCCTGCGACCGCGCCGACATCAGCGTCAGCGCAGGTCCGGCGATCTGCGTCCATTGCAGATCGGTCAATTCCAGCCCGCACGACAGCAGCGCCAGCTCGGCATTGCGGCCGATGTCGGATGTGACAGGCAGCGCCAGGCGCGCAACGGCCCCGCTTTGGCAGTCAGCGCCGACAGCGGGCGCCGACGGCTGCGACATGGAGCCGGGTGGCGAAGCCGCGCTGTCAGCGCCACCGCCACCACCCCCACCACAAGCCGACAACACCACCAGCCCGCAGATGATGATCAGGCGACGAGTGATGGTCGCAAAATCCACTGAAGTTCGGTCACGCAATACGAACATGCACGTGCTCAGGGCGACGGCCCAGCACCCCGGGCTCGGGGACTGGCAAGAACCTGGGTCCAGTAAATCACCGTTTCGCTGTTGCGGTTGATGACGTAGGACGCCCCCATCTCGCTGAACGACCGGCTCATGATGTTTTTGCAATGGCCTGGACTGGCCAGCCAGGCGGCCATCGCCGACTCGGCCGACCCCTGGCCGGCAGCCAGGTTCTCGCCCACCGTGCGCCAGGCGTAGCCAGCCCGGCTGGCGCGGTCGCTGACCTGACTGCCATCGGGCGCGCGATGCGCAAAATAGTCCTGGCCGGCCATGTCGCGACTGTGCGCGAGGGCAGCGCTGGCCAGACTGGCGTCCCAGCGCATCGGCGGCGCCGGCTCGAAAGCCACATCGCCGCATCGGCGCGCCTGTGATCGCGCCAGATTGGTCAGACGGAACAGTTCGTGCCCGGCCTGCTCCGGATCACGCAACGAGGCCGACAACAACGGCTTCGCCAGCACGATCTGCCAACGATTGCCGGTCTTTGCCACGCCGATTTCGGCATGCTCCGGGTTCGATACCGCTTTGCAATAGCGCTGTTCGAGAAACTGCATCGCCTCATCGGCATTGGCCGGCCCGCTGATCGAGACCAGTTGCACCTGTGCTGCCAGATAGCCGCGCTTTGAAAGGCTGCGCTGCATGGCCTCAGCAGAAGTGGCGTCGACACCGGCCAATGCAGCCACCGGAGCCAGCGGGCCGGTCGCCGGTGCCGCTTCGCCGGCACACGATCGGCTGTCGCGCCGAAACTCGTTGATCATTCCGATCAATCGTTCTTCGGGACCTGCCGTCGCTTGCGCGAATACCGACCCGCCAGCAAGCGCGGCAGCGGCAGAGACCAACAAGCACCCAGCGGTCCGAATCGAAGCCAATCGTGAATCCATCTGCCTTGGGCCAACGCCTTGGGGCCGCGCAATCCCGAGCGGCCCGACGCATCGTGAGCCGTCAAGGATACGGCCAAGGTGATGCCCTGTCAGAGGTGGGGGCGCTTGTGGCCAATTTCGGGCACACGACAAAAGGAACTTGACAGCGCTGCGCCGGATCCATACTCAGGCGGCGCCGAACCGGTCTGCGCGTGCGACAACCCGAAACAACGAAAGGTCTAGGCCATGACAGACAACCGCAAGGTGCTCGAATCGATTCCGGAATCTGCGTCGCTGGACCGAACCATGCCAGCCCCCCGGACGCCTGCCGAACAAGGCAAAAATCTCGGCGGCATCACCCAGACAGCCGATTCGGCCTTGCGCCACGGCGACGACACTGCCGATTCCGGCGAAACCCCGCCGCTTGCCGGCCCGCGAGCCACGGCACCGGACAAGCGGGCCGACTCATCGGCGACCACGCCGGGCAAAGGCAGCAGCGCAGCCGACAGCGAGGCGGTCGCAGCCGACGCCCGGACACCGGAGGACGAAAGTGCGCTCGAATCCCTCGGCCGTGCAATTGGCGCCCCGCTCAGCGGCGAAGCGGCAGACAAAGAACCGCGCCGATAGGAAGCTCCGGGGTGCCTGGTCCGCTCAGACGAGCGAGCGCTTGGCCTGCTCGACGATGCTGTGTGCATCCACCTTGAAATGCCGCCGCAGCGCCGCGCGGGTGTCGCTGCGGCCGAAGCCGTCGGTGCCCAGCGAGTAGAAACGGCGGCCTGGCGGAATGAACTCGCGCACGCTCTCCGGGACCGTACGCACATAGTCGGTGGCGGCAATCACCGGGGCTGAGCCGCTGCCCAATAAACCGGCCAGGTGGGAGGTGGCGGTTGCCGAACCGGCTGCCGCAACGCCATCACGTGCCAGTTCACTCCAGCTGGTGACACTGAATACGTCGCTGCCAATGCCCTGCTCTGCCAACTGTTGCGCAGCCTTGATCACTTCGGTCAGGATGGCACCCGAGCCCAGCAGGCTGACCCGCTGCGATGAGTCGGGCGGCCCGTAGTTGCCGCAACGATAGGCACCGCGCAATACGTCGGCGGCGGCGCCCTCCGGCAGATCGGGGTTGGCGTAGTTTTCGTTCATCAGCGTGATGTAGTAGAAAACGTCTTTCTGCTCGACCAGCATTTCGCGCATGCCGGCGTCGACGATGACCGCCAGTTCGCCGGCAAACGCCGGGTCCCAGGCCTTGCAGTTGGGGATCGTCGCGGCCACCAGGTGGCTGCTGCCGTCCTGGTGTTGCAGGCCTTCGCCACCAAGCGTGGTGCGGCCCGACGTGGCACCGAGCAGAAAGCCGCGCGCGCGCTGATCCGCCGCGGCCCATATTGCATCACCGACACGCTGGAAACCGAACATCGAGTAGTAGATGTAGAACGGCATCATCGCCAGGCCGTGCACGCTGTAGCTGGTGGCCGCAGCCGTCCAGCTGGCAATGGCGCCGGCCTCGCTGATGCCCTCCTCCAGGATCTGGCCGTCGAGCGCTTCCCGGTAGGACAGCACCGAGCCGATATCTTCCGGCGCATAACGCTGGCCGACGCTGCTGTAGATGCCGACCTGCTTGAACAGGTTGGCCATGCCGAAGGTGCGCGCCTCGTCGGCAACGATCGGCACGATGCGCGGGCCGAGAGCCTTGTCTTTCAGCAGCGCGCCGAGCATGCGCACAAAGGCCATCGTGGTGCTCATCTCCTTGCCATCGGCGCGCAAGGCGAACTCGGCATAGCTGCCGATCGCCGGCACCGCAATCACATCGCAAGCCGTTTCGCGTTTCGGCATCGCACCGCCGAGCCGGTTGCGATGCTCGTGCAGGTAGCGCATTTCCGCGCTGTCGTCGGCCGGCTTCAGGAAGTTCAGGCCCTTGGCCTGATCGTCGCCGAGGGGCAGGTTGAATCGATTGCGAAACGCGATCAGATCGGTCTCGTCGAACTTCTTCTGGCTGTGGGTGGTCATCTTGCCCTGACCGGCGCTGCCCATGCCGTAACCCTTCTTGGTCTGCGCCAGGATCACGGTCGGCTGACCCTGGTGCGCTGCCGCTGCGGCGTAAGCCGCATGGATCTTCACGATATCGTGGCCGCCACGCTTCAGGTGGTCGATCTGGTCGTCGGTCAGACCTTGCGCCAGGCGCGCAAGCTCCTCGTTCTGACCGAAGAAGTTGTCGCGGTTGAAGCGGCCGTCCTTGGCGGCAAAGGTCTGCATCTGGCCGTCGACGGTCTGCGCAAAGGCACGCACCAGTGCGCCGGTGGTGTCGCGCGCAAACAGGCCGTCCCAGTCGCTGCCCCAGACCAGCTTGATCACGTTCCAGCCGGCGCCGGCGAACAGCTTTTCCAGCTCGTCGATGATGCGGCCGTTGCCACGCACCGGGCCGTCCAGGCGTTGCAGA
This sequence comes from uncultured beta proteobacterium, assembly GCA_963843805.1. Lineage (GTDB taxonomy): Bacteria > Pseudomonadota > Gammaproteobacteria > Burkholderiales > Burkholderiaceae_C > Ideonella_A. Next base: position 239,641 of record CAWJLY010000001.1, read on the forward strand.
TTGCAGTTGACGACCCAGACCAGGTTGTCGAGCCGTTCACGCGCAGCCAGCGTCAGCGCGCTCATGCTTTCGGGCTCGTCCATCTCGCCATCGCCGAAGACACCCCAGACCTTGCGGCCACCGCAATCGAGCAGATTGCGGTGCGTCAGGTAGCGCATGAAACGCGCGTGGTAGATCGAACTGATCGGGCCGATGCCCATCGAGCCGGTCGGAAACTGCCAGAAATCGGGCATCAGATAAGGATGCGGATAACTGCACAAGCCACGCGCGCCGGCCTCGGGCGCCGTCAGTTCCTGGCGGAAATGCAGCAGGTCGGCCTCGCTGAAACGGCCTTCGAGAAACGCGCGTGCATAAACCCCCGGCGCGCTGTGCGGCTGGAAAAATACCAGGTCGCCACCATGCGATGGATTGCGCGCGTGAAAAAAATGGTTGAAACCGGTCTCGAACAGATCGGCCGCGCTGGCATAACTGGCGATGTGTCCGCCGAGTTCGCCGTAGGCCTGATTGGCGCGCACCACCATCGCCAGTGCATTCCAGCGCACCAGCGAGGCAATTCGCTCCTCCATCGCCAGATCGCCCGGAAACGCCGGCTGATCCTCGACCGCAATCGTGTTGACATACGGCGTATTCAGCTCGGGCTGCCAGCCGACCCGCAGGCTGCGTGCATGCCGCGCGACTTCATCCAGAACCTGTCGCGCGCGTGCCCGCCCCTGGGTGGCGACCAGCGCCAGCAGCGCATCACGCCATTCGGCAGTTTCGACCGGATCGGGGTCGGTCGGGTCGGTCAGGTCGATCGAAGGCAAGCTCAGCGGGTCGGTCATCTGTTCAACGGCGCGTTTGGCGAGACCTGCAGTCTAGGCGCCAGCGCAGCCAGCCGCCTATGAGCGAACGTCGGTGATCGGCTTCTGACCCAGCGCCAACAGACTGGCGATGATCAAGACGCCGGCGGAAAAGACAAAGCCCCGTGACAGGCCGACCCCGTCCGAGATGGCACCCAGCCATACCGGGCCGATGATCTGCCCGGCCGCAAACACCACGGTGAACGCGCTGATGCCCGCCGACCAGCGAGCCACCGGCAGGTTGTGCCGGACGAAGGCGGTGGTCGACGCAACGACTGAAAGGAAAGTCGCGCCGAAGACGATGCCTGATACGAATACGGCAAGCGGGGCATTCGTCACCGCAGGGATCAGCGTCGCCACACCGAGCAGGCAGCAGAACAGCGCGAAGGCGCCACCGCCACGCGCACGCTGCAAGGCGGCGGCCCACAACTTGCCCGAGACAGCAGTGGCAAGCCCGAGGACGACGAAAAACGGCGTGACGATCGAATCGTTGACGCCCGCACTGCGCAGCAGCGCAATCACGAACGTCATGTAGCCGATGTAGCCGACGCCGAACAACCCGTACGCGGCCAGCAGTGCCAGATAGCGGCGCATCGGCGGGAAAGTGCCAGCCACACCGTCCGTCGCTTGAACACGAGGGCCTTCCGGCATCCTCGACACCACCGGCCACGCGACTGCCGTACAGACGGCTGCGGCGATACCGAGCGCCAGCCAGGACATCTGCCACCCATGACCATCGCCGAGTGTCATCGGCACCACCCCTGCCGACAAGGCGATCCCCAATCCCGCACCGCCGTAGAAGAGTCCGAGTACAAGGCCGGAATGGGTAGCGTTTGAAGAGGCGAGTCTGGACGCGAGAATGCCGCCGCAGACAAATACGACGGCGCTGGAAAAACCGCAGGCGGCTCGCAGCACAAGCAAGATCTCGAAGCGGCAGCCGATACCCGCAGCGGCCATGCAAAGACTGGTCAGAACGCAGCCGGCGAGAAACGCGCGGGTTTCGCCGACACGTCGCGCGATCGACTGCGTTGCCAGTGCGCCGGCCAGATAACCCACGCCGATGCTGGTATTGAGCGCCCCGGCCTCGGCGAAGGTCCAGCCGAGGTCGGCCTTCATTGGCGGCAGCAGCAAAGCGTAGGAAAAGCGTGCAATACCCAGCGCAATGGCGGCGCCCATGGAAAGCGACAGGGCCTGCCCGATCAGCAGAAGCTTCGCAGTCTCGTGGATGGGGGCGGTTTGCTCGGTCTGCATCTTCCTGCGGCGAAATCATGTGACAGCCAGCGCCGTTTCTACCATCCTCCCCTGCGCTGCCTGAAACAGCTGAGAAACATGGCAGAAGCAGATTCGTGCAGGCCTGGACCAATTGCCCACGGCGGGCAACGAACTTGGTCATCGTGGAACTCGCCGGCAGATCGTGCAGTTGACGAAGGCAGTCGACTGATCAAATACGATCGGCAGTTCCGCTGTTACTCAACTTGTGATGTCGACCCTCATTCAAATCGCGCGCAGCATGTCGGTTGCACTGCTCGGTGCCATGGTGTTGTGTTCGGCGACGCTGGCGCCCGCCGATGAAGCCAAGGCCGTCGAGCGCTACAGCCGCGTCCCGGCGGGTGCCGACGGCATCGGCAAACGCTACATGGGCCGCGACATTGCCGGCGTCATGGGCTGGCAAGGTGCCGCCTGGCTCGAGCGTGAAGAGCGTCAGCGCGAAGAACGCACCGATCTGCTGGTGACGGCGCTGCAGCTCAAGCCCGGCATGGTGGTCGCCGATATCGGCGCCGGCACCGGTTATCTGGCGCGGCGCATGGCGCTGGGCGTGGTGCCGGGTGGCAAGGTGCTTGCCGTCGACGTCCAACCCGAAATGGTGGCGCTGCTGCGAGCCGCGGCGAAAGAAAGCGGGCTGACGCAGATCCAGCCCTCGCTCGGTTCCGAAGACGACGTCAAGTTGCCGGCGGCGTCGGTCGACCTGGCCATCATGGTCGACGTCTACCACGAACTGGCTTTTCCTTACGAGGTACTGGGCAGCATCGTCCGTGCCCTCAAGCCGGGTGGTCAGCTTGTTTTTGTCGAGTATCGGGCCGAAGACCCGCAGGTGCCGATCAAGTTGCTGCACAAGATGAGCGAAGCACAGATCAAGCGCGAAGCCGCTGCGCATGCCCTGGTGTGGGATCGCACGGTGGGCAGCCTGCCCTGGCAGCATCTGGTGGTGTTTCGCAAGCGCAACTGATCAAGCGGCTGAAAACCCCCGCACCTTGAATCCGTCAGCGTCTGCACGAACAGCGAGCATCATGCCAAGGCTACTTGTCGCCGGGCATTCGCACGATCGGCTCGCCTCGCGCGTCGACCGCGTAATCACCGCGGGTCGGCGTCGCTCCGGACAGCCCGGCCGGCAGCGCAAGGCGAATCGAGCGGACCGACGAGCGGCCGTCCTGAACCGTCGTCACATGCAGGTAGCTGTCGCCCGCCGGTGCAGTCAGATGCAGCGTGATCAAGGCCGGCTGACCGGCGCGCAGCAACCAGCGTTGCGGCACACCGGCATCGACCAACCGCGCGCCGTCGCCGGCCGCCACCGATACGGCCGCGTCGGCGGCCCGTGCACCTTCGAGGCGCAACGCCAGTTCGAAGCGGTCGTCGGCCTGAGGCTGTGATGGCGTCAGGCGCCACCAGCTGACGATGCCCGAGCGAAGTTTGCCCGACACCTGCTCGGGCCCGCCAAGCCAGTCGCCGACGCGATCTGCAGGTGCGGCGGGGGCGATCGATTGGCCGATCGGCGCCGTTGCCGGGTCACCCCGGCAAGCGGTCAGGGCCGCCATGGCGAGCAGCAAGGCGACAGTCGCCAGAACAGCAACCAGGCAGCGGGAGCGCATCGAGCCGCCCGCCGACTCAGCGACTCCCGCCGGATCGTTCACGCCGGCATTCGCCACAGCGTCAAGGTGTTGCCGCAGCGGCTGCCCTGAAACAGGTTGGCCTGAGTCTGTTGAAACAGCAGCGTGTAAGTCGCCCCCTGGAGCACCGGAATCTGCACCGCTTCGCCCCATTCGTTGACGCGTACCTTGCCGCCGCGATCACTGCGTGCAGACACGGTCGTGTCCTTGCCGTCGAGCGGCGCGCCCTTGTCGTCGGCGAGCTTGATGCCCATGCTGCCAGAGTACGGCGAAACGAATGTGAATCGCTTCAGCATGCCAAGACCGTTGGACAACTGCGCGCCTTTCAGGTTGTGGTTGATGCAGAAACCGGGCGGGTTGGTCGGTGTCAGCGCGACCGGCTCACTGCCGCCAGCGGCAGCCGCCACGTTCACTGGCAGGTAAAGCGTCTCCAGATCATTGGCGCCGACGGCTGCTGCACCTTTGCTCTGCTCCGCCATGATCGCAGCATCCGGCGCCGCACCAGCCGGCAGGCGTCCGAGCGGGTCGGTGCTGCGGATGTTCTCGGCCGCCAGCAGATCGGCCACTTCGGCGCTCGGGTTGGCGGCGATGAAGCGGGCCATGAAGGCGAACAAGGTCGACGAGTAGTGGTCGGCCTTCAACGCCGTCACCGCTTGCCAGAACGCCGTGAAGCCATGGCGCTTGCCGATCTGGTACATCACATACTGCACCGATTCCTCGGCGTAGAAGCCTTTTCGCAGCCCTGCAGCGGTGGGTTGGTCGAGGTTGGTCACCCCACCGCCCGACTGCTTGTTGCCCGAGGTGTCGATGTAGAACGGGCTGCCCGACAACAGCCCACCCACCGCCGTGCCGTAACCCTCGCCAAACGCCAGGCTGGCGTCCTTGAAATCCCCGATGGCGTGGCTGCCGCCCGGGCTGTCGCTCGACGACAGCACCGACTGCAACCAGTGGCCGAACTCGTGACCGATCACCCCCTGATCGAACTCGTCGGTATCGACATCGGCCTTGCCGAGGATGAAGACACCCGGCAGGGTGCCGCTGTCGGCATAGTGCGAGGTGCCGATCTGGCCAGCCTCCTTGTTGCCGTCGGTGCCGACATTCTTCGGGCTCCAGTAGAAGTTCACATCGGGGAAGACCACATTCGGATCGGTGACCTGGATCTTGGTCATCGCGCTGTAGGCCACTTCCAGAATGGAGAACGGGGCCGACTTGCGCGCCTCGTCGGTGCCGACCGTGCCGTCAGCTGCAAAACCCAGTGTCGCCACCAGGTCGACTGTCTGCACACCTTCAGCAGCCGTGGTCAGCGGTGCCGAATCCAGCACATACAACGCCTTCGGACTGCTGGTGCTGGTGTTGTCTCGCACGGCCAGGTTCCATTGCGCTCCGGTCGCGGCACCTGCGGCCCGGGTCTTCAGCAACTGCGCCTTCACGCGCACCGTGACATTGCGGCCGGCATCGACTCCCAAAAAGCTGTATTTGCCCTCGCCGTCGGTGGTCGACTCGCGAATCGCTGCGCCGTTGGCGTCGCGGTCCAGCAATTCGACGACCACGCCCTTCACGGTAAAGGTTCGCGTGCTCGCGTAGTTGTGCGCGCCGCTGGTCGTGTCCACCGTCGGCGCAATGGCGGTGACGGTGCCACCGAGCGTGACCGGCCCGGTGCCGGTATTGCCAACCGCCAGTGCACGCTTGCGATCGCCGCTGGCTGGGGTCGCTGGAGCGGCCTGCACCGTCATCTCGGTCTGATACACCACGACGCCAGCGTCGCGCACCACCAACATGGCTTGGCCTGCGGGCTGCGCCGGGCATTCGGCCGTCACTTCCTGATCGCCGGTACTCTGCTCCTGTTCGTCGGTCTCGAGATCGAACAGTGCACATTCGGCGCCGGCCAGGCGCACATCCAGACCGATGGTCAACCAGCGCCCACCGATGGCAAGTGTGGACGCGATGCCGGGCTCGATGACGTGCAGCGCATCGCCGCTGTCGGTGGGCGAGTCGTCGGCATCGACATAGTCGATGGTGGCCAGCGGCTCGACATGCACCGCGTTGTCGAACAACTCGCGCGCCAGCAGGTCGCCCACTGCTCCCAGCCGGGGCTGCAGCCGGTTGTTGCGGAGCACCGACTCCAGCGCATGCGCATAGGCGCGCGGCAGCGGCATCGCCTTTGGAAAGCCGTGGCTGTCGGTATTGGAAGCAAAGGCCGCGATCAGCGCCTCGAGGTCGGCCCCCGCACTGCCGCTCGACTGCAGCTGCGACAGTGCGGCCAGTGCCAGCGCGTGGCGTGATGCCGCGTCATCAGCCGCGGTGGCGCTGGACAAGTCTGGCGCGGCGACGCTGCCGATGTCGATCTGGTCAAGGCCGAAACTGCGCGCAACCCATCGGCGAGTGGTGGCGTACTGGGCGTCTGCGCTTTGCGTGCCGAGCAGGCGAACAGCCAGCTCGGTCAGGGGTGTGACCATCGCCGTGCCGACGCTGCCCGGTGCGGCCGGCGCCGCCGTGACGCTGCGCAGGCGCGCTGCGGTGAGCGTGCGACCGGACGCCAGGTCGGCATAGGTGCCGCCGGTACAAGTCACGACAACCAGGCCACTGCTGCTGCCGACGCCGGTGAAGGTGGCGCCGCCATCCGACAACGTGCTGACATTCGATGCCAGCGACTTGCCGCCCGCATCGGTCAGGCTGCAGCTTGCGCCGTTGATCGGCGCAGCGCCGGTCTGGATGCGCAAGGTGGGGCCCGGCAACGCGTCATCGCTGCCACAGCCCGCAAGTGCTGCCATTGCGCCGAGAAGCGCCAGCGTGCGCAAGCCGCGGCCTGCACGGGAAACTTCTCTGATCGTGTCGGGCATGTCGCTTCCTGGTTGTCCATCTCGTCGAACGGCCAGCCGTGGAATTTACGCTGGAAGCCGACTTGCCACGAACAATTTTTACTTCGCCGGCAGGTCCTTGCTCGGATCGATCAGCACCTTGGCGCCGGTCGAACGCTGACCATAGATTGCAATCGCCTCCGTCGTCAACGCCTCGGCCAGCGACAGGGTGCGCGTGTAGTGGCTGGCAAAAGTGGTTTTCAGTTCGGCAGCGACGCGCTCGCGCAGTTTCTGCGCGGCTGTCGAATCGAGCTTTTGCAGAAACGGAAACAACAGCCAGCCACCCATGCCCCAGGCCATGCCGAAACTGCGGTTGAACTCGGTTGGCGCCGGGTCCAGCATGCCGTAGAGGTAGACCTGCTTGTGAATCGCCGAGCCGTAACGGCTGTATTCCTTTGCATTGCGGTTGATCGCCGCCTCCATGCAGGTCAGGATCTGGCCAGCCAGCTTGCCGCCGCCGATGGCATCGAAGGCAATCGTAGCGCCGGTCTCGGCCAGCGCGTCGGTCAGCTCGGCAGCGAAGTCGGGCGAGGCGATGTTGCATACATGCCTGGCGCCTTGTTCACGCAACAACGCCACCTGTTCGGCCTTGCGCACGATGTTGACCAGCCCGATGCCGTCTTGCAGGCAGACGCGGTTGAGCATCTGTCCCAGGTTCGACGCGGCCGCGGTGTGGACCAATGCCTGGTGACCTTCGCGCTTCATGGTCTCGACCATGCCCAGCGCGGTCAGCGGGTTGACGAAACAGGACGCACCCTCGGCCGGGCGGGTGCCAGGCGGCAAGACCAGGCATTGATCAGCCTTGATGCTGCGATGCTGCGCATACATTGCGCCGCCGATCATCGCCACCGTCTTGCCGAGCAATGCCTGCGCCGCGGCAGAACTGCCGGCCTGGATCACCACGCCCGCGCCCTCGTTGCCCACCGGCATCGACGCGTCGGCGCGGCCCGCCATCGCTTTCATGAATTTTTCAGGCACATGCGCAGTGAGCACCGGGCGCTCGGCAGTGCCCGTTACCGTGGCCGTGCTCATGTCGGCCGCGCCGAACAGCAGGCCCAGATCCGACGGGTTGATCGGCGTGGCCTCGATGCGCACCAGAACCTCGTCAGGCGCCGGCTCAGGTATCGGCACGTCATGCAGCGAGACTTCGAGCTCGCCATTGGCACGGATCAATGAACGCAGTTGCAAACTGGTGCGGGCGGATTCGGTGCTCATGAGAATTCTCTTCGACGGTCGCAATCGGCCAGTCTAGTGCAGCGTCAGACGCGGCCGGCCACCCATGCCCGGCAGGTCGCTGCTACCTGTCCAGCAGCAACGTGGATTCGTCGCGCATCGGAAGGGCAAAGGAAGGCCCCTGTGCTTGATTGCAAGATGGCTGGCGCTTCAAACGCAGATCCCCGCGATCAGCCATCGGGCATCTTGCAATGCAGCACAAGCGACCGCGCCGCCGGCCGCTTGGCGTCTTCGACAGACAGGCTCAGCGTTTTTCGGCCGCCGTCTCCGTGTGCATGGCACACCGCCAGCCGTCGTCGGTTTGCACCCAGGTCGAGGTGTCGTTCATCTCCTGATCTTTCGCGGCACCGTTGTCGCGAGGGGCGACGCTTTGCTTCACATGGTAGGTGAGGATTGCAGTGGTGTCGTTCGGGAACACCACTTCCATGTCGCTGAACTCGAACGACTTGACCACCATGCTGCCCTGCTCGGCCATCTTGCGATAACCCGCATGATCGAACTTCATTGCGCCGTACGCGCTGACCATCAGCGCCGGCTCACAAAGCAGGCTCAGCGCTGTGTCCGTGTCGCGATCCACCATCGATTGCCAAAACTTCGTCTCGAGGTCAACCAGCTTTGCTCTGGGATGCCGCATGACGTTCTCCTGCAAGTAGGGGCCTTCCATCCTTCTCTGTATCAAGGGGACGTCCATCGGATCGAACTGACCGTCTTTGTAGGGCGTTCGCTCAGTGCGATGCGGGCCTCCGAGCATCGCCATGGTTTCCCTCAGCAAGTACAGACTTGCAGAACGAGAGCCCTCAGCCATCGATGTGCGGCGTCGCCATCCATTCGCGGGTGCCACATCATCGAGACCGTGATCGGCGCCAGCTCGACCGGCAGCGCAAAGCTGAACATCCCGGCGCGCAGGTTGCCGGTGTGCCGCTCGGGAACGGTCGCGACCAGATCCGAAGCGCGGGCAAAGGCCAGGGCGTCCGAGAATCCGCTGACGCAGGTGACGATCTCGCGTCTCAGTTGCAGACGCTTCAAGGCTTCGTCCATCGGACCTGTATCCAGCCCTCTGCGCGAAACCAGAACATGTTGGCCCGCGGCGTAACGCTCGGCTGTGATCAAGTGACGGCTCAGCGGATGGCCTGAACGCACGACGCCGACGAAACGGTCCTTGAACAGCGCACGGACCCGCACTTCCGGACCCGTCGCCTCGCCGATGACGCCGGTCTCCAGATCGACGCCTCCTTCGCGCAGCGGCGCGCTGAGCTTGTCCAGCTTCTGCAGGAACCGAAGTCTGACGCCGGGCGCCTCGCTGCGCACGCGGGTGATCAGCACCGGACCGAAATTGGCGGCAAATCCGTCGCTGACCCGTAGCGTGAACGTTCTGACCAGTCGCCCGAGATCAAGTTGCTCGGCGGGACGCAGCACCAACTCCGCCTCCTGCACCAGCTGGCTGACGCGCTCGCGCAGGGCCAGCGCGCGCGGCGTGGCGACCAGCCTCCGCCCGGCGCGAACCAGCAGCGGATCGCCCGTCGTCTCGCGCAGCCTGGCGAGTGCGCGGCTCATCGCCGACGGGCTCAAGCGCAGGCGTCGGGCGGCTCCCGCAACACTGCCCTCGGCGAGCAAAACGTCCAGCGTGATGAGCAGGTTGAGGTCGGGCGACGACATGGATCGACGATATCGCAATCGAGCCGTGGGATGGCGTCAAACGCATTGACTCATTGCGAACGGTGCGCCTTCCGCTTTGTGATGTCGGGAAATACGATCCTTCCATCCAACAGATCGGGGGTCGACATGAACAACTCGCCATCGCCAGAAACACCGCTGGCGCGCCTGTCAAGCTTCAGCCATCGCGCTGGTTCGGCACCGGCGGCCGCACGGCCTGACAAACCGGCCCGACAGCAGCCTTCGGTGGCGTGGATCCTCACCAGCCTGTCGCTGTCGATGCTGTTGTCGTCGCTGGGCACCAGCATCGCCAATGTCGGACTGCCCACGCTGGCTCTTGCGTTCGACGCCAGTTTCGAGCAGGTGCAGTGGATCGTGCTGGCTTATCTGCTGGCCATCACGACCCTGGTCGTCAGTGTCGGACGGCTCGGCGACCTGATCGGCCGCCGGCGCTTGCTGCTTGCCGGCATCGCCCTGTTCACCACGGCCTCGCTGCTGTGCGCCATCGCGCCGACACTTGGACTGCTGATCGCTGCCCGCGTCGCGCAGGGCGCCGGCGCTGCGGTGATGATGGCGCTGACGTTGGCATTTGTCGGCCAGACCGTGCCCAAACGGCAGACCGGCAGCGCAATGGGTCTGCTGGGCACGATGTCGGCCGTCGGCACGGCGCTGGGCCCGTCGATCGGTGGTTTGCTGATCGCCGGCTTCGGATGGCCGGCCATCTTCCACGCCACCGTGCCGCTGGGCCTGCTGGCGCTGTGGCTGTTGTGGCGCAGCCTGCCCGTCGATCCGCCACGCTCGAACGCAGGCCCGGTCCGCTTCGATCACGTCGGCACCGTGATCCTGGCGCTGACGCTGGCGGCCTACTCGCTGGCGATGACAACTGGGCCCGCTGGTTTCGGGGTACTCAACAGGGTCTTGCTGACGGCCGCGGTCATCGGTATCGGCGGCTTCGTGTTCGTCCAGACACGAGTCGCCTCGCCGTTGGTCCGGCTGGCGATGTTCCGTGATCGGGCGCTCAGCGCGGGCTTCGTGATGAGTGCCCTGGTCACGACGGTGGTGATGGCAACCCTGGTCGTCGGTCCGTTTTATCTGTCCGCCGCGCTGTTGCTCGACGCCTCCGGCATCGGACTGGTGATGTCATCCGGCCCGCTTGTCGCCGCGCTGGTTGGCGTGCCGGCAGGCCGCTTCGTCGACCGGTTCGGCCCCTACCGAACGATCCTCGGTGGACTGCTCGGCATGATGGCCGGCGCGGCGGTGCTGCCCATGGTGCCGACAGGCTTCGGTATCGCCGGCTATGTCGTGCCGTTGATCTGCATGACCGCCGGATACGCGGTTTTTCAGGCGGCCAACAACACGGCCGTGCTGGCCGACGTGGCCCCGGATCAGCGGGGCATCGTGTCGGGCTTGCTGAACCTGGCACGCAACCTGGGGCTTGTCACCGGTGCCTCGGCGATGGGTGCCGTGTACAGATTCGGATCGGCAACGGCCGGCCTCGCCAAGACGTCGCCCGAGGCCGCCGCAGCCGGCATGCACGCCACCTTTGCCGTGGCTGCGGTGCTGACCTTGCTGGCACTCGTCACAGCGCTCGCAAGCCGACGCCCTCTGCACCGGTAATGGCTTGCCGTCTGGCCGGCAGACCAGAGGCGATTGTGACGACGCCCCGGTTGTCGCCGATGGTCGGCCAGGAAGTCGGCCTCCAGTGTCGACCGCTTGACCCGATGCAGCTACAGAAAGTCCGAATGTCTCAGAACCCGGATGCCACCAGCTTCGGTCCGTTCAGCGGGTCCAGGGTCAGGACGTAACTCGCCCCCGACGTGCGGAGCACATCGGACAACGAGGCTCTGCTCGCACCGTCGATCGGCCGCATCGCGGTGTCGCCTCCAACGACCCGGCCGTCGGCCAGGCTTGCGAACCACGTCCGTCCGGTTTCGGTGTATCGATCGCTGGCGAAGGCCGCGGCCGTCGACACCACCGGTGAACTCGCCGGCCCCAGCACGGATAGCGTGATCACCGGTGCCTGGCCTTTGGCGGAGTAGCTGAGGTCGACCATCCGCAATTGTCGGGAAGCCGGGTCCGCGGCCAGCACCACGGCCGCCTGCGCCGTTCCGTCGCCGCCCACCTTGAGTGCCGGTTGCGTCGCTTTCGCCAGCGTGGCGCCGTCGAGGACAGCCAGTTTGCCGAGTGCAGGGCCGCTGCGATCGAAGCTCAAACTTCGGAACCCGATGCCGTCGCGGGTCTGCGTGACCAGCAGCGCCATGCTCGCGCCGCCGTCCCGCTCAGGCGCCATGGCGACGCGGGCGGCCAGCACCGGTTCGGGCACCTCCACGCTCCACACCACCTGCGGCGGCCGGCCGGCGGCGCCGTCAAGCGCTGGCATGAACCGCACCAGCTGCAGTTTGCGATGCAGTGCGTCCATCGTCAGCACATCCATGGTGCCCTGTGCAGTCAACAGCGCGGGCAGGATGATCTGGGCTCGATCGGAGCCGAGCTCGAAGGTCTGCGGTGCGCTGGCACCGAGCGCGATGGCCTGCAGCCTGGTCCCCTCCTTCCAGCCGTGCCACGCGCCAGAGGCGGCCATGCGATTGAAATTGGTCCACGGACAGAAAGGCTGCGAAGCCGTCGGCCCCACGGCGGTGATGACACGTGTGCCGGTGCTATGCACCTCGCCCAGATCGGGCCGCTTCTCGTAGATGAATGTTTCGCCGAGCACTCGGCCGGAGGGAGTGTCTGCAAGCCAGACGGCGCGCAGCGATTTGCTCGACTCGCTGTAGCTGTCCACGCCCAGTGACGCGCTCAGGTAGACGGCCTTCTCGACCGTGAACTGCACCGGCGCGGCCTGCGCCGACCAGCCGTCCCATTCGATGCGGGCGCTGAGCGTGTAGCTGCCAGCCAGCGACAGGTTTCGCATCGACGCCACATCGAACCCGGCTTCCAGCGTGCCGCCGGCATCGACGGCGACGGTCTGCGGTTTCGCCGTCGAACGTCGGTCGCGGAAGGTGATCGCCGTGCCCTGCGGATAGGCCGGTCCGGTCAGCGTGTAGACCGGCTGTGCGCTGTCGGGGCTTGCCAGGCCGGGCGATGCAACCGCCTTCGATCCGAGATTGCTCAGCTTCACATCGACGGGGATCGACTCGCCCGTGAGGTAGCGCACGCGTGGCATCTCGAGCTCGAGTTTCATGGTGGACCTGCCCTCTGCATTCATTCCGCCCAGCCCGGCCAGCAGACCAAGCAAGGCGAGGCGACAAGCAATCATCCTGCTTCCATCACCGCTTGTTCGCGTTGCGCGAGCTGCTGAGGACACCCGCGGCCCATTTCCAGCCGCGCATTCTCAACAGGCACAGTCCGCAGAACTTCATCTCTCGGTTGAAGTGGTAGGACATCATGCAATTGTTCCAGTGCGACGTCTCGTCATGCGGCGCCGCCGGCCCACGGGCGGTGCCCGGGGCATGGGGCAGGAACAGAGTGTGCCCCAACTCGTGCGCAGCGATCTCGTTGATCGATGGCGGCGGCGTCAGCACACCGTGGATGTAGCCCGCCTTCTGCCGGGTCAGACTGGCGAAGCTGACCGACGCAAAGCCTCCGGTGCTGCTTTTCATGCCGCCATCGGCTTCCCAGTAGGGTTCGAGGTGGAACACCTTGACACCGTCACTGGCAGTGAAATAGTCGTTGCACGTCTTGACGACCACGTTGTCGGCAATCGCTTCGAGAAAGGCGTCGAAGCCGGTGTTGGTGGCCACATTGTTTGCCGTCAGCCAGCTGTTGACCTGGACGTCGGTCCAGCCTTGCGTCCTCTTCAACTCCGTTTTCCAATCGGACCGGCTGCGGAACATGATGCCGCCCTTGGTCAGCGTACCCTGGTCGCCCGGCTTGACCACGGCCAACTGGTGCGGCGTCAACGCCGCCAGATGACCGCGGATGAAGCCGTCGTAGCCGGCCATCGGGGCCTGCGCGCCGCCGCTCTTGTCCTCCAGCTTGATGTAGGCATCGGCCAGCGATTTGGCGATGGCCGGGAAGCTCAGGTTGGGCAGGGAGGCATCCTTCTTGAGGTACAGGCTGACATGAACCTCTCGCCAGATCTGCCAGACACCGGTGGACTCCTTGATCGCGTGTTTCAGGTCCTCGTCTTTCAGCTCGTCCAGTTCGTCGGTGCCGTCGGCATTGCGCTTGTGCGGAAAATAGGCGTCGATCAAGTAGGCATCGCCGGCCATCGCCGACGGCTGAAACAAGACCCCGGTTTTGCCCATCAACTTGCCGCTGCGCCAGGTCTCGCTGTAGGCGCTGAACTTGCGCTTGGTGCCGCTGATGACCTTGAAGGGAAAGCTGTCGGCTGTCAGCGCGGGCGCCTCTGCATAACCCGGGCGCACCGCAAAGACGGGTTTGGAATCGTCGCCGCGCTTGCCGCCGCGGTCCATGTGGCAGTTGTCACCGTTGGGCCGCGTCGCTTTCTTGTCGTAGTCGAGCGCCGGTTTGACAAACTCCTTGGCCTTGCCGAACAGGTGGCCGGTCTGTTCCGGGTCGTCGCGCCAATCCCACAGCAAGCGCACCCGCCCGATCGCTTTCGGAACCTCCTCCTTCTCGTCCTTCGACGATTTGACATGCAATTTGGCGAATACCGGGATGCAGGGTCCCTCTTCGGCACCCGATTTCCACAAATCGCGGTGCAGGGTGTATGAAGAGTCGTCGTTCTTGTCGGCGTTGTTCAGGCTGAAGAGGTTGCTGATCAGGCAGACCTCCTGCTTGCCCTTCTTCTTGTCCGGAACGCTGGTTTCGTCGAAAAGTGCCTTGTCGAGGTCGCGGGTGACGGCCTCCTTGACGCCTTTTTCCAGCTCGATCGAATGCACCAGCACCTGCAGGTAGGTCCAGGCTGCCGGCGAGGTCTTGACGGCGTCCGCCGCGCCTTCGACCGTCAGTTTGAGCTTGTACGGAGAGTGCTCGACGGTGATGTACTCCTCGGGGAAGTCGGTTCCCTTGTCGATCTTGCCGTCCCACTCGAACTCATGGTCACCGTGGGTGAACTCGTCGTCCTTCAGGTCTTTTTTCCAGATCGCCGCCTTGCTGTTTCGATGCAAGAGCTCCAGCGTCGCCTTCGTGATGTGGCCGCCGACATCATCGATCGTGTACTTGATCGTCGGCTTTTCCTTTTCCGGAGCGAAGTGGAAGTCGTCGCTCGCACCTTTGGCCTGCTTCGGCGCGGGCGCCTGTTCGATCAGGTAGGTCTTGCTGCTGGCCGCGCCGATCTCCAGGTACAGCTTCGCCACGCCGTACGCCGGAATGTGCAGCTTGTTGACATGGCTCAGGTCATGCGCCGTGCGGGCGAGATACGCGTTCCGGTTCAGCGGCATGGCTGGGTCACAGTTGGTCGTGCTGTGTGCGCGCAGAGTCGGTCAGATCGGTCGTCACACCGGACGGATCCTTCTGTTTCAGCCGACCGCGCTGGAATGCCTTCACCGCCCGCGATGTGACATCGATCGCCGCCCCGGGCGCGCAGCCACCGCCCAGGTTGTTCAGGCGCGCGCGCACACCGTCGTCGACGTTGTACGACGGCAGGCTTCCCACCTTCAGCGTGAACTTGGCGACATCCTCGGCCGCGTCGTGGGCAGGCGGCGCGTCATCGGTGAAATCGGCGATGACGATGGGGCGTGGATAGGTCGGTTTGCTGACCTTCTTTTCCGCAGGGGGCGTGACGGGTTTGGGCGCTGTCGTCTTGCGCCAGGTGATTTCCATGGCGCCGTCGACCGCCTGCGGCGGGATGTCGGGAATTTCGATCAAGCCGTCTTTCTTGGTCTTGCCGGTCAACACCTGCGGGGCCGTCAGTTGCCACTCCTTGCCGGCCATTCCCTTGCCTTCTGCATCGACCAGCACGATGCGCAATTTCGGCAGTTTCTTCAGCTTGACGACGAAGGTCCACGTGGCGTCCACCGCCTTCGAATGGACCTTGCCCTTGGCCACCGGAAGCTTCACGTCGTCGCCGACCACCAACTGGTTGGGATTGGGCCGGGTCGCCTTCAGGTCCGCATTGAGCTCGTCGTCGTACAGCGTGTGGTAATCCTGCATGCCGAGCCCGTCGGCCAGGCTCACCATGCAGTCACCGTCCTTCACTACAGGCATGTGTGGTGTACCCCGCTTGTCATTTGGTGGTGCACTCCGCGTCGTACAGGTCGGGAAAGCTGACTTCGCAAACGTCGGCCTTGACCAGGATCTTGCCGGTGGCGTATTTGCCACCGGGTTGCGCACCCGGGCTCAAGACGATGTCCCTGACTTCGCCATTGTTGAGTTTGACTTTCATCTTGATCCCGCTCTCGACCAGTTTGCGATTGTCGAACTCGACCCTGACCGTGAAGAAGTGGGCGTTCTTGCAGGGCTTGACCACGTCGTCCTGACCATCCGGAACGTCGCCGCTGCCGCCGCTCTTCGCGTCGGCGCGGGCATCGCGTGCGTTGGCCGGATCTTTGGCGCCCATCTTGTTGTCAACTCCGGCTTGCCGTGACGGCAAACGAACGATCGAGGTATTCGAGCGAGTGCCGATGCATGCGCACGTAGCAGTCGTCCGGATCGATTGCGGGCTCGGCCAGCGACGCCATCGTCCAGGGGTAGAGCGGGTCTGCAGCAAAGCCGCAACCCAACATGAACGCGTGCAAGGCCTGGATCAATGCCGACTGGTGCCGCAGGGCACCGCGCGACCGCGCGCACTCGATGGCGGACTCGACCAGCTTCTTCATCGCCACCTCGCCAACCGCGTCGGCCTTCTGCGGGTAGATCGCCCGCAGCACGTCGGCAAGTTCTCGCGTCAGTCTTCGGGCACGGACGCCGGAATCCAGAACCGTGGTGTCCTGCCGGCGCACTCGCAGCTTGGCGCGAATCAGCCAGGCGCACTTCCTGCCGCCAATGGCGTCGAGAAAATCGAGGCTGCGGTCGAACATGCGGTCCATGCGTTGCTGCGCCGGGGCAGGGCCGGCAAGCGTTTGTTCAACCCAGGGCAACATCGGATCGGCGTCGAAGCCGACGCCCAGCATGGCCACCAGGGCCAGATACTGCGCCGACTCGGCCCGACCGGCGAACCCGGCGTCGCCCGCGCTCGCGAGGCCGAGCCGTACCCAGGCTTCCAGATCGGCATGGGCGGCCTCGAACGGAAAGTGCCGGCGCAAGTAGCACGCCATCTCCTGCTCGAAACTCAGGCGCCGTTCAAGCGCGAAGCGATCGAGTTGCACCTTCCGGATGATGAGCACGGTGGTTGGCGTTCGAAAACGTCCAGAGCGTTGTTGGCAGAAAAATCTTACCGCTGTTCGTCGCGATGACCAACCGCCGCGGCATGACTCGGCTCGACCGAGCGGGCAGGTTCGCGCACCGGCTCGTCTTCATGCACCTCGACCAGCGCCTCACGCGCAGGCAGCGAATGGCGCTGACGGTTTGCGCGCAGCAAGACACTCAAACTGAAATGTTCAGGTCCGGCAAGTCGTGAGGGCGTGCGCCGCTGCAAACCTGCGCGGTACGCGTCAAGATCGTCGCGGGTGTTTCTGGTCACGCGGATACACATCGGACCGTTCGTCGCAGATTGGCGAGACGCCGTTGCGAGCGCTTGCTCGAAGCAGCGTTCACTCGCCTTGAATACGGGGCGGAAAACCTGATTCAACCGCTTCGATCCGGGATTCGCCCGTCATCGTGTGCGGCCAATTCATTCTAGTCCGCGCAGGCGCAACTACACAACATGAATGGGGTCCGGCAGTTCGCGGGTCGAGCGCATTCATGACTCGGTGTGGTGCGCAAAACCCGCTGCAGCGGATGCAGGCGCGGCCCGTTCGACGCGGTCACGCCCGGCCGCCTTGGCGCGGTACAACGCATCGTCCAGCCGCCGTTGCAGGGCTTGCATCGGCTCGGCCGGCACCCCCATCACCACCAGGCCGATGCTGACGGTGACGGGTGCCCCGTCGATCTCGGGGTGATACAGACCACGCACGGTCTCGAGCATGCGAACGGCCACGCTGTCGGCACCGATGCCGTCAGCGCCGGGCAGCAAGACGCAGAACTCTTCGCCGCCGGTGCGGGCCACGCTGTCGATGTCGCGTGCGGCGGCGCGCAGCGCTTGTGCCACCCGTTTCAGCACCGCGTCACCGGCGGCGTGGCCGCAGCGATCGTTGATTTTCTTGAAGTGATCGATGTCGATGGACAGCAGCGCAAAGCTGCGGCCGAACCGCCGTTGCCGCTTCGACTCGGTCAGCAGCAGTTGCTCCATCGGGCGCCGGCTGAGCAAACCGGTCAGCGCGTCGTGATCGGACTGGTATTGCAGGCGCCGCACCAGACGAAGCAAGACCATCGTCGTCAGATTGAACTGCAGCAGCAACGCAACGACCAATGCGGCAAAGGCCGCCCCGACACCGCTGCCGCCTGGCTGCTGCAGATAACTTTGAAAGCCCGCGGGATTCAGCGTGGCTGCCACCGCGCGCAGCAGAAAAAGGGTTGCCAGGATCGCCAGCGGCGATGCACACCACGAAGCCGCTGTGCGACCGAACTCGTCAGCCAACGCGATGCGAATCTCGCCAGCGGCGCGAAGCAGCGTCCACGCCATGGCTGCCGCTGCCAGCAGCACGGCCGGCAGCGGGCTCAGGCCAGCCAAGGCCGTGCCGAGTGCACTCAATACACCCAAGCCCAGCACCAGGCCGTGCTCGCGATCGGTGGCCGGCAAACGGGTGAATTGTTGAACGCCACGCCGAAGTGCCACGAAGGCAGCCAGTACCAAGCCGTTGCCGACCCCCACCGACAGCCACTGCGGGGCTTGGCCACGCAGCAGGATCAATGCCAGGCCGCCCGCCACCAGCCAGGCCAAGGCGGCCCAATGCAGGGCCGGTCGACGAGCCAGCCGCAGGCGCGCCGCAACCAGCCAGAACAAGCCGAACAAGGATTGCTGGACCAGGATGACGATCAGCAGCAATTCGGCGTTGGATGTCGATGTCATGAAGGCAGCGCGGTGAAATGGGCCGAAGTGGCGGCCAGCTGCACGGGGCACCCAGGTTGCCCGATCGCAATCACCGCTGCGGCGCGCCGATCAGCAGATCCGGGTGCAACGCCGCAATCTCCCGTCACGTGGTCGTGACAGTACCGATCGGATCGCCGGCCAATTGGAGCGACATCGCGCGCCAGATCGACAGCGGCGGATGTGTGGCCGAAGGCAGCCGGAGACAGCAGTGCGGGAAAAACATGCCGGAGTCTAAACGGACGGTTTGGCGGCGTGTCGCTGGCCGTCGCCAGCGGGCAGCAGCGTGTGATGGTGGCCGTCACTGACGCGCTCCCCGGTCGCGCGCCGCGGGGGATCTGTTCAGCGTTGCCCTAACCTAGCGGTGTCGATTTCAACAGGGGCACCGTCTTGAAAGCAGTCAATCCACGCATCGCCGAGTTGTTTCCCGGCTTCGAGCAGCGCCTCGTCGACGTCGGGCAGCAGATCGAAATCAACGCAGTGATGGGTGGCAGCGGCCCGCCGTTACTGCTGTTGCATGGCCATCCGCAGACGTTGGCGATCTGGCACAAGATCGCGCCGACGCTGGCCGAGCGCTTCACTGTGGTCGCTGCCGACCTGCGTGGCTATGGCGATTCAGCCAAGCCCGTCGGGAGCGCTGATCATGCGAACTATTCGAAGCGGGTGATGGCGCAGGATCAGGTCAGCCTGATGCGCAGAGCTCGGTTTCGATCGCTTCGACCTGCTTGCCCACGATCGCGGCGCGCGGGTCGCGCATCGGCTGGCGGTCGACCATCCACAGGCGGTATCGCGGCTGATCCTGCTCGACGTCGCACCGACGCTGTCGATGTACCGGCAAACCAACGAGACCTTCGCCCGCGCCTATTGGCATTGGTTCTTCCTGATTCAGCCCGCGCCGTTGCCCGAGCGGCTGATCGAGGCCGACCCGGCCGCCTACATCCGCGACGTGATGGGACGACGCAGCGCCGGCCTGGCGCCGTTCGATCCGCGCCGCACTGGCCGAATACCAACGCTGCATCGCGCTGCCAGGCGCCG
This sequence comes from uncultured beta proteobacterium, assembly GCA_963843805.1. Taxonomy (GTDB): domain Bacteria; phylum Pseudomonadota; class Gammaproteobacteria; order Burkholderiales; family Burkholderiaceae_C; genus Ideonella_A. The sequence goes on from CAWJLY010000001.1 coordinate 259,115, forward strand.
CGCACGGCATGTGCGAAGACTATCGCGCGGCCGCCGGCATCGACATGGCACACGAACGCGACGACATCGACGCCGGCCGCCTGATCGAGCCGCCGATGCTGGTGTTGTGGGGCGCACAAGGGGTGGTGCAGACATGTTTCAGACCGCTCGACGAATGGCGGCGCATCGCGCGCCATGTCGAGGGCGAAGCGCTGCCCTGTGGCCACTACATTGCCGAGGAAGCGCCTGACGCGCTGCTGGAGAAGGTGCTGCCCTTTTTCGACCGGGCGCGCTCATGAAACCGATGCGAGGCTTTGATCGGTCTGCTTGAATGGCAAATCGATCGCTGTGAAGGACTCGCCGCGTGCAGGCGCTTTCTCGACATCGGGCCGCTTTTCGTGTTGCAGCGCAGCCGCTGCCCGTATTTCCGCAATCCCTCGGCCCTCTTGCCGGTGTGCACCGACACGATGGCGGCGACGCGATTGAGGCACGCCGCACGAGCTGCCGGACCTTTGTTGCAGGTGTTGGTCGATCGGGTCGAGCGGCTACGGCACTTGCCTCGGACGGCGTCAGCCGCGAGAAACCCACCAGCGAAGCGCCGCAAACGCGGCGAGCCCGGAAACGCCGGACGCAAAGCTGCCCCAAACCATATCGACCAAACCGAGCTTGATGCTGAAGTTCTTGACGACGCTCATGTTCGTCAGATCGTAGGTGGCATAGGCGAACAGGCCGAGTGCCGCGCAATGCATGAAGGTCGTGAACAGTGAAGCATCGGCATGCTGCATCGGGCTGCTCAGCCCGAAATACACGATCGCGATCGGATAGGTGACGTAAAACAGCACGGCGGGAACGACACGAGGCGACGACGCCATGAGGTCGCCCATTTCACGTCGATAGAAATCCTTTGCAATCCAGCCCAGCCACAACGCGTCCACCGCAACAAACACGACCAAGGTAACCGCATAGGCAGCAGCCATCTGAGACGTGGTCCAGCCGGACGAACTCACGAAGCCAGCCCCCGAACGGTGCTGATGTTCACGCCTTGGCCTCTTGATGCGCGATGGGTGGTGTGGCACATCGACCCCCTGGCCGATGCCTTGGATGAGCTTGTTCATGATTCCCCTTCTGGAGCCGTCAGATGCAAAACAGCCGTTGAACAAAACAGCACCGGAGCGTCGCCGATGCACCAATGCGACGCTGTAGGCCAATGCGCCAATCGGGGGTCGGCCAGGGCAGCACCGAAACCGATCATGCGAGCCGGAATCGCCGCAGGCAGTGGCCTCGACGGCTGGACTGGAGGCAATTGTCTGGACCGCCGTTGTTGAATCGGGAGTGTTCCGGTCTCAGGTAGCCGTCGCGAAACGATTGATCCGATTCACTCACCACCTGAAGATCCGGCAGGCCATCCGCCGCTGACACCCAACGAGGCTTGATGGTGACAACCGGACTGTCCATATTCCGACCTGCCGTCGGCGGCGGATCAGCTAGCTTCATGGTTTTCGACCGGTCGGCGCGACGCGGTGTTGCGTGGGAATCGCCGCGTCGCCCTTGGGACGAGCAACAGCAACATGCACGGCAAGGTTCACATCGGCATTTCGGGCTGGCGCTATGCGCCGTGGCGCGGCGTCTTCTATCCGCCGAAACTGGCCCAGCGACTCGAGCTCGAATTCGCTTCCCGGCGCGTTCAGACCATCGAGATCAACGGGTCGTTCTATTCGCTGCAGCGGCCCGACGCCTACGCCGCCTGGCACGATCAGACGCCGTCGGACTTTGTCTTCTCGGTGAAGGGTTCGCGCTACATCACGCACATGAAGCGGCTGAAGAACGTCGAGACGGCACTCGCCAACTTCTTCGCTTCCGGCATCTTCGAACTCGGCTCCAAGCTCGGACCGATTCTGTGGCAGTTTCCACCGGCCATGCCGTTCGATGCAGACCGCTTTGCGGCCTTCTTCGAGCTGCTGCCGGCCGATACCGATGCGGCACGCCGACTGGCGCAACGCCACGACGCCCGCGTCGAAGGCCGTGCCAGCCTGCGCAGTGGTCGCCGGCGGCGGTTGCGCCATGCGGTCGAGATCCGCCACGCGAGTTTCATCGATCCGGCATTCGTCGCGCTGCTGCGCAGGCACCGGATCGCCCTGGTGGTCGCCGACACGGCCGGGCGTTGGCCGCTGCTGGAGGACCTGACGGCCGATTTCGTCTACCTGCGCCTGCATGGCGATGAACAGCTCTACGCGAGCGGCTACGGCGATGCAGCCCTCGACCGCTGGGCGCACCGCATCCAGGTCTGGGCAACGGGCCACCAGGTCGACGATGCCCGACTGGCTTCGACGCGACGCTGCACGCAAACGCACCCGGCGGGATGTCTATTGTTATTTCGACAACGACGTCAAGGTCCACGCGCCCTTCGATGCCGCCAAACTTGCCGCCCGACTCGGACTGGCGGACGCCTTCGTCGAGCCGGAAGCGATGCCGCCCGAGTCGGATGAGCAGCCGCGCATGCGCGGGCCCGATTTTCCCCGCAGGAAGGCGCCATCGACCTGACGCCCACATCACTGGCGCCCTCGATTCGGTCGCGGCGATCCGAAAGCTCACACCGCCGGCATGCCGCTGCCGCTGTCCCACCATCGCCCCCGTTCGCGCGCCGAACCGGACGTTTGTACGGGCTCTGTGCCCGGATTCACCCGCAAGCGCCCGTGATCGATCGGGTGATCGGGTGAGGCCTCGGCAACGCTCGCCCGCGCTCAGTACTTGCTGGCCGGTTTGCTGCTCCCGCTGTACTGGCCATACTCTTCGGCGTAGCGGTGGGTCAGCCGATCCTGCAGCTCCGGGCCGCCCTTGTCTGCGAGATCGGGGAACCAGTCGCCCTCTTCCTCGTAGACGTGGTGAGCCACTGCGCCCCGCAGATGCTCGAGCTTGTCCAGATAATCCTGGCTCATCGGATCGAGTTCCTCGAGCGCCGCCATCTGGATTTTTGCGGCACTCTGCTCGAAGTACGCCTTCGCCGAGTGGACCTTTTCGCCGTGGCTTGCCATGGCCGAATAGATCACCGCCTCCTCGGCCATCGAATGGCCGGTGAGCAGCCGACCTAACTGCTTCTGGGCAGCGCGCCGTTCGGCCGGCATCCCGGCCGTCCTGACCGCCTCGAATGCGGACTCGATCTCGAGGTGGTGGTCGAGAATCTGCGCAAGCCAGCCGCCCGGATTCTTTCCCGCCGTCGCGCGCGCCTTGGCTCGCGCCTCTGCCCGCGCCTCATCCGATTCCGGCGGCGTGACAGCCGCGATGACTTTGTCGACGATGGTCATTCGTACTCCTTTCAGGTTGGAACTCCGAGCTGGCAATCCATGTTCCCGTTCACATCACCGGTGACGATGACCGACTTGAACGTCAGCCCCATTTCAATGGCGTCGCCGAACAGGAAGCCAGGGCCTCGCTCGAATGAAAAGGGGCGCCCGCAGGCGCCCCGGTCATGGCCTCACGCGCGCCGATCAGCTCGTCTTGCTCTTGCTGCTGCTCGAGCCGCTGCTGCCTTTGTTGCTCGAGCCATCATTGGCTTTGGAGCTGGCGCTGCTGTCGGTGCCGGATTGCGAGCTGCTGCCAGACTGGCCGCTCGATTGCGAGCTGCCGCCCGACTCACCGCTCATGCCCGAGCGGCCACTGCGACTGTTGCGCCAGGTGTCGAACTCGTTGGAGAACTTCTTGTAGCGATCCTGCCGCCACTCCTGGTAGTCGTTGTCCAGGTTGCGCATCTGTTCGGACCGCCACTGGTGGTAGTCGGGATCGAACTGCTGTTCACCGCCACCCTGGCCCCGGCCGCCGAATTCAGAACGGTTGCCGCCGCCACCGCCGTAGCCGCCGTAGCCGCCACTGCTGTCGCCGCCACCGCCTTGCGAGCCCTGGCCACCCGACATCCCGCGCCCGCTGCCGAAGTCGCCGCCACGCCCGCGGTCGTAGTCGCTCTGGCCACCCCAGGATCCGCCGCTACCACTGCCGCCCGAATGCCGATCCTGCCGCCCACCGAAACCAGGCGAATCGTCGGACATACCGTACTGTCCGTACTGGCTGCCGCGTTGCTGCGAGCGTCCCTGGTCGCGCCAGTTGCCCTGGTCGCCGTCGGACTGGCCGCGATAGCCGCCGCCGCTGTAGGCCTCCTGCTGATAGCCACCGGCGTAGGAACTGTCGCTACCCTGCCGGTTTCCGTGACCGCGATCCGACTGCTGGCGACGGTGGTCGTCCTGTTCGTTCTGATAGCCGCCTTGATGGCGGTTCTGCTCATCGTGTCTCATGTGATTCCTTTCGAAAATGCGTGATTGGATTCAGACCGCGCATTGCGTTGGGTCTGCCCTTGAACGGGCAAGCGACGTGCCCGCGGCGCAGCTGCGGCCCCGCCGAAATTGCGGGCGGATTCGCAACGCCAATGTGGGATTTCGTTCAGTGCCGCGTGCGGGTGCGCGAGGTTTCTTTCCGGCGTCATCGAACACGCTGCGATGCACCGCTCGGGTTCGCCTGCAGCGACGTGTACCAGGACCGAACGAGGCCGCCGATGAATGGCGAGTGCAGTGTTCGATGCTGAACGCGACTCTAGAGATCCGATGGATTTGTCGTCGTGCGACGAAGCCACGGCGGCAAAGACGCGGTCCTATCTCGGGTTCAGCGCCGAACACTGCACGGGTGTCCTGTCCCGGAATCAACTGGCGGCAGCATCACCCGAAGGCGCTTCCAATCGACGGGCTTGCTCAGCACATGATCGATACCGGCGCGCAGCGCGTCATCGATGATGTCCGGGTCGTTGGTTCCGCTGATGGCGATCAGCGGCAAGGCTGTTCCGAACTGAGCGCGGATGTGCCGAGCCAGCTCCGCTCCGCGCATCTCCGGCATGTTCAGATCGAGCAGCACGCACACCAATTGTTCCCGCCCGATCAGCGCCAACGCTTCCGCACCGCCCGCGGCTGTCCAGACCGTATAGCCATCGAGCAGGAGCAGCTGCCTGAGCGTTTCCGAAGCGTCGGTATCGTCATCGACCACGATCACGTCGACGGTCTCGATCGACAACGTCTGCGTGTCCGTCGGCTCGGAAGACACTGGCTGGCGCTTGGAGACAGTCATCGCGATCAACGATTCGAACCGGGCTCGCAGAGGGCGTGACGGCGCCGGACATGGGGCATTGACATGCACTTTCCTGTGCGCTGACACCCGCCGGCGGCAGGAATCAACCGCGGCCGAACATCATCACGAAATAAACCACGATGACAGCAGCGATGGCGGCAAGCGCCAGGCCCAGCCACCACGAGGCGAAAGCCTTGCCTTCACGCCGCTCCTCAGCCTGTGCACGAATATCCGGTTTGGTCATGGCTGTCCTGACAATCTGGTTGGGAAAATCGTGCGACGCTGCGCCGTGTCAGCTGCCAATGGCATCTTTCAACTCGGCCTTCGACATTTTCGAGCGGCCTTTGATGCCCTGCTTCTTTGCCTCGCGGTAAAGCTCGTCGCGGGTCCGGCCGGCCGCACCCGAATGCGAATGCAGTCCGCCGCGGCGTTGCGGTGACGGCCCCCTCAGCGAACTGGGGCTGGCGGCGTCCGACTCGCCGGAGCGGGCGCGGTTCTTGTTGACGGTAGCCGCTGCGATTCGCGTTGCGGCCTTCTCGCTCTTGCCATGTTCCTGCGCGCCTTCCTTGATGTGTTGATACTGGCGTTCGCGCTTGTCGCTCCATTTTCCTTGCGGCATGTCGATCTCCGGTTTGTCCGACGGATGCCTTGTTTTTAGCAATCGGCATTCCCGAAGACGGCGTTGCATAGTCGGATGGCCAAAGACTGGAACGCGGATTGCCTCTGTGGGCCACAACATGCCTGCCGCGCACCCTGTGTACCAAGTTGCACGGATTGCTGCACGAAATGCCGACCCCGCAGGCCGGGTTCACCACCGATTGCACTCAACCTCGGAATCATGCGCTGCCTGTTGATCCTGGCTCATCCGCGTCGTGACAGCCTGTGTGGCGGCTTGTTCGACGCCTGCGCCGATGGCGCGCGCCAGGCCGGCATCGACTGCCGCGAACTGATCCTGAGCGAGCTGGACTTCGATGCCGACGTCCATGTCGCCACGCCCGAGCAGCAACCGCTGGAACGCGATCTGCTGCGCGCGCAGCACGACATCGAATGGGCAGAGCACCTGATCTTTGTCTTTCCGACCTGGTGGGGCACGTACCCGGCTCTGCTGAAGGGCTTTCTCGATCGGGTGCTGACGCCGGGGTTTGCTTTTCAGTCATGTGTCGCACGACCGCTGGGACAAGCTGCTCAGCGGTCGCACGGCCGACCTGATCACGACGATGGACACGCCGCCAATCGATCTACCGCTTCATCTACCGTGCACCGGGGCGGCAGGCATTGGCTCGCGCAACCTTGGGCTATTGCGGCATCCGCTGTGCGCGCACCGTCATGCTCGGGCCGGTGATCGCGTCCGAGCCCGATCAACGACAACGATGGCTGGCCCGCGCGCGATCGGTCGGTGCGCGCCTGTCCAACGGCGCGCTGTCGGCGCCGCAGCGGCTCGGCCTGGGCGTCGCCGCCTGGACCGCCGCGCTGCGCTTGCAGTTCTATCCGATGACGTGGACGGCCTACACGGTCGGGGCGCTGGCAGCGACCCTGGGCGTTCCGCTCGCGATGACGCCTTATCTGCTCGGCTATCTGGCGCTGTTCCTGCTGGAGGCGGCGACCGTGTTCGTCAACGACTGGTTCGACATCGACAGCGACCGCGTCAACCGCCATGCCGGCCCGTTCACCGGCGGCTCGCGCGTGCTGGTTGACGGCCGGTTGAACCACGTGGCCATGCGCCGGGGCATCGTGCTGGCATTGCTGGGGGCGGCCGTGGCGGTCGGCGCCCTCGTTGCCGTTGCACCCGCGCACGAGCGGCCGCTCGATTGTTGTGCTTCATGTGGTGTTGGCGGTGCTTGCACTCGGCTACACCGTGCCGCCGATCAGGTTGTCGTATCGCGGGCTCGGCGAACTGGACGTCGCTCTCACGCACAGCGCGGGCGCTCTGCTGGCGGGCTATGTCGTGCAAGGCGGCCACTGGTCGGACGGCGTTCCGTGGCTGCTCGCGTTGCCACTGGGTCTGTCGATTCTGCCGTCGATCCTGTTGGCCGGTTGCCCCGACCGAGCGGCCGACCAGGCCGCCGGCAAGCGTACGCTTGTCGTCATCCTGGGACCGCGTCGTGCCATTCACCTGGCAATGGCTGCCGGCGTGGCAGCACCCATGGCCGCTGCACTGCTGGCCGCTGCGCACGCGGACCTGTCGCCCTTGCTGGCGGGCAGCGCCGCTGGGGGCGCTGTACATGCCGTGGTGCTGTGGCGGCGCCTGCGCACGCTGGCGAGCGACGCGTTGCCGGACCGCATCGACGGGCCGATCGTGCTCGCGCTCGGCTTCGTCCTCTGGTTCTGCCTCCCACCCCTGCTGATACTCGCCCATGGCTGAATTTTCCGATTGGCTGCAATGCGCGGCACAAGCCGGGTCATCGATGGCCGGCAACTGCTGATCCACAATGGCTTCTATTTCGCCAGCAGTCACATGGAAGGGACGCGATGACAGCGGAGCCCGGTATCGATCCTGAAGAGCGCCCGACAGTACGTGGGCAGTTGAGGTTTCCGGTGGTCGGGATCGGCGCTTCGGCGGGCGGCATCGATGCCTTGCAACGCCTGCTGCCCGACATGCCCGGCGACTGCGGCATGGCATTCGTTGTCGTCATGCACCTGTCGCCGGACCATGTGAGCACGCTCGGCCCGATCCTTCAGCGTGCCGGCAAGTTGCCCGTGACGACGGTGCGGGCGACGACCCGCATCGAGGCCAGCCACGTCTACGTGATCTCGCCGGCGATGGCGCTCCAGATGAGCGATGGCGAATTGCAGGTGCATCCCTCGTCCATGCTGGAAGGCCGGCAGCAGACGATCAACCACTTCTTTCGCAGCCTTGCACAGGCCCACGAAGAGCGTGCCGTCTGCATCGTCTTGTCGGGCACCGGCAACGACGGCGCGCAGGGAATGCAGCGCATCAAGGAACTCGGCGGCGTGACCCTGGCGCAGACACCCAGCGACGCCCAGTTCGACGGCATGCCTCGGGCAGCGCTGGAGACGGGCCAGGTCGACTTCGAATTGCCGGTTGCCGAGATGCCGGCCAAGTTGATGCAGCTGTGGAAGAACGCCAGTCAGATCGAATTGCCTGCGCCACCGGCCGGTCTGGACGTCGAGCCATCCAGCGAAAGCAGCCAGCAACAGGCTGAGGAAGCGCTGTTGTCGATCAAGGCGCTGCTGCGTGAGCGCACCGGACACGACTTCACGCACTACAAGCGCGGCACCGTGTTGCGCCGGCTGGAACGCCGCATGCAAGTCAATGCGGTGACCGATCTTCCCAGCTATCGGCGACTGCTCGACGTCCAGCCGAAGGAAACCCAGGCGCTGTTGCAGGACATGCTGATCAGCGTGACCAACTTCTTTCGCGATCCGAAGGCCTTTGGGGCGCTCCAGGCGACGCTGGTTTCCAGCACCGCAGAACGAGCAGTGAATGATCCCTTCCGCGTCTGGGTCGCAGGATGTGCAACGGGTGAAGAAGCGTATTCAATCGTCATGGTGCTGCGAGAAGTACTCGGCAAGACGGCCCCGCCCAGCCAGATCTTTGCCTCCGACATCGATCAACGTGCCGTGTCGGCCGCCCGCGCCGGCCGCTACCCCTCATCGATTGCAATCGACATCCCCGAAGCCCTGCTGACAGCATGTTTCGTGTCGGAAGCAAACGGTTATCGCATCTTCAAGAACCTGCGCGACCAGGTGGTTTTCTCGGTCCATAACGTGTTGAGTGATCCGCCCTTCACCCTCATGGACCTGATTTCTTGCCGCAACCTGATGATCTACCTGGACCGTCCGGCCCAGGAGCAGCTGCTGCGCAGCCTGCATTACGCGCTCAAGCCGAGGGGATTGCTTTTTCTCGGAAGCTCGGAAACGGCCGATGCGGCCGGCCAGTTGTTCGAGGTGGTCGACAAGGCGAACCGGATCTACCGGGCAGCGGTGGTGCCGCAACGCTCCAGGGTCTTTCCGCCGGTGCCGATGCGGATTCCCGCACCGGTGGACGTGCCGCGCCATGGAAGCGTGAGTCGAACGTCAGACCGACCGCCACTGGAGAATCTGCACGACCGGGTGCTGAAAGCCTACTCGCCGCCGTCGATCCTGGTCGATGCAGACGATACGATCCTGCATGTCAGCGAGCGTGCCGCCCATCTGCTTCGCATGCCCGAGGGGGCGCCGAGCAGCAAATTGATGGCCCTGGTCCGCCCTGAACTGAGACCGGAGCTGCGCGCGGCCTTGCTGCGGGCCGCAAAAAGCGGAAAGGTCGTCGAGGCGCCGAAAGTCCAACTGCGGGTCAACGGTCAGATGCACGTGGTGACCATCACCGCGCGACCCGCAGTGGATGACGCCCCGAAGGGCCTGATGCTCGTCGTCTTCGACGAAGTGGAGGAAAGCCTGGCCATCGACCCGGGCGCCGAGCCTCGTCGCGATCCGATGATCGACGCACTCGAGGAAGAACTGGTGCGGGCTCATCGGCAACTGCGCACGATGGCCGGCGAAACGGCCGCATCCACCGAGGAACTGAGGGCTTCCAACGAAGAGTTGCAAACGATCAACGAGGAACTGCGCTCGACAACCGAAGAGCTGGAAACCAGCCGCGAGGAGCTGCAGTCCGTCAACGAAGAGCTGATCACCGTCAACGCCGAGCTGAGCATCCGGGTCGAAGAGGCGGCAAAGGTCACCGACGATCTGCAGAACCTGATGACCTCGGCCGACATCGGCACCGTGTTTGTCGATCGCGACATGTGCGTCAAGCGGTTCACACCGCAGGCGGCGACGCTGTTCAATCTGCTGCCGGCGGACCTGGGACGGCCACTGCTGGACCTGTCGCACCGCCTCGTCTACCCCGACCTGGTTTCCGATATCGCCGGCGTGTTGTGCGACTTGAACCGCGTCGAGCGTGAAATACAGAGCACCGACGGCCGCTGGTTCGCGAGCCGGATCGCGCCCTATCGCACCAGCGAAGACCGCATCGAGGGCGCCGTGCTCGCGCTGTTCGACGTCACCTCACGCAAGGCTGCGGAGGAGCAGCTCCGCGAGACCGAGCAGCGCATGGCGATGGTGGTCGACAGCATGCGCGACTACGCGATCATCACGCTGGATGGTCGGGGCGAGATCACCTCGTGGAGTGCAGGTGCTCAGCGCATTTTCGATTACGAGGCGGCCGAGATCGTCGGTCAGCCTTTCGACGTGCTGTTCATCGAGGCGGACCGCCTCGCCGACCGGCCCCAGCAAGAGCTGCGCAAGGCGCGCGTCGAAGGACGCGCCGACGACGACCGCTGGCACCGCCGCAAGGACGGCGAGCGCATCTTTGTCAGCGGCATCACCACGCCGCTCGGCGAGGGCGGCGCGATGGGCTTTGCGAAGATTGCCAGAGACTACACCGACCTCGAACTGCGCCAGCAGCGCCGCGATCTGGCCCTCGCCACCGAGATGGCCAAAAGCAAACGCCTGCACAAGGCCAGCGCAATGAAGGACGAGTTTCTGGCCATCGTTTCGCACGAATTGAAGAACCCGTTGTCGCTGATCCTGATGCACGCCGAGCTGCTCAGCCGGCTGCCGGGTATGTCGACTGACGCCAAAGCGCTGCGCTCGACCGGCGCCATCCGATCGGCGGTCGCCGCGCAGGCGCAGATCATCACCGACTTGCTCGAACTCTCGCGCGCCAACACGGGCAAGATCAAGCTGGTGATGTCGCAGTTCGATCTCACCGAGGTCGTGCAGAATGTCTGCGAGGCCGCAGGGCCCGATGCCAGCGCGAAGCAGCTCTCACTCGACGTCGACCTGAATCCTGCGGTCATCGAAGCAGACCACGCCCGGATCGAACAGGTGGTGTGGAACCTGTTGACCAACGCCATCAAGTTCACACCGCAAGGCGGAGCGATCGAGGTTCGCCTGCGCACCGAGGCATCGCAGGCCGTCCTGCAGATCCGCGATGACGGCATCGGCATCGAGGAACAGGACCTGGCGACCATCTTCGAGATCTTCCGCCAGATCGATGGCGGACCGAGTCGAAAGGCTTCGGGTCTGGGCATCGGTCTGGCGCTGGTCAAGCAGTTGGTCGAGATGCATGGCGGCCGCGTCGACGCCCGATCCGATGGCCCGGGGAAGGGCGCCGTGTTTACGGTCAGCATGCCGCTGGCGGATGTCGGATACCGCCCGACAGAAGCTGCGGCACCCGAGACAACACTGCACGGAATGCGAATCCTGGTGGTCGACGACGAGCCCGACCAGGCGGCGGTGCTGGGGGCGGTGCTTGAAAGCGAGGGTGCGGTGGCGACGCTTGCCGGTGGCGCCGACGAAGCGCTTGCGATCGCGCTTGCCAATGCCGCGTCGTTCGACGCCATCATCTCCGACATCGCCATGCCTGGCAGGGATGGGTTCTGGCTTGCCAAGCAGCTGCGCGACGCGCAGGCAACTCGCAAGATACCGCTGCTCGGCCTGTCCGGAATGGTCCGCCCGAGCGAGCGCCAACGCGCACTGGACGCCGGATTCGACAACCTCCTGTCGAAGCCGGTCAACCTGCACTCGATGTTTGTCGAGCTGCGACAGGCGATCGAACGGCGCAGCCAGTCGCGGCCGGATCTTGCGTAGGGACGGGCAGTCGGTCCGAAAGCGGAGATTTCTGGCGAAAACCAGCGAGGCTGGTCGAGAATGTCGATCCGACCATTGCCAACGAGGCACGTCCTGCATGTTCGAACAAACCTTCAAGAACATCGACGACATCCTGCACAAGGAGGCCGGCTGCACCAGCGAGCTGGACTACACCGAGCAGACCTCCTGGCTGCTGTTCCTGAAGTACCTCGACGCGCTGGAGCAGGACAAGGCCGCCGAGGCCGAGCTGGAGGGCAAGACGCTACAGCTTCATCCTCGGCCGAGCTTACCGCTGGGAGACCTGGGCGGCGCCGAAGACGCCGGACGGCAAGCTCGACCACAACGCCGCGATGACCGGCGACGACCTGCGCGACTTCGTCAACGACAAGCTGTTCCCCTACCTGCACGGCTTCAAGCAGCGCGCCAGCGGGCCCGAACACCATCGAATACAAGATCGGCGAGATCTTCGGCGAGATCAAGAACAAGATGCAGAGCGGCTACAACCTGCGCGACGTGATCGACCTGGTCGACGAGCTGCGCTTCCGCTCGCAGACCGAGAAGCACGAGCTGTCGCACCTGTACGAAGCCAAGATCAAGAACATGGGCAACGCCGGGCGCAACGGCGGCGAGTACTACACGCCGCGCCCGCTGATCCGCGCCATGATCAAGGTGGTGGACCCGAAGATCGGCGAGCGCATCTACGACGGCGCCTGCGGCTCGGCCGGCTTCCTGTGCGAGGCCTTCGACTACCTGCAGCGCCAAGGCCACCAAGCGCCGACGACCTGAAGACGCTGCAGACGCGCACCTTCTACGGCAAGGAGAAGAAGAGCCTCGCCTACGTCATCGCGATCATGAACATGATCCTGCACGGCATCGAGGCGCCCAACATCGTCCACGCCAACACGCTGGCCGAGAACATCGGCGACATCCAGGACAAGGACCGCTACGACGTCGATCCTGGCCAACCCGCCCTTCGGCGGCAAGGAGCGCAAGGAGGTCCAGCAGAACTTCCCGATCAAGACCGGCGAGACGGCCTTCCTGTTCCTGCAGCACTTCATCAAGACGCTGCGGGCCGGCGGCCGCGCGGCCATCGTCATCAAGAACACGTTCCTGTCCAACACCGACAACGCCAGCATCAGCCTGCGCAAGCTGCTGCTGGAAAGCTGCAACCTGCACACGGTGCTCGACATGCCCGGCGGCACGTTCCAGGGCGCGGGCGTCAAGACCGTGGTGCTGTTCTTCGAGAAGGGCGCGCCCACGCGCAAGGTCTGGTTCTACCAGCTCGACCCGGGCCGCAACATGGGCAAGACCAACCCGCTCAACGACGACGACCTGGCCGACTTCGTCGCGCTGCAGAAGACCTTTGCCGACTCGGCGCAGAGCTGGACGGTGGACGTGGCCGGCATCGACACCGGCCACCTACGACCTGTCGGTGAAGAACCCGAACGGCGGCGAGGAGGTCGCGCATGCGCACGCCGCAGGACATCCTCGACGAGATCGCGGCGCTGGATGCCGAGAGCGCGGAAGTGCTGGCGACGATTCGGGGGCTTGCTGTGATGGACGGGTTGGGACACAAGCACGCTTCGGCGAGCTTGTGCAGTTCATCAACGGCCTATGGAAAGGCGAAAGCCTCCGTTCGTCAACGTAGGTGTCATTCGGAACACGAACTTCACAAAGGACGGCGCACTGGATGATTCCGATATCGCCTACCTCGACGTAGAGACGAAGAACGTTCAGAAACGACGGCTTCAGTTCGGCGACGTGATCCTGGAAAAGTCAGGGGGCGGGCCGAAGCAGCCTGTCGGCGCGTGCATGCTGTTCGACAAGGCAAGGCGACTTTTTCGCTTCAGCAATTTCACGTCGGCATCCGAGTCTGCGATCAACCGAGCTCGATTCGAGTTTCTGCACAAGTATCTGTACTGGATCGTACGTTTCCGGCCGTTCACAGAGGGCGATGCAGAGTCACTCGACGGGCATCCGCAATCTCAAGGCGATGCTTACAAGGCTATCCGAGTCACGTCTCCCGCCCCTCCCCGAACAGCAGCCGCATCGTCGCCATCCTCGACGAAGCGTTCGACGGCATCGCCACCGCCAAGGCCAACGCCGAAAAGAACCTGCAGAACGCCCGCGAACTTGTTTGAGAGCCACGGGAAAGTGCTTTCGAGCGCCGGGGAACGGCGTGGCTGGACGAACCCCTGCTGCGTACGCGACTCGGACCAAGCCATAGAAGGCGAATTCACATCAGTCGCCTAACGCTCGCAAGGCGATACTATTGACGCCGGCGTAACTACTATCGCGTCCGGCGATTACCGAGATCCGCGATTGTCAGAAGCGAAGATAGTACGCTGCACGCGCACCATTCCCAAGGGCATAGTCACAGACGAGAGGTGTTGCTTGTCGCCATGACGGAGTAGGCAGCCGGATTGTTGGGCAGTCCACTGCTCGGCTCGACGGAAGTCGTACAATCTGCGTCATGACCAGCATCCCTATGTATCGATGCGCCCCGAGGTCAGACGTTTCCTGCACAATACCTGCAATCTGCGTCGCGTGCATTCACATGTAGCAGTATCGACAGCGCTCATCTACGCAAGTGCCACGATCCGAAAGCGTCACAGCTCGCCGATCACAAAGCAGCGAAGTTCAAGTTTCGTCATTCCAACGCTCAGTCGACGGAACAGCTTGAGTCAGATCGCGCACGATCTCGACGAGTTTCGGCACGAAACCGGCAACGCTCGCAGCCATCTACCAGCAAAAGCTCGCCGCCCTCGACGAGTTGAAGCGCTCGCTGCTGCACCAGGCCTTCAGCGGCGGCTGTGTCGGGCACTCCAGGTCGACACAGGCCCCGCAGCGCCAACCGCTTGAAATATCGTGTAGAAGACTATCTGTCACGAATGCGTGCAGCTCGAGTGCTTGTCGCCCGACGGACACCCGATGGAGATCCTCCACGATGGAAACGGTCAAGTCTGTCGAGCATCCGCGAGTTCGAGCCGGGCCTGGCGAGTCCATCGACGCCATGCAGCCAGTCGCTGTCGACCCGGCATGGCCAAGGACCGTCGAGCTTGCTTCATGCCGCCACGTGCCTGCCGCGTGCCAGAGCGACGCTGCAGGCGCTGCGTGAAGACCGCCTGCGGCCAAGACTTCGCAGGGCAGCGTGTACTGTCGCTGTCCGAGGATGATGTCGAGGCCGCGGTCGGTGACTTCGACGTCTTGCGCAAAGCGGCAGCACGCTGACACCGGCCACAGAGACGAGTGTACGCCGCCGCACGATCGTTCTGGGATCGAACGATGCTGATGCGCGCTTCGTGCCTCTGCCGCAGGGTGCGACCGTTTGCTGGAGGCGCATCGCCATCGCAGTTCGGCCACCTTCCTGGCAAGGCCGAAGCGGCGTTCGAGGATGCTGGAGCGCGAGCGACATGCTCGGCCAGCTGGTGCTGTACCGCCAACGCGGCGACGAGCACTGACGAGGTGCTGCAACCCACTCGAAGAGCTACGACTGAGTCAACTGGCGCGTGACGTCGCACGCGTGTGCCGCCGCCGAGTAGCGAAATCCGGTGTCAAGCCGCGTGACCTGAACTGGCAGCGCATCGGCCGCGCGACGAGCTGCCCGACGACTGCGCCAGGGCTGACTGGCCTGCGCGCTCGACGTTGAACTGACACCGATCTGGACCGAGGATCTGGGACTTTTCGGCACACGGCGTCGCCACCTGGACGACGGCTCTGGTTTCGAGCTGTACTTCAACGCCGAGAACCCCGATCAACAGACCCAGGAACTGCAGAACACTGACGGCGTGCGATGAACGAAGCCGAAACCCGCGCCGAGCACATCGACCCCGCCCTGAAGGCCGCCGGCTGGGGCGTGGTCGAAGGCAGCCGCATCCGGCGCGAGTACCGCATCACGCTCGGGCCGGCTGCAGGGCGCGGCGGCAGTGCGCGGGCCAAGGCCGAGATCGCCGACTACGTGCTGGTCTATCGCAACACCAAGCTGGCCGTCGATCGAGGCCAAGGCGTGGGACAAGCCGCTACACCGAAGGCGTCGGCCAGGCCAAGAACTACGCCGGCAAGCTGGCGATGCGCTTCGCCTACGCCACCAACGGCCAGGCGATCTACGGCATCGACATGGAGACCGGCGCGGAAGGCGAGCGTGGCCGGCTATCCGACGCCCGACGAGCTGTGGGCGCTGACCTTCGCCGAAGCAGAACGCCTGGCGCGACCGCTTCGCCGCCGTGCCGTTCGAGGACAAGGGCGGCACCTGGCAGGCGCGCTACTACCAGGACATCGCCATCGACGCGCGTGCTGGAGGCGATCGCCGACGGGCAGGACCGCATCCTGCTGACCCTGGCCACCGGCACCGGCAAGACCTTCATCGCCTTCCAGATCGCCTGGAAGCTGTTCCAGAGCCGCTGGAACCTGACGACTGGAACGAGCGGCGCGAGCCGACGCGCCGGCCGCGCATCCTGTTCCTGGCCGACCGCAACATCCTCGCCGACCAGGCCTACAACGCCTTCTCCGCCTTCTCCCGACGATGCGCTGGTGCGCATTGACGCCGGACGAGATCCGCAAGAAGGGCAAGCGTGCCGAAGAACGGCAGCATCTTCTTCACCATCTTCCAGACCTTCATGAGCGGCCCGCCGACGCGACGGGCGAGCTCGCCCTACTTCGGCGACTACCCGCCCGACTTCTTCGACTTCATCGTCATCGACGAGTGCCATCGCGGCGGCGCCAACGACGAGAGCAACTGGCGCGCCATCCTCGACTATTTCGCGCCCGCCGTGCAGCTCGGCCTGACCGCCACGCCCAAGCGCAAGGACAACGCCGACACCTACGCCTACTTCGGCGAGCCGGTCTACATCTACTCGCTCAAGGAAGGCATCAACGACGGCTTCCTGACCCTTCAAGGTCAAGCAGATCGCCACCACGCTCGACGAATACGTCTACACCGCCGACGACGAGGTGGTCGAAGGCGAGGTCGAGGCCGGCAAGCGCTACACCGAGAGCGACTTCAACCGCATCATCGAGATCCGGAGCGCGAGGCGTACCGCGTCAAGCTCTTCATGGGCATGATCGACCAGCGCGAGAAGACGCTCGTCTTCTGCGCCACGCAGGACCACGCGCTGGCGGTGCGCGACCTGATCAACCAGATGAAGACCAGCACCGACCCGAACTACTGCGTGCGCGTCACCGCCGACGACGGCGAGCTCGGCGACCAGTACCTGCGCGACTTTCAGGACAACGAGAAGACCATCCCGACGATCCTGACGACGTCGCAGAAGCTGTCGACCGGCGTGGACGCCCGCAACGTGCGCAACATCGTGCTGATGCGGCCGGTCAACTCGATGATCGAGTTCAAGCAGATCATCGGGCGCGGCACGCGGCTGTACGACGGCAAGGACTACTTCACGATCTACGATTTCGTGAAGGCGCACCAGCACTTCAGCGATCCCGAATGGGACGGCGAGCCGCTGGAGCCGCGCAGCCGGCAAGAGGCGCCAGGAAGACCGGCGAGCTGGTGACAGATCGAGGTCTGCCGGAGAGCCTGCACGGACCGCGATCCGCCGTCACGAGCGCCCGAAGAAGATCAAGGTGAAGCTGGCCGACGGCAAGGAGCGCACCATCCAGCACATGATGGCGACGACGTTCTGGAGCGCGGACGGCACGCCGATGTCGGCGGAGCAGTTCCTGGAAGCTGCTGTTCGGCGAGCTGCCCGAGTTCTTCAAGGACGAGGACGAACTGCGCGCGCATCTGGAGCGAGCCCGACACCCGCAAGGCGCTGCTGGCGGGCCTGGCCGAAAGGGCTTCGGCCGCGAGCAACTGGCCGAGATGCAGAAGATCATCGAGGCCGAGAACAGCGACCTGTTCGACGTGCTGGCCTACGTCGCCTTCGCCGCAGCAACCCAGAACCCGGGCGGACCGCGCCGACGCAGCGCCGCAAAGCCACCGCAGCGAGAAGTTCACCGACAAGCAGCAGGCGTTCGTCGAATTCGTGCTGGCGCAGTACGTGGCCCAGGGAACAGACGAACTCGACCAGGAGCAGCTTTCCCCGCTGCTGCGCCTGAGGTATCGCGCATTGAACGATGCCTTCGACGAGCTCGGTCGACCAGACCAGATTCGCAACGTGTTCGTCGGATTTCAGCGGCATCTTTACGCGCGATAGCAGGCACCGACCATGATCCCCGATTACCAGAAGTTGATGCGGCCCGTTCTTGAATGCGCTTCGCAAGGCGAGGTTCGCATCGGTGAGGTCGTCGATCGCATCGCCGACAGACTGCAATTGACCCCCGACGAACGGGCCGAAGTGCTTCCCAGCGGCAAGCAGAGCAGGTTTGCGAACCGCGTGAACTGGGCGAAGGCCTACCTGGTCAAGGCCGGCCTGGTGGAGCGCACGCGCAGGGGATACTTTTTGTTGACCGCCCGAGGCAGGGACGCGCTGGCAGACACCAGCGTCAACATCAACAACGCCTATCTGGAGCGGTTTCAAGAATTCCAGGACTTCAAAGCCAAGGCGGGGCAAGGTGATCCATCCGCCCCATCGACAAGCATTCCGGCCGTCCTGCCGACCATCGAGACGCCTGATGAGGCGCTGCGCCGAGCCCACACGGCCATCACCAGCGCGCTGGCGGAAGACTTGCTCGACAGGGTGCGCAAGTCATCGCCGGCGTTCTTCGAGAGGCTCATCGTCGCCCTGCTGCTCGCAATGGGTTATGGGGGCACGTCGGAAGATGCCGGCCGCGCGCTCGGCCAGAGTGGCGACGCAGGCGTTGACGGGGTAATCGATCAAGACCCGCTGGGTGTCGATCAAATCTATGTCCAGGCGAAGCGGTACGGTGATGGCAACAATGTCGGTGCGGGTGCCATCCGAGATTTCTACGGTGCCCTGAGTCTGAAGAAGGCCCAGAAGGGTATTTTCGTCACCACCTCCGCGTTCAGCTCCGGCGCAATTGAAACGGCCCGTGGCCTCGGGTCCCGCATTGTGTTGATCGACGGACTTCAGTTGGCGAAACTGATGACCCGCTACAACGTGGGCTGCCGGGATGAAGATGTTCTGCACATCAAGAAGATTGACGAAGACTTCTTCGACGTTTGAGCGAGCGGCATGGCCGAGAAATTTCAAAGACTTTCCTGGGTAATCTCGATGTTTGCTCATGGACCCGGCACATCCACAGTCGACGATCCCATCGCTCCCACGTCACATTTCCCCGACATTTCCATCGGGTCCGCCATCGCCGAGCTTTGCACTACCCGGCGACGAAATCGATGATCGACTGTATTTCAGCGACCGTCGTGTTAAACCATTCCGTGCCGGGAACGTTCTCCCGCCACTTCCCGCGTGCTTTGAGCACGTTGTGTGCGGCCTTCTCGGCAGCTCCCACGCGATTGACCTGCCAACTGCCCAGAATGACCGGATTGTCAAACGTCGCCGGCCCTTTGCATTGAACTGCGACGCGATCCTCCACCGCACCGGTGGTCATCCCAATCTTGATGGGAAATGGGCCGTCCAGATTCACAAGCGCGGAAACGAGAACGCGTAGATCCAGCCCTCGTACTCCACCGCGGCCACGTCACCATCGGCAATCGCCGCGTCCTCGATCTGAGCATCGGATATCTGCTCTTCTTCAGCCGCGATCTCGTCGACGCTCCGGGCGCGATAGATTCCAGGACGCAGTCGAAGGAAGAGATCGGTCTCCTTCGCGATGAAGGACGCAAAAAACTTGACGATTGAGTGGATCGGCTCAGTTCGTTCAGAAGTCGCCTTCTTGATGCGAACTTGCTGCTGCTCCGGCGTGAGGTAGTCGTCGAGAACCTGCTGCACCAGATCCACCATTCTGAATTCAGCGCCGCTCTTGACTTCCGGCATCAGTTCGATCTCCGGCAGAACCGTGTACCGACCGAATTGGTAACAGAAAGATCGGGTCGGTTCGAACTGTGGCGTCATGTCAAT
The DNA here is from genome assembly GCA_963843805.1 of uncultured beta proteobacterium. Classification (GTDB taxonomy): domain Bacteria; phylum Pseudomonadota; class Gammaproteobacteria; order Burkholderiales; family Burkholderiaceae_C; genus Ideonella_A. The sequence goes on from CAWJLY010000001.1 coordinate 278,731, forward strand.
GTGGCGGAACGGGCCCACCGATTATGAAGTTGCCAACGGGAGATGGCTCCCTGCCAACATCGTCAAGGTTCTGCATCTGCGCCTCACAAAAGAAAAGGCACCGAACGCCTCCCGACGCCGTTGCCTGATCTCTCGACGAATTCTGGTGCGGTCTGCGTGGCTCCGTCCTAAGCGTTCAAGTCAGCGGCGAGGGCTTTCGCTGGAGCCCTTTCCGAGAAAAGAAGTATGAGGCGCACGGAGCCGAGATCACGCTTCAACTCGATCTGCCGGACCGGGTGATTCCCGAACCTGAAGCGCCGACCACTCGCCACCTCGTACACACCCCAGGTCCGAGGGCTCGTGTAGTACGTCCCGTCGGGGACCACGCTTCCGGTCGAGACAGACATCGGGAGGTACTTGTCGATCAAGGCGGTTTTCATGGAGCGTATGGTGCATCTGCGCCGTCGTCACCGCAAGCGGCCTTGTGCGCCGTGTCGCCGGAGCTTTCCAGTTCGCCAGTTTTGCGGCCGCGGCAGGGCAGCATTCGGGTGGCATTCGGTCCCGCCCACCGCGCGCCCAAGAAATACCGCACCGGGGCACTGGGCGTGGCGGCCGGCATCGCGCGGCTTGCAGGTTGCCCACTGGCGCCGCCCGGCGGTCCAGTTAATGCAAGCCCCAAGGGTCGTTCGCCTGGGTCAGCCCAGGGCGTCTAATGCGCCTAATCACCGGACCGACCAACGTTAGTTGGCATCGCTCGGCACGCGCCCAAAGAAAAAGCACCGCACGCCTCCCGACGCCGGTGCCTGATCTCTCTAGAATATTCTGGTGGGCCCTGAGTGACTCGAACACTCGACCTACGGATTAAGAGAACCGGAAAATTGGCGTCTCCGGGCCGTCCAAGGTCATGATTTGTAAGGCCTTTTCCGGGCGGCCGTTGCTGGCTCGTCGCTACGCCGAACCAGATGCCGAACCTTGATGCGGGCGTCGCGAGCGGGCCCGGCCGGTTTCCCGATGTGAATCAACGAGTTACGTCGCCGAACGCCGAACCGAACCCGATCCGGTTTCGTCGTCAGCTTTCCGGACCTTTCACGGGCACCGTCGTGGGGGCGGCGGATCGCCTGTAAACGTAGCTCCACAAATCGGCCGTCGCCTTCTTCACCGTGACGACGGCCCGGTCCGTACGAGGACCGATGATCATCGGCTTTTCACCGATGGCCACATCCGAACTGGGCAGGACTTCTTTGAATCGAGCGTAGAACGTCTTCGCGGCAGCGACGACCTTTGCCACTTGGTCGGGATGATTTTGAGGTGCGCATACAAGTTCGACGGTCACCGCGGCTCCACCCACCACCAGCCCGACTCCGATGATGACGGGCGCCACGACCGCGGTTCCGATGGTGCCCGCGATATATCCCGCTGAGCCCGTTAGGATTGCCGCCCCGCTACTGTGGGTCACGACAGTCAACCCGGTAGCCGCCGCCACGGCACCAATCGTCGCCGACGCACCACCCGCCGCACCCGATATCGCCGCGACCGTCTTGCTCTGGCTCGGTGCATATGTGCAGACAATGCCAACATCCTCTTTCGCTTGGCTGGAAACCAAAGCCATCGTTAAAGCTGCGCCGCAACAAACATATTTCCAAGTCATTCGAGGCTTTCGCGTCAACTCGTTTTGTGAGTCCTTGACTGATTGATGAAGGCGCGCGACGCGCGTTTGGTCGACCGAGGTCCGCTGCAGGATGATAGGTGCTTGCTGCCGAACCTCACCTCAGTCCTCGGAGCATAAGAACGCCGGCATTCAACTCCACCTGGGGCCGCGCTTGGTGTACGTCGAAAACAAAATATCATCGCGTGAGACCAGCATCTTGAAGGTAGATCAAACATGCTCCTGAAGTTGGCGTGTGTAGGTTGTGGCGCACCTCTCAGATCGGACCAGATTTTAACTTGTTCGCGTGCGGATTCTGCAGACTGCACCAACGCGTCGAGCGAAAGGGTGGCACCGTCGCGCTGAGGCGAGTTGAAAACGCGATCAAGGCCGTGCAACGTGGGACGGACAGGACTGCAGCTGAACTTGCCCTGCCCAGACTTCAACGAGAATTGGCCAGCCTGACCACTCAAAAGCAACTGGCCATCGCCGCCGCGCGAGAAGAGGTCCAAGCCGCCGTTCGAGGGAGAAAAAGCGACGCCTTTACGGCATTCATCTGGGTCTTCATGGGCGGACCTTTTCTGATCTGGGCCGCGGCGGTGTCGATGCCGCCATTGGCACTGCTTCTGAGCTTGGTCTGGTTGGTCGGCAGTGTCGCGTTACCGGTATTTGTCTATCAAAAGGCGGTGATTCCGGCGAACAGGGAGGCAGAAATTAACTTCCAGTTCGGCCTCCGGATTGACCCTGTATTGGCTCGCCTCAAAGCGACTCGGGCCATCCTGGATGAACTTCCCATCGCCTAAATTCCCAGGTCACAAGATGCCCATATGTGCGGGTAGTCAACGACGGCGCATTGGGACCGAGTGAGGACTGACGCCGATCTCCAACGACGCCTGCTCTGAAGCGACGTTCTTGCGCTTGCCGGAGGCCCCAAATGCGAGATCGTATGATCGTATGGCGCGTTGTGAAGCCGACTCTCGGCCACACTGAGCGCTCTGTAAAGAAAAAGCACAACGCCTCCCGACGCCGGTGCCTGATCTCTCGAGAATTTCTTGGTGGGCCCTGAGTGACTCGAACACTCGACCTACGGATTAAGAGTCCGCTGCTCTACCAACTGAGCTAAGAGCCCCACGGGCGAATCTGCACACTTTGCAGATCGCCGAACTGTTTTCGAGGCATCCGACGGCCGCGGGTGCGGCTGAAGGATGGTGGGTCGTGCGTGACTCGAACACGCGACCTACGGATTAAAAGTCCGCTGCTCTACCAACTGAGCTAACGACCCCCGAAAAGCCCAAGATTATAACCTGCCGAATCGGGTCGGCTCGGCTTGCTGGCTGGCCGTCGTCGCGCGGGGCCGCGGCGGGCAAGCAGCAACAGCAAGGCTTCGTTGGCTGCAACCAGGCCGAAGCTGGCAGTGACGGCAACGCTGGATCCGTAGCCGTGGCAGTTGAGGCTGCCGTCGATGGATGCGGCAACGCGATCCATCTGCGCGACGCCTTCGCTGCCCTCCAGCGGGCCGATCTGCGCAGGCCTCGGGCAGCCCGACCGGTTCGCGCGAGAAGACGCAGCGCAGGCCGACCTTGTCGGCTCGTCTTTCGGCACCGGCAGCGGCGCCGCGCGGCGCGCCATGGTGCTGGCGCAAGCGCTGGCGCAGCGCGGCCAGCAACGGGTCGTGGCTGACCTCGGACAGATCGGCCACCTCGACGGCCTGCGGCAGCCGCTTGCCGCCCGCCGCGCCGACGCTGATCACGGTGGATCGGCTGGCCAGGCCCCAGGCGGCGATCGCAGGCCTTGGCGCGCAGCTGGTCGCAGGCGTCGATCACGACGTCGACGGCCGCAGGCAGCAGCGCCGGCCAGTTGGTTTGGTCAACGAATTCTTCGATGCCGGTGACCTCGCAACCCGGGTGGATATCGGCGATGCGTTGTTGCAGCGCCATCACCTTGGATTGGCCAAGCGTTGCGCCGAGTGCCTGCACCTGGCGGTTGATATTCGATTCGGATACGTGGTCGAGGTCGATCAGCACCAGCGCGGCGACGCCACTGCGGGCCAGCGCCTCGACCGCCCACGAGCCCACCCCGCCGAGGCCGACAACGGCGATCCGCGCCGCGCGGATGCGGCGGTAGCCGGCCTCGCCATACAGACGCTGCAAGCCGCCGAAGCGCCGTTCCAGATCGATCGCGTTGCTGGCCGGCGGTGCTGCGTCGGCGCTCATTGCAACCCGCGCTCGATCTGCCAGACCTGCCAGCGCAAAGCCGCCAACGCGCCGCCGACAATGCCGGCCACGGCGATCACGCTGCCGATGCTCAGCGTCGACAAACCGCTGATGCCCTGCCCGATCGTGCAGCCCAGTGCGGTGACGCCGCCGATACCCATCAGCACCGCGCCGATCAGATGGTTGCCGGTGTCTCGCGCATTGCGAAAACCTTCCCAGTGGAAGCTGCGGCTGCCGATGGCATAGGCAAACGAGCCGAGTGCCACGCCGAGCGTCGAGACGGCGCCCAGGGTGAGGCGCTTGCTGGCGTCGCTGTAGTAGATCAGCCAGTCGAGCAGCTGCGCGGCCGGGGCGACAAAGCTGAGCGATTCCATCTGGCGGCTGCCGGTGGCGATGAAGCTGTCTTCCAGCGTGTCGGGATGTTCGGCGCACATGGCCGAGCTGGCCCGATACCCACCAGACCGCCACCACCAGCAGGCCGATGCCGGCGCCACCCAGCCAGACTTCGCCGCTGCGCCCTTCCGGTCGGGCCACTACCCAGCCGATGCAAACGGTGCCGACCAGCAGGCCGAGCAGCGCGGCTGCCCGCGGCGTGGCGACGCCGAACAGATGTTGCGCCAGGCTGGGCAGATCCTGCCCGACGGGCAGCGTCCAGTACACCCGGTCGACCGTATTGACGCGCCAGACCGCGGTCAGCCCGCGCATCGTCGCATAGGCGCTGAGGCCCAGCACGATGAAGACGACCAGCGATTTCAGGTTGCCGGTGCCGATTCGCAACAGCGTCTTGCTGCCGCAGCCCGAGGCCAGCACCATGCCGATGCCGAACAGCGCGCCGCCGACCAACGCCGACAACGCATTCAATTTCGGTGCGGCGTAGAAGCTGTCGGCTGCGCTGACCCAGCCCAGCGCCACCATGGTGTTGAAGCCGAGGGTGGCGACGCCGACGGCCAGCACCCACATCCGCATGCGGGACCAGTCGCCGGTGTTGACGATATCGGACAAGGCGCCCATGGTGCAAAAATGGCTGCGTTGCCCGATCACGCCGAACACCAGCGACAGCGCGAATGCGGCTGCCAGCACTTGGGTCTGCAACGCATCCAGATCAGCCAGGGTCATCAGCCGATTCTATGCAGCGCTGGCGCCGATGCGCTGGCTGATGGCATGGGCAACGTCGATGGTCAGGCGGTGGTGCCTGCCCGACGGCTGCCTATTTCATCGCCACCAGACGTTCCTTGGCGGCGACTGCCGCCTCTGAACTCGGATAGGCCTTGACCAGGTCTTCGAGGGTCTTCTTGGCGGCCTTGGCGTCTTTCAGCTCGCTCTGGCAATTGGCGATCGACAGCATCGCCTCAGGCGCACGCAGATGGGTCGGCGCAATCGCAATCAGCCGGCTGAACGACGTCATCGCAGCCTTGCAGTCGCGGCGCGCATATTCGCATTGCCGAGCCCAGTACAGCACCGATTCGTTGTAGCCGCTGCTCGGGTAACGCTGCTGAAATGCCGTCAACGACGTCGACGCGGCGTTGAAATCACTGGCGCGAATCTGCGCCATCGCTGCATCGTAGACCCGCTTTTCATCGGGATCGACCTTGAACTCGACGCCGTCGACCGTCACCTTCTGCGGCTCGATCTGGCGGATCCGATCGTCGATGCCCTGCTTGATATCTTTCTGCGCGCGCTGCATCTCGGCCAGATCGCGGGTGACCTGTTCGCTTTGGCCACGCAAGCTTGCGCGTTTTCACTGCGCAAGCTTTCGAGCTCGTTGTTCAGGTCGAGCAGGCTGCGCCGCAACTGCGAGATCTGCTCGGTCAACGCCGTCATCTGCGATGTCAGCTGCGTCGCCAGGTCGGCATCGCGTGCGCGGCTTTGCTCGTTCGTCTGATCGACGCGCTGGCGCAGGTCGAGAATCGCCTTGCGTGCCTCTTCGTCGTCGAACAGGCCGGCATGGGCGGGCGCCAGCAAGACCACGCCGAGTGCCGCCGCGGCAGCACTTCGGCCGAGCCTGGCGGTCCAGGACCCGGACCTGACCTGTTTCATCGGGACCCTGGTCACTTGGCGTTCAACTCGACGCGTCGGTTCATCGCAAAAGCCGCGTCATCACGGCCGGTGGCGGCGGGCCGCTCTTCGCCGAAGCTGACGGCCTCGAGCTGGCTCTCGGCAGCGCCCAGCAGCGTCATCGCACGGGCAACGGCTTCGGCACGTTTCTGGCCCAGCGCGAGGTTGTATTCGCGGCCACCACGCTCGTCGGTATGCCCTTCGAGCGACATCCGGCGGGTGCGGTCGGCGCCGAGCATCCGTGCATTGGCTTCGACGACATTGCGGAATTCGTCTTTCACGACATAGCTGTCGTAATCGAAATAGACAACTCGCGGCAGGTTGGCATTCATCGCCGAGCCGCCCGCCTTGTTCAGGTCGACGCTGGCCACGCCGGACTGCCCGGCCGAGCCGGCATTGCCGCCCGCGCCTGCGCCTGCGCCGGCGGAACCCGACCCGCCAGCCGCACCGGTGCCGCGTGACTCGACCGGAACCGGGGTATCGAGCTTGACATCGGAGGCGCAGCCGCCAAGAACGAGCGCCAGCGCGGTCAGGCCGGCGGACAGGGTCAGTGAGGTGGGCTTCATGAGGTGCTCCTTGTTATCGAGGTTCAACGAAAAAATCAGTGGCGATCGAATCGCCAGCGCGAGAAAGAATCTGGCCGCGGCGACCTTGGCGGCACGAGCCGGCCTCGCAGAGGGTCATCGACCATACGGCCCCCACGCAGGTTCGCGCACGTCTGCGGTGGACGACAACAAGCGGGCCTTGATCTTGCCATCGACGGTGGTGGTCATCAAGACATCGCGGCCGCCGACGCGGGTGGCGTAGATGATCAGCTTGCCATTCGGTGCAAAACTGGGGCTTTCATCGGCGTTGGTATCGGTCAGCGCACGCGGTGGGCCGCCCGCGATCAGATCGAGCAACTGCAGCTTCAGCGCGCCACCTTCTTGCGAAACATACGCCATGTAGCGCCCGTCGGCACTGATCGTCGGGCTGACGTTGTAGGCGCCGGCAAAGGTCACCCGCTCGGCGCTGCCGCCACCCGCGGGCATGCGGTAGATCTGCGGGCCGCCGCCGCGGTCGCTGACGAAATAGATGCGGCCGTCGGGCGCAAACACCGGCTCGGTATCGATCGCCGAACTGGAGGTGAGGCGTTTCGGGTTTTCGCCGTTGCGCCCGATGGTGAACAGCTGCGAGCCACCATCGCGCGACAAGGTCACGGCCAGCTGCCGGCCGTCGAGCGACCAGGCCGGCGCACTGTTGGAGCCGCGGAAATCGGCAACCTTGCGGCGCTTGCCGGTCAATACATCCTGCACATAGACAATCGCCTTCTGGGCCTCGAACGACACATAGGCCAGTTCCTTGCCGTCGGGCGACCAGGCCGGCGAGATGATCGGCTCGGGGCTGTTCAGCGCCACCTGCGCAGCCTCGCCATCGGCATCGGCAACCCGCAACGTATACCGCCCGCCACCCTTGGTGACGTAGGCCATGCGGGTGGCAAAGATGCCTTTTTCGCCGGTCAGCTTCTCATACACATAGTCGGCGATGCGGTGCGCGGCCAGCCGCAGGTCGGCTGCCACCACGGCCGTGCTCTGGCCGCCGATCTCGTTGCCCTTGACGATGTCCCAGAGCTTGAACCGCACATCGAAGCGGCCATCGGCCAGCCGGGTAACCGAGCCGGTGACCAGCGCGTCGACCGAGCGGGCGCGCCATTCGGGAATCACCGGCAACGCGGTCTCGTCGATCACCGAAGTGACCTCCTGGCCCTGGAACACGCCGCTGCGCTCGAGATCGGCGCGGATGATCGCCGACAGAATCTGGTTGGTCTTGTCTTCGTCGCGGAAGCGGGCAATCGCGATCGGCAACTGGGTGGCGCCGACGCCCGAAATCTCGACGCGAAACTGCGCCATCGCCGGCGACAGGCCGATCAACAGGGAGAGGCCGGCAAAGGCGCCAGCCAGGAAACGTCTTGTCAGCATCTTCTAAGTGATCCCGTTTTGTTGGCAAGGTTCCTTCTCAGGCAACTTGCGGTCCAGCCACATCTTCAAATAACGATAGTAGGTGGTCTCGGCCACATGCAGCGCCAGGACCAGCCCGAGGCGGCCATCGAGGAAACCGCGCTTGAGCAGATAACAGCGCACAAAAGCCCAGCTGCCGTGGGCCAGCGCCGGCCCCAGGCCGCCTCGGCCACCCTGGCGCAGCTTGTCCTGCGCACGTCCGGTGGTGTAGCGGTTCATCTTGTCGAGGGCATTGGCCAGCGTCGGAATGCTTTCGTGCGACAGTTCGCCGGCGAGCTGGCCGACCGGCCCATCGACGACCAACCGCTCGTGGACCAGGTCGGCACTGAAACGGGCCGATCCGCGGCGGAACAGCCTGATGACACGAGTCAGGGTACCAGTCACCGTGGCGCATCGTCTGGCCGCAGAAGCTCGACAGCCGCGACATCCGCCAGGCCGCATACGGCACATCGGAGCGGCCGGCCACTGCCGCGGCGATCTGCGGCCGCCAGCACGGTCGCTGACCCGCTCGTCGGCATCGATGCTGAAAACGAAATCGCCAGCTGGCCAGATCGAGGGCGCGGTTTTTCTGCGCGCCGAAGCCGGGCCAGTCGGCGGTCTGGACAACCCGCGCACCGAGGCTGGTGGCAATTTCGCGGGTGCCGTCGCTGCTGCCCGAATCGACGACGATCCATTCGTCGGCAAAGGCGACCGAGCGCAGACAGTCGCCGATGTGGCGGCACTCGTTGTGGGTGATGACGATGACTGACAAACGGTCTGCTGCCATTGCCGCCGATTGTAGGTAGGCGAAGCGCCGGCGGCGGCCAGTTGACGGGCGCATCGATAATGCCCGTCCAATGACTGCACCGCGCTTTCTCGTCAGGCTGCGTCGCCTGTGGCCGTATTTTGCCGACGCCCGCCTGGGAATCTGGCTGGTGCTCGGCGGCTCGCTGGTGGCTGCGCTGACCGAGCCGTTGGTGCCGGCACTGCTGAAGCCACTGATCGACAGCGGCTTCAACAGCAACGAGTTGCCGCTGTGGATCGTGCCGGTGGTGGTGATCGGCATCTTCACGGTTCGCGGCGCAGCTGGGTTTGTGGCGCAATACGGCTTGTCCTGGTCGGCCAACCTGGGCATGCTGAACCTGCGCCGCGCGATGTTCGACCGGCTGATGGACGCCGCGCCGACGCTGTTTGCGCAGTCCACCGCCAGCAGCCTGACCAATACACTGGCCTACGAGGTGCAAACCGGCACCAACAGCCTGGTCTATTCGCTGCAGACGATGGTTCGCGATGCCCTGATGCTGGTGGCCCTGCTGGCCTATCTGTTGTGGCTGAATTGGCAGTTGACGATTTTTGTCGCGATCCTGATACCCGGCAGTGGCGCTGGTGATGCGAACCTTGAGCCGGCGCCTGCACCGCCTGACGATTGCCGGCCAGGCGGCCACCGACGAACTGGCCTATGTGGTCGAGGAAAACGTGATGGCCTGGCGAATCGTGCGCCTGCACGACGCGAAGCAAACCCAGACGCGGCGCTTTCTGGCAGTCGGTGAATCGCTGCGCCGGCTGACCGTGAAAGGCGCGGTGGCCGGTGCGTCGATGACACCGATCACGCAGATTCTGGCGGCGGTGGCCCTGTCGGCGGTGATCGTCGCGGCGCTTGTGGCAGGCCCGCCAGGGCGGCCCGTCGGTCGGCGGCTTTGTCGCATTCGTGACCGGCATGCTGATGTTGATCGGACCGATGAAACACCTGTCGGAAATCGCCGGGCCGATTACCCGCGGGCTGGCTGCGCTGGAGCGGGCGATCCGCCTGATCGAGGAAAGCCCGGTCGAACAAGGCGGGCAGCATGATCCGGGGCGCACCAGTGGCCGGGTCGAATTGCTGGGCGTCGGCTTGCAGTATCCGGGCAGCACGGCCACCGCCTTGAGTGGCATCGACCTGGAACTGAAAGCCGGCGAAACGGTGGCACTGGTCGGTCCTTCGGGTGCCGGCAAATCGACGCTGGTCAACCTGCTGCCGCGTTTCATCGACCCGAGCGATGGTGAAATACGCGTCGATGGCGTGGCCTTGCCGCAATGGGACATCGCCGCCCTGCGCCGCCAGTTCGCACTCGTCAGTCAGGATGTGGTGCTGTTCAACGATACGGTGGCGGCCAACGTGGCGCTCGGTGCCGACGATCATGATGTGGCGGGCGGCACCACTGCTGCAGTCGATCGACAGCGGGTGATCCGTGCCCTGCAGGGCGCCAATCTGCTCGACCATGTGAACAGCCTGCCCAACGGCATCGATACGCTGGTCGGCCACAACGGCAACCAGTTGTCGGGCGGGCAGCGCCAGCGGCTGGCAATCGCCCGCGCGATCTACAAGGACGCGCCGGTGCTGATCCTCGACGAGGCCACCTCGGCGCTCGATTCCGAATCGGAGCGGCTGGTGCAACAGGCGCTGGAAACGTTGATGCGCGGCCGCACCAGCCTGGTCATTGCGCACCGGCTGTCGACCATCGAGCGCGCCGACCGCATCGTTGCGATGCAGGACGGGCGGGTTGTCGAACAAGGCAGCCATGCCGAACTGCTGGCCCACGGCGGCCTGTACGCGCGCCTGCATGCGCTGCAATTCGGCGCCACCGCCCCAACCCCCCAAGGAGACCAGCCATGAGCCAGCCGATCAGCCGCTATCCGGTGCCGACCCTGGACGAAGTGCCCGACGATATCCGCAGCCAGTTGATGGCGGTGCAGGAGAAAGCCGGCTTCGTGCCGAATGTCTTTCTGACGCTGGCGCATCGGCCGGATGAATTTCGTGCCTTCTTCGCTTACCACGATGCGTTGATGCTGCGCCCGTCGGGGCTGAGCAAGGGCGAGAAGGAAATGATCATCGTTGCCACCAGCGGCGCCAACGGCTGCCTGTACTGCGTGGTGGCACATGGTGCGATCCTGCGCATCTACGAGAAGAATCCGCTGCTGGCCGACCAGATCGCAGTCAATCACCACAAGGCCGACATTTCGCCGCGCCAGCGAGCGATGCTCGATTTCGCGATGAAGGTCTGCCTCGATTCGGCAGCGGTGGGCGAAGCCGATTTCGAGCAGTTGGCCAGCCACGGCTTCACAGCCGAAGATGCCTGGGATATCGGCGCGATCACGGCCCTGTTCGGACTGTCCAACCGGATGGCCAATCTGACATCGATGCGGCCGAACGACGAGTTTTATCTGATGGGGCGGTTGCCGCGCGAGGCGAAATGATCCATCCCCGGAGCGCCGGCGGCGCACCCCCACGACGGGGCGCCCTCGGCAGACTGGCAAAGCCGGTTGCGCGGTGGTGTCTGCCTGATTGCGAAGGATGGTGCAGCTTCAACCCGGGCCAGATGGCAGTCGGCTTGGCATGTCTCGGCCCGTGACCGCATCACAGATCGTTCTGTCCAACCACGGCCTGCGCCGCGCGGGGGGTATCGAGGCTTATCTGGCGACACTGGTTCGCGGCCTGCACGAACGTGGCATCCGGCCGACGGTGGTGGCCAAGCGATTCGACCCGACGATGGCCGAGGCCGCGTGGGTCGACGCGGTGTCGCCATTCATGTTCGGCGTGCCGGGCAAGCTGCGCGACCGCTGGTTCGATTTCCAGCTGCGCCGGCTGAAGGCGCGCCACGGCTGGTTTCCGCTGATTGCGCTGAACCAGACGGCAGCGGCCGATATCGCAATCTGCGGCAGCAACCATCCGGCCCATCTGGCGGCGATGCAGCAGACCCGGCTGCGAATGAGCGACCGCTGGAAGATCGGACTCGAGCGCCAGCACCTCGGCAACTCACGCGTCATCGTCGCCCATTCGCAGTTGCTGGCCGATCAGGTGCAGCAGCACTACCGCATCGATCGCGGCAAGATCGTCGTCGCCTATCCGCCGGTTGACGGCAAGCGCTTTGCGCCGGTATCAGCGCAGCGCCGGATCGAACTGCGACAGCAGCTCGGGCTGCCGCTCGATCGGCCGGTTTTTTTGCTGGTCTCGACCGGCCATGCTCGCAAGGGACTCGACATTGCGGTGCGCGCCGTCAGCCGTGCCAGCACGAATGGCCTGCTGGTGATGGTCGGCCGGCCACCGGACATCGAAGCGCCCAACCTGCGCTATCTGGGCTACCGCAGCGATATCGAGGATATCTACCGTGCGGTCGACGCCACGCTGCTGCCGTCGCGCTACGAGCCGTTCGGCCTGGTTGGCGTCGAGTCGGTGCTGTGCGGAACGCCGGTCCTGATCGAGCGCCGGGTCGGCTGTGCGGAAGTCATGCTGCCGCCGGCTGCAATGCCCTTCGATCTGGCAGATGAACGCAGCCTGGCTGCGGCGATCGATCTGGCTTCGCAGCGCTGGCAGGCCGACGCAGCTGCGCATCGACGAACCGCTGGCAGCGCTGGCCTACGACCCGTCGGTGCAGGCGCACCTCGACGTGTTGCTCGGCTGGGTCGACAAGCTGCGCGCCGAACGCGATCAACCCGCCGGGCGCTGAAGCAGCGACATGACTTGGGCCAGCACCCGGTCCGGGCTGAGGCCCTCGCAGGCACTCGCTGCGGCTGTCGCGGTGGTCGTCGCAGCCGGCGCGGCCACACGGCACACAATCATCGCCGGCACGCGACGGGCCTTGCATCAGGATCGATCGTTCGCCGACACGCTGGACGCGGTCGGGCTCGGCACCGCGCAACGCCCAGGGCTGGCTGGCCGCATGACCCTGCGGCCACGGTCCCCAGGCAGTCGGTCGCGTCGGTCCGAACAAGGTGACCATCGGCGTTGCCGAGCGCAGCCGCCAGGTGGGTGACCGACGTATCCGGCCCGATGTAGGCGCGCGCGCCGTCGAGCAGGCTCGTGACCTGCGCCAGCGAGATACCCTGCGACGCATCGAGCAGAGCCGGTGGCGGCGCCAGCTCGCGCAGCTGCGCGATGATGTCCTGATCGCGTGGCCGCGTTCGACCGGTCAGCACCACCTGGTGACCGCTGCGCGAGCAAGGCCGTCGATCAAGCTGCGGAAATGCTCGACCGGCCACTGCTTGTAGCGCCACATCGACGGCGCGTGAACGACCAGATAGCCGGGCTGCAGCGCCTGCTGCAAGTCGCCGGAAGCGGCGCAGCGGCCGGCGGCCGCGGCCGCGACGGACGACAGCTCCGGCAAGCCGATCCACGGCTCGATCAGCAACAGCTTTTCGAGCACCGTGTGGCGATTGCGATCGGCCACCACGCGGTGCGCCGACAAGCCGGCGCTTCCACCAGACGCCATGGCCGGTGCCGGCTTCGTGGCGCGACGCTGCTGCGGCGCGCTGCGGCGATCCAGCCGTACAAGGCGGCGCGGTCGCCAGCCTGCGTGACCAGCGCCAGGTCGTAGCGGCGCCAGAGCCGGCGCAGCAGCCGCCAGCTTGGCGACCCATGCCGTCGTCACGCCGCACCTCGATGCGATCGTCGATATCGGGATTGCCTTGCAGCAGCGCCAGCGTGCCGGCAAAGCCGAGCACCGCGATATGCGCGCCCGGCCAGCGCTGCCGGATCACGCTGATCAACGGCGTCGTCAGCAACACGTCGCCGAGTTGCTGGGTCGCGATAATCAGGATTCGACTGCGGGAGCTCCAAGACGCGATGGACAAGGGACGTTGACATGCACATTGTGCTACTGGCCCAGTGCATCACCGAGGACAACACTCGCAGCCGCGACAACCGGCGCTACCTGTCTGCTGCCGGCCGCAAGAAGGTGCTCGAACCTGGCGGCTTATCTGCAAACGCTCGGGCACGGGTCAGCATCCTGTCGAACTCGTATGCGAAGGGCAGCTATCCGGTGGCGGTCGAGTCGATCGGCCGGGCATCGAGGTGATCCATTCGCCGACCTGGGCAATCGGCGGTCTGACACCGTTCAGGCGCGATGCTGGCGACGCTGTTCAATCTGCGCTGGCTGCTGCGCCATCGATCGCTGTCGATCTCGCCATCACCTACAACTACCACCTCGAATATCGCGCTGCCGGCGCTGCTGGCCAGGCGTTGGCTCGGCTTGCCGTTCGTGCTCGACTTCGAGGACGGCCTGTACCTGGTGCGCCATTACCAGAGCGCCACATACCGCAGGATCGAGCGCGCCGTCTACCGTTCCTGTGCCGCGGTGATCGTTGTCAACCCGGGCCTGGAAGAACGGATGCGGGCCTGTGGCGTCGCCAAGCCCACGGTGGTGATCCACGGCTATTTCAACGGTGCCGATGTGGCGAGCGATCCGCGCAGTCGCCGGGAACGCAACGCGAGATCCTGTTTGCCGGCAACTACTCGCGCGGCTTCGGCTTCGACGAACTGCAACGCTACATCGCGCATTGCCCGCCGGGCTGGACGATCAATATCTGCGGGCGCGGCGGGCCGGCCGAAACCGAGGCCATCTGCGCGATCAGTGCGACGGCAACGAACGCGCCAGCTACCTCGGCTTTGTGCCTGACGACACCCTGGACGATCTGCGACAGCGAGCGATGGCGGTGCTCGTTCTCAACGAAACCGGATCCGATTTCAACCGGACGAATTTTCCGTCGAAGTTGTTCGACTACCTGTCGGCAGGCAAGATCATCGTCTGCACCGCCAACCCGCTGCTTGCCGACTACGCCGGCCTGCGTGCCTGGTGCAGCTGGCGTCGATCGAGGATCGAATTCGGTCGCCTGGACGAGCGGCTGCAGCATGCCCACTTCGAGCCGGCCGAGGTACTGGCCTTGCACCGGCAAATGCTCGAAAAACTCGACGCCGTGTTGCACGCTCGGGCGGCGCCGCCGGCCTGATCGCCGATCAGGCGCAAGGGTCCGGCTTTCGCGCCACGCAATCTCCAGCGGCTCTTTGCGCAGCGCCCAGATCGAGTTCGCTCGACGAATGCAGGCTCGGCGAGCCGTTCATCTGCCTGACTGGCCGGCCGGCCGCGGCGCAGATAGAAGCGGTCGAAGGTCGACTGCGTGATTCCCCATTTGTGCAGGAACTGGCCGCGGCCGTCGTTCTTCACCACCTTGCCGGTCGACTTGCACTGGAAGTGGTAGACCAGCGAATCGCCGACACCGATGAAATGGCGGCAGCCGGCATGCCACAGCTTCATCGAAAAATCGTTGTCGCTGCTCATTCCGGGGCTCAGCTCGGTGCTGTAGCCGCCGAGCTTGAACCACCACTCGCGGTGCACCAGCGTCGGCGGCCAGGTCGCGCCCAGCCAGTCGCCGCGCGGCAGCTTGCCTACTGCGGCCAGCAGATCGGCTTCGCGGAAATTGCCGACCGCGTCGCCATAGTCGCCGACGACGACACAGGGGTTGCCGCTGTCGCGCGGCTCGATCATCGTGCCCGGACAACATGAACAGATTGCCGTCGAGCAGCTGGCGGCGCGCCATCAACGCGCGTGTCCCAGCCGGGGCAGCAATACATGTCGTCGTTCAGATAGACGATCAGATCGTGTTCGGCCAGCATCGCCGAAGCCGTTGACGGCCAGGCAGATGCCGATGTTGTGCGTCGCTGAAGGTCGCCGCCAGCCTTGCGAGCGAACCCAGTCGGCGCTGCCATCGCTGCCGTCGTTGACATGGACGATGATCTGGTGCGGCCACGCCGAATGCCGGCGGATGCTGTCGATGCACAGCTTCAGGTGGTCGAGGTTGTTCCAGGTCGGGATCAGGATCGAGAACATCGGGCAGATCGCCTGTGTTCAGGCGCTCGGTTCGCGCAATGGCGCGAGCGGCGGCATCGGGCCGCCACATCGGCCAGCCGATGCAATTCGGCCAGCCGACAGACGACCCATGTCGGCCTCGGCTGTGCATCGACGCCCGACATCGTCGGTGCACAGGCCGCGGTGGCAGCGCTCGAGCACGTCGTCTTCGGTGATGCCGAGGTCGAACAGCATCGTCTGCGCATGTTCGGTCAGCATCGTCGCCAGATCCTCGCAGAACTCGTAGCGCGCGGCGATCACCTGCGCGCGACGCATTCGGCCGGCTGCGGCCCGGGTCGAGATACAGCGCGATGAACGACGGCGGAATGTCGATCTGGTGCTCGTCGGTCATGGGCAGGCAGGTGTTGCGTCGCACAGAATGGTTCGAGCAGGCCCATTGTTGCAGCAGTGGCAAAGCCGGCGGCTGCGACAATCGCCGCCTGACGCAAACCCATCTGCAAACGCACTCGAGCCTTGAGCCGCAATCCGTCACCGAGCAGCACGTTGTACAAGGTCGCCGTGCGCGCCTTGTGCGAGTTCACCGCCAAGCAGGGCGATCTCGATCTGCGCTTCACGCCGTCGGCGACCGCGCTCGAAGGCATCGCCGGCCACCAGACGGTGGCGCAGCGTCGCGAGCGCGGGCTACGAAGCCGAGATCAAGCCTCGACGGCATCTGCGAGAACCTGCAGCTGCGCGGCCGCGCCGACGGCTTCGACTCGGCGGCACAATCGGCTCGAAGAAATCAAGACCTTCCGCGGCGACCTGGATGCGATGCCGGCCAACCGGCGGCATCTGCACTGGGCGCAGGCCAAGGTCTACGGCGCGCTGCTGTGCCGCACGCGCGGCCTGACCGAGCTCGATGTGGCGCTGGTCTATTTCGATGTCGGCAGTCAGCTCGAGACCGTGCTGGTCGAGCACCACAGCGCGCAGGCGCTGGAGGCGTTTCTGGTCGACCAATGCCGGCGCTTCGCCGCCTGGGCCGAACAGGAGACTGGCGCACCGACAGGCGCGCAATCACGGCGCTCGATGCGCTGCAGCTTCCCGCATGCCGGCTTTCGCAGCCGGCCAGCGCGAGCTGTCGGAAGCCGTCTACAAGGCCACGCTGTCCGGCCGCTGCCTGGTGGCGCAGGCACCGACCGGCATCGGCAAGACCATCGGCACGCTGTTTCCGATGCTGAAGGCGTGGCCGGCGCGCGCGCTCGACAAGATCTTCTTCCTGACCGCCAAGACGCCGGGCCGCGGCCTGGCGCTGCAGGCGTTGAAAACAATCACCGGTGCCGACCGTCGCAGCGTGCCGCTTCGCGTGCTCGAACTGGTGGCGCGCGACAAGGCTTGCGAACATCCCGACAAGGCCTGCCACGGCGAATCGTGCCCGCTGGCGCGCGGCTTCTACGACCGGCTGCCGCCGGCGCGTGCGGCAGCCTTGGCCGCAGCCGAGCTTGGCAAGGCGGCGCTGCGGGAGGTGGCGCTGGCGCACCAGGTCTGCCCGTACCACCTCGGCCAGGAACTGGTGCGCTGGGCCGATGTCGTGGTCGGCGACTACAACCACTATTTCGATCTGAACGCGCTGCTGCACGGCCTGACGCTGACCGACGGCTGGCGGGTCGGCCTGCTGGTCGACGAGGCGCACAACCTGGTCGACCGCGCGCGATCGATGTATTCGGCCGAGCTTCGCCGATCCGATTTGCTGGCGCTGTGATGCCGAAGGCGCCACGTGATATCCGGGCCGGCCTGAACCGGTTGGCGCGCTGCTGGGATGCGCTGGCCGGCAGCCAGGCCGCGGCCTACGCCGTCCATGACGAGTTGCCGGACAGTCTGCTGACCGCGTTGCAGCATCTGGCCACGACGGTCGAGCGACCATCTGCTGGAACATGATGTGTCGCGCCGCGAACCCGATCCGGCGCTGCTGCGCTTCTTTTTCGACGTGCTGCATTTTTTGCGTCTGCACGAGTCGTTCGGCGCCCATTCGCTGATCGACCTCAGCCTGCAAACCGATGGCGCCCATCAAGCCGCTGGCCAAGACAGCGTCTGGTGCCTGCGCAATGTCGTCCCCGCGCCCTTTCTCAAGTCACGCTTCGCAGCGTGCGCAGCCAGCACGCTGTTTTCGGCAACGTTGCAACCCACGGCCTATTACCGCGATCTGCTCGGCTTGCCGGACGACAGCCTCGCCGATCGACGTCGAATCGCCGTTCGGCGCCGAGCAATTGCAGGTGCGTGTGGCGGATCAGATCTCGACACGCTGGGAGCGGCGCGATGCATCGATTGCACCGATCGCCGCGCTGATCGCCGCATCAGTTTGCCCTCGCGCCCGGCAACTATCTGGCCTTTGTCAGCAGCTTCGACTACCTGCAAAAGATCGCCGACCGGCTGGCCATCGCGCAGCCACAACTGCCGCAGTGGCGCCAGTCACGTTCGATGAGCCGAGACGGCACGCGAGCAATTTCTCGGTCGCTTCACGCTCGACGGCCAGGGCATCGGCTTCGCCGTGCTCGGCGGCGCTTTCGCCGAAGGGATCGACCTGCCTGGCCGGCGCCTGATCGGCGCCTTCGTCGCGACACTCGGGCATGCCGCAGTGGAATCCGGTCAACGAAGAGTTCAGGAAACGCATGCAAGCCTGCTTCGGCGAATCGCTTGGCCACGACTACACCTATCTGTACCCTGGCGTGCAGAAGGTCGCGCAGGCGGCCGGCCGAGTGATCCGCACCAGCGAAGACCGCGGCGTGGTGTGGCTGATCGACGAGCGCTATCGAAAGCCCAAGGTGCGCGCCTTGTTGCCCAGATGGTGGCGCATCAGCGCGTGACGCGCCGACCGCGTCGTGGCGGAGTGGCTGGTCAGGCTCCAGCCGCGCCGGTGGCGAAACGCAAGCCTGGCTGAAGCCGCCTACGCGAAACAACATCGGTGCCGTGCCTGAGTTCGTCACATCAGCACGATGTCGTAGGCCTCCGGCGAGCCGGTCGACTCGGCCTGCAGCGAGATCGGCTTGCCGATGAAATCGGACAGCCCGGCCAGATGCTGGTTTTCCTCGTCGAGCAGCATCTCGACCACCGTCGGCGCGGCGATGATGCGGAATTCCTTCGGATTGAACTGGCGCGCCTCGCGCAGGATCTCGCGCAGGATGTCGTAGCAGACGCTGCGCGCGGTCTTGACCTGGCCTTTGCGCGTCGCAGGTCGGGCACGGTTCGCACAGCATGTGCGCGAGCGACTCGCGGGTGCGCTTGCGCGTCATCTCGACCAGCCCGAGGTGGGTGAAGCCGCTGACCGTGATCTTGGTGCGATCGCGCGCCAGCTGCTTGCGCAGTTCGGCGAGCACCGCGTGCCTGGTGGTCCTCGCGCGTCATGTCGATGAAATCGATGATGATGATGCCGCCGAGGTTGCGCAGCCGCAGCTGGCGCGCGATCGCCTGCGTGGCCTCGAGGTTGGTCTTGAAGATCGTCTCGTCGAAATTGCGCGCGCCGACATAGCCGCCCGTATTGACGTCGACGGTGGTCAGCGCCTCGGTCTGGTCGATGATCAGGTAGCCGCCCGACTTCAGGTCGACGCGGCGCGCCAGCGCACGTGCGATCTCCTCGTCGATGTTGTACAGGTCGAAGATCGGCCGCTCGCCCTCGTAATGCGACCAGCTTGTGCACCGAGCGCGGCGTGTAGACCTCGCCGAAGGCGAGCAGCGCGTCGTACTGCAGCCGCGAATCGACGCGCACCGATCTGCGTCGCCTCGTTGCTCAGGTCGCGCAGCACGCGCTCGACCAGACTCAGGTCCTGGTACAGCAGGCTGCCCGGCGCGGCCTTGAAGCTGCGTCGCGGATCGCCGCCCAGGTCTTGCGCAGGTAGGCGATGTCGTCGGCCAGTTCGTCATCGCTGGCGTCTTCGGCATTGGTGCGCAGGATGAAGCCGCCGGTCGGCGCTGCCATCGGCTGTCCGCACCAGCTCGCCCATGCGCGCGCGCAGTTGCTCGCGCAGTTCCTGCGAACCGATCTTCTGCGAGATGCCGATGTGGTCGTCGTGCGGCAGGAAGACCAGCAGCCGCCCGGCGATGCTGATCTGCGTCGAGACGCGCGCGCCCTTGCTGCCGATCGGGTCCTTGATCACCTGCACGGTCAGCGTCTGGCCTTCGAAGACCAGGCGTTCGATCGGCACCGCCGGCATGCGCCGTTCGCGCCGTGTTCGCCGCGCGCCATTGCCGCCGTTGAGATTGACATCGGCGACATGCAGAAAGGCCGCGCGCTCGAGCCCGATGTCGATGAAGGCCGACTGCATGCCAGGCAGCACGCGGGCGACGCGGCCGGCATAGATGTTGCCCACCAGCCCGCGCTCCAGCGTGCGTTCGATGTACAGATCCTGCACCGCGCCGTTCTCGACCACCGCAACCCGGGTTTCCTGCGGTGTCCAATTGATCAAGATGTCCTGCATGGACGCCATGGTATGCGAGCGCCGACCCGCGCAGCGGCGCAGGCCGGCGCGACGCCTCAGATGCGCAGGCCGGCCTGGCGCAGCAGCACCGCCGTTTCGTAGCAGCGGCAGCCCCATCACGCCGCTGTAGCTGCCGTCGATCTGCGTGACCCAGCCGGCCGCCCTGCCCTGGATCGCATAGGCGCCGGCCTTGCCCTGCGGCTCGCCGCTGTCGACGTAGGCGTCGATCGCGAGCGACGAGAAGCGGCTGAATGCCACGCGCGTGACATTCATCGCGATCAGCGAATGCGGCCCGGCGCTGACCGCCACCGCCGTCAGCACGCGGTGCGTGCGGCCGGCCAGCGCCAGCAGCATCTCGCGCGCTTCGGCCGGATCGGCCGGCTTGCCGAGAATTCGCCGACCGAGCGCCACCGTGGTATCGGCGGCCAGGATCGGCGCCGCCGGCAGCTTGCGCCGCTGCAGCCGCGCAGCGCGCCGCGTCGAGCTTGAGCTTGGCGACACGGCGCACATAGTCGGCCGGCAGCTCGTTGCTGCGCGGCTCTTCGAGCCGCTCGACGTTCTCGTGCCGATCGGCGCAGCAGCATCTGGTATCTGACGCCGATCTGCTCGAGCAACTGGGCGCGGCGCGGGCTGGCCGAGGCCAGATAGATGAACTGGGGTGGAGCACGAGTGTCTCCGCGTTGCCGTCAGTTCAGGCTGCCGCGCCGGCACGAGCGCCGCGCGGTCATTCGCGATGGTAGGGGTGCGCCGACCAGCACGGTCCAGGCCCGGTACAGCGCCTCGGCCAGCAGCACGCGCGCAAACGCGTGCGGCAGGGTCAGGTCGGACAGGCGAAGGCGCTCGTCGGCGCTGTGCTTGATCGACGGCGGCAAGCCCGTCCGGGCCGCCGATCAGCAGCGCGACATCGCGCCCGTCGCCCATCCAGGCCTGCAGCCGCTCGCTCGAGCTGCATCGTGCGTGACGCGGCTGCCGGTCTCGTCGAGGACGACCCGGCGCACGCCCTTCGGCAGCGCCGCTTCGATGCGCACCGCCTCGGCGTCCATCAGCTGCTCGGCGGTCCTGCCGCCGCGGGCTTCGGCCTTGACCGCCTTCAGCTGCAGCCGCAGCTCGGGCGGAAAGCGCTTGGCGAATTCCGCGTAGGCCTGGTCGGCCCATGCCGGCTGGCGCTGGCCGACCGCGACCAGCCAGAGCTTCACGTCCGCGCGGCGGCCTTCTTGGCCGCCGCCGCGGCCGCTTGACGCCGACCGTGCGGCGTGACGCCGGCTGCCGGTGCGCCCTGGCCGGTCTTGCGAGCGGCGGCGTCTTGCGCGCGCGGCGGCTCGCCGATCTTGACCGTGCTTGCATCGGCGCCGCGGCCGGCGCGGTCTTGGCCGCTGCAGCCGGCGGCCGACGCCTGCCGCCTGCGAGCCGTCGCTTTGCGGGCCGCCGGCGCCTTGGCCGGTAACGCCTGCTGGCGACTTTGCCGGCGCCGGTCTGGCGCTGGCCGCCTTGCTGGCGCGGCTGTCGGCGCTGCGCTGGCCGACTTCTTGCGGCCGCCGGCTTCGTGCTGCGCCGACTTTCTTCGCAGTGCCGCGGTCTTGCCGGTCGCGGCCCTGGCGCTGGCTGGTACGGACTTGGCGGCGCGCGGCTCGCCCGTCGCTTTCGGCCTTGACCAGCCGTTTCGGCGCCGTGTCGATCTTCATCTTGACCGGCTTGTCGCCCCAGATCTCCTCGAGGTGGTAGTACTCGCGGATCGATCGGCTGCATCAGGTGCACGACTGCAGCGCCGCAGTCGACGATGATCCACTCGCCATTGGCCTCGCCTTCGGTTCGCAGCACGCCATGGCCGCTGGCCTTGACCGCATCGCGCACGCTGGCGGCGAGCGCCTTGGTCTGCCGGTTGCTGGTTCCCGAGGCGATGATCACGCGCTCGAACAGCGGCGACAGGTGCTCGGTATTGAAGACGGCGATATCGTGACCTTTGACGTCTTCCAGACCATCGACGATGGCACGTTGCAGTTTGCGGATGTCCATTCAGCTCCTGAGGGTGGTTTGTCAGCTCGCACGCGTTGCGGTACAGCCGATGGGAGTCAATATAGCCTGCCACGGCGGCCGGCACCAGATCGGCGATCGGCTGGCCGGCGGCGAGGCGCTCGCGCAGCAGCGTCGACGACAGTTCGACCGGCGGCATCGGCAGGCGATCGAAGCCGAAGCGGCCGACATCCGGCGTCGACCGTCGACCGACGCACCCGGGCGCACCGCCACCGCGATCCGCACCCGCGCCAGCAGTTCGCGCCAGCGGTGCCAGCTGTGCAGCCCGGCATGCTGGTCCTGGCCGATCAGCAGCGAACCAGCGGTGCCCCGGCTCGCGCCGCTGCAGCTCGAGCACGGTATCGATCGTGTAGCTCGGCCCGCGGCGCTCGCAGCTCGCACGTTCGAGCTTGAAGCGCGGATCGCCGAGCTGCGGATCGGCGATCGCCAGTTCGAGCATCGCCGCGCGGTGCGCAGGCGGCGGCCAAGCCGGCGCGATTTCTGCCACGGCTGGCCGGCCGGTATCCAGCGCAGCTCGTCGAGCGCCAGGTCGTCGAGCGCGCTGCGCGCCAGCGCCAGATGGGCGAGATGCACCGGATCGAAGCTGCCGCCGAACAGGCCGATGCGCCGGCTGGGCGTGGCGGCCGGCGCTCAAGCGATCGACCCTGCCGCCGCGGTCCGGCTGCGCGCGTCGCCGGTCGACGGCCGGCGGGCACTTCGCCGAGCCAGTCGCGCGGCGGCAGGAAATCGGTGTACAGCGCGGGCTTCGGCGATGCCCGGCTCGGGATGCCAGTCGTAGCGCCATTTGACGATCGGCGGCATCGACATCAGGATGCTTTCGGTGCGCCCGCCCGACTGCAGGCCGAACAGCGTGCCGCGGTCGAAGACCAGGTTGAACTCGACATAGCGGCCGCGCCGGTAGGCCTGGAAATCGCGCTGGCGCTCGTCGAACGCGATGCCGCGGCGCCGCTGCACGATCGGCAGCCAGGCCGGCATGAAGGCATCGCCGACCGCGCGCATCATCGCGAAGCTGCCGTCGAAGCCGAGCTCGTGCAAAGTCGTCGAAGAAGATGCCGCCGATGCCACGCGCCTCGTTGCGGTGCTTCAGGAAGAAATACTCGTCGCACCAGCGCTTGAAGCGCGGGTATTTGTCGTCGCCGAACGGGTGCCAGCGCATCGCGAGTGACGCGGTGGAAATGGCGCGCATCGTCGGCGAAGCCGTAATACGGCGTCAGGTCCATGCCGCCGCCGAACCAGACCACCGGCTCGGCACCGGCCGGCCGCGCGGCGAACATCCGCACATTCATGTGCACCGTCGGCACAAACGGGTTGCGCGGATGCATCACCAGCGAAACGCCCATCGCCTCGAACGCCGCGCCGGCCAGTTCGGGCCGGTGCTGGGTCGCCGATGGCGGCAAGGTATCGCCCGAGCACATGCGAAAAATTGCAGCCGCCGCGCTCGATCAGTTGGCCGTCCTCGATCAGTTGCGACAGGCCGTCGCCCTGCAGCCGGCCGCCCGGCGGGCGGGTCCAGCCGTCGCGCACGAACGCGCGGCCCTCCTCGGCTTCGATCGTCGCCGACGATGCTGCTGCTGCAAGGCCGAGCAGATAGCGAACGCACGGCCGCGGTATCGATCATCGCAAGCCGGCGATCAGCGCTTGATGCGCGCGGTGGCCGATATCGCTTCGATACTGCGCGCCATCGAAGTGGATGCCCTGCACCACCTCGTAGGCTCGCTGCTGCGCCAGCTTGTACGAATCGCCGAGCACGGTGACGCACAAGCACCCGGCCGCCGGCAGCTGACCAGGTGCCCGCCGTCGAGCCGGGTGCCGGCATGGAAGACCATCGCGTCGGCAGCTTCTGGCAAGATGCCGGTGATCGGCGTCGCCCTTGCGCGGCGTCCAGCGGATAACCGGCAGCAGCCATCACCACGCCCAGCGCGATGCGGCGGTCCCATTCGAGATCGACCTTGTCGAGCGTGCCGTCGGTGGCGTGCATCAGCATCTCGAACAAGTCGCTCTTCAGCCGCATCATGATCGGCTGGGTCTCCGGATCGCCCAGCCGGCAGTTGAATTCGACCGTGCGCGGCTGCCCGCTCGAATCGATCATCAAGCCGGCATACAGAAAGCCGGTGAACGGCTCGCCGTCCCGGGCCATGCCGTTGATGGTCGGCATGATGATCTCCTGCATCACCTTGGCATGCACGTTGGGCGTCACCACCGGTGCCGGCGAATAGGCGCCCATGCCGCCGGTATTCGGGCCCTCGTCGTTGTCGAGCAGGCGTTTGTGGTCCTGGCTGGTGGCCAGCGTCGCCACATGTTTGCCGTCGCACATGACGATGAAGCTGGCCTCCTCGCCAGGCAGAAAATCCTCGATCACGACCCGTGGCACATCGTTGTGCTGCACGCCGAGCGGGTTGCTCGGCCGGGTCGGTGGCCAGCATGTGCTCGATCGCCTGTTGCGCCTCGCGCAAGCGTCTGGGCGACCACCACGCCTTTGCCGGCGGCCAGCCCGTCAGCCTTGATGACGATCGGCGCGCCGCGCGTCTTGACATAGGCGCGAGCCGCCGTGCCATCGGTGAAGCTCTGGTGGGCGGCGGTCGGGATGCCATGGCGCTTCATGAACGACTTTGGCAAAATCCTTCGAGCTCTCGAGCCGGGCTGCCGCGCGGGTCGGCCCGAAGATGCGCAGGCCGCGCGCGCGGAACAGGTCGACGATGCCGCCCGCCAGCGGCCCTTCCGGTCCGACCACGGTCAGCGTCGACTTTTTCTGCGGCGGCGAAATCGGCCAGTTCGGCAAAATCGGTCAATGGCACGTTGTGCAGCCGCTCGTCGAGCGCGGTGCCGCCATTGCCCGGCGCGACGAATACCGTCTGTCACACGCGCCGACTGCAGCAGCTTCCACGCGATCGCGTGTTCGCGGCCGCCGCCGCCGATCACCAGCACCTTCATAAGTCGAGCTCGGCGTTGTGGTGGACTTCCTGCGCGTCGTCGAGATCCTCGAGCGACATCGAGCAGCTTCTGCATGCGCTGCGCATCGTCGCCGCCGAGTTCGATCGTGTTTTCGGCGCGCATCGTCACTTCGGCGACTTCAGGCACCAGCGCCGGCACGCTCGAACGCCTGCTGCACGGCCTCGAAGTCGGCCGGCGCGCAAAGCACCTCGACCACACCGTCGTCGCCGGTCAGCACATCGTCGGCGCCGGCCTCGAGGGCGACTTCCATCACCTTGTCTTCGCTGGTTCCGGGCGCGAACAGGAACTGCCCGCAATGCTTGAACTGGAAGGCGACCGAGCCTTCGGTGCCGAGGTTGCCGCCATATTTGCTGAAGGCGTGGCGCACTTCGGCAACGGTGCGCACCCGGTTGTCGGTCATGCAATCGATGATGACCGCCGCGCCGCCGATGCCATAGCCTTCGTAGCGCACTTCTTCGTAGCTGACGCCTTCGAGGTTGCCGGTCGCCTTGTCGATATTCTTCTTGACCGTATCGGCCGGCATGTTGGCCGCCCGCGCCTTCTCGACCGCCAGCCGCAGCCGCGGATTTTCCTTCGGCTCGCCGCCGCCCTGGCGGGCGGCGACGATGATCTCGCGGATGATGCGGGTCCAGATCTTGCCGCGCTTCTCGTCCTGCCGCCCCTTGCGGTGCTGGATATTGGCCCACTTCGAATGTCCGGCCATCGGGTGGCTCCGTCTTTCTGCTCGGTTGGCGGCTGGCCGGCAGATCTGCCGGCAGCGCATGGTTCTTCGCTAGACTCCGATTTTACGTGCCGCCCAGGAGACTCCATGGCCGACCCTCTCTTGATCGCCCGTCGTGGCGACATCGCCTGCGAACTGCTGCCCGAATTGGCCAATCGGCACGGCCTGATCACCGGCGCCACCGGCACCGGCAAGACGATCACGCTGCAGACGCTGGCCGAGCAGTTCAGCCGGATCGGCGTGCCGGTCTTCATGGCCGACGTCAAGGGCGACCTGACCGGCATCAGCCAGCTCGGCAGCATCTCGCCAAAGATTGCCGCGGTGCTTGCCGACCGCGGCCTGCCCACGCCCGACAGCACGTCGTGCCCGACCACGCTGTGGGATGTGTTCGGCAAGTCGGGGCATCCGGTGCGCGCCACCATCAGCGACATGGGCCCTCTGCTGCTCGCCCGCATGCTGGCGCTCAACGAAACCCAGCAAGGCGTGATGAGCCTGGTCTTCAAGGTCGCCGACGACAACGGTCTGCTGCTGCTCGACCTGAAGGATCTGCGCGCGATGCTGCAGCATGTGGCCGAAAACGCGTCGCAGTTCACCAGCAGCTACGGCAATGTCAGCTGCGGCCAGCGTCGGCGCGATCCAGCGCGGGCTGCTGCAGATCGAGGAACAGGGCGGCGACAAGTTCTTCGGCGAGCCGATGCTCAACATCGCCGATTTCATGCAGACCGAATCCGGCAAGGGCGTGATCAATATCCTCGCCGCCGACCAGCTGATGAACAGCCCGCGCCTGTACGCCACATTTCTGCTGTGGATGCTGAGCGAGCTGTTCGAGCAATTGCCCGAAGTCGGCGACATGGAAAAGCCGAAGCTGGTATTTTTCTTCGACGAGGCGCACCTGTTGTTCAAGGAGGCGCCGGCAGCGCTGGTCGAGCGGATCGAACTGGTCGTGCGGCTGGTTCGCAGCAAGGGCGTCGGCGTCTATTTCGTGACGCAGAACCCGCTCGATATCCCCGACACGCGTGCTCGGCCAGCTCGGCAACCGGGTGCAGCACGCGCTGCGCGCCTTCACGCCGCGCGACCAGAAAGCGGTGAAGGCGGCCGCCAGCACGATGCGCGGCAACCCCGGCCTCGACATCGAGGCGGCGATCACCGAACTGGCGGTCGGCGAGGCGCTGATCAGCTTTCTCGACAAGAAAGGGCCGGCCGAGCGTCACCGAGCGCGTCTTCGTGTTGCCGCCAGGCAGCCAGATCGGGCCGATCGGCGACGACCAGCGCAAGCTGCTGATCAGCGGATCGCTGGTCGCCGGCGTCTACGAAAAGGCAGTCGATCGCGAATCGGCCTATGAAAAGCTGCAAGGCCGCGCGGCCACGCCGCCGCCGGCCAATGGCGGCGTCGCCGGCATTCCGCCCGGCAGCGGTGGAACGCCAGCGGCTGGCGAGCCCGGCATGCTCGATGGCCTGAAGGATGTTCTGCTCGGGTCGACCGGCCCACGCGGCGGCAAGCGCGAGGGTCTGGCCGAAACGATGGCCAAGTCGGTGATGCGCACCATGGGCAGCACCGTCGGCCGCGAAATCATCCGCGGCATATTCGGCACCATGCTCGGCGGCAGCAAGCGGCGCTGAGCCAGCGCCGCGTTACAGCACGGGAAAGCTCAGGGCAACCAGCCGAGCCGGCGCGGCCGGCAGTGCGGTCGCGCGGGCCAGCGAATCGGCACCATCGATGATGCCGTGCGCCAGATAACTGCTCGGCGAATCGGGCTCGAGTGCGGCGACCGCCAGAGTTGGCCAGCGGCTGCGTCAGCGGGACGAAATAGCTGCCGGCGTCGGCATCGATCAGCGTCGGCTGCAGTTCGACCGGGACCGGCTGGGCATAGCCGCTGTCGGCGTCTTCGCGTGCTGGTCGGCGAATCACGCCAGGCGGTCGGTCAGCACGCGGTAACTTTCGCCGCGCAGGCTGGCGCGCTCGGGCATCTGGATCACGTTGATGCCGAGCAGCCGCAGGCGGACCACCGGCCTCGGTCTGGTCTGGCGGCAAGCCAATAGCCACATGGCCGCGATCGGGTGCGCAGCGGGCGAAGCTGCAGAGCCGATTGCCAGTTGACGCTGATCAATTTGTCGGCGCCGGTCGTCGGGTCGATCGCCTTCAGGTCGTATTCGCTCGGCGTTGTCGCCGATTCGATCACCACCGTTCCCTTGCAGGCCTTCGCGCTGACATCGCTGTCGACGAAACTGCGCAATTTTCGCAGATCGGCTGCCCGCAACGCTGCGCTTTGCAGGATGCTGGTGGCGGCAACCATCTGTCCGTGGACTCGCCGCTGCAGATCGCGTCGGCCGAGATCCGAGCCGCGGGTCTCGATCAGCATGCTGACCGCATGGCGCAGCCCGTTGACGTTGCGACTGTTATCCGGGCGCAGGCTGCCCATCGCGACCACCGTGCCCGAGCTGTCGCGCGTCATGCGGTGATACCAGTCGACATTCAAGCGGGCAGCGGCCAGCGATTTCAGCAGCGGTTCGCGAAACCATTCTTCCGATGCGCGGCTGACAAATTCGGCCATGTTCGGCGTCATCGCATATTGCAGCAGCACATCACTGCGCCGAACCACGCCGAACCGGCTCTGCCATTGCCCGACCGCCGGAAACTCGTGGCTGTCGACGACCACCATCGGACGGAAGTCGAGGATCAGGCGGGCCAGCGCGCGCGCCTCGGGCGTTCGCAACAGCAGATGGTCGCGGTTCAGATCGATGCCATTGACGGTGCCGCGCTGGCCGCGCATCGCGCCGTCCGGATTGGCCCGCGGCACGATCAGCACGTTGATCTGCCGCAGCAGGGGCTGCAGCGGACCCTCGGCCAGTTCGCGGGCCAGGACCAGCATCGCCTCGGTGCCTGCCGGCTCGTCGCCGTGCTGGCCGGCGATGAACAATACCGTTGGCCGATCACCGTCGCGCAAGGCCTGCGGACCGACATCGCGGGCGTTGGCCAGCAGCAGCGCCTCGATCGGCACGCCGCGCTGCGAATTGCCGGCGATCAACAAGCGAACCGTTGCACGTCCAGTCAAGGTGTCGCCGCCCTCACGCTCGAGCTGCAGCAGCGCCGAATGCAACTCGCCATCGGTGGTGAAGCGGTTTCGATCGGGTGCGAGACCGGGCGTGCGGTAAACCAGTGCCGGCGGGGCAAAGCGGGCCGCCACATTCGCAGGGGTCGGCCCCGATTGAGGCGCCTGAACGGCCGGCGGTTCGGCTGGAACAGCGACCGCCGTCGGTGGCAAGGGAATCGGAATCGGAATCGGAATCGGTGCTGGCGGCGCGATCGGCGTGGGCACAAGCACCGGGCCGGTGGGCAACGGGGCCTGCCGGGGCAGCGGGACTGTTGCAGGCGCCCAGCAGGCAGACGGCAGCTGCACACGCGAGCAAGGTCCGAAAACGATCAGAAGAGCCGTTCGACGACCTCTGGACAGCGAGAAAAGGCACCGCGGTGGTGCAGTTGTGGTGGGTCATCGATCAAACCATCGCACGGCAAATCATGCGCGCCGCTGACTATAGCGGTCGCCAATGGTCAGCGCAGGTGACGCAATCCCTGAGACGTCGTCACCGGCGATGGCGGTTTGCAGATCGAACGCCGAAAGCCGTTCAGTCGCGGTTGCGGTGTCCGCCGCGTCGATCGAACTGACCGCGATCGAAGTCGTAGCCGCGAGAATCCCAATGGCGTTCGCGTGGGCCACGGTGCTCCCATTGCCGCGCCCGTGATAGACGGTGATCAACCACGTAGACGGGCGAGCTGGCATAAATCGGGACCGGCCGATAGACAACTGCCGGACGCGGGCTGTAGTAGACCGGAGCGGGTTGATAGTAGACGACAGGCGGCGGCGCGTCATACGGGATCTCGACCGGATGGCGATAAGGTGCCGGTTGAACATACACCGGCGCGCTGGAGATCACGGTGCCGACGGCGGGCAGGTTGATGCCGATCGACCAGTTGATATTTCCGGCCTGAGCAAGCCCGGTTGACAGCCCGAGGGCGGCAAGGGCGAGCAGTTTGCGGGCGAGGGACATCGAATTCTCCTGCTGATCCGGATCAGGCGGACCTTGCACCATCAAACGATCGAACCCCGCTCGACGGTTGACCCGTTGCGCCAACGAAGCGTAAACAGGTGTGACAGCAACCGGGACCGACGGACGCCGCTGCGACACCCAAGGCCGGTTTTCTGGCCGCGACCGATAAAATCGCGGGCCCTGTCTGCGACGGCTGCCCGCCCGCCACTCCATGAACGCGCCGATCCACCCCAAGAGACCTGCGGAAGACATTCGATCGAGCAATTTCTTGCGACAGGTCATCGAACGCGATCTGGCCGAGGGGCGTCACGTCGGGCAGCCCTACGCCGGCACACCCGGCGATGCTGCGCACCATGCCGGCAGGCGCGCCCGATGAAGCGCGCATCCGGACCCGTTTTCCGCCGGAACCGAACGGTTATCTGCACATCGGACACGCCAAGAGCATCACCCTCAATTTCGGGCTGGCGGCCGACTATGGCGGCGTCTGTCACCTGCGCTTCGACGATACCAATCCGGAGAAGGAAGAGCAGGAATATGTCGACAGCATCATCGAGTCGGTCAAGTGGCTGGGCTTCGGCTGGCATTCGACGCATGACGGCAAGCCGACCAACCACCTGTATTTCGCCAGCAACTATTTCGATTTCATGTACCGCGCAGCCGAGGCGTTGGTCGAGGCTGGACTGGCCTATGTCGACGAGCAATCGCCCGAGCAGATGCGCAGCGCGCGCGGCGATTTCAACACCGCCGGCACCAACAGCCCGTTCCGCGACCGTACGCCAGCCGACAACCTGAGCCGCCTGCGCGACATGCGCGATGGCCGCCATGCCGACGGCTCGATGGTCCTGCGCGCCAAGATCGACATGGCCAGCCCGAACATCAACCTGCGCGATCCGGCGATCTACCGCATCAAGCATGCCGAGCATCACAACACCGGCACGCGGTGGTGCATCTACCCGATGTACACCTTCGCGCATCCGATCGAAGATGCGCTCGAACGCGTCAGCCACAGCATCTGCACCCTCGAGTTCGAGGACCAGCGCCCGTTCTACGACTGGCTGCTCGACAATCTCTGCACGCTGGGCCTGCTGGCCAAGCCACGGCCACATCAATACGAATTCGCCCGGCTGAACGTGACCTATGTGGTGACCAGCAAGCGCAAGCTGCGGCAGCTGGTCGAAGAGAAGATCGTCGACGGCTGGGACGACCCGCGGATGCCGACGCTGGTCGGCTTGCGTCGTCGTGGCTACACCCCGGAGGCGATCCGCACGATGTGCGAGCGCGCCGGCACCAGCAAGGCCGGCGGCTGGACCGACTACGCGAGCCTGGATAGTCGCGTTGCGCGAAGACCTCGAAGGCAAGGCAATGCGGGCGATGGCGGTGCTCGATCCGGTCCGGCTCAAACTGACCAACTGGAGCGAGATTTTCGGTCAGGCCCGCAGCGAGCCCTGCACCGCACCGGCCCACCCGCAGCATCCCGAACTCGGCAGCCGGCAGTTTTCACTCGGCCCGGAACTGTGGATCGAGCGCGACGATTTCGCGGAGGTACCGGCGAAGGGCTTTTTCCGCTTGTTTCCCGGTAACAAGGTCAGGCTCAAATACGGCTTTGGTCGTCGAATGCACTGGCTGCGAAAAGGCCGATGACGGCACGATCACCGCCGTGCTGGCCCGGATCGTCCCGGATACCCGCAGCGGTACACCGGGCGCCGACGCCGTCAAGGTCAAGGGGACGATCACCTGGGTCGGCGTCGACGACGCAGTGCCTGCCGAGCTTCGACTTTACGATCGCCTGTTCATCGAAGAGCAACCCGACGCCGGGGGCCGCGACTTCCTGTCAGTGCTGAATCCGGCCAGCAAGCGGGTCGTCACCGCCTACCTCGAGCCATCAATGGGCGATGTCGAGCCTGACGCCAAACTGCAGTTCGAACGCCACGGCTATTTCGTCGCCGACCGCGTCGATCACACGGCCGGCCGGCCGGTCTTCAACAAGATCACGGGGCTGCGCGATACCTGGAGCAAGTAACGATCACGGGCGGATTCGATCGTCGGTTCGAATTGAAAGTGCATATCGTCGAGGACCGCCCTCATGCAACGGCTGAGCAACGCGGCGGGGTGGGCTGCCCTGTTCTGCTGCGTGTCCCCCGTCATGGCCTGAACGGCCGCTTCCTCCTCCTTTACCTCCGCAGAACAGAGCAGCCCACCCCGCTGCTCCGCACCACTGCAGCTCACCCCGAAGGCGGCCGCCGATGCCACAACGGTGGCGGACCGAGGCCGGCGGGTGGCGGGATGCCGCAAGTAAAGGAGGGAGACGCCGCCTTCAGGCGACGTCAGAGGGACATGGAGGCATCCCGCCAGTCGGCCTCGGTCTTGCTCAGTCTACGCAAACCGTTTCCCTCAAGGCCGGCCGTTTCGCCACCCATCGGTGCTCGACATCGGCAGCATCGGCAGCACGGCACCCCGCATCGAATCGGGATTCCTGGCCGCATCGTCCCAGTGATCCGGATCCGGATCCTGTTCCTGGACCGGTGCGGCGAGCGGTTCGGGTTGTGGCCTCACGACAACCGGGAAACTGTTGCTCAGGTCGATCAGCTTTTCGCGCTGACTCTGACGCATGAAATCACCGACCACGCGAAGCGCATTGTGCGCACCCTGCCCCCAATAATTGCTGCGAATGGTGACCCGCTGATCGTTGAAGCCGACCCAGGCGCCGGCCACCAGACCCGGATTCATCGCGATGAACCAGCCATCGGTGTTGTTCTGCGTGGTGCCGGTCTTGCCTGCCCAATCGCCGCGGACACCGAACTCGCGCCGCAATGCCGCGCCGGTGCCATTGGAGATGACGCCGCGCATCACATCAACCAGCTTTTCGGCTACACCACGATCGATGCTGAACTCGGGCGGTTTCTCGTCGTCGAACCGCGCCAGCACCTTGCCGTCGCGATCGGTGACATGGGTGAGCATCCGCGGCGAGTGATATTGACCCAGCGACGCGATGGTCGAGTAGGCCGTCGTCATTTCGAGCAGGCTGACCGGGCTGGTACCAAGGGCGAGCGACGGCACCGGGTCGAGCGGCGCTGCGCGCACACCCGCAGCGCGGGCAAAGCGCACCACCGACCAGGGCCCGACGTCTTGCATCACTTGCGCCGTCACCGTATTTTTAGACTGTTCGAGGCCCTGGCGCAGGCTCATCGCCGCGCCGCTCGGCCCGCCCATGTCGGTCGGACGCCAGACGCGGCCGTTGCCCAGCGGAATCTCCACCACGTCGTCGAAATATTCGTGCGCCGTCGATATGCCCTTGGCGATCGCCGCGCCATAGACGAATGGCTTGAAGGTCGAACCCGGTTGCCGCCTGGCCTGTGATACGTGGTCGAACTGGTCGTTGCCGAAATCAGGGCTGCCAACCCAGGCGCGCACCGCGCCAGTTGACGGATCCATCGCAACGAAGCCAGCCGACAGCCGCGTCTTGGCATCGCGCAGACGCTGCACCAGCGCGGCATCGCCCAGCAATTTCGCCAGCGCCTTCTGCTCGCTCAGGCCGGACTTGCGGGCGGCGGCAAACTCGGGGCTGTCGCGCAGCACCTGCTCTGCAAGTTCAGGGTTCTTGCGCCAGAAATAAGCAAAAGCGCCCTTCGCTTCGGCTTGGTTGAGGCTGACCGACGACAACCGCTGCTGACTCCACTCGCGGCCCGCCAGCCGCTGCAAATCGCCCACTTGTGCAGCAACGGCCTGTTGCGCCAGGCGCTGCAGGCGGCTATCCAGCGTGGTGTGGATCACCAGGCCGTCGCGATCGAGGTCGAGATCCTGGATATCGGCCCAATCAACGACCTGGTCGCGAATCTGCTCGACGAAATGACGGGCCTGGCCGATCTCGGAATCTTCGGGGCGCTTGAAATGCAAGCCCAGCGGACGAGCCTTCAAGGCAGCCGTCTCGGCAGCGTCGATGACCCCTCGCTTGGCCATCTGGGCCAGCACCACATTGCGTCGTTCGACAGCGCGCTCCGGGTAGCGGACCGGGTTGTAACGGAAGCTGCCCTTGAGCATGCCGACCAGCGTTGCCGCCTGGACGGCATCCAGTTCGGCAGCCGTGGTGCCGAAATAGGTCTGCGCCGCCATCTCGAAACCGCGCACGTTGTAGAGGAACGGTGCGGTATTGATATAGGCCTCGAGAATTTCCTGCTTGTTGCTGTGCCGCTCCAGACGGATGGCGGTGATCGCCTCGCGCAGCTTGCGGTTCAGGTTGCGCCGGCTGCCGATCTGCTGCGGAAACAGGTTGCGCGCCAGTTGCTGGGTCAGTGTCGAGCCACCCTGCAGATCGCCTTGCAGGGTTTGCCACGCCGAGCCGAAAATGCGCCACACATCGAGCCCGCCATGCTCATAGAACCGATGGTCTTCGGTCGCGATCAAGGCCTCGATGACGACTGGTGCAACCTGTTGCAGACTGACCGGCGCCTGGTAGTCGGTCGAGAAACGCCCAATCACTTCACCGTCCATCGAGACGATCACACTGGGCCGGGCTGTGCTGGCAGCTTGCAAGGCCTTCACGCCTGGCGTGGTGAAGAACAGCACGCCCAGATAGACCAGCATGCCGACGCCCAACATGCAGCCGGCGAGCAGCGCCAGACGGGCATGTCGACTGAAGCTGCGAACCAGGCGCTGGTGAGGTCGATCGTCGAGGTCGGGGCCGGGCATCATGATGAAGTCGCAGCGCGGCGGCGCGGCAGGAGAAGGCTGGACAGACGGCGGCTAGGACCGCGGTGACGCGACCAACCTTACAACACGATGGCGACGTTGCTGCCGAGCAGCCTAACCGGATTGTCGCTGACCACGTTACAGACTGCATCGCTTGCCGATGTAGGCGGTCGGCGCTTCGCTCACTGCAACGGCAATCGCCCGAGTTTGGCCGCGTACAGCGCCGCTTCACCGCGGCTGCTGCTCAGCTCGCGTGCAGATTGCAGGTGTTTGCGGGCCTCCTGCAGGTGCCCGAGCGCCAGGTGGGCCCTGGCCAATCCGAAATGGGCGTCAGGCTGTTCGGGGGAACGTGCCACTTCCTGCGCGAACAGCGTCAACGCCTGGGCGAAGCGGCCCTCGCGCAATGCGGCCTGCCCGAGTTGGAAGTCACGATAAGGGGCGATCGGCTCAAGTGTCTGCAGGCGCTGTGCCAGGGCCTGGTGCTCGGCGCCGCGGCCTTGCTTCTTCAGCAAGTGGACCAGGTTGCCGAGCAGCCTCGTATTGTCGGGCTCGCGTTGCAACGCGTGGCGCAGCACCCGCTCGGCAGCCGGCTCGAGGCCGCGCCGCATGTAGACCACTGCCAGCGAGTTGTAACCGGCCATCTCGGCCGGCGCCTGGACGATGGCTTCACGGGCAAACCAATAGGCGTCGTCGGGGCGATCGTCGGCCAGGCTTTCGGCGGCCCGGTTGTTCATGTACATGCCGACGATCGTCGATTCGCTGATCGGCTGGCTGCGCTGGCGCGCAAGTTCGGCCGGTGGCAGAAAATCGATGGTCAGCAGATAGTTGGCGTCGTAGCTCAGGCGATCGCCGATCCGATACCGGCTCAGAGACAGGTTGACATGACCAGCGGCCATCATCAGATTGCCTGACAGACGCCATTGCTCGTCGATTGAAATCCGGTTGAAGGTGACATCCATTCCCATCTCGCGAGCGAAAGCAGCCGTCATGATGACCAGCGACAGGCAATTGCCGGATCGGGCAGCGTAGGCCTCGGCAGCATTGCGCGTGTAGGCGGAGTCGTATTCGAGCCGAAGATGATCGCCGCTGTAAAGCGCATCGACGAGGCCCTGCTGCATGCCGAGACGCTTGACCACCGGCGCCATCTGTTGGTCGAGGTATCGCCGCATGTCCGCGCTCAACTCGAACACCCTGGTCGGATCGGGACGCTCGGCTGCGATGGCAAACCGGTCGTCGAGAAACAGCGCCGCCGCGGCATCGCGGCTCGCCCTCAGATCGCCGGTCGACATGCAGCCCGCCAGCGTTGCGGCCGCAGCGATCAGCAGCAGCCTGCGCAGGCTGGCGAGAGCAAGACCGATCGACAATCGCGGAGTCATCTGGGAACACCGGTTCAAGCAGGATCTGAACGCCTGCCGATCGTCGCATGGCATCCACTTTGCCGTCAATCTGGGCGACCCTGACGCGAGAGCAGACGGTGACCCCCACGCACAGCCCGATCAAACCGGATCGGACGCCATCTGATCGATGATCGCGACAGCCATCGTCGCCGCAGCACCGCGATGGCTCGCCGCAAACGCCAGCGCACGACGCGCGAGATCGCCACGCGCTGCCTCGTCGGACAACAAGTCGAGCGCCTGGTCGACTGCCGCGGGCAGATCGGTCACCCGTCTGGCGGCGCCCACGGCAACCGATCGATCGGCCGCCTCGGCGAAATTGAAGCTGCTCGGTCCGATCAGCAGCGGGCAGCCACAGGCCGCCGCCTCGATCAGGTTTTGCCCGCCCAGCGGCGCGAAGCTGCCGCCAAGCAATGCCACGTCGGCGAGCGCGTAATACAGCGGCAGCTCACCGAGCGAATCACCGATCCAGATGTCGGCAGCCGCCGCCGCTGGCGGTGGCGACCCACCCGCCCACTCGCTGCGGCGCGCCAGGCTCATGCTGCTCGATCGACACATCGCAGCCACCTCGTCGAAGCGTTGCGGATGGCGCGGCACCAACAGCAGCAGCGGCATCGATCCCGGTTTCGCAGCGCGCCGGCGGGCCATCTGCCACGCGGCCAGCAGCGGCTGTTCTTCACCTTCTCGCGAACTGGCTGCCATCACCACCGGGCGCCCCAGTCCGGACCGCCAGGCCTGTCCCGTAGCGAGCAGCACCGGATCGGGCGTCATGTCGAATTTCAGATTGCCATGAACGCCGACCGGCTCGGCACCCGCGCTGCGAAGCCGTTTTGCGTCGTCTTCGGTCTGCGCCAGCACGGTCTTGAATCGGCGCATCGCGGGGCGCATCAGCGCCGGCCATTTCTGCTGGCCGGCCAGGCTTTTGGCACTCAGACGCGCATTGGCCAACACCATCGGCACGCCCTGTCTGGCAGCAGCAGCCAACATGGCTGGCCAGACTTCGGTTTCCATCAGCACGCCGACGGACGGCCGGTGCGTGGCAAGAAATCGCCGCACGGCGCCGGGGCTGTCCCACGGCATCCAGGCCTGCAGATCACCCGGTCGAAGCAGTGCCCGTCCGGCGTCGCGGCCGGTCGCCGTCCCATGGGTCAGCAGCAGCCGGATATCAGGGCGCTGCTCGCGCAAGGCCTGCAGCAATGCAGCGGCCGCTCGCGTCTCACCCAGCGATACCGCATGCAGCCACAGCCGACCCGGCGCGATCTGGCGACCGACATCGCCACCATAAAGCCCCAGCCGTTCACCGAATGCATGGCGATACAGCGGCTCGGCGCGCCCCCGCCAGATCATTCGCAGCCAGACCGCGGGAATCAGCACGCGCATCAGCCAACCGTAGGCCGCCAACGCGGCGCGACATCGCCATCTTCGAGTCGGCTCGACAGCGCTCATCGACCCGCCGCGACGACGCCCGACCAGGCCTGCCATACCGCTTCAATGCCCGGTGTCTGCTCGCCTGGCCGCGCTTCGAGCGAAACCTGGTGGTGGTTGCCATGTTCCGCCTGCGGCCCGGTACGCCAGGCCGTGGCGACGTTGTAGATCTGCACATGTGGCAGGTCGAGCGCCACGGCGATGTGGCTGAGCCCGCTGTCGACACCGATTGCACCCGACGCCGACGCCATCCGGTCGACCAGTTGGTCGAGCCCCAGCGTCGGCCAGACCGTGCACGCCGGGCCGATGGCCTCAGCAATGCGCAGCGCTCGCGCGTATTCTTCGGGGCCCGCGTGTGGCAAGGCCATCTGCCAGCCGGCTGCGACCAGTTTGTGGCCGAGTGCAACCCAGTTGCCTTCGGGCCACAACTTGTCGGCGCGCGAGCTTCCATGAACGAACACCATCTGTGGCGCGTCGCTGGCGAGCGTGATCGGATGTGCGGCATGCAAACCGAATCGCACCGGGCCGTTGGCGGCATATCCGAGCGCCGCGCCCGCCAGCAGGCGCGACCGATCGAGTGCGTGGATCCGCGTCGGCACGCTCACCGCCTGATCGACAAGCCAGCGCGCCAGCACTTCATGACTGGACCCATCGGTGCGATTCGCCAGCCCGAAACTGCGGCCGCGAGCCAACCGGGCCACCAGCGCCGACTTGGTCAGACCCTGCAGATCGATCACCGCGTCGTAGTGTCCGGCGCCTCAGACGGTCACGGAAAGCACGGTATTCGGCGCGCACCGCGCCGGTCCACCAGCGTTGGCGCCAACGTCGAAGCGGCAATTCGATGATCTCGGCCACGCCGTCGACGCGTTTGAGCAGCGCAGCGAATGCCGGCTCGACCACCCAGTCGATGGCGACGCCCGGCAGGGCACGATGGATATCGTGCAAAACCGGCAGGGCATGGACCACATCGCCGAGCGAGGACAGCTTGACGATGAGAACCCGCATCCGCTGGACTTGTCTAGTGCGCTGACGTGGCGACCTGTGCGTCGGGTTTGACGGCGAGCAACGCGTCCATGAACGCAGCCTGGATGCGCTGCAATGCGCGGGCGTTATGCCCCTCGAAACGCAGCACCAGCACCGGTGTCGTATTCGACGCACGAATCAGCCCGAAGCCATCCTTGAAATCGGCGCGCAGACCATCGATGGTGATGATCTGCACGGCGTCCGGAAACTGCGCGGTCTCGAGCAGCCGCGTGACCACCTGTGGCGGTTCACCTTCGGCGCACGGAACGTTCAGCTCGGGCGTGCTGAAACTGGTTGGCAAGGCATCGAGCAGCTTGCCGGGATTTTTGCTGCGCGAGACAATTTCAAGCAGCCTTGCAGCCGTGTAGGTGGCATCGTCGAAACCATACCAGCGCTCGCGGAAGAAGATGTGGCCGCTCATCTCGCCGGCCAGCGGCGATCGGATCTGCTTCAGTTTGGCCTTGATCAGCGAATGGCCGGTTCGCCACATCAGCGGCTTGCCGCCCGCCTGGCGGATGACCGGCGCCAGACGCTGCGTGCATTTGACGTCATAGATGATCGTCGCGCCCGGATTGCGGCTCAGCACATCGCGTGCAAACAGCATCAACTGGCGATCGGGATAGATGATGTTGCCGGCCGGGGTCACGACACCGAGCCGGTCACCATCACCGTCGAACGCCAGTCCGAGGTCGGCGCCGCTGCTCTTCACCGTGGCGATCAATTCGACCAGATTCTCGGGCTTGCTCGGATCGGGATGGTGGTTCGGAAAGTCGCCATCGACTTCCGAATACAACTCGATCACTTCGCAGCCCAGCGCGCGCAAGATGCCGGGCGCCGAAGCGCCGGGGATTCCATTGCCCGAATCGACGACGATCTTCAGCCCACGCTTGAGCTTGCAGTCGCCGACGATGCGTTGCAGGTACTCGGCGCCGATGTCCATCGCGCCAATCCGGCCCTTGCCGGTGATGTAGTCCTCGGACTCCATCCGGCGCCGCAGATTCTGGATCTCCTCGCCGTAGATCGCACGGCCGGCGAGCACCATCTTGAAGCCGTTGTAATCCTTCGGATTGTGGCTCCCGGTAACCTGGATGCCGCTGTGGCAACCGCGCCGCCCGCGGGTGGCGGCCACGTAATACAACATCGGCGTCGTCACCGCGCCGAGATCGACGACATCGAGCCCGGTCGATGCCAGGCCACGCATCAGCGCCGAAATCAGGGCCGGGCCCGACAGGCGCCCATCACGGCCGACTGCGACTGCTTTTTCGCCGGCTGCAACGGCCTCGCTGCCAAAGGCGCGCCCGAGGTGTTCGGCAAAATGCTCGTCGATGCCTTTGCCGACAACGCCGCGAATATCGTAGGCCTTGAAACTGGACGCTGAAACCTGCATGGGAATACCCGCTGATAAGGTGCAGCGCATTGTAAGTAGCACCCCCGCAGGATCTGCTGCAACCTGCTCGAAGGCTGCCAAGGGGTTCGATGAAGATGTCCGAAAACGGCGAGTCTTCGGCCTGACGCTGACTATCATCGACACCATGGAATCGCCGCTGCGCCCCTCGATACAACAAGGCATTGCCGCGCTCGGCAACGGGTCGGCCGCACAGACCAGCGGCGATGCCTTCTATTCGGCACTTTCCGCGCGCGATGCGCGCTTCGATGGTCGATTGTTCGTCGGAGTCCGTTCGACCGGAATCTATTGCCGCCCGATCTGCAGGGTGCGTACGCCGAAGCGGCAGAACTGCCGCTTCTTTGTATCGGCGGCCCAAGCCGAAGCGGCGGCATTCAGGCCTTGCCTGAAATGCAGGCCCGAACTGGCTCCCGGGGATGGCCAGCCGTGGACCGTGATGGACGCATCGCGC
The DNA here is from genome assembly GCA_963843805.1 of uncultured beta proteobacterium. GTDB lineage: Bacteria > Pseudomonadota > Gammaproteobacteria > Burkholderiales > Burkholderiaceae_C > Ideonella_A. The sequence goes on from CAWJLY010000001.1 coordinate 318,801, forward strand.
ACCTTGGCCCGACAAGCGTCGCAACTGCTCGACAACGGCAGCGCCGCCGGCGATGCGAGTGGCATGGCGGCTCTGGCGGCGCGCCTGGGCATCAGCGACCGCCATCTGCGCCGAATCTTCATCGCCGAACACGGCGTGACCCCGTTGCAATATCTGCAGACGCGGCGCCTGCTGCTGGCCAAACAACTGTTGACCGAGACAAGCTTGCCGATCACGCAGGTCGCACTGGCCAGCGGTTACCGCAGCCTGCGCCGCTTCAATGCCGTCTTCGCCGAGCGCTACCGACTCAACCCGGGCCGATTGCGGACCGAACGCGGCGGCGCCAAGCTGGCCAGCAACAAACGAAATCGCCGTTCGGCTCACTTACCGCGAGCCGTATGACAAGGCGCGACTGCTTGCCTTTTTTTCGCAGCGCGCCATTGCCGGCATCGAAGCAGTCGATTCGACCGGCATTCGACGCAGCCTGCGAGCCGAGGCGCTGGCAATCGATCCGCCGAGCCCGGCCGGCTGGATCGAGGCCCGCTTCGACGCGCTGCGCCCGTTGGTGCATCTCCGATTTTCGAGCTCGCTGCTGGTTCACAGCAGCATGCTGATCGGCGCGGTGCGGCGCTGGCTCGACCTCGATTCGCAACCCGACGCCATCGACGCCGCGCTGCGCGATTTGCCCGGCGAGCCCGGGCTGCGGCTGCCCGGAGGGATCGATGCCTTCGAACTGGTGGTGCGCGCGATCCTCGGTCAGCAAGTGACGGTGGCCGGCGCGCGGACCCTGGCCTGCCGGCTTGTCGAGCGCCACGGGCAAGCCATCGAAACGCCCTGGGCGACAACGATCACACGCTGCTTTCCAGATCCGCAGATCTTGGCCAGCGCGTCGGTCGACTCGATTGCGGGTCTTGGCATCATTCGCAGCCGGGCTTTGGCGATCGTCACGGTTGCCGCGGCCTGGCCGCGCCTGCGCCACGCGATGGCCCCGGGATCGTCGCCGCCGGCCCTGATCGATACCTTGTGCGCGCTGCCCGGTATCGGGCCCTGGACGGCGCATTACATCGCGATGCGGGTACTGGCGTGGCCCGACGCGTTTCCGCCAGGCGATGTCGCGGTGCTGAAAGCGATCGATGCGATCGGTGCGGACGCTGCATCGACAGCGACGTTGAACACCCGGCGCCGGGCCGCCGAACAAATGGCGAAGCAATGGCAGCCTTGGCGCAGCTATGCCGTGCTGCGCCTTTGGAACAGCCTGGACACTGGCAAAAAATCGAAGGAAGCTCCATGACGACAAGCCTTTCCAACTTGCCCCGCCACCTCAGCGCGCAATTGCGTTGGCAGTCGCCGCTGGGCGACCTGCTGCTGGCCCGCACACCCGTCGGGCTTGCCGGGGTCTGGTTCGCCGGTCAGAAAGATCACCCGGGCGTTGTCGACGCGCCGGTCGTCGACGACGATCCGGTGCTGAACACAACGGCCCGTGAACTGGCGGCCTATTTCGCCGGCGAGCCAGCCCGCTTTACGCAGGCGCTCGACTTGCACGGCACGGTTTTCCAGCGCGCAGTCTGGCACGCGCTGCTGCAGATCAGTGTCGGCCGGACCTGCAGCTACGGCGCAATCGCGCGTGCCGTCGGCTCGCCGAATGCGGTTCGGGCCGTCGGTTCGGCGATCGGCAAAAACCCGGTGTCGGTGATCGTGCCATGCCACCGGGTGATCGGCAGCAGTGGCGCCTTGACCGGTTATGCCGGCGGGCTCGACCGCAAACGGGCTCTGCTGCGACCTCGAAAGCGTGGACGGGGCGCGAACCCGGCGGAGCTCTCCCGCGTGCGCTGCGCACGCCATGCCATGAGGCCTCGCGACCTGCTCGAATTGATCTGCCTGGCAGCCCTGTGGGGTGCATCGTTCCTGTTCATGCGCATCGGCGCGGCAGCCTTCGGCGCGGTGGCGCTGGCGGCGCTGCGTGTCGCCGGTGCAGCGCTGGCGCTGCTGCCCTTCGTCGTCTACCGGCGCGAGCTCGGCGTCTTGCGAAAGCATTGGAAGCCGATCCTGTTGCTCGGCATCACCAATTCGGCGATTCCGTTTCTGGCTTTTGCCTATGCGCTGCTGACGATCACCGGCGGTCTGAGCAGCATCTTCAACGCAGCCTCGCCCTTGTTTGCCGCCGCCATCGCCTGGCTGTGGCTGAACGATCGCTTGAACGGCTCACGCACCATCGGCCTGCTGATCGGTTTTGCCGGCGTCATCGGCCTGGTTGTGAGCAAATCGGGAATCGGCTCTGCAGCGGGTGGTGGTGACGCCTCGACGCTGCTTGCCGTGCTGGCCTGCATCGTCGCGGCTGCGGCGTATGGCTTCTCGGCCAATTTCACCAAGCGTTATCTGACCGGCGTCGCACCGCTGGCAGTAGCCGCTGGCAGCCAGTTGTCGGCCACCTTGGTGCTGGCCGTTCCGGCCGTCGCATGCTGGCCGCAGGACACGCCGGGTTCGTCGGCGTGGGCATCGCTGGCGGTGCTGGCGGTCTTCTGCACCGCCCTGGCCTATGTGATGTTTTTCAGGCTGATCACCAGCGTCGGTCCGGCGAACGCCATCACGGTGACGTTCCTGATTCCGGCCTTCGCGGTCGGTTGGGGCGCGATCTTTCTCGGTGAGCAGGTCACGATCGAGATGTTGATCGGCTGCGCGGTGATCCTGTTCGGCACGGCGATGGCCGTCGGCGTGCTGAAACTGCGTGGCTGGCACGCTGACAGCGCTGATCAGGCGGCGAGGTAGAACTGCAGCCAGCCATCGAGCGGCAAATCCGATGGCATGCCTTCGGCGATGTCCAGACCCTGCGACAGCTCCCAGGTTGAATCGAACCAGCCGCTCGGCAATATCTCGTCGGTGTCTTGTGCATTCAGTGCCATCTCACGGTTTCCCAAGCGACGCAGGGCGATCAGTGCCGCGGCCTCGGCATCCATCGCCTTGAATATCGGCACACACCGGCCGAGTCGCCCGGCGTCGGGCAAGCGATGAAGCGCCGGGCGCCGGCGCGGCAGCTGTTGGTCGAGGCGATTGGCCGGAAGCCGGAAGCCGAGTGTCGTCATCGTGTTTCTCCTTCGTGTGGTCGCAGGTCTTCGATGGGCTGAGGCCAGTTTCGATGTCGCCACCGCAATCGGCCATCCCACCTCGGAAGGTTTCGACGGGCGCACCCCATCGAGGGATGACGCCACAGCCACTGCGCTGCTGCAGCAGATGCCCGACACTTGACGAGATGGCAAGCCCGCTGCTTTGACGACGATGATCACCTGGCTGGTAGAAGACGACGACCTGTTCCCTGACACCGCGGCCGCCCTGCCCGCCGACTCGGAGGCGCCGGGCCTGCTGGCCGCTGGCGGCAGCCTGACGCCCTCGCGCCTTCACGAGGCCTACAGCCACGGCATCTTCCCGTGGTTCAGTGATGGCCAGCCGGTCTTGTGGTGGTCGCCCGATCCGCGGATGGTGCTGCAGACTCGCGATTTCAAGCTGTCGCGATCCTTGCGCAAGACGATTGCCCGATTCATCCGCACCCCCGGCTGCGAAATTCGCATCGACAGCGCGTTCGGCGACGTCATCGCGGCGTGCGCCGGCAGCCCCCGCAACGGCCAGCTCGGCACCTGGATCGTCGATCCGATGATCCAGGCTTACCGGCGCTGGCATCAGCTGGGCACCGTGCACAGCGTCGAAACCTGGATCGATGGCGAACTGGCAGGCGGTCTGTACGGCGTGAATCTGGGCCGCATGTTTTTCGGTGAATCGATGTTTTCGCGGCGCAGCGATGCGTCGAAAATCGCGCTGGCCGCGCTGGTCTGTTTCTGCCGCGACAACCGGATCGACGCCATCGACTGCCAGCAGAACACCGGGCACCTGGCGTCGCTGGGTGCGGCGGAGTGGCCGCGCAGCCACTTCGAGCAGCATCTGCGCGCCACCGTCGCGCTGCAAGCCCCGGCCGACTGGACCTATCATTCAGCCATGTGGCGGCATCTGTTGCAAACCGGACCGGACAGCCGCCCGCCAGAGGAATCCGGCACGTGACCCACCCGAAAGAGCTTCCGCTCGCCACCCTTCAGTTCTACGCCACGGCTCCCTACCCGTGCAGCTATCTGGCTGGCCGGATGGCGCGCTCGCAGGTGGCGACGCCCAGTCACCTGATTCACGCCGATGCTTATTCGAGCCTGGTCGGCAACGGTTTCCGGCGCAGCGGCATGTTCACCTATCGGCCCTATTGCGACGGTTGCCGAGCCTGCGTTCCGCTGCGTGTACCCGTGGCCGGTTTTGTGCCGACGCGCAGCCAGCGTCGTGCCTGGATTGCTCATTCCGGCCTGCACGCCCGCGTGTTGCGATTGGGCTTTGTGCCCGAGCATTACCAGCTTTACCTGCGCTACCAGGGCGGCCGCCACAGCGGCGGTGGCATGGATCACGACAGCATCGATCAATACACCCAGTTCCTGCTGCAAAGCCGCGTCAATTCGCGGCTGGTCGAGTTTCGCGAGGCCTCGCCCGATGGCGGGGATACGCCAGGTGCATTGAAGATGGTGTCGATTCTCGATGTGCTCAGCGATGGCTTGTCGGCGGTCTACACCTTCTACGAGCCCGAGCCCCGAACCAGCTACGGTACCTACAACGTGATGTGGCAGATCGAGCAGACCCGGCAGTTGCGGCTGCAACACGTCTACTTGGGTTACTGGATCGCGCAGAGCCCCAAGATGGCCTACAAATCGCAGTTCGGCCCGAACGAATGCCTGGTCGACGGCGAATGGCGGTCGACAGTGGACGTTGCAGCCTGAACATCGGCTTGCTCGGCGTCGACAGGCAACGGCAGCAGCAGGAATCGGATGTTCAAGCTCGTCACTCCTTCGGCGAACCACCTTGCCAGCTACGCAGCGGCCCTGACGCGCGGCTGGTCACCCAACAACGAGCGGTCGGCTGCCGCCGCTGACGAGCTCGAACGGATTGCATCCGACCCTCAGGCATTTGTCGACTCACTCGACGACCGGGAGGCCAAGGGTCCACCGGTCGCAATGCCGGATGGCTCGTTCGTGCCCCGACTGCCCGGCTTCAGGCGCTGGATGTGGGATGGCGAATTTGCCGGGTCCATCAGCTTGCGGTGGCAACCTGGGACGATCGAGCTGCCACCCTATTGCCTGGGCCACATCGGTTATTCGGTGGTGCCTTGGCGGCACCGACGGGGATATGCGACGGCTGCGCTGATCGACATGCTGGATGAAGCGCGCCGCCTGAAGATGCCCTATGTCGAATTGACCACCGATCCCGACAATCTGGCCTCGCAGAAGGTCATTCTTGCAGCGGGCGGCCAGCTGCTCGAGCGTTTCGACAAGCCGGCGCAATTCGGCGGCAAGCCGGGTCTGCGGTTTCGAATCGCATTGGCGTGACGGGGCCATGCTCGATCGGAGGTCACCGTGTTTTCACATGTCTTTGTCGGCGTCGATGATTTCGATCGCGCGCTCGCCTTCTACAAACCCTTGATGGCAGCGCTCGGCATCGAGTTCCGCTTTTGCGAGGCCAGCCGCCCTTGGGCCGGTTGGCAATCGTCACCAGACCCGCGGCCGCTGTTTCTGATCGGCAGGCCCTTCGATCGACTCGCGCCTGACCCGGGCAATGGCAACATGGTGGCCTTCCTGGCAGCCAGTCGGCACGCCGTCGACCAGGCGTTCGAGATTGCGCTGGCGCATGGCGGAAGCTCGGCAGGCTCGCCGGGCCTGAGGCCCGAATATCATGCAGATTACTACGGCGCCTACTTTCGAGATCCCGATGGCAACAAGCTTGGCGTGGCTTGTCATTTGCCGCCGGATTGAAAGCCGCGGCGATTCGTGATTTTTCAAGAATCCAGCACCTTCCGAGCCTCAGGCTTCAGGAGCAATCGATGGCCAAGCTGTATGCAATTTACCGGCAACCCGACGACGTGGCAGCCTTCGACGCCTATTACTTCAGCACCCACGTTCCACTGGCAAAAACCATCCCCGGTTTGCGAAGTTACGAGGTCACAAGGGGCAACGTCATGAGCATGACCGGCAAACACGAGGTCTATCTGGTGGCGACGCTGGAATTCGATTCATTGGAATCGATCGCTCAGGCGATGGCGTCGGCCGAAGGGCAGGCTACTGCGGCCGACCTGGCCAACTTCGCATCCGCGGGTGTCGATGTGTTGATGGCCGACACGACAATGATCTGATCGGCGGCCATGCACGACGGTTCTTGCCATTGCGGCGCAGTCGAACTGAAGTTGCCGGCCACCCCTGAAGTCGCCACGTTGTGCAATGCTCATTGTGCGGATGCGGGTTTCGACGGCAAGACTCGGGCGCAGACCTCGTCGGCCAACGCCAGACACGAGGTCAAACCGGGCGATTCGATTCCGAACAGATTGACGAGCCCGGGCAGACCATGTCGCTCGGGGCCATCGATGAAAAAGTCATGCAGCGGTGCTTCGCCGACATCGCCCGGTATTCGCAGTTTCGGCCGCACGCCGCTGTAGTCGGGGCGCAAGGACGCATCTGGCAGCGCCGGCCAATAACGCCTGATCTCGGCATAGAAGCGATCGGCGCGCGAGGCGTCGACCCGGTAGTCGATCTGTTCGGGTTGGTTGATATCCAGCCACTCCACGTCGGGGCCGAAGCGGGCTTGTCCGCCGAGATCCAGCGTCAGGTGCACACCCAGGCCACCGGGCTGCGGGATCGGGTAGATCAGACGCGAAAACGGTGACCTGCCGGCGAGCGAAAAATAGTTGCCCTTGGCAAAGCGGGCTTCAGGCACCAACCCGGCCGCGAGCCCGTCGATCCGCGCAGCCAGCGAAGGAGCCCACAAACCTGCCGCATTGATGACGATCCCGGCGCTGATCTCCATGGCCGTATCGCCGCCGATCTGCAGCCGATGGCCTTGCGAATCGCTGACGATCGACAGCAACGGTGAGCCGAACGCGACCACACCGCCTGCGGCCTCGAGCCCGCCCTGCAACGCCAACATCAACGCATGGCTGTCGATGATGCCGGTGGATGGCGACAGCAGCGCCGCGGTGGCTTGCAACTGCGGTTCGAGCATCGACAGCTCGGCGGCGGCAATCCAGCGCAGATCGTCAACGCCATTGGCAATGGCTCGCGCTTCGATGCGGCGCAACTCCTGGCGCTGCGCATCGTCCGCGGCAACGATCAGTTTGCCGCAGCGGCGATAGGGTACGCCGTGCGTCTCGCAGAAGTCGTAGAGGCGCTGCCTGCCGTCGACGCACAGGCGGGCTTTCAGCGAACCGGCGGGGTAGTAGATGCCGGCATGGATGACTTCGCTGTTGCGTGAACTGGTGGCGGTGCCGATCGAATCTGCCTGTTCGAGTACGACGGTTTCAAGGCCGGCCTTGGCCAACGCCCTGCCGACCGCCAGACCCACCACACCGGCGCCGATCACACAAGCTTCGATTTTCTCCATGCCACATTTTGGCAAAACGGCGTCGAGCGCCATTGGTGGGGTCAAGCCGCACCAAGGCCGCTCATTTCCACCGCCCGACCGATGGCATACGCTGCCTTCGAACTGGCGATAATCCCCGCATGGAAACGCCACGCACGTCGATTGCCAGTGACCAGACGTTGCTGCCGCATGCGCCATTGCCGGCCTATTACGGCGACGAGGCAGAACACACGCGTTACCTGCGACGCATCTTCGATGCCACCGCAGCCGATTACGACCGCATCGAGCGGGTACTGGCGTTCGGCTCGGGGCCGTGGTACCGGCGCGAGGCCCTGCGTCGGGCCGGGCTTCGCGCAGGCGATGACGTGCTCGATGTCGGCATCGGCACCGGTCTGGTCGCCCGCGAGGCACTGCAGTTGATCGGCAAGTCGGGCAGCCTGGTCGGCGTCGACCCGAGCCCGGGCATGATGGGCGAGATCGATCTGCCGGGTGTCGAGTTGCGCGCCGGCCGAGCCGAGGCGCTGCCGTGTGCAGCGGAAAGTTGCGATTTTGTGTCGATGGGTTATGCGCTGCGCCACATTTCCGACGTCAATGCGGCGTTCGCCGAATTCCATCGAGTGCTTCGGCCGGACGGGCGCCTGGTCATCCTGGAAATCAGCAAACCCGACGGTCCGCTGGCGCGATCGATGCTGAAACTCTACATGCGTGCGGTCGTGCCGTTGATCGCCCGGGTCGTTGCCCGCCAATCCGATACCGCAGAACTGTGGCGTTACTACTGGGACACGATCGAGGCTTGCATGTCCGGCGACGCCGTGCAGGATGCGCTGCGTACGGCTGGTTTCACGGACGTCCGCTGCGAACGCCAGCTCGGCATCTTCTCCGAATTCACCGGCGTCAAGCCCAGGATCGACGGCAAGCGATGAATCGCCCGCAGTACCCCGCTCCCGGACCGGTCAACGAATGTGATGTCCTCATCATCGGCGGCGGCCCCGGCGGCTCGACGATGGGCGCGTTGCTGGCGCAGCAGGGGCGACGGGTGGTTGTGCTCGAAAAGGCATCACATCCGCGGTTTCATATCGGCGAGTCGCTGCTGCCGTCCAATGCCGAGTTGTTCGACCGTCTGGGCGTTCGCGACCAGGTCGAGCGCATCGGCATGCCGAAGTGGGGAATCGAATTCATTTCGCCCGACCATGCGCACCGCAGCCACCTCGAATTTGCCGATGCCTGGGACAAGAGCCAGCCGTATGCCTGGCAGGTTCGCCGCTCGCAGCTCGATGAACTGCTGTTCCGCAACGCAACCGCGCGCGGCGCCGAGACGCACGAAGGCTGGCACGTTCGCAATGTCACATTCGATGCCGATGGCGCCAGCATCGAGGCCGGGTGTGACGGCAACGGTCGTGCGCATTGGCGGGCCGCCTTTGTGGTCGACGCCTCGGGGCGCGACACGGTGCTGGCCAACAAGCTGCGCTGCAAGCAGAAGAACCCTCGCCACAACACCTCGGCCTTGTTCGGCCACTACACCGGCGCACAACGTCTGACGGGGCGTCGGGAGGGCAATATCAGCCTGATGTGGTTCAAACACGGCTGGTTCTGGTTCATCCCGCTGGCCGATGGCACCACCAGTGTCGGCGTCGTCTGCTGGCCCTATTACTTGAAGACGCGCAACAAACCGCTGCCGGAGTTTTTTGCCGACACGATCGCGATGTGCCCGCAACTGGCTGAGCGACTGGCCGATGCCGCGCTGGTCGGCGGCGAGGTGCACGCCACCGGCAACTATTCGTACAGCAGCGACCACGCCAGCGGCGACCGCTACCTGTTGCTCGGTGATGCCTACAGCTTCATCGATCCGATGTTTTCGTCAGGCGTTTATCTGGCCATGCGCAACGCCTTCGATGGCGTGCCGGTGGTGGAGGCGCGCCTTGACGACCCGGCGCGCGCCCGCGCTGCCCGCAAGCGCTATGAAGCGCTGATCCGCAAGGGACCGGCCGAGTTTTCCTGGTTCATCTTCCGCGTCACCAACCCGACCATCCGGCAGCTGTTCATGTATCCGGCCAACCCCTTGCGCGTCAAGGAAGCCTTGTTGTCGCTGCTGGCCGGCGACCTCTATGGCCGGAGCCCGATCCAGCCCTCGCTGTGGGTGTTGAAGGCGATCTACTACGTGATTTCGCTGCGTCACCTGCCGCGCAGCTTCCGTGGCTGGCGGCAGCGCCGGATCAATCTGCAAGACGACGTGGCCGCAGCGCAATGAAAACAACCCCGCTGGGCCTGGCCCCGAAGCTCAGGCACGCACTGATCGCGCTGATCGCATGGGCCGCGCTGCCGGCGGCGCATGCCGAGCAGCTTCCGCTGTGGGAGCTCGGAGCCGGTGTCGCCGGCCTGCAGCTGCCGCACTACCGCGGCTCTGACCAATCACACGGCTGGTTGCTGCCGGTGCCTTATGTCGTCTACCGAGGCGAGATTTTCAAGGCCGACCGCAATGGCGCACGCGCAGTATTGTTCGAAACCGAACGTGTTCACTTCGATCTCAGCCTGGCGGCCAGTGCGCCCACGCGAAGCGACGACAACCGCGCCCGCCAAGGAATGGCCGATCTGCGGCCGACCATCGAACTCGGGCCGAATCTGAATCTGACGATGGCCGAAGGCGCCGCCTGGAAACTCGATCTGCGGGCACCGCTGCGCGCTGCCATGACGATCGAATCGAAGCCGCAAGTGATCGGCTGGATCGCCACACCCAACCTCAATCTGGATCTGAAACGCGCGGCAGGCTGGGACATCGGCGTGCAGGCCGGCCTGCAGTTTGCCAACCGGCGCTTCAACGGTCATTTCTACGATGTTGCCCCCAGCGAAGCAACCGCCAGCCGCTCGGCGTATCGGTCGCCAGGCGGTTACGGCGGCGCCCAGTTCACGCTGGCCGCCTCGCGCCGCGACGGCGGGCGATTCATCGGCGCGTTCGCAAGATTCGACAACCTGTCAGGGGCCCGCTTCGAAGACAGTCCGCTGGTGCGCCGCAGCAACCATTTGTCGATCGGCATCGCGGTGTCATGGGTGCTCGCCCGCTCGTCGACGATGGTCAATATCGACGATTGAACGCCATGCGGGCAATCCGAAACCTGGCCTCGACGCTGCTGCTGCTCAGTCTGCTGGCCGGCCTCGGGCTGTTGTCGCTTGGCTGGAATTTGCTGGCTGCCGTGCTGCACCCGCTGCTCGGCGCTGAGCGCGGCAAACATCTGGGGCGTGCCGCGATCAGCGGTGTCTACCGCTATTTCTGGGCCGTTTCACAGGCCTGCGGAATGCTGGTGCTCGAGTCCGACGTGCTGGATCGGCTTCGCGACGAGCCGGGGTTGATCATCGCCGCCAACCATCCCAGCATGCTCGACGCGTTGATCCTGGTGGCACGCCTGCCGCGCACCGCCTGCATCATGAAAGCCGACCTGATGCGCAATGTCTTTCTCGGCGCCGGTGCCCGGCTGGCGCGTTATATCCGCAACGATTCGCCGCGCAGCATGGTTCGCCTGGCGGTGCAGGATCTGCGCGATGGCGGGCAACTGGTGATCTTTCCCGAAGGCACCCGTACCACCAAACGGCCGATCAACCCGTTCGGCAGCGCAACCACGCTGATCGCCAAACTGGCCAACGCGCCCATTCAGACCGTCTTCATCGACACCGATTCGCCCTATCTCGGCAAAGGCTGGCCGATCTGGCGCCTGCCGCCGCTGCCGATCGTCTTCGAGGTTCGCCTCGGCGAGCGCTTCGCACCGACCGCCGATGTGCACGATCTGCAACGCCGGATGGAGCATTATTTCGCAGCTGGCGTACGCCATCCCTCGTCGGCGGCGACCCATGCTGCCCCTGAGCACTCGGAAGCCCGTTCGGCATGAGTTCGCCGGCGCCAGCGCCCAGGCATCTGGTTCTGATCCCGAGCTACAACACCGGCCGCAAGCTCATCGAAACGGTTCGTGAGGCACGTGCGCAATGGACACCCGTATGGGTCGTCATCGACGGCAGCACCGACGACTCGGCCGCTGCGGTGCAGGCACTGGCGCAAACCGACCACGGGCTGAAGCTGCTGGTGCTGCCGAACAACCAGGGCAAGGGCGCGGCCTTGCTGCATGGCCTGCAGGCCGCGCAGGCGGCGGGCTTTACCCATGCGCTGACGATGGATGCCGATGGCCAGCATCCGGCTGCGCTGATTGCACCCTTCATTCAGGCTTCCAGCGAACGCACTGACGCGATGATCCTCGGGCGCCCGGTGTTCGACGCCAGCGCACCGTTGCTGCGGGTCCGTGGGCGGCGGGTCTCGAACTGGTGGACCAACCTCGAGACGCTGGGCGCCGGCATCGCCGATTCGCTGTACGGCTTTCGCGTCTACCCGATTGCGCCGCTGATCGATGTGATGCGCGCACAACCCTGGATGCGCCGCTTCGATTTCGACACCGAGGCGGTGGTCCGCCTGGCCTGGCGCGGCGTCAAGCCGATCAATATCGATGCACCGGTACGCTACCTGAGCGCCGACGAAGGCGGCGTCTCGCACTTTCGTTATGTGCGCGACAACCTGCTGTTGAGCTGGATGCACCTGCGTCTGATGCTTGAATTTGCGCTGCGATTGCCGTTTCTGCTGGTACAAAAGCTGCGCGGCAAAGCGCCGTTCAATCGGTAGCGGTCACTCCCATCAAACCCGATTGCAACGCCACCGGCGAATCGATCAACAAGACAAGGACGCCCGGCACATGGCCGGGCGCCACGCCGGTTACTCCTTCAGATCGGTCGCGTAGAAACTGTGGCGGCCGAACGGGCTCAGCTTGAATCCGACAACTTCCTTGCGGATCGGCTTCAGTTGCACCGCATGGGCGATCGTGAACCAGGGTGCCTGCTCCTTGAAGATCACCTGCGCCTGCGAGTACAGCTTGGTCCGCTCGGCGTTATCGCTGATCGTCTTGGCTTTCAGTACCAGAGTCCTCGAACGGCTGGTAACACCATTTGGCGACGTTCGAGCCGTTCGACTTGGCAGCGGCGCAGCCGAGCAGGGTGTGCAGGAAATTGTCCGGATCGCCGTTGTCGCCGGTCCAGCCGAGCATGCCCATCTGGTGTTCACCGTTTTGCATGCGCTTGCGGTATTCACCCCATTCGAAACTCTTGATCTCCGCCTTGATGCCCACCTTGGCCAGATCGGCCTGCATCAGTTCGGCGATCCGCCGCGCGTTCGGGTTGTACGGCCGTTGCACGGGCATCGCCCACAGATCGGTTTCGAAACCGTTCGGGAAGCCGGCGTCGGCCAGCATCTTTTTCGCGGCAGCCTGATCGAAAGGATCGTCTTTCACCGCGTCGTTGTACGACCATTGAGTCGGCGGAATCGGATTTTTCGCGGGTACGCCGGTGCCCAGGTAGACCGCATCGACGATCGCCTTCTTGTCGATCGCCATGTTGACGGCTTTGCGAACGCGCACATCGTCGAACGGCTTCTTGGTCGTGTTGTAGGCCAGGTAGCCCACATTCAGGCCCGGCTGCTCGAGCACGGTGACCTTCGGATCGGCCCGCATCGCCGGCAGATCGGCCGGGTTCGGGTAGGGCATCACATGGCATTCACCCTTTTGCAGCTTGGCCCAGCGTACCGACGAGTCGGGCGTGATCGCGAAAACCAGGTCGTCGATCTTCGACTTGCCGGCCCAATACGTCGGATGCGCCTTGTAGCGGACGATCGCGTCCTTCTGATATTGCACCAGGAAAAACGGGCCGGTGCCGATCGGCTCCTGGTCGATCTTCTCGGGTGTGCCGGCCTTCAGCATCGCATCGGCATATTCCTTCGACTGCACGCCGGCGAATTCCATCGCAAATCCCGACAGAAACGGCGCCTCGGGCTTTTCCAGCGTGATCTTCACGGTGTAATCGTCGAGCTTCTCGACCGTCTTCAACAGCTTGGGCATGCCCATGTCGTTGAAGTACGAGTGATTGGCGCTGGTGACCTTGAAATACGGGTTGTCTTCTTTCCATTGCCGCTCGATCATGAAGATGATGTCGTCGGCATTGAAATCGCGCGTCGGCTTGAAATTCTTGTTGGTGTGCCACTTGACGCCCTTGCGCAGCGAAGAAGGTGTACTCCTTGCCGTCGGGGAGATCGGTCCAGCGCTCGGCCAGACCGGGAACGACCTTGGTGCCGCCCGCCTCGAAATCGACCAGCCGGTTGTAGATCTGGCTGTTGGCATCGAACGAGGTGCCGGTGGTATTGACGCCGGGGTAGAAATTCTCCGGGCTGCCTTCGGAGCAGAAGACCAGGGTCTTGGCTGCTGCAGGGCATCGTGCGCAGCGGCCGGCGGCCAAGGCCGTCAGCGCGAGTATTCGACGGACATTCATCGCTTGTTCTCCTTCAAGGAAGTGCGGATTCAGGGTGTGGCCAGTGTAAGTCCGGCGGCGTGATTTCCGGCGATCGCTTCGGCATGGTGGCAGGCGACATCGTTGACCGTCGATACGGCGCAGCAACGGCCGCTCTGCGCGGCACCGGTCGGTCACGTAGGGGCAGCGGGTCGAGAAGACGCAGCCGCTCGGCGGATCGAGCGGCGACGGCAGCTCGCCCTTCAGCACGATGCGCTGCCGGCCAGGCCCGCTGCCGGCCAGCCCCGGCGTCGACGCCAGCAAGGCCTGCGTATACGGATGCAGCGGTCGTGCAAACAAGGCCTTCTTGTCGCCCTGCTCGACTGTCAACCCGAGGTACATCACCATCACATCGTGCGCGATGTGGCGCACCACGCCGAGGTCGTGCGAGATGAACAGAGTAGGCCAGGCCGAGCTGCTGCTGCAGGTCGGCCAGCAGATTCAGCACCTGCGCCTGGATCGATACGTCGAGCGCCGACACCGGTTCGTCGGCGACGACCAGCGCCGGGTCGAGCATCAGCGCACGTGCAATCGCGATGCGCTGGCGCTGGCCACCGGAGAACATGTGCGGATAACGCTCGTGGTGTTCGGGCCGCAGCCCGACCCGCTGCAACATCGCCCGCGATCGCTGCTCGCGTTCGGTCGGCATTCGAGGTCGCTGTTGATTTCCAGCGGCGCCTGCAGGATCGCGCCGATCTTCTTGCGCGGGTTCAGCGAGCCATACGGGTTCTGAAAGACCAGCTGGACGCTACGCCGCAACGCCTTGCGTTGCTCGCTGCTGGCCTGCACGACGTCGACACCGTTGAGCATCAGCTGGCCGCCGGTCGGCGGCTCGATCAGCGCGACCATTCGCGCCAGCGTCGACTTGCCGCAGCCCGATTCGCCGACCACCGCCAGCGTGCGGCCCGGCGTGCAGGCTGAAACTGACGCCGCCGACCGCGCGCAACTGCGCCGGCTCGCGCAGCACGCCGCGGCTGATGCGGTAGGTCTGCGTCAGGTCGCGCGCCTCGACGACGACCGGCTCGCCAGCCGCGGTGCTGACGGCGATGCCCGATGCAATTGCGTGCCGGCGGTCATGACAAATCCCCCGCCATGGCTTCGTCGACGCGCGTTCGTCGCGGCGCGGTCGACAGCGGATAGTGGCAACGCACGCGGCCTTCGGCCCACGGCCGCAGCAGCGGGCGCTCGGCGCGGCAGCGCGCTTCGGCGCATAGGCGCAGCGTGGCTCGAACAGGCAGCCGCTCGGCCGGTCGTGCAGGCCCGGCACCATGCCGGGAATCGTCGCCAGCCGGGTCTGGCCGTCGCTGCGCTCGGGCAAGGCCTTCAGCAGCGCTTCCGAATACGGGTGCTGCGGTGCATTGAACAAGGCCTGCGCATCCTGCTCCTCGACCACCTGGCCGGCATACATCACCGCCACGCGCTGCGCCATCTCGGAGACGACGCCCATGTTGTGGCTGATCAGCACCAGCGCCATGCCGCGCTGCGTCTGCAGCTCGCGCAGCAGGTCGAGGATCTGCGCCTGGATCGTCACGTCGAGCGCGGTGGTCGGCTCGTCGGCGATCAGCAGCTTGGGATTGCAGGCAATCGCCATCGCGATCATCACGCGCTGGTTCATGCCACCCGACAACTGGTGCGGAAACGATTTGAGCCGCGCCTGCGGCGCCGGGATGCCGACCTGCTCCAGCAATTCGACGCTGCGCCGGGTGGCTGCCTTGGCGTCCATTCGCAAATGCAGCCGCAAGCGTTTCGGCCAGCTGGAATCCGATCGTGAAACAGGGGTTCAGGCTGGTTGTCGGATCCTGGAAAATCATCGCGACATCCTTGCCGATCAGCTCGCTGCGATCGCGGTCGGAAATCTTCAGCAAATCGTGGCCATCGAATTCCAGACGATCAGCGGTGACGCGGCCAGGAAATGCCACCAACCCCATCAAGGCCATCATCGTGACACTTTTGCCCGATCCCGATTCGCCGACGATGCCGAGCACTTCGCCAGCCTGCAGTGACAAGCTCACGCCGTCGACTGCATGCAGGCTGCCGCGCCGCGCCGGAAATTCGACCGACAGGTTCTGGATATCGAGCAGTGCCATCTCAGTCTTCGACCGTGCTTTGCACGACCTGCGATGCCTGAAACAAATGAATGCGGGTGAAGCAGCGTTCACGGCCTGTCGCGGACGATCGTCGGCTTTCAGTCTTGGGTCGGCGCGAGAGCGCTGCGGTGGGGTGCCGTGTTCCGTCCATGTCCCCCGGGCCGGTTGAAGGCTCAAGCGCTTTCAGCGAGTCGATTCGGCCCTCCTCCTTTACTTCCCTCCACACGGCACCCCACCGCAGCGCTCTGGCCACCACCGTGTTTCTCGAAGACCCGCGTGAAGCACGTTGGTGGCAGGCTCGGGGTGGTGGGGTACTGGGTGACCGTAAGTAAAGGAGGAGGGCCGGATCGGGTCGACTCGCAGCGCTCGGTGCATAAACCGGCCCGGGGGACATGGAGGTCACCCAGTACCCCGCCGCCCCGAGCACGTTCCAGCACCGAGCATGTCGCTCGATAGTCTGATACGGGCCGAAGGCTGCAGTCGACGTGGCAGGATCCGTCCTCGCCCCGGTCTCGCGACGAGTGCGAAGCGTTGCGCCGCAGACTTCAAGGGAATTGTTCATCGCTTGAGTTTCGGGTCGAGCGCATCGCGCAGGCCGTCGCCGAGCAGATTGAACGACAGCACGGTGACGAGGATCATCAGGCCGGGAAAGGTCACGACCCACCAGGCGCGCAGTACGAATTCGCGGGCGTCGGCAAGCATGGTTCCCCATTCGGGCGACGGCGGCTGCGCGCCGAGACCGAGAAAGCCGAGCGCCGCCGCATCGAGGATCGCAGTCGATATGCCGAGCGACGCCTGCACGATCAAGGGCGCAGCGCAGTTGGGCAGGACCTCGCTGAACATCAACCGCAGGTTTCCTGCACCATTCATTCGGGCGGCGGTGACATAGTCTTTCGACGTTTCCGATATCACCGCAGCACGCGTGATCCGGACGTAATGCGGCAACACGACCACGGCCACCGCGAGCATCGCATTCATCAACCCAGGCCCCAGGATGGCGACGATGACAATCGCCAGCAACAGGCTGGGCAACGTCAGGATGATGTCCATCGCCCGCATCACCGCGATCTCGTAGATGCCACGGAAATAACCGGCGGTCAGCCCCAGCACGGTGCCGACCAGCACCGAGATCGTGACCACCGCCAAGCCGATCACCAGCGACAACCGGGCGCCGTGAATCAGGCGCGACAACATGTCGCGGCCAATGGCGTCGGTGCCGAGCGGGTGCGCAGCCGTGCCGCCTTCTTGCCACATCGGCGGCTTCAGGAATACCGTGTTGTCGGTCAGATCGGGTGCGTAGGGCGCCAGCCACGGTGCGAACAAGGCCAGCAGCAAAACCGAGACAACAATGACGAGGCCGGCCAAGGCGCCGCGGTTGGCGGAAAAATCGCTCCAGAATTCGCGCAGCGGTTGCGCGGGCGCCAGCCCTTGCGTGTCGACGAGCGTGTTCATCGGCGCATCTTGGGACGACACGCGGCCCCGCCCCTTGGCAGACAGCGGCTCGTGGCAAATGGTTTGACGTGGGCGTTCATCGGCTGACCCGGATACGCGGGTTGATGATGCCGTAGGTGATGTCGACCAGCAGGTTGACGATCATCACCATCACGCCGAGCAGCAACATGCCGCCTTGCAGCACCGGATAATCGCGCCGGCCGATCGCCTCGATCAGCCACTTGCCGACACCGGGCCAGGAGAAGATGGTTTCGGTCAGGATGGCGCCGGTGAACAGCACACCCACCTGCAGGCCGATCACCGTGATCACCGGGATCAAGCGCATTGCGCAAGGCGTGGATGGAGACGATGCGCAACTGTGGCAGGCCTTTGGCGCGCGCCGTGCGGATGTAGTCTTCGCCCAGCACCTCGAGCATTGCCGAGCGCGTCATGCGGGCAACCACCGCCAGCGGGTTGGTGCCGAGCACGATTGCCGGCAACACCAGATGAGCAACGGTCGAGCCGAACGCGCCTTTGTCGCCGCTGATCAGGCTGTCGATCAGCAAAAACCCGGTTACCGGCTCGATATAGTGAATCACATCGATGCGGCCCGATACCGGAGTCAGATCGAGCTTGACCGAAAACAGCAGGATCAGCAGCAGGCCCCACCAGAAAATGGGCATCGAATAACCGGTCAGCGAAACGCCCATCACGCCGTGATCGAAGATCGAATTGCGCCGCACCGCTGCCAGGATGCCGGCGGGGATGCCGATCACCAGCGCAAAGACGATGGCGCAAAGGCCGAGTTCGACGGTGGCCGGAAACAGGGCCAGAAACTCATCGAGCACCGGCGCCTGCGTGATCAGCGATTTGCCCAGGTCACCGTGCAACACGCGGCCGATATAGATGCCATATTGCACCAGGATCGGCCGATCGAGCCCATATTCCTTCAGCAACGCGGCGTGGCGGGTGGCATCGATTCCGCGCTCGCCGGCCAGCGTCTCGATCGGGTCGCCCGGCACCAGACGAATCAGAAAAAACGCCAGCAGTGTCATCCCGATGAATGTCGGGACGATCAGGCTCAGCCGGGTCAGTATGAAACGCAGCATGCAAACACAACAGTTCAAGTGGCCACGGGCAAGTGCAAACTCTACTGCATGGGCGGCGGGACTGCCGCACAATATTCGGATGTTGCCGATGTGGCTTGGTGATGAATCATTTCTCTGCACTGACCTTGCGGCCCGCGCGTGTCGACGATGCGCTGCTTGTCGCGGCGATGTCGCGTGAGCTGATCGAAACCGGCCTGGACTGGCGCTACCGCCCGAAGCGGATCAGCGCGATGATCCAGGCCGCCGACATGGTGGTGCTGGTTGCCGACGATGGCCAGTCGCTCGGCGGATTTGCTGCGATGCAGTTCGGCGACGAGCACGGCCACCTGAGCCTGCTGGCCGTTCGGCAGGCCCGTCAGCGGCGCGGCATCGCCAGCGCGATGCTGGAGTGGCTGCTGGCCTCGGCGCGGGTGGCAGGCCTGGCATCGATCGCCCTCGAATTGCGCACCGACAACCAGCCTGCGTTCGATTTCTATCGACACCACGGTTTTGTCGAGACCGCCCAGATCTCCGACTATTACAGCCCGCTGATCGGCGCGCGGCGGATGGCGTTGCAGTTGCGACCGACTTGAAACGCGCGACCGCCCGGGGCGCAGGCGGTCGGCGTCAACAAGTTTGCAGTCGGGGTTGTGCGCCGGGCTCCTGCTGAAGGACGCGATGGGCGCAGTGCAGCGCCTGTGCATCGAATCGTCAACACATTCCCCCATTGACCGAAATGACCTGCCCGGTGATGTAGCCCGCCTCCCTGCCGCACAGAAACCCCGCCAGTGCCGCCACCTCGTCGGCGGTACCGGCGCGTTTGACGGGCACCAACCGATCGATTGTCTGGGCATCGAAGGCGGCATCGGCCATCGGTGAGGCAATGATGCCGGGGGCGATGGCGTTGACGGTGACGCCACGGCTGGCCACTTCGAGAGACAACGCCCGGGTGGCGCTGTTCAACGCACCTTTGGCCGCGGCGTAGTTGACCTGGCCTCGGTTGCCCATCAGCGCGGCCACTGACGAGATGTTGACGATGCGGCCCCAGCGGGTTCGCAACATCGGCAGCAACAAGGGCTGCGTGACATTGAAAAAACCGTTCAATGACAGATCGATCACGCGATGCCATTGCGCCGATCGCATGCCCGGGAAAACGGCATCGTCATGAATGCCGGCGTTGTTGACGATGATCTGGATGGCGCCGCTCTGCAGCATCCGATCGCAGGCTTGGCGGCTGGCCGCCTCGTCGGTCAGATCGAAGATGCAGGTCTGCGCCAACCCGCCCTCGCAGCGGATCTGCTCGGCAATCTGTTCGACGACATCGGGGCGCGAATGGGCGTGCAGGTAGACGCTGGCACCATCGCGCGCCAACCGGCGGGCGATGGTGCTGCCGATGGCGCCGCTGGCGCCGGTCACCAGTGCGCGGCAATGCGTCTCAACGGTCATCGCAACAGTTCCGCGGGTTCGAGTACCACAGTGGCACGGCCATCGGCGAGCCGAAGGCCGGCCGCTGAATCGAGATGGAACTGGTACGACACCACCCCGGCGGCGCCAGCCAACCGCTTGGCATGGATCTGCAGATCGCCTTCGATAGCGTGCAAGGACGGCACCTCGAAACGCACCTTGCGCACGGCGGCAATATAGCCGCCACGCGGCGGACCAGCCTCGCCGGCCAGCAGTGCGCCGTGCAATGCCATGGCCTGCGCGGCATATTCGATCGCACAAGGCGCGAGAAGCTCGCCGCTTGCGCTGAGCAGCGGGTTGTCGGCGTCGTGGTGACTGCTCGCAGTGCAGTGGATCGCTTCGGCTGAGCAGGCCAGCATCTGGCCGAGCAGGCACATCCGGCCGCTGTGTGGCACGTGGCGCGCGATGCCCTCGTGATCGAGGGTCGCCGGCACAGCGACAGATCGTGAGGCAACCACCATCAACGGTCTGGTCTCATGCGCTGCCGGCCGAGTGCAGGTCGAGTCGCAGGCACAACCCCTCGACATGACCGACCACCAACGTCGCCGGCTCGCACCGGGCGAGCGCCTGCAGCAAGGGCAAGGCGCGCGCTGCCGGCACGCCACGGCGAAGGGCTTCGAGGCGGGCATCACCGCAGACCGACTCCGGTTTGCTCTCGCCGAGCTGCATCGCCACCTCGACCAGCCCGCCGGCCGTATGGCTGGGCCCGATCAGCAAGGCGACACCGAAGATATCGCTGACCAATCGCACCGATCGCAGCGGTTCGGGATAAGGCACATCGCCGGCAACCAGCAGCACCGGCCGATTGCCGTGCACACACTGCACCGCCGCTTCGAGCAGGCCGGCGCCGAAACTGGCGTCCATCGCACACAAGCTGGTCGACGGTGCCTGCGAGCGAGTGGCGATGTGCCAGTAACCAGCGGCTGCGTTGTGAACCGAATTGGTGAAGCGGGTCGGCGAAACGATCCGCTCGGCAGCGGCCAATGATTCACACAAGGCGTGGCAGTTGCTCGCGTCGCCGGTCGAGGCGCTGAAAACCGTCGCCAACTCGGTCGGATCGATGGCCGCGGATGCACAGGCCTGATCGGCAATGCCCATCGCCAGCTTGACCAGATCGCCAGCGCGGCGGCGCTCGGCCGGTGGCAGACGATGCGGCGCCGGCAGGACGGTCGGTGAATGTTGCCACTGCGCCGGATCGGCCAGGCTTTGCCGCGCGCCGTTCCAGTCTGCCATCCCCGGGCCGATCAGCCCGACGCCAAGAACGCAAAAGTGCAGGCTGTGCGTCACCTGGCGGCTCCGAGGATCAGGCAGGCGTTGGTGCCACCGAAGCCGAACGAATTGCTCGCCACCACCCGCAGCGGCGCCTGGCGGGTGCTTGTCTGGTAGTTGCAGCGCAGTTGCGGATCGGCCGCCAATACGTTCAGGCCCGCCGGAATCAGCTGTTGCTGCAGCGCCAGGATCGAGATCGCCGCTTCGACACCGCCAGCCGCACCGAGCGTGTGTCCGGTGGCGCCCTTGGTCGAGCTGCATGGCACTGCGGATCCGAATACCGCGTGGACGGCCAGATCTTCGGCACTGTCGTTGTTCGGCGTGGCGGTGCCGTGAAGGTTGATGTAATCGACCGCTGCGCGGCTCGATCGACGCCTGAGCCAACGCTGCGCGCATCGCTGCCATCGCGCCGGCGCCTTCCGGATGCGGACTGCTCATGTGGTAGCCGTCACTGCTCTCGCCGACGCCGAGCAGCCATGCTGCCGGTGCTTTCGGGCTGCGTTCGAGCAGGCTGAACGCGGCGCCTTCGCCGAGCGAGAGACCACAACGGTTCTTGTCCCATGGACGACAGATGTCGGGCGACAGCAGTTCAAGCGACTTGAAGCCGTACAGCGTGGTCAGACACAGGCTGTCGACACCACCCACCACCGCCGCGTCGATCAGGCCCAGCTCGATCATCCGCGCCGCATGGGCATACACCTTGGCGCTCGACGAACAGGCTGTCGACACCACTGCCGCCGGACCGCTCAAGTGCAAGCGCGCGTCGGGTGAAATCGGCGACCGAATAGGTGTTGTGCGTCTGGGCGTAGCGAAAATCCGCTGGCAAGGCACCGCTTGCCAAGTCGCGGCGGCGGTAGGCCAGCTCGGTCTGCAGAATCCCCGACGTGCTGGTGCCGATGAAAACACCGATGCGGTGCGCCCCGTGGCGCAGCGAAGCGCTACGGACGCTGGCCGCGAACCCATCGGTGTGCAAGGCAAGCCAGGCCAGCCGATTGTTGCGGCAATCGTAGTCGGCCAGGTCGGTCGGCAGCCGTTGCGAGTCGACGCCTTCGACCACACCGAGCCAGCCTTCGAGGTCGGCGGTCTCGAAGCCACGGGCGACAAGCCCGCTGCGTTGCTTGGCCGTTGCCTCGGCATGGGCCTGTCGCCCGACGCCCAACGCACTGACCACGGTGAAGTCTTCGATCGCCAACGGCGTCATGGTTTTTCGGCCATCAGCAGGACATTGGCAAACGGGGTACCTCGGCTCATCGGCATGCTGTGGATCGCGTCGAAACCGACCGCTTCAAGCAACGCCTTCCATTCGGCCAGTGTCCGACAGAAGGTTGGCGCCACCCGATGGCCACGCACCGCGGTGATGATCCGATCGGTCCATTGGCTGGTGGCGAAACCGCGCCGTTCGGCCTGGTCGCCGATCCGCAGCAGCAGACGCCCGCCCCGGCTCAGCCGTTGGTGCACGCGCGCCAGCAGGTCGCGCTGCTGTGGTTGCCCGACGTAATGCAACACGTCGAGTATCACCGCCACATCGCACTCGGGCAGCTCCGCTGCGACCATATCGGCGCGGATGATTTCGATATCGGCCGGCAGACTCGCCAGCGCCTGCTCGGCGCGATCGACATCGCGCTGCATCAGCTCGATGCCGACGTAACGACAGCCGATCGGTGCCTGTGGCCACTCGGCGGGCCAGCGCCCCTGTCGATGGGCTTGGTCGGCCGCTGCCAGCAGGCTGGCCAACAAGCCCTGACCGCAGCCGATGTCCAGCACCGTGGCATGCGCAGCAATCAGCTGATGCTCGAGCAGATGGCGAAATACCGGATCCCAGCCGAGCTTGCCGCCGGCAAATGACCAGGCAAACCGACCGCACTCGCGGTAGCGCGCCCTGGCCGTGTCCTTCAGCTCGCGCCACGCCCGGTCCGGCGAAGGCCGCGCCACCGTCAGCTGCCTGACGGTCGTCGCTTCGATCGGCGACAGCGGGTCGGCCCCGACTGTGGCGGAGTTCCTGGCCGAATTCATGCCGCCTCGGTTGCCGGCTGCGCCGCCGCGTCGCTGCCATGCGAAAGGCCATGCGCCTCGTTCAACGTCGTCCAATGCAAGCCGATGCGGCTCGCCTCGTCGGCCAGCCCTGGCAAGACATCGACGATAACGGGCGTGTCGTTCAGCGCTTCGCGCGGCGTGCCCGTCGTGCAGCAACATGATGTCGCCGCCATCGAGCCCGCTGATCAGTCTTTTCAACACCCGGTGCGGGTCTTTCTCGCGCGTATCGAAGCCGCGCCGGGTCCAACTGACCAGCCGCAGGCCCAATCGATGCAGCACCGGTTCGAGAAACGGGTTGCGCAAACCCGCCGGCGCGCGGAAAAAACGCGGCCAGCGCCCGCTCACGTCGAACAAGGCTTGTTGTCCACGTTCGATCTCGCGTGCAAAGCCGCGCGGGCCGAGCAAGGAAAAATCGTGGCAGTGGACAAAGCTGTGGTTGTGGATGTCGTGCCCGCGCGCGACGATCTGCCGCGTCAATGCCGGATGGGCAAGCGCGCGTTCGCCGATGCAGAAGAAGCTGGCGCGCATGCCATGGGCGTCGAGCAGATCGAGCACTTGCGGCGTGACTTGCGGATCCGGCCCGTCGTCGATGGTCAGGCAGATCTGCCGGCGATCGGCGCAGGCAATCGGCAACCGAGTGATATTGGGGCCGAGCAGCCGGCAACGTGGCAACAGGCCGGCGGTTGTCAGCGCGGCATGGTTGGCGGCCACCGCGGCCAGCGCCCACCCGGCATATTGCGGCATCAAGGCAGCCGCGCCGCCGGCCAGCACATGCACACCGATGCTGCCTTTGAGGAATCCCGGCACGGGCCAGGCGGCGGTGGGTGATGCAAAAACTGAAGACATTCGACAAGGCAACAGCTGGACGGCAAATTCTCACACACCGGGTCGCTGATTCCCGCGCGGCGACTTCGAAATGCCTGACCGGGAATCGACGCGAGCCAGCGTGGCCGCCAACAACAAGGCCAGCAGAGCGCCGGGCGCAACCACCCGGCCGATCGATGACAGAGCCGGAATTTCCGACAACGCGATCAGGCCGAACGACGCCACGGTGGTCAGATTGGCCAGCAACAGCGAGGCCAGCGTATCGCCATCGGCACGCCCCTCGGTCTGCAACTGATCGAAGAACAGACCGTAATTCGATCCCACCGCCAGCACCAGCAACAGGCCGACCAGGTGCAGAATTCCCAGCGCCACGTCGATCGCGGCCAGCAGGCCCAGTGTCAGCAAAACGGCCAGTGCCAGCGGCACGCAGACCCGCCGCAACCGGCTCCACGAGCGCAGGTGAAGTGCCAGCAGACAGATGACCGCAGCCGCGCCGAGCAAGGCCTGGACAAGCGCCTGGTTCAGATAGTGCGCATACAGCGAATCGAGTTCGTACTTGATATCGACAACCTGTACGTCGAAGGCCGGACCGACACCGGTCAGCGCCTTGCGAACCGTATCAGCAAGCGCCGCATCGCCCGCCGCCTGCAAGGGCAATAACGCCGACCAGCCGCCGCCGCGGCGTTCGAAAAGCAGGGCGTCGACCAGCGGCGCCAGTGGTTTGCCATCGAGCGAGGCGCGGGTGACCGGCGGCAGTTCGCGCGCAGCCGCCACCTCCTTGATGAACGGTTCGAGGCGGTCGGCCGACAGCGGGCCTCCGGCAGTGGCTGCCTGCAGCCGCTGGCGCAAGTTGTCGGCGGCCGGCAACGCATTCAGCCGCTGGCTCTGCAGCTGGCGGCTCGGCAACAGACGGGCTGGTGATTCATAACCCGCCAGCAAGCCTTGGTCGACCAGCGCGTTCAATCGAGGCATTGCGGCTTCAGCAGCCTGCAAGGCCGTTTCGATATCCGGCCCGCTGGCAACGACCAGGGTGCGCGCATCACTGGCACCCAGGTCGGCGCGCAGGCTGGCGTTCAGATCCTGCGCTGCCTGCGATACCGGGCTCAGCGATCCCAGGCTGCCGCGCCACAGATGCCCCCATTGCGCGACAAGCAACATCGATGCGGCCACCGTCAACAGCCAGACAAACGGCCGCAGACGCGGCAGCCCGGTGACCGCATGCTGAGCGATCCGGGCGAGGTGATGGCGCAGCCCGCCGCCGCCGGCACCGTCAGGCACCAACGCTGGCAACACAAAACGGGTCGCCAGAGCCGCTCCGCCGAGCCCGGCAATCGAAAACAGGCCCAACTGGGCCAGCCCCGGAAAACCCGAAAAAAGCAGCGCGGCAAAACCGCAGACCGATGTCAACACACCCAGCCTGACGGTCGGCCAGTTGAGTCTGCGCCAGCGTTGCCAGCCGCTGCCCGGCGCGCCGCTGCCGCGGGCCTGGATCAGGTAGTAGATGGCGTAGTCGACCGATTCGCCGATCAGGGTGCTGCCAAAGGCCAGCGTGATGCCGTGGATCTGCCCGAAGACAAGACCCACCGCGGCGACCCCACTGGCCACGCCGGTCGCCACCGGCAGCAAGGCCACCAACAGCGCGCGCAGACTGCCGAAGGCGAACAGCAACAGGCCGCCGACAACCACGCTGCCGGCGATTGCCAGCAGTTTGACCTCCCGCTCGATCTGCGCGCGACTTTGCACGGCAAACACCGGTGTCCCGCTGACCCGCAACGTCAATCCCTGAGCCGCCAGCGGTTCGAACAACACCTGAATGGTCGCCAGCATGGCCTGCTGGCCATCGAGGTCGGCGCCAGACGCACGGGTGGTCGCCAGCAACAGCGCACGCGGGCCTTCACGGGCGGCCCAGACGCCTTTGTCAGTGCGTGGCGCCTGCGCCGGCAGCAAGGTCTCGGCGATCCGTTGCATCTCGCCAGTAGGGTCACGATCAAGCGTCGGTTTGACGAGATTGCCAGCCGGCGTGCCAAGCAGCGACACTGTCTCGGCGATGCCATCGCGCAACCCGGCGACCGTGAAGCGCTCTGCATCGACCGCCGGGCTGAGCTGATATCGATGTTCGAACAGCCACTGGCCTGTCGCCTGCAGATCGTCGCCCGACCCGTTGTCACCCGCCGGGTTGTCGCCTGCCTGGTTGTCACCGTTGCGCACCTGCTCGAAAAGGCCGCTGCCACGCAGTGCCTTGGCCAAGCCGCGTGATGCGGTGGCGCGTTGGTTGGCGTCGCCGCCGTCGATTGCCATCAGCAGCGTGCGCGCCGCCACGCCGCTGTTCAGTTGCTCGATCAGCAAGCCGCTGGCGCGGGTTGGGGCTCTTCGGCAGGAACGCCGACAGATCGGCAACCAGCGGAATCTGGCTGATCAGCGCAGCCGCGCCGGCCATCGCCAGCAACCACAACACGACGACGAGCAGACGACGCGGCGCACGCCTGTCGTCGCTGGCCGCCGGCGGCAAACCCGGCCCGCTCTGGGCACTCACGGGCTGCTTGCGGTCACCGCCGTCTTGTCGCCGCGCAGCGGCTCGATTGTCATCAGCGAGCGGTCGCCCCCGAGCAACTCCATCTCGATTTGCTGCACCTCACCACCCTGACCATTGATGAGCATGCGCTTGACCTGTCCGGATTCGATCGGTGTCAGTGCAAGCCGCCAGCGACCGGCGTCACCGCTCAGTTCGGTCTTGAAAATGCGCCGCAATGTCGCCCCGTTGCCGGTCAGCGTCGCGCGCACCGCCTCGACGAGGCCGAGCATCTCGGGCGCCGCGTCCAGGCTGAAGCTGCGGCTGCGGCCGGATCGGCTCAAGGTGACCTTGTTGCCATCGACCGCCATCGTCTCGGGCCGCGGTTGGAGGGTGCGACGGACAAACCGATCGGGCGCCTCGAAACCGAGTGTGCCGCTGGCGATCAGCGGCACATCGATTCCCTGCACGAAACGTTGCTCGCTGAACGCAGCTTCGCCACTTTTGCGTTGTGCCAGCCGCGTCATCAATGCATCGAGATCAAACGGCGTGTCCGCCGTCGCTCCCCCTGACCGGAGAATCAACAGGCTGCAGGCGACCACACCGAGCCAGCGCCGGCGCGGCAAAAGGCGCTCAGGCCGCGTCTTCAGACCAGAAGTCATGAAAGTTGAACCAGTTGCCAGGTTGTTCACGGCAGATCGTCTCCAAGGCGCGGGCGTAGGCAACCAGCGCTTCGCGAATCCGCGCTTCGCGCTGCTGCGGGTTCGCCAGGCGCTCGCTGAAATCAGCCAGGGTCGAAAAGCGGACATCGTAGCGGGCGCCGCCGAGGTAGAGCCCGGCCATCAGAATCACCTTCCGGCCGAGCAGGGAGGCCAAGCGAAACGGCGCGTCACTGAAGCGGGCTTCGCGGCCGAGAAAGTCGATCGCCACCCCGTTCCCGCGTTGCGACTCGCCCGGTAGAGAGCGGTCGGCCAGAATCCCGGCGAGGCCTCCGCCGTCGAGCCAGTCGCGCACCGCCAGCATCGAGTCGCTGCGACCGAGCGCGATGATCTGCGGCTTGTAGGCGGGCGCAATGGCGTGCAGCGTCTGATTGATCATCCGCGCGTTATCCGGATACATGACCATCGCGATGCGCAGCCAGTCACGTTGTTCGCCGATGGTTCGCAAGACCTCGAAACTGCCGACATGGGCACCGATCAGGAAGGCGCCACGCCCTTCCCCCGCAGCCTGCTCGACCGCCGCCTCGCCTTGCACGGTCACATCGAACAGATCGCTGCGCTGACCGAGCAGATAGACACGATCGAGAATCGTTGCGGTAAAGGCATGGAAATGCCGATAGACATCGCGCCAGGTCGCCCGGCGACCCAGCGCGCGGCTCAGGTAGCGCTGCGAGTGCCGCCGCGGCGCCGGCGCAAACAGCACGAAATACAAGGTGATCGGGTGCAGCAGCAGCCGCGCCGCCGGCCGGCCGCCGTGCAAGGCAACCCAGCTCATCAGCCGCAAGGCGAACAGGTTGCTGCGCTCGGGCGTGCTGGCCCAGCTGCGGGCCTGCGGGGCCTGCGAGTGGGCAGCGTCCGGACCGCTCACCGCGTCGCGACCTTCTTGTCAGGTCGCTGGTAGTGTCCTTTGGCGACCACGCGGGCATCGACAGACACGTCGAACGCCAGGCTCTCATCGCCCAGCCGCAGCGTGATGTCCAGGCAGCAGCCGGCGAGCACCGGTGACACGAACTTGGCAGTCGCCAGCAACGGGCGGTCACCGACTGCGCTGGCCAGCTGGGGCAGATCCTGGATTGCCTGCCAGACCTCGCTGAGCAACACCACGCCAGGCAGCACCGGCCGCCCGGGAAAATGCCCGGCAAAAGCCGGGTGATCGGCGTCGATCTGACGCCGGATGAGGTGCGCCGTCATGGCAGGCCGGCAGCCGGATTTTGCAAGGCGAGTTCGCGCAATGCCCGGGCAGTCAATTTGCCCGTTGCCTCGCGCGGCAAGGCCTCGACAAAGACGATCCGCCTCGGAACGAAGGGGGCTTCGATGCGACTGCGCAATGCGGCCACGATCTGCCCGCTGTCGAGCCGGGGCGCGACGACAAAGGCGATCGGCCGCACCACAGCGTCGACGACATCGTCGGGCAACCAGAAGGCGCCGTCATCAACACCCTCGATGCTGTTCAGGTGAAAGTTCAGATGGCCGAGCGAACTGCGCTTGCCGGCCACGTGAATCAGGTCGTTCGCGCGGCCGAGCAGGCGGAAGCGGTTCGGTCCTTGCAGCTGCAGGATATCGGCCAATGGGGTGGGCTCGGCGACATGACCGCCGCTGACGATGAACTGGCCTTCGCTACCGTCATTGGCGGCTTGTTGGTGGATCGACAGCGGGTCGAAAGTCAGCCAGAGGTCACCTTCCACGGTGCGCCGGGTCGCCACCTGTCCGGCTTCGGTGCAGCCGTAGATTTCGACCAGCGGCCCTCCGAAGACCTGCTCGGCCTGCTGAGCCAGTTGCGGCGACAAGGGCGCGGTCGCGCTGAGCAGCAGATCGACTGCAGGCAACTCGACGCCAGATTGAAGCAGCATCTTCAGATGGAACGGCGTCGTCACCAGCGCCCTGGGCCGTGGCACTCGGCGCAGCGATTCGGCAATGTCGGCCGGGAAAAACGGCCGACCGGTGTCGAATGCGGCCCCGCCCCGCAGGGCCAGCAGCACCGTCGATTCGAGGCCGTAGCTGTGCTGCGCCGGCACGGTCGCGACGATGGCGAGGCCGCGCAGATCGGGGCGTTGCACGTAACTGGCGAGCCGGCCGACGGCGGCGTCGACGTTGCGCACCAGCCCGCCCCAGCGTTTGACATGGGCCTGTGGCGCGCCGGTCGAGCCTGACGTCAACAGGCAGACCGCCGCTGCGCCAACGGCAATCTGCGGCACCCGGACGGCCAGCCGCGGCTCGGCATGGCCAGCCAGCGCAGGCAACTGATTCGCCACGCCCGCGTCAGCGGAATCGCCAAGGATATAAAGACCATCGCCAAATCCGCTCAAGGTGCCCAGCGTCTGCGGCAGCACGTTCGGCGGCAGCAGGCTGAGCTGGCCGCGCAACAGCGCTGCGGCCAGACCGACTGCAAACCGATAACGGTCGAGGCACAGATTGACCATCGGCCCCTGCGTCGGCAAACAATCGGCCTGAGCGAAAACGTCGGCCAGAAACTGCGCCGCACTGAGCGGCCGGCCGTTGCGCCATGCAATCGGCGCGTCGAGATCGGTCGCCGCCAGCAGCGGCGCCGTTTCGCTGCCGCTCACCGCGGCGACGCCCGGCCGTAAGCGCGGGCGGCCTGCAACAGGGTGGCGCGTTCGAATTCCGGGTGCAGCCAGTAGCGCAGGACGAACTCACCACCAAACCAGCCTGCGATAACCAGTGGGGTGACGATATTGGACAAGGTCGACCAGGCGGTCCAGCTGAAGAATCGGTAGACCGCCATCGAGAGCAGCGCCATCGCAAAAAAATAGACCACCCACGAGACCGTGACCGCACGACAGTAAGCCAGCATCGGTGGCGTCAGGCTGCCGTGGACGCGCATGGCCACCCCGCCGATCAGCGACATCCTGCCCGCCCGCAAGCTGTTCAGGAATACGCCGCCGAGGGCCAGGTGGATACCGGCATGCTGCAGCAGATAAAGACGGCGCACATCACCCAGCCCGCCGTTGGCAACAATCGCTGCGACAAGAATGGCAGCGCCAGCCAGCGCCGTCAGCGCGGGCCACGAGCGCCGCCGCAGCGCGACCACCATGGCACCGATCCACAACGGAGCCACCGCCGCAGCCAGCGCCCACGGCCGGTCTGCAGCATGCAGCGTCAACCAATGCGACACGGTCAGATAGGCCGCGACCACCAGCAGCCCCAGCACCAGGCGCCACGCCGACATGGCGTCCCGATCAGCGAGTGCGATTCGCCGCGACGTGCGCGGCCAGGCTGCGCAACGAGGCAAAGATATGCTTGTTGTGCTCGTCGTCGGATCGCAGCTCGAACCCGTAGCGGCGCGATACTTCAAGCGCCACCTCGAGAATGTCGATCGAATCCAGCCCGAGGCCATCGCCGTACAGCGGCGCAACCGGATCGATCTGCTCGGCAGTCACTTCCAGATTCAGGGCTTGCACCATCAGAGTGGCGAGTTCGGCTTCGATCTGCGGGTCTGGCTGGCCATCGGCGGCGCGACTGGACTGTTCCAGAGCGCCGCCAGGCAAAAATTCTTGTGCGGACGAAGACACGACGCTCCCTGGTACCGAAAGGTCAAAACGACCGATTCTAAGCTGCTGCAATGGACCGGATCTGGCGAGAACCGGTGCGGTGTTGTAACCGGCACCCCGCCAGAAATCGGCGCAACCGCAGCCGTTTGGCCCCGCCCGCTGTCACACGGATTGAGGCGCCGTGTGTCGGATACTTGCGGGTCACCGAAGCGCCCCTGGCGCACACCGGAGCCATTCCATCCCCGACCAAGACCCGCTCGCCGCTGACGAACCGACCGGCCCATCGCGGCGACCCGTGTCGGTCAGCCATGCCCTGTGGCAACGCATCTGCAGCGGCTGGTGGGTCAAGATGCTGGCAACAACCCTGGGCATCGGCTTGTTCTTCATGGCCTATTTCTGGGTCTTGCACCACCCGCAGTTCGAGCCGACCGTGGTTCCGGCGATCCGGCTCGACCACCTGATCGCCTTCGAACCGGCCGCCTTGCCGGTCTATTTTTCGCTCTGGTTCTATGTCTCGCTGGCGCCGGCGCTGGTGAAGGATCTGCGCGAACTGGCACGCTTCGGGTTGGCCAGTTTTCTGCTGTCGTTGTGCGGACTGGCCATTTTTCTGTTGTGGCCGACGATGGTTCCGGATTTCGCCATCGACTGGACGCAGCATCCATCGATCGAATTTCTGAAAACGGTCGATGTGGCGTCGAACGCCTGCCCGTCGATGCATGTCGCCTTCGCGGTATTCGCAGCGATCTGGCTGCACCGCATCCTGAGCGAGGTCGGCGCCGCAGCGCCGTGGCGTGGGCTCAACGTGATCTGGTGCCTTGCAATTGCCTGGTCGACCATCGCCACCCGCCAGCATGTGGTCTACGACGTCCTGGCCGGAGCCGCACTGGGCGCTGCGTTCGCATGGCCCCGCTGGCGTGGCCTGTGGCCTCGGCCAGAAATCCCCGGCGCTGGACAATGACCAACTGGCAAGCCGGCAAAAGGCATCGCCGGGGGCTCGACGGGTATGCTAGATGGCTGACTGCACAATATTCCCCGCAGCCAGATGGCCGGTCGACCGCATGGGTGGCCGGCGTGCCTGGCTTGATCCGCCTTGTCGAACCCGACCCTCCCGATGTCGCCCAGCCATTCATCCGCAACGCCGGCCGCCAGCATGGCGCGCCTCGTCGCGGCCGGGCTGGCCTGCCGGCGCGGTGACCGGGTCTTGTTCGCCGGGCTCGATCTGGCCGTTCGCCGCGGCCAGATCGTCTGGTTGCGTGGCGCCAACGGACGCGGCAAGACCAGTCTGCTGCGCCTGCTGAGCGGTTTGTCGACGCCTGCAGACGGCAGCATCCACTGGGACGGCCAGCGCTTGAGCGAGTGCAGCACCGCCTTCAGATATCAGCTGCTTTTTATCGCCCATGCCAATGGCCTGAAGGACGATCTGACAGCGATCGAGGCGCTGCGTTTTCTGGCCCGGATCCACGGCCGCCCGGCCGGGCAGACCGATCTGGAGGCGGCGTTGCGCACCCTCGGAATGGCCAATCGCCGCCATGCGCCGGTGCGTACCCTGTCTCAGGGTCAGCGGCGACGGGTCGCCCTGGCACGGCTCGCACTCGACCTGGCGGGCCCCGGCAACGATGGTTTGTGGCTGCTCGACGAGCCCTACGACGCTCTCGACAGCCAGGGCGTCGCCATCGTCGACACCTTGTTGACGGCCCATTGCCGGCGCGGCGGCAGCGTCGTGCTGACCAGCCACCAGCCGCTGACCATCATCGACCCGGTGCCGGTGATCGTGCAACTCGATGCCCATCAGAGCGGGGCGCCGCAGGCTGTTGCGGCATGAGTCGAAGCCTGGTCAGCCAAGCGGTCGCATCGGTCGACGGGGCCGTCACAGGCAGCGCGCCAGCCCTGTTTCGCGCATTGCTGGCGCGCGATCTGCGTCTGGCCGCGCGGCGTCGCGTCGACGTGTTGTTGCCGTTGGCGTTCTTCGGCGTAGCGGTCAGCCTGTTTCCGCTTGGCGTCGGTCCGGAGCCGCAGACCTTGCGACAGATCGCGCCGGGCGTGATCTGGGTTTGCGCGCTGCTCGCATCGATGTTGTCGGTCAACCAGCTTTACGCCGGCGATCTGGCCGACGGTTCGCTGGAGCAGATGCTGCTGAGTGGCGAGTCGGGCCTCTTGATTGCGGCGGCCAAGGCACTGGCCCACTGGCTGTTGACCGGCCTGCCGCTGGTGCTCGGCGCGCCCTTGTTCGGTCTGTTGTTCGACATGACCGGCACATCGATCATGGCGCTGGTGGTCGGCCTGCTGCTCGGCACGCCGATTCTCAGCCTGCTGGGCGGACTGGGCGCCGCGTTGACCGTGGGTCTGCGCAGCAGCGGTGTGTTGCTGATCCTGCTGATCGTTCCGCTGTGCATCCCGGCATTGATCTTCGGCGCCGGTGCGGTGGCCGCGGTCGAAGCCGGCATCGACGCCCAGGCCCACTACTCGCTGCTCGGCGCCTTGTTGATCTTCACCATGCTGCTGGCCCCGTGGGCCACTGCAGCAGCGCTTCGAATCGCCGCCGAATGAGTCCCTCTGCGCCCGCAGCCAAGCCGTCCGACCGACCGATGAAACCGCCTGCCCGTCTGTTCACTTTTGCTGCCCCATCGACCTTCTACCGATTGGCCGGACGCCTGATTCCGTGGTTCTGGGCCGCAGCGGCGCTGCTCGGCGTGGCCGGCTTGTATATCGGCTTTTTCGTCGCACCGACCGATGCGACGCAGGGCGACTCGTACCGCATCATCTTCATCCATGTGCCGGCGGCCTGGATGTCGATGGTGCTGTACCTGGCGATGGCCTTCTGGGCCGCGATCGGCTGGGCTTTCAATGCGCGGCTGGCGTCGATGGTGGCGCGTTCGATCGCGCCGACCGGCGCCATGTTCACCTTCATTGCGTTGTGGACCGGCGCGCTGTGGGGCAAGCCGACCTGGGGAACCTGGTGGGTCTGGGATGCGCGGCTCACCTCGGAGCTGATCCTGCTGTTTCTGTACCTGGGCTACATGGCGCTGGTCAACGCCATCGACGATCGCCGCCGCGCCGACCAGGCCGGCGCACTGCTGGCCATCATCGGCAGCATCAACGTGCCGATCATCTATTTTTCGGTCAGGTGGTGGAATACGCTGCACCAGGGGGCCAGCATCAGCGCCACCGCCGCGCCGAAAATGGCCAGCACCATGCTGACCGCGATGCTGCTGATGACCTTCGCATTCTGGGCCTATGCGTTTGCGGTGGTGTTCAGCTCGCACGCGGGCACAGATAATCGAACGTGAGCAGGATGCGCAATGGGTACGCGACCTCGCCAGGAGGTCGACATGAATTGGGGCAGCACGGCTGAATTCTTTGCAATGGGGGGCTACGGGGTGTATGTCTGGGGCTCGTACGGGGTGACGCTGCTGCTGATGCTCGGCGAGCCGCTGCTGGCCGCCAACCGGCACCGGCAAGCGCGCCGACAGGTCACTGAATACGCCGATGAGGATTGATCGATGAAACCCCGCAACAAGAGACTGGCGTTGGCCGGTGGCGTGGTGATTGCCGTCGCCGCCATCGCCGCGCTGGTCCTCAATGCCTTCCAGAGCAATCTGGTATTTTTCTACTCACCAAGTCAGATCTCGGCCAACGAGGCGCCGAAAAGCCGCACCTTCCGGCTGGGCGGAATGGTCGAGCAGGGTACGGTCAAGCGTGACGGGCTCGTGGTCAGTTTCGTCGTCACCGATACCGCAAAGACAATTCCGGTTCGTTACCAGGGCATCCTGCCCGACCTGTTCAAGGAGGGCAAAGGCGTGGTGGCGCAAGGTCAGCTGCGCGACGGCGTCTTCGTGGCCAGCGAGGTGCTGGCCAAACACGACGAAAACTACATGCCGCCCGAAGCCGCCGAAGCCTTGAAGAAAGCTCAGAAAGGCGATTCCCACCTGGCTGATTCACTGGTCGAGCAAGGAGCGGCCCGATGATTCCCGAGCTCGGACATTTCGCGCTGTGGCTGGCGTTGGGCGTCAGCCTGGTGCAGGGCATCGTGCCGCTGGTTGGCGCGCAGCGCGGACGCAGCGACCTGATGGCACTGGCACGGCCGATGGCACGGGCCTTGTTCGCACTGGTGGCGCTGGCCTTCGCCTGCCTGCTTGTCTCGTTTGCCCGCAACGATTTTTCGGTTCTCAACGTGGCGTCCAATTCCAACTCGGCGCTGCCGCTGCACTTTCGCATCGCCGCAAGCTGGGGCAGCCACGAAGGTTCGATGTTGTTGTGGCTGCTGATGCAAACCGGCTGGGCCTTTGCCGTTGCCCAGTTCAGCCGCCACCTGCCGCAGCCCGTTCTGGCACGGATCCTGGCGGTGATGGGGTTGCTGACGGTCGGCTTTCTGCTGTTCGTGCTGATGACGTCGAACCCGTTCGATCGCCTGCTGCCGGTGCCGGTCGACGGACGTGACTTGAACCCGCTGCTGCAGGATCCGGGGATGATCTTTCATCCGCCGATGTTGTACATGGGTTATGTCGGCTTTTCGGTTGCCTTCGCGTTTGCGGTGGCGGCGCTGATCGGCGGCACGCTCGATGCGCAATGGGCACGCTGGACGCGGCCGTGGACCACCGTGGCATGGGCCTTCCTGACCGTCGGCATCGCGCTCGGCAGTTGGTGGGCCTATTACGAACTCGGCTGGGGCGGCTGGTGGTTCTGGGATCCGGTCGAAAACGCGTCGTTCATGCCGTGGCTGGTCGGCACCGCGCTGATCCACTCGCTGGCCGTCACCGAAAAACGTGGCAGCTTCAAATCGTGGACGGTGTTGCTGGCCATTCTGGCGTTCTCGTTGTCGCTGCTCGGCACCTTTCTGGTCCGCTCGGGCGTCTTGTCGTCGGTGCATTCGTTTGCCAGCGATCCGGCGCGCGGCCTGTTCATCCTGATTTTCCTGGCCCTCACCGTCGGCGCATCGCTGGCCCTGTACGCCTGGCGTGCACCGACGGTCGGACTCGGCGCGCGTTTTGCGCTGGTCTCGCGCGAATCGATGCTGCTCGGCAACAACGTGCTGCTGGTGGTCGCCATGTCGGCGGTGCTGCTCGGCACCTTGTATCCCCTGATCCTCGATGCGCTGGGCATGGGCAAGATCTCCGTCGGGCCGCCGTATTTCGATACCGTATTCGTCCCGCTGATGGCGCCATTGGTCTTTCTGATGGGCATCGGCCCGCTGACGCGCTGGAAAAATGCCGAGTTGCCCGAACTCGGCCATCGGCTGCGCTGGGCCGCCGGCGTGGCCGTGGTGGCCGCCATCGGCGCCGCCTGGGCCAGTGGCAGCTTCAGCTGGCTGTCGGCATTCGGGCTGCTGATGGCGTTCTGGATCATCGCCTCGCTGGCTGTGGACGTCTGGGATCGGATCCGGCCGGCCGGCGGTGTGCGCGCCAACGTGTCGCACCGCATTCGACAGATCCCGCGGGCGATGGTCGGCATGATGCTGGCGCATCTGGGCGTTGCCATCTTCGTGATCGGCGTCACCATGGTCAAGACCCACGAAGTCGAGCGCGACGTGAAGATGAACATCGGCGACAGCACGACCGTCGACGGCCTGGTCTTCACCTTGCGCGGCGTGACCGACCAGAAAGGCCCGAACTATCAGGCTGCGCGTGGCCATGTCGAGGTCAGCGACAACGATCGCAAGGTCTCTGATCTGTACCCCGAGAAGCGCATCTACAACGTCCAGCGCATGCCGATGACCGAGGCCGCAATCGAAACCCATTTCACCCGCGACCTCTATGTCTCGCTCGGTGAGCCGGTCGACAATGGCAAGGCGTGGATCGTCCGCGTCTACGTCAAGCCGTTCATCGACTGGATCTGGGGCGGCTGTCTGATGATGGCGTTCGGCGGCTTGCTGGCGATCACCGACCGCCGCTACCGGGTCCGCGCGCGCTCGGCCGCCACTGACAGTCTGGCTGCGGGCGGCGCGCGCGCGTGATGAGGAGGAGCCTGCGTTTCCTGCTTCCGCTCGGCATTTTTGCGCTGCTGCTGGTCTTTCTGCTGATTGGCCTGCGCTTGAATCCGCGCGAGGTGCCGTCGCCGTTGATCAACAAGCCGGCCCCGGTTTTTGCGCTGCCCTTGCTTGGCAAACCCGAGCAGAAAGTGGCCCGTGACGACCTGCTCGGCAAGGTCTGGGTGCTCAACGTCTTTGCCTCATGGTGCGGCCCCTGCCGGGTCGAGCATCCACTGGTCAACGAACTCGCCAGGCGCAACCTGGCACCGGTCTACGGGCTCAACTACAAGGACAAGACGGCCGATGCCACGCAATGGCTGAATGCGTTGGGTGACCCGTTCACGGCCGTGCTGGTCGACGCCGACGGGCGCACCGGAATCGATTTCGGCGTCTATGGCGTGCCCGAGACGTTTGTCATCGACCAGCAGGGAATCATCCGTTTCAAGCATATCGGCCCACTGACCCCGGATGCCGTCAGCGATCACATCATGCCGCTGCTGGCCAGGTTGCAGGCGGGCAAGCCATGAGTGGAGCCCGCTTCATCCGATGGCTGGCCGGCGTCGTCCTGTTGTTCGGGCTTGCTGCAGCGATGGCCAAGGAAGCCGCCCCCGCATCGGCCGACCCGGTACTCGAAGCGAAGATGGTCGAGATCACCGCCGAGCTGCGCTGCCTGGTCTGCCAGAACCAGACGATTGCCGACTCGAACGCCGACCTGGCAGTCGATCTGCGACGCCAGGTTCGTGAAATGCTGGCGCGCGGCGACAGCCAGCAACAAATTCTCGACTACATGACCGCACGTTATGGCGATTTTGTGCTGTACCGCCCGCCACTCAAGGCCAGCACCGCCGTGTTGTGGTTTGCGCCCGGCATCCTGCTGGTTGCCGGAATTCTGATCCTGCTGGTGACGCTTCGCCGGCGCAACCGGCTGGGCGACGAGCGTTTCGAAGCCGAAGTCGACCCCTATCTCGAATCGCCCGACGACCCGAACGCCGCCCGCCCGGTCGTCGGCGGTGTGACGCCCGCCAATATGCCTCCTCCGCGATGACCGAATCGATCGACGACCTGCGCCGCCAGTTGCAGGCCCTGCAGGATCAAAGAAGCCGCGGCGAGTTGACCGAGCAGGCTCTTGCCGATGCCCGCTCGCCGATCGAGCGACGGATCGTCGAGCTGGTCGTCGCGGGTCACCCGGCGACCTGCGGCGCAAGCGCCATCCACCGCCACCACATGGGTGTCGGACGCCGCAAAGCCGGTCCTCCCTTCGAAGTCGTTGATTGCCTCGGTGTTGGCGGGCATCGTGGCATTGGCGGTATTCGGCTATGCCTTGACCGGGTCACCACGCCTGGCATTGAACGCCCCGGAGATCGGCAGCCCCCCAGTGGCTGGTGCACCCGCAGGCGAACCCGGCGACGCCCCGAACGAAGAGCAGGTGCGCGAAATGGTCGAACGCCTGGCCCAGCGACTACAGAAACAGCCCGATGACCTGGTCGGTCAAACAATGCTGGCTCGTGCCTACACGGTGATGGGCCGCACCGACGAGGCGATCGTTGCCTTCCGCAAGGCCTTGTCGCTCGGCGGTGACGACGCCGGCCTGATGGCCGACCTCGCCGACGCGCTGGCGGCCAAGAACAATGGCGATCTGACCGGCGAGCCGACCCGCCTGGTTGCGCGCGCACTCGAAGTCGACCCGACCAACCTGAAGGCGCTCGCCTTGTCCGGCAGCGCGGCTTTCGACCGCCGCGAATACGCCGCCGCGGTGCGCCAATGGGAACAGGTCGAGCGCGTTCTGCCGCGTGACAGTCGCTTCTTGCAGCAGGTTCAATCGAGTATTGCGCAGGCACGCAAACTCGGCGGCATGGCGCCGGCTGGTGCCGGCACGAGCCCGCCGCAACAAGCTGCAGTGGATACGGTTGCCGATCCGGCCAAGGCAGTTGGTGGAACCGTCACGCTGGCACCCGCCCTGCAATCGAAGGTCGCTGCAGACGATACCGTTTTCATCGTTGCCCGGGCCGCCGACGGCCCGCGCATGCCACTCGCTGTCTTGCGCCGGCAGGTCAAAGACTTGCCGCTGCGTTTTTCGCTCGACGACAGCATGGCGATGACGCCGACCACCAAGATCTCGGATCATTCCGAGGTGATCGTGATTGCGCGAATCAGCAAAAGCGGCAACGCACAGCCGCAGCCTGGTGACATTGCCGGCCAGTCGTCGCCAGTCAAGCCGGGAGCCAGCGGCGTTGTGGTCGAGCTCAACGAGGTAGTCGGCGCGCCGCGGTGAGCTGCGCTCGGGCGGTTGGAGATCGGCTCAGAATTGCCAACTCAGCTGCAGATGAACACCCTTGTCCTGCAAATTGGACCCCTGAGCTCGGGTTGCTGAAGGCTCATCAAGCCGTTTCGCCACGGTCAGATCCAGGCTGAAGCTTTTCCAGCGGACGCGGGTGGCGAGGCCGATCGACTGCAGGGTCGTCGCCTCCTGGCCGTGGTTGCTGCCGCGCCCGTAGTCGTAGAACGGAACCAGCGTGACCCGCAGCCCGCTCTCAGCGCGCACCAGCGCCGGCCACTCGAGTTCGAGATTGAGCAGCGCACCCTGGTCGCGAACCAGCTGGTTCTCGCGGAAGCCGCGAACGGTGGCCACGCCGCCGATGGCCATGCCATCCAGCGCCAGCAGCCGATCGGGGCTGCGCTGCAGCGTCGCCCGGGCAACCAACTGCAGATCGGCCACACCGAGTTGCCGCGCATATTGCGCCTGGCCGACCCAGATCCGGTAATGGGTCGGCGGCCGGTTCTGGAACGGCAATCCAGCCACGTCGCTGAGGTTGTTGCGGCCCCAGCTGAAGGTCGAGCGCAGCGCCAGCACCTGGCTTTGCGAGCGAAGCAGCAGCTCCTGCGAAAACCTGGCGATGTCCTCGCGAACCACCCCATCGGGCTCGCCTGGATTGAACGAAAACGGTTGCCCGAGCAACCAGGTGCGATTTTCGCGATGCACGGCCTGCAGGCCGAGGCTGAATTTGCGACTCAGCGACTCGAAGATGGTCTGGGTCACTCCAAGCTCGATGCTGCTGAGCCGGCTCTCGATATCGAGCTCACGAACCGACTGCTCGATCACCGACGAGTTGCCGCGATCGAGCGCCAGCGTGAAATGGCTGCCTTGAGGCCCCAGCGGCATGCGCCAGGCCAGGCTGCCGCGCAAATCGCCGCCGCCTTCGGCCGGCCCCTGCAGCGACGCTTCAAGCAGATCACCCCGCCCGCTCAAATTGCGAACCAGCCCGCTGATGCCGATCGTCGCTGCGCCGATCGACACCGGCCGGTAGTTGTTCGCAAACAGTCGGAGCTCATAGGGTCTGGCGCGGGTCACCTCGATGTCGAGCACCGCTTCGCCCGGCGCCAGGCCGGGAATCAACCGGGCATTCATGCGTTCGAACAAGGGATCGTCGAGCAGCAGCTGGAAGCGCTCGCGCAGCCGATCGAGGTTCAACGGGCCGTCACCTGGACGGTTGAGTTGCGCCAGCACGTAGTCGTCGTCGAGGCGCCCCATGCCGCGCAATTCGATCGCCACCAACCGGCCTTCGACGACCTCGAATTCGAGCAAGCCCAAAGCAGGTTCAACCCGTTTCAGCAGCAGCCCCGAGTTGACATAGCCGCGGTCGACATACAACCTGGTCAACACAATTCGCAATTGCTCGATCTCGCTGGCGCTCAAGCTGCGATCGAGATAGGGCGCAACCAGCGATTGCAGGTCGGCCGTAGCAACAACGGTATTGCCGGTGAAGGCGACGCGTTGCAGGCGCAGCGCAGCCGGCTCGTCGGCGGCATCCAGTGGCAATTGACTTGTCGGCAGCGCTGGCAATTCGAACAGGCCGGCAGGCCGCGGCGGGCTGAATGGCGGGCGTTGCTCGCCTTGTGCCGATGGCGGGTTGCTGCCATCGGCAGCAAGCGCTGCGGAGACCCCCAGCAGACTCAGGCCGACGGCAACGATCAACTGCCGGTTCCGCCGGCTCACGGGCAACCCCCGAGCAACATCGAACGGCCGGCAACCTCGACCGGTCGGTCGGATCGCGGCCCCATCATCACCACCGGTCCTGCCGATGTCGTGCGGCCATCGGCGCGAAGCAGGCCTGCTGCGCCGGACGCGAGCCCACCGCGACCACTCAACGCCAGCGCACTGCCGCCGGTGTTCTGGCACAAACTGCGGCCAAGGCCGCCGGCATCAACCGCCTCGGCGCGCAGCTCGCGCAAACTTCCGGTCACGTCAAGCGCCGGGTTGGCGAGCTGCACATCGCCGCTGATTCCGGTGGGTGCCGCCGCCTGGATCACGTTGAATCCGAACACATCGGCAGTTGGCACAAACGCCGTATTGCCACCCAGGAACAGGCTGCTGCCACTGGTCAGCAAGGCGCCTGCCGTGATGCGAACCAGACCACCCGCCGCGTCGCGGGCGGCGGTATTGGCTTGCACGAAACCGCTGTCGAGCAGCAGCATACCGGCGCGCAGATCGATATTGCCGCCATTGCCCTGCGGGCCGAATACCGAAGTCCGGATCACGCTGTTGCGCAGCGTCGCCAGGCCGCCGGTCGACACTGTGATGGCGCCCCCGTTGCCGGCGTTGGCGCTGGTCGAGATGGTGCTGCGGTTGAGCAGCAGGCTGCGGCTGGCTGCCACGTCGATGTCGCTGGCCGCCACGTTGCCGGTGGATTCGGCGGACACAAAAGCCAGGTTGCGCAGGCTGATCTCGGGAGCAACCAGCCCCAACCTGGTTGGCTGGCGCGATGCCGGATTGGCGACCGATGCATCGTTGTCGATGGTGGCGAACGCGCCGTCGCCGAGCGCGATCGATTCGGATGCGCCGAGGATGATGCTGCCCGCCTGCCCGGCGGATGCAGCGCCCGCCCGCGCTGTCACGCCCGCATTCGGCCCGTCGATGACGACGCGGCTGGCCGACACGTCGATGCGGCCGGCTGCGCCCGCCGCATCGGTCGAGGTCGACAAACCGCCGGCGCGGATCACCAGATCCCGGCTGGCCTGCAACGTGATGCTGCCGGCCTGACCGCTGCTGCCGGTTATCGCAAAGCTGACCACGCCGCCACCGATGGCATCGATCAACACATTCGCCGCACGAACGCTGATCTCGCCTCCTTTGCCACTGGCAAAGGTACTGGTCGAAATCTGCGGCGCCTGGTCAACTGCGCCGCTGCTGTCGAGCATTTCCAGATCGCCGCCGACAAGCAGGTCGATCCGGCCGGCGTCGCCGCTGCTGCTGCGGCCGGCACCACTGCTGATCCGGCCCGCGCTGTCCATGGTGACGCTGCCGGCGCGGATGTCGACCAGCCCGGCATTGCCGGCGCCTTGGGTGTCGG
Organism: uncultured beta proteobacterium; assembly: GCA_963843805.1. Lineage (GTDB taxonomy): Bacteria > Pseudomonadota > Gammaproteobacteria > Burkholderiales > Burkholderiaceae_C > Ideonella_A. The sequence continues at coordinate 360,819 of CAWJLY010000001.1, forward strand.
AGCTGATGAATGCGCCGTTGCGCAGGCGCAGCTTGCCAGGCGTCACCACATCGATGCGGCCGGCATTGCCCGTGCTCGCGGCAGTGGTCGAAGTGCTGACAAAGGCCTTGCCGTCGAGCGTGACATTGGCCGCGTCCAGCCGCACACTGCCGGCCTGCCCCCGGCCGGTGGTGTTGGCGCCGATCGTGGCGGCGCTGCGCAACAGCAGGTCGCGGCTGGCGGTGATCGTGATGTTGCCGCCGTTGCCGCTGCTGCCGATTCCGGCAAGGCTGTTGACCCGCGCGCCCGATTCGAGCAACACCTCGCTCGCGCTGACAACGATGGCGCCGGCGTTGCCGGTGGTCGAGGTGCTGGTCGATAACGACGACTCACGCTGCAGCGTCAGGTTTCCCGTTGCCCTCAGCTCGAGCGCGCCAGCCGAGCCACTGCCGTCGAGCGCGCTGCTGGAGATGCGGCTGTCGCGGTCGATGACGATGTTGCGAGCACGCACCGAGATCGTCCCCGCTGCTCCCTTGGACAAGGTGCTGGTGTCGATGCCACTGCGGTTGTCCATCGTCAGGTCGCCACTGAGAAGCAGTTCGACATGGCCTGAGGCGCCACCGGCGAGATCGATCGAATTGCTGTTGATCGAGGCATTGTCGAGCAGCAGGTTGACCGCGCTCAGCCGCACCGGTGACGCATCACCGGAAGAAGAGGACGACGACAACAGGCTGGCGCCGCTGCCGAGGCTCGCATCCCCGCTGACCTTGAGATCGACCAGGCCAGAGCTTCCGCTGGAGCCCGGGAGCGCCAGACTGCCGACAAAAGCATCGGAGGCGATCGCTAATCGGCCGGCCCGCAAATCGACCGCACCAGCATGGCCTGCCGCTGACGTGCCGGTCACCATGCGGCTGCGCTCGGCCAACGCCAGTTGGCCTGCGACATCGACAACCAGTCCGCCCGGTGCGGCGCCACTGGCGGCATCGATCTGTACATAGGCCCGTCCGTCGAGTTGCATGCTGGCAGCTTGCAGACGGACGCCGCCGCCGTCACCACTGCCGCCGGTGAAGGTCGAAATATTGCCTGCGCCGGTGATGCGCAAGCCGCGGTGGGCGGTCAGATCGATCGCGCCGCTGCGCCCGCTGGCACTCGGCGAAGACGAGCTGTACAAGTAGGCGTTCGAATCGATCAGCACATCGCCAGCAAACACGCGAACGGCGCCGCCGTTGCCGCTGCCGCCGGTATCGGATGTCACATGGGCGCCGCCGGTCAACACCAGCGCATCACGAGCGCGAATGTCGATCGAACCGCCGTTGCCGCTGATGCCATCACCGACACGGCTGATCACGCTGGCTTCGGCGCTGCCCTCAATCCGCCCGGCATTCAACGCAATTTCGCCGCCGTCGATGCCCTCGCGCGAGGCCGAAAAAATGGTCGCCCCTCTGGTCATGAGCAGCTTGCCGGCTGCAGCTGCATTGCTGCCGACAAAAATGACCTCGCCCGGCTGCGAGCCCACGGCATCGAGACGAATCGATCCGCCGCCGGCACCGATCGTCGAGTTGTCGAGCGTGATGTCGCCCGCCGCCAGCACGATTGCCAAGCCTCGCGGCACGACCAATTCGGCGCCGTCGCGCAACTCGATTGCAGCGCGTCGGCTGCCAAGAAAACCGAACGCCTGCGGCGCCGCGCTGGAAAAGCTGCTGGCGATCGTCGGGTCGGCATTGAAACGGCCATCCGGAAAGGCCACGTAATCGGCGGCGCCGAGATGGAACGCGCCGGGAACATCGACCGCCGCACCGGCGCCGAAGGTGACCCCGGCCGGGTTGATGAAAAAGAAGCCGGGCGTGCCACTGGCGGCCAGCAGCCTGAGCCGTCCGTTGATCAGCGACGGATCACCGCCGGTGACGCGGCTGATCACATTGGCGATGCCCGGCGCTGCTGTCGTGAAAGTCGCCGATTCGCCGCTGCCGATATTGAAGGTCTGGAAACTGTGGAACAGATTCGAGCCCGCCAGCCGTCCGAGGCTTTGCGGAATCGAATAAGCCGGTCCGCTCAAGCTTCGGGCAGCTTGGCCAAGGCTGGCGTCGGTGGCGATCTGCGCGCCAGCCTGGGTGGCGACGAAACAGGCCAGCGCGGCGGCCCGCGCATGCGGGTGCAAACGGTATCGGTACAACGCGCGCATTGGCCAGGGCATGATTGATCCAGTCAGAACCAGTTGCCGATCAGGATGAACGGGGCCCAGTAGAAGGGATGGTCGAATCCGGGCTTGCGCAGCAGCTCGATCTGCGAGCGTTGCAAGGCCTGCGCCTTGCTCAGGCGATCGCTGAGCAGGCCACGGTAGAAGCCCGACATCAGCAGGACGGCGGCGTCGTCGGATACCGGCCACAACGATCCCATCACCGACCGCGCCCTCGCCTTGATCGCCGCACCCGACAAGCCGAGCGGTGATCGCTCGTCGCCTTCAGCGGTTTCACACGCCGACAGGCTGAGCAGCTCGATCGGCTTGCGCCGCAAGGCATCCGAGCGCAACAGCGATTGCAGACGGTCGAGCGTCAACAGGTCGTCGTAGGCCAACAGGTAGGTCGCCTCGGAGCGCCCGCCAAAAACGCCGTGTGATGCCAGGTGAATGATGCTGTAGCGACCCGACTCGGCTTCACGCCGAAAATTGTCGACCGTGAAATCCTGATCGAGCATTCGGGTGCCACCGGCCACCTGCCCGATTGCCGCCACCTCCTTGCCGACACCCGGCAGCGACAAGGCGTCGCGCAACGCGGCGCTGCGCGAGGCTTGATCGGCCGGCGCATCAGCCAGCGCAACGGCAGCGCCACGCATCGAGCGCAACGCGCGGCTCGCCACCAAGGTGCTGGGCGGCCCGAATTGACTGGCTGCCTGCGGACCGAGCAATTGGGTGACCGCGCCCCGGCTGAGCTTGTCGACCACCGATCCGGGTACCGACAGGCCCGCCAGCAACACGCCGCTCACCGGCGCGGCCCGTTCGGTGTTGGTCATGCTCATGCCGGTTGCCGTGGCAATGGCGTATTTTTCGATTGCATAACGGCTGCCGTCGTGGAAGGCACCAACCGCCACCAGCCGCAAGGCCCCTTCGGGAACCACCACCAGCGTCTTCACACCGTGGCTCAGCAGCGTGTTGTCGATCGGCCGCAGGATCCAGTCGTACAGCTGCCTTGCTTGCGCCATGGTGCCGTCGCCACCCGCGCGCAAATTGCGTGCGAACTGCGCCGCCAGCAAGCGCACCTGCTGCGCACTCGCCGCCGACCGGTGGCGGCTGATGCCGGCGGCGGTCTCGAGCAGCAACTCGACCCGATCCGACAAGACGATCGGGTACAGCACCGCCACGTCGCCCGGGATTACGGTAGCGCTGCCACCCTTCACCGCATCGACCTCGCAACGGTCGCCGAGATAGTCTTGCAGCTCCGACTGATGCAGCAGCTCGACGGTATCGATCACCTGACGCAGCGACGCGTCACGCTGCGCCGCCGTGGCGCGGTCGGATGCCGCCAGCAGGCTGTCGACCAGGCCGAGATAGAGCGGTTGCAGCACCGTGCGGTAGGTTGATCGGCCCCGGTCGTCCTCGATCGGCAAATCCTGCCGCAGCGCTTCGAGGTGATGAACCGCCCGCTGGTAGGCGGCCAGCGATGCGTCGAGACGGCCCAGCTTGTCGTTGCTGCGCGCCAGCCGCCATTCGAGCTGGACCGGCAGATCGCCAAGCGCAGCGGCCGACAGATCGGCGATCAGCGCCAATGCGCGCCGGCTCAGACGAATCGCCTCGGCGGGGCGCTGCTGATCTTCATACAGCTGGGCCAGCCCGTCGAGTGCCTGTGCCAGCAAGGCGGGCTGCCCCGTGGCGGCCGGCGAACGGCTGGCATCGAGCAGCACCTGGTGCGCCCGCTGCAGACCCGCCTGCCCCGCTGCATGGTACTGCTCGCCGAGGTTGATCTGCCAACGCGTCCGCGATGGCGAATCGGGCAGTGCGGAGATATCGCGGGCAACCCGGTCGAGTTCGTCGAGCTGCGCGACCGGCCCGGCCAGGCGGGCCAGATTGAGCCGGGCCGGAAACTCGATCTGCGCGTCTGCGCCGGCCAGCCGCAAGGCTTCCTGGTAGCGGCTGCGGGCTCGCTCGGGCTGGTTGCGCAGCACCGCCAGATTGCCCAGATCGAGAGCGACGCGGCCCTGTTCAGCACCACGCAACGCCGCGTAGGCCTGCTGCAACGATGCTTCGGCCTCGTCGAGGCGGCGCGCCTGCAGCAGCGAAGCGCCCAGTTCGCCGCGTGCGAGCATCCGATCAGCGTCGGAAGGCGCGACACGACAAGCACGCTGCAATTCGCTGATCGACCGGCTCAGCTGGCCTTGCTGGCGATAGGCCAAGCCACGTTCGAACGCCGTCGCTGCCAGACTGGCCTGGGCAGCGGCCCAGGGTGCCGCGACCAGACAAGCGCCGATGGCCATCGATGACAGGCCCAGGCGCAAACGTTGCGCTATCGAACTGCAAATGCCTCGATGACCCGCCAAGGCCGGACTCCCGAAAAATACCCCAAGCATGAAAACGCCCGGCCGGCACACGCGGTCTGCCTCGAACCCCGAATGTTCGACCCGGCAAGCTGCATTCTGCGTCGCATTCGCCGATCGGGACAAGCGGCCTGACCCGACAAACGGCCAATCGACGACGCCATCGCCGCCTTGCACGTGCGAAAAAACCGACACCACACACCGCCACGCGGTGCTAAGTTCAGCTTTTGTCCGCTGCCGATGCAGTGGCCAGTCCCTCCAGGAGCCGCCGCCAATGACCATCCTGACCCGCGCGCAGTGCGAACAGACTGACGCCGCCGACCCGCTCGCGCCGCTGCGCGAGCAGTTCGAGCTGCCGGCCGGCACGATCTATCTCGACGGCAACTCGCTCGGCGCGCTGCCGCGCGGCCACCGCGGCCCGCGTGCAGCAGCTGATCGCCGACGAATGGGGCCGCGAGCTGATCAGCAGCTGGAACAGCGCCGGCTGGATCGACCTGCCGCAGCGCGTCGGCGACAAGATCGCGCGGCTGGTCGGCGCCGGCGGCGGGCGAACTGGTGGTCGCCGATTCGACCTCGGTCAACCTGTTCAAGGTGCTCAGCGCGGCGATCGAGATCGCCCGCAGCCGATGCGCCGGGGCGCAAGCTGATCGTCTCCGAACGCAGCAATTTTCCGACCGACCTGTATATCGCCAGCAGCCTGGCCCGCCAGCACGGCATGCACCTGCTGCTCGCCGACGCCGACGATATTCCGGCGCTGCTGCAGGACCGGCCGGCCATCCTGCTGCTGACCCAGGTCAACTACCGCAGCGGCCGCCTGCACGACATGGCCGCGTTGACCCGCGCTGGCGCACGACAACGGCGTGCTGACGGTCTGGGACCTCGCCCACAGCGCCGGCGCACTGCCGGTCGACCTGAACGGCAGCGATGCCGATTTCGCCGTCGGCTGCGGCTACAAATATCTGAACGGCGGTCCGGGCGCGCCGGCCTTCGTCTGGGCCCATGCCCGCCATGCCGAACGCTTCTGCGCAGCCGCTGGCCGGCTGGATGGGGCATGCCGCGCCGTTCGAGTTCACGCCCGACTACCGGCCGGCCCCCGGCATCGACCGCTACCTGTGCGGCACGCCGCCGCTGCTGTCGATGGCGGCGCTCGAATGCGGCGTCGACACGGTGCTGGCAGCGCGAGCCGCTGGGCGGCATGGCCGCGCTGCGCGACGAAGTCGATCGCCTTGTGCGAGCTGTTCATCGCCCGTGTCGAAGCGCTGCTGTGTCGGCCACGGCCTGCGAGCTGCGATCGCCGCGCGACGCCGGCGCAGCGCGGCAGCCAGGTCAGCTTCTGCGCACGCCGAACGCCTATCCGGTGATGCAGGCGCTTGATCGCCGCGGCGTGATCGGCGATTTTCGCGCCCCCGACCTCCTGCGCTTCGGCTTCACGCCGCTGTATACGCGCTACGTCGACGTCTGGGACGCGGTCGAGCAGCTGGTCGAGGTGCTGCAGAGCGGCGAATGGCGCGAGCCGCGCTTCAGTCAGCGGTGCGGCGGTGACATGAGCGATGCCGCGCCGACCCGCGGCCGCGCAGCAGGTCGGTCGGACGCACGACGGCGCGCAGCTCGATTTCAGCGCCGAGATGAGCTATGCCGACTACCTGCAGCTCGATCAGCTTGCTCGTCGGCCCAGAAGCCGCTGTCGCCCGACCACAACGAGATGCTGTTCATCGTCCAGCACCAGACCAGCGAGCTGTGGATGAAGCTGATGCTGCACGAGCTGTCAGCGGCGATCGCCAGCGCTGGCCGCCGATCGAGCTGCCGCGCGCGTTCAAGATGCTGGCCCGGGTCAGCCGGATCATGGAGCAGCTGGTGCACGCCTGGGACGTGCTGGCGACGATGACGCCGCCCGAATACAGCGCGATCCGGCCCTACCTGAGCAGCAGCAGCGGCTTCCAGAGCTGGCAGTACCGCTGCATCGAATTCAAGCTCGGCAACAAGAATGCGGCGATGCTGAAGCCGCATTCGCACCGCCCCGAACTGCTCGCGCAGGTCGAGGCGGCCTGGCGCGCGCCGTCGCTGTACGACGAGGCGCTGCGCCTGCTCGCGCGCCGCGGCCTCGCGATCGCCGAGCGCCATCTGCAACGCGACTGGACCGAGCCGCAGCAGGCCGATCCGGCGGTCGAGGCGGCCTGGCTGGTCGTCTACCGCAATCCGCAGCAGCACTGGGACCTGTACCAGCTCGGCGAGGAACTGACCGACCTCGAGGATGCCTTCCGCCTATGGCGCTTCCGCCACGTGACGACGGTCGAGCGCATCATCGGCTTCAAGCGCGGCACCGGCGGCACCAGCGGGGTCGGCTATCTGCGCAAGATGCTCGACGTGGTGCTGTTTCCCGGAGATCTGGTCGCTGCGAACCAGCCTGTGACGCGCGGCAGCGCCGGTCGGCCGTCGATGCGCGGCGAATAGACTCGGCGCGATGCCCGCACCGACATCCGCCGCGCACCCTGCACCTCCCCGATCCCCGCCACCGGCAGCGCATCCCGCCGACATCGACCCCGCGCAGGTCGAGCGGATCCGCCAGGCCGCCTACCTGCTGCCGCAGGTCGTCGCGCCTGCCGACCTGCAGGTCGACGGAGCCGCGGCAACCGACGAGCTGCTCGACCAACGCGGCTTCGTGCTGCTGCAGAAGGCGGCCGCCGGCGCGCCGGCCGAGCCGCTGGATCGCTGCCGAGCTGATCGGCACCGCGCGCTGCGGCATCTCGACGCCGTCGGCAGCGGCCGCGGCGTCCGGGCGCAGATGCTGGCGCGCCATGCCCGCCTCGACGCAGCTCGGCATCCGGCGCAACAGTGGCAATGGCTGGCAGCGCCTGCATCAGCCAGCAGCTGACGCTGCGACTCGGGCACAGCCAGCAGCCGTGGCAGATGCAGGTTGCCTACCTCGCGCCGATCGATGCCGCTGCGGTCTGGCGCTTCTTCCGCGATGGCGACGAAGCCGCGCTGCTCGGCGCGGTCGGCGCGTCGCCGGGCTATGCCGCTGGCCGACGCGCTTGCGGGCACGCCTGGATACGCTGGTCGACCAGGCCGCCGCCGATCAATCCGGCGCGCATGGAATCGCTGCTGCCGGGCCTGCAGGCCGAATGCGCGTTGCCGCGCCCGTTCGGTCGAACTCGCAAGCCGGCTGCGAACGCGCCTTCAGCCGCTGGGCCAACCGGGTCAACGAGCTCGATACGCTCGACGATCTGACGATCGAGCTGCGCTTCCAGGGCTATCCGGACAGTTTTCCGCATGGCGCGCCGGCTCGGCCGCAAGGTGACGATCTTTGTCGGCCCGCCGAACAGCGGCAAGACGCACGCCGCATTCGAGCGCCTCGCGCACGGCGCGCGAGCGGCTGCTATCTGGCGCCGCTGCGTCTGCTCGCGCTCGAAGGCCGCGACCGGCTGCAGGCGCGCGGCGTCGCCTGTTCGCTGCTGACCGGCGAGGAAAGCGTGCCGTCAGAGGGCGCCCGGCTGGTCTCGAGCACGATCGAGATGCTCGGCACGCGAAACGCCGTCGCAGGTGGCGGTGATCGACGAAGCGCAGATGCTGTTCGACAGCTCGCGCGGCTGGGCCTGGACGCAGGCGATCGTCGGCGTGCCGGCCGAGGAACTGCTGATCATCTGCTCGGCCCATGCGGTGCCGGCCATCGAGAACCTGCTCGGCCTGTGCGGCGAGCAGGCCGCAGGTGCGCCACTTCGAGCGCAAGCAGCCGATCCAGCTGCTTGCCGGCGCCGATCCCGATGAGCGGCCTGCGCACCGGCGACGCGGTGGTCGCGTTCAGCCGCCGCGACGTGCTGATGCTGCGCGACCAGGTCGCCGCCGAAGGCCACAGCGTCTCGGTGATCTATGGCGCGCTGCCGCCGGAAGTCAGGCGCCGCGAGGCCGAACGCTTTGCACAGGGACATGCCGCCATCCTGATCGCCACCGATGCCATCGGCATGGGGCTGAACCTGCCGATCCGACGCGTGCTGTTCAGCACCCTGACCAAGTTCGACGGCGTCGGCGACCGCACCCTCGACGAATCGGAGGTTCATCAGATCGCCGGGCGGGCCGGCCGCTACGGCCTGCAGGAAGAAGGATTTGCCGGCGTGATGAAGGATGCCGAGCCGCAGGCCGCGCAAGATGCTGAAGGAGCTGATGCAGACGCCGCCGCGTGCGCCGCGCGACTTCAAGGCCGCCGTGGCACCGAACTGGTGGCATGTCGAGACCATCGCGAACCGCCTCGGCAAGAACCAGCTCGGCGCGGTGCTCGGCGTCTTCATGGCGCAACTGCAGCTCGACGACGCCCATTTCGAAGTCGCCGAGCTGGATCCAGATGGTGTCGATCGCCGAGCACCTGGACCAGCGGGCCGCCGCGCTGTCGCTGCGCGAGCGCTTCACCTATTCGCAGGCACCGGTCGATTCGCGCAGCGACGAGCAGCTGCAGCATTTTCTCGGCTGGACCGAAGCCCACGCGCTGCCGGCCGGGTCGACAGCCCGTGGTTCCTCGACGAGGTCGACGAACACAGCCGGCTCGACCGCATGGAACAGGCGCTGCGCGCCTGCACGCTGTGGCTGTGGCTGGATCTGCGCTTCCCGGCCATCTACGGCCATCTCGATGCGGTGACCGACCTGCGCCGCCGCCTCAACGACGGCATCGAGCGCCAATTGAAAGGCAAGAAGCCGCTTTGGCGGGCTCGCGGCCGCCGCGGCTGATCACGGCGCGCTCAGCAGCGCTTCGAAGGCCTCGGCCCGCACCGGCCGGGAAAACAGAAAGCCCTGCGCAAAATCGCAGCCGGCGGCGGCCAGCAGCGCCAGTTGCTGGTCGGTCTCGACCCCTTCGGCGATCACCTTCATGCCCAGTTCATGCGCCATCACGATGATGGCCTTGCACAACGCCAGATCCTTGGTCGCGGTGCCCAGGTGTGAAACAAAGGTTCGGTCTATTTTCAGATAGTCGATTTCATAACGCTGCAAGTAGGACAACGATGAATAACCGGTGCCAAAGTCGTCGAGCGACACACCGATCCCGGCTGCGCGCAATTCGTGCAACTGCTGCTCGCTGCTCGATGCCGGGGCGAGCAAGGCACCTTCGGTGATTTCGACGACCAGGGCCTGGCCAGGCAAACCAAGCTCGTGCAACAGATCGAACCAGCGTTGCTGGCCGCCCAGCGACTGGATGAACTGCACCGGCGACTTGTTGACACTGATCTGGAAGTCGGGATCGATCTGGGCACGCCATTGCCTCAGCTGCGCGGCCACCTGCGCAAAGATCCAGTCGCCAATCTCGACGATCAGTCCGGTCGACTCGGCAATCGGGATGAATTCGGCCGGGCTGACCAGCCCGCGCGTCGGATGCTGCCAACGGATCAGCGCCTCGGCCTTGCCGATGCGGCCGCTGGCAATGTCGACGATCGGCTGATAGACCACGAAGAACTGCTCTTCGGTCAACGCATTGCGCAGATCGTTGGCCAGAATCCGGCGATTCTGCGCAGCTTCTTCGAGCGACGCGGTGAAGTGCTCGACCCGGTTGCGGCCGCTGTCCTTGGCGACATACAAGGCCTGGTCGGCATGCTTGAACAACTGATCGACATCGCTTGCATCGTCGGGATACAAGGTGATGCCGATGCTGGCCGAGACGAATGCCATTTCGTCGCCGAGCCGAAACCCCGTCGACAACGAATGAACGATCTTCTGCGCGATCTCGTCGGCCCGTTCGGGATCGTTCATCTCGGACAGGATGACGGTGAACTCGTCACCGCCGAGCCGGCCCACGGTATCGACATCGCGCACACAACTGCTGATCCGCTCGGCCGCCTCGAACCAGCAACTGATCGCCCATGGCGTGGCCGACGCTGTCGTTGACCTGCTTGAAATGGTCGAGATCGATGAACAGCAAGGCCAGTTGCGAACGGGCGCGCCGCGTCTTCTTGATCGCCTGCTCGAGCCGGTCGTGCAACATGCGCCGATTGGGCAGTCCGGTCAGCGGATCGAAATTGGCTTGATGCCAGATCAGCGCCTCGGACTTCTTGCGCTCGCCAATGTCGGTGTGGGTGCCGACCATGCGTGTCGGCCGTCCTTGCTCGTCGCGGCCGATCACCAGCCCGCGGGCCAGAATCCATTTCCAGCTGCCGTCCTTGCATTGAATGCGGTGCTCGCTGACGTAGGCCGGCGTCGAACCGTCGAAATGAGACTGGCGGGCCCGCAGCATGCGCTCCCGATCGTCGGGGTGGGTGCGCTGGTCGAAGGTTGCGGCCAGCGCCGGCAATTCATCCTCGGCAAAACCGTACATTTCGCAGAAGCGGGCCGAAAAAGTCTCGACGCCGCTGACCAGGTTCCAGTCCCACGCCCCGTCGCCGGTGCTTTCCAACGCCAGTTTCCAAAGCTTGTCGCGATCGCGCAGCGCGGCCTCGGCCAGCGTTCGCGCCGTGATGTCGAGCGCCACGCCGACCCTCACCACGCCGCGGGCGTCATGCGAAACAACCGAAGACGTCATCTGCACCCACTTGCGGGTGCCGTCTGCCAACACGATCCGGAACGCGACGTCGAGCGTCTGGTCGGCCGCGATGGCCGCTTGCCAGCGTTCACGAAGCAACGCGTAGTCGCCGCGGTGGCGCATGCGGCCCAGCAGTTCCCCATCGGCCATCACCGCCTGCGGTGTGACGCCATACAGCGTGCGAACACCTTCACTGACGAAGGTGTAACGCTTCACCCTCTGCGGCGTGATGAGCAGGCGGTACAAGACGCCCGGCACATGTGAGGTCAGCGTGCGGAAATCTTCTTCGCTGCGTCGCAATGCCGTCTCGGCACTGACACGGTCGGTGGCTTGTTCGGCCGCAGCCTCTACGGCCGGTGGGCAAGTCGGCAGCGGATCGACGGGCGACGACATCTGCAGGGGTGTCTTGTTGCTTGCGAGGTGGTTATCGACGCGGGTCAGACAAGCCTTGGCTCGCTCGCTTCAGGCCGGCCCGCAAGCTGCCGACCGACGGCCGGGTCCGGCGCGCTGTCGTTGTGCTGACCGGCCGTACCGAGGTGCTGTTTCGACGTGATCCCCATCGAGACATAGATGCTGGTTACCGCCTCGACGCCAAGGTTGGCCGGGCTGACCCAGTCCTGCGGCACGTACAACAGGCCGCCACCAACCGGGATCGGTGCCGTTGGCACCAGCACGCCCACATAGGCCTGCCCCCCGACGTTGACCGGCTCGGGCGTCGACAACAAGCCGAGCACGGCTGCACCGCCAGTTCCGCCGAAATGCAGCCAGACCGGACTCATCGAACGGGTTTGCGACTTGTCGCGCTGGGCCAGCAGATCGACAAAACGCTTGGCCATGTCGTAGATCTTGCCGACCAGCGGAATGCGCGTGATGATGCGGTTGAAGACGCGCGACAAGACTCTGCGCAGTCGGGTCTGCACCAGGATGCCGAGCGCGAAGATCAACAGCACGACAACCAGCACGCCGACCAGATAGGCCACCCAGACGCTGCCCGCGCCACCGAAGCCGATCGCCACCAGCATCCGCCCGATCAGGCTGCCTGGGCCGAACCAGGCGTACATCAGCCGCGCAGCCCAGACACAGACCGCAATCGTCGCGATCAGAGGCAGGGCTGCCAGCAGACCGGTCAGAAAGGTCTTCAACAATTCACGGGACGAGTCGTTCGACATGGCAAGAGTGGCCTCGGGTGTTGATCAGGCGGCGCCCAAGGACAGATCAGCGCCACCGGCGCACGGCCCGACGCCGAGGCCCGCGCGAGGTTCAGGCGGCGGCGGAATGCCGATTGGCATGGCGCTGAATCATCGCAGCCATGTGATGGAGCGATGTCAGGTGGACATGGATCAGCCCGAGTGCGCCGCTGCGATGCAGTTCCAGCACCGCCGAATTGGCCAGGTTGGCGAGTTTGCTGGCGTCGACCGTGAGGAAACCATCAACCGTCAGATTTTCGCCGCTGGGCAGCGTGACATCGGCCTTCATGTCGGTGAACAGACCCATTGCCTGCAACCGTTCGCACATGGCCAAGGTGCGCTTGGCCTCGGCGTCGAACGCCTGCAAAAACTCGATTGCCTGTACCAGCAGCGGCGCCTGCTCGCCGTCGGCGGTGAACAGCGGTTCACCCTCGGTGTCATTCAGGCCCGGCCACTGGGCATCGATGTAGACGCCGATCTGGTCACTGCCGGGCAGCGGCGAGGTCAGCCAGGGCAGGCGGCGGAAAAACGCCGGCAGATAAGGCGCATCCCACTGCGCATCTTTGACGAACAGATTGTCGTTCGGCACCAGACCGAGCAGCGCCGCTGGCGAGATCTGCGGGTTGCCGGCGGTGGGTCGCACAAAGATGATCGGGAAGGCAAGTGACGCCTGCGGAATCTCGACCGCGTTCAGGTACACCGCGTGGGTCTGTCCAAGCATCGCCATATCGACGTTGGGCTTGAGCTTCTTGTGGCGGTGAAGTTGTGCATTGACTTGCACCGGCTCCCGGTAAAGAGGCTGGATTTGGCTGGTCATGAGTCGGCAGGATCCGGATTGAGAACGGGCAATTGTGATTCCTCGATGCGCGAGGCGTGGACGCGATCGATCCGTTTGCCTTCCATTTCGACCACCTGAAAGCGCCAATGCTCCCAATCAACGGCATCGGCGGTCACCGGCACGCGTCCGAGCAACAACATGATCATGCCGGCCAGCGTGTTGTAGCGGCCGCGATCCTCCTCCGGCAATTCTTTCAGTTCGAGCCGATCCTTCAGTTCGGGAACCGGAATCAGGCCGTCGAAAATCCAGCCGTTCTCGCCATGGGAGACCGCCCAGCCGTCGTCGTCCAGCGGCGTCGTGAACTCACCGGTGATCGCCTCCAGCACATCCCGCACGGTGATCATCCCCTGCACTTCGCCGTATTCGTCGACCACCATGACCAGTTGAGCGCCCGAGGCGCGAAACTGTTCGAGCAGTTCCATTCCCGACAAGGTTTCGGGAACGAAAACGCCCGGTTGAACGCTGTCGGCCATCTGTGCCAGCGACAGCGGCAGCCCCTGGACCGCCTGGCGCAACAGGCTTTGCGCCGACACCACCCCAACCACATCGGCCAGCCCGTTGCGGCAGACCGGATAGCGCGAATGCTCCTCGGCGCTGATGATCCGGATCACCTCTTCGGGCGACTGGTTGACATCGATCCAGACGATATCGGAGCGCGGAATCATCATCGAGCCGACCTGCCGATCATCGAGCCGGAACACATTGCGCACCATCTGGTGCTCATGCGCCTCGATCACGCCGGCATCGAGGCCCTCTTCCAGGCTGGCGGCGATTTCTTCTTCCGTCACGCTGCGGGTCGGGCCACCCTTGATGCCCAGCAGCGCCAGCGTGCCGACGGTGCAGAAGGCCAGCAACTTGACGAACGGGCTGACCAGCATGGACAACCAGTCCATCGGCTTGGCCACCAGCCGGGCCACGCTTTCGGGATACATCTGGCCCAGCCGCTTGGGCACCAGCTCGCCGAAGATGATGGTGACAAAGGTGATCGATACGACGACCATCGCGGTGGCTGTGATCTCGGCCGCCGGATCGACCATGCCGAAAGTCTTGCGTAACCAGGCCGCGAACGGCGCCGAAAAAGCAGCATCGCCAACAATGCCGTTGAGCACACCGATCGAGGTAATGCCGATCTGCACCACCGACAGGAAACGGGTCGGGTCGTCATGCAGCGCCATCGCCGCGCGTGCGCCGGAATCGCCGGTTTCGACCATCACCTGCAAACGCGCCTTGCGGGCCGCCGTCAAGGCCATTTCTGACATCGCGAACAGGCCGTTGAGGAAAATCAGGAATACGAGCAGTGCAACGTCCATGCGCAAGGCACCAAGGCCGCGAGCCGATATCGGCCAAAGGGTAGCAGAATCGAGCCATGCACTTTCTTGTTGGCGACCTGCAGGGCTGTTGCGACGCCCTGCAGCAACTGCTCGCCGAAATCGATTTCTCGCCCTCGCGTGACCATCTGTTCGTGCTTGGCGACCTGGTCAATCGCGGCCCCGACAGCCTCGGCACGCTGCAGCGTCTGCGCGAGCTTGACGCCAGTGCCAGCTGCCTGCTCGGCAATCATGACCTGCACCTGCTGGCCGTGGCCCATGGCGTGCGCCCGTTGCACCGCAGCGATACGCTGGACGACATTCTCGGTTCCGCACAGCGCGACAGCTGGATCGAGTGGATCCGCCAACGTCCCCTGGCCCTGTCTGCCGATGGCTGGCTGATGGTACATGCCGGCGTCTTGCCACAATGGGATGCGGCGCTGACCCTGGACCTGGCCGAGGAAGTCGAAACCCGCCTTCGCGGGCCCGACCTGCACGGCTTCCTGAACGTGATGTACGGCAACCAGCCGGCACGATGGGATGAATCGCTGACCGGCAACGACCGACTGCGCCTGATCATCAACGCGCTGACCCGCACCCGTTATCTCCAACCGGACGGATCGCTCGAGTTCGGCACCAAACACGGCATCGACAAGCCGACGCCCGGGCTGACCCCCTGGTTCGATTTTCCGCAACGGCGCAGCGCCGGCCAACCGATTGCCTTCGGCCACTGGTCGGCGTTGCCACTGATCAATCGGCCCGATCTGATCGCCCTCGATACCGGCTGCGTCTGGGGCGGCCAACTCAGTGCGATGCGAATCGACGGCGGGCGCCGCGAGCTGTTCCAGGTCGAGTGCCTGGCGCAGCGCAAGCCGGATCGATGACGCGGTCGGGCGGGTAATCGACTGGCCATGTCCCACGTCGACGCCCGTTGCGCGGCCACCGGGCACCGCGCCGATATACTTGCCGCCTGCACAGGAAGGCTGGCCGAGCGGTTTAAGGCAGCAGTCTTGAAAACTGCCGAGGGTTTGCGCCCTCCGTGGGTTCGAATCCCACGCCTTCCACCAGACACCAAGCAAACACGGGCTTCAGCGGCCCATCCTTCGTTTTAGCCATCAAAGAACCCATCATCCGGGCTTGGTGAAACGACCGTGATCGGCTCCGTAGACCTACCGGGCTGATCGGTTGTCCCGGATGCAGAGCATCTGGCAGTTGTCTGGGGTTGTCTGACCACGCTTTGACCACGGGATGATGAAGCGCCCCGGATTTGTGCAGGCTTTTGCTTCCGAGTAAATCGAGCCATGACCAAGCAGACAAACAAGTTTGTTATCGAGGTCTGCAAGCGCTGACACAGCGATTCGCGACGACCTTCGACGCGCTCGTTACGCCAGAGCGCTGTGACGGGGTGCCGTGTGGAGTGAAGTGAAGGAGGAGGGCCGGATCGATTCGGCCGAATACGCACGAGCGATGAACCGGCCCGGGGGACATGAACGGAACACGGCACCCCGCCACAGCGCTCCCGCGCAAGCCGATGCATGTTGGCGAACGGCAATCAGGCAACCAAGCGAACAGCCAATCAGGCAATCAGCACGCCATCACCCGCTCAACCGACCGGTCGCGCACGGAGTTCCCCGCCGGCCCGAATGGGCTCGTGCGCAGCGCCCTGTGGCGGCATCCATGGCGCTTTTTTGGGCAGCACGGTCTGCCGCAGCCAGGCTTCGATGGCGTCGGGCAACTGCGGGCGGCTGAACAGGAAGCCCTGCATCACGGTACAGCCGAGGCGATGCAATACCTCCATCTGCCGCATGTTCTCGACGCCTTCGGCAACCACCCGCAAGCCGAGCGATCGGCCAAGCGCGATGATGGCCGTGACCACTGCCGAGCTTTGCGGTGTCATCCCCAAGTCCTTGACGAAACCGCGGTCGATTTTCAGCTCGCTGATCGGCAGGGTGGTCAGATAGGCGAGTGACGAATAGCCGGTACCGAAATCGTCGATCGAGATCTCGACGCCGATTTCATTGAGCCGGTGCAGTGACGGCATCACATTCTGCAGGTCGCGCATCAGGCTGTTTTCGGTGATCTCCAGCATGATCGACTCGTGCGGAACGCCGTAATGGGTGACCGCCTGGTGGATCTGTTCGACCAGATCGGTGCGCTCGAACAGCCGGTTGGGCAGGTTGACGGCAATCGAATCGGTGAAGCCGAAGTTGTCGCGCCAGATCCGGACCTGCCGGGCCGCCTCGCGGATCGCCCATTCGCTCATCGGGATGATCAAGCCGGTATCTTCGGCCAGCGGAATGAAATCGCCCGGCGGCACCAGCACCGAACCACGCTGCCAGCGCATCAGCGCCTCGGCGCCGACCATGCGGGCGGCACGGACGTCGATTTTCGGCTGGTAATGCAAGACCAGCTCGTTGCGCTCGATGGCCTTGTGCAGCGCACTTTCGAGTTCGATCTTCTCGCGCCCCTTGCCGGCCAATGCCGGCCGATAAAGCGACAGGTTGTTGCGACCCTGCGACTTGACCGAATACATCGCCATGTCGGAATTGCGGATCAGATCGGCAACCGTCTCCCCATCGCGCGGAAACAACGCGATGCCGACGCTGGCCGTGACAAAACACTCCTGTCCACCGACAAAGATCGGCTCGCGCATCACATCGAGCACCCGCATCGCAACACGTTCGGCGTCGAGCTCATCGGCAACCTCGGGCAGCAACGCCACGAATTCATCGCCACCCAGCCGGCCCACCGCCTCCAGCGTGCGGTGCGAGCGCGATGCCATGCTTTCGATCGAACTCTCCATCACCTGATCGGAATGCCGCACGCACGAGCGCAGCCGGCGCGCCACTTCCATCAGCAGATCGTCGCCGGCGCCATGGCCCAGGGTGTCGTTGATCACCTTGAAGCGGTCGAGATCGATCAGCAGCAGGCCGACCTGATGGCCCAGCCGCCGCGCATGCTCGAGCGCCCGCTCGGCGCGCCAGATCAACTGGCGTCGGTTTGGCAGGCCGGTCAAGGCATCGAAGTTGGCCAGATGACGAATCTTGTCCTCGGCCATTCGTCGATCGGTGACGTCCTGGACGATGCCGGTATAGCCGATCAGGTTGCCGTGTTCGTTGAACTCCGGCTCGGCTTCGGCATGGATGATTCGCAGGCGCCCACCGTCCAGAGTGATCGGCACATCGGTGGCAATCACCGAGTTGTGGCGGAATGCCTCGTGCAGCACGCTGAGCAGGCCGCTGCGGTCTTCGGCCGACAACATGCGAAGCAGCTTGCGAAAGCTCAGCGCATCGTCTGCCGCCAAACCGAGCACCCGCAGGCTTTCAGTCGAGAAAATCAGGTTGCGCTGGTTGCGACGCCAGTCGAGGCTGCCCATGCGCGCCAGATCTTGCGCTCGCGCCAGCTTCGATTTGCTGCGTTCGAGTTCGAGCCGGGTTCGCGATGATCGCAGCAGATAGCGCAGGCGGCCCGCCAGCAGGCTCCACTGGGTCGACTTGACGAAAAAGTCGGTCGCCCCGACCTCGTAGGCACGATTGATCGACGCTTCGTCGTCGAGTCCGGTCAGCATCAGCACCGGCAGGGATTCGAAGCCAGGCATCTGGCGCAGGCGATGGCACGCCTCGAAGCCGTCCATCCCCGGCATCACGGCGTCGAGCACTGCCACGTCGGGATGAACCCGGGCCAACAACTGGAGCGCACTCTCGCCACTGCCGGTCTCGATCACGGCAAAACCGTGTTCGCGCAACGCCTGCGACGTCAAGAGCAGAGTGACCTCGTCGTCGTCGACGAGCAGCACCCTGGGTTGCACGAGGCCGTCCTCGTCGACCCATTCCGCGCTGTTGTTCATTGCGCCGATTCCATCATGACTTTCAGCGCTTTTATCACGACGCCGGTTTCGACGGCGATGCGTTCGATCTGCGCGGCCAGATTGGCCGGCATGCCTGTGCGCATTTGCTGCTCCAGATCGGCACAAAGCCGGGACAACTCGGTGGCGCCGAGACTCGCCGACGACGATTTGAGCGTGTGCGCCACCAGCTTGACCGCGCGGGAATCACCGGTCTGCCCTGCGCTTCGAAGCTGCGGCACCATGCGCTCGGTCGACGTCACGAAGGCCTGCACCACCCGCTCGATCAGTTTGCCCTTGCCTTGCGGGTCGAGCTCGAACAAGCGTTGCAGCGCGCCGCGGTCAAGTACTTCGGCTTGGCCCGCATCGACGCCAGGCACGGGCGCCGCTCCGGCGCCTGTTTCCTCGCCAGCCGGGGCCATGCAACGTTTCAACACGCCACCGCCCGATGCATCATGGCGCAGCCGGCTGGATCGAAAACCGGTCGGCCGGTCCGTTCGGCATGCCTTCGGGGACCGCTCCGACAACGGGAGGGTGCGTCAATCATCGCGATTTCCAGGTCAGGTTCGGACATAGGGATTGTCGGCCCAACTGGAGCCGAACTTGAATCCATGATGCGGCTCGCGGGGCCCTGCCGCGCCGGCTCTTCATTTCACGGTCAGCCGCTCGCTCCATACAATCAGGCCGATGGCAACCTGCTTGGCGATTCAATCGATTGGCGTTCGATCGCCTCGCCGCGGCCTCATGCCTGTCGGGCAGCCCAGTCGCGCTGGCGCCTTGACAGTGGCTTGTACGGCCTTGGTCGGCCGGTCATTGCATGCGCAGACGGCATCGTTCAGCGCGCCAGCGCCCACCGCGGCAAACTGGATCTGGCCCGCGATAACGGGTTTGACGCTGCTGGTGATGTTGGCGATGGCGGTGGTCTGCCTGTTGCTGCTGCGCCGCGACAGATTGTTGAGCCGCGAGCTGGAAATTCGCAGCGCTGACGGCGCCTCGAACGGCACGCCGATCGAGCGGGCAAAGGCCCTGCCGACGGTCGATGGGTTGCCAGCGGTGGATGCAGACGCGTTGCAGGCGGTCGCGCGTGAGCACGAGTCGTTCAGCTATACCGTATCGCACGATCTGCGAGCGCCGATCCGCGTCGTCGAGGGGTTCACGAAGATCCTGAAGGAAGACTACGGTCGGGTGCTCGACCGGATCGGCAACGATCACCTCGATCGCGTGCTCGGTGCGGCGGCGCGGATGAACAGCATGATCGATGCGCTGCTGGCGCTGTCGCAGCTGTCGAGCCAGCCGCTGGCGACGCCAGCCGGTCAACCTGTCGCAACTCGCGTCATATGTGGTCGAAGACTTGCGGCGGCAGTGGCCCGATCGCGAGGTGACGCTGCACATCGACAACGACATGCTGGTGCAGGGTGACCCGGTGCTGATGCGCGTGGTGATTGAAAATCTGGTCGGCAACGCGTGGAAATACACCGGCAAGACCGCGCAGCCCGAGATCAGGTTCTGTCGCCACACCAGCACTCCGCAGACCTTCACCGTCAGCGACAACGGGGCCGGTTTCGACATGCGCTTTGCCGATCGGCTGTTCGGCGTGTTCCAGCGCTTGCACAGCGCCAACGACTACCCTGGAACCGGCGTCGGCCTGGCGTCGGTGCGTCGAATCATGCGCCGCCACGGCGGCGAGATCTGGGCCGAGTCGGAAATCAATCAGGGCGCCCGCTTCCACTTCTCGATCAAACCCTGACATCCAGATCTCGCTCGACCGCCAGCCGCGCGGGCCGACCGTCGCAAATCACCCGGTACCCGAATCCGACAACAGTTCGATCGCGGCCAGCAAGCGCTCGGCCTGCTCGGCAAGCGGCTTGCCATCGCTGTCGGCCATTCGCTGCAGCCGCGCCAATGCCGCCGAGCGCGACAGCGAGTAGCGGTGCATCAGCACCCCGGCGGCCATCGCCACCGTCGGCGCCAGCGCAGGCTGGTCCTGGCAGCGGCACGTTCGCCTGCCAGGGCAGCGAAACTTGCGCTCGGCGCGGCTCAAATTGGCGAACGCCGCTTCGACGGCCGGCACGATCTGCTGGATATCGAGCGGCTTGACGAGGTAGGCAACAGCGCCCAGTTCCTTGACTTTGCTGACCGTCGCGTCATCCGAGAAAGCCGACAGGAACATGAACGGCATCTGGCAATAGTCGCGCAGGTAGGTGGCGACATCGAAACCGCTCATGCCCTCCATGCGGATATCGAGCAGCGCCAGATCGGGCTGGTGCTCGCGGGCGAGCAGGATGGCGTCGTCGCCGTTGTCGGTATCGATGACCTCATAACCGGCCTGCGACAGGCCGTGCGCCAGCGTGGCAAGCACCAGCCGGTCGTCGTCCACCACCAGGATCTTGCCCTTGTTCTGCCATTCGGCCCTTGTTCAGATCCTCGGCGGCGACGGCGTCGGGTCACCTCGCCGCCAAGGCATAAAGACGTATTGTTACGCAAACCGCCTTCGCTGAACAGGCGCGAACCCGGCAAACCGCCATCCGACGCGGGTCGTGAGACATGTCGAAAACATGCCGCGTTCGATTCAGCTGGCGCAGACCCGCGTGACGCCAGGCGGCACCAGAACCACGGTTGCCCTGACCTCGTCACCGTGCTGGTCGAGCGTGAAGACCGCGCTGCGCCTCGGCAGCAGTGCGCGTACCAGGCCGAGGCCCGAGACACCGCCGGGAAAGCGGCTCAGCTGGAAACCTTCCGGCAGCCGGCCGAGGTTGGCGATCACCACGCGGACCTCGGCTTCGCCGGCATCCAGCGTGCAATCGACCCGGGCCAGGCCGGCGCTGTGCTTGACCGCATTGGTCAGCAATTCGTTGATCGTCAAGCGCGACCGGGATCGATTCGGCCTCGGGCAGCGCCCAGGCTTCAGGCGATACGCCGGTCATCGCTACAGGTTCATCTGGCAGCCGAAGGTTCGCTGCACCGACGCGGTGATCGACTCGACCAGCGCCTTGATTCGCAGCGGCCCGCTGACGCCCGACCTGCAGACCATAGACCTGCGCGATCGCCTGCACCTGCGCCACCACCTCGGCAATCGCCGGCGCCACCTCGGGCTTGCGCTGGGCGATCTGCTGCAGCAGGCCGGCAACGCCTTGCAGGTTGTTCTTGATCCGGTGATGCACTTCCTTGACCAGCATCTCGCGCTGGCTGATCGCCGCATCGAGCTTGGCCTGCTGGGCGGCGCGCTGTTCGGTCACGTCGGTGGCGACCAGCAGCAACTGGGTCGGCGCCTGCCCGGCTGCGATGCGCCAGCGGCAGATAGCGGGCATCCCAGATCTGCGACTCGCTCGCCGCGCTCGATGCGGTATTCGCGCTGCGTGACCTCGGCCGAAGCCGAGCGCCTCGATCATGTCGGCGCGCCGCTGCGCGGCCACTGCGCGGTGGAAAGATCTCCTCCGGCGCCAGGCCGACCAGGTCGGCCGCCGGTCGCGCCCGACGCTCATGCGCCGCCGTCTGGTTGACCTGCAACACCTTCAGGCGTGCGCGCATCGAGCAGGCTGATGGCCAGCGGCGCCGCCTCGATCACCCGCTGCAACGACGCCTGCGCATGCGACATCCGCGCCTCGGCCAGCCGGCGCCGCTCGACGTCGAGCAGCGCATAGGTCAGCTGGCGGCCGGTCGCATCGCGCCCGGTGGCGACGACATTGCCGACGACCCAGAACTGCCGCCCGTCACGCGCCTTGACCTGGCATTCGAAGGTCTCGGCCTCGCCCTCGACCAGTTCGTTCAGGTAGTGCGTCTGGCGGAACG
The DNA here is from genome assembly GCA_963843805.1 of uncultured beta proteobacterium. Lineage (GTDB taxonomy): Bacteria > Pseudomonadota > Gammaproteobacteria > Burkholderiales > Burkholderiaceae_C > Ideonella_A. The sequence continues at coordinate 382,786 of CAWJLY010000001.1, forward strand.
GGTGTTCGGGATCGGGCGTGGCAACGGTCGCGATCGACTGGTTCAGGAAATCGACCAGATCGCCGCCGAACATGCGGCGCGCCGAGCGGTTCATCCACTCGATGCCGCGCGCGCCCGACGGTGACGATGCCGACCAGCACCGAATCGAGGATCGCGCGCGTGCGCTCGGCCTGCAAGGCGACCACCTGCTCGGCGCGGTGGCGGTCGTCGACATTGACATAGGCGGCGATCATGCCGCTGTGGCGTCGCCTTCGCGGACCAGCCGCAGGCTGACCTGAACCCAGATCAGCCGGCCGTCGACGCGGCGGATCTGGCGCTCGCCGATCCAGCGGCCGTGCTGGCGCAGCGCCGCTTCCTCGTCCGCCCACTGGCGCTCGTAGGTCGGCGCTCGTCGACGAACAGGATCGACAGCGGCGACAGCAGCAGTTCCTCGACCGCAGCGGCCGGTCAGCTGCGACAGCGCCTCGTTGGCACGCTGGATGCAGCCTTGCCGAACGAAGGCGATGCCGACCTCCGACAGGCTGAACATCAGCTCGCGGTCGCGCGCCAGCCGCTCGAGCTCGGCCTGCTGCGTCTTCAGCCGGGTGATGTCGGACAGCACCGCGATCACTTCGGTCTGCTCGCCCGGCGCGCCGGTGCGGCGCACCGACAAGCGCATACCATTTGCGCGCGCGGCTGGGCCGCGTGCTGCTCGGGGGCGACCTCGATCTCGGTCTCGAAGCGCTTGCCGGCGGTCAGCGCCTTCATCGCATCGCCGAGCACCCGTCGCGCCTGCGGCATGGCGGGCGAAGATCTCGTGCACGCTGCTGCCGGCGACGCGCCCGCGGCGCAGACCGAGCATCGCCTCGAAGCGCCGGTTGCAGCGCACCAGCACCGCGCCGCGCACATAGGCGATGCCGGCGGCGCTGCTTTCGAGGATGGTGCTGACCTCGCGCAGCAGCTGCTCGCTGCGCGCCTGCGTCAGCTGCTGCTCGGTGATGTCGAGCGTGACGACCGACGTGGTCCGCTTGCCCGAGGCCAATGTGGCCGGCTCGACCCGCGTCAGCAGCCAGCGGCTGCCGAGTTCGGGGTGGCGGATCGCATAGCGCACCTCGGCCTGCTGGGCATGGCGCAGCGCATGCTGCAGCCGTTCGTATTCGGACAATCGACTCGGGCAGCACGATGTCGCGGCTGATCGACTGCAGCGCAGCCGAGATCGGCTGGCCGGCCAGCCGCTCGCCGGCGCCGCCATCCGCCGAAGCCGGCTTGGCGCGCGATGCGCTGGCGCACCCAGCCCGATGATTCCTGGAAGGTGGCCAGGCCGACACCGGCGGTATCCATCAGCGCGCCGATCTGCACCTGCGCCAGATCGCGTTCCTCCTCGGCGCTGCGGTCCTCGACAACCGCCATGAAGCGCTGCTCGCCGTCGAAGGTGCGGTAGCAGCGAACGGTGGCCCGCAGGTGGCGCTGGTTGCCGTCGGCCAGCGTCAGCCAGCCCTGGCTGACCAGCGGCGCGCCGCCTGGCTGCAGCAGCGGGATCGGCGTCGGTCGGGCGCCGTCGGCGGCCCGGTCGTCCCAGGCCAGCAGGTGCTGCAGGCTGGCCGGTGCCTCGTCGAGCATCACCGGCAGCGGGCCGATCAGGTTCTCGAACGCCGGGTTGGTCCGGACCAGCAGGCCGGCCTCGTCGTAGAGCACCATGCCGAACGGGCTGAGCACGAACCAGTCGTCGAGTTCGCGCGCCGAGCGGTCGGCGCGCTCGCGCGCCACATGCTCGGCGGTGGTGTCCTGCAGCATGCACAGGTGGAAGAGCGTCGCCGACTGCGTCGTGCAGCACCCGGCATGCTGCAGCGCACCCAGCGTTCGCGGCCCTGCACGTCGAGCAGGCGCTGTTCGATGCAGCGGCAGCACGTCGCCGGCTGTCGACTCTTCGGCCAGCGCTTGCGCGCCGCCAGGATCTGCGCATGGTCTTCGCGCGGCTGGAGTTCGATCGGATCGCGGCCGATCAGCTGCTCGCGCGGGTAGCCGAGCAGCGCCAGAAGGCCGGGTTGACATCGACCAGCCGGAACAGTCCGGTCCTGCAGGCAGACCGGAAACGGCGACTGCCATTGCAGCCGGATCAGCTCGTTGACTGCGCCGCGCCGTTGGACCTCGGCCGGCTCGACGGTCGATGACGCCGACTGTGTCGACATCAGCCGAGCTGCGACCGCGCTGCCGAGCGAGCTGCAGCACCGCCCGGTTGATCTCGGTCACGCCCATCATCAGGCCGTCGGCGGCCTGCAGGATAGTCGCTGCGCGACTCGGACTCGATCGCGCGCACCAGGTCGAGATAGGGCATGGTACGGTCCGCTGCCGTCGACCAGCGCCTGCGCACCCGGTCGGCCACCGGGATCGACTTGCAGCAGTTCGACGAACGGCTGGCCGAACATGCAGTCGAGCAGCGAGAAGACGCCACAGATGAAGATCTCGTTGCGCATCGCTTCGTCGGACGAGGCGCGCGTCAGCTCCTCCATCAGCATGCCCCGCCGCACCGCGGCAAACATGACCGGCTGCATGTCGGCGTCCTTGCTCGCGGTGGCCAGCAGCAGCGCCAGCCAGCGCTTCAGCCGCTGGTAGCCGAGCAGCATGATCGCATGGCGGAACGAGCCGATCTCGACCTGGAAACCGAAGGCCGCCGAATTGATGTAGCGCATCAGCTTGAAGGCCAGCGACGGATCGCGCTTGAGCGTCTGCTCGAGCCGCTCGATCGGTCCTCTTCGCGCTCGACCTGGTTGATCAGCTCGACGATCACCTGCAGCGCCGGATGCACGCCTGCGCGTTGGCGCTGTCCGACTGCTGCGCCGGTCAGATCGTCGAACGGCCAGCCGAGCACCGCCGCCGCACCGCGCTGGAAGCTGGCCTCCATCGTCGGCGACGCTGCGCACGCCCGACTGCACATGCGAGATGCTGCGCGCGACGCCCGCCGGCGGCTGTCGCGTCGGTCGCCGATCCGGCGGTCGTCGGCGAAGTCGATGATCGAATATTTGAAGCACGGCAGGATCGCGCGCGGCAGCTCCGACAAGCGGCCGGCCCTTGATCAGCAGTTCGACGCCGTCGCGGTGCAGGCGCCGGATCGAATCGACATTGGCTTCATCGGCCGCCATGAACGCCGGCACCTCGACCATCACGTTGGTCGGCGGTGCGGCTGCGCAGCAGGTCGCGCAGCAGCGATTCGGAGGTGACGTTCAGCGAGACGCGCGGCCCGCCGGCGGGCCATACGCCGGCCACCGCGTGCAGCAGCTGCGCCGGCATCGAGGCGAGTCGCCCTGGCGCAAGGCAAAGACCGTCAGGCGAGTGGCCGTGACATTGCGGCTTGCGGTCGATGAACGGCGAATACCCGAGGGCCACCTGACCGAGGATGGCGATGTCGAACACGGGTTCTCCTCTCTGCCCGGCCGCCGCGGCGGCGGGCGGCCAAGCTGACGCGGGCCGGTTCAGGCGTTGATGTACTGGAACAGCGACATGCGCTGCACCATCGAATACGATTTCAACGCCGCATCGTAGCCGGTTTGCCGGTTCTCGAATTCCGAGATCGCCGCGATCATGTCGAGATCTTCGGCGCCGAGCGTTCGCTCTGGTGATGCAGCTTTTCCGTCGGCCAGCTGGTTGGCGAGCGTTGTCGATGCGCCCCAGCGCCTCGCCGCTGCGCGCGCGCGCCGCCTGCAGGTTGCCCAGCACCGAATCCACGTTGCGCAGGTTGTCGCTGACGGCCTGCGCTCAGGCCGGCGCGCCGAGGTCCGCGAGACAGGTCGGCGACGGCCTTGTCGAGCGCTGCCGAAGACGTTGAGCCGCGGCGCCGACGGCACGATTCAGAAGGTCTCGCCGTCGGCCGGCGTCGCCGTTGATCGTCACGCAGCCATGCCGTCGCGCTCGATCGAGCGGCCCGATACATAGGGCTGCGAGCGCCAGCGCCGCACCGGTTGTCGATATTGGTGATGTCGAACGACTGGGTCGCCGCATCGAAGACCAGCGAATAGCTGTCGCCGGTCAGCGCCGACGGATCGGCGACCTGGCCGGCATCGATCCAGGCGCCGGCATTGCTGCTGGCCGGCGCGAGTCTCGAAAACGCCGTTGCCGGTGCGCGCGGAGGTCCAGATCGCCGCGCCGTCGAGCGCCAGCGGCAGATTGCTGTCGGCTGATCGGTCATCGAATTGCCGGCGCTGCCGACATAGCGCACGCCGGTCTGCTCGGGCGCCGTCGCCGACGTCGCGGACGCGAATCGACGAACGGCTGCTCGGTCGAGCCCTGGCCGCCGAACAGGTAGGTGCCCGCGCCGTCGGAGCGGTTGGCGATCGCTGAGCAGCTGATCGCGGATCTGCTCCAGCTGCTCGGCCAGGTCCTTGCGTTCGGCAGTGCCGTAGGTGGCGTTGCCGGCCGACGACCAGGATCTCGCGCGCCTGCTGCAGCAGTTCGCCGGCATTCGCCGAGCGCGCCTTCGGTCTGCAGCATGATCGTGCTGGCTGGCCTCGACGGTGCGCTCGCTCGGCGGCGACCCGCGCTTCGCCGGCCAGCGCCCGCTCGGCACGCGCCGCGGCCACCGGATCGTCGCTGGCGCGATTGACCCGCTTGCCGGTGGTCAGCCGGGTCTGCGCTTCGCTCAGATCACTCTGGCGGCGCTGCAGCGCATTGACGCCGATGTCGTAGCTGTTGGCGGTACTGACTCTCATGCTTCATCCCTTCACGGATCCGACCGGCGCCGTACTCAACGCGCGGTGGCCTGCAGCAGCGTGTCGAACAGCGCCTGCGCCACCTGCAGCATCTTGGCCGCGGCCTGGTAGCTCTGCTGGTACTGGATCATGCGGGCCGCCTCTTCGTCGAGGTTGACGCCCGAAGTGTTCGACTCGAGGCTCTTGCGCCGATTCGGCCACCGACGGCCGATTGCCGGGCCACGGCGCGGGCCGACTGCACGCGAACGCCGAAGTCGCGACAGCATGCCGGCGTAGGCGTCGCTGAAGCTGCTGCGCGGCCGTTCACCGTGCCGCTCTGGTTGTCGACCTCCGCGCCGACCATCGCGACATCGCGCAGCGCCGAGCAGCGCATTGGCATTGCCGTTGTTGCTCGACGGCGACGGCGTCGGCGGCACCCGCACCATGATCGCCCGCTGCCGGCGTGCCGCTGCAGGCTCAGGCTCCATTGCGGGCTCGCCCGAGCCGACCGGATAGACTGATCGGCTGGTTCGGCAGCAACGCCTGCGGCGGGTCGCCGAGAAGGTCGCGCCGCCATCGGTGCTGTAGGTGTAGGTCGTCGCCTGGGTCGACGGATCGCGGTCGAAGCGCAGCAGCACTTCGGCTAGCCGGCGCGCTGATCGGCGTCAGCACCTTGCAGGCGGTCGATCGTCAAGCGTGCCGCTGTTGGCCGCGGCGACCGACGCGCTGACCGGCGCCGCCGCTGCCAGTGCCGCGCGGATCGCCGATCGCCAGCGCCATGTCGCGCGCCGCGATGCCGCACCGGCTGCAGCAGGAAGCGGTCGCCGACCGCCGGCTCGGCTGCTGCCCTGCAGGCGCAATCGTGATGCCATCGACCTGGAAACCGGCGGCCAGCAGCGGCCGGCGTCAGCGCGGCAGTTCGGGCGGCCCGAACAGATGGTTGTCCGACAGGCGGCGCAGGCGTAGTAGCTGCCGGCGCTGTCGCGCGTCAGTTCGTAATCGCTGGCCCGCAGCTTGCGAGCGTATCGGCCACGGTCGAGCGCGACCGTCGCCGCCGCCGGTGTTGACGGTCGCCGGCGAGCACCTGCGGCGGCGCCGATCTGCAGCAAGGCGCCGCCGGCGCTGGCCGTTCAGGTCGAGACCGAGCGACTGCTGGCGATTGAGCTGATCGGTGAGCGCCGCGGCGAGCTGCCCGAGCTGGTTGCGGGCATCGACCAGATCGCGGTTCTGGAAGCGCACCAGCGCCGCGATCGAGCCGCCGGTCAGCAGGTTGGCCGGCAGCTCGCGATCGATGCCGGCCTGGCGGATGCCGACCTGCAGCTGCGCCGGATCGAAGGCGTCGGCCACGGTCGTCAGTTCGCACGGCTGGTTCGCCAGCACCAGCGTTCTGGCCGCCGCCCATGAAGACGCTGACCGTGCCGTCGTCGGCAGCCACGGTGCTGATCTGCAGCAGTTCGCTCAGCTTGCCAATCGCGGCTGTCGCGCTGGTCGAGCAGGTCGTTGGGGCTGTGGCCGAAGCCACGACGCGGTCGAAATCTGCTGGTTCAGGCCGGCGATCTGCCGGGTCAGCGCGTTGACGCTGTCCACCGAGGCCTTCAGATCCTGGTTGACGCCGCGTCTGCAGCGCTGTCAGCTGGTCGCTCGCCGCGCGGAAGCGCGCACGCGAGCTCGTCGGCGCGTGCCAGCACGACCTGCCGCGACGAAATGTCCTGCGGCTTGCTCGCGACATCGGCAAAGGCATTGAACAGCTGGCCGACGGCATGACCGATGCCGGCTTCGCCGGTGCTGGAAGACCGAGTTCGAGCTGCTGCAGTTGCCTGCTGCAGCGTCTCGTCGGCGGCGGCGGCGGAACGGGTCGCCGCGGCCTCGCGCGTCAGGAATTCGTCGTGCAGCGCGGGTGACCGTCGCGACATCGACGCCGCGGCCGAAGAAGCCGGAGCCGCTGAACTGGCCGGCGACCGTCTGCAGCTCGACCTGCTGCCGCGAATAGCCGGCGGTATTCGCATTGGCGATGTTGTTGCCGGTCGTCTGCAACGCCGCATAGTTGGCGAACATCGCCTGCGTGCCGAGCGACATCAACGAGCTGACGGCCATGCTGCGATTCCCGGCTGGTCGGCGGCGATCAGGTCAGCACGCGCTGCAGGCGCAGCGTCGTGTTGATGACCCGGGTCAGCTTGTCGGCGTACGCCGGATCGGTCGCATAGCCGGCGCGCTGCAGGCCCTGCGCAAAGCCCTGCGCGCTGCTCGCGTTGGCGACCACCTGGCTGTAGCGCGGGCTGTTCTTCATCAGCCGCGCGTAGTCCTTGAACGCCTCCTCGTACGAACCGTACGAGCGGAAGCTGGCGACCTGCTTGCGCGGCTTGCCGCGCACATATTCGGTGGTCGTCACATCGGCGGTCTTGCCGTTCCAGCCCGAGCGCCGCCTTGATGCCGAAGACGTTGAACGAGGTGCTGCCGTCGGCATTCTTGATTTCGCGCCGGCCCCAGCCCGATTCGTGCGCCGCCTGCGCGACCATGAAGCTGGCCGGAATGCCGGTCGCCGCTTCGGCCGCCTCGGCGGCGTCGCTGTGCTGGCTGACGAAATCGGCCTGCTTGGTGCCGGTGCCGGCGGCGGCTGCGGCGCGCGCCAGTTCCTCCGGCGTCGCGATGTCGTTGCTGCCGCCTTGTCGGTCGGCGGCGGCGTCAGCTCGGCGCGGCCGCCGCCCATCTGGCGCTCGAGCTGGCGCGCAATCGCCGCGGCCAGGCCGCCGGGCATGCCGGTCATCTGGGTCGCGAACTGCTGATCGAGCATCTCGGTGCCCATGCTTGCTGCCGTCGTTGTCGAGCATGCCGGTGGCCAGCGTCGCCTGGCGCATGCTCTTCATCAGCTCCTGCATGAACAGCGCCTCGAACTGCTTGGCCGCATCCTTGATCGCCGATTTCGGATTGCGCGCCGCCGCGGCCTTCAGCGAGTCGGTGCCGCGTGCATCGCCGGCCAGCGCAGCCGCAGCGCGCTGCGTCGATGCCGCCGCGCATCTCCAGCGTGCTCATGGGCAACGCGAGTTTCATCAGATCACCTCCAGATCGGCATTCAGCGCGCCGGCCGACTTGATCGCCTGCAGGATCGCCAGCAGATCCTGCGGCGTCGCGCCGAGCGAATTCAGTGCCTTGACCACCTCGGCCAGGCTGGTGCCTTCGGCCAGCGCAATCAGCGCACCCGGTTCCTGCTTGATCGTGATGTCGGATTTCTCGACCACCGCGGTCTGTCCGCCGGCCAGCGCATTCGGCTGGCTGACCTGCGGCGTGGTGCTGATCGTCACCGACAGGCTGCCATGGGCCACCGCGCAGGCCGCCAGCGTGACCGCCTGGTTCATGACCACCGAGCCGGTGCGCGCATTGATCACCACCTTGGCGGCCGGCATCGCACGCTTGATCTCCAGGTTCTCGATATCGGCCATGAAGGCGACGCGCGCATGCGGTTGCTTCGGGCATCCGCACCTTGACGACACGGCCGTCGATCGCCTGCGGCGATGCCGTCGCCCATCTTTGCGTTGATCGCCTTGGCGACCTCGCGCGCGGTATTGAAGTCGTTGGCATTCAGGTCGAGCTGCAGGCTGTTGCCTTCGTTGCAGCGGCGTCGGCACCGCGCGCTCGACGGTGGCGCCGTCGGGGATGCGGCCGGCGCTCAGGTGGTTGATCTGCACCTGGCTGCCGCCGGCCGCGGCGCCAGCGCCGCTGACGATCAGGTTGCCCTGGGCGACCGCATAGATCTGGCCGTCGGCGCCTTTCAGCGGCGTGGCGATCAGCGTGCCGCCACGCAGGCTCTTCGCATTGCCGAGCGACGAGACACTGACATCGATCGCCTGGCCAGGTTGCGCAAACGCCGGCAACTGCGGCAGTGACCAGCACCGCGGCGACGTTCTTCAGCTGCATCGTCGTGCCTTGCGGAACCGTCACGCCCATCTGCTGCAGCATCGCGCTGATGCTTTGCGTGGTGAACGGCGCCGAGGTGCTCTGGTCACCGGTGCCGTCGAGGCCGACGACCAGGCCGTAGCCGACCAGCTGGTTGCTGCGCACGCCCTGCACCGAAGCGAATTCCTTGATGCGTGCGGCATGGGCCGGCGCCGGCCACCAGATCGCTGCGCTGGCGATCACCATGCGACGGCGATCAGCGACGCGCAGCCAGCCGTCGATGACGCGGCCTGGGCTGATCGGGGTCGAGCGGGACTGGCTTCGGGGAGTTCATGGCAACAGCGTGAGTGGCTGTTGCCCATTCTGGACAAACTTAAATCGGCAGAACGCTCAAAAAGAAGCGTGCCAACCACGCTATTCCCTGCGCATCGGCCTGCGCGCCGCGGCCGCGGTTCTCGATCCGCACGTTGGCGATCTGCGCCGAGGCGACCGAATTGCCGGGCTGGATCGCCCGCGGGTCGACCTGGCCGGTGAAGCGCAGGATGTCGACGTTGTGGTTGACGCCGACCTGCTTCTCGCCGGCGATCACCAGGTGCCCGTTGGGCAGCACCTCGGTGACGATCGCGGTGATGGTGCCGGAGAAATCGTTGCTGTTCTCGGTGCTGCCCTTGCCTTCGAAGCTGTTGGCCGACGAGCCGCTGGCGCTGGCGCGGTTGAACGAATTGGCCGAGAAGAACGGCAGCGCGCTGATGCCGGCCTTGATGCTGCCGGTCTTGTCGATCGAGCTGACGCTCGACTGCGTCGCCGACACCTTCTCGGCGATGCGCACCGTCAGCGCGTCGCCGACCAGCCGCGCCCGGTGGTCCTCGAACAACGGCCGGTACTGGCGCGGTCTGGAAGATCGCACCATTGCTGACCGGCGCGACGGCAATCGGCTGCGGCCGCACGTACAGCGGCTCGGCGCCAAGATCGACCTTGGGCCGCGGGTTGGCGGTTTCGCAGGCGCTGAGCACGCAGGCACAGCGCGAGCACCGGCATGCGCCGAGACAGGGCGCCGGCGTCGAGCAACGGTGCGCGTCACATCTGGCTCAGCTTGGCCAGCATCTGGTCGGTGGTCTGGATCGCCTTCGAGTTGAGCTCGTAGGCGCGCTGGGTCTGGATCATCGCCACCAGTTCCTCGACCACGTTGACGTTCGAGGTCTCGACGAAACCCTGGCGCAGCCCGCCCAGCCCGTTCTGTCCCGGCGCGCCCAGATTCGGGTTGCCGGATGCGGCGGTTTCGGTGAAGAGGTTCTGCCCTTTCGGCTCGAGGCCGGCCGGATTGACGAAGCTGGCGATCTGGATCTGCCCGACCGACTGCGCCGTCGGTCTGACCCGGCAGCGTGACGCTGACCGTGCCGTCGCTGCCGACGCTGACGCTCTGCGCATTCGGCGGGATCGTGATGCCCGGATTGACCGTATAGCCGCTGTTGGTGACCAGCTGGCCCTGCGAGTTGACCTGGAACGAGCCGTCGCGGGTGTAGCCCGCGGTGCCGTCGGGCATCTGCACTTCGAAGAAGCCCTGGCCGAGCACGGCCAGATCGAGCGGGTTGCTGGTCTGCTGCAGGTTGCCCTGGCTGAACTGGCGCGCGGTGGCAACGGCGCGGGTGCCGAGGCCGACCTGCAGGCCGGTCGGCAACGTGGATTCGCCGGCGCTGCTGCTGCCTGCCTGGCGCAGGTTCTGATACATCAGGTCCTCGAATACCGCGTGCGAACGCTTGTATCCGTTGGTGCTGACGTTGGCCAGGTTGTGCGCGATCGTGTCGAGCTGGAGCTGCTGGGCCTCCATGCCGGTTTTCGATATCGAAAGTGAGCGGATCATCGCTGGACTCCTGTGGAACTTGAATGGCCGGGCCGTTGCCGGCTCAGCCGATGGAAAGCAGTTGCGCCGCCGCCTTTTCGTCGGCCTCGGCGGCTTGCAGCAGCTTCATCTGCGATTCGAACTGGCGCGACGCGGCGATCATCGCGACCATCGCTGCCGACCGGGCTGACGTTCGAACCCTCCAGCGCGCCGCCCTGCAGCTGCGCCTTCGGATCGGCCGGCCAGCGCCACCGCCACCGGCGGTCCGGAACAGGCCGTCGACGCCGCGCTGCAGCGGCGCCTCGGGCGTCACCAGCTTGATCTTGCCAACGACGGTGGGCGGCGCGTTGCCGGAAGTGGCGCTGACGCGTGCCGTCGGTACCGATCGCTGATCTGCACTGTTGGGCGGCACCTGGATCGGACCGCCTTCGCCGAGCGCGATCAGCCCGCTGTGGTTGACCAGCGTGCCGTCCTCGCGCACGGTCAGCGAGCCGGCCCGCGTATAGGCCTCAGTGCCGTCGAGCGACTGCAACGCCAGCCAGGCATTGCCCTTCATCGCGACATCCAGCGGCCTGCCGGTCGGCAGGCGTCGGGCCTTCGGTCGGGTCGTAGCCCGCCGAAGTCTCCAGCGCAATAGACCCGTGTGCTGGCGCCGCTGCCTTCGACCGGCACCGAGCGGAAGGCGTGCAGCTCGGCGCGAAAGCCGTTGGTCGAGACATTGGCGAGGTTGTTGGCCAGCACCGCCTGGCGATCGAGCATCGCCGACGCGCCCGACATCGACAGATAGATCATGCGGTCCATGGGGTGGCTCCGTTTCGGCGTTCAGTGCGAGGAAATCGGCGGCGTCACTGCGGTGCCGCGATCACTTCAGGTTGACCAGCGTCTGCAAGACCTGGTCCTGCGTCTTGATCGTCTGCGCATTGGCCTGGTAGACGCGCTGTGCGGTGATCATGTTGACCAGCTCGCCGGTCAGGTCGACGTTCGACTCCTCGAGCGCGCCGGCGCGCAGCACGCCCAGGCTGCCGTCGCCAGGAATGCCGACCAGCGGATCGCCCGATGTGACGCTGCGTGTCCAGGTGTTGCCGCCCTGCGGGCGTCAGACCTTGCGGGTTGCGGAAATTGGCGATCTCGATCTGGCCGCCGGGTTTCGACTGGCCGTTCGAATAACGCGCCAGCACGATGCCGTTGGGCTCGATCGAGATGCCGGACAGCTGGCCGGGCGCATAGCCGTCCTGCGGCGATGTCGGTGACGCCGAATTTGGCGCCGTATTGGGTCATGCCGCCGAATGCCAGCCCCACGCCGGTGATCGGCAGCGTCGCAGCACCGGCGTCATTGGTCGATGCCGGAATGTCGATCGCCGGCATGCTGGCCGGGCGGCACCGCCGCCGGGGTGAAGGTCGGCGAGCCGCCGTTGGCGGCGAACGCGATCTGCAACGATGGCATCGGCGCCGCCGACGTGCCCGCCAGCGGCTGCGCCGTTGGCGGTGATGAAGACATTCCAGGTATCGGCGTTGGTCACCGTCGGCGGCGTTGTCGTGGTGATCGGTGACCGTCTGCGCCTTCTGGAAATAGTAGGTCAGCGCGACATCCTGGCCCTTGGCGTCGAAGACCGTGACCGAGGTCGAATTGTTGTAGGTGTCCGGGTTCGAGAAATCGATCGGCGGCAGCGACGGATCCTGCTCGGTGGGCTGCCACGCGCGAGTCGAGGTTCAGCTCCATCGTGATCGCGCTCGGTCGGCCTTGGCGCGATGCCGGCGGTTGGCAATTGCAGCGGCTTGGCGCGGCCCGGCTGGATGACGCCCTGGCCGTCGGCCGGATAACCGATCAGCTTCAGGTTCTGGTTGTTGACGATGAAGCCGTCCTTGTCGATCTTGAACTGGCCGTTGCGGCTGTAGACGGTCGGGTTCTGGCCGTCGGTCACCTGAAAGAAGCCGTTGCCACTGATCGCCAGGTCCATCGAGTTCGAGGTGGTCGATGATGCTGCCCTGCGAGAACTGCTGCGAGACCGCTGCCAGGTTGACGCCGGTGCCGATGCTGGTCGGCGCTCGACCCACTGAGCGACGGTCGGCGTAGACATCGGCGAATTCGCCGCGCGACGCCTTCGCGCCGAAGGTATTGGCATTGGCAATGTTGTTGCCGATGATGTCCAGATTCTTGCTGGTGGCGTTGAGTCCGGAGAGACCTTGCTGGAAGCTCATGGGGTGATCCTTGGGGTGTAGGTCTGCGGGGTTGACCGCTTCGGTTGAAATGCTGAAGGCGAGCGAGCCGTCTTCAGTTGAAGGCCTTGACATCGGTGTAGGCAACGGTGCGTGCCGTTGCCGAGCTCGAGCTGCATGGCGCTGCCGTTGGTGCTGACCGCCTTGACTTCGCTGCGCATCAGCGTGGTCGGCGAACTCTTGATGCCGCCGGTGGTCGCGGCTGACCCGAAAGCTCAGGCCGCTGCCGTCGGTGGCGTTGCCGGCCGGCCAGTCGAAGCTGTGCAGGCCGGCGCTTTGTGCGCCCAGATTCAGCGTATCGACGACCTGGCCGCTCGGTGCCAGCACCTCGACGCTGACCGAATCGGCAGCACCTGACAGCTCGAAGCCGCCCTGTCCGACGCCATTGGCGATCGACAGCTGGTTGCCGGCAACAACCACCTCGCGGCCAACCAATGCAACGCCCTGCAGCGCCTGCATCTGCACGAACTGGCCGGACAGTCCCTGCACCGTCGTATTCAGCTTCTCGATGCCGTTGACGGTATTGATCTGCGCCAGCTGGCTCGTCACCTGCGCGTTGTCGAGCGGGTTCAGCGGGTCCTGGTTCTGCATCTGGGTGACCAGCAGCTTCAGGAAGCGATCGGCGCTGCCCGGATCGTCCTTGACCGATGCGGCGTATGCCGGAGTCGCCGCCTGCAGTCTGGCTGAAATTGGTAACGGCGCTGGTCATTGCGATGGGTCCTGTCGAGTCATGGTGCTTGTCGGGTCGGGTCGAGCGGGCGTCACTGGCCCATCTGCAGGGTCTTCATCAACAGGGTCTTGGCGGTATTCATGACCTCGACGTTGTTCTGGTACGAACGTGAGGCCGAAATCATGTTGACCATCTCGGCCACCGGATCGACGTTGCTGTAGGTCACATAGCCTTCTTCGTCGGCGCTCGGGTTGGTCGGGTCGTGCATTCGCTTGCCCGGGGTCTGGTCTTCGCGAATCGTCGACACGCGTACCCCGGCGGCTGTCATGTCGTCCGATCGGGCGCCGACCAGCTGGGTCTGGAATTCGACCTGGCGCGCCTTGTAGGCCTTGCCGTCCGGGCCGGCCACCGTGTCGGCATTGGCCAGGTTGGAGGCGACGACGTTCAGCCGCTGGCTCTGCGCGCTGATCGCGCTGCCCGAAACATTGAAGATATTGGTCAGGCTCATGACTGTCCCTTGATCGCGTCGAGCATCGTCCGCACATTGCCGTTGATGAAGCGCAGGGTGGCCTCGAACTTGATTGCGTTGTCGGCGAAACTGGCGCGCTCACGATCCATGTCGACGCTGTTTCCGTCGAGGTTGGTCTGCGACGGCGGTGGCATACAGCAAGCGATCGGCGTCGATGCCGCCACCGGCCAACGCCAGCGTGCTGGTGCCGTCGATGTGGCCGGCACGCGTCGCTTCCAGCGCGCCGCTGGCCCGCCCGGCAGTGCCCGGGTTGGCGCTGCGACCCGTGGCATCGCGCAGCGCATTCTTGAAGTCGATGTCGCGCGCCAGGTAGCCCGGTGTGTCTGCGTTGGCAATGTTGCTGGCGAGCAGGCGCTGACGCTCCGACCGCAACGCCAGTGCAGTGCCTTGAAATTCGAGCGTAGCGGTCAGATTGGTTCAGCATCGCGGCTGCTCCAGCAAGGTCTCGATCGTTCGGCTCGGGGCATTGCCACTGCAAACTCGCAACAGCAACGGCCCATCGCCCGGATGTGACGGATTCTGGACAGACGGCGGCAAAACATAAGCCCGATAAGCAGGGCCAAGCCACTGCATTTCGCGACCATGCAGGCGCCGCCCGGACACCTACAGTGGCGGCATGCCGAATCAGCCCCACCCCGCCTTCGCCTACCGCTGCCGCAACCAGCCATGGCAGCAATCGGCTTGCATTGCGCTGGCCGTGCTCGTGTGTTCGTTCAGCGCTGCAACTGCGGCCGCCGCGGTGATACAGCCGTTGGCGATCGGCGACCCTGGTGTGGGCGCGAGCAACGCAACAGTCAGTGCCGACAGCCCGTTGCCGGCCGAGCTCGAGATGTCGTTGCGCGATCAACTGCAGAAACTGGCGCTCGACAGCAGCCAGCAGTCGCTGCCCGGAGTCAGCCGGGTCGAGATCGAGGTCGGCCGGCTCGATTCGCGACTCAAGCTGCGCCAACTGCGAACGCGTCGAACCCTATCTGCCGACCGGCACCCGCTTGTGGGGCAAGACCCGAATCGGCCTGCGCTGCACCCAAGGCCCCTCGCCCTGGAATGTGTACCTGCCGATCACGGTCAAGGTCTACGGCCCGGCCTGGGTTGCGGCCACCTCGCTGGCGGCTGGAGCGGTGGTCGGCGCCGGCGATCTGGTCCAGGCCGATATCGATTTCGCCGAAGAAAACTCGCCGATCGTCAACGACCCCGAACAGGCCATCGGCCGCATGCTGACGCGCCGGCTCAACGCCGGTCAGGGGCTGCGAGCCGCCGATATCCGGCCTCGGCAGTGGTTTTCGGCCGGCGACGTCGTCAAGATCGTCGCCCAGGGCCCCGGCTTCTCGATCAGCGGCAGCGGCGAAGCGCTGGCGCATGGCGTCGAAGGCCGATCGATCCGGGTGCGCACCGACAAGGGGCGGATCGTCAGCGGCATCGCCACCGGCGATCGGATCGTCGAAATCCGGCCATGATGATCGTCAAACCGTCGCTGCGCCTCGTGGCCAGCCAAAGAAAAACCCTCAAGCTGGGCGCGGACAGGTCGATATCCTCACCAATGGACCAAAATGGTCGCAGTGGGCCATATCGACCGACACTGCTTTTCAGGAGAATTCAATGAAAATCGGCAACCCCCTCGACAAGCCCGGCCTTGCGCCGGTAGCCCCCAACCGCGGCAAGCCGGCCGATGCCGGCAGCAATGGCGTCGACAAGGCAGGCGCTGGCAGCAGCACGGTCGCGTTGTCGACTGCTGCTACGGCGCTGCTCAGCGGCAACGACGCGGTGAGCGCCGGTACGGCCGATTTCGACCAGGCCAAGGTCGATCGCATCTCCAATGCGATCAGCCAGGGTCAATACAAGGTCAATCCCGAAGCGATCGCCGACAAGCTGCTGGCCAACGCGCAAGAGTTGCTGAGTCGGCCGCACTGAAGACAAGCCCCCCAATGCACAGGCCCGCTCGGGTGTCACAGCGCCGCGGGTAGTTTCAGCGCTGTCAGCTCGATCCGGCCGCGCCGTTGATCGCGCGACTTTTCCGAAGAGACCATCGAATGAATCGACCCCACGCACAGCCCATTTCGTCGGCCCCGGTCAGCGAGGTGATCGAGCTCCCCTGTGCGATCGGCGATGAACTCGAGCGCAGCCTCGCTGCGGTCGAGGCGCGCCTGGCGCGGCTGGCCGATGCGCTGCTGCAACGCGACCTGCCGGCGATCGAGCTCGAGTCAAGCGAACTGCACCGCACGCTGGCCCAGGCCGTCGATCAATTTTCCCGCCAAGCCAGGCGGGGCCCGATTTCTCCGGCTGCTGCGGCGCCGGCTTGCCAGTACCAGCGGCCAGGTCGCCGCGCAACGTGAATCATTCGCCCGCGCAACCGCTGCGCTCGACCGTGCGATCGACGTACTGCTGCCGCGCGAAACACCGGCGGTGTACGGCGCGCGTGGCGGGCGGTCCCGTCAATCGCTCGGCGGCATGATCGAGGCCTGATCGCCGGTACTCGCAGCCCCGGCGCAGCCGATCGGGTTGCGCTGCACTACGCTTGCGGCATGCGCCGCCTGATCGCCCATCTCGACATGGACGCCTTCTATGCGTCGGTCGAGCTGCTGCGTTACCCCGAACTCGAAGGCCTGCCGGTGGTGATCGGCGGCGGACGGCGCCATGCGCCTGAAGTCGCTGCCGACGGCAGCCGCCGCTTTGCACGGCTGCGCGACTACACCGGACGCGGCGTGATCACCACCTCGACCTACGCTGCGCGCGCATTCGGCATTTTTTCGGCGATGGGCGTGATGAAAGCGGCCAAGCTCGCGCCGGACGCCATCCTGCTGCCGGTCGATTTTGATCAGTACCGGCATTTTTCACGGCTGTTCAAGGCCACCGTGCGCGAGTTGGCGCCGCAGGTCGAAGATCGCGGCATCGACGAGATCTATATCGACCTGAGCCAGCAACCGGGCGCCCAGCAAGACGGCGGCGAAGCGGCAGCCCGCCAGCTCAAGGCGGCCGTCCATGCAGCGACCGGCCTGCGCTGCTCGATCGGCGTTGCGCCGAACAAGTTGCTGGCGAAGATCTGCTCGGATCTCGACAAACCCGACGGCCTGACCCTGCTTGCCGAGACTGAATTGGCAAGCCGGATCTGGCCGTTGGCGGCGAAAAAGATCAACGGGATCGGCCCGAAAGCGACCGCCCGTCTGGCCGGTTTCGGCATCCAGACGATCGGCCAGCTGGCTGCTGCCGACCCTGGCTGGCTGGTCGAGGAGTTCGGCCGCAGCTACGGCGCCTGGCTGCACGCCGCAGCCAACGGGCGCGACGAGCGGCCGCTGGTCACCCACAGCGAGCCGGTTTCGATCAGCCGCGAAACCACTTTCGAGCGTGATCTGCATGCGGTTCGCGACCGCAGCATCTTGGCAGGCATTCTCGACCAGCTGTGTGTGCAACTGGCAAGCGACCTGCAGCGCAAGGCCTACGCCACTCGCAATATTTCAGTGAAGTTGCGTTTCGACGATTTCAAGATCGTCAGCCGGGCGATCACGCTGGGCGAGCCGATCTGCGAAGCGACTGCGATACGCGCGGCCGCGGGGCAGTGTTTGAAGCGCGTCGACCTGAGCCGGCGTCTGCGCCTGCTCGGCGTTCGCGCCGGTTCGCTGCGGTCACTGGCCGAACTCGCAAGCCTGGCTGAAGCCAGCCGGCAGCCGGATCGGCAGACGCCCTTGTTCTGACCGAAGAATACGGCAGCGAAGCCGCGTCTATTCGGCGAATTGCGCAGCTTCCACGCGCCGCACACTGAACTCGGCGCCCACGGTGGCGCGACACGCTCAGTCCGGAGGCACGATGACCCATTCCCGCATTCCCCGTACGCGCTCGACAGAATCCACACCCCGGCAGCTCGCTGCAGCTACCCTGGGTGCCGGACTGCTGACTGCGGCGTTTGGCCTGGCCCACGCCGAGACATCGGGACAAGCCATCGATGAGCAGCAAACCGGCGCGTGGCACGCCCAAACGACGGTTGTCCTGACACGGCTGCCAGCGGGTCAGGGTTTGAAGCCCTGGGCACTGCGCAGCGATTACTCGTCAGCGCCGCGGATCGGCAGCGGACACCTGGATTTGTTGCTGACGGGCGCGCGGGCAGAAACAGACAACGGCGCACTGCAACAGCTCGATTCCACACCGGACAGCGGTGCGTTGCGCCTGGGTTTTGCCAGCGCGATGCCAGGCCAGCGTCTGCAGATGCGGGGCCAGCTGCGCGCAAGCCGGCATCAGAATCTTCTTGGCTCGCAATTTTTGCCGGGCAATCGGTATCAGGTATTCAGCGACGTCGGCCTGTCATTCCGGCTGCGCCACAACCTGGCCGTTGGTGCGGAGTACCGCCGCGGGCCGGCCAATCATCAGGCCGCCGGCCCATTCGGCCTGCAGACCCGGGACGGCGCTTGGAAAGATGTTTATATCGCGTGGTCGCCGACGCGCCGAATCTCGTTGACAGCCGCCTACATGGATCTCGGCTCGATTCAACGATCGCCCGGCCTGGGCAGGCAGACCGGCAGCTATCTGGCCGCCGAATTGCAGTATTGAACGTAGCGGACGGCGCGCGCTTGCACTGCGCAAGCCAACGGTTCGAATGCCAGCCGCGGCACACAGTGGTGCATTAGCATGACAAGACTCGACCTCGGAGCCGTCCATGCCTGTCATCACCAGTGTTGCCGATCTGCAGCAGCTTGCCGCACGCCGCGTGCCGCGCATGTTTTACGACTATGCGGACAGCGGATCCTGGACCGAAGGCACCTACCGCGCCAACGAAGCCGATTTCCAGAAACTGCTGCTGCGCCAGCGGGTGGCGGTCAACATGGAAAACCGCAGCACGCGCACCACCATGGCGGGCACGGACGTTGCCATGCCGGTGGCCATCGCGCCGACCGGTCTGACCGGCATGCAGCATGCCGACGGTGAAATCCTCGCCGCCCGAGCGGCCGAGAAATTCGGTATCCCGTTCACGCTGTCGACGATGAGCATCTGCTCGCTCGAAGATATCGCTGCGCATACCAAGGCACCGTTCTGGTTTCAGCTCTACTGGATGCGCGATCGCGATTTCATGGACCGGCTGATGGACCGCGCCAAGGCAGCGGGCTGTTCGGCATTGATGTTGACGCTCGATCTGCAGGTGATGGGTCAACGTCACAAGGATCTGAAGAACGGCATGACGGCCCCGCCCAAGCCGACGCTGGCCAATATCCTCAACCTGATGACAAAGCCGCGCTGGTGTCTGGGCATGGCCGGCACCCGTCGGCACGGTTTCGGCAATCTGATCGGCCACGCCAAAGGCGTCAGCGACATGAGTTCGCTGGGCACCTGGACCCGCGAGCAGTTCGACCCGAAGCTCGACTGGAACGATGTCGAATGGATCAAGAAGCGCTGGGGCGGCAAACTGATCCTGAAAGGCGTGATGGACGTCGAGGATGCCCGGCTGGCGGCTGACAGCGGCGCCGATGCGGTGGTTGTATCCAACCATGGCGGCCGCCAGCTGGACGGCGCGCCGGCATCGATCGCCGCGCTGCCGGCGATTGCCGACGACATCGGCTCACGCATCGAGGTCTGGATGGACGGTGGCATCCGCAGCGGTCAGGATGTACTGAAGGCGTGGGCACTCGGCGCCCGCGGCACACTGATCGGCCGCGCATTTCTTTACGGGCTCGGTGCGATGGGCGAAGCCGGTGTCACCAAATGCCTGGAGATCCTGCACAAGGAGCTGGATATCACGATGGCGTTTTGCGGCCATACCGACATCCGAAACGTCGACCGGCGAATCCTGCTGCCAGGCTGCGTCGAGCGTTTGTCGCCGTAGCGGGTCGCGCCATCGGCGCTGGCCTTCACAGTTGCCGTGCGTCGAAGGTATTGCAATCGGCCATCCGGCCCGACGCCAGCCCTCGTTTGAACCACTCGACCCGCTGCGCGCTGCTGCCGTGGGTGAAAGACTCAGGGCGTACGGTTCCCGTTGATTGCCGCTGCAGCGCATCGTCGCCGATTCGCGAGGCCGCGTTCAGACCTTCGTCGATGTCACCTTGCTCCAGCCAGCTCTTCGCCTGCTGTGACCGTTCGGCCCAGATGCCGGCAAAACAATCGGCCTGCAGCTCGAGCCGGACACTCAGGGCATTCTGCTGCGTCTGGCTGACCCGGCCGCGCATCGCATCGACCTTGCCGGCAATGCCGAGCAGATGCTGCACATGGTGGCCCACCTCATGGGCAACCACATAGGCCTGCGCAAAATCGCCAGGGGCACCGAGCTGGGTGCGCAAGGTGTCGTAGAAGGCAAGGTCGATGTAGACCTGTTCGTCACCCGGGCAATAAAACGGCCCCATCGCTGACTGCCCGCGGCCACAAGCGGTCGGGTAGCTGCCACGGTAGATATTCAGCCTCGGCGCGCGGTAGGTCATGCCGGCCTGCTTGAACTGCGCGGCCCAGACGTCTTCGGTACTGGCCAGAATGGCCGCGACGAATCGCGACGCGGTATCTTCAGCCGCGGGCGGCTTGCCCTGCTGAGCAGTCGGTGCCGAGCCCGGCGATCCGCCCTCGAGCAGCCCGAGCACGGTCAGCGGGTTGATACCGAAGATCCAGCCTGCCACCAGTGCAATGACCACCGAGCCGATGCCCAGGCTTCGCCCGCCTCCCAGGCCACCGCCGCCTGAGCCGCCGCGCACATCGCGGACGTTGTCGCTTTCGCGCTGGCCTTGCCATTTCATGGGCGTCTTTCGGTGCTCAGGCTTTGGGCAAGGTAACGCCGCGCTGCCCCTGGTATTTGCCGGCGCGGTCCTTGTAGCTGGTTTCGCAGACCTCGTCGCTCTCGAAAAAAATCACCTGCGCGCAACCTTCGCCCGCATAGATCTTCGCCGGCAGCGGCGTTGTATTGCTGAACTCGAGCGTGACATAACCTTCCCATTCCGGCTCGAACGGGGTGACGTTGACGATGATGCCGCAACGCGCATAGGTGCTTTTGCCGAGGCAGATGGTCAGCACATTGCGCGGGATGCGGAAATATTCGAGCGTGCGCGCCAGTGCAAAGCTGTTCGGCGGAATCACGCACACGTCGTTGTGCATGTCGACAAAACTGCGTTCGTCGAAATTCTTCGGGTCGACCACCGTGCTGAAGATGTTGGTGAATACCTTGAACTCGGGTGCGCAACGAATGTCGTAGCCATAACTGCTGGTGCCGTAGCTGACGATTTTCTGGCCGTCGGCCGACTGGCGAACCTGCCTGGGCTCGAACGGCTCGATCATGCCGTGCTGCTCGGCCATGCGGCGGATCCATTTGTCGCTCTTGATGCTCATCGTGTACAGGCGCAGCGCGGCCAAGGCCGCTTGGCCGGATTCTAGAGTCTGCGGACGCTTCATCGCCGCTGCCCGCGGCTTGCAACCCACCGGCGTTGCAAATCCGAGGATCAGGCCCGACTGCTTGAGTGACTGCCACGGTCGCCTGTCGTCGCGAGTACCCGTGGCGGTTCTGGCTGGGCATCGAAGCGGTCGAAACCGCAATAACAGATGAAGTGGCGATTGGTTGCACGACCGAACAAGGCAAGGCCAAGCCGAGTCGCGACCTCATGCCCCATCTGCGTGATCCCGCTTCGCGACACGATGATCGGCACACCCATCTGTGCGGCCTTGATGACCATTTCGCTGGTCAAGCGACCGGTGGTATAGAAGATCTTGTCGTTGCCGCCGAAGCCGCGCATCGCCATCCAGCCGGCGATCGTGTCGATGGCATTGTGGCGTCCGACATCCTCGACGAAATGCAGCAGTTCGGCCCGTTTGAACAAGGCGCACGCATGCACCGAGCCGGCCGACTTGTAGGTCGTCTCCTGAAGCCGCACTGCATCGAGAAGGCCGTACAAGTCGGCTTGGCTCAGGCGCGCGAAGGCGTCGGTCGCCAGCGGCAGCTTGACGGTATCGAGCGCACCCATCAGATCGCCGAAGACGGTCCCTTGGCCACAACCGGTCGTGACCACGCGTTTGGACGTCTTTTCCTCGAAGCCGGCGATGCCGTTGCGCGTCTTGACGGCAGCAGCGCCGACATCCCAGTCGACGGTGATCGAATCGATGTCGGCCACCGAATCGACCAGTCGCTGATTGCACAGATAGCCCAACACCAGCAATTCAGGGGCGGCGCCCAAGGTCATCAGCGTGACAAGTTCTCGCTTGTCGACATAAACCGTCAGCGCACGTTCGGCCGGAATCGCGACTTCACGATCGACGCCGAATTCGTCGACGGCCTGGATGGTGCATGTCAGCGCAGCGCTGGCGCGGGTCAAACGAGGCAGACTCATAGGCCACAACGCTATACCAAATCGCGAGGCAAGGTCAGCATCCGGTTCGACTCACCGCGCACGCCGGCGTTGCGCGCGCAAGGCGCCCGCTTCAGGGAGTCAGGATTTGCTTGCCGAAGCCGGCGCGGCGGCCGGCGCCGGTGCGGTGGCAGCAGGGGCCGAATGCGCGCCGGCCTTTTCGAGTCCGGCAGCGGCGGGTGGGGCGGCAGCGTAGGGGCCGGGATCGGTGCATGCAGCGGCCGCAACGGCTGGCGTCGGCGTTTCCTTGGCGTCGAGCTGCCGCTTGGCGCGATAACTCGCCACCGCCCGATCCTGCGCCTGGCACAGCTGATAGGAGGCGACCTTGTTGCTCCACTCCGTCTTGGCTGCCGCTTCGGCCGCCTTGGCCTTCGCTTCTTCGCTGGGGGGCGGCAGTTTGGCGAAGGCGAGATGCGCCGATACGGCACAACACAGGGCAACTGTCAGACGCAAAACTTGTGGCATGTGCAGTCCAATTTGTCCGGATCGATAGGAAAGGATGTCGACGCCGTCGAATCAGCGCGGCATCACGATGGGCGCGGCTTCGGGTTCGCCCGCCGGATGGCTGCGCTGCGCCGGGATCCTGCCCCGCTTGATATCCTCGTACCAGAGTGCGTGGTGCTCCTCTGCCCAGGCATCGGTGACATAGCCGTCGCGCATCGCCCGATACGCTCCCCGCATGCCGATCGTCCCCATGTAGATATGGCCAAGGAACATCGCCATCATCAGCATCGTCGAGACACCATGCACCATGTTGGCCACTTGCATGTCATCGCGCAGATAGTCCATGCCGGGCAACACCTTGTCGAGGTACAGACCCGATCCGACAACCACCGCACCCAGCATCAGCACGCCTCCCCAGAAGACGATTTTTTCGCCGGCGTTGAATCGCTCCGACGGTACTTCGCGGTCGCTGAACATCCCGCCGGCAGTGCGGATCCAGGTGAAGTCGACACGGCTCGGGAAATTGTCTTTCAGGAAGGTAAAGAAGACGATGATCAACGACACAACGAACAAGGGGCCGACGAAGTTGTGCACGGTTTTCAGCGCATAGGTAAGCCAGCCGAACAACACGCCACCAAAGATCGGCATCAGAATGAATTTGCCGAATGCCATCACCAGACCGGAAACCGCAAGGATCACGAACGCGGTCGCATTCGACCAATGCGCCGCGCGCTCGAAGGGCGTGAAACGCTCGATGCGCCCGCCTGCCGCATGCGCATGGCCGACCGGCCCCTTGGCGAAATAGAAAATTGCCAGCGCCAGCAGCACGATGATGACCAGCGCCCCGCCGTAGGGAATGATCCAGTTGTTGCGGACCTGGCGCCAGGCCTCGCCGGCGGTGGTCAGGCTCGAGCCTGGGTACTTGGCGAAGTTCTGGATCAACACGCCTTTTTCTTCGCCAGGCAGGTTCGACACGCCTTTGCCGTCGCGAACCGCCCGCCAGAACGGCGCATTGTTGCCCGGCTGGGTCTTGGACCGCTGCGCATTGCTTTCATCCGGACTCGGCATCGGCCCCGCGACAAAATTGGCCGGCGGCGCCGCCTGAGCGGCTACATCGACGGGGGCTGCGACACCCGCCGCGAAAAGCATGACGAGGGCAATGGCACAGGCTTGCGAGATCAGGCGGTGCATGGTGCTGTCTCCCTGCTATCTGGCCGCGTAATCGTTCTGACCGTGCAGGGTGCGCGTATTGATCTGCGCTTCCCAGGCGGCCTTGTCGCCGCTTGCCTGCCAACCCGGCGCATAAAAGGCTGGAACCGCCTGCGCGCTGGTCGACCAGGCAGCGGTGTCGGACTTGCGTACCGAGCGATCAAGGGTCTGCGACTTTTCGCCGCAGCCAGCCAACAATACCGATGAAGCGGCCATCGTGGCGACAAGCCATACCGGGCCGGCGCTCACTTCTTCACCTCACCGATGCCCGACGCGGACACCGCACTGCCCGGGGCATTGGCCGCACCATTGACGACGCCACCCATCGCGCCATTAACGGCCGCATTTTGTGTCGGTTTGCCGTAAGCGGTGCCCCAACCCCAGACCTCGCTGCCTTTGCCGCGCACCAGCACCCGGTTGCGAAGGATGTCGGCCACCACATCACCATCGCCACCCAGCAATGCCTTGGTCGAACACATCTCGGCACAGGCTGGCAGCTTGCCTTCGGAGAGCCGGTTGCGGCCATATTTGGACATCTCCGCGTCGCTGCCATTGGCCTCCGGGCCCCCGGCGCAGAAGGTGCACTTGTCCATCTTGCCGCGCATGCCGAACTCGCCAT
This sequence comes from uncultured beta proteobacterium, assembly GCA_963843805.1. Lineage (GTDB taxonomy): Bacteria > Pseudomonadota > Gammaproteobacteria > Burkholderiales > Burkholderiaceae_C > Ideonella_A. Next base: position 407,160 of record CAWJLY010000001.1, read on the forward strand.
TGGCCGGAAACTGCGGCGCGCCGAACGGGCAGGCATACGAACAATAGCCGCAGCCGATGCAGATGTCCTTGTCGTGCAGCACGACGCCGTCATCGGTTCGATAGAAGCAATCGACCGGGCAGACCGCCATGCAGGGTGCGTCCGAGCAGTGCATGCAGGCCACCGAGATGCTTTTCTCGCCGGGAATGCCGTCGTTCATGGTGACGACGCGACGCCGATTGACGCCCCAAGGCACATTGTTTTCAGCCTTGCAAGCGGTGACGCAGCCGTTGCATTCGATGCAGCGCTCGGCGTCGCAGATGAACTTCATTCTTGCCATGAGGGTGTCTCCGTTAGACGATGAATTGCAGAGGCGGGATCAAGCCGCCCTCTGGATCTGGCATACAGTGGTCTTGGTTTCCTGCATCATCGTCACCGCGTCGTAGCCATAGGTTGTTCCGGAATTGACCGATTCGCCGCGGATCACCGGGTGCGCACCGTCAGGGTAGTACTTCAGCAGGTCGACACCTTGCAGATGGCCCGAGAAGTGGAACGGCAGGAAGACCGTATTGCGGTCGACCCGCTCGGTCACCAGCGCCTTCACCTCGAGCCTGGCACCTGAGGGTGTCGACACCCAGACGGTGTCGCCGTTGCGGATGCTCCGGTCATTGGCACTGGCCGGGTTGATCTCGACGAACATGTGCTGCTGCAACTCGGCCAGCCACGGGTTCGACCGGGTCTCCTCGCCACCACCTTCGTATTCGACCAGCCGGCCGGACGTCATGATCAACGGATACTGCTTGCCGATATCGGCATTTTTCTCCTGCACGCTCTTGAACAGCGTGGGCAGGCGCCAGAACGCCTTCTTGTCGTCATGGGTCGGGTATTTGGCCACCAGATCGGGGCGCGTCGAATAAAGCGGCTCACGGTGCTGCGGGATCGGATCCGGGAAGTTCCACACCACCGCGCGCGCCTTGGCGTTGCCGAACGGGTGACACCCATGTGCCATCGTCACGCGCTGGATGCCACCGGTCAGATCGGTCTTCCAGTTCTTGCCCTCGGCACCCGCTTTTTCGGCATCGGTCAGGTCGCTCCACCAGCCGAGCTTCTTCAGGAAGACGTGATCGAACTCGGGATACCCGGTGGTGATTTCGGCGCCCATCGAAAACGAGCCATCCTCGGCCAGCAGGCTCACGCCATCGCGCTCGACACCGAAGTTCGCGCGGAAATTGCCGCCGCCATCCATCACGTGTTTGGACGGGTCATACAGGTTCGGCGAGCCCGGATGTTTCAGCTCGGCAGTACCGAAACACGGCCACGGCAGGCCGAAGTAGTCGCCGTCGAGCTTGTAGCCGGTCTCCTTGTCGATGCCGCCCTTGGCCTTCAGCGACTTCACATCGAACACATGCATGTTGCGCATGTGGGCCTTCAGCCGCTCCGGGCTCTGCCCGGTGTAGCCGATGGTCCACACCGCGCGGTTGATCTCCTCAGCACCGACTCCATCTCGGGCTCCATCATGCCGCCCTTGCCAGCCACCAGCTTGAACGACTTGCTGAACTCCTTTGCGAAGCCGAGTTTGTCGGCCAGTGGCACATGATCATGTGATCGGTGCGCGACTCCCACAAAGGCTCGATGACCTTCTCGCGCCACTGCAGCGAGCGGTTGGAAGCCGTCACCGAGCCGGAGGTCTCGAACTGCGTGCAGGCCGGCAGCATGTAGACAGCGCGGTTCGGGTTCAGGTCTTCCGGCTTGCCTGGCATCGCCGCCATCGCCGACGTCGCCGACGGATAGGGGTCGACGACCACCAGCAGGTCGAGCTTGTCCATCGCGCGCTTCATGTCCAGCCCGCGTGACTGCGAGTTCGGCGCATGGCCCCAGAAGAACAGGCCGCGCAGGTTGCTGTCCTGGTCGATCAGGTCGTTCTTCTCGAGCACGCCGTCGATCCAGCGCGAGACTGTCATGCCCGACTTGGTCAACATGCCCGGCGCATAACGGCCCTTGATCCAATCGAAATCGAGGTCCCAGACTTTCGCGAAATGTTTCCACGAGCCTTCGGCCAGACCGTAGTAGCCCGGCAGCGAATCCGGGTTCGGGCCGACGTCGGTGGCGCCCTGCACGTTGTCATGGCCGCGGAAGATATTGGCGCCGCCGCCACTCTTGCCGATGTTGCCCAGTGCGAGTTGCAGGATGCACGAGGCACGCACCATCGCGTTGCCGATCGTGTGCTGGGTCTGCCCCATGCACCAGACGATGGTGCTCGGGCGGTTCTCGGCCATCGTCCGGGCGGCCTGCAGGCAGGTTGCCTCGTCGACGCCGCAGGCTTCCAGTACCTTGTCCGGGGTCCATTTGGCCATCACGTCGGCACGAACCTTGTCCATCCCGTAGACGCGATCGTTGATGTACTGCTTGTCTTCCCAGCCGTTGTTGAAGACGTGATACAGCACACCGAACAGGAACGGAATGTCCGAACCCGAGCGGATGCGGATGTATTGGTCAGCTTTCGCCGCGGTCCGCGTGAAGCGCGGGTCGACGACGATCATCTTGGTGCCGGTTTCCTTCGCATGCAGCATGTGCAGCATCGACACCGGATGCGCCTCGGCGGCATTGGAGCCGATGTACAACGCCGCCTTCGAATTGCGCATGTCGTTGTACGAATTGGTCATCGCACCGTAACCCCAGGTGTTGGCAACACCAGCCACCGTGGTCGAGTGACAGATCCGCGCCTGGTGGTCGCAATTGTTGCTGCCCCACATGCTGACCCACTTGCGCAACAGATAAGACTGCTCGTTGTTGTGCTTGCTCGAGCCGACGACGAAGATCGAATCGGGGCCGCTGTCCTTGCGCAGCTCGATCATCTTGGCGCTGATCTCGGTCAGCGCCTGCTCCCAGCTGATGCGCTGGTATTTGCCGCCGACCAGCTTCATCGGCGTGCGCAAGCCGGTATTCGCCGTGTCCGTGCTCGCGCAGGCCGGCGCCCTTGCAGCAATGTGCGCCCATGTTGATCGGCGAATCGAAGACCGGCTCCTGCCGAACCCAGACACCGTTCTCGACCACCGCATCAACCGCGCAACCCACCGAGCAGTGGCCACAGACCGTGCGTTTGACTTCGACCTTGCGCGTTCCGTCAGCCGCCGGCCTGGCCGGATCGGCTGCCTCGGCCTTTTGCACCAGCGTCAACTGCGAGGCCGCCACGCCGACGCCGACGCCCAGACCCGAGCGACGCAGAAACGCCCGCCGGTCCATGGTCGGAATCGCACGCGATACGCCGCGCTGCAGGCTGGATATCAAACCGGAACGGGCGGACGACTCTGCCGCCGAAGAAGTCTTGCGAGTCAGCAACATCATGGTTCCTTGCGCAAACGTTGGCGATCAGGCGCGGGCCGTCTGGTAATACTGCTTGACGTGGTCGGTGACCTGGTAGCCATCGCCCTGCCTGCGGGCTGGTGCGTCGGCGGCAACCGCGGCCTCGGTCTTCTGCTTGACCATCGGCAAGGCCACTGCAACCGTGGCCAGCGCACCCGCCGCGCCGGCTCCGGCAAACACCTTGCGGCGGGACAACTTGTTTTGGACGGGGTCGGTCATCGCGATCTCCAGCTTCAATGGGTGCACAGCCAGCCAGCTTCGGCAAGCCATTTCATATGGTACCCGTGCATTCGGCGCATTCCCCGACTGATAAGCCCGCACAAACCCTGGGTCGCAGGTGCCGGAATGCGCTGCTGAAAACATCGGCGACAAAGTGTCGCAGCGCAGCAGTCGATGGGTCGCGGGCTCGCGGCATTCGACGACAACCTGACGTGAACGCTGGCGACAATTTGTCGGAGGCGCCTTGCCCGACGTGCTAGGGATTTCACCAATCAAAATGAGCGCTGCTTGCCGCCACCACGCGACGGTTCGCCGCATCGGCGGGTCATCGATTCAAGCTGCGCCGCGCGAAGTAAGACAAGGCATCGACCATGGCAACCAGCAGGACCATCGCCATCAGCACGGTGCGCTCTCAGCCATGTGAAACAGGCCAAGGTGGTAATAGAGCATCTGCCCCAGACCACCGGCACCGACCACGCCGAGGACTGCGGCGGCGCGGATGTTGTTTTCCCACCGGTACAGCGAATACGAAATCAACTGCGGGATGATCTGCGGCAGCGTCGCATAAAAGAAGATCGGCAGCGCGCCGATGCCTCGCACGCGAAGCGCCAGTGCCGGGCCGGGGTCGGCGTTTTCGATGCTTTCCGCAAACAGGCGGCCGAGCACGCCGGTGGTGTGCAGGGCCAATGCAAGGGTGCCGGGGAACGGCCCCAGGCCGGCCGCGATCAACAGCAACGAAGCCCAGACCAGTTCGGGTATCGAGCGCAACACGTTGAGCAGTCCGCGCGACGCGCCCCGCCAGAAGCGGGCCAGCCGGCGCCCCGAGCCGCTCGCCGGCAGTGCCAGAGCCAGACCGCCTGCGGTTGCCAGCAACGTGCCGAAAAGTGACATGGCGAGCGTTTCCAGGCTGGCCCACACAGTCCTGTCGAGAAACGCCGGCGCCATTTGTGGCGGGAAAAAACTGGCGCCGAACTTCGCCATCGCAGCCAGTGCGTCGGGCGACAGAAAATCGGCCCAGCGCAGATCCAGCGTGACAAAGCTGGCGACAACCAGCGTGGCGATGGCCAGCATGATCAGCCGCATCGACCAGCGCTTGCGCGGCGCCGGTGGCAGCGGTGACAAGTCAGGGGCGGCGAGGTCGCTCATCAAGACACGCACCTCAGTTCAGCGCCCGGCGCAGCGCCAGGCTGATCCGGTCGGACAACGTGACCAATGCGATGAAGACGATCAGGATGCTGCTCACTTCATTGCCGGCAAACATTTTGGCCGCGCCGTCGAGCAACTGCCCCAAGCCGCCTGCGCCGACAAAACCGAGCACGACCGATGAGCGGATTGCGCACTCCCACCGATAGACGGTATAGCTGACGAGCTCGTTGGCGCATTGCGGCAGCGCGCCGTACAACAGCGCCTGCAGACGGCCGCTGCCATTGCGAAGCAAGGCCTGCGACGGGGCGGCGTCGGTGCTGTCGAGGATCTCCGAATACACCTTGCCGAGCATGCCGCCGTAGGCGATTCCGATCGCCAGCACGCCAGCGGTCGGACCCAGTCCGACAACGCGAACAAACAACAAGGCCCAGACCAGTTCGGGCACCGAGCGCAACACGATCATCAGCCAGCGCAACAGTTGGCGCACCACAAACGGCCAGCGATCCATTCGTGTGGCCAAGGCGCTGACCGACAGTCGCGCTGACGCTCCCAGCGCCAGCGGCACGGCAACCAGCCATGCCAGACTCATGCCGGCTGTTGCAATGGCCACGGTACGCCAGGTTTCGCGGGCCAGCAGACGAAGAAACTCAGCGTCTGCGCGCGGTGGAACAAACTGCGAAACAAAGTGCCAGGTCGACGCCAGGCTGCGCTGGTCGAACATCGCCCAGGGTTTGAATTCGGTCAGCACCAGCAGCGGCCAAACCAGCACCAGCAAGCCCAATACGCCGAGCCAGCGGCGTTGCAATGCGGGATCCGGCCCGCCATCCCGCCTCTTCAGACTGCTTTCAGCAGGCAGCGTTGCAGCCATCGATCAATGGCAGACCATCAATGGCATGGCCTTCGACGTCGCGGTCAGTTGCGCCGGATCAACCAGCGTCAGCGCCTCCTGGCCGTACAGATCACGCACCATCGCTTCGTCGAGTTCGGTGGTCGCGCCGTCGTAGACGACTTGGCCGTCACGCAGCGCCACGATGCGCGGGAAAAACTGCCGCGCCATGTCAACCTGATGCAGGCTGCAGACCAGTGTCCGGCGGCTTTCACGCGCCACCTGCGTCAGCCGCGAGATGGCCTGCTCGGCGCGCGCCGGATCGAGCGCAGACAACGGCTCATCGATCAGCCAAAGCGGCGCATCGGCAACCAGCAGCCTGGCCAGACCGACGCGCTGGCGTTCACCACCAGAGAGCCGATCAACGCGCTCCCACAACTTTTCGCCCAGATCGAGCGACGCCAAGGCGCCATGGGCGACCGACGCATGGCGCGGATGCCACAGGCTGCGCAGGCTTTGCCACAACGACATGCGAGGGCAATGTGCCCGCCAACACCGACGTCACGACCCGCTGGCGCGGCGGCAACGGCGGCACCTGCGGCGCCAGGCAAAGCCGCCCGCGCAAGGCCTGGCGCTGCGAATTGCTCAGGCGCCAGGGATCCTGGCCGAACAGGCCGAGATCACCTTGCATCGGCTTGACGGCACAAGCCAGCACGTTGAGCAGGGTCGACTTGCCGGCGCCTGATGCACCGATCACCGCAACCTGCTCGCCGTCGGCCACATCCAGATCGACCCCGCGCAAGCACGGCGATGTCGGACAGCGGAGCAGCGGCGCAGTGCAGGTTGCGCAGGCGGATCGCCGGCGCCGCAGGGTTCACTTCAGCAGCCCGGCATTCTCCGCAGCAGCGCGGATACCGTCATAGTTCTCGGGCTTGGTCGGCCACAAATCGGGTCGCCCGCTGCAGCGACAGGATTTCCTTGCCCTGCGGCGTATTGGGGTCGAGTGAAATGAATGCTTGCTGCAGCTTGTTGCGCAAATCGGCGGGCATTTCGGAATGAACGGTCCAGTTGTAGTCGTAATACGGCGGCGTCGTGAAGAACACCTTGACGACCGCCGGATCGACCTTCTTGTCGGCGACGAATTTTTCCCAGACCGAGATATTCAGGGCACCGGCGTCGACCTTGCCGCTGGCCACCGCCGCGATCGTTGCATCGTGGGCGCCTGAGAAACTGACGCGCTTCAGATCGACATCCGGGTTGATCTTGGCTGCAAGCAGGAAACTGCGCGGCATCAGATGGCCCGAGGTGCTCGACTGCGAACCGAAGCTCAGCGTCTTGCCCTTCAAATCCTCGAGTTTGTTGATCCCGCTTTTGGCGTCGGTGATGAAGACCGAGCGAAAGTTCTCGTCCTCGGCACGCTGAACGAGCGGAATCACCTTGCCGCCCGAACGCACATTGGCCTGAACGAAGGTGAATCCGCCGAACCAGGCCAGATCGATCTTCTTGTTGACCAGCGTTTCGACCGCCGCCGCATAGTCCGTCACCGGCGTCCACTCGACCTTCATGCCGGTCTTGGCCTCGAGGTATCTGCCCAGCGGTTCGAACTTGCGCGCCAGTTCGGTCGGCGACTCATCGGGTATCGCAGTAACCCGCAAGACAGACTGCGCCTGAGCTGACATTGCCATGGCGCCGCAGACGAGCGCCAAGCCGGCGCGCCGGGCCGTACGAACAACCGGATCGAATAAAAAGCTCATCGTTTCTCCTTGGGGATCGAACAAAAGACCAAATGGCACCTCGACCTCGGTGTCGATCCCGGGTGACCCGTGCGCTGGGGACTCGACGATAGCCGAAGCAGCGATTTGGCACAGGAAGCCTGGTGTCTGTCCACGTTGCGACCACGTCTGCATCACGGGTGTGCCACATTACCGCCGTCGATTGCCGATTTGATGCCATTTCCGGCCCGGCCACCGCCCGGGCCCAGCCGAAGATACAAGCCTTGCGTATCGCAGCCCCTGTTCCGTTCCGAGAATGGCCCCATGTTTCGTTGCTCGTTGTCGACGACGAGCCGGGAATGCGCAATTTTCTCGACAAGGCACTGGCGCCGCGATGTGCCGAGCTGCACTGCGCGAGCAGCGCCGAGGAGGCCGATGCACTGGCCAGGCGGCACCGCTTCGACCTGGTCATCCTCGACATCACGCTGCCCGGCAAAAACGGCATTGCCTGGCTGCAGGAGCTGCGCGCACAAGGTTATGCGGGCGAAGTCATTCTGGTGACCGCGTTCGCCGACCTGAATACCGCCATCGAGGCCCTGCGAGCCGGCGCATCGGATTTCATCCTGAAGCCTTTCCGCCTGACGCAAATCCTGAATGCGGTGCAGCGTGGCCTTGAACGCGCTCAGCTGAAGCGTGAAAACTGGCTGCTGCGGCGCAATCTTTCGCAGCTCAACGCGCCGGCCGATGCGCTGATCGGCTCATCGGCCGAAATCAGTGCGCTGCGCGAGACCTTGTTGCGAACCGCGGCAGTGGCCAGCACCGTGTTGTTGGCGGGTGAATCGGGCACCGGCAAGGAATTGGCCGCGCAGGCGCTGCACCGATTGAGCGCGCGCGCGGACGGTCCTTTCGTGCCGATCAATTGCGCCGGCATCTCGCCCGACTTGGTCGAGAGCGAATTTTTCGGTCACGCCGGCAATGGTGCGGACGGTGCGAAAAGCCGCGACGGCCTGTTCCTGTACGCTCGCGGCGGAACCTTGTTTCTCGACGAGATCGCCGAGTTGCCACTTGCCCTGCAGGCCAATCTGCTGCGTGTGCTCGATGACCGCAAGATCCGGCCGGTCGGCAGCGAGCAGCAGATCCCGGTCGACGTGCGGATCGTCGCAGCGACCAACCGAACACTGGCTGACGAAGTGGCCGCCGGGCGCTTCCGCAAGGACCTCTATTACCGGCTGCAGGTGGTCGAGATCGTGTTGCCACCGCTGCGCACCCACAAGCAGGATATCGGCGAGCTGGTACAGCATTTCATCGGTCTGCTGGCGCCGCAACTCGGCGTCGCTGCGCTGACAATCGGCGACCACGACATGAGCTACCTGTGCCAATACGACTGGCCAGGCAATGTGCGCGAGCTGCGCAATCTGATCGAGCGTTCCCTGATCCTCGGCACGCTGAATGTATCAGCGCTCTATTCGCGGCTGGCCGACCCGCCGGCAACCCCCGCAATGCCTCGCACGACCGACTTGCAGGCGTTGGAAAAGCAGCACATCCTGTCGGTGCTGGCGTCGGTTCAAGGCGACAAGAGCGAAGCCGCCCAGCGGCTTGGCATTTCGCGCCGCACACTCGAGAGGCGGCTTGCCGATTGGGGAACGTGACAAGCGCCCGCGTGCCGCTGCCATGCTGAATCGTCTGCGTCAATTGTCGATCCGCGCCAAATTGCTGACGCTGGTGCTGGTGCCGCTGGGCGTGGTGCTGCCGCTGCTCGGCCTGATGCTGCTCTTCTGGGGCGATACGGCGATCGATCGCATGTTGATCACCAAGGTTCGCAGCGATCTGGCGGTGGCCCAGGGCTACTTCGACCGCGTCCTCGGTGAGGTCAGAAGCAGCGCAGGCGCGGTGGCCGATTCGCATGCATTGCATCTGGCACTCGAACAGCCGAATGGCTACCACAGCACCCCGGTTGCGAAGCAGGCCGAACTGGTGCGGCTGCTGTCTGCCTACAAACAACGCGAAAACCTGGATTTCATCAATTTTCGCGATGTCGATGGCGCGCTGTTGGCGACCGACAGCGGCCTGCCGTCGGCCACCGATGCAGCCTCGGCTGCGTTTCGGGTCGCCACCAGTGGGCGGGCCGGGGCGACGGTGGAAATCCTCGCAGCAAACCAGCTTGCGCTGCTGGCACCGGCGCTGCTCTCTCAGGTTGCGGTGCCGCTTCTGCCGACCCGCAATGCGGCACCGACCGCGCGCAGCACCGAAGATCGCGCGATGGTCTTGCTGGCCAATGCCGATGTGCTCGACCGCGACGGGCGGGCGATCGGCCAGGTACAGGCCGGCATGCTGCTCAATCGCAACCTGCCCTTCATCGATCACATCAACGAGATTGTCTATCCCGAAGGCTCGCTGCCCTTCAACAGCCGCGGCACGGCCACGCTGTTTCTCGACGACGTGCGGATCAGCACCAATGTGCGCCTGTTCGGCAACGATCCGGACCGCGCAGGCGATGCGTCGAGCCGAGCCATCGGCACCCGCGTGTCGCAGACGGTTCGCGACGCGGTGCTCGGCCGCGGCAACACCTGGCTCGACCGTGCATTTGTCGTCGACGATTGGTATGTATCGGCCTATCAGCCGCTGGTCGACGGCGGTGGCAAACGGGTCGGAATGTTGTATGTCGGATATCTCGAGCGCCCGTTTACCTTGCTGAAATATGCTGCGCTTGCCAGCATCGGCGTCATCTTCTTCAGCGTGATGATCGCGGCGGCCTTCGTGTCGCTCCGCGCCGCGCGAAGCATCTTCCGGCCGCTCGAACAAATGGCGCGCACGATGCGCCAGGTCGAGGCAGGCCAGCTCGAGCGCGCGAGTCGGCCGGATCGCGCAGCGTGACGAGATCGGCCAGTTGTCTGGACACCTGGACCATCTGCTCGACACCATCCATGACAAGACCGAGGCCTTGCAACGCTTGAACAGCGACCTCGACGCCAAGGTCGCGCAGCGCACCGAAGCCCTGGAAGCCGCTCAGGATCAATTGCTGCAATCGGAAAAGCTGGCCGCAGTCGGGCAACTGACGGCCAGTATTGCGCACGAGGTCAACAACCCGATCGCGGTCATCCAGGGCAATGTCGACCTGCTGCATGAATTGCTCGATTCGCACAGCGCGCAGGCGGTTCGGCCCGAACTGAAACTGATCGACGAGCAGATCGAGCGCATGCGTCTGATCGTCACCAAGCTGCTGCAGTTTGCGCGGCCAACCGAATATGCCGGTTATGTCGAAGCCGTCGAGCCCCGCGCGGCGATCGATGACTGTCTGATTCTGGTCGCCCATCTGCTGGCCACCACCCGAATCGAGCTGCGGCGCGACGACCAGGCGGTGTGCAGCGTCGCCATCAATCGCCAGGAGTTGCAGCAGGTGATCGTCAACCTGCTGGTCAATGCGATCCAGGCGATGCCCGAGGGCGGCACGCTGCGCCTGACAACGACGGATTGGGGCGACCCACCGGCCGGCGCCGACATCATCGTCGCCGACACCGGACCGGGCCTCGACCCGGCCCGATCGAGCAAGCTGTTCCAGCCCTTTGTCACCGGCCGCAAGGAGGGCACCGGCCTCGGCCTGTGGATCTGCCGCAATATCGTCGAACGTTACGGCGGCAGCATCACCGCGGCCAACCGAAGCGATGGTGTTCGAGGTGCTCAGTTCAGCGTCAGGCTGCGCAGCGACGCGGAGGTGGCTGGTTGATGATTGCCTTCTTCAATGTTGCAGGACCGGCTTCAGCTGCGATTTTGCTCCGGGCCACAAGACCAAGCGCGGCTGAAGCCGCTCCTGCAAAAAACGATGCAGGCCGCAGCATCATTCCAGCATGTCGAAACCCTGGGTTTCGATCTGCATGAAGGCATCGGTCAAACCGGCCACTTTGGCGTAGAGCATTGCCCGAGGATGGGCCGCTACGGAATCGGACAGCTTGTGCACCCAGAGCTGCATATGGCTGCGGAAAAAGCGGCGCTGCTGCTCGAGATTGCAGACCGACAGATCGTCACCCGCAATCAGATAACGCATCACCTCGAACAGATGGGCAACATGGTCCTCGGTCTCGTAGCGGGTTTGATCGCGGCCGAGGCCCAGTTCGGCCAGGTCCGAACGCAATGTCACCAACGGCGTTTCATTGAGAAAGCCGGCAATGTGGAACGAGCCGAACAACATCACCTCTGGTCGGCCAAGCCCCATGAACAGCGCGTCGTATTCAGCTGCCGCAGCGTCGACCGAAGTCGAACGCATCGCGGCGACCAGGTCTTGCCACGGCGCTTCGAGAAAGCTCCCCGCCTCGGGCGCCTGCGTCACCGCGACCGCAAATCGCGACATCAGATCCTGGTCGGGCGGCGCCAGCCAGAGCCGTGCCAGCAAGCCGTACAACTCGGCTCGTGCCAGTTCGACACCGTCGTCGCCGCCGTCGAACGAGATGATTCTGCTGTCACTTTCTGCAGTCGGATCTGGGGTCATCGTCAATCGCTCGATCGGAAGATTGGTCTGTTGCGGGCCCGCGTGATCCAGGTTCAGAAGTCGGTGATCCGGACTTCGTCCGGACTGCTGTGGATGTCGATGACCCGGCAATCGCTGCACATTTTCAAGCGCTCGGCAGCAGCACCCGAAAACATCGAGTGGCCAGCCAATTTGCCGACCATCGACTGCACTGCCTGCAAGGTGCCGAAAGGCTTGCTGCAGCGGATACAGCGATAAGGCTCGGCTTCATTGAGCACGCGCATCGCCTTGCGCGCTTTGCCGCCATCGGCCAGCAGCAGGCGCGGCTGCAGCGTGATGGCCTGTTCGGGGCAGGTGCTTGCACACAAGCCGCACTGCACGCAGTTTTTTTCGATGAAACGCAACTGCGGCTTGTCGGGGTTGTCGGCCAGTGCCGCTTCGGGGCAGGCACTGACACAACTCAGGCACATCGTGCATTTGTCGGTGTCGATCAGCAAGCTGCCGAACGGGCTGCCCGGATTGCCCGCGGCAAGCGCAGACGGCAAGGTGATCGAATCGGGCCGCTGCAGAGCCTGATTCAGCAGATGATCGATCGCCAGATCGAGCGTGGCGCGCTTGTCGGCCTGCACATTGAAGGTAGCCGGTTGGGCGACTGTCTGAGCGGGCGAGCGGCGCAAGGCGGCATCGAGTTGCCTGGCGTCAGTCGCCGTGACGATGCGCAGATGATCGCCCGAGAATCCCAGGCCCTGCAGAATCGCTTCGGCCACGGCCATCTGTTGCTCGACGGCAAGCCGGTATTGCGGCGCCTCTTCGTCGGTCATCAAGATCCAGACCTGCGAGGCACCGTAGGCGATTGCCGACAGCCACAAGTCGATTCCCGTCGACGCGGTGTGCCAGACATCGAGCGGCAGCAGGCGCAGCGGCAAGCCGCGCACCGAGCGATCGCTTCGTGCGGCACGGCCCAGCGACTGGATCGCCGCCGCGCCTTGTTGCTGGCTGTGCACCAGCAAGACGGCATCCTTGCCGCCGGCACGGGTGTAGGTCGACAACATGGTGCGGATGCGCCGGCCCTGCTCGGCAGGCCGCGGCGTTGCAAACGACATCGCGCCGCTCGGACAGACCGTGGTGCAGGCGCCGCAGCCCACACACAGGTGCGGCTCGACGATGACACCCCCTGGCGGATCGCCCGCCGTCTGGGCGGCCGTCAACACCCGGCCCTTCAGCGACGCATCGCTGCGGATCGCTTCGGCCGAGCAGACGTCGATACATGCCCGGCAGCCAATGGTCTGGTTGCGGCTGTGGGCACAGATCTTCGCCTTGTACTGGAAGAATTTCGGCTTCTCGAACTCGCCGACCCAGTCACGCAGTCTTCAGCACCGCATCGAACAACGCCGTATCGCTGCGCGGATCCACGTGAAGATAGCCCTGCGGCGGCTGATGCATGGCGAACAACGGCTGCGCGCCGAGATCGAGCAGCAGATCGTAGCGTTCGCGCTGTTGCTGCGGCGCGCGCTGGAAATCGATCGCCCCAGCCGCTTCGCAGACCTCGACACACGACCGATGGTTCTTGCAGCGCGACATGTCGATCTGATAGCTGAAATCGATGGCCTGCTCAGGGCAGACGTCGATGCAGGCATTGCATCGGGTGCACAGATCGGGATCGATCGGATTGCTGCTGGTCCAGCTGATGTCGAACTGGCCCAGCCAGCCGGTGACCGAATCGATATGCCCTGCGTGTACCGGGTAATCACGCCGCTGGTTGAGCAGCCCACCCGCTCGCGGCAGCAGAACCGTCACGTCGAGCTGGTCGCCGATCAGATCGGCAGCGCGGCGCGCTCGATCGGCGTCGCCGACAACCAGCAGCCGCCCAGCCGAGCGATAGTTGACCGTCGGCACCGGTTCGGCTTCGGGCAACTGCGCTGCGGCAATCAACGCGGCGATCTTCGGAGTCAATTTGGCGGCCGCGCCCGCGGAGCCGGGAAGCGCGTCCCGATTCCAGCCCGCCGATTCGCGGATATTGACAAACCGGATCGGCCGCTCGGCCAGGCCTGGCGCGCCATCGGTCTGATCGTTCAGTTCGACGAACAGCCGGCTTTCCTGTGTGCAGGCAATCAGCAGATCATCACCGTCCTTGGCCGCGCGCTGGAACGACCCGGCCTCGCGTCGGCACAGCGTGGCATGAACCGCATGGAGGCCGTCGCCGGCGTCAGGATTCTGCGCCGTCGTCAGCGCCTTGGCCAGCGCGGGCCCGTCGAGCGCCATCGTCTGGTTGCAGTTGCAGATCAGGGTCTTCATCGGAGCTTGTCTCGGCTGCTTGCAGCGTCGGCTGCTGGTCGGTAACGGGGGACGGGGCGGGCTGCGGGCTGGTCGCAGCCTGTTCCTCTTCTTCATGATCAAACAGGCCGAGCGATTTCGACTGCGTCATCCGGCGCAGCATCTCAAGTGGAATCGGGTCGGGCTTGCCGTAGTCGTCGATGTAGATGTCGAGCCCGTCCATCAGGTTGTAGTGCGGATCGGTGAACAACTTCTTCATCGCCGCATTGCGAACCGTCGGATCGACACCGGGCGCAACAAAACGGGCATAACTGTCGTCGCGCGACAAAAGGGCGACGTCGGCGAGCGTCGGCGGCGGCGGCACGACGACAGGCTCCTTGTCGTCCGACAAGCCATCCGCCGGCGCCGGCGCGGTGGGCGGCGTTGCCTGCGGCATGGCTGGCGCCGTTGCAGTTGCTGCGTTGCGGCTTCGTGCGTCGGCAAGCTGCGCGCTGGCAGCATCCGCACGCTGCCGATCGGGCGGCGTCGCGTCGTCCGAGCGAACGCCCGCTTGGCGCTCGACCTTGCGCCGCGACCAGCGCGACAGGAATGAGTCGTCGCTCAAGAAGACCTCACTTGCGTTGATCGGCAGGCAGAAACGACGCCGGACGTTTGCGCTTCTTCGGCTCGGGCCGATAGTGGGCATCGGTGTAGGCCTGCAGCCACGACACGAGATCGGCTTGCAACGGCACGTTGTCGACCCGCTCTTGTGCATCGAGCCAACGCCCCGCTTCGTTGTACGACACGCTGACTTCCTCGGGCCAGGCGCGTGACGGGATCGCTTTCGTCGATGCGCCACATCACGAACCAGACCGGCGCCTGCGATGCGAGGTTCAGGAAATAGCCCTCGGCCTGGTCGGTCCACAGTTCGAGTCTGAAGCCGGGGTACAAGGTGCGCGCGATGCGGCCGTCGTCACGCAGCAGGCGCGGCGAATCGCCGAAGGCCGGCTCGTTGTCGACGACGTCGACCAGGCTGAACCGCCAGTCCTCCCATTGGTTGGGCTGCGTCTCGCGTTCCATCACGACGGCGACCTGGATCGAAGGGCGTGGCTCGGCCATCGGGAGGCTCAGGTGTCTTTTGAAATGCTGATGCTCGGGAATCGCGTCGAATAGTCTTTCGCCCGCTGCGAAATCTTCACGGCAACCTGGCGCGCAACCCCCTTGTACAGCGCCGCGATCTCGCCATCCGGGTCGCTGACCACGGTGGGCCTGCCGTTGTCGGTCTGTACCCGGATCGACAGATTCAGCGGCAACGCACCGAGGTAGTCCATCTCGTATTCGGCAGCCATTCGTTTGCCGCCGTCCTCGCCGAAGATATGTTCGACGTGGCCACATTTCTCGCAGACGTGAACCGCCATGTTCTCGACGATGCCGAGAATCGGCACGCCGACTTTCTCGAACATCTTGATGCCCTTCTTGGCATCGAGCAGTGCAATATCCTGCGGCGTGGTGACGATCACCGCGCCAGTCAGCGGCACGCGCTGGCTGAGCGTGAGCTGGATGTCGCCGGTGCCCGGCGGCATGTCGACGATCAGGTAGTCAAGCTCGCCCCAGTTGGTCTGGCGCAGCAACTGCTCGAGCGCCTGGGTGGCCATCGGGCCACGCCAGATCATTGCCTGGTCGGCATCGACCAGAAAACCGATCGAGATCACCTGCACGCCGAAGTTTTCCATCGGCTCCATCGATTTGCCGTCGCTCGACTCGGGTCGACCTTCGATGCCCATCATCATCGGCAGGCTCGGGCCGTAGATATCGGCGTCGAGGATGCCCACCGACGCGCCTTCGGCGGCCAGCGCCAGCGCCAGATTGACTGCGGTGGTGCTTTTGCCGACACCACCCTTGCCGGACGCGACCGCCACGATATTCTTGACCTTGGGCAGCAATTGCACGCCGCGCTGAACGGCATGGGCGATGACCTTGGTGGCCAGATTGGCGCTGACGTTTTCGACGCCACCTACACTGCGCGCAGCGTTGATCAGCGACTTGCGCAAGCCTGCGATCTGGCTTTTCGCCGGATAGCCGAGTTCGACATCGAACGCCACGTCGCCGCCATCGACGCGCAGGTTCTTCAATTGCTTCGTCGAAACGAAGTCGAGGCCGGTATTGGGATCGATGACAGTCTTGAGCGCATCGAGCAGAGTCTGTTCACTGAGGGACATGAGATAGGCGTCGCGGAGCCGAAAGCGGAGTCAATGAGTTTAGCGGCAAGGCCTTTCATTGTTCGATCAGGGGCAAGCCGCGCCCGACGCTGCCGCATGCGCGTTTCTCCGTAGTTACCACATGCAGTGTCAGGGCTCCCAGAGAGTATGGTTCCGGCGTCCGTACAACTCTCGCCTCATCGCGAAGGAGAAAACCCGATGTTCATGCGCCATTTCGCCATTGCGGCGGTTCTTGCCCTGATCGGCACCGCTGCATCAGCCCAGCCGATCGTCATCAAATACAGCCACGTCGTTGCCGACGGCACGCCGAAGGGCCAGGCGGCACTGAAGTTCAAGGAACTGGCCGAGAAGAAGCTGCCCGGCAAGGTCGAGGTGCAGGTTTTCCCGAACAGCCAGCTGTTCGGCGACGGCAAGGAAATGGAAGCGCTGCTGCTCGGCGACGTGCAGATCATCGCGCCGTCACTGTCCAAGTTCTCGCAAGTACACACCGAAGCTGCAGGTCTTCGACCTGCCTTTCCTGTTCGACGACATCGAGGCGATCGACCGCTTCCAGTCGAGCGCGAAGGGCCAGGAACTGCTGAACTCGATGACCAAGAAAGGCATCAACGGCCTGGGCTTCCTGCACAACGGCATGAAGCAGATGTCGGCCAACAAGGTGTTGCGTACGCCTGCTGATGCGAAGGGACTGAAGTTCCGCATCCAGACCTCCGACGTGCTCGAAGCGCAATTCAAGGCGGTCGGCGCGAATCCGCAGAAGCTGTCGTTCGGCGAGGTCTACCAGGCCCTGCAATCCGGCGTGGTCGACGGCCAGGAAAACACCTGGTCGAACATCTATACGCAGAAGTTCCATGAAGTGCAGAAGACAATCGCCGAAACCAACCACGGCGTGATCGACTACATGGTGATTGCCAATACCGCTTGGTGGGACAAGCTGCCGGCCGACATCAAGAAGGGCCTGACCGAAGCGATGAGCCGAGTCGATCAAGATCGGCAACAAGATCGCCTACGACGAAGGCGAGACCTATCGCAAGAAGATCGCCGACGACAAGAAGGCCGAGATCCTGAAGCTGACGCAAGGCCGAAGTCGGCCAGTGGCGCACGGCGATGAAGCCGGTCTGGGCCAAGTTCGAAGGCGAAATCGGCAAGGACCTGATCGAGGCGGCCGAAAAGTCGAACAAGTGATGTAACCGCCAGGCCCGATGCGGCCAGGCGGCGAAACCCTGATTGTCAGTCCCCTCGCGGGGGCTGACAATTTTTCGTTCCGATCCACCAACGCGCCGTGCTGCACGCGTCCGCCGGGTTGCGCACATGAAAATACTCGATCGTCTCGAAGAGTGGATCGTCATCTCGATGCTGGCGGCGATGACGCTGCTGACCTTCTTCCAGGTCGTGCTTGCGTTATGTCTTCAACTCCGGGTTCACCTGGGCGCTGGAGATGACGACGATCTTCTTCGCCGCGATGATCTTCGTCGGCATCTCGTACGGCGTGCGCGTCGGCGCCCACATCGGCGTCGATGCGCTGGTCACCAAGCTGCCGTCCCGCTGCGCGGCGCATGACATCGATCATCGTCGTGGTGCTGTGCCTGGTCTATGCGGGCATCGTGATCTACGGCTCGTTCGGCTACGTATCGAAGATGCATTCGGTCCACGTCGAGATGGAAGACCTGCCGGTCGAGGTCTGGATGGTGCGCTCGCTGCTGCCGCTGGGCTACGTGCTGCTGACCTTCCGCTTCCTGCAGGTGTTGTGGTCGCTGATCACCGGCCAGTCCGACAGCCTGCACCTCGGCGACGAAGCCGCCGATGCGATGAAGCTGAAGAGCGAGGAGGCGCCGTGAATACCCTGATCCTGTTCACCACGCTGTTCCTCTTCATGGCGATGGGCATGCCGGTGGCGATCTGCCTCGGCCTGTCGAGCCTGCTGACGATCATGTTCTTCGGCCAGGATTCGCTGGCCAGCCTGTCGATCAAGCTGTACGAGACCAGCGAACACTACACGCTGATGTCGATCCCGTTCTTCATCCTGGCCGGCGCGATGATGAGCACCGGCGGCGTGGCCAAACGAATGGTCCGCTTCGCGATCGCCGCGGTCGGCCACATGCGCGGCGGCCTGGCGATCGCCAGCGTGCTGGCCTGCACGCTGTTTGCCGCGGTGTCGGGCTCCAGCCCGGCCACCGTGGTGGCGATCGGCTCGATCGTGATCGCCGGCATGGTCAAGAACGGCTACTCCAAGGAGTTCGCGGCCGGCGTGATCTGCAATGCCGGCACGCTGGGCATCCTGATCCCGCCGTCGATCGTGATGGTGGTCTACGCCGCGGTCACCAACGTGTCGGTCGGCCGCATGTTCATGGCCGGCATCCTGCCGGGCCTGCTGCTGGCGTTCATGCTGGCAGCGGCCGTCTGGTGGCGCGCCGGCAAGCTGACGCTGACGAAGAGCGAGAAAGCCAGCAAGAAGCGAGGTGCTGGTCGCCTTCAAGGATTCGATCTGGGGCCTGGCGCTGCTGGCGATCATCATGGGCGGCATCTACGGCGGCGTCTTCACGCCGACCGAGGCGGCCGCGGTGGCCGCGGTCTATGCCACCTTCGTCGCCGTCGCCATCTACCGCGACATCAAGCCGAGCCACCTGCCCGAGGTGCTGATGGATGCCGGCAAGACCACGGTGATGCTGATGTTCATCATCGCCAACGCGCTGCTGTTCGCGCATGTGCTGACCACCGAGCGGATTCCGCAGACGATCGCCGCAGCGATCGTCGGTGCCGGCATGGCACCGTGGATGTTCCTGCTGGTGGTCAATATCATCCTGCTGATCGCCGGCAACTTCATGGAGCCGACCGGCATCATCCTGATCCTGGCGCCGATCTTCTTCCCGATCGCCACCGAACTCGGCATCGACCCGATCCACCTCGGAATCATCATGGTGGTCAACATGGAGATCGGCATGATCACGCCACCGGTGGGCCTCAACCTGTTCGTCACCAGCGGCATCACCGGGATGAGTCTGGTGCAGGTGACGAAGGCCGCGCTGCCATGGCTGAGCATCCTGCTGATCTTCCTGGTGATGATCACCTACATCCCGCGGATCAGCCTGATCCTGCCGCAGCTGATATTCGATTGACCACCCCCGGAGCGGCTTCGCCGCACCCTCTCAGTGGGGCGACACCAGCCGACCGGCGGAGCCGGACCGCGGTGTTTGCTTGATCGGCACGATTGAGGGTACTGAACAGGCATCGCTGCAAGCGGGGGTGCTGCGGAATCGAATGGTGATGCAGTCGCACCACCTAGAATCATCGACCGGCTGCGTGCCGGTCGAATTCATTTCAGCTCTTTGGCGCCGTGTGCGCCCGCCTCAGCATCATGAGCCGCCAGATCTTCGTCACCACCGCCCTGCCCTACGCCAATGCGCCGTTCCATATCGGGCACATGATGGAATATATCCAGGCCGATATCTGGGTCCGATTCCAGCGGATGATGGGCAACACGGTGTTTTTCGTCTGCGCCGACGATGCGCACGGCGCGCCGATCATGATTGCGGCCGAGAAGGTCGGCAAGACGCCGCAGCAGTTCGTCGCCGAAATCGCCGCCGGGTCGCCAGGCGTATCTGGACGGCTTCCACATCGAGTTCGACAACTGGCATTCGACCGATGCGCCGGAAAATCACGAGCTGGCGCGTGATATCTATTGCGCATTGCGCCGCGAGGGGCTGATTTCGGAGCGCACGATCGAGCAGTTCTACGATCCGGTCAAGGGCATGTTTCTGCCCGACCGCTATATCAAGGGCGAATGCCCGCGCTGCGGCGCGAAGGACCAGTACGGCGATTCATGCGAGGTCTGCGGCGCCGTCTATTCACCGACCGAACTGAAGAATCCCTATTCGGCGCTCGAGCGGCGCAACGCCGGTGCTGAAAAGCAGTGCGCATCATTTCTTTCTGCTCAGTTCACGCCGCTGCATCGATCTGCTCGAGCAATGGGTGCATGCGCCCGGGCGCCTGCAGCCCGAGGTGCTGAACAAGATCAAGGAATGGTTCGCGGTCGACGAGCATGGCCACGGCGGGCTGGCCGACTGGGACATCAGCCGCGATGCGCCGTATTTCGGCATCCGCATTCCCGATACCGAAGACAAATATTTCTATGTCTGGCTCGATGCGCCGGTCGGCTATCTGGCGTCGCTGAAAAACCTGTTCGACCGCGAAGGCCGCGACTTCGATGCCTTCATGGCCGACCCGAAGACCGAACAGGTGCATTTCATCGGCAAGGACATCACCTATTTCCACACGCTGTTCTGGCCGGCGATGCTGCATTTCAGCGGCCGCAAGACGCCCGACCGCATCTATCGTGCACGGTTTCATCACCGTCAGCGGCGAGAAGATGAGCAAGAGCCGCGGCACCGGAATCTCGCCGCTCAAATACCTCGAACTCGGCATGGACGCGCGAGTGGCTGCGCTACTACTTCGCCGCCAAGCTCAATGCGCAGCGTCGAGGATATCGAGTTCAATCCCGACGATTTCGTCGCCCGGGTCAACAGCGATCTGGTCGGCAAATACATCAACATCGCCAGCCGCGCCGCGGGTTTTCTGGCCAAACGTTTCGATGGCCGACTGGCGGCCGACGCGGGTGCCGAAGGCAGCGCTCTGTTGGCCGCGCTGCGCACCCAGGCCGCCGCCATCGCGGCGCTTGTACGACGAGCGCGAATTCGGCAAGGCGATGCGCGAAGTGATGCTGCTGGCCGACCGGGTCAATGAATATGTCGACCAGAACAAGCCCTGGGAGCTGGCCAGGCATGCGCGACAAGGCGCCGCAACTGCACGAGGTCTGCAGCGTCTGCATCGAAGCCTTCCGGCTGCTCACCATCTATCTGAAGCCGGTGCTTCCGGCGCTGGCCGCCGAGGTCGAGAGCCTTTCTGCGGATCGAGGCCGCTGCAGTTCGCCGACGCTGCAACGTGACCTGGGCGCTCATACCATCGGCAACTACCAGCACCTGATGCAACGGGTCGATCCCGAAGATGCTCGATGCCTTGTTCGAGGCGCCCGCAGAGGTCAAGCCCATGCCGGGCGGCGAAGAACTGGCAGCCGAGATCAAGATCGACGACTTCAGCAAGATCGACCTGCGCATCGCCAAGATCGTCGATTGCGAGGCCAGTTGCCGGATCCGACAAGTTGCTGCGGCTGACCCTCGATGTCGGCGAGGGCCGCATGCGCAACGTGTTCTCCGGCATCAAGAGCGCCTACCGCCCGCAAGACCTGATCGGCAAGCTGACCGTGATGGTTGCCAATCTGGCACCGCGCAAGATGAAGTTCGGCCTCAGCGAAGGCATGGTCCTGGCGGCGAGCAGCGCCGACGAAAAGGCAGATCCCGGAATCTTCATCCTCGAACCGTCGGTCGGCGCCCAACCCGGCATGCGCGTGCGCTGACGGCGCGCCCTTGGCCGAGCGATGAACCTGCACAAGTTTCGCCCGCGTCTGTTCGATACCTTGCCGGGCTACCGGCGCGACGATTTTCTCGCCGATCTGTCGGCTGGCGTGACCGTCGGCATCGTCGCGCTGCCGCTGGCGATGGCCTTTGCAATTGCTTCTGGCGTGAAGCCCGAGCAAGGCATCTTCACCGCCATCATCGCCGGTTTTCTGATCGCTGCGCTCGGCGGTTCGAACGTGCAGATCGGCGGCCCGGCCGGTGCCTTCATCGTCATCGTCTACGGCATCGTCGAGCGTTACGGTCTGACCAATCTGCTGATCTCGACCGCGCTTTCGGGGGTCCTGCTGTTCAGCTTCGGCTTGTTCAAGCTCGGCGCACTGATCCGTTATATCCCGGTGACGATCATCATCGGTTTCACCAATGGCATCGCGGTGCTGATCGCGTTGTCGCAGGTGAAGGATCTGCTGGGCCTGCAGATCGACAAGTTGCCAGCCGACTTCTTCACGCAGATCGGCACGTTGGCAAGCCACGCCGACAGTTTCAATCCCTGGGCGTTGCTGGTCGGCAGCGTCTGCCTGGCGATCGTTGTCGCCTGGCCGAAAGCCTATGCCGCACCGCAACTCGACGACGGGCCCTTGAATCAACCTCAGCGAATGAAACGATTGGCCTCGAAAGTGCCAGGGACGATCGTCGCATTGATCCTGGCGACCCTCGCTACTGTCGTTCTTCAATCTGCCGCTCGAAACCATCGGTTCGCGCTTCGGCGGAATTCCGCAAGGTTTGCCCGAGCTGGCTTTGCCGCCGTTCAGCTGGGCCAGTGCCAAACAGTTGCTGATCCCGACCGTGACGATCGCACTGCTCGGGGCGATCGAATCACTGTTGTGTGCTCGGGTCGCCGACAACCTGATCGATGCCCCGCGTCACGACCCCAATCAGGAACTGATGGCGCAAGGTGTGGCCAACATGGTGGTGCCGTTCTTCGGCGGCATTCCGGCTACCGGGACGATCGCCCGCACCGTCACCAACGTGCGCTCGGGCGCGCGCACGCCGGTCTCCGGCATCGTTCATTCGGCGACGCTGCTTGTTCGTGATTCTGGTCGCCGCGCCACTGGCCGAACATGTTCCACTGGCCGCGTTGGCCGGCATCCTGCTGTTCGTCGCCTGGAACATGGGCGAGTGGCGCGAATTCGCCAGGTTGCGCCGGTTTTCGTTCGCCTACCGGACGGTGCTGGTCGGCACGTTCTTGCTGACCGTGATCTTCGATCTGACGGTGGCGGTTCAGGTCGGCCTGATCCTCGCCTGCGTGTTTTTCATCTACCGCATGAGCACGCTTGTTCCGGATCGAGCCGCCGATCGACGCTGCAGCGCCTCCCGGCGTTTTTGTGCTCCGGTTCTACGGCGCGCTGTTTTTCGGCGCGGTTGCCAAGGCCGAGGCCGTCGCCGAACAACTGCCTGCCGGTACACGGGTGCTGGTGCTCGAGATGCACCGGCTGGTTCTGATGGATTCGTCGGGGCTCGATGCGCTCGAGCAATTGCAGCGTAGCCTGGCTCGCCAGAAAGTGCGCCTGCTGCTGTGTGAATTGAACGAACAGCCGATGGGACTGATTTGCCGCTCGGGGTTCGCCGACATCCTCGGCCACGACAATCTGCACACCGATCTTGCCCAGTGCGTTGCTGGCAGCCGTGGCCGTTTGATGATCAGCGAATCTTTTCGCGGCGCAGCGACGGGCCAGCTTCTTCATCGGCCTTTTCGCTGAATCGAGCAACACTTGTTGTCGGGCCACCAGCCAGCCGCGTGCAAACCAGGCCACCGGGTTGTCGTCGAGCTGGGCAAAGGCCTGCTGCGCGGTCGCCAGATCGTTGAGTTCTCCGAGCCATTTCTGCGCCCGCCTCAACGATTTGGAAAGGGCCTTGGTGCTGCGCTTGGTCAACAAGCTGTCCGATGCGTCGACTGCATAACGCAGACGTTTGACATGTTTGCGCAGCACGTGTCGCCGCGCTTCGTCCAGCCCATCGAATGCTTGCGCATCACGCGCGATCGATCGCTGCCAGCGCTGCAGACGATGCAGCAGCAGGCCGCGCAGATCACCTTGCCCCGACCTTCCCGCCCGGGCGGCCTGAGGCCTGCTATCCAGATCGGCAAGCAGCCGCGTGGCGCTTGCCAACGCCGCATCGTCCGATGCCGATGCCGGTGGATCAACCAGTCCTGGCAGTGTGGCTTCAATCAGATCGAGCAGCAGCCGCTGGCTGGCCGCGCTGCGAACCAGCTCGGCCATCGCCGTGCCTTGGCCGACAGCGCCTGGAATCGGCAAGCTCGCCTGTGCCACGCCCGCGTCGCGCAGCGCCGACCCGATCGCCTGCGCCAGCGGGCCCGCCAGCACCGACTGATCACGGGCCGCGCCCAAGCCGCGAAACAGCTCGGCAGCGGGCATCAGCCAACGGCTCGGCCAGCGCTGCGGCGTCCGCGTCATCGGCGAACAAGCGCAGTTGCACGCGCAAGACGACGCAACATGACTCGCAACTGGTGCAGATGTTCGTCGTCGAAGCTGCCGCTGGCAATCTGCGACGCATTGGCGAGGATCGGTTGTCGCACCGCAACCAATGAGGCCTGCAGCGCTGCGCGTGAGGTGTGCTGCGGATGCAGGGTTGGCGGGGCGATATTCGACAGCGGCGGCGCATTGACCAGCCCTCGCGCCAGCAGATCCCCACGTTCGGCCTTGCTGCGAATGTCCAGCCACAACCCGAAGCGCAAGGCCCAGCGACGAGCCACGTCGACTACCGCAAGCGGGTGGCCGTCGATCAATTCGATCTCGAGTTCGCAGACCTCGATCCGACCGCTGTCAGCTGGCCAGGAATGCCTTCGTCGAAAGCCAGTTCGACGCTGCCGTAACGGGTTCGCAGCTGTCGGCGCAGACGCCAGATATCGCTTCGATAACTGCAACCAAGCTCTTGCCCACCGTCCTTGGCCAGCAGCTTGAGCAGACGATCGCCGACTGGCACGCCGCGATGGCGCTGCGGATCGATATCGGGTGGTGCCGGCCGTCGACATTACCTCGCCAAGGGGCAAGTTGTATTCCTCGCGCGCCAGGCCGTCGGCTGCCGCGCCCTTGAGCGTCTGCACCCAACCGATCGCCTTCGTCGACGGATCCGCAATGCGATGGCCGATCGCGCCAGCAGCCGGTCCGCGGTGTCGAAATAGGCCGCCTGCAAACGAATCGGCTGCGCAGGCGCAGGCTTGCGCCCGGCGACCATCGACCGGACAGCCGTGCGCTGGCCGGCGGGGATCTGAAACTTGAGTTCGAACTCGATCATCTGCCAGATGATGCCTTGTCGCCTTGACAAACGGATGACAGTTGAAATCGACACGCTCGCGGGTAGCGGCGTCGGCCGTAAAATCGGTTCGATCTTCTCAGCGCCCGGGTTTTCCGCCACCGGGCCGACCGCTATGCCGCTGTTCTGGAAACACTACAAGTCCGATGTCACCGTCGTTCATCGAGGATCTGAAAGCGCAACGACCCACCCTCGAAGCGGAACAGCGCCAGGGGCGGGCGCTGCTTTGGGACAAGCGCGTCGATCTGGGCGCGCAGGCCGACACGGCCGCCATGCGCGTCCCGCAAAAGCCGTACGTCTATCAGACCAAGACGAACTGAACCACCCCGCAGCGCCTGCGGCTGGTTGCGCAATGGCCCGGTTCGGCCGCAGCGCCGTCGCGCCACCCCATCAATCACCTGATGCAAGAACTGTCACTGCCTGCCGACGAATCGGCGGCCGCCATCGGACCGCTGGTCGTCGACAGCGTGGCGGTGGCACGCCTCTATGGCGAACCGTTGTTTGCGCTGCCGCACGATCTGTATATACCGCCGGACGCGCTCGAAGTCTTTCTCGAAGCCTTTGAAGGTCCGCTCGACCTGCTGCTCTACCTGATCCGCAGGCAGAACTTCAATATCCTCGATATTCCGCTGGCCGACGTGACCCGCCAGTACCTCGCCTATGTCGAGCAGATCCGCAAGACCAATCTCGAGCTGGCGAGCGAGTATCTGCTGATGGCGGCGATGCTGATCGAGATCAAGTCGCGGATGTTGTTGCCGCCAAAACGCAGCCCCGACGGTGCAGAGGCAGAAGATCCACGCGCCGAACTGGTGCGACGCTTGATCGAATACGAGCGGATCAAGCTGGCCGCCGCGCGTCTGGATGCTCTTCCGGTCCACGGCCGGGATTTCCTGCGCGCCCAGATCCACATCGAGCAATCACTGACGCCGCGTCTTCCCGAAGTCGATGCCGATGAACTGCGAGCCGCCTGGGCCGATCTGATGAAGCGTGCTCGTCTCAACCAGCATCACACCATCAGCCGCGAGCAACTCAGCGTACGCGAGCACATGAGCATCGTGCTGCGCCGCCTGCAAGGCCGGCGGTTCGTCGAGTTCGAGGACTTGTTCGAGGTGCAGCGCGGGCCGGCGGTGCTGGTGGTGACGTTCATCGCGATGCTCGAGCTGGCACGCGAGCGCCTGCTCGAGATCACTCAGGCCGAGTCGTTTGCGCCGATCTACGTGCGCCTGGCCTACGCGCCGGCCTGACCGCAGGCGGCGCAGCCGAGCACCCAGGCAGCTCAGTCGCGGCTTGACGCCGAGCTTGAACGAGATCATCGCGCGCAGCTTGTTCGGCACCACCGGCTTGATCAGCAGGTGATAGTTGTCGTCGTGGGCCTCGTTTTCGTGGCCGGTCATCGTGCTGCCGGTGACCAGATGGCCGGAATTTCGACGCCGAAATGGGCGCGCAGCAGCGGATCGCATCGGTGCCGGTGCGGCCCGGCTCGAGGCGGTAGTCGACGATCAGCAGGTCCGGGGACGTCGGCCAGTGGCTGGTCGGCCGCCCACGCATTGACGGCGCCGACACTGTCGAAGCTCGACAAGCTGGCGCCCCACTCCTTCAGCAGCACCTCGAGGCCGGCGCGCACGGCTGGCTCGTCCTCGACGACAACGATACGGCGGCCGTCGAGGGTGACGTTGGCGATCGACTTGGCGGCCGGAACCGCGGCTGGGCGCGCGCACGATTCGGCCGGGCGGCAAGCTCAACGAAAAGACCGTTCCACGGCCGGGCTGCGACCGCAATTCGATCGGTGCACCGATCAGTTCGGACAGTCGCTTGACAATCGCCAGGCCGAGACCCAGGCCCTTGCGTTGCTCGGGCGCACGGCGTCTCGACACGGCCGTCGCGAGTCGGCTGGCTCGATCTGATAGAACTCCTCGAAGATGTGCTGCTGCTCAGCCGGCGGCGATGCCCCGCCCGGTATCCCAGACCTGCAGCACGATCTGTTCGCCACGCCGGCGCGCGCTGACCAGCACGGTGCCGTCGACGGTATAACGGATCGCATTCGACACCAGGTTGCGCAGGATCCGCTCGACCAGCAACGGATCAGCATGAACCACGTGACGGCCGCCGCGCAGCCGCAGCGCCAGACCCCTTCTCGAACGCCGTCGGCTCGAAGTGCAGGCGCAGCTTGCGCAAGATGTCGTCGACCTCGAACGACTGCGGGTTGACCGGCAACGCCGCCGCTGTCGATTCGAGTGATGTCGAGCAACTCGGAGAACAGCGATTCGAGCGCGTCGACCGACGCATTGATGCTGTTGACCAGTTGCGCCACCTCGTCGTTTTGCGCCTTGCTGCGCAACGCTTCGGCGAACAGGCCCATCGCGTGCAGCGGCTGACGCAGATCATGACTGGCGGCTGAAAAGAACTGGGTCTTCGCCCGGTTGGCCACCTCGGCTTCGCGCCGTGCCTCTTCGGCGGCAAGCTTTTCGCCGCGCAGTTGCACCGCCAGTTCGTCGGCGTGAACCTTGAGATCGATCGCGCGCTGCAGGGCCTGGCGATAGTTGCGCGCCAGCAGCGCGGTCATGCTGAAGATCAGCAGCAGGATGCCCGCCAGCTGCAAGCCGTAGCTGTTGCCGACCAGCGCGACGCGGGAGGCCATCGGCAGGAAACACAAGGCGCCGAACAGCAGATAGACGCGTGGCTGTGATGCCAGCACCGGAACGACCGCCACACAAAAGGTGTAGACGACGATGACCAGTGCGGTGCGCTGGTTGCTGTCGCCGTACGGATAGAACAACCAGGCGGCCAGCCCCCACATCGCCGCCGAAAACAAGGTGCCGTAGTTCCACAAGCGGCGCCAGCGACGCCACTGCGCGAGCGTCTCGGTCTTCGTGTTCAGAAAACTGCGATAAAGCCAGAGTCGCAACGACCACCCGACACTGGCGGGAACCAGCCAGAGCAACGTCGCCCATGTCGGTGCCTGGGTGCGGAACAGCAGCAGCACAACAAAGATGCCGGCCAGATTGCCGGACAGGATGGCCGGCATGTAGTCGAAGGTGCTTCGAACGTCCTCCTGCAAGGCGATCGATGCGGCGGTATCGGATACGGCAACGACTTCAACCGGGTCGGATGTGGACCGACGCGGTGCTGAACAAGCGTCGACGGGTTCAAGCTCGCCCGCCCTGCCTCGCCCGCCAGGCGCCAAGCCCGCCGGGCACCTGCGACATCTGGCTGACCGCCAGCACCGCCTGGGTTCGGGTGTTGACATCGAGGGCCCTCAGCACCGCAGCGACATGGTCTTTCACTGTTTCAACCGACAGGTTGAGTTCGCGTGCGATGAGCTTGTTGGGTTTGCCCTGCAGCAATTGGGCGAGCACTTCGGTTTGCCTGGGTGTCAACCCAAGCGCCTCAAGCCCACCCGGAGCACGCTGAAAATCGCTTTTCCACGCGGCGTCGTGCACCGTCGATGAGCGCCCCTGATTGCCGTCGTCGGGCAGACCTGCGCCCGGCGAGGCACTGCCCATGGTCATCGGCGGAACATAAATTCCGCCGGACATCACCAGATGCAAGGCCTCGAACAAGGTGTCGTTGCTGGCCCGCTTCGGGACGAAGCCCATCGCGCCGAGGTCGATCGAACGGATCACGTCGCTGGTACGGTCGGACGCCGACAACACAACGACCGGGATGGCCGGATAGGTATTGCGAAATTCAGTCAACACATCGAAACCATCGGCATCGCCGAGCTGCAGATCGAGCAGCACCAGATCGAAATCCGGGTCGCGCTGCAGGATTTCGCGGGCCACTCTGGCGCCACTGGCACCCATCACGCTGAGGTGGTCGCCAAGGCCTTGTATGACCTGCTGCAAGGCAACCAGAATCAGCGGATGGTCATCGATCAGCAGCACTTTCATCGGACTTCCCCGGTGTTGGCACGGTGGTCGATCGTAGGTCCGGCCCCGCCAGTGAGCATGCACCCGCTGGGGGGATGTCGGCTGGACAGGCGGATCGCCTGCTTTCAATCAGGTAAATCGCCGGCTGATCGATTCGGCGATGCAGACCGGCTTGTCCAGTGCCTTCGCGATGCATGCTTGCCTCGACAATCAGTTGCGCGCCACCATCGATCGGCTCGAAGGCCAGCAGCTTGAAACGTCCTCGCAGGCGGCTGCCCACCGGCACCGGTGACGGTGAACCGGACACGGTTCAAACCATAGTTGACGCCCATCCGCACGTCTGCGATCGTGAATGCCGACGCCGTCATTTCCGGCAGCAGGCTGAGCGTCAGAAAACCGTGGGCGATCGTCGCACCGAACGGCCCGGCGGCCGCCCGTACCGGATCGATGTGGATCCATTGATGATCACCGGTAGCTTGCGCAAATTGATCGATGCGCTGCTGTTCGATGGTGATCCATTCGCTGTGCCCGAGGTCACTGCCGACCAGCGATCGAAGTTCGTCGAGCCTCTCGAAGTGCGTCATTCGTTCCCTGCCGTGCTGCTTGTCATTCGTAGATTGTCGGTGCGGCTTCAAGCCATTCGATGATGGGCTGCCACTGCGTCAGGTCGCGTTCGACCCGGTTGGGATTGATATCCCACAAGCTGAGCCCGCGTGCAGCGAGCTGGACGTAGTTTTGTGTATCGCGCAGCTGGCCGATCACCGGAACCGCAAGCGTTGACAGAAACTGACGCAATTGTTCGGCCGCAATCGTATTTTCGCGCACCCGCATGGCGACCAGACCGACTCGTAATCTGCCCGCACGCTTGTGGGCCAGCAGTTGCGTGATGAAGGGGTGAGTCGCCTGGATATCGAACAGACTCGGCTGCAACGGAATCAACACGCGGTCGGCCAGTTTCAGCACCGCATCCAGGCGCTTGCCGTGCAAGGCCGCGGGTGTGTCGAGCACGACATGGCTGGTGCCCTTGGGCGGTTTCACCACCTCGTCACGGTCGATTTCCCAGCTCAGGATCGGCGCCGCCTCGGGTGGCCGCAACGCCAGCCACTGGCGCGATGAATGCTGGCGATCGACATCGCCCAGCATCACGGCGTGGCCGCGCGCCGCAAAATAGCCCGCCAACTGAGTCGACAAGGTGCTTTTGCCCACACCCCCCTTGGGATTCGCCACCACGATGACCGGCATTCGTCCTCCCCGGATTGAGCCGCCTGCACACGGTTGCCGCCGCCGGCAGCGCCGGTCGGTTTGCGGCAATACTGCCAGCAAACGCCAATAATGCCAGGGTCGTTTCCCGTAATCCGTCTCTCGCGGCGATGCTTCCATATCGACCCCACCCCATGCAAGCCGCAAAAATCCTGGTGATCGCTGCGCATCCGGCGATGGAATATTCAAGACTGACGCGCCGGCTGATGCGTGCAGCCGCCAGCGCGGCAACCGATGACGTGGCGGCCGGCAACTCGGTCGAGGTACGGGATCTTTATGCCCTCTATCCCGATTATCTGGTCGACGTGGCGGTCGAGCAGGCCGCCTTGTCGCGGGCAGACCTGATCGTCTGGCTGCATCCGATCCACTGGTACAGCATGCCGCCGCTGATGAAGCTCTGGCTCGACGACGTGCTGGCCTTCGGCTGGGCCTATGGGCCTGGCGGCGAGGCACTGCGAGGCAAGAATCTCTGGCTGGTCACGAGCACCGGCGGTGACGACGATTCGTACCGACCTGACGGTCACAACCGCTATTTTTTCGACGCTTTTCTGCCGCCCTACGAACAAACCGCCGCACTGTGCGGCATGCGCTTCCTGCCGCCACTGGTGCTGCACGGCGCGCACCGGATTACCCAGGACGAGATCGATCGCCATGCCGAGTTGCTGGCGCAGCGTCTGGGCGACTACCCGGCATGGCCAGAACTGGCGCAACTCGACGACTGCATCGATTGCCAGATTCCGGGTGATGCCCGCCCGGCCGAACGCGGCGAGCGTCTGCGCGGTGCCCCGCTGTTGGCCAGCAAACCGGAGAGGGTCGGCTGATGGAGCACAGTTCGTGGTTGACCACCAGCCTGATCTACCTCGGCGCTGCCGTGCTGGCCGTGCCGCTGGCCCGCTTGCTCGGCCTCGGTTCGATCATCGGTTATCTGGCGGCCGGCATCGCGATCGGTCCGTGGGGTTTGCGGCTGGTCACCGATACCCAGGACATCCTGCATTTCGCCGAGTTCGGCGTCGTGCTGATGCTGTTTCTGGTCGGACTCGAACTGGAGCCACGGCGTCTGTGGGCGATGCGCAAGCCCATTTTCGGCTGGGGCAGTTTCCAACTGTTCGGCTCGGCAGCGCTGATGATCGGTCTTGCGCTGCTGGCCGCCATGCTGGCTGGCTGGCTGGCAATCGACTGGCGGATCGCCACGGTCGCTGCGCTGGGCCTCGCGTTGTCATCGACCGCGATCGGACTCGGCGCTTTGGCCGAACGCAATCTCATGTCCACCAGCTCCGGGCAAAGTGTGCTCAGCGTCGCGTTGCTGCAGGATGTCGCGGCGATTCCGATCCTGGCGCTGATCCCGCTGCTGGCCGTCGGCGCCGCCAGCGGCAGCGCCGGAAGCGATGGCTGGCTGGGCGCGGCCAAAGCGGTCGGGGTGATTGCGGCGATTGTGCTGGGCGGGCGTTTGCTGCTGCGCCCGGCACTGCGCTGGATCGCACGCAGCCGGACACCGGAGATCTTTACCGCTGCATCACTTCTGCTTGTGGTTGCCACCGCAGCATTGATGCAGTCGGTCGGCTTGTCGATGGCGCTCGGCGCCTTCCTGGCCGGCGTGCTGCTGGCCGAAAGCGAATACCGACGCGAGCTCGAAACCGACCTCGAACCCTTCAAGGGCCTGCTGCTCGGCCTGTTTTTCATGGCGGTCGGAATGACCATCGACTTTGCAGTTGTCCTCGAGCGGCCGCTGCTGATGCTGGTGCTGGTTGCCGGTTTTCTGCTCGTCAAGGCTGGCATGTTGTGGCTGATGGCCAGGCTGATGGCGCTGCCGGCCGGCGAGCGGCCGGTTTTTGTCATCCTGCTGGCGCAAGGTGGCGAATTCGGCTTCGTCGTCTTCCAGACCGCCGAACAGGCCCGGGTGATCGATGCGGCGAGCAGTTCGCTGCTGGTCGCTGTGGTCGCTATCTCGATGCTGCTGACCCCGCTGCTGCTGGTGCTCGCCGACCGCTCGGCGGCGCATCGTCGGCAGACGGCCAAGCGGCCATCGATGCCGGAAATCGACGAGGCGCAGCAGGCGCCGGTCATCATCGTCGGCTTCGGTCGTTATGGCCAGATCGTCGGCCGGCTGATGTACGCCAACGGCATCACCCCGACCGTGCTCGATCACGATGCCGAACAGATCGAGGCGATGCGTCGATTCGGTTGGCGCGTTTTTTATGGCGACGCGACGCGGCTCGACCTGATGCGCATGGCCGGCGCGCAGGAGGCGCGCGTGCTGGTACTGGCAATCGATGATCTCGACCAGAGCCTGCGGGTGGCCAAGATGGTCCGCGAACATTTCCCCCGCCTGACCATCGTCGCGCGGGCGCGCAACGTGCGGCACCTGTTCGCGCTGCGCGAGCTCGGCATATCGTTGATCGAGCGCGAGACACTCGACTCGGCCTTGATGAGCGGGCGCAGCGTGCTCGAACTGCTGGGCTGGGAGGCGCATCAGGCACGCAATCTGGCCCTGCGCTTTCGCCGCCACACGGTGGCCCAGCTCGATGCCATGGCAGCCGACTGGAAAGACGAAGCCAAGCTGATTGCCGGTGCCAAGGCGGGGCGTCAGCAACTCGAATCACTGTTCGCCCAGGAGCGCGCAGCCGCCAGGCAACGCGCCAAACCATGGGACTCGACCAACGAACGCGACGGCGGGCGATGGCGTGTCGATCGACGGTGCCACCCCTTCTTAATGCAAATGCCTTTGCAATGGCGTTAAGATGCGCCAATGGAACGATCGACCCGCCAACGCCGCGCTGTGCTGGATGCACTGGCCGGCAGCGGACTGACGCTGAACCCCCCCGCGATTCTCGAGATGGCACGCCAGGACGCGCCAGGCCTCAACCTGTCGACGGTCTATCGGCAGATCAAGGCGCTGGAAGCTGACGGCGAGATCGTCAAGGTCGAGTTGCCGGGCCAGCCGGCGCGATTCGAGGTGCGTTGTGGCCAGGCCAACCATCTGCCGGCTGCGAGACCGGCTGCGCACGCCAACGGCCAGCCCCATCACCATCATCACTTTCATTGCACCGCTTGTGAGGTGGTGGTGGCGATCCATGCATGCCCGGGCAACATGCAGTCGCTCGCACCGCGCGGTTATCAGGTCGAGGCGCATGACCTGATCCTGCACGGCAAATGTCCGGCCTGCGCTGATCGGGCAAGCGCATGATGTTCAAGAACAGCATCTTGATGAGTTCGGCGCTGGCTCGCATGGCCGGCGCGGTCGCGTTGATCGCTGTGCTGTGGCTGGCCGTGGCGTGGGCAATTTCCGGCATCACAGGCTGAACAACTTGATTCTGCAACCGCCTGAGGTGGCATCGGCCGCCACGCCGCGACCGGTGCCGCCGCTCGCACCTGCCGCCATCACGATCGACAACCTGACGATCAGCTATCGGCAGCATCCTGCAATTCATCACCTGAGCTGCTGCTTCCGTGCCGGCTCGCTGACTGCCATCGTCGGGCCCAACGGCGCCGGCAAGAGTTCGCTGCTGGATGCACTGGTCGGTCGCATCGTGCCCACGACCGGCCGGGTCGAACTCGCCGTCACAGGCCGCAGCCGGGTTGCCTACCTGCCGCAGCAAAGCCAGATCGACCGCAGTTTTCCGCTGCGCGTGATCGATGTCGTGATGCTGGGCGCCTGGCCGGTGCTCGGCTTGTTCGGCGCCGCGTCGGCATCGATCCGCCGCCGCGCTGCGGCCGCCTTGCAGCAGGTCGGCCTGGGCGGTCTCGATCAGCGAATGGTCGGCGAGCTGTCGGTGGGTCAGTTTCAGCGGGTGCTGTTTGCGCGGGTATTGCTGCAGGATGCACCGTTGATCCTGCTCGATGAACCGTTCAATGCCATCGATTCCCGGACCACCGTCGATCTGCTGAAACTGATTCATCACTGGCATGCCGAAGGCCGCACCGTGCTGGCGGTGCTGCACGACCTCGATCAGGTGCGAGCGCATTTCCCGGACACCCTGTTGCTGGCTCGCGAGCCGGTGGCGTTCGGTGCCAGCCTGGAGGTGCTGACCGAGCCCAATCTGCTGCGCGCGCGAGTTCTGGCCGAACGCTGGGACGATGCCGCGGCCTGGTGCCATCGCGACGATGCGGGCACCGTTCCAGCTGATGCCGCGGGTGGGGTCGAAGTCGGTCGGCACGGCCATGCGCATGCCCATGACAGCGCGTCACATTCACACCCACATCACCAATACGCAGCACCGCGGCAGCCCACTGGCCGATGACGCTGACGCTGACAGCCCTGTTGATCCAGCCGTTCGTCGAATTCGGCTTCATGCGACGTGCGCTGGTGGCGACGCTTGCCTTGGCACTGAGTTGCGGGCCGATCGGCACCCTGCTGGTGTTGCGTCGAATGAGCCTGGTTGGCGACGCGATCGCCCACGCCCTGCTCCCCGGCGCTGCACTGGCCTTCATCGTCTTCGGCTATTCACTGTGGGCGATGAGCATCGGGGGCTTCATCGCGGCGATGCTGGTTGCCGCGATGGCCGGGTTGGTGGCCCGGCTGACCCCGCAGCGCGAAGACGCCAGCTTCGCCGCGTTCTACCTGATCGCCCTGGCAGCGGGCGTGATGATCATCTCGACTCGGGGCAGCAGCGTCGACCTGATGCACGTGCTGTTCGGCAGCGTGTTGGCCGTCGACGACGACTCGCTGCTGCTGATCGCCGCCATCGCGAGCGTCAGCCTGCTGGCACTGGCCGTGATCTATCGGCCCTTGGTCGTCGACTGTTTCGACCCCGGCTTCCTGCGCTCGCTGGGCGGTGCCGGTGGCTGGGTCCACGGCCTGTTCCTGGTCCTGCTGGTGCTCAATCTGGTCGGCGGTTTTCAGGCCTTGGGCACGCTGATGGCGGTCGGCTTGATGATGTTGCCCGCAACCGCTGCTCGATTCTGGGCCTCCGATGTCTGGAGCCTGGCCGCGGTGGCCAGCCTGATTGCGGTTGCCAGCGCGTGGGGTGGCCTGCTGCTGTCGTTTCACGCGCAATGGCCTTCCGGGCCGGCGATCGTCTTGCTGGCCGGGGCGTTCTACATGCTGTCGTTGCTGGTCGGCCGGCGCGACAGCTTGCTGGCACGAATTCGCGGCCGTCGCGCGCATCGCGAACTGTGATGATGGCGCTGCCCATCCTGCCGAGCATGTCGCGCTGGCTTGGCGGATTGCTGCTCGTCACAGCGGCCGGCTTGTCGAGCGCCGCCGATGCACCGCCGTTGCGCGTGGTGGCGAGCTTCTCGATACTGGCCGATCTGGCGCGTGAGGTCGGCGGACCGGATATCGATGTTCGCAGCCTGGTGCCGGCCGGCGCCGACGCTCATGTCTTCACGCCGACGCCCGCCGATGCGGCCTTGCTGGCGAAAGCGCAGCTGGTGATCGTCAACGGCTTGCGCCACGAAGGCTGGATGGCGCGGCTGGTCAAGGCAGCCGGCTACCGCGGCGAACTGCTGACTGCCAGCACGGGCGTCAAGGTGCGAATGACCACCGGCGGTGCCAGACCCGCACGCCTGGCAGGACTTGGCCAATGTACAGATCTATGTCGAGAATATCCGCGCTGCGTCTGGTTGCCCGACTGCCGGCCAGAGCGGCCTCGATCAACCAACGCGCCGCCGCCTATTCGGCCCGCCTGGCCGCCCTTGACGCGCTAGACGCGTGAGCGAATCGCCAGACTGCCGAAGGCCGCCCGGCGCGTGGTCACCGGGCATGATGCGTTCGGCTATTTTGCCGACGCCTATGGCGTCGAATTCATCGCGCCGCGCGGCTGGTCGACCGACAGCGAACCTTCGGCGCAAGACGTTGCCGCCATCGTCCGCCAATTGCGCCAGCAACGAGCCGGCGCACTGCTGCTCGAGCAGCGTGCAGATCCCCGGCTGCTCGAGCGGATTGCGGCTGAAGCCGGCACGCGCCTGGGTGGGCGGCTGTACGCCGATTCATTGTCGCCACCTGGCGGCGAAGCGGACACCTTCCTGCGCATGTTCAGCCACAACGTCGATACGCTGATCGATGCGATGAACCAGGCCGCAGTGCCGAGCCGGTGATGGCTTGCCAGGCGCATCGATCGACTGCTCACTCGATGCGGCAAGCCTCGTCGAAATCGAGCCGCGGGCTGCGTGCGAACAGTTTGGATGGATCGCCGTAGCCCAGGTTGCAGACAAAATTCGTCTTCACGCGGGTGCCGCTCCAGAACGCTTGATCGACCGTTGCCGAGTCAAAACCGCTCATCGGCCCGCAATCGAGCCCGAGTGCGCGCGCCGCGATGATGAAATAGGCCCCTTGCAGGCTCGAATTGCGGATGGCCGTCTCGTCGATTTTCGGCTGGTCGCCTTCGAACCAGCTCTTCGCATCGGCATGCGGAAACAGCCTGGGCAACAGCTCGGGGAATGCCATGTCCATTCCGATCACCGCCGTCACCGGTGCCTGCCGGGTCTTTTCGACATTGCCCGCCGACATCCCGGCCAGCAGCTTGTCTTTCGCTGCGGCCGAGCTGACAAAAACGATCCGGGCCGGGCAGCTGTTGGACGCCGTCGGTCCCCACTTCATCATGTCGTAGAGCTGCCGCAGCGTCGCCTCGGGAACCGGGCGACCGATAAATCCGTTGTGGGTCCGCGCATCGTCAAAGAGTTGCTCGGTGGTGATGTTCATTGCAGTTCGGTTTGTGGCTCGTGCTTTGCAGAAGCGACAATTGTGAATGTTTACGCCATCCCAGCACGATGTACGGACGTTCTTCTGTGAAAGCCGGCGCAAGCAGCTTTCCGGCGAGGTGTTGACACCGCTCGAAGCGGTGGCCGCGCAACTGGATTGCCGAACATCCCGAATACGATGCCGATCTTGCCGATCTGCCGAAGCCGCACTGGCCGCCGTGTTCGATGTCGAGGCCGGCCGCAGCAACCCGTTTCTGCACCTGTCGATGCACCTGTCCATCAGCGAGCAGATCGCCATCGATCAGCCACGCGGCATCAGGCAGGCCTTCGAGTTGTTGCGAGCACGCCGTGGCTCGGCCCACGATGCCCAGCACGAGGTGATGGAATGCCTCGGCGAGATGATCTGGAACTCACAGCGCAGCGGGCAACCACCCGATGGCGAACGATATGTCGCCTGTGTTCGAAGCCGGGCGACGCGCAGGCCTTGACGGGCGACCTGCCACCTTCCGCCACTCGACCGCAGACGGAAGTTCGGCAACAATCTTCATCCCCTAGCGCGAACGGGAGATCATGATGGCTGCCTGGGCCTATGAATGCCAACCCGCCGACTCATCTCGGGACCGCCTGCTGGTCGCCTGCCTGGCCATCGATGCCATGCCGGCAGACACCCGTATCGTGCGGGTGAAAGTCGCCAAGGACTGGTTGTGCGCCGTCGTCGACAAATCGAAAAAAGTCGAATCGGCCGGCATGCTGCTGCGTGAGGTCGTGGCGTCGGACGAAACCGACTGCCCGGATTGCGTTGCGCAGCCTGTCGCGGTGCCGACCGGCGAAGCCGCTCCGATCAAGGCAGCCGGACCTTCCGGACGGCAGGTGCAGGCCGCAGCGATCTCGATGCTGGGCCAGCGCTTCGTCGTCGTGCTGGTCGAACATCGATCTGATTCGAGCCACCGGCGAAGGCGACATGGCGATCGCCGACCTGCAGCCACGCTTCGGCGGCGTCGACATCGTGCTGATGGGCCAACTCGATGACGGCACGCCGGTCTACCATGGCGACCCGAGCTGGTCGCGATGCTGGCCGAAACGCCGGTCGACCGCATGCCCTGGAAGGCCTATCCGATCGGTTGATCGGATAGGCGGCCAGCCGCTTTGGCTCCATGCGCTGGCGCCGCCGGCCATCCGATGGCAATCTGCGCAGCGCCTGTCAATCAGAATTCGTAGGCAAACTCGCCATCGACGGCGGCCACATTGACCCGCTCGATCGGCGTGCCTTCCATCATCCGCGTCAGAAACTCGCGCGAGATCTCCGGCAGCATCGTGTTGGTCAGGATGGCATCGATCATGCGGCCGCCCGACTCGCTTTCGGTGCAGCGCGAAACCACCAGCTTGACCACCTCGTCGCTGTAGCTGAACGGGATCTTGTAGCGCGCCTCGACCCGCTTCTTGACCCGGTTGAGCTGCAGCACGACGATCTTGCCGAGCATCTCGTCGGACAAGCGGGTAATACGGAATCGCGACCAGCCGGCCGAGCAGCGCCGGCGGAAAGATCTTCAGCAACGGCTCGCGCAGCGCCTTGGCCATGCCTTCGGGGTCGGGCATCAGGTCGGGGTCCTTGCACAGGCTGGCGATCAGCTCGGTGCCGGCATTGGTCGTCAGCAGGATCAGCGTGTTCTTGAAATCGATCGAACGGCCTTCGCCGTCTTCCATGAAGCCCTTGTCGAAGACCTGGAAGAACAGCTCGTGCACATCCGGGTGGGCCTTTTCGACTTCGTCGAGCAGCACCACCGAATACGGCTTGCGCCGCACCGCCTCGGTCAGCACGCCACCTTCGCCGTAGCCGACATAGCCCGGCGGCGCACCTTTCAGCGACGACACGGTATGCGCTTCCTGGTACTCGCTCATGTTGATGACGATCAGGTTCTGCTCGCCGCCATACAGCGCCTCGGCCAGCGCGATCGCGGTTTCGGTCTTGCCGACGCCGGATGTGCCGGCCAGCATGAAGACGCCGATCGGCTTTTGCGGATTGTCGAGCCCGGCGCGCGAGGTCTGGATGCGCTTGGCGATCATCTCCATCGCATGGTCCTGGCCGATCACCCGTTTGCCGAGCAGCTCGGGCAGCTTGAGGACGGTATCGATCTCGTTGCGCGCCATCCGGCCGACCGGAATGCCGGTCCAGTCGCCGACCACGCTGGCCACCGCCTGGTAGTCGACGGTCGGCAGGATCAGCGGGTTTTCGCCCTGCAGCGCGGCCAGCCTGGTCTGCACTTCCTTGAGCTTGGCGACCGCATCGGCGCGGTCGGCGTCGCTCAGGTCGGCCTTCTGCTGCTTCGTTGGCCGTTGCCTCGAGTGCGCTGCCGGTGCCTTCGACCGGCATCTTGCCGTCGCGCAGCTTGGCGCGCAGGCTGAGCAGCTCGTCGACCAGCGTCTTCTCCTCGCCCCAGCGCTTTTCGAGCCCGGCCAGGCGCTCGCGCTCGGTGGCCAGCAGCGCCTCGACATTTTCCTTGCGCTCCCTGACCTCGATGCCGATCGCCTTTCGCGGCCGATGATGCCGGCTTCGGTCTCCAGCGATTCGATGCGCTTGCGGCAATCGTCGACTTCGGCCGGCGTCGCATGCAGGCTGACCGCAACCCGCGCGCACGCCGTATCGAGCAGGCTGACCGACTTGTCGGGCAACTGGCGCGCCGGGATATAGCGATGCGACAGCTTGACCGCGGCCTCGAGCGCCTCGTCGAGGATCTGCGCCTTGTGGTGCTTCTCCATCGTCGACGCGACGCCGCGCATCATCAGGATCGCCTTGACCTCGTCGGGCTCGTCGACGGTCACGCTCTGGAAGCGCCGCGTCAGCGCCGGGTCCTTCTCGATGTGCTTCTTGTATTCGGCGAAGGTGGTCGCGCCGATCGTTCGCAGCGTGCCGCGGGCCAGCGCCGGCTTCAGCAGGTTGGCCGCGTCGCCGGTGCCGGCCGCACCGCCGGCGCCGACCAGCGTATGGGTTTCGTCGATGAACAGGATGATCGGCTTCGGGCTCGCCTGCACCTCGTCGATGACCGAGCGCAGCCGCTGCTCGAACTCGCCCTTCATGCTGGCGCCGGCCTGCAGCAGGCCGACATCGAGCGCGCGCAGTTCGACCTCCTTCATGCTCGGCGGCACGTCGCCGCGCGCGATGCGCTGCGCGAAGCCCTCGACGACCGCGGTCTTGCCGACGCCGGCCTCGCCGATCAGGATCGGGTTGTTCTGGCGCCGGCGCATCAGGATGTCGACGACCTGGCGGATCTCGTCGTCGCGGCCGACGATCGGATCCATCTTGCCGCTGCGCGCCTGCTCGGTCAGGTCGACGGTGAATTTCTTCAGCGCCTCCTGCTTGCCCATCTGCGCCGGCGCCATCGCACCGCTGGCCTCGCCGGGCACCGCGCCGCCGCCGACGTTCGAGCCGTCGCGCGGCCCGAGCGTATCCTCGGCCGAGCCGCTGACGATCTTCGGCAGGTTGTCGGCCAGGTCGTCGCCCTTGATCTTGCGGAACTCGCCGCTGATCGCATACAGCGTATTGCGCAGGTTCTGGCGTCTTGATCGCACCGAAGATCAGGTGGCCGGTGCGCACCGCGCCTTCGCCGAACATCAGCGTGCCATACAGCCAGCCGCGCTCGGTGGCATCCTCGATCAGCGGGGAGAAATCGGAGATCGCGGTCGCGCCGCGCGGCAGCGCATCGAGCGCGACCGTCATGTCGGACGCAAGCTTGGACGCATCGACGCCGTAGTGCTTGAGGATGCGGTGCAGATCGGTATCGGGCACCTGGATCAGCTGATGCAGCCAGTGCACCAGCTCGACGTAGGGGTTGCCTCGAAGCTTGCAGAATACCGTGGCGCCTTCGACCGCCTTGTAGGCGACCGGATTGAGCTTGCCGAACAGGGCGACGCGACTGATTTCACTCACGCTGGTTCTCCTTCGATCGTGCAGTCGCGGTGGCTTCAGCCCGCCGGGATGCGATGCCGGACGAGCTGCGAGGCCGTTCCGCACTGTAGGCAAGGTTGATGATCGCGGCAACCATCGCGCGCATATTTCCGCTCGTCGCGCACGATGCGGCTCAGAGAATGCGCAGCACCAGTTCGTCGGCCGCATCCGGATGGCTGTCCGCGGCCGGCGTACCGAGCCAGCTGGTCCAGCCGAGCTGCCCGGATTTGCCGAGCACGGTCGGCGGCACCTCGCTGCGCTTGAGCAGCAGCTGCATCTCGCACGACAGCTCGTCGCCAGAATAGCTGCGCACCCAGTCCTTCAGCCGCTGCAGGCTGTCCTGCGCCGGGCAGGAAGCGCTTGTACTGCGCCAGCCCGAGCGGGCCGATGACGATCCGGAACCGGCTCTGGCAATCCCAGACCCTGGCGCCGAGCACCGAGGTCACCCCGAGTTGTCGCGTTGGCTGCCGGCACCGAGGCGGGTCAGTGCATCGGCGGCAGCTTCATCCAGTGCGGTTGCCATTGTTCGATCTCGCGCGCTGACGCGGAAGAAGTTGCCGATGATTCGAGCCAGGCCTTCGGCGTTGCGGACATGGTTGGCGAGCAGCCCGGTATGCGCGCGCTTGGCGAAATCGGGAATCGCGTCGCGCGCCTGCAAGCTGGGGCCGGCATAGCCGGCCAGCGCGGCCAGCCGATCGCCGAACGGATCCTGGTCCGGGACGATCGAGGCTGACCGTCGGCTGGGCATCGGCCCAGGCGCGATAGAACATTGCGAAGATGCGGTGGTGGAAGGTATCGAGAAAGCGCAGAAAGGTGCGGTCGCCGTGGTTGCGCAGGCGGTCGCGGGCAAACTCGGTCAGGTGCAGCGGCAGCGGCCCGTTGGGGCCGGTCAGTCCGGTGAAGCGGACCAGCAGCCGCGGCGCGCCGATCCTCGGGAATTCGAGCGAGGCCACCGTGGACAGCGCGAAATGCCAGCGAAGCCTCCTGCGCCGAAGCGAACCGGGTCTTCGCGCAGGCGCCGCGAGGTGCCGATCCGCGGCAGATCCGGATGAGTGCATTCGATCTGCCGCGACGGCATGGAAGAAGCCGTACGCGTGCGGCTCGGCGGCGATCGCCCTGCAGCAGCGTCAGGCGATCGCGCGCAGGCCGATCCGGGGTTTCCATCGCTTGAGTTCTCCGCGGGTCTGCGATATCAGGCGTCAGCTGGGTGAAGCTGTTCAGGCTGGCATAGCGGGCGAAGAAGCGTTCGAGGACGGTGCCGAGAACCATCACGCCGCTGCCTTCGAAGGCGCGCTCGTCGACCGTCAGCACGATCTCGGTGCCGCGGCCGAAGGCGATCGGCCCCGGCACCGGAACCCGCGCGATCGCCTGCTTGCTGGCTCACCGACGCGATGCCGTCGATGTGCTTGTGCAGCCGCGAGCGCGAATCGATGCCGTACAGCGACAGGATTTCGCGCAGTGCCGCGGCGCCCTGCTGCGCATCGGTATCGCACAGCGACAGGTAGTTCAGCGACAGGTGGCTGAGCAGCCGCCACGGCGTCTGCCCTTCGAGCATCGGGGCGACCGGCCGCGTCGGGCCCTTGATGCATCGCACGCCCTGCACCGGCGCGCTGTCCTCGAAGGTGAAATCGTCCTTGCTGCCGACCGACATCATCAGCGGCAGGTCGCGATTCGAAGCGATGATCTCGACCGCCAGCTGCGAGACATTTCCGGAATACGGTGCCTCGTCGACATCGACCAGCGAAAGGTACAACTCGGTGCCGATATAGCCGGCG
The DNA here is from genome assembly GCA_963843805.1 of uncultured beta proteobacterium. Lineage (GTDB taxonomy): Bacteria > Pseudomonadota > Gammaproteobacteria > Burkholderiales > Burkholderiaceae_C > Ideonella_A. The sequence goes on from CAWJLY010000001.1 coordinate 449,563, forward strand.
CGCGGCCCGCGCTGGCGCTGCGCTTCCGACAGCAGCCGCGGCACCCGGCGCATGCTGTAGTAAGCCGCGCCCGGCGCGGCACATTGCTGTCGAACTGGTCGTACAGCGGATTGAAGCTGCGATCCTCGGACTCGCCTGCTCTCGTCGTAGCCGGTGACCGAGACGATGCTGTGGACCTCGTAGTCCATCGGACGCGCGCGGTCGGCAACGACATGCAGTTCATGGTCGCGCCGATTGACGTCGATGCGGTCGGCGCGCTTGGCGAACAGATTGATCGCCGGCGTGCAGATGCAGCATGAAGCTGCTGGCGTCGAGCGTCTTCTCCAGCGTCTGGTCGACCCGGTCGAGAACGAAGACGAGTTCGAACTCGTCGGCCTCCAAGCGTCTTCAATGCCGCGTTCAGGCCATTGACGCTGAAGAACAGGAAGCGCTCCGGGAAAGGCCGCATATTCCTTCATCAGCCGATAGCCGCCGAACGAGCGCGGCGATACCGGCAGCAGCGCCTCGTCATCGTCGAAGTCCGCCGGGCTGCACCGCGCTGGCCGGCAGCACCTCGTATTTCGGATTGCGCCTGGCGGTGGTCTGCACCACCACGGCGCGTGCAATTGGCAAACAGCTGTTCGTAGATCCGATGGGCGACGCCTTCGTCGCCGCCGAGATGAAGATCGAGCCGATCGAGCGTGAGCTGGTTCGTTTTCTGCGCCGCGGTGACCTTGAACCTGACCCGCATGCTTGGCGCGCGGCTTGCCTGCCGAGCGACAAGGCGGCGCGCCGGCACATCGGTCACATGCGACTGGTAGCGCGCCTCGGCAACCTGCAACGGCCACAGCCTTACATCCTGGCTGGTCGTGAAGCGGCAGCTGGTGCGTCTCGCCGGGCTGCAGCCGCGCATTCATCACGCTGCCACGCGCGATCATCAGGCCGGCGGCAAGCCCGGCGTCGTTCAGATCGGGCTCGAGCTGGACGATCAGCATCGACGGCGTCGGCGCGAGAAAGCCCGGGTAGACCATCTCGAGCAGATGCTGGGTCAGGCGCGGATATTCGGCGTCCTGGCGGATCTGCACCCGCGCGGTCAGAAAGGCAAAGCCCTCCAGCAGCCGCTCGACATAGGGATCGACACATTCGCCCTGCGCGGTGGTGGCATCGAGCGCCAGACGCGCAGCGATCTTCGGATGCTCGCGGGCGAACTCGGCTGCGCCTTCACGAATGTGCAGCAGTTCCTGGCGGTAATAGTCGAGCAGGCGGGGATCCATGGGCGCGCGGCCGAGTGCTTCGGTCAGACGATCAGGGTGAGCATCAACGATCAGCGACCGCTGGATTCGACCACGCGGGTCTGCCCGCTTTCGAGATCCATGTCGGTGCGCATGAAGATTTCGAGCGGAATCGGCTGCGCCCACAACTGCGCTTCCATCCTGAAGCTGATCACATTGTGCGACGACTTGGCTCGCGGCTCGGCGAAGACGCGCACCGTATGCGGCATCAGCCTGGGCTCGAAAAAGATCAAGCGCTTCGCGCAAGGCCTTCGCCAGGTCGACCAGATCGCAGGCTCGAAGCCGGCCGGCCCGAAACCGCCGGCAGGCCGTAGTTCAGCACCGACCGCCGGACCTCGCGGATAGTCGCTCAGGTCGTCGCTGTTCTGCGTCGAATTGAACAGCCAGTTCATGTCGCGCAGCACCGCCTCGCGCAACCGGGCGGTCGATACGACCGGTTGTCTCGCGCCTCGTCGGTCTTGGTCGGATCGTCGTCGATCAAGCCGATCGAGCAGCGACGGATAGAGCCGGTCGCGCGCGAGCGTTTCAGCCATCGCGCGGCGGCTTTCGAACCTCAGGTCGCGGAGATCGAGCAGCGGCGATATCGGCATCGTTGGTGGCGAACATCCGCTGCCCGAGACCGGCATACGAATCGGCGCCAGTTCGCGCCATTCGGTGGCGCGCGCCATGCGCAGGCGGTTGTCTGTCCAGCGCCTCGGTGCCGGGATAGCGGGTCGGGATCAGCGCGACGTTGGTGCCACCGTTGGCCAGCGTCACGGTCGCGCCGGTCCAGACGAAATCGCGCAGATCCGACGGCGCGTCGATCTCCAGATGCTCGAGCCGGTGCATCGGCACCCAGTAATATTTGCCGTTGATGATCATCTCGAACAACGGGCCGAGGCGCGAATCGGCATCGGCGATCCACTCGAAGGCCGCGCCATCGGCGTTGCCCGGCACGGCCGGCGCCTCATCGAGCGCCTGCAGGCGGATCTCGGCGGCCGCGTCATGCTTGCCGGCGGCGTCGAGCTTGAGCGCCTCGAGCATCAAGCGCGACCCAGTTCTGCGGATCGCCGAGGATCAGCGGCACCCGCTGTCCGGCAAATACCTCGCTTGCGATAGACCTCGCAGCGCACCGCTTCGCGATAGGTCTTGACCAGCGATTCGGCTTCCTTGTCGAGTTCCTCGATGGCATTGAGCTGATTGGCGGCCTTGCCCCACTCGCCGATGCATGCAATAGGTCTGGAACAGGAAGATCCGCAGGTCGGCACGTTGCGGCTGCTTGCGGATCTGATCCTGCAAGTCCTTCAGATGCCCGACCGGATCGGAGGACGTGAATGCGAGATTCAGGCTCGACATGGGCAGACCTCCAGGCGCGGGGCTGATCGGCCGCAATGAAAACAGCCCTGGTCGCCGATCAACGGCGACCAGGGCTGCAGAGCGTGAGAGTAGCTCCCGACAGCGGGCGTCAGGAGCATCGCACCGCTCAGGCCTTGACGTTCTCGGCGATCTTCCAGCCCATCGTCAGCTCGTGCCGTCAGCACCGCCTTCGCGTCCTGCGGCGTGTACTCGACTTTGACTTCGGCGAAATTCAGCGAGACGTTTTCGGTCAGCCGATCTTCGCCGCCTGACCCGCCGGTCGACACACTGAGTGATCAGCACATCCGTCATCTTGATCTTCAGATACTCGACCGGCTTTTCGCCGGCCTTGCGGACGATCAGCAATGCATCGGGAAAGTGCTTGCCGTTGCACAGCCGCGAGCATCAGTTCAGTGCGATGTCTTGTCGATGTATTTGGTGAAGCTCAGATCCTGCACATTGACCTTGCCCGAGCCCCGCGCCGCCGCCGACGTGCGCGGAGCCGCTGTTGCGACATGCCCCAGCTCCAGGCCAGGACGTCGGTCTTCTCCTTGTGTATCGTGGTCCCTCGATTCGCCCTTCAACGCTCCGATCTTGATAAACATGTCCACTGCCATGACTCTCTCCTGTTTCAATTTACTGACCACATTTTCCCGAAGGTGCTGCAACACCTCCGAGCCCTTTATGCCCCCTTGCTGGACGGCATCTTCGATACCAGCCTGAGCGAAACATTCATCCCCTCGAGCTGGTAATGAGGACGCAGAAAGAACTTGGACGTATACATGCCCGGATTGCCTTCCACCTCCTCGACGACCACCTCCGCCGCCGCCAATGGCCGCTGGGCCTTGGTGGCATCCGAAGATGTTTCGGGGTTGCCATCCACAAACTGCATGATCCACGTTTGCAACTCTCTCTGCATCGAGTCTGCGGTAGCGAATGAACCAACCTTGTCGCGAACCATACACTTCAAATAGTGCGCGAAGCGCGAGCTCGCGAACAAATACGGCAAACGTGCGGCAAGGTTGGCATTTGCCGTGGCATCGGGGTCGTCGTACTCGGCCGGCTTCTGCAGCGACTGGGCGCCGATGAAGGCGGCGAAGTCGCTGTTCTTGCGGTGCACCAGCGGCATGAAGCCGTTCTTCGCCAGCTCGGCTTCGCGCCGGTCGGAGATCGCGATCTCGGTCGGGCATTTCATGTCGACGCCGCCATCGTCGGTCGGGAAGCTGTGCACCGGCAGATTGGCCACCGCCCCGCCCGACTCGACACCGCGGATGGTCGTGCACCAGCCGTACAGCTTGAAGGCGCGCGTGATGTTGGTCGCCATCGCATAGGCCGAATTGGCCCAGACGTAGCGGTTGTGGTCGGTGCCCTCGACCTCCTCCTCGAAATCGAATCCTTCGACCGGATTGGTCTTGGCGCCGTACGGCAGGCGGGCCAGGAAGCGCGGCATCGCCAGGCCGATGTAGCGCGAGTCTTCCGATTCGCGCAGCGACCGCCAGGCGGCGTATTCGGCGCTCTGGAAGATCTTCGTCAGATCGCGCGGATTCGACAGCTCGCCCCACGAATCCATCTGCATCGTCGTCGGCGACGCACCGGCGATGAACGGCGCATGCGCTGCGGCCGATACCTTGGCCATTTCGGCCAGCAGTTCGACATCGGGCGGGCTGTGGTCGAAGTGGTAGTCGCCGACCAGACAGCCGTAACGGGCTGCCGCCGAGCTGGCCGAATTCCTCTTCGTAGACCTTCTTGAAGAACGGGCTCTGGTCCCAGGCCGTACCCTTGTAGCGCTTGAGCGTCTTGTGCAGCTCGTTCTTCGAGATGTTCATCACCCTGATCTTCAGGGTCTCGTCGGTCTCGGTGTTGTTGACCAGGTGATGCAGACCGCGCCAGGCACCTTCGAGCTTGGTGAAGTCCGGCGTGGTGCATGATCAGGTTGACCTGCTCGGTCAGCTTCTTGTCGATCGCCGCGATCATTCCTTCGATCGTCTTGAAGACATCGTTGCGAGATCAGCTTGGTATCGGCAAGCGCCTGCTGGGCCAGCGTGAAGACCGCGCGTCTCGACCGCCGTCTTGGCATGATCGGTCTTCGGCTTGAACTCCTTCTGCAGCAGCGCGGCGAAATCGTCGAGTTCGGCGGTGGCGCCGGCGGGTTGAGCGGACTCTTGTTGGGTCGACATGGCTTAATCCTTCCAGTACGTGGGCGACGATTGGCGTCAGGCGGCGGGCGTCTTCGTCGGCCGGCTTCGGGCCGACCGCCAGCGACTTCAGCAACGCGGGATCGTTCGAGCACCTTGCCGAGCAACTCTTCGGCGCCGACCTTGCCGTCCATGTAGCTCAGCAGGTCCTTCAACTGGTTGCGCGCCTCGAGCAGGTTGTTCAGCGCACCAACCTTCTTCGCCACCGCCTCGGGGGTGAAGTCGTCCATGCTCTCGAACGTGATGTCGACACTCATGTTGCCTTCGCCGGTCAGCGTGTTGGGCACGACGAATGCGGTGCGCGGCTTCATCGATTTCAGGCGATCGTCGAAATTGTCGACGTCGATCTCGAGGAACTTGCGGTCTGCCACCGGCGCCAGCGGCTCGGCCGGCTTGCCCGACAGGTCGGCCATCACGCCCATGATGAACGGGATCTGGATCTTCTTCTTCGACCCGTACAGCTCGACGTCGTATTCGATCTGGACCCGCGGTGACCGGTTGCGTGCGATGAATTTCTGACTGCTGCTTGCCATGGTCGTAAATCTCCTGGTTGAGGGTGGGATCCGCATGCAAGAACCCGGCGCGTCAAACGCCGACCGGATCAGGACTCTGGCTCGTCGAGCGGAACACCGCCCAACAGTTCGATGCGCTCCTTCGAATCGGGCATCAATTCCTTGACGATCGTCGCGAAGTCGGACTGCAGCATCTTCACAGCCCGGTCAATGAACATCGGCGCCGGGCTGCTGGGCTCGGTCTTGCGCACGAACAGCTGCAACCTGTTCGAGTATCTTGATCGCATCTGCACGGGATCCTAGCGCGCCTCCCGCTTTTGCGCCACCCCCCGCTATCGCGCCGTCGTCCAACCGGCCCACCGCTGCCTTCGCCATCACCAGCATCGTCGTCGGCACTGCCGTCGTCGGCCGACCTCGTCGTAGAAGTCCTTGACCAGGCGCTTCAGTCGTCTGACGCAGCGTGTCGATGCTCGGCGCGTCGTTGGTCTTGTCGCGAAACAGCTTGATCAGGCGCGTTGCATGCCTGCCAGCGCAGTCCTCGACAGCGGCGCGCCGGCGCAGCGTTGCTTCCGGGTCGCCGGTTCGCCAGGCAACCTCCAGCAAGCCCTTGGTCGGCGCCTGCGTGCCTTCGGCCGCCGCGATCCGCCCGGCGACGATATCCAGGTCGCTGACCGTATACGAGCCGGCCTCGCGCGACTCGACGATGCGTGCTGGCGCGCAACGTATCGGATCAGGCCTGTCGGCATCGTCGAGATTGGCCAGCGCATTCAGCCGCTCGATCGGATCGTCGCCTTCGTCGGCATCGAGCACCGGATGCACGGTGTCCCAATACTGCTCGCACAAGCGGCCGACCAGCTGCATGCCTTCGCCAAGGCCGGGCAGGCCGTTGAGCGCGAGCAGCGAGCGAACCAGGATGACGGCTGCACGCAGATCCTTGGTCTGCGCGAAGATGGCCGTCCCGGCGTCGCGCACCTTGCGCCATTCAGGCTCCTCGCCGCCGACCATCTCGCGGGTCTCCGGGTCGAGCTTGCCCGGGGTTGCCGGTCGACAGCCGCTCGAGTTCGGCGACTTCGCTGTATTCGAGGTTCTCGCCGGCAGGCAATGCTTCGCTGACCGGGGCCAGCAAGGCGTCGATATCGATGATGGCCATGGTTTCGAAAGGTCCTCTGAGACAGAAGCGTGGAAGCGACAGTCCCGGCTGCGGCCTCACGGCCAGCGGCCATCGATGAAGGCATGAAATTCGGCTGCTTCGGGCAGCCCGTCGCAGCGGTGCAGACAACGGCAGCGTGCTGCTCGTTGCCCCAGGAAAAGAAGCAGCTCTGCGCCGGGCCCGGCGGCTTCGGCCATCCGCAGCGCCGACCGGCATGTCGGCATCGACCGGAAATTGCAGGTTGCGCTGGTCGCTCAGGCCGGCTCTGCGGGTCAGGCAGTTCAACCACTTGCGACTGACGCGAACGGTCGGCCGCCGCGACCGGCGCCAGCAGGCTCAAGCCGTCGAGCGACCGGTCGAAGGCGTCGAAGCTGAGCCGCGGGTCGAGCCCGCGCAGCGCGGCGTCCTCGACCGTGAAAAAAGCCTCGTCCTGCTCGATCACGGCGTAGCGCCCGGTCCAGCTTGACGGCAGCGGCTCGACCAGCGCCAGCGGAAACTGTCGCCCGACGCGGTCGACGCTGGCGAACCACAGGCCGATCCAGCCGCCGGTGCCGATCACGCCGGGCCCGCAGCTGGAACCGCCACAGCGGCGCGGTCGAGATAGGTGTCGTTCCAGCCCGCAGCCAATCGACGCTGCGCGCCTGCGACATGCCGGCCTGCAGCCAGCCATCCCAGGCCGCGGTGAATTCCCAGGGCAATCGGCGGCTGACGAAATCGCCCTGGCTGGGCAGCTTGCCGAAGAGTCCGATGGCCACGGGGCGGCTCAGGAAGGGCAGCGCAGTTGCGCGATTTCCGGCAACTGCAGCGGATTGCGAACACTCGGCGAGCGCAACTCGAAGACTGCCTTCTTGCCGCGCAAAGCTGAACGAGATGATCATGCGCTCGGCCGACCCGCCCTCACGCTTGGCCGCATCGACCATCCGGAACAGCGCCCACTGACCATCGAATGCAAGATTGGCGGCGCCTCGAGTCGATCGCCGACCATCGCGGCCAGCCGGATATTCGGCACCGCGCTGATGCTGGGCCAGTTCAGCCGGATCGCCGAGCCGCCACCGCCGGTCATGCGCGTCATCTGCCCGTCGACGGTAACCTGGACTTCGCTGATGCCATCGTCGAGCTTGGTCAGGACCAGGTCGGCGGTGACCGAGGGGTTCGGGCCGCCGGTCGGAAAAAATGCTTCGCGGATCGCCGAGGCGCGCTGGAACTGGGTCAGCGTCGCCTGCGGAAAGCTCTCGACATTTTCGGCCAGCTTGATCGGTTTCCACTGCGGTCCCGAGCGGGTCGTACAGACCCTGCATCTTGGTCTTGAGGAAGCTGTCGAAGGTGCCGTTCGGCCCGAACAACGCGGGCGAAATCGGCCGGCGGCACTTCGCGCGCCTGGCCCTTTGGCAAACGGATAGCGGCCTTCGATCACCTGCTTGCAAGCCGAGCCGACTTCGGCCACCACCTGCTTCTGGATGCCGGCCTGCGCGCCCGACGCGGCCTGTCCGGAACTGCTCGAGATCAGCCCGGCAAGCAGCGTATTCAACGGCGGCGGCATCCGATCGGCCTCGCCCTTGATGCGCGCAATCACCATCGAATCGGACGGCGGCGGCGCGCCGCGCTTGATGGCATCTTCGGTGGCGCGAAGCTGCAGCTCGTATTCGCGCAGCACCTGCAGCGTCGCGTCGAGCGGCGTGGCCGTGCCCGGTGGCGCCAGCACGACGCGGTGCAACTGCTCGAAATATTTGTCGACCTGCGCTTCCGGCCGATCCATCGCCCGCGCCTGCACCGCATTGCCAGGATCGCCGAGCAAGCGGTCGACCGTGTTTTTCACCGATGTGGTGACTTTGTCGAGCGCCTTCGATGCCGACGCCTCGACCGATCGGTTCTCGGTCGGTCGCCAGCTTGGTTTCGCGGGCAATCGCTGACAGCAGTGTCTTCAGCGGCGAGTCCGGTGCCGACAGCAGCGTGATCGAGCGGATGCTGCGCCTGCAGATCGGCCGGCGGGATCAGCATCAGGTCGCGCAGCAGTTCGTCCCAGACCTTGATGTACTCGGCCAGATACAGCCGCTGCACTTCGGCCAGCGCGGTGACCGCGCGGTTGGCCCCCTGGTTGGCATATTTGGGCCCGAGCACCCAGGCCTCTTCATCGGCCAGCTGCTTGACCATCGCCGGCGCCTGGGCACGGAAGGTCTTGTCGTAGCCGGCGATCGTGAACATCGCCGGGATCGGTTTGGTCAGCGGCGCGCCGCTGCGCCGCGCCAGCACCAGCGGGCCTGACGGACCGGCGGCATGGTGAACCTGGAAATCGGGCACTGCCGTGCCAGGGCCGAACAGCTTCAGACGGGCAAACGCGCGCTGCGCCAGCGATGCACTGGCCAGCTGCGCGCGGACCGCCTCGACCAGCGTCTTGTCCATCGGCAAGCGCCATCTCCAGCGGCTTCTGCTCGAGAGCGGTGCGCAGGTGGCTGCGCAGCGCCGCCCGGTCGGTCTCCTGCACTTCGCGCGGGAAACGTGCGCTCCCAGTCGCTGTTCACCAGCGCCTCGACGTCGTCGATCGCCAGGTGCTTGGCGTCGAACAGCATCAGATAGGCCTTCAGCACCTCGTAGCGCGCTTCCGGCGAGGTGGTTTCACGCAGCAGGCTTTCGAGGCGCAACGCAATGCGCGGCAGGAACGCATCGCGCAGCAGGTCGAGGTAGGACTGCTGCGACGGCACGCCCAGCTTGTCGCCCTGGTACAGGCCCAGACCCATCGTCAGCGGCACGCTGTCGTCGCGGTGGGCATAAGCCGGTGGGCATGTCGCGCAGCGCGTTCAGCGCGCCGAGCGGCACCAGCACATCGCCTTGCAGCGGCTTGGGCAACGCGGCGACCTGCTTGTTCAGCTCGGCGGCGCTCTGGCTGACTTCACCGATCAGCGCCTTGTTTCGGACGAAGCTGACCGTCCAGCCGGCCGACCAGCAGCAAGGCAAGCAGGCCGAGCGTCGGCATAGCCGGCGAACACCATCCGGCTGCGCCGCCGCTCGATCAGCGCGCTGCGTCCACCGAGGTCGGATTCGGCGAAGACGACTTCGCGCAGCAGCCGCGTCAGGAAGTAGCTGCGGCCCGACGCAGCCGCCGGCGGCAGCACCTGCCGCTCCAGCCCGTAGTTGCGCGAGATGTTGCCCAGCACCCGGTCGAACGGGCTGCCCTCCTGCGTGCCGCTGGTGAAATAGACGCCGCGCAGCATCGCCTCCTCGGCGAACGCCGACGACTGGAAGACCTCGTCGAGGAAGCCCTTGACCAGGCCTTTCAAGCCGGCGAACTGCTGCGGGAAGGTGATAGATCGTCGCCCGCTTCTGCGGATCGCGCTCTTCCTCCATGCGCGGTCAACAGGCGCTCGTTCAGCCGGTTGACCAGCAGGTCGAATTCCGCGTCGAACTGGGCCACCGCCGCCTGCCCGGCGCCCTGCGCCTGGTACGGGAAGGTCATGCCCCAGGCCTGCGCGCGCGCCTCGCGACCGAGGTCGTTGTAGTACTCGGCGAAGCCGGCCAGCAGGTCGGCCTTGGTGACCACCAGATAGAGCGGGAAGCGAACACCCGAGCGTCGTCGTAGAGCTCCTGGATGCGGGCGCGCACCGAGCGCGCATATTCGGCGCGCTCCTCGGGCCGACTGGATGAACAGGTCGGATACGCTGAGCGTGATGATCGCGCCGTTCAGCGGCAGCTGCGGGCGGAACTTCTTCAGCAGGCCGAGAAAGCCGAGCCAGGCCGTCGAATCGACCTCGCGGTTGCTGGTCTGCGTGGTGTAGCGGCCGGCCGTATCGAGCAGCACCGCCTCGTCGGTGAACCACCAGTCGCAGTTGCGCGTGCCGCCGACACCCTTGACGGCATCCTTGCCGAGCGACTCGGCGAGCGGAAATTTGCAGCCCCGAGTTGATCAGCGCCGTGGTCTTGCCCGATCCCGGCGCGCCGATGAACATGTACCACGGCAGCTGGTACAGATAGTTGCGCCCGCCGCCCGACTTGTCGTCGAAGCGCGCCTTGCGCAGCACCGCCCATCGCCTGGTCGAAGCGCTGCTTCAGCTCGGCCACTTCGCGCTGCGACAACGCCGCCGTATCGGCCTCGCTGCCGCTGATCGCGTTGAGCATCCGCTTGTTGGCGCGCCAGGCACGGAAATACTTGATGCCCTCCCAGGCCGCGAAACAGAAGACGATGAAGCACGATCAGACCGATTCGCGCCGCCGCCGAAGCCAGCGGCCGGAAGTCGTAGAACGCGATCGCGTCGCCGGCAAACCAGATCAGCAGCGACAGGATCAACAGCCCGATCGCCGACAAGACCCAGCGATTGGTAAAGAAGCGCTTCAACTTAGCCCACATCGACGGCGTCCTGCAATCTGGGTTAGGCGGGTTTGCGCAAGAAGATCTCGACCCGGCGATTGCGCGAGCGGCCTTCGGGCGTGGTGTTGGGAACCACGCGGCTTGCGAGTCGGCGACACCCTCGACCTTGATCCGCGCCGGATCCTTGACGGTCATCAGCAGCCGATCGGCGATGCCGCTTGCGCCCGGCCGACCGACAACTCGTAGTTCGACGGAAACCGCAAGCGTGCCGCCGGGCACGTTGTCGGTATGGCCGGTGACCGTGATGAAGCCCGGCACCTTGTTCAGTTCGTCGCCGATCCGGTCGAGCACGGGCAGCAGCTTCGGATCGAGATCGGCGCTGCCGCTCTTGTAGATGCTGTCGCCGCGCAGCACCACCCTGGCCTCGCGTGGCGTCTTCGAACACCTCGAGCAGGCCCTGCTGGATCTCGGTCAGCAGCAGCGGCCGCAGGCGCGGCACGAACGGCGGCGGCGGCTCGAGCGGACCGGAATTGGCGCGCTGCAGGTTGCCCGGGTCGGCACGGATCGACGCGACGCTGGCGAACACCGGATCCGACGTCGCGCGCCAGCAGCACCACATAGACGAAATAGAAGATGAAGACGAACAGGCCGAGCAGCGCCAGCATCGATCCACGGCGGGATCCGGCGCACCAGCGGCTTGGCCGACTTCTGCACGCCGCAGCCAATGCGGCGACAGGTCGCGGTCGAATTCGCCGCGCTCGCGCCGGATCACGTTGTAGACGCGGTCGCGCAGCGCCTCGAGCTGCGAGCGGCCGTTGTCGATCACCCGGTAACGGCCTTCGAAGCCGAGCGCGAGGCAGGCGTACATCAGCTCGATCAGGTCGAGGTTGCGGCGCGGATCCTCGAGCGCCTTGTCGAGCAGCAGGAAGAACTTCTCGCCGCCGAAACCTTCCTTGTGCAAGCGTGACCAGCAGGCTCTCGCGCGACCACGACGAACTGGCGCCCCACGGCATCACCATGACCGTCTCGTCGATCATCGTGCACAGGGCATAGCGGCCGATCAGGATATGTTCGGGACTGCAGTTGGCACGCCGCGCCGCGGCCTCGAACTCGGCCATCGCGCGCAGCAGGTATTCGCGCAGCGCGGCCGGATTCTGGTGCGACAGCGTGCGCCGGATCGTCGGCACCGACGCTCAGCAGCACCGAGCGCGCTGGCGACCAGCGGATTGACGCCGACCTGCGGCGGCGCTCGCCGGCGCCGCCTGCATCGACCGGCTGCATCGGCGGCGCCTGCGGCGCCGGCCGGCTGCGCCGCCGAGCGCCGCCCGCCCGGACGCGGAATCATGATCGTCGATTCGGAGTCGGGGATCGGGAAACAGGGGATCGGCCATCGTTGGTCAACCTCAGCGGGCGTCAGGCGCGCAACGCCCACAGTTCCATGTGCAGCCCCGGAAAGTCACCGGCGATGTGCAGCGCCAGCAGCTTGCCGACTTCGAGCGGCTTCCAGAACTCGCTGCGGCGGTCGAGCTCGAAATAGGTGTAGCCGGCGTAGAACGGCAGGCTCGGCGGCGCCATCGGCAGCGGCTGCACCGTGATGCCAGGCAGATGCGACATCACCATGTCGCGGATCTTTTCGGCCGGCCCGATCTTCACCTCGCGCGGCAGGCGCTGGCGCAGCGCTTCGCTGTTGATCTGCGCATTGACGACCATGATGAACGATGCGCGTGCGGATCAGTTCGAGGTCGGGAATCATGCCGGTATACAGACCCTTGGCGCGCTCCTGCAGCGGGATGTTGATCGCGTTCGGATTGATGACCTCGGTCAGCAGGTCGCGGATGTCGACCATCAGCGGCTCGAAACTGCCGCGCAGGTCGTCGTGCCGATAGGCGGCGAAATCGGTGGCCCGGCGCTTGCGCCGCGCCGAGAAGGTGGCCATTTCGCCGGCCAGCTGCAGCAGCACCGTATACAGCGCCTCGGGATGCAATGTCTCGCGCCGCGCCAGGTGCGCCAGCCAGGGATCGAAGCGGTTGGCGATCTGCAGCATCAGGAATTCGGAGATCTCGCCGACGCCCTTCTGCGTCGACTGGTTGAGCCGCCCGGACAGCGCACTCGGCGCGATGGCGCACCAGGTTGCGCGCCTCTTCGAGAAAATCGCGCAGGTGGCGATTGGTGCGCACTCGAGCATCGGCGGGATATACGCCTCGTCGAGGACGACGGCGCCGGTGCTGCGCCGCTCGATCACGCGGGCCAGCCCCATCGTGCAGAAGGCATCGCGCGGATCGCCTTCGACCACGTAGCGCAGGTTGAGCCGGCCCAGCCGCATGTCGGCCGCCTCCTGCGAGCCGAGCACCGCATCGTCGACTTCGTGATCGGCGCCGACATAGCGGGCCAGCACCGACTGCGCGCTGGCTTCGACCGCGAACTCGGGCATGCCGGCGCGCCAGGCCGGCAGCGCCAGATAGATGAAGGCATCCTTCAGATCAGTCGGGCACCTCGAGCGGCGGCGGCGCCGGGTATTCCTGCGGGATGGAGAACGGCGTGCCGTCGGGCAGCACGCCCTGCGCCTCCTTGATCGAGACGCGGCCGATCTTCAGCGCCTCGTCGTCGAGCACCAAGCTGGCTGAAGCCCCACGGATGCGCCAACGCACCGGCGGTGCGCGCCTGGACCAGCATCTCGACCGAGCGCTCCATCTGCTGGAAATGCTGCGGCCGCAGGAACAAGCCCTCGGACCAAATGACGCGATTTCTGCTCATGCTTGTTGTCGGTGACCTGGCAAGGACCAGCTGGGCGCCACCTGATGCCGCTCGGTGCGACATGCAAAGCTCAACAACTCACTCTAACACCGGCATGCGCGCCATCCAAGCCCCGCCAGTGCGCCCGTGACCCGGCCAACGCGGTTGCCGGGCGGCGCCGCAGTCACGTCCTGCGCAGCGACACCGGCAATCGAAGCTGACCAGCGGGCCTTCAGCTTCGGACTCGACGACGCGATGCTGCGCCAGGTTGCCGAGCCTGGCGTGCGGCAGGCTGCGATGGCTGATCAAGCGGCATGATCCCGGATTGCGCGACCGCCTGCGCCTGGCGCTCGCTCATGTACAACTCGGCCACCGCCTGCAGTGCGGGCTCGTCGCCGCTGCGGTCGATGAATGCCGGCAGATCTTCGAGCTCGACCGCCGACTCGGCCTGCATGTCCCAGCCTGCATCGGTGAAGGCGCGCGCCAGCAAAGCCGCCAGATCGAGTGCAGCCGAGCGCCACGGCAACTCGCCATCCGACGCAGCCGCCGGCCAAGCTCCTCGAACGCAAAGGCCGCTGACCGGTTGGGTCTTCGCGCCATACGGCAGGCGCGCCAGCACGCCCGGCCAGACCAGCCCGACATGCGGTGCGACCCAGCTCGATCTGCAACGCCTGCCAGCGCTCTTGCGCCTGTGCATCGGCCGGCATCGCGAACGACGCCCGCCCAGGCGTCCGGGCGCATCGATCAGCGCCAGCGGCGCAGCGGCCGAGCCGAGCAACACGGCGCCTTCGCTGGCCGCCAGCGCGCCCAGCCCGGCCAGCAATGCCAGTTCGGCTGCGCTCGGCACCGAACTCGTACAGCGCGACCAACACGCGCATAACCTTCTTCTTCGCCCTCGTGCAAGCGGCGGGCGGCAAGCTTGCTGGCCAGCGGCATGCGGGCGGCATCCCCTTCGGCTGCCGCCAGGCTCGCCAAGCAATCGGCGGCACTGGCATCGACCAGCTTCGAGCAGGACCTGCCCGTCCATCTCGACCGTGCGAACGAATTGATCGAGCGCGCGCCAGGCGCCTTCGAGCGCCCGCCAATGCGGATCGCGCAGCACGGTCTGCATGGTCGCGCTGATCGCGCGGTCGATCGAATCGATCAGCGGCTGCTGCAGATGCGACGGTTGCCGGCACGATGAACGGCGCCACCACGCTGCGCATCAGCCGGTCGACTGCGGAATCGACGCTGCCGGCCGCGCGGCTGCGGCTGCCGCAGAGGCAGCGCCGGCGCCGAGCCGAGCAGCCGCTGCAAGCGTGGCCGCATCGTCTTCGCCGCTGGCCGACTCTGCCTGCGACTGCGCCGGCAGCCGCGCCGGTGGCGCGTCGCTCGGCACGCATCTCGGCCGCCGCCTGCTCGAACGTCGCCGGGTCGGCCAGCCGGTGTCGCAGATCGCGCAATCGGGCGAACAGCGGCAGGCGGGCGAACAGCGAGTCGGGTTCGAAGTCGTCGAGGCTGCTCAAGCGCGATCTGCACCGGCCGTCCGGCGATTGCTCCAGACGGCAGTTCGAGTGCACGGCGCACATGCGCCCGCAATGACGCGCATCGAAACTGTCGAGATCGACTGTGACGGGCGCGAAACTCGGCGCTCGGACTGCTCGTCCTGCGACGCGAGGCTCGGCCGGAAAAATCACCCACCACGAGCACCCGGAACATCTGACCCGACTCGACCGGCTGCGGCATCGCCGCTCGCGCGCTTGGCGTTGCCGAATTCGAAGCTCATGTCGATTCCGCTGGTCATGACCGATCTCCTGGAAATCGCCGTCGCGAGTGCCGCGTAGCGGGTCTGATCAAGCGCCGCCGACGACCTCGGTGACCAGGTTGCCGTCGGCGATCGAATAGGCGAGCGCGCCGGCCTCGCCTTCTTGCTCGGCAATGAACAGGTCGACCGGCCCGAAAAAATCGGCCAGCTGCGCGCTCATCGCAGGTCGGCAGAAAGGCATTGAGCACCCGCGGGTCGTAGAAGCGGAAATACAGGCGGCGGCGGTCGGGGCCATAGACGCGGGTATGTTGGCGCAGATGCCGCCAGACTTCGCCAAGATCGCCCTCGCTGATCACGAAGATGCCCCAGTTCTGGCCCAGCCCTGATCGAGCAGCCACTTCGTGAACGGCGCGCCTTCCTTCAGCTCGACCAGATACGGCGCGACCTCGGCCATGTCGGGCTCGAGCTTGCCGGTGAACAGGCACTCGTACTCGATGTCTTCGGTGTCGTCGAACACGTCGAGCAGGTTGTCGTTCTGCGCGCCATCGAGGATCACGTAGACGTGCTTGTCCGATGCCTTCGCGCCACAGCCTCGAACGGATCGGATTCCGGTGTCATTGGTTCATGGTGCAGAGGTTGCCACGTCGCCGCGACGAATCGTCGACAGCGGCAAATCGTAGCGACATTGGCAGAAAGCGCAAAGGCACGATCTCAACATGCACATGGCTCGACAAACGGACCGCCGCCACCGGCGGCCACCTTGAAGGCACTCGCCTGGCCGCTGTAGGCCTTCGGTTTGGTCCGCTTCTTCGGCGGCGGCGACTTTTCGCCGCCGACGCTGGTCAGCGCGATCGCCGGCAGCTTGGGATCGTGCGATGGTCGTACTCGGCGCGTGCATTGCGCACTCTCCGCCGAGCCGCCCGAATTGATATTGACCATCGGCCCTTTGATAAAGATGCCGCTTGGCTTGATCGAGATGAAACTGCCGCCGCACCTTCAGATCGATCTTATTCGAGCCCGTCATCATGATCGTTTTCGCCCTTGATGTTGCCTCATTGTCGCCAATGCAGATCAAGATCAGACTTCATGGTGATCTGTTCGGCGCATCGAGATATGGTCGCAGTACTCTTGCTGACGATGGCAATATCCTGCTTTGCCTTATCTCGATCATGCCGTCCTTGGCGTGAAGCATGTCGCCCTTGGCCGTGGTGTGAAAATCCTTGCCGGTCTCGGTGAAGATGCTGCCGCATACATGGCTGTTGTAGGTTCCGCCAATCCACTCCTTGAAGGTGTGCTTGACCCGGAAATCCATCCATTTCTGCGCCTGCAAAAAGATCCGCTCGCTACCCTTCGTATCATCAAACCGCAACTCGTTGAATTCGTCGTTGCCGCCGTTCGGATAACTGCGGGTGTTCATGCCGGTATACATCTTCTTCGCCGGCATGTCGTAAGGCGTCTGGTTTTCGCCGTTGTAGACGCGCCCGGTGACGATCGGCCGATCCGGATCGCCTTCCATGAATTCGACGATCACCTCCTGGCCGACGCTGCGGAATATTGATCGCACCCCAGCCCTTGCCCGCCAGCGGATTGGACACGCGCACCCAGCATGAATCCTGGTCGGTGCCGGTGCTGTAGCGATCCCAGTGAAACTGCAGCTTGACCCGCCCCAGCGCGTCGGTGTAGATCTCTTCTCCGGCCGGGCCGACGACGATGGCCGTCTGCGGCCCGGCAATGGACGGCAGCGGGGTCAGACGGGGCGGCCGGAACTGCGTCGCGGCAGGAATCACCCAAAACTGCAATCGAATGTGGCACCGTCGCTGACGCCGCCGCCGTGCCCGGAATCGGCCAGATTGTTGTCGCCAACGAAGCTGTGCGAGACGACCAGATATTCCTTGTTCAGCGCCGTCCACCGGATGGTCAGCGAGCTTGAACTTGTAGCCGGGCCGGACCGACCGCTCGACGCCACCGCCGCGGCTCAACTCGAATCTGGCAGTGCAGCTCCTCCATGCGGATCTTGGCATAAGTGGCGCCCCACGACGGCTCCTCATATTCGCCCGGATAATCGTAAACCTCAAATCCGGCATTCTTGTGTGGCCGCTCCTTCGGCGCCACCTTCAGCAGCGGCGTGCTCGGGCTTGTTGTAGTCGAAGTCGTCGATCGCAAAGGCGCCGGACTGGATCTCGACGTTATGCGACCAGGTTTTCAAGCTGGCGTCGTGCAGGCTGCCTGCGGAAAACCGGAGCTCTGCGCGTTCGGGCAACGGCAGGTGCGCGCCTGGATTATCGGTCAGCACCAGCGTGTGTTTGCCGTCTTCGTGCTTGAAGAAATAGTACAGGCCCGCCTGCTCCATCAAGCGGCTGAAGAAGTTGAAATCGGTCTCGCGATACTGAACGCAATAGTCGCGCGTTTCGGTGTCTCCATTGACCTTGGTCTCGAGCGATTTGAGGTCCGCCACCCGGCTGAGTACCTCCTCGATGACATCCAGCATCTTCTTCTGCTGGAAAATCGCGCAGGTCGAAGTGCGGGTCAGAAACCAGATCCACGGGCTCAAGGTCATCTGGTAGCGAAACCCGACACTCGACTTGTAGGCCGGCGTGCGAACCTGGCCCAGCACCGAAAAGCGAGTGACATAGCCATTCAAGAAGCGCGGATCGGACCCGCCCGGCATTTCGATGCCGACCGACGCATTGGTGCCCAGGATGTCCTTGAGCCTTGTAGTCGCCATGTTCCGACAGCAAGTCGACCTGGTATTCGAACATCCGCGACAATTCCTCCCTGCCGATGACCCTCTCGACAACGAAGGCGCCATCGCCTTTGACGGTTCCGATATTCAGAAGTCTGCTCATGATCAATCTCCAAGTTACCTGATGGAGCTATCAACCGCCATCCTGGTGCCGCTTCATTGCCGTGACAACCCAGCCGTGGACGGGTTCGTTCATTTCCATTCGCAACACAACCGGGTCCGCCGAGACCAGATCGAATCCCTGACTGGTCGAGCGACTCGAGCACATAATGCCTGGAATGGCTGTAGCGGCCGTGAACGTGCAAATGGAAATCGGCGGCGTCATCGTCCGACGATTCGAGACTGAAGATGACCGCGCCTTGCGTTCGCAAGCGCATCGAAGCCCGCCGCCAGGAATCCGCTCAGGTCGCCGAAATAACACAGCGTGTCGGCACTGACAATCAGCGTCGAATGCGCCCGGATGCCGCTCCAGAAAAGCGGTCAGTTCGGCTTTTTCAAGCGAGTCGTAAACGTTTCGCGCCTCCGCCCGCTCGAGCATTCCACTCGACAGATCGACGCCGACCAGACGTCCGACGAAGGGTTTGAGCAACGGGCCACATAGCCCGGTACCGCAACCCGCATCGACGACGACAGGACTGGGCGGGCAACGAAGCCTGAATTCTGCTCAGCGCATCGACCACCAGTTGCGGCGCCTTGTAATCCAACTGCCCGAGCTTGCGAGTCGAAACTGGACGGCAAACTCATCGAACGTCTTGCGCGACATACTCGTCGTCGGCGCGTCGGGGTACCTCGGCACCGCCGACCGCAGCCAGCATATGCTCGATCAGCGGATTGTCCGGTTCGCGGGCCATCCAATCCATGCATGTTGGCAATTGCCTTGTCGCGTT
Organism: uncultured beta proteobacterium; assembly: GCA_963843805.1. GTDB lineage: Bacteria > Pseudomonadota > Gammaproteobacteria > Burkholderiales > Burkholderiaceae_C > Ideonella_A. Next base: position 468,433 of record CAWJLY010000001.1, read on the forward strand.
CGCCAAGCACAAAATACGACAATGCTGAGCAGCTGGCGCGACGATGCCTAAGTCCGGATCGATCTCGAGCGCCCGGATCGAATGGGCGATCGATTCCCGGCTGCGCTCCGCAATGTGAAGCATGCGCGCGTAGTTGTAGTGAAGGTCGGTGCGGTCGGGCTCGAGCTTCAGACCCGCCAGAAATGCCTCTTCGCTGTCGGCCAGCTGGCCGCCGCGCAGCTGGGCGACGCCCAGGTTGTTGTAGACCGACGCCGAACTGGGATCGAGTTCGAGTGAGCGCGCGCAGCGCTTCGGCGCCGGCTCGAATTGTTCGGCCTCGATCAGCACATTGCCGAGATTCAGCCAGGGCCCCGCGGCGTCGGGCACCAGTTCGGTCGCGCGCTGCAGCAGTTCGATCGCCTCGTCGGTGCGCTGCTGCTGGTGGCGCAGGATGCCGAGGAAAATCAGCGCATTCGGCTCGTCGGGAATCTGCTCGAGGATCTCGAGATAGATCGACTCGGCAGCATCGAGCTTCTCGCTGCGCTGCAACGCCTGCGCCTGCTCGAGCGCCTCGACAGCGACATGCGCGTGCCCGGCGATTCACTCTTCGATTCGCTGCGCCGCGTTGTTCATCATCATCACCTTGCTGTCGAGGCGAAACTGCTCGTTGCCTGCCTTTGGCGGCAAGCGTCATCGGCAGAACCCTAAGCGGGATCGTCGGTTGCCGCGCCACTCACCGCCTGGATCTTGCGCACCAGACGAGACGCCCAGCCCCGCGCGCGGCGGCGGCGACGCATCAGGATGACCGAGACGTTGTCCTTGCCGCCGTTGCGGTTGGCCTGCGCGATCAGCTGGCCGGACTTGGCAGGCAGATCGCCGCTGCCACGCAGCACGGTTTCGATCTGGCCGTCGTCGAGCATGTCGGTCAGGCCGTCCGAGCACAGCAGGAAGGTGTCGCCCGGCTAGCCAGTCGTGATCGTGCACCTCGAGGTCGATGTCATCGTCGATTCCCAGCGCGCGGGTGACGATATTCTTGAACCGCGTGTCGAGCAGCGCATCGATCTGCAAGGCGCCCTGCGCGATCTGCTCGTCGACCCAGCAGTGATCACGCGTCAGCTGCTCGATCCGCCCGCCGCGCAACCGATAGGCGCGCGAATCGCCGAGATGGCCGATGAAGATGCGGCCCGGCCGTCAGCACCGCGATGACCAGCGTGGCACCCATGCCTTCGTGATCCGGGTCTCGCTTGGCCGAATTGATGATGCTGGTATTGGCGCGCTGGGCGGCAAACCGCATGTCTTCGGCCAGTGAAGTGCCGCTGCGGATCGGGTCGTCGAGGTCGAGGTGCGGCAACGCCGATTCGAGTTCGGCGCGGATTTCGTCGATGGCCAGCCGGCTCGCGACCTCGCCGGCGGCATAACCGCCCATGCCGTCGGCGAGGATCGCGAAGCCCAGCGACTCGTCGGCATAGACCGCATCCTCGTTGCCCGAGCGCACCATGCCCTTGTCGCTGGCGCAGACGATCTGGCAGCGATCGCCCATCAGCGCGACCTCACCGTCGTACCGGGCGGCGCAGACGCGGGTCGGGCAGCGTTGACGTCGCCGGAGGCCGCGAGCCAAGGTCAGCGCGCAGGTCGAACTGCGAACAACAAGCCCGAGTGGGTCACACCAGTCCTCCTCCACGCCGTTCAATGGCGATAGTTTGGTGGCAGACCGGCCGTTGCGCGATGCACCCCGGCGCGTTCGAATCGATGCATTCGTGTCGATTAGTACCGGCGTCTGCCGCTTCTATCGCTTCTTCTTCAGCTTCCTGCTCTGCTCGGAATAGGCCTTCGAAAATTCCTGGTTCAGCAAGCGATCGAAATGGTCTTCGGCTTCGTGCTGCAGTTCGGCATACATGCCGAGAAAACGCTCCCACAGCCGCGACTTGTGCAACGCCGGCAGCACGATTCTCGAGCGCGCCGGTCTTCTTGATCCGACCTTCGATGACTTCAGGCGAGAACATCTTCAGCGCCGCCAGCAGCGCAGCGCGGGTGCCGGCCATCACCGCCATCTCATGCGCGCAGATGTCCCAGATCGTATCTTCGACCGCCTTGCCGGGCGGCATGAACAGGCGGTTGCCGTGCTGGCGCAGATCGACCAGATAGGCGATCGCGTCGTGCGGCGAATCGGCATGTTTGAGCGGGTTGTTCTCGCGCGAGGCGATCATCGTTCGGTCTTCGATGTGCAGCTCGCTCTTCAGCTGCGACCGCATGTCGAGCATCCGGAACAAGCCGTCGGTCGACATCCGCAGCAGTTCGCCGACCAGGCGAATCGTCTGCTCGGGATTGCTCGCTGTCGAGATCGCCGGCGTCGAGGCCGAGCGCATCGGCCAGCACCGTCATCAGGCGCGCGGCTTCACCGTCTGGACCATCGGTTCTACCGGCGACGCAGCGGCCATCGCGGCGGACGACGGCGCCGCCGGTGGTGATGCGGTAGCGGTCACCGGCGGCGGACCTGGCACATCGACCGCCAGCGACGCAAGCCCGGCGGAACTGTCGAATTCGGCAGGCCCGCTGCCAGCCGTGCGGGCGGCAGTTCAGGTTGCGACGGCCGCTGTGCAGACAGCTGGCAGCGGCCGGTGCTGGCGTCGGCAACGCCGCCGGCGCAGCGACAGGCGCCGTTGGCGGCATCTCGAAAAACAGTTCGTCCACGGCCTGTCCAGCGGCGCCGGCGGCGTCTGCGCGGGCGTCGCAGCGGGGCCGACCCCAGGGAACGGAGCCGCTTCAGCAGCGGGGGTGGCAAGCGGCGCTGGCGCGGGCATCGACGATGGCGGCCCGAAATCGCGTTCGAGCGACTTGAAGATATCGTCGTCGAATGCGAACGGCGCTGCGCTCGGCGGCGCCGGCGCGCATGGGTGTCGGCGCAGCGCGCCGCGGATTCAGCGGCAAATCCAGCGCCGACGGGCGGTACAGATCGGGGGCGCCGCTGCGCAGTGGATCGGATCAGCGGGTCGCTGTCGAGCGAACTGCCGAGGCCGAGAAACTGGTCGAGCCGGTTGTCGGCCGGTGCAGCGGGCGGCGGCTTCGGCGGTGCGCTGGCGCTGCCTGCGGCGACGCATTCTTCAGCAGATCCGAGAAATTCGAGTTTTCCGGCGCCGCATCGAAAAATTCGTCGAGCGAGCCCGCTGCGCCGCTCGCGTGCCGGCGGCGCAGCCGGCGCCGCTGCGCGCTGAACCAGTCGGGCGGCGGCTGCGCACGGCGCAGCCGGCTTCCGTGCCGGACGCCAGGCTGTCGAACAGGTCGAAGGGATTCGACGCCCGGTGCGCCGGCGCGGCAGTCACTGGGCGGCGCAGCCGCGCAGCGCCGAGATGTCGGCGCGCAGCAGATATTCGCCGATCAGGATCTGGTCGCCGTCCTTGATATCGACCGCCTCGCCGGGGCTGACCACCGCGTCGTTGACGAGCACGCTGTTGACCTTGGAGACCACCTTGATCGAGAAGGCGTTGCCGCGCAGGCGGATCTCGGCGTGCTCACGCGAGATGTGCCGATTCGGGTCGGGCAGGATCAGCTTGCACGGCGGGCTGCGACCGATCCGCCCGCCAGCAGCGTCGAACTGGGCATGGATGCTCTGCGGGGTGTCGGGCGGCGGGCAGCTCAGGGTTCGAATCGTCAGCAGCATCGGTTCACCAGACAACGTTCAAAATCATTATCGGGCCTGATCCGCGTGCTGTCATGCCCCGACCAGGCGCGCGGCGCGCCGGCGCCCGCCTAGAATCGAAGGTTTCCCTGTCACGGCGCCAACAGCCACTGGATCCACACCATGTACCGCTGTTTCGCCCTTGCCAGTCGCGCTGTTGGCCTGCATGCCAGCTTCGCTGGCGCAGGTCCAGCGGCAGTTTCCCGCCGATGCCTTGCGCGGCGAGATCGTGTTCCTGCAGCCGCCCGAGATCAGCTTGAACGGCGCAGCGGCGCGGCTCGCGCCGGGCTCCCGGATCCGCGGCCAGGACAACATGATGCAGATGTCGGGCGCGCTGATCGGGTGCGAAGTCTGCGGTCAACTACACGGTCGACACCTACGGCCTGGTGCGTGACGTGTGGGTTCTGCGTGCCGGAGGAGCTGCGTGTACGGCCGTGGCCGCGCACCGTCGCTGGAGGCACAACATGGCTGTTCGACCCGGTCGCGCAGACCTGGAGCAAGCCATGAGCGACCGCGCGAGACCGATCGACAGCCGCCAGCAGCGCGCCACGAAGGTCTTCATCAAGACCTTCGGCTGCCAGATGAACGAATACGACTCGGACAAGATGGTCGACGTCCTGCACGCCGCCGACGGCCTACGAGACGACCACCGACGTCGAGCAGGCCGACCTGATCCTGTTCAATACCTGCTCGGTGCGCGAGAAGGCGCAGGAGAAGGTCTTCAGCGACCTCGGCCGCGTCAAGCACCTGAAGGACAAAGGGCGTGCTGATCGGCGTCGGCGGCTGCGTGGCGAGCCAGGAGGGCGCGGCGATCGTCGCCCGCGCACCGTATGTCGACATGGTGTTCGGTCCGCAGACGCTGCACCGGCTGCCGCAGATGATCCGCCAGCGCCGCATCGAGCAGCGTCCGCAGGTCGACATCAGCTTTCCGGAGATCGAGAAGTTCGATCACCTGCCGCCGGCGCGCGTGCAAGGTGCCAGCGCCTTCGTCTCGATCATGGAGGGCTGCTCCAAATACTGCAGCTATTGCGTGGTTCCGTATACCCGCGGCGAAGAGGTCTCGCGGCCGTTCGACGATGTGCTGGTCGAGGTGGCCGGGCTGGCCGATCAGGGCGTCAAGGAGGTCACGCTGCTCGGCCAGAACGTCAACGGCTACCGCGGTGCGATGGGCGACGACCGCCGAGATCGCCGATTTCGCGCTGCTGCTCGACTATGTCAGCGAGATTCCCGGCATCGAGCGGATCCGCTATACGACCAGCCATCCGAACGAATTCGGCCAGCGCCTGATCGATGCCTATGCGCGCCTGCCCAAGCTGGTCAACCATGTGCATCTGCCGGTGCAGCATGGCAGCGACCGCATCCTGATGGCGATGAAGCGCGGCTATACCGCGATGGAATTCAAGAGCACGATCCGCAAGCTGCGCCAGGTGCGGCCCGATATCCGCCTCTCGAGCGATTTCATCGTCGGCTTTCCTGGCGAGACCGATGAAGACTTCGCCAAGACGATGAAGCTGATCGACGAGGTCGGCTTCGACAACAGCTTCAGCTTCGTCTTCAGCGCCGCGGCCGGGAACGCCGGCCGCCGCGCTGGCCGACCGCACCCCGCCGGCGGTCAAGCTGCAGCGCCTGCAGACGCTCCAGGCGGCGATCGAGCGCGAACGCGCAGCGGATCAGCGGTGCGATGGTCGGCTCGATGCAGCGCATCCTGGTCGAAGGGCCGTCGCGCAAGGTCAATGGCGACGTCGCCGAACTGATGGGCCGCACCGAATGCAACCGGGTCGTCAATTTTCCGGCCGGCGCGCTGTCGGCGCGCCTGACCGGCCAGCTGATCGATGTGCGGATCACCGAGGCGCGGCCGCATTCGATGCGCGGCGAGTTGCTCATCGACGAAGGCATTGCGGTCTAGGCATGTTGTCGCGTGATGCATGATCGCGGCGCCGGCAGGTGTCCGTGCAGACCATGCTGAAAGCACTGCTGCTGGCGCCGTGGTGGTTGATGCAGATCTTGACATCGGCCAAGTCGTTTCGCGACAACCCGATCCTCGGGTCGCCGCGGCTGAACCGGCTCGGTCTGCACCGCTGGCGGCTGCGCGCTGCGCACCATCTGACCTGCGCGCCGGCGTGACCGGCTGAGCGGATTGTTATCAGACGCCGATCGCGCGGCTTTCGATCGCGACGGTTTCGTGATTCACCGCGATCTGCTGCCGCCTGCCGTCTTCGAGCGGCTGCGCGCCGACTTGCTGGCGCAGCCGCGCGCCGGCCCGCGAGATGCTGCAGGGCGACACCATCACCCGGCGCATCGCCGTCGATGCGGCCATGCAGCGGCGAACTGCCGGGCTTGCGCGATTTGCTCGGCGAGCCGCGTTTTGCCGGCCTGACCCGTTATGTCGCCGGCTATGGCCGCGCGCCGTGGCTGTATCTGCAGACCATCCTGAACCAGGTGCGCCGCTGGTCAGCCCGATCCGCAGACCAGCCTGCATGCCGATACCTTTCATCCGACGATGAAGGCCTGGTTCTTCCTGACCGACGTGGCCGCTGACGAAGGCGCGTTCTGTTATGTGCCCGGCTCGCACCGGCTGACGGCGGAACGGCTGGCCTGGGAAAGCGCAAAAAGCGTGGTCGCGAGTTCACATCCTGATCGGCTGAGATCACGCGGCTCGTTCCGGGTCGACGAAGACGAACTGGCGGCGCTCGGCCTGCCGGCGCCGCGGCGCTTCGCGGTGCCGGCCAATACGCTGATCGTGGCCGATACCTTCGGCTTCCATGCCCGCGGACCGAGCGCGCGACCATCGACGCGGATCGAACTGTGGGCCTACGACCGGCGCAACCCGTTCTTGCCGGCGATCGACCGACGGGCTGCTCGCGGCTGCCGGGCTGACCGAGCAACGCGCGCCACTGTACTGGGGCCTGCTCGACCGACTCGAACGCTGGAAGCTGCAAACGCAACCCGTGGCGCGACTGCGGAATCAAGAGCGCCGCCGAGCCGGCCTCGAGCAACGCCGCCACGGCAAACGCCCAGCCGCTCGAACGCTGAGTGCTCAGACGCGCCGGTTGCCGCTCAGCGTGCAGACCCATACACCGACGGCGGCCGCACCGACCATCGCGCCATAGGTCAGCATGCTGCCGTCGCGGCCGCCGACCAGCAGCCCGCCGACGGCAACGGCAAGCGTCGGCACAATCGAAAAAACAAGCAGCCGACGCCAGCCCAACCGCACGGTATTGCGCCGCAAACAGCAGACGAGCCGCGCCTGCCGTGAACAATGCGATGAAAACCGCCGGGGCAACGAAATTGAGCAGGTGCCAGACGGCGTCGAGCGGGCTCACGGTTGGTCGCGGGTGGTGGTCAACATGGGATGGCGCAATCAGCCGGCTCGGCACGATGGCTTGATTCGGGCCACGAATCTCGGCCGGCAGGCAAATTTATAATAAGCGATGAGTGTCATCGCGCTCGGGCTCAATCATCAATCGGCGCCGCTCGACCTGCGCGGCCGCTTCGCGTTTGCGCCCGATCATGGTCGGCCACAGCTTGCAGGCTTTCCGCGAGCGCTTGAACCGATCGGCCGAGTTGGCGATCGTCTCGACCTGCAACCGGACCGAACTCTACGTCGGCGACGCACCCGATCAGGTCGGCTCGCTGGTCGCGCCTGCGGTCGACTGGCTGGCCGGCATCGGCGGCGTCGGCAGCGGCCTGCTGCGTCAGCATGCCTATGTGCTGGAAGGCCGGGCGGCGGCCCGCCATGTATTTCGCGTCGCCAGCGGCCTCGATTCGATGGTGCTCGGCGAGCCGCAGATCCTCGGCCAGATGAAGCAGGCGATGCGCGAAGCCGAACGCGCCGGCACGCTCGGGACGACGCTGCACCAGATGTTCCAGCGATCGTTCGCGGTCGCCAAGGAGGTTCGCAGCAGCACCGAGATCGGCAGCCACTCGATCAGCATGGCGGCCGCTGCGGTCCGCCTGGCCGGCCAGCTGTTCGAGGATCTGTCGGAGCTGAAGGTGCTGTTCGTCGGCGCCGGCGAGATGATCGAACTGGTGAGCACCCACTTCGCAGCCAAGTCGCCACGATCGATGGTGGTCGCCAACCGCACGCTGGAGCGCGGCGAGCGCCTGGCGAGCCGCCTCGGCGGCGAGACGATGCGTCTGGCCGATCTGCCGAGCCGGCTGGCCGAATTCGACGTCGTGATCTCGTGCACCGCCAGTTCGGTGCCGATCATCGGCCTCGGCGCGGTCGAACGGGCACTGAAGTTGCGCAAGCACCGGCCGATCTTCATGGTCGACCTGGCGGTGCCGCGCGATATCGAACCCGAAGTCGCCCAGCTGTCCGATATCTATCTGTATACGGTCGACGATTTGTCGGCGCTGGTCCAGACGGCGGGCGAGAAGCGGCAGGCCGCGGTGCAACAGGCCGAGGCGATCATCGAAACCGGCGTCGAGGGTTTTGTCAGCTGGCTCGACCAGCGCGGCACGGTGCCGCTTGATCCAGGCCTTGCAGTCGCAGACGGCTGATTGGCGAACGACCGAACTGGCACGTGCGCGGCGTTTGCTGGCGCGTGGCGACGATGTCGACGCGGTGCTGGAAAGCCTGTCGCGCGGGCTGACGCAGAAAATGATGCACGGCGTCATGGTTGAGCTGCAAGGCAGCGACACGGCCAGCCGCGAGCAGACAGCCGAAACGGTTTCGCGCTTGTTTCTGCGCGGCCGCTTGCGCAACCCACCAACGCTTTAGCGACCTCGAATCAGTCGACGGCGGCGAGGTGCCCTCGTGGACTTGGCCTGCATTGCCCTTTCCTGATCTGATGATGAAACCCAGCTTACGCCAGCAGTTCGAACGCCTCGCGCTGCGCCTGAACGAACTCGAAGCCAGTCTGGGCGATCCCGCGGCCGGCGCCGACATGAACCGGTTTCGCACCCTGTCGCGCGAGCACGCCGAAGTCAGCGCGGTCAGCGGTCTGTACCGCGACTATGTACGCCGTGAAGCGCGAATTGGCCGAGGCGACCGCCATGTTCGGCCGAATCGCAGGGTGACGCCGAGATGGCCGCGTTGGCTCGCGAGGAATGCGAACAGGCGCGACTCGATCTGTCGCGGCTCGAGACACAACTGCAGACTGCCCTGCTGCCACGCGACCCCGACGACGATCGCAGTGCATTCCTCGAGATCCGCGCCGGTACCGGCGGCGACGAGTCGGCGCTGTTCGCCGCCGATCTGGCCCGGATGTATCTGCGCCATGCTGAACGCCGGGGTTGGCGAACCGAGGTGGTATCGGAAAACGCGTCCGATCTGGGCGGCTACAAGGAGTTGGTGCTTCGGATCGAAGGCGTCGGTGCCTACGGCGGCCTGAAATTCGAGTCTGGCGGTCACCGCGTGCAACGAATTCCACTGACCGAAACCCAGGGGCGAATCCACACCAGCGCCTGCACCGTTGCGGTACTGGCCGAGGCCGATCCCGCGCAGGAGATCGCACTCAACCCGGCCGATCTGCGGATCGACACCTTCCGGGCCAGCGGCGCTGGCGGCCAACACGTCAACAAGACCGACAGCGCGATCCGCATCACCCACCTGCCGACCGGACTGGTGGCCGAATGCCAGGACGACCGCAGCCAGCACCGCAACAAGGCGAAAGCGCTGGCGGTGTTGGCGGCCCGCCTGCGCGACAAGGAGCAGGCCGAACGTTCGGCCAAGGAGGCCGCCCATCGCAAAGGCCTGATCGGCAGTGGCGACCGCAGCGACCGCATCCGCACCTACAACTTCCCGCAAGGACGCCTGACCGATCACCGCATCAATCTGACGCTGTACAAGCTGCAGGCCGTGCTCGATGGCGATCTTGACGACATCATCGAGGCACTGGCCGCGGCGCGCGCCGCACAGCAGCTCGAATTGCTCGAAAGCGGCGAGACGTGACAGCTGGCGATCCGAAGTGGCTTGCTGAGCTGCCGACCGTTTCCGCAGCGCTGCAGGCCGCCGACCGGGCCGGCATCGAACGGCTCGATGGACAGTGGCTGCTCGCCGATCTGCTCGGACCGCAGCCGGACCTGGTTGCTGGCGCACGGCGACCGCGCCCTCGATGAGCATCAGGCGGCCGCCTGGACCACTCGGCTGGCCCGTCTCGCAGCCGGCGAACCGCTGGCGTATCTGCTGCAGCGGCAGGCGTTTTTCGGCCTCGACCTGCAGGTCGGCCCCGCGGTTCTGGTGCCGCGAGCCGATACCGAAACGCTGGTCGGATGGGGTCTCGAGATCCTGCGCGAGCGCACGCGCGATGGGGCGCCGACAGTCGTCGATCTCGGCTGCGGCAGCGGAGCGATTGCGCTTGCCATCAAATCCGCTTGCCCGGAAGCTGTGCTGAGCGCAGTCGATATCAGCGAAGCGGCGCTCGACCTGGCCGCTGCGAACGGCTCGCGACTCGGCATCTCGGTCGATTGGCAGCGCGGCGACTGGTGGGCCGGACTGGGCGACTCGCAATTCGATCTGGCGCTGTCGAATCCGCCTTATCTCGCCAGCGACGATCCGCATCTGGGTGACCTGCGCCATGAACCAACACTCGCACTGGTAGCCGCCGAAGACGGGCTGGCGGCGCTGCGCGCCATTGTCGACACAGCCCCGCAGCATCTGAAAAGCTCGGCCTGGCTGCTGCTCGAACACGGGCATCAGCAGGCCGATGCGGTCGTTCGGATGCTGCGTTCGCGCGGCTTCGAGGCGGTGCAGACACGGCTCGATCTGGCAGGCCGAACGCGCTGCACCGGGGGCAGATGGGCATAACCGCGCGACGAGGCGGCATTTACCCAAATCTTCATTGCAGGCGTACCATGCAGAAAAACCCGGTTCGCACTGCTGCTGGGCCATGAACCCGATGCGAACGGCGATGCGGTCTTTCAAAGGAGATGGTATGCCTTCGACCCGACGCAAGATCAAGATGCTGTCGCTCGCGGGCCTGCTCCTGTCGGTCAACGCGCTGGCGGATGGCGATGGGTTGCGGGCCTTCGCTGGTGAAGATTCCTGGCCGCGGTGGCAGCCACGAATCCTCGCGACACCGTCTTTTTCGCTCTGGCAACACGCAGCCGGCGTGCGAGAGCCTGGCGGCGAAGCACTGGATTCGATCAGCCTGCTCGGCGATTTCTACTTCTCGCGCCCGCAGTGGCGCAACGAACCGGCGCAGGGATTCCGTGCGACCAGCGGCCTGATCATCGGTCCTCTGGGCAGTCAGGTGTTGTCCAGCTTTGGCAGCATCGCGCGGCGTGGGGTCGGGCTTGGATCATCGCTTGCCCTTGCCAGATCGATCGACAACCGTCCGCATGCGGCATCGATCGACACCACCCCCTACGTCGGTTTCGGCTACAGCAGTGGCTCGGCGAAAGCCGGCTGGGGTTTCAGTGCCGATATCGGGATCGTCGCCCGCAATTCCAGTTCGGGGGCGCGATTCGGCCGGCTTGTGAACGGAGCGCAGTCGATGGACGATCTGTTGCGCGAAATGCGTCTGTCGCCGCTGCTCAACGTCGGGGTTTCCTACTCCTTCTGATCCCTCCCACAAGCACAAAGGAAGGGCGGACATTGCCCCTGCGCCGCGGCGACGAATTGTCGCTCTGCGAGTCGACGGCTCGATATGCCTTATAAACGCCTATCCATATTCTTCAGTTCGCCAATCGGTACGCATCATGAGCAATGTTCAACAACGCATCGACGACCTCGTCAAATCCAACCGCATCGTGCTGTTCATGAAAGGGACGGCACAATTTCCAATGTGCGGCTTTTCCGGCCGGGCCATCCAGATTCTCAAAGCCTGTGGAGCCAGCGAAGTGACAACGGTCAACGTGCTGGAAGATGAGGAAGTTCGTCAGGGCATCAAGGAGTACGCGAATTGGCCAACCATCCCGCAGCTCTATGTCGACGGCGAATTTGTCGGCGGCTCCGACATCCTGATGGAAATGCACGAGGCGGGTGAACTGCAGCAGATGATCGGCGCCAAGAGCTGAGCGGCCTGCCGTGAGCCTGCGGGTGGTGGTCGGAATCACCGGCGCCACGGGAGCGATCTACGGCGTCAGGCTGCTTGCGCGTTTGCGAGCGGCGGGCGTGCAAACCCATCTGGTCGCCAGCCCCGCCGGAGTGATCAATGTTCACCACGAGACGGGCCTGGGCCGAGCCGAACTCGAAGCGCTGGCCGACGTGGCCTATTCACCGGCCGATATCGGTGCCGCAGTGGCGAGTGGGTCGTTTGCCAGCCACGCGATGATCATTGCGCCGTGCTCGATGCGAACGCTGGCCGCCGTTGCGCACGGCCTGTGTGACAACCTGCTCACGCGGGCTGCCGATGTCATCTTGAAAGAGCGCCGCCGACTGGTGCTGATGGTCCGGGAAACACCGTTCAACCTGGCGCATCTGCGCAACATGCTGGCAGTCACCGAAATGGGCGGAATCATCTATCCGCCGCTGCCTGCCTTCTACCATCAACCTGACAGCATCGAGGCGATGGTCGACGACACGATCGAGCGGGTGTTGGCGATCCTGCATCTCGATACCGCGGCACCGAAAACCTGGACCGGTCTGCCCGGCAAGCGCTGATCAGGCGAACCGCCGTTGGTGCTCCCTTTGCAGTCGCTGTCACGCCCCGGTCGGCGGCTCCCAGCGTCGCTGCGCTGCGAATACCAGCGACGGATATTCCGGTCGGCCTCGGCTGCCGTTATAACGACCCAGCGCCAGAAACAGGTCACCGTTCTCGAGATTGAGATAGTGCCGCATGATGACGCAGCCGAACCGCAGGTTGGTCTGCATGTGGAACAGCCGCGCCGGCTCGCCGTCGCCAATCAGCCTGGCCCAGAACGGCATCACCTGCATATAGCCGCGGGCACCTGCGGTACTGATCGCATATTTGCGGAATGCACTTTCGACCTGCACGATGCCGAGCACCATCGCCGGCTCCAGGCCGGCACGTTTGCTCTCGTACCACAAGGTCTCGAGAAATTCGTTACGGGTCAAGGTGTCGGGCTTGTAGCGCTTCAGCCGCTCGCCCATCTCTTCGAGCCACGCCAGGTAAAGGGCCCGGCCCGCCGCGCCGTCGAAGACGGGTTTGGGCGGGGCGCTGTTGGCGACCGAGGCTGAAAGCGCCGTGCGCACCGAATCGATCAACGGCTCTTCGACCTGGCCACCGGCCATCGCCGGCCCGATGCGGCCGAGCAGGCACGCACTGGTGCCAGCCAGCAGCAAGCTGCGCCGTTTGATTGCGTAAGGGTAGCGCGACGACTTCATGCGAGCAGGCGAGATTGGACGAATCCGGCAATATCGGTGGCGGCGACGGTTGTCGGACCTGTATCGCTGCGCGCCTGAAATTCGACTTGGCCTTCTTTCAGACCGCGCTCCGACAAGACCACACGAAACGGTACACCGATCAGTTCCCAGTCGGCAAACATCGCCCCCGGGCGCTCGCCGCGATCATCGAGAATGACATCGACCGCAGAAGCGCTCAATTGACGGTGCAGCAAATCGGCAGCGGCCCTCACCAGTTCGGACCGGTCATAACCGATCGGACACAAGACGATCGAGAACGGTGCCAGTGGCAGCGGCCAGGCGATGCCACGTTCATCGTGATTCTGTTCGATTGCCGCACCCAGGATTCGCGTAATACCAATCCCGTAACAGCCCATTTCCATCAACTGCGGCTTGCCCTGTTCATCGAGGTAGGTGGCATTCATTGCCTTGCTGTAATGGTTGCCGAGCAAAAAGACATGGCCGACTTCGATGCCGCGCTGGATTTGCAAGGTGCCCCGGCCATCTGGCGACGGGTCGCCCTCGACCACGTCACGAATATCAGCGATCAGATCGGGCTCATTGAGGTCTCGCCCCCAGTTGACCGAAGTGAAATGGTAATCGGCCTGGTTGGCGCCGCAAACAAAGTCGCTCATCGCGGCCACCGTCCGGTCAGCGACAACCTTGACCGCCAGCTTCATTCCGACCGGCCCCAGATAACCCGGCACGGCAATCGAAGTGCGATTCGATTTCCTGGCTGGTCGCAAAACGAAAACCCTGATCAAGACCGGGCAGCTTGCCGGCCTTGATCTCGTTGAGCGAATGGTCGCCGCGAACAAGCAGCAGCCAGATCGTGGTTTTGCCGACGTCGCCGGCCGAATCCTTTTGGTCGGTTGCAAGCACCAGCGATTTGACTGTCGATTGCAGTGGCAGGCCGAGCAACTCGGCAACCTCGGCGCAAGTGGCCTTGCCCGGCGTTGGCGTTTTCTGCATCGCCCCGGACGGTGACATGCGTGCCGCTGCGGGGGCGACCGCCTCGGCCATTTCGATGTTGGCTGCGTAATTCGAATCAGGACAGAAGACGATGGCGTCTTCGCCGGTATCGGCGATCACCTGGAATTCGTGCGAGCGAACGCCACCGATCGTGCCGTTGTCGGCGGCTACCGCGCGAAAGCGCAAGCCCATGCGGGTGAAGATGGCCTCGTAGGCTGCAAACATCGCGTCATAGCTCTTGCTGGCCTCGTCGAGGTTGCGGTCGAATGAATAGGCGTCTTTCATCGTGAATTCGCGCCCGCGCATGACACCGAAACGAGGCCGGCGCTCGTCACGAAATTTGGTCTGGATATGGTAGAAATTTCGTCGGCAGTGATCGATAGCTGCGCAACTCCTGACGGGCGATGTCGGTGATCACCTCTTCCGAAGTCGGCTGAATCACGAAATCGCGATCGTGGCGGTCTTTCACGCGCATCAGCTCCGGGCCCATCTTCTCGAAACGACCCGTCTCCTGCCACAACTCGGCCGGTTGAACGACCGGCATCAACAGTTCGACGGCACCCGCCCGGTTCATCTCTTCTCGCACAATGCCTTCGACCTTGCGAATCACCCGCAGACCCATCGGCATGTAGCTGTAGATGCCGGCGCCGAGCCGCTTGATCATGCCGGCACGCATCATCAGTTTGTGGCTGGCGACTTCGGCGTCGGAGGGGGCTTCCTTGAGCGTGGAGATGAAGAAGTGGGAGGCTTTCATGCAGATCGTGACAGTGTGCTCAGCCGGGCCGAGTGCATCGAGAGCGTGGTCTCGGCCATGGGGAACCCACGGGGTTGCATCGCGTCATGCCGGTGTAATAATCGTTTCAACGCGAATTTTGGGGTTGATTATGCTCGACCGTGAAGGGTTCCGGCCCAACGTCGGCATCATCCTGCTCAATCATAGAGGTCAGGTTTTCTGGGGTAAACGGATCCGCACCCATTCCTGGCAGTTCCCGCAAGGGGGCATCAAATACGGCGAGACGCCCGAGCAGGCGATGTTCCGCGAGCTGACCGAAGAGGTTGGCCTGCTGCCCGATCATGTGCGCATCATTGCGCGCACGCGCGACTGGCTGCGTTACGAAGTGCCTGATCATTTCATACGCCGCGATGCGCGCGGTCACTACCGAGGACAAAAACAGATCTGGTTTCTGTTGCAACTGATCGGCCACGACAGCGACATGAACCTGCGCGCCACCGATCACCCGGAATTCGACGCCTGGCGCTGGAACGAATACTGGGTTCCGCTCGAGGTCGTCATCGAGTTCAAGCGCAATGTCTACCAGATGGCATTGACCGAACTGGCGCGTTTTCTGCCTCGGACCAACCACCACAACCGGTATCTGCGCGCGGGCATGCGGCCGCACCATCGCGACGAAGCCGGCCGGCCGCAACAAGCGTCGGACGCTCGTGTCACGCAGGCCACCGAGGCGGTCGGTCCCGCAGCTGCAGGGCAGGCGCTCAGCAGCGATTGAACAACAGCAGACACAGGTCAATCGTCAGCTGAGCACCAGATTGTCGCGGTGGATCATCTCCGGCTCGGCAACATAGCCCAGCAAGCGTTCGAAATCGCCCGACGACTTGCGCGCAATCAAGCGGGCTTCACCACTGCCATAGTTGGCCAGGCCGCGGGCAATCTCGCCGCCTCGCGCATCGCGAACCGCGATCACGTCGCCACGGTGAAAATCGCCAGTTACTGCGACGATGCCGACCGGCAGCAGGCTCTTGCCAGCTTCGCGCAGCTTGCTCGCCGCACCATCGTCGACAACAACCGCGCCTGGCAACTGCAGATGGTTGGACATCCATTGTTTGCGAGCGGCCTGCTTGAGGGTCGGCGCCACCAGGCTGGTTCCGATGGCCTCGCCGGCAGCCAGGCGCAACAGCACATCGGGCTCGCGTCCCCAGGCGATGACGGTGCTCGCACCGCCGCGCGCCGCCCGTTTGGCGGCCAGTATCTTGGTGATCATGCCGCCTCGGCCAATCTGCGTGCCGGCGCCACCCGCCATCTGCTCGAGTTCGGGCGCCCCGGCCTGCGCAACCTGAATGAACTTCGCGGCAGGGTCGCGCCGCGGATCGGATGAATACAGGCCTTGCTGATCGGTCAGGATGATCAGCGCGTCGGCGTCGACCAGATTGGCAACCAGTGCGCCGAGCGTATCGTTGTCGCCGAACTTGATCTCGTCGTTGACGACGGTGTCGTTTTCGTTGATCACGGGAATCACCCGCAGACGAAGCAGCGTCAGCAAGGTCGAACGAGCATTCAGATAACGCTCACGGTCAGCCAGATCAGCGTGGGTCAGCAGCACCTGCGCACTGCCCATGCCATGGTCGCCGAGCTTGGAAGCGTAGATCTGCGCCAGCCCCATCTGACCGACGGCGGCAGCGGCCTGCAACTCATGAACTTCGCGCGGACGCACCGTCCAGCCCAGACGCTTCATTCCTTCGGCAATGGCCCCGCTCGACACCATCATCACCTCGCGACCGGCGGCGGCCAGCTGCGCCATCTGTGAACACCAGTTGCCGATCGCATCAGCGTCGAGCCCGCGGCCTTCATCAGTCACCAAACTCGAACCGACCTTGACGACGATGCGGCGCGCGGCCCTGACCACATCAGCCATGGTTGGGCAGATCGCGCGGGTCGTCGGTACTGGTTTCGAAGCGCGGATCAGGGTCCGGCGCAACCACGTTCTTCAGTTGCGAGACATGCTGGTAGACCGCCCGCATCAGGGGCTCGCACCCTTCGCGGGTCAGTGCCGACACGTGGAATACCGGGCCCTTCCAGCGAAAACGCTTGACGAAATCCTTGACTCTGGCTTCACGCTCTGCCTCGGGCACCATGTCCATCTTGTTGAGCACCAACCAGCGCGGCTTGGCGTGCAAGGCCGGGTCGTATTTTTTCAGTTCGGCAACGATCGCGCGGGCCTGGGCGACCGGATCCACCGCCTCATCGAACGGCGCCATGTCGACCAGGTGCAGCAGCAGATGGGTACGCTGCAGATGGCGCAGAAATCGATGGCCAAGCCCGGCACCTTCGGCAGCCCCTTCGATCAGCCCCGGCACATCGGCGATCACGAAACTCTGTTCAGGCGCCACCCGGACCACCCCCAGATTCGGATGCAGGGTGGTAAACGGATAGTCGGCGATTTTCGGCCGCGCATTCGACACGGCGGTAATCAATGTGGATTTGCCGGCGTTCGGCATGCCGAGCAAGCCGACATCGGCCAACACCCGCAGCTCGAGCTTCAGCTTCTTTTGCTCACCCGGCCAGCCCGGCGTCTTCTGACGCGGCGCCCGGTTGGTGCTGGTCTTGAAATGCAGATTGCCGAAACCGCCGTCACCGCCCTTGAGCAGCAGCACCGGCTCGTCGGGTACCAGCAATTCGGCCAGCACCTCATCGGTTTCGGCATCGCGGATGATGGTGCCCATCGGCATGCGCAGCACGATATCCTCGGCGGCTGCGCCGAATTGGTCCGAGCCACGGCCAGCCTCGCCATTGCGGGCTTCGTGTCGACGTGCATAACGGAAATCGATCAGCGTATTGAGGTTGCGGCTGCCGACCGCGAAGACACTGCCGCCGCGCCCGCCATCACCGCCATTCGGGCCACCGAAGGGAATGAACTTCTCGCGGCGAAAGCTCATGCAGCCACTGCCGCCGTTGCCGGCGATCACGTCGATGGTGGCTTCGTCTACAAATTTCATCGGATTCTTCTCGGCAGGCCGGCCCGCAGACCCGGTGTGTAAAGGCACGGCGGCCCTGCACAAATGCCAAGCCCCGGATAAACCGGGGCTTGGTCAGGGGTATGCGAGGCAATGCCCTTACTGTGCTTCACGCTCACGGTGCGTCGATTGTTCTCACCTTTGACGGCGAATTTGACTTCGCCATCGATCAGCGCAAACAAGGTGTGGTCACGGCCCATGCCGACGTTGCTGCCGGGATGAAACTTGGTGCCGCGCTGGCGAACGATGATCGAACCGGCCGGAATCTGCTGGCCGCCGAACACCTTGACGCCAAGCATCTTCGGTTGTGAATCGCGGCCGTTGCGTGTCGAGCCGCCGCCTTTTTTCTGTGCCATGGTGGATTGCTCCTGAATCTGAAGTTGGGAGTGCCTGAAGATCAGGCGTTGACGGCGCTGATTTCCAGTTCGGTGAAGGTCTGACGATGACCTTGCCGCTTCTGGTAATGCTTGCGTCGGCGCATCTTGAAAATGCGCACTTTGTCATGCTTGCCCTGCGCCACGACCGTGGCAACCACACTTGCACCCGCGACCAAGGGGGATCCCACCACCAGGTCCGCGCCGCTTCCGACAGCAAGTACCTGATCGATCGTGATCTCTTGGCCGACGTCCGCAGCAATCTGTTCTATTTTGATCTTTTCGCCGGCAGCAACACGATATTGTTTGCCTCCGGTTTTTATGACCGCGTACATATCAGCCCTTTCATTGAACCCGCACCCCAGCGCCACCGCCTCATCCTGCCGCCTTAAAGACAGCGCAAAGGTAGAGCCCCGCAAGTGCCCCCGCGGAAAACGCGAAGCCCAAGATCATACCATCTCGAAGCATTCTCGGCAAGCTACCGGGCCCTCGACACCCGTATACCGACCCGTCACACGCGACCGACCGCTTCCGCGGCGCTTGGCAGCCGCGCTTCTTATAATGAATTTCCTACCCTTCCGGACATCCGAGATCAGCGTGCAGACGGCGTCTCCCACCAAAACGGCGTTGTTCTCCGACGCGATGCTCGAAATGCGGTCCGAAATGGATCAGGTCGACGAGGTCATTCGGCGCCGACTGGCATCCAACGTGGCGCTGATCAATCAGATCGGCCGCTACATCATCGATGCCGGCGGCAAGCGGATCCGGCCTCGTCTGGTGCTGCTGTTTTCGACAGCGCTCGGCTTTCGCGGTCCGGAGCGCCACGAACTGGCAGCGACCGTCGAGTTCATCCATACCGCGACGCTGCTGCACGACGACGTTGTCGATGAATCGGCATTGCGTCGCGGGCGCCAGACTGCCAATGCGATGTTCGGCAACGCGGCCAGCGTGCTGGTCGGCGATTTCGTCTATTCGCGCGCCTTTCAGATGATGGTGTCGCTGAACCGGATGCGTGTGCTCGAGGTGCTGGCCGATGCGACCAACGTGATCGCCGAAGGTGAAGTGCTGCAACTGATGAACATGCATGACCCGGATCTGGCAGTCGAGGACTATCTTCGCGTGATCCGCTTCAAGACGGCCAAGTTGTTCGAGGCCAGCGCCCGGCTCGGTGCCATCCTGGCCGAGGCAAGCCCGGAGATCGAGGAGGCCTGCGCCGGCTACGGTCGATCGCTGGGAACTGCGTTCCAGCTGATCGACGACGTGCTCGATTACGAAGGCGCTACCACCGAATTGGGCAAGAACGTCGGCGACGACTTGCGGGAGGGCAAGACAACCTTGCCGCTGCTGCTGGCAATGTCGCGCGGAACACACGCCGAACGTGATCTGATTCGTCACGCAATCGAGCAAGGCGAAGTGGCGCGCCTCGCCGATATCCTGGCCATCGTCAGGCGCACCGGCGCGATCGAGGCGACCCGCGAATCAGCGCGCGCCGAAACCGAAAAGGCTCGCCAGTGTCTGGCCACTCTGCCTCCGTCGGAGTCGCGGGAAGCTCTGCTAGAATTATGTTTTCGCTCGGTGGAGAGGTCGAATTGACTTCTCCATAGCTGTCGACGCAACGTCGGCGGTGAGTTGCCGCGGGGTGTAGCTTAGCCTGGTAGAGCGCTACGTTCGGGACGTAGAGGCCGGAGGTTCGAATCCTCTCACCCCGACCATCAATTCAGTTTGGCTGCGGCTCAGGCGCTGATGCGCCACGCGATCGGGCGACATCGGTCGCGCCAGCGTCTGGCTCGCGTGCTGGTCGATTTACAGCCGCCTTTGAATCAGCGATCATCCGTGGCAACCGGTTATTGGCTCGATTCAACTGACTCTTTGTGTGATCACCTCGATTTGTCTAGACGCGCGCAGCGCCACCATTCGGCAACTCCGACCGTTCAAGCCCCGGTTCCATGGCTGATACGGATACCCTGGCCGAAACACCTTCCACGGCATTGTCAGGTGCAGCACGGGTACTGGTTCACGCCGGCAAACTCAACCCGCGGGTAGCCGAGGATCTGACCCGCAAGGCGAAGGAAAGCAAGTCGAGTTTTGTTGCCGCGGTGATCGCTGCCGGCGCCCTGACGCCCGCCGAACTGGCCCATACGCTGTCGTCGGCGCTCGCTTTGCCCTTGCTCGACCTGGCGTCGATCACACCCGACCGCTTGCCGCGGAACGTCATCGACAACCGGATGGCGCAGCAGTATCAGGTCGTCGTTCTGGGCAAGCGGGGCAACCGATTGTTCATCGGCGGCGCCGATCCGACCGACCAGGAGGCTGCCGAGCGGATCAAGTTTGCCACCCAGCTGAGCCCTGAATGGGTGATCGTCGAACACGACAAGTTGTCTCGCTTGGTCGAATCGCGCAACGGCAGTGCCGCCGAGACGCTCGAGATCCTGACTTCCGGCGAGTTCGAGTTCGACGTCACCGAGGAGACCAGTGCCGCCGAAGCCAACGAGGTGACGGCAGAAGTCGAAGACGCCCCGGTGGTGCGCTTCCTGCAGAAGATGCTGATCGATGCGATCAACGCGCGCGCCTCCGACCTGCACTTCGAGCCCTACGAATACCACTATCGGGTGCGCTTTCGGATCGATGGCGAATTGCGTGAAATCACCCAGCCACCGATTGCGATCAAGGACAAGCTGGCGTCGCGGATCAAGGTGATTTCGCGCCTCGATATTTCCGAGAAGCGGGTCCCCCAGGATGGGCGGATGAAGCTGAAGTTCGGCAGCAAGGCGATCGATTTTCGGGTCAGCACCCTGCCCACCCTGTTCGGCGAAAAGATCGTCATCCGGATTCTCGATCCATCGAGCGCCAAGCTGGGCATCGAGGCCCTGGGCTACGAGAAGATCGAAAAGGAACGACTGCTCAACGCAATTGCGCGGCCATACGGAATGATTCTGGTCACCGGTCCGACCGGCTCGGGCAAGACGGTGTCGCTGTATACCTGCCTGAATATCCTGAACCAGCCGGGCGTCAACATCGCAACGGTCGAAGACCCGGCCGAAATCAACCTGCCCGGCATCAATCAGGTCAACGTCAACGAAAAGGCAGGGCTGAATTTCGCGATCGCCCTGAAGGCATTCCTGCGTCAGGATCCGGACATCATCATGGTTGGTGAGATCCGTGATCTGGAAACCGCCGATATCGCGCTGAAGGCGGCGCAGACCGGTCACCTGGTGCTGTCGACACTGCACACCAACGATGCGCCGACCACGCTCAGCCGTTTGATGAACATGGGTGTGCCACCGTTCAACATCGCATCGGCGGTGCTGCTGATTTCCGCCCAGCGGCTGGTCCGCAAGCTGTGCGAGACGTGCAAGGCGCCCGCCGAATACCCGCGCGAAGCCATGCTCCGGGCCGGCTATCAAGAAGACGAGCTCGACGACAGTTGGCAGCCTTTCCGGGCGGTCGGCTGCTCGGCGTGCAACAACGGTTACAAGGGCCGGGTCGGTATCTATCAAGTCATGCCGATAACGGACGAAATACAGCGGATCATCCTCAGCGAAGGGACGGCGCTCGATATCGCCGATCAAGCCCGGCGCGAAGGCGTTCGTGATCTGCGGCAGTCCGGCCTCGTCAAGGTGAAACTGGGCGTGACGACCCTCGAAGAAGTGATATCAGCAACCAACGATTGACCTGCGGCCGGACGACCGGCGCGTGGCATCCTGCGAATACGATGCAAATAGTCCGACAATCCGGCCCGACAGGCTGGTAGACGGCCCCGATCGATCAAGCCCTTCGGCATAGAACACTGACCGACAAGACCATGGCGACTGCAGCGGCCGCACGCAACATCAAGGAAATTGTCTTCGAGTGGGAAGGCAAGGACAAGAACGGCAAGATCGTTCGCGGTGAGATGCGCGCCGGAGGCGAAGCGGTGGTCAGTGCCAGCCTGCGCCGCCAGGGCATTCTGGTCAGCAAGCTGAAAAAGCGCCGCATGAGCGGCGGGCGCTCGATCAAGCAGAAAGACATCGCGATCTTCACCCGTCAACTGTCGACCATGATGCGTGCCGGTGTGCCGCTGATCCAGTCGTTCGATATCGTCGGTCGCGGCAGCACCAACCCGCGGATGACTCGCTTGCTCAACGATATTCGCAGCGATGTCGAGACCGGCACCAGCCTGTCTGCGGCATTTCGCAAGCACCCGCTCTACTTCGACGCCCTTTATTGCAACCTCGTCGAGGCCGGTGAAGCCGGCGGTATCCTGGAAGCCCTGCTCGATCGCCTGGCGATCTACCAGGAAAAGACGATGGCGATCAAGAACAAGATCAAGTCCGCACTTGATCTACCCGATCGCCGTGCTGCTCGTCGCCTTTGTCGTCTTGTCGGTGATCATGATCTTCGTGATCCCGGCATTCAAGGAAGTCTTCAGCTCGTTCGGCGCCGATCTGCCGGCACCGACGCTGATCGTCATCGCGATGTCGGAGTTTTTCGTCTCCTATTGGTGGGCGATCTTCGGGTTTCTCGGCGGCGGTGTGTATTTCTTCCTGCAGTCCTGGAAACGCTCCGAGAAGATGCAGAAGTTCATGGACCGGCTGCTGCTGAAGGTGCCGGTCTTCGGTCCGCTGGTCAACAAATCGGCCGTGGCGCGCTGGACCCGCACCTTGTCGACCATGTTCGCAGCCGGTGTGCCGCTGGTCGAAGCGCTCGATTCGGTCGGCGGCGCTTCGGGCAACGCGGTATTTGCCGAAGCGACCGAGAAGATCCAGCGCGACGTGTCCACCGGCGCGGCCTTGACCACCTCGATGCAGACGACCGGTGTGTTCCCGACGATGGTGCTGCAGATGTGCGCAATCGGCGAAGAATCAGGTGCTCTCGATCAGATGCTCGGCAAGGCTGCCGAGTTCTATGAAGACGAGGTCGACGAGGCGGTGAAGGGACTGTCCAGCCTGATGGAGCCGTTCATCATCGTCATCCTCGGCACCTTGATCGGCGGCATCGTCGTCGCGATGTATCTGCCGATCTTCAAATTGGGTCAGGTGGTGTGAGCGAGCAGTGGTTGGCGCAATATCAATGGTTGTTGTCTCCATGGGCCTTGGCGGTGCTTGGGCTGTGCATCGGCAGCTTCCTCAACGTCGTGATCCACCGCATGCCGTTGATGCTCGAACGGCAATGGCAGATCGACAGCGCCGAGATGCTCGGCGTCTCGCCGCCCGACGCTGATCAATCGACGCCGCTCAGCCTGTCGAGACCGCGATCGTTCTGCCCTGGTTGCAAGAAGCCGATTGCCTGGACGCGCAACATCCCGCTGGTCAGCTACCTCGCACTGCGCGGCCGCTGTGGTGAGTGCGGCAAGTCGATCTCGCTTCGCTACCCGCTGATCGAACTGGTATGCGCGGCGCTGTTCGCGCTGGTCGCCTGGCGTTTCGGGGACCAGCCGGTGGCCCTTTTGTGGTGCGGCTTCGTTGCAGCCTTGCTGGCTTTGGCAGGCATCGATTGGGACACCACGTTGCTGCCGGACAACCTCACCTTGCCGCTGCTGTGGGCCGGCCTGGCAGCGGCGGCGCTGCGCTGGACCGTACCGCTCGCCGATGCCGTCTGGGGCGCAATTGCCGGTTATCTGTGCCTGTGGTCGGTATATTGGGTCTTCAAGCTTGTCACCGGCAAGGAGGGCATGGGTTACGGCGATTTCAAGCTGCTCGCCGCTCTGGGCGCCTGGCTCGGCGTCTCGATGATTGTGCCGATCATTCTGGCCGCATCGGTCATCGGCGCCTGCGTGGGTATGGCGATGAAGCTGAACGCATCATTGCGCGAAGGCCGCTACGTGCCGTTCGGCCCGTTTCTCGCCGCGGCTGGCGTCGCCGTACTGCTACTGGGCAACCAGCGGGTGCTCGGCTGGCTGGGTTGGGCTTGAGACGCGACAAGCTGCCGTGTCAATCCGAGTGCCGCCGCTCCGAATCGGTCTGACCGGGGGAATTGGCAGCGGCAAAAGCACCGTTGCCGGGATGTTTGCCAGCCTCGGCGCCGAGGTGATCGACAGCGACGCCATCGCCCGCCGGCTGACCGAACCTGGCGGCGCCGCCATCGAAGCATTGCGCCAATCATTCGGCGCCGATTTCATCGATGCCGATGGCGCGCTGGATCGGCAGCGGATGCGCGAACTGGCATTTTCCGACGCCTCGGCCAAGCGCAGGCTCGAAGCCATTCTTCATCCGCTGATCGGCGAACAGACCGCGGCGCAGAGCCGGCTGAAGCCTGATTCGGTACTGATTTTCGACGTCCCCCTGCTGGTTGAATCAAGAACCTGGCGAGCCCGGGTCGACCGTGTCTGCGTCGTCGACTGCCGCGAAGCACTGCAGGTGCAGCGCGTGATGGCGCGCTCCGGCTGGACTGCCGAGGCGGTGCGCGCCGTGCTCGACCGCCAGGCAAGCCGGGCCGAACGCCGGGCGGCCGCCGACGACGTCTTGTTCAACGACAACGTCAGCTTGAGCGAATTGAGTGCGCAAGTTCACCGCCTGTGGCAGCACATCATGGCAGCCAGCCCGCTGGTTGCCGAACCGGCAGGCAGCGTCGGTCCGGCGGCCTGAGGCCCCGACACCGAGCGACAGCGACCGAAGAGGTGCTGCCGGGGAATGTCGGCGACCCTGTGGAACAATCGACGTTTGCGGTCATCCAGATGCCCGCCGTGATCTGCAAGGAATGCCGCTTTGGTTCGCTACGAATACCCGTTCAACGAGAGCATCCGTACGATGCTTACGGGTCGAGCACCTGTTTGATCGGCTCGCCCAGTTGATGCCGCGCGAAGCGCCGGTGGACCACCATTTCGCGCTGGTGACCCTGTTCGAGATCATGGACGTCGCCTCGCGCGCCGATCTGAAATCCGATGTGCTGAAGGAGCTCGAGCGCAGCCGGATCGCGCTCAACGGTTACCGCGGCAACCCGTCGATTTCCGAGCAGTCGCTGGATGCGATGATCGGCCGGCTCGACCATGCCTATGAAGGCTGAACCAGTCGGCAGGCAAGGCCGGCCAGGCGTTGGCCGCCAACGAATGGCTGATGAGCATCCGCAGCCGCGTCAGCATTCCCGGCGGCACCTGCGAATTCGATCTGCCGGCGTACTACGCCTGGCAGCAGCGGGATGGCGCACAGACGCCGCACCGACCTGCTGAACTGGACCGGCTCGATGATGCCGCTGGCCGAAGCGCTGAGCCTGCTGCTGGGGCTGATTCGCGATGCCGGCGTGCCGCACAAGGTGGCGGCGCCGGCCGGTCACTTCCAGCAAAGCCTGCCGGCCGGGCGAACCTACCATCTGCTGCGCCTGCGCGTCGACGGCGGGCTCGACGTGGTGCCCGAAATCACCGTGCATCGACTGCTGGTATCGGTGCGCTGGATGAAGCAGGATGGCGAAGGCCGGCTGAGGCCGATCCAGCAGGATATCGCCTTCGAACTGTCGCTGTGCAGCTGAGTACCCATTTCACGAATACGCACATGAAATCGCGCCTTCGGACCACGGCTGCGTTGCAATTCGTCGCGATCCCTCCAGGTATCGCCGCGGTTTGCGCCGCAGCCTGGACCGGACCGCATCGCGGGTACGTCTCGGTGAAAGGGGGTAGCGGTGACCACCGGCAACCCGCCCGTGAGGATCGTCATTTGCCCGACTTGCAAGGGGCCGAGCCGCTATGCGGCCGACAACCCGTACCGGCCGTTCTGCAGCGAGCGCTGCCGCAATTTCGATCTCGGCGCCTGGGCCAGCGAGCAATTCAGGGTTGGCGTCGAGCCGCCCGGCGACGAGGCCGACGAGCCGAGGCAGGCCGGTGGCAGTCTTACCCCACCGCACTGACAACTTCGCCGCAGCTCTACTGCTCGGCGAACGCACGTTCGATCACGAAATGACCGGGTGTCGAGGTATTGCCCTCGCTGAAGCCGCGTTGTTCGAGCAGCAGCTTCAGGTCGCGCAGCATGCCCGGACTGCCGCAGATCATCACCCGGTCATTGGCGACATCGAGCGCTGGAATCTGCAGATCGGTGAACAGCTTGCCGCTGGCTCGATCAGTTCGGTGATGCGGCCCATGTTGCGGTACGACTCGCGGGTGACCGTCGGGTAGTAGAGCAACTGGCTCTTCACCAGATCGCCGATCAATTCATGAGCCGGCAGATGTTCGGTCAAGCAGGTCGTGATAGGCCAGTTCATCGGCCTGGCGAACGCCATGGACCAGCACGATCTGTTCGAATTTCTCGTAGGTCTCCGGGTCCCGGATGATCGACATGAACGGCGCCAGGCCCGTCCCGGTCGACAACAGATACAGGCGCTTGCCGGGCAGCAGGTAGTCGATGACCAGGGTGCCGGTCGGCTTCTTGCCGACGATGATGCTGTCGCCGACCTCGATATGCTGCAGCCGCGACGTCAAGCGGGCCGTCAGGCACCTTGATGCTGAGAAACTCGAGATGGTCCTCGTAGTTCGCGCTGACGATGCTGTACGCCCGCAGCAGCGGCTTGCCATCGACCTTCAGCCCGATCATCGTGAAGTGTCCGTTGCGAAAGCGCAGCGCCTGATCTCGCGTCGTCGTGAACGTGAACAGCTTGTTGGTCCAGTGGTGAACGCTCAAGCACGCGCTCTTCATTAAAAGCACTCATTCGGGAATCTGCGATGCCGGGTCAACTCCGGATCATGCCATTGCACGCTCAGGTGTCAAAGTTCTGAAAAATTGTTTTGATATACGAATTGGTGACTATCAATTCAGCCCGACGGTCCCGAATGGCGCATCGGTCTGGACACAATAGTGCTCCAGAAGCCTCGTAGGTGATAGACGCCTCTTGAAATCCATCAAGGCGACCCCTATAATTGACCTGCTAGCACTCATCGGATAGGAGTGCTAACGGCGACCGAGACCCCGCAACAGCCCTTTCGGCGAGCGATGCAACCGGCGCCACCCTGTCCAAAACAAGTTCGCCAATCATCCTTAGGAGATGCAATGAAACTTCGTCCTCTTCACGATCGCGTGATCGTCAAACGCCTCGAACAGGAAACCAAGACCGCATCGGGCATCGTGATTCCCGACAACGCCGCCGAAAAGCCCGACCAAGGCGAAGTCATGGCCGTCGGCCCTGGCAAGCGCAGCGAAAAGACGGGCGACTTCATCGCGCTGAACATCAAGGTCGGTGACCGTGTCCTGTTCGGCAAATACAGCGGCCAGACCGTCAAGGTCGACGGCGACGAGTTGCTGGTGATGCGCGAAGAAGACCTCTTCGCTGTTGTCGAGAAATAAAGCTACTGCGCGGACGTCATGCGTCGTCGGCAGTGCTCGGAATCCTCACGTACTCAAGTACGTTCCGGTTCCTGCGCTCCGTCCGCCTAGCCTGACGTTCGCTCGCTACGCTTTCTTTCCCGACAACTGAGCGGCGAAGAAAGCGGCTACTCAATCAGATTCGGAGAATACAAATGGCAGCAAAAGACGTAATTTTCGGCGGCGAAGCCCGCGCACGCATGGTCGAAGGCGTGAACATCCTGGCCAATGCGGTCAAGGTCACGCTGGGCCCGAAAGGCCGCAACGTGGTGCTCGAGCGCTCGTTCGGTGCCCCGACGGTCACCAAGGACGGTGTCTCGGTCGCCAAGGAAATCGAGCTGAAGGACAAGCTTCAGAACATGGGCGCGCAGATGGTCAAGGAAGTTGCTTCCAAGACCAGCGACATCGCCGGTGACGGCACCACCACCGCCACCGTGCTGGCCCAGGCGATCGTCCGCGAAGGCATGAAATATGTCGCCGCCGGCATGAACCCGATGGACCTGAAGCGCGGCATCGACAAGGCCGTCACCGCGCTGACCGAAGAGCTGAAGAAGGCCTCGAAGCCGACGACGACCAGCAAGGAAATCGGCCAGGTCGGCTCGATCTCGGCCAACAGCGATCCGTCGATCGGCGAGATCATCGCCAAGGCGATGGACAAGGTCGGCAAGGAAGGCGTGATCACCGTCGAAGACGGCAAGTCGCTCGACAACGAGCTCGAAATCGTCGAAGGCATGCAGTTCGACCGCGGCTACCTGTCGCCGTACTTCATCAACAACCCCGAGAAGCAGTCGGCCAATCTCGAAAACCCGTTCGTGCTGCTGTTCGACAAGAAGATCAGCAACATCCGTGATCTGCTGCCGACGCTCGAGCAGGTCGCCAAGGCCGGCCGTCCGCTGCTGATCATCGCTGAAGAAGTCGAAGGCGAAGCGCTGGCAACGCTGGTGGTCAACACGATCCGCGGCATCCTGAAGGTCGTTGCCGTCAAGGCGCCGGGCTTCGGCGATCGTCGCAAGGCGATGCTCGAAGACATCGCGATCCTGACCGGCGGCAAGGTCATCGCCGAAGAAGTCGGCCTGACGCTCGAGAAGGTCACGCTGGCTGATCTGGGCCAGGCCAAGCGCGTTGAAGTCGGCAAGGAAAACACCACCATCATCGACGGCAACGGCGCCGCTGAGGACATCGAGGCCCGCGTCAAGCAGGTTCGCGTCCAGATCGAGGAAGCGTCGAGCGACTACGACCGCGAGAAGCTGCAAGAACGCGTGGCCAAGCTGGCCGGCGGTGTTGCACTGATCAAGGTCGGCGCTGCCACCGAAGTCGAGATGAAGGAAAAGAAGGCCCGTGTCGAAGACGCACTGCACGCAACCCGTGCTGCCGTCGAAGAAGGCATCGTGGCCGGTGGCGGCGTTGCGCTGCTGCGCGCCAAGCAGGCTGCCGGCACGATCAAGGGCGACAACGCCGACCAGGACGCCGGCATCAAGCTGATCCTGCGCGCGATCGAAGAGCCGATCCGCATCATCGTGCAGAACGCCGGTGGCGAAGCCAGCGTCGTCGTCAACGCGGTGTTGGCCGGCAAGGGCAACTACGGCTACAACGCCGCCAACGACAGCTACGGCGACATGATCGAGATGGGCATTCTCGACCCGACCAAGGTGACCCGCACCGCGCTGCAGAACGCTGCTTCGGTCGCATCGCTGATGCTGACCACCGAGGCGATGGTTGCCGAGTCGCCGAAGGAAGAGGCCGCCGGTGGCATGGGTGGTGGCATGGGTGGAATGGGCGGCATGGGTGGAATGGGCGGCATGGACATGTAATGTCCGCCCGGCACGGCAGCCGCCGTGCCCACTGATCGTTGCAAGGGCCGCATTGATGCGGCCCTTTTTTATGGCTTCGGCTGGTTCGTGGGCGCGCGATCCGCCACGAAGGCGGCGACCGTGTCGGCCAGCCGGTCGGGCTGCTGGTGGATCACCAGTGGTCGGCATCCGGCCATCGCTCGATCCGCAGATCGGCAACGAAGGCCTCGATCCCGTCGAGCAGGCACGGCAGCAA
The DNA here is from genome assembly GCA_963843805.1 of uncultured beta proteobacterium. Lineage (GTDB taxonomy): Bacteria > Pseudomonadota > Gammaproteobacteria > Burkholderiales > Burkholderiaceae_C > Ideonella_A. The sequence goes on from CAWJLY010000001.1 coordinate 497,740, forward strand.
AGCCTTGTCTGCCTCCCCCCAGACGACCAGCGTCGGCACCTTGACAGTGACCGCCTCGTCGGGCAGTTGCAATGCGAACAACGAACGATCGTCCATGGTCGGCGGCCGCAATGGCGATGCGCGGTAGTAGTTCAGCGGCCCGTCCAGGCCGCGCCGCCAGATTGCGCGATAGCGCTCACGCATCGGTTCGTCGAGCCAGCTCGGCGGGGCCTGCGTGGCACCTGCTTCGCCCCAGGATTCGAAGAACCGCCACAACCGGGCGAAGTCGTTTTCGGCCAGCCGGCTGGCCGCATCGGGGCGCACCAGAAAATTCATGTACGCGCTTGCGGCCTGCTGTGCGGGATTGTGCTGCAGTTCGCGCAGAAAGGTCGCCGGGTGCGGCGAGTTGACGATGACCAGCCGCTGCAGGCATCGAGGCTTGCTGTGCGGCCAGATTCCAGGCCACCGCGCCGCCCCAGTCGTGCGCGACGAGCGCCTCGGCACGGCCGCCCAGCACACTGATCAACGCCTCGACATCGCGCACCAGATGTTTGGGCCGATACGCTTCGACCTCGGCCGGCGCAGACGAACCCGCATAGCCGCGCAGGTTCGGCGCGACACAGCGGAAGCGGCTCGGCCAGCCGCGTGATCACCTCGTCCCAGACGAACGCCGCCTCGGGAAAGCCATGCAGGAAGACCAGCAGCGGCGCATCGGCGGGCCGGCCGCGCGGCAGCTCAGCCGGATGCCATGCGGCAGATCGACCTCGAAGGTCTCGATCATGGTGGCGGCGAATCCACCTCGACGGCCAGCGACTCGCGCGATGACCCAGCCGTGCAGCGTCGTCGCCGCGTCGCCGACGCCTCGTCTTCTTCAGCGCCGAAAACAGCGTCACCGAGATATCGGCCTGCTCGGTCGCAAATTCGGCCAGAAAGGCCTGCGCGCGACGCGAGCGCCGCACGTGCCTCCTGCTGGTTCAGCTTGTCGGCCTTGGTCAGCAGCACCAGCAGCTTGACCGCTCCGTTGGCCAGCCGGGGCGCGACGAAATCGAGCAACTGATGATCGAGGTCGGTGAAGCCATGTCGGGAGTCGACCATCAGCACCACGCGCACTCAGGCTGCGCCGCACCGACAGATAGTCGGCCATCACCTGCTGCCAGCGCAGCTTGGCGCCGCGCGCAACCGCCGCATAGCCATAGCCCGGCAGGTCGGCGAACAGCGCATTCGGCTCGTTCTTCGGGCCCAGCTCGAACAGGTTGATGTGCTGGGTGCGGCCTGGCGTCTTCGATGCAAAGGCCAGCCGCCCCTGCTGCGTCAGCGTGTTGATCGCGGTGCTCTTGCCGGCGTTCGACCGGCCGACGAAGGCGATCTCCGGCAATTCGGTGATCGGCAACTGATCGAGCTGGCTGGCGGTGGTCAGAAAGCGGGCCGTGTGTGTCCAGGCCAGCGCCAGCTTGTGCGGCGAGGCGGGATCGGATGCGTCAGTCGTTGCCTTTGTCGGCACCGGCGCGTGCCGGCTTTCGGGTTCGAATGGTTCATGGATGTCGGTGGTCGATTCGGGTTGCCAGACACCACGGCGAGCCCGCGTGCGCAGCGCCATGGACAATCCACGGCTTGGTGACATTGTAAAATCTCGCGGTTTGCCTGAATGCTTCCGTGACTCAACCGGCCATTTTCATGAAGTCTTCCGACCGCCCGCAGTTCATCCGCGCCATCCGCCTTGTTCGTCGCCGGCTCCGTGCTGGCCGGCGCGGTGTCGATGGCTGTGGCGCAGCCGAACCGCATGCGGCATTCAAGCCCGACCTGGCAAAAGGCGAGGCAACTCGCAGCCGCAGTCTGCGCGGCCTGCCACTCGGCCGACGGTTCGCGCGGCAGCCCGGCCAATCCGATCCTGCAGGGCCAGCATCCCGCCTATCTGACCAAGCAGCTGATCGAGTTCAAGAGCGGCAAGCGCAACAACCCGATCATGAAGGGGTTCGCCAGCACGCTGAGCGAGGACGACATGAAAAACGTCGCCGCGTTCTACGCGTCGAAGCAGGCCAAGCCCGGCTTTGCGAAGGACAAGGAACTTGTCGCGCTGGGCGAGAAGATCTACCGCGGTGGCATCGCCGACCGCGCCATCCCGGCCTGTTCGGGCTGCCACAGCCCGACCGGCGCTGGCATCCCGGCTCAGTACCCGCGCCTGGCCGGCCAGCATGCCGACTACACCGCGCTGCAGTTGACGGCATTCCGCGACGGCGTGCGGCAGAACAGTGCCCAGATGACCGGCGTTGCTGCGAAGCTCAACGACCGCGAGATCAAGGCGCTGGCCGATTACATCGCCGGCCTGCAATAAGCGATCGACGCCCACCGGCTGCTTGCGATGAAGACCGGTTTGACCGGCCTTTTCCCCGCCTGCCGACCGCACAGCGGCGCTTATAGTCGGACCGATCCGCATCGTCAGTGTCCGCCATGCCCTACGTCACCCGCAATCCGCAAGGGCAGATCGAGAGCCTGCACCGCAACGCCAGCGAGCGCGGCCGACGAATTTGTCGACGAGCAGCATCCGGAACTGCTCGAGTTTCTCGGCCCGATCGACGGCGATGAAAATTTCACCCGCCTCGACGCCGGCTTCGTCCGGGTGATCGAAGACCTGGTCGACGTGTTGCTGGCCAAGAATATGCTGAACATCACCGACCTGCCTGCCGAGGCACAGGCCAAGTTGTTTGCCCGCAAGGGTTTTCGCGACCGTGTCGCTGCCAACTCGCTGCAGCTGTTCGACACCAATTCGGACGGCGATCATCTGAACCGGTCGCGTCGCCCGCCGCCGCCAGCGCGGCATTGCATTCCCCCGTCAAGCGCAGGCCTGCCGACAGCCTGACTTTCGCACGAACTCGCTCGCGGGGTAAGAATAGGCTTCACGGGTCGACTTCCGTGCAACGCCGAAGGGGAATCAATGTTCTTGTTGAATGATCGCGGTTTGAACCACCGCATCAGCTCTGAAATCACCTCGCGCGACGCTTTCGAGCGCCGCCGCGAACTGCTGCGTCTGATCGCGCTCGGCAGCGCCGGTGCAGGCCTGGCCGGCTGGGCCGCGCGCGACGCGCGCGCGCAGATGGCCTCGACAGGCGGCAAACGCCCAGGCAAGCTCGCCGCGCTGCCGGCGATGCGTTCGCCGGTCGCCGGGGCGATGACGATGGAAAAGCCGACCTCGTACGAAGACGTCACCAGCTACAACAACTTCTACGAGTTCGGCACCGACAAGGCCGATCCGGCGCGCAACGCACACACCTTGAAGCCGCGGCCGTGGACCGTCGCGTCGAAGGCGAGGTCAGGAAGCCGAAGACAGTTCGACATCGACGAGCTGCTCAAGCTCGGCGCCGCAGGAAGAGCGTGTCTACCGGCTGCGCTGCGTCGAGGGCTGGTCGATGGTCGTGCCCTGGATCGGCTATTCGCTGTCCGAGCTGATCAAGCGGGTCGAGCCGACCGGCAATGCAAAATTTGTCGAGTTCGTCACGCTTGCCGATCCGAAGACGATGCCCAACGTCGGCTCGCAGCGTGCTCGAATGGCCTTATGTCGAAGGCCTGCGGCTCGACGAGGCCATGCATCCGCTGACGCTGCTGACCTTCGGCCTGTACGGCGAAATCCTGCCGAACCAGAACGGCGCACCGTTGCGGCTGACCGTGCCATGGAAATACGGCTTCAAGAGCGGCAAGTCGCTGGTCAAGATCCGCTTCACCGAGACGGCAGCCGGCGACCAGCTGGAACAAGGCGGCGGCGCAGGAATACGGCTTCTATTCGAACGTCAATCCGCAATGTCGACCATCCGCGCTGGAGCCAGGCCACCGAGCGGCGGATCGGCGAGGACGGCCTGTTCAAGAAGAAGCGGCCGACGCTGATGTTCAACGGCTACGAGACCCAGGTCGGGCAGCTCTACGCCGGAATGGACCTGACAGAAAAATTTCTGACCGGCCGCCGCATGAAGATGCCGCGCAGCCGGGCAGCCGTCGCCCGCCGGATGCGCGCAGCACGGCCAGCGCATGCGCGGCGACCTGGTTGCTCGCATCCCGATGCGCCAAGCCGCTGCTGTTCGTCGTCTGTCTGCTGCCGTTCGGCTGGCTGTTCTATGCCGCCTGGGCCGACGCGCTGGGCGCCAATCCGGCCGAGGCGTTGATCCGCAGTCTGGGCGACTGGACGCTTGCGTCTGCTGTGCCTGACGCTTGCGGTCACGCCGTTGCGCCAACTGACCGGCTGGCGCGGCGCTGGCGCGCTTTCGGCGCATGCTCGGCCTGTTCACCTATTTCTACGTCTGCCTGCACTTCCTGTCGTACGGCTGGCTCGACAAGGGCCTCGATCATCGGCGATATCCTGGTCGACATCGCGCAAGCGGCCGTTCATCCTGGTCGGCAGCCTCGGCCTGCTGCTGCTGACGCCGCTGGCCGCCACCTCGTTCAACCGCGCCATCCGGTTGCTCGGCGCGCGCCGCTGGCAGCGGCTGCACCGGCTGGTCTATCCGATTGCCCTGCTCGGCGCTGCTGCACTTCTTCTGGATGCGTGCTGGCAAGAACGATTTTGCCGAGGTGGCGGTCTATGCGGCCGTGGTTGCGCGTGCTGCTCGGCTGGCGAGTCACGAATTACCTGCGGCGACGCTGACAAGCGGGCGCGGCGCTGGCGCGCCATTGGTGTATCTCCTCGGAATGATCCGTCATGGATGCTTGTTAGCATCGTCTCCGTCGATCGATACCCTCTAGCCATGCCCCTGGCAGGCGCCCCAAGGAGAAGCCATGTCACTGAAGACCGATTTCGATAAGGCCGTGGTCGAGTCGAAGTCGCTGCCCGAAAAGCCCGACAACATGACCCTGCTGAAGATCTATGCGCTGTACAAGCAGGCCACCGCCGGCGATGTCGACGGCAAGCGGCCCGGGTTTACCGATCTGGTCGGCCGCGCCAAATGGGATGCCTGGAACGAGCTGAAGGGCAAGGACAGCCGACGCGGCCAAACGCGACTACATCGACCTGATCGAATCGCTGAAATAGGGCGCGCCACGGCGCGATCTGTCCGTGCAGCTGGGCAGATCATTCAACCGGTCTTGCGCGATTTCTTCGCCGCCGGCAGCGGCTGCCGTCTTTCTCGAGGGCTTGCTGCCGGTTTCGGCCGGCCTCGCGGCCGGCGAGCGTGCGGTGGACGGTTTGGCGCTCGGCCTGCAGCAGGTCATCCAGATTGCGCTCGATTTCCTTTTCGATCGTCTTGCTGAACGCGCCGAGCAGAAAGCCCAGATTGGCGTCGAGTTCGAAACGGTCGGCGCCGACGACCAGTTCGCCGTTGACGCCGGTGCGCTTGAACGACACCGTGTCGCCAGTCTCGCCTTCGGTGACTGTGCACGCCATGTCGAATTTCTGCTCGACCTCTTCGGCCCATTTCCAGGCGATCTTGCGCGCCTTCGCCAAACCCAGCTGATGTTTGCGGTGGATGTGGATCTGTGCCATTGCGGTCTCCGTCTTGTTTTTCGATCAAAAATTCGGGTTGGTCACGGGCTCGCCAGGCTTGTCAAGCGCGCTGATTCCGGCAACGCCGCGAGTCGCCGTACCTCGGCGTAGAAGCGATCGAAATCTCCTCCGTCGCGCTCGTAGATCCGGCGAAATTCGGGCACCAGCGAGTTGTAAGCGGCAACCAGCCCCAGCGAGGCATTGTTGCGCGTTGGCCATCCATTCGTCGTAGCCGGCATAACCATTCCAGCGATCGGTCTTCAGCGACGATACCGCCCGCGCATCGCGGCCATCATGCGGTCCCGTTCAGCCCGCTTGGCAGCGGGGTCGGCCTGGCCAGCGTAGACGGCCTCGAGCTCCTTGCGCGTTGCACGGGTCAGCTCGCGGAAATCCTCGCGAACGGCGCTCGTTGCGCTCGAATGCTCGACCGTCGCCGCGGTTGCCATGACTTCTGCAGCCAGCGATCGCCGCCGATGCGCTCGACGGCGGTGGCGAACGATTCGTTGAAGACGGTATCGCCGGCAACATAGACGACCTGGTGCGCCAGCTCGTGAAAAACCAGTTTGGCCAAGTCGACATCGGGGTAGCTGACGAAGGTATTGAGCAGCGGATCGGCGAAATAGTCGCCCGGCAGCTTGCCGAGCGTCGAATACGCCGGAACGCCATAGACAAGCACCTCGAGGCCGTCTGCGCGCAAGCTCGGCGGCCGCGCGATCGGCATCGCGCCGCGATCGTAGAAACCACGGTAGCCGACACAGCCGACGACCGGATAACACCAGGTCTTCAGCTGCAGGCTGAGCTCGGGTGCTGCAACGACGTTCCAGACCGCGGCGCTGCGGCCGATATCGGCATAGCGGCGGTAGCTGGCGTTGTCGGGCAGCTTCAGTTCGTCGACCGCGAAATCGCGGATCCGCTGGCTCAGCAGCAGCCGTTGCGCGCAAGGCTGGCGGCGTGGCCTCATCGCCCAGCCAGTCGGGAACCGGCCGCGCCGCTGCGACCAGCCGCAGATGGCCGCCGACCGATTGCGCCAGATAGCCGACTGGCGCGCAGGCCGACGATGCCAGCGCCAGCGGCCAGCGACTGCCAAGCCGGCGACCAGCCGGCGCATGGCGACGCGATCGAAGCCTGTCGCCCGGCCATGCCGACAGCTGCGCGCCGCTTCACGCCGCTGCAGCTCCGCTCGCTGCCGCGGCTCGACCTCGACCAGGCAGTCGTAGAAGGTCGGCGCGCGGCCGAGGTCGGTCAGCGCGCTGGCTCGTCAGCTGGTTGACGTTGGTGCCGTCTTCGCCGAACTTGCGCCACCAGATGCCGAGCCCGTGGACCACGCCGGGCGCGCGCGCGCGGACTGACCTCGCGCATGGCAGATGTGCGCGCCGCGATCGTTGAAGACGCGCACCCGCTGGCCGTCGCCGATGCCGCGCGGCCGCGCATCGTCGGCATGGATCTCGAGCAGCGGCCGGCCTTCGATGGCGCGCAGGCTCTTGCATGTTGACGAAGCTCGAATTGAGAAAATTGCGCGCCGGCGGCGAAATCATCGCCAGCGGATAGCGCTCGCCAGTTCGGGTGTCGAGCGCACCGACTCGTGGTTGGGCAGATAGTCGGGCGCGCCGTGCTGCGGCGAAGTGACGACGCAGCGACCGTCGGCGGTCGGAAAGCCGCCGCTGGCAAACGGCGCATCGGGCAGATCGAGCTTGACCCAGCCATCGTCACGCAGCGCCTGGGCGTCGACCAGCGTCGAAATGCCTGATTGCGGCCAGCGCCTCGTCGCTGTCGGAAAAGCAGGCTTCGTCGAAACCCATGCGCGCCGCCAGATCGCGGAAGATCTGCGTATTCGGCCGTGCCTCGCCGAGCGGCGCGATCGCCGGCTCGTTGCGCATCACGTAGGTATGGCCGTAGCTGGCATGCACGTCCAGGTGCTCGAGCTGCGTCGTCGCCGGCAGCACATAGTCGGCCAGATCGGCGGTGTCGGTCATGAAATGCTCGAGCACGACGGTGAACAGGTCGGCTGCGCTCGAAGCCGCGCACCACCTGCGCCGAATCGGGCGCCACCGCGACCGGATTGCTGTTGTAGACGACCAGCGCTTCGATCCGCGGACCGAAGCGGCTGCCGTCGGGCAGCCGTTCGCCGGTCTGCGCGCTGCAGATCGTCGCCGATCGTCACCATGTTCAGCGTGCGCGGCTGGCGACCGGCCAGCAGATCGGGCCGCTGCAGCGCCGCTGCGTTGCGCGGAAACCAGCCCGACGCCGACAGCAGCATGCCGCCGGCCGGACTGCGCCAGGCGCCGATCAGGCACGGCAGCAGCGCGATCAGGCGCACCGCATTGCCGCCGCCGCGCACCCGCTGCATGCCGTAGTTCAGGCGGATCGCCGCCGGCGCCAGCGTTGCGTAGTCGCGCGCCAGGGCGCGCACCTCGTCGGCGCTGATGCCGCATTCGGCGGCGACGCGCTCGGGCGGCCAGGCCAGCGCCCGCTCGCGCAAGCGCCGCCCAGCCGTCGGGGCCGGCCTGCACATGGGCATCGATATAGGCCTGGTCGAGCCAGCCGTTGACGATCAGCTCGTGCATCAGGCCGAGCGCCAGCGCGCCGTCGGTGCCCGGCAGCAGCGCGATGTGCTGGTGGCACTTGTCGGCGGTCTCGGTGCGCCGCGGATCGATGCAGATCAGCTTCGCGCCGGCCCGCTTGGCGGCCTGCGCGAAGGTCCAGAAATGCAGGTTCGAGGCGATCGAATTGCTGCCCCAGATCAGGATCAGCCGGCTGCTCGCGATAGTGCTCGAGGTGCATGCCGACCTTGGCGCCGTAGGTGGCGACCAGCGCTTCGCCACCGGCGCTCGAGCAGATCGTGCGGTCGAGCAGCGACGCGCCGAGGCGGTGGAAGAAGCGCCGGTCCATGCTTTCGCCCTGCAGCATGCCCATCGTGCCGGCATAGCTGTACGGCAGGATCGCCTGCGGATCGCGCTGCGCGATCGACGCCAGGCGGCCAGCGATATCGTCGAGCGCCTCGTCCCAGCTGACGCGCTCGAAGCGCGGCGGCCTGCCCGGCCCGCTTCGGGCCGACCCGGCGCAGCGGATGCAGCACCCGCTCCGGGTGATAGGTGCGCTCGGTATAGCGCGAGACCTTGGTGCACAGCGCGCCGTGGGTCGGCGGATGGTCGGGGTCGCCCTGCAGCTTGATCGCGACGCCGTCGCGCACCGTGACGCGGATCGCGCAGGTGTCGGGGCAATCGTGCGGGCAGGCGGCCTTGACGATGACGTCGGTCGGCGGCTGCCGGCGCTGCCGCGGGCGGGATTCGAGGATCGAGCTCATTCGCAACTATTGCACAGTCGGCGGCCGGGCTTGCCGCGCGGCGGCGCAAGCACCTGCCGGCGGGTAAACTGAATTTTGCCGCAGTGGCGGCCCTGCCGCGGCCGCGCCGCCTGCAGTATCCGGGAGTAGTCCCATGCGCCTGATCGAATCCATTCTTGCCGACGCGGCGGCGATCGCCGCCGTCCGCCGCGATATCCATGCCCATCCGGAGCTGTGCTTCGAGGAGAACCGCACCTCGGACGTGATCGCCAGGCAGCTGACCGAATGGGGCATTCCGGTGCATCGCGGCCTGGGCAAGACCGGCGTCGTCGGCATCGTGAAGAACGGCAGCAGCGCCGCGCGGTCGGCCTGCGCGCCGATATCGACGCGCTGCCGATGAGCGAGCACAACAGCTTCGCGCACGCCAGCCGGCACCCCGGCAAGATGCACGCCTGTGGCCACGACGGCCACACCGCGATGCTGCTGGCCGCGGCGCGCCACCTGGCGAGCAACCGCAATTTCGACGGCACCGTCTACCTGGTCTTCCAGCCCGCCGAAGAAGGCGGCGGCGGCGCGCGCGAGATGATCAAGGACGGCCTGTTCGACAAATTTCCGATGGAGGCGATCTTCGGCGCGCACAACTGGCCCGGCATGCAGGTCGGCCAGTTCGCGGTGAAGAACGGCCCGTGCTTCGCGAGCAGCAACGAATTCAGGATCACGATCCGCGGCAAGGGCGCGCATGCGGCGATGCCGCACAACGGCATCGACCCGGTGCCGGTCGCGTGCCAGCTGGTGCAGGCATTCCAGACCATCATCACGCGCAACAAGCGGCCGATCGATGCCGGCGTGATCTCGGTGACGATGATCCATGCCGGCGAGGCGACCAACGTGGTTCCCGACAGCTGCGAGATCCAGGGCACGGTGCGCACCTTCACGCTCGAAGTGCTCGACCTGATCGAGCGCCGCATGCGCGAGATCAGCCGAACACACCTGCGCCGCATTCGAGACCAGCTGCGAATTCGAATTCGTTCGCAACTATCCGCCGACCATCAACCATCCGGCCGAGACCGAATTTGCCCGCTCGGTGATGGCCGAGGTGGTCGGCGCCGACAATGTGCTCGAGTTCGAGCCGACGATGGGCGCCGAGGATTTCAGCTTCTTCCTGCAGGCGATTCCGGGCTGCTATTTCCTGATCGGCAACGGCGACGGCAGCCATCGCGAAGGCGGCCACGGCATGGGGCCGTGCATGCTGCACAACCCGAGCTACGACTTCAACGACGACCTGATTCCGCTCGGCGCGACGCGTCTGGGTGCGGATGGCCGAAGCCTGGCTGGCCGCTCCGCATGCTTGAGGTGGCCGACGCGGCGGCGCTGTTTTCCCAATCGTACGCCGAGGCTCGCGAAAAATTCCTCGATGCAGCCGGCCGCGGCCGGACTGGCGGTCGATTCTCGAGCTCACCCGTTACCTGGCCGCGATGGCGAGGCGCTGGCACTCGATGTCGTGCTCGACGAAGCCGGAGATTCCGATCGCCTGTTGATCATCAGCAGCGGCTGCCATGGCGTCGAGGGTTTCTGCGGCTCGGCGGTGCAGACGATGTTGCTCGACGACGCTGAATTTCGCCGCAGCTGCAGCGCCGCCGGGATCGGCGTCCTGTATCTGCACGCGTTGAACCCTTGGGGTTTCTCGTGGTGGCGACGCACCACCGAAGGCAATGTCGATCTGAATCGCAATTTCCACGAATTCAGCCAGCCGCTGCCCGCCAATCCGGGCTACGACGAACTGGCGCCGCTGCTGGTTCCCGAGGTGTGGCCGGGCGATGCCGACAACCAGGCCGCGTTGGGCCGCTTCATCGAAACCCGTGGACTGGCTGCGTTGCAGGCCGCCGTTTCAGGCGGGCAATATCGCCACCCCGACGGCCTGTTCTACGGCGGCATCGCACCCAGCTGGAGCCACCTGCAAGTACGCGAGTTGCTGCGTCAACATGGCGGCGGGCGACAGCGAGTCGGCTGGATCGATGTGCACACCGGCCTCGGGCCCGTCGGGGTTTGGCGAACGGATCCTGGCGTCGCCGCGACGATGCGCAGCAGTCTGGCGCGAACGCGGCGCTGGTGGGGTGATGCGGTGACATCGATCGGCGAGGGGAACTCGAGCTCGGCGCCGCTGCAGGGACTGATGTGGCAGGCGATGTCGCAGGAAAATCCGGCGGTCGAATACACCGGCATCGCCCTCGAGTTCGGCACCGTGCCGTTGCTCGACGTGCTCGATGCCTTGCGTGGCGACCAGTGGCTGCAAAATCACCGCTCGCAGGCTGACCCGGCACTGGCCCGGTCGATCAAGCAGCGTCTGCGCGATGCCTTCTACGTCGATTCGGACGACTGGAAAATTCAGGTGCTCGTGCAGGCGGCCGAAGCGGCGGCGCAGGGCGTTGCCGGCCTGTCGGCCGAGTGATCAGCCACCGGGCGACATCGGCACGCCCAGTACCGTGAGCTCGCGCTGCGCCGCTGCAGCATCGACTAAATTGCACCGCGCCGCCAGCCGCTGCGGATGCGCGGCATCGACATTGGCCCGCGCTGTCGTCCAGGAACACACAATCGCTCGCGGCGCAGCCAAACGTCTGCATCGCCAAGTCAAAGATCGCCGGCCTCGGGTTTGACCAGCTTCACATCCGACGAAAAGATGCCGACGCTCGAAGGCGGCGAGCGAATCGAGCTGCCGCTGCACATGATCGATAAACGGCGCCGGCATGTTCGACAGGATAGACCAGCCGATTGCCGGCGCCCTGCAAGTCGGCGGAGCAGGTCGACGGTGTCGACGCGCAATGTCAGATGTGCCGGGATGGCCTGCATCACGCCAGCACAGCGTTGCGCGGCAACTCGGTTCGAGCAGCGATCCGGTCGCGCCACGTCGTCGCACGACAAGCACGCCGCGATCGAATTCGGCCCAATCGCCGCCGGGGCGGAACGATTCGAAAAAGCGTCGAGGCAAGCGCTTGCGGCCTGGTTGATCGATGCAAGCCGGTCCGGCAGGTGCGCCAGCAGCAACTCCGCCGGCTGCCAGTGCAGCACAACGCCCCCGAGATCGAATACCAGCGTCGACGCCATCGGAGGCGTCAACCCGAGCTGCGCAACCGCGACAGCAAGCCAGCAGTCGACGCATCGAGCCCGCTCGGTATCGCCGCTGGCAAAGCGCGGCAACAGCTGTTTGCACAAGGCCTTGCCGAGCTCGACACCCCATTGGTCGAAGCTGTTGATCTGCCACAACGCGCCGCTGGTGAAGACCCGGTGTTCGTACATCGCGATCAGTGCACCGAGACTGCGGGGCGTCAGTTGATCGAGTACCAGCGTGGTACTCGGTCGGTTGCCGGGAAAACTGCGGTGACTGCGCCAGCACGTCGCGGGCCGATTTCAGCTGCCGCGGTCGGCGGCGATTCGGCTCGCGCCTCGGTGGCGGTTTTACCTTGCATCAGCGCCTGTGACTGTGCCAGTCCGTTGGCCAGCAGCAGCTGGTGCATCTGCTGCAAGCCGTGGGTTGGGTGCTTGACGAGGATGAATTCAACCGGGATCACGTCGGTCCCCTGATGCAACATCTGGAAAAACGCGTGCTGGCCGTTGGTGCCCGGCTCGCCCCAGACCACCGGACTGGTCGCGAAGGGCAGCGTCTCGCCCGCTTCGTCGACGCATTTGCCGTTGCTTTCCATCTCGAGCTGCTGCAGATAGGCAGGCAGCCGCGCAAGGCCTTGGTGATAGGGTGCAACGCAGCGGCTGCGAGAAGCGATGGAAATTGCGGTACCAGACATCGATCAGACCGAGCAGCACCGGCAGATTCGATCGCAACGGCGCCGTTGCAAATGCTGGTCCATCTGGTGCGCGCCGGCGAGCAACTCGCGAAAATGCTCGCTGCCGATGGCAATCGCGATCGGCAGCCCGATTGCGCCCCACAACGAATAGCGGCCGCCAACCCAATCCCAGAACCCGAATGTGGTGGTGATGCCGAATGCCGCGGCTTCTTCAACGTTGGTGGTCGCGGCGACGAAGTGGTGGGCAATATCCTCGCCGCCTTCGCTGAGAAACCAGTTTCTCGCGACCTCCGCATTGGCCATCGTTTCCTGCGTCGTGAACGTCTTGCTGGCAATGACGAACAGCGTTTCCTTCGGCTTCAGGCGCCGCAGCACCGGCGTGATGTCGTGGCCGTCGACGTTCGAGACGAAACTGCAACTGCAAACCCGGGTGTGCAAAGGCATCCAGCGCGGGCACCACCATCTGCGGCCCGAGATCACTGCCGCCAATGCCGATGTTGACGATATGGCGGATGCCGCTGCTGGCGGTGTCGCGAACCGACTCGGCAAAGAGCCAGCATCGAATCGAGCGTGTGCTGCACATCCGCGGCTGAACCGGCCGCGTGCCGGCTGGCGCACGCAACGCGGTGTGCAGCACCGCGCGGCCTTCGGTGGCATTGATCGGCGCGCCTGCGAGCATCGCATCGCGGCGCTCTTCGAGCCTGCATTCGACGGCCAGTTCAGCAGGAACTTCAGCGTCGCGGCATCGACCAGGTTCTTCGACAGATCGGCGAAGATCTCGGGGCCTCGAAGCGACAGCGTGTCGAAGCGGCCAGGGTCGCGGTCGAACGCATCGCGCAGGTCGAAATCGCGCCCATGCGCCTCGAAGTGTCCGCCCAACGCGGCCCAGGCCGGCGTGCGGTCGCAGCGTGGCGCGTTCATGCCGCCAGCTCCGGTGCGGCGGCCGGGCGACCACCACCTGTCGCTGCGCTTCGATCAGTGCATCGAGCTTGGCCGAATCGTCGGCGAACGCGCGGATTCCCTCGGCCAGTTTTTCGGTCGCCATCGCATCGGCATTCAGCGCATAGCGAAAGCTCGCCTCGTTGTACAGCACCGCATGGACATCGGACTGCCCTTGCCCGTTGCAGATCGAGCACCCGAGGCAGCGGCTCGTCGCTGGCCTGCAACGCGGCCAGCAGTTCCGGGCTGATCGTCAGCAGATCGCAGCCCGCCAGCGCGCGGATCTGCCCGATGTTGCGAAAGCTCGCACCCATCACTTCGGTGTCGATGTCGAATTTCTTGTAGTAGATCGTAGATCTGCGCGCACCGACGACACGCCCGGGATCGTGGCTGCCGGCGTGCGCCTGCTTCGATCCCACGTCGCACCGGCGGCCGCCTTGTGCCAGTCGTAGATGCGGCCGACGAACGGCGAGATCAGCGTCACGCCGGCATCGCCGCAGGCCACCGCCTGGCAGAACGCGAACAGCAGCGTCAGGTTGCAGTGGATGCCTTCGTGTTCGAGCGCGCGCGCGGCCTGGATGCCTTCCCAGGTCGACGCGATCTTGATCAGCACGCGCTCGCGCGTCGATGCCGGCATCCTCGTACAGCGCGATCAGCCGATGCGCGCGCGCCACCGTGGCCGCGGTATCGAACGACAGCCGCGCGTCGACTTCGGTCGAGACCCGGCCCGGAATCAGCGGCCAGGATCTCGCGACCGAAACGCACCAGAACGCGGTCGACGATCTCGTCGGTCGGCTGATCCCGCCATCGCGGCGACAGTCTCGTCGAGCAGCGGCGCGTAGTCGGCCTGCTGCACCGCCTTCAGGATCAGCGACGGGTTGGTCGTCGCGTCGCGCGGCGCGAACGCCGCGAGTTGCCTTGAAATTGCCGGTATCGGCAACGACGGTGGTGAACTGCTTCAGTTGTTCGAGCTGGTTCATTGCGGCAACTTTCAAGTCGGAAGGCGATGGGCGACGGCCGGCAGGTTGACCGGGCCAGCCGAGTTCGGCATCATCGCCTGTAACTAAATTACATCAGCCGCGATTCTTGCGGTTTCGGAGCCGACTGTCATGTCTTTCGACCTGGTTTTTTTCGGCGGCACCGGCGATCTGACCTGGCGCAAGCTGATGCCGGCATTGTTCCAGGCCTTTCGCCATGGCAAATTGCCTGCCGGCGGCCGCATCCTGGCGGTCGCACGCGACGAGCAGACCGACGACGCAATACCGCCACTGGCTGAAGGAGCGTTTCCCGGAAGTCGAAGATGCCAAGCGCCCGACCGACGAGGAATTCGCGCGCTTTGCCGAACTGCTTCACTACCGCCGGATGGACCTGTCGCAGCCCGATGATTATGCCGGGCTGGCGCCGCTGGATTCGACGAGCGCAATGCCGATACCGCCGTGCTGTATCTGGCGACCAGCCCGCACCTGTTCCCGCAGATCTGCGAGCAGCTCGGCGCGGTCGGGCTGAACGGACCGAATGTGCGCGTCGTGCTCGAAAAGCCGCTCGGCCACGACCTGGCCAGCGCGCAGGAGATCAATCCGCGTCGTCAACTCGGTATTCGGCGAAGCGCAGGCGTTGCGCATCGACCATTACCTCGGCAAGCCGTCGGTGCAGAACCTGATGGCGCTGCGCTTCGGCAACGCCTTGTTCGAGCCGCTGTGGCGGCGCGAGAGCATCGCCAACATCCAGATCACGCTGGCCGAATCCATCGGCGTCGGGATCGCGCGGCGATTTCTACGATCGCACCGGCGCACTGCGCGACATGATCCAGAACCATGCGCTGCAGCTGCTGACGATGATCGCGATGGAGCCGCCGTCGAGCAACGACGCCGACGCGATCCGCGACGAAAAGCTGAAGGTGCTTGCGCTCGCTGAAGCCGTTCACCGACGACACCGTCCTGCGCGACGTGGTCCGCGGCCAATACCGCAAGGGGCATTCCGATGGCAGGGCGCGCCTGCGCTATCAGCGACGAGGGCAAGGTGCCGGCGGCCAGCCGCTGCGAAACCTTCGTCGCGCTGCGCACCGAGGTGCAGAACTGGCGCTGGGCCGGCGTGCCGTTCTACCTGCGCACCGGCAAGCGGCTGGCCGAGCGCGATGCGCAGATCGTCGTCAACTTCCGGCCGACGCCGCACAGCATCTTCCCGGGCGCCAGTACAGCCGAACAAGCTGGTCATCAAGCTGCAGCCCGAGGACGGGCTCGAACTGCACCTGCTGGCCGCCAAGGGCAACGCCCAGGGCGAAGCGCTGGCGCCGGTCTCGCTCGACCTCGATTTCGACAAGGCGTTCGCCGAAAACCGCGTCGGCGCCTACGAGCGGCTGCTGCTCGAGGCGATCGCCGGCCGGCTGAACCTGTTCGTGCGCAGCGACGAACAGGAACAGGCATGGCGCTGGGTCGAGCCGATCCTGCAAGCCTGGCAGCGCGACGACGAATCCTCGGCGGCCCAAGCCGTATGCAGCGGGCACATGGGGCCCGGCCGCGGCCAGCGCGCTGGTTGCCCGCGACGGCTTCGCCTGGGCGGAAGAGCAATGACCCTGGCGATGCCTCGATCAAGCCGGCGAGACGCGCATGAGCATGCTGGCCAGGA
The DNA here is from genome assembly GCA_963843805.1 of uncultured beta proteobacterium. Classification (GTDB taxonomy): domain Bacteria; phylum Pseudomonadota; class Gammaproteobacteria; order Burkholderiales; family Burkholderiaceae_C; genus Ideonella_A. The sequence goes on from CAWJLY010000001.1 coordinate 513,827, forward strand.
TCGAGGCCGTCCGTCTGGCGCTGCCGCCGGCCGAACAGCGCGTCGCGGCGTTGCTGCTGCGCCGATCCGGCCGCGTTTCGTCGAGTCGCCGGTCGGCGAGCTGGCCGAACGCGCCGCGCGTCAGCAAGCCGACGGTGGTGCGCTTCTGCCGCAGCGTCGGCTACGACGGACTGGCCGATTTCAAGCGCAAGCTGGCCGGCATCGTCAACGAAGGCGTGCCGTTCGTTCACCGCGCGGTCGACGAGGACGACCTGCCGCGCGACATCCACGTCAAGCTGATCGACAACACGATCGCCGCGCTGCTGCAAATACCGTGAGCTGGCGCCAGGCGACGCCTACGAACAGGCGATCGATGCGCTGACCCGCGCCGGCAGCAGCGGGCCGGCGGATCGAGTTCTACGGGGTCGGCAATTCGGGCATCGTCGCGCAGGACGCCCAGCACAAGTTCTTTCGCCTCGGCGTCATTGCCCAGGCGATCAGCGACGGCCATGTGCAGGTGATGAGCGCGACGCATGCTGCAGCGCTGGCGACTGCGCGGTCATCATCAGCAACTCGGGCCGCAGCCGCGGCCTGCTCGACGTGGCCGAGATCGCCGATCAGCAATGGCGCGACGATGATCCTGATCACGGCCAGCGATTCGCCGCTGGCCCGCACTGCCGCTCGGCCAGCCGAGGTGCAGCCGATCCTGCTGGCCGTCGATCATCCGGAAGACCACGAGCGCTACAGCCCGATGGTGTCGCGCCAGCTGCACCTGATGGTGGTCGACATCCTGACCACCGCGGTGGCGTTGCGCCTGCCCGGCGACCGCCGCGCTGGCGATGCAGGAGATCAAGCAGAACCTGAGCCGCAGGCTCTACAGCCGCTCAGGGCTGAATGGCGCTGCTTGGCGGCCGGATCGTCCATCCGCAACAGTCGTCGAGACCGTAAAGGCTGGCAAGTTGCGCCAGCTTGGGCGGCGCAGTCGACGATCTGCACCGCCGGCCCGTAGCATCAGCCATGCGCCGGCACTCGAGCAGCACGGCCAGCGCCGACGAATCGAAATGCTGTCAATGCCGACGCGTCGATCAGCCAGCGCGACGCGCCTGGCGTCACCGCCGACTTCGACTGCGCAGCGCCTGGCAATCAGCTGCCGCACGGCCTCGGGCGCCTCCTGATGGGTCAGCCCGGATCGCGGCAGCGGCGGCGCATCGCTGCAGCGTCTCAGGACTTGGCGGCCGCGGCCTTGTTGCGCTCGGCCAGCTTGGCGATCAGCCCGTCCACGCCGTTGTTGCCGATTTCCTGCGCGAAGCTGTTGCGATAGTTCTGCACCAGCCACACGCCGAGAACATTGACGTCGTAGATCTTCCAGCCGCCGTCGGTCTTCTCAAGCCGGTAGTCGAGCTGGATCGGGTCGCCACTGCCAACCACTTCGGTGCGCACCGTGACTTCGGTATCTTCGGGCTTGGAGCGCGATCGGCTTGAGTTCGACCGATCTGGTCCTTGACCTGCGACAGCGCACCCGAATAGGTGCGAACCAGCAGCATCTTGAATTCATCCTGCAGGCGCTTCTGCTGATCGGGCGTGGCCTGGCGCCAGTAGCGGCCGACCGCCGACGCCGTCATGCGCCTGGAAATCGACATGGGGCATCACCTTCGCAGTCGACCAGGGCCATGACCTTGTTGACATCGCCGGCCTGGATGATCTTGTCGGCCTTGACCGCAGTCGAGCACATCGGTCGAGACGCGCTTGATCAACGCTTCAGGGGAATCGGTGGCAGCGTGCACCGACAGCGCCAGACACAACGCGCCGTTGCAAAGGCAAACAATTTCTTCAAACTCATCTTTTCAGTCCTCGATGGCGTTGGCAGGCAAGCCGCTCTGCGCGGGCCATCACCGACTTGGAGTGCAGGAGCGCGCCAAGGTTTCATCGCTGACACACTCTGGCACAAGCTTGCGCACGCCCGGCGCAGATGGTCGGGCTCAGTTCTTCGGCGGGCGGCTCGTAGACATAGTCATCTTCCGGATAGGCGTCTTCGCCCATCAGCCGAGCACCGCGACGCTGCAGATAGGCATCGCGGACAAAGGTATATTTGTCGAGCACGATGTCGTCGAGCACGCGCCCGGCTGCAGAAAACCGGCGCGGGCGTTGATGATCTGCAGCACCGTGATGCCGGCCACCGCCCCGCCGTCGTTGATCAGCAACGGCTGGCGAAGCGCCGCGGTCGAGCGGCAGCGCGATCGAATCGCGCACCGTCGACGGGCCGTACAGCGGCCAGACGATATAGGCGCCCGCACCCACTCCATAACGGGCCAGCGTCTTGCCGAAATCCTGCGGGTTGCGCTCGAGCCCCATTTCGGTGGCCGGATCGAGCAGGCCACCGAGCCCGAACAGGGTATTGGTGCCGACCCGCATCACGCCGTGCAAGCCTTCGCCGAATCTTGAACTGCAGGAAACTGTTGACGGCTGACCAGGCATCGGCGGCGTTGCCGAAGAAGTTGTCGACGCCTGCGCGCACCCGGCGCGGCACGACATTGCTGTAGACCGTGGCGACCGGCTTCAGCACCTTTTCGTCGAGCGCTTCGTTGAAGCCGAAAACCTTGCGATTCCAGTTTTCCCAAGGATCAAGGCGCTGACCGGCTGTCTTGCCGGTGGTCGCGCAGCCGGCGATCACGCGCTGCACAGGCAAGCAGCAGCACCACGACGACCTTGCGTCCTGCAACCAGCCCGCTCGCAGCCGTGTACGCGAAGGCCCGAATCATTCGGGTCAATTTTCATTTTGTTCCTTCCGCGCTGGCGCCGGCCGCCGCATGCCACCGGCATCGGCCGCCTTGTTGAAGAGAAACTGGCTGATCAGATTCTCCAGCACCACCGCAGACTGGGTCTGGGTGATTACGATCGCCGGCAGCCAGATTCTTGACATCGCCCCCGACATCGAGTCCGATATATTGCTCGCCGAGCAGGCCCGAGGTCAGTATTTTCGCAGCGGTGTCCTTCGGAAACGAAAACCGCTTTTCGAGCTTCAGCAACACGCTTGCCTGGAATGTCTTGCCATCGAAGCCGATCGACTCGACCCGGCCGACGACCACGCCGGCACTCTTGACGGCTGCATTGACCTTCAGTCCGCCGATATTGTCGAAGCGGGCCGTCACCGGATAGGTCTCGGCAAAACTCAGGTTCAACAGATTGCCCGCCTTCAACGCCAGAAACAGCAGCGCTGCCGCGCCGATCATCACAAACAGGCCGACCCACACATCATGACGAGATTGTTGCATCGTCAGCTCCTTCAGATCGAAAACATCATCGCCGTCAGCACGAAATCGAGTGCCAGCACGGCCAGCGACGCCATCACGACGGTGCGTGTGGTCGCCCGCGACACGCCTTCGGGCGTCGGCTTGCAGGCAAAACCCTGCAGCAGCGCGACGAAAGTGACGGTCACGCCGAACACCACACTCTTGATCACGCCATTGCCGATATCGGCCCAGACGTCGACCCCGCCCTGCATCTGCGACCAGAACGAGCCGGCATCGATGCCGAGCAAGCGGCACGGCGACAGCCCAGCCGCCAAGGATGCCGACCGCGCTGAATACCGCCGCCAGCAACGGCATGGCGACGATACCGGCCCAGAAGCGAGGGCCGAGCACCCGCAGCACCGGGTCGACCGCCATCATTTCCATGGCCGCCAGTTGCTCACCGGCCTTCATCAGGCCGATTTCGGCGGTCAGCGACGTGCCGGCACGTCCGGCGAACAGCAACGCAGTGACCACCGGACCGAGTTCGCGCGTCAGGCTCAAGCGCCACCAGCAGGCCCGACCGCCTCCGCCGAGCCGTAGCGCTGCAAGGTGTAATAGCCCTGCAGCGCCAGCACGAAGCCGACGAACAGACCGGAGACGGCGATGATCGACAGCGACCGGTTGCCGACGAAGAAAAGCTGGTCGACGACCAGCCCGATTCGGCGCAGCGTCGGACCACTGAGCCAGACGAGGCGCCCGAACAGGCGCACGCCTGAGCCCCAGTCGGCCAGCTTGCAGCGAATCGCGAAGCCGATGTTCGCCGGATTCAGCCATGCCGAGCATCAGGACGGCCACCCTGCGCACGCCGTAATCGCTTGCCGCGTCGTCCGCGGGGTAGTGGAAATGCACCGGCCCTTCGGGCTCGGCATTGAAGAACTGGTGCACCAGCGGATCTTCGCTGTCGCGCATCTGCTGCGGCGTGCCCTGCGCCACCAGGCCGCCGTTGGCGATGAAAACGACGTGATCGGCGATCGCGAAGGTTTCGTCGACATCGTGCGAGACAACGATGCTGGTGACGCCGAGCGCATCATTCAGTTCGCGGATCAGCCGCGCCGCCATGCCGAGCGAGATCGGATCGAGGCCGGCAAACGGTTCGTCGTACATGATCAGATCGGGGTCGAGCGAGATCGCACGGGCCAGCGCGACCCGACGCGCCATGCCGCCGGAAATCTCGCTTGGCATCAGGTCGCGCGCACCGCGCAAACCCACCGCATTGAGCTTCATCAGCACCAGATCCCGAACCATGGCGGGATTCAGCCGGGTGTGTTCGCGCAGCGGAAAAGCGACATTCTCGAAGACCGACAGATCGGTGAAGAGCGCACCGAACTGGAACAGCATGCCCATCCGTCGGCGCACCGCGTACAGACCTGCCCGATCGAGGCTTGCAAGATCGACGCCGTCGAACAGGACCTGACCCTTCCAGGGGTTCAAGCTGCCCGCTGATCAGCCGCAGGATGGTCGTCTTGCCGCCCCCGGAAGTGCCCATCAGGCCGACGACCTGGCCACGCTCCAGCTTCAGATCGACATCGCGAAGAATGACCTTCTCGCCATAGCCGCACGTGACCGCGCGCAATTCCACCAGGGGTGGCTGCAAACCGGTTGAAGCGGTCGGGCGCGAATCAGGTTGTCATCGGATGGAAGTGGCGCGGCGTTCGGCGCCAAACACACGATCATAGGGGAAAACACCGACTCGATGCACCAGCCCAAGCTCCGCAGCAAATGCCGCTGTGTCCGGCGTCAGCGCGGCAGGTCGCTATGGCCCATCAATGTCTGGTCGATCGCCCGTGCCGCTTGCCGGCCTTCGCGAATGGCCCACACCACCAGCGACTGGCCCCTGCGCACATCGCCGGCCGCGAATACCTTGGCGACGTTGGTGCGGTAGCCGTCGGCCTCATCGGTGCCGGCACGGACATTGCCGCGGCCGTCCTTTTCGACACCGAAACTCTCGAGCATGCTCGCCACCGGATTGACGAAACCCATTGCCAGCAGCACCAGGTCGGCCGGCAGGGTCTGCTCGCTGCCGGCTACTTCGACCATCTTGCCGTCCTGCCATTCGACGCGCACCGCTTTCAAGGCCTTGACGCGGTTTTTATCCTTGCCTTCGCCGGCGACGAATTCCTTGGTCGCGATGGCGAACTCGCGCTCGCAGCCTTCTTCGTGGCTCGAACTGGTGCGCAGCTTGATCGGCCAATAAGGCCAGACCAGCGGCTTGTTCTTCGACCTCGGGCGGCATCGGCAGCAGTTCGAACTGGGTCACGCTGGCGGCGCCATGGCGGTTGCTGGTGCCGACGCAGTCGCTGCCGGTGTCGCCGCCGCCGATCACGACCACATGTTTGCCATCGGCACGGATCTGGCCTTTCAACTTGTCGCCGGCATTGACCCGGTTCTGCAGCGGCAGGAATTCCATCGCGAAATGGACGCCGTCGAGATCGCGCCCCGGCACCGGCAGATCACGCGATTGCTCGGAACCGCCGGCCAGCAGCACTGCATCGAAATCGGCCGTCAGCTGCTCGGCGCTGATCGTCTGCTTCGCCAGGTTGGTGACCTTGCTGCCTTCGGGCATCTTGCCGATCAGCACGCCGGTGCGGAATTCGACCCCTCGGCCTGCATCTGCTCGACGCGCCGGTCGATGTGGTTTTTCTCCATCTTGAAATCGGGAATGCCATAGCGCAGCAGGCCGCCGATGCGGTCGTTCTTCTCGAAAACGGTGACCGCATGACCAGCACGCGCCAGTTGCTGCGCGGCAGCCAGGCCGGCCGGTCCGGAGCCGACCACCGCCACCGTCTTGCCGCGTCCGGCTGGCCGCGGCCGCGGCACGACCCAGCCTTCGGCCCAGGCGCGGTCGATGATCGCGTGTTCGATGCTCTTGATGCCGACCGGATCGTCATTGACGTTCAGCGTGCACGCCGCCTCGCAGGGGGCCGGGCAGATGCGCCCGGTGAACTCGGGAAAGTTGTTGGTCGAGTGCAGCACCTCGATCGCACTCTTCCAGTCGTCGCGATAGACCAGATCGTTGAAATCGGGAATGATGTTGTTGACCGGGCAGCCGCTGTTGCAGAACGGCGTGCCGCAATCCATGCAGCGCGCGCTCTGGATCTTGGCCTCGTCGGCCTTCAGCCCGATGACGAACTCTTCGTAGTTCTTCAGCCGCACTGGCACCGGGCGGTAGCCCTCTTCCAGCCGCTCGTACTCCATGAACCCGGTTACTTTTCCCATGATGGCTGCTGCTCGAAACCTGAATCGTTGATGAAGGAGCAATGAGGTGCGCGGCGCGCCTACCTGGCGGCGACGGTGCCGGGCTTCTTGTCGCCCTGCTTGGCCTTGGCGATCGTGTCGCCGCTTGCTGGCTGGCCTTGATTTCGCCGAGCGCACGCTTGTATTCGGTCGGGAAGACCTTGACGAACTCTGCCCCTGGCCTGCGCCCAATGGTCGAGGATGTCGCGCGCGCGCAGGCTGCCGGTCCACTTGTGATGGTCTTCGATCATCGTCTTCAGCAGCGATCTCGTCGGCCAGGCCGCGGTGCCAGATCGACTTGTCGATCGACTCGGTCTGCTCGGCCACGCGTCAGCACCTTTTCGAGCGTGACCATCGAGGTGTTGCAGCGCTCGGCAAAACTGGCCGTCCTCGTCGTAGACATAGGCGATGCCGCCGCTCATGCCGGCAGCGAAATTGCGGCCGGTCTGGCCGAGCACGACGACGGTTCCGCCGGTCATGTATTCGCAGCCATGGTCGCCGGTGCCTTCGACGACGGCGGTCGCGCCCGACAGCCGGACCGCGAAACGTTCGCCGGCCACACCGCGGAAAAAGGCCTCGCCGCTGGTGGCGCCATACAGCACCGTGTTGCCGACGATGATGTTGCGCGTCGCGTCGCCGCGGAACTCGATGCTCGGCCGGATCGCGATGCGCCCGCCGCTCATGCCCTTGCCGGTGTAGTCGTTGGCGTCACCGATCAGGTAGAGCGTGATCCCCTTGGCCAGGAAGGCGCCGAAACTCTGCCCGCCGACGCCTTCCATCTGGATGAAGATGGTGTGATCGGGCAGACCTTCGGGATGGCGGCGCACCAGTTCGCCCGACAGCATCGCACCGACGGTGCGGTTGACGTTGCGCGTCTCCTCGATGAACTGCACGCGCTCGCCGCGCTCGAGCGCCGGCATCGCCTTCTCGATCAGCTTCATGTCGAGCGCCCGGGCCAGGCCATGGTCCTGCTCCTCGACCTGGCGGCGCGGCACGTCGGCCGGCACCGCCGGCTGGTGGAAGATGCGGCTGAAATCGAGCCCCATCGCCTTCCAGTGCGAGATTCCCTTGCGCGTGTCGAGCAGGTCGGCCCGGCCGATCAGGTCGTCGAAGCTGCGCACGCCGAGCTGCGCCATGATCTGGCGCGCTTCCTCGGCGACGAAGAAGAAGAAATTGACGACATGCTCGGGCCGGCCCTGGAATTTGGCGCGCAGCACCGGATCCTGCGTCGCCACACCCACCGGGCAGGTGTTGAGGTGGCACTTGCGCATCATGATGCAGCCCTCGGCCACCAGCGGCGCGGTCGCAAAGCCGAATTCGTCGGCGCCGAGCAGCGCGCCGATCACGACATCGCGCCCGGTCTTCATCTGGCCGTCGGCCTGCACCCGGATCCGCGAGCGCAGGCGGTTCAGCACCAGCGTCTGCTGGGTTTCGGCAAGGCCGAGTTCCCACGGCGTTCCGGCATGCTTGATCGACGACCACGGCGACGCGCCGGTGCCACCGTCGTGGCCGGCGATCACCACATGATCGGCCTTGGCCTTGGCGACGCCGGCGGCGATCGTGCCGACGCCCGACCTCGCTGACCAGCTTGACGCTGATGCCGGCCCGCTGGTTGGCGTTCTTCAGGTCGTGGATCAGCTGCGCCAGGTCCTCGATCGAATAGATGTCGTGGTGCGGCGGCGGCGAAATCAGGCCGACACCGGGAACCGAATAACGCAGGAAGCCGATGTATTCGGACACCTTGCCACCGGGCAGCTGCCCGCCCTCGCCGGGTTTGGCGCCTTGCGCCATCTTGATCTGGATCTGGTCGGCGCTGACCAGATACTCGGTCGTCACACCGAAGCGGCCCGATGCGACCTGCTTGATCTTGCTGCGCAGCGAGTCGCCAGCCTGCAATTCGTAATCGACGACGATCACCTTGTTGCCGACAACGTCGCTGACCTTGGTGCCGGCCGCGATCGGGATGCCCTTTCAACTCGTTGCGGTAACGCGCCGGATCCTCGCCACCTTCGCCGGTGTTGCTTTTGCCGCCGATGCGGTTCATCGCAACGGCCAGCGTGCTGTGCGCCTCGGTGCTGATCGAGCCGAGCGACATCGCGCCGGTGGCAAAGCGCTTGACGATCTCGGCCGCCGGCTCGACTTCGTCGAGCGGTATCGCCTTGGCCGGATCGAGCTTGAACTCGAACAGCCCGCGCAAGGTCATGTGACGACGCGACTGGTCGTTGATGATCTGCGCGTATTCCTTGTAGGTGTCGAAGCGGTTGGCGCGCGAGCTGTGCTGCAGCTTGGCGATCGCATCGGGCGTCCACATGTGCTCTTCGCCGCGCACCCGCCAGGCATATTCGCCGCCGGCGTCGAGCATGTTGGCCAATACCGGATCGTCGCCGAATGCGGCGCGGTGCATGCGGATCGCTTCTTCGGCGACATCGAAGATATCGAGGCCACCGATCTGTGACGCGGTGCCGCGGAAATACTGATCGACCAGCGCCTTCTGCAGACCAACCGCCTCGAACAACTGCGCGCCGCAATACGACATGTAGGTCGACACGCCCATCTTCGACATGATCTTCGACAGACCCTTGCCGATCGCCTTGACATAGTTGGTGATCGCCTTCTCGGCAGACAAAGCCCCGGTCAGATCCTGGTGCAGACTGGCCAGCGTTTCCATCGCAAGGTACGGATGGACCGCCTCGGCGCCATAACCTGCCAGCACCGCAAAGTGATGGACTTCGCGCGCCGAACCGGTTTCGACGACCAGACCGGCGGTGGTACGCAAGCCGACCCGGATCAGATGCTGGTGAATCGACGACAGCGCCAGCAGCGCCGGAATGGCGACGTGCTCGCTGTCGAGCGAACGGTCGCTGATGATCAGGATGTTGTGCCCGCCGTGGATGGCATCGATCGCCTCGGCGCCGAGCGACGCCAGCTTGGCTTCGACACCTTCGTTGCCCCATTCCAGCGGGTAGGTCACGTCGAGCAGATAGCTCTTGAACTTGCCGTTCGAATGACGCTCGATTCCCCTCAAGCGCGCCATCGCGTCGAAATCGAGGATCGGCTGCGGCACCTCCAGCCGCATCGGCGGATTGACGGCGTTGATATCGAGCAGGTTCGGCTTCGGGCCGATGAACGACACCAGCGACATCACGATGTTTTCGCGGATCGGATCGATCGGCGGGTTGGTGACCTGCGCGAACAGCTGCTTGAAATAGTTGTAAAGCGATTTGTTCTTGTCCGACAACACCGCCAACGGCGAGTCGTTGCCCATCGAACCGGTGCCCTCCTCACCCGCCTGCGCCATCGGGCTGAGCAGAAACTTGATGTCTTCCTGGGTGTAGCCGAACGCCTGTTGACGATCGAGCAGCGTTTCTCTGGACTGCGGCCGCTCGGCGGTGCCCGGCAATTCTTCGAGCTTGATGCGAACGCTTTCGATCCATTGCCGATAAGGCTTGGCCGATGCGAACTGGTTCTTCAGTTCTTCGTCCTCGACGATGCGGCCTTGATCGAAATCGATCAGGAACATCTTGCCCGGCTGCAAACGCCACTTCTTGACGATGCGGTTTTGCGGGATCGGCAACACGCCGGATTCAGACGCCATGACCACCAGATCGTCATCCGTGACGATATAACGAGCCGGCCGCAGGCCGTTGCGATCGAGCGTCGCGCCGATCTGCCGGCCGTCGGTGAAGACCATCGCCGCCGGCCCGTCCCAGGGCTCGAGCATCGCCGCGTGGTATTCGTAGAAGGCTCGGCGACGCTCGTCCATGTCGCTGTGCTGCTCCCACGCTTCCGGGATCATCATCATCGCCGCCTGCGCCAGCGGATAGCCGGCCATCGTCAGCAATTCCAGGGCATTGTCGAACGATGCGGTGTCGCTCTGGTGCTCGAAGCTGATCGGGTAGAGCTTTTGCAGATCGTCACCAAGGACCGGCGACTTCATGACCCCTTCGCGGGCCCGCATCCAGTTGAAATTGCCCTTGACGGTGTTGATCTCGCCGTTGTGCGCAACCATGCGGTAGGGATGGGCCAACGGCCACTCTGGAAAGGTATTGGTCGAAAAGCGCTGATGTACCAGGGCGAGTGCCGAGGTGGCACGCGGGTCGGCCAGATCGAGGTAGTAGGTGCCCACCTGGTCGGCCAGCAACAACCCCTTGTAGATCACCGTACGGCAACTCATGCTGGGCACGTAATACTCGTGGCTGTGCGTGAGCTGCAGCCGCTGGATTGCCGATGAGGCGGTCTTGCGGATCACGTAGAGCTTGCGCTCCAGCGCATCCGGCACGATCAGATCGGCCCCGCGGCCGATGAAGATCTGGCGGATGACCGGCTCCTTCAGGCGCACGGTCGGTGACATGGGCATCTGCTTGTCGACCGGCACGTCGCGCCAACCCAGCAGAATCTGCCCTTCAGCCCGGACGGCCCGTTCGAGCGCCTGTTCACAGGCCAGCCGCGAGGCTCGCTCCTTGGGCAGAAACACCATTCCCACGCCGTATTCACCGACTGGGGGCAACTCGACGCCCTGGGCTGCCATGTCGGCCCGGTAAAGCTCGTCCGGAATCTGGATCAGGATGCCCGCGCCATCTCCCATCAGCGGATCGGCCCCCACCGCACCGCGGTGATCGAGGTTCTCGAGAATCTTCAGGCCCTGCTCGATGATCGAGTGGGCTTTTGCACCCTTGATGTGGGCGACAAAACCGACGCCGCAGGCGTCGTGCTCGATTGGCGCGTTGTACAGGCCGTGCTCGGCCGCATCGGCAAGTTCGCGCTGTGACGCCGGAAGGGGTTGTGGAAGGGGTGCGTCAGGCTGAATCATGGGTCGTTCCAGAAGATCGGGCGGAGCGGGAGAATACTGCACTGCAGCATTCAGATCAAGTAAAGATTGGATGACTCTGACCCTATTATCAATGCAGACTCGACGATACCCCGATTAAATGGGGTCAGAGACAACTTTCACTGGCGGCGCGTTTCGGACGGCCGCGTCGAGTGGGCTGCAAGCGCCGTGCCTGCTGCAGCGACAAGCTGCTGCGATAAATTCCGCATCACCGACAGCCCAGCCTTTCGTCGTGCCTCGGTCGATCGGCATAGCGTGCTCGGATCCGCCCTGGCGAATCGCAGAAATTGCCGGTAGGCCGACTCGCGTTCGAACGGCGTATTGCCAAGCGCCCAGAAGATCGGATGATCGGTGATCAAGGGATCGAACCGCAGGCCGCGTGGTGTGCGGCGCTCGATGCGGGCCACTCCTCAGGCCGGTTGACCAGCCCGGACAAGACCGGCCGCGTCTCGAGATGGCACATCGCATCGAGCAGGTACAAGCGACGGCTGCAGGACACTGGTGCGATAGCGTCCCGCCCACGGGCTGCCAGCCAAGCCGTGACGCCGGTTGTGAAGCGAAACGAATCGGCGTCCGAGGCGCTGCATCATCGGCGCAATGTCGGCGCCGCGCTGCGGCGTGAGCAACAGCTGAACCCGCTCGGGCAGCAGCACATAGGCATGGATCGCAACCCGCAGTTCCCGCGCCAATTCGAGCAGGATCGCGAGGTAATCCACTCGATCGTCGTTCCGCTCAAAAACCTTTCGGTCGGGTCCGGCACGGTGGACCAGATGATGGAGTTGATGATCAATTGCCAGTCGAGGCAGACGCGCCATAACGTGTTCGGATCCGCCAGTCGTCGTACCCGACTCAGAGTACCCGTTCCGAGGTGATGGTGGGTACGGGCGTTGCCGATGGACGATTGTCGAAAACCACTTCGATTTTCATCAGCGACTTGGTGGGCCGGCCATCCAGCTGCCCCGGCTCGAAGCGGGCGTTCAAGAAGGCGGTACGGGCAATCTCCTCGAGTGACGGTGGCAGGCCGGCGTCGGCCTCAAAGCGATCGACGGCGCCGGTCTCGTTGATAAAAAGCCAGAAAACGCCTGTCTGCAAGCCAGTCGGCACCAGCATCTCGGGCCATCCCAAGGCAACCTCGCTCAATGGTTTGGGCGCCTGGGTCAATTTCGACCGGGGCAGGTAGGCCTCGGGCGCGGACGGTTCGGTGGTATCCCGTGGTGGCACGAGTTCTTCGCGGGCAACTGCGTCTTGGCCATCATCGCTGGCCTGACGATGAACATCGGACGCCGGATCGCCCTCTGCTGGCGGCGCAACCGGCAGCACCGAAAGCCGATCGGCGACACCATGCCCACCGCCGATATCGCCAGCCACAACCGCAACCCGTAGTCGAGATCGTGAATGGCGCAACTGCGCTGATGCGTCACCCCGGCCATCTGGATCGTTGGCCGGCCCGCCCAAGACGACAAAATGAATGGCAGCGGATAGCGCCGTTGCCAGCGCGATCACAGCAAACCGTCTACTTGCGGCGCCAGCAGGCCGCCGCAAGCCAGCTGCCGATTTCAGTTGATCAGTTCTCGCCACGATGTACGGCGCGGATCACCTTCGCCTGGCCTTCTTCCTGCTATCGATATCGCGAATCGACAATCCACCTTTGCTGTCGCGGAAGTACTTCAAACCTCTCCATTCGCTGTCTTGCCCCCGTCAGTCCGACGATCAGCCCGGTCGACTGAACAACATGCCGATCGGATTGTCCGACAGCCCCTGATGATATCGATCTGGTAGAGCCAGGATGAACCTCCCGAGACACAGGTATCCGCTGGGTACCGCCGAAGGCACGAACAAGGTGCCCGACAAAAGCGACATGCTGTTGACAACCCGTTCGCCGCTGTTGGGCAGGTCGAACCACCAACCGTCGTCGGTATTCCAATTAATCTTCTCGGTCGTGCCGGTCACGCTGGTGCCGGACACGGTGACCGTGCGTTTCACCATCTTCGGGTTGTTGCGCAGGATACCCAGACCGGTGGTCGCCAGCGTTTCCTTGATGATATACAGGGACTGCTTGTCGGTATTCGAGATATCGGAATCACCCAGGTAACGACCGGTGCCAACGACCACGGCCGGGTGAGTCTTCGATATCAAGATCGTTTCAGGTTTGATCGGTAACCGGTTGCGGCCTGCCTCAGGCGTCTGCAACCGGGCCAGCAGCAATGCAGATCGTTTAGGTTCTACCAGATTGTCGAAATCGAAACGCCACAGATTGCCCAGCATGTCACCGCCGTAAAATCGCAACGCGGTGTTATTGGTTGACGTCTCGACCCAGGCGTTGATCTTGCCCAAGCCGCTCGGCGTGCCGGAAGTGCCAACACCCGTTGAAATTTCGCCGTTCGGAATTTCCTGGATGGGCGCTCCGGTGATGGCATCGAGTATGAACAGGCGGCCAATTCCATCGGCGTTGTTGTATCCGGAGCTGAATGCAACGATCCACTTGCCATCACTGCCCCGCTTGGTAATGATCGGATTGCCAAATGTCAGCCCCAACTTGGTGGCTTCGCTAAATTCCCAGAGCGCCTTCGGGATTGTCCGGATCAGTGATGTCCAACGCATAATAGGCCTTGCCACCCAGGCCCAAGCCCCCAACCAGAATGGTCTTCCAGGCACCCGCTGCCTTGTCGTATATATCCCCGATCGCAGGCTCCGCATCGACATAAGACTCATGACTTGTCGGATATTCCGAGTCGGCAAGGCGGAACATCTTCGGCATGACCGCACCCGGAACGTAAGCCCATTTCTCGATACCTGTCGACGCCGAAAACGCATGCAACATGCCATCATTGGCCCCGACATAGATCATCGGTGGCCGAGCCGGATTTGTTTTCGAGCTCACAAAGTTCGTATAACCTGCATCGGTATAGGCGAAAGGCGGTTTTCCTACAAAAACCGGTGCACCATTGATGATATCGCCCAATACATGCGCACGGGTGCGATAAAGTGGCGTCGCAGAATTCAGATTCTTGTTCTGGTCACCTCTCAGATAGTTGACCAGATTGGTCCCGGTATTTGCTGCCACCAGATCCGATATGCCATTGCACTGACCGGGAGTCGGCGTCTTGTTGCAAAAGCCACTGAATAATGCGCCCAAGTTGTCCGCAGCACTACTCAGATTGGCAAAAGTGAAATCTCGCAATGTCGCCGAAGCAGGCGCCTTGTAGTAGATCTTGCGAGTGGTCCAGTCCTGCACATCAAGCAAATCACGCGCCGACCAGTAGTTGGCTTTGGTCCTGTCGTCGATGACGGCTCCCGACGCACCATCCACCGGCAAGGAAGTGACGTCTCCCGTCCAGGCGTTGGTCACGTAGCTGCCCTGGAAAACCTGGTTGTCGGATCCGGCCACAAATGCCAGGGAGTTGAACGACGCGGATGCACCGGCACCTTCAGCGTCCTTGATCGTGCTGATGACACTTGCAATGGCATTGCTCAACCCGGTTGCGTCCAGCGCAGAATAATACTGGCCCCGCCCGTTCACCGCCGCGTGCCACAGGTCATCGATATTTCGTGCATCGCCCGAGCCGCCGCTCAGTGCGGTGGTTGTCGGCGGCCAGTTTTTCGTGCCCGCGACCAGCGACGCAAAATCGCCAGTTTTCTGGGTCAGATAATCCTTGTCGAAGACCAACGTGCCACTGGTACCCAGCCCGAGCGTGAAGGTGGTCATGTGCTGGGTGCTCAGGTTGTCACGTCCAGCGCTCGGAACCTTGTTTTCGCAAACGTCCCGCGACTGCCCGGAGGTCGCTGATGTGCAGTTGTTGAACGCCGGGGAACGCAAGTCGGTGACGTAATAGTATTCCGCCACATCGGCAAGCGTGTCGCTCGAACCACCGCTGGTGGTTGTGTTGCTCGTGGTGGTTCCCACTGTCGGCCCAACGACATCCAGATCCTTGCTGGACGACTGGTTGGTGGGCTGTGACGAACTCGACGTCTGATTGATATAGCCGGCCGGGCCGACCTGATTTGAATTCTTGCAGTTCTGGGTCTTTTTCTTCGTTCCCTTTGTCCAGCCGGTCTGCGATGGCGCTTGACCCACCGGAGAGCCTGCGGATTCAGTTGTTGTAACAGTCGACGCAGCAGATGTCGAATCAGACGTCACCGTGCCGTTTGTCGTCACGACCGTGTGCGTCTTTGTTGCCGTATCTTTCAAAATCGAGGTGGTTTTGCTGCTGGTGGTGACGACATTTGTCTCGGGCGTGACGTATTCATTGAACTTGTCAACCTTGCACCCGACCGAATCAACTTCGACCGAATCACGTTTGTTGGTCGTCACCACGGTCGACGTCGTGACAACTTCGCGGCGTGTGACCGTGGTGATGGGGGTTTTGTCGGTGGTGGTGCTGTTGCCACCGTCGTACATCGGCCTGACCTCCCGTGAATCCTGGTTGCCCACTGCCACCCCGTTGACTCCGCTCAGATCGAATGGACCATAGGTCGAGCCTTCGCTGACCCCGGGTGAGCCCCCCGAATTCCAATAACCGTCGGTTGACAACAAGGCATAATTTCGTTGGCAAGAATATTCAACCGGATCGTATGGCTGCAATGTTCCACCACTGTCCCGTGCTTTGTTGGCGTAATACCTTCCGATCTTCGACAATGCCCCACGCAAAGGCGTTCCACCACCGGGCTCTGCGCCATAGAGACTGGCATAGAATTTCGCGCGCTGAGTCGAATCGAATACCTTCGCATCGCGAAAATTGGTGCCGTCGACAACCGCCGTGCTGTTGATTCGACTAAAGCCGACCCGGTAACTATCTTTCAGCTTCTGAACGGCACGGCCGACCGCGGTACGCATCAGCAGACTGCGTGTCCGGTAATACGAATACCAATTGGCATATCTTTTACGTTCATCGAGCGACTGGGTAGACAACAGAACTTTGGTAAATTTTGAATTGCCGGGTGTACTCCCCACCGAGCTGTTACACTCTTTATAAAATACCGTGCTCGTATCCTCATTACCCGCTGCGTCATAGGTCCAGCCCATCTTTTTCTGTGACCCGGTATATGAATAATAGAAACGGCCACTCAGATCGGTTTCTGCAGAACCGGTGTAGCCGTTATCTTTCGCCTTTGGAAAGCTTGGACTGAGACCCATGTCCAGGAAAGGAACGCCCTCCGCGTCGACCGGCGGAGAATATGGTAAAGCAGGATCGAACGCCACGCCATTACACTGCGCCGACAGATAGCCATAAGTCGATACACTGGACATCTCGTCAGGCATGAAGTCCCTGGACATCGACCCGGAATCGTCGAGCACAAACATCAGGTTCGGCTTCGCACTGACTGTCTGGCGGATGATCACCGGCTCCGCTGCAATATCAGTCAAGGCCGCGGACACCGGCGTACTCAGCAATGCTGCCAACAAAGCTGCGGCAAAACAGTGCATCGCGACGTTTTTTCGAATCAAATACCGCATGATGGACCTTCGTTCAAGCATGGTCACGAAAACGTGACCGGATAATTCTTCAGAAATGGACAAGCGTCTCGGTGAAACTGACAGTATTACGTGCTCCGACACTGCGAACAAGAATCCGGTAATAAGGGCCGCCCTCGATCAATTCCACTTCCCGGCATCGCTGATAGTTGCATTCGCCACGCTCGCCGCCATCAGAATAACTCGCGTTGACCGGACGAGCGCATGAATTAGCAGAATCATAGGCCGACCCAGCCAAGTTGCAAAGGCGAACGATCGTATAGCGCGTGCTATTTTCATTGCCGCTGACGACTGCAGGAAGTGACTTCAAGCAACCCGCAAAAGTGCCACCTTCATAACCCGTTGCACATGAATTACCGTTCCAATCGATAACCCATCGGTTGGGATCGGTTGGGCGCCGGTTCGCCGGATCCAGCGCGACATACGCGGTTGCGTAATACCCTTTATCGGCATCATCGCCATTCAAGACGTTGGTCTTCAGATTGAATTTCAAATAGTCGATGGCCGCTTCCGATGCCTGCGCGGCGTAAGCAATCGTATCTTGCTTGAAACCGAGATTACCCGTTATCAAAGCGGACGTGTTGACCGAGCGGACCAGCGCCACGGCGGCAAGTGACAGCGCGACCAGCGTGACAAGTGCGAATATGAGTGAAACGCCACGATGCTGCCGGAATTGCGGAGGTGTGTGGTTCATGAGACCGCCTATGACCGCCAGACCACATTTCGGACCGGGATGATCGTGTCGTAGATCTTGTACCGGTAATGTTGCCAGTCGTTGTCGTTGATATCGCCATTGACTTTCAGGTCGATACATTTTCCGCTGCCACTTGGGCAATCCTTCAGACCTGGCAATGTCGATAATATCTCCGTAGCGCTGCCGAGATCCCACATCGGTTCACTGGGAGTCACAATATCCTTTTCATATTGCCCACTACGGACAACCAAAGCAACACGGATGGTGATCACGCGCGACCAGCCGTCGGGCGTTGTCGGCGTGTCGTTGTCGTAGCGGTCGACAGATCCGTCGGCCGCCAGCGTCGTATCCTTGCCATACAAAGCCCGCATGTTGACGACCTGTGGAAATAGCTCAGTCTGGGTGGATGGCGCCGCCGAGTTATTGAACTCGGTCATTCGCAAGGACCCCGAAGCCACCGAATAGGTTCGGTCGACCAACCCCGAGCCAAGATTGACCAAATAACTGCCGGCGGGATATCCCGCAGCAGGGAAGTAGTTCTGTAACAAGGTTTGAGAGGCGCCGGTTCCGCTGCCGTTCCAACCCAAGGGGTCACCTGCGCCGGCAGCATGGAAAACTCGCGCCGGAGCCGATGCGACTCCGCTGGCAAGAAACATCGTGCACGTGTCGGCGGCACTGGGGGCGGGCGGCACCGCGATCATCAGATCTCCCGCCTGGATACCCACGATGGTATTGACTACAAATTCGGTGACACCGACAGCTCCTGCCTTCGGATGATCACTCGTCACCAGGGTCGGCACTGAAAACCGATCGATCGTGCTGCCGATGATTCGCAGCCTATCCGGTGCCCCGACGGTCGCCGACGGATAGATCTGCACCGGTGCCATCAATCGCTCGGCAATACCGCCCCCGTTGCCGTTGTTGAACAGCGAGGCCTGCACTTTGCAGCCCAGGCCCAGTTGACTGGCCGCGATACCGTAGCCCGCCATCTGCAGGTCACGTTGCAGGGTGTAGAGGGCCAAGGTACCGGTCAGTTGAGCGTCTGATCCGGAGGTGGTGGTGCGCTTGTGTGCTTCGGCAGCCAGCATCACCTGCGAGATGACCAACACTGCAACCAGGCCGATCACCAGACCGACCATCAATTCGATCAAGGTGATGCCCCGCTGACGGTGCCTCTCGGGCACTGCGTTGGCGACTCGGCCAGCGGTTCGCTCGGCAAACCCTGGCAACGGCAAAAGGTGGCGGCAAATGCTCATGGCTCGATCAGGTCCGGACTGCCGTGGAGGTGACATAGACATGGGTGGTTTCGCCCGGCGGCGTCCAACCGATGGTGATCGTGAACAGGCCCGGCGACGGCTGCTGGATTTCCAACGAGCCTTCGGGCAGCAGTTGGGCAATTTTCAGAACCATGGCCTGGCATCGGTCGTGGCCGCTGCATGCGCCGGTGCCGCCGGGCTTGTCATACTTGCTCAGGTTCGGGATATCCGACCACATGCTGCCGATCAGCTCCTGTGCCAGGTAGGCGGCTTCGCCGCGATATTTCGATGATGTCTGCGCCTTCGTCATGCTGGCTTGCAGCCCGACCACACCCAACACACCAAAGGCGAAGATCAACAATGCAACCAGCACCTCGAGCAGCACAAAACCCGACTGTCGGTGCTGGCGTGCGCGGTGCGAGATGGGGCGAAGGCAGTAGCTCATCATGTGGTGCAACGACGCGGATCATCGGAGGTGACCTGGGTGTCACACATCCTGACACCGCCCGTCGGGCTGATCTCGACACGGTAGGTGCGGTTCTCGGTCGGATTGACCGAGCTGCTGAAAACCATTCGGGCCATCTGGTTGGTGTCGATCGGCCGACCGAAGGCGTTGAAGATGATCGTCGGTGCGGCAGTCGTGTAGTTCGACTGGGTCGCCGAAATCTGGGCAGTGACGTTGCCGTCAGTGGCGGAGTGCACGGCAATGATTCGCGGCGAGGTGTCGTCGGCGGCCGGGGTGTCGCAATTGCCGACCGGATTGTCCAGGCTGACCACCCAAGAACCGGCCGTTGCCGACAGCGCACAGTTGTCGGTCAGATCCGAGACCAGTGAAAACTGCACTCGCTCATTTCGCCGAATCGCCTCGGTTCTTGCGCGCTGGATGCCGGACATCATTGCATCAGCCGCATTGCGCACCTGCGCGGCGCGCAACTGGGCGCTGATGCTGGGGGCGACGGCGACAATCAGAATGCCGAGTATCGTCATGACGGTCAGCAGTTCAACCATCGACATGCCTTTTTGGCGACCAAGGCTGATGTCGAATGCAATCATGGGCAATCAGCCGATTTGACTGCCCAGCAGTTCCAGTTGACAGTGGCTCCATCGAATTTGATGGTTTTTTTGTCGCCGCCATGACCAACCGTATATTCGAATTTGCTGCCGGAAGGACCGCTCACTCGCCCGCCCGCACCAACCGCAGTCAGTAAAAAACCCTGCCCACCATTGGTCAACGAGCAGCTGAAATTGAAGTACTTTTTGCCGTTCGGACTGAAATTGTTCCATGTACTAGCGCTGGCGTCGTTGGCACAAGTGCCGACGCCATACTTGCGCTGATCCTGGAAATACTGTTCCATCTTGATACGGTATTCAGACAGATAGGTGAATGCTTCCGGGATCTGGCCTCGTCGCAGATATTCGGTATAGGCCGGAAACGCAACCGTGGCCAGAATCGCGACAATAGCCACGACAATCATCACCTCGATCAAGGTAAAGCCGCGATGGAAGTTGACTTTCATGCGATGGGCGCCTCGGTTAGCACAATTCGGTAAGACAGACGACAGCAACAGCTTCGCTGTGGGTAGTCGACATTGTCAGTTTCGGCCATGTCAGGCGGAACCTGAAGCATTCGTCGCCGAACGGTCGATCACAAGCGATCAACGGCAGCTGGACCCTCAGTCGAAGGCCGCCTGTCCAGTCAGGCGCTCGTATTCGCGCACCGCCAGGCGGTCGGTCATGCCGGCGAGGTAATCGGCGATCGTTCGAGCCGAGGTTTCTTCGGCAGTCGCCGCACCCGACAACAGCGATGGTTGGCTGAAATAAGCCTCGAACAAGGCGGCGACGACATGACGAGCCTGCTCGGTTGTTCGCATCACCTGGGGGTGGCGGTACAGGTTCTGTCCTAAAAAGCGTTTGATCTCGGACACCTCATCGGCCAGACCGGCCGTGAAGGCAACCACGACGGGCAACTCGCCGACCCGCTCGGCAGAAGGCTGCGAGTGCGCTGCAAGCGTCGCACCGGTCGCCGCGATCACATCGTGGATCTGTAACGACAACATCCGCCGCAAAATCTCGAAAATCAGTCGTCGTCCGGATAGTCCCGGGATATTGCACAGTCACCTCATGGTGGAAGTGACCGAACAAGCGCAGTTGACACAGAGTCGGCAGATCGAGCAATCCCGATCGCAGGCCATCATCGATATCGTGAGAGTTATAAGCAATCTGGTCCGCCAGATTGCACAGCTGCGCTTCCAGGCTGGGCCGGGCGTTGTCGATGAAGCGACGCGCAACGCCCCCAGGCTCCAGTCTTTCGAGTCGCAAGCGCGTTGCCGCGGGAGCAGTGTTTCAAGATGCCTTCGCGTGTCTCGAAACTGAGATTCAGGCCATCGAACTCCGGATACTGCTGTTCCAGGTGGTCGACCACCCTCAAGCTCTGCAAGTTATGCTCGAAACCTTCGCCCGTCGGATCGTGCTTCTTCAACGCCCTGTTCAACGCCTCCTGGCCGGCGTGGCCGAACGGTGTGTGTCCGAGATCGTGCGCCAGCGAAATGGCCTCGACCAGATCCTCGTGCAGTCCAAGACCTCGCGCAATCGAACGCCCCACTTGCGCGACTTCGAGCGAGTGCGTCATCCGGGTTCGAAACAGGTCACCTTCGTGGTTGAGGAAAACCTGTGTCTTGTAAACCAGGCGCCTGAACGCCGTGCTGTGAACAACGCGGTCGCGATCACGCTGGAACGCGTTGCGCAACCGATCGTCAGTCTCGATGTGGCGTCGCCCGCGGCTGTTTTGCTGGATCGCTGGCCCAGGGCGACGGTGGCAACCGCGAAGTCATCGGGGCCCGGGAGCGCGGATCAGACGCCTGCACAAACCCGAATCGATCATTCAGGCACAGTGCGAGTCGATCACCTCGGCCAGCAAGCGTTCATCGACGCGATGCAAACCGGCCCGTCCAGGCGCCTCGATCAAGACGAACTGCAAGGCTCCGCCAACTGACTTCTTGTCGACACGCATCAGTTCGATGTAGGTTGATGCTCCAAGCAGCGGCGCGGTCACTGGCAAGCCGGCTCGGCCGACCAGATCGGTGATCCGACCCTGATACGCGGCGTCGATGAAACCCATGCGGCGTGACAGGTCGGCCGCCATCACCATGCCACAACCCACGGCCTCGCCATGCAACCATTTACCGTAGCCGAGCGCCGCCTCGATCGCGTGCCCGAAGGTATGACCGAAGTTGAGAATGGCCCGCAGGCCCGACTCGCGTTCATCCTGGCCCACGACAAACGCCTTGATTTCACACGAACGTCCGACGGCATGAGCCAGCGCCGCTTTGTCGAAGCGCAGCAAGCCATCGAGATTGAGTTCGAGCCACTCGAAGAAGTCATCATCGGCAATCGGGCCGTATTTGATCACCTCGGCAAGCCCGGCGGCGATTTCGCGCCGAGGCAAAGTATCGAGCGTATCCAGGTCGGCAATGACGCGGCGCGGTTGATAAAACGCCCCGATCATGTTCTTGCCAGCCGGATGATTGATGGCCGTCTTGCCGCCGACCGAAGAATCGACTTGTGCAAGCAAGGTCGTCGGCACCTGCACATATGGCACACCGCGCATGTAGCAAGCCGCGGCGAAACCGGTCATGTCTCCGATCACACCGCCGCCAAGTGCGTACAAGACGGTCTTGCGATCACAAGCTGCCGCGAGCAGGCGGTCGAAGATCAGGTTCAGCGTATCCCATTGCTTGTGCGCCTCGCCATCGGGCAGCACCAATTGATGAACAGTCTGGTACAAACCAGCGAGGGCAGCGCACAGTTGGCGTGCATACAGCGGCGCCACAGTCTGGTTGCTGACGATCAGCGCCGTGCGCCCATGCGGCAAATCTTCGTATGAGCCGGCCGCCGCCGAGCAGCCCTGAACCAACAACGATCTCGTAGCGTCGATCACCGAGTTCGATCGGAATGGAGCGCGGCGCCGGCGTCGTCATCATCCAGCAATTCTAGGTCGGCCGTCGACTCGGTCAGGTATACCCGGAGCCGGGAGGATGGCCGCGCGCGGCCCCCACCTGACCGATCGAGGACGGTGCCACATCGGCAGCGATCAGGCCGGCCAGTTCGAGCTGCATCAAGATCATGTTGACCAGTGTCTGGACCGATGGTCGACCGGTCTCGATCACGAAATGTGCGGTGTTTCGGTAAAGCGGGTCGCGCTGCGAATAAAGCTCGCGCAGCCTGCCGAGCGGATTTTGCACTTGCAGCAGCGGGCGTCGCGTATCGTGCCGCAGGCGACGGAACAGCTCCTCGGGAGACGAGCGGAGATAGATCACCGTGCAAAGGCCATGCAAGCGTTGTCGATTCGACTCGCGCAGTACCGCGCCACCGCCAGTCGCCAGCACCCCGTCAGACCGGGCGGCCTGTTCGTCGATGACTTGTTCCTCGATGTCGCGGAAAGCGGTTTCGCCTTCGCTCTCGAAAAACTGCCGGATCGATGTGCCGATCCGGCGTTCGATCAATTCATCGCTGTCCGCAAAGGGATACGAAAGGCGGCGCCCGAGTTGACGCCCGACAGTGGATTTACCACCGCCGGGCATGCCGACCAGCGCGATCAGGGACAAGCAGGCTGGCCGACTGGCGCCGCGTCGAGACTGATGAACTGGCTGGTGCTGCTCGCCAGACCGCCAGGCGATGTGAACGTGACGGTGAGGGTGCCGCTGGTCGTCAAATTGTCGAAGTTGTAGTTGATGCTGACAAAAGTCGCCTCTGCGGTGCTGGGCACCGGACTACCGCCGGCAACCGAGGTCGACAGGCCGGAAGTCGACGAGACGGTGATCACTGTTCCGGCCGCCACCGGATTGAGGCGGACCGTATTCGCATCGGAAGCCAGGAAGGAAATCACACCGACCTTTTGCATCCCGTATAAATCACCGCCACCAATCGGATAGAGAGTCGCCGAAGTCGGGTCGCCGGCCGCATTGAAGCCAGTGCCAAGTGTCAACGGCGAACAGGTTGGGGCAACACCACGCCGATACAGGTTGGCGGGCAATGCAAACCAGAGTGGACGGGCTGCGGAGGTCGACAGGACTGTCTCTGCAGCTCGTCGCACGTAGGCGCGGCCCCACTTTCCATCACAAGTGCCAGGCTGGGAAGGAATGGCCACCGCGCCCTTGAGCAGATCGGATGAAGGCACGGCACAGGCCTGCGTTCCGGCGGCGCTTCCCGGCAACGACAAGGCAATGAATTGATCATTGGCGGCGTCGTATACGCCGTTGAACCTGCGGTTCAGGTAGATATTTCCGAGATCCTGATATTGCTCACCGGCGTCGTAGATGTTGTTGCCGTTGGTGTCGAGGAACGACTCTTCGCCCAGTGCGTACGCCACGACCGTGATTCGGCCGTCAGCCGGTCGCGGCGACGCAGACACGAAGTTGGCACTGGCACGAGCCAGCCCATTGGTCAGCTGTGTCAGCTTGCTGGCTTCGATCTGCCCCCCTTCGGCCACAAAATTGATCGCTGTTCCGGCCGGCACAGGGTTGGCAAGCCGATCTGAGGCAATGATCGAGTACGTATTGTTCGTGCCGTCGATATTGAAGCCTTCAATATTGATGGTCTGCTGCGACAGCGAGAAGTTGAGCTGCGACGGCAGACCGACCGCCACCGACAACCCACTTGAAACGGTCGAGATTGTCGAATTGACCAGCGTGGCCTTGACACGGACTGGTGTCGGAACCGTGCCTGAATTGATCAGCACCGGCACGTTGCCCAAGCTGTCGCTGAGCTTGGTGACCGCTTGAGTGCCACTGTCCACTGTCAAGCCACCGGTCAGCGTGGTCGGCTCGACCAGCACACTCTGATTCGGCAAGCCGTTGCCGGCGGTGTCCAGCACACGGAAGACGATCGTCGCCGTCTCTGTCAAGCCGGACCCCTTCAGGAAAATGGTTGACGGGCTGGCTGAAACGAAATTGATGCTGGCGACCGCCGGTGAGGTCAAGGCAATCGACAGCGATTGCACAGCCGAACTTCCAGTGACGCTGGCCTGGATGGTGTCGCTGACATCGATGGCTCCGCAGCCTGAATCGCGGTAGGTAAAGGTGGCCGTTCCGGTTGTTGTCGTGGCCGATGTCGGCGTGAGACTGGCGCGGCCTTTGGCCACGCAGGCCGACGAGAGGGAAATCTGAACCGGGCTTGCAGACGCCGCCCCGCTGACCGTGACGGTCAAATTGGTTTGTCCATACGCGCTCAGCCTGTTGCTGCCCACGTCGGCAACCAAAGTCTGAACCGACACGTTCGGTGCAGTCAACTGAAAACCCTGCGACGCCTGCAGGGTGGCGCCGTTGACGGTGGAGGTGGCGATCACCTGATCTGCGCCACTACTGCCAGCGGTGGCGGTGAGACTGACACTCGCAACGCCGTTTGCGTCAGTCAGCGCAGAAGGCACGCTGAAGGCGCCAAGGCCGTCGACCGTGGCGAATTTGACCACCTGTCCGGCCACTCCGGCGCCTGTCGCGTCCTTGACGGTGGCGGTGACGCTGGCTGGTGACGAAGCCGTCACGATGCTGTTGGACAAACTGAGTCTGATCGACGGCGTGCCGATCACTGGCGCGCCGCCGGTAGAGGCAACCGAAAAGCCGGCCGTCCCGGTCACCAGGGTGCCATTGACGGTGACCTGGACGACCGCGAGATCGGCACCACTGGTCTGCGCGCTGGCGGGTGACAACCGCGCGGTGACGCTGCCGTTGGCATCACTGAGTGCCGAGCCGACATTGAATGTCCCCAAGTTGTCGACGGTGCTGAATTTGACAACTTGGCCCGCAACAGGCGCCCCAAGCGCGTCTTTCACGACCGCCGTCAATATCGCCGGCGACGCTGTCGTCACCGCCGTGCTCGACAGGCTCAAGGCGATGGAAGGCGAGCCGGTCGCGCCACCTGCCGTGGGTACGACCTGGAAGCCGATCGTACCGCTGACCTCGGAAGTGCCCACCGTGGTCTTGGCCAGAACCAGGTCAGCTCCGTTTGAACTGCTGGCAATCGGCGAAAGGCTCACCCGGGCAACGCCACTGGCGTCTGTGAGAGCGGTGGCAGGGCTGAAAACACCCAGATTGCCACTGGTCGTGAAAGCGACCACCTGCCCGGCAGCCGGTCCACCGGCCGCCGTATTGACTTGTGCGGTGACGGTCACCGGTGCGGTACTTCGAACCGTGGTGCTGGAGATTGTCAACACAACCGTCGGCAAGCCTGTCGTTGTTCCACCGGTGGTGCCGCCGCTGCCGCTGCCGGAGCCCGCCCCTGTGCCTGAGCTGGTGCCGCCGAACGGTGCGGCGCCGCCACCACCGCCGCCACACGCTGTGAGAAATCCGACCGCCAACAGGGCGATCCATCGTTTGATTGAAGATGTCATCAGGCCACTCATGAAAATCCGTGCTTGCTGGACGAGATCAGCGGGTTGCCGATCGATCGCCGATCACTTTGGGGGTGATGAAGATCAACAGCTCGGTCTTGTTCGATGTCTTGGTGCGGG
Organism: uncultured beta proteobacterium; assembly: GCA_963843805.1. GTDB lineage: Bacteria > Pseudomonadota > Gammaproteobacteria > Burkholderiales > Burkholderiaceae_C > Ideonella_A. Next base: position 540,085 of record CAWJLY010000001.1, read on the forward strand.
TCTTGAACAGGTTGCCGAGATAGGGAACATCGCCGAGTACCGGCACCTTGGTCACATCTTCTCGATCGGTCTGTTCGAAGATGCCGCCGATCACCACCGTACCGCCGTTCTCGACCAACACCTGGGTCTTGACGTGCTTCTTGTCGATGGCCAGTCCGGCAGCAGTCACCCGTCCGACGCTGTCCTTGTTGACATCGACATCGAGAATCACATTGCCTTCCGGGGTGATCTGCGGTGTCACCTCGAGCTTCAGGTTGGCTTGGCGAAACTGAATTGCCGTTGCGCCGCTCGATGTCGCGGTCTGGTAAGGCAGTTCCTCGCCTTGTTCGATCAGCGCCTTCACCTGATCGGTGGTGATCACCCGCGGACTCGAAACGACCTTGCCCTTGCCATCGGCTTCGAGCGCCGAGAGTTCGAGGTTGAGGAACCGGTTTGCCGAAGCGCCGAACAGCGACAGGGCGAAGGTCGCTGCGTCGTAATTGTTCTGGCCCGCGGCCGGCAGATTGACGAATTGGCTGTTGGCAAAATCGGTGGTCCCGATCTGACCAGTCTGTGCAGCCACGGCATTCAGGTTGCCGCCAATCGAGATGCGGTTGCTGCCACCCACGCCGCGCGAATCATTGACACCGAGCTTGACCCCGAGCGACCGGCCGAACTTGTCGTCGGCGATGACGATTCGAGCCTCGATCAAGCACCTGGCGAACCGGGATGTCGATTTTCGCAATCAGCGACTGGATTTCTTCGAGCTTGGCCGGTGTATCGCTGACGAAAAGCTGATTGGTGCGGCTTTCATAAAGAACACTTCCGCGGCTGGACAAGATGCGTGTGGCGGCTGCGCCACCAGTACCACCCTGCGCCGTGTTCTGCCCGGTCAATCCGCGAGCCACCTCTTCGGCCTTGGTGTAGTTGAGCTGGAAGGCTTGCGTGCGCAGCGGTTCGAGCTCGGCAATCTGGGCCTTCGCTTCGAGCTCGAGTTTTTCCTTTGCTGCGAGCTCGTCTTTCGGGGCGATCAGGATGACGTTGCCGGTGCGCCGGGTGCCCAGATTTTTTGCTTCGAGAATGATGTCGAGCGCCTGATCCCAGGGCACGTCTTTCAGCCGCAACGTCACGTTGCCGGTTACCGAATCACTGGTGACGATGTTGAAGTTGGTGAAGTCGGCAATCACCTGCAGCAGCGCGCGTACTTCGATACTCTGAAAATTCAGCGACAACTTGTCGCCCGAATATTTCGGCCCTTTGGTAAGACGGTTCGGGTCGAGTTTTTCAGGCCGCACCTCGAGAACGAACTGGGTGTCGCTCTGATAGGCAGAATGCTCCCAGTTGCCGATCGGCGTGATGACCATGCGCACTCGGTCGCCATTCTGGAAGGTCGAGATGGTCTGCACCGGCGTACCGAAATCGGTCACGTCGAGTCGCCTGCGCAGGCTGTCGGGTACCGAAGATCGGAGGAAGTCGACAACCAGCGTGCGTCCTTGCTGGCGAATGTCGACGCCGACCTGGGTGCTTGGCAGATCGACGATGACCCGCCCGGCGCCATCGGCACCTCGACGGAAATCGATGTTCTGCAACGACATCGGTGAAGCGTTGCGGCTCTCTGCAAACGGGACCACGCTGGCCCCGCCAGGAGTCGGCGTGACCGGCGCGGTGGTGGCGGGCGCTGCTGCCATCGGCGCGGGCGCTGCTGCCATCGGCGCGGGCGCTGTTGCCATTGGCGCAGGCGCCAAGGGCACAGGTGCTGCAGACATGGCAGGTGCAGGCACCGGTGCAAGGGGGACTGGCGCCGCTGCAATGGTGGTGCCGGGACGGACGGCGTCGGGCCGCTCGATCACCAGCACCAGCACCTTGCCCTGCAACTCGGCCCGGTAGGTGGCGGACTGTTTCAGGTTGAGAACCAGCCGGGTTCGTTCTTCGCCTTGGGCGACATTGATCGAGCGAACATTTCCCTGATTGACGTCGATCAGCGATTTTCCCATCGCATTGCTGATCCCGGGCAGATCGATCGCTACTCGCGGTGGCGACTGGATCGAGAAACCACGCGGCACGGCAGCCAGCGGCTGCGCCAGTTCAATGCGAACGACATCGCCGCTGCCCTGCGGGCTGCTGTTGATCGACTGGATCGCGTTTTGTGCCCAGGCCGCCGGCAGCAGACAGAACAACACGGCCACGGCCACCGCCCGTCCAGACCAGCGATTCAAGAAGTGTAGAAAGCCGGGTTCGGCAGTTTTGTTCATTTCGCTTTTTCCTGGAGTTGGAGCGAGCCGGGACGCTCGATCCATTCACCCGTGGCATCCTGAACGATCTCCCTCAGGGTAATTTCGTCCTCGGTTATCTTTGTGATCTTGCCGTAGTTCTGCCCTAGATAATCACCCTGTTTGACTTGATACAAAAGCTTGTCGACCTGAAGCAGCGCAAACGGCCGGCCCTTGCGGTTGACACTGCCGACCATCGACATGCTGTCGAGCGGAAACGCCTCGAGCGGCTCCTTGCGTCGGCTGAGCTCGGCGGTAAACAGCGAACTCGGCTGGCGACTGTCCTGCTGACGCAAACCGACTGTGAGCTTTTGCGGGCTGAACGGCTCGACGCCGTCGAACGCCAGATAGGCCTGCGGTCTGAACTGCTTGGGTTCGGACAGCGGCGTCACATTCGGTTTGACCTCCCGTTTTTGCTGGTCCATCCATGCCTGCAGTTCATCCTGCTCGGTGGCACAGGCCGACAGCAACAGCAGCGTGGCACCGATACAGACCAGCCAACGCCTGCTGTTCTGAGAAGCGTGGCGGGCGATCATTGCGGCGCCTTCACAGGGGGAGCCTTGGCCTTGCGCACCTGCTCGATTTCGGCCTGGTCAAGATAGCGATAGGTCCGTGCCGTGGCTTCCATCGCAAGAGGGCCTGCCGGGTCGGTCCGCCCACCGGCGATCGTCATGTTGTGCAAGCGTGACGATTCGTGACAGGTTCGCGATATCCGCAGCGAATGCTCCCATGTCGTGATACCGGCCACTGACCTTGATCGCGATCGGCAACTCGGCGTAATAGTCACGCACGACGACCTGGCCAGGACGAAACAGCTCGAATTGCAGTCCCCGGCCAATCCCCGCCTGGTTGATATCGGACAACAGTGCGGCCATTTCGGCCTTGCCCGGCAACTGCTTTTCAAGTTGCAGCACGTATTCTTCGACCTGCCTCTTCTGCTTCAGCAATTCCTCGAGGTTGACCGCCTGGGTCAGCTTGCTGCGATATTCGGTCTTCAGTCCGGGCTCCTTGGCTCGCTCGGCCTCGAGCTGGTCGTAGCGAGTCGGACAAAAGCAGGAACCAGCCAGCGACCACCACAGCAATCGCAAGCAGCGTCCAGACCAGCAGCTTCGGCAGGATCGGCCATTGCCCTGGCTGGCTGGTGTTCAAGTCACGGAACTGATCGCGCATGTCGGCGAATACATCGCTGGCACTTCTGCGGGGCGCGGTAATTTTCTTGGTCGCCATGGTTGTCTTCGATCGCTAACGGGCCGCAACCGCCGACGCCGGCGAACTGGCCGCTTCGGCGCTTGCCGGCGCGGCCTGATCCTGCTGACGCTTGACGCTGATCCGCACCGAGAAATCGAACAGGCGCGGTTGACCTCGGGTGTTGCCCTGCTGATTGGCCAGCTTGATCTCGATCAATTCGGGCTTGGTCAACCAGGCCGAGTTGTTGCCGGTATTGCGCAGAAATTCCGACATCCGCTCGTTGGTCTGCGATATGCCGGTGATATTGAGTACCTGCCCGTCCTGCTTGACCGAGGTGAAATAGACACCCTCGGGCGTATGGCGGACCAGCTCGTTGAGGATGTGCACCGGCACATTGCGGTCGAGCTGAAGATTTTCAACCGCCGCCTGTCTGGCCTTGAGGGCTTCGATTTCAGCGCGAAGCGTCGCGATATCCTTGATTTGGGCCTCGAGCTTGCGAATCTCGGCTGACAGAAAACCGTTACGGCCTTGCTGCGTCGAGGTCAACTGCTGCAGCACGCCGAACCAGAGTGCGACAACGCCTGCACCTACCACAGCAGCGAGTGCCAGCCCGGCAAAAAATGCTGCCCTGCGCCGCTGGCGCCGCTCTTCGCGGTGTGGCAGCAGGTTGATCAGGATCACTGGACAAACCTCCGCATGGCCAGGCCGCAAGCGGTCAGATAAGTGGGCGCCTCGCGACGCAACCTGCTCTCACGCACCGCCGCGCCAAGCTTCATTTTCTCGAACGGATTGACGATCGTCGAGGCGAAGCCAGTCAGCGCGGTGACCCTGTCTTTCAAACCGGCCAGCGTCGCTGTGCCGCCGGCCAGCATCACGTAGTGAACCTTGTGATGGGGCGTGCTGGTGAAAAAATACTGCAGCGCACGGCCGATTTCCTGCGCCAGGCTGTCGACGAACGGCGACAGAATCGCCGTCTCATAGTCGTCGGGCAGATCCCCGGCCAGCTTCTTCTGTTCAGCCTCTTCAAAGGAAAAGCCGTATTGGCGCGATATCAGCTGAGTGAGCTGCGAACCGCCAAAGGCCTGGTCTCGGTCGTACAACATCTCCTCGTCACGCAGCACCTTCAGGCTGGTGGTGTCGGCGCCGATCTCGAACAAGGCGACCAGCGAATCCTTGCCCTTGTTCGGCAAGGCCTTGATGATCCGGCCCATCGCCAGTCGAGACGCGTGCGACTCGATGTCGAGCACCATCGGCTTCAGGCCAGCCGCCTCGGCCAGGCCTTGCCGATCCTGCACCCGATCCTTGCGTGACGCCGCGATCAACACATCGACGTCCCCGGGCGACGACGGACTCGGGCCGATCACGCAGAAGTCGAGGCTGACCTCATCGAGCGAAAACGGAATGTATTGATTGGCCTCGGCTTCGACCTGCACCTCGAGTTGCTCTTCGCGCAAGGCCGGCCGGCAACATGATCTTCTTGGTGATGACGGCCGATTGCGGCATCGCCATCACCACTTGCTTGGTCTTCGAGCCGCTTTTCGTCACCAGTCGACGCACCGCCTCGGCCACCTCATCGAATTTTTCGATGTGACCATCGGTGATCCAGCCGCGCTCGAAATGTTCGGACGCAAACCGCTCCAGCACCAGATTGCCCGCCGAATCCTGTGCCAGTTCGACCAGCTTGACGCTGGTGGTGCAGATATCGAGCCCCAACATCGGTGGGTGCTGCTTTCCCAGTAGTCCGTCCAGGAAACTCACGATGCGAATCTCCATTGGCGACAAAGGGCTGGGTGGATGTTAATAAATCACTTCAATGCTAGCAGCAAAGCCCTTGTCGAACCTAGCTTATCGGCCCGATCAGCCCACCTGGGCGTTGCGTAAGGCACACGCGCTGCAGACAGTCTAACGTCAAGCAACATCGTCAAAGGGTGAAATTGCGCGATCAAGTGCCGTCTGCCGTCGCGAACAAGAACCGACGGCCCGCGTTCCTATAATCGGTACATCTCGAACTTGGAACCCCATGAGTGATCCTCAGCGCCAGGCTGATGATGCCTCCGGCGCGTCGATGTCTCAAGGAAAACCGTCAACTTCCCCGCCGTGGCTGGGCTGGCTCGCTCGCTCCGGTGGCGTGCTGCTGCTCGGCGCTGCCGCGTTGGCTGGCGTCGCCCTGTTGACGGTCGGCATCGCACTGGCCGTGGCCTTTCCGAATCTTCCCGATCTGGACGGCCTGACCGAATACCGACCGAAGCTGCCGCTTCGAGTCTTTTCCGCTGACGGCGTGCTGGTTGGGGAGTTCGGCGAAGAGCGGCGCAACTTCACGCCGATCAAGGACATTCCGCAGGTGGTCCAGGATGCGGTGCTGGCAATCGAGGATGCTCGCTTCTATCAGCACGGCGGTGTCGACTACCTCGGCGTGGTACGCGCTGGTCTGGCCAATTTCGTCGAGTCCAGAAGTCAGGGCGCCTCGACGATCACGATGCAATTGGCGCGCAATTTTTATTTGTCGACCGAGAAGACCTTTACCCGCAAGATCTACGAAATTCTGCTCGCGCTGAAGATTGAGAACCGTTTGAGCAAGCCGCAGATTCTCGAAATCTACATGAACCAGATCTACCTGGGCCAGCGGGCCTACGGGTTTGCGGCCGCGAGCGAAACCTATTTCGGCAAGCCGCTGAAGGACATCTCGATTGCCGAAGCGGCGATGCTGGCAGGTTTGCCGAAAGCGCCATCGGCCTACAACCCGATTGCCAATCCGCGCCGAGCGACGGTGCGCCAGCTCTACATTCTCGAGCGCATGCTCGACAACGGTTTCATCACCGAGGCGCAACGCGACCAGGCCCGCGCGCAACCATTGAAATACCGGACGCCCGCCAGTGTTTCGCTGCACGCCGAATACGTGGCCGAGGCAGCGCGCCAGTTGATCTACGCGCATTACGGCGACGACGCCTACAGCCGTGGATTGAATGTGTTCCTGACGCTTGATTCGCAGGAGCAGACGCTTGCTTACAGAGCCTTGCGCAAGGGCATTCTCGACTACGAACGTCGCCAGGTCTATCGCGGCCCCGAGGCGTATATCGACTTGCCCGGGCAACCTCAGGAGATCGACACGCGGATTGCCGAGGCGCTGGTCGAACATCCGGACAATGACGAATTGAAGGCTGCGGTGGTGCTGCAGGCCAGTCCGACCAAGGTGGTCGCTGCGTTGCAAAGTGGCGAAAACCTGACCATCACCGGCGACGGCCTGAAGCCGGCGACGTCGGGGCTGGCTGCCACTGCCAGCCCGAAGGTGCAGGTTCGCCGCGGCGCCATCGTTCGCGTCGTCAAAGGCAGCAAGGGCGATTGGACGATTACCCAGCTGCCCGAGGTCGAGGGCGCGTTCGTATCGCTCGATCCGTTCGACCGGCGCGGTTCGAGCGATGGTCGGCGGGTTCGACTATTCGAAGAACAAATTCAATCACGTGACGCAGGCCTGGCGCCAGCCCGGGTCGAGTTTCAAGCCGTTCATCTATTCGGCGGCACTCGAAAAAGGGTTCACACCGTCGACCGTGATCAATGATGCGCCGCTGTTCTTCGACGCCGGCGACACCGGCAGCCAGCCGTGGGAGCCGAAAAACTACGACGGGCAGTTCGACGGACCGATGTCGATGCGGCGCGGCCTGGCCAAATCGAAGAACATGATTTCGATCCGCATCCTGCAGTCGATCGGCGCGAAGTATGCGCAGGGCTGGGTGACCCGGTTCGGGTTCGACGCCGAACGGCATCCTGCCTACCTGACGATGGCGCTGGGCGCGGGCTCGGTCACGCCGATGCAGATGGCGACGGCTTATGCGGTGTTCGCCAATGGCGGCTATCGGCTGAACCCGTATCTGATCGAGAAAGTGATCGACTCCAAAGGCAAGGTGTTGAGCGAAATCCGCCCTCCCGCGCTCGATCGAATCATTGCGGACCATCGATGCCCGCAATGCATTCATGATGACCAGCCTGTTGCAGGAAGTGACCCGGTCGGGCACCGCTGCCAAGGCCCAGGCGCAGCTGAAGCGCCCCGACATCTACGGGAAGACCGGAACCACCAACGATTCGCTCGATGCCTGGTTTGCCGGGTGGCAGAAAAAAGTCGTTGCCGTGGTCTGGATGGGCTACGACAACCCGCGCAAACTCGGCGAACGCGAGACCGGCGGCGGCCTGGCATTGCCGATCTGGATCGATTACATGAGCCAGGCGCTGAAGGGCGTTCCGGTCAATGATCCACAGGCCCCGGGCGGCCTTGTCTATGCAAATGGCGAATGGTATTTCGAGGAGTATGCCAACCGCAACGGCGTGACCAGCCTGGGCCTGGACGACCGTCTGCCCACACCGCCGAGCGAAGAGGAGCGCCGCAGCATCCTCGACTTGTTCAAGCGCTGACGGCGCTGCCGACGCCAGCGATCAGGCGCTCACAAAAGCGCAACGGTTGCCGGCCTGCTCGCTGGCACACCGCGACAAGACCTCGTAGAAATCGCTGCCGTCCCGGGTATCGACCCAGCGGCCGCCGTGCAATCGATAATGGAAACCGCCACTGCGCGCGGCCAGCCACAGCTCCTGCAGCGGCGGCTGGGTATTGACGACGATCTTGCTGTCGATTCGGAAAGCTCAGCTCGAGCAGGCCACCGGTGCGGCTGCTGTCGATATCGACAAGATCGTCTTGCAACCAGCGGTCGATGGTGGCTTCGATTCCGGCCAGGACCGCATCGGTGCGGGCGTGATATTCGGCGTCGGAAAGCGGGTCGGGCCGGGCGCGGCTGTCTGGGTCATGGTCGATAGAATCCTCGGATGCGATCAAGCGCAATCAAGCAGTGTAGCGAGCATCCGGAACGGTCCTGTCCGAAACGCGCGTGGGCGCTCGCAGCATCGACCGTGTCGCATTGATGCTCGCCGGGGTCATCGCAGGGGCGTTGCTCGCAGGCTGCGGCCAGAAAGGGGCATTGGTATTGCCGGCGCCGATCGCAGCTCGAAAATCAGCTTTCCCCAGCCGCGTTGCCCGCTGCAGCAGCAGCATCGAGTGTTCTCCCACCCGCTGATTCATGACGACCCTGCCTGGTTCTCCGTACGTCGCCTACCGCGGCGATTCGCTGATGATCGAAGACTGCAACGTCGATGAACTGGCTTCGCGGCACGGCACGCCGTTGTACATCTATTCACGCACCGCGATGCTCGACGCGGCTGCCGCCTACCAACGTGCACTGGCGGGCCGCGATCATCTGGTCTGTTTCGCGATGAAAGCCAATCCCAATCTGGCCGTCCTGCAGACCCTGGCTGCGGCAGGATGCGGCTTCGACATCGTCTCCGGCGGCGAGCTCGACCGTGTCTTGGCCGCTGGCGGCGATCCTGCCAAGGTGGTTTTTTCCGGGGTCGGCAAAACCGCCGCCGAGATGCGTCATGCGCTGGAGACCGGCGTGTATTGCTTCAACGTCGAAAGCGAGGGCGAACTCGAGCGGCTGTCGGAGGTGGCCAGCGCGCTTGGACGAATTCGCGAAAATCAGCTTGCGAGTCAATCCCGATGTCGACGCCGGGACCCATCCATATATCTCGACCGGGTTGAAGGACAACAAGTTCGGTGTCGCCCACGACCGGTGCGGTCGATATCTACGAGCGCGCCGCAGCGCTGCCCGGCATTGCGGTGGTGGGAATCGATTGCCACATCGGTTCGCAGATCACCGCCGCGTGCGCCTTATCTCGATGCGCTGGACCGGCTTGCTCGATCTGGTCGACGCGGTCGAGCAACGCGGCATCAAGCTCGGCACATGTCGACCTCGGCGGCGGCCTGGGAATCACCTACTGCCGACGAATCTCCGCCAGCGATCGAACAATTCATTGCGCAGTTGCTCGGGCGCATCGATTCCCGCGGTCACGGCCAGCGGAAGATCTTGTTCGAGCCGGGCCGGTCGATGGTCGGCAATGCCGGCGTTCTGGTGTCCGAGGTGGTCTATCTGAAACCTGCGGTCGAGCAGGCGGACCCGAGCGATGGCACACAACCGGCGCCGCCCGGCAAGAATTTCTGCATCGTCGATGCTGCAATGAACGACCTGATGCGCCCGGCAATGTATGGCGCATGGATGGCCATCGTCGAATGTCTCAAGCGCACCGGCTCCGGCGACCGTCTACGACGTGGTCGGCCCGGTTTGCGAATCAGGCGATTGGCTGGGCCGCGAGCGCTCGTTGGCAGTCGCAACCGGCGACCGCATTGCGGTACTTTCTGCCGGCGCCTATGCCATGAGCATGGCGAGCAACTACAACAGCCGCGGGCGGGCAGCGGAAGTGATGGTCAGCGGCGACCAGTCGTGGCTGGTTCGCCGGCGTGAGCTTTCCAGCGACCTGTTCACGCATGACGTGTTGATTCCCGCTGGTTGATGGTGATCGGAGAGCGATCGATGCAGGCCGGCAAAAAGCCGTCAAGACACTGGTGCGATTTCAGCCCCCCGGCAAGCGCCCTTCCTGCACCGCATGACAAGCCACATGCACACCGCGGGTCTCGAGCAATTCGGGCCGCTCGCCCTTGCAGCGCTGGTTGGCATGTGGGCACCGCGGATGGAAGGAGCAGCCGCTGGGCGGATCGAGCGGATTGGGCACCTCGCCCTGGACCGGGATGCGTGAGCGCCCGCTCATGTGGATATCCGGAATCGCGTCGAGCAACATCCGCGTATAGGGATGGCGCGGCCGATCGAACAAATCGGCCTTGCCAGCCACTTCGACCAGACGACCCAGGTACATCACGCCGACCCGATCGCTGACGTGGCGGACCACCGCCAGGTTGTGTGAAATGAACAGATAGGTCAGGCCGCGGCTGCGTTGCAGGTCCTTCATGATGTTGAGTACCTGCGCCTGCACCGACACGTCCAGAGCCGAGGTCGGTTCATCGCAGACCAGGAACTCGGGTTGGGTTGCCAACGCGCGAGCGATCGAGATTCGCTGTCGCTGGCCGCCGGAGAACTGATGCGGAAATTTTCCGCTGTCCGAGGTCGTCAGGCCGACCGATTGCAGCAATTCGGCAACCCGGTCACGAAGGGCTCGACCGCTCGGTCACCAGGCCATGTTCGACCAGGGCCTCGCCAACGATGTCGAGCACCTTCCAGCGGGGATTCAAGCTGGCATAGGGATCCTGAAAAATCATCTGCATTCGTCGCCGCAGCGCTGGCGCCTGCGCGCTGGCCAGAGTGCGCCGGATATCACGGCCATCGAAAGACACCCGCCCCGTGCTTGGCGCATGCAGGCCGACCAGCAGACGGGCCACCGTGCTCTTGCCGCAGCCCGATTCGCCGACCAGCGCCAGCGTCTGACCCCGTGCAATCGAGAAGCTGACGCCGTCGACCGCATGGACGTAACGCTTCGGACGCCGTTCGAGCATCCGATTCAGCCAGGGCGCCGATACGTCGAAGGTCTTGGCCAGATCGTGCGCCTCGACCAGCGGCGCGGCTGGAGCGGCAGCGCTTGGTGGCACACCCTGCCCTTCGCAGGTCCCGCTCACGCCACCGCCTCCCGACCGGTGTCATGCAGCCAGCAGGCCGCTCGGGTGGCGCCGGTGGGCAGCAGGTCAGGACGCTGCGCCGAGCAGCGGGCAAATGCCTGCGGGCAGCGCGGGTGATACGCACAACCGGTCGGGATGGCATTCAGACGCGGCATCGCACCATCGATCTGCAGCAGGCGCTCGCGGTCTTCGTCCATCACCGGGATCGAACCCATCAGGCCGACGGTGTAGGGATGCGCCGGCGAATGGATGACGGCTTGCACAGCGCCGATCTCGACAATGCGGCCGGCGTACATCACCGCCACGCGGTCACAGGTTTCGGCGATCACGCCCATGTCGTGGGTCACCAGCATGACCGCCGCGCCATGCTCGCGACACAAGCGCTTGAGAAGCAGAATGATCTGGGCCTGGATCGACACATCGAGCGCCGTGGTTGGTTCGTCGGCAACGATCAGCTTGGGTTCGGCCGCCAACGCCAGTGCAATCACCACGCGTTGCCGCATGCCCCCGGAGAACTGATGTGGGTACTGATCGATGCGCTGCTCGGCAGCCTGGATGCCGGTTTCTTCGAGCAGCCTGATCGCGCGCGACCGGGCCTTCGATGCGGACATCGGCAAATGGGTCTGGATGGTCTCGACCAATTGCCGTCCGATCGTATAGAGCGGGTTCAACGAGGTCAGCGGATCCTGGAAAATCGCGCCGATGCCGCGGCCCCGAATTCGGCGCATCTGCTTCATACGGCAAGTTGTCGATGCGGCGGCCATCGAAGCGGACCTGGCCGGCGGTGATCCGGCCTGGCGGATCAAGCAGGCCGATGATCGCGGCGCCGGTCAACGATTTGCCAGCACCCGACTCCCCGACGACGCCGAGAATCTCGCCAGGCGCGATCGAGAAGGACACATCGTCGATGGCCAGCAGGCTGCCGTGGCGCGACGGAAATTCGACCCGCAGGTGGTCGACTTCGAGAAGTGGTTGGCTCATTCAGCGCAGGCGCGGGTTCAGCGCATCACGCAGCCAATCGCCGAGCAGATTGACACTCAACGCAATCATGATCAGCACCATTCCCGGGAAGATGGTGATCCACCATTCGCCGGACAGAAGAAAGTCGTTGCCGACTCGAATCAAGAGTTCCAAGCGAAGGCGATGTCGGCGGGACGCCAACGCCCAGGAACGACAGTGTCGCCTCGATGATGATTGCGGTGGCCAGCTGGATCGTTGCCAACACCAGCACCGGGCCCATCACGTTGGGCAAGACATGACGGCGCATGATTCGCAACGACGACACGCCGATCACGCGCGCCGCCTGCACATACTCCTTCTGCCGTTCGACCATCGTCGAGCCACGGACGGTGCGCGCATACTGAACCCAGCCGCCAAGCGAGATGGCGATGATCAGCACCGCGAAGGCCAGCGCATCGGGCGCATTCGGAAAGATGGCACGGCCGACGCCGTCGATCAGCAGCGCGATCAGGATCGACGGGAACGACAGCATCACGTCGCACACCCGCATGATGAAGGCATCGACCCGGCCGCCGACGAAACCCCGACAGCAGGCCGAGCGAAACGCCGACCAGCAGCGAGACGACGACCGAAGCGGCGCCGACGAACAGCGATATTCTCGAGCCGTACATCAAGGCGGACAAGATGTCGCGCCCCTGATCGTCGGTACCGAGCAAGTAGTCCGACTTTGCCTTCGTCCATGCCAGGCCGGCGGCAGCCGCGAATCCGACAGTTCGAGGCTGGCCAGATCGAAAGGATTGTGCGGCGCGATGAAGTCGGCGAAAACCGCACAGAAAATGCACAGGAAAGCGATCAACGCTGCCGCGATCGCCACCGGCGACTGCTTGAAGCTGTGCCAGACGTCGCCTTCGAAAAAACGCCTGAGGCGGCCGGCAGGCAACGATGACCGGCGCAGCGGCGTCGGTCGCGTTGTTCACTTGAGCGTCACCCACTTGTAGGGCATCTGGTTATCCGCGAGTTGGACCACACTGACGGTCTTTTTCATCGCCCAGGCCAATGCCTGCTGATGCAGCGGGATATGCCCGACATCGGCCGCATGCACCTCGAAGGCCTCACGGATCATCGCGTTGCGCTTGTTGGCGTCGACCTCGCTTTGCACCGCCAGCGTCAATTCGTCGACCTTGGCATTGCTGTACGAGCCGAGGTTGAACTGGCCTTGGCCCTTGTCGGTCGGGCGTGGCCATCAGCGAGGTCAGCGCATTGTGTGAATCGTAGGTTCCGGGCGTCCAGCCGAGCAGGTAGAAGCTGGTATCGCGACGCAGGATCTTCGGGAAATAGGTCGCCTTCGACTCGGTCTGCAAATTGATCTTGACGCCAATTCGCGCCAGATTGGCGGCGATGGCCTGGCAAATGGCTGCATCGTTGACGTAGCGATCGTTGGGACAGTTCATGGCCACCTCGAACCCCGCTGGATAGCCGGCCTCGACGAGCAGTTTCTTGGCAGCATCAGAATCGTAGGGCAGGCGCTTGTTCAGATCGGGAACAAAACCCTTGATCCCCGGGGCAACCATCAGCCCCGTCAGCGCCGACGCACCACGCATCACCCGGCTCTTGATCGATTCGATATCGATCGCCTGATAGAAGGCCTGGCGAACCCGCTTGTCCTTGAACGGGTTCTTGCCCTTCACACTCGAATATTGGAGCTCATCGCGCTTCTGGTCCATGCCGAGAAAGATCGTCCGCAATTCAGGCCCTTGCAGCACGGTGTAATTGGGGTTCGCCTGGATGCGCTCGACGTCCTGCAGCGGAACCGGCTCCATCAGGTCGATCTCACCCGACAACAACGCGGCGACCCGGGTGGCCGCGTTGCCGATCGGCGTGAAGATGACTTCGATCGACGTTGCCTTCGACCTTGTCCCAGTAGTTCTGGTTGCGCACCAGCACGGTTCGCGCACTCGGCTGACGCTCTTTCAAACGGTACGGGCCGGTGCCGTTGGCCTTGAACGACGCGGTGTTCTCGATGCCCTTGCGCTTGTCGACCGGAATCGTCGCCTTGTTGTCCTCGCACCATTTCTTGTTCATCACGAAGACCAGCGAGATCACGTCGGGCAGGATCGGAAACGGGCGTCAGCGTCTCGATCTCGACCACGTGGTCATTGACCTTGCGAACCTCCTTGAACGACGAGGTATAGCTTTTCATGTCCGAGCCTTCGCCGGCGGCACGGCGGAACGAAAACACCACGTCGTCGGCAGTCAGCGGGCTGCCGTCGTGAAATTTGACGCCGCGGCGCAATTCGAAGCGCCAGACCGTCGGCGACGGCTGACTCCACTTGGTGGCCAGCGCCGGCACCAGTCCGAGCTTCTTGTCGCGGCCGACCAGCGGCTCGTAGATGTTGTTGGTGAAGGTCAGCTGCAGCGATTCGTTCAAGCGAATGCGGATCCATCGATGTGGCATCGCCCTGGTTGGCGACCCGCAAGGTGGCAGCCTGGGCCAGCCCGGCCACCAGCAGCAGACTGGCAGCCAGCGTTTGAAGTTGGAACTTCATCGATGTCTCCTTCAGGTTGAACAGCAGCAGCGATGCTCAGTGGGCCGCAGCCGAGCGCTCGATTCTCAGGCGGGGGTCGACCGCAAAATACAGCAGATCGACGATCAGGTTGATCAGCACGAAGATCAGCGAGATCAGGCACAGGTAGGCGGCCATCACCGGAATGTCGGCAAAGCCGACCGCCTGGATGAACAGCAGCCCCATCCCCGGCCACTGAAAAACCGTTTCGGTGATGATCGCAAAGGCAATCAGCGAGCCGAGCTGCAGCCCGGTAATGGTGATCACCGGGACCAGCGTATTTTTCAGTGCGTGGCCGAAATAGATCGAACGGTTGCGCAGCCCGCGCGCTCTTGCGAAGCGGATGTAGTCGGTGCGCAGCACCTCGAGCATTTCTGAGCGGACCAGGCGGATGATCAGGGTCAACTGGAAGATCGGCCAGCGTGACCGACGGCAGGATCAGGTGTTTCAGACCATCGACGGTCAAAAAGCCCGAGGTCCAGGCGCCGATCGCAACCACCTCGCCACGGCCGAAACTCGGCAACCACTTCAGGATCACGGCAAACAGCAGGATCAGCAGGATGCCGATCAGGAACGTCGGCAGCGACACGCCGAGCAGCGAGCCCATCATCATCAGCTGCGACATCAAGCTGCCACGGCGCAATGCCGCATAGACACCCATCGGGATGCCGAACAGCAGGGCGATGATGGCCGCGGTGACCGACAACTCCAGCGTGGCCGGCAAGCGCTCGACGACCAGCGAAGAGACTTTGCGGCCCTGACGCAGGCTGAGGCCGAATTCGCCCTGCATGGCATTGCCGACAAAACGAGCAAACTGGACCGGGAACGGCCGGTCGAGCCCGAGATCGGCGCGCAATTGGGTGCGCTGATCCGGCGTCGCATCCTGACCGAGCAGATTGGTGACCGGATCGCCCACATACTGGAACAGCATGAATGCGATGAACGCCACCGTCAGCATCACGATGACCGACTGCACGAGGCGACGCAAAATGAAGGCGAGCATGAACCGTCAACCGCTCGGCCGCAAAGATTGAGCAGGCTGCAGCATGCTTACCGCGGGCGGTTCAATGGCGGGCATATTCAGGCATGACCTGACGATACCAAGAACGGCGGACTCACGACCATCGTGCAGCCGAATATTGACGGATTCTGTCGCCCGGCACCGGCGATTCGTCTGGACCATTTCTGATGGCTTTCCGCATGAACGAAAAAGGCCGCCCGAAGGCGGCCTTGTTGCTCCACTCCGAAGAGTCGTGGATCAGAACAGGTGCTTGACGCCGAACTGATAAGCGGTGTTGCGGGTGTAATCGCGATCTGAGCAGCGGTGCGTCCATCCTGGTTGGCAATGCCGAGGTCGGCGTAGATGTTGGTACGCTTGCTCAGCGGATAGTCATAGCCCAGGCCGAACTTCTTCTGCCGGTTGTTGCCACCGGCCGGATCGTAGACTGCATAAGCGACCTTGACCTTGCCACCCGCCAGCGTCGACCAAGGCGGCAATGCTGCCGGTCTTGTTCTTGTCGCGGCCGCCACGGACCTTCGCCTGACCATAGTTGCCGAGCAATCTCGACAAAGCCCAGGTCGTAGGCAAGCCGTACCGGTGATCAGGCGGTTGTTGTCGATGGTCAGTGGCGAGCCACCGTTGACCTTGGCATAACCCAGACCAGCGTAGACCGGGCCACCCTTGTAGACGATGTTGAAGCTGTCGTTGCGACCGGCTTGCGGTGCCTTCCGACAGACCGACCTGGCCTTCGAAATTCCAGGCCGCCAAAGCTCGCGCTCTTGAAGGTCACTGCGTTCGAGGAACGGACCGAGCTGCCACTGCCTTGAGCAGCAAAACCGGCATTCGCAAAGCCGCCGATCTGGCCCACACCGTCGTTGCCGAACGGGTCAGCCTTCAAGGTGACCCAGAAGGTCGGCTGGTACTGACGGCCCAGATTGACCGAACCCACACCTGCCATCGACAGCTGAACCCACGAACGACCAGCCCAGAAGACGCCAGGAAGGTTTTCGTTGCCGGTGTCCGGATTGAAACGGTGCTCGATCTGGAACTGGGCCGACAGGCCGCCACCCAGGTCTTCCGTGCCACGGAAGCCGAGGCGCGACGAGGCAGCTTGCTGCAGTCTCCACGACTTGTCGGTGCCGATTTGCGCCCGGGTTGGCAGAGGTACCGCCGTTGCCCTTGGCGATGCCTTGGTCAATGAGACCGTACAGAGTGACCGACGACTGCGCGAAGGCAGCTCCGCCGAACGAAGCGAGAACGGCCAGAGCGACCAGAGATTTTTTCATTTCGTGTATCTCCTAAGTTGAATAAAGAGGTTCCAACCGATTCGCCCCAATCGGGCCGATCAGACCAACCCCCTCAGCGGAAGTTGCCTGTATTGCACCAGACAGGCATGGCGCTTGCAAAGCTTTGCTCGGCGTCTGGGGCCATTGTGTTGTCCTCCTACAACGCGACGGCTCCCGCCAGATGCCGGGATCCATGTCATCGGTGGCCTGCAATCGACCGGGCGAGGCCATATCCCGGTAAGTGACCTACCAACTTCGAATTGAGTTAGCCTGCACTACCGATTTTCAGCGCAACGCCACCGCAGCCCATGTTCGACTCGATGATTGCCACCTTCGACAACGCCCTGAGGACACTTGGCGGCGCTGTTTCCGCCGCCAGACCTTGCCCGCAGCCGGCCCGGTTGCCCGAAACAGCGCCGCTGACCGCTGCCGAACGGCGCGACGCCGGCGCACTGATGCGCGTCAACCATGTCGGCGAGGTCTGTGCGCAGGCGATGTACCAGGCACAGGCACTGACGGCGCGCACGCCCGAATTGCAGCGCCAGGATGCACGAAGCCTCGCGCGAGGAAGGCGACCATCTGGCCTGGACCCGGCAGCGACTCGACCAGCTCGGCGCGCGCCCCAGCCTGCTCAATCCGCTCTGGTACGCGGGCGCATTCTCGTTCGGGCTGATCGCCGGACGGATCGGCGACGCCGCCAGCCTCGGTTTCGTCGTCGAGACCGAGCGCCAGGTCGAGCGCCACCTCGACGGCCACCTCGAGCAGGCTGCCCGCGCACGATCACCAATCGAGGGCCATCGTCGAGCAGATGAAGGCCGACGAAAATCACCACGCCCAACTGGCCGAAGCTGCCGGCGCGCGGCCACTGCCGTTGCCGGTCAGGCTGGCGATGCGCGGCGCCGCCAAGGTGATGACCACCACCGCGCACTACATCTGAGCGACTCCGCGGGTGGGCCGTCCGCTCACCGGCTGTCGATCAGGCTTCACGCACTTCGTGGCTGGTCGTGATCTCGGCGGTCTTGGCGAGCATGATGCTCGCCGAGCAGTATTTCTCGTGCGACAGCTGGATCGCGCGCTCGACCGCGGCGTCGGAAAGCCCGCGCCCGGTGACGACGAAATGCATGTGGATGCGGGTGAACACCTTCGGGTCGGTCGCGGCCCGTTCGGTGGTCAGTTTGAGCTCGCAGCCGGTCACGTCGTGGCGCCCCCGCTTGCAGGATCAGCACGACGTCGTAGGCCGTGCAACCGCCGGTGCCGGCGAGCACGGTTTCCATCGGCCGCGGCGCCAGGTTGCGGCCGCCGCCGTCGACGGCGCCGTCCATGGTCAGCAGATGGCCGCTGCCGGTTTCCGCGATGAAGGCCATGCCGGCCTGCGCCTGCCAATGAATGGTGCATTCCATGTCGGTTGGGTGTCCTGTGGGCCTGGAAGGATAGAGAGCAAATCCGGCTGAGGCAGTGTGCCGCCCAAAAAGCGATGCCGCTTCGCAACGCGCATATTGCAGCGCAGCAATGGAGCGTATAGACTGCAGTTGCAGAGGCGGTGGCTAACCCCCCTCGACCGATTGTCTCCTCCACCTCCTCCAATGGTGGATTCAACCCAAGGCAGCAATGCCTTGGGTTTTTTTCATTGTGCAAGCCCGGCCCGTATCATCCGGCGCCGCGACTTGCCTCGATCGAGGAATCTCATGGCCGGCCTGAAAAAATCAGCTCGAAAAGCCTCCACTGATCGATCGCCACGCCGTGCCGTCGGCGCGCGCGGCAGGGCGTCGGTGCAACCGCTGTCCGAAACCGACTACCTGAAAAAGATCCTGACCGCACGCGTCTACGACGTGGCGCATGAAACGGCACTCGAGCCGGCACGGCGCCTGTCAGCCCGCACCGGCAATCAGGTCCTGCTCAAGCGCGAGGATACGCAGCCGGTTTTCAGCTTCAAGCTGCGCGGCGCCTACAACAAGATGTCGCTTCTGAGCAGCCGACCAGCGCGGCCGCGGCGTGATCTGCGCATCCGCCGGCAACCATGCGCAAGGCGTTGCGCTTGCGGCCCGCCACCTCGGTTGCACCGCATTGATCGTGATGCCGGTCACCACGCCGACTTTGAAGATCGACGCCGTCAAGGCACTTGGCGCGCACCGTGGTCCTGCACGGCGAAAGCTTCACCGATGCCTACGGCCATGCCCTCGAGCTGGAGAAACAGCGCGGCCTGAGCTTCGTCCATCCGTTCGACGATCCCGACGTGATTGCCGGCCAGGGCACGGTGGCGATGGAGATCCTGCGCCAGCACCAGGGGCCGATCCACGCGGTCTTCGTCGCGATCGGCGGCGGCGGCTTGATCGCCGGGGTGGCTGCCTATATCAAGGCCGTGCGGCCGGAGATCAAGGTCATCGGCGTGCAGACCAGCGACTCCGACGCCATGGTGCGCTCGGTCAAGGCCGGCAAACGCGTCCAGCTGCACGACGTCGGGCTGTTTTCGGACGGCACCGCGGTCAAACTGGTCGGCGGCGAGACGTTTCGGCTGGCTCGCCAATGGGTCGACGACTACGTACTGGTCGACACCGATGCAACTTGCGCGGCCATCAAGGATGTGTTCGAGGACACGCGCAGCATTCTCGAGCCCGCCGGTGCCTTGAGCGTTGCGGGTCTGAAGCAATACGCACAGCAACACCAGTTGCAGGGAGAAACGCTGGTTGCGATCGCCTGCGGTGCCAACATGAACTTCGACCGCCTTCGCTTCGTCGCCGAGCGCGCCGAAATCGGCGAAGCGCGCGAAGCGCTGTTGGCCGTCACCATCCCCGAGGCCCGCGGCAGCTTTCGGCATTTCTGCTCGTTGATCGGGCCGCGCTCGGTGACCGAATTCAACTACCGGATATCCGACGCCTCGCTGGCGCATGTATTCGTCGGGCTTGTCGACCAGCGATCGCGAAGAGTCGAGCCGACTGACCGCCGAGTTCATTCGGCACGGTTTCGAAACCCTCGACCTGACCCACGACGAACTCGCCAAACAGCACCTGCGCCATCTGGTCGGCGGGCGCAGCAGCCTGGCCGCTGATGAACGTTTGTTCCGCTTTGTTTTTCCGGAGCGGCCAGGGGCACTGATGCGATTT
Source organism: uncultured beta proteobacterium (assembly GCA_963843805.1). Taxonomy (GTDB): domain Bacteria; phylum Pseudomonadota; class Gammaproteobacteria; order Burkholderiales; family Burkholderiaceae_C; genus Ideonella_A. Next base: position 559,934 of record CAWJLY010000001.1, read on the forward strand.
TTGTCGAGCATGCATCCGGACTGGAATATCAGCCTGTTCCACTACCGCAACCAGGGCGCCGACTACGGCCGGATCCTGGTCGGCATCCAGGTGCCCCGTGGCGACCGCAAGGCGCTGCGCCGGTTTCTGGACGAACTCGGCTATTCGTGGCAGGACGAAACCGACAATCCGGCGTACCGCATGTTTCTTCGTCAAGGCGACGCCGAGTAAGTCCCTGCGAGCGTTGCGCGCCCCGCTTCGGGAGGGGTGCAAGGCGCAACAACCGCAGCCGTAGCCCCCGCCACGGCGAGGATCTGCAACGCCGCAGACCGCACGAAGCGGAGATGCGCGCGCCACGAGCGACTTGTTCAGCGTTGCCTGAAAGCGTTACTGCCTCGGCGTCGCCGCGTTCGGCACGCCCTGGCGGTTCGATGGCGCCGCTTCGGCCAGCTCGAAATTGCCAGGCATGCCACGAATTTCGTAGCTCTGCGGAGCAGCCGGGTTCGAGGTAGGGGGTGGCAGCGGGGCGGGCATGGCGGGCGGCGGAGGAGCAGCTCCTTGCGCCGACCCCGGGGCCATCATCGGCGGCGGAACCGGGGCGCCGATGGGTGGCGGCATGGCCACCGCACCGATCTGCGCCAGGCTGCCGGTTGCCGGTGCGGCGGGAGGTGGCAGTTCGAGAATGAAGGTGGTGGCGCCGCCCGCGCGATCTCCAATCCGCGCGCTGCGCAAGGCTACCGACCACAACGAGAACTGGGAGTCGAGCGGGTCACCGACGCGATAAGCCTTGGGCGGTGCACCGTCGATCGATATCAATGCCACGCCTGGTGCGGGGCGGTCGTCGTGGGACCGTTTGGCCGATGTTGCAACGACACCCGTCAAGCGGAACCGGCTGGCCGCGGTGGGCGCCGCAGCAGCTTCTGGTCCGGATTCGACCCGCGGCGAGCCAAGCAGTCGGCTCAGATCGGCACCCGACAGCGGACCATTGATGGCGACGCGGGCACCGACCGGGACAGGCTGCGCCGGCGTTGCCAGCCGCAACGCCCAGAACACCACTGAAGCTGCGGCCAGCCCCCAGAGCAGCATGGCGAAGAGTCGAGAACTCATGCGCGGATTATCATGGATGGGACGGCCAACGCGCCATGCACCATCCACCCATGAAACTCAGCCTGCAATCGTCTCGACCGTCTCGAAGCCAGCCGTCTCAGCGCGGCTTCACCTTGATCGAACTGATGGTGGTGCTGGTGATCATCGGCCTGCTGGCCGCCTTGATCGTGCCCAATGTGCTCAATCGCGCCGAAGATGCGCGAGTCACTGCGGCCCGCACCGACGTCAACAATCTGATGCAGGCGCTCAAGCTGTACCGGCTCGACAACCAGCGTTATCCGAGCGCCGAGCAAGGCCTGCAAAGCCTGGTCGCCCGGCCGACCACCGGTGTGTTGCCGCCCAACTGGAAGCCCTACCTCGACAAATTGCCGTCCGACCCTTGGGCCAAGCCTTATCAATACGCCAATCCAGGGGTCAAAGGCGAGATCGATGTTTTCAGTTATGGCGCCGATGGTGTCGCCGGCGGAGAGGGCAACGATGCCGACATCGGCTCGTGGCAGTGATTCGTGTCATTGGCTGACCCTGGGGACGTGAGCTGATGGCGCGCCGGGTCCGCGGCTTCACGCTGATCGAATTGATGGTCGTGATTGCGATCATCGCGATTGCCGCTGGCGCTGCCACGCTGGCACTGCGCGACCCGACCGAAACACGCCTGGAGCGCGAGGCGGCGCGGCTGTCGGCCTTGCTCGAGGTGGCACGCACACAATCCCGCACGCTGGGCGTTGCGGTCGTTTGGACACCGGTCGACGCCTTCGGTGCCACTCAACCCGCCGCTCGGGCAACCACAGAACGAGCCGATTTCAGATTTGCCGGTCTGCCCGACGATCAGGATTTGCCCACCCGCTGGCTGGATCCGGAAATCCGCGTCGAAATCGCCGGCGAGCGGCAGATCGTGCTTGGCCCCGAGCCGCTGATCGGCGCCCAGCACATCGTGCTGCGGCTCGGCCAGCAGCAGCTCGGCCTCGACACCGACGGGCTCGGACCGTTTGTCGTGCGCAAGCTGGATGACGGCAATCGAGCCCCTGCCAACTGAGTACCCCATTTCACAAATACGCTCACGTGAAATCGCGCATTCCGGGCCATGGCGGCGTTGCAAATCCTCGCGATACCTGCAGGTAGCGCTGCGGTTTGCGCCTTGCCCTGACCCGCAATGCATCGATTTCATCACGAGCACGTATTTGTGAAATGGGGTACTGAGAGCTGGCGGCTACGCCGGCAACGCTGCATGGCGGATCGCGCCCGCGGCTTCACGCTGATCGAGGTGCTGGTTGCGCTTGCCATCGTTGCCGTGACACTCGGCGCCGGGCTGCAGGCAGCCGGTGCATTGACTCGCAACGCGCAGCGGTTGGGCGAGGTCAGCGAGGCCCAGTGGTGCGCTGACAACCAGCTCGGCGCTCTGCGCCTGACGCGGCAGTTTCCTGACGTTGGCGATCTCGATTTCGAGTGTAACCAGCTGGGCCGGTCCTATCGCGGCAAACTGGTTGTCCGGCCGACGCCGAATCCGACGTTTCGCCGTGTCGATGCGGTGATGAGCGACGCCGAGGGGCAGCCGCTGCTGAGCGTATCGACCGTGGTGGGCCGACTGTGACCTTCATTCCTGTCGAGCGGCGTGCAGTCAGGGCAACGCTGAACAAGTCCCTCACGGCGCGCGCATCCCCGCTTCGGGCAGTCTGCGGCGTTGCAAATCCTCGCCGTAGCGGCGGCTATGGCTGCGGTTTGCGCCTTGCAGCACACCCCGAAGCGGGGTGCGCACGCTCGCGGGGACTTATTCAGCGTCGCCTTGGCGGATTCACACTGGTCGAGGTGCTGGTCGCCCTGATGATCATGGCCGTGCTTGCGGTGATGGCCTGGCGCGGTGTCGACGGCATCACCCGCAGCCGCGACATCAGCAACGCCCAGCTGCAACGCAGCCTGCTGCTCAATACGGTGATTGCGCAATGGGAGCAGGACCTCGCCTCGTTGCAGGAGACGCCGGTGGTGCCGTCGTTGAGCTTCGACGGCCGCTCGATGCGTCTGATCCGCCGTGCGCCAGGTGGCCTGCAGGTGGTTGTCTGGTCGCTGCGTCTCGTCGACCGTGCTGGTGACACCAGTTGGCGGTGAGCCGCTGCAGGGCATGGTCTGGCAGCGCTGGGCCGGACCGGCTGTGACCTTGCGCAACGAGTTGCAGGAGAGCTGGCTGCTCAGCCAGCAGTTGCAAGGCAACGAGCCGGGCCACGTCAATGTGATGGATGGACTGACTCAATGGCAGGTCTACTTCTTTCGTGGCAACGCCTGGAGCAATGCGCAGTCCAGCGGCGACCGCGCTCCCGGCACCACCTTCGTGCCGCTGCAGGTCGAGCTGCCGACCGGGGTGCGCCTGGTCCTCGAGATGGCAGCCCGGCCAGTTGCGGCAGGGCAGCCTGACCCGCGACGTCGTGCTGGGCCCGCAATCATGATTCTGGGCACCCGTCCTCGCCATCCTCGCCGCCGCCAGCGCGGCGCCGCGCTGCTGCTGGCGATGTTGATCGTCACGCTGGTGGCGACGCTGGCCGGTGCGATGGTCTGGCAGCAATGGCGGGCGATCCAGGTCGAGGCTGCCGAACGCGCCCGCACCCAATCGGCCTGGATCCTGGTCGGCGCGCTCGACTGGGCGCGGCTGATCCTGCGCGAGGACAAGACGACGGTCGATCACCTCGGCGAGCCCTGGGCGGTGCCGCTGGCCGAAGCCCGGCTGTCGAGTTTTCTGGCCGCCGACAACAGCAATTCGGACGACGGCCCCGAAGCCTTCCTGTCGGGCAGCATCAGCGACATGCAGGGCCGCTACAACCTCGGCAACCTGGTCTCAGGCGGTGAGGTGGTGCCGGCCGAACTCGATGCGCTGCAGCGTCTGTTCAGCAATCTGGGAATCGACAGCTCCACCGCATTGACAATCGCCGAAGGCCTGCGCGACGCCGGTCCGGGAGTGAGCAATCCGAACGCCGCGGCGCCCGCCGCGCCCGCCAGCAGCAGCAGCAGCGCGCCGGTCGCCAGTCCCATCGCAGGCAAGACCGAGGTCACCACGCGGGCGCCCAACCCCAACCCGCCGCTGCGCCCGCAGCGCGTCGAACAGCTGGCCTGGTTCGGGGTGGATGCCGCCTCGATCCAGCGCATGGCGGCTTATGTTGCACTGCTGCCGGCCGCCACCGCGCTGAATCTGAACACCGCTTCGCCGGAAGTGATGGCCGCAGTGATCGACGGCATCGATCTCGCCGGTGCGCAGCGCCTGGTGCGCGCTCGCGAACGCAGCCCGTTCAACAACCTCGACAACGTCCGCACCGTACTCGGCGAAGCCTTCAAGCCCGACGATCGCCGGATGGGCGTGACCTCCAACTTCTTCGAAGTCAGCGGCCGCCTGCGACTGGGCAACCGCACGCTCGAGGAGCGTTCGCTGGTCCAGCGGGTGCAGCGCGAAGTCACCGTGCTGACTCGCGAACGGGTCAATCTGCAGAACTGAGAATCCGGCCGTGCCCTGCTCCGGGCGCCGATAACCCGCGAGAAAAACCCTGAAACGGGCCGGCAACATTCCGGCCGGCTGTCCTACCTACAATCCGTCGACCGAACATCCTGCAGGGCTGATCCTGCAAGACGCTCACCCCATCCCCCATCACGCGCCCCCCGACCGACACGAGCCACATGTCCCTGCTGGTGATCCAGATGACCCCGAAGCCGCGACTGCGTGCTCGCGGCCAGCGCAATGGCTCGACTGAGGCCCCCACCGATGCATCGCCCGGGGGCGAGTTTGTCTATGCCTGGAGCAGCGACGCACGGCATGTACGACCGGCACGGTCGCGGCGCAGCTGCAATGATGCCGAAAGCCGATTCGGTGATCGCCGTACTGGCCGATGTCGATGTCAGCTGGCACCGCCTGCTGATCCCGAAGGCGCCGGGGAATCGGCTGCGTGCCGCGCTGGCCGGGATGATGGAGGAGGTGCTGCTCGACGATACCGAGCAGGCGCACTTCGCACTCGGGCCCGATGCCAGGCCCGGCGAAATCGGGCTGGTTGCCGTCACCAACGGCCGCTGGCTGGGCGAGCAGCTGGCCATTCTCGATCGAGCCAATCTGACGGTGGATCGCATCGCGCCGATGGCCTGGCCGAGTGATCCGCCGAATGGCCATTTCACCGTAACCGGTGACGAAGGCGGTGCGGGTGGCGCCATCACCCTGAGCTGGGCCGATGGCAACGGCGTGGCCGTTCTCGACGTACAAGGCGGATTGGCTCGGGCACTGCTGCCGTTGGAGTTGCCGCCTGAAGTGCATTTCAGTGCAACGCCTGGCTGCAGCGGCCGCCGCTGAAGCCTGGCTTGGCGCGCCGGTCAGCCTGCTGACCGACAACGAGCGCCTGCTGCAAGCCGCCAATTCGCCATGGAATCTTCGCCAGTTCGAGTTGGCGCGCCGTCACACGCGGCAGCCGGGCGTTGCGCGATGGCTGGCGCAGCCTGTTGGGCCCGGCCTGGCGCCCTGCCCGCATCGGGCTGGCTGCCCTGCTGCTGGTGCAACTGGTCGGACTCAACCTGTGGGCCGCCCAGCTGCGCGCCCAGGTGCGCGACAAACGTGCCGAGATGGTTGCGGTGCTGCAGACCAGCTTTCCGCAAGTCACCGGCATACTGGATGCGCCATTGCAGATGCGCCGCGAGGTGCAGACGCTGCGCGCGCAAGCCGGCATTGCCGGCCCGGCCGATCTCGAACCCTTGATGGACGCCGCTGCAGCGGCCTGGCCGGTCGGCAAACCGCCGGCCGACACGCTGCGCTTCGAGCCCGGACTCCTGAGTGTGCCGGCAGCCGATTGGCGACCAGACGAAATCGAGCGGTTCAATTCGATGTTGCGGGCCAGTGGCTATTCGGCCGTGCTTGCCGACGGCCGCCTGAGGCTTTCCGCCATCGCCGGGCCAGGGTCGTGATGGCCGCCAACCCGTCTGCCATTGCCGGCACCGCTGCATCGCGCACACAGACACTGCGCACGACGGTTGCCACCCGATGGAAATCGTTTGCGCCGCGGGAGCGCACGGCTCTGGCGATTGCCGGCGCTGCCATCTTCCTCGTTCTGCTCTGGATCATTGCGCTGCAACCCGCGCTGCGGACGTGGCGCGAAGCGCCAGCGCAGATCGCGGCGCTGGAGGCCGAGTTGCAGAGCATGCGCGCGTTGGCTGCCGAGACAGGCAGCCTGCGCAGCGCCACGCCGGTGTCGAGAAGCCAGGCAGTCGCAGCGCTGGAAGCCGCCACGCGTGAGCTCGGCGGCAGCGGTCGATTGGCCGTGGTGGGTGACCGCGCCACGCTGACGATCGACGGCGCCGACCCGCGGCGGCTGATCCAGTGGCTCGAGCTGGCGCGCAGCGCGGCGCGCGCCCGCCCGATCGAGATGCAGATTGTGCGGGGCCCGCGTGGCTTTGCCGGCTCGCTGGTGGTCGTATTGAGTGCGAGCCCATGAGTGCTTCCCGCAAATGGGCCGTCGTCGGCAGCGTGGCCGGAGGCTTGCTCGCGATGGCCATCTTCGCGCCGGCAAGTTGGCTTGCGACGGCAGTCAACTCGGCCAGTGAAGGTCGGCTGTTGCTTGCCGAGTCGCGCGGCACGGTATGGAACGGCAGCGCAGTCGTCGTCCTGACCGGCGGGCCCGACAGCCGCGATGCCAGCGCCCTGCCCGGCCGCCTGAGCTGGCAGATGCGGCCGAGCCTGCACGCCGGCGCCGGTCTTGCGCTCGGTCTGACGCAGCCGTGTTGCATCCCGAACCCGGCAACTGTCTATCTGCGCCCGGGTCTGGGGCGCTTGCAGTTCGAACTTCCGCGCTCGAGCGACTGGTTGGCGAATGTGCCGACCCGTTGGCTGGCCGGACTGGGAACGCCGTGGAATACGCTCGAACTCGGCGGCAACCTGCAACTGCGATCCGACGGGCTCCTGCTCGAAACGATTGAAGGCCGCTGGCGCGTGGCAGGATCGGCTGCAGTCGAACTGCATGGACTGTCCTCGCGTCTGTCGACGCTGCCCACCCTCGGCAGCTACCGGATGGATTTGCGCGCCGACCCGGCGGCAGCGGGCGTGCCCGGTGCGGCGCTGTCGTTGTCGACGCTCGACGGCGCCTTGCGCCTGAGTGCAGCCGGGCGCTGGGATGGCACCGGGCTGCGCCTGCGTGGCGAAGCCAGCGCTGCCACTCCGGGCGACGAGGCGGTGCTCGGCAATCTCCTGAATATCATCGGCCGCCGCCAAGGCGCGCGGTCCGTCATTTCGATCGGATGAACATGCAAAACCCCGGGCATCCCATGCAGCGCAGCTTGGCCGCGGGTCTGGCAGCCGTGATGCTGCTGACCTTGCCGCCGCTGTCGCTGGCCCAGACAACTGCCGACTCGGCCGGATCCGGTTCCCGGTTTCGCGGTGAACCCGTCACCTTGAACTTTGTCAACGCCGAGATCGATGGTGTCAGCCGGGCGATGTCGGCAATTCTGCGGCGTCAGATCCTGGTCGATCCGCGCGTCAAGGGTCAGATCACGCTTTACAGCGAGCGCGCCGTTCGACCCGACGAGGCCTATCGCAACTACCTGGCGGCGTTGCGCGGGCTCGGCTTCACGGTGGTCGAGGTCGGCAACCTGTTGAAGGTGGTTCCCGAGGCCGATGCCAAATTGCAGACCGGCACCGTGTCGATCGGCGAAACCGTCTCGCGCCGCGGTGATCAGGTGCTGACGCAGATCTTCAAGCTCGATCACGAAAACGCCAACAACCTGGTGCCGGTGCTTGCGACCGCTGATCAGCCCGAACAACACCATCAATGCGGCGGCAGGCAGCAATACGCTGGTCATCACCGACTACGCCGACAACCTGCAGCGAATTGCCAAGATCATTGCCGCGATGGATACACCGAGCAGTGGTGATGTCGAGGTGATTCAGCTGCAGCATGCAGTGGCTGCCGACATCGCCACGCTGGTGCAGCGGATCGGCGACAGCGTGGCCACACCCGGCGTGCCCGGGGCAGTCGGCGGAGCCCTGCAGGTTGTTGTCGACCCACGCAGCAACTCGCTGCTGATCAAGGCGCCGACACCGGCCAGGCTGGCCAACGTACGAGCGCTCGTCAGGCAGCTCGATCGACCTTTGCAGGGCGGTGCAGCGCTGGGCAATGTCTGGGTCATTCACTTGAAGAATGCCGACGCGGTCAAGCTGGCGACGGTGCTGCGTGCCGCGTTCACGTCCGGCGGCGGCGGCGCGGGCAGCGGCGGCCCGACCACGTCCAGCACGTCACTTCCGGCAAATCCTGCGGGCAACCCGCTGGGCGGAATATCGGCGAGCAGCGCTGCTGCTGCCACGCCGGTTGGCGCCTCGCCATCGCCGTCGACCGGCGGCTTCGTGCAGGCCGACCCGGCAACCAATTCGCTGGTCATCACCGCGCCCGAGCCGCTGTACCGACAGATCAGGGCAATGGTCGAACAGCTCGACTCGCGACGTGCGCAGATCTATATCGAAAGCATGATCGTCGAGGTTTCCGGCGGCGACGACGCCGATTTCGGCTTCCAGTGGCAGGGCTTGATCGGCAAGAAAGGCGACAACACCGGCCTCGTCATCGGCACCAATTCGTCGATCGGCGGGCCGAGCATCATCGATCTGGCGCAGACGGTGGCCGGTGTCGGAACCACCGTGCCCGGAGCCGGCCTGAATATCGGCCTGGTGCAGAAATTTCGCCGGCGCCTACACACTCGGCGCGATTGCGCGCGTCCTGCAGAGCCAGGCCAATACCAACATCATCTCGACCCCGAATCTGGTGACACTCGACAACGAAGAAGCGAAGATCATCGTCGGCAGCAATGTGCCGTTCATCACTGGTCAATTCACCAATACCGGCACCGCGACGACCAGCCCGTTCCAGACCATCGAGCGCAAGGACGTGGGCATCACCTTGCGGATCCGCCCACAAGTCGGCGAAGGTGGCACGGTGCGGATGACGCTGTTCCAGGAATCGTCGAGCCTGAGCAGCACGACCGCGCCCGGCACCAGCAACGCCGGCCCGTCGACCGACAAGCGGTCGATCGAATCGACGGTCGTTGTCGACGACGGCCAGATCCTGGTGCTCGGTGGCTTGATCGAGGACCGCTACACCGACAACAAGTCGAAGGTGCCGTTGCTCGGCGACATACCGTATGTCGGCGCGCTGTTCCGCAGCGAAAGTCGCACCAAGAAGCGGACCAACCTGATGGTTTTCCTGCGCCCGATCGTGATGCGCGACGCCGAGACAGCCGAACGGATTTCGATCGACCGTTACGACAAGATCCGCGCGTTTCAACAAGATGGTCAACCGAAGGACAGCCCTTTGTTGCCAATCAAGGCGTCGCCGGTACTGCCCCCGTTCACCACGCCGCCGACGCGGCTCCGATGACGGCGCCGATGCGCGTTGCACCGCCGCCGCCGCAGCCTTTGAACCCCTTGCCCGAGCCCAGACCCGGACAGGCCGTGCGGTGACCAACCGCCTGCCGTCCGTCGCCGATCGCACCCCCGGATTGAGGGCAACTGATGTCGAGCCGCCATCCCCTGCCCTACGGCTTTGCTCGCGCGAACTCGCTGCTGCTCGAGGACGACGGCGATCGCCTGGTTCTGTGGGCGCCCGAGAACGCCAGCCTGCCGGCGTTGTCGGAGGTGCTGCGCAACTACCGGATCGACCGCATCGAGCACGAATCCGCGGCAACACTGGGCCAGCGCATCGCCTCGGCCTATGCCGGCAGCGAATCGAGCGCCGCCACGGTGATCGGCGAAGTCGAAAGCGCCGTCGACCTGACGCGGATGATGCAGGAGTTGCCCGCGGTCGAGGACCTGCTGGAAGCTGCCAACGATGCGCCGATCATCCGCATGCTCAATGCCTTGCTGACGCAGGCGGCCAAGGACGGCGCCAGCGACATCCACATCGAGCCCTACGAGCGCAGCAGTGCGGTGCGCTTTCGCGTCGACGGCAAGCTGCGCGAAGTGGTGCAGCCGAACAAGGCGCTGCACGCCGCGCTGATCTCGCGACTGAAGATCATGGCCGAGCTCGACATTGCCGAGCGCCGCCTGCCGCAGGACGGCCGCATTTCGCTGCGCATCGGCGGCCGGGCAGTCGACGTGCGGGTCTCGACGCTGCCATCGGCGCATGGCGAACGCGCCGTGCTGCGACTGCTCGACAAGGGCGAGGCGAAATTCTCGCTCGAAAGCCTGGGCATGAGCGGCGAGGTGCTGCGTCGCTTCGACCGCCTGATCCAGCAGCCGCACGGCATCGTGCTGGTCACCGGACCGACCGGCTCGGGCAAGACGACCACGCTGTATGCATCGCTCGGCCGCATCGATACCGGATCGATCAATGTTCTGACAGTCGAGGATCCGGTCGAATACGAACTGCCGGGGATCGGCCAGACGCAGGTCAATCCGAAGATCGACCTGACGTTTGCGAAGGCGCTGCGCGCGATCCTGCGCCAGGATCCCGACGTCATCATGATCGGCGAGATCCGCGACTACGAAACCGCGCAGATCGCGATCCAGGCCTCGCTGACCGGCCACCTCGTGCTGGCCACGCTGCACACCAATGATGCGCCGAGCGCCGTCACGCGCCTGACCGACATGGGCGTCGAGCCGTTCCTGCTCAGCTCGAGCCTGCTCGGCGCATTGGCGCAGCGGCTGGTGCGCAAGCTGTGCACCGACTTGCCGCCGGCGCGACGATGCAAGGCCGGTATCACCCGGTCGGTTGCGCCGCATGTGCACAAAGCGGCTACAAGGGCCGCACCGGGGTCTACGAACTGATGGTGGCCGACGACGCCGTTCGCGGCCTGATTCACGGCCAGGCCGCCGAGTCCGATCTGATCGCCTGTGCGCGCCGCGGCGGCATGAAATCGATGCGCGAGGATGGCGAACGGCTGGTGCACGATGGCATCACCTCGGCCGAAGAAGTGATCCGGGTCACGCGCGAATAGATGCCGGCCTATCGCTACGAGGCACTCGACGCTTCCGGCAAGACGTCGACCGGCCTGCTCGAGGCCGACAACGCCCGCGCCGCCCGCGCACAGTTGCGCGCGCAATTGCTGGTGCCGATGGACGTCAAGCCGGTGGCGTCGACTGGCACGCAGACCACCGGCTGGCAGCTCACCCGTCGGGTCTTCAATTCGACCAGCCTGACCGTCTGGACACGGCAGCTCGCCGGCCTGGTCGGCAGCGGTCTGCCGCTGGAGCGCGCATTGACCGCGCTCGGCGACGAGGCCGAAGACAAGCGCCAGCGCGAACTGCTGGCGCACCTGCGCGCCGAGGTGAACGGCGGCTCGACCTTTGCGCGTGCGCTGGCGACGGCGCCGCGCGAGTTCGACGAGGTCTATCGCGGCGTGGTGGCTGCCGGCGAGCAAAGTGGTGCCCTCGGGCAGGTGCTGGAGCGTCTGGCCGACGACCTCGAAGAACGCCAGGAATTGCGTGCCAAGTTGATCGGCGCGACCCTTTACCCGGCAATCGTCTCGCTGATCGCGATCGTCATCGTGGTCTTTCTGGTCACTTATGTGGTGCCGCAGGTTGCATCGGTATTCACCAGTTCGAAGCGCGCACTGCCGACACTGACGGTGGCCATGCTGGCCATCAGCGCGTTCTTGCGCAACTACGGCTGGCTGCTGGTGCTCGGCCTGATCGCCGGCACGACAAGCCTGATGCTGATGCTGCGCAATCCGGCATTCAGGCTGCGCTTCGATGCCGCCTGGCTCCGGCTGCCGCTGATCGGCCGGCTGGCCCGCGGCTACAACGCCGCCCGCTTTGCCGGTACGCTGGCGATGCTGGCTGGTGCCGGCGTGCCGATCCTGAAGGCGCTGCAGGCAGCGGCCGAAACCTTGTCGAACCGCGCCATGCAGGCCGACGCGATGGAGGCACTGGTGCTGGTTCGTGAAGGTGCGCCGCTGGCGTCCGCACTGGCCGGGAAGAAGCGGTTTCCAGGGCTGCTGGCGATGTTTTCACGCCTGGGCGAGCAGACCGGCCAGTTGCCACGCATGCTCGATCGCGCGGCCAGGCAGTTGTCAGCCGACGTGCAGCGGCGCGCGCTGCAGATGGCGACCATTCTTGAGCCGCTGTTGATCGTTGCGATGGGTGGCGTGGTGATGTTGATCGTGCTGGCGGTGTTGTTGCCGATCATTCAGCTCAATACGTGGGTCAAATAAGGCCCCCCAGTCGCTGCGCTCCTGCCCCCAAGGGGCGCCACCCATCGGGCCGGCAGAGCCGGACCCTTGGGCGTGGCTTGAGGGGGGCGTCGCTGCGCTTGCCCTGCGGGGTCGGCGTCGCTGCGCTTGCCTGCGAGGTGGGCGTCGCTGCGCTTGCCTTGCGAGGGGGCGTCGCTGCGCTTGCCTCGAGGGGGCGCGCTGCGCTTGCGGGGAGCTGAGGGGCGGGGTGGCATGTGAAATGCATGAGGGGTTGTCAACGAACCGGGGTGCTTATCGGTTGATTGGAAAAGGCGCGATACTGGTTCAATGTAGAGGTGGTTTTCGGCATTTGGAGGTCTGATGGCTTTCAGGGTCAGTGAGACGAGTTGGTTTTGGGCGGCGTGCTTGCGGGCAAGTCGACGGGGGCTGCCATGTCGATAACGCTGGCGGCTTATCACCAGATCTACGACACCTCGAATGTCGAACGGGCGCTCGGGCAGTTGCCGGAGGACTCGAGAGCGCTGGCCAGGCTGTACGAGAAGATGATCGAGCGCGGCGGCGAGCGCTTCGTCAGCAAACCGTCGGTGGTTCCGGATGTGGCGGCGTTGCGCGAGCAGTCGCCCAATTTCGGCGAGGTGATCGACGAGGTGCTTGCGCGAGATCGCATTGGTCGTCGATACCGACGATCCATTGGAGTTGACGCCGATCCTGCTGGTCGGTGATCCCGGCGTCGGCAAGACCCGATTTGCCCGCGGACTGGCGGCAATTCTCGGCACCAGCAACGTGACCATCAGTCTGGCGCAGACGACCGCCGGCTGGATCGTCGGCGGATCGGCCGCGACCTGGCAGGGCGCCAAACCCGGCAAGGTCTTCGAGACCCTGCTGCACGGCGAGCACTCGAATCCGGTCGTCACGATCGACGAGATCGACAAGGCATCGCGCGGCCAATACGATCCGCTGGGCGCGTTCTATGCCCTGCTCGAACGCGATACCGCGAGCGAATTCGTCGATGAATATGTCGACCTGCCGGTCGATGCCTCGCGAATCGTCTGGATTGCCACCGCCAACGATGCCCGGGCGATCCCTGAACCGATCGTCAGTCGCATGCGCGTCATCGAGGTGCGGTCGCCGACGCGCGAAGAGGCCCGGCAGATCGCCGCCGCAATCTATCGCGAGCAGCGTGCGGCGCATCGCTGGGGTGACCGCTTCGAGCCGGAGCCAGGCGATGCGGTGCTGGATGCGCTGGTCGGCGTGTCACCGCGCGAGCTTGGCCATCTGCTGCGCTCCGCGTTTGGAGCGGCCAAGCTGGCCGGGCGTGGCGAGTTGAGCGTCGAAGACCTCGGCGTACAGAAGCGCGGACGGCCAAGAATCGGCTTTTGATCCGCATCAGTCCGGATCAGGCCTCGAAATCGTCGACCTGGATCACCTTGTCAGCGGCCTGCAGATAAGCGAGGGCAGCCGCCGGATCGCTCGACGCGGCAGCTGCTGCGGCCAGCGAGCGGGTACGTCGCAACGAGCGGTTGAGCTCGGGCAATTCGTCGATGATCGGCCGGCTCAGTTCAAGCGCCGCCATCAGATCGAGCAAACCGCCACTTTTCGGCATTCCCATGTCAGGGCATAAAGCGGCGATGAGTCCTGGATCGTTTCGCAGGGATTCGGCGAGACCCAGCAGGCAGGCATCATCGATCGCCCGCAGTTGACCGGTGCCGCCGCGCAATGCGGGTGACAACAGGGCGACCGGCCAGGACGGCAGGTTGTCGTGCAGGTCATGCAAGGTGGCAGCAGCTACCGCAAGTTGATGCCGGATGGCCGCGCGCGCAAGCGGCAACATGTCGGCACGGGCCTCGGCCTCGTATCGCCAGACGCTGGCAGCGGCCAGGTACAAGGCGGACAGCACGTCACCGAGCCGGGCCGAAAGAAGTTCAAGCCGTTTCAGCTTGCCGCCCAGCAGGCCCATCGCCAGATCGGCGGTCAGCGCGAATTGCGCCGACAGCCTGGCGATCAACGCCGCCTCGGCATGCAGATCGCCCGGTGGCGTGCCGATCACCGCCGCGCCAAACAGTCCCCGACCGATGTTTTTCATCACGTGCCCGAGGTGGGCGATCAAGGCCTCACCGAGCGCCTGTGCATCGTCGGCCTGCACGGCGGCCATTTCGGCCAGCACATGCGGATGACAGCGGACCGCGCCCTGGCCGAAGATGATCAAGGCACGCGTCAGCAAATTGGCACCTTCGACAGTGATCGCAATCGGCGCATGGCGGTAGGCCACACCGAGCAGATTGCCCGGCCCCCGACTGATTCCCTTGCCGCCCAGAATGTCCATGCCGTCGATGACGGCACGCCGGCCGGCCTCGGTCAGGTGCACTTTCAGGATCGCGCTGGCAACACTCGGCTGCTCACCGGCATCGAGCGCGGCCGCCGTATAGCGGCGAGCCGCATCACTTGCATACAGCTCGAGCGCCATCCTGGCGATGATCGCCGCAATGGCATGAAAGCGGCCAATCGGCAAGCCGAACTGTTCGCGGATCCGGCCGTATCCGTTGACCACGAACAGGCTGCTCTGCTGCAGCGCCGAACCCAGCGCGGGCAGCGAGATCGCGCGTCCGGCGGCCAGGCTTTCCATCAGCATTCGCCAACCCTGGCCGACGCGTGCTTCGCCACCGATGATCCAGTCCATCGGCACAAAGACCTGCGTCCCCCTGACCGGACCGTTCATGAATGCCGAGTTCATCGGCAGATGGCGGCGGCCGATGAGCATCCCCGGCGTCGGCACCGGAATCAGCGCGCAGGTGATGCCGAGCATCTGCCGGCCTTCAGGCAAGCTGTCGTCGCAGGCCTGGAACGCCAGGCCGACCACCGTGGCAACCGGCGCCAACGTGATGTACCGTTTGTCGAAATCGACCAGAAAGCCACGCACCATGCGGCCGTCGATCTCACGCTCGGTCAAGACGCCGAGATCGGGAATCGACGCCGCATCCGATCCGGCATAGGGCGATGTCAGGCCGAAACAAGGCAGTTCTTGCCCGTCGGCCAGGCGCGGCAGATAGTGGTTCTTTTGCGCGTCGCTGCCGTAGTGAAGCAGCAATTCGGCCGGGCCCAGCGAATTCGGGACCATCACCGTGACCGCCGTGGCGACATTGACGGTGGCGATTCGCGTCACCACTGCGGCATGCGCAAAATGCCCGAAGCCCAGGCCACCGAAGGCCTTCGGAATGATCATTCCAAAGAACTTCTTCTCGCGTAGATATTGCCAGACTTCCGGCGGCAGATCGCGGGCTTCGTCGATCTCGAAATCATCGAGCATGGCATTCAACACGCGAACCTCGGTGTCGATAAAAGCCTGTTCTTCGTCCGTCAGGCGGTTCGGCCCGCGCGAGCGCAACGAATCGAAATCGGGCCTGCCGGCAAACAACTCGCCCTCAAAGCCGACCGTTCCGGCTTCGAGCGCAGCGCGTTCGGTGTCGCCCATTGCCGGCAGGGCCTTCGCAAATGGCCCCATCGCTGCACGGCCGATCATTGATGCAAGGCTCATCGCTATCCCGTGTTGGAGAGGTGCCTGCAGCGTGCGCCGTTCGGCTCGATTAAGCAAGGCCGAACCGCCGCGGCCGGCCTGCGCAGAGACGATGCTCAGCCGGTCGGGCCTGCCGGACCACAGGCTTGGACGCCGCTGTCCGGGCTGGCGCGCAATTGCGCGCCGATCTGGTCGGCAAGCTGCTGGACGGCGCTGCGGTAGGCATCGGCAATCGGCAAGCTGCCCTGGCCGCGTACCGCCTCGACGATGCGCAGGCTGCAGGCTACGTTGGCCGATCGGGCCAGCGGCGCCAGCAGGCTCCAGCGCACCTCCAACTGGATATCGATGGCCGGCCGAGCGTCCATGCGCAATACCTCCAGCACCAGCCGCCACGCGGCGCCTTGCGGCACGGTCGACTGGCTGGCAGGCAAGGCGCCGTCAACCACATTCCAGCGCGATGACAGGCGCGCCCGCAAAGCCGCCTTCAGTTCGTCAGCCAGCGGCGCCGCCCAGCGGTCTTGTTCAAGCATCTGCAAGCTGTCATCGGCTCGGCGCACCAGCCATTGCGGCTGGTCAATTGCGGCGGGAACCTGGATGGGTGCGATGACGAGATGAGCGGGTGGGCCGGCCATGGCGGTCGCGCCCGCAGGGGAAAAACTGGCTTGCGAACCGACCAGGCTGTGCAGACGCAGAGTCGGCGCCGCAGTCGAGCAGGCCATCACCATCGCCGCGGCAACAACTGCAATCCAACCGGTCAGCCCGTGCGCGGAACTCCCTCGGCGATCGACCGGCGTAGCTGCGCGGCACGCGGTGCAATCAGCCCGCGCCGGGTGGTCGGTCATGGTTGTCATTGGGTGGCTCCCGCACCGGCAGCCGCGCCTGGTACGGGCAGCGTCTTCAAGGTTCGTCCGGGCGTCGAAGGCGCTGCCGGCAACGCCGGCTGGCGATCGATGGGCACCGTGGAACGGCCATCAGACAAGGCTTCATCAACCGCCTTGCCACGAATCAACGATTGCGGATTGCGCTGCAGATAGTCGGCCAGTACACGCAACGCCTGCGCGGCGCGCTGCACCTCGGCCAGGGTCTGCGCAGTCTGGATTTGCACAGGCGCGGTTTCGGCAAGGATGTTGCGGTCGATGCGATCGATCGATGCCTGAACTTTTGCCAGCGTTGCCTGCAGCTCGGTGACAGCCTTGACGGCCTCCGGAGTCAGTCGCCCGATCGCCTGGTCGGCCTTGCCGACGACGCCCTGCACATCGCGGCCGATCGTGTCGAACGGAATGCGGCTCAGCTTTTCGACGATCTGCGCGACCTGCGGCTGGATTTCGCTGAGCGTGCCGGCCACTGTCGGCAGCGTGATCACACCGTTATCGGCCGCCTGCGCGGCGGCGGCCTCGGCCAATTGCGCAGCGCGCTGCTCGCGACGCTCACGTCGGGCCAACCGCTTGTCGCTTGCTCTGGCTTTCGCTGAAGGCTTCCCCGAAGCCGCCGTCCGGTCATCGGTGCTGACGACTTCGCCAGGTTTGAAAAAATCAAGGGCAATATAAAGCTGTCCCGTCAGCAGGTTGCCGGTTCGCATCTGCGCCTTCAGCCCTTGCGCCAGCAGACGCTGCATGACCAGCCGGCCCATGGTCTGCACCGGATCGGTCGATCCGGCAACCGCTGCGCTCAGTTCGGGCCCGGCCGGCGCCCCGAGCAGCGTATCGCGCAGACTGCCAAGCCGCAATGGGTACAGATCGACAACCACCTCGACCGGAAAGCGCCGCCTGCGCGCATCACGCTGCAACGCAATGCTGCGAACCTTGCCGATGTCGACACCGAGAAAATCGACCGGTGCATCGACCGCCAGGCCACGGACCGATTGATCGAAGACCATGCGCGCAATCACCGGTTCGCCATCGGGCGGCGCCAGCGCCGATTTGCGATCACCGAACAACATGAAACGGCTGCCGTCGGGCGCCGGTGGCTGCGGCCCCGTCGCCGGCAAACGGTCGAACGCGACACCGCCGGCCAGCACCGACGACAGGGTCTGGGTATCCAGCGTCAACCCGTTGGCATTGAGGGTCAGATCGACGCCGCTCGCGTTCCAGAACCGGGTCTGCGGGGTGACCAGCTGGTTATACGGCGCATCGATGAAGATCTTGACCGTCAACTCGTCCTTTTTAGGGTCGAGCGTGTAGCCGACGACCCGGCCGACCTTGGTCCGGCGGTAATAGATCGGTGAGCCGAAATCGAGCGACCCGAGATCGCTTGCAACCAGCGCAAAGCTGCTGCCCGGTTCGCCGCGCAAAATGAAAGGGGGAGATTCGAGGCCGACGAAGCGGGTTCGCTCGACCTCCGATACGCCGGTGTCGACACCGATATACACGCCCGACAGCAGGGTACCAAGGCCGGTGATGCCAGCCGTGCCGATCCGCGGCCGAACGACCCAGAACTGGGTATCTTCGCGCGCCATGGCCGCTGCCGATCGATCGAGCTGGACGGTCGCAACCACTCGTTTGCGGTCATCACGCAGCGAGACTTTCTCGACCCGGCCGACCGCTACTTCCTTGAATCGCACCTCGGTCTTGCCTGCCTCCAGCCCTTCGGCGGTATTGAACTCGATCTCGATCCGCGGACCGGTTTCCAGATAATTGCGGATCAGCAACGAGGCACCGATCATGATCGCCACGATCGGCACCAGCCAGACCAGCGACACGCGAAAGCGGTTTGCCTTGGCGATGCGTGGTGCCGGCAGCGCCTGGTCATCGTCGCGGCGTTCGGGCGATGGATCGGTCATGCGGGTCGCTGGAGGCCGCGCGCCGCCTGTTGGAGGCGGCCGATCAGGCGCTTCCTGCCAGATCCAGCGCGGATCGAACTGATGAGTCGCCAGCATCGTCAACACCACGACGGCGGCGAAGGCGAGCAGACCGGGACCCGGGATTGCACTTGCAACATTGCCGAAACGTACCATGCCCACCAGCAGCACAACCACATAGACATCGAGCATCGACCAGTGCCCAACCGCTTCGATCAGACGATACAGGCGTGAGCGCTCGACCGGCCGCCATTGCGGCGCATGCTCGACACTCCAGGCCAGCAGCGCCAGTGCACCGATTTTCAGCAACGGCACGACGATGCTGGCGACAAAGACCAGGATGGCCAGTCCCCAGGAGCCCTCGGTCCACAGTTCGACAATGCCGCCGATCAGCGTATGAGGTGTTTCGCGAAGCGCCTTCACTGTGCTCATCATCGGCAACAGATTGGCCGGAACGAGAACGACGATCGAAGCCGCGAGCAAGGCCCAGGTGCGCTGCAGCCCGATGACGCGTGGTTGTTCCAGCGGATGACCGCATCGCGGGCACTTTGCCGGCGTATCGGGCCGTGCCAGCTGGCCCGTCCATCCGCAACACTCGCAACCCGATATGCGGTTCGTCGCGGCCAGGCTCACGGGCTTGCCTCTGCGGTCGGCCACAGATGACGCAGGCCTGCCGATTCGATGGCGGCGAGCAACACCGCCAACGCACCGACGGCGATCAATCCAGGCCCGACCGACGCCTGCGCCAGCTCCGACATCCTGACCAGCGACAGGAGGGCCCCCACAGCGAGCACCGACACGGTATTCCAGCGCCCACTTTCATGAAGAATCCGCATGTAGATGCCGACTCGTGGTGGCGCGCGTCCGGCAGCCAGCGGCATCAATACCAACAGGCGCAGCACAATGAAGATCAACGGTGCGACGATCGCCGTCAATGTAGCCAGCACCGCCACCAGTGGTGCGCCGTCACGCCATGCCGCAACAATCGCCATCGGCAATGTCGTTGCAACCTCGGTGCCACGCAACTTGATGGTGATCAACTCGGCAGTGTTGGCGATGATCAGAACGATCAGCGATGCCACGGTCAGTGCCAGCAAGGACTGAACATTCAAGCGATGTGGACGGGCCAGCACCGCATCGCAACGTGCGCAACAGGCAACCCTGGCGGGTGGCAGATCCACCCATCGATGCACTTGGGCACAGCCTGCACAGACCAACACGCCCGATCCATGTTTCCGGCCACTTGAAGCGCCAGCCGAAGCCATTTCCTGGGGGCGTTGCGGAATTGAAAGCGATTCTGGTTCGGAGGCTGGCGTCACGGAACGGTTGAAACAGCGGGCAATAGACTCAGCGGCTGGCCGTCAGGTCACCGATTTTGACAGACGCCGTCGGCAACCCGCAGCTTTCGCGTGAACTGCCGAAACGACCGTTCTCACAGGCTGAAACCATCCGCGTCGCATTTGCCCAGTGGGTGTGCGCCCGCGAGACACCTTGCTGGATGACCATATAGAAACCGACCAGCATCACCACCGCCAACACGAAAGCTCCGATGCCGAGGATCAGTCGGATCGACGGATTCGAGTGGATGAGCCAGTCGGGTCCGTCAGTTGAAAGGTCTTGGTTGCGCATACGATCCTCTTGTGGTCGCGCGGCCCCTCGACCGCTGTGCGCAGCTTAGTCAACAAAGCATCCCGTGCAATTCGGCACAAGCCGGCAAGTGGCGTCGGACAGGGCCTACCTGTAACCGGACTGAGCACCCCCTCTTCAGAAGATCATCCTCCAGAACCTCGTTGCTGATCGTCGCGCAACTTGACGCATTGAGGATGGCTGCGAAACCGCGGGCCGGCGCATTGCTCGTGCATGCAGAACGGGCGCGCCAGGAAACTCTGGTTGGCACAGGCTTCTTGCGGGCTGCCAGCCTGTGCCGTCGGCGGCGTCGACGGTGGCGCCGGCTGTGCCTTCGGTGGCGTCGGCGCCGGTTGTGCCGTCTCGTATCGCGGCGCAGCCGGCGGCGTGGTTGGCTGAACGGCAGGCGGCGTGGGCTTGGCCGCTGGTTTCGGCACTGGAGCGGGCCGGACAACCGTTGAGGGCTTGGGTTTCGGATCAACCGAGGCGGCGGGCGGCGCTGTCACCGGTGCCGGCGGCGGAGCGGTGAAAGCGGGCGCAGGGGTCGGCGTCGGCAGCGGCAAAGGGGGCGGCGACAAAACCGGCGCCTGCTCGGGCGGGGTCGTGCTGCCTGCATTGCCCGTGGGCGCAGGCGGTCGCACATCGCTCGATGGTGGCGTCACCGCCGATTCGGCAACTGAAGGCGGCGGGGTCAGGGCAGGTGTCGACGCTGCTGGCACGGCTGACGGTTCGGGCGTTGCGGGCTTGGCAGCGTCCACTGCAACCAGCGGCGTTTCGTCGCCCTGCGTCAACCAGTAACCGCCGCCGATCACCAGCAGCAGCAAAACGGCGAGGCCGATCCAGATCAACTTGCTCGATGAACCGCCGGCGCCAGCCGCAGATTCGCCTTCGAACGGCATGCGACCGAACGGCGATGGCGGATCCGGCGGGTCGGGCGGCTGCACCGTCGATGATTCGGTGCGCGTCGGCGGCTGGGCAGCGGCCGAGCCTGCACCTGCCGGCGTCGGTTCACCCAGCACATCGAGCAGGGAGCCGCTGGTTGCGAACATCGGTGCCGCCATGACCGGCGGCGGCGACTGCTGCGGAACCACTGGCGAGACCATCTGCGGAACGGTCAGCGGCGGCGATGGTTTGGGCGCGGGCGCGCGCATCACGGTCCGGTCGCCCTCGTCCTCGGCAGCGTGAAATGGCACCGGCGAAGCTTTCGCTGCGGCAGGTGGATCTGGCACTGGAGAAGCCACGGCTGGTGCGGGCGGATTGTCGCCCCGCGGTCTCAGCAGGCCGGACCCGCCAGCAGCCGCAAACGGATTGCCGCAAAGCTTGCAGACCTTCGCGGCATCCGTATTTTCTGTTTCGCAGCGCTCACAGACCTTGGTCATTCGTTCCTCCAGCTGCCAGACAAACGGCGGAATCAACCGGCCGACAATCAGCCTCTGCACGGCCGCCAGCGCCACGGCCCGCTGGCGTTCAGTGCGAGTGCGACTCACCTGTTTCAACCGCCGAGCATAACCCGGGCTGCATGCGCCGCGAAGCCTGCAACCTGCAACTTCAGCGCCTGTGCTACAAGGTCAGACAAACGGAAGCCGCAACGATGCCTGTTTCTCTCGACGGCCAACTTGTGGTGGCCATCTCTTCTCGGGCCTTGTTCGATTTCGAGGAAGAAAATCTGCTGTTCGAATCGGCTGATGATCGGGCCTACATGCAATTGCAGCTCGATCGCCTCGATGTCGCGGCCAAACCCGGGGTTGCCTTCTCGCTGGTCAACAAACTGCTGGCCTTCAACGCCGGGTCAGCAGCGCGTCGAGGTGGTCATCCTGTCGCGCAACGATCCGGTATCGGGCATGCGTGTCTTCCGCTCGGCGCAGCATTACGGCATGCCGATCCAGCGCGGAGTCTTCACGCGAGGGCAATCGCCATGGCGCTACCTGCGCCCGCTCAATGCCAATCTGTTCCTGTCGACCAACGAGGCCGACGTGCGCTCGGCGCTCGGCTGCGCCGTGCCGGCGGCTCGGGTCTTTCCGAACAGCAGGCGAGCCTCGGATGCCCATCCGGACGAAGTGCGAATCGCCTTCGACGGCGACGCCGTGCTGTTCTCGGACGAAGCCGAGCAGGTCTTATCAATCGGCCGGGCTTTGAGCCTTCCAGGCCCACGAGCGCGACCGCGCCAGCCATCCACTGGCTGCCGGGCCGTTCAAGCCGGTGCTGCTGGCATTGCAACGGCTGCAGCACATGCCGGCCGGCGGCATGCGAATTCGCACCGCATTGGTCACCGCGCGCAGCGCGCCGGCCCACGAACGCGCCATCCGAACGCTGATGAACTGGAATATCGAGATCGACGAGGCGATGTTTCTCGGCGGGCTGCCGAAGGGTGAGTTTCTGCGCGAGTTCGAGCCCGACTTCTTCTTCGACGATCAGACCGGCCACATTGAAAATGCCTCGTTGCACGTACCTGCCGGCCATGTCGCCTCCGGCGTATCAAATCCCTGATGCGGCAGTGCCCGCCGATGGCGGATGCCGATAGCGGCGCAGCCCCGGCAGATCGAGTACCCGAACGCCACCGTATTCGACGCGGATCACACCGGCCTGCTGCATCGCCTTCAGAGCTTCATTGACTCGCTGGCGCGACAGACCCACCAGGTAGCCGAGTTCCTGCTGGGTAATTCGCAACAGTTCGCCGACTCCCGGATACAACACCGGATGGAACAAGGCCGCCAGGCTCCGCGCCACCCGCGCGTCTGGATCACTCATGCGATCGATTTCGCGGGCTGCGATGAACTGCCCGAGCCGCTCATTGAGCTGCTGGGTGATGAAACGGTTGAACGGAATGCTGCGGTTGATCAGCCAGTGAAAGGTCTCGATGCTGATCCCCGCCACCACACTCTTGCGCAGCGCCTCGATGTTGTAGCGATAAGGCTCGCGCTTGAGCACCGTCCCTTCGCCGAACCAGCCGCCGGGCGGAATGCCGGTGAAGGTGATCGGAATGCCTCCCGGCGAATCGTTGCTCATCTTCAGCAACCCGTCGATCACGCCGAACCAGAAACTGGCCGGGCGACCGACGCGGCACAACAGTTCGCCACTGTCGACTTGCACCACCTGAAGGTCATCGACCACCCTTTCGCGCTCGTCTGCGCGCAAGGATTCGAGCCATGGAATGTCGCCCAACTCAGCGTCGCCGGCTGGTCGCGCGCGTGCCAACAGGTGCGGCCTGGGCTGAGCCGGCCGCGCTGTCTCGACTTGCAGCGGTTTGGCCAAGGGACCTCGGATCGATGTCATATCGGGAAAGACCTGACTGGGCAGACCCTAGGATTGTCGTCAGAACGACAAGCTGGCGTCAAACACCGACTTACATTGCAGCGTCGGTCGGGTCTTGGACACTGTCTCGGACAACTGCCGACCCACCATCCGCCAGGAGTGCCGCGGTGCAGACCAGTTTCCCGCGATTGTTGCGCCAACATGCCGCCGAACGCCCGCTTGCGCCCGCCATGCGCGAGAAGGTTTACGGCATCTGGCAGACCACCAGCTGGTCGATGCTGGAAGCACTGGTTCGCGACCTGGCCGGCGGATTGGCCGCAGCGGGACTGCAAGCGCAACGACCATCTGGTCGTCATCGGAGACAACCGGCCGCGCCTTTACGCCGCGATGCTGGCGGCGCAGGCGCTCGGCGCCGTCCCGATTCCGCTTTACCAGGACGCCGCAGCCACTGAATTCAGCTTCCCGATCAACAACGCCGATGTGACGATGGCGATCATCGAGGATCAGGAGCAGGTCGACAAACTTCTCGAACTGCGCGAAACATCCTGCCCACAGTTGAACCGCCTCTGGTACGACGATCCGCGCGGTCTGCGCAACTACGACGAGCCGGGTCTGGCTTCACTCGATTCGCTGGTCGAACAAGGCCGCGACCCACCTGGCAGCCAACCCCGGCTACTTCGAGTCGCAGGTCGACTCCACCCAGCCCGACGATGTCGCTGCCATGTTTTTCACCTCCGGCACCACCGGCAATCCGAAAGGCGTCGTCCACACCCACGCCAGTCTGCTCGATCGGGCGAAGGCCGGCGCCGATTTCGACAAACTCGGCCCCGATGAAGAAGTGCTGGCTTATCTGCCGCCAGCCTGGATCGGCCAGAATATCTTCAGCTATGCGCAATGGCTGGTTTGCGGCTATGTCGTCAACTGCCCGGAGTCGGCCGCCACAGTGATGATCGACCTGAAAGAGATCGGGCCGACCTACTACTTCGCACCGCCACGGGTCTTCGAGGGTCTGCTGACCAGCGTGATGATCCGCATGGAAGACGCGGCGGCGATCAAGCGCCACCTGTTCCAGCATTTCATGGCGGTCGCCAAACGCGTCGGCCCGGCGCTGATGGACGGCAAGACGGTCGGCAGCGATGGCAAGCCGATCAGCGCGCATCGACCGCCTGCAATACGCAATTGGCCGTGCACTGGTCTACGGCCCGCTGCGCAATACGCTGGGCCTCAGCCGGGTTCGCGTGGGCTATACGGCGGGCGAAGCGATCGGGCCTGACCTGTTCACCTTTTACCGCTCGATCGGCATCAACCTGAAACAGCTCTACGGCTCGACTGAAACGGCAGTATTCGTCTGCCTGCAGCCTGACAACGAGGCGCGCTCCGATACGGTGGGGGTGCCGATCGCGGGTGTCGAGGTCAGGGTCGATGCGAGCGGCGAGATTCTGATCAAGTCGCCTGGCTTGCTGCGCGAGTATTACAAGAACCCCGAGGCCACTGCGGAGGTTCTGACAGCCGACGGCTGGTACCGCACCGGAGACGCCGGTTTTCTCGATCCGGCAGGCCACCTGAAGATCATCGACCGCGCCAAGGATGTCGGCCGTCTGTTCGGCGGCGCCAACGACGGGGCGATGTTCGCACCCAAATATGTCGAGAACAAACTGAAATTCTTCCCGCAGATCAAGGAAGTCGTGGCGTATGGCGACAAGCGCGAAACGGTCTGCGTATTCATCAACATCGATGTCGAGGCGGTCGGCAGCTGGGCCGAGAAGCGCAACCTGCCGTACGCGGGATATACCGACCTGGCGCAGAAGCCCGAGGTCTATGAACTGATCCGCGACTGCGTCGAGAAAGTCAACGCCGATCTGGCCGCCGACACCATGCTGGCCGGCAGCCAGGTCAGCCGCTTCCTGATCCTGCACAAGGAGCTCGATGCGGACGACGGCGAGCTGACTCGCACCCGCAAGGTGCGTCGCGGCTTTATCGGTGAACGCTACCAGCAACTGGTCGATGCGATGTATGACGGCAAGGCCGAACAGTTCATCGACACCGCTGTCAAGTTCGAGGACGGCCGCAGCGGCAGCATCTCGGCGACCCTGAAGATTCAGGACGTGAAGACCTTCGCGCCAATCGACAAGAAGGCCGCATGAGCAGTCAACGAAAAATCGGCGAGGTGGTTCTCGAAGTGAAAAACATCAGCCTGCGTTTCGGCGGCGTGAAGGCGCTGACCGACATCAGCTTCAACGTTCGCGAACACGAGGTACGCGCGATCATCGGCCCCAACGGCGCCGGCAAGAGTTCGATGCTGAACTGCATCAACGGCGTCTATGCCCCACAGGAAGGCAGCATCACCTTCCGCGGCAAGACCTTCAGCCACATGAACAGCCGTCAGGTGGCCGAAATGGGTGTCGCCCGCACGTTCCAGAACCTGGCCTTGTTCAAGGGCATGAACGTGATCGACAACATCATGACCGGGCGCAACCTGAAGATGAAGTGCAACCTTTTCCTGCAGGCGTTGCATGTCGGTCCGGCCGCCCGCGAAGAAAGTGAACACCGCGAGGTCGTCGAGCACATCATCGATTTCCTGGAGATTCAGGCCTACCGAAAGACGCCGGTCGGTCGCCTGCCATACGGGCTGCAAAAGCGCGTCGATCTCGGCCGCGCGCTGGCGATGGAGCCGCAGGTGCTCCTGCTCGACGAACCGATGGCCGGCATGAACGTCGAGGAAAAGCAGGACATGTGCCGATTCATCCTCGATGTCAACGACGAGTTTTCGACCACCATCGTGCTGATCGAGCACGACATGGGCGTCGTGATGGATATCTCCGACCGTGTGGTCGTGCTCGATTACGGCAGGAAGATCGGCGACGGCACGCCCGACGAGGTGCGCCGCAACGACGACGTGATCAGTGCCTACCTGGGGACCACGCATTGACCCACCGCTGCGCTTGGCAAATGCGCGGCCGTGAAGCAGGCCGCGACGAGTTGTCGATCGATAGGAGCAGGCACTGACATGGGCTTTTTCCTCGAAACCTTGTTCGGCGGCCTGATGTCGGGCATGTTGTATTCGTTGATCGCGCTGGGGTTCGTGCTGATCTTCAAGGCCAGCGGCGTCTTCAACTTTGCACAGGGCGCCATGGTGTTGTTCGCCGCGTTGGCGATGGCCCGTTTCGCCGGATGGTTTCCAGCATGGTTCGGATTCGAAAACAAGATCATCGCCAATCTGCTCGGCTTTGGCGCGGCCATGATCGTGATGATCATCGTCGCCTGGCTGGTCGAAAAACTGGTCCTCGGCAGACTCGTCAATCAGGAAGGCATCACCCTGCTGATGGCCACCCTCGGCATCACCTATCTTTCTCGATGGCTCTCGGCCAGACGCTGTTCGGCAACGACATCTACACCATCGACATCGGTCTGCCGAAAGAGCCGACTTTCCTGTTCGAGAACACCTTCCCCGGTGGCATCCTGATCAGCAAGGAAGACCTTTATGCAGCGCTGATCGCGGCTTCGATGGTCGCCGTGCTGACGCTGTTTTTCCAGAAGACCAAGACAGGCCGCGCCTTGCGCGCGGTGGCCGACGATCATCAGGCGGCGCAGTCGATCGGCATCCCGCTGTCGCGAATCTGGGTCATCGTCTGGAGCGTGGCCGGCTTCGTGGCATTGGTCGCCGGAATGATCTGGGGGTCCAAACTGGGCGTGCAATTCTCGTTGTCGCTGGTCGCCTTGAAGGCGTTGCCGGTGGTGATCCTCGGTGGCCTCACCTCGATCCCGGGCGCAATCGTCGGCGGCCTGCTGATCGGCGTCGGCGAGAAACTCTCCGAGATCTACATCGGGCCCTACTTCGGCGGCGGTATCGAGATCTGGTTTGCCTACGTGATGGCACTGTTGTTCCTGCTGGTGCGCCCGCAGGGACTGTTCGGGGAGAAGATCATTGACCGCGTTTGATCCGAAGCCGGCCCGGCATTTGCGCGACGCCGAACTGCGCTCGCACAACGGCAAGACCGCGATTCAAGGCGCCAGCACATGATCTACCGGGAAAACGGCCAATTCAAGACCAGCTATCGGGCCGACCAGCAGGTTTTCCCGATCCTGCAGGACCGCATCCTGATCGGCTTGTTGCTCGCCTTTGCGGTCGGCGTCGTCCCGTTCGTGGCGTCCGAATACATGATCCGGGCGATCCTGATTCCGTTCCTGATCCTGTCGCTGGCCGCGTTGGGGCTCAACATTCTGGTCGGTTATTGTGGGCAGATTTCGCTCGGTACCGGAGCCTTCATGGCGGTCGGCGCCTACGCCGCGTACAACTTCGCGGTCCGCCTGCCCGGCATGCCGCTGCTGTTTTCGCTGCTGCTCGGCGGCGCCTGTGCAACATTGGTCGGCGTGCTGTTCGGCGTACCCTCACTGCGCATCAAGGGCCTCTATCTCGCGGTCGCAACGCTGGCTGCGCAGTTTTTCGTCGATTGGGCTTTCTTGCGCATCAGCTGGTTCACCAACGACTCGCCGTCGGGTTCGGTCTCGATCGCAGGACTCGACCTGTTCGGCTTGGCCATCAACACGCCGGCGCGCAAATACCTGCTGTGCCTCGGCTTCCTGATCGTTTTCGCCACCCTGGCGAAAAATCTGGTTCGCAGCCACATCGGCCGCGAATGGATGGCGATCCGCGACATGGACGTGGCTGCCGCGGTGATCGGCATCCGCCCGGTCTATGCCAAATTGACGGCCTTTGCCGTCAGCAGCTTCATCGTCGGTGTGGCCGGTGCGCTTTGGGGATTCGTGCACCTGAGTACCTGGGAGCCCGCGGCCTTCAACATCAACCGCTCGTTCGATCTGCTGTTCATGGTCATCATCGGCGGGCTGGGCTCGATCATGGGCAGCTTCTTCGGCGCCGCCTTCATCGTCGTGTTGCCGCTGTTTCTGGACAACATGCCGTATTGGTTCGGCATCCCCATCGACACGGCGCTGGCATCTCACCTGACCTCGATGATCTTTGGCGCATTGATCGTGTTTTTCCTGATCGTCGAGCCGCATGGTCTGGCGCGCTTGTGGTCGACGGCCAAGGAAAAACTCAGGCTCTGGCCTTTCCCGCATTGAATCCCGCCCAACGGATATCTCGCAGCTGCTTCGCTTTCTCACCGCACTGGCGCAGTGCACCATCACCCTAGGAGGTAGACATGAAAATCAAGTCGTTGTTGTTGGCCACGGCGGTAGCCGGCGCCGGTCTGGCCAGCCTGATCAGCGCGCCAGCGGCCTTCGCGCAAGCGAAAGAGCAGTTTTTCCCATTGCTGGTTTATCGCACCGGCCCCTACGCGCCGAACGGCACGCCGTGGGCCAACGGCAAGCAGGACTACATCAAGATGATCAACGCCCGGGACGGCGGCATCAACGGTGTCAAGATCACCTTCGAAGAGTGCGAGACCGGCTATGCCACCGACAAGGGCGTGGAATGTTATGAGCGGCTGAAAGGCAAGGGCGGCGGCGCCACCGCATTCGACCCCCAGTCCACGGGCATCACCTTTGCGCTGACCGACAAGGCACCGATCGACAAGATTCCGCTGATCACATTGGGCTATGGTCTCTCAGCGGCGCAGGACGGCATGCAATTCAAGTGGAACTTCCCGTTGATGGGCAGCTACTGGACCGGTGCCGACATCCTGGTCCAGCACATCGCCAAGAAGGAAGGCGGCTTCGACAAGCTGAAGGGCAAGAAGATCGCGCTGCTGTACCACGACAGCCCGTTCGGCAAAGAGCCGATCCCGCTGCTGCAAGAGCGCAGCAAGATGCACGGATTCGAGCTGCAACTGGTGCCGATCACCGCGCCGGGTGTTGAACAGAAGGCCGCCTGGTTGCAGGTACGCCAGAGCCGCCCCGACTACGTGATGCTGTGGGGCTGGGGCGTGATGAACTCGACCGCGCTGAAAGAGGCGCAGGCGACCGGCTACCCGCGCGACAAGATGTATGGCGTGTGGTGGGCCGGCGCCGAGCCCGACGTCAAGGACGTCGGAATGGGCGCAAAAGGCTACAACGCGCTGGCGTTGAACACCGCCGGCACCCAGCCGCAGGTCATGCAGGACATCCTGAAGTACGTGCATGACAAGGGCAACGGCACCGGGCCGAAAGACGAGGTCGGATCGGTTCTGTATACCCGCGGCGTGATCATCCAGATGCTGGCCATCGAGGCTGTACGCCGCGCCCAGGAGCGCTTCGGCAAGGGCAAGGTGATGACCGGCGAACAAGCGCGCTGGGGCTTCGAGAACCTGGCGCTCGACCAGAAGAAGCTCGACAAGCTGGGCTTCGCCGGCGTGATGCGGCCGCTGAGCAGTTCTTGCGCCGACCACATGGGCTCGACCTGGGCGCGTATCCAGACCTGGGACGGTGCCAAATGGGCCATGTCGTCCGACTGGTACGAAGCCGACGATCAGATTCTCAAGCCGATGGTGAAGGCGGCCGCCGAGAAATACGGCGCCGAAAAGAAATGGACGAGGCGCGAACCGGCAGATTGCCAGAGCTGACCCACGGGCTGCCGCTGCTGACGCCGCTCCCGGCAATGGGCAGCGGCGCCAGTGGCGCACCAACCGATCCAAAACGGCGGATCGATCGGCACGAGGTTTCATGAGCAACATTCTTCTCAACGTCAACGGCATCGAGGTCATCTACAACCACGTGATCCTGGTCCTGAAGGGGGTGTCGTTGCAGGTCCCCGAAGGCAAGGTCGTGGCATTGCTTGGTGGCAACGGCGCCGGCAAGACAACAACCCTGCGCGCGGTCAGCAACCTGCTGGCCGGCGAACGCGGCGAAGTCACCAAGGGTTCGATCGAATTGCGCGGTGACCGGATCGAGAAACTGAGCACCTCCGAGATGGTCAACCGGGGTGTGGTGCAGGTGATGGAAGGTCGACATTGTTTTGCCCACCTGACGATCGAGGAAAACCTGATGACCGGCGCCTACACCCGCCGCGATGGCAACGCGGCGATCAGGGTCACGCTCGACAAGGTGTACACCTATTTCCCGAGACTGAAGGAGCGCCGCAGTTCACAGGCTGCATATACCTCGGGTGGCGAGCAGCAGATGTGTGCGATCGGGCGTGCCCTGATGGCCAATCCGAAGATGGTGCTGCTCGACGAGCCGTCGATGGGCCTGGCCCCTCAGCTGGTCGAAGAGGTGTTCGAGATCGTCAAGGATCTGAACACCAAGGAGCAGGTCACCTTTCTGCTGGCCGAACAGAACACGAACATCGCGCTGCGCTACGCCGACTACGGCTACATCCTCGAGAACGGCCGCATCGTTCTGGATGGCGAGGCGAAATCGCTGCGCGAGAACGAGGATGTCAAAGAGTTCTACCTCGGCATGGGCGGCGGCGAGCGCAAAAATTTTCGCGACGCCAAGAGTTACAAGCGACGCAAGCGCTGGCTGGCATGAACGGCGACAACGACAGCCCGTTCGCCTTTGCGCCGGCACCGTTCAAGCCGGAAGAAGCCTTGCAGCGATTGCAGCGAGACTTGCGCGGGCTTGGTCTGAGCGAACGCGAAGGCGCTTTCGAACGCCGAGGCCTGAAAATTGCGCGGGCATCGATCGCAGACGGCCAGTTGACAGCCGCCATCGCCAAGTTGCCTGCGCGTGCGCCTGATTGGCAGTCATCGCAACCTGGGCAGCAGCGCCGATCTGCGCGATTTTGTTGCCGATCTGAAAAAGCGGATGACGAGCTGGAATGACCGTGACGACTGACACCGCCGCAATAGCCACAGCCCGCTACGACACGCTTGAATACCGCGACCCGCAGCTTCGCGAACGCGCAGCTGCTGGCCGCGCTGCCACGACAAGTTGCCATCGCGCAGACGCGAACCCGGGCTTTTGCAAAAGCCCTGGCTCGATATCGATGCAAGCGCCATTACTTCTCGAGAAGCGCTGGCCAGCCTGCCTTTGCTGCACAAACGCGAACTCTTCGAGCAACAGCGGGCGGGGCTGGATGCCGATGTCTTTGGCGGTTTTTCAGCGATCGGCTGGCGCGGCTTGAACCCGAGCGCAGGCGCTCGCAAGGTGTTCCAGTCACCAGGCCCGATCTACGAGCCTGAAGGCGAAGCCGACGACTACTGGCGCACCGCCAGGGCACTTTTTGCGGCCGGATTTCGCCAGGGCGATCTGCTGCATAACAGTTTCAGCTACCACCTGACACCAGCCGGCTCGATGATGGAAGCCGGCGCCCGGGCGCTTGGCTGCACGGTTTTCCCCGGTGGGGTCGGCAACAGCGAACTGCAGTTGCAGGCGATGGCGGATCTGCGTCCGGACGGCTATGTCGGCACCCCCAGCTTTCTGAAGATCCTGCTCGACAAGGCCGCGCAAACCGGCATCGAACTGCCGTCGCTTCGCAAGGCTCTGGTCAGTGGCGAGGCGTTTCCACCGTCGCTTCGCGACTGGCTCGGCGAGCGCGGCGTTGCCGCCTATCAATGTTATGCAACGGCGGATGTCGGGTTTGATCGCCTACGAGACATCGGCACGCGAGGGCCTGGTTCTCGACGAAGGGGTCATCGTCGAAATCGTCCGCCCAGGTACCGGCGATGTCGCTGCCTGAGGGCGAAGTGGGTGAGCTGGTGATCACCACGCTGAACCCCGACTACCCGTTGCTCCGATTCGCCACCGGTGACCTGTCTGCCATCCTGGCCGGCCCCTGTCCGACTGGCCGCACCAATACGAGAATCAAGGGCTGGATGGGCCGGGCCGACCAGACCGCCAAGGTGCGCGGCATGTTCGTCCACCCATCCCAGGTGGCAGAAATCGTGCGTCGCCATCCGGCCATCGGCAAGGCCCGTCTGGTCGTCACGGCGAGATGGCCAATGACCAATTGGGCCTGCACATCGAAGTCGACGGCAATTCGGCCGAGCTTGCCGTCCGCGTTGCCGAAACCTTGCGCGACGTCACCAAGTTGCGCGGCGACGTCGCCATCTGCGCCCCTGGCAGCCTGCCCAACGACGGCAAGGTGATCGAGGATAGAAGAAAGTTCGATTGACGCAGCGGTCGCAGAGCGGATCCAGCCCCGCCTGGCAGCGTATCGATCATCTAATCTGCATACTGCCCTGCCGCCTTGATCACGGTGTGCCATTTGGCGATCTGTGATTCGACGAAACGTTTGTGGCCTTCACCACTGAGCCGCTCGTCCTTGATGATGACCGCGCCAAGTGCCTCCTCCCGCTTGACGAAATCGGCGTCCTTCAAGGCCCTCCTGACTGCGACATTGAGCATTTCGCGAATCGCAAGCGGCGTCCCTTTCGGAGCGTAAAGGCCATGCCAGATGCTCACATTGAAGCCTTTCAAGCCGGCTTCGTCGAGTGTGGGCAACGCTGAAAGCGCTGGCGTTTTCAAGCGCGTCGCGGTGGTCACGCCGAAAGCCTTGACGCGTCCGGCCTCGATCTGGCCACTGGTGTTGGTGGTCTGATCACACAAGCAGATCGACATGCCCGGCCAGCAGATCGCTCAGCGCCGGTGCCGTGCCCTTGTACGACACGGTATTCATGTTGATGCCGAAACTCTGCTGCAGCAACAAGCCGCACAGATGGGAAGCGGCTCCCAGTCCGGCATTGGCCAGATTGATGCGACCCTTGTTGCGGCTGAGCCAAGCCTTCAGTTCAGTGAAATTGTCAGCCGGCAAGGTCGGCCGGCCGATCAGCGTCATCGGGACTTCGACCAGCATGCCGAGGTATTCGAAATCGTTCAGCGTGTCGTATTGCAGGTTGCGATACAGCGACGGTGCGGTCGATATGCCCACATGCGCAAGCAGCAAGGTATAGCCGTCGTTGCTTGCCTTGGCGACCCGGGTGGCTCCCAAGCGTACCGCCCGCCCCGGCCACATTTTCGATGCTGATTGCCGGCTGCCGCGGCAGCGATCTGCGCAAGGCATCGGCCAGGTCACGGGCCAGCTTGTCGGTCGGACCGCCGGCAGCGAACGGCACGACCAGCGTGATCGGTTTGTCCGGGATATTCCGCCAATGCCCCCGTCGCAAACACCAGCATGGCGGCCGCTTGCAAGGTGGCCACGCCGCAGCGCAGCCGTTTCATGGGCACCGCCGTTGACATCTCAGCACCGGCCTGCGCTCATTGGAGGCTGATGCGGACGAACTTGCGCTTGCCGACCTGCAGTACAAAGGTTCCGGCAGCCAGCTTCAAGCCTTTGTCGCTGATCGTGGCACCGTCGATGCGCACACCACCTCCGTCGATCAGCCGATTCGCCTCGCTGGCCGACGGCGCGAGGCCGGCCTGCCTGAGTAGCGCCGCAATGCCGATCGGTGCGCCACCGACAGCGAGTTCGGCGATATCGTCTGGTATGCCGCCGCGGGCGCGCAACTCGAAATCGCTCGCAGCGGCTTCGGCCGACTGCGCGTCATGAAAGCGGCTGGTGATTTCAAGTGCCAACTCGACCTTGGCCTCTTTCGGGTTGCGCCCGTCTTCGACCTGACGCCGGAGGTTCTTGATCTCCACATCACCGCGGGTGCTCAGCAAATCGAAATAACGCCACATCAGCGAATCGCTGATCGACAGCAGCTTGGCAAACATGCTGTTCGCGGGCTCGGTGATGCCGATGTAATTGCCCTTGCTCTTGGACATCTTCTCGACGCCGTCAAGCCCTTCCAGCAACGGCATCGTCAGGATGCACTGCGGCTCCTGGCCGTACTCGACCTGCAGCGCGCGACCGACCAGCAGGTTGAATTTCTGATCGGTTCCGCCGAGCTCCAGATCGCTTTGCAGCGCAACCGAGTCGTAGCCCTGCATCAGCGGATACAGCAACTCGTGCACCGAAATCGGGTTGCCGGCCTTGAAGCGGTCGCTGAAGTCGTTGCGCTCCATCATCCGCGCAACGGTATACCGCGAGGCCAGTTCGATCATGCCGCGGGCGCCGAGCTTGTCGCTCCATTCGGAGTTGTAGCGGATTTCAGTGCGAGCCGGATCGAGAACCAGACTGGCCTGGCGGTAATAAGTCTGCGCGTTGGCTTCGATCTGCTCGCGGGTCAGCGGCGGTCGGGTGGTATTGCGCCCGGACGGATCACCGATCATCGAGGTGAAGTCGCCAATCAGGAAGATCACCTGGTGTCCGAGATCCTGCAGCTGCCGCATCTTGTTGAGCACCACCGTATGGCCGACATGGATATCTGGCGCGGTCGGGTCGAGACCGAGCTTGATCCGCAGCGGCTGGCCGGTTGCCTCGGAACGCGCCAGCTTGTTCAGCCATTCGTCCTCGGGCAGCAGTTCGTCGCAATGACGCCGAGTGGCGTCGAGCGCTGCCAGCGTCTGCTCGGTGATCGGATGGGCGCGCGAGGTATTGCCGGTCTTGTTCACAGGTGGAATGAGTGTAAATCTATGGTTTTCCCCGTCGTCGATCCGGGGGTGGCAGATATAATCTGCGCTCAATGCAGCGCGTGCATTCGCTGTCGGTTCTGGATCACCTCAGGCTGCGCCTCGGCCGATTCTAGAAGACGGCAACCCCCTGTACTCGGCGTCTTTCATCTCGGTTCAGATGATGGAAGGAGCCCAATGAGCGCTTCGCTCCAGCCCGAATTGATTCCGCCAGCCGATTCTCTCGATCAGTCGCTCGCCCGAGTGCTGACCCGCTCAGGCCGTTTGGCCACCACGTTCGTCGCCAGCCATTCGCGAAGCATCACCACCGCAGCGGTTGTCGCGATGGTCGGCTTTGCTGCCACGGCATTCGGCATCGCCCCGATGGCGCCGGACGCCGCTGATCTGCCAACCCAGATCGTCAGTGAGTTCGTTGCCACTGACGACATCGCCAGCCAGCTCGAAGCGCTTGCCGCGCACGGCGTGTCGCTTTACCGCAGCGAAACCACCCGCAGCGGCGACACCGTCGACAGCCTGCTGAAGCGGCTCAATATCGTCGATGCCGAGGCCGCCGCCTTCTTGCGTGAAGACGCAGTTTCGCGCACGCTGTTCACAGGCCGCAGTGGCAAGATGATCCAGGCCCGAACCGATGGCAACGGTCACCTGGAGCAGCTGGTTGCGCGCTTTGCACCCGACGACAGCGAACTGCTCGGCAGCCACTTCAACCGCTTCGAGTTGAACCGCGATCTCTGCCACGGCAGGCCGCGGCTTCAGCTCGTCGATCAAGCTCGCCACGTTGCATACCCGCCAGCGGCTGGGCAGCGGCACGATTCGGCACTCGTTGTTCGCTGCTGCCGATGAGGCACACATTCCCGACGTCGTGGCCAGTCAGATCGCTGAAATCTTCTCTGCCGATATCGATTTCCGGCGCCAGCTGCGCCGCGGCGACACGTTCTCGGTACTTTACGAAGCGCTGTTGGCAGACGATGAACAAATCACCTGGAACCAGGGTACGGGCAAGGTCCTGGCGGCCGAATTCATCAACGACGGTGCGGTCCACAGTGCGGTCTGGTTTGCCGATGCCAGCGGCCGGCGGACAGTGCGGCGCGGGGCGCGTACTTCGACATGAACGGCCAGAACAAGCGACGTTCGTTTTTGGCCAGTCCACTCGAGTTCTCTCGTGTCACATCGGGATTTTCGATGCGCCTGCACCCGATTCTGCGCACCTGGCGTCAGCATAAAGGGGTTGATTACGGCGCCCCGACCGGTACCGCGGTGCGAACGGTCGGCGACGGAGTGGTCGAATTCTCAGGTCGTCAGGGTGGCTACGGCAACGTGGTCAAGGTTCGCCACAGCAACGAGCGCACCACGGTATACGCCCACCTCAACAGCATCAACGTGCGCATTGGCGAACGCGTCGAGCAAGGCGAGGTGATCGGTGCGGTCGGCTCGACCGGCTGGGCAACCGGTCCTCATCTGCATTTCGAGTTTGTCGTCAAGGGCGATCACGTCGATCCGATGATCGTCGCCCGGTCGTCTGAAACCAATGAGGTTTCGGCCAACGCGCGGGCTGCCTTCGGCCGCTGGACGGCGGGTGTTCGCAGCCAGCTGGACTTGGCGCAGACCGCGTCCCGACAGGCTCAATACGCCGAATAGTCAGGCCCGAGTGGCGCCAAGCGGTCCTGCACAGCCTGATCTGCACGATCTGGCGTCCGAGCTCTATATCGGCTTGATGTCCGGCACGTCCCTCGACGGGCTCGATGGTGTATTGGTCGATTTGACGGCAGCCGACGCGGGCCGGATCAGGGTACTGAGCCATGAGCACAGCGCGTTCGAGCCACCACTCATCGCCGAACTGCTGGCACTCAACGCGGCGGGCGACAATGAATTGCACCGGTCGGCGTTGGCCGCCAATCAGCTCTCACGCAATCGGCGCAGCGCTGGTCCATCGTCTGTTGCAATCGAGCGGCCGTCCCCGCCGAAGATGTGCGCGCAATCGGCAGTCATGGACAGACGGTGCGGCACCGCCCTGGCGAGTTCGACGGTGTCGGCTACACCAGCCAACTGAACAACCCCGCACTGTTGGCCGAGTTGACGGGGATCGACGTGGTTGCCGACTTCCGCTCGCGCGATGTGGCCGCAGGTGGCCAGGGCGCGCCCCTGGTACCGGCATTTCATCAGGCGATCTTCGCTCGTGACACCGGCACGGTGGCTGTCCTCAACCTCGGCGGCATGAGCAACCTGACGATCTTGCGCGGCAGCAGCGAAGCCCTCGGCTTCGACTGCGGGCCGGGCAATGTGCTGCTCGATCTGTGGTGCAAGCGTCAGCTCGGGCGGGATTACGACGCGGACGGCCAATGGGCGGCCGGCGGACATGTCGATGCTCATCTGCTTGCCGTGATGCAGCAGGAGCCTTTTTTCGCTGCCAGCCCACCGAAAAGCACGGGTCGCGACCGCTTCAACGCGCAGTGGCTCGATGCTGCATTGGCACGCCGATCTGATCAATGCGTCAACAACCGACCCGCGCGATGTCCAGGCAACGCTGGCCGAACTGAGCGCATGGGTCTGCGCCCGCGATCTTCGTCTGCACGCAGCCGACGCCCGTCGATTGCTGATTTGTGGCGGTGGCGCCTTCAACGTCGACCTGATGCAGCGCCTGACATTGCGTCTGCCCGGCGTGGCGATTGCCGAGACCGGCACCGCCGGCTTGCCGGCCAATCAGGTCGAGGCAGTCGCATTCGCCTGGTTGGCGCGCTGCTGCATTCTTCGACAGTCCTGGCAATCTTCACGCCGTCACCGGCGCTGCCGGCGCGCGAATTCTCGGCGCCGTCTACGCCGGGCGCTGACTGGGCTTCAGCGCCAGCACAGGCGTCAAAAAGCCGCCCGCAGGCGGCTTTTCGGTAACGCGGACGAGACGGCTCAGACCGTAAAACTCGACCCGCAACCACAGGTCGTCGTGGCATTCGGGTTCTT
The DNA here is from genome assembly GCA_963843805.1 of uncultured beta proteobacterium. Classification (GTDB taxonomy): domain Bacteria; phylum Pseudomonadota; class Gammaproteobacteria; order Burkholderiales; family Burkholderiaceae_C; genus Ideonella_A. The sequence continues at coordinate 597,610 of CAWJLY010000001.1, forward strand.
GATCACGAACTGGGCACCCTGCAGGTCGTCCTTGTAATCGATTTCAGCGCCGGCCAGATATTGCAGGCTCATTGCATCGATCAACAGCGTGACGCCGTTCTTGTTCATTTGCGTGTCGTCGTCGTTGACGAGTTCGTCGAAGGTGAAACCGTACTGGAAACCCGAGCATCCACCGCCTTGCACAAAGACGCGAAGCTTGAGGTCCGGGTTGCCTTCTTCATCGACAAGCTCCTTCACCTTCGACGCCGCGCTGTCTGTAAACACAAGCGGCACGGGCGGGGCATCAGACACATCGGGCTGCAACTGTTCGGCTACGGCATTCATCGTTCACTCCTTCGCACTGTATGCATTTGGCAATTATCCTTTATTCGATGTCGCCAGCTTGAGAGGGGGTTTCTCTTCCTCCTGCGCTTCGCCGCGCAACGGCCGCAATTCCCCGTCGATTTCGGCCCCCTGATGCATCTCGAGGCGTTCGTATTTGACGTCGCCGCTGATCACCGCCTTTGGCTGCAATTCAAGCAGCTCGGTCGATGTCAACGGCCCCGTGACGGTGCCATTGACGATCACATGGCCCGCATGGACAGTGCCTTCGACCCGAGCCTTCTCACTGATGACCAGAATATTGCGACCGCCGCCGATTGCCACCACGTCACCGACCACCTGGCCATCGATTCGCAAGCCATCGCTGAAATGCAATTCACCTCGAATCACTGTTCCCTCACCAATCAGCGTACGAATCGGGGCTTGCTGCTTCTTGCCGAACATGACGGACTCTCCTTCCTGTGCTGGCGCGAGCCAACGTCTCCTGGACCATCTTTTCTGGTCGCGACTCACAACGCAACGGTCTGCGAGGCTTTCAGCACCCCCGCTTGATCGGTCAGCTTGACCTGAACTGTTTTTACCACGGCACCGGTTGGCAGGGCGATATTGCCTTCGATTCGCGCATATTGTTTCAACTGGAAAGCCTGCGGCCCTCCCGGCACGGCATAGACCCAGGGCTTGCCGGCCATCGTTCCCATCAGCGTGAACGCATATTTGCCATTGAATTCGGGGCGCCCCTTGGCTCCGGTCTGCATCACCAGCAATTGAAATCGCAATTCGCCATTGTCCTGAGCCTGCACCTGCAGTCCGCGGATGCTGGGGCCGTCATCGGCGCCGGCGGGCAGCAACCGCTCGAAAAAACCCAGGTCGGCTTTGAGCGAAAGATTCTCGGCTTCGATCTGCCGCACTTGTTGCGCCAATCGCTCCAGCGTCGACTTTTCCGCCGTCAGCAGGCTTTGCGCGGTATTGGCGACCGACACCGCCTGCTCACGATCAGACTTGAGTTGTTCGACCTCGCTGCGCAACCGGGTCAGCTCAAGCTTGGCATCGCGATCGAGCCCGGCGATGCTCTTGCCGAATTCGAACGCCCACAATGCCAACGCGGCAGAAAAGCCGAGCACCAGAGCCCCCAGGATCCAGCGTAATGGCCACGGCATGTGGCTTCGAACGATCATCCGCGGCGCGCTGATCGACAGTCGGCGACGCAGCAGTTTCAGCCTCATGGCGAGAGCCCGATGCCGCGCGCCGGACAGCGACCCATGCCCCCCCAGCAGAGCTCAGGCATCCCGCAAGGCGATGCGGCCTGCCCAGCCGAGCCCTCTCGTCCGCGCTCATCTGCAATCAACGGGACTGCGAGACGAAGTCGACGGTCGGATAAACCTTGGCGGCCCGCTGAATGGCCGCGCCGAGAAGGCCGGCGCAGTGTGCAAGGCCGACCATCGGGCCGACATGGCCTGATTCGTGGCTGTTGCCTGCTTGCGGGCTCCACCGCTGGCGAATGACGTGGTCGCAAATTCTTGATCAGCCCAAAAAACAAAGAAGCCGCACTAAGGCGGCTTCGGAGCGAATGCGGTCGACTTGGCCAACCGATCCTGCGGCGATGCGGATGCCCGCAAAGGCAGCCGCAAAAACCGATCAGCGCTTGCTGAACTGCTTTCTGCGACGTGCGCCGTGCAGGCCCACCTTCTTGCGCTCGACCTCGCGGGCGTCGCGCGTGACAAAGCCGGCGCGGCTCAGATCCGGCTTCAACGCCGCATCGTAATCGATCAGCGCGCGGGTGATGCCGTGACGCACCGCGCCGGCCTGGCCGGACTCGCCGCCGCCGTGCACGTTGACCTTGATATCGAAGGCCGCGTCATTGGCGGTCAACACCAGCGGCTGCCGGACCACCATGATCGACGTCTGCCGACCGAAATATTCGTCGACAGCACGGCCATTGACCACGATCTGGCCAGAGCCTTTCTTCATGAACACGCGGGCCACAGACGATTTGCGGCGGCCGGTGCCGTAATTCCAGTTTCCGATCATCAACGTTCCTCAGATCTCAAGCATCTTGGGTTGCTGGGCGGTGTGCGGATGGTCGGCACCTGCATACACCTTCAGCTTCTTCACCATCGCGTAGCCCAGCGGGCCCTTCGGCAACATGCCTTTGACGGCCTTCTCGAGTGCACGGCCGGGGTGTTTGGCCTGCATGTCCTTGAAGTTCGTGGCGCGAATGCCGCCCGGGTAACCGGTATGGCGGTAATAGATCTTGTCGGTGGCCTTGTTGCCGGTGACACGAATCTTTTCGGCGTTGACGACGACGATGAAATCGCCGGTATCGACGTGGGGCGTGTAGATGGCTTTGTGTTTTCCGCGCAAACGGAGGGCGACTTCACTGGCCACCCTGCCGAGAACCTTGTCGGTCGCGTCAATCACAAACCACTCATGCACCACTTCGGCCGGCTTGGCGCTGAAGGTTTTCATTTGAGTGTGGATCCGAAGTAAATGCTCCGTCGCCCCAGTCACAACGCTACCCAATGCTCGACTTTCGGAACCGCTTCTGAAGATTGGCGGCCTCTCGGGTCTGGGGTGGCAAATCCGGCATTGCCCTTCGTAAAAATGACTGGGCCGAACTTGTGCCTGAAACGACTTTCGGCGCAACCGCAGCAATGTAGCCAATTGCGCCAATCTCCTGATGGAGCTGGTTCAGGAAAGCCTGCGAGCGTACCACGCCACGATGGCAATTGTCCAGCAAGCCGCTTTGAATCGAGTTGCATGTCTATTTTCAGAGCTGCTGACGCCGACAAGGCCTCTCCGATTCGGTCATACTAGGGTTTACCCGAGACTTGGAGGCATCATGACCACTCTCGACCACGAAGATATCGCCAGTCCCGCGCCCGATGTGTCCAACCCTGAGTTGGCGCAGACTCAGCAACATCTGCTGCCCGAGGCGATGGCGCCGAGCAGCAACGATCCAGCAGCAAGTGCCTCATCCGGCTGGGCATGGGTACCGGTGCGCTCGATGAGTCCGCGGCATCGGCCGCGAATCCTCGACCATTTGCTGGCGCTGGATCAACACGACCGCTATCTGCGTTTCGGCCACCCGGCTACCGATTTGCAAATCGGTCGATATGTCGAGACGCTCGATTTCGCGCGCGACGAACTGTTCGGCATTTTCAACCGCAAGCTGGAGCTGATCGCACTGGCCCACCTGGCCTATTCGCCAGCACCGCAGATCGCCGACCAGCCCGCGATGGCCGAATTCGGCGTCTCGGTGCTGCCGAAAGCCAGACGCCGTCATTTTGGCCGCCGCCTGTTCAACAACGCCATCTTGCACGCGCGCAATCGCGGCATCGACACCTTGTTCATTCATGCGCTGAGTGAAAACACGGCGATGTTGAAAATTGCCCGCAAGGCTGGGGCTGAGGTCGTCCGCGATGGATCCGAATCCGAAGCCTGGCTGCAGTTGCCGCCGGATACCGTTGTCAGTCGGATCGACGAAGTCGTCGAGCATCGTGCGGCCGAGATCGATTACCAGTGGAAGCGGCATACCCACCGAGTGCAGACGATTTTCGAATCGCTGTCGGAGTTGCGGCCACCGTCCCCCGTGAACGATCAGCCGGGCAGTGACTGAATCGAGGGCTCACCTCGGGCGCGTCTTCGGGCGTACCGGAACGCAGGGTTACGATCGAGCGTGACCCAAGCTCCTGCCTCGTCGACCGCACCGCCCTGCGCCTCTGCACCCCCGTTTTCCGGCCTGACGCCCGATATCGTTCTTGACGCGCTCGATGCCGTCGGCCTTCGCGGTGACGGCAGACTGATCCAGCTCAATTCGTACGAAAACAGGGTGTTCCAGGTTTTCCTGGAGGACGGTCGCGTCGTTGTTGCCAAGTTCTACCGACCCGGTCGCTGGAGCGATCAGCAGATCCTCGAAGAGCATCGTTTCGCCGCCGACCTGATGGCCGACGAATGCCCCGTTGTTGCACCCTGGTCGTTGCAATTGCAGTCAGAACCGCTGCTGCCCACCCGTTTATGCGGCGAGCCAACAGAAGGCGCCGACGGCAAAGGCAGCAGCACCCTGGTGGAAGTGTCGACGCCGGGAGGCTGCTATCGGGTGGCCGTAGCCGAACGCCGCGCCGGGCGTGCACCCGAACTCGAATCGGCAGCCAATCTGCAATGGATCGGTCGTCTGCTGGCCCGCATTCATCAGGTTGGCGCCAGAAAGCCGTTTCAGCATCGCACCACGCTCGGGGTCGGCCTGATGGGCCGGGCATCACGAGACTGGCTGGCGCAATCGGACATGGTGCCGCCCGATGCCTTGTCAGGCTGGCTGGCAGCGGCCGACCAGGTGCTCGATCTGGCCGAGCAGGCTTTCGAGCGTGCCGCGCCGCTGACCCTGCTGCGTCTTCACGGCGACTGCCATGCAGGCAATATTCTCTGGACCGACGCCGGCCCGCATTTCGTCGACCTCGACGATTGCCTGACCGGTCCGGCGATCCAGGATCTGTGGATGCTGCTGTCGGGCGATCAGGCGATCGCTCGTCGGGAACTGAATTCGATGCTGGCCGGGTACGAACAGTTCATGGATTTCGACGACCGCGAACTGGCACTGATCGAGCCCCTGCGCAGCCTGCGAATGGTTCACCACAGCGCGTGGCTGGCGCGCCGCTGGGATGACCCGGCGTTCAAGGCCGGATTCCCGTGGTTCGAACAGTCGAGCTACTGGGCGCAGCGGACCATCGAGCTGCGCGAACAAGCCGGTCTGATGGCCCACCTTCGTAGCGGCTGAGGTGCTGGCCCACCGCGGAGCGGCTCACGCCGCACCCGCTCATGGGCGCCCAGCCCGGACGAAGGTTCAGTGGACCTTTTGTGCCCGGCGAGGAGCCGGGCCGGTGTGCCCGGCGCGGCCTGCAAGGCACACCGATGGAGCGGCCAAGGCGGACCCATGGTGTTTGCTTGATCGGCACGGGATCCGCATGTCGTGCCTGCCATCGACATCGTTCGGGCGGAGGCTCCCTTCGCGTTCACGCCATCAGCAACGCATTGACTCGCTTGACGTAGGCGGCCGGGTCTTCGAGTTGGCCACCTTCGGCGAGCAGCGCCTGATCGAACAGGATGTTGGCGAGGTCGTCGAAGTGGTCACTGCTGTCGAGTCGTTTGACCAATGCGTGTTCAGCGTTGACTTCGAGGATGGGCTGCGATTTCGGCGCCGACTGGCCGGCCTGCTTGAGCATGCGCGCCAGATGGCCACTCATGTCGCCCTCCTCGACCACCAGGCAGGCTGGTGAATCGACCAGGCGAGTCGTGACGCGGACATCTTTCGCGCGGTCTTTCAGCGCCTCCTTCAGCCGGTCCAGCATCGGCTTGAAAGCGCTGGCGGCTTCTTCGGCCTGCTTTTTTTCGCCCTCGTCCTGCAACTTGCCGAGGTCGACCGCACCCTTGGCAACACTTTGCAGCGGCTTGCCATCGAATTCGTACAGATGGCTGAGCATCCATTCGTCGACACGGTCGATCAGCAACAGCACCTCGATGCCCTTCTTGCGGAAGATCTCGAGCTGCGGGCTGTTTTTTGCCGCCGCCAAGCTGTCGGCGGTGACGACGTAAATGGCATCTTGACCTTCCTTCATCCGCTTGACATAGTCGGCCAGCGAGACGCCTTCGTCGGCATGTGTCGAGGCAAAGCGGAACAACTTGACCAGCCGCTCCTGATTGGTGAAATCTTCGCCGACGCCCTCTTTCAACACACTGCCGAAATCTTTCCAGAAAGCCGCATATTTGGCGCGCTCGGCTTCGTCCTCGCTGTCGGCCAGAGACTCCAGCATGCCGAGTACGCGTTTGGTCGAACCTTCGCGAATCGCTTTCACGTCGCGGCTTTCCTGCAGCAATTCACGGCTGACATTGAGCGGCAGGTCCGAGCTGTCGATCACGCCCTTCACGAAGCGCAGGTACACCGGCATCAGCGCTTCGGCGTCGTCCATGATGAAGACGCGTTTGACATACAACTTGACGCCGCCCCGCTTGTCACGGTTCCACAGATCGAACGGCGCTTTCGACGGGATATACAGCAGCTGCGTATATTCGGTGCGGCCTTCGACCCGGTTATGGGTGTAGGCGAGCGGCGCCTCGGTGTCGTAGCTGAGCTGCTTGTAGAACTCGTCGTATTGCTCAGGGGTGATGTCGCTCTTGCTGCGGCTCCACAACGCGGCGGCCTTGTTGATCGGCTCCCACTCGTCACGGGTGACCTGCTTCTTCGCCTCGGCGTCCCACTCCTCCTTGCGCATCAGGATCGGCAGCGAGATATGGTCGGAATATTTGCCGATCACCGACTTGAGCTTCCAGTGGCTCAGATACTCTTCTTCCCCGTCGCGCAGATGCAGCGTCACGCTGGTGCCGCGCGCCTCGCGGGTAATCGGCTCGATCTCGAAATCACCGGTGCCTTCGGAACTCCAGCGCATGCCCTGTTCGTGCGGCAGCCCGGCGCGGCGCGATTCGACGACGATCTTGTCGGCAACGATGAAGCCGCTGTAGAAGCCGACGCCGAACTGACCGATCAGTTGCGCGTCTTTTTTCTGGTCACCTTCAAGGGCCGCCATGAATTCGCGCGTTCCGCTTTTTGCGATCGTGCCCAGATTGGCCACCGCCTCTTCAGCCGACAGGCCGATGCCGTTATCGGTGATGGTGATGGTCTTGGCGTCGACGTCGAAGCTGACTCGCACCTCCAGGTTTGGCGTCTCTTCGAACAGGCCGGAGTCATTCAAGGCTTCGAAGCGCAGCTTGTCGCAGGCGTCCGATGCATTGGAGATCAACTCGCGCAGGAAGATTTCCTTGTTTGAATACAAGGAGTGAGTGACGAGGTGCAGGATCTGCTTGACCTCGGCCTGGAATGAGAGTGTTTGTTTTTCCATGATCGGTTCGGAGTGGTCGTGGGGTCATGCCGCCAGTGGCGGCCAGGAATTGTCTTCGCTGGCCGTGAACTGGGGCCGACCGCCTCGATTTCAAGAGACTCGCACCGATCGTTGGTGGACTTTGCTGACTCGACTGCGCGCTGTTTGGCCGCCTTCTTTGCGAGATGACAACCCGCCGGCCGTTTGCGGCGGGCCTTCAGAGTCGAGGTCCAAGTCGGTATCAGCGACGCGCAGAGCCCTCGGCCGATACCCCGACTCCGGTCGAGCCGCGGGATTCGCGGCGTGCTGTTGCCTCGACCGCGGCGTTGCCCTGTACGCTGGCCGCCCCGCCCGCATCGCGGCGGGCTGCGGTTTCGGCCGCCGCCCCACCGGCGGTGCCGACCTGTGCGGGAGCCGGGCGTTCATCGGACGCTGCCGTCTTGGTCGGCGCGCCGCTGCGCGCCGCAGCGGCCGCGCCTGCTTTGGCTGCCCCGCTGGTCGGCGACGGCAGCGCCATGGTCGAGGATGTTCCCTGGCCAGCCGTCTCGACGCTGCCACGGACCGCGGGTTCGACTGCCGAACGGGCCGCCGCAGCACGCGCGGCGACGTTGTCGGTGCGGTCAATCACGCGGCCGCCGACATCAGAGCGGTCAAGTGCGCCGGCAGCTTCGCCCCGGGCAGAACCAGCCGCCTGTGCATCACGCGACAGGCGGTTGCCCGACAGTGCGCCGGTCGCGTTGCCGCCCACCCCGCTGCCTAACGCTCCACCTGCAGTACCGCCACCGACCATCGAACCTCCGATCGCGCTGGCGCCCCCCAACGAGCCCCCTATCGCGCCTCCGATGGCACCGCCACCGAGCAACGGGCCGGCCTGTACCGGGACGGCGACGGCGAATGCGGATGCAGCCGCGACCACCATCGTGCTGCGTAAAAATTGAAGTCGATTCGACATGTCTGAGTTCCTTCATGGGTTACTGAGCCCGGTCCATCCGGGGTCTGCAACTCGACAACGACGCCTCTATTCGTTTTCATCCGGGCGTTTACACCCGGTTGCCAATCGGCACTGAGGGTCATCGCATCGCGCGAACCAACGCCTGCAGTTGGCGCGGCTCGACACGCCGATCCTCAGCCAGCAGGCCAATGCCGAATACCGAATCGCGGCCCGTTTCGCCCAGATCGATCGCCCGCTTCTCCAGAGCCAGCAAGGCCCGATGCGCCGCGGTGCGATCCGGCACTTGCAGAAACTGCGACAGCAGCCCGGCTACCAACGGAGCAGCGAATGAGGTTCCTCGTGCCGACAGATAACCGCTACCCGACGACTCGGCGACAGCCAGCTCTGCACCTGGTGCAGAAAAAACGACTTGCCGGCCTTGTACGGCCTCAGGCAACACCCGACGGTTGGGGCTGACACCGGTCACGCCGATGACATCGAGGTAAGCCGCCGGGTACAGCGGCGGTGCAGTCGGGCCATCGTTGCCGACTGCCGCGACAAGCAGATGGCCGCGGTTGATCAGCGACTCGACCGCCTTTTCGAGCAGCCGGTTCGGCGGGCCGACCAAGCTGACATTGATGACCGCAACGCCTTCGCTGGCCATCCACGCCAATGCTTGCGCCACCACTTCGACCGAGCCACCGCCAGGCCGACCACAATAGACGTCGGCCGAATACAGGATTGCCGAAGGCGCAACGCCGGAAAACAGGCTGTCGCGACCGACCAGCAACGAAGCCACCGCCGTGCCATGCGGGCTGGCAACGGGCTTGCCTTCGCAACCCCACAGCCGCCGATCGACTGCCCGAAGTGCGGGATGCTGCAGGTCGACACCGCCATCGACAAGACCGATGCGGCCTCGTGCCGCGCCACCGGGCGCTTCATCGGGACGCTGGGCGATCGAGGCCTCGGTCGATCCACTGCGGGTATAGACATGATTGAAATCGGCCTCCACCTGCGGATCGATGGTACGCAGCAGGGCCAGTGCGGCAGCGGTGGAAAGGCGCGGGGGTGTCTGCATCACCACCGACTGCAAGCCGAGCGGATCGAGTGCACGCTGCCTCAGCACCCCGAAGCCCTGCGTCTGCGCGCGCGCAATCAAATCCGCAGAAGGCGAGATCAGCAGCAGTTCATTGCGCAGCATGGGCTCGCCGTTCGGGTCGCTTTCGATCTGCTCGCCGTGCTGGCGCAACAGATCGTCGATGGTCTGGCGGCGAACGGCCTGCAACGGCAGGACTCTCGCCACCGACTGGGTGGCGACCGCAACGCGTGGCCGCAGGCCAAGCTGCTCGGGAAGGATTCCGATCGCCCTGACCCCGCCAATCCCGGTTGCTGCGCCGACGCCCCCGGTGCCGGGCAGGCCGAGTTGCGCCTGCGCTGGCGAGGCGAGGCAGGCTGTGGCAACAAGCAATATCGAGCAGCGTCGGCGTAACACGCGAGCGGCCGACAGCATCGAAGGTGGCGCTATGGACATGATTGAAGAGCATAACGAACGCGGCGTGGAAGAAAATCCGCCCGCCATCCGTTGTCTGCACATGACATGACCAACCAGCCGACGCAAGACCTCGCGCACGAAATCGCCGCGCTGCTGCCGCGATTGCGGCGCTTCGGGCGCAGCCTCACAGGTGATCGGGAAGATGCCGACGACCTGGTACAGCATGCGATCGAACGGGCATTGAACAAAGGCGACCAGTGGCAAGCTGGTACCCGACTGGACAGCTGGATATACCGAATCATGCAAAACGCCTGGATCGACGAAGTCAGATCACGCAGCCGTCGATCGCAGACCTTTCTGCCCGAGGAGGCAGGTGAACAGGTCGGCACTCCCGGCAGCGCCGGGCCGGACGATGCGATTGCGATCGAGCAGGCGATGCAACAGTTGAGCGACGAGCAACGTTCTGTTGTCGCGCTGGTACTGGTCGAAGGGCTTGGCTACAAGGAGGCAGCGCAAGTGCTCGACATCCCCGTCGGCACCTTGACCAGCCGCCTGGCACGGGCCCGCGAAGCGCTGCAGCGCCTGCTCGGCGAATACGGGGAGCATCCTTGATGGATTCAATCAGCGACGAACGCCTGATCGCTTATGCGGACGGCGAACTCGACGATCAGGCGGCCCAACTGGTTCGCGCAGCGATCGACGCCGATCCGCAACTTGCTGCGCGGCTGAAACAGCATCGGCAATTGCGCCAGCGGATAAGCGGCGCCTACCAGAACGTGCTGGCCGAACCGGTACCCGATCGGCTGCTGCAAGCTATCCGGCCCGCAGCAGCGGTACCGATCGATCTGGCAGCGCACCGCGCAGCCCGTCTTGAACATCCCGCGCCGACCACCGCGCCACCGCCACCCGGCTGGGCTCGATGGGGTGGCATGGCTGCCAGTCTGGTGATCGGCATGCTGATCGGCGCCTTGGCGGACTTCGGCAGACCGACCACCAATTTTGCAACCACGCCTGTCGGGCTGGTGGCAGCAGGCGCCGTTGCCGATGGCTTGTCGAATCAGCTGGCCAGTGCGCCGCCCGCGGAAGAATCGGTGCGTGTTCAGGTCAGCTTCATCGATCAGACCGGCCGCTTTTGCAGGACATTCACGGCCCCGGCACTGGCCGGACTGGCGTGCCGCGACAGCGGCAGATGGCTGGTGCAAGCGCTGTTCAACCAACCCGCCGGCTCGCAGCCTGCGATGCGGCAGGCGGGCACTCAACTGCCGCGCGAACTGCTGCAGATGATTGATGAGCGGATTCGCGGCGATGCGCTCGATGCAGCAGCTGAACAGGCAGCGCGGCAGGGCAACTGGCAACGCTGAGCACGCGGCGGCGGGTGCGCGGCGTCATCTGTCGATCACGCGCCGAACCAGTTTTCCGATCGTCAGGCCTTGCACCAGGATCGAAAAGACGACCACGCAATAAGTCAGCGCAAGCAAGGTCTCGCGCTGCGGTCCGGCCGGCAGCGACAATGCCAGCGCGACCGAGATACCGCCGCGCAGCCCGCCCCAGGTCAGCACCTGGCCAGCGCCGCGAGGCAGCTTGAAGGCAGCGGCGAACAGCCCGACCGGCAGGCCGATCGTCAGGGTGCGAGCCAGCAGCGTCACGACGATCGCGGCAACCGCCGCTGGCGCGATTGCGCCCGCCGAAGCTGATGACGATGACCTCCATGCCGATCAACACGAACAAGACGGCATTCAGGATCTCGTCGAGCAGCTCCCAGAACAGGTCGAGATGACGCCGCGTGGTGTCCGACATCGCCAGCGCGCGACCATGGTTGCCGATCATCAGGCCAGCCACCACCATCGCCAGCGGGCCGGATACGTGCAAGCGGCTGGCCAGTGCATAGCCGCCCATCACCGCAGCCAGCGTCAACAAGACTTCGACCTGGTAGTGGTCGATCGAACGCAGCAACCTGAACGTGACATAGCCGAGCACCAGGCCGAACAACAAGCCGCCACCGGCCTCGTGCAGCAGCAGTTCGGCGCCGTGGCCGAACGACGGCACCTCGCCGCTGGTCAGCATGCCGAGCAGCAACGCGAAAACGACCACGCCCACCCCGTCGTTGAACAGCGATTCGCCGGCAATCACCAGCTCGAGATTTTTCGGCGCGCCGACTGATTTCAGGATACCCATCACCGCGATGGGATCGGTCGGCGAAATCAGCGCCCCGAACAGCAGGCAATAAGTCAACGGCATCGGCAGCCCGAGCAGCGGCAGCAGCCACCACATCGCGAGGCCGACAACTGCGGTCGACAAGACCGTGCCGACCACCGCCAGTGTGCCGATCTGCCAGCGGTAGGCGCGAAGTTCACTGATGTCGACGTGCATGGCGCCGGCAAACAGCAGCAGCGACAACATGCCCTGCATCAAGACATTGCTGAAATCGATCGATCGCAAAAACGATTCTTCGTAGGCACGCAGTTCGCCGACCAGGCCGAGGGCATCAAGCAGGACCAGCAAAAGCGACAAACCCAGCGCCGCAACCATCACACCGATCGTGGTCGGCAGGCCGATGAAGCGGTGGTTCAGATAAGCAAGCAGAGCTGTGACGACAAGGCAGATCGCGGCGATATCGAGCATGCTGCGCCTCAGGTCTGCCCGGGCGAATGGACTGCCACATAAGCGGCCCGCAAGTCGCGCTTGAGCACCTTGCCGATGGGGCTGCGCGGCAGTTCGCCCACCAGCACCACCGCGGCCAGACGCTGGGTCTTGCCGACCTGGTGGTTGAACCAGTCCTGCAGCGTATTCGCAAGCTCGCCAGAGCCGCGCTCGAGAACGACGAAGGCGACTGGCGTTTCACCCCATTGTTGCGAAGGCACGCCGACCACTGCGACCTCGGCAACAGACGGGTGCTGCCGCATCTGAGCCTCGAGATCGCTCGGGTAGATGTTGAAACCACCCGAGATGATCATGTCCTTCTTGCGGTCGAACAGGATCAGAAAACCATCGTCGTCGAAACGTCCGACATCACCGGTGCGGATGAAGCGTTTGCCATCGGGTGCAAACCATTCAGCCTCGCGTGTCTTCTCGGGCTGGCCATGGTAGCCGCTCATCATCGCGCCTGAATGGCCGACGACTTCGCCTGATCCACCGGCGCCAACTTCGCGCCCATCGTCGTCGATCAGGCGGATATCGTGACCTTCGGCAGGCTGGCCGACGGTATGCAATTTGTCGGGATACTCGTGCGCGGCCAGGATGCAGGTGCCGCCGCCTTCGGTCATGCCGTAGAACTCGATCAGGCCGCCGGGCCAGCGGCGCAACACATCAGCTTTCAGCGCTGCACCGAACGGTGCGCTGGTGCTGAATTTCATCGCGAAGCTGCGCAGATCGTGACGGTCGAAATCGGCCGACGCCATCAGCCGCTGATACTGCACCGGCACCAGCATCGTATGGGTCACACGCAGTTTCTCGGCCAACTGGAGGTAGCCACTGGCGTCGAACTTGGGCATCAACACGACGCTGCCGCCGAATGCGAGGGTCGGAAAAAAGACCACCAGCGTCGTATTCGAATACAACGGTGTTGCCAGCAAAGTGATTGTCTGCGGCCCGTAGCCGTAGGCGCGCCCCCGACGCACATGCGACCAACGCATGCTGTGCGGTTGCACGATTCCCTTGGGCTCGCCGGTTGTGCCAGACGAATAGATGATGTTGAACGGCGCTGCAGGCTGCACCGATGACCTCGGCTGGAACAACACCGTCGGGCTCCAGCCAGTCACTGAAGCTGGACGATTTTGCATCCGACCCCGCCTGATCGTCGAGGTGCAGGTACCGCGGCGCGCCGGCAGTGGACGCCGCATTGGCCGCGGGAAATTCGCCAGCCGTTGTCCGGTCGACAAAGACCAGCTTTGCCTGCGCATCGGCCAGCATCCTGGCCAGACTCTGTGCAGTCGATCCCGGCGCCAGCGGCGCAACAACCACCCCGGCGCGCAGTGCGCCCAGAAAAACATGGACGTAGTCAATCGACGTGCTGGCGCAGATCGCGATCGCGTCACCCGCTGCCAGACCATCGCGCTGCATCGACGCGGCAACCCGGTCGATCGCCCGATCGAACTCTTCCCAGGTCTGTCGACGCGAGCCGCAGATCAGCGCCACGCGCTGCGGCGACCGCCTGGCGTGCTCGGCAACCCTGTCGCTGATCAGACCGAATTCGGGCAGCAGGCTGTCGTCCATGGGCTCAACCGAGCATCGCTGCATCATGGCAACGCAGCATAAACCAGTGTCTTGTAGAGGGCCCAGAAATCCTTGCGCTGCTCGGGCGCCTGCATCATCCAGATCGCAATCAGATCCTCAGCCGGGTCAACCCAGAAATAGGTACCGGCCAGGCCGCTCCAGTGATAGTCCCCGACGCTGCCAGGTACCAAGGCTTCGCCGCCCGCCATTCGCACCGCCACCCCGAGCCCGAAGCCGTAACCGGGGCCGGGCACATAGCCATTGCTGGCGCCTGCGACGCGGCTGGCGCGAATCAGGTCGACGCCAAGGTGGTCGTGAGTCATCAACTCGACCATCTTGCGCGACAACAAGCGCCGGCCCTTCAACACGCCGCCGCCGAGCATCATTCGAGCGAACCGAAGGTAGTCGGAGGCTGTCGAGAACAGCCCGCCACCGCCTGATTCGAAAACCCGTTTCCGGCGGCCATCGAGCAGCCGGATCGGCTCGCCGCTGGCTGGATCGGTGGCAAACGGTTCGGCCAGGCGATGCTGCTCAGACGGTGGCACCTCGAAGCCGGTATCGACCATCTTCAGCGGATCGAAAATTCGGTCGCGCAGAAATTGCCCCAACGTCTGGCCGCTGATGCGCTCGATCAGCGAGCCGATCAGGTCGGTCGCGCGGCTGTATTCCCACATCGTCCCCGGCGCATAGGCCAGGGGCAGGCGCGCCAGGCGGCGTGAAAACTCGCCGTTGTCATAGCCGCCCGACTCGACACCGGCCTCGAGATACAGCGTCTTCACCTGCGAGGATCCGAAGCTTCCGTAGGTCAGGCCTGCGGTGTGACGCAGCAGGTCGTAGACGAGAGGGATGGTCGGCGTGTTCGGCGAGGTGGGCGGCAGCGCAACCCGCTTCAGGCTTTCCCGACCCGTCGAATCGCGCACCTCGACGCCGAGTTGCATTTCGGCGAACTCCGGCAGATGCTGCGCCACCGGATCGCGCAACCGCAGGCGACCCTCTTCGACCAGCAGCAACAGCGCGACCGACACGATCGGCTTGGTCATCGAATAGATGCGGAAGATCGCATCCTCTCGCATCACGGTCCCCGAAGCGGGATCCAGCACGCCCAGCGCGGCGCGATGCACCGGTTTGCCGCGGTGCCTGATCAGCAGCACCGCGCCGGGAATCTGTCCGCGGTCGATTTCGCGGCTGATCGCCCGATCGAGCCGCTTGAGAGCCGGCGCAAACATCAGGTGCAGGTCATGTTCGAGGGCCGATCAGACCGCATAACCGGGATTGTGGCGATCGAGGCGGCGCAGCAGGCCCGGCCACATGATGCCCGCGCCCAGGCCCTTGCTGACCACCAGCGATTGCGCCGAGATGCCCTCGATGATGGATGGGTCGACCCGGATCAGCCGCCCGCCAGCTGCTTGCGCAGCGATCTGCACTTCACAGGCGCGCTGCAGTCGGTACATCGCCCGGAAGGCTTCGGAGACGGTCGGCCCGCAAGTCAGCAGACCATGATTGCGCAGGATCAGATGGTTGGCAGCGCCCAGGTCGTCGACCAGGCGGCGCTTTTCGGCATCGCGCAGCGCCAGGCCTTCGTAGCTGTGATAGGCCAGGCTGGCCAGTGGAAAACAGGCTTGCTGCGAGATTGGCAACAGGCCGTCTTCCTGCGTCGATACCGCAACCCCGGCGACGGTGTGGGTGTGAACGACGCAGGCCGCGTCATGACGCGCCTCGTGAACCGCGCTGTGGATCACGAAGCCGGCCGGATTGACCGGGAACGGCGAATCAATCAACGGCCGCCCTTCTGCATCGACCTTGATCAGGCTCGATGCCGTGATCTCATCGAAAAACAGCCCGTACGGATTGATCAGAAAGGCGTGCCCGCCGGCAGACCCTTCGCCGGTGACCCGCGCCGATACATGGGTAAAGACCATGTCGTCCCAGCCGAACATCGCGATCAGGCGATAGGTTGCGGCTAGATCGACGCGGATTTGCCACTCTTCGGGCGACACCCGCTCGCGCATGCTTGGAATGTCGGGGATCGAATGACTGCTCATCGTGCTCAAAATGTTTACCTTGTACGTGGGTCGTCACTTGCCGCGGCGCGCCGCATCCGCGGCCTGCAGTTGCCGCCCCAGAAACCTGCCGGATGCCGATGTCGGCTGGCGCGAAACAAGCTCGACGATACGCGGACTTTTGCAGGCCGCCATCTGCTGGCGCGACCTTTTTCGATCCCATCGGCCTCGCTGACTCGGCCGTCGTGACCTTCCTTCAGCATCTCCAGCGCCTTCGCGGTCTCGCCGCGCCGTTCGTCGAATGCCACGATCACGCAGGCCTCCTGGATCGCCGCGTGGTGATACATGATGGCTTCGACTTCGGCCGGTCAAGACTTGTAGTCCGTCGCGCCAGCGCCCGGGCCTGTTGCGTCAGAGTGCGCATGCGGCTGCCGGGTTGAGCCACTCGGTTGTTCGACGCATTTGAGGCCATGGCCGGATGCTGAAGCACAGCATTGCGCAGGCAGGTGCGCACATCAGCTGACGAAACTCCCCACGGCTGACAAGGCTTCGATTGGCGCGACAATCGTCGCGCAGCGGCCCTTCGCAGCGCGGCCGATTTCATCGACCGGGACTGGTCGCTTTTCATCACGACAAGGAGTACGAGATGTCCGGCACAACCACCAAAGCCAGCTTTCATTGGGACGACCCCTTGCTGCTGGAAACCCAGTTGAGCGATGAAGAGCGGATGGTTCGTGACTCGGCGCGCAGCTACAGCCAGGAGCGGCTGGCACCACGGGTGCTCGAGGCGTTTCGCCACGAGAAGATGGACGCCAGCATCTTTCGCGAAATGGGCGAGCTCGGTCTGCTCGGCCCGACGATCCCCGAGCAGTACGGCGGCTCCGCGCTGAACTATGTCTGCTACGGTCTGGTGGCGCGTGAAGTCGAGCGCGTCGATTCGGGCTACCGGTCGATGATGAGTGTGCAGAGTTCGCTGGTGATGGTGCCGATCAACGCATTCGGCAGCGAGGAGACGAAGCAGAAATACCTGCCCAAACTGGCCACCGGGGAGGCGATCGGCTGCTTCGGGCTGACCGAGCCCAACCATGGCTCCGACCCCGGCTCGATGGTGACCCGCGCTCGCAAGGTCGACGGTGGCTACAGCCTGACCGGCTCGAAGA
This sequence comes from uncultured beta proteobacterium, assembly GCA_963843805.1. GTDB lineage: Bacteria > Pseudomonadota > Gammaproteobacteria > Burkholderiales > Burkholderiaceae_C > Ideonella_A. The sequence goes on from CAWJLY010000001.1 coordinate 614,592, forward strand.
TGTGGATCACCAACAGCCCGATCGCCGACGTCTTCGTGGTCTGGGCGAAAGACGACGAAGGCGCGATTCGCGGCTTTGTGCTCGACAAGGGCTCGAAAGGCCTGAGCGCGCCAGCGGTGCACGGCAAGGTCGGCCTGCGCGCCTCGCTGACCGGCGAGATCGTGATGGACGGCGTGTTCTGCCCGGAAGAAAACGCCTTCCCGGAAGTGCGAGGCCTCAAGGGCCCGTTCACCTGCCTCAATTCGGCGCGCTACGGGATTGCCTGGGGTGCGCTCGGCGCGGCCGAGGATTGTTTCCACACCGCCCGCCAGTACACCCTCGATCGCAAACAGTTCGGCCGCCCGCTGGCCGCCAACCAGCTGATCCAGAAAAAGCTTGCCGACATGGAAACCGACATCGCGCTCGGCCTGCAAGGCTGTCTGCGCCTCGGCCGAATGAAGGACGAAGGCATCGCCTCACCCGAAGTGACCAGCATCATGAAACGCAACAGCTGCGGCAAGGCGCTCGACATCGCCCGCACCGCACGCGACATGCTTGGCGGCAACGGCATCAGCGATGAATTCGGCGTCGCGCGCCACTTGGTCAACCTGGAGGTGGTCAATACCTATGAAGGCACGCATGACATCCATGCGTTGATCCTGGGGCGGGCGATTACCGGGATCGCGGCGTTCTGATCCGTTTTAGAGGCATCTTTGTGCAGCTTTTCACGCGGCCGCAGCTTTATGTGTCGGGTCGAGGTCCACATCTCAGCCAATTGTGTGAATTTGTGTCAGGATGATGCCCTGGGCCAGCAAGTCGTGTAGATGCTGGTAAATTGCAACCCCGTGGTTGCTGATTGAACTTTGACGATTGGAGAAAAACCATGCGTATCCTTACTATCGAAGAGCTGCTTCAGGTCAGTGGTGGCTGTGGCCGGCCAAAGAAAGTCCCTAGCACGAAATGTGCCAAAAGCGACAAGAGTATGAAGAGTGCCAAGAGTCCCAAGAGCAAGAAGAGTTGCAAGGCGAAAAGCATGAAGAGTGACAAGATGAGCTAAGGGCAACTGCGGCGCAGCAGTGAATGACTCGTTGAATGCCCGCCGGCCCCGGCGGGATCGGTCTCCCCGCGCAACTTCTCATCCCGGTACCCGAATCGTCTCGACGGAAACCGTGATCTGAATCTGCTTGCGAGTCCTCGGCATCCGGATCCGGGTGGTGAGTTCGGGATCGAAAAAATCCTTGAACAATGGTGGCCGCGCGGATTTGAATATGTCGTCGAAATTGTCGATCAACGATGAACCGCCGGCAAAGGCAAGTTCTTCCGGGTGTGCAATCGACTGGACCACGCAGGGCACATGCGTGAATCCGGCTGAGCGCAGCGCAAATGCGCGGTGGTATCCGTTATTGAGCACCATGCGTTTGCCGAGCCGGACGGCGTTCAGGTGGCGGGCTCCGAAGCCCACCGTGATCGCGACTGCCTGCTTGCGCATATCCATTGGATGTCAACAGGGTCTGGGCTGTTGTGTCGTTGATCAGGCGCGGGGAGTAGGCCCTGCAGATCGGACAAGTCGGACTGAAAGACAAATTTTCCGCGCGCCGATCGGGTCTGTGAAATGGCCGGCGCATGCGGTTCCAGCGGCAGACAGATCCCGAACGCAGCCGTTTCGCGGCCTTCGTCGCCGGCAGCAGCCAGGATCTGATCGAATTTCGCCGAGTGATCGAGCAAGACGTGCTGCTGGCAGATCACCAGCCGATCGAGTTCGATCAGTCCGAACGCGATCGGCAGGTTGCTGAAGACCTGCTGGAAATCCGCCGCCGCCGTCAATTGGTCGATCCAAGGCGCCATGGCAGTCGGAATCGGCTCGATGCCGACCAGATCGGCCTGCCCAGCCTCGCTCTGCGCCAGCCCTTCATAATGCCGGGCCGCGGCACGCCACTGATCGATCAGTCGGGCCTCGTCGGCATCCTCCCCATCAATCGCACGCCTCTTCACATGATCCACGTAACTGGCAAGCGGCGGCACGCCAAGCAGATGCAGCTCGGTCATAGTCGTCGATTCGACAGTCTGATTGGCGGCCAAGGGCAACTCCTGTTGACGATAACTGCGAGCTTAACGTGCTCTGCCCGCCCTGAGAAAGCGGCTGTGGTCGGGTGATGAACGACGACCAGCCATCGAATGCGAACCCTGGGGCGGTCGGGACCGTCGAATCCCGATGGAACCGGTCCAGTCCCGGGTGACGGCAATCGCGCGACACGCGGCGACGGAGCCAGCCTGGATTTGGCCGAACTTCAAGCCGATGGCCCCGCTTCCGATCTGGTCGAAGCCGAGCCACAGCCGCTGTTCCGCAATGAAGTGATCGAGGCCCGACGCAGCCAATGGCTGGGGCCTGTCCTGCTCACGCCGCGGCCCTCGTACCGCCTGTTCACCGGGCTGGCCATCCTGGGCATCATGGCGGTCTCGGCCCTGCTCGGGCTGGGCGAATTCACCCGCAAGGCCAATGTCAACGGATGGCTGGTTCCCGACAAAGGTCTGGCGCAGGTTTTCGCTCCGCAGCCGGGCGTCGTCACCGAGGTTTTTCACCAGGAAGGCGAACAGGTCAGCGCGGGTGCACCATTGGTGGCCTTGTCGGCCGAACGGCAAAGTGGGGTCGAATCGGGCGGCACCGAAGCCGAGATTGCTCGTTCGATCGATTCTCGCAAGAACAGCCTCGAGTCCGAGATCGCGCAGCAGGATCGGTTGCTGGCGCAGCAGCGCCGCAGCCTCGCCCGGCGGCTGGCGGCGATACGCTCGGAGATCGAACAGTTCAACCGTGAGCTGAAGGTCCAGCAGTCACGCGCCGAGCTGGCGACCCGATCGGCCGACCGGATGCGCGATCTCGGCGCGCAGGGCTTTGCGTCGAAGATGCAGATCCAGCAGCAGGAAGAGAATGAGCTCGAACAGCGAGGCCGCTCCCGGACACTCGAGCGACTGCGCGGTGAACGTGAACGCGATCTGGCGGGCCTGCAGGCCGAGTACGACGATCTCCCCTTCAAGATCGGATCTCAGGTGGCGGGCTTGAAACGCGGCATCGCCGAACTCGACCAGGACCTGGCGAACTCGCAGGCGCGGCGGCGGATCCTGGTCTCCGCTCCGAGCGCCGGCACCGTCAGCACCTTGCAGGTACACCCGGGCAGCAGCGCCAATGCCACGACGCCGCTGTTGAGCATCTTGCCGGAAGACTCCAAACTCGAGGCGCAGCTGTTCACGCCCAGCCGTTCGATCGGCTTCATCAAGGTCGGGCAAAAAGTGTTGCTGCGTTATCAGGCCTTCCCTTATCAAAAATTCGGCCATCACGAGGGAACGGTCAAGACGGTGTCGATGACGGCGATCAGTCCGAACGAACTGCCACCACAACTGTCGCGCTTGACCAGTCTGACCGCCAGCGGCGAACCGCTGTATCGCATCACCGTGTCGCTGGACGCGCAGTCGATCAATGCCTATGGTCAGTCGCAGGCGTTGCATCCAGGCATGCAGCTTGAATCGGACATCCTGCTCGAACGTCGCAAGCTCTACGAATGGCTGCTCGAACCGTTGTTTACGCTGACCGGAAAACTTTGATCGATGGATTTTCTCGGCAATCTACGTTTCGGGCTGCGACAGGAAGTTCCGATGGTGCTGCAGACCGAGGCCGCGGAGTGCGGGCTGGCCTGCCTGGCGATGATCGCCGCCTATCACCATGCCGGCATCGATTTGGCCGAGATGCGACGGCGATTCGGTGTTTCGCTCAAAGGATCGCGTCTTTCGGATCTGACCAAGGTCGCCGACCGGCTCGATCTGGCGCCCCGCCCACTGCGTCTCGAACTCGATGAACTCGACCAGCTGCAGATGCCCTGCGTGCTGCACTGGGACCTGAATCACTTCGTGGTCCTGGTCGCCGTACGAGGCAACCAGGTGCTGATCCACGATCCGGCGCTGGGCCAGCGCCGGTTGAGCCTGAAGCAGGTATCGATTCACTTCTCCGGCGTGGCGCTCGAGGTGTCGCCGACCCATCGCTTCAAGCCGCTCGCCGCACCACCGCGGCTCAAGCTCAGCGAGGTTGTCGGTCGCGTCGTCGGCTTCAAGCGATCGCTCGGCCAGCTGTTTGCGCTCGCCTTGGCGATCGAGGTCTTCGCGCTGCTTCAGCCGTTCTTCATGCAACTGGTGGTCGACAACGCGCTGGTCAGTGCCGACCGCGACCTGCTGCTGACGCTTGCGCTCGGTTTCGGGCTGCTGATGCTGGTGCAGCTGTCGTTTTCGATCATGCGGGCCTGGATGCTGATGGTTCTGTCGTCGACGCTGAAGCTGCAAGGGAGAAGCAACCTTTTCAGTCACCTGCAGACCTTGTCGGCCTCGTTCTTCGAGTCGCGGCAGCTCGGCGACATCGTGTCGCGCTTTGGTTCGATAGACATCATCCAGCGCGCCATGACGACCGATCTGGTCGAAGCGTTGCTCGACGGCCTGATGGCCAGTCTCACGTTGGTCATCATGTTCCTGCTGAGCCCGGGCATCACGCTGGTGGTGCTGGCGGCCACACTGATCTACGGGGCGATCCGCTGGGCGCTCTACGCACCATTGCGCGACGCCTCGATGGAAACGATCGTCTGGGCTGCCCGTCGGGATACCCACTTCCTGGAGAGCGTGCGGGCGATCCGCACCATCAAGTTGCTCGGCGGGCAGGACGTGCGCCGTGCCCACTGGATGAACCTGCTGGTCGAGACCATCAACCGTGACCTGACGACGCAAAAACTGCGGCTGGGGTTTCGGGTCGCCAACGGCTTGTTGCAGGGCACGCTGACGATCCTGGTGGTCTGGATGGCGGCCCTGCTGGTGCTCGGCAACGTCTTTTCGGTCGGCATGATGCTGGCCTTCATCGCCTACAAGAGCCAGTTCACCAGCCGCATCAGCGCACTGATCGACACCGGCGTCGATCTGCGGATGCTGCGCCTGCACAGTGAACGACTCGCAGACATCGTGCTGACACCGCCGGAGGAGACCCGTGCGCTGCGCGACCCCGATGAAATCCATCCATCTCTCAGCATCGGCAACCTCAACTTTCGGTACGGCGAAGGCGACGCGTGGGTGTTGCGTGACATCAGCTTCAGCATCGCAGCCGGCGAGTCCGTCGCGATCGTGGGTGCCTCGGGTTGCGGCAAGACGACACTGCTCAAGTTGATGAGCAGCCTGATCGCGCCGACCAGCGGCGAAATCCGCGTCGGCGGTGAGCCGCTGTCGCATGTCGGCCTCGATGCCTATCGCAGCATCATCGGGGTGGTGCTTCAGGACGACCAATTGCTGGCAGGATCGATCGCTGACAACATCTGCTTCTTCGCGCCGCAACCTGATCGCTCGCTGATCGAGCGCAGTGCACGCCAGGCGGCCATCCATGCCGAGATCGTTGCGATGCCGATGGGATACGAATCGCTGATGGGCGACATGGGCTCATCGGTTTCGGGCGGTCAGAAGCAGCGGATACTGCTCGCTCGTGCGTTGTATCGGAAGCCCAGAATCCTGCTGCTCGATGAGGCGACCAGCCACCTCGACGTCTCGCTCGAGCAGGCGGTCAACCAGTCGGTTCGCGATACTCAGATCACCCGCATCATCGTTGCCCACCGTCCCGAGACCATTCGTTCTGCACAAAGAGTGATCACGCTTCGCGATGGCCGGATCGAAAGCGACGTGCGCAATGATCAAACGGTGAACCAGACCGCCAACAAAACCGAACTGCTGGAATCAACGACTCCACCGGTTGTCGCCAACGCGGCCTCATCGCCCAGCGACGACGACGGGCTACCCGGCTGGCAGGACACGGCCTGGTAAGCCTGTCACTGGCCGGAATCGGCTCTTGGCAGGCAACTGGTGCCGGCTCAGCGGCTTCCCTGATCGGGCAGTTCGATTTTCACCTCGAGCACTTCCAGATCGTCCTGTCGCTCGACGCTGACCTTGATGTCGTTGGCACTGATCGATACATATTTCGAGATCACCGCCACCAGTTCGCGCTGCAGCGCTGGCAGATAGTCGGGCTGGCCGGCCCGGTTTCCGCTGCGCTCGTGAGCGAGGATGATCTGCAGCCTTTCCTTGGCGACACTGGCCGACTTCTTCTTTTCACCGAGCAGGAATGAGAACAGAGACATCAGCTCATCTCCCACCGAACATGCGCTTGAAGAATCCGGCCTTCACCGGGTCGGTGAAGCGCATCGGCTTTTCTTCGCCGAGAAATCGCGCAATCACGTCCTTGTAGGCCTCGGACACATCGGTGCCTTCGTTGTGAATCGCCGGTACACCGTGATTGGATGCCTGCAACACCGTCTCCGACTCGGGGATCACGCCAATCAGCGGAATGCGCAGGATCTCCTGGATATCGCCCAGCGACAACATGTGGCCGTCTTCGACACGGCCCGGGTTGTAGCGGGTGATCAGCAGGTGTTCCTTGACCGGTTCTTCGCGGTTGATCGCACGGCGCGTCTTCGAGGCCAGCATGCCGAGGATGCGGTCGGAATCGCGAACGCTCGACACTTCGGGGTTGGTCACCACCAACGCCTCGTCGGCGAAATGCATGGCCAGCAAGGCACCCGATTCGATGCCGGCCGGGGAATCGCAGATGATGTATTCAAAACCCATCTCGCCCAGATCGGCGAGGATCTTCTCGATGCCATCTTTGGTCAGCGCGTCCTTGTCACGCGTCTGTGAGGCCGGCAACACATACAACTTGTCGACCTGCTTGTCCTTGATCAGGGTCTGATTCAGGTTGGCTTCGCCGTTGATCACGTTGATCAGGTCGTAGACAACGCGTCGCTCGCAACCCATGATCAGGTCGAGGTTGCGCAGGCCGACGTCGAAGTCGATCACTGCGGTCTTCAATCCGCGAAGCGCCAGACCTGAGGCAAAGCTGGCACTGGTGGTGGTCTTGCCGACCCCGCCTTTGCCTGAAGTCACGACGATGATTCGGGCCATCTGGAAAATTCCTTTTGATTTGTATTTCAGTTCGAGCCGGCAAGCCGCGCTGTTCACCGCCGAGCGGCGCGCATGACGTGTGGCAGATGGCGGGTCGGCGACGTGCTCACGGCTTCAAGGACTCGATCACCAGTTTGTCGTCGCGCAGCAGCACTTGCGCTGCCTTGCCACGGACCTCGTCGGGCAACGGGTTCTCCGCGGTGCGATAGACGCCGGCGATGGATATCAATTCGGCCTCCAGGCAGCTGGCATAGATGCGTGCCTCGGTATTGCCGCGCGCCCCCGCAATCGCCTTGCCACGCAACGGTGCGTAAACATGAATGCTGCCATCGGCGATCAATTCGGCACCGAAGTTGACCATCGCCAGCACGACCAGATCGCCGCCTTTTGCATAAACCTGCTGGCCCGAACGCAAGGGCTTGTCGACGATGATTGCAGGAACCGGCGTCGGCACCTCCCTGATCACCTCCTTGACGACTTCTTTCAATTCGACGTTCTGCTTGCGTGCCGACGCGCTGCTGCGGGCCGATTCAGTCGCCACCACGTCTTCAGCCGCTTCGGCAAGGCCGGCTTCGAGCGCTGCCGCGTGTTGATCAGCACTGCCGCCCCTTACCGCGACCGGGTTCATCCGGTAACCGCGCATGATGTCGACGAGCGCCGCGAAGTCGATCACCGGCTGCTCCAGGTCGCGCACGGCGGACAACTCGACCAACACGGGGTCGTGACTGAAAAACTGCGGGGTATCGCCCAGGCGGCTCTGCAACTCGCCGCGCAACTCATCGAGGTCGGCGGTTTTCAGCACCAGCGCCACCAGCGGCAGGCTTGCACTTTTCAGGTCGAAGATCGGCGGGGCACTCCCCTTCGGGGCAAGGGCCATGGAGCGAAAAAGCGGTGAAAAGAAGGATTCTACGTGGCCGCTTTCAAGCGTTGACCCGCAGCGTCCCTCAGTTGATCACTTCGACCAGCTCAACCTCGAAATTCAGCGTCGATCCCGGCGGGATCAGGCCATCACCGACATTCTTGTCGCCATAGGCAATCGCGGGCGGGCAGGTCAGCTTGGCCTTGCCGCCGGGTTTCATTTTCTGCACCCCTTCGGTCCAGCACGGGATCACCCGATTCAGCGGAAACTCGGCCGGCTGGCCGCGTTTGTAGGAACTGTCGAACTCCTTGCCGTTCGCCAGCGTGCCACGGTAATGCACCTTGACCCGGTCGGTGGCTTTCGGGGTGGCACCAGTGCCTTCCTTCAGGCTTTCATAGATCAATCCGGTGGCCGAAGTAACAGGCGCAGCCTGCGCTGCAGTCGCCATCCAGAACCCCGCCAACATCAGGCAAGCGGCAAGCGGCGACCTGGAAACAACAAGAATCGAATTTTTCATGAATGAATTGGTTCAGCGATGACAAGGGACGCGATCATGACCGATCGCCATTGGCGTGCCAAGCCGACCGGCCTTTGGTAGAGTGCCGGCTCATTGGTGAACCATGCACAGGAGTGCAAATCAAGCCCGAATCTGAGCCTCAGATCGCGACGCCTGCATCGAAGACGATGCCGCAAGCGGCACCCGACTCGATCTTCAACCTGGCGATCGAGCAGGAATATATCGCCCGCGCGATGCGCAAGGGTGCGGCAGCGCAACACGATGCGGCCTTGCCGAATCAGGTCTTGCAAAGTTATTGCGATTCGCTGACTTCACTGGCACCGCGTATTGCGCTGGCGTGGATCTGGTTCGGCGAACCCGGCTCGCAACTGGTCAGCCCGCAGATCTTTTCAGGGCGCGCTTCCAGCTACGCCCGCGATCTGCGGATCGAGCGCAACTGGCTGACTGCGAAGGGCCCGGTTTTTCGCGCCATCGACGGGCGCCGGTCGGAGATTTTCAGCATCTCGCCGCTGTCGATCTGGAAGCCGTGGCGCACGGTGGCCCGCCAACACGGCATCTGCAGCGTGATCGCGCTGCAACTCGCGGCCAGCGCCGACCCACGGCGTGGCTTGCTGGTCTTGTATTCGGATACCGAGCAGTATTTCGACTTTCTCGGCGACCAGGTGTTTCGTTCGATGGCCGACCTGTTCAGCGTTGTGCTGTCCCGAGAAAGCCGCCAGCCCTGAGGCGTGCGCGGGGCAGCCAGCGACGCTCAAGACGGCGGGCGGGTATCGATGAAACTCTGGCGGGCAAACAGCTTGGTCGTCAGCTTGGCCAGATTGGCATGGTCGGCACGCCAGTCGATCTGCGGATAGCGGAAATCGAGATAACCGAGCGCACAGCCGACCGCAATATCGGCCAGCGACATGTGGATGCCGGTGCACCACGGCTTGGCCGCCAGGCCGCGCGACATCGCTGCGACGGCTGAATCAACCCGGCTCATCTGGCGGTCGATCCAGGCCTGGCTGCGCTGCCCATCCTGACGCCCGCTCCAGGTCTGTTCAAGCCGGGCAAGAATGGCGGCATCGAGCACACCATCGGCAAGGGCCTCCCAGGTGCGCACCTCGGCTCGTTCACGGCCCCGCTCCGGCATCAATTTGCCCACCGGCGACAAGGTGTCGATATATTCAACGATTACCCGCGAGTCGAATACCGCATCGCTGCCCTCCATCACCAGACACGGCACCTTGCCCAGCGGATTCGAATCGAGCACGGCATCACTGGCCCAGACATCCTCGAGCACCAATTCGAAGTCGAGTTTTTTTTCGGCCATCACGATGCGCACCTTGCGCACATAAGGGCTGGTGAGCGAACCGATCAGTTTCATGGGGTTGGCCCGAATTCCAGTTCGGTGGATTCTACGAGTGGTGACGCGGCCTCAGCGCGACAGTGTCCAGTCGACACCAGCCGGACGTCCGGACAGCAGCAGGGCGGCTGCGGCGGGCGGCGTGCGAGCCACCATCTGCCCGCGCCGCATCACCCATAACCGGGTCGACCGCAGCCGGATCGCTTCGATCACGTCGCGGGCCTGCAGCAACACCAGATCCGCCGGCGCACCCGGGACCACCTGCTGATCGTGCAAACCCATCACCGACGCCGCCTGGCGGGTCACCGCGTCGAAACAACGCGCCATGGCGGCCTGCGAGCTCATCTGCGCGACGTGCAGCCCCATTTGCGCGACTTCGAGCATGTCGGCGCTGCCCAACGGATACCACGGGTCCATCACGCAATCGTGACCGAAGGCGACATTGACGCCGGCGGCCATCAACTCGGGAACACGCGTCATGCCACGGCGTTTCGGATAACTGTCGTGGCGGCCCTGCAGCATGATGTTGATCAACGGGTTGGCCACCACGTGCACGCCTGCCTCGGCGATCAGCGGCAGCAGCTTGGAAACATAGTAGTTGTCCATGCTGTGCATCGATGTGACATGGGATGCGGTGACGCGGCCCTGCAGGCCGAGCCGCTGGGTCTCGAAGGACAGGGTCTCGATGTGCCGCGACAGCGGATCGTCGGTCTCGTCGCAATGCATGTCGACGCGAAGCCCGCGCTCGGCCGCCAGTTCGCAGAGCAGCCGCACCGACTCGGCACCGTCGGCCATTGTTCGTTCGAAATGCGGGATGCCGCCAACCACATCGACACCCATGTCGAGCGCACGCTTCAAGTTGGCCATCGCACCGGGCGAACGCAGCAGCCCATCCTGCGGAAACGCAACCAGCTGCAGATCGAGATACGGCGCCACCCGATCACGCACATGCAGCAAGGCCTCGACCGCAAGCAGGCGGTCGTCGCAGATATCGACGTGGCTGCGAATGGCCAGCAACCCCTTCGCCACCGCCCAGTCGCAATAAGTCATTGCCCGCTCGACCAGCGCCTGCTGGGTCAAAAGCGGTTTCAATTCGCCCCACAGACGGATGCCTTCGAGCAGGGTACCGCTGCCGTTGACCCGCGGCAGCCCATGGCTGAGTGTGGCATCCATGTGGAAATGCGCATCGACGAACGGCGTCGACAGCAGCCAGCCTTCGGCGTCGATCGGCTCGGCATCCGGCGGTAATGCCAGCGACGGCCCGACGTCGACGATCCGGTCGTCGGCAATGGCCACATCCTGAGCTCGCCGACCATCGACCAGGCTGGCATTGCGGATCAACAGGCGACGCATGGCCCACTTCCTATGCGAGAACGCCTTGAAGCGCGATGCAGGCAGTCACGAAACACCAGCCGCACCCTCACCCTGCAGCCGCCTTGCGCGGTGGGGCCTTCTTGCCCGCCGGCCGGGCCGCTCGCGGCTCGAACTCGAAGCTGACCTTGCCCTCTTTCTTGTCGTAGGCGAGAAATGCCTTGAACTTGCGCCGCGTCTTGTTGGACACAAAATTTTCCAGCAGATCGGTCTTGCCGGTGGTCAGCAACTTGTGCATCTGCTCACGCGCCACCGGTTGCTGCAGGATGATCTTGCCGCTCTTGAAATCGCAGGTGGCGTTTGGCCCGGTCGATTTTTCGCAGACATAGCTGCTGCCATGCTCGTAGACATGACCCTGGCATTTCGGACACGCGCCGATGTTCTCCTGGCCTGAAAAATCGACTTCCTCGCCGGCCTCGGCAGCCTTTGCCTCTTCACCGAAATCGAACTCGAGCTTCCAGTTCTTGAGCTCGTCGTCGTAGGCGAGCTTCAACTCGGCGGTGAACGGCCAGCCGGCTTTCGAGCGAAACCCTTCGAGCGGGCCGATTTTCTTGTCGGCCAACAGCCGTTCAGCCTCCGGCAATTCGAAGCTGCGGCTGCCTGGAATCTTGCTGATCGAAAAACCGCAGCCTTCACTGTTTCCCTGCACGCCACAGCAGGTGAAACGACGATAATTTTCCTTCACGACCCCGCCGCAGTTCGGACATGGTGTTGCCAGCGTCGCGTAGTCACCCGGGATGGTGTCGCGGTCGTATTCCTTCGCCTTGGCGACCACCCGCTCGGTCATGGCGGCGATCTCGGCCATGAACTTGGCGCGGCTGAGTTTGCCTTTTTCCATCTCGGCCAACTGATACTCCCAGTTGCCGGTCAACTCGGGTTTGGTCAGTTCCTCGACCTGCAGACCGCGCAGCAGCGTCATCAGCTGAAAGGCCTTGGCGGTCGGCACCAGTTCGCGGCCTTCGCGCAGCATGTATTTCTCGAAGATCAGGCCTTCGATGGTCTGTGCCCGCGTCGCCGGCGTTCCCAGGCCCTTCTCGGCCATGGCCTCGCGCAACTCGTCATCGTCGATCAGCTTGCCGGCGCCTTCCATGGCCGACAACAAGGTTGCTTCGCTATAGCGCGCTGGTGGCTTGGTCTTCAGCGCGTTGACGTCGACCTGTCCGGTCTGCACCGTCTCGCCGGCCCGCACCGCAACCAGAGTCGAATCGTCCTGTTCGACATCGCGGCCGTAGACCGCCAGCCAGCCGGGCTTGACCATCACCTTGCCATTGGTCTGGAAGCGGTATTCGCGTCCGGCCGTCATAACCGTCGAAATGCGGGTGGTGACGAGAAATTCGGCGGGCGGGAAAAACACCGCAATGAAACGCTTGACGACCATGTCGTACAGCTTGGCCTCGATCTCGCTGAGGCTTTTCGGCGCTTGCAGCGTCGGGATGATCGCAAAGTGGTCCGATACCTTGGCGTTGTCGAAGATCTTCTTGTTCGGCTTGACGTAGCCATCCTTGATCGCCTTGCCGGCATGCGTCGCCAGCCCGCGTAGTGGCCCCGGCAAGTCCTCGGCGGCGATCATTGCCATCGTTTCCTTGACGACGGCAACATAGTCTTCCGGCAGATGGCGGCTGTCGGTCCGCGGGTAGGTCAGTACCTTGTGCTTTTCGTACAGCGCCTGCGCCAGGCTGAGTGTGGTCTTGGCCGAAAATCCGAAGCGTGAGTTGGCTTCGCGTTGCAGCGTCGTGAGGTCATACAGCGCCGGCGAGTTCTGCGAGCTGGGTTTGGACTCCTCGCTGACGCTGGCCGGCTGGCCACGCACCGCCGCGCCAATCGCCTGAGCATCGGCCTCGTTCCAGATGCGGTCGGCGCGTTGTTCGGCATCGTCGACATTTTTCTTCCACGCCGGGTCGAACCATTTGCCTTCGTAGACGCCCGCTTCGGCGGCAAAACCGGCCTTGATTTCCCAGTAATCACGCGCAACATGTTTGCGAATTTTTTCTTCGCGCTCGACCACGATCGACAGCGTGGGGGTCTGCACGCGGCCGACGGTGGTCAGGAAAAAGCCGCCGTCGCGTGAATTGAACGCCGTCATGGCGCGCGTCCCGTTGATGCCGACCAGCCAGTCGGCCTCGCTGCGGCTGCGCGCTGCATCCGACAGGCCTTGCAGATCCTGGTCGCTGCGCAACTGGTCGAATCCGTCGCGGATCGCCTGCGGCGTCATGCTCTGCAACCACAAGCGACGAATCGGCTTGTCGATGCTTTTTTTGCCGCTGCCTGCATATTGCACGATCAAGCGGAAGATCAGCTCACCCTCGCGCCCGGCGTCGCAGGCGTTGATGAGCTGCGACACATCCTTGCGCTTGACCAGTCTGACGACCGCATTCAAGCGTGTCTTGGCCTTTTCGATCGGTGCCAGATCGAAATGCGGGGGAATCACCGGCAGGTGAGCAAAACTCCACTTGCCCCGTTTGACGTCAAACTCCTCGGGCGCCTTGATCTCGACCAGATGACCGACCGCGCTGGTCACCAGATGAGTTTCGTTCTCGAAAAAATCATCGTGCTTCTCGAACTTGCCGACCTGCGGCGTCAGGGCGCGCACGATGTCCTGAGCCACGCTGGGCTTTTCCGCAATGATCAGTGTCTTGCTCATGTTCGATTTTTTGCCATTTGTTCGTGCAGCCCGCCATCCCGAATGCCGGGCAATCACGCAGACGATACAGGTTCATACAATCCGGCTCTTGCGCGGCCCTCGCGCGCACGCACCTGCATGCGCGCGCCCACCATTTCAATGTACCCAAAGATCACGATGAAGCAAGCGGCGGCCCGCAAGCGGGCAAACGGCAGTCCGAAGCGGCGCATCCAGATGCGTCGCAGTGCAGTCCATGGCAAGGGTGTCTATGCCCTGGCGCCGATCGAGCCCGACGAGCAGATCCTCGAATACATCGGCGAAACCATCAGCTGGCCCGAAGCCTTGCGGCGCCATCCGCATGATCCGAAGCAACCCGACCACACCTTCTATTTCCACATCGACGACGATCACGTGATCGACGGTGGCGTCGGCGGCAACATTGCACGCTGGATCAACCATGGTTGCGATCCGAACTGCGAAACCGAAGTCGTCGACGGCCGGGTTTTCGTGAAGGCGTTGCGACCGATCGCCGAAGGCGAAGAACTCTTCTACGACTACGGGCTGATCATCGACGAGCCTTACACGCCGGCGTTGAAGAAGCAGTTTCTCTGCCTCTGCGGTGCCGAGACATGTCGCGGCACCATGCTGGCCCCGAAAAAGCGGCGCCGCGCCGCACGGCGCAATGGCTGATACGCGCTTGCACTGGGGTGCAGAAGCGCTCTTCGAGCAACTGCAGCCTCATCTGCCGGACATCAGCATCGAGATCGCGGCGAGCCTGCCGTCCACCAATTCGACCCTGCTTGAGCGGGCACGCGCCGGATCGATGATGGAAGAACGGCGAAGCGGCGAAGCGGCACCTGCCATGGTGCGGCGAAGCGTCGAAAGCGGCGCATTTGGTCGCCGCGCCGTCGACTGGCAACCATGCCTGCTGGTGGCCGAGCAGCAGACCGCCGGGCGCGGGCGGATGGGCCGCGAATGGTTTGCCGAACCGCTTGCCTCGCTGACTTTTTCACTCGCGATGCCGCTTGCCCCGGCCGACTGGGCCGGCTTGTCGTTGGTCGTCGCCGTCGTGCTGGCCGACGCGCTCGACCCGCCAGCGCTCGGGCGTGCCCCCATGTTAGGCATCAAATGGCCGAACGATTTATGGTTGCTCGATGCGAACACCGAGAACCGGCCAGGCCGCAAGCTCGGCGGCATTCTGATCGAGACCCTGTCGGCTGGCAGCAAGCGCCTGGCGGTGACCGGAATCGGCATCAATATCTCGCGCCCGCCACCGATGCGGAAATTCCAGGCGAGCAGCGGATTTGCCTGTCTGCAAGAGATCGATCCGGCAGCCAGTGCGCCGCTGGCGCTGGCCCGGATTGCGTTGCCGCTGGTGAGCGGCCTGCGGGAATTCGAGCGCGCCGGCTTTGCCGGCTTCGCGCAACGTTTTGCTGCGCGTGACCTGCTGCGAGACCAACCAGTCACCTCCACCCAGTCCAATGCGCAAAGCGGCGTGGCACGTGGAGTTGCCGCCGATGGCAGCCTGATCATCGAGACCGCTGCGGGCCGCGTCGCCCTGCACAGCGGCGAGGTCAGCGTCAGGCTGGCACCGGAGGCATCCGGATGCTGAGACTGCTGGCCGTCGCGCTGCTGGCCGCCAACTTGTCGTATTTTGGCTGGACCATGGGCTGGCTCGACAGCGTGGTCGGAATCCGCGCGACCGGTGACCGTGAGCCCGAACGATTGGCACGCCAGATCAGGCCCGACGATGTTCTGTTGGTGCTGGCGCGGCCGATGTCTGCCGCTTCCATGGGATCAGGGTCTTCTGCCGCTGCGGCGGCTTCTCTGCAGCCGTCAGCGTCGGTGTCTGCGCCTGTGGTTGCGTCTGCGTCTGCGCCTGCGCCTGCCCTTGCATCGGCTGCGGTCACTGCAGGGCCAGCGTCAGCTGCGGCGAGAGCATCCGCACCCGTCAAACCTGCATCGGGCCCCGCATCGGCCCCACCGACCAGGGGATTGGTCGCAGTCGCGCCGGCGACCCGTGCTGCAAGTCCGGCAAGCGGTGCGAGTGCAGCAGGTGTTGCAGTTGCGGCGAGCGCTGCCAGTGTTGCCAGTGCCGCGAGTGCTTCGAATGCACGCGCAATCACCTGCCTGGAAGCCGGACCGTTCGCAGTGGCTGATCTGCCGGCAGCCGAGCAGGCGCTGCAGGCTGCCTGGCCAGACGGCAAATGGAGCAAGCGCAGCATCGATGTCGGCGGCGAATGGATGGTCTACATGGGGCCCTATCCCGATGACGAATGGCTCGAACGCAAGAAGGGCGAACTGGCGCGAATCCGCGGTGGCCTTCCGTACGAGGTCTTGAGCGACCCGCCACCGCTGGCGCGCGGCATTTCACTGGGCCGCCTGGGTTCGCAAGCTGCAGCCGAGCAGCGGCTGGAGCAGTTGCGGCAGCGCGGCATCCGCACGGCGAAAGTGGTTCGATCGGGCAACGGCACCGAGCAGACGCTGTTGCGCGTCGCCAATGCCGACGCGGCAGCCGCAGCGCGCCTGTCCACCGTCAAATGGCCATCCGGCAAAGCCGGCTTCGCGGCCTGTCCGAAAAGCCCCTGATCAAGTGCCGCCTGGCCGACGCGCGCCGCGCAGCGCAGCCGCAGCGCCAAACAAGGCGAGCAGCCAGGGCCAGCCCAACGCGCCGCCGCCGCCGCTGGACGGAGCAGGCGTCGGAGTTGGCACCGGCACCGGCACCGGCGTTGGCGTCGGTGCAGGCACCGGCGCAGGCAGGCCGGCCGCCGCCTGCACGGCAGCGGCAACATCGAGCATGCCGGCGCCACAGGTTGCGGTGGTGCAATAACACTGCAACTGGTCGATCGGACGGCCGGCCGCATCGAGTTGCGGCGGTACGCACTGACCGACTACCGTGCCGTCGCCATTGTCCCCGCCGGTGGTCGGAAACGGCCGTGCCGTCTGCTGCAACAGCGTGCGGATTTCGCCTGGCGTCGTGGTGGGGCGAACCGACTGCAGCAGGGCAACTGCACCGGATACCAGGGGCGCCGAAAAGCTGGTGCCGACGGTCAGCTGGACACTGTCGGAGAAAACCGAACTACCGGGTATCGGCGCCTGGGTACCCGCATTGCGCGCGGTCAGGATCGGATACTGGCAGGCCGCACCCGGCCGGATATCGACACAATTGCCACCCGGCGCGCTGAGCGCAATCTGCGCGCCGATATCTGAGAATCCGACCTTGGTGCCGACATGGCGCAACGCAGCCACCGCAATCACGCCGCTGCAGTTGGCTGGCGAATTGACGGCGTGGCCGGCCGAGTTGCCGGCCGAGGCGACCACCACCACACCGAGCGCATTGACCTCGGCAACGGCGTCGCTGTAGACCGCCGAGCAACTGCCGGACCCGCCCAGACTCAGGTTGATGACCTTGGCCGGGTTCGGGTTGGCCGGAACGCCGGGAACCGCTAGCCCGGCTGACCAACGCATCGCCGCCACGATATCGGAGTCGAAGCCGCCGCATTTGCCAAGCACCCGAACCGGCAGCACCAGCACGCTTCGAGCGACGCTGGCCATGCCGAAACCGTTGTCGGTGGTTGCCGAGATCAACGCGGCGACTTCGGTGCCATGCCAACTGCTGTTGCTGACGCCGCAATTGGGAAAGGCACCACCCGAGGCATTTTCCTGGGCCGTGATCCAGTCACCCGGATCGGACGCATCGGGATCGCGACCGTCGCCGTCGTTGGCGGTGGTCGACCCGCTGATGAAATCGTAGCCGGGCAGCAGGTTGCCGCCCTGACCGACAGGCAGCAGTTCGCCGTGATCGAAACGCACCCCGGTATCGAGCACGGCAACGACAACACGGTTGCTGCCAAGCGTGGTATCCCAGGCCGCTTCCGCATTGATCGCCGCCGGCGTGGTCGCCGAAGGCGGTCGCAAATACCACTGCCCTGCTGCGGGGCCGCCACTGCCACCGGCCAGATAGAGCGGGTCGTTCGGAATCGCCTGAATGCGACGTCGCTGGTCGATCACCGCATAGTCGACCTCGGGCTGGCGGGCCAGGCTGGCCGCCAATGCTGCGGAATCGATACCGCTGGCCTCCATGACCTGGCTCAGTTCGCTCAGTGCCGCGCCGGCACGCAAGCCCATCCCCATTCGAACACTCAGCGCTTGCGCGCGCACCAGAGCGGCTGGCTGCGCCGCCGACAGTGCCCGCATCCGACCGAGGTCCGAAGTGGCCTTGAACTTGACAATGACTCGGGCGTCGGGCGGCGCAACCGTCTGTGCCGATGCGGGCGCTCCAACCATGACGGCCCAGGCGATTACACCGGCAACGCCCGCGCTGAGCGCCCGCCGAAAACCGACGAACATTGAATCTCGAATCATCTGCTGCCCTTCACGACCACTGCTTCAGCCCATTGTCAGCCGGCCTGCACCGGCGGCCACACCCCATCATCCGGCCCAGTGTAGGGGTGAAGCCGAGCCCGCCATCAGAGCGCAGAATAGACCCCTGGAAGGCAAAAAAAAGCGCCCCTTGCGGGCGCCTTTTGCGCTTGCCGATCGTTCAGCGCGCTGCCATCAGCGCAACGGTCGTATCGAGCATGCGGTTGCTGAAACCCCATTCGTTGTCGTACCAGCTGCTCACCTTGACCAAACGGCCGTTCACCTTGGTCAGCGTCGCGTCGTAGCTGCTCGATGCCGGGTTGTGGTTGAAATCGACGCTGACCAACGGGCCGTCGCTGTACTGCAGAACGCCCTTCAAGGGACCGTCGCTGGCGGCCTTCTTCATGATCTGGTTGATCTCGTCAACGCTGGTGTCACGGGCGGCAATGAAGCTGAGGTCGACGATCGACACATTGATCGTCGGCACCCGCATCGCGTAGCCGTCGAGCCGGCCGTTCAGTTCGGGCAGCACCAGGCCAACCGCCGACGCCGCGCCGGTCTTGGTCGGGATCATGCTGGAAGTGGCGCTGCGCGCACGACGCAGGTCTTCGTGATAGACGTCGGTCAGTACCTGGTCATTGGTATAGGAATGGATGGTTGTCATCAACCCGTTGACCAGGCCGATCGCCGCATGCAACGGCTGCACCAGCGGGGCCAGGCAGTTGGTGGTGCAACTGGCGTTGCTGATCACGGTATGGCTGGCCTTCAGCACGTCGTGGTTGACGCCGTAGACGATGGTGGCGTCGACATCCTTGCCCCCCGGCGCCGAGATGATCACTTTCTTTGCACCGCCGGCGAGATGGGCCGAGGCCTTTTCCTTGCTGGTAAAAAAGCCGGTGCATTCCATCACCACATCGACGCCGAGTTCCTTCCACGGCAGCTCGGCCGGGTTGCGCGTCGCCAGCACCTTGATGCGGTCGCCGTTGACCACCATGAAGTCGCCATCGACCTCGACCGTGCCCGGGAAAGGCCCGTGCGCAGTGTCGTATTTGGTCAGGTGCGCATTGGTCTCGGGCTTGCCGAGGTCGTTGATCGCAACAATCTCGATGTCGTGTTTCTTGCCGCCTTCATAGTGGGCACGAAGCACGTTGCGGCCGATTCGGCCATAGCCGTTGATGGCAACTTTGATGGTCATGTTGAATCCTTGGTTGCGGAAGAAACTTGAAGACGCTGCGGTTGTTCGCTCACTTGCGGGCGCAGACCACATAGACGGTCGTGAAGGCAAACTGCTTGGGAACCGTAAAGGCACCGCTGACATCGAAACTCAGGGTCTCAGGGACTGCTTTCGATAACGCCAGCGGCAGTTTGGGGTCACCAACCGCCTGCTGCACGGCAACGCTATCCGGCACCACGAAGCCCTTGTCATCGATCGACACCCGAACGCGTGCTGCGGAGACGACATCGGTCTCGGTGATCGTGCCATCGGCGACGATGATCGGCGTGCGGATTCGCAGACCGTTCCGCCGCAACGCCGGGCCGGTCTCGGCAACCGGAATACCGGCCGAGAGTCGATCCAGCGTCGCCAGGCAATCGGCCGGCGGCGCGCTCGACGCTTGTGGCGGCGCATCGGCAGCAGCGGGTTGTGCGAGCGTCTGACCGACGCTGACCAGCAGGGACGCGCCAGCGAGCAGCCAGCGGGAAATTGTCAATCGGTTCATTTGCGCAAGACTTTCAAGACTGTCGCGACAACGTTGTCGGCGGTGAAACCGAAATGCTGGAAAAGCGCCGGCGCCGGTGCCGATTCGCCGAACGTATCGATGCCGATGACTGCAGCACAGCCGTATTTCCACCAGCCATCGGTGGCCCCCATCTCGACGGCGATCCGCGGCACGTCCTTCGGCAGCACCGAGGTCTTGTAGGCAGTGCTCTGGCGATCGAAAACAGAGGTGCTCGGCATCGACACGACGCGAACCGCAATCCGCCGCTGCGCCAGCAACTGCTGCGCATGCAGTGCAAGCTGAACTTCGGAGCCGGTTGCGATGATCACTGCCTGGGCCATCTTGCGCAGACCGACTTCGCCAGGCTCTGCCAACACATAGGCACCCTTGGCGATATCGTCGAGGCCGGCCTTCGGCGCATACGGCAGGTTCTGCCGTGACAGCAGCAAGGCGCTCGGTCGATCGCCAGTCTGCAACGCGCAGGCCCAGGCAATCACCGTCTCGGCGGTATCGCCGGGTCGCCAGACGTCAAGGCCGGGAATCAATCGCAGCGACGCCGCATGTTCGATCGACTGGTGGGTCGGCCCGTCTTCGCCGAGGCCGATGCTGTCGTGCGTGAAGACATGAATCACCCGTTGCTTCATCAGCGCCGCCATGCGGATCGCATTGCGGCTGTAATCGCTGAAGGTCAGGAAGGTGCCGCCGTAGGGAATGAAGCCGCCATGCAGCGCGACGCCATTCATCACCGCGGCCATGCCGAATTCACGCACACCGTAATTGATATGGCGGCCCGGCCGGCCGTCGTCGCCAAGAATCGGCTGCGCGTCGGCACCGATCCGCAGCGCCGCAGTATGCGAGGTATTGGTCAGGTTCGAGCCGGTCAGATCGGCACTGCCGCCAAGCAATTCGGGCAACGCCGCGGTGAACGCCTCCAGCGCGATCTGGCTGGCCTTGCGGCTGGCCACGGTTGCTGCCTGCCGATGCGCGGCGACTGCTGCGTCGACGGCCACCTGGGCAAACCCATCAGGCAATTTGCCGTCGACGCGGCGGATGAATTCGACCGCAAGCTGCGGGAATTCCAGGCTGTAGGCCTCGAACGCTTCAACCCAGCGGCGCTCTGCTGCCAGTCCGGCGTGGCGGCAATCCCAGGCCTGATAGGCCGGCTCAGGGATGACGAAGGCTTCGCTGGTCCAGCCCATCGCCTCGCGGGTCAGCTTGACCTCGTCAACACCAAGCGCCTCGCCATGCGCCTTGGCGCTGCCGCTGCGGTTCGGCGAGCCCTTGCCGATCACTGTCCGGCAGCAAATCAGGGTAGGCCGGTCGGCGACCGCCTTGGCCCCTGCGATGGCGGCGTCGACCGCGTCGACGTCGTGACCATCGACGGCGTCGACGACATTCCAGCCGCAGGCACGAAAACGCTGCGGCGTATCGTCGATGAACCACGGCGCCACCTTGCCATCGATCGAGATACCGTTGTCATCCCAGATCGCGATCAGCTTGTCGAGCCGCCACGCACCGGCCAGCGCGGCCGCCTCGTGGCTGATGCCTTCCATCAGGCAGCCATCACCGAGAAAGACATAGGTGTGATGGTCGACGATGGTGTGGCCGGGCCGGTTGAAGGTGGCGGCGAGCAACTTTTCAGCCAGTGCGAAGCCAACCGCATTGGTCAGGCCCTGGCCCAGCGGGCCGGTGGTCGTCTCGACGCCAGGTGTCAGGCCGGTTTCCGGATGGCCGGGAGTCAGGCTGCCCAACTGGCGGAAGTTGCGCAGTTCGGCAATCGGCAGGTCGTAGCCGCTCAGATGCAGCAGCGCATACAACAACATCGAGCCATGGCCGTTGGACAATACGAAGCGATCGCGATCGGCCCATTTCGGATTGGCCGGGTTGTGCTTGAGGTGCCGGCCCCACAAGGCCACTGCGATATCGGCCATGCCCATCGGCGCCCCGGGGTGCCCCGAGTTGGCCTGCTGAACGGCGTCCATCGCCAGCGCACGGACGGCGTTCGCCATCAACGTCGGGTTCGAATGATTGGGGTCGGCGGCCATGCAGGTGATCGAAGGGTCGAAAGCTGAACAACCCGGCATTTTAAGACGACGCTCCGCCGGCCTCGATAATGTGCAAATGGATGGCCATCACCTTTTCGCGGACCTGTCGGGCTGCCCGCCTGCGACTGCGACGATGATCGATCTCGGCGCATTGAAGGCCACCTGCCTGAATGCCGTGCAGGCTGTCTGCAATCCCGGCAGTGACAACAGCGACCGCGCCCGCCGCCTGCGCGAATCGCTGTGCGCGGCGTTTTTGCCGGCCCACATCGATCAGCAGGCACGGCGCCGCGGCGTTGGCCCCGATGCGCAGCAGTGGGCATGATGAGCCCCACCGAAGGCGATGCTGCTGGCCGCCGGTCGCGGCGAGCGAATGAGACCGTTGACCGACGTGACACCCAAGCCGCTGTTGAAGGTCGCAGGCAAACCGCTGATCGAGTGGCAGATCGAAGCGCTCGCCCGGTCTGGGGTGCGCGAACTGGTGATCAATACCGCCTGGCTGGAGGAGCAGTTCCCGGCTACGCTCGGCGACGGCTCCCGATGGAACCTGCAGATCCGTTATTCGCATGAAGGCCGGCGCTACGGCGGCGCGCTCGAAACTGCTGGCGGGATCAGGACCGCATTGCCCTGGCTGGTCGACGATGACCGAAGTGTCTTCTGGGTCGTCTCGGCCGACATCTTCTCGCCCGGATTCGACTTCGACCCGCTGGCCTTGCACGCGATGCGGGACGACCCGGCGCGGCTGGGCCACCTGTGGCTGGTCGACAACCCGCCATTTCATCCCGGTCGGCGATTTCGGTCTCGCCGCCGACGGGCTGGCGCTGGCCGACTCGGCGGGACCTGACGGCCAACGCTGGACCTATTCGAATATCGGCCTGTTTCGCGCCGCGATTGTCGACGGCATCAGCTCCGGCAGCCGCGCTGCGCTCGGGCCCTTGTTGTTTGCTGCGATGCGCCGGCAGGCGATCAGCGCAGAGATCCATCGCGGACGCTGGTACAACGTCGGCACGCCCGCACAACTCGATGCGATCGACCGCGTCGCGTGACGCTACGGGCATGGACAATGCCGTCTGGCTCCGGGCCGCCGTTGCCGCGCCGATATAGTCATCCGAATGAAAACTGCCGACGATGCAATCCGTCCGTTTGCGCGGCGCCGCGCCGCTTTGGCGCGGGCGATGCAGGCCGCTGGTGGCGGCGTGGCGATCATTCCGACCGCGCCGCAGCGCCAGCGCAATTCGGACAGCGAACACCCCTACCGACACGACAGCCATTTTCATTACCTGACCGGTTTCAACGAGCCGGATTCGACGCTGCTGCTGCGCAGCGATGGCAGCAGCGTGATTTTTGTTCGAGAAAAGGATCCGGAGCGCGAGATCTGGGACGGTCTGCGCCTGGGCGTTGATGCGGCATCGGCCACGCTCGGCATCGAGCAAGCCTTGCCGATCGGCGAAATCGACTCAGCGCTGCCCGGCCTGCTCGACAACGAGCCAGCAGTCTGGTGGCCGTTCGGCGAACAGGCGGGGATGGAGAGCCGGATCGAAGGCTGGCTCGCCTCGCTGCGCGGGCGGGCGAGACTCGGCGCGACGGTGCCACAACGCCTGAGCGATCTGGCGCCACTGCTCGGCGAATTGCGGCTCGTCAAAGGGGCCGAAGAGATTGACTGGATGCGCCGGGCGGCAGCCATTTCCGCCCTCGGGCACCGCCGCGCCATGCAATTCTGCGCGCGACGTTTTCGGGCCGGTGCTGCCGAATTGCACGAATACGAGATCGAAGCCGAATTGCTGCATGAATTTCGCCGCCATGGCTCGGGCGGGTTGGCCTATACGCCGATCGTCGCTGCCGGGGCCAACGCGTGTGTGCTGCACTATGCGGCGGGCGACGCGACAACCGGCGACGCCACACTCAAGCCGGGTCAGTTGTGCCTGATCGACGCCGGCTGTGAACTGGCGGGTTATGCCAGCGACATCACCCGCACCTTCCCGGCTGACGGCCGCTTCTCCCCGGCGCAACGCGAACTCTACGACCTGGTGCTGGCTGCCCAGCAGGCGGCAATTGACGCTACCCGTCCCGGTGCGCGGCAACGTGATGCCCACCATGCAGCGGTCCGCGTGTTGTCGCAGGGCATGCTCGACCTCGGGCTGCTCGACCGCAACCAGCACGGCGATCTCGATTCGGTGATCGACAGTGCGGCGTATCGGGCCTTCTACATGCACGGCACCGGCCATTGGCTGGGCCGCGATGTGCATGACGTCGGCGACTATCTTTCGGTTGAAGAAGCTGCCGTCGAGCAACCCGACGGCCTTGGCGGACGCTGTGTGCGCAAACCGTCACGTGTGCTGGTGCCCGGCATGGTCGTCACGCTGGAACCCGGCATTTATGTCCGCCCGGCGCCGGGTGTCGACGAGCGCTGGTGGCACATCGGCATCCGGATCGAAGACGATGCGGTCGTCACCGACAATGGCTGCGAACTGATCAGCCGCGGCGTGCCGGCAGATGCCGACGAAATCGAGGCGCTGATGCGCGAGGATTGAGCCGAGATGTCGACCTCCAATGATGTGAAACCGGATCCGCAACTTCCGGACGCCGATCTGTCGAACCAGCTCGATGGCGCCTGCATGTTCGAGCTGGCACCGGTTTCCCTGTGGCTCGAAGATTACAGCGCACTGCGCCAGCAGTTCGAGCTGTTGCGCCGCCAGGGCATCGTCGATCTGCGCGCCTGGCTTCGCGAAGATCGCGCACGCGTTTCGGCATGCTGGTCGCGAATCAGGCTGATCAAGGTCAATCGCCGCACACTCGACTTGTACGGTGCCGCGAATCTGGAACAACTGAAGGCCGGCCTGGACCAGGTTTTCCGCGACGACATGGATACCGGCCACATCGAGGAGCTCGGTCTGCTGTGGGATGGCAAGACGCGCTTCGGCGGCCCGACAGTGAATTACAGCCTGCAGGGCAAGCGCCTGGACATCGTGCTCGACGCGACAATTCTGCCCGGGCATGAGACGACCTGGAGCCTGGTGCTGCTCGCCATCGAAGATGTCACCGACCGCAGTGCCGCCAGGCAGGCGCTGGTCGCCAGCGAGGCCTATGCGCGCGGCCTGTTCGAGGATTCGCCGGTGTCGTTGTGGGTCGAGGATTTCAGCGCCGTCAAGCTGTTGATCGACGATGTTCGCGCCGCCGGTGTGGTCGACTTCCGAACCTTCACCGATGTGCATCCCGAGTTCGTGCAACGCTGCATGCAGGAAATCCGCGTCGTCGACATCAATCGGCAGACCTTGAAGATGTTCGCCGCCACCGACAAGCCGACGCTGCTGCGCAGTCTGCATCTGGTGTTTCGCGACGAGATGCAGCAGCATTTCAGGGAGCAGTTGATCGACCTGTGGAACGGCCGCACCTTTCAGCAGCGCGAAACCATCAACTATTCCCTGGGTGGTGATCGGCTCGACGTCTACATGCAGTTCTCGATCATGCCGGGCCGTCAAGATGACTGGGGCCTGGTGCTGATCTCGTTGACCGACATCACCGCGCGCAAGAAAGCCGAGGCCTACCTCGAATATCTCGGCAAGCACGACTCATTGACCAAGCTGCGCAACCGCTCGTATTTCAGTGACGAGATGGCCAGGCTGGAACGCCGCGGTCCCTGGCCGGTGACCGTGGTCATGCTCGATCTGAACGGATTGAAGGGTGTCAACGACGAACTCGGCCACGTCGGTGGTGACGCCTTGCTGCGCCGCGCCGGAGAAGCGCTGGCCAAAACGATCGACAGGGCGAGTTGCGCGGCACGGATCGGGGGCGACGAATTTGCGTTGTTGTTGCCGGCCTGCGACGAGGCTGCTGCAGCGCGCGTCACCGACCGGATCACCGAGCTGGTCGATCTGAACAACAAGTTCTACGGCGGCACCATGCTGAGTTTTTCAATCGGTTGCGCGACGGCCCGGCAAGGTGAGCGGATCGAATCGGCGTTGCATCTGGCCGATCAGCACATGTACGCCAACAAGCGCGCCCACTACGAATCGATCGGCGTCAATCGCCGCCGGACTGCCTGATGGCGCAGACCATTCTGGCCGGCCTCGGCCTGGCGATCTGCCTGGTCTTGATGGCGAGGCTGTTGCTGCCCAAACCACGCCAGCGGCGTTTCGACGCCAATGCCCGGCAGGCGTGGATGGCGCTCAAGCAGCGCGCCATCCTGCTCTGGCGCTGGCGGCGCAATCGGCGCGATGCGCAAACTGCAGCGCGCGCTGCGATCGACCGCGCCAGCAGACCGTCAGGTGAACGCAAAGTCGATGGCGCCTGGCGCGGCAACGTCTACGAATCGAAATCGTTTCGCAAACCTCGCAAGCCGCATTGAAGAGCCGCCCCATCGGGCGTGCCTGCCTGTTCAGAAGCTGGAGCCCGGCTCGATCAGAAATTGCGCTTCTTCGTCGGTCGAAGGCCGGCCGAGAATGGCATTGCGGTGCGGGTAGCGACCGAAGCGCTCGATGATTGCCCGGTGCTTGATCGCGAAATCGAGGTTGTTCTTGTTGCCGAGCGCCTCGAAAAGCCGGATTCCCATATCGTGGATCAGCAGCGATTCGCTGTGCATGAACGGCATGTAGAGAAAACTTCGCTGATCCGGGCTCAGTTCATGATCGGCTGCCTGGTCGATGGCGACCTGCGCCAGCGCCAGCGCCAGCGGATCGTTGGCAAACGATCCCGGCTGGCCACGCAACATGTTGCGTGAGAACTGGTCAAGAACAATGACTTCGGCCAGGCGGCCACGCGCATTCGCGCGCCAGCCAACCAACTCGCAACGGCTGGCGCGCCGGTGCACGTCGGTGAAACGCCGAGTCAACTCGCGATCGAAGGCGTCGTCCTTCTTCCACCATTGCGCAGGCTCGATCTCGTCGAACCAGAAGTTCAGGATATCGTCGCTGTTCATGCGGACATTCTGCACGCGGTCGGTCCGATAGACTGCATTGCCTTGGATACTGAAGAGAACAGACAACAGATGTTGAAGAACATGACGGTTTATCGGATCGGCGGCGACTGGACTGCCGATCTTTCCGCCCTCGAGGACGGTCTGGGCACGCAGCGCTTCGTGGCCTGCGGCGCCAGCCAGCCGGTTTCCATCGGCTGGGTCGAACCCCGCGGAGTGGCCAATGGCCTGCTGGTCGAGGCGGTCGGCGGCCAGTGGCTGATGAAATTGCAGATCGAGAAAAAATTGCTGCCCGCCTCGGTCGTCAAGAGTCGCATCGAAGAGCGCGCCGCCCAGATCGAGCAGACAACCGGCCGCAAACCCGGCAAGCGCGAACGTCGCGATCTGAAAGACGAGGCCGTGCTCGACCTGCTCCCGATGGCGTTTTCCAAGCGCAGCACGGTGCTGGTCTGGATCGACCCGAAAGCGCGCCTGTTGATCATCGATGTCGGCAGCCAGAAGCGCGCCGACGACGTGGTGACGGCGCTGGTCCAGGCGGCACCCGGATTGTCGGTGACGCTGCTGCAGACTGCCATCTCGCCAGCGCTTGCGATGAGTCTCTGGCTTGGCCAAGCCGAGCCGCCGCCGCGCTTCACGATCGACCGTGAATGCGAGCTGAAATCGGCTGACGACATGAAATCGGTGGTTCGTTATTCGCGCCATGCCCTCGACACCGATGACGTCCGCCTGCACATCGACGCCGGCAAACTGCCGACCCGGCTGGCGATGAGCTGGGACGACCGGCTGTCGTTCGTGCTGACCGACAGCCTGCAACTGAAAAAGATCAGCCTGATCGACGGTGCGCTCGACGCGCCGCCGGGCGCCGCCGACGACCGCTTCGATGCGGATGTCGCGATAGCAACTGGCGAATTGCGGCTGCTGATTCCAGCCCTTGTCGAAGCACTCGGCGGCGATCACCAGCCAACGAGCGTCGACACGGCCGCTGATCGCCAACGCCGCGAGCTCGACACGGCAATCGCCGTCTGACACCCGATCGCCACCGATAGTCCTGGATCCCGGAGCATGGCAGCCGACAGCTCTCACGACGTTCACTTCTACCAGCCGGCACTTGGCCACGGGCTGCCCCACGATCCATTCAATTCGATCGTCGGCCCACGGCCGATCGGCTGGATTTCGTCGCGGTCGGCCGATGGCGGGCTCAACCTTGCGCCTTACAGCTTCTTCAACGGTTTCAACTACACGCCTCCGATCGTCGGATTTGCCAGCATCGGCGAAAAAGACACCTTGGCCAACGTTCGATCGACCGGTGAGTTCGGCTGGAACCTGGCGACGAAGCCGCTGGCCGATGCCATGAATGCAAGCTGCGCGGCGGTGGCTCCCGATGTCGATGAATTCGAGCTGGCCGGGCTGACGCCGGTGGCGTCGCGACTGATCGGCACCCCACGAGTTGCCGAAAGCCCGGTCTCGTTCGAATGCCGGGTGTCGCAGATCGTGCAATTGCAGACGGCGGCGGGGGTCGAGGTGCAGACCTGGCTGGTATTGGGCGAAGTGATCGGCGTGCACATCGCGCAGCGGCTGCTTCATGATGGCATCTACCAGACGGCGCTGGCCCAGCCGATCCTGCGTGCCGGGGGCCCGGCCGATTATTTCGAGCTGGGCGACATGTTCAGGATGCGTCGACCCCGCTGAGGACTCGTTGCAATGACCGACAAGCTGCACCCCCTACTGCAAACCACCTTGCCGCTGATCCAGGCACCGATGGCCGGCGTGCAGGGCGCCCGACTGGCGGTGGCCGTGAGCGAGGCCGGCGGCCTCGGTTCTCTGCCCTGCGCGATGTTGTCGCCCGATGCATTGCGCAGCGAACTGGCGATCCTGCGCTCGCAAACCCGCAAGCCGTGGAACCTGAACTTCTTCTGCCACCGCGACGCCCGGCCCGATGCGGCGCGCGAGCAGGGCTGGCGCGAATTGCTCGAGCCTTATCACCGCGAGTGGGGGACCGAACCGGGCCCGGCGGGTGGCGGGCGGGCGCCGTTCAGCGATCAACTGGCCGATCTGATCGAGCAAGATGGCTCGCGCGGCATGCCGAAGGTCGTCAGCTTCCATTTCGGTCTGCCCGAAGAGCGGCTGCTGGCCCGCGTGCGAATCTGGGGTTCGAAAATCCTTGCCAGCGCGACCACGGTGGCCGAAGCGCGCTGGCTCGAAGATCATGGCGTCGACGCGGTGATAGCCCAGGGTCTGGAGGCCGGCGGGCATCGCGGCCACTTCCTGCTGCCTGATGGCTGCTCCGACCCGGCAGACCCGACGGTCTTGCTGGCACAGGCCGGCACCCTGGCGCTGCTGCCGCAGATCGTTGCTGCGGTGCTGGTGCCGGTGATCGCCGCTGGTGGCATCTGCACCCCACAAGGCGTGGCCGCCGCGCGGGCACTGGGTGCCAGCGCGGTGCAGGTCGGCACGGCCTACCTGCTGTGCCATGAGGCGACGACACCCCCGCTGCACCGCAACGCGCTGCGCACCGCCCGCGACGCGCAGCAGTCACCCACCACGGCGCTGACCAACCTGTTCACGGGCCGGCCCGCGCGTGGCCTGGTCAATCGTCTGATGCGCGAGCTGGGCCCGCTGCATCCGCAGGTTCCCGGCTTTCCGCTGGCAGGCGCTGCACTGGCGCCGCTGCGCGCGGCCGCCGAAGGTGGCGGCAGCTCCGACTTCTCGCCGCTCTGGTCTGGCCAGAACCTCGCCGGCTGCACCGAAACCGACGCCGCGACGATCACCCGGCAGCTGGCGGCGGGCTGGTAGGCGACCCCAGGCCCGACGCATTCAAGTCGATGCCGATTCGGCCGAAAAAAGACCGGTAGATGTCGAAGGCGAATTTTGGCGATCAATTCCAATCCGAAAGTGCACATGTCTTTTGTCGATCTGGCAACCGTGCAGCAGCGGGTCAAAGTTGGCACCCCGCTGCCATTTGACGTCTGGGCCGCCGACAAGACACTGTTGCTGGCACGCGGACAGAAAATCGACACCGGTGTGCAACTCGACAGTCTGCTCAAGCGAGGCGCACTGATCGGGCTGACCGATGCCTTGCCCTCCGCCGAGTCGATCAAGGGTGCCACGCCGGAGCAGTTGCCGACCTTGCTGCGCACGACCATGGATCTGGCCCGCGAGACGCTGCTGCAGACGCCGACCGAGGCCTACGCCGAGGTGGTCGATGCGGTGGCACAGCCGCTGATGGCGGTTGTCGAGGCCGATCCCGACCTGGCGATTTTTCAGGTGCTGCGCCAGGAGGGCAACTACCTGACGCAATACGGTGTCACCCATTCGATCCACTGCAGCTTCGCCGTCTTTCTGGTCGCAGCGCGCTTCGGCTGGTCGGAATCGGATGTTCGACGGGCCTTCAACGCCGCCTTGACGATGAACGTGTCGATGCTCGAATTGCAGGGCCAACTGGCCACTCAAAGCGCGCCGCTGACCAACGAGCAGCGGCTGCAGATCGAAAGCCATCCGCAACGCAGCAGCGAGATGCTCGAGGCCACAGGCATCCAGGACGCCTTGTGGCTCGATGCGGTCAGGCAACATCATCAGGCAGACGCCGACAACGGCGAACCGCTCTCCGAACTGGCCGGCTTGTTGCGCTCCTCGGATACCTATATTGCCAAACTGAGCCCGCGCCGCAGCCGCGAAGCGCTCAGCGCCGATGTGGCCGCCCGGATGATGTTCGCTACCCATCGCGGCGATCCCGCGACCGCGGCGATGGTCAAGGAATTCGGCCTGTACCCGCCGGGCTGCCATGTCAGGCTGGCATGCGGCGAATCAGGTGTCGTGATCCGCCGCGGCGAACTCGCGCATATCCCGTGGGTAGCGGTGACCAACGGCGCCGATGGCCGGCCGCTTCTCGAACCGGTCCGCCGCAATACCGCCCAGCCGGTATTCAAGGTGTCCGAAGTGCTGCGCAACGACAGTGGCAACGGCAAACTGCGATATTCGGCAGAAGTGTTGCAGCGCCTGGCCTGGTCTTGAGCGGCCACTCGCTGCAACCAGGACGTTGCTCCTGTCGGGGCTGAAGATGCCGATCCGGCTCAGGCCGCCAGTCTCACCGGCTCCGCCGGTGTGCTTCGAATCAAGTGGTCGAATGCGCCAAGCGCCGCCTTGGCGCCATCGCCGGTGGCAATGATGATCTGCTTGAATGGCACCGTCGTCACGTCGCCAGCGGCGAAGACGCCAGGCAGCGACGTCTGACCCCTCGCATCGACAACGATTTCACCGTGCCTCGACAACTCGAGCGTGCCCTTCAGCCATTCGGTATTCGGCACCAACCCGATCTGCACGAAAACCCCTTCGAGCTCGACCCGGTGTGATCGCCCGCTGGCCCGGTCGGTGTAGGTCAGCCCGTCGACCCGCTTGCCGTCGCCGGTGATTTCGGTGGTCTGCGCATTGGTGTGGATCACCACGTTTGACAGGCTTTTCAGCTTCTTCACCAACACCGCGTCGGCGCGCAGCTGATCGGCAAACTCGATCAGCGTGACATGGCCGACGATGTTGGCCAGATCGATCGCCGCCTCGACACCCGAATTGCCGCCACCGATCACCGCCACCGCCTTGCCCTTGAACAAGGGCCCGTCGCAATGCGGACAGTAGGCCACGCCGTGGTTGCGGTACTGGCGTTCGCCCGGCACATTGACCTCGCGCCAGCGCGCGCCGGTACTCAAAATCACGGTGCGGCTTTTCAGCGAGCCCCCGTTGGCCAGCTTGATCTCGACCAGACCGCCCGGCGCGGCGGCCGGGATGAGCTGCTCGGCCCGCTGCAGGTTCATCACGTCGACGTCGTAGGTCATCACATGCGCCTCGAGCGCCGACGCAAACTTCGGCCCGTCGGTCTCGAGCACCGAGATGTAGTTCTCGATTGCCAAGGTATCCAGTGTCTGCCCGCCGAAACGCTCGGCGACCACGCCGGTACGGATGCCCTTTCGAGCCGCATAAACCGCCGCCGCTGCTCCGGCCGGGCCGCCGCCGACGATCAACACCTCGTAAGCCTGCCTGGCGCTCAGATCGGCGGCGTCGCGAGCTGGCGCGCCGGTGTCGAGTTTGCCGACAATTTCTTCGATGCCCATTCGACCCGACCCGAAGATCTGGCCGTTCAGATAGATCGTCGGCACGGCCATGATGTCGCGCTGCTCGACCTCTTGCTGAAACAAGGCGCCGTCGATCGTCGTGCTGCGGATTCGCGGATTCAGCACGGCCATGAGGTTGAGCGCCTGCACCACATCCGGGCAGTTGTGGCAGCTCAGCGACATGAAGGTCTCGAACACAAAATCGCCCTCCAAGGCCTGGATCTGCTCGATCAGCTGCGCCTCGATCTTCGGCGGATGCCCGCCTACCTGCAACAGCGCGAGCACCAGCGAGGTGAACTCATGGCCCAGCGGAATGGCCGCAAATTCGACCCTCGGCTGCGGCGTCGCCGTCTGCCAGCAAGGCGAAACTCGGCTTGCGTGCCGCCTGCCCGTCGATGCGCAGGCTGATCTGCGGGCTCAGGGCTGCCACTTCTTCGAGCAGCGAGCGCATCTCGAGCGCGCTGTCGCTGTCATCGAGCGACGCGACAATCTGGAACGGCTTGCGCACCCGCTCGAGGTAGGCCGATAGTTGGGCGGTCAGATTGGCGTCGAGCATCGGAAAAACCTTTCGGAGGTTGCGTCGATCACGCACGCGGCGACCCGCCAGACAACAGCGGGTTGCCAGAATGCGCGCTGACCAACGCGGTAGAACGGGGTTGGCCCGGCACCCTGCGGCACCGGGCTACTCAAAAGCGTTGAACGGGGCTCAGATCTTGCCGACGAGATCGAGCGACGGCGTCAGCGTCTTTGCACCCTCGTTCCACTTGGCGGGGCAGACCTGACCCGGATTCTTCGCAACATATTGCGCCGCCTTCAGCTTGCGCAGCGTCTCCTTCATGTCACGGGCAATGCTGTTGTCGTGGATTTCGGCGGTCTTCACGACCCCTTCCGGATTGATCAGGAAGGTGCCTCGCAGCGCCATGCCCTCCTCGGCAATGTGCACGCCGAACATCTGCGTCAGCACATGAGCCGGGTCGCCGATCAACGGAAACCGGGCCTTGCCAACCGCCGGCGACGTCTCGTGCCACACCTTGTGGGCAAAGTGCGAATCGGTGGTAACGATGTAGATCTCGGTTTCGAGCTTCTGGAACTCGGCATAGTTGTCGGCAGCGTCTTCGACTTCAGTCGGGCAGTTGAAGGTGAATGCGGCAGGCATGAACACCAGTGCCGACCAGCGGCCCTGCAGGCTCTGCTCAGTCACCTCGATGAATTTGCCATTCTTGAACGCCTGGACCTTGAACGGCTGAACGGTGGTGTTGATGATCGACATGGATTTCCTTTTGATTCGTTTGAGAAGACCACTGAGGGTGGCCTGGGTTAGTACCTAGGACGAATGTTAGTTCGGCGTGACGATTGATGCAATCGACTGAAACTTTTACTTTCATTGCTTAAAGCTATCGAACGCGATGGAACCACCCGTCGGCTATTCAACAAACGACACGGTCTAAGCAGCAAACACTTTGCAAAAAGGGCTTTTGCCGAGCCGTCCGACCTCTACTTATGCTCCAATTGGATTCCAAACAGATTCCAAATGGATTTTATGAGCCCCAATCGAGCGGTCGCCGAACCACGCCAGCGAGTCGGCGAAACCGAAAAGATGACGGTCAATGTCGGCGTTGTCGATCTGGGCCAAGTCGATCTGCTGGTCCGGGAAGGCTTCTATTCGAACCGCTCCGACCTGGTGCGCACCGCGCTTCGCAACCAGTTGGCGATCCACGCCGAGGTGCTGAAAAGCACCGTGGCACGCCGCATGCTGGTCGTCGGCTTGCAGATTTTTGGTCGTTCCGACCTGGAAGCGGCGGTGGCGGAAGGCCGTCGACTGCAGATCCAGGTGGTCGGGTTGGCGCGTATTGCCAATGACGTGTCGCCCGAACTGGCCTTGCAAGCCATTGAAACGGTCACCGTCCTCGGCGCTTTCCAAGCCAGCCCGGCGGTGCGACGGGCAATTGCCGATCGAATCTTGTGATTTCACGCCAACGCGCCTTTTCTCTCATCACCCACAACAACACAACAACATGAAATTGCCTTTCAAGCTTCGAGCGCCGGCGGTCGATACCCGATCAATCAACCAGACCATCCAGCGCGCACTGGCATCAGCCGGGCTCGATACCTCGTCGGGTCCGCTGAAAAATGTGACCGAGACGATCCGGCGGGCGCTGTCGCCGGCTGCGCCAGACGACAACACACAATCCCGCACCGGAAAATTTTCCGGGCCGGTGGATGTGGTCGACGTCGACGCCCGGGTGGTCAGCAACGGCGGCAACGACGACGTCGGCGCTTCGGACCGCAGTCGATCCGATCACCGGACGCCGGCGGCCGGAACGTTCGAAACGCGCACCTTCCGCAACGCGGCCGGCAGTCGGTCTTACAAGTTGTACATCCCGCAGCGGCCGTGGGCGAGTCCGCCACCGGTTCTGGTGATGTTGCATGGCTGCACCCAATCGGCGGACGATTTCGCCGTCGGAACCGGCATGAACAAGCTGGCCGACGAACACGGTATTCTGGTCGTCTATCCTGAACAACCAGCCAGCGCCAACGCCTCGAGGTGCTGGAACTGGTTCAGGCCGGAAGACCAGCTGCGCGAGTCGGGTGAGCCATCGATCATCGCCGGCATCGCCCGGGAAGTCGCCCGACTCGATGGCGTCGACTCGCAGCGCATCTTCGTTGCCGGCCTGTCGGCAGGCGCTGCCATGGCGGTGGTGATGGGCGAGACCTATCCCGAACTGTTCGCAGGGGTCGGCGCCCATTCAGGACTGCCGTTCCGCAGCGCAAGCGACATTCCTTCAGCGATGGCGGCGATGAAAGGCGGACGCAGCGGGATGCCGGGTCTCAAATCGCTGGCCGGCCAACGCCCAGGCAGGCAGGCAGGCGCGCGGCAGCCGGTTCCGACGATCGTCTTTCACGGCAATCGGGACCACACGGTTCAGCAGGACAACGGTGCCGAAATCTTCAGGCAGGCCTGTGCCGCGCAACGGGCTCATGCGGGAAACCGCAGCCTGACGAGTCGGACGCATGACGACGGCTCGGCAGCAGGCCGCCCCGTCAGCGTCGACGTGCTGGCGGACGCAAGCGGCAGCCCTCTGGTCGAATCCTGGACGATCGAAGGTGCCGGTCATGCGTGGTCGGGCGGCGACCCGCGCGGCACCTATACCGACCGCAACGGCCCCGATGCGTCGGCGCAGATGCTGCGCTTCTTTCTTGCGTTGCCACGGCACGCCCGGGGATTCCACTGAGGCAGGCTGCCAGCGGGCCTTCAGGCCGGTCGGCCTGAAGCGGGTGCACCGATGGCGGGCCAGCCAAGGCCCTTCGAGATGTCCGCCGCGGCCTGTCTGACCAGCTGCGGCACTGCCGAATTCCAATCGGACGACACCTGATCCTGGTGCCCCAGCACCGTGATGACGATCGCCGGCGTGCCTTCGTGATCGAGGGCGGCCGCGCTGAAAGCGTTGACGCCAGGCATCGGGCGGCCGGCAGCGCGGGTCACGCCGTGCTGCTCCATTTCGGCGGCAATCTGGCGCAACTCGTCGTCACGCTCGGTGATCGACGGCAGGCTGCTGCGATCGGTTTCATCACCCAGCGCGCCGCCCATCGCCTGCTGCAACCGGTGCGGCGGCAGCAGCGCTGCAAACGCCCGGCCGGTCGCAGTGCCGAAAATCGACATCACGGTGCCGGCCCGCATGCTGACGTGCAGCGGCTGGCGGGCATCGATCATCCGAACCACCGTCGGGCCGAAATTGCCCCACACGGCCAACGCAACGGCCAGGCCGGTCGACGCTGCGAGCCGCTCGGCGACCGGCGAGGCCACCTGCAACGGGTCGAGCTGGCTCAGGCAGGTCAGCCCCAGTTGCAAAGCGGCCGGACCGAGCGCGTAATGGCCACTCGCGGCAATCTGTTCGATCAGACCCAGCTTGCCGAAACTGACCAGATAAGGATGCGCTCGCGATGCCGACAGCCCGGCTTGTGCCGCCAGTACTTTCAAGCTCATCGGCAGGCGGTTTTCGCCCAGCACCAGCAACAGCCGTCCGCCGACTTCGATCGATTGCACCGATCGCTGCGCCCTGTCTGGTTGATCGTCGTCGTCGTGGTGCATGGTTTTCTGCCAATCGGCGGCAGTTTGCCTAAAACAAACGCGTTTGACAACGATTCCATGCAGAGGCTTTAAACTGCAAATAAGTTTGTGAGCGAAATGACACACACTCCATCATTCAACGGATCGCCATGACCAGGACCTTTGCATCGCAGGCCGACCTCGACGTCAAGCAGGTCAGCTTCACCAGGCTGTCCGACAACGCCTATGCCTACACCGCCGAGGGCGACCCGAATACCGGCATCATCATCGGCGACGACGCGGTGATGGTGATCGATACCCAGGCCACGCCGGTGATGGCGCAGGACGTGATCCGGCGCATCCGCGAAGTCACCGACAAGCCGATCAAATATGTGGTGCTGAGCCACTATCACGCGGTGCGCGTGCTCGGCGCCAGCGCCTACCAGCCCGAGCAGATCATCGCCAGCCAGGACACCTACGACCTGATCGTCGAGCGCGGCGAGCAGGACAAGGCCAGCGAGATCGGCCGCTTCCCGCGGCTGTTCAATGCGGTCGAATCGGTGCCGCCCGGCATGACCTGGCCGACCATGACCTTCACCGGCAAGATGACGATCTGGCTCGGCAAGCTCGAGGTGCAGCTGCTGCAGCTCGGCCGCGGCCATACCAAGGGCGACACCGTCGCCTGGCTGCCCGAGCAGAAGATCCTGTTCAGCGGCGATCTGGTCGAGTTCGACGCCACGCCGTATGCCGGCGACGCCTATTTCAAGGACTGGCCGACCACGCTCGATCGGCTGGCGGAGCTGCAAGCCACTGGCGCTGGTGCCCGGCCGCGGCCCGGCGCTGACGACGCCCGACGCGGTGGCGCAAGGCCTGGCGGGAACCAAGGCGTTCGTTTCGGCAGTCCGTCAAAGCGTCGAGGCCGGTGTCGAGGCCGGCAAGGATCTGAATGCGGTCTACAAGGAAACGATGGCCAGGCTGCAGAACGACTACGGCCACTGGGTGATCTTCAATCACTGCATGCCGTTCGACGTGACGCGTTGCTACGACGAAGTGACCGCGGTATCCCGACCCGCGGATCTGGACCGCCGAGCGCGACATCGAGATGTGGAAGACGCTCGAGAGCTGAATCACACGCCGCCGGCTAGATCAACCTTGCCACCGGAGCCAGCCTTGTCGAGATCACTGTCCGCCACGGTCGCAGCTGCAGCGCCGGTCGACTTCCAGCAGCTGGTCTTTTCCTACCGCCATTGCGCCGATCAGGACGCCGCGAGCCCGGCTCGCCATCCGGTGGTCGTCGTCGGTGCCGGGCCGGTCGGGCTGAGCCTGGCCATCGATCTGGCGCAGCAGGGCATCGGCGTGGTGCTGCTCGACAACGACGATCGGCTGTCGAGCGGCTCGCGCGCGATCTGTTTTGCCAAGCGCACGCTGGAGATCTTCGATCGCCTGGGCTGCGGCGACGCGATGGTCGACAAGGGCGTGTCGTGGAATGTCGGCAAGGTCTATTTCCGCGACGACCTGATCTATTCCTTCGACCTGCTGCCCGAGCAAGGCCACGAGCGGCCGGCCTTCATCAACCTGCAGCAGTATTACGTCGAAGGCCATCTGGCGCAACGCGCTGCCGAACTGCCGCTGATCGACCTGCGCTGGAAAAACGCCGTCATCGACGCGACGCCGCCATGACGATCATGTCTGGTTGCGGATCGAGACGCCGGATGGCCCCTACGAATTGACTGCCGACCATGTCGTCGCCTGCGACGGCTCGCGCTCGACGCTGCGCCGTCTGCTCGGCCTGGAAAGCCACGGCCGCAGTTTCAAGGACCGCTTCCTGATCGCCGACGTCAAGATGAAGGCCGGCTTCCCCGCCGAGCGCTGGTTCTGGTTCGATCCGCCTTTCCATCGCAACCAGAGCGTGTTGCTGCACCGGCAGCCCGACGATGTCTGGCGAATCGATTTCCAGCTCGGCTGGGATGCCGATCCGGACGAGGCGAAAAAAGCCGCAGAACATCATCCCGCGGGTGCGCGCGCTGCTCGGCGACGATGCGCAATTCGAGCTCGAATGGGCCAGCGTCTACACCTTCTCGTGCCTGCGGATGGATTCGTTCTGCCAGGGCCGCGTCCTGTTTGCCGGCGACTCGGCGCATGGCGTGTCGCCATTCGGCGCACGCGGTGCCAACTCGGGCGTGCAGGATGCCGACAACCTGGCCTGGAAACTGGCGCATGTGCTGCGCGGCAAGGCCGGCGCCAGCGCTGCTCGCCAGCTATGGCAGCGAGCGCGAATTTGCCGCCGACGAGAATATCCTGGCGTCGACCCGCGCGACCGACTTCATCACGCCGAAAAGCGAGATCAGCCGCTTGTTCCGCGATGCCGACGCTCGATCTGGCGCGCGAGCATCCGTTTGCCCGCACGCTGGTCAACAGCGGCCGCCTGTCGGTGCCGGCGACCTTGCGCGATTCGCCGCTGAATACGCCCGACACCGACCGCTTCGCCGGCCGCATGGTGCCCGGCGCGGCCGCCGGCCGACGCGACCGATCGGCGGCAGACGGCACGGCGCGCTGGCTGCTGCGCCGCCTGCCGCGAACGGCCAGCTTCTGCGCGCTGCTGTTCGATGGCGCCTGACCGGCGCAGCTGCCAGCGCGAAATGCTGGCCGGCGCCGAAGGTCTGGCCGAACTCGAGTCATCGTGGTCGCTGCCAGCAGAGGGCATGCTGGCGCAGCGCTACGACGCCGGCCCGGAACCGCCTATCTGCTGCGGCCCGATCAACATGTCTGCGCGCGCTGGCGCAAGCCGCAGGCTGCGCAGGTCGCCGCGGCGCTGCGCCGCGCGCTGGCGCTCGACTGAGGAGAACAAACGATGCCACTGATCACGACCACCAACTTCGATTCGCCCGACGAGTTCTACCAGGCGCTGATCGATTCGCACGCCGATCTGAGCACCGAACAAAGCCATGCGATGAATGCCCGACTGGTGCTGCTGCTGGCCAACCACATCGGCAGACCTGCCGGTGTTGCGCGAGGCGCTGGCCGCAGCGCGCGCAGCGGCCGCGCCGGCACTCACGCAGCCACCCATCGACTGGGCCGTCAGGCGCCGCGGCCACCGGTGCACGACTCGACAAACCGATATGCCACCATCGATCCGACATGAGCGATCCAGCAGCCCTGCAATCGATGTCGCCACTCAGCGGCTTCGGCAACCATTTTGCCAGCGAGGCCGTGCCGGGTGCCTTGCCGCGCGGGCGCAACAGCCCGCAACGCGCGCCGCATCGACCTGTATGCCGAACTGGTTTCGGGCAGCGCGTTCACCGCACCACGTGCCGAGAACCGGCGCTCGTGGCTATACCGCCGCCAGCCATCGGTGGTCACCGGCAGCTACCAGCCGTTCGAACAGCCAGGCTGGACCAGCGGCGCCCACGGCGATGGCAACGGCGCGCCGTTGATCCCGCCCGATCCGCTGCGCTGGAATCCGTTTCCGATCCCGAAGCAGCCGCCGATTTCGTCGAAGGCCTGCACACCGTCGTCGCCAATGGCGATGTCGAGGCGCAAACCGGCATCGGCGCACTGGTCTATGCGGCGAACCGCTCGATGGATCGGCGCGCGCTGATCAATGCCGACGGCGAGATGTTGCTGGTGCCGCAGCAGGGCCGGCTGGTCATCACGACCGAGCTCGGAATCCTCGAGGTGAAGCCCGGCGAAATCGCGTTGTTGCCGCGCGGGCTGGCATTCAAGATCGACCTGCCCGACGGCGCGTCGCGCGGTTATGTGTGCGAGAACTACGGTGCCCCGTTCCGGCTGCCCGAGCTCGGGCCGATCGGCTCGAACGGTCTGGCCAATGCACGCGATTTCGTCGCCCCTGCAGCGGCGTTCGAACCGGCCGGCGGCGCCGACTACGAGCTGATCAAGAAATTCGGCGGCCGGCTGTGGCGCAACCAGCAGCGCGGCACGCCGTTCAACGTCGTCGCCTGGCATGGCAACCTGACGCCGCTCAAATACGACACCGCCAATTTCATGGTGATCGGCTCGATCAGCTTCGATCACCCCGATCCATCGATCTTCACGGTGTTGACCTCGCCGTCCGATACGCCGGGTACCGCCAATTGCGATTTCGTGATTTTCCCGCCGCGCTGGATGGTCGCCGAAGATACCTTTCGCCCGCCCTGGTATCACCGCAACCTGATGAGCGAATTCATGGGTCTGGTGCATGGCGAATACGATGCCAAGGCCGAGGGCTTCAAGCCGGGTGGCGCCTCGCTGCACAACTGCATGGTGCCGCACGGCCCCGATGCCGATGCTTTCGACAAGGCATCATCGGCCCAGCTGGCACCACAAAAGCTCGACAATACGCTGGCATTCATGTTCGAGAGCCGCTACCGACTTGGTGCCGACCCGCCTATGCGATGCAGGGCGGTTCGCTCGATCCGGCCTATGCACAATGCTGGGCCAACCTGCAGGACCAATTCAAGCCATGACCACTCGACGCCACCCATCACCCCGCGCTGCGCAGCTGGGTCGACTCGGCCAATGATCCGGCCAGCGATTTTCCGATCCAGAACCTGCCGTTCGGACGTTTTCGCCGCGCCGGCAGCGGAGACCAGTGGGTGATCGGCGTGGCGATCGGCGAGCAGATCCTCGATCTGCGCCGGGCCGCGGCGACCGGTGGCTGGACCGAAGCCATCGCTGCCGTGCTGAAGCCGCTCGCCAACGGTCAGCTGAATCCGCTGATGGCGCAGTCCACGGCAGCGCGAACCGCGCTGCGTCTGGCGCTGTCGAAGGCGCTGGCCGAAGGCAGCGCACAGCAAGCCGGCGCTGCAGCCCTGTCTGCTGCCGATCGCCGAGGCCGAACTGGCGCTGCCTTGCGCAGATCGGCGACTACACCGATTTCTATACCGGCATCCATCACGCCACCGCGCGTCGGCAAACTGTTCCGCCCCGACAACCCGCTGCTGCCGAACTACAAATGGGTGCCGATCGGCTACCACGGCCGGGCCTCGTCGATCGACGTCAGCGGCCAGACCTTTGCGCGGCCGAAGGGGCAGACCGCGGGCGAACAGGGCCAGCCGCCCGATTTCGGACCCAGCCAGCGCCTCGACTACGAACTCGAACTCGGGTTTTTTGTCGGCCGCAGCAACCTGCTCGGCGAGCCGGTGCCGATCGCCGAAGCCGAAGACCATCTGTTCGGCGTTACCTTGCTCAACGACTGGTCGGCGCGCGACCTGCAGGCCTGGGAATACCAGCCGCTGGGGCCGTTTCTGGCGAAAAATTTCGCCACCACGATCTCGCCGTGGGTCGTCACGACTCGAGGCGCTGGCTCCCTTTCGCAGCGCCTTCGAACGCCCTGCTGGCGACCCGCAGCCGCTGCCTTATCTCGACAGCGCGGCCAACCGCCGGCAAGGGCGCCATCGACATTGCGCTCGAAGTCTGGCTGCAGACCGCAAGCATGCGCGATGCCGGACAGGGGCCGATCCGGCTCAGCCAATCCGGCAGCGCCGAGGCGTCGTACTGGACTGCGGCCCAGCTGCTGACCCATCACACGGTCAACGGGTGCAACCTGCAGGCTGGCGATCTGCTGGGCTCGGGCACCTTGTCAGGCCCGCAACCCGAGCAGGCCGGCTCGCTGCTCGAGCTGACGATGGGCGGCAAACAGCCGATCACCTTGCCGAACGGTGAGACGCGCCGCTTTCTCGAAGATGGTGATACGCTTGATCCTGCGCGGCTACTGCGAGCGCGAAGGCGCGCGGCGAATCGGCTTCGGCGACTGCGCCGGAACGGTCTTGCCGACTCGTTGAACGCGGCCGCGGGGTCAGGCGTCGCGGCGCTTCTTGTCGCGCAGCATGAACAGGTAAAGGCTCTCGACCTTTTCGCGCGCCCACGGCGTCTTGCGCAGCAGTTTCAGGCTCGAGGCCATGCTCGGGTCGCTGGTAAAACAGCGCAACGGGATTTGCTGGCCGAGGCCGTCCCAGCCGTAATGATCGACCAGCGCCGAAACAATCGTTTCGAGCGTCAGACCATGCAAGGGGTTGCGCGGTTGTGCGGCTTGATCCGGCATGGGCGACTGCCTGCCCGGCGTGCTCAGCGGCTGTTGCGGGGCGCCGATTGTGGAGGGCGCGGGCCTTGCCGCTGGTGCCCACCGGGACGCTGGCGACGACGGTCGTCGCGGCCATCACCGGGTGGCTGGCGCTGTTGAGCGGCGGGTGCGGGCTCGCGCGGCGCCTGCTCGCGGTCCTGTCGAGCCCGTGCGAGCGTCGCCTCGAGATCGGCCTGCGAGATCGATTTCAGCGCACAAAAGTTGGCCAGCGTCAGCGTCGTCGACTCGAAGGCACGCAAGACGGCGGCCCGCTCACGCCGCGCATCGGCCTGTTCGGCATGTTCGCGCATCGCCTTTTGCTGCGCCTCGCGCTGCGCGGTGCGTTGCGCTTCCCGTTCGGCGGCCCGACGGGCCTCGTGCAGACCGCGTCGGCGTTCGATTTCGGCCAGCGCCGCGTCGCGGTGCTCGACAGAAATCTCGCCCGCGGCCTGGCCATCCAGATCGATCCGCGATTCACCGTTCGCCAATGCGCGCAGGTAAGCAGACGATGTGGTGTGGCGGTGCAGAAAATTGGACAGCGTCTTGCGCGTGAAGATCCCCGGCGAACGCTGCTGGATATCGGCCTGGATGCGCAATTTCAGCGGCTTCGCCGCGCCTACGCTGAAGACGGCGGGAAACAGCTCGGCGAGTTTGAGAGCACAGGCATTTGCCGACAAGTCGGCAATC
Source organism: uncultured beta proteobacterium (assembly GCA_963843805.1). Classification (GTDB taxonomy): domain Bacteria; phylum Pseudomonadota; class Gammaproteobacteria; order Burkholderiales; family Burkholderiaceae_C; genus Ideonella_A. Next base: position 657,181 of record CAWJLY010000001.1, read on the forward strand.
GGCGGCGCCGAAGGTGCCGGGGGCTTTTCGACCGCCGCGGGGGCGGCTTCGACGGTGGTCGCCGGATCAGGTTCGACAGGGGTGAGCGACGGGTCAGCCGGATCAGGCTGCGGTTCGGCAATTGGGAAGGTCTCGGACACGGCAGGACGCTGGCGGCAGATCGGAACAAGCCTGCATTGTCGCCGCATCCGGCGGCGGCATCCAGGCTGGCCTGATCCCGGGCGGAGCGACCACTGCGACATCACCCTCGGCGATCCTCCGAAGCGCGGCACCGGCCGCACCTACATCGAATCAAGCTGACGCAGCTTGACACTGCGCCCCTTCACCTTGCCGGCAGAAAGTCGTGCCAACACCTGCCCGGCAATCTCCGAACGCACGGCGAGGTAGGTCGAAAAATCATTGACATTGATCTTGCCGATATCAGCGGCGGCAAAGCCCAGATCCTTGGTCAGCGCGCCCAGGATGTCGCCGGCACGGATCTTCTCCTTGCGCCCACCCAGGATCTGCAAGGTTGTCATCGGCGGGCGCAGCGGCTCTGGCATCGGCATCGGCCAAAGAATCAATCGTCATCCACTGGGTGCTGAAGCCGTGACTGGCTTCGAGCTGGCCGACACGGCCCATCTCGTCCATGCCGACCAGGCTGAACGCCAGGCCTTGGGCATCGGCCCGCCCGGTACGTCCGATGCGATGCAGGTGGGTCGCCGGATCGGCGGCAATCTCGACATTGATCACCGCCTCGAGCTGATCGATGTCGAGCCCACGGGCTGCGATATCGGTGGCAACCAGCACACTGCAGCTTCGATTGGCAAAACGCACCATCACCTGATCACGTTCGCGCTGGTCGAGGTCACCATGCAGTTCCAGCGCGGCAAACCCCTGAGCACGCAGCACCTGCACCAGTTCCCGACATGTCTGCTTGGTGTTGCAGAAGGCCAGCGTGCTGGTCGGGCGGAAGTGGTTCAGGATCTGCGACACCCCATGCAGCCGCTGGGCCTCGCCGACCTCGAAGAAAAGCTGCTTGATCTGGCCGCTGGCGTGAGCGGGCGCGGCGATCCTGATCTCACTCGGATCGCGCATGAACGCAGCGGCCAGCTTGGCGATCCCGGGTGGATAGGTGGCCGAGAACAGCAAGGTCTGGCGATCACGTCGGACACTGCTTCGCAATCGCAGCGATGTCATCGAAGAATCCCATGTCGAGCATGTGATCGGCTTCGTCGAGAACCAGCGTGCGCAGATTCGGCAACGTCAGGCTGGCGCGCTCGAGGTGGTCGATGATGCGGCCGGGCGTTCCGACCACCACGTGAGCGCCGTGCGACAGGCTGGCGATCTGCGGGCGGATCGGCGCACCACCACACAGCGTGAGCACCTTGATGTTGTCGTCGGCGCGCGCCAGCCGGCGAACCTCGATGCTGACCTGATCGGCGAGTTCACGGGTCGGGCACAACACCAACGCCTGGATCTCGTGGCGTCCGGCGTCCAGTCTGGCCAGCAGGGCCAGCGCGAATGCCGCCGTCTTGCCGCTGCCGGTTCGTGCCTGGGCAATCAGGTCGCGGCCGGCCAAGGCCGGCGGCAAACTGGCGGCCTGGATCGGCGTCATCGTGAGGTAGCCGAGCTGCTGAAGATTGGCCAGCGCCGATTCAGACAAGGCGAGGCTGCTGAAGGCGCCGGAGTCAGCCTGGCGGGTGCGGTCGCTGCCGGATGGGCCAGGCACGTTGGATTGAAGAGTCATCCGTGATTATCGGCAGCATGCCTCGGCGATGCGCTGGGCGGCTTGTTGTAGGACGACCCGCACAGTCGAAACCGGTTGCAACCGATGGCAGCCAGATGAGGCGGCAAAGACGATTGCCGGATAACAACGGGAGGGAATTCAAATGAGCATTGCCACCATCATTCTGATCGTTCTGCTGCTGATGCTGGTGGGCGCGTTGCCCTCGTGGCCGCACAGCCGAAGCTGGGGTTACGGGCCGAGCGGCGGTCTCGGCCTGGTGCTCGTCATTGTGCTGGTCCTGCTGCTGATGGGATATATCTGATGGCTTGGCAGCAGCGCGCCACGCCCCCTGCTGATGGTCGCGCTGTTGGCTGCGCTGCGGCGAGGTCGCGCGGCTGCCGGTCTCCGCCGGAACCGGGCCGACACCCCAGTTGCCGCCGCCTGCCAAGACGCTGCTCCCACCGTCCACATCGCGCCGGCCAAAGGTTGGCCCGACGGTGCCAAGCCACAGCCGGCGGCAGGCCTTGCCGTGAATGCGTTTGCCAGCGGGCTCGATCATCCGCGTTGGCTGATGGTGTTGCCCAACGGCGACGTGCTGGTCGCCGAACGAATGCGCCGCCGAAGCCTGAAGACGGCAAAGGCATCAAGGGCTTCGCGATGAAGCTGGTGATGAAGGTCGCCGGTGCCGGCGTGCCCAGCGCCAACCGGATCACGCTGCTGCGCGACACCAATGGCGACGGCGTCGCCGACGTGCGCTCGGTGCTTGCTGCAGGGACTGAATTCGCCGATCGGCATGGTGCTGGTCGGCGAATCGCTGTTTGTCGCCGATACCGATGCGGTGCTGCGCTTTCCCGTACAAGACGGGCGAGCTGACGATCACCGCAGCCGGCACGCAGGCTGAGCGAGCTGCCGGGCGGCCCGATGAATCACCACTGGACCAAGAACCTCATCGCCAGCCCCGACGGCAGCAAGCTGTATGCGGCGGTCGGGTCGAACAGCAATGTCGGCGGAAAACGGCCTCGCTGCCGAAGCAGGGGCGAGCCGCGATCTGGGAAATCGACATTGCCAGCGGCGCACACCGCATCTTTGCCTCCGGGCTGCGCAACCCGGTCGGCATGGCCTGGGGCCCCGATCAGAAGACCCTGTGGACGGTGGTCAACGAACGCGACGAGATCGGCAGCGATCTGGTGCCCGATTACCTGACCTCGGTGAAGGATGGCGGCTTCTACGGCTGGCCGTGGTCGTACTACGGACAACACGTCGACGAGCGCGTGCATGCCACACTCGACCCGACATGGTGGCCAAGGCACTCGTTCCCGATTACGCGCTCGGCCCGCACACGGCGTCGCTCGGGCTTGCCTGGTCGGACGGCACCAGATTGCCGGCGAGTTATGCGCAACGGCATGTTCATCGGCCAGCACGGCTCGTGGAACCGCAAGCCGCGCAGCGGCTACAAGGTGATCTTCGTCCCGTTCGATGGCGACCAGCCGGCAGGCGCTCAGCCGCAAGACGTGCTGACCGGCTTTCTCAGCGAATCAGGCAACGCGCTGGGGCGGCCGGTCGGCGTCGCGATCGACCGCAGCGGCGCGCTGCTGGTTGCCGACGATGTCGGCAACGTGATCTGGCGGGTGACCGCGCGCTGAATGAGGCCCCCCGGTGCGCGCACCGGGGGCAATTGCTCGACGTTGTCTGAGGCTACGCCATAAACGAATGACGACAAGCGGGGCCGAGCAGCGTCCGGCCCGCGCCGTCAGATCTCCTCGCTGACCAGCATCGGCGAACGTTCGCGAACCAGTTGTTCGAATTGCTCGATCGGCAGCGGCCGGCTGAACAGGAAACCTTGGTAGGTATCACAGCCGAGCTGGCTCAGGCAAGTCCAGCTGTCCGTCGGTCTCGACCCCTTCCGCGGTGACCGACATGCCCAGGCTCTGTCCAAGCTTGACGATGGTGCTGACGATCGCCTTGTCGGCCAGCTGGCCAGGCAGATCCTTGATGAACGAGCGATCGATCTTCAATTCGTCGAGCGGAAACGACTTCAGATAGCTGAGCGACGAATAGCCGGTGCCGAAGTCGTCGATCGACAAGGTCACACCGAGCGCCTTCAGCTCGTGCATCTGCGCCAGGCCGGCGTCGGCATCGTCCATCAACATGCTCTCGGTCAGCTCGACGACCAGCTGGCGGGCCGGCAATCCGCTGGCCGTCATCGCCTGGCGCAAATTGGCGCGCAGATCACCCGACGTGAACTGCAGCTTGGCGACGTTGATCGCCACCTTCAGCTCGCCCAGCCCGTCGCGGCTCCAGCGCGCCGCATCGTCGCAGGCGCTGCTCCATCACCCATTGGCCGATTGCGTTGATCAGGCCAAGCTCTTCGGCCAGCGAGATGAAGCGCAGCGGCGGAATCAGTCCGTGAGCGGATGCTGCCAGCGCACCAGCGCTTCGGCGCCGGTGACCCGGCCGGTCGCCAGACTGACCTTCGGCTGGTAGTGCAGCACCAATTCGTCGCGCGCGACCGCGCCGCGCAGCTGCGAACCGAGCGTCAGCAATTCGATCGACTTGGCATTCAGTTCGGCAGACGCAAACTTGTAGTGGCCGGCGCCCATCGCCAAGGCGGCGCTGGCAGCCAGATCGGCGCTCTTGCGCAGGGCGGCGCCTGCTGGCCATCGGATGGCGCCACCGCAATACCGAAACTTGCACCGGGCGCCACTTCATGCTGATCGATCAGCAGCGGTTCGCACAACTCACTGATCAGCCGCTTGGCGACCGCTTCGACTTCGTCGGTATCGGCCAGGCCTTCGAGCACCAGGCCGAATTGTTCGCCGCCGAGCCGGCCGACGCGCGGCGCACGTTCGCGATTGGTCGACCAGCTGGTCAGCGGATTGTCGTGCACGCAAATCGGTCGAGGCGGCTGGCGATGGCTCGCGCCAGTTCGTCGGCCATGCCGGCGCCGAAGCTCTCGCGCAGCTGTTTGCATTCGCGGAACAGCGATGCTGAAATGGGCGAGCAAACCGCCGGTCGGCTCGTCGCGCTTGAGCATGTCGTCGATGCCGCGGTCGAACAGTCGGCCGTTCGGCAAATTCGTCGCCGAATCGAAATTGGTCATCCGGTTGTGATACTCATGGAAGGCCAGCGTATTGCGCAGACGCAGCGCCAACTCACTCGGGTCGACCGGCTTCGACAGGAAGTCGGTGGCCCCGAGCTGCAGCGCACGCAGCTTCGAATTCGCGTCGGTCGAGGCGGTCAGCACGATCACCGGCATATAGCGGAATTCACGTTCGCGCGCGGATCGATTCGAGCAGTTCGAAGCCCGAAATCTTCGGCATCATCAGGTCGAGCAGCAACACCCGCGGCCGCTCGCTGTGCAACAGCGCCATGGCATCGCGCGGATCGTTGGTGACGACGAAATTGCGCGTAGCCCTCTTCTTCAAGGTAGGTCTGCACCAGCTCGGTCATCAATGGTTCGTCGTCGACCATCATCACCTTGGCGTCGAGCAGCGGCGAGCGCAATGCGGCCGGCGACGTCGGCAGATCACCCTTGAACGCGCCGGCCTGTGTATCGGCCCAGATGTCCATTCTTCATGCGCCAATCTCCTCAGGTTCGGACAATTTCAGTCCGCGATTGATCCGATGCGACAGCCGCGCAAGCTCTGCCAGATGTCGGCTCGGCGGAGCGGGCGTCCCGTCCGCGCGCCGCCACTTCGAGCGCCCGTGAGGGCTCGAACAATTCGTCGTAACCCATGCTGCCACCGGCGCCCTTCAGCCAATGCGCCAGTGCCGCCAGTTCATCGAAATCGCCGCGCGGCTGCCGCCTGTCCTGCTTCGACCAGCTTGGCGGGCAATTGCGTCGGCAAAGCGGCTGGCAATGCGGCCCAGCTTGGCATGGCCTGCCAGTCGGGAAGTCAGCGGCGCGAAGATGGTCGCCGCATCGGCGAATTCATCGGCAGACCGCGAATCCAGCTCGAGATCGAGGTCCAGCTCGAGCGTCGACTGCGGCCACGGCAGCCACCGGTCGACCGCTGCGGCTGCGCGGCGGGCAGGTTGATCGTGTTGTACGGCGACGCAGCGGCCGCGGCTGCGGCGGGCCCACCGCGGCATCCGCCGGCAGCGCCTGCCGCCCAGCCGGGCCGCCAGGTCGCGCATCAGCGCATCGACATCGATCGGCTTGGTCAGGAATCCATCGAAGCCGCCGGTCTCGCAGGTCGGCCTCGAAGCCCTTCATCGCATTGGCCGTCAAGGCCACGATCGGCAACTTGAAGCCGCATTCGCGCAGCCGCCGGGTCGCCGTCATCCCGTCCATCACCGGCATCTGCATGTCCATCAGGACCAGTGCGAAGTCTTCTGCTGCAATGCAGTCGAGTGCCACCTGGCCGTTTTCGGCTTCGGTCACGTGTAATCCGACCTCCTCGAGCAGCACTCGCACGAGCTGGCGGTTTTCCACCCCGTCGTCGACCACCAGCACGCGCGCCGGCGGGAACGCCCAGCGGGTGACCACCGGCAGCATCGGCGAGGCAGCCAGCGCGCCGCTCAGCGATGCCGGGTCGAGCATTGTCGACCGCATCCAGATCACCAGCCGGCAACGTCACGCTGAACGTGGTGCCATGGCCATAGTCGCTGCTGGCAACGATGTCGCCACCCATTGCGCGGGCAAAGCCGCGGCTGATCGTCAGACCGAGCCCGGTGCCGCCGAAGCGGCGCGTCGTGGATGCCTCGGCCTGCACAAAGGGCTCGAAAACCGACTCCAGCTTGTCGGCCGGAATGCCGATTCCGCAATCCTTGACGTCAATTCGGTAGACCGGAATTTCGGCCACTTTGTCGAGCGACAGGATCACCTCGACCCGGCCGCGCTCGGTGAACTTGATCGCGTTGCCGATCAGGTTGGTCAGCATCTGGCGCAGGCGCGCCGGATCGCAATCGATGGTCGACGGCAAGGCGTGCGCAAAATTCGATCTCCAGCGCAAGCCCCTTCTGCTCGGCCCGCTCTTGCAGGGTCCGCACCACATCGGCGGCGACCTGGTGCGGCGCGGTGGCAACCGATTCGGCCTCCAGGCGGCCAGCCTCGACCTTCGACAGGTCCAGGATGTCGTTGATCAGGTTCAGCAGATGACGGCCACTCGAATGGATGACATCCAGGTGCCGGGCTGCATCTTCACCATCGCGCAAGCCTCTGCGGCGCAGCACTTCGGTGAAGCCCAGGATGGCATTCATCGGCGTGCGAATCTCGTGGCTCATGTTGGCCAGAAACTGGCTCTTCGCCTGATTGGCCGCATCGGCCTGCTCCTTGGCCGCCTGCAAGGCCGCACCACGCTGCTCGAGTTCGGTCACATCCTGGAAACTGATGACCAGCGCCTGCACCTGCTGGCGGCCGTCGCGAATCGGCGAACAATTGGCACGCAGCGAAAAGCGTGTGCCGAGATCGTTCTCCAGCGTCAGATGGACATCGCGTTGGGTGTCGCCGGATCGCATCGCGGCCTGCCACGGCTGCTCGTCCACCGGCAGGGCGGTTCCGTCGAGGCGGCTCCAGGCGAAGTCCGATGGGCGTGCGGCCGATCAGCCGGCTTTCATCGACACCCAGCAACTGGGCGGTCGACTTGTTGGCCAGCACGATGGCGCCCGCCCGGTCGAGCACCACCAGTCCTTCGGTCAGGGTGTCGTAGGCAGCCCTGACCCGTTGCGGCACCGCTTTCGATGGATCCAGTTCGCGCAACATGCGCCGCAGATAGGCGATGAACAGCAGGCTGCACAAGCCGAATACAAAGGCCGAGAGCTTCAGGCTCGGGTCCTGCAGATACCCGGTCCAGCCCAGCGAGCGCAAGGGCTGGAAGCGCATTTCGACATGGCCCCAGGGCATGCCCTCCTGCCACAGCGGAACCACGATTTCGGCATCGGTCGACTGGGTGCGTTCACCCGGCGTCCAGTTGGCGTGATGATGGTTGAGGTCGACCAGCAACGCGCCCCCATTCTTTCTGACACCCACCGACAGCAATGCGGGCGTTCGCTGGCGAACCAGATCCAGCGTTTGCGACAAGGCCTCGGGATGCTCCTCATCGAGCAACACCGACGCCAGCAGCGCTGTCGATTCGGCCAGCGCGGCTCGCTGATGGCGGGCCATCGCCTCGCCATCAGGAATCAGGCCGAGATACGTGGCGCCCAGCAGCACACCGACGGTCAGTGCCGCCAGCCCCAGGGCAAGATGGACGCGGCTCGACAGGCGCCGTATCGAGGGCAGAATTTTCATGGCGCCAGCCCGCTCGGTCTGGCTGTCTGCAGGGTGGACATCTTGGCGGCGATCACAGGCGGCACGACCGGCGAATCCTTGTCGAACAGCTGCTCGAGATCACTGTCGTCGGCTTCGCCATCGTTGCCGCTCCAGAACGCGCTCCGTTTGCCCTTGACCGCACCGGCGGCAGCCAGCACCGGCATCGGGTCGATCATCTGCCAGGCCGGCAGCGCCGACAGCATCGAGCTGAGGAGGACACCGCCACGAACCAGCCAGACCACATAACCGATCGACAGGCCACTGCTGATCGCCAGGCTGGAGGCGATGATCTGTTGTTGTTGCTGACCAAGGTCCTTCATCTGATGTTGCAGGTCATCGAACTTGCGCAGCAGATCGTCGTTGTTCAGCCATTGCGGGGTTGCGCTGACGACCAGCGCACCGAACTGCGCTGTCGGCAAGCTGGCCAACACGGCGTCGTCGCGGCTGACCGGCTTCTGGTATTCGATCCGATCGAGCACCGACAACTTGATCGATGAATCCAGCACAACCTGCGATGCCAGCACGCCATCGGCCGAGCCCGCACTGGCAGTCTGAACCCGCTCGGCCGGCGCAACCAGGAAGCCGGTCGGTTTTGCAGCCGGCTCGGCCACGGCCTCGGCACGAATCGGCAACGCCACCTCGGCGAGCGCGAACTCGGGCGGGATCGCAATCGACGGCGCCTGGGCCACATTGACCACGAATACGCTTTGCGCGGCGGCGCCCGCGGCATCGGTGACAGTCACACGAATGGTCATGGTCCCGATATCGGCAGTTTTCGGGCTGCCCTTGAATGTCAGCGTCGCCGGATCGAAGTTCAGCCAGGCGGGCAGCGGTGCGCCACTGTCCAGGTTGGCTCGATAGGTCAGCACATCGTCGGCATCGCTGTCGGCAAAGCTGGCAGCCGGCAGCCGCCACTCGACGATCTCAGCGTCGACGACTGAACGATCGATCAGCGGCAGCACCCGCTCGGGCGCATGGTTGACCGCCGTGACGGTGATGCCGACCACTGCGGTCTCGCTGCTGAATGGCGAGGTACCGCCGGAGCTGCCGATGCTGGCGAGTTCGCCCGCCACACCGCTGCTCTGATCCCAGGCGCGCAGCGTCAGGCCAGCGGCCACCTGGCCGCGCCAGCGATCAATCGGAACAAACCGCACCGCCGTGGTCGCATCGGCCGCGAGCAAGCGGGCCGACTGTTCGCCGACCAGTCCGAAATCGATCCAGTTGCGTCCGTCGGTGCTGTATTGCCAGCTGCCGTGGCTGGCGTCGACGCCGACCACCGCGATACCGGCCACCGCGCTGGCGTCGATGTCGCTGACCAGGCCTTTGATCAGGTCGGCCACCCGCGTGCCGGGATTGCCGAACTGGCTTTCGAGAATGGCCGCCAGGTCATTCGCGCCCAGCAGCTGCGGCGCATCGTTCACGTTGCTGACCCGCAGCTCGAAATCACCGGATACGCTGGCACCTTCGATGTCGCTGGCTGTGACCCGGATCTGCAGCTCACCGACGTCACCATTGCCCGGCGTGCCGCTGAAGCGCAGCGTGGCCGCGTCGAAGTTCAGCCATGCGGGCAAGTCGGCACCGGAGGCGAGCGTTGCGCGCAAGCTCAGCACGTCGTCGACATCGATATCGGTGAAAAGACCAGCCGGCAGCATCCAGTCGAACGGCTGATCCTGCGCCACCTGCTGGTCAGGCAGCGGCAGGTTGACAGTCGGTGCGTCGTTGCGGTTGTCGACCGTCAGCCTGAATGTGCCGGATACCGAGGCGCCGGCCATGTCGGTGGCGGTGATTCTGATCAGCAACTGGCCGATATCGGCATTGCCCGGTGTGCCGCGCAAGCTCAGCTGGCCGGCGTCGAACACCAGCCAGTCGGGCAGGGCCGCGCCAGAGGCCAGCTCGGCGCTGAACACCAATTGATCACCCGCATCGATGTCGATGAAACGAGCCGTCGGGATGGTCGCGCTGAACACAACGCCCTCGGTCGCGCGGCGGTTGTCGAGCAGCCCGGCCAGGCGGGGTGCGTCATTGACGTTGGCCACGCTCAAAGCGAAATCGAGGCTGGCCGACGCTCCCGGCTGTCGGTGGCAGTGACCCGGATGTCGATGCGTCCGACGTCGCTGTTGCCCGGAGTGCCGCCGAGAAAACCGGTCGATGTGTCAATTCTCAGCCAGGTCGGCAGCGCTGAGCCGGTGCTCAGTTTCGCGTTGAAACTCAATGGGTCGCCCAGGTCGATGTCGACGAAAAACGCGCCCGCGTCCAGACCGAACAGCCGATCCTGGTCGATGCGCTGGTCGGCGATCGGCCGGCCGATCGGCGCGTCGTTCACGTTGGCGACGTGCAGCCGGAAATCGCTCCACACCGCCACGCCCGCCAGATCGGTTGCGGTGAGGCGGATCCGCAAGTCGGCGACATCGGCGTTGGCCGGGGTGCCGCTGAATCGCTGTGCGGCGGGATCGAACACCAGCCACGCCGGCAACGCACCGCCATTGACCAGCCGGGCTTGCACGTCGAGCACATCGCCGATGTCGGCATCGCTGAATGTGCCGGCCGGAATGGCGAAACTGAACGGGCTGTCCTGGCTTGCCGTCTGGTCGGCAAGCGCGGCAGCCACCGGCGCTTCGTTGGTCAGCACGACATCCAGTACGAACTCGTCGAAGACCGACATCCCGGCGCTGTCGGTGGCGGTCAGACGGATCGTCAGCACGCCCAGGTCGCCGCGTGCCGGAATGCCGGAAAACCGCACGGTCGAGGCATCGAAGTTCAACCAGGCCGGCAGCGCGCTGCCATCGCCCTGGCTGACCGTCCAGCGGAGCGTGTCGCCGAGGTCGGGGTCGACAACGGTCTGTGCGGGGATCAGCAGATCGAAATTCGCGCCGACGATGGCCCGCCGGTCGCCGAGCGGGATGTTGAAGACCGGGGCGTCGTTGATCGCAACGATCGGCGGCGTGGGCGCGCTGTCGATCACTTCAGTCTGGCCATGGCCATCGACATAGCTGACACGCAGACTGATCAGCTGGCCGTTGTCGACTTCGCCGAGCAGCAGCGCGTTGCCGGTTGCACCCGCGATCGCCACACCGTTGCGCAACCATTGCAGCTGCAAACTGCCCAGGCCATCCGCATCGGCGATGCCGGTCAGGTCAGCCGACAAGCGTCTGGTCTTCGATCGGCAGGCCGACGATCACGGGCCGGCCGGTCGGCGCGTCGTTGACATTGGCAACCGACGCGGTCGATGCACTGGTCAGCTGTTCGGCGGTGCCCTGCGCGTCGACATAGCTGACTCGCAGGCTGATCGTTCGCCCCACATCGGCGTCGCCGAGCATCAGGCTGCTGCCCGTTGCGCCGCTGATCGCCACGCCATTGCGCAACCATTGCAGGTTGAAGCTGCCCAGGCCGTCGGCATCGGCAATGCCGCTGAGGTCGGCGAGCAGCGTCTGGTCCTCGACCGCGCTGCCGACGATCAAGCGGCACGCCGACCGGCGAATCGTTGACCGGGGTGACGGTGATGCTCGCCGCGGCGGTGTCGCTGCTGAAGGCGGTGGTGCCGCCGTGACTGGCTTGCGTCGGCGGTTGCGCCCGCGCTGCCGCTGCTCAGATCCCAGCCGCGGAACAACAGGCCGCCGGCCACGCTGCCATTCCAGTCGGCATCGGGAACAAACCGGATCCGGCTCGCACGCATCGGCGGCCAGCAGCCGCGCCGATCGACGCATCGACCGTGCCGAATGCCGCCCAAGACGCACCGCCGTTGGTCGTGAATATTGCCAGCTGCCGTGGCTGTTGTCGACACCGATCACGGCGATGCCGAGCGTCGCCGCGTTGTCGGCATCGCTCAGTTGTCCGGCGATCAAGGCCGACACCAGGCTTCCCGGATTGACGACCGGATCTTCGGCAATCGTCGGCAAGCGCATTGGCTGCCGAGCAGCACCGGCGCCGCGTTGAGCACGCCGTACTGGCGCATGAAGACACCGTTGGCTGTCGCCGGCGCCCTGGCCCGACCAGACCGCGACGAGATTGTCCGAGATCGAGCATCGCCAGCGACACCTTGGCCTGCGCGCCGGCGGTCGTCGTATTGAGGCGGAACTCGCTGCCGACGCGGCACCCGCGGCGTCGAACTTCTGCGCGAAGACGCCGCTGCTGTCGCCGATGCCGTTGCCTTCCCAGGCGACGATGAAATTGCCCTGGCCGTCGATCGCGATCGACGGATCGGTCTGGTCCGACGAGAAGGTCGAATTGACGACGGTACTGCCGCCGATCGGTCGATGCCGGCTGCGTTGAAGCGCTGCATCACGACGGCGCGGCCGACCTGCGTCTCGCGCCAGACGACCGACAGCGCTGCCGTCGTCGGCCAGCGCGACCGAGCCGTTGCCGGCCGACGATTCGCTGGTCACGCTGACCTGGCCGCCGAGCGCCGCTGCCGGCGCTGTCGTAGCGGCGCATCTGCACGCCGTCGCCGTTGTCCCACGATCACCGCGAAGGCGCCGCTGAGCATTCATCGACACGCTGGCATCGTGATGGGCGCGCGAGGTTCGGTATTGACGCGGAACTCGACCGCGTCGATCGCGCTGCCGTCGGCGCTGAAGCGCCGCGCGAAGATGCCGTCGCCGTCGCCGGGGCCGTTGCCTTCCCAGACGACGATGAAGTTGCCGTTGGCGTCGATCGCGACGCGTGCTGTTGAACTGGTTGCCGCTGCCGGTCGTGTTGACGCGGAACTCGGCGCCGTCGCGCACTGCCGTCGGCCGCGAAGCGGCGCGCATAGACGCTCTGGTCGTGCCGTCCTGGTTGGCGCTGGTCCAGGCGACGACGAAACGGCCGCTGACGTCGATCGCGACCGTGGCCCAGAGCTGGTCACTCGGCGGTGGTCTGGTTGACCAGGAATTCGGCGCCGAGCGCGGTTCCGGCCTTGTCGAAGCGCTGGCCGTAGACGCCCCAGCCGCTGCCGTCCTGGTTCTGGCTCGACCAGACCACCACATGGTCGCCGTTCGGCGCCATCGCCACCGCCTGGGTGCTGCCGCGGTTGATCATCGAGGTTTCCTGCAGGTCGGCGGTCGACCGGGTTGACGCGGCAGTTCGACGGTGTTCTGGATCGCCTCGACCATGTCGCCGACGCGTGACCGCAAGCGCCTGGCTCGGCCGTCTGCACGCCGTCGCTGGCGCGCACGATCACGTGGTAGACATTGTCGGCGCCGACATCGAGCGGCGCCTCGAAGTTCGGCGGCACGACGAAGCTCAGCACGCCGCTGGCCGCATCGACCTTGAAGCGCGCCGCGTCGGCGCCGCCGGCGATGCTGAAGACCGGCGCGTCGCCGTCCGCGTCGGTCGCGCGCGACGCGTGGTCACGAGGCTGCTGTTTTCGACCACGCCGAGCGCGACATTCGGCCGCACCCGCCGTGGCTGATGATCACCGGCGCGCGGTTCGACGATATCGATGGTCAGCGTGCGCTCGACCGGGTCGAGATCGACGCCGCCGTTGGCGGTGCCGCCGTCGTCGCGGACCTGGAAGCCGATGCGTCGCATAGGCGCTGCCGCTGCCGCCGGCGACCGGCGCATAGACCAGCGCCCGGCATCGAGCTGCGCGACCTGACTTCGGTCGGCAGCGCTGAGCAGCGCTGCCGGCCAGCGCGCAGCGTGCCGGCGCTCGGCAGCTGCAGCAGCACCGACGCGAAGCCGTCGGTCTCGCCGGCCGCTATCGGCGAAGCCGAAATCGCCGCGCGCCAGCGCGCGGCTGCCATTGCGGTCGACCGCCAGCGTCGCATTGCTGCCGCGCGGCGCATCGTTGATGTTGAGCACCGGCGCGGTCGCCGCGCTGGTCAGGCTTTCGGCCGTGCCATGGCCGTCGATATAGGCGACGCGAACGCTGATCGCCTTGCCGACATCGGCATCGCCGAGCAGCAGCGTCGACGCGGTGGCGCCGCTGATCGCGACTGCCGTCGCGCAGCCACTGGTAGCTGAAGCTGCCGAGGCCGTCGGCGTCGGCGATGCCGCTGGTGACGGCGCTGAGCGTCTGGTCCTCGATCGCGGCTGCCGCTGATCGTGCGGCAGGCCGGTCGGCGACGTCGTTGACATTGACCACCGGCGCGGTCGGCCGCGCTGGTCAGGATTTCGGCCGTGCCATGGCCGTCGAGATAGCCGACCCGCACGCTGATCGCCTTGCCGACATCGGCATCGCCGAGCAGCAGCGTCGATGCCGGTTGCGCCGCTGATCGCGATGCCGTTGCGCAGCCACTGGTAGCTGAAGGTGCCGAGGCCGTCGTTGTCGGCGATGCCGCTGGCGTCGACGCTCAGCGTCTGGTCTTCGGTCGCGCTGCCGCCGATCATCGGCAGGCCGGTCGGCACATCGTTGACATTGGCGACCGGCGCGGTCGGCGCGCTGGTCAGCGTTTCGGCGGTGCCGTGGCCGTCGACGTAAGCGACCCGCACGCTGATCGTCTGGCCGACGTCGGCGTCGCCGAGCAGCAGCGTCGATGCCGGTCGCGCCGGCGATCGCGACGCCGTTGCGCAGCCACTGGTAGCTGAAGCTGCCGAGGCCGTCGGCATCGGCGATGCCGCCGGTGACCGCGGTCAGCGTCTGGTCCTCGGCCGCGCTGCCGCTGATCGTCGGAGGCCGGTCGGCAGGTCGTTGACGTTGATCACCGCCGCGGTCGCCGCACTGGTCAGCGCTTCGCGCGTGCCATGGCCGTCGACATAGCCGACGCGCACGCTGATCGCCTGGCCGACATCGGCATCGCCGAGCAGCAGCGTCGAAGCGGTCGCGCCGCTGATCGCGATGCCGTTGCGCAGCCACTGGTAGCTGAAAGCGCCGAGGCCGTCGTCGTCGGCGATGCCGCTGAGCGATCCGCACTCAGCGTCTGGTTCTCGATCGCGCTGCCGATGATCGTCGGCAGGCCGGTCGGCACATCGTTGACGTTGGCCACGGCCGCGGTCGCCGCGCTGGTCAGGACTCTCGGTCGTTGCCGCCACCGTCGGTAGCTGACCCGTACGCTGATGCGTCTGGCCGACATCGGCGTCGCCGAGCAGCAGCGTGGCACCGGTTGCGCCACTGATCGCCGCACCGTTGCGCAGCCACTGGTAGCTGAGGCTGCCCAGGCCATCCTGGTCGGCGATGCCGGCCACTGAAACCGACAGCGTCTGGTCTTCGATTGCCGAGCCGCTGATCACCGGCAACCCGGTCGGCGAGTCGTTGGCATTGCTGACGCTCACGTAGAAGGTCTGGCTGCCGGTCAACAAGCCGTCGCTCGCGGTCACCTCGACCACGTAGCCGTTGTCGGCTCCGACATCGCCGGGCACCTCGAAATTCGGCGCGGTCGTGAAACGCAGCACACCGGTGCTGGCATTGATCGAGAACCGGCCCAGGTCGGCGCCGCCGGTGATCGAATAGGTCAGCGTCTGGGCAGGCCGGTCGGCATCGGTGGCGGTGATGGTCGTCACCGCGGTGGTGTTTTCGCTGACGCTCAGATTGACGTTGGCCGCACCAGCATGGCTGGTAATGAGCGGCGCGTTGTCATTCACCGGGGTCACCGTCACCGCGATGGCCTGCTCGGCAATCAGGTTGCCATCACTGACCTGCACGGTCAGGTCGTAGACGTTGTCCGCACCGCCATCCAGCGGCGTCTCGAAATCGGGCGCGCCGACGAAACGCAGCACGCCGGTCGAGGCATTGATCGTGAAGCGGCCGGCGTCGCTGCCGCCTGCGATCGAATAGACCAGCGTCTGGGCCGGCAGATCGGCATCGGTGGCGGTCACCGTCGTGACCAGGGTCGTGTTCTCGGCAACATTGACACCGGCCGTGGAGCCGCCGCCGTTGCTGGTGATGACCGGCGCGTGGGTCAGCGTGCCGAATCGCCGGGTGAACACGCCGGCCGTGTCGCCTGGGCCTTGGCCGGACCAGACGACGGCATAGTTGCCAAGGTCGAGCATTGCGAGCGACACCATGTCCTGGCTGCCCGAGGTGGCCGAATTCAGGCGGAACTCGCTGCCGACCGGGCTTCCCGACGCATTGAATTTCTGCGCGAAGACCCCGCTGCTGTCGCCCGAGCCGCTGCCTTCCCAGGCGATGATGAAATTGCCGACGCTGTCGATGGCGATCGACGGGCTGGTCTGGTCGGCCAGCAGGGTGAACGAGTTGATGAGCGATTTCGAGCCGATCGCCGATCCGGCTGCGTCGTAGCGCCGCAGGTAGACGTCGGTATCGAGCAGCCCGACCTCGCGCCAGGCGGTGACGAAGCTGCCATCGTTGGCAAGCGCCACCGAGCCGTTGCCGGAACCACTGCCGTTGTCGACATTGATCTGGCCGCCGAGCGCAACCCCGTTGCTGCCGTAGCGGCGGACCTGCACGCCGGCATTGTTGTCCCAGGTGACGACAAATGCGCCGCTGGCATTCATCGAGACGCTGGCGTCGTAGTGCGCACGCGCCAGGTCGGTATTGACGCGGAAATCGGTTGCATCGCGCGCGCTGCCGTCGGCAGCGAAGCGGCGGGCGAAGATGCCGTCGGTATCGCCAGGCCCGTTGCCCTGCCAGACGACGACAAAGTTGCCGTTGGCGTCCATGCCGACGCCGCTCTGGAACTGGCTGCCGGTATTGGTGGTATTGACACGGAACTCGCTGCCGATTGCACTGCCGCTGGCGCCGTAGAGGCGCGCGTAGACGCTCTGCGCGGTCCCGTCCTGGTCCGCACTGGTCCACGAGACAACGAAGCGTCCGTCGGCGGCCATCGCCACCGTCGCCCATTTCTGATCGCCGGTGCTGAACTGGTTGACGCGGAATTCACTGCCGACTGCCGCGCCGCCATTGTCGTAGCGCTGACCGTAGACACCCCAGCCGCTGCCGTCCTGGTTCTGGCTCGACCAGACGACGACATGGTCGCCAGCCGGCGCCATGGCGATCGCCTGGGTGCTGCCGCGACCGTTCATCGAGGTTTCCTGGATGCTGCCGGTGGCGGTATTGACGAGCTGCGAATTGGTCGTCTGCAGCGCCTCGTTGACGTTGCCGACCGTCACCGCAATCGCCTGGCTGTGCGTCAGCAGGCCATCGCTGACCTGCACCGTGAGGTTGTAGATGTTGTCGGCACCGACGTCGCCGGGCTGTTCGAAATCAGGCGGCATCACGAAGCGCAGCACGCCACTGGCCGAGTCGATGGTGAAGCGAGCCGCATCGGCACCACCACTGATGACGTAGCTGATGGCATCGGCGTCGGCATCGCTGGCGACGACGCTGGTCACGACGCTGGCGTTCTCTGCGATGGCGATGCCGACACTGGCGCCACCGCCATTGCTGGTGATCGTCGGCGCCCGGTTGATCACGTCGAAGCTCAAGGTTCGCTGCGTGGGGTCGAGGTCGACGCCGCCGTTGGCTGTGCCGCCATCATCGCGAACCTGGAATTTCAGCGTCGAGTAGGCAATTCCACTGGCACCGGGCGTCGGCGCATACAGCAGATCGCCGGCGTCGAGCTGCGCCACGGTAACCTCGGTCGGGCCGGACAGCACGCTGCCGCCGAGGCGCAAGCTGCCGGCGCTGGGCAATTGCAGCAGCACCGACAAAAAATGATCGGCTTCGCCGGCGCCATCGGCAAAATCGAAATCAGCTCGGCTGAGCACCCGGCTGCCATTGCGGAAGAACGAGAACGCCGCATCACTGCCACGCGGTGCATCGTTGACCGAATTCACGGTCGTCGAGGTCACCACCACCGCCGCGCTGAACGGCGTCGACCCGCCGTTGCTCGACACATCGACTGTTGCGCCACCCGTCACCGCGCCCGAGTTGTCGATCAGCCGGACCGACAGGGCATTCGGTGTGCCGTGGTAATTGGCCGTCGGCAGGAAACGAAGCCGGTCGCCCGCGCCCAGCGTCAGCGCGGCAGAATCGGACAGGACGCCGAAATTCGACCAGCTGCTGCCGCCGTTGGTCGAATATTGCCAGCGCCCCTGCGCCGCATCGACCAGCTGGGCGCGCACCGCCACACCGGCCAACTGGTTGTGCAACGGGTTGGCCGCGTCGGCGGCATCGCTGAAATTGGCGGCGAACAGGCTGGCCACCGTCGCACCCGCCGGCGACGTCGCATCCTCGTTGACGGCAGCCAGCGCAGCCGCTCCGCTGGCAATCGGCGCGTCGTTGACCGCATTGACGACGACCCGGCTGATCGCCGTCGCGCTGCTGAATGCCGTGATGCCGCCGCTGGCGATGATGTTGACGACACCGCCGGCGCTGCCGCTGGTCTGGTCCCAGGCGCGCAACGTCAGGTTGGCGCTGCCATTCCAGTTCGCATTCGGGACGAAACGCAGCGCGGTCGATGCACCGCTTCCGAGCAGGCGTGCAGCCGATTCGCTGACGGCACCGAAAACGGTCCACGAGGCACCGCCATCCAAGCTGAACTGCCATTGGCCATTGGTGTTGTCGGCTGCAACCACTGCGATGCCGGTCTGCGCTGCGGCGTCGACATCGCTGATCTTGCCGGCGATCAAGCTCGCTACCGGCGTGCCGGTGTTGGCCACCGGGTCCTCGTCGATGACGGCCAGATCGGTCGCGCCCGCCAGCACCGGTGCATCGTTGACGTTGCCGATGCTCAGCGTGAAGTCGGCGGCAGCAGACGCACCGCCGTTGTCGGTCGCCTTGACGCGCAGCACGATGCTGCCGACATCGCCATTCATCGGCGTGCCGCTGAAGGTGCGCGTGCCCGGCGTGAAACTCAGCCAGCCCGGCAAGGCAGCGCCGTTGATCAGGGTCGCGCTGTAGGTCAGCGTATCGCCGGCATCGGCATCGCCGAAGGTATTGGCCGCGAAGCTGAAGCTGAACGGCGAATCTTCGGTTGCCGCCTGGTTGCCGATGGCGTTGGCAACCGTCGGCGCGCTGTTGGTCACGGCGCCGCTGATCACCGTGAAGCCATTGATATTCTTGCCCGCGGCAATCGTCATGCCGAGGTCCGAGCCGTCGAACAGCAGCTTGCTGCTGGCAACCGTCGTGCCGCCGTTCAGTTCGGTCTTCGAGAAAGTCAGCGCGACGATGTCCAGCGCATCCTCGCTGACGCCGCCGATCGAATGGCTGCCGGCGCCGTCGATCGCCACCAGCAGCGTGCCCTCGCCGAGCACGCCGTCGTTGAACGCGGTCGGCCCGCTCAGCAGGTGCAGGCCCATGATCTTGTCGCCACCCGGCGCGAGGCCGAAATTGGCGCCGTTGATCAGCATCGCCGCGTTGCTCGTCTGCGTCAGCGCTGCCAAGCCGGTGCTGGTCGCGGTGAAGGAGTAGACGTTGTTGTGCATGGTCGGATCCGAATGCGCAACGACGAATGTGCCGACCGGCAGCACGACGCCGCCGATCGTCGTCGCGGTCTCGACCAGCGACAGGGCGTGCACGTTGTAGGTGGCTGCACCATCCTTGACGCCGTCGTCGAGCAGCATCGAATACGTGCCGCTCGAATAGTTGCCTGCGCTGGTCGGCCGGAAGACGACGATGTCCTTGCGGTCGACGAGCAAGCGCGCCACCGTTCAGCGACACCGTGCCGGCGCCCGGATCGAGCACCAGCAGCAGGTCGCCGGGGTTCAGGTTGAACTTGATTCCGGCGCCGGAGCCGATGGTGATCGCGGTCTGCACGTAATGCATCGCGCGCACCGGGACCGTCGTCGCAAAACCGGCCAGCAGATCGACCGTTCCGCTGGTCAGATTGCCGTCGAGATCGAAGCGGTCACCGGCATTGCCGTATTGCAGCACCTGGCCGGTGGTCCAGGTCAGGCCGCCCGCAGCGGTCGACTGGTTGCCGCCGGTGGTGAACCACAACGATGCGGTTGCCGCGCCCGGCGCGCCGAGCACGTCGGTCACCGTCACGGCCAGCGCCTGCGTATCGAGGCCACCGCTGCCGTCGCTGGCGGCGACGGTCAGGTTGTAGACATTGTCGGCGCCGACATCCGACGGCGCCTCGAAATTCGGCGGCGTGGCGAAGTTCAGAACGCCGGTGGTCGGATTGATCGTGAAACGCGCCGCATCGGCGCCACCGGCAATGCTGTAGACCAGACCGACGCTGTCGATGTCGGTGGCGCTGACCGTCGTCACCAGGCTGGTGTTTTCTGCCACCGACACGGCAGCAGTCGAGCCCCCGCCGTTGCTGGTGATGACCGGCGGGTCGTTGACCGCCGAGACATCGATGGTGATCGTATTCGGCGTGGCATCGAGGTCGATGCCGCCGCGTGCGGTACCGCCGTCGTCCTGCACCTGGAAGGTGAACGATGCATAGGCCGCGCCGTTGGCATCGGCAGCCGGCGTGAACTTCAGCTTGCCGGCCGCGATGTCGGTCGCCGAAACGAACTGGCCCGCGCTGACCGCGGCGCCGGCCAGGGTCAGGCTGCCGGCAGCCGGCAGCGACGAGATCTTCACCGCCAGCAGCGCATTGGCCGGGCTGTCGATCGTGTCCGAAAAACCGAAGTTCGAAGCGACGAAGGTATGGGCCGTATCTTCTGGCGTGCTGACTGTCTGGTTGGCGCCGGCCGGCGCATCGTTGACTGGGTTGACGACCAGGGCAGCCGTGTCGGAGGTCGCGCTGAACGCGGTGACCCCGCCAGTCAGCGCGGTGGTGTAGCTGACCTGCACATTGTCGAAGCGCATCGACACCGGTTGCACCGAGACGATGTTCTTGAAGCGGATCCGGGTGTCGCTGCCGATGTAGGCGCTGATGTCGAAGTTCAGGCTGCCGCTGCCGCCGGGTGAAGTTTTCCAGAACGACTGCAGCATGGTGTAGCTGGCGCCGCCATTGCCCGAGACTTCCAGATCCACTTGGGGAATGCCAGTCGCCGTCAAGGTCTGGAAATCCAGGCTCAGCGTCGCCGTCAGTGCACCACTCAGATCGATCGACCGGTAGACCGAATCGGCGGCGTTGCCGGTGATGACCAGCTGGCCACCGCTGACCTGGATATTGCCGCTGGCCGCGGCGCCGCCGGCTGTGTCGGTCTCGATCCAGCTGCCGTTCCAGTTGGCGCTGCCGTAGTTGTTCGAATAGGCGACCACGCCGAACTGGTCGAGCGTCGACTGCGCCTGCGTCAGGTTGGCGACGCCGCCGCTGGCGCCACTGCTGCGGTCCCAGGCGTGAAAGGTGATCGCGGCGGCCAGCGTGCCGCTGTAGTTGGCGTTCGGCTGGAAGGCCACACGCACGCCCGCATCGGTCGACAGCAGGCGTGCGTTGGCCATGCTGACGCTGCCCAGCGAATTCCAGCTGGCGCCATCGTTGAGCGAGTACCACCAGCTGCCTTTGGTGATGTCGGCAGCGACCACCGCGATGCCGAGTTGCGCTGCGGCATCGGAATCGGTGACGTTGTCGACCTGGCCGATCGGCGCCGCGAAATCGACCAGGCTCGACACCAGCGTGCCGACCGCGCCGACCGGTGCACCGGCATCCTCGTCCATGGTCTGCAGCAGTGGAGTCCGGCTGGCGTCGAGCGCAGGTGCCGAATTGGCAATACTGGCCGTCACGTTGGCGGCAAACTCCGAGCTGCTGCCAAGGCTGCCGCCGCCGAGATCGACCGTCGCGGTGGCGCTGACCAGATGGCCGGCGGTGACCGAAACACCACCCAGAACGGCGTTGAAACTCGCATTGCCCAGCGTGTTGGTCGTGACGTTGACAAAGCCCAGGTAGACCTTTCCTTCGCCGAAACCGCTGGCATCGCCGGTCGGCGACGAGAAGAATTCGATCCTGAAGGCGGTCGCCGCCGTGCTGTTCAGCGAGCCGGCAACAAACGTGCTGCCGGTGCTGACCAGCGCCGAGCTGAGGACCGGAAAATTCTGCAGATTGTTGGGCCCGCTGTCGCCGTCGCCCGCGTCGTTGGCGGTCACGTTGTTGCCCAGCAGGTCGATGCCCAAGCCGCCCGCATTGCCGAAGATCGAGTTGCCGACGATCGCCACGTTGGTTGCCGCCACCACGTTGACGCCGCGGCCGGCGTTGTAGGCGATGGTATTGCCGGCACCGACGTTGATGCCGCCGATCAGGTTTGAATTGGCATTGCCTTCGAGCAGGATGCCATCGCTGCCGTTGGCGATCGCGCCGCTGCCAGCGGCGTTGGCTCCGATCAGGTTGGACTGGATCGTATTGCCGGTGGTCGTCGATGTACGCAACCAGATGCCGTGGCCGCTGTTGCCGGAAATCAGGTTGCCGGCAATCGACGAATTGGCCAGGTTGTAGCCCTGGATGCCGGCCATCGCGTTGCCGACCGCCTGGCTGCCGGTGGCATCGACGCCGATATAGTTGTTCTGCACCGTGTTGTTGTCGGCAGTACCCGACGCGGTGAAGAAATTGATGCCGCGGCTCGAATTGCCGCTGATCAGGTTGCGCGCTGCCGGATCAGCGCCGCCGATGAGGTTGTTGCTGCTCCGCACCTGCAGGCCGTCGTCGCCATTGCCGAGCGCGATCGTGCCGGTGATGTCGGTACCCAGGAAATTGCCGACGATGGTGTTGCCGTCGGCACCGGCATCGATCAGGATTCCCGACCAGGTGAAGCGGTTGATCGCCAGGCCCCTGATCGTGCTGCCGTCGGAGCCGTCGAGCAGCGTCAGTCCGCGGTTGTTGTCGGCCCCGGTATTGGTCAACTCGATGCGGATGTTGGCGTTGTCGCCGACGGCCAGCGTATTGACCGACGCGCCGGCCTGCGAATAGCCGTCGATGATCAGCGGGCTGGTGATATCCAGCTGCGGCAACGCCGCATTCAGGTCGATGCGGAACCAGCTGTGCGCCGCATACGGATAGTCGACGTCGAAATCGGTGATCGCCGCATCGGCCAGCGTCGTCGTCGCAAGCGTCGACAGCGAGCCCGAGCTGCCGTCGTTGCGGTAGTAGTAGTGCCGCGTGTCGCTGTCGGAAAAATTGAAATTGATGGTGTCCAGGCCGACCGTATTGTTGGCAGCAGCAATCGCCTCGCGCAGCGAGATCTTGCCGTCGCTGCCGCGATTGGCGAGCAGCGCGTCGATGCTGGTCGTCACGCCGTCGACCGTATCGTTGGTGGTATCGACGGTCACCAGATGGTCGACCACCGCAGCAACCGTCACCGTCTTGTTCGCCGTCGCGCTGTTGGCAGCGCCGTCGTTGACGGTGAAGGCGATGATCCGGTTGCTGGTGCTCGGGTCGTCGCTGGAATTGAAGTAGGCGACGCTGCGCAACGCCGTCTGGTAGTCGGCGACGCTGGCCGTGCCGGCCAAGCTGAGCACGCCGGTGGCCGAATTCCAGCTGCCGGTGATGCCGAGCTGGTTGCTGAAGGCCAGCACGTCCTGGTTGCCGGAATAGTTGGCCGAAATTCGAACCGTCGCGCTGGCCAGCGTGGCCGAATCGATATCGGACAAGGTCAACGCGTTGTCGATCGCGATCGCCGCCTGGTTTTCGGTGTACGAGCGCGAGCCGCCGCTGGTGACCACGACCGGCGCATCGTTGACACCCGTGACATCGATGGTGATGGTATTGGGCGTCGGGTCGATGTCGATGCCACCGCCTGCCGTGCCGCCATCGTCGCGCACCTGGAATGTGAAGCTGGCATAGGCAGTGCCAAAACCGTCGGGCGCTGGCGTATAAACCAGCCGCCCGGCCGCGATATCGGCCGCGCTGATGAACTGCGACGCCACCACCGCAGTTCCATTGTTCTTCAGCACCCCGTCGGTGGGCAGGCTGACGATGCGCACCGCGAGCAGCGAGTTGGCCGGGCTGTCGGCGCTGTCGCTGAAGCCGAAATCGGCGTTGCCGAAGACCAGGCTGCCGTCCTCGGCGACGACCACGGTCTTGTCGGCGCCAGCCGGTGCATCGTTGCTGCTCGTCACGTCGAAGCGCATCTGCCGCACGGTCGGATCGGTATCGATGCCGCCATTGGCGGTGCCGCCGTCGTCGTGGACGCGGAAGCCGATCTGCGCGTAGGCCGTTGCCCACTGGTTGGCCGCCGGCGCGAAGACCAGACGGCCCGCGTTGATGTCGTTGATGCCGATGAAATTGCCCGAAGTGACGGCCACACCCGCCAGCGTCAGGCTGCCTGCCGCAGGCAGGCTGCTGATCGTGACGCCGGCAAAACCGTCTGCCGGCGAATCGGCAGCATCGCTGTAGCCGAAGTCGCTGGCGGCGATCACCCGGGGCTGGTCTTCGGCGATGGTCAGCGTGATGGCGCTGCCCGTCGGCGCCGAGTTGACCCGCGCCACGTTGATCGCCACGCTGGCGGTATTGGATACGCTGACGCCGTTGCTGGCGCGGTAGGTGAAGCTGTCGATGCCGGCAAAGCCTGGTGTCGGCGTGTAATCGAACGAGCCGTCGGCGCGCAGCACGAGGATGCCGTTGACCGGATCGCTGACCTTGACCGCGGTCAGCGGATTGGCGCCGGGGTCGGAATCATTGGCCAGCAAGGCGCCGGCTGCGCTGACCAGCGTCTGCCCCTGGATCGCCGCGAAACTGTCGTTGGCCGCCAGCGGCGGCGCGCTGACGCCGTCGAACGAGACCTGTGCATACGCGGTATTCGACGGGTTGAGACCGTCGTTGGCGACGACGCTGATGGTGCGCAGCGCGGTGTTCGGCGACGCCGCCAGATTGTTGTAGCGCAGCGTGCGCAGCACCTGCTGGTATTTGGCCACCAGGTCGCTGCCGCTGAGCGTCAGCGTACCGGTGCCGGCGTTGTAGCTGGCCACGACGTTGGTGCCGCCGGTGGTTGCCGACAAGACCTCGTTGGCACCGTCGAGCAGGTTGGTGATGCGCACCGTCATCGACAGCAGGTTGGTCTTGTTGTTGTCGCTGATCGATGCGTCGATGTCGGCAACCAGCACCGCGCCCAGCCCGCTGCGGAAGTTGGCACGGAAATCACTTCCCAGCGCGCCCGAGCTGTTGTTGGCATCGAGATCGATCAGGATGCCGTTGCCGACCATGATGGTGACGCCGCCGCTGCCAGCCTTGGCGCCGCCACTGCCGGTGCTGCCCAGATCGTCGACCGCAACCTGCAGTGTCGCGATGCCGTTGAAGCCCGCCGTCGGCGTGAAGACCATCGCGTCGAGCGCGGCATTGATCCGTTGCAAGGTGCCGCTGAAGGTGAAGGTCGCGTCGGCCATGCCGTCACCGACGCTGAAGCTCAGTTCATTGCCGAGCAGCATGCGCTGGCTGGCGATGCCGGCGTCCGCACCGTCCTGCTTGTCGCCGGTCCACACCACGCGGTAGGTGCCGTCGCCGGCCATCGCCACCGACGGTGCGAACTGGTCATCGGCGGTTCGCGTGTTGACCAATTGCTCGACGCCGATCCGGGTGCCGTTGGCGGCATGGGCCTGGGCATAGATGCCGTCGCGATCGGCGTCCTTGGCTTGCCAGCTGACGACGAACTGGCCGGACGGATTGATGGCCGCCGCCGGCGCAGACGGCTGAAGCCCGCTGCCCGTGTTGACCTGGAACTGCGCGCCCAGCGGATTGCCCGAGGCGTCGAAGCGACGCGCAGCGATCGAACCCGACGCATTGCCGTCGAGCCAGCCGACGACCCAGGCGCCGCTGGCGTTCATCGCGATGGTCGGCGTTTCCTGGGCATTCGAAGTGCTCGAGTTGACGACGAATTCGCCGCCGAGCGCGTTGCCCGCCGCGTCGAAGCGGCGTGCCAGGATGCCTTCCCTGTCGGCATCCTGACCCTGCCAGACGACGACGAAGTTGCCGCCGGCGTCGGTCGCTACCGCAGCAAATTCCTGGTCGCCGGAAATCGTCTGGTTGACCTGGGTCTCGCCGCCGATCAACTGGCCGTTGGCGTCGAATCGCTGGACGAAGACACCTTGCCCGTTGCCGTCGGCCGATTGCCAGGCGACCACCAGCGATCCGTCGTCGGCGAGTGCGATCGACGGCGCGGTCTGGTCGCCGTTGATGGACGTGTTGACCAGCGTCTCGCCACCGAGCCGATTGCCGGCGGCGTCGTAGCGCTGCAGGTAGATGCCGGTACCGCTGCCGTCCTGGTCCTTGCTGACCCAGGCAACCGCGAAGGCGCCGCTGCTGTTGGCGGCGACATCCGGCGCGTTCTGAGCCAGCGCGACGGTGCTGTTGACGAAGAATTCCGGACCGAGCCGATTGCCCGATGCATCGAAGCGCTGACCGACGAGATCGTCGCCAGGCCCGCTGCCGCCACCGCCGCCGTTGCTGGTCCAGATGACGACGGCCCCGCCGCCGGGCAGCGCTGCGACCCGGGCCTCGCGCTGATCGCCGACAGTGACCACCGAGTTGACGTTGAACTCGGCGCCGATCGTCTGGCTGAGCGTGGCCGTGCCGTTGCTGACCGTGACGGTGACGCGGACCGGGTTGTTGGCCGCGTCGTCGACGATCGTCAAGCCATTGCCCGCCACTGCGGCCAGCACCAGCGGGGTATTGACCGGCGTGCGTTGCGGCGCCGGCGCCTGCACGACCGGTGCCGCGTTGCTGCCGTCCGGAACGACGTCGATCAACAGCGCCGCGTTGGTCGACAAGGCGCCGCCCAGGCCGACGTTGCCTTCGTCGTCGACCGCGACGGTGATCGAAGCCGCTCCGGTGAAATTGGCCGGCAGCATCAGTTGCAGGCCGTCGAACGCCAGATTGGCTTTGTCGACCGTGGCCCTGAAACTCACCAGCGCATCGCCGTTGCCGGTGCCGGTGACGAACTGCAGGCCGTTGGTCGTCGACATCGTCATCGTGCCGACTGACGCCTTCAGCGTGAACAACAGCTTCTTGTTCGCCGCGTCGGGATCGCCGACAAGCAGGGCGCGGCCCGCTGCGGCCGAGAAGACGATCGGCGTGTTCTCGACGACGGTCTGCTTCGGCGGCACGCTGATCGTCGGTCGGTCGTTGACGGCCGTGACATCGATCCTGACCCTGCCGGTCGAGGTCTTGGCGCCGCCGGCGCCGCTGTTGCCGAGGTCGTCGACCAGGATGTCGATCTGCGCTGCGCCGTCGAAATTCGGCGCCGGCGTGAAGATCAGGCCGTCGAGCACATCGTTGATCTGGCCCTGGGTGCCGGTGACGGTGATGATCGGGTCGTCGGTGCCGTCGCCGACGGCGAAGACCAGGCTGCGCACGTCGATGAAGCGCTGCGCGAAGATGCCGAGGCCCGACCCGTCCTGCTCCTCGCTGGTCCAGGTGGCGATGATGCGGCCGTCGTCGGCCATCGCCACCGAGGGTGCCGTCTGCGCCTTCACCGTGGTCGTGTTGATCAGGAATTCACCACCGACGGCCGTGCCTGCCGCGGTGTACCGCTGGCCGTAGACACCTTCCTTGCGATCGGCGTTGTCCTGCCTCAGCGCCTGCCAGGCGACGACGAAATCGCCGTTGCCGGCCATTGCAACCGTCGGCGCGCGCTGCTCGTCGGGCGTCGTCGTGTTGACACGGATCTGGCCCTGCACATCGGCAACCCCGGAGGCATTGAAACGCTGCGCGTAGATGCCGTATTTGCCGTCGTTGTAGTCGAGATCCTGGCTCTGCCAGACGATCACGAAATTGCCGGCGTTGTCGCTGGCGATGGCCGGTGCCGACTGGATCTTGTAGCTGACCGTCGCGACCGCAAAATCGCCACCGACTGCAGCGCCACTGGCGTCGAAGCGCCGCGCGTAGACATCCTGGTCATCGCCCCCGCCGCCGCCGCCGCGCGGGCGGGCCCTGCCAGGTGACGACGAAGGCGCCACCCACGCCCATGGCGACTGCCGGCGCCTTCTGGTCACCGGCAACCGTCGCATTGATGCGGAACTCGCCGCCGAGCGCGGCCCCGCCGATGCCGAAGCGCTGGCCATAGATGCCATAGCCCGATCCGTCCTGATCCTTGCTCTGCCAGACGACGACGATCCGCCCGGCGTCGTCCATCGCCACGTTCGGTGCCGATTGTTCGTCGGGCAGGTTGCTGTGGACGCGGAATTCGCCGCCGATGCGCTGGGCGTCGGCCGTGTAGCGCTGGGCGTAGATGCCCAGGTTGCCGCCACCCCCGCCGCCATCCTGGCCATTGCTGGTCCAGACCACGACGAAGCTGCCGTCGGCGGCAACCGCGACGCTCGGCTGGGTCTGGTCGCCCGCGGTCGTGCTGTTGACGCGCTGTTCGAGTCCGTCCGCAAAGCCGTCGTCGCTGTAGCGCTGCAAAAAGATGCCCCAGCCGCTGCCGTCCTGGTCCTTGCTCTGCCAGACGGCAACCTGCCGGCCGTCGGGCGCCATCGCAACCCGCGCCGCCTGCTGATCGCCGCTGGCCAGGCTGTTGACCTGGAATTCGGGCCCGGTGCTGGTGCCCAGCGTCAGCGTGCCGCCGCTTGCGGTCAGGGTGACCCGGATCGGCGCCTGGCCGGCGTCGTCGACCAGCGAGATCGCGTTGCCGAAGGCTGTCGACAGCACCAGCGGGGTTTCCTCGAGCGTGACCTGGGTCGGTGGAACCGTCAGCGCCGGCGCCCGGTTGTTGGCGTCGGGCGTGACGTCGACCGTGAACAGCCGCCGATCGACACCGGCGCCGCCGCTGCCGCTGTTGCCGAGGTCGTTGACCGCCACCTGCACAAAGGCTTCGCCGGCGTAATCGGCCACTGGCGTGAATTGCAGGCCATTCAGCGCAATGTTGATGTTGGCCAGCGTGCCGCGGAAGGTGATCTGCGTTTCGCCCCCCTTGCCGGCCCCCACCACAAAGCTCAGGTTTTTGATGCCACCCAGCTTGAGCGTGCCGTTGACCGACGTCAGCGTGACCTCGATCGTGCTGGTGCCGGCGTCGACATCGGTGATGCTCAGCGCATTGCCGTTGACTGTGCTCAACGTCAATACGGTGTTCTCGACCGTCGCCAGCGTCGCCGGCCCGTTGACGATCGGCGCATCGTTGATCGACGCGATCGAGATGGCGACGTTCGACACGGTCGAATACGGTCCGCCGACGGTGCTGTGCCCGAGGTCGTTGGTCGTCAACGTCAAGGTCGCGCTGCCGTTGAAATTGGCGGTCGGATCGAAGCGCAGCCCTTCCAGCGCGGCATTGAGGTCGGCCAGACGGCCTTGCACGGCAACCGACGCGCTGCCGTCGGCACCACCGACGACGGTCAGGCCGTTCAAGGTCGCCAGCTTGAGCGTGCCCTGGGTGACGGCCAGCGTCACCTGCACCGGCAGCGGGTCGGCGTCGACATCGGCAACGCTGATGGCGTTGCCGTTGGCAGCGGAGAAGACCAGCGATGCATCTTCGTCGATCGCCTGCGCGCCCGGCACGTTGTTGACCGGACCGACGTTGATCTTCTGCACGTCGATCGGCAGCGCGCTGGCCGTACTCAGCGCCGGGCCGGCACCGGCGCCGAGGTCGTTGCTGGTGATGTTCAGCGTCGCCGGGCCCCAGTAGCCCGGTATCGGGGTATAGCGCAGGTTGTCGAGCACCAGGTTGAGATCGGCCTGCGAACCGAGCAGGCTGACCGCGGTATCGGCAACGCCGTTGCCGACCAGCAGCGTGACCGCGCCGGGGCGGATGAAGCGCTGGCCGACGACGCCGTATTTGTTGCCGTCCTGCAGGTTGCTTTGCCAGGCCGCGACGATGCGACCGTCGGCCGCCATGCCGACGGTCGCCGCCGATTGGACATCGATGGTTGTCGAGTTGACGCGGAACTCAGCGCCGAGCGCCGTTCCGTCGGCCGCATAACTCTGCGCGTAGACGCCTTCCTTGGCGTCGGCGTTGTCCTGCGCCTTGCTGGTCCAGGCGACGACCAGGCGGCCGTCGGCGGCGATCGCGATCGTCGGCTCGTTCTGGTCGCCGAGGGTGAAGGTGTTGACGCGGAACTCGCTGCCCGATGCCGTGCCGTCGGCAGCGAAACGGCGTGCGTAGACGCCGAGCTTGCCGTCGGCGTTGTCCTGGCCCTTGCTCGCCCAGGTCACCGCGAAACGGCCGTCGGCCGCCATGGCGACGGCCGGCGTGCTCTGATCGCCGGCGGTGGTGACGTTGACCAGGAATTCGCCACCCAGCTTGGTGCCTGCCGTGTTGTAGCGCTGCGCGTAGATGCCGGTCCCGCCGCCATCCTGGCCGCTGCTTTGCCAGACGACGACAAAGCCGCTGTCGCCGGCAGCTACGCGGGGCACGGTCTGCGCATTCAGCGTCGTCGTATTGACCCGCACCTCGGCGACGATGGTCGACAGCGCGATATTGGCGCGGCGCAGGTAGATGCCTTCCTTGCCGTCGGCGTTGTCCTGGCCCTTCGACTGGTAGGCGATGACGACATTGCCCGCGGCATCCAGCGCCACCGAAGCCAGTACCTGGTCGCCGGCATCGGTGGTGATGCGCTTCTCGGCCGACAGCGTGCTGCCGTCGGCGTTGTAGCTGCGTGCGTAGATGTCGTAGCTCAGCGCGTTGGTGTCGTAGCTCTGCCAGGCAACGACGAAACGGCCGCTGGCGTCGATCGCCACCGACGGCAGCATCTGCTCGTCGGTCTTGTTGTTGTTGATCAGGATCTCGCCGGTTCGCGCGCTGCCGTCGGCGTTGAAGACGCGCGCATAGACGCCGTTCTTGCTGCCGTCCTGCCTGTCGCTCTGCCAGACGACGACATAGTGGCCGTCGGCTGCAACGGCAATCGCCGGCGCCATCTGGTCGTTGGCGGTCGTGGTGTTGACGGCGAACTCGGGACCGATGGTCTGCCGCAGACCCAGCGTGCCGTGGTCGACGGTCAGGTCGACGCGGATCGGCGTGCTGCCGGCCTGGCCATCGCTGACGCTGATCGGGTTGCCGCCGGCCGATGAGAAGTCCAGGCTCGAACCCTGCGTCACCACCGCCGATGGGGGCAGGTTGTTGATCGGCGCTGAATTGACGGCCGCGCCGGTCTGGTTCAGCTCGACCGCAAGCGTCGCCCAGTTCGGATTGACGCTGGTGAACGAATGGCTCATCGTCACCGCTGCGGCACCGGCCTCGCGGCTCGACAGGCCGAACAGCGAGGTGACACCGGTGCCCTGGTTGCGCACGAAACTCTGCGTCTGGTTGGCGCCGATGACATTGGCCGAGACGCGTTTCGCACCGAGCAGATCGACCACCAGATCGCCGCTGGTCGACGCAACCACCGCAGTCGGCGCCGAATCGCTGCCGACGTTCTTGACGATGGCGCCGAACGGCGTTGCCTGGTTGATCCCGCTATACGAGGTGGCGCCGGCAATCAGCGTCGATGCCGAATCCAGCGTCACGTTGACGCTGCCACTGATCACCGGCGGTGCGACCAGCGACCAGATTTCCAGCCGCAATTCGTTGCCCGGCGAATTCTGGCTGCTCAGCAGGCTCAACGCATTGCCGTTGAAGCTGACGGCCGAGGCGTTGACACCGTTGGCGATCACCAGCTCGACCAGCAACAGGCGGTCGCTGCCGCTGTTGACGGCGTGCGCGAAGTTGAAGCTGCCGACCGCCGTCGTCGAGTCGCCCGAGCTCTGGTTGCCCAATGCCGCCGCCAGCGTGCCCAGCCATTGCTGCTGCGCCGTCAGGCCGATCGCCGACCCGCTCTCGATGGGTCCGGTGGCCACTTCGAGCGCCCAGTTGCCGCCGAGCGACACCGCGCCGGTGATGTCGCTGCTGGCAGCCACATCGGCACCCGTCAATGTGGCCAGATCGCGGACGAATTGATGACCGGATTCGCTCTGCGCCACATCGCATCCGTACAGCAACAGATCGGCACCCGGCCGCAAGGCGACGCTCCAGTCCGCCAGCTCAGCGGCCCGGCGCATCAGCGTCTGTGCATCGAGCAACACGACACCGAGCTGGATCACGCCATCGCCACCATGCGCGATCAGATGCACGGCGGACATATCACTGCGCGCCGCCAGGGCTTCGCTGATGAGGGTCACGCCGTCCTGATCAGCGGCAATCTGGATGATCTCGATCTGCCGGCCGGCGCTGCGCTGGGCTTGCAGGTCGGCAACCAGCGTCGCCGCATCGGCAACGCCGCTGTCGATGAAGACGATTTCGCGGGCGTACGAAAACGGGTCGCTCGTCTCGGTCGAGAGGGTCTGCTGCAGTGCGCCGTCGACGGCGATGGCCTGTGGCGCCAGTTGGATCGGCGACAGGTCCGCCGAATGCAGCACCCTTTCCTCCATCGCCTCGATGATCGGGCGCAGCAGGCGCAGGCTGTTGCTGGTCATGCGACGCTCGGCTCTGCAGTGGGTCGGAACCGACGCTCGCTCAGAGCGGCCGGGCCGTGCTGCTGCGTTTGCGCTCCACTTCCGCCACCGCCGAAACTGCTGGATTGGATTTGCCCGCAGTCGCCGGGATCTCGGTGGCCGCCTGCACCGGCGGCAGATCGGCCTTGCAACGCAAGCCCGCCGGCAATTTGTTGCCCGGATTGGGCAGCGTCAGCCGCACGCGGAAGCTGTTGCTGGCCGCGTCGAGTACCCGGTCGACAAACTTGACCGTCGCAACGACCGACTCGACGCCCGGCACTTCAGGCCGAATTGTCACCTTGTCGCCGGGCGACAGGCTGCCGAATTGTGACGTCGGCACCATCAGCTCGACGCGCAGCGGATCGATCACCGCAATGCGCAGCAGCGGCTTTTCCTCGACCCGTTCGCCGAGGTTGACAAATCGGTCGACGACGACACCGGCAAACGGGCTGCGCACCGAACGCAGGCCGAGCTGCGCATCGGCCACCCGGCGCTCCTCGATCCAGATCTGCTTCTGGCCGCGCACCTGACTCAGTTTCTGGCGCGCCAGTTCGAGTTCGCCAACCGCCTGCTCGACCGCCTGGCTGGAGACGAAATTCTGTTTCACCAGCGCCTCGGCGCGGGTCATCTTCTGCTGCGCCAACTGCATGCTGGCCTGTGCGGCCAATACGTCGGCGTCGATCTTCGAACGTGTTGCCGCAACGCTGGCATTGGCTCGCTCGACCTCGGCACGCATCTGCAGCAGCAGCTGACCTTTGTTGACCATCTGGCCGCGTTCGACCTCGACCGCCTCGACCAGGCCGACAACCTGGGAGCCGACATCGGCGATGCGGTCGGGCTCGATCAGGCAACCAAGCGGTTTGGGTGCAGGCGGTGCGGCATGCGACGGCAGCAGCACCAGCGCGGCCGCGAGGCCGAGCAGCAGCGGACCGCCCGTTCGGGCCGGGCGAGGCGTCGATCGGCCTGCGCAAGCGAGAAGGTTGCGACGGCCGTGGAGGTGTGGGTTGGATTCCATTGCAGAAGATTAGCTGCGAAGGGAACCTTGGCAGGCGCCGAAAAGCCGCGGAAAAGCCGTGCTTCTGCAGCTTGGTGAGCGCGAAAAACGGACGACCGGAGATCGGCAAGGGCCGTAGCGGCTTCAGCGGCGCTTCAGGCTTGCACAGGTTGCTGAAGCGCGGCTGGAGCCGCTCCTTGCACAACTCAGGCACCGCGGCGGTTGACCGGTATCGGTCGGCAAACCGGTAACCGTCAGCTTGCCGAGCCGGCAAAGGCGAGCCGCTTTTCCCAATGCAGATCCTGCTCGAGCAGATTGCGCCGCAACAGGCTGCGCCGCTGTTCCTCGCGCGATTGCGCCCAGCGGACCGGCAGCCGAAGCAGCCAGCCCGGCGTGATCGTGCGGCGCAGCTGGTGGCTGGCATCGAGCGGGCTCGGCAGCGCCGTCTGGCTGGTCGGGGCTGCCGACAAACCAGGCTTCCGCGCTGCCCGGATCACCCTGCCTGGCGGCACGGCCGGCAAGCTGCCGGTCGAGACGGCGCGACGGGTTGTGCTGGCAACTCAGCACATGCAGGCCGCCAGCGGTTCTTGCCGCGTCGTCGATTTCGATATCGGTGCCGCGGCCGGCCATTCGCGTTGCCACGGTGACCTGCCCGCTGCGGCCGGCTTCGCTGACGATCGCGGCCTCTTCGGCATCGTTCAGCGCATTGAGCACCCGATGCGGAATCGACAGGCGATCGAGCTGGTCGGCCAGCTGCTGCGAATCGGCCACGCTGTCGGTGCCGACCAGTACCGGCCGGCCTGCCTGGCGCAGCTCGGCGACCCGTTGTGCGACCGCGGAAAACATCGACGCCGAATCGACAAAGCGGCGCGGCGCCAGTTGTTTTCGCACGCAGCGACGATGCAACGGGATCGCGAGCACCCGGGCGCCGTAGACGGCCTTCAACTCGGCACGCGCCTCGAGCAGCGTGCCGCTGATTCCGCACAGCCGCCAATAACGCTGGAAGAAGCGCTGAAAGGTTGTCTGTGCAATGGTTTCGGTCTCGGCCGGTGGTTTCAGACCTTCCTTCAACGCCACCACGGTATGCAGGCCGCGCGACCAGACACGGCCGACCGCCACCCGCCCGGTCACCTCATCGAGCAGTTCGATCACATCGTCGCGAACCACATAGTGCAGGTTGCGGTGGTAGGCGTGAAGACCGGCGAGTGCAACGGTGATCGCTTCGCGGCGGTAACGCGGACGCGCCCACGGGCCACCGAGGCCGCCGGCCAGACCGGCCAGCGCGACCTCGCCGGCAGGCGTCAGCACCACACTTCGATCAGCGGCGGCAACCACAAAATCCCGGCCGAGCTGCAGTTTGCGCGCCAGTGCCAGCGCCTGCCACATGAAGGCGCGGCGCGCGCCATGTGGCACGCTGCGCGACAGGATCAGCGGCACATCGGCTTCGTCGAGCAGGATGCTGTCGGCTTCGTCGAGCAAGGCCATGCACAGGCCGCGCATCAGCGGCACGGCTGGCCGGTGACCGCCGAGCTCGGCGGCGACCCGCTCGAACGGATGGGCTGCCGCGGTGCTCTGTCGATCACGCAGAAAATCGAAGGCCAGATCCTTCGCCGTGGCATAGACGATGGCGCTGCGGTAGATCTCGCGTTTGGCATCGTCATCGTCGGCTCCCGACAAGGCGGCAACGGTCAGCCCCAGCAACTGGTAAAGCGGGCCCAGCCGCTGCGCATCACGCTGCGCCGAGGTAGCTGTTGGCCGTCACCACATGAACCGGGATGCCGGCCAGCCCGGCAACCGCGGCAGCCAGGCCAATCGCCAAGGTCTTGCCTTCGCCGGTGGCCATTTCGGCCATCCGGTTGTCGATCAGGACGGCGGCGGCCATCAGCTGGGTCAGCCGCGGCGTCTGGCCGAGCGTGCCGGCTGCAGCGGCAATGCCGGCGGCCAGGGCCTCGGCGACCAGCCTGGGCACCAGCCCGTCGCGGCGCAGGGCAGAACGCAGCTTGCGCAAGCCGGCATCGAATCCCGCAGCATCGATGGCCTGCCAGGCGGCGGACCGGGCAACAGCCAACCGGGCGACGCGCCGGCAAGCCAGCCGCGCCGAACAGGCCACGACACCCCGCCAGTGCGGCGCCAGATTACCCGGCGGGCGCAACGGACACGGCCCCCAGACCGGACCCGGCACCGGCAGCACCTGCGACAGACGAAGCATGGCGGACATCGGTGCGGCGCTCAGAATTGCGGGTTGAAGCGGTGCAACAGCTGCCGGCGCAGGGTGCGTGCGATCTGCCAGGCCAGCGGCGAAAAGCCGGCATCGAAGCGCACGGTGGCGCGTTCACCGATCCGCTCGCCGCTGTCGGCCGGGCTGGCTGCCAGCCGGACATCGAGCAGCACCACCGGTTGCAGCGGCTTCAGGTCACTCTTGTCGGCCGGATCGGTGAGCACCTGGCCGCCGTGCCGCTCGCTCAGCGCAGCGCTGGGCAGTTGCATCACTGCGCCGCCGCTGTCGCGCAGCAGCGCGGCCGGATGAGCGGTGGTTCTGGAAGCCGCCAGCCGGACACTGACCGCACCGCGCCATTGCTGCAAGTCGGTGGCGTCGGCCTCGGGCAACGCCACTCGAACGATCGGCGGCGCGCCGGTCAGCACTTGGCCGACCAGCCCGCCCTTGGCGATATATTGGCCCTGCAGATCGCTGGCGCGCGGCAGCACCAGCCGGCCGTCGGCATGGGCTCGAATGGCCAGGCCCTGCTCGCGGACGATCAATCGTTCGAGCGCGGATTGCGCGGCCAGCAATTCGGCGCGGGCATCCCCGGCGCGGCCGTCGGCCGCCATGTCGCCATCGACCGGCAACGCTTTGAACAGCGTGGCTTCCAGCGCACCGACACGTGCCGTCTGCCGCACGAGCTCGGTTTGCAGATCGGAATTGCGCAACTGCAGCACCAGATCGCCGGCTCTGACCAGTTGCCCGTCACCGATGGCGATGCGGGCGACCACGCCTTGTTCTGCGGCGCGCAACTGCGCCTGCTCGGCCGGCCAGACGATGCCCTGCACCAAGGTGCGCTGTGGCGTCGGGATCAGCAGCAAGCCAGCCAGCGCAGCGCTGCCGGCCAGCGACAGTCGGCGCCAGCGGCGCGCCGTCATCGTTTGAGCCAGCGCGGCGCTGCGCAACTGTTTCAGATGGTTGGTGATCGGCCGCAGCAGCATCTGCCAGGCCAGCAAGGCGCCGCAGATCACACCGAGCGCCAGCGAGACATGGCCCAGCCAGAGCATCGCGACGATGCCGATCGTCAAGCCATAAAGCCAGGACAGCGGTGCATAGACGGCGAGCCAGCCGGTTTCACCACGCGCCACCGGCATGCTTTCAGCGCCGGGCAGCCGCAGCAACCGGCGGCGCAACAGCTGCTGCCACCAGTTGCGGCTGCGCTGGCCCAGGTTGGGCAGTTGCAAGGCGTCGGTGAAGATGTAGTAGCCGTCGAGCCGCTGCAGCGGGTTGCCGTTGAACAGCAGCGTCGACGCGCCGGCAACGACCACAACCACAAACGCGGCGTCGCGGGCCCAGCCATCGCCGAGCAGCAGCCAGGCCGGCAACGCAATGGCCGCGAATGCCAGCTCAGTCATGATGCCCGCGGCACTGACAACGATGCGGTGGCGGCGGCGCTCGAAACCGGTTGCCGCCGATGCATCGACATAGGGCACCGGCATCAGCATCATCAGCGTGACGCCGGCCTCGCGCACCTGGCCGCCCCAGCGGCGCACCGCCAGGCCATGCGAAATTTCATGCAGCAGCTTGATCGGCACGTACAACAGCAACGCAAGCAGGGCAAAGCGTGGCGTCGCCATCCAGTGCGCGGCGTGCGCCCACAGGGTCGGCGCGTGTTGCAGGCCGAGCACCAGCAGCATCACCATCGCGAGCAGCCAGACAACCAGCGTGGCGCGGGTGAACAGCAGGCGGCCCAACCCGTCGAGACGTTCCAGCACGCGCGACGGATTGGCGAGCGGGATCCGCCAGGCGATCAGCGATTTGCGACCGCCCGGGCGCGCGATCTTGTCGAGGTGCGGCAGCAGCATGTCGAAGTCGGCGCCACGGTCGAACTGCAGCAGGCCGGCCTCGCGCAGTTGCGCCAGCAGGTCGAGCACTTCGTCCTGCGTGGCGACATCGTCGTCGCGCAACAGCGCAGCGTCCCACAGGCTTTGCACGCTGCGCTGGCCGTCGAAGCGGCCGACCATTGCCCAGGCGGCGTGATTCAGGCGCACGCTGCGGCCGCTGATCTGGTCGTCGAGCATGATCCAGGCGTCGCCACGGATCTGCTGGCGGCGGATTCGCAAATGCGGCGTCAGCCGCGGTTTCAATGCCGCGATGCGATGCCAGCGCGCGCTGTGGACCGACGACATTGTTTTTCAACCGATCCAGTTCCACCACGCCAGGCGGGTGCGATCGACCGCATGGCCCAGCCAGGCCCACAGCGGCGGCCGGCGGCCGACAACAACCTCGGCGCGGCCGAGCAGGCCCGGTCGCAATTGAGCCGGTGGATCGAGCAGCCGCGATTCGACCTCGAAGATATTGCGCCCGTCGACCGCCTTGGCCAGCGGCGCGATGCGCTCGATCACCATCTGGTGATGGTCCCAGGGCAGCGACGACAACACCAGTTGACCGCCCTGCCCGACCCGTACGCGGCCGATGTCGACCTCGTCGATTTCGGCGATCACACGGTAGCTGTCGGTGGTGGCCAACGTGATCAGTTTGTCGCCCTGGCGAACCGGCGCACCGATCGACTGGCTGAGATCGCCTTCGACCACCATCGCGTCGAATGGCGCAGTGATCCGCCCGCGGCTCAGTTGCTCGCCGATCAGGGCGAGTTGCGCCTGCGCCTCGGCAATTTTCGACATGCTGGTCGATGCGCCGACACGATCGGCTTTGGCCATCGTCGACGCGTAGGCGTTTTCATGCTGGGCGAGCTGGCTGATCCAGCGCTCGCGTTCCAGCCGCAGATCTTCTTCGAGCAGGTCGACCAGCGGCGCACCGGCCTTGACGCTGTCGCCGGGGCGCACATGGGCGGTCTTGACGAAGCCGTCGGTCGGCGCCGACAAGACCCGCTGCTCGGCGCCTTCGACGCGGGCCCGCCCGCTCACTTCAAACTGCAGCGGCGCCACGGCCAGAAACAGCAGCAGCAGGCTGCCGCCGGTGATCAGGCGGCGCGCGGTGCGCTTGCTTGGCTGGCGCAAGGCCTGCAAGCCGTTTGCCAGATCGCGGCGCAGCCGTCGATGCCAGCGTTGCGTACCCTGCTGCATCCAGCGCAGCGCCGGTGCCGCAAGCACCATCATGTTTTCGATGCGCGCCAGCTCGTCGGCTTGGAACGCCGTCTGGCCGTCACGCTCGATGCACAGCGCGGCAAACACGTCACCATCACTGCCGAGCGGGATGGTTGCGACCGCGCCGCCGACCAGCCGCTGCAAGGCCTGCTGTTCGACGCGGATCAGATCATCGGCCGTGCCATCGATGCCGATGACCGGTGGAAACGACAGGCTGCGCGCCTGCTCGATACATTCATCGATGGCGCCGACCAGCCGCTGCGGCAATTCGGCCTGCGGATTCGACAGATCGAGGTTGCTGCTGGCCAGCAGGCGCGTGCGACCAGCCTGGTGCAGGGCCAGCGAGGCGCGCCGCACACCGTGGTCGCCGACCAGGGAAGCCACCATCGAATGCGCCGCCGCTTCGAGCGTGCGCGCCGCCAGCAGCCGGGCATACAGGCTCAATGCAGCCGCTGCGCCATCGTCCGCCGGGACAGGGGCCGGATTGACCGGGGCAAGCGTGATACCGGACGGCAACAGCGCCCCGCTCAGCGTATCGGCCCAGGCCTGCGGCCAACGCTCACCCATGGCGAGTGGCCGCACCGCGCCGGCGCAAGCGGCAATGGTTTTGGTTCGAACGGCGGTAGGTAGGCATCGTGATGGAATCGGGACGATCGAGCGCGGACGGCCTTCCGGCATGGGGTATCCATACCTGACGAACTGCGCTGCGGCTGCGATCTTCAGCCGACGAGGCCCGCGATGATCACTAGAGGAAGGCGCCGATTCAAGGGCTTTTCAGCGCGCTTCGGGCCGGGGCGCCGGGCGCTTGCGTGGCATCCTCGGACCAGTCCACAATGGCATTCGGCATGGCACCACACTGCGTATCGATCGTGCTGCGCCGACTGCAATCCCGACGGATGGAGACATCGATGTTCGTCGACGCCTGGACACACGCTGAGAAAAAATTGCGTGCCGCGCTTTCGAGCCCGCGCTGGATCGGCATGACGCGCCCGGATGAGCTGGTTTCAACCGGCGTCGAATTCAATGGTGAATTTCCCGCATGGTCGGCACCGATTGCGAAACCGAGCTGGAAACGGCAGGCTTCAGCCCATGCACCCAGTCCATCCCAGTACAACCCGGCTCGTTGCGAAGACACTCGAATGGTCAGGTCAGTGAGATGAACGAGCAGGAATCACTTCTTGCAGCGATCCACCAGGAGATCGAGCTTCATCCATACGATCCCTCGTGGCCTGCCGCCTACGATGCCGAGCGGCAACGCCTGCAATCGCTGCTGCACGATACGCTGCTGGATATCCAGCATATCGGCAGCACGGCGGTTCCGGGCCTGACGGCCAAGCCGATCATCGACATGCTTGCCGGGGTGCGGTCGATCGCAGTGGCTGAATCGCTGACAGCGCTTCTTTGTGCATCCGGCTACACCACGTCGCTGGAATTCAACCAGTCACTGACCGACCGCAAGTGGTTCATGCGCTGGGCCGATGGTCGGCGTACCCACCACCTTCATGTGGTGGTTCACGGCGGCCCGGCCTGGACCGAACGGCTTCGTTTTCGCGATGCACTTCGTTCAAATCCGGAGCTTGCCGCTCGCTATGCTGCGCTGAAAGTGACCTTCGCAGCGATGCATCGTGGCGACCGAGAGGCCTATACCGATGCAAAAGCCGAGTTTGTCCGCTCGTTGCCTACCTCATCTCGCAATTCATGACCGTCCGCCGCATCGTCGCCAATATCAAGACCGGTGATCCGGCCCTGGCCGAGCAGTTCTACGCCGACATCCTCGGGCTGGATCTTGTGATGGACATGGGCTGGATTCGAACCTACGGATCGAAGGCCGGGATGTCGGTCCAGATCAGTTTCATGAGCGAGGGCGGATCGGGAACGCCGGTGCCCGATCTGTCGATCGAAGTCGATGACCTCGACCTTGTCTTGGGCAAGTGCAAGCAAGCCGGCTTGACGATCGATTACGGCCCGGTCGCCGAACCCTGGGGCGTGCGCCGCTTCTTCGTGCGTGATCCGTTTGGCCGCCTGGTCAATCTGTTGACCCACGTGGCGTCTTGATCGCAGCCGGTGATCCGGTTCGAGTGGCAGCCAGGCGGCTTTACACTTGAACCGCTCGCTTGCCACCCATGGTGGCACAAGGTCCGGGGATCTCATGGCCATCGATCGTCTGCTGCTGTTCATCGTCGTGCCGGCCATCGTGATCTGCGCACTGATCGAGGCACTGGTGCTGGCGCGGCGTGAGGCCTACGACTGGCGCGCAGCCGGCGTATCGATAGCCGATATCTTCGTCAGGATCTCGATCCAGATCGTGCTGCCGCTGACGGTCGCCGCGCCTCTTCTGGGCTGGGCCTGGCAGCACCGGATCGGCGATATCGCGCTCGACAGCGCCTGGGCGATCACCGCTCTGTTCTTCGGTCAGGAGCTTTGCTACTACGCCTACCACCGCGCTTCGCACCGGGTGCGCTGGTTCTGGTGCAACCATGCGGTGCACCATTCGTCGAACCAGTTGAACCTGAGTGCCGCGCTGCGCATCGGCTGGCTCGGCCGGCTGACCGGTACGCCTTTGTTCTTCGCACCGCTGGTCTGGCTCGGTTTTCCGCCACGCATCGTGTTCGCGATGTTGAGCCTGAATCTGCTGTATCAGTTCTGGATCCACACGACCTGGATTCCGAAACTCGGCTGGCTCGAATACGTGCTGAATACGCCGTCGTCACACCGCGTCCACCATGCGGCCAATGTCGAATACCTCGACGCCAACTATGGCGGCGTGCTGATCGTCTTCGACCGCATGTTCGGAACCTACCGCGCCGAGCGCGGCGATCTGCCCTGCCGTTACGGCCTGGTCGAGCCGCTGACCAGCTACAACCCGCTGCGCATCCAGTTCGACCAGTGGACAAGGTTGTTGCGGGATCTGCTGCGCAGCCGCAGCCCGCGCGAGTTGATCGGCAATGTGCTGATGCCGCCCGGCTGGAAGGCCGATGGCGGTGGCGATACGACCGAAGATCTGCGGCACCGACATCAGCAATGGCCAAACCTGTCCCCCGATTGAACGCGGCCGAGATCGCCAGCGTGATCGCCATCGCCTGGGATGACCGCCCACCATTTCGTGCGGTGCTGCTGGCGCATGGCCTCAGCGAAGGTCAGGTCGTGCAACTGCTCAAGCGCGAACTGACGCCGAACGCCTACAAGCTGTGGAAGGCACGTTGTGGCGCGGCCCTCGCGCTGGCCAGGCCGCACAAACCGGCGCGCAAGCCAAGCCGTTGATTGGACTGGTCGATCGCAACGGCGCGGGGATCGCGGAACCATCCAGATGGAACCGTCGCCGACATCTGGCAGACTGCACAGACTGCAATCATTCATGGAGATACAAAAAT
This sequence comes from uncultured beta proteobacterium, assembly GCA_963843805.1. GTDB lineage: Bacteria > Pseudomonadota > Gammaproteobacteria > Burkholderiales > Burkholderiaceae_C > Ideonella_A. The sequence continues at coordinate 698,852 of CAWJLY010000001.1, forward strand.
GAAGCCTTCGATTGGTTGGACCCTGGTGGCTGGCGCCGCGGTGACGCTGTTGGCGGGTTGTGCCGACATGGGCATGACGCAGAAGCCGACGATGGGATTTTTCGTGACCAGCAGCAACCCGGGAACCGGCGGCAATTTCGGTGGCCTGCAGGGTGCTGACCGACACTGCCAGGCCCTGGCCACAGCCGCCGGAGCCGGTGGACGCACCTGGCGCGCGTACCTGAGCCAACAAGCCGTGGCCGGCCAGGCGGGAATCAACGCCCGTGATCGAATCGGGAAAGGCCCATGGCGCAACGCCAAGGGGGTTGTCATCGCCAACGACGTGGCGCAATTGCATGCCGGCAATGCAATCTCGAAGTCCACCGCGCTGACCGAATCCGGCATGGTGATCAACGGTCGCGGAGATACGCCGAACCGCCACGATGTGTTGACCGGCTCGCAACCAGACGGAAGCTTCATTGCCGGGGACGTCAACACCACCTGCGGCAATTGGACCCAGAACGACAGCAATGGCTCGGCGATGGTCGGTCACCATGACCGCATGGGCCTGGACGACGGCGTTCCGGCCAAATCCTGGAACTCTTCGCACCAGACCCGTGGTTGCAACATTCCAGGGTTGAAGACGACTGGCGGAGACGGCCTGCTTTATTGCTTCGCTGCAGATTGATTGGGCCCACCCCCGGAGCGGCTTCGCCGCACCCCCTCAAGGGGGCAACACCGGCGGACCGGCAGAGCCGGATCCGCGGTGTTTGCTTGATCGGCGCGGGGGGTGAGGATTGGGCGGGGGAGAACATCGCCACGGGGGGTTGACAACCTGCGGACCGGCAGAGCCGGATCCGCGGTGTTTGCTTGATGCGGGAAGAAGACCGAACAAGCTGAGGGATTGACATGATCACGGTCCACCATCTGAACGAATCAAGGTCGCAGCGCGTGTTGTGGTTGTTGGAGGAACTGGGGCTCGATTACGAGATCCGGTATTACCAGCGCGATGCCAGGACGCGGCTGGCGCCGCCGGAGTTGAAGGCAGTTCATCCACTGGGCAAATCACCGGTGCTCGAGGATGACGGTCTGCTGTTGATCGAATCCGGGGCGATCGTCGACCACCTGATCCGCCGCCATGGCGGCGGACGGCTGCAACCCGCGGCTGATTCGCCTGACTTCGACCGCTATCAGCAGTGGCTGCACTATGCTGAAGGGTCGGCCATGTTGCCGCTGATGCTGAATCTCTATGTGGGGCGTCTGGGTGAAGCCGGTGCACCACTGCAACCGCGGATCGACAGCGAACTGGCCAACCACCTGGGCTTCGTTGACCGCTCGTTGAGCGATCGACCCTGGCTGCTCGGCGACGAGTTCAGCGGCGCCGACGTGCAGATGAGTTTTGTCGGCGAAGCCGCTCGCGGCCTGCGCAAATCGTATGCCGATCTCGACGCCTGGGTGCACCGCTTCCAGCAGCGGCCTGCCTACCAGCGTGCCTTGGAACGTGGTGGACCGTATTCGATGGCGGGATGAAGCCGACCGTCGCTGCGCCCTGCGCCGGCTTCATCTCAACCGCGCGTCCCGCCTCAAGACATCGCGCCTGACCAGCTTGCTTGACGACCGGTTTGCAGCGGATAGGCCGGATCGCTGTACCCCGGCGTCGACGGATGGCCCGGTGCCACCAGCGAATCGACCAGCGCCTCGTCTTCCGCGTTGATCGTGCATTCCAGCGCACCGCGGTAGTCCTGCCACTGCGCCAGCGTGCGCGGACCGGCAATGACGGCGCTGACCGCCTTGTTGGCAAGCACCCAGGCGGTGGCGAAATGCGCCAGACTGCGGCCGCTGCGTTCGCAATGCGTTTTCAGCGTCTGCGCGATCTGCAACGATTGATCGCGAAACTCGGTCTGCATCATTCGCTTGTCGCCGCGGCCGGCCCGGCTATCGGCTTGCGGCTGGGCACCCGGCTCATATTTGCCGGCAAGTACGCCTCGGGCAATCGGGCTGTACGGCACCACACCGATGCCGAAATGGGCGCAGGCGGCCAGCACTTCGACCTCGGGCTGACGGTTCAGCAGGTTGTAATACGGCTGACAGACCACCGGCCCGGGCATGTTGAGCTGGCGCGCCAGGTGCACGGCCTCGGCAATTCGCCAACCGCGGAAGTTGGACAGCCCCCAGTAACGGATCTTGCCGGCACGCAACAAGACATCGATGGCACGCAGCGGCTCCTCCAGGTTCATGCCGTTGAAGTCGCGGTGCATGTAATAGATGTCGATGTGATCGGTGGCCAGGCGCTGCAAGCTGGCATCGCAGGCCCGCATGACCCAGCTTCGCGAATAGTGCGATTCGTTCGGCCGATCGGACATCTTGTTGCCGACCTTGGTCGCCAGAATCCAGTCATGGCGCGAGGCCGCAAGCAACTGGCCAACCATCATTTCCGAGGCACCGGTGGTGTAGACGTCGGCGGTATCGATGAAGTTCACGCCATGGTCATGGGCGTCGTCCACGATGCTGCGCGCTGCATCGAGATCGGTCTGGTCGCCGAACATCATCGTCCCCAGGCATAGCCGGGATACGTTCAGCTGGCTGTTGCCGAGTTGGCGGAGTTGCATGGATTCCCCGGTTGGTTCGAAACGGTGATGGTATCGGTTCGGTCCGCTGGCTGTTCGATCGCCGAGACCGGGGCTACCGGTCGCCACAAGGTGTCGGACAAATCCGACCCGCACAGCCCGTGACTCCCCACACGAATTGCTCTTTGACGCCTGCCCTCAGAACGACCCACCAGCGGCGAACATTCGCCTACGCAGACGGTGCCGCATCTCTCAAGCGACGCCGGAGCCCCACACCCCGGTGTCTCGGCACCGACCAGACAAAGGAACCAGCATGTTGCACTACGCCATCGTCTTTCTCGTCATTGCGCTGATTGCCGCTGTGTTCGGCTTCGGCGGCATCGCAGCCGGCGCGGCCGGCATTGCCAAGATCTTGTTCGTCGTGTTTCTGGTACTGGCCTTGGCGAGTTTCATCTTCGGCCGCGGCCGCGGATAGGACAACACGATTAGTAGCGCCTGAATCGGGCGCGGCGCTGACGGGTCGGATGTCGCAATCCGGCCCGTTTGTCGTTGGTTTGTCGCTTTGTCGTTGCCGTCCAGGCTGCGCAGATCCGGCCTAGTAGAACAACCGATGCCGACGGCCAGGTTTTCGGTGAGCATCGGCGATCCGCCTCGTCCGAAGGGTCGCCATGAAGCAGCTTGCAACACCCGTACTTGCGGCAGCGCTGCTCTGCGCAGCCAACACCGCCACCGCGCAGGCGACGGCGCCAGAATCCTCGGATGCCAGTTCCCGGCTGCTGGCCGCCGGCTGCGTTGCCTGTCACGGCACTGCAGGCCGTGCGCAAGCTGGCGGCATCGCGCTGGCGGGCATCAAGGCCGGCGATTTCATCGTGCAGATGCAGGCATTCAAATCGGGGCAGCGCCCGGCGACCGTGATGCACCAGATCGCCAAAGGCTACGGCGACGCCGAAATCGCCGCACTGGCGAAATATTTTTCTGCCCAGACGCCTTGAGGAGCCGCCATGAAATCGCAGCGCAGAGCGTTTCTCAAGTTTCTCGGAGCCGGTACGGCACTGGCATCGGTAGCCGGATGTGCCGCCATCGGCGGGCAGGCGAAAGCCCGGGTGGTTGTCATCGGCGCCGGTTTTGGCGGCGCCACTGCGGCGCGATATCTGCGGATGTGGGGCGACGACAAGGTGGCCGTTGACCTGGTCGAGCGCGATGCCGGCTTTGTCTCGTGCCCGCTCAGCAACCTGGTGCTCGGTGGCAGCCGGCAGATGGCCGACATCAGCAGGGGTTATGACGAGTTGCAACGCCGCCACGCGGTGCGGGTGATTCGCGATGACGCCATTGCGCATCGATGCCGACCGGCGCCAGGTCAGGCTGGCCAGCGGCAATAGCTTGGCTTACGACCGGCTGATCATTTCGCCGGGCGTCGATTTCATGTACGAGACGATACCCGGGCTTGCCACCGAACAATCGCGCGAGATGGTTCCGCATGCGTGGAAGGCCGGCGCGCAGACGCTGGCACTGCGCGCCCAATTGCTGGCCATGCCCGACGGCGGCGTGTTCGCGATCCACATTCCCAAGACGCCCTACCGCTGCCCGCCGGGCCCGTACGAGCGGGTCTGTCAGGTCGCTGCCTATCTGAAACGTGCCAAGCCACGAGCGAAGATTCTGGTGCTCGACGCCAATCCCGACATCGTTTCCAAGAAAGGCCTGTTCACCAAGGCGTGGACCACGCTTTATCCCGGCATGATCGACTATCGCCCGAACAGTGAACTGCTCGATGTCGACTTGCACGCACGCACCGCCAAGCTGACTTTCTCCGACGTTCGCGCCGATGTGCTGAACGTGATTCCGCCGCAGAAGGCGGCAGCGATCGCCGCACCGTTCATCACCGCCAACAATCGCTGGTGCGAAACCGATTGGCTGAGCTGCGAATCGAAAGCCGCGAGCAACGTCCACATCCTCGGCGACGCCACACTGTCGGCACCTGCCATGCCGAAGTCGGGCCACATGGCCAATCAACACGGCCATGTGTGTGCCGAGGCGGTGCTGGCATTGCTGATGCAAAGGCCGCTGGTGCAGGCGCCGGTGATCACCAACACCTGCTACAGCTTCGTGTCCGATTCGCAGGCCGTTCACGTGGCGTCGGTGCACCGCTACGACTCCGCGAAGAAAACCTTCGTCGCGGTCGAAGGCAGTGGCGGGGTGTCGGCCGATCTGAACGAGCCCGAAGCGCTCAATGCCCAGGCGTGGGCGCGCAATATCTGGGCCGACATGTTCGCCTGAATGGCAGCGGCCTGCGCTTGACATACCCGACACGCGTGGCGCACTCGCCGGTCGCAGCCTGCCCGGTTGTTGCCGGCAGCGCCCGCGAGCCGCTATCCTTGGAGCGATGAACGACAAGTTGGAAAACTTCTATACGCTGATTCTCGGCGTGCTGGCCAGCTACGGGCTGAGCGTCCTTGGCGCGATCGTCACGCTGATCGTCGGTTTTGTACTGGCGGGCTGGTTGTCGCGGCAAACCGACCGGATGATGGCGCGCTCGTACGAAGATCGATCCGGTGTTCCACTCGATCCCCGGCAAGATCGTACGCATCGGCATCATCGTCTTCACCCTGATTGCGGTGCTCAACCGCTTCGGCGTCGAGACGACCAGCCTGATCGCGATGCTCGGTGCAGCTGGCCTGGCGATCGGCCTGGCGCTGCAGGGAACGCTGAGCAACGTGGCGTCGGGCGTGATGATCCTGACCTTCCGCCCGTTCAAGATCGGTGACGCGGTCAAGCTCGGTGGCGATGTCTACATCATCGACAACCTCGGCTTCTTCTTCTGCAAGGGCCACCTGCCCGACGGCCCGACGGCGTATCTTGCCGAATTCGAAGATCTGGGGCCAGACCATCATCAACCTGTCGGTGACCGACCACGATCGCCGCCGCATCGACGAGACCTACGGCATTGCCTACGGCGACGATATCAATTCGGCGCTGGCGATTCTGCGCGGCATCGCCGCCGACGAACCACGCATCCTCGACGATCCGGCGCCGCTGATCAAGGTCGAATCGCTTGGCGACAGCTCGGTCAATATCCTGTTCCGCGTGTGGACGGCGCGCGCCGACTGGTGGGATACCAAGCTCGACCTGATCAAGCGCTGCAAGGAAGCGCTCGAAGCCGGCGGCATCACCATCCCGTTCCCGCAGCGCGACCTCAACATCATCGCCCAGGACAGCGCCGGCCCTCTGTTCGAAGCGGGATCGTCGAAGCCGCCTGCCGACGGCGGCTGAACCCGGTCAAACGCTGGCGGCTTCTACAGCCAGTATTCCCACAGGCGCGCGAACAGTTCCTTGGCACGCGCGTCGATCAGCCGGCGCTGCCAGGCGTCGAGCTGGATCTGATCCGATTCCGCCAGATCCTTGACGAACATCGCCTTGACCTGTTGCCCGAATTCAACGCCGAGCACCACGGCGTTCAGTTCATGGTTGTGCAGGAAGCTGCGCCAATCGAGGTTGGTCGAGCCGACGGTGGCCCAGACATCGTCGACCAGCGCCGTCTTCGAATGCAGAATCACCCCGCGACGCTCGTACAACTTGACGCCCGCGGCGAGCAGACGATCGTAGTGACGCCGCCCGGCATGAAAGACCAGCCAGGAGTCGGTCTGGCTGGGCAGGATCAGTTGGACTTCGACACCGCGTCGCGCAGCAGCTTCAAGTGCCTCGAGCAACTGCGGGTCGGGTACGAAATAGGCGTTGGTGATGCGAACACTGGTGGACGCGCTGTTGATGACCGATATCAAGGTGGCGTAAATCAGGCTGAACGGGTCATCGGGGGAGCTGCCGATGGCGCGAACAACCTGGCGGCCCGCTCGTTCCGGTGACGGAAAATAGTCTCGCGCTGCCAGCGGCGGACCTTTCTGTTCGGTCCAGGCAGCCATGAACAGCTTTTGCAGCTCAGCCACCACCGGGCCGCGCACCCGCAAGTCGGTATCCCGCCAGGCGGTGCCGGGCGCCCCGCCGTTCTTGGGCGTGGCCTTCGATCCGTGCTGGAACGACCCACCGGAGTAGACGCTGCTGATATTGATGCCACCCAGGAAGGCCACGCGGCCATCGACGATCAGCAATTTTCGATGGTCGCGCTGATTGAGCTGCCAGCCCTCGCGCGCTTTCAGCGGGTTGACCGGGTTGAATGCGAGCACCTGGATTCCGGCGGCCGTCAGGGCGTCGAAGAAACGAGCCGGTGTGGCGAGGGTTCCCACGCTGTCGTGCAACAGGTTGACCTGAACGCCTTCGGCCTGCTTGGCGAGCAGCGCCTGGGCGAACCGCTGCCCGACTTCATCGTCATCGAGAATGTAGGTCTCCATGTTGACGTGGTCGCGCGCCGCCATGATCGCCGCGAACATGGCCTGGTAGGTGGCCGGACCATCCTGCAACAGCGTGACCTCGTTGTCGATGGTCAGCGGCGAACCGACAATCGCCTCTTCCCGCGCCAGGTGGCGCTCGAAGACATCGCCGCCAGGGGCGCCCTTCGACATGCGATCGAGAACGGCCTGGCTCTGCTTGGCATTCAGCCGACCCCGCGCGCCTTCAAGCTGGATCGGCTGAGGGCGTGATGCGGCCAGATCGGGGACGAAGCGGGGCAGGCTGCTGCAGGCCACGCAAGACGCAACGATAGGCAACAGCAGCGCCAGCCGCCAACGACGGTGGCAGGTAGCCGAAAAAATGTCTGGCAGATGGATCACGTCGGAGCCCGGGTGTGATTGAAAGACAAGGATCGCTGCGCAGACGCAGCCACCGTCCGCTGGCGTGCAGGCGCGGTCGGTGCGACGAGTCGGATCGTCGCGTGCGAGTCTGCATGGCCTGCGGCGCCCGCGATGCAGGAACATGACGACATCGCCTGTCGGCGCGCGCCGCGCCGGTCAGACCAGCGTCACGTCAGCAGGTTGCAAGACGGTGCACTGTGGGAACTGGTATCGGGTGCAACGAAAGCGCCCAAGTCTTACAGCCATATGGCGTGGATCGACCTGTTGATCGCCAGGCGACGCAGCCAATATCGAGCATCGGACGGGCATTGCCTCGCGCCCGCAGGAGCTTCCCATTAACCGGCATAACGATTTCACCGCACGTATCCGCAACATCGCAGGGTATTTCATGGTCGCTTGCGCACTCGGATTGACCTCAGGGGCGCAGGCGCAAGACGCGGCGGCCTTGAAACAGCGCCATGCGGAGTTGCGCCCGGCCTTGCTGGACAACGACTTCGGCCGCCCGTTGGCGATCGAGTCCAGTGAGTCAACGGGCGGACTGCAAGGCGACATTTTTGCGCGGCTCGACCAGGGATTTGCGGCAGTCGGTCCGGCGCTTGCGCTGGGGCCCAACTGGTGCGACATCCTGCTGCTGCAATTCAACGTCAAGCAGTGTCGCATCACCGGCAGCGCTGCCAACAGCGTCATGTCCCTGCAAGTCGGCAACAAACGCGACAATCCGCTGGTCAAGGATCACCAACTGGATTTTTCCTTCCGTGTGGTCACCAGCCGGCCAGACTACCTGAAGGTGTTGATGACGGCTGATCAGGGGCCGATGGGCACCAGCAACTACCGCATCGTTCTGGAGGTGGTTGCACTCGACAAGGCCAGCAGCTTTCTGCATCTGTCTTATGCCTACGACTACGGCATGGCCGCGCGTCTGGCCATGCAAGGCTATCTGGCGACTGCCGGGCGTGGCAAGGTCGGCTTCAGCGTGCTGGGCCGCAGCAATGACGGCAAGCCTCGATACGTCGGTCAGCTGCGTGGCGTGATCGAACGAAATACGATGCGCTATTACCTCGCGATCGAAGCCTTTCTGGACACTTTGGCGGTGCCGCCGGCTCAACGCTTCGAACGTCGACTGCTGAGCTGGTTCAACAGCGTCGAACGCTACCCGCTGCAGCTGCACGAACTCGAACGCGACGAATACCTCGAGCTGAAGAAGCGCCAAGCCGAGTCCGAATGAGGCCGGCACCGCGGCACTGGCCGGCTGAACGATTCATGTCGACCAGCCGATTCGCGACAACAACAGTCGCCGACCCGGGGCAGCGGGTCAGTAGGTTTCCAGATGCAGACGGCCTTCCTTCTTCAGTGAATCGCTGACGACATCCCAGTTCAGCGCGCATTGTTCGGCAACGTCGCGAAGCGCCAGCAACACACCCTCTTCCATGCTTTTCAGGCCGCAGACGTAGAAGCAGGTATTCGGGTCGGCCAACAACTTGCCCAGATCGGCAGCCCGTTCACGCATCACGTCCTGTACATACGACTTGGCCTTGCCGACCTCGCGCGAGAACGCAAAATTGATGTCGATGAAATCCCTCGGCAGGCCTTTGAGGGGGCCGAAATACGGCAGTTCCTGCTGCGTGCGGGCACCGAAAAACAGCATCAGCTTGCCGCCTTCGAACTTGCCCGATGCACGCAGCCGGCGCCGCCATTCAGTCATCGCACGCATCGGCGCCGAACCGGTGCCGGTGCAGATCATCACGATGTTGGAGCGCGGATGATTCGGCATCAGGAAACTGGCGCCGAACGGGCCGATCACCTGCAGCTTGTCACCGACTTTCAGGTCACACAGGTAGTTGCTGGCGACGCCGCGTACCGGACGGCCCTCGTGATCCTCGAGCACCCGCTTGATCGTCAACGACACATTGTTGTAGCCGGGACGCTCGCCATTGCGCGGGCTGGCGATTGAATATTGCCGTGCATGATGCGGCCGGCCGGCGGCGTCGCTACCCGGCGGGATGATGCCGATCGATTGACCTTCGAGCACCGGGAACGGCAGGCTGCCGAAATCGATCACGATGTGATGGGTGTCGTATTCGCGGCCGATCTCGGTGACCCGGACATTGCCGGTCACCGTCGCCTCGATGATCTTCTCGGCCGATCTGGGGCCGTACAGGTTGGTGAACGGGTGCGCTGCCGACCACGGCGGAACGGTCGCGCCATATCGTGCGCTGACGAAGGAGGTCTCGCCGGCCGCCGCATCGGCCAGTGCCGGAGCAACCGGCTCGACCGCCATTGCCGCGGCAGCCGCCTCGTCGCTGACGCCGGCCGCGGCCAGCTCATCGGCCCGCAGTTCGCCTGGCAATTCGTCCCACAGCAGTTGCTCTTCGGTGCTGTAGGCCTTGATCCGCGGCATCTGCCGCCAGTTGTCGATCGAGCCGGTCGGGCACGGCGATATGCAGTCCATGCACAGATTGCATTTGCTGGCGTCGACGACATAGTTGCGGTCGTCGTGCGTGATCGCGCCAACCGGGCAAGTGGCCTCGCAGGTATTGCAGCGGATGCAGATTTCCGGGTCGATCAGGTGTTGCTTGATGAGGGTGACGTCGGATGCGTCCATGTGTTTGTCTCCTGTTCGGCACCTGTGCAGTCAATGCGTGACCCCTCGAATCACGGCTGAACCGCCGCTACGAATTCAAACTCACCGGTCCATCGCGCTCAGTCCCATCAAGAAACGCCGCGGATCCGGCTTCGCAGGTCGGCTGGCGTTGCCCGCTGGAGGGGGTGCGCCGAAGGCGTTCCGGGGGAGGGTGTCATCCAAAGCGCACGTATTCGAAATCGGGCGCCTGCCGATTGATGCCGATGGTCGGCGGGGCGATCCAGTTGGCAAACTGGCCAGGCTCGACGACGCGGCCCATCAGTGATGCCACATAGGCGCGGTCTTCGCTGCTCGGCAGCCATGTGTCGACATGGGCACCCCACTCGGCTTCGCTGACGACACGCCCATCCGGCGATACCTTGGCGCCCGACAACGAGCCGATGTTGCGGTGAAACGCCTTGTGCGGAACGGTGAGCCGGGTCGGCAAGCCAGCCTTCTCGATCACCTTGTTCCAGCGGTTGACGCCGGCCACCGAATCCTTGATGTAGTCGTCGCGCAGCACCTCGTTGAGCGCATTGAGCATCGGCACGTCTTTTTCGACCAGCTTGCCGTCCTTGACCTCGAGCACCTTGTAGGTCTGGCCCTTCAGCACATGGTCGTCGTCGCGCTTGCCTTCTTCGAAGCGGCCTTTCAGGCCCGAGCTGTAGAAGATCGCGGCATTGCTCGATTCGTCGGCACCGAACAGGTCGACGGTGACGCTGTAGTGGAAATTGATGTAGCGCTGAATCGTCGGCAGGTCGATCACGCCCGCCGCGCGCAGCTTGCCCACGTCGTCGGTCTTCAGTTCGTTCATCGCGTTGACGGTACGCGAGATGATCCGGCTGATGCCGGACTCACCGACAAACATGTGGTGCGCCTCTTCGGTCAGCATGAACCGGGTGGTGCGCGCCAGCGGGTCGAAGGCGCTTTCGGCCAGCGCACAGAGCTGGAACTTGCCGTCGCGGTCGGTGAAATAGGTGAACATGAAGAAGCTCAGCCAGTCGGGCGTCTTCTCGTTGAATGCGCCGAGGATTCGCGGGTTGTTTTCGTCGCCGCTGCGACGTTCGAGCAGCGCCTCGGCTTCTTCACGGCCGTCGCGGCCGAAATGCTTGTGCAGCAGATAGACCATCGCCCACAGGTGGCGGCCTTCCTCGACATTGATCTGGAACAGGTTGCGCAGGTCGTACATGCTCGGCGCGGTCGATCCGAGGTGGCGCTGCTGCTCGACCGACGCCGGCTCGGTATCACCTTGCGTGACGATGATGCGGCGCAGGTTGGCGCGGTGCTCGCCGGGTACGCTGTCCCAGGCTTTTTCGCCCTTGTGATCGCCGAAATGGATCTGACGGTCAGCGCTGCCCGGATTCAGAAAAATGCCCCAGCGGTAATCGGGCATCTTCACATGATCGAAATGCGCCCAGCCTTGCGGATCGACGCTGACGGCCGTGCGCAGATAGACGTCGAAATTGTTCGAACCCTCGGGCCCCATGTCGCCCCACCAATTCAAAAAATTCGGCTGCCACTGCTCGAGCGCGCGCTGCAGCGTGCGGTCGCTGCCGAGGTCGACGTTGTTGGGGATCTTTTCGCTGTAGTTGATAGCAGTCATGTGAGCTTCCGGATAGTGGACGTTCAGTCAATGCGGTCTGTCGTAGGCGCGAGCGCAGCGAAGCGCCCATCATGCAGGCCCGGGCCAACCGGACCGGCGCGGCCGGCAAGGCCGGCGAAGCCGCTCCGGCGCTGGGTCATGGTCATACCCTTGTCCAGTCGAAGCCGGCCTTTTCGCCGCTGCCGTAGACCTTCAAAGCGCCCTTCGGCCCGACCGCGTTCGGCCGCTGGAAAATCCAGTTCTGCCAAGCAGTCAGTCGGCCGAATACGCGCGTGAACATGTTTTCGGGGCCGTTGAAGCGCAGGTTGGCTTCCAGGCCGGTCAGGGCATCGGGGCTCATCGCGACACGCTCTTCGACGGCGATGCGCACCTCGTCGTCCCAGTCGATGTCGTCGGGATTGGCCGTTACCAGCCCAAGCTCAAACGCCGCGTCGGCGTCGAGCGGCTTGCCGATGGCCCCGCGCACTGCATCGATCGCCGGCTGCTCGTCGTAGAAGCGACGCTGCAGGCGCGACTGGCCGGTGATCATCGGATACATGCCGAAGTTGAGTTCGGAGACCGCCAGCTTGGGTGCCTTGGCTTCGTCATCCGGCAGCGCCAGCTGATAGCTGCGGTCGCAGACCAGCGCCAGTTCGAGCAAGCTGCCGGCAAAACATGATCCGGGCTCGATCAATGCAAACAGGCTGCGCGACGCCACATCGAAGCGGCTGAAGCTGCGGCGCAGCAGGCCGATGGTTTCGCGGACCAGCCAATGATCCTGGTTGGCCAGCAGCGTCGCGTCCATCGCCAGCACGGCATCGACATCGCCCTCGGTCTTGATCAGCCAGGTGCCGATCTCGAGCTCATTGGTGCGCATTTCAAGGATGGCGTCTTCCAGCTCGCGCGCCAGCACCAGCGGGTACCAGTCGATGCCGGCGGTCTCGATGGCAGCGAGATCTCCCGGCTGCCGGGCGCCAGGGCCACTGACGGTCCAGGTTGCCGTGCGTTTGCTTCGATCGATGTCGACCGTGACAGTCGAATAACGCAGCGCATCGGCTTCGATCGTGCGCCGCAACGGCGTCAGGATGACACCGTTGGCGTCGGTTGGCCGATCACTTTGCTCGGCCAGCTGCAGCGCGCGCTCCTGAACCTTCTGCGCAAAGACCGCCGGCTTGGCGATGTCGTCGACCAGCCGCCAGTCCTTGGCCTTCTGGCCACGCACCCCTTCGACGCTGGTGCAGAAGATATCGGCCAGATCGTGCCGCACACGGCGCTTGTCGGTCACGCGGGTCAGGCCGCCCGTGCCAGGCAAGACGCCGAGCAGCGGAACCTCAGGCAGGCTGACGCTGCTGGCGCGGTCATCGACCAGAATGATCTCGTCGCAGGCCAGCGCCACCTCGTAGCCACCACCGGCGCACGCGCCATTGACCGCGGCCAGAAATTTGAGACCCGAATGTTTCGATGAATCTTCCAGCCCGTTGCGGGTTTCGTTGGTGAACTTGCAGAAGTTGACCTTCCAGGCGTGGCTCGACACACCGAGCATGAAGATATTGGCGCCTGAGCAGAACACCTTGTCCTTGGCGCTGGTCAGCACCACGGTGCGCACCTCGGGGTGTTCGAAGCGGATCCGGTTGATGGCGTCGTTCAGCTCGATATCGACACCCAGGTCGTAGCTGTTGAGCTTGAGCTTGTAGCCCGGCCGCAAGCCGCCGTTTTCGTCGAAATCCGCGGCCAGTGTCGCCACCGGACCTTCGAATCCAAGCTTCCAATGTCGGTAGCGCGACGGATGCGTCTGGTAGTCGACTCGATCAGGCTGGTTCACGGGTTCTCTCCTTGACTGGCGTTGCAACACCGACGTCTGCAGATTCACGAACAGCATTATAATGCATAGGTTCGTATGAATGAGCATTTTACTGCATTAAATTTGCAGGGCATCGCGTGCCAGTTGGCGAAGTGCCAGAAAAATCGCCTGCAGCGGCTGCGCACTGGTGTCCAACTGGTGTTCGGCTTTCGAATAGAAAGCCGCGCGGCCGGCAAGGATGTGTTTCAGGTCGTCCATCGCCTCCTTGTTGCCGGCCATCGGCCGCATGTCGCCCTGCTCGGCAACCCGACGCATGTGGTCTTCCGGCGTGGCCTGCAGCCAGATCGTCGTGCAATGCGCGAGCACCAGGCTGAAGCTGGCCGGATCGGAAACGAGCCCACCCGGCGTGGCGATCACCGCCTCGGGGTAGATCTGGATCGCCTCCTCGATCGCCCGTCGTTCATAGCGGCGATAGGCGTTCTGCCCGTACAGCCCCTGAATTTCACTGATCGTGCAGCCGGCAAACTTTTCGATCTCGCGGCTCAGCTCGACAAACGGGAAACCCAGGTCTTCGGCCAGCATCCGGCCCAGCGTCGATTTGCCCGCGCCACGCAAGCCGATCAGCGCAATCCGCGAAGGGCCTGGCACGCCCTCGCCGCGCAGCGCGCCGCCTGCGCCAAGCAGGCTGCCGGCCGCCTCGCGGACGCGCCGCAGGGTGGCCTCGTCCCGGTTATCGAGCAACTCGCGGATCATCAGCCACTCGGGCGATCGGGTGGTCGGGTCGCCCAGCAGTTCAGCCAGGCTGCAGCGCAGCGCCTGCGACACCTGCAGCAGCACCAGCACGGACGCGTTGCCGACGCCATGTTCCAGATTGGCCAGATGCCGCTCGGATACATCGGCCGCAATCGACAAGGCCTTGCGCGACATGCCGCGGCGCGCGCGGATCTCGCGAACCCGCTGACCCAGCGCAACCAGAAACGGATGTTTGCCTTCGCTGGACAGTTCGACCGCCGGCTTGTCCAGGTCAATCGACACACTCGAATCTCCCGCAATAGGCAACATCGTGCTCGACATGTCCGGTTGACCAACCTCCAGTTAACCTGCACCATACTGCATGTTGCCCGGCTGGGCAACGTCAACTGCCCACCTCGGACACGAAAAGTGGCATTCGCGGCGACCGCCTCCGAACGATCCGGCGGCGGCCAAGCCTCAAGCGCCCGCTTTTCAGAAACGGAGACAACCGATGACAACACCCCCGATCGACGCCCCCGGTGAGCGGTTCAATATCGCGCAGCATCTGCTCGACACCAACCGGAATCGGGCGCGCAAAACGGCCTTCATCGACGATCACGGCAGCCTTGACTTCGGGCAGTTCGACGAACGCGTGCGGCGTGCCGCTGCGGCGCTGCAGGCGTCCGGCCTGCGCCGCGACGAACGCGTCTTGCTGCTGATGCACGACTGCAATCACTGGCCGGTCGCTTTTCTCGGTGCCATGTATGCAGGGCTGATACCGGTGGCCGTCAATACCTTGCTGACGGCCGACGATTACGCCTTCATGCTGGAAAACTCGCGCGCCCAGGCCGCGCTGGTTTCGGGCGCCCTGCTGCCCGCGCTGTCAGCCGCCATGACGAGGTCGGATCACGAACTGCACACCGTGGTCGTCTCGCAGCCGCAGGTGCCGCTGCACGAGGGTGAGGTCGAGTTCGACTCGTTTCTGGCCGGCGCGCTGCCGGCCGGCAGCCCCGCACCGACCGGCGCGGACGATCCCGGTTTCTGGCTTTATTCCTCGGGTTCGACCGGGCGACCCAAAGGCACGGTGCACTCCCATGCCAACCTGTACTGGACGGCCGAGCTGTACGGCAAAGCCGTGCTGCAGCTGACCGACGCCGATATCTGCTTCTCGGCAGCCAAACTGTTTTTTGCCTATGGCCTTGGCAACGCGCTGACCTTCCCGCTGAGTGTCGGCGCCACCACCGTGCTGATGGCCGGCCGGCCAACCCCCGATGCGGTTTTCAAACGCTGGGTCGAGCTGCAGCCCACCGTTTTCTACGGTGCGCCGACCGGCTTTGCCGGCATGTTGGCAGCCGCCAATCTGCCGCGCCGTGACGAGGTGGCGCTGCGCCTGGTGTCATCGGCCGGGGAAGCCTTGCCGGCCGATCTCGGCGAACGGTTCAAGGCCCATTTCGGCATCGATATCGTCGACGGCATCGGTTCGACCGAGATGCTGCACATCTTCTTGTCGAACCGGCCCGAGAAAATTCGCTATGGCACCACCGGCTGGCCGGTGCCCGGCTACGAAATCGAATTGCGAGGCGAGTCTGGCGCCCCGGTTGCCGACGGCGAGCCCGGTGATCTCTACATCCAGGGCCCGTCGAGTGCCTTGATGTACTGGGGCAACCGGGCCAAGACCCGCGACACCTTCCAGGGCGGCTGGACGAAGGCCGGCGACAAATATATCCACAACGCCGACGGCAGCTACACCTACTGCGGCCGCAGCGACGACATGCTGAAGGTCAGTGGCGTCTACGTGTCGCCATTCGAAGTCGAGGCCACGCTGGTCCAGCATCCGGCGGTGCTCGAAGCGGCCGTTGTCGGCAAGCAGGACGCCGATGGCCTGACCAAGACCAAGGCATTTGTTGTCATCAAGGCGGGCGAACAAGTCAGCGAGGACGAGTTGAAAAGTTTCGTCAAGGACCGCCTGGCGCCGTTCAAATACCCGCGCTACATCGAGTTCATCGCCGAGCTGCCGAAAACAGCGACCGGCAAGATCCAGCGCTTCAAGCTGCGGGCGCTCGAATCGGATCGCTGAACACACCGGAGACACCGTCTTGAATTCAAATCTCGTCGACATCGATTGGCGCGGCCGTTCGATCCGCATCGAATATGGCTGGATTGCCGGCGAGCGCGCTGATCGGCCCTTGATGGTCTTTTTGCACGAAGGTCTGGGTTCGGTGTCGATGTGGCGCGATTTTCCGCATCGGCTGTGTGATGCCATCGGCTGCCGCGGACTGGTCTGGTCGCGTCCGGGTTATGGTCGGTCGACGCCGCGCCAACCGGCCGAATTCTGGGAAGTCGACTTCATGCACCGCCAGGCCGACGAGGTGTTGCCGGCACTGCTCGATCAACTGGGCATCGACTCGCAGCAACAGCCGCCCTGGCTGTTCGGCCACAGCGACGGCGGCTCGATTGCGTTGCTGCACGCCGCCCGTTTTCCGCAGCGTGTTGCCGGCGCCGTGGTGCTGGCGCCGCACATCATGGTCGAGGATCTGTCGGTCGACAGCATCGCCAAGGCGCGCACCGCCTACCTGGAAACCGACCTGCGCGAGCGGCTGTCACGCCACCATGACAACCCCGATTCGGCATTCTGGGGCTGGAACGACATCTGGTTGAACAGCGAGTTCAGGCGCTGGTCGATCGAAGACGAGATCACCTCGATCGTCTGCCCGCTGCTCGCCGTCCAGGGTCTGGACGACGAATACGGAACGCTCGAACAAATCCGCGGTATCGCCCGGCGCGTGCCGCAGACTCGGCTGCTGGAGCTGGCCGATTGCGGGCATTCGCCGCACCGTGATCAGCCGGATGCGCTGATCGACGCGGTGAAGTCGTTTGTTGCTGATCACCCGGCCTGACGACTGCGCCTGCCGATGCCGGCAGAACCAGCCGCCTCGCGATCAACGAGAGGCAAAGGCAAGGCGTGAACCCAGCGAGAGCAGTGATCGGACTCCGCTGCGCAGCTCGCGTCGCATCAGTTCGAGTTGAACGGGATCCTCGCTGGGGTACTCGCCAAAACGGGTCAGGTATCTGACCAGGCCGATCGCCACGCTGGCCGGGATGCGTTCCCGAAGCAGGCTGGGATCGGCGAAGCTGCCACTGGCGAGTGCGCGAACATAGGTGGCCATGAGGCCTGATCCGGCCGACCTGCTCGCCAGCCCGTCGCTGTCCGCCGCAACCGGACAATCGATCGGCAGTTCATCGGCAAACAGCGGAAACAGCGAAAGCCCCAGCGGGCCCCAACAGGCTGCCGTCCAGTTGCACAGCACGCAATGTCCATCGCCGGTGAAGGCTGCATTCGAAGGATGCAGGTTGCCGTGTTCCAGCGCTCGTGGCAGGTGCGCCGCTGCCGTGAGGTGGGTCTGCAGCACGTCTTCGAGCCGCGCCAACTCCGCGACGCGTGCCGCCGCCTCATCGGCACCGAGCAGGCAGCCCGCGCCGATGCGGTCGGCGTCGTCGGAACAAGGGTCTTCGCGCCGCATGAATTCCATGAAGCGTGGCCAGACCAGTGCCGGGTCGAGCCACGGCAATGCGGCCTGCAGGCGTTGATCCTGAGCCGCGCGCTGTTGCAGGGCGGCGACCGCCTCGACCATCATCGACATGTGCGGCGATTCGGCGGCGGCGTCGATCGCCTGGCCGTGGTGGTCAGCCGTCAGCAGCCAGCCCATCTGCCTGTCATCACAGGCGATCACTGCCGGTACCGCTGAAGGATAGTTGCTGGCCAGGATGTCGCTCGCCCGCAGGATGCCAGCGCGCTCCCGGGCGACGATTTTCAGGAACGATATTTGTCCGTCCTTTTGCATCCGATAGGTCTTCGACCAGGGCCGGTCGCTGATCAGCACCGTGTTGTCGAACGCACCCAGGTCAGCCAGGGTCTTGCGCGGCCGTTCATCTTGACGTCTGGCCGGCATCGGATAAACCGATCCCGCAGCGCGCCAGACCTCGCGAGCCGGCGCCCAGCTCGGCTGGAAAACCAGCAACGAGCCGGCATGTCGCCAACCGACCCTCGGCATGGTGACCCACGATGCCGTGTTGTCGACATTGACCATCGTGTAAGCCGCCTTGAAACCTCGCTGCTGCGCAAAGACCAGCATCGCGTGGTTGAGCGCGGTGTGGATGCCGAAGCCGCGAAAGTCGCGTGTGGTGTAGGCGTCGGTGGTGTAGATCTCGTGCTCTTTGAAAGCCATCTCGACGTTCTCAGCGCCGACCGCCGATCTGACACGAATCCAGTTGCTGGCGACGATCGCGCCATCGGCGCGGGCGACAAAGCAGAAGCTGCCACCGGCCACCCGATTGCGATAGATATCCAGACGCGATTGCACGCGCTTTCGATCGGCATGCTCGACCATCGTGGCGACCTCGGTCAGGTCTTCGACACTCGCCAGCCCGATATCGACCGCACGACGCACGACCGGCGTCGCCAGGGGCTCGGTCAGATCCTTGCTGTACATCAACCAGATGCGGCAGCGGCCAAACCTCGACAAGACCCGCGCCAGGCCATGCTGCAGGTGCAGATACAAACCGCGTTGGCCGGCCCGCGGGCTGACCTGCGCTGCTGCCGCTGGTGGTGAACCGGGCCCTGACATGGTCAGCGTGCGCGACCGGCGCTGAAGCAGGTTACGGTGCATGCCTCAGCGCCCCAGAAAGGCCTTGCCGACCGATTCATCGTCGAGCAACCGGCGACCCGGCCCCGTGGTGACGATCTGCCCGGCAACCATCACGCACCCGGTATCGGCAAACGCCAGACCTTGCCGGACATTCTGCTCGACCATCAGGATCGACAGCCCGTCCACCGCCTGCAAACCGTGCAGCATCGCGAATACCTGTTCGACGGCCCGCGGCTCGAGCCCGATCGACGGCTCGTCGATCAGCAGCAGGCGCGGCTGCATCATCAGCGACCGGGCAATTTCGAGTTGGCGGCGCTCGCCTCCCGACAAGGAACCCGCGCGCTCGGCGTGCCGCGCGGCCAACTTCGGGAAGCGCTGCAGGATCTGCTCGACCGCGCGCTTCGCCTGCACGCCGGACGGCATCAGATAAGCGCCCAGCCGCAGGTTCTGTTCAACGCTCATGCCCGGAAAAATCGAACTCGCCTGGAGCACATAGGCGATGCCGGCGCGGCGTAGACGGTCCGCCGGGCCGCAGCGGCGGTCAAGCTCGACGCCGTCGACGACGATTCGCCCGCGGTGGATATCCGCCATGCCGAACACCGCGTTCAACACGGTCGACTTGCCGGCACCGTTGGGGCCGATCAGGCAGATCGATTCACCGACCGCCAGTCGCAGATCAATGCCGTGCAGGATCTCGCTTCGGCCATAGCCCGCGTGCAACGCGTCGATCTGCAGACGGGGTGCTGCCGTGGCCGACGGCGGCTGTTTGCCCGCCACGGGATGCTGCGGGTCAGGCGCCTGCGCTCGGCTTGGCGGTGCGGTTTCGATCATGCGGCGCCCAGATAGGCCTCGATGACCCGATCGTCGGCGCGAATCTGCGCCGGCGTGCCGGAGGCCAGCAGCCGGCCACGCGACATGCAGTGCACCTGTCGCGCCAGCTCGAAAACCACCGGCATGTTGTGTTCGACAAACAAGATCGTGAGCGCCAGTTCCTGATTGACGCGGCGCAGGCAATCGACCAACTCGGGCACCATCACCGGGCTGACACCTGCAGTCGGCTCGTCGAGCAGCAACATCTTCGGATCGGTCATCAAGGCCATTGCAAATTCGAGCAATTTTCGTTGGCCATACGACAGCTCGCCAGCCAGTTGGTCGGCCTGTTCGGCCAGCCCGACGAACGACAGCCAATGCCAGGCGCGCTCGGCAGTGCTCCGGTCGCCGCGTTGCCATAATTGGGCGATGCCCTCGCCGGCATGCGAAGCGCTCGAGCGGATGTTCTGCAATGCCGTCATGCCGTCGTAGACACCGGCATCCTGAAATGTCCGGATCAGCCCCATGCGGGCAATCTGCGCCGGCGCACAGCCGTTCAGGCGGCGTTGCTCGAAGTCGATTTCGCCTGCATCGGCGACAAGCTGACCGCCGATGCAGTTCAGCAGCGTCGTCTTGCCCGAGCCGTTCGGTCCAATCAGCCCGACCAGCGCAGCCGGCGCGATCTCGAAGCTGACATCGTCATTGGCCAGCACCCCGCCGAAGCGCTTGCAAACGCCACGCAGAGCGAGCATCGGTTTGCCGGCAACCATCAGTCCCGCTCGGCAGGACGCGCCGCCATCGGCAAGCGCGGAGCGCCGCAGCGGCCGCGACCGCGCCCGGTTCCGCGGTCGCCTTTGAAATGCAGCGTTGACATCATATGTGACCAGATGTTAGCGTCCTGCACACGGGTCGACAGTTACGCTCCGGATCAGCCGTTCAGCAAAGGAAAATCGTCCATGGCTCTGTCTTCCTGTTCGTCGCCCGCGCCCATGCTGCGCTGGCTTTTCGCCCGCGTCATGGCGGGCGGCGCGGTCATGTTGCTGGGCAGCGGCACGGTGCTTGCGCAGCAGGACACCATCACGTTCGGCTCGGCGCTGTCGCTGACCGGCAAGGTATCCACCGAAGGCCGCCTGGTCAAGGCGGGCTACGACATCTATGTCGACGAGATCAACCAGCGCGGCGGCATCAAGGTCGGCGGCAAGTCGTACAAGGTCGCGATCAAGTACTACGACGACCAGAGCGATGCCGCCACCTCGGTCAAGCTGTACGAGAAGCTGATCAACGAAGACGGCATCAAGCTGCTGCTCGGCCCGTATTCGAGCGGCATCACCTTCGCCGTCAGCGCGGTCACCGAGAAGATACCAGCTGCCGATGGTCGCCGCGCACGCCGCAGCGACCAATGTCTACAGCCGCGGCTTCAAATACCTGTTCGCCACGCTGACGCCGGTCGACCAGTACACCGGCAACTTCATCAAGATGGCCGCGGCAGCGCACGCCGCGCGCGCAGCGCGTCGCGCTGATCCACGAGAACGCGCTGTTCCCGCAGGCCAGCATCGACGCCGCCGAACAGCCAGGCCAAGGCGGCCGGGCTCGAGGTGGTCTACAAGGAGGCCTATCCGACCGGCACCAAGGATTTCGCCGCGATGATCGAGGCGATGAAGGCGCGCAACCCCGACGTGCTGATCGCCGCCGGCTATACCGGCGACATGATCGTGCTGGCGCGCCAGACGTCGGAACAGAAGGTGCCGCTGAAGATGATCGGCTTCACGCTCGGCCCGACCCTGCCGGGCTTCGTCGAAGCGCTCGGCACGCCGCGCCGAGAATATCCTCGAGCCGGTGCAGTGGACCTCCGATCTGCCCTGGAAGGACGAGATCTTCGGCTGGACCGCGAAGGACTACGCCGCGCTGTGCCGCGAAAAGACCGGCCATGACTGCGACTACCACCCGCCGCAGTCGACCGCCGCGCTCGAGGTCTATCAGCGCGCGATCGAAAAGGCCGGCTCGCTCGATCCGGCAAAGGTTCGCGACGCGCTGGCCCAGCACCGACATCATGACCGCCTACGGCCCGATCCGCTTCAACGAGAAGGGCCAGAACATCGCCAAGGGCATGTCGGTGGTGCAGCTGCAGGGCGGCAAGCCGGTGGTCGTGTTCCCGGTCGAAGGCGCCAAGGCCAGGTTCATCTATCCGATGGCGCGCGCGATGATCGGCAGGCGCATGTGCGACCAGCAGTGCCGCCGCCATGCTGACGCTGCAGATCGTCCTGTCCGGCATCCTGCTCGGCGGCCTGTATGCCTGCATGGCGATCGGCTTCTCGATCATCTGGGGCGTCACCGGGCTGATCAACCTCGCCCACGGCTCGATGATCCTGATCGGCGCCTACCTGACCTGGTGGCTGCATGTGAACGACCGGCATCGACCCGTTCCTGACGCTGCCGATCTCGGCCGCGGCGCTGTTCGGCATCGGTTGGCTGCTGCAGCGGCTGCTGCTCGAGCGCGTGATCCGCGCGCTCGCTGTTCATGACGCTGGTGCTGACCTTCGGGCTGAACATGGTGCTGGTCAACGTCCTGTTCGAGCTTGTTCAGCGCCGATGTGCGCGCGGTCACGATGCCGTATGCGAGCCAGGCGCTGCAGATCGGCGAGCTGCGCCTGCCCTGGACGCGGATTGCCGTGTTCGTGCTGGCGCTGGCGCTGACCGGCCTGCTGCACCTGTTCATGAGCCGCTCGCGCAGCGGCAATGCGATTCGCGCGGTGGCGCAGAACCCGCGCGCCGCCGCGACGCTGGGCATCGATGTGCAACGGGTGCGCGCGCTGGCGTTCGGTATCGGCGCCGCACTGGCCGGCGCATCGGGCTCGCTGATGGCGGCGCTTTATGCCTTCTCGCCGATCGCCGGCGACAGCTTCACGATGAAATCGTTCGTCATCGTGCTGCTCGGCGGACTGGGCAGCATGGCCGGCGCGATCGTCGCGGCGATCGTGCTCGGCGGTCTGCGAGAACCTGGTGTCGGGCCTCGGCGCGCCGGGCCTGCGCGACGCCGTCAGTTTCTTCCTGCTGCTGGCCATTCTGCTGCTGCGCCCGCGCGGGCTGTTCGGCGTCCTGCCCACCGCGGAGAGCGCGTGCACGCTGACGCCGGCGACCTGCGCCGGCCGGCGCGCCAGGCGGCACAGCGCCGCGGCTGCCGGCTGGCTGCTGCTCGGCGCATCGCGCTCGCGTTGCTGCTGGTCGGCGCGCCGTTCGGCCTGAACGCCTACTGGATGCGCGTGCTGTCGGCGGTCTTCACGATTGCGGTGGTCGCGCAGGGCATCAACCTGATGGCCGGCTATACCGGCTATCCGGCGTTCGGCAATGTCGTCTTCTTCGGCGTCGGCGCCTATGCGACCGCGATCCTGATGGGCAAGGCGCAGCTGGTCGTTCGCACGCCGCCGCGCCGGCCGCGGTCGCTGATCGCCGCGGCTGCTGGCGCTGGCGGTCGGGCCGCCGCTGCTGCGGCTGCGCGGTCACTATTTCGCGATCGCGACGCTCGGGCTGAACGAGGCGGTTCGCGAAGTCGTCGCCAATTCCGGCGCGCTGACCGGCGGCGGCATGGGCTTGTCGCTGCCGCTGCCCGACGGCGGCCCGCTGCTCAATGCGATGCGCTTCTACTATCTGCTGCTGGCGGTGATGCTGGCGGCGACCTGGATGACGTTCGAATTCGATCGCCGCCGGCTCGGCCTGGGCTGCCGCAACGATCCGCGACAACGAAGCCAAGGCCGAGGCCAGCGGCCTGCACACCACGCGCTACAAGACCGTGGCCTGGATGATCAGCGCGGCGATGACCGGCGCGGTCGGTGCGATCCAGGCCTGGTGGCTCACCTATATCGACCCGCCGTCGATGTTCGACATGGGCATCGCGGTCAAGGCCTTCGTGATCCTGCTGCTCGGCGGCGCCGGCACCGTGCTCGGCCCGGTCATCGGCGCATTCGCGGTCGAACTGCTGGCCAACTTCACCTGGAGCGAGTTGCTGAACTGGCATCTCGGCAGCGATGGGGCTGATCATCATCGGCGTGATCATGCTGTTTCCCGAAGGCTTCACCGCCGCGCTGCGCCGGCAAGGCTGGATCGGGCACCGCTCGCGGCCGGCGCAACCGCTCGCGGGCGCGTCGCGATGATCGCGGTCCAGCTGGCGATCCAGGCGCGCACGCCAGCCCGACGCGATCGCCGCTGATCTACGGCGAGCGACGGCTCAGCTATGCGCAGCTGCACGAGCGCGCGTGCCGGCTGGCCAGCGTGCTGACGACGAATGGCGTCAGGGCACGGCGACCGGGTCGCTGCGATGTTCCACAACTGCCCGCAGTTCTTCGAGGCGCTGTTCGCCTGCGCGATGCTCGGCGCGATCTTCGTGCCGATCAATTTCCGCCTGGTTGCGCGGCGAGGTCGGGCAGATTCTCGACGCCTGCACGCCGAAACTTCTGCTGGCCAGCGCTGGCTGTTCGCGACATGCTGATCGAGCTGAAGGACCGGCCTTCGTTTCCGCAGCAGTTGCATTCGGTCGACGACCGCATGCACGACGTCGGCGGCCGATCGCCGATCATGCCTATGAGCGCTGGCTGGCCTCGGCGCAGCCCCAGCGAGCCGGCGCCGCTGCCCGCGGCCGATGCCGTGCTGATGCTGATGCATTCGTCGGGCACGACCGGCCTGCCCAAGGGCGTGATCTTCACCCACGCCACCACGCTCGCGTCGTCGAACGCGAAGATCATCGATTTCGAGCTGACCCGATCCGATATCACGGTCGATCTTCGGCCCGCTGTTCCACGCCGGGCCGCTGATGGACCTGGCGCTGCCGCTGCTGCTGCGCGGCGGCCAGGTGGTGCTCGGCGCCTCGCGCGGCTTCGATCCGCAGTCGACTGCTGGCGACGATCGCCGACGCGGCGCGGCCACCGTGATCCCGATCTATCCGACGATGCTGCGGCGGGTGCTCGCCACGCCGGTCGACCCGAGCCTCGACCTGAGCAGCCTGCGCCTGATCATCACCGGCGGCGAGGCCGCGCCGCTGCCGGTGATCCGCGGCACCGTCGAACGCTTTCCCGGCGTGGCATTCGTCAACAACTACGGCAGCACCGAAGGCGGCCCGATCACCACCTTCCTGCCCGCCGAAGACAGCCTGCGCAAGATCGGCTCGGTCGGCCGCGAAGCGTTCAGCGTGCAGGTGCGCATCGAAGACGACGGCGGCCAGCCGCTGCGGCGCCGGCGCAGTCGGCGAGGTGGTGGTGCGCAGCCCGTTCGTCTGCCGCGGCTACTGGAACCGGCCCGACCGAAACCGCCGCGCAGATCCGCAACGGCTGGTGGCGGACCGGTGATCTCGGCTGGCGCGACGACGAAGGACTACTGTGGATTGCCGGGCGCAGCAAGGACATGATCAAGACCGGCACCGAAAAGGTCTATCCCATCGAGGTCGAACAGGCGATCGCCAGCGCTCGACGAGGTCGTCGAAGTCGGCGTGATCGGCGTTCCCGACGACGAATGGGGCGAGTCGATCGTCGCCTTCGTCGTGCTGCGGCCCGACAGCGGCGCTCGATGACGCCGCGGTGATCGGGCATTGCCAGCGCTCAGTCTGGCCAGCTACAAGAAGCCGCGCCATGTGCGCTTCGTCGACAGCCTGCCGCGCGGCACGACCAACAAGGTCGACAAGAAACGCCTGCTTGGCCGCTGGCAGGATGAATCTGCGCCGGCAGGCGAGCCGGATTGAATCGTTGCCCGTGCGTGACCGACCGGCGGCGACCTTCACAAGTCGTCGATGTACATCCGGTTCCAGGTCGGGCTGATGATCAACTGGTTGATGCAGGTATGCGCCGGCATCTCGGCGATGAACCGAATCGCCTGGCCCAGATCGTCAGGCTGCAACATGCGTTGCCGCGCTTCGGCACTGGGCGGCACCGGCCGGCGGTCGAGGATCGGCGTGGCCACTTCGGCCGGGCAGATCGCACAGGCGCGGATGCCGTTGACGCCTTCTTCCATGTTGATGGTCTCGGTCATTGCGGTGACCGCATGTTTGCTGCCGTTGTAGGCGCCACCGGTCAGCTTCGGATGAAACACGCCGGCCCACGACGAGACATTGATGATCAGGCCATCGCGCCGTTCGCGCATCGCCGGCAAGACCGCATGGATGGTGTAGAACGAGCCGTCGAGGTTGATGCCCACCACCTCGCGCCAGCCTTCGACGGTCTGGTTGCTCCAGGCGCGCGTCGGGTTGTTGAGCCCCGCGCTGTTCAACAGGATGTCGATGCGGCCATGGCGCGCCAGCACCGCATCGGCAGCCCGCTTGACCGCGGCGGGGTCGGCGACATCGACCCCTTCGATATCGACCTGGCCACCGGCCGTCCGGATGCTTGCCGCCTCTGTTTCCAGCAGTTCGAGGCGCCGACCGGACATCACCACGGTCGCGCCTGCTGCCGCCAGCGCGCGCGCGGCGCCAAGCCCGATACCGCTACCCGCACCGGTGATCCACACCACTTTGCCGTCGAGCTTGTTCATCTTGAACCCTGGTTTGATTGACGCCGCCACCGCATCAGAACGGAATCTTGCCGCTGACGATATCCCACCACATCCGCCAGTCACCGATAAAACTGTAGCCCGGATATTTGAAGGTTGCCGGCCGGTTGTGCTCGAAAAAGAAGTGGCCGATCCAGGCAAATGCATAACCCTGCACCAGCGCCAGCGCAATCAGCCACCAGGCCTGCGTGACGATCGCAGCAACGACCAGCGCGATGGCGATGCTCGACCCGGTGAAGTGCAGGCGCCGCGAGACCCGGTTGGCATGTTCGCTCAGGTAGAACGGGTAGAAATCGGCAAAGCTGCGAAAGCGCGATTGACTGTCCACGGTGGGCTCGACCTTTGCAGCGCGATGAGATGAGATCAGTGTAGTTCGGAGCGACAGCAATGATGCCAACAACACTCCAAAAACGACAAGGCGTGCGCCTTATCGAACCAGCATCGGCTCTGCAAGCTGCCGAGCCTCATTTCAAATAATCCGACGGCGGCCGTGCCGGTGCGCGCAGGGCGCGGCCGAGGTCGGCCAGGCTGGTCAGGTTGTGCACCGGCAGAAACCGGTCGACATGAGGCAACAAGGCGCGCACGCCGGCGGCGCGGGCCTGGAAACCATCGAAGCGCAGCAAGGGGTTCAGCCAGACGATCTGGTGCGCATGGCGCCGCAGTTGGGATGCCGCAAGTGACAACTCGCCGTGGGCGTCGCGGTCGAGCCCGTCGGTGACCAGCAGCAGCGCCGCATTGGCGCCAAGCAGGCGCCGGGCCCAGCGTTGATTGAACTCGTGCAGGCTGGATGCGATGCGCGTGCCGCCTTTCCAGTCCTGCACCCTGGCATCGGCCGCGGCAATCGCCAGATCGGGATCGCGGTGTTGCAGGCAGCGGGTGATATGGGTCAGGCGGGTGCCGAAGGTGAAGCTGTGCACCTTCAGATGGCGCCGCGTCAGGCCGTGGATGTAGTGCAGAAAAATACGCGCGTAGCGCTCCATCGAGCCGGAGATATCGAGCAACACCACCAGCGTCGGCAACTCCTGGCGCGGCTGGGTATAGGCCGCTTGCAGGCTGTGTGGATGGCGCGCCATCTGCAGCAGGGTGGCGCGCAGGTCGAGGCTGCCGCGTGGAGCGCGTCGATGGCGGCGCCGGCGCACCGGCTCGACGGGCAACGGCGCCTGCTCGGCGAGCTTTTTGGCGAGTTCGAATTCGGCCGTTGTCATGCTGTCGAAGTCGGCATGTTGCAGCCGCTCGCGATCGGAAAACGTGAAGGCGGTGTCGAACTGCAATTCTTCAGCCGCGGTCTGGTTTGCCGGGTTGATCGGCGGCGGTTTGGCCGGCGGCGCCAGCGCCTCGGCCAGCCGATTGGCGCGTGGCGCCAGCTGCTTGTCGCCCCGGCCGCTGATTTTCGGCAGCAGCAGAAACATCAGTTGCTCGAGCAGCTTGGGGTCGCGCCAGAAGGCATCGAACGCAGCGTCGAACAGGTTCTGCTGCTCGTGGCGATCGAGCATCACGGCGCTGAGCGCGGCATGCACATCGTCGCGCCGGTCGAGCCCGACCATCTCGATCGCCGCCAAGGCGGCCAGCGCCCGGTCAGGGCCGACCGGCATGCCCGCCTTGCGCAGGATGCGCGTGAAATGGACGATGTTTTCAGCCAGCATGGTGTTTCACGCGTTTCGCTGCTCGGCGGGCTTGCCCTTCACTCCCTCCCCCGCTGGGGGAGGGTTGGGGTGGGGGCATGAATGGCCAGCCGTCTGCGATGGCCCCCATCCCAACCTTCCCCCAGTGGGGGAAGGGGCCATGCAGATAGCTGTCAATCCAGCAGCGCACGTGCCCGCAGATCGTCGAGCAGCTTGGCGGTATCACCCGACTGCATCTTGACGATGTCGTCCTGATATTTGAGCAGCACACCCAGCGTGTCCTGCACGGTTGCCGGATCCAGGCGCATGGCATTCAGCGCCACCAGTGCATTGACCCAATCGATGGTCTCGGCAACACCCGGCGCCTTGAACAGGTCGAGCTTGCGCATGCGTTGCACAAATTCGACCACCTGCTGATACAGACGCTCGGACGCGCCGGGCGCCTTCAGGCGGACAATTTCCAGCTCGCGTTCGACACCCGGAAAATCGACCCAGTGGTACAGGCATCGCCGCTTCAACGCATCGTGAATGTCGCGCGTGCGGTTGCTGGTGATCAGGGTGATCGGCGGTGCGGTTGCACTGATGGTTCCGAGTTCGGGAATGGTGAGCTGGTTTTCGGCCAGCACCTCCAGCAAGAACGCGTCGAAGGGTTCGTCGGCGCGGTCCAGCTCGTCGATCAGCAGCACCGGTGATTGCGCCTGCGTCAGCGCCTGCAGCAGCGGGCGCTCGATCAGCATGCTGCGATCGTAGAGATCACGCGTCAGTTGTTGGCGATCGAGCACGTGAGCGGCATCCTTGCCGGCCTCGGCCAGCCGGATCTCGATCATCTGCCGCGCCACATTCCATTCGTAGGCCGTCTGCGCGATATCGAGGCCTTCGTAACATTGAACCCGCAGCAGCGTTGCATCCAGGCCGCGCGACAGGGCCTTGGCAAGCTCGGTCTTGCCGACCCCCGGCTCGCCTTCGAGAAACAGCGGGCGCTGCAGCTTCAGGCTGAGAAACAGCGCCGTCGCGAGTGACCGGTCACAAACATAGTTTTCGGTCGCCAGCAGGGCGATGACGGCATCGACGGACGTGGGCAGGCTGAATGTCGGCGCCACGTCCGGCCCGTCAATGCGCAGCAAGCAATTTGTCGACCGCCCGCGAGGCCAGCACGCTGATCAGCGCCGCGCGGTATTCGGCCGAGCCATGCATGTCGCTGTTGATGTCGTCGGTCGGCATCACGACAGCCTTGGCCGCAGCGGCCGTGAAGTTCTGCTGGAGCGCGTTCTCGATGGCGGTGGCGCGGAACACACAAGACTTGGCACCGGTAACCGCCACCCGCACCCCGGCCACCGTCTGCGCAACCATCACGCCGACCAGTGCAAACCGCGACGCCTGTTGTTTGTGCTTGATGTAGGCCGCCTTGGCAGTGGCCGGGAAACTGACCGCGGTGATCAGCTCGCCGGGCTCGAGGGCAGTCTGAAAGACCCCGAGAAAAAACGAATCCCCGGCGATCGAACGCTGATTGGTATGGATCGTCGCACCCAGCGCCAGCACGGCGGTGGGATAACACGCAGCCGGGTCGGCATTGGCGATCGAGCCGCCAATGGTGCCGGCATTGCGCACCATCGGGTCGCCGATGCCCGCCGCCAGCTCAGCCAAACCGGGCGCCAGGCGCTGCACATCGGCCGAGCGGGCGACCGATGCGTGGGTTGCCATCGCGCCGATCAGCAGATTGTTGCCGTCGACCTTGATGCCTTTGAGTTCGGCCAGCGCGCCCAGATCGACGAGGCGTTCGCTCGACGACAGGCGCAGGCGCATCGCCTGGATCAGGCTTTGCCCGCCCGCCAGATAACGTGAATCGCCTTGCAATGCGGCAATCGCAGCGGACTGATCGGCCGGACGGTGGTATTCGAAGCTGTACATGATTTGGCTCCTTGATTCTGCTTGTTCTTGTTGCCGCGCTCAAACAGCGGCCATGCCGTTGGCGGCACGCCAGACACGTTCGTGGGTGGCCGGCATGGCAATGTCGCGCACACCGAGCGCGTCGGTCAGCGCATTGATGAACGCCGGCGGCGAGCCGATCGCACCGGCCTCACCACAACCCTTGACACCCAGCGGGTTGTGGGTGCACGGGGTGGTGGTGTGGTCGACAGTGAAGTTCGGCAGATCCTCGGCCCGCGGCATCGCGTAATCCAGATAAGAGCCGGTCAGCAGCTGGCCGCTTTCGTTGTCGTAGACGCAGCCCTCGAACATCGCCTGGCCAAGGCCTTGGGCAATGCCACCATGCACCTGCCCGCTGACGATCATCGGGTTGACGATGTTGCCGAAGTCGTCGACAGCGACAAAACTCGCCACCGTCGTCTTGCCGGTATCCGGGTCGACCTCGACCTCGCAGATGTACGCCCCCGACGGGTAGGTGAAATTGGTCGGGTCGTAGAAAGCGTTTTCGTTGAGGCCGGGCTCGAGCTTGTCGAGCGGATAGTTGTGTGGCACATAGGCCGTCAGCGCGACCGTGCCGAACGGGATTGTCTTGTCGGTGCCGGCGATCTTGAACTCGCCGTTCTCGAACTCGATATCGGTATCGGCGGCTTCCAGCAGGTGCGCGGCAATCTTCTTGCCCTTGGCGATGATCTTGTCGACCGCCTTGACGATGGCCGTTCCGCCGACGCTCAGCGATCGGCTGCCATAGGTGCCCATGCCGAACGGCACGCGGCCGGTATCGCCGTGCACCAGCTCGACCGCATCGACCGAGATGCCGAGCTTGGCCGCCACGATTTGCGCGAACGTTGTTTCATGCCCCTGGCCGTGGCTGTGCGAGCCGGTGAAGACGGTGACGGTGCCGGTCGGGTGCACCCGCACCTCGCCGGCCTCGAACAGGCCCGCCCGGGCGCCCAGGGCGCCGGCAATGTTGCTCGGCGCCAGGCCGCAGGCTTCGATGTAGCAGCTGTAGCCGAGGCCCCGTTTCAGACCTTTTGCCGCCGACGCTGCCTTGCGCGCCGGATACCCCGCCACATCGGCAATCTTCAACGCCTTGTCGAGCCCGGCACCGAAGTCGCCGGTGTCATAGGTCAGGCCGACCGGCGAGGCAAACGGAAACTCGGTGACGAAATTCTGCCGCCGCAGCTCGGCCGGATCGCGGCCGGTTTCCCGCGCGGCCGTCTCGACGATTCGCTCGACCAGGTAAGTGGCTTCGGGCCGGCCGGCGCCGCGATAGGCATCGACCGGCGCGGTGTTGGTGAACACCGCCTTGACCTCGGCGTAGATCGCCGGCGTCTTGTACTGGCCGGACAACAAGGTGGCATACAGGATGGTCGGCACGCTCGACGCAAACGTCGACAGGTAGGCACCCATGTTGGCGATGGTGTGGACCCGCAAGGCCAGAAAGTTGCCTTGCGCGTCGAGTGCCAGCTCGGCCGTGGTGGCATGGTCGCGGCCGTGGGCGTCGGTCTGGAAGGCTTCGCTGCGATCGGAAGTCCATTTGATCGGCCGGCCGACCCGTTTGCTGGCCCAGACCAAGGCGGTTTCCTCGGCGTACAGAAAAATCTTGGAGCCGAAACCACCGCCGACATCGGGCGCGATGACCCGCACCTTGGACTCGGGCAGGCCCAGCACGAAGGCGCTCATCAACAGGCGTTCGACGTGCGGATTCTGGTTGGCAACGTACAGCGTATAACTTTCGTCATGGCGCGTGTACTGCGCATTGGCGGCGCGCGGCTCGATCGCATTCGGGACCAGCCGGTTGTTGATATAGCTCAGCTTCGTCACATGGGCAGCCTGCGCAAATGCCGCATCGACCGCCTCCTTGTTGCCGTGGCCCCAGTCGTAGCAGACGTTGTCGGCCACTTCGTCGTGTACCGCGCCCGCGTGGCCATCGGCTTTGCTGATATCGATCACCGCCGGCAGTTCTTCGTAGTCGACCTCGATCAGCTCACAGGCATCCCTGGCCTGCAACGCGGTTTCGGCGACCACCAATGCCACCTGATCGCCGACATGCCGCACCTTGCCCTGGGCCAGCACCGGGTGCGGCGGCTCTTTCATCGGCGAGCCGTCCTTGCTGTGGATCAGCCAGCCGCAAGGCAGGCCGCCGACCTTGGCTTCGGCCAGATCGGCGCCGCTGAAGATCATCACCACCCCCGGCGCCTTGGCGGCCGCGCTGGTGTCGATGGATCTGATTCGCGCATGGGCAAACGGCGAGCGCAGGAAGGCGGCGTAAGTCTGGCCGGGCAATACCACATCGTCGGTATATTGGCCGGCGCCGGTCAGAAAACGCATGTCTTCCTTGCGCAGCATCGGCTGGCCGATCGGGGACAGCGGGGGCAGGGTCATGTCGGTCATGGCGGGCTCCGGTCAGGCGGCGGTTGTGGACACGGCAGCGGGCGCGGCGGTCGATGCCGGTTTGCCCGACTGGCAGAACTGGATCGCCTTGACGATGTTGTGATAGCCGGTACAGCGGCAGATGTTGCCGTCCAGCGCAGCGCGGATCTCATGTTCGCTGGCGCTCGGGTTGTCCTGCAGCAGCGCGATCGACGACATCACCATGCCGGGTGTGCAGAAGCCGCATTGCAGACCGTGGCATTCACGAAACGCGGTCTGCATCGGATGCATTTCAGCCAGCGTGGCGTTGCGCGGGCTGATGCCTTCGATGGTGGTCACCTCGCCTCCTTCGCCTGCAAGGCCAGCATCGAGCACGACTTGACCGCCCGCCCGTTCAATGCACGGTGCAGGCGCCACATTGGGCGGTGTCACAGCCGACGTGGGTGCCGGTCAGCAACAGCTTTTCGCGGATGAACTCGACCAGCAAGGTGCGCGGATCGACTGTCGCCGATACCGCCTTGCCGTTGACCGTCAGGGAAAGGGAAATGCTCACGGGTTTGTCTCCTGGGTTGAACGATCAGTCACCTGGACCGGGCTGATTCATATTGTTCGATCGGGAGGCGAGACTGCACAGCGCAGGCTTCCCTCATGAATTCACATTCAAGTCAAACCATAGCATTTCTGAGACTATTTGCGTGGTTTTGCCGGCAACCGATCGACAAATCCAGCGCACCAATCGATCCAGGCCTGCAGATCGCGGTCTTCCAGCAAGCCGTCGGCACCGATGAAGACATAACCCTTCATCGGCCGTCCGGTGAAATCCATCGGGCGCACATTCGGAAGCGCCAGCGCGTCGAGGTACCGATCGGGGCCGACGCGGGCCATCAGATCGGACCCGGCGAGGCCGACAAACATGTGGCCGTTGAGCAAAAAGGCCAGGCCACCGAACATCGCGCGCTCGGTGATGCCCGGTCGATCGGCCAGCAGGTCCCTGACGCGTCGGGCCAGTCCGGGGTCGAATGCCATGGATGTGCCTTGATGTGGTTGGCGCAGGTTCGCAACGGGTCAGCCAGCGGGCCGGCCGTCTGGCGATGTGATCTCGGGTGCGGCGATTGTCGGCATCGCGCAAGCGTTGATTTGCGGGCGAAGCCGGTCGTCGGCCAGCAGCCCGTAGAAGTGTGTATCGGCGGCAATGCCTTTGCTCACCCAACGCTTGCGCAATGTCCCCTCGCGAATGAACCCCAGTTTCTGCAGCAGCGCGTTGGATGCGAGGTTGTCCGGGTTGACCTGCGCCTCGATTCGCCGGATCGCCAGCGAATCGAAGAGCTGCGCGCAAACCGCCTGCAAGGCCTCGCGCATCAGACCCGACCGCCAGTGCCGACGCCCCAGCGCATAACCCAGTTCGACACGCGCACTGGCGGGCTCGTGCCTGAACAACAGCACCGTGCCGATGACTTTTTGCGCTTGCAAGCCGACCACCACCAGTTGCTGCCCGCTGCCGTCGGCTTCGATGCCGCGCATCCGTTGCAGCCAGGCCTGGCCATCGGCTGCCGTCTGCCAGGTCGGATAAGGCAGAAACCGCGTCACTTCCGGGTCGCCGCTGACCTCATGCAGATCACCCAGATCGGCGTCGGTAATGCCGCGCACGACCAGGCGGGCGCTTTGCAGGGCGTCGAAATGTGGCAGCGTCATGGCAGCGGCATGGCTCGGGCAGCCCTGATTTCATCGGGGGAGATAACCGATCGCATGTCATTGACTCCAGGCAACCGCATCGAACGGTCGATCGACAGCTGCGACCAAACCTACAGATCGCAGACGATCACCTTGATCACGGCGTTGAAATCTGCGAAGCATGTTGCGCGACGCCAGCCACCTTCGACAATATTCGAGAGCATATTGCAGTTGAAGGCGGGCAACGTTGCTCTCGTGCAATGCGAAGGGGCCGGCTGCCATCGGCCGCCCTGGCGGGTCCGTGCCGGTGTCACCGCCGCGGGTTCAGGTTCAGGTTCACACTCCGGCTTGAGATGCCTCGCAATTTTCTGCTGCCGTCGATCGAAAGGGAAAACACATGAGTGATCTGTACGACAACCCGATGGGTCTGATGGGCTTCGAATTCGTCGAGTTCGCCTCGCCGACGCCCGGTGTGCTCGAGCCGGTTTTCGAGAAGATGGGGTTTGCCAAGGTGGCGGTGCACCGATCGAAGGACGTCGTGCTGTACCGGCAGGGCGATATCAATTTCATCGTCAACAACGAGCCGCGAAGCGCCGCGGCCTATTTCGCCGCCGAGCACGGCCCGTCGGCATGTGGCATGGCATTTCGCGTGCGCAACGCGCATCAGGCGTATGCACTGGCACTCGAGCGTCGGCGCTCAGCCGATCGAGATCCCGACCGGCCCGATGGAGTTGCGCCTGCCGGCGATCAAGGGCATCGGCGGCGCGCCGCTCTATCTGATCGACCGCTTCGAAGATGGCAAGTCGATCTACGACATCGACTTCGACTGGATCGACGGCGTCGATCGCCATCCGCCCGGGGTCGGGCTGACGCTGATCGACCACCTGACGCACAACGTCTACCGTGGCCGCATGGCCTACTGGGCCGGCTTCTACGAGAAGTTGTTCAATTTCCGCGAAATCCGCTATTTCGACATCAAGGGTGAACACACCGGCCTGACCAGCAAGGCGATGACCGCGCCCGACGGCAAGATCCGCATTCCGCTGAACGAGGAATCGTCGAAAGGCGCCGGCCAGATCGAGGAATACCTGATGCAGTACAACGGCGAGGGCATCCAGCACATCGCCTTGTTCACCGACAACCTGATCGACACCATCGACCAGCTGACGATGAACGGCGTGCCGCTGATGACGGCGCCCAACGACATCTACTACGAGATGCTGGAGACCCGTCTGCCCGGCCATGGCGAGACGGTGGCCGAGCTGCAGACCCGCGGCATCCTGCTCGACGGGTCGACCGAGGGCGGCAGCAAGCGGCTGCTGCTGCAGATCTTTTCGCAGACGCAACTCGGCCCGGTATTTTTCGAGTTCATCCAGCGCAAGGGCGACGATGGGTTCGGTGAAGGCAACTTCAAGGCCTTGTTCGAATCGATCGAGCGCGACCAGATTCGCCGCGGCGTTCTGCAGACCGATTGACCAGCCACCCGGCCAACCACCAGGAGCCTTCGATGCCCAGACTGCAACCCGACCAGAGCCGTGAGGCGCTGGCCAGCCTGACTGGATGGCAACACGACTCGAAGCGCGATGCGATTCGGCGCGAGTTCCGGTTTGCCGATTTCGCCGCCGCCTTCGGCTTCATGAGCGAGCTTGCGCTGGTGTCCGAGCGAAGCAATCACCACCCGGAATGGTTCAACGTGTACAACCGGGTCGATATCACCTTGACGACGCACGATGCCGGCGGACTGTCGCAGCGCGACATCGATTGGGCGCACGCTGCAGACAAGATCTTCCAGCGCTTTGCGACCTTGCCACCAGCCGACTGATTGCGGAGATCGACCATGCAAGGTCTGAAACAAAAGAGCGAATTGCACGGCGCCGCCGCCGACACCCGGCCGGATCGCGCCGACTGGACCATCGACCAGCGCTGGGACCATTACACCGCCGAAGAACACGCGACCTGGAAGACGCTGTTCGAGCGCCAGACAAAACTGTTGCCGGGTCGCGCCTGCGACGCGTTCGTGCAAGGCATGCATGATTTGCCGATCGGCCCCGACCAGATCCCCGATTTCCGCCGCCTCAGCGACGTGCTGATGCAACGCACCGGCTGGCAGGTTGTCGCGGTGCCGGGGCTGGTACCCGATGAGGTCTTTTTCGACCACCTGGCAAACCGGCGCTTTCCATCGGGCCAGTTCATCCGCAAGCCGACGCAGCTGGATTATCTGGAAGAGCCCGATGTCTTCCACGACGTGTTCGGCCATGTGCCGATGTTGATGAACCCGGCGATTGCCGACTACATCCAGGCCTATGGCGTGGGCGGCCTGCGTGCACGCAAGCTCGACAAACTGGCGAATCTGGCACGGGTCTACTGGTATACGGTCGAGTTCGGGCTGGTGCAGCAGAACGATGGCGTTCGCATCTACGGCGCCGGCATTGCGTCGTCGTTCACCGAAAGTGTCTTCGCGCTCGACAGTGCCTCGCCCAATCGCATCCGCTTCGAATTGGAGCGGGTGATGCGCACGCAATATCGAATCGACGATTTTCAGGAAACCTATTTTGTGATCGACAGCCTGGACGAGTTGCTTGACCTGGCCAAAATCGATTTCGGGCCGCGTTATGACCGCATCGCAGGCCAGCCCGAATATCCGCCGGGGCAGATCCTCGACACCGACACCTTGATCAGCCGGGGCACGGGGGCCTATCACGCCATGAAAAAGCGCGGCTGAAGCCACGCTTCCCCTCACCGATAGCCGATCAGGCGCCCCGCCAGGATCACCCCCAGCCACAGCATCAACGACGCCAGCGCCGCCCATTTCCAGCCCGCCGGCACCGGACCGGGCGGAGAGCTGCGCATCAAGCCCCACTGCGCCCGCCGGTGCAAGGCCAGCGCATTGACAATCGCCAGCGTCAGCAGCCCCAGCTTGATCGCGAACAGCGGCTCGACGACGTAATCCAGCGGCTTGGTGGCAAACATCAGCAAGCCGGTCGAGACCGCCAGCAACAGGCCGGCAATCGCGACGGGAATCAGCGCGCGGGCGAACGGGCCGAGCGGCAGATCCGCCTGCCGGCCGAGCAGTCGCAGATCGAGCGGAACGATCGATCCGAACAGCAGCGCGATGCCGATCACATGGCCGGCGTTGACCAACGGATAAAGCCAGATCGACGAGCGCAGCGTCTGCGACAGCGTGGTCGCCTGGATCGCCGCGGCGACCGCCTCGAGCATCAGTTCCGGTCGGGGTACAGATCGAATTTGCGTTCGCCGATCACCACCCGCTCGGCCTTGAACAGCTTTTTCTTCGCATCGGCTGCCTTGTGCCCGGCGACGGTCAGGGTCACTCCCTTGACCAGCATGTCGTCGGTCAGCCCGGCACGCTCGTTGCGCCATGGCTGACCCACCTCGACCAGCCAGTTGGTGCCGCCGACATTGACGGTCAGCTCGCCATGCGGATTGCCGAGCTTGGCCGACACGATGACACCGGTGATTTCGGACTTGCCGTCTTCGGCCCAGGCCCAACCATGGTGGGCCAGCGCCGGCATCGACAACGCCGCCGCCAACAAGCCGCCGAGCGCCAGACGACGCGGGCGATGACCGAACATTCCTTGAATCGAAGCCATGACATGGACCTCCTGCAATCGGTTGATCCGATCGTAACGCGCGACACGCCGTTCCGCGTGGCGCAGGGACGAACGGCGGCGCCGGTCCGGCGGCCGGCGTTGCGTAAGATCGCGGGCCACTCGTCCAGGACCCTGATGCCAGCAATCGATACAGCACGCGTTCGCCACGCGATCCGGCTTTTCGGCGCGGAGGTATGGCAAGCCTACTGGGGCTTGCTGAAACTGATGGTGCCAGCCCTGCTGATCGTCAAGCTGCTCGACCTGGCCGGCGGCACCCGCCTGATCGGCGCGCTGCTGGCACCGCTGATGGCGCTGGTCGGCTTGCCCGCACAGAGCGGGATCGTCTGGGCATCGATCATGCTCACCAACATGTATACCGGGCTGGCCTTGTTCTTCGTGATGCTGCCGCAGATGCAGATGTCGGTGGCACAGGTCACCGTTCTGGGTACGCTGATGTTGATCTGCCATTCGCTGCCGGTCGAGGGCGCGATCGCCAAGGCGGCCGGCATTTCATGGCGGGCCACCGTCGCGCTGCGGATCGGCGGATCGCTGCTGCTCGGTGCGCTGCTCGATCTGGCCTATCGCAGCGGCGGCTGGTTGCAGCAACCCTTCGTGCCGGTCTGGCAACCGAAGGCGCCGCCCGATCATCTGCCTGGCTGGCTGCTCGATCAGGCGGTCATGCTGGTCACGGTGTTCTTCGTCTTGGCCGGTCTGATGCTGATGTTGAAGGCGATGCGGGTTTTCGGCATCGAGCGGCTGGTCCATCTGGCGATGTTTCCCCTGTTGCGTCTGACCGGTATCAGCCGCCAGGCCGCCAATATCACGGTGATCGGCGTGACGCTGGGAATCACCTTCGGCGCCGGGCTGCTGCTGCGCGACGTCCATTCGGGCCGGCTGAGCCGGCGCGACGTCTGGTTGGCGATCGGCTTTCTCGGCCTGGCGCACAGCCTGATCGAGGATACCTTGCTGATCCTGCTGATCGGTGCCGATCTGTCGGGCATCCTCTGGGGCCGGCTGATCTTCGCGATCTTGCTGATCGGTCTGCTGGCCCGGCTACCGGCGATGCAACGTCACCTCGGCCCTGCGATCAGCGATAAAACGCCTCGACCCGACCCTTGAGCCGGATCGTCAACGGCTGGCCCTTGCGGTCGCGCGCCTTGCCGGCCGCCACCTTGATCCAGCCTTCGCTGACGCAATATTCCTCGACGTCGCTGCGCTCGTGGTCGTTGAAACGGATACCGATCGCGTGCTCGAATACCGCGGGATCGTGGAATTCGCTGCGTGGATTGGTCGACAGGCGGTCGGGAAGTGCCGGTTTTTCGGTGGTGTCGTTCATCTGGGCATGAAAAAATGTCGATGGCTCGATCGTAGTGTGGCCCGAGCGCGGCCCGAGCGCGGTCAATGCAAGGTGGAGAGGTAGGCGGCCATGTCGCGAGCATCACGCAACTCGACCTGCAGGTTGGGCATCGTGGTCTGCGGGTCGATCGCCTGCGGATTACGCAGCCAGCGAACCAGTTGCTGGTTGTTGTTGGGCACCGCGCCGGCAATCAGCTTGCGATCGGCGAAGCCGGCCAGCGGCGGCCCGACATGAACGTCGCTGCCGGTGACGCCCGGGATCCGGTGGCATGCATGGCAGGCGTATTGAGTCAGCACGGTGCGCCCGCGCTCGGCATCGGCCGGTTCAGCCGGCACAGCGGCAGTGGCGGCAGCAGGTGTGCTGCTGCAGGATGCCGGTCGCGGCTCACTGACGATCGCTCGCATCTCGGCCGCGTTCAGGGCCGGCAGCCGCGCTTGCACAAAGGCGACGAGTGCCCACAGATCACGCTCTGCCAGGCGGTATTTCCAGGCTGGCATGCCACTCATCTTGATACCCTGGCTGGTGATCCAGTAGAGCTCCTGCGGTCGCCACCGTTTGCCGACATCGACCAGCGGCCCGGGAATCGGCTGCATGCTTCGCGCGAAAGGATCCTGTGCCACCCCCGGCCCGCCATGGCATTGCACGCAATGGGCAACAAAACATTCGCCACCACGCGCCACCAGCGTGGCATCGGCAAGCACCGGAACCACCACCTCCGCAGCGTGTCGGCGAACCGCATGGTGCATCGTTGTTTCGAGCAGCGAATGGATCGGCTGCAGATGCTGGCCGGTCGCCGAAACATCGTAGTAGCCGCTGCGAACGAAGGCCCAGCCGCCGATGGCTGCAACAATCGGCAAGCTGAACAGACCGACCGTCACGAACCGTCGCATCGCGAGGGCCGCTGCAGGTTCGTTTCCACATCCGTGCTCGATTCATGCCGCAACCCGGGCACACCGCCTGCCGATAACGTTGGTGGTCGTTTTTGCATCGCCTGTTTTCATCTCGAAAGGGATCGACCGTTGACTCCGAGCACATGTGAAGCAGTTCAGACGCTGTCGAAAGCGATTTGTTCAAGCCATTGTGCGACACGCCCGGTTCAGGTCGGCTGGCGGACCTGCGTTGCGTTGTTTTGCCTCGGGCTTGCACTCGCCACCTCGAGCTGGGCCCGCGATCAGCAAGCGGCGGCGTCGGGAGATGACCGCCGCGGCCAGCAGCTGATGGCTCGCTACCACTGCGGCCAATGTCACACCATACCCGGTGTGGCCGCGGCGCAAGGCCGGTTGGCGGCGCCGTTGACCCGCTATGGCAAACGCAGCTATATCGCCGGGCGAGTTGCCAACGATGCCGATTCGCTGACTCGCTGGATCATGGACCCGCAGTCGGTCATACCCGGCACCGCGATGCCCGACATGGGCGTGACGGCGACCGACGCGCGCGACATGGCCGCCTACCTGGGCCGACTGCAATGAGCCTGCCGGCGGCAATCGATTCGGTTCTCGCACCCGCAGGGCCGAACGCCGCGCGCATCGCCGAGATCAGCTGGGTGCTGATCGGCGGCGCCGGGGTGGTGTTCTGCATCGTTCTGCTGATACTGGGACTGGCGCTGCGGCAGCGTCGATCACCGGATGCCGCGCAGCCGACAGCCACCGTCAGCCGCTGGTGGATCGTCGGCGGCGGCATTGCCTTTCCGTTGATCGTGATGGCAGCGCTGCTGGCTTATGAGACGGCCCGCACCGCGCCGTCCGGCACGCTGCGCGACCGCGATGCGATGGTGATCACCGTTCGCGCGCACCTGTGGTGGTGGGAGGTCCGTTACCGAGATCCGCAGACCGGCGCCGACATCGTGCTGGCCAACGAGATCAGATTGCCGGTGGGCCGGCCGTTGACCGTCGGGCTGGTCAGCCAGGACGTGATCCACAGCCTGTGGGTGCCTGCACTCGGCGGCAAGGTGGACATGGTGCCCGGCCGGGTCAACCAGTTGAGCTTGCACGCTGACCGGCCCGGCGTTTTTCGCGGCCAGTGTGCCGAGTTCTGCGGCGAGCAGCATGCACGGATGGCACTGCAGGTGGTCGCTCAACCCGAGGCTGCGTTCGACAGCTGGCTGGCCGGCCAGGCCCGCTCGGCAACCGAGCCGGCCGACGCTACCGCACGGCGCGGGCTGCAGGTGTTCAGCGAGCAGCGATGCCAGGCCTGCCATCCAGTACGCGGCCTGTTTGTCGATGGCATCGGTGTCGGGCCCGACCTGACGCACCTGGCCAGCCGTCGCACGCTCGGCGCCGGCATCCTGCCGCTGACCCCCGCCGCGCTGGCTGGCTGGGTTCATGATGTCCAACAACACAAACCGGGCGCGCGGATGCCGTCATACCAGCATATCGATGCGTCGTCGCGGCAAGCCCTCGTCAGCTTCCTGATGCAGCTGGAATGAACGAGCCGACAGCCGCCGACTTGCCGAATTCGCTGCCGCGTCCGGCCGGCGAACTGGCGCGGCTCGACAACGCCTGGCTTGCGCCGACCGGCTGGCGAATCATCAGCGCCGTCAACAACACGCACGTCGGCTTGTTCTATATCGGTGTGTCGCTGCTGTTCTTCGTGCTGGCTGGTGTTCTGGGTTTGTTGATCCGGGCGCAGCTGGCGGTGCCCGACAACACCTTGCTCGGCCCGGTCACCTACAACCAGGTCTTCACGATGCATGGCACCGTGATGATGTTCTTGTTCGCCGTGCCGCTGGTCGAGGCAATTTCGGTCTATCTGCTGCCGGGCATGATCGGCTCGCGCGATCTGCCATTTCCGCGCCTGAGCGCTTATGCCTTCTGGGCTTACGCGGTCGGTGGGTTGGTCTTTTTCACGACGATCTTCTTCGGCGCCTCACCCGACGGCGGCTGGTTCATGTACCCGCCACTGACCAGCAAGGAGTTTTCGCCCGGCATCGGCGCCGACTGGTGGCTGCTTGGCATCGGTTTCATCGAGATCTCGGCGATTGCCGGTGCCATCGAGCTGATCATCGGCATCTTGTTTACCCGCGCGCCCGGAATGACGCTGTCCCGGCTGCCCGTCTACGGCTGGGCGATGCTGGTGGTCGCGCTGATGATCGTCTTCGCATTTCCGGCCGTGATTGCCGGCACCACGCTGCTGGAGGTCGAACGCGCCTTCGACTGGCCGTTTTTCATTGCCGACCGCGGCGGCGATCCGGTGCTGTGGCAGCACCTGTTCTGGTTTTTCGGCCATCCCGAGGTCTACATCATTTTTCTGCCGGCGGCCGGTCTGGTGTCGATGATGATTCCTGCCTTGACGGGCCGGCCACTGGTCGGCCATCGAGCCGTGGTGATCGCGCTGGTGGCGGTGGCCGTGATCAGTTTTGCGCTGTGGGTACACCACATGTTCACTGCCGGGCTCGGCAATTTCGGCCTGATGCTGGTGTCGGCGGCCAGCCTGTCGATTGCCATACCCACCGCGGTTCAGGTCTTCGCCTGGCTGGCCACGTTGTGGCACGGGCGCTTGCGATGGACGGGCGCAGCACTGTTCATCATCGGCTTCCTGTTCATTTTCGTTCTCGGCGGTTTGACCGGCGTGATGGTGGCGGTGCTGCCATTCGACTGGCAGGTTCATGACAGCTATTTCATCGTCGCCCATCTCCACTATGTCTTGATCGGCGGCCTGGTGTTCCCGATGTTTGCTGCGCTATACCACTGGACGCCGCTGGTCAATGGTCACCGCTTGTCCGAACGGCTGGCGCGATGGATCTTCTGGCTGATGTTCGGCGGCTTCAACCTGGCGTTTTTCCCGATGCATGTGTCGGGGCTGCTCGGCATGCCGCGCCGGGTCTACACCTACGCCGACGGCATCGGCCTGAATCTGTGGAACCTGCTGTCGTCGATCGGTGCACTGATATTTGGAGTTGCCGTCCTGTTGTTTTTCATCGATGCCATCCGAGTCTGGCGCCGGCCGTCAAAAGATCACGGCAACCCGTGGAACAGCGGCACACTGGAGTGGCTGCCGAGCGGCAATTACGGCCACCGCAGCATCAGCCAGGTCGATTCACGTGATCCGTTGTGGAGCCGACCCAATCTGCCAGACGAAGTCGCCGCGGGACGCCACTGGCTGCCCGGTTCGGTCACCGGGCTTCGCGAAACACTGATTACCAGCGCCTGGCAAGCTCACCCGCGGCATCTGATCATCCTGCCCGGCGATGGCTGGCTGCCATTGCTGGCCGGTCTCGGAACCGCCGGGTTCTTCCTGTTGATGACGGTGGAGATGACGGTCCTGTCGCTGCTCAGCGGTGTGCTCGGTGTGGCCGCCACGCT
Source organism: uncultured beta proteobacterium (assembly GCA_963843805.1). Classification (GTDB taxonomy): domain Bacteria; phylum Pseudomonadota; class Gammaproteobacteria; order Burkholderiales; family Burkholderiaceae_C; genus Ideonella_A. The sequence goes on from CAWJLY010000001.1 coordinate 741,717, forward strand.
GAGCTGGCTGTGGAACAGCGACCGGCCAAGCGGGCTGTCGGCGGCACCGGTTGCTGATGATGTCACGCTGCCGATCGGCGCCACCGGCCATCGCTCCCACTCCTGGTGGGCAATGGTGATCCTGCTGATCGTCGACGCCACCATCTTCGCGTCGTTTCTGTTTGCCCATCTGCATGTCTCGTTGCGTGCCGAAGTCTGCCCGCCGCCCGGGGCAGCGCGGCCGGTCGAGGCGGCCGCCTGGACATGCATCGTCGTCTGGCTGTGCGCTGCGCTACCGGTCATCGTGGCGCGGCGCTGGCCGCTGGCTGATCTTTCAAACCGGTGCAGATGGCTGCTGAGCGCACTGCTCGTCGCCGCCTTCGCGCTGGCCGCAATCGCCATGGACCTGGGCTTGAACGCGCATCTGGACGCTGGCCTGGCACCGACAACCAATGCCTGGAGTGCCACCATCGGCATATTGCTTGGCTGGCAGATTTTCCACCTCGCGGTGCTCGGGGTGATGGCTTGTTTTCTGATTGCCAGGGTCTGGTGTGGCCACCTCGGGCCGCGCAACCGTGCGACCCTGGACAACGTGGCACTTTTCTGGTTCTACGTGGTGGCGCAGGGCGTGATCGGCATCAGTTTTGCGCAGTGGCTGCCCGACTGGTTGTGATCATCAGCGCCCGCGAAGCGTGGTTTGACGGCAACACCCCACATCGACACGGGCGTAATTCCGACAACGTCGTCACCAACCGCTTTGCAAAATATCCGCTTCGAACAACGTCAAGGAGAAGATCATGCGCAATACAACAACGCTGCTTGCAGGCCTCGCCATCACCGCCTCGTTTGTCGTCGTCGGCTGCGACGTCGAGAAGACGAAGGAAGGCAATGTAACCTTGCCCAAATTCGAGCAGACGCAAAAAGGCGATGTGACGCTGCCCAAGTACGATGTCACTGCGCCCAGCGTTGTCGTCGGCACAACCGAGAAAAAGGTCGAAGTACCCGTGGTGACGACCGAGACGAAAACAATCGACGTTCCGGTGGTCGGGATCCAGACCGCCGACGAGAAGAAGGCCCAGGAGAAGAAGGAAGGCAAATAAGCGACGTGGGTCGCGCTCGTTCGCGACCCGTCCGATCTCTTGCTCTGACGACCGCTGATGGCGGTCGTTTTCGATTTCTCTGGAACCGAAGCCATGGCTGACTGGGGCGACCAGTTCTTCTACGCCCTGCTGATCTTCCTGGCGATCATCACCATCCTGGTGATCGTGATCTGGTCGATACGCCGGCATCGCGACCCGAAGCTGAAGATCGAATCCGAATCGCCGATCGAGGATCTGATTCCCTCCCTAGCCGGCCTGACGCTCAGCACACCCATTGCTGGCAACTCGGCCGAACTGCTTGAGAACGGCGCGTTTTTCGATTTCCTGTTCGAACGCATCGCCACCGCAGAATGTTCGGTCCACTTTGAAACCTTTCTGTGGAAACCGGGTGTGGTGGGTCAACAGCTGGCCGATGCCTTGTCCGAACGCGCACGCGCGGGCAAGCAGGTGCGCGTGCTGCTCGACGCCCAGGGCTGCGGAAAAATGGGTGAAGCGGTGCGTGAACAGATGCGCCATGCAGGCTGCAAGCTGGTGCTTTTTCACCGCAAGACCTGGCGCAATCTCGGCGTGCTGAACGACCGCGACCATCGCAAGCTGGTCGTCATCGATGGCCGTGAGGCCTTTGTCGGCGGCCACTGCATCGTCGACAACTGGCTGGGCGATGCGCAGGACAAAGAGCACTTCTCTGATCTGAGCGTCTGGCTGCGCGGTCCGATCGTGACCCAGATCCAATCGGTTTTCAGTGAGAACTGGGCCGGCGAAATCGGAGAACTGTTTGTCGGCGACGATGTGTTTCCGAAGCTTGAACCGGCGGGCGACATCACGATGCACGCCGCGTGGTTGAAACCCGAAGGCTCGGCGCCGGCGGTCAAGATCCTGCATCACACGGTGATTTGCCTGGCGCGCAAGCGAATCTGGATTCAGAACCCGTATTTCATCCCGGAACCCGCCGCCATCGACGCGTTCGGCGAGGCCGTCAAGCGAGGCGTCGATGTGCGGGTGATGATGCCGTCGACCGGGGGCAGCGACTTTCCGATGGTGCAGCACGCCGGCCACCGCAACTTCGAGAAGCTGCTGCGCTGCGGCGTTCGCCTGTTCGAATACCCGCACACGCTGCTGCACCAGAAAGTGATGACCGTCGATGGCACATGGAGTGCGATCGGTTCGAGCAATTTCGACGATCGCTCGTTCGAGACCAACGACGAAATCACCATCGGCATCGTCGATCGGGCCACCGCTGCACGCTTCGACGCCGTGTTCGAAAAATACATGCCGGGTTGCGAAGAGATCAAGCTCGAAACCTGGCGCAAGCGGGGCTGGTGGCACAAGCTCAAGGACAACGGGTACTACTTGTTCAACGAGTTGCTGTAGCGGCCCGCGATACCGCTCAACCGACGCAGCCAATCACCACACCAGCCTTCCCGGAACACCCTGTGCCGCCCGGTGGGTCAAGCGCAACAGCTCGAAGCAGGTTTGTCGGTACCTACCGAGTGGCCCAGAAAGCGCGTTGCATCGCAATCGTTTCAGCAGCGATTTCGGGGATCGGCCCGATCAGGTCGACCGGCTTCTGGCCATGATCGAAAACATACCGCGACGACACGTTCAAGGTCGGATTTTCGCTGTGGTTGCCGGTTTCGGCCAGCAACTCCATCTCGGTCATTGCAAAGACGACGCGGCCGATATGGGCCCAATAAGCCGTGCCGGCGCACATGCAGCAGGGTTCGACCGCCGTGTACAAGGTGCAACCCCAGAGAAACTGCGGCGAGAAGTTGCTTGCAGCCACGCGCGCCAGGGTGGCCTCGGCGTGGTTGACGGTATCGATGTTGCATTGCTCGAGCAGCACGGTTTCATGATCGGGGCCGACCAGGACGGCGCCGAACGGATGGTGCCCGAGTTCGAGCGCGCGTTGCGCCACCTGGTTGGAGCGCCGCAGATGACGCAGCATCTGCTCGCGGCTCGGCCTTGAAGGACGGTTGCCGACAATCGGGTGCGCGGATGTCGTCATGAGTTGTTCCCGTTTCAGTCGGTACGGATTCTCGCGCGGCGCAGAGGCGTCCAGGCGCGTGACTGCGTTGCTGCATGCAGAGCAGGATAATCCGGTCACCATGACTCGCCCTGGCCGCCATCTTGCTGCAACCACCATGCTGGTCGGCAGCGCGCTGCTTGCGGGCTGCGCGGTCGAGCAACAAGTCTTGCGCCCGCAGCCTTCGCCGAACGAGGTGCGTGCGCAGATTGTTGCGCTGATGCCGCCAGGCACCGCCGACCGGGCTGGCTGGGCAGTCGACATCTATGCGGCGCTGGCGGTCTTGAAAATCGAGCCGACGCCGAGCAACCTGTGTTCCGTGCTGGCGGTCACCGAACAGGAGTCGACCTATCGCGCCGACCCGTCGGTCCCCGGGTTGGCAAAGATTGCCTGGACCGAGATCGACCGCAAGGCCGAGCGTGCCGGCATCCCGAAGCTGCTGGTGCACGCTGCGTTGCAGATCAAGTCGCCGAACGGTCGCAGCTTCAGCGATCGAATCGACGCCGCCAAGACCGAGAAGCAACTCAGCGATTTGTTCGAGGATTTCATCGGCATGGTGCCACTCGGCAATCGCCTGTTCGCTGGTTACAACCCGGTGCGCACCGGCGGGCCCATGCAGGTCAGCATTGCGTTTGCCGAGCGTCACGCCAAACAGAAACCGTACCCTTATCCGATCGACGGCAGCATCCGCGATGAGGTGTTCAGCCGGCGCGGTGGCCTCTATTTCGGCATCGCCCACCTGCTCGACTATCCGGCCCGTTATGAGCAGCCGATCTACCGCTACGCCGATTTCAACGCCGGACACTACGCCAGCCGCAATGCCGCATTTCAGCAGGCCGTCAGCACGGCATCGGGAATTCCGCTCGATCTCGATGGTGATCTGGTTCGCGAGGGCGGCGATGACGACAAGCCCGGGCAGACCGAACTGGCGGTGCGCACGCTCGGCTCAAGACTGGGCGTCAGCAACGCGGCAATCCGCCGTGTCCTGGAGCAAGGCGACCGGGCTGATTTCGATCAGACCGATCTTTACCGCCGAGTCTTCGAACTGGCCGAACAATTCGAGCGCCGTGCCCTGCCGCGCGCGGTGTTGCCGCGGATCAAGTTGAGCAGCCCGAAGATCACGCGGCAATTGACCACCGAGTGGTTTGCGCGCCGCGTCGACGATCGGCACCGGCGTTGTCTGGCACGCGATGGGCGCGTACCGGATGGTTCCTGATCACCAGTTGCCCGGCAGCGGGCGCAGCAGAACCAGTTGGCGCCCGGGATCGACGCGCAGATACGCGCCACGTGCCAGATCTTTCATCAGCCGGCTGATCATTTCGCGTGAGCAGCCGACGCGCGACGCGATCTCGCCATGGGTCAGCCGATCAGCAACCACCCGGCTGCCGTCGTCGCGCGGACTGGCCAGCGAGTCGAGCAGCTGAACCAGGCGCGGATAGACGTCGAGCAAGGCCATGCTGCGGGCGCTGGCGGTGGCCATGCGCGCCCGGGAGATGACGCGCCGCAGCAGCTCGAACGCGAATTCGGGGTTCTCCGCAATATGCTGCAGCAATGTTCGCCTGCCGATCACTGCACAACAAGTAGCGGCAAGCGTCGACACGTTGGCCGAGCGCGGGCCGCCGTCGAGGCTCATTTCGCCGAAATAGTCACCCGGACCGTAGCTGCCGTAGATCACCTCACGGTCGCGGTTGTCGACCGAATAGGCCTTGACCCGCCCGCTCAGCACCACGTACAGGCTGTCGCCGAATTCGCCCTCCTGGATCAGCAGGGTGCCTTTGCGGTAACGCCTGATCTCGCCGCGTTCGGCCAGATCGCGCAATGGCGCGGGCAAGATGTCGAGTGGCGGCGGTGGCGGCAAGGGCATGGCTGGCCGAAGAGCCAGTGAACGCCCGACGGTCAGCCATTATGGCCATTGAGTATGGGCCGGTTCGGCGATTAGCCAATGTCTCGCCAGCCTACTACGACCGCAACAGGACAAGCCGTCGGCTCGCCACCGCGGCATTCGCCGCCGGCCCTTGTTCGCGGTGCAGGATACCCAGCAGGGGCGGCAAGGTGGCCAGCTGGTTGAGCAGGCTGCGGATGCTGCCGGCCCCGGTCTTGGCGCGGATGCTGCCGATCTGCGTGCGAACGGTTGCAATTGCCACCCCGTGCTGGCGCGCCAGCTCGGTGGGTTGCAGACCATTGCCAAGCGCCAGCAAGACCCGCGTTTCACCTGAACTCAAGCCGTGCAGACGGGCAAACGACTCGATCGCCAACTGGCCGCCGATGCGCCGTTTGCCGAGCATCAGCAGCACGGCGTGACGGGGCGGCTGCGCTTGCCCGCGCACGTCGGTTCCGGCGTCGTAACCGCAAAGCGGCACGACGGACAGATTGATCCGCTCGTCGGTCGGTGTGTGCAGACCAACCAGCTTGCGCAAGCCACGACGCGACGCCCCGTCGATGGCCGCCTGCACGACCGGCGCGTTGCGCGGATCACGCGAGCTCAGTTGGCCCTCGATCAGCTGCAGCGGATGATCGTTGCGCAACTCGGCATGGGCGGCCGGATTGGCATGAACCACATGGCCCGATTCGTCGAGCAGCAGCACGCCGTAGTCGATTTCTGCCAGCGCCACCCGCAGCCAATGAAACGCGGCACCGGCGATGCCGGAAGAGCGCAGGCATTCGCCGCTCCAGCCGGTTGACGAACAAGGCGCGCCGTCGGCGCCTGGTCGAGTGGCGGCGGTTGCCTCTTTGAATCCCTGTTCAAGCATGATGTCCAGCTCCCCGTTTGCAACGGATCGAAGTGCCGTTGTCTTGGGTGCCAGATTAGGAAAAGCCGCCTGCAACAAGTGGTAACTATGAACGGCCTGAATTGTGATTTATTCACACACTGCGAACGGCGAGCCTGCAGCTTCGATCGGCTTTCAACGGCCGCCCCGAGCCGTGTCGGCCACCGGTCTTTCAGCGGCCAGCATGTCGCCGTCGCGCGAGCGATTGCCTGTCACGACGACGCGAGGCATGTCGTAGATCGGCATCGCGGGCCGTGCCGAGTTGATCCGGGCCGGCGCCCGCACCGCCATGGTTGGCGCAGGCGTCGGCTTCTGCTCGTCTGCCAGCCCGATCCAGACGCCGGCAGCCAACACCCCACCCACAGCGGCCAATGCGGCCGCATTGAACAGATCGTCGAACATGATGAGAACCTTCGATTGGATTGGTTGGTCGTGACGACGATGCCAACGCGGCAACACGTTCACACGTGCCCGTTGTCGAATCCACACCGGTCGCCGCTGCAGGCGTCACGCGGTGACACACGCAGCGCCGCCAAGGTAACGCGAGCCCGGCCTCAGCGCATCCACAAGCAAGCGGAGACGGGAGGCGTGTCGGGTCAGCCAGCCAGGCCAGTCAAACGCGCCAACCAGCCGAACCGCCACGCCATCACGACCAGGGCCAACAGCAGAATTGCCAGCAGCCACAGGGTGCGGCTCGCATGGTCAGGCTCGTAGGGATCCTTCATCCGCCGCTCTGCTCCGGCAGGCAGCTTGGCGGTACGCGTCAGCGACGCGCCCAGCGGTACATTGATTCGCATACGCCCGTTGATCGCCCATCCGCTGGCATCGAGAATCGGCCCGAGGCTGCGCTGGCGAAGCTTCAGCCAGGCGATCAACATGCTGGGCCCTGATATCGCCAGGACAATGCCGAAGAGGCCGACCGGAATCCACCAGCCCAGATCCACGAACTTGGTGAACACGCCGACCAGCACCGCGCTGATGCTGCCAAGCGCAACCCCGAGCGCCGCAACCGTGCCGACATCGATGCGGCGCTGACCATCGGCGCTCACCGGGGCAGCGCCACCCGCGGGTTTCGCCGCTACCTTGTCCAGCGTGGCCGCGCGCAGAGCTGCAGCGTCGAGGCGGCCTTGCGACTTCTGCTCGCTGGCGGCGGCACGCTTGGCCACCTGCTCTTCGATCAGCCGGACGAACTTCTTGTAGGGCGCAAAAAAGGCCTGGCGCACGCTCAACGGGTTTTCGATCACCTTGGTGATGGTGGCGTCCCAGTCGTCACCGCGGCGGTCGTAGAAGATGCCGTTGCGCCCGGCGAACAGAAAATCGACATCACCCGCCGTGAACGCGGCAACGATGGTTTTTTTCTTGCCCTGACGGCTGCAGTCGCAATAGGCGAGGTAGGTCTTGGCCAACCCGGCCAGCTTGGCGTGTTTGGCCACATCGTCGACCTCGATCACCAGCTGGCAGCTGCGCGCATCGAGGTAAAGCACGCCAGCCTCGAAGATGGCACCCTGGCGGCTGTAGAACTCCGAAAACGAAACAAAGTTGTTCAGCAGATGGACCAGATCACGCTGATAGCGCAGCATCTTCTCGAGCACCAGCACACGGGGGTTGGCGGGACCGGCATCGGCATCGCGCGCAATCAACTGTTCGAGCCGCTGGTGCAGATCGTCGTCGAGAATCGCTTCAAGCTCGGCTGCCGGCAAGCTGTCGAGCGTCGTCTTCGGTCGCTCGGCCAGCCAGACGCCGCACGGCGACAGCGTGTTTTTCAGGCGATGCCAGTCGGCTTCGCTCAACTCGTCGAGTGATCGGCCGAGCAGCGGCTCGGCGGCATGGCTGCGAAAAATATCGATGCGGGATGCCCAGGCCGGGTTGAGTCGCTCATGCAGCGGCAATGATCGACCCGGCGCAGCGGTTGCCAACGGCATCTGCTCGATGCCGCTGCTGGTTGCGTCGAGCACCGCGCCATGCAGCGCGTGGTATTCATCGACTGTGGGATTCAGCGGCGCCGCGGCGTTCGGATCGAAAGCCGCCAGTTGACAACGAACAAAAAAATCGTCGACCTTGTCGCGAACCGCCAGCAGGGCTTCCGCTGCCGCACGTGAATCATCGCCGAGTGGTGCCAGCCTGGCGTCGCCGAGCGGCTTGGCGCGCCAGTCGCGCAATTGCCTGGCTTGCGTGAAGAAGGTCGCGGCGTGCGCGGCGTCGATGCCGAGCTTGCCGTTGCGATCGGCCACACCGCCGACGGCATCGATGATCTGCTGGATCAGTTGCGCCACCTGCGGATCATCGGCGGCAGCTTCCGGAATCACACCGTCGCCGTTCAGCCCTCGCTCGCTCAGCAAACCCTGGCGTTGTGCCAGATCGGCCAGCGAGATCGTCTGCGAATCCGCCTTGCCGATGACCTTCAGCAGCGCGCGCGCCTCGTCAGCGAACGAGCGCCCTTCATCGCTCTCGGCCTTGATCGCAGCGACCGGAATGCTGTCGCCGCCTTTCATCAGCAGATCGGGATCGACAAAGTGATCGCGGACCCAACGGCTCACCGCCACCAATTCGGGCGGGCGGACCCGGCCGTCACCATTGCTGTCGATCAGATCGAGGGTTCGCGGGTCGAATTCGACACCGCGGGTCGGGCAGGCCAGCGCAACCCACAGCTTCTGGTCGAGATTTTCGAGGTTGACGATATCCGCGCCGTTGCGGATCACGACTTGATCGATGCCGCCTGAGCGGATGAACTTCCAACGGTGGTCAAGGCTGTCCATCTGCTTCAGGCGGCGTCGGGTTGGGCAGCCGGCGTGGCACGCCGGAATGCGTCGATGCCTGAACAGGCCGCATCCACCGCCGAGATCGTCGGCCAGCGCGACAGCTCGACCTTGAAGCGGCGTGCACTTTCGATCTGCGGCACCAGATAGACATCAGCGAGAGTCGGCGCATCGCCGAAGCAGAAATCGCCACGCTGCGGGTCGGCGGTCAACAGCGTCTCGATGGCATCGAAACCAGCACCGATCCAGTTGCCGCACCAGCGATTGATCACCGCTTCGTCGGCCCCAAAATCATGGCGCAGGGTCTCCAGCACACGGCGGTTGTTCAACGGATGGATGTCGCAGCCGACGATCGCCGCCAGCGCCCTGACCCGGGCCCGCTGCTGCACATCGGCCGGCAGCAACGGTGGTTGCGGGAACCGCTCTTCCAGCCATTCGATGATGGCCGGCGACTGAATCAGCACCTGATCGTCGACTTCGAGCGCCGGCACCAGCGCCTGCGGATTGATCGCGCGAAAGCCCGGCAGCAAATGGTGCTCGTGGCGCAAATCGATCGCCAGGTACTCGTACGAGAGGCCCTTCAGGTTCAACGCGATGCGCAATCGATGCGAGGTTCCGCTGCGAAAGAAATTGTGCAGTTTCATGGTGACGGTTTCGTCGCTGATCGACCTGGCGACAAGATTTGCATGCTGACAATCAGTGCAATGATATCGTCCGCCCGAACCGCGTCAGCGGGTGCTGCTGCGACCCAGCCAGCCACGAATCGACCAACCGAATCCGCGCTCAGGCTGGACGATCTGCCCGGCCACCAGATTCGGCGCCTGCAGCAGATTGCGGTGGCAATCTTCATGCAGGAGACCGCCGCATTCGGCGTCACGCCGGTGCAGTTTGCGGCGCTGCAGACGAGGCCGAGCCCTCACTCAGGACACCGGTGCATACGCAACCAGTCCGCTCAGGGCGCCGCAATTTCACCGATCAGGCGCGGCTCTGAACCCTTGACCAGCTCGAACACCGCGCCAGCACCGGCAGCGATTCCCTCGTTGGTGAACGCACTGATCGTGACCTGATGAGTGACCAGCACGACCAGCTTGCCGTCGGCCGGCAAGTCGTTGATGAAACGGCGCAGCGCGATCAGTTGCGTGTCGCGATTGGCCGAGCGCTGAAAAAACGAATTCAGCGGCGGAAAGGCCTCCGGCGCTCCCAGTTTGAGCAGGCGAGCCGTTTCGAGGCAGCGGCACCATTGGCTCGAATACACCCTGGCACCGGTCACACCGGCGCTGGCGATCTGCTCGCCGAGCTGACTGGCCTGGGCCCGACCGGTGGCGTCGAGCAGACGCTGGGTCGAACATCGGCCCAACTCGAAGCCGGGCGGATCGCCGACCCCTGGCGCATTGGCATGGCGCAACATCAGCACCCGACCAGGCTTGGCGAGTTCGTCCAACGCCAGGACAGGAGCCGCATGCGCCGCCGCTGCAACCAGCAGCAGGGCCGCAACAGCAAGCCGACCAACGAAGACGGCAACAAGGGTTGCAGGAAATGGCAAGGCGGGCTGCATCATGGCGCGGAGCATAGGACACTGCTGCCGGCGGCGCTGCCGCGCAGTTGATAGTCCATCTGCTGCAGGTCGGTTGCCATGTTGATCGTCAAACGGATGCCGACCCGTCGGCTGCGATGTCGGGCGTGGCCAGCGACGCGGCTGGATCGTGGCGCGGCATTTGCGGATGCGACAGCGCGGCGACCACATCGGTCTGGGTGACGATGCCGACCAGCCGATCATTGCCGTCGATGATCGGAATGTGGTGGTGGCCGGTGCTGCCGAACAGCGGGATCAATTCAGCCAGATGGCGATCGACACTGGCCACGCGAACCCGGCGAGTCATGATTTCACCGACCACTTGCGGCCCCGCAGTGGCTTCCCCTGCGGCCCAGCCATGCATCTTGCGCATCCGGACATCGAAGCCGTCATCGCCTTGGACTTCGGCTGCCTGCATGAAGTCGGCCGGTGTCACGATGCCGACGATGCCACCGGTCGAATCGACCACCGGCAAGGCCTTGATGTGGTGTTCGCGAAACAATGCCCAGGCTTGCTGCAGCGGCGTCTGCCGGGCCACCGTGATCAGCTCGCGCGACATGATGTCGCTGCAGCGCAGGTTGGCCAGCTGGCGTTGATAGCCCTGCAACTGGGTATCCTCGAGCAGCGCCTTCAGGTCGTCGCGGCTGATGTCGAGCACCTGGTTGTAACGGGCCAGTACCGCATCGAGGTCGGCGTCGAATGCAGCACCCTCGTCGTCGCGCACCGCCGGATCAGCCGGCGCGGCAGCCGGCAACTGCATGTGCGGATAAGCCCGCCCGGTGGCCTGGTTGTATGCCATGCCGGCGGCTGCCAGCAGCAGCGAGTTCAGCAACATCGGATACAGCGCAAACTGCGGATCAGCTACCCCGCTCATCACCACCAGCAGCGCAGATGCGCCGCCAGGCGGGTGCAGGCAACGCAGCGCAAACATCGCCGCGATGGCCAGTCCGACGGCGAGTCCGGCAGCCAGCTCGCCGGTGCCCAGCAGCTGGACACAACCGACACCGACCAGTGCCGATAGCGTATTGCCGCCGATCACCGCCCACGGCTGGGCCAGTGGGCTTGCCGGCACGCCGAAGATCAAGACTGCGCTGGCGCCGAGTGGCGCAACCAGCCAAGGCAAGGCCATACCCGTGTGCACGCCGAACCGATGCGACAACAGGGCCGCAACCAGGATGCCGAGCATCGCGCCGATCACGACGCGCAGTCGCTCTCGCCAGTCGGCACTGATTGGCGCGGGCATGAAGGCACGCAGCCAGTCGCGGCGGCGCGACACACCACGCGCGGAATTCGATTTGCCGGGATGGGTCAAACGAGGATGCGGGGTGACAGGGGCCCGGATCTTACTGCGCGCCCGGTCGGGCGCCGGGTAAACCCGAAGCGCCGAGGCCGTGCTTCACGAGTTTTGATCAGACGAAGCAGGGCATCATCGGCAAGATGCCTTTCCTCGCTCCACGACGACCCGGACACAGGCCGGCCTGATCGCCTTCCGAGCACCCACCCTTTGCATTCCATCCGGAGATTTCGATGATGTCGCTTCGCCACCCACTTCGTGCTGCCACCCAGGCGATGGCACTGACAGGCTGCCTGGTCGGCGGCGCGCTGGCCGGCACGGTGACCGTTGTCACCTCGTTCCCGAAAGAATTGACGCAGGCCTACAAGACGGCATTCGAAAAAGCCAACCCGACCATCAAGCTGGAGATCCTGAACAAGAATACGGTCCAGGGCATCGCCTATGTTCGCGAGTTGGCGGCTGGTCAACGGCCCGATGTGTTCTGGGCGTCGGCGCCCGACGCCTTCGAGGTCTTGGCAAGCCAGAAACTGCTCGACAACATCGCCGATCTGGCCAACAAGAGTGCGCCGGCCAAGGTCGGCGCCTATCCGATCAACGATCCGCAAGGCCTGTACCTCGGCCAGGCGCTGGCCGGCTATGGCCTGATGTGGAATACCCGCTACATGACGGCCAACAAGCTGCCGGCACCGGCGCAATGGGCCGACCTGATCAAGCCGGTCTATTTCGGCCATGTCGCGATGAGTTCGCCATCGCGCTCGGGCACCACCCATCTGACGGTCGAGACGATGTTGCAGGGCGAGGGGTGGAACAAGGGCTGGAGCGAGCTGCTGCAGATCGGCGGCAATTCGGCGGCGATCACCGAGCGCAGTTTCGGCGTGCCCGACGGCGTCAACAACGGTCAGTTCGGAATCGGCCTGGTGATCGACTTTTTCGGCCTGGCCGGCAAATATTCGGGCTTTCCGGTCGAGTTCGTCTACCCCAACGTGACGGCGGTGGTGCCGGCCAATATCGGGCTGGTCGCCGGCGCAAAAAATGCGGCCGAGGCAAAACAGTTCATCTCGTACACGGTGTCTGCCGAAGGCCAGCAGTTGCTCTATGACCCGAAGATCTCGCGCCTGCCGATCCTGCCGCCCGAGGCAATGGGCGGCAAGACGCCGGCCGGTTATCCGAACCCGTTCGAGATCGCCAAACGTGCCAAGGTGCAGTTCAACTCCGATTTGTCGGAGTCGCGCTACAACGTGGTCTCGTCGATGTTCGACCAGACCATCACCTTCAGGCTGAAAGAGCTGCAGGCGGCGACCAAGGCGATCCATGCGGCGGAAGCTGCGCTGGCGAAAAAGCCGAACGCCAAGGCCGCAGCGCTCGTCAAGGAGGCGCGCGAGGTGGCGTTCACGCCGGTGGTCGACAGCAGCAAGGCCGCCGACAAGAGTTTCCTCGCCGTGTTTTCGGCCAACAAGAAGGAAGCCAGCATCAACAAGCAGGTGACCGGCCTGGAAGACCACTGGAACAGCAGCGCTCGCGCCAACTACGATCGCGCGGAAAAGCTGGCCGAGCAGGCGATCGCGATGCTGCGCTGAAGCCGGGTCTTTCCTGATGAGCGTTCGATCCACCGCGGCCGCGGTGTCGCCGCCTGCGCCACGCCACGCCCGGGTTCGTCCCGGCGTCTGGCTGGCCGGCGCGCTGGTGCTCGGCTTTTTGCTGTTGTTTCTGGTGCTGCCGGTCGGGCGGGTGTTCTACACCGCCTTCGTCGAAGCCGACGGCACACCGACCGTCGGCCACTTCAGCGCCTTTTTCAGCCAGGGGCTGATGCGCGAGTCGTTTTTCAACAGCCTGTATGTCGCCGTGTTGTCGACGATCTTCGCGGCAGGTATCGCGGTGCCGCTGGCCTACTTCACCGTGCGCTTCGATTTTCGCGGCGCCTTGCTGATCCAGACGCTGGGCGTGTTGCCGCTGATCATGCCGCCGTTCGTCGGCGCGGTCGCGATGCAACTGATCTTCGGCCGCTCCGGCTCGATCAACCTGCTGCTGAATGATCATTTCGGCGTCACGCTGCCGATCATGGAGGGCCTCAACGGCGTCATCTTCGTCGAAAGCATCCACTATTTCCCGTTCATATTGATGAACCTGACGGTGGCGCTGCGCAACATCGACGGTGCGATGGAAGAGGCCGCCATGAACCTCGGCTGCCGTGGCTGGCGGCTGTTTCGTCGTGTCATCTTTCCGTTGGCGCTGCCCGGCTTCATCGCCGGCGCCTCACTGGTCTTCGTCAAGGTGTTCGACGATCTGGGCACCCCGTTGGTGCTCGGCCAGACCAACATGCTGGCGCCGCAGGCCTATCTGCGCATCACCCAGGTCGGACTCGAAGACCCGATGGGTTATGTGATCAGCGTGATCATGATCGTCTTCTCGATCGCGGCGATGGCGCTGTCGGCGCGTGTGCTGGCCGGGCGCGACTATTCGACGCTGCAAAAAGGTGGCGCCAGTATCAACCGCCGCCGCTTGAGCCCGCTGGGCTCGCTCGCCGCTTACGGCTGGATCGGTTTCGTACTGCTGCTGGTGCTGTCGCCGCACATCGGCGTGTTGCTGCTGTCGCTGGCCAAGGTCTGGAGCTTTGCGCCGCTGCCTGATGCCTACACCATCGCGCACTACGCCACGGTCTTCCAGGATTCGAGCGGCATGATCAGGAACACCTTGCTGTATTGCGGGCTGGCCGCCGGGCTCGACGTGATCATCGGCGTGACCATCGGCTACCTGATGCTGCGAACCACACTGCCGGCGCGCCAATGGCTCGACTGGATCGCCACCGCATCGCTGGCAGTGCCGGGCATCGTGCTGGCAATCGGTTATCTGCGGCTGTTCAAGGGCGTTGCGCTGCCCGGCACCGAGATCATGCTGACCAGCAGCTGGATCATCATCATGCTGGCCTATGCGGTGCGCCGCCTGCCCTACGCGTTGCGCTCCTGTGTCGCGGCATTGCAGCAGATTCATGTGTCGCTCGAAGAAGCGGCCGAAAGCCTCGGCGCCACCAAGATGCGAACCATCCGGCGCGTGCTGGTGCCGCTGATGGCCGGTGGCATCCTGGCCGGTTTCGTCACCAGCTTCATCACCGCGGCGGTCGAGTTGTCGGCCACCATCATGCTGGTCTCGGCCGAATCGCAGGCCCCGATGAGTTACGGCATCTACCTGTACATGCAAAGCGTGGCCGGCCGCGGTCCGGGTGCGGCGCTGGGTGTATTGGCGATCGGCGTGGTGGCGCTGGGCACCTACCTGTCGCACGTGGTTGTCGAGCGCACCGGCAACCGCTTTGCCCCGCGGCCGATCGACGACAACCTGCCACCCCTGGCGATCGTCGTTCCGGTGCCGACCACCCGGCACGCCACGCCAACCCGGGAACCATGATGAATAAAGTAGCCGTCCAATGCCGGCATGTGCGGCTGTCGTTCGGCAGCACCGAGGTGCTGAAGGATGTCAACCTCGACATCGAACCGGGCGAGTTCTTCGCGCTGCTCGGCCCGTCGGGGTCGGGCAAGAGCACGCTGCTGCGGCTGATCGCCGGCTTCAACCAGCATCAGCACGGCCAGGTGCTGATCGATGGCGCCGATGTCAGCGGCAAACCGCCGTGGCAACGCAACATCGGCATGGTGTTCCAGAGTTATGCGCTGTGGCCACACATGACGGTGTGGGACAACGTGGCCTTCGGCCTGGTCGAGCGGCGGGTCGACAAGGCAACGATCCGCAACAAGGTCGGTGAAACGCTCGAACTGGTCGGTCTGGCAGCCTACGCGCAACGGCGGCCCAACCAGCTGTCCGGTGGCCAGCAGCAACGCGTGGCGCTGGCCCGCACCATCGTCATCGAACCACAGCTGTTGCTGCTCGACGAGCCGCTGTCGAACCTCGACAAGACCTTGCGCGTGCAGATGCGCCAGGAGCTGCTGGCAATGCAGCGGCGTCTGGGGTTGACGACGATTTTCGTCACCCACGACCAGGAGGAGGCGATGACCACCGCCGACCGCATGGCGGTGCTCGACAAAGGCGTGGTGCAGCAGGTCGGCACGCCAGCCACGCTCTACGATTACCCGGTCAACACCTTCGTCGCCAATTTTGTCGGCACCATGAACCTGTTGTCGGGCAAGGTGCGCTCGCGCGTTGGCGGCGGACTGACGCTGGATGTCGACGGTGTCGGCGAACTGCGCTTTCCGCAGCTGACCGACACACCCGACAGCGACCTTGTCCAGGTCAGCTTCCGCCCGCATTCGTTGCGGGTGGATGTGGCTGGTGCCGCGCAAGACGCCCGCTTCGTCTGGATGCCGGGCACCGTCGAGGCCAGCGAATTCCTCGGCGAGTTCACGCGTTACCAGGTGCGTGTCGGCCAGCAGCGGCTGGCTGTCGACCATCCGCACCATGTGGGTCTGCCGAGATTCCCGCTCGGCGGCGCGGTCAGCCTGGGCATCGAGCCTTCGCAGGTCCGGCTGTTCGGCGGCTGAACCACCGACCTCCTTGAACCTCAGCGCAGCGGTCGATTGACAATCCGCCGCGAAGGTATCGGGCGCGCTGAGTGGGAAGCGCCTGCCATCCAGGCGGTTGCATGGTTGATGCCGGTTTTCCCTGGGCCGCACACCGTCCGCCGGCTGCTACATTGGCGGCGTCAATGCGCCTGGCGTGACGGGCAGTTCCCTTCGCACGGTGGTCGTGGCAGGCGCATTGGATCAGTTTCAGTCGATCAATCCACCGGTTTGGCGCCTGCTCACTCGCCAACCTGCCTGCCGCTTGATGGGAAAGCATCTTGAAGCGTGAGCCCGTTCCGGCCCCGGTGTGGCCCGCCAGTGCCCGCTGGCACCTGAGCCTGCTTGGCGGCGTGCGACTGCAGGGCTCGACCGCCGTGCACACCCGCTTTGCGACGCGCGCCATCACGGCACTGCTGGCGCGGCTCGCACTCTGGCCGCAGCGCGACCATCCGCGCGAAGAACTGATGGAGCTGCTCTGGCCCGAAGTCGATGCGGCCACTGGCCGCCGTCGGCTGCGTCAGGCACTGTCGCTGCTGAAGGCAGTGCTGGAACCGCCGCAAGATCATCCCTGGCCGGTGCTGCGGGCCGATCGGCAAAGCGTTCGGGTCATTCCCGGCACGATTGCCTGCGACGTCCATCAGTTCGAGACTTTCTTCAAGGCTGGCGCGCAGGCGCAGGCCATGGTCTGGTACAGCGGCGAGTTCATGCCAGGCTTCTACGACGAGTGGATCCATGACGAGCGCATGCGCCTGACGGCGCTGCACGACCGGCTGACAGATGCAATGGACCGTGACGATTCGCTGGCAGCAGTCCCCGCTGCCAGCGCGCCGACATCCTTGACGCCGTCCAAGCGGACTCGATCGACGCGCGAAACCGTCGCCGCGCCACGGCGAACCGGCGCACCGGGCTACCTGACACGCTATTTCGACAATCCCCACCAGTTCGAGCGCCTGCTCGAACAGGTCGGAACACATCGTCTGGTCAGCGTGCTGGGGCCCGGCGGCAGCGGCAAGACCCGCCTGGCGGTCAACCTGGTCGACCGACTGGGTGGCGCCGGCGCCGATAAAAACGGCTCTGACGCCACGGCGCCATTCGGCCTGGTCGCCTTCGTGCCTTTGGCGGCCGCCCACAACCGCGCGCAGTTTCTGGAGGCGCTGCAGACGGCATTGCAAATCGCACCGTCGTCGACGGCCGAACAGAGCCTGATCGTTCGTCTGGACGGCGTGCGGGCGCTGCTGGTGCTGGACAACGCCGAACAATTGGTCGATGTGGCCGGCAGCGTGCTCAACCCGCTTGCCGCCGTGTTGCCGCAGTTGCATCTGCTGGTCACCTCCCGGCTGCGGCTCGGGCTGGACGGCGAACGGACGTTCCAGATCGAGCCGATGCCGGTGCCGGTCGTGGGTGCGTCCCTGCAGGCGGCCGCCGGGAGCCCGGCGGTCGGCCTGTTCGTCGACCGGGCCAGCGCGGCGCGGGGCGATTTTCATCTCGGCCCGCGCAACCACACGGCAATCGCCGAGCTGGTGCGTGTGCTGGAGGGCATGCCGTTGGCGATCGAACTCGCGGCATCGCGAATCCGCGCCTTCACGCCGGCCGAGATGCTGGACAAGCTCCGCTCGCCGCCGATGGCTGCTGGCGACACGCCGGGACTCGACCTGTTGTCGCGGCCTGACCTGCGCCCCACCCAGCAGTCACGCCACGCCTCGATGCAGCGTGCCATCGAGTGGAGCTGGCAACAACTGAGCCCCGAACAGCAGCGTCTTGCCGCGGCCATGGCCGAATTTCCCGGCGGCTGCAGCGCATCGATGGTGGGCCACCTGCTCGATCGTGGCAACGTACCTGCCCTGCTCGAAGCCTTGCACGCGCATTCGATCATTCACGAACTGGTGGCCGATGTGTCGGCGGGCGACGAGGTCTGGATGGACAGCGCGCCGCGGTTTCAGCTCTATGTGCCGATCCGTGAATATGCAGCGGCGCAATTCGACGAGGCCGAGCGAGCGGTGTGGCGTGCCCGTCAGCGTGCGTGGGCCGTGGCATGGCTGCATGCGCTGCCCGCAACACCGCCCTTGCCTTGGCTGCGCGCCGAACGCGCCAACCTGGCCAACGCGTTTGCCAGCGCCGCTGCCGACGCCGCCGGCGACGACGCCTGCGGCCTGTTGACGGGTCTTCACCCCGTCCACGAAGGTGTCACGCTGGCGATCGAGACACTGGCCCATGCGCGGGCCGCAGTCCGGACCTGCCCCGATGACATGCGCCGCTCGCGCGCATTCAGTGCTCTGGTGCCACTGTTGCTCACCGCCGGCGATGCGCCTGAAGCCCGAAATTCGGCGGAAGCCGCGCTCGCTGCGTCGCCACCAGGCAGCGCCGCCCGCGCCTGGGCCTTGCAAGCCATGGCGCATGTCCATTGGCGTGGTGCGCTCAGCCCCGCGCAGGCGGTACTCCCGTGGCTCGAGGAAGCACGGCAATTGGCCGAAGCAGCCACCGACGCCAACCTGCCGGCAGCGATCCTCAACCTGATGGCCCTGGTCAGTTATGGGCTGAACCGTGATGCCGAGGTCGCGCGTCGGCTTGCCGCCGAAGCCCAGACCTGCTGGGAGCAGTCCGGCAATCGGCACGGCGTGAACCAGGCCCGGCACAATGTCGCGGTTTACCAGTTCCAGGGCGGCCAACGCGAACAGGCGCTGGCGTCGTGGGACGCGCTCTCCGCCGAGGCCGCCGTTCTGCACGACACGCGGCGGCTCGCCATCACCAGTTCCGCTCGTGCCGCGGCCTTCAGCGACATGCACCGCTGGCCGCAAGCGAGGGTGGCGCTGCGTGAGAGCCTGCGCCAATCGTGGCGGGCGATGCGCCTCTACGAAATCGCATTCGACTTGTGGAATGTGCCCCGCATCCTGGCTCACCTGCGGGAACCACACGACGCCGTGTGTCTGATGGCCTTTGCAACACAGTTCTGGGAACAGCGCTTCGGTGCGCTGTCGGCCGGCGATCTGCGCCATGCGCTGATGGTCGAGCGGCTGTCAGCGCGCCAGATCGACGCGCGCAGCATCGCCGCCGAGAAGGCGCGTGGCCGCCACCTGCCGCTGGCAGATGCGGTGGCGCTCGCCCTGCGCGACTGAGCCAAACCGCGGAAAAAAACACCGCCGCTCATTGCCGGCAACGGCATTGAACGTTTGACGAACGCTCCCTGCCCACACTGCAGCGCACTTGCCTTGCACTTGGGAGCCGAGATGGCGACATCAAAGACGCTGCGCGCAGCGGTGTTCATCAACTGGTCGGTGCCGCTTTGCGCCGGCCACGTGGGTTGGGGGTTCGAGGCGTCCAAGGGCCACTTCTGGTTCGGTGCCGTCGAATTGACGAGCAGCATCTGCGAATGGGCGGCGTCAGACACGGCGCTGTTCAACGAATATGCCACCGAGAAAAAGATGATCTCGAAAATGAAGTCCGGCGATCACGGCGGCAGCGGCTTCACCTACCACGCCTTCAAGTACATCGACGTTCGCAATCCCGACGTTGCAGAGCCGTTGAAGGTTATTGCGATGGCCCGGCAGAACGGCTACGCGCTGCTCGGCAACAACTGCATGGATGCAACGTTCCGGGTGATCAAGGCGTACGCCAACGGCGACGACAGGATCCTGCCATGGCCATCCACCCATTGGGCCCCGCGGTCGTTTTTTGCCGCCATACCGGCCGAGGAGCGCTTCCTCCAATCGGACCCGGGCCTGGTCGGATTCGAGCACTAGGGCCCGGGGCTCACAACCCGATCGCCTCTCGACAAACCATCCGCTGCGTGCCGGGCGAGCGCGGCACGTCCAACCAGATGAAAGAAACCATGTCATGACCATGAAAAGATACCCTGCACGCCCGACCCGTGGCATTGTCACGCTCGCCACGGTGCTGTTGGCGCTGACCATCGGTCCGGCTTCGCACGCCGCAACCGGGGTGGCGCCGATCGGCAAGGTCTCGCTGGACGCCGACAACACGCTATCGGCCGATCGGCCACTGCTGGCTTGCCCGGTCACCCAGAAGCCGGCCCGCAACGGCAGCGCACCCGATCCGGAGCTGCTGAAGCTGGTGCTGCGCTGCGGCATCGGCGAAAAGGCCGCCTCCAAGGGCTACGACGGCGCCGTCACGGTCGAAATCGACTCGCTGAGAGTGGGCACGCCACGCCCGTGGGACCGGCTGCTCGACAAGAACGGCGGTACGCCGGGAACGACGGTGGTGTACCCCGTCAAGCTGAATTACAGCGTGCGGACCTTCTACCGCTCGCACACCAAGGTGGAAGAAGGCTGGAACATCATCTACAACATGTTCGTCAACGGTTTCGGCGAATGGCAGTACGGCTCGTTCGAAACCGTCAAGGGACCCGACATCAAGTCCGTCCCGCGGTGAATAGGGCCGCGCATTGAACGTTTGACGAACGCTTGCCGCAGAAACTGCCAATCACTCGGAGCCGTTTCGCTGCTTTGTGGATCGTTTCCGAGTGAACTCAACCATCAAGGAGCCTCTCATGATCAAGCAAATCGCCCTGTCCGCTGCATTCGCTGCCACTCTGACATCGCTTCCGGCGCAAGCCGCAGGCATCGCGTATATCTCATCAGCCACTGGCTACGTCCTGGGCGGCGGTGGAATAGCCACCACCGCGCCCTGGTCAGGTCAAAGGTCGCTGAGCGGCTTCAACGGCTATGGCCAGATCAATTGGAACAGCAAGTGTCTGACCGGACGCACCGGTGGCCAGCCGCTGACGTGGGAGTCCTGCCAGGGCGGCCCCGCGCAGACCTGGAAGCTCAGCAATCAGAGACTGAACAACGAAGTTGGCTGGTGTGCCGATGTGGAGGGCAACCGGAACGGCCCCAACGTGCGGGTAATGGCGTGGAAGTGTACAGGCGACATCAACCAGCGGTGGCATTCACAAAAGTTCATAACGATCAAGGATGCCGTAGCCAACGTCCGCGACGCGAAGGCTGCAGCCGAGCTTGAAAAAAATGCGAAAAATGCACCGGTCGGCGCTTTGATCGACCCGAAGTCGGGCGCCTTGATCGGGAACGACGGTAGCACCTTGAATGCCAGCAACAAGGGCAACCTGGTCGCCGCAGGCGGAGGCAACCTGGTTGCAGCTGGCGGCGGCAACTGAGGTTGAGCAGCCGGCGCCGGATTCACCCGCATGTCCTCACAGCCTACCCGCCGACAGCGCTTTTCGCCTGTGGTGGCTGCTTTCGCTGCCGCCGCAGCGACCTGCGGCGGTGCATCATCGCATGCGCAAAGCGCAAGCACCGAGGCCGGTGTTTCCCAGATTCTTCCGCCGGTCGCAAGCCCGACTCTCGACGCGATGCGTGTCGAGATCAAGGCCTTCCACTTCGACGGCAACTCCGTTTTCTCAACGGCCGCGCTGCAAGCGCTGCTGGCGGATGCAGTAGGTCAGCGGCTGGATCCGAGTGCGCTCGACGAGGTGCGCGAGCGCATCAACCGGTTGTATGTGGATGCCGGCTATCTGAACTCCGGCGCACTGCTGGCTGCGCCTGGCGGGGTGATCGCTGCCGATGGCATCGTGACGTTCCGCATCGTCGAAGGCCGGGTCGCCGACGTGCGCATCCGCGGGCTTGAGCGCCTCGATCCGCGGTATGTGCGTTCGCGTCTGGTGCGCGAAGGCGAGCCCCTGAACATCGACCGGCTGCAAGAGCGTTTTCGACTGCTGCTGGCCGACCCGTTGTTCGACAAGATCAACAGCCGGATTGTCCCGGGCGACACCGTCGGCGTTGCGGTGCTCGATATCGAAGTCGAACGCGCGCGGCCCTATGCGCTGGACGTCTTCGTCAACAACTACCGGCCGCCATCGGTCGGATCGACCGCGCTGGGCCTGCACGGCGTCGTGCGCAACCTGACCGGCCAGGGCGACGCGCTGGAAGCCACGCTGCAGCACACGCAGGGCGGCGATCCGGTCCATGTCGGCTGGTCGGTGGCGCCGCGTGGTCAGGGCACACGGGTATTCGCGAGCGTCGACCGCAGCGTGTCCGCGGTGATCGAAGAAAGCCTCGCCACCATCGACATCAAGAGCCGCAGCAGCAGCGCTGAAATCGGTGTCGGGCAAACTGTGACCGACACGCTGGCACGGCGCATCGACCTGGGCCTGGTGTATGCCCGGCGGCGCAGCGCCAACACGCTGCTGGGCCTGCCGTTTTCGTTTACGCCGGGCGAAGTCGAAGGCGTTTCCGAGGTCCGCGCCTGGCGCTTTTCGCAGGAGTGGACCGAGCGCTGGGAAACGCAGGCCGTCGCCTTGCGATCGGTCTTGTCGGTGGGCCGCAACAACGCCAATCCGGCCGCCAACCCCTCAGTCGACCCGGCAGCCATACCCGCACGCCGCTACCTGGTCTGGACCGGACAGACCCAGTTCGTACGCAGCGGCGTCGCGGCAGGGGGCGACGTGCGCCTGCGCGCCAGCGCGCAGTACAGCCCGGACCGGCTGTTGCCGCTGGAGCAGTTTGCCGTGGGCGGCATCGCAACGGTGCGCGGCTACCGCGAAAACAGCGTGCTGCGCGACCGTGGTTTCGCGGCCAGCACGGAATACCGCCAGGCGCTGCCGATCGGCGCCGCAAACGGCGGCAATCTGGCCGCTTTCGGTTTTTTCGATCTCGGCGGCGGTGCCAACAAGGGCGGGCCATGGCAACGCCTGGCGTCGGTCGGTGCCGGGCTGAGGTGGCAAATCGGCGGCCTGACGGTCGACCTGTCTTATGCAAAACGACTCACCTCGCTGGACAACCCGACCCGCGGCAACCTGCAAGACCGTGGCATCCAGTTCCAGCTCAGCTACCGGGTGCTCTGAATGAATCCCGCAGCGCAACTCAGGTTCCTTCGGTATCGCCTGACGGCTGCACTGCTGTTGGCGGCATCACTTCTTGCGCTGCCGTGCCGGGCTGCCGATCCGACCGTCACAGCACTCGCCGATGGGGTGTCGCAATGTGATCAGGGAAGCTACAGCCTCGCGGTCGAGACGCTGGGCGTGGTGTATCGCGAGCAATCCGCGAGCAGCCCTGACCATCTGAAAGCGGCTGGTGCGTTGGGGCTGGCCTACATGCAGATGCGCCAGCCGGCGCTTGCCCGACGCTTCCTGCGCGAAGCCTGGGACGGCGCCGCCAATGGTCCCGAGCGGGCCCGCTACGGTCTGGATCTGGCCAACCTGGAAGCCCGCCAGCGCCAAACCGCCGAAGCGCAGAAGCTCTACGACGCCGTGCTGCGCCTGGCGCCTGATGATCTGGGCATCCAGCTCGGCGTGGCGCTCAACCGCATTCCGCTGGCCCCTGAGAGCGGACGAATGGCGCTGCTGGAGCAGGTGCATGCGCGACTCGGCGCATTGCAGCCGGCCAAGGACCGCGCGACGTACCTCTTGAACCTCGGTCTGCAGGCACGAGCGGTGGGCCGTGAACCGCCGGCTCGGCGGCTCGCCTACCTCGCGTTTGTCGAGGCCTTGTCCGCCGCACGGCCAACCGGCGACGTCCGATTGATGGCTTCAGCCCAGGATCAACTGGCTCAACTCTACGAAGACGAGAACCGCCTCGACGAAGCCCTGCGCCTCAGCACTCAAGCCGTGCAGAGCGCGCAGGCGCCTGAAGCGCGGGATCTGCTGATCGCGTTGGAATGGCGACGGGGCCGGCTGCTGGCCGCCCAGAGCAATTTGCCATCGGCCATCGCGGCATATCAACGGGCCGTCGATCAGATCGAGGCCGTGCGGCAAGACATCCCGGTCGAGTACGAAAACGGCCGCTCATCGTTCAGGGACACGCTGGAGCCGGTCTATCTGGGCCTGTCCGATCTGCTGCTGCAGCAGGCGGGCCAGCTCGGCACCGATGAGCAGGCGCAACAATTACGGCGGGTTCGTGACACGCTGGAGAGGATCAAGCAGACCGAGCTGGAAGATTTTCTCGGGAATCGATGTTCGGTCGAAGGCGCGCGGCGCAGCCCGCGCCAAGGCGTTGCGGCCGCTCGAGTCGCCCCCGGAACCGCCGTGTTGTATCCGGTCATCCTGCCCGGGCGTTTGGAACTGCTGCTCGAAACCTCTGCCGGTATCGAGCGCAAGACCGTGCCGGTACCGGCCGATCAGCTGCGCCGGGATGTCACCGGCGTACGCGGCCGCCTTGCGGTCGCGCCGACCCTTCATGGCGTTGTCACGGCGTCTATATGACGCCTTGCTGGCGCCGGTTGCGGAGATCTTGACCCGACACGCGGTCAGCAACGTTGTCGTGGTACCGGACGGCGTGCTTCGCCTGGTGCCTTTCGGCGCCCTGCACGATGGCCACCGATTTGCGATCGAGCAGTTCGCGATCACCGTTGTACCCGCTGTGACCATGCCCGATACCGCGGCCCCACAACCGCAAAGGCGCACGTGCCGTCAGCCTGCTGCTTGCCGGCGTCAGCGAGCCGGGGGCGGTGGTCGAGAAACTGCCCGAATCGATGGCAGCGCAGATTCTGGCTGGCGGTGCAGGTGGCGTTTCCTCGGGTCCACCGAGCAGCCGGGCGGTGTTCAACCCCGAACTGCAGCGCAACCTGGTCGCGACCGAATCGGCGGCGCCGACACCGGCACGCGACAGCGGCCCGCCCGTAGCGCCTTTGCTCGCATCGGACAAGGCCATTCGCAACCGCAGCTTGCAGACCCGGCTGGCGTTGGCAGGTGTCGTCGAAGAGATCGGCGCGATCGCCCCCCTCGCACCGTCGACCGTGCTGTTGAACGGCGGGTTCAGCGTCCAGGCGTTCGGCGACCGGGTCGCCAGCGGCGACTACCGCGTCGTCCACATTGCGTCGCACGGTGTCTTCGGCTCGACGGCTGACAACACCTTTGTGCT
Source organism: uncultured beta proteobacterium (assembly GCA_963843805.1). Taxonomy (GTDB): domain Bacteria; phylum Pseudomonadota; class Gammaproteobacteria; order Burkholderiales; family Burkholderiaceae_C; genus Ideonella_A. The sequence continues at coordinate 766,543 of CAWJLY010000001.1, forward strand.
GGCCCATGACGATCTGATCACGATCGACCGCTTGCAGGCCCTGCTGCGCGGACCGGCGCTGCGGCAGCAGCCGATCGATCTGCTGACCCTGTCAGCCTGCGAGACCGCAGAGGGTGACGACCGGGCGCCGCTGGGCTTGAGTGGCGCGGCGTTGAAGGCGCAGGCGCGAAGCGCGCTCGGCTCGTTGTGGCCAGTGTCGGACGCTGCGGCAACGCGCCTGATGAGCAGCTTCTACCGCAAGCTGGTGCAGACCGGCATGCAAGGCACAGCCAAGGCCTTGCAGGACGCACAGGTCGGGATGATCGGCGAGCCCGGCTTGCAGCACCCCTATTTCTGGGCCCCGTTCATTCTTGTGGAGAGACGCCTGTGAATCACCGTCACGTCACCGGTCCGCGGGCACGCAATCGCCTCTCCCCGCTCAGCCGGCCAGCAACGCCGGCCGCCTTGCATGCCGTCATGCTGGCGGTGCTCGCGTTCACCAGTCCGGCGCTGCGGGCCGGCGCGCAGACCGACGGCACGGCCGGCGCGATCCGGACCTTGTCGGGGCAGTTCACGGTGCCGCAGGCCTTGGGCACATTGAGTGGCGCCAACCTGTTCCACAGCTTCCAGCGTTTCGGCGTCAGCCCGGGCGAGTCGGCGACCTTCCGCACCACATCGCCGGCATTGCAGAACGTGATCGCGCGGGTGACGGGCGGCGCATCCTCTACCGTCAACGGTCCGTTGAGACTGGACGCCGTCGGCGGCGGCAGGCCCAACCTGTTTCTGATCAACCCGGCGGGCATCACTTTCGGCGCCGGCAGCAGCGTCGACGTGCCGGGCGCCTTTCACCTGAGCACGGCCAACTACCTGAAATTCGCCGATGGGTCGGTCTACCGGACCGACCTGGCCGCGGGCAGCAGCTTTTCGGCCGCCGCGCCGACGGCGTTCGGCTTCGTGGGCAACAAGAGCGGCGCGATCGTGCTGCATGACAAAGCCGACCTGATCGTGACACTCGGTCGATCGGTCTCGGTGACGGGCGCGGACATCCGAATCGGCACCGACCTGCTGACCATTGGCGGCGAGCTTCGGATCACTGCCGTCGGCGAAACGGCCGCTGAAGTGGGATTGACCGGGCCACTGCCCCCGATGTCAGGCCGGCTGGTCATCGACAACGGCGCGCAGGTCGGCTCGGTCAACTTCAGCTCGGCCGCCGCGGGCGAGGTGGCGATCGCCGCCGGGGACATCGTCATCGGCTTGCCCTCCGACGCCAGCAATTCCGGAATCATCAGCCTGGCCACCAGCGCTGATGCCGGCGGCGCGATCCGGATCGACGCCAGCCGTTCGTTGACGCTGCAGAACGGCGGGAAAATCACATCGTCGAGCGATCAGCCCGGCACCGGTGGCGACGTACAGATCAAGGTGGGCGGCCCGTTGCTGATTGGAAGCGCCAGCGGAATTTCTGCCATCACCACCTCGTCCGGCAGCACGGGCAGCATCACGATCGACGCAACGGGTGACATCGTGCTGGACGGCGGTGGCGCGACCGCCGGCGCATTCATCGGCAGTGAAACCGCAAGCTCGGGTGCATCCGGCGCAGTGACGGTTTCGTCGGGCGCCGATCTCAAACTGATCAATGGCGGAAAGATCAGTTCGTCAACCTTCGGCGCAGGTTCGGCCGGCTCGCTGAAGATAGCAGCCACCAACATCCTGTTGGACAACCAAGGCGCCCCAGGCGGCACCGGACTCGCCAGCAACAGTTCGGGTTCGGGACAAGCCGGAAACCTGGGGATTCGCGCAGCGTCGGCATTGACGGTGATCAACGGCGCATCGATTTCATCGTCGACCTTCGGCGTCGGCCAGGCCGGCGTGGTCAACGTTCATGCAGGTGCCGTCTTGCTGGACAGTCGTGGCACCGACGCCACCGGCATCGTCAGCGAATCGGGTGGCACGGGCAACAGCGGCAGCGTAACCGTGATGGCGGACGCGGACATCTCGGTTCGAGACGCTGCGCGCATTTCATCGACGTCGTTCCAGTCCGGAACCGCCGGCAGTGTCACGGTCGCGGCGGGCGGAGCAATCGCGCTGGAGGGCAGCGGCGCTCTCAACAGTGCCGGAATCGGCAGCAACACCTTCGGCCCGGGTGCGGGCGGCATGGTGACGGTATCGGCCGGCAGTGGCTTGTCCATCATCAACGGCGGCAAGATCAGTTCGTCGACGTTCGGGGTCGGTCAGGCCGGTTCGGTGAACGTCGCGGCCGCCAGCATGCTGCTCGACAACCAAGGGGCCCCCGGCGGTACCGGAATCGTCAGCGAAACCGGTGGAGCGGGCCATGCCGGCAGCGTGATGGTCGCGGCCGAGACAGACATCACGATCCGAGGCGCGGCACGAATATCGTCATCGTCGTTCAGCGCCGGCAACGCCGGCGGCGTCAAGGTCAGCAGCGCCACGTTGAGCATCGAAGACACCAATCCCGGCCAAGATGCCAGTGCGATCGCAAGCATCACGCGACAGACCGGCAATGCCGGCAGCGTCGACGTGACGGTCAGCGGCCATCTGTCGATAGCCGACGGCATCATCTCCACTTCATCGCAGGGCAGCGGCCAGGGTGGAACCGTCACGGTACAAGCCGGCAGCATCGAGATCGGCAACACCGGCCTCAACAGTGGCACCGGGATCACCGCCAACACATCCGGCAGCGGCAACGCCGGCAACCTCACCGTGACCGCCGCGACGACACTCTCGATCCTGAACGGCGGAACCATCAGTTCGTCGACGCTGGCCGAGGGCAAGGGCGGCGCCGTCAGCGTCAACGCCGGCAGCTTGCTGATGGACGGCCGCGGCTCGGTCTTCAACACCTCGATTGCCGGTGAAACCTACGGCAGCGGCAACGGCGGCACGGTGCAGGTCACGGTTCGCGATCATCTGGCGATCCTCGATCAGGCGACTATCTCGTCGTCGGCGTACTCGTCCGGCAACGGCGGCCAAGTGCAGGTGAACGCCGGCAGCGCCGATCTCGACAACCGCGGCGGCGCGCAGCGGGGCGGCATCGGCAGCGTCGCCTTCAGCGGCAGCGGTGCCGCGGGCGGCGTCGAAGTCAGCGTCCGCGGTGCGCTGACGATGTCGAACGGCGCCGAGATCTCGGCCAACACGGCGACCGGCGGCGCCGCCGGCTCGGTCCGAGTCGACGCCGACTCGATCGCGTTGTCCAGCGGCGCCAGCATCAACTCCGGCGCGACGGTAAATTCGACGGGCCGGACCGGCGACGTGATCGTCCTCGCCGGCCAGCGCGTTGACCTTGACCGATGCCCGCATCTCGATCCAGAACGACGCGACCGTCGCGGCGCCGGAACAGGTTCCGGCGACCAACTTGTCGGTCACTTCACCACGCATCGACCTGACCCGATCCGAGATCACCGCCGCCGCCTCCGGCAACATCGCCGCGGGTCAGATCGTCATCGAGCAAAGCGGTTTGTTGTGCGCTCGCGATGGCAGTGCCATCAATACCAGCGCGGTGAGCGGCCGCGGCGGTGGCATCATGCTGCGCGGCGGCGGTGCACTGCTGCTCGACCACTCGCGCCTCACGACCTCGGTCACGGGCACAACCAACGGCGACGGCGGGCCGATCTCGATCGAAAGCCCGGTCATCGTGCTCGACTCGGGCTTCATCCAGGCCAATACGGCTGTGGCCAGTGCGCTCGGCGGCGATGTCACCATCAACGCCGTCGGATCCGGCATCCTGATCGCGAGCGGTCAACAGCTGCTGACCGGAGGTCGACCCGTGGCCTACCGCACGGCGAGCGGCAGTCCCAACGTGATCCAGGCTGCCCGCCCGGACGGCGTCAACGGTGATCTTCGCATCGCCAGCCCGCAAGTTGACCTGTCCGGGAGCCTGGCGGCGTTGCTCTCGCCGCGGGTGGACTTCGGCGCGCTCGACGCCGACCTCTGCCGCGTCGGCGACGGCAGTTCGCTGACGCCGGTCGGGCGCGGCGGTCTGCGACCGTCGTATGCAGAAGGCGTGAGGCCGTCGCTGTGAGCCGGCGTAAGCACCTCGTCGGGGCGGTTCGTCCGGCCGCCACGTGGGCAACGTGGCGACTCGCGCTGGGCTGCGCCCTCAGCTGCCTGCTGTGGGCAACACCCGCGACCGTGCGCAGCGCCACCGAGGTCGATCGCAACGCGTTCTGGATCGAGAGCGCGGTCTGCACCGTGGTCATCAAGACCCCAGCCAGCATCGGAGTTGCCGATCCGACCGCCGTGTTGGGCGCACTGGTCTCGACAGCAGCCAGTTGCACGGGCAACGTGATGGCGCAAATTGTGCCGGGTGGGGTCAGTGCCATGCTGCAACGCGGATTCCGCCTCACCACCGCCCACCACCAGATCGTCCTGCTGCCAGCCAGGGGCGAAGCCGATGCGGCTTGGCTGGTCACCGGACTGTTCGCGCTGGAGCGCCCGGCCGTCAAGCCGCCCCCAATTCCGAAGTGATTGAAGCCAGGAGCCTGCACATGATCCAGCCACCGAACGAGATGAGCCCGTCCGACCGCCCCCCCCATGCCCGGTGCCAAATGCCGCGCATGCAACGCATTGGCGGCTTGGCCGTCGTCATGGCTTTTTGCCTTTCGGCGCAGACCGGCATGGCCCAGCAATCGGGGATGGAGCCATCGCCCTATACCTCGCCGCCGCCGGACCCCAACCTGCAGATGCAGCCGATGCAGCCGATGCCCATGTCCTCGTCGACCTCGACGCGGGCCGGCTTTCTGATGCCGATCCTGATTTCGGCCCTGACACCCGTGCTCCAGAACGGCTTCGGCTGTGTCTTCGATCGAATGTTCAGCTTCATGGGTTCCAATCCGAATCCGGCGTGCCGACAGCCGAACCAGACCTCCGTCGTCCAGCCATCCTTCAACGCGTCGGGTTCGGGATCGGGTTCGGGATCGGCCTTCGCCCCCGGGTACCCGGCACCCTCGATGCAGGGCCCGGACGGGCCGTTGCAAACGCCGCCGGCGCCGTCGGGCGGGCAGGCCTTCAATGCTCAAGCGCTGGCAGCTACGCCGGTGCTGAGTTTCATCGTCAACAAGTTGAGCGACGCCACCCCGCAGGCAACGGTGACACAGACGGTTCAATTCGCCAATGTGCAACAGTCCGACAGCAATCTGGCATTCGACATCCGCAGCGGCGAGGCATTCGCGATCCTGTTCGCCACCTCGGTGCCCGGCAGGGTGCGGCTGATCAATACGGACGTCGAAAAAACCGTCAGCGCCTCCGATGTGTACGAAGCCTTGCCGGCGGCCGACAATCGCATGCCGCGCGACTGGCAGGGGGGAATCACCATGGCGGGCACCAAGGGCACCGAATACCTGGACGTGAACTTCACGCCCTGCGTGTCACCACGTTATGGCGGCGACCCGCGCGTGTCGATGTTCCAGAACATGTTGCCGCCGTGCAGTTCGGACGTCGACGCGGCACCGCTCACGCGGGCACGCGCGGCTGGAGCCAAGGCAATGGTGTTCCCCGCCTCCTCAAGCCCGGGTCAGCCGGTCGGACTTGCCCCGGCCAACTATGCGAAAGGCGAAGCACTCACCTTTCGCATCACGATCAACCACCAATGATCCGGGCCCTGTTGTCGACTGCAGCGTGTCGCTGTCGTGCAGACCGGCGCCGGCACCCCGCTTGGCGCCTTCCGGCTGCGGCGGTGTTCGCATGCCTGCTGGTACAGGCTCCCGCGCAGGCCACCGATCACGTCCTGGTAATGGCCATCAGCGAGTATCCGCGCGCCGCGCTCGAAGGGGTCAAACACGATGCCCGGAGCGCCCTGCGGCTGGCAAGCAAGCTGGGCTACAACACGGCAGGCGCGGTTGTGATGAAGGACCGCCAGCTGACCGGTGCGGGCCTGCGGGCGGCGTTTTCCAGCCTGCTGGCGAGGGTTCAACGCAACGATCGGGTCTTCATCTACTACTCGGGGCACGGCTACAGCCAGGCCCATCAGTCAACCTGCGTGCAGGGCCTGGTGGCGCAGGACGAGACGCTGATTCCGACCGCAGAACTGAGCGCGCAGCTCGACAGCATCAAGGCCTTGGTGAGCGATGCGTTGGTGATCTTCGACGCCTGCTTCTCGGGCGGCAATCGCGACATGAGCGTGACGCGCGCTTTCAACGCCGGTGATGCCGCGGACGATTCGTCGCTGCACGCAAAGGTCTGGACGCCGCGGGGCGGCGAGCGATGCGAGATGCCGATCAACGAGCTGTCAAAGGCCTGGGAGCTGCCTGACGCACAAGCGGCCACGCGCAGCATCGTCTTCCCCAAAAGCAATTTCACCTTTATCGCTGCCGCGACGGAGCGCGAGGTGGCGCTCGACGACCGATCCCTTGGCGGGTTGGCGACCATCGGTCTGATGCAGTGCGTCGACGAAGGAGTGCCCAGCACGAGCGGTCTGGTCACGGCGCAGGATCTGGCGAACTGTGCTCAACAGCATGTCTCGCAAAACGTGAAGCGCATCAACTCGGATTTGAAAGGCCGGGCGTTTCTACCGCATCACCTGACCGTTTACGGCAACGGCGAGAAGATACTGGCCGTCAGCGCCAAGGCGGCTGCGGCGAGCACTGCGAGCGCGATGCCGGTTGCAGCAGGCGGCAGCAGAGCTGACAAGGTGATCGCGGCCTTTCAAAAGTTTGCGGCCAATTCCAATGGAAACTGGGGCCTGCGCGTCGAACCCAGCAGCGACCGCGCGCCGGTGGGCCAGTCGGTGCGCCTTCGCTATCAGACCAATCAACCGGGATATGTGCAACTGCTGTACGTCGGATCCGACCGGCAGGAGATCAGCCGGATCTGGCCCGCCGAAGGCCAGCTCCGACGCATCAACGCGAACGAAGGCGAGTTGCCGGTCAGCCTGGCCCTGAGCGCTCCGGCCGGCGAGAACACGGTCTTGATGGTCTTGAGCCGGGAGCCGCTGGACCTCGACCCCATCTTGCGCGGCGGCAGCGCGCCGGCATCACCGATCGTCCTGCAACAGCTGAACTGCGAACTGATGCGCCAACGCAACATCGTGGCCAAGGAAGACGGCCCGGCGCCGAGCGGTTGCGCCAGCGGTGCCTCGGTTGCTTCAAGCGGGGCCGTCGCCCAGCGGAGCACAGCCGACGGGTATACGGCGCGCATGATCACACTCACCGGGACACCTTGACCTTCACGACGAGCAGCCGATTAGCATCACCCCTTCAACCAAGGGAGCACGCATGGATCAGCAGCTGTTCGACAAGGGTCTGCAGACCCGCCGCGAGGTGTTGGGTGCCGACTACGTCGATGCCTCGATCAGGAACGCCGACGACTTCACCCTGCCGATGCAGGAGATGGTGACGCAATATTGCTGGGGCGATGTCTGGAACCGGCCCGGGCTGGACCGCAAGACACGCAGTCTGCTCAACCTGGCGATGCTGACCGCACTGAACCGGCCCCACGAGCTGAAGCTGCACATCCGTGGCGCCCTCAACAACGGCGTGACGCGCGACGAGATGCGCGAGGTCTTTCTGCAGACCGCGATCTATTGCGGCGTACCGGCGGCGATCGACAGTTTCCGAACCGCCAAGGAGATGTTCAAGGAACTGGACGGTACCTGAGCCATGAACGCCGCCACCACATCACGCAAGGTCTGTGTCGTCACCGGTTCATCGTCGGGTATCGGCGCGGCAACGGTCCGGTTGTTCGCCGGTCATGGCTGGGATGTCGTGATCAACTTTTCGCGTGCTGCGCTGCCCGCCGAGGCCGTCGCCGATGAATGCCGCGCGTTCGGTGCCGAGGCGCTGGTCGTCAAGGCCGACATCGCCATCGACGCCGACTGCAAACGAATGGCCGCCGAGGTCGACGCGCGATTCGGGCGTGCCGATGCGCTGGTCAACAACGCCGGGACGACGAAGTTCGTGGCGGTGCGTGATCTGGACGGGCTCGACGCGGACGACTTCGCCCGCATCATGTCGGTCAACGTGACCGGCACCTTCCAGGCCACACGTGCGTTTGTGCCACTGCTCAACCGCCATCCGGTCGGGGCGGTGGTCAATGTCTCGTCGATCGCCTCGCTGATGGGCAGCGGGTCGTCGCTGGCATATTCGGCATCGAAGGGCGCCATCAATTCGTTGACTTTCGGCCTGGCACGTGCGCTGGCGCCGCAGATCCGCGTCAACGCGGTCGCGCCCGGCATGGTCGATTCGGCCTGGCTGCGCAACGGCATGGGCGAGGCCGCGTTTGCGGCCCGTGCCGAGGCTTACAAGGACCGCGCCACGCTGGGCGAACTGGTCACGCCCGACGACGTGGCGCAGGCCATCTGGTGGCTGGCGTCAGGTGCCAGCAAGACAACCGGCGAGGTTCTGCTGGTCGATGGCGGTGCGCGGCTGGGCAGGGCCTGAGTCGGGCTGCCGTTGATCCGCGGCACCAACCCGAAAGCAAACCGCCGCCGGCTCGATCAACGGCGAATCGGTGGCCCGGCCGATCAGCCTCGTATCAGTCCGAGCGGACGACCGGCGGCGAAGTCCGGCAAGACTGCTGCGATCTCGGCGTCGGACAAGCCCAGATGCTGCCGAGCAAGCGCCGCCAGCACGTCCCGGAAATCGGTGGTCACCGCCAGGTCGCGCCCTTCATGCAGCGAGTCGTCGGCCAGTCCCGGCCACTGGCCCAGCACCTTGCCGCCGGCCAGCGAGCCGCCCATCAGCCAGATCACGTTGCCATGCCCGTGGTCGGTACCGCCGTTGCCGTTCTGCCGCACGGTGCGGCCGAACTCGGACACCACGACGACCATCGTCTGATCGAACACCGCACCGAGGCCGGAGGCCAACGCCGCCAGTCCGGCGCCGAGCGGCTGCAGACGGTTGGCCAGTTGACCCTCGGCTGCGCCCTGGTTGGCATGGGTGTCCCAACCGCCAAGCGCGGTGAACGCCAGTTGCACGCGGGGATCGTTGCGCATCAGTCGGGCCAGCCGAGCCGCATCGGCTGGAAAGCCGTTCGGCAACGGCGCGCCATTGTTGGCGGCCATCATCTCGGTGCTCTGCGCGCCGGCGTCGGGGCGCTCCAACGCGCTGCGCACATCGCGCCGCGCCTTGAGCGAGTCCTGATAGGCCACCGAGAGCTTGTCGTTGCCGTCGTACAGCTGCCCGAAGGCAGCGGCGATTGTCGGTCGTTCGATCGCCAGCGGCCGATCGGCCGCTGCGCCGGTGGCAATGCTGGCAACCCGGTGCGGCCCGGCATAGATGCGCGGCAGCACCGGGCCGACACTGATTGCGCGGGTCGGCGTGTCGCCGGCCAGTGTGCCGAGCAGGCGGTTCATCCAGCCGTCGGGCGTCGACTTGCGGCCCGGGGTGGCCGACTCCATATAGTCCTGCGCATCGAAATGCGAGCGGGTCGGATCGTTCGATCCGCAAGCGTGGACAAAACCGAGCGTGCCGGATTGCCACATCGGCAGCAGCGGCGCCAGCGCCGGGTGCAGGCCGAAGCGGCCATCCAGATCGATCACGCCGGAGGCATCGCCCGGCGGCGCGAGCGCAATCGTCGGACGCGCTCGGTAGTAGCCGGCATCGGCATGTGGCACGACGACGTTGAGTCCGTCGACCGCACCGCGCAGAAACACCACCACCAGCCGCCGCGGCTGGGTGGCGACATTCCATGTCGGGTTGACGGCAGCCCAGGCCGAGCGGCCGACCGGCAGCAAGGCGGGCAGCAGTCCGAGGCCGGCCAGGCCAGCGGTTTTGAGCAGGTTGCGTCTGCGCATCGGTTTTTCCCCTCGGCTCAATGGCGCATGAAATCGGGACTGCCGATCACCAAGGCAGCGCGCAACGACGGCTCGGCAACCGCCACCGCTGCCCGCGTCCTCGCCGATATGGTGGGCCCCAGTCGGCTCAACAAAAGGTCGGCCTCGACCGGTGGAACCGCCAGCGCGCTGTCGGTTGCCGCTGACTGCAGCCGCGTGGCCTGGTAACCGGCCGGCTCGATGATCGACGAACCCGTGCCGCTGGCGATCGTGTCAGCGCCCGCACGGCCCAGCGGCAGCCGCCCCGCCGTGAAGGCCAGCGCGAAACCGATGCGCTTGGTCATCGCATCCGGATTCAGCCACGCCAGTGCGGTGTTTTGGTAGCCGTCCGGCGTCTGGCAGCCGTACAGCGGCATGCCGAGCCCGGCCAGCGCGGCCAGCAGGGGCCGAGCATTGCCCATCGGCTGGCCGGCTGCGCGCAACGACGACACCAGATACCGGTACGGCGTCTTGAACTTGCCCGATTGAACCGCCGGATCGCGGAATTCGGGGCTGTCGAACAAGGTTTTCAAGACCGCCGCGATGTCGCCATGGCTGGCGCTGAAGCGCTGCGCCAGGCGCTCGACCAGCACGGGTGGCGGTTCGTCGGCCACAAAATACTGCGCCAGCTTGAACGCGATGTGACGGGCCGTCGCCGGATGTTCGGCCAGTCGATCGAGGGCCGATTCACCTTCGGCCTGACCGCCCGCGGCAACACGATGGCCCAGCCAGATCTTGTCGCCCTGGTCATGGCGACGGTCGTCGAACTGAAACAGCGAAGCACCCGCGGCGACGGGCCGCATCGTCCATCCGGTCAGCATGCGCGCCAGTTCGGTCACGTCGCGCTGCGTATAACCGCCATCGGCGCCAAGGGTATGCAGTTCCATCAACTCGCGGGCATAGTTCTCGTTCAGGCCGCTGGCCCTCGCCTTGGCACCCATGCCCCGTCCGGGCTGCGGGCCGGGTGCGCTCGACAACCAGTTGTCGAGGTAGAACAACATGGCCGGATGTTTGGCGGTGGCGCCCAGCAGATCGCGGAAATTGCCCAATGCATACGGACGGATCGCTTCCTGCTCGTAATTGCCGACCAGCACGCGGTCCATCCCTTTGCCGCTGAACACATTGAAATGGTTGAACCAGAAGTCGACCATCACCTCGTTCAGCTGCTGCGGGCTCTCGACCGCGCGCATCAGGCGCGCCTCGCCGGCCTCCAGCGCCACCTGGCGGTACAGGTCGCGGCGCTCGGTCTTGCCGGCTTCGCCGTCTCGACGCGCTGCCTCGCCAGCGGCACGGTATCGAGCCAGCAGTTCGCGGGCCGGCAAGCGGGTGGTTTCCAGTGCGTCCAGGCGTTCTGCGATCGACGCCGGCAGCGTCAGACGTTGCGGGTGCAGTTGCTCGTCGATGTAGGCGTCGAGGCCGATCCGCTGGACTCGCTGCAGATCGCCCGGCGCCGGGCCGAAGGCGATGCGGTTCAACACGTGCTGGATCTGCGCGTCGTTGTCGGCCACGCCCGCCGGCTGGGGCGCGGCCACCGCCACCGAGGCCGCCATCAACAGGCCCGATCCCCAACCGATCAACAGCGCTCGAATCATCGCGTCATCCTCTTGCTTGGCGGCAATCTTGCCGGCCGCAACCCGGCGGCTCGACCGACATCCATTTGACACCGCGGGCGATTCGCCATCATTTCCGCATTGCAAAGGTTGGCAACCAGCTGTGGCTATGTATCAATGGGCGGGCAGCAAGCGCACCGGTCCGTACCACGCGGTCACGTCCGACCGCGTGTTGTCGGTGTCGGTCATGACGCCCACCGACAACAACGCGCCCGGCTGCTCGCCGAAAGCCTTGACGAAATCGGCCTTGACGTCGCGCTCGTAGCTCAGCCAGCGGCTCAGCTTGCCCGGCCCCATTTCCATCACCAGCTTGCGGATCCGGCTGGTGCGGGGATTGATGATGACCGACTCGGCCTCGCGCCGATTGCTCCACACATACATCAAGGTGGCATACGGCAGCGGCTCGCCGGTGACCGCCTCGGCCAGTTCGGACAACATCGAATCCTGGGCCGAAAAAGTGGCCCGATCACCCTCGAAGGTCAGAATCAAGCGGACCGGCGAATCGTCGCCATCACGGCGGGTCATGTCGGCGGCGGCTATCACCGACGGCACCAGCCAGGAGAACTGCACTTGACCGAGCCGATCCGCTTCGATGCGCAGCTTGCGGCGCACCACACTCGCCGAGGACACCGCATGCACCATCAGCACATCACGGCCATCCTTGCTCTGCGCAACATAACGACTGGCGCGCTTGCCGGGAAAGGTCTGGTGCGCCCAGTGCCCGCTGCCGCCGGCACCCGACGAGGCACGCGCCCAGCCGCTGGTCGCCAGGTCGCCGCCGCCGCCGTCCGGTGACCGGGTCGCGCAAGCTGCCAACAGGGCCACCACCACCAGCATGAAGACAGAGCTCGAGCGCTGGCACACGGCAGTTGAGTTCATCGGAGACGACGTGGGTATCGGGCCTGTATTGTCGGCGCTGGCGTGTACGAGCCGCACCAGCCGGGGCAATCGTCCGAGCAACACCCCTTCCGTGCGACGATGTGGCATGACACGCGCACTCGACCTGATCATCTACGGCGCCACCGGCTTCACCGGCCGGCTGATCGCCGAACACCTGTTGGCCACCCACGGGGTCGGCGGCCCGCTGCGCTGGGCGATGGCCGGTCGCAGTCTCGACAAGCTGAAGCAGGTTCGCCAGGCGATGGGCGCGGGCAACCGACTGCCCCTGCTGGCGGCCGATGCAGGCCATCCCGGCGATCTGGCCCGAGCTGGTCCGCAGCACGCGGGCCCTGATCACCACCGTCGGCCCCTACCAGCGCCACGGCGAGGCGCTGGTCAAGGCCTGTGCCGAGGCGGGAACCGATTACCTCGACCTGTGCGGCGAACCGGTCTGGATGGCCAAGATGATTCCGCAGCTGGAACGCCCTGCACGCGCCAGCGGCGCACGCATCGTGTTCTCTTGCGGCTTCGACTCGATCCCCTTCGACCTCGGTGTGGTCTTTCTTCAGCACGAGGCCAAACGCCGCTTCGGCGCCGCGCTGCCTCAGGTCGGCGGCCGGGTCAAATCGCTCAAGGGTGGTTTGTCGGGCGGCACGGCGGCCAGCGCGCTGGCTACCTTCGAGGCGATCGCCGCCGATCCGAAACTGGCGCGCACGATGGCCAACCCCTTTGCGCTGACGCCGGGGTTTCGCGGCCCGCCGCAGCCGGATGGCGAATCGGCGCACTACGACGAACTGGCGGCATCGTGGACCGGTCCGTTCATGATGGCGACCATCAACAGCAAAAACGTGCACCGGACGAATGCGCTGCGTGGCCATCCCTGGGGTTACGACTTCCGCTACGACGAGCGGCTGATGACCGGCAGCGGCGCCCGCGGACGGCTGCAGGCGCTGCTGCTGGCCGGCGGCAGCCGCGCCCAGGCGGCGCTGCTGTCCTTCGGACCGAGCCGGCAGCTGCTGGAACGCTTCGTGCTGCCGCAGCCCGGTGACGGTCCGCCAGTCGAGGCTCGCGCAGAGGGCCGCTATGACCTGCGCTTCAATGGCCGCACCGCCGACGGCCGCCACGTGTTGTCGGCCTCCGTCAAGGGCGATGCCGACCCCGGCTACGGCTCGACATCGAAGATGATCTCCGAGGCCGCGTTGTGTCTGCTGAACGATGTCGACCGCGACGCGACGCCCGGCGGCGTCTGGACCCCCGGTGCGGCGATGGGTCTGGCGCTGGTGCGCCGGCTGCAGCAGAACGCCGGTCTGCGCTTTGTGATCGAGCAGGCGGGCTGAGCGGCGACTGTCACGTGGACACCGGGCGCGACCCGCCCTGTCATCTGAGGCAACGCTCACGCCGGGTAGCATTCGCCGATGTCCGCTGCACCCATGATGGCCACGCTGTTGGCGCTGATCACGCGCCTGATCACCGGCGCCCAGGGCCATTGGAAAGGCTGTCCGCCCGAGGCGACCCAGCGCATCTATTTCGCCAACCACCAGAGCCACCTCGACTGGGTCTGATCTGGGCCGCGCTGCCGCAGGAATTGCGAGCCCGAACTCGCCCGATCGCGGCCCGCGATTACTGGGCATCGAGCCCGTTCCGCAAATGGCTGACCAGCGAGGTCTTTCACGCCGTCTATGTCAGCCGCCAGCGCACCGACGACCAGGACCCGCTCGAGCCGCTGATCGATGCGCTGGTGCATGGCGATTCACTGGTCATCTTTCCCGAAGGCACGCGCAGCAGCAAGGGCCTGCCGCAGCCATTCAAGAGCGGCCTCTACCACCTGGCGCAGCAGTTCCCGCACGTTCAGCTGGTGCCGGCGTGGATCGACAACGTGCAGCGCGTGATGCCCAAGGGCGAAGTGATACCGGTGCCGGTGCTGTGTACCGCCACCTTCGGAACCCCGCTCGCCTTGCAGCCCGACGAACCGAAGGCGGCCTTTCTCGAACGCGCGCGCCACGCTGTCGTTGCGCTGCGGCCTCGCGCAACATGATCGCTAACGGGGGCTGGCGAGCCGCTATGCCAGCGCGCCCGAGTGGCCGGAGCAGTGCATGAGCGCGCTGCGTTCGCTCGATGTCGGCCAGCAGGTGGCGCTGTTGTTCGTGATCGTCTTCGGCCTGTTGATGCTGGCCACGCTGGCGGCGATTCATGTCATCAACCGCCGCTCCAGCGACGAACCGCAGCTCGACGCTCGCCACGAGCGGCTGACCCGCGATCTGCGCGCCTTGTGGGTCGGCACCTGCATCTTCTGGCTGGCCTGGGTATCGGGTCCGATTGGTGCCACCTTGCTGTTCGGCGTGATCTCGTTCCTGGCGCTGCGCGAAATCATCACGCTGGCGCCGACTCGGCGAGGCGACCATCGCAGCCTGATCCTCGCCTTCTTCATCGTGTTGCCGCTGCAATATGTACTGGTCGCCAATCGCAGCTACGACGTGTTCAGCGTCTTCATCCCGGTCTACGTCTTTCTTGCAATCCCCGTCGTCAGCGCGCTGGCCGGCGACCCGCAGCAGTTTCTCGAACGCAACGCGAAGATCCAGTGGGCGATCATGGTCTGCGTTTTCGGGCTGAGCCACGCACCGGCCTTGCTGCTGCTCGACTTCATCGGCTACGAAGGCCGTGGCGCCTTCTTGCTGTTCTTCCTGGTCATTGTCGTGACGGCTGCGCAACTGGTGCAGGAGGCGGCCAGCCACTGGCTGCGGCGGCGCCCGGTGGCGCGCCAGATCGACCGCTGGTTTTCAGTGCGCGGCTGGCTGGCCGGCGCCGCCAGTGCTGCCGTCATCGGCGCTGCGCTGTTCTGGATCACGCCGATGAAAGCGCCGCAGGCGCTGGCAATGGCCTTCATCGCCGCCGCTGCCGGCACGCTCGGCGAGTTCGTGATGAAGGCCCTGAAAAAAGACGCCGGCGTGCGCCACTGGGGCAACCTCAGCTCGGTCACCGGCGCAGTCGGATTGCTCGACCGGGTGGCGCCGCTGTGTTTTGCAGCGCCGGTGTTCTTTCATTCGATGCGGTGGTATTTTCAGGTCAAGTTCTAGGGCAGTGTTTCAGACATCGTCCGCCACCATCGCCGCCCCTTTCTCGCCGATCATGATGGCCGCCGCGTTGGTGTTGGTCGACACCATCGACGGCATCATCGATGCGTCGATCACCCGCAGCCGTTCGACACCGCGAACCCGCAGCCGCGGATCGACCACCGAATGCGATGTCGCCGCCCATCCGGCAGCTGCCCGAGGCGTGAAAGATCGTGCCGCCCTTGGTGCGCGCAAATTGCTCCAGTTCGGCGTCTGACCGCAAGGCCTCGCCGGGCATGTACTCGCCGGCCACCAGGCCGCGGAACGCCGGCTGGCGATAGATCTCGCGCAGCATCTTCAGGCCGGCCACCAGCACCTTGATATCGTGCGGGTCGGTCAGGTAGTTGGAGACGATGCGCGGTCGCTGCAGCGGGTCGGCCGACGCGAGTCTGAACCGTTCCGCGCGACAACGGCCGGCACTGCGTCGCCGAGGCCGAAAAGCCGGAAAAGTCGTGCAGCGGATCGCCGGGCTTGTCGACCGACAGCGGCATCACGTTGAACAGCACGTCGGGCCGCTCATGGATTGCATGCGGACTGCAGACCATGCCGCCCACCTGCCCGGCGCCCACCGTCAGCGGCCCGCGCTGGCCGAACAGCCATTGCGCTCCCATGCGGGCCAGGCCCAGCGGGCTGCGCACCTGGTCGTTGAGCGACAGCTTGTCCTTCAGCTTGACGATGACCCGCGCCTGGTAGTGATCCTGCAGGTTGGCGCCGACCTCGGGCGAGTCGACGACGCACCGTCGATGCCAAGTGCCGCGCAGCATGATCGGCCGGCCCGATGCCCGACAACTGCAGCAATTGCGGCGACTGCAGCGCGCCGGCGGCCAGCAGCACCTCGCCATCGGCACGCGCGCTGCGCAGTCTGCCGCTCGTGCAGCCACTCGACGCCGACTGCGCGCGAGCCTGCTCGATCAGCACCCGAGTGACGTGTACGCCGGTCAGCACCGTGAGGTTGGGCCGGGCGCGCACCGGCGCCAGAAAGGCCGACGCCGCATCGCAGCGCCAGTGACCGCGCAAGGTCAGCTGGTAGGCGCCCAGTCCCTCGGTCATCGCGCCGTTGAAGTCGGGATTGCGGCCGTGGCCGGCCTCGACACCGGCTTCGATCCAGGCCTCGCAGTAAGGATGGTCGTTGCGCAGGTCGGACACGCCCAGTTCGCCCGTGCCGCCGTGGTATTCACTGGCGCCGCCCTCGTAGCGCTCGGACTTCTTGAACCAGGGCAGCAACTCGCGCTAGCCCCAGCCGGCCGACGCCCATCGCCGCCCAGCCGTCGAAGTCTGCATGCTGGCCGCGGATATACAGCAGGCCGTTGATCGCGCTCGAGCCGCCGATCACCCGGCCGCGCGGCCAGGCGATCTGCCGGTTGCCGGTGGCGGCCTGCGGCTCGAGCGGAAACTGCCAGGAGAAGCGCGGGTCGTAGATGGTGCGGAAATAGCCGATCGGCAGCCGCAGCCAGAAGTTGCCGCCCTCGCCGCCGGCCTCCAGCAGCAGCACCCGGCATGCCGGGTCGGCGCTGAGCCGGTTCGCCAGCACGCAGCCGGCCGACCCGGCGCCGACGATGATGTAGTCGTAACCCGCCGCCGCCAATCAGCTCACCCCTTCACCGTCTCCAGGTACAGCTTGGCGTCGAAATACTGCTCGGCCTTCAACGCGTTCTGGATGTTGGCGTTGGCGACGAAGAAGTCGGTCACCTGCTGCAGCCACTTGTTGACGGTGCCGTCCTGGTAGCGGGTGCGCCAGTCGGCGTTCGAGTAGTACTTGGAAGCCTTGAACTGCTCCTTGAAATCGGCCAGCGGCACTTCCTTGTATTGCGTCTTCTGCAGCATCTCGGCCGCCTCGTCGGGCTTGCCGATGATCTGCGCATTGGCCTCGGCCCAGCCGGCGATCACCTTGGTCGAGCACCGCGCGGTTCTTGTCGAAATAGTCGTTGCGCGCGGCCCAGCCGCCCATGATGGCGGCCTGCGGGAAGAACGCCGATGCGTCGACCAGCTTGCGTGCGCCCGGCACCTTCTGCCTGATCGACCGAATCGAACGGCACCCACAAGCGCAACCGCCGGCACCGCGCCGGAGATGAACGAGGTCACCGCCTCGGTCATGCGCTGGTTGACCAGCTGCACGTCCTTGGCCGGATCGAGGTTGGCCGAACGCAGCGCGCGATCGAGGAACACATGGGCGGTGGTGCCGGTGGTGGTCGAGATCTGCTTGCCCTTCAGGTCGGCAATGGTCTTGATCGAGTCGTCGCGCACCCACAGCTGGGCGGTCGCATACTCGATGTTGTTCATCAGGAAGGCCTTGCCCTGGCCGCGCGCCGGGAAGTTCGACAGCACCGCGCCGGTCGACAGCATGTCGAGGCTGCCGCCGATCATCGCCTGGAACAGCTCGAGCCCGGTGGTGAACCGGATCAGTTCGAGATCGAGCCCCTGCTTGCCGAAGCTGCCCATCTGCTCGCCGATGAAGATGTGGCTGTCGACGGCCGGCGTGTGCAGATAGCCGACCTTGACCTTGGTGCGCGCCTGCGCAATGGCCGGAAAGCCGGTTGCCGATGCGAGCGCCGCGACAGCGCCCGCCTTGATCAGATCCCTGCGTTGCATTGTCATCTGTGTCTCCTTCTTGGTTGAAAGACCAGGCCGCTGGTCGGCCCGCTCGTGCGCTGTCATCGCGCCTGCGATCCTCAGTCGCCGATGCGCACGGCCTGCCTCGACTGCGCCGCATATTCCTGCATCACCAGTTCGTGGATCTGCGACCGCAACTCGGCGAAGCGCGGATCCTCGTGCACATTCTCGGCACGCGGATAGCCGAACGGAATGTCGATGATGGTGCGGATGCGCGCCGGCCGCGCGGTGACGACGACGATCCGCGACGACAGGTAGATCGCCTCCTCGACCGAGTGGGTGATCAGCATCACCGTCTTGCCTTCGCTTTGCAGCACTTCGAGCAGCAGGTCCTGCATCGCCGAGCGGGTCTGCGCATCGAGCGCGCCGAAGGGCTCGTCCATCAGCAGGAACTGCGGCCGCACCGCATAGGCGCGCGCGATCGCCAGGCGCTGGCGCATGCCGCCCGACAGGTGCTTCGGAAAATGGTCGGCAAAATCGCTCAGGCCCATCAGCTTCATGTAGCGCACCGCGATCTCGTCGCGCTCGGCGGCGGCGGTCTTGTTGGCGCCGAGCTTCAGGCCGAACTCGATGTTCTGCCGCACGGTCAGCCAGGGGAAGACGCCGTATTCCTGGAAGATCACGCCGCGATCCGGACCCGGCCCGGTGACCGGCTTGCCGTCGAGCAGCACCCGGCCGTCGGTCGGCTCGACGAAGCCGCCGACGATATTCATCAGCGTGGTCTTGCCGCAGCCCGACGGGCCGATGATCGAGACGAATTCGCCGTCGTGGATGTCGAACGAAACATCGTCGAGCACCCGCATCGGGCCGTGCGCGGTCGGAAATTCGACCGACACCTTGTCGAAGCGGATGCGCGGAGGCGCGGTCGCCCGCAGCGGCCGGCGAAGTTCATGCGATGCGGTCCTGCCAGGCGACCAGCCGGCGGGTGGCGGCGCGCAGCGCCAGGTCCATCAGCAGCGCAATCAGGCCGATGCAGATGATGCCGACGTAGATGATGTCGAGCTGGAAGAACGACGAGGCATCCTGGATCAGCGCGCCCAGCCCCTGCTGCGCGGCGATCAGCTCGGATGCCACCAGCGTGGCCCAGGCCACGCCGAGCGCGACGCGGACCGCCGTCAGGATGTGCGGCATCGTCAACGGGATGATCACCTTGCCGAAGATCTCGAGATCGCTGGCGCCCAGCGTGCGCGCCACCTTGATGTAGATCGGGCTGATCTGCGCGATGCCTTCGTACATCACGATCACGCCGGCGAAGAACGATGCGTAGAACAGGATCACCGTCTTGGCGATTTCGCCGATGCCGAAATAGACGATGACCAGCGGGATCAGCGCGATCGGCGGCAAGGCGCGGAAGAAATTGATCACCGGATCGATGAAGCTGCGCAGGCCCTTGTACCAGCCGAGGCAGAAGCCGACCGGCACCGCTGCGGCCACACCGAGCGTGACGCCGATGAAGACGCGTTGCGTCGACATGTAGATATCCTGCCAGAGCCGGCCGCCCGACAATTCGACCGCCTTCTGGAAAACCAGATGCGGCGCCGGCACCAGTGCCGGGTTGACCAGACCGCTGGCCGCAACGCATACCAGAACGCAACGATCAGCAGCCACGGGGCAGCAATCAGGGCGGTGCGCTTCAACGCAGAGCGGAAGGGTGTCATGAACAGGGCCGGGGAATGGCCTTTCACCGCGCGGGTCCGGGCTGTGAACAGGCTCGGCGTATTGCTTGTCGATAAAGATGATCGTACTATAGACCATACGTTTAAACAACAAGCATGTCCACTCAATTCCTCGACAGCCCGGTGCCGCGCTACCTGCAGCTGGCCGACCTGTTCCGCCAGCGCATGGCGCGCGGCACCTGGCCGAGCGGCCACCGCCTGCCGTCGCTGGAGGAACTGACCGCCGAATTCGGCCTGGCCCGGGTGACCGTGCGGCAGGCGATCGAACTGCTGGCCCGCGAGGGGCTGGTCTCGCCTCAGCAGGGCCGCGGCACCTTCGTCACCGGCAAGCCGGGCCGCGACCGTTTCATCAGCGTCGTCGGCAGCCTGGCCGAACTGGCGCGTGGTTACGAGGATACGCAGCCGAAGATCATGAACATCGACGAAAACGTCGGGTCGCCGCCGCTGGCCGACGGCGAAGGCACGCCGGCGCCGCGTTATGCCTTCATGCGCCGCCTGCATTTTCGCGACGGCCATGCCTACTGCGTGATCAACATCTACCTCGACGAGCGGATCTTCCGCAAGTCGCCCGAAAAATTTCGCCCGAAAACCGTGATCCCGCTGCTGACGGCGATGAAAAGCGTGAAGATCGCCAGGGCCAGCCAGGTGCTGACGATCGGCACCGCCGACATGGAAGTCGCCAGGCTGCTCGAACTGCCGCTCGGCGCGCCGGTGGCCGAGGTGCGCCGCATCTTCATCGACGCCGACGGCACCGTGATCTACCTGGCCGACGTGACCTATCGCGGCGACGCCGATCCATGTCGCAATGGATCTGAAACCGTGAACGGCGCTGCCGACGCCATCGATCCACCCGGCCCGGGTCGAGGCCTTCGTCTTCCGCTGCCCGATCGCGACGCCGGTGCAGACATCGTTCGGCACCATGCTCGACCGGCCGGCGCTGTTCGTGCGGGTCGAGGATGTCGACGGCGCAGTCGGCTGGGGCGAGGTCTGGTGCAACTTTCCGTGCCTGCGGCGCCGAGCACCGTGCCAATCTGCTCGAATCGGTGATGACGCCGCTGCTGCTCGGCCGCAGCTACGCCGGCCCGCGCGACGCCTTCGACTGGCTGAGCGAACGCACCGCGGTGCTGGCGATCCAGTCCGGCGAACCCGGCCCGATGGCGCAGGTGATCGCCGGCATCGATCTGGCGTTGTGGGATCTGTGCGCGCGGCGGGCCAGCCACGCCGCTGTGGCGGCTGCTCGGTGGCGAGTCACGACGACATTGCGGTCTACGCCAGCGGCATCAACCCCGACCGGCCGGAGCAGCTGGTCGCGCGGCGCCTCGCCGAAGGCCATCGCGCTTTCAAGCTGAAGGTCGGTTTCGGCACCGAGCGCGACATCGCCAACCTGACCAGCGCTGCGCGCAGTTGCTGGGCGAAGACGCGCCGCTGATGGTCGACGCCAACCAGAGCTGGACGATCGAGCAGGCCTGCGAAATCGCGCCACAGCTCGAAGCCTTCAACCTCGGCTGGCTGGAGGAGCCGTTGCGCGCCGACCGGCCTTGGGCGCATTGGCACACCCTCGCAGCGGCCACGTCGATACCGCTGGCCGGCGGCGAAAACATTGCTGGCGAAGATGCGTTCGGCCAGGCCTTGACGCACTCGCCGCTCACGGTGTTGCAACCCGACATCGCCAAATGGGGCGGCATCTCGGGATGCTGGCCGGTGATCGCTCGTGCCCGCCAGGCCGGCGTTCGCTACTGCCCGCACTACCTGGGCGGCGGCATCGGCTTGCTGGCATCGGCGCACCTGCTCGCCGCGGCGGGCGGCTGATGGCCTGCTCGAGATCGATGCCAATCCGAATCCGCTGCGAACCCTCCTTTCCGGTCGACTGACCGAGATCGACAACGGCCGGGCGCGGCTCGGCGAATTGCCAGGCATTGGAGTGACGCCCGATCTGCAGCAGTTGACTGAGGCGGCAACCGCCGGCTGTTGAGGATCCACCACAGTCGCCACCCGCGCCGCGATTGGCTGGTGCAGCCTCTCCCACAACATCGAAATGGACGGCCGGCCGACACGGTTCGGCCGACGATGCGATGATTGCGGACTACGTGCCGGGTCGATTGCCGGCCGCCGCACGCCGATTTCGCCACTCCCGTACAAGGACATCGCATGAGCAACCCCACCAGCTACTCCGACACCCGCCTGCTGATCGCCAACGAATGGTGCGATGCTGCCAGCGGCAAGACCATCGACGTCGTCAACCCGGCCACCGGGAAGGTCATCGGCAAGGTGGCCCATGCGGGTATCGCCGACCTCGACCGCGCGCTGGCCGCGGCGCAAAGCGGCTTTGAAGCCTGGCGCAAGATCCCGGCCAACGAACGCGCGGTGACGATGCGCAAGGCGGCTTCGCTGGTGCGCGAACGCGCCGCCGATATCGCCCGCCTGCTGACCCAGGAACAAGGCAAGCCGTTCGTCGAGGCGCGCGGCGAGGTGCTGGCAGCCGCCGACATCCTCGAGTGGTTTGCCGATGAAGGACGCCGCGTCTACGGCCGCATCGTGCCGTCGCGCAACCTGGCCGCGCAGCAACTGGTGCTGAAGCAACCGGTCGGGCCGGTTGCGGCATTCACGCCGTGGAATTTCCCGGTCAATCAGATCGTCCGCAAGATCGGCGCGGCGCTGGCCAGTGGCTGCTCGTTCCTGGTCAAGGCGCCGGAGGAAACCCCGGCATCGCCGGCAGCGTTTCTGCAGTGTTTTATCGACGCCGGTGTGCCGTCGGGAACCATTGGTCTGGTATTTGGCGATCCGGGCGAAATCTCGAGCTACCTGATTCCGCACCCGATCATTCGCAAGGTGACTTTCACTGGCTCGACACCGGTCGGCAAGCAGCTCGCCGCGATGGCAGGTGCTCACATGAAACGCGCGACGATGGAGCTCGGCGGCCACGCGCCGGTAATCGTTTGCGAAGACGCCGATGTCGCATTGGCAGTCAAGGCAGCCGGTGGCGCCAAATTCCGCAATGCCGGGCAGGTCTGCATCTCGCCAACGCGTTTCCTGGTGCACAACAGCCTGCGTGACGAATTTGCCGCTGCACTGGTCAAACATGCCGAAAGCCTGAAACTCGGCGACGGCCTGACCGAAGGCACGACGCTCGGCCCGCTGGCCAACGCCCGCCGGCTGACCGCAATGGCCAAGGTGATGGACAACGCGCTGTCGAGCGGTGCCAAGATCGCAACCGGCGGCGAACGCGTCGGCAAGGACGGCAATTTCTTTGCGCCCACCGTGCTGACCGACGTTCCGCTCGAAGCCAGCGTCTTCAACGACGAACCGTTCGGCCCGGTGGCCGCCATTCGCGGCTTCGACAAACTCGAGGATGCGATCGCCGAAGCCAACCGGCTGCCGTTCGGCCTGGCCGGCTACGCCTTCACCGAATCGATCAAGCGTGCCCACATGCTGGCGCAGCAGGTCGAGGTCGGCATGTTGTGGATCAACCAGCCGGCCGCGCCGTCACCCGAGATGCCATTCGGCGGCATCAAGGATTCGGGATATGGCACCGAAGGCGGGCCGGAGGCGATGGAAGGTTATCTGAATACCAAGTCGGTTTCGGTGATGGCGGTCTGACCGTCGCGGCATCTCGAGCCTGATGCGAAGGGGACGCTCACCGTCCCCTTCAAATGCCCGACAGCGCCGCGTCCACGGCTGATACCAGCGCGCTGGCCTGCGGCGCCACGCTGCTGCGCAGGGAGCGTCGCCGAATCAACGTGAAGACCTTGAACCGCCATCGGGAACGACGGGCGAGGCGGTCGATCATCGGTGGCGCCAGCCCCGATGCCGCGTGCTCGGTACAGCCGATGCGAAAGGATCAATCTGTTCCGGCGTCGGTGCTGGTCTCCCGATTGCCTGCTCGGCAGCCGGGCACGCCGGGTTCTCCGTGAATGGCTGTCCATGACCGACCGGTCGCGCTTGTCTACTGTTTAATCATGCTGCCAACGGAAACTCTGACATGACGCCTTCCACCCCCCCGCCACGCCGCTTCTCGATGATCCGCGGCTTTCATCTGGCCGACTTCATCACGCTGGGCAATGCCGCGTGCGGCGTGTTGTCGGTGTTCCTGGCCATGATGTACATGGCCAGCGGCTCGCTCACGCATTTTTTGCTGTCGGCCGCCATGACACCGCTGGCCTTCGTCTTCGACGTCTTCGACGGCAAGGTGGCTCGCTGGCGCCATCAGCATTCGCCGCTTGGCCGCGAGCTCGATTCGCTGGCCGACGTCATCTCCTTCGGCGTCGGCCCGGCCGCGCTCGGCTTTGCCGCAGGGCTGCAGGGCGGTTGGGACATCGTCATCCTGTGCTACTTCGTCTGCTGCGGCGTCAGCCGGTTGGCGCGCTTCAACGTCACGGCCGAACAGATGACCACCGACTCGGGCAAGGTGGCCTACTTCGAAGGCACGCCGATTCCCACCAGCGTGATCCTCACTGCAGTGCTGGCATGGGCTGCCTGGCAGAGTGCGCTGGGTGCGCAACTGTGGGGTGGTGTGTGGCAACTCGGGCCCTGGCAGCTGCATCCGATGAGCCTGCTGTTCGCGCTGTCGGGCACGGCCATGATCAGCAAGACCCTGCGCATCCCCAAGTTCTGAGGAAGCGGCCATTCAACGCTTGATCTTGCACATGCCTTCAACCGCGCAGCCGCGTTCGAGCTCAGTCAGATCCGGACACGCTGTAGTCAGCGTCCGGGATCGCTGCTTCATCCAGTATTCGGTGTCCTGCCGCCGGCGGTATGCCGTCGGGCCTTGCTTTTTCCCGCAACGTCGTGTCGAGCCGGGCTCACATCCTCGAGTGGAGGCGCCTGTGCAAGCAGTTGCTCCAGCCGTTCATTGCGGTGCCGGCGCGGTGTGGTGATGGCGTAGAAATTCTCCTGCAGCAGCGTCGATCGCCCGACCGTCACCAGCACGCCGGCGCCGAGTTCGTCCTGCACCACCACTTCGGGCAGCACCGTGAGCCAGCCGCTGTCACGCGCCAGCAGCCGCAGCATGGCCATGTCGTCTACCTCGGCCCGCAGCCGCGGCGCGACACCTGCCGCCATGCACAGGGCGTCGAACTGCCCACGCAGCGCGTGGCGAGGCCCAGGCACGGCCAGCTCCAGCCCGCCGAGATCTTCCGGCATGCGCAGCGTGCGCCCGCGCCACGCAGTTGCCGGGCCGACGAGCGAGATGGCCTGGCTGCCCAGGAAGCGGCAATGCAGCGGCCGGTCGGGATCGGCCGGCACCGCCTCGTTGGCGAGCACCACGTCGAGCTGGTGCTGAAGGAGGCGACCCAGCAGCTCGACGAGCATGCCGGACTCCAGCGAGAGCATCACGGTCGGGTCGGCGAGCAGGGGCCGGATCCAGTTCTCCTGGTAGTTCCGCGACAGCGTCGCCACGCTGCCGACCCGCAGCCGCACCATGCCCTCGCTGCGGCCCTCGAGGCGGCCGAGCAGTTCCTGGCCCAGGCCGAAGATGTTCTCGGCATACGCCATCGCAAGCTGGCCGGTCGCTGTGAGCACGAGGCGGCGGCCGGTTCGCTCGAACAGCGCCTCGCCGAGACGGTCTTCGAGCTGGCGGATCTGGTTCGACAGCGCCGACTGCGACACATGCAACTCATTCGCCACCTGCGTCAGGTGCCCCGTCTTGGCGACGCGCCAGAAGTAGAAGAGGTGGTGGAAGTTCAGCTGATCGATTTGCATCGTTCTGTTTTACAAGCAAATTTGTGCTTATCTATGAATTTTACAGAACTCGATTCAGTCCGCATCATCCGTCTGATCGCGAACCGGATCGCCACCCATGCCCCCTGCGAGTTTCCTTCTGCTGGCCAGCGCACTGCTTCCAGCCACGTTGATGTGCGTGGCCATGCCCCATCTGCGCAGCGCGGCCTCGCCAGCGGCTTGGGGGCGTTTCAGTGCGCTCGCGGTGGCCGCGCTGGCGAGCACGGTGGCCAGCCTGGGCCTGCAACTCG
This sequence comes from uncultured beta proteobacterium, assembly GCA_963843805.1. Classification (GTDB taxonomy): domain Bacteria; phylum Pseudomonadota; class Gammaproteobacteria; order Burkholderiales; family Burkholderiaceae_C; genus Ideonella_A. The sequence goes on from CAWJLY010000001.1 coordinate 792,133, forward strand.
CTGACGCACCGATCGCACCAGGACCCGGTCTGCTCGGGCTGGGCGCGACGCTGACCGGCGCCTGGGTCGCGGTGCTGGTCCAGTTGCTCGGCACGGTGATCGGCGTGTTCTCGTCGCGCTACCTCAGGGCGAGCCGGGCCAGCCGCGCTACGTGGCTGCGCTTGCCGGCGTGCTGGCGGCCGTTCACCTGCTGTTGCTGGCTGACCACTGGCTGGTGCTGATCGCCGCATGGGCTGCCGTCGGCCTCGCGTTGCAGCATCTGCTGTGCTTCTACACCGATCGTCCGTTCGCACTGCTGGCAGCGCACAAGAAGCGCCTGGCCGACCGTCTGGCCGATGTGTTGCTGATCGCTGCGGCCGCGCTGGCGTGGACTGATGTCGGGTCGGGCTCGCTGTCCGACCTGTGGCGTCACCTCCGGGCGGGTGAAGCCTCGTTCGCACTGCAGACGAGCGCGGTCTTCCTCGTGTTGGCGGTCGTGCTGCGCACCGCACTGCTGCCGGTGCACGGCTGGCTGATCCAGGTGATGGAGGCGCCGACGCCGGTTTCGGCGCTGCTGCATGCCGGCGTGATCAACCTCGGCGGTTTCGTGCTGATCCGATTTGCGCCCTTGCTCGAGGCCGCGCCGGTGGCGCGCTGGTTGCTGGTGAGCATCGGCCTGGCCACCGCGCTGCTCGCCGGGCTGGTGATGCTGACGCGGATCAGCATCAAGGTGCGGCTGGCCTGGTCGACCGTCGCCCAGATGGGCTTCATGGTGATGGAGTGCGGCCTGGGCCTCTACACGCTCGCGCTGCTGCACCTGATCGGCCACTCGCTCTACAAGGCGCATGCCTTCCTGTCCGCTTCGACTGCCGTGGAAGCGGCGCGCCTGCGCATGATGCGCAGCGCCGTGGCGCCCTCAGTCGCGAGCCTGGCCCTGGCGCCTGTCCTGTCCGCAGGGCTCGATCGCCGGCCTGGTCACGCTGCTCGTGGCGGCCCTGCCGGTGGCGCCGTGGCCCTGGTGGTGGAGCGGCGTGCTGGCGACTGGCCTGGGCGCCGCTGCTCTGGTGGCCTGCGACGCCGGGTTCCGACACGCCCGGCATCGTGCGCGGCCTGTTGACCGGCGCCGGCATGGTGGCCGCGCTGGTGCTCGCCGCGCTGGTCGGCCACGCGCTGCCCTTCGGCGTGAGTGATGTGCCGAATGGCATGGCCGGCCTGGTGGCGCTGGCCGGCATGGTCGTGCTGTACGGCTGCCTGGCGCTGCTGCAGGCCCGGCCGATGGCGCTGGCCAACTGGCGCCGCTGGAGTTATGCCGGCTTCTACATCGACGAATTCGCCACCCGAGCGGCGCTGCGCTGGTGGCCGACCCGCTGGACCCCCGCCACCACCGAATGACCCGAACCAGGAGCCACCGATGGACGCCCTGCTGACACCGCGCGCCGAACCCATGCACCGCCTGCAGCCCAGCGCGCCGACCGACACCGGCATCGACCGGCGCATCGACGCTGCCTGCGAACAGGCCTGCCGCGCGATCGCACCGGCCTGGCCATTGGACCGCGCCATCGCCGTCAATCCGCACTGGGAGCGCATCGGCCTCAGCGTGCGCACGGTCGCCGCGCGCATGGCGGTCCTGGGCGACATCCGTGTCTTTCCGCCGCGTGCCCACTTGCGGCAGGCCTGGGCGTCGGGCCGCATCGCCGCCGCCGACCTGGACGAGGCCCTGGCGCAACGCCCCGCCGCGCAGAGCGCTGGCCTGGACGCCACGCGAGCCATCAAGGCACTCGCCGAGACACCGGTGCTGCCGCGCTTGCCGTTGCTGATCGATGTGCTCGACGACGACCCGCAGGGTCAGGGACGCCTTTCGTGGCGGCAGGCCATCACCCACCAGGTGAGCCAGGTCTGCGCCGCCTACTTCGACGTCCATCAAGCCGACTGGCAGCCTGATCGCACCGGTGGCCTCTATGCCTTCTGGCGCGACACGCTGACGCACGACCACGGCATCGGCGTGCTGATGGGCTTGCCCGACATCGCGCGTGGCCTCTCTGCCCTGCCCGCCACGCGCGAAGATGCACAGCGGTGGGTGTTGCGCCGCCTGGGCCTGCCCGAGGAGGCCTGGGCCGACTACCTGGAAGCCGTGTTGCTGACGGTGAATGGCTGGGCTTCGTGGTGTGCCTACCTTGGCTGGGAGGCGCGCCTGGCCGGCTCCAGCGACGAGCACCTGCGCGAGCTGCTCGCGATTCGCCTGGCCTGGGGCGCGATCCTGCTGGAGTGCCGCGATGACCAGGCAGCACAACGCGCCTTCGCCGCGCTGCAGGTCCAATGGGAGCGCGCGCCGGCCCTGATGCAGCAGGCCGAGGCCGCCTTGCTCGTCGACGAGGTCTGGCAGCTGGCGCTCGAGGTGGGCTATCAGCGCGATCTGGCGCAGCGGCTCAGGGCGGTCTCGACCTCGCCGGCCTTGCCGGAAGGCGAACCGGGCTTCGATGTGCAGGCCGCCTTCTGCATCGACGTGCGCAGCGAGCCGCTGCGACGGGCCATCGAGTCGGCATGGCCCGCGGTGCAGACAGTCGGCTTCGCCGGCTTCTTCGGCCTGCCGGTGGCCTACACGCCACTGGCCACCTCGGCGCGTCGGCCGCAATTGCCCGGCTTGCTCGCGCCTTCCATGGAAGTGACCGATCGCGTGGCCAACACGGCGGCCGACTTCGGCCCGCAGGGCGACGCACTGCAGGCGCCTGCGCGCCAGGGGCGGCTGCGCCACTTCGCGCGGGCCGACCGATGGGGCGCCGGCAGCCGCTGGCCGAACGCAGCGTTCTCGTCGGTCGAGGCGGTCGGCGCCGGCTACCTGGGCCGGCTTGCGCAGTGGCTGCGACCCCCACCAGCCGCCCGCCGCTCGCTCGACGGCGCCGGTCTTGCGCCCCGCTACCGCCCGGTGTGCCGGCCCGCACTGGTCGGCATCGATCTGGCCGCGAAGGTCGATCTGGCCGCCCGTGTGCTGCATGCCATGGGCCTGGATCACGGCCTGGCCCCGCTGGTGCTGCTGGTTGGCCATGGCAGCCAGAGCGCCAACAACGCGCAGGCCGCCGCGCTGGACTGCGGGGCCTGCTGCGGGCAGACAGGCGAGGTCAATGCGCGCGTGCTGGCGCGCCTGCTGAACGAGCCCGAGGTGCAGGCGGGCCTGCGCGCCCGCGGCATCCGCGATGCCTCGCGACGTGGCTTCGTCGCCGCGCTGCACAACACGACGACCGACGAAATCGAGGGCTTCGACCTGGACCTGCTGGACGCCGCTGCACACGAGCGCTGGGCCCGTCTTCAGCCGGTGTTGGCGCAAGCCGGCGACCAGGTGCGCCGCGAGCGCGCGGTGACGCTCGGGCTCGATCCGAAGTCGCCACCTGCCAGCTTGCTCGATCAGTTGCGCCGCCGCGCCAACGACGGCGCGCAGACGCGGCCCGAGTGGGGCCTGGCCGGCAACGCGGCCTTTCTGATCGCGCCGCGTGCACGCAGCCTCGGTGCCGTGCTCGAAGGCCGCGTGTTCCTGCACGACTACGACGCGGCCAACGACGCCGACGGCAGCGTATTGGAGCTGCTGATGACGGCGCCGATGCTGGTCACGCACTGGATCAACTGGCAGTACCACGCGTCCACCTGCGACCCGCATCGCCTGGGCAGCGGCAACAAGCTGCTGCACAACGTGGTCGGCGGGCGCATCGGCGTATTCGAAGGCAACGGCGGCGACTTGCGCATCGGACTGGCGCGGCAGTCGCTGCACGACGGCGTGAACTGGCGTCACGAACCGCTGCGCTTGACGGTCGTGATCGATGCGCCAGTCGCGGCGATCGAGCGCGTGATCGCCGAGCACGCAGTCGTCAGCCAAGTGCTCGACAACGATTGGCTCCACCTCTGGCGATTCGGCGACGACGGCGGGTTCGTCCGCTATGCGCGTGGCCGCTGGTCCACAGTGACGGCATGAGAAAAGCCGGACGGTGTCGTTTCGCCGCGCCCTGCAATGAAACCAGATCGTTTCGGCAAGGCCCGACGCACGGCCCGTTCAATTGTCGACTGTCGGTGCGCGGCACATCAGAAGAGAGCCTCAGCGCTGGCCTTGTCAGGGGTCGCAGCGCTCGCCGGCCAAGAGGGTGCGATCCGCATCGGTCGGGCGCCTATCCCAAAAGCCCGGATCGGCGGCCACCCTGTCGATTCGGCGCCTTGCCGTTCGTCGATAGGATGCGAGGCGCCCTCAAGGCAGGTGCGCCGTATCCGTCAACCCAACCGGAGTGAAGCAGACATGTCATACATCGATGGTTTCGTGATCGCGGTTCCCACCGCCAACAAGCAAGCGTTCATCGAGCACGCGCGCCAGCTCGACCCGATCTTCATCGAGCTGGGCGCGATTCGTGTGATCGAGTCGTGGGGCAACGACGTTCCCGAGGGCAAGGTCACCGATTTTCGCCGCGCTGTCCAGGCCACGGCCGAGGAGACGGTGGCCTTCTCGTGGATCGAATGGCCGGACAAGGCCACGCGCGACGCCGGCATGAAAAAAATGATGGAAGATCCGCGGATGGATCCGTCCACACCGGGCAACCCGCCGATGCCCTTCGACGGCAAGCGCATGATCTTCGGGGGCTTCGAGCAGGTGGTCGAAGTGAAGGCCTGAGCGCAGCAGCAGCGGAGCAACGCCGGCCCGGAACCCGTGACGCGTCACGGCCGGCATCTGCGTCCGCAACCGCTGCGCGGAGTCGCCCCTACATTTTCTGCACGCGATCCCGGTGGTTGCCCGAGTTGTCACCCTGAATGCGGGCCGAACGCGTGCCGCGGATCTCATCGACCTTGCGATCGGCCTCGCTGCCGGTCAGCGCCAGCACCTCGACAGCGGTCTCGTTTTCGAACGCGTGTGACTTGTCGGTGTTGCGATAGTGGCGATACATGGCCCAGTAGAAGCCGACCGCACCGACCGGGCCGAGGGCCAGCAGGAACAGGATGCCGTCGTTTTCCATGTCAGTACCGCCTGGCCGTTCCGAGGGTGCTGGCCGCCCCTCGGGGGGGTTGCGAACGAAGCGAGCGCGACAGCATCAGGTCAGCTCGCAACAATCCACAGCGCCAGCGCCTCGAGCACCGTGCCGATGGTCAGTGCCGCCAGCAGGAGCTTCCACTGCTGCACCGGCACACTGCCCATGGTTTCGCCGGTGCGGCCGTTGACCGCGATGTAATGCAGCAGGCCTCCGCCCGGCCCGGGCTGTTGGTAGGAATACAGCCACACCGGCAGGTACATCGAGACCCAACGTGTGCCCTTCACATCGATGCGCTCGCGCTCCCAGCGTACGCCGCGGTCGTAGCCCCGAACCGAAGCCTGCATCCGCGAGCGGCCGATCGAGAGCATCTGGTCGTGGACCTTTGGCATCAGCTGCGCCACGTCGCGGTCGCGCTTTTCAGAGGTGTAGCCCATCAGGTAGGACGCGTTCCATTGCACCGCGTTCTTGGTGTCGAACGGCAGGATGGTGTTGATGACGTTGTGGGTGTTGGTGCGGGTGTCGAGGTTGCCGCGGGTGGCGCTGGATTCGAGCGGCAGGTCGTCCACGGTGAAGTCGACATGGCGTTGCAGCTGCCACACGTCGGCATCGTAGTAGGTGACCTTGTTCTTGCCCTCTTCCCGGGTGTAGCGGCCCGTTTCGACTTCGCCGATGCCCGCCGCGTCGGCGCTGCCGCGTGCGTCGACCACCATGTAGGGCAGGTAGACGCCGACCACGTTGTCGGGGGTGAACTGGTCCTTGAAGGCCTTCAGCGCAAACAGCCGGCGCTTGTCGACGAACTGGCGGATGCGCGCCACCGCGTCGTCCTTCTTGATGTGGAAGGGCAGCACCGCGTCGGGCACCGCGCCGTTGTCGATCTGTTCGTTGACTCCCAGCACATGCCGGCACCAGTGGCAGCGCGCGGTCATCGCGGTGTCGGTATTGATCACCACCTCGGCGCCGCAGCCACCGCACTTGAAGCTGCGCAGGCTCGCGGCGTCGGCCGCGATGTCGCGCGCACCTGTTGCGATCTGCACGCCCAGCAGATCGGCGATGCCCACGCCGAGCCCATAGGCCTCCTCGACCCGGGTGGCCGACCATTCGTTGCGGCAGTAGAGGCAGATCAGCCGGTCGGAGCCCGGCCGGTGCCGAACCTCGGTCGAGCCGCATTTCGGACAGCGGTTGACGCCGTCGCGCAACTCCTTGGCGGCGGTGTCGATGGCGGCCGGGTCGGGCGCCAGCAGTTCGTCGCGGATCGGCTGCGGCAACGTGCTTGGGTCGAGCGGATGCTGCCCCGGCGCCGGCGGCATGTCCCGCGGCGAGCCCGGTCCGGTGGGCCCGCGCGATGCGGTGGGCTCGTCTTGCGCCATGTGCGGGCCCGGCCCTACAGGCCCAGCGCCTTGGCCTTCGCCGCGTCGTAGTCGGCCTGGGTGATGAGGCCGGCGTCGAGCATCTGCTTGGCCCTGGTCAGGCGGGCGACCGGGTCGTCGGCCGCGGCGGCCGGTGCGGCCTGTGGCGCGGCAACGGGCGCCGGCGCGGCCGGTTGCTGCAGGCCGGCCAGGCCACCCAGGCTGCCCGCGGCAATGCCCATGCCCATGATGCCGCCCGCGCCGGCGTTTTCACCCGCCGACTGCATGCCCGCCGCCACCGAGGCCTGCAGGTTGGAGTTGCCGCGCGCACCGGCCAGCGCGTCGGCGCGCTGCACCGTCTTCAGAATCTCGCGGGTCTGCGCGTCGTATTCGATCGAGACGATGGCCGTCTTGACGATGACCAGGCCACGGTCGGTCTTCCAGCCGTAGGCACTTTCGACCGCATCGGACAGGCTCTTGGCAAAACCGATCGCATCCTGCTGGATGCGGGTGATGCGGTTGCCTTTGGCCGGGTCGTTGGTGTAGAGGCTGAAGGCCGGCGCCAGCGAGCTGACGACTTCGTTGAACAGCTGGCCGGCGGCTGCGTTGTCCAGGTCGCTGAAGTCGAACACCTGGCCGGGCTGCAGGTAGGTGGCAGGAACGAAGCCCTTGACGAAGCGGATCGGGTCGACGATCTGCAGCGTGTAGCTGCCGCGGGTGATGGCGCCGACCTGCGTATTCAGGAAGCCATCGTCCCAGTAGATCTCGGACTGGGTGCCGAAGCGGTTGTTCGGCAGCTCCTTCAACGACACGAAGAACGCGGCCTGCTGCGCCCCCGGCTGGCCGCCGAACTTGAAGCGCTCCCAGCTCTGGCGAACCAGCGAGTCGAACAGCCCGCCGCCGCTGAAGATCGATTGCGACTGCAGATCGTTCGAGTTCCATTCGTAGCCGCCGGCCTCGGCGACGAAGGCGGTGACCGCGCCGTCCTGCATCAGCAGCAAGCCATAGCCTTCGGGCACAACGATGCGCGAGCCGTTGGTGATGATGTTCGAGGAACCCCGGGTATTGGAGCCGCGCCCCGCGTTGGTGCCACGCGGCACCGCCGCGAACAGCGCCGCCGTCGCCGGCAGGCCATCGGGCACGGTGTAGAAGTCTTTCCACTGGTCGGCGAGCGCGCCGCCGATCGAACCGACCGCTGCCTGAATGAGACCCATGCTGTGTTCCCTTTGCGAGGTTGTGGTTCGGTGTGGCAGCGGCGCCGCGGCGCTTGCCCGGTTGAAAGCATATCCGACCACGGGTCTGGCAGATTTCCCGCGGTCGTTCGGAACAAACGTCCAGGCCGTGATCGCAGCGGGAACCTCGCCCCTTACTCGACGGCCATGCGATACCTGGTCGGGATTGCAGGCGGCAGTTGTGGGCGCCAACCCTTGCGCCAGCGCATCATCGGTCGCATCAGTGGAGCCGCCGTCGGTCGCCTTTGGTTGCAAGCGGCACGACTTATGCCCTTCGTTCGGACGCCGAAGTTACGAAAACCATGTTCGTCACCGCTAACGAATCGGTCCGACGCTGCTCACACTGCCGCCGGCGAACATTGCAAAGCTTGCAAAGCCGGGATTGACCTCGCCGAGGAATGCCGGCATCCGGATCTCTGCAATACCGACCAACGCGTGGGCGGCACTGGCATTGGCCAGCACCTCCCAGTGAGGGGTCCGCTCTTCGAGCCGATAGCCGAGCAGTACAACCGTAGTGGGTCGGGTGGTATTCCAAGACAGCCTCAGCCGATCGGCCTGCGGCCCGATGAAATGGATACCCGACTGTAATGAATTCGATGCCGCGGCTGCTGCGCGTGCGGCCGGGGGCAGGTTGGCAGGCGCCCTGACCGGCGATTCGACACGCTTGGGGTCGGCCGGCAGATCCAGCCCCTTCGGCGCACTGACCCATTCGTCGAGCCAGGCGAAGACCGCGTAACGCGCGGCTTGCGGTGGCAGCTTCAGCAGTGCAACGATGTCGACATTGACATGGCCCCCGACCGCGGGCGCGCCGACCCTGGCATCAGGCGCTGCCTTGGCATCGAAAGTCGTCGGCGCGCCATCCTGGCCGACGCAAGCAGAGGCCCAGACTGCGCCGGTCACCAGGTCGATCGCGACCAGCTGGATCGCCGGTGCGAGGCGGCTGCGATAGCGCCGTACCACCGGATCAGGCATGCGGTAGCGGATCGCCGCTACGGCGGTGCTGCGTCCGTCACGCTCGCCCGGCCCGAGCGCGAGCGCTAGACCAGGCGCAAATTCGTCGAACGGCGGGGCGAATGGCAGTTCGGTCTGCCATACGGTATCCGGGATCTTCACGGCTTCTGGCATGCTCGCTCCTGGTTCGCTGAAGATGATCGCTGCGGCCAGAATCGCCGGCAATTGGAGAAGTGCGCGAAGCCGGGGCATGGTCGCGTCACCTGCATCAGAAAGGCGTAGCCGCGCCGACCTGGCTGGAGTGGTCGCGCGCTCGCATCGCCAGTTTGCAGGTCGGGCAGAACTCGATCTTCATGATGAAGGAGTGCCACAGGGTGCAATCCTGGGGGCCGAACTTGCAATGATTGCCGACGCCGGGCGAGTTGTACCAAAGCGTGCTGGGGCTGGCTGCAGTGTCTGGCAGCGTCTTCGGTGCGAGCCCGAGGTAGTGGCCGATTTCATGATAGGCCGTGCGCTTGGTTGCGACTTCCTCCTGGCCGGGATAGCCTGACTCACGGTAGCGCATGCTGACCAGTGTTGCCGGCCCCCACGACAGCCCCGATGGCCCTTCGTGCCGCAACAGAAAGATCTTCACCTTGATCGTCGGCAACGCCAATGCATTGACCGATGCCATGCCGCTCAGGTCGACGCTCAGCTTGTAATCGACGCCGTCGTTGACGAGGGTGACCTTACCGGCCGGGATGTCGTGCATCGCGCCGCTTGTGCCTGCCTTGGCCGACTTCAGCCACTTGGCCCTGGCGCTGAGGTCGATCGGTTCGTCGGCTTTGACAGTCTCGTCGAACGACAACGCAGAGATTCCGTTGTAGGTCAGTTCCTTGTCGGACTCTGCGGCCTTGCCGATACCGTCGACGAATGCCAGCTTGATCACGCGGGTCTGGTCCGCCCCGAGTTGCGCGGTGACCCAGTCGCGCGCCGTTTCGTAGGGTACGTAGTCCTTGTGAGCCGCCTCCACGGCCGCTGCGCTGCTTTCCATCTCGATGAAATCGGCCTCGAACTTCGCCTGCAGGCTGGCTTCGGTGAAACGGTCGGAATAACTGGCGCCATCGTGCCGCTTCATGTAGACGATCTTGTAATGGAAGTGCTTCCACACCTGCAAGGTATCGGCGCACACTTTCGGCACACGTTTGCCGAGTTCGTCATGGCCTTTGACATATTTCGCCAGATGTGGATCCTGCTGGATATATGCGGCCGGGGTGAATTTGTCGCCGCCGAATGCCGATAACACCAGCGTCTTGATTTCGGCCTTGCCTTTCGCGTCGGTCTCCTGCGAGAAGTGCATCAGCGCTTTGCGGTCGGTGCAGTCGAGCTTGCGCATATCGAGCTTCAGCTCTTGGGCCTTCCAGGTTGCAGGCATCCCGGCCGGTGCCGCATTGGCGGCTTCCGGGGCCAGCATGAAGTGCAACGGTACGTGGGCGATTTCCTTGCTCAGCGTCGCTACCACCTTGACTTCGCGCTGACCGGCCTTGTCGCCGAGCGTGCGTCCCGCCTCACCGGCTTCGGTATTGACGTAATAACGCTTCTTCGCGGCATCCCAGACCTTCGGTTTCCCGCCCGGCACGCTCGCAACCAGCTCGACCTTGTCGATCTTGACGACCGTGAAGCGGCCCCAGTCGCCGTTGGCTTTTGCTTCCTTCGCCAGACCGCCGGGCTGGCGGTCGAGGCCCAGATCGAGCACTGCATCGAGCAGCTTGTCGCTTTCGGCCTTGCCTTGTACCCACAGTTCGATTTCCTTCGCCTTCAGATCCTTGACCTTGATCTTGTGCGGCGGCGCCTTTTCAGCGCCCTCTTCTTCCTTGTCGAAAAGCGTCAGCGCGCCGCCGCCATTCGACAGCGTGATCTCGTAGTCGTCGGTGCCCCCGGGCCACTGGTCGGCCGCCAACTTCTTGACGATCAGCCTCGCACGCCCGTGGTGCTTGCCGTCCTGAACATGCAGAAGGCGCCCCTCTTTGACCTTCTGTGTGTCGCTGAGCGCCTTTTGGGCCGGCAAGTCCTTGGCTTTCAGATTGGTGTGATAAGTGGCCACCGGATCGTTGGCCGGGTCCACCTGCAAGCCATCGAGATCGCCCTTGTCGAATCGGTGCAGCGTCGCTTCGAGCTCGACGACGCCCATCTCCTCGGTGGCCGGTGGTTTGATCTCGATCTGCGGATCGGTGGACGGGTCGAGCGTCAGCTTCGCAGTGAACTTGCCCTTGGTCTTGCTCTTCAGGTACAGCTTCAGCGGCATGCTGCCAATCTCGGCATTGGTCAGCTTGCGTCCGGCCAGCTTGCGGGTGCAGGACTTGTCGAGATAGACCTCAACATTGGCCGGGCTGACTTCGAACGTCGCGCCACCGGCATAAAGTGGCGTGCGTGTGGTCTGAGATGCCGATACTTCGATGTAGGTCACATCGTCGGTGACGATCTTGGTCTCGCTGGCCAACTGGTGCAGCGACAACTTGCGGTCGAGCAGCACGACCTTGTATTCGACCTCGATCTTTGGCGTCGCAATGTTGAACAGCCGCTTGACGATCAGCCGTTTGCGCGCGGTTCCGCCGACCGGCACCTGCACCCCTTCGGCACTGACGGAGGCCTCTTCATACCGCGCCGCAGGCACGCCGGCCGAAACCTTGTACAGGCCGGACGGCACGTCGGCGAAAGTATGCGTGCCGTTCTTGACGGCCTGGGTCAGCGCCGCCGGGCCCGATGCCGAAAGCTGCGCCTGCTCGGTGACCGCTTTCGAATCGTCGTCATACACCTCGATGCAGAGATGGCCGATGGGCGACGCCTTCCAGGGAAGAATCAGCGTTCCGTGAGCAGCTACCGAACCGTTGCGGGATTCTTGTGTAATTCGGAAAGCTGAAAGGCTCCCGGGCAGCGTCACGTTTGCGGTGTAGCCGCCCGGGGTTCGGCCGGTGAATATGCTGGCGCCGAGATCGTCGGTCGAACCGCCCCCGGGTGAAGGTCCGGCCAGAGTCGTCGTGGCGCCGGTGATCGGCTTGCCGTTGTCGCTTCGTGAGACAACAATCGCCACGGTGCCTTTCGGTGGGACACACATCTGCACCGACTTCGGACTCATCAGCGCCTTGAGCCGTTCGTAGAGCGTGGTCATTCGGCGTGCTTTCGTGCGCTGGCCATGCGCTTGGCCGCGCGCTGCAAGGAGAGATCGTTGCCGGCAATCTGCGTGATCTGGAAGGCGATCATCTCAAGCCGTACTTGCCCGCTGGTATCCGGCCGCGTCAGCCAGGGCTTCATCCAGTCGATCGGCTCGCTGGCGGGCTCAACGCGCAGTGACAGCATCAGCGCGATCAACGCAGCGATATCCGGAGCATGCTGCATGTCGAGTGTCATCGCCCGCTCGATACCCTGTCCGATGAACTCGCCGAGGTTGAGCGCAGTGTTCTGCAACGCCGTCTGACGGCTCGCGATTGCGGGTGGGATCGCGCCTTCCGTCGCGAGTTCTGGGAAGCTACGCTCGATGGCCCGTTGGATGCGCGCGTGCAGTGCATCGAACGAACGCTTCTCGAACATCGAGATCTGATCGGAGCGAAGCCTCAGCATCTTCGGCAAACGTCTTGCAGCAGGGCAATCATGACGCCTCCGGTCATCGAATCATGCGGAAGCCGCCAGAATATCACCGGCCGCTTTCGGTGCGCAATGCCGGCAACAGAATTCCGTTTCAGGGCCCATCCGGCGCTCCAGAACGTGCAGCAATGCACGAACTTCAACCGCTGCGGATCGCCGCGACACCGCGCCGAATCAGTTGGCGACTCAATTCGCTGCAGCTTCGTCGGCCATCGTCTCGCATCCCGACACCCCGCACTCCGGACCGGTCTGGCATTGCCGTGTCCGTCTCAAGCCAAGGCGAGCCATGGTGGTCTCAGACGCGGGACGATGGGGTGCTGCGCTCTGCACAAGCGCGCAATCAATCGGGCACCTGCACGAAAAACGGCGGAGAGTCGATCCCCCGACTCCCCGCCCGTCCCGCGTCGAGCGGGATGCCTCGAACAACGGCGCCGGCTACCTCACCGGTGATACTTCGCGAACGTCAGATCGAAGCGGTCGGCATCCATCACCTTCGTCCACGCGGCGACGAAATCCTTGACGAATTTCTCCTCGCCGCCTTTCTGCGCATAGACCTCGCAAACCGCGCGCAGTTCGGCATTGGAGCCGAATACAAGGTCGGCTCGCGTGGCGCGCCAGGTTTCGTGGCCGCCTTTGCGGTCGGTGGCGACATATTCCTGGTCGTCGGAGCCGTCGACGGCTTTCCACACGGTTGTCATGTCGAGCAGGTGCACGAAGAAGTCGTTGGTCAGTTGGCCCGAGCGCTTGGTCAGGTGGCCGTGGCCGCGCTCGCCGTGATTGGCGCCGAGCACGCGCAGGCCGCCGATCAACACGGTCATCTCGGGCACCGACAGGCCGAGCAGACTGGCCTTGTCGATCATCATCTCCTCGACCTTGACTGCAAGCTTCTTGTCGCCGACGTAGTTGCGGAAGGCATCGGCCTCGGGCTCCATCGCGACGAAGCTTTCGACGTCGGTCTGGTCCTGCGTGGCGTCGCCGCGGCCGCCGGTGAAGGGCACGTCGCACTTGGCACCGGCGTCCTTGATCGCCTTCTCGAGGCCGACCACGCCGCCGAGCACGATCGCATCGGCCAGGCTCATCGAGCCGCGCACGCCATTCAGCACGTCGATCACCTTGGCCAGCATGGCCGGCTCGTTGACGGCCCAATCCTTCTGCGGCGCGAGCGCGACGCGCGCGCCGTTCGCGCCACCGCGGAAGTCCGACTTGCGGTAGGTCGAGGCCGATGCCCAGGCGGTCTTGACGAGCTGGCTGACGGTCAGCCCGCTGTCGGCGATCTTGTTGCGGACCGCCGTGATGTCGGCGTGCGACGGCTTGGTACCGGCGGGGATCGGGTCCTGCCAGATCAGGTCTTCCTGCGGCACTTCCGGGCCGAGGTAGCGCACCTTGGGACCCATGTCGCGATGCGTCAGCTTGAACCAGGCGCGCGCGAAGGCATCCTTGAAGGCCGCATGATCGTTGCGGAATTTCTCCGAGATCTTGCGATAGGCCGGATCGCGCTTGAGCTGCATGTCGGCGGTGGTCATGATCGTCGGCACCTTCTTCGACGAATCCCAGGCCGCCGGGGCCATGTCTTCCTGCTTCGGGTTGATCGGCGTCCACTGGTGCGCACCGGCCGGGCTCTTGACGAGTTCGTACTCGTAATCGAGCAGCAGCCGGAAGTAGTTCTCGGTCCATTGGTCGGGCACATTGGTCCACGAACCTTCGATGCCGCTGGTCACCGTGTGCTCGCCGATGCCGCCATGTTCCTCGGTCGAGACCCAGCCGAAGCCCTGAGCCGCGAAATCGCCGCCCGACGGCGCCTTGCCGAGCGTCGACGCGTCGCCGTTGCCGTGGCATTTGCCGAAGGTGTGTCCGCCGGCGGTCAGCGCAACCGTTTCCTCGTCGTCCATCGCCATGCGCTTGAAGGTCTCCTTCATGTCGCGGGCCATGCCGGCGTCGTCGTGCGGATTGCCGCCCGGGCCTTCCGGATTGACATAGATGAGGCCCATCTGGATCGCGGCCAGCGGGCCCTCGATCTCGTGTTTGCCGTGCTCCGGCGAGATGCGGGTTTGCACGCCCTGGTTGACCCACTTGTCTTCCGAGCCCCAGAAAATGTCGCGTTCCGGCTCGAACACATCGGGGCGGCCGCCGCCAAAGCCGAACACCGGCCCGCCCATGCTTTCGATCGCGACGTTGCCGGCCAGGATGAACAGATCGGCCCAGCTGATGGCCTGGCCGTATTTCTGCTTGATCGGCCAGAGCAGGCGGCGCGCCTTGTCGAGGTTGCCGTTGTCGGGCCAGCTGTCGAGCGGGGCGAAGCGCTGCTGCCCGCTGTTGGCGCCGCCTCTGCCGTCAGCGGTGCGATAGGTGCCCGCCGCGTGCCACGCCATGCGGATGAAGAACGGGCCGTAGTGCCCGTAGTCGGCCGGCCACCAGGGCTGGCTGTCGGTCATCAGCGCCGTGAGGTCGGCTTTCAGCGCGGGATAGTCGAGCGCCTTGAAGGCCGCGGCATAGTCGAAATCGGCGCCCAGCGGGTTGCTGGCGCCATTGGGGTTGAGGATCTCGGTCGCCAGCATCTCGGGCCACCAGTCCTTGTTGGTGCGACCGAGCAGCGATCGGGTTTCGCCGTTGCCCATCGGGCATGCGCCAAGCGTTCCAGTTTTTGCATCCATCTGTTTGTCTCCTGTGAATTCATCGAGAGCCGCCAGCTTGCAGCGAAGCGGGGGATAGCGCCAATCTGAAATCCTCATGTCGGTCATTGGCGCGGCCTATGCAGCTTGCACGGGCCCGGCCCACATCAGCGGCGCCTTGACGAATGGCAGGATAGGCTATTCTCCCCGCTCCGCCAGGATGGCCCGCGCCACTTTCGATCCACGAAACGGATCACGTCGGCGACCGCAGCCTACCGACCCGCGTCTTCGCGCCGCCTGACCCGACGCGCATGCTCCAGAATGAATTCGATGAAAGTCGATGCGGCGCGTGTCTGATGGCGGTTCGGCATGTACAGCATGTACATGCCGGTTCCGAAGATGCTGAGCCGCCAATCGTGCAGAGCGGTCACGATGTCGCCGCGTTCGACGTCGTCCTGCACGACATAGTCGGGCAACATGCCGATGCCCAGACCCGGCCAGCACGGCCTGGCGCAGGAACAGGTAGTTCTCGGAAATCAGCGTCGGCTCGACGATCACCTCGTGCCGCTCGCTTCCCAGGTAGGCGGTCACGCGCAGCTGCCGGCTGACCACCGCCGACGCGATCAACGGCACGGCGCGAAGCGTGTCTGCAGGTCGGCCGGCATGCCGTTCGCCTCGGCATAGGCGCGTGATGCGCAGACCACGTAGTGCATCGAGCCCATCTCGCGCGCCACCAGGTTCTGCGGCGGCTCCGAGATCACCCGCACGGCGATGTCGACTTCGTCGCGGATCAGGTCCTCGACGCGGTTCTCGAACACCACGTCGAGCACGATGCCCGGATACTGCCGCTTGAAGTCGAGCAGCCAGTGCGACATCACCAGCTGGCCGTAGCCGCTGGGCACGCTCAACCGAACGCGGCCTTGCAGGCTTTGTCCCAGCGTCGCGATCGATTCGCGCGCCGCCAGCAGTTCGTTGCGGATGGTCTTGCCGTGTTCGTACAGGCGCAGGCCGACCTCGGTGGCCTCGGCGCGCCGCGTGGTGCGTCGCACCAGCTGCTGCCCGATCGAGCGCTCCAGCTGGTTCAGGTGGTAGCTGACATTGGCGCGCGTCATCTTCAGCCGCCGGGCGGCTTCGCTGAGGTTGCCGGCGTCCAGGATCTCGACCAGCAGCGTCAGCGAATTGATATCCATGGCCAGCGGTCACTCAGTAGAAACCAGCGTATTCGTCAAGTGATGCTTGACAGTATGTCAACCGTCTATGGAATTGTCAAACGCGCCGCGACGCCCAACAATGCGTACGATCGAAGGAAACCATCAGGAGACCGAATGGCCCCGGACACCGATTCCACACCCGTCACCGTCGCGCTTGCGTCGGCAAGGTGCTGCTCGTCAGCATCGACAACCCGCCGGTCAACGCGCTCGGCGTCGACGTGCGCCGCGGCCTGCTCGCTGCGATCGACGCCGCCCAGGCGCGACCGCGGCGGTGGCCGCGGTGCTGATCGTCGGCGCCGGACGCAATTTCATCGCCGGCGCCGACATCCGCGAATTCGGCAAGACGCCGCTGCCGCCTGCGCTGCCCGAGGTGTGCAACCGCATCGAGGCCTGCAACAAGCCGGTGATCGCTGCGGTGCACGGCGCCGCGCTCGGCGGCGGCCTCGAAGTGGCGCTGGCGGCGCACTATCGGCTGGCGGTGAACGGCGTCAAGCTCGGCCTGCCCGAAGTGCAGCTCGGCCTGATGCCGGGCGCCGGCGGCACCCAGCGCGCGCCGCGCCTGATCGGCGCCGGCCCGGCGCTCGACCTGATGCTGAGCGGGCGCCAGGTCGGCGCCGAGGAGGCGCTGGCGCTCGGCCTGGTCGACCGCATCGGCCGCAGCGACGACACGCTGGCCGAAGGCCTGGCCTACGCGCAGGAACTGCTCGCCGCCGGCGCGCCGGTGCGCCGCACCCGCGACGCGCAGGGCCTGGCCGACCAGCCAGCGAGCCGCGCCGCGCTCGACGCCGCGCGCGCCGACGTCGCCGCCAAGAGCCGCGGCCTGTTCTCGCCGCAGAAGATCGTCGAAGCGGTCGAGGCCGCACTGGACCGACCCTTCGACGAAGGCCTGCGCATCGAGCGCGCGTTCTTCCTGCAGTGCATCGACAGCCCGCAACGCGCCGGCCTGATCCACGCCTTCTTCGCCGAGCGCGAGGTGGCCAAGGTGCCCGAGGCGAAGGCCGCGCAGACCGCGCCCGCTGGCATCGGCCGGCGTGATCGGCGGCGGCACGATGGGCGCCGGCATCGCGGTGGCGATGCTCGACGCGGGCATGCACGGTGACGATGATCGAGCGCGACGACGCCGAGCCTCGGCGCGCGGCCGCGCCAATGTCGAGAAGGTCTACGACAGCCTGGTCGCAAAGGGCCGCCTGAGCGCCGAGGCCAAGGCCGCGGTGATGGCGCGCTTCGACGGCGCCATCGGCTACGACGCGCTGGCCGAGGTCGACCTCGTCGTCGAAGCCGTGTTCGAGGACATGGCGGTGAAGAAGGCCGTCTTCGCCGAACTCGACCGCGTCTGCAAGCCCGGCGCGGTGCTGGCCACCAACACCTCCTACCTCGACATCGACGAGATCGCCGCCAGCATCTCGCGGCCGCAGGACGTGCTGGGCCTGCACTTCTTCTCGCCGGCGCACATCATGAAGCTGCTGGAGATCGTGGTGCCGGCCAAGGTGGCCGCCGACGTGGTCGCCACCGGCTTCGAACTGGCGAAGAAACTGCGCAAGGTGGCGGTGCGTGCCGGCGTCTGCGACGGCTTCATCGGCAACCGCATCCTGGCGGTCTACCGCCAGGCGGCCGACCACATGATGGAAGACGGCGCCTCGCCCTACCAGATCGACGAGGCGGTGCGCGAGTTCGGCTATCCGATGGGGCCGTTCCAGGTGGCCGACCTGGCCGGCGGCGACATCGGCTGGGCCACCCGCAAGCGCCGCGCGCCGACCCGCGATCCGCGCGCCCGCTATGTGCAGATCGCCGACCGGATCTGCGAACGCGGCTGGTTCGGCCAGAAGACCGGGCGCGGCTACTACGTCTATGCCAAGGGTTCGCGCAGCGGCGCGCCCGACCCCGAGGTGCTGGCGATCGTCGATGCCGAGCGCGCAGCGCGCCGGCATCACGCCGCGCAGCTTCAGCAACGACGAGATCGTGCGCCGCTACCTGGCCGCGATGATCAACGAAGGCGCCAACGTCGTGCACGAAGGCATCGCGCTGCGGCCGCTCGACGTCGACGTGACCTTCATCGCCGGCTATGGCTTTCCGCGCCATCGCGGCGGCCCGATGAAGTATGCCGACACGGTCGGGCTGCCCCGGGTGCTGGCCGACATCCGCGAATTCGCAAAGCAAGACCCGATCTTCTGGCAGCCGTCGCCGCTGCTGGTCGACCTGGTCGAGCGCGGCCAGGATTTCGACAGCCTGAACCGGGCCGCCTGAAACAACCACCCACCATCTCGGCGCTCGCCCGTAGCAGGCGGGTGGCCGTGCCAATCCTTCAAACCAGGAGATTCGCGATGCGCGAAGCCGTGATCGTCTCGACCGCCCGCACCCCGCTGACCAAGGCGCACCGTGGCGAATTCAACATCACCCCGGGGCCGACGCTGGCCGCCTTTGCGGTGCGCGCCGCGGTCGAACGCTCGGGCCTCGACCCGGCGCTGATCGAGGATGCGATCCTCGGCTGCGGCTATCCGGAGGGCACGACCGGCCGCAACGTCGCCCGCCAGGCGATCGTGCGCGCCGGGCTGCCGATCAGCATCGCCGGCACCACCGTGAATCGCTTCTGCGCCTCCGGTCTGCAGGCGATCGCGATCGCCGCCGGGCGCATCGTCGTCGACGGCGCGCCGGCGATGATCGCCGGCGGCGTCGAGAGCATCTCGCAGATCCGCGGCCGCAGCGCCGGCGACGGTGGCGACATCACGCTCGATCCGTGGATCGTCGAACACAAGCCCGAGCTGTATCTGTCGATGATCGAGACCGCCGATATCGTCGCCTCGCGCTACGGCATCGACCGCGAAGCGCAGGACCGTTTCTCCGCCGAAAGCCAGCGCAAGACCGAAGCGGCGCAGGATGCAGGCCGCTACCGCGAGGAGATCGTGGCCGTCACGACGACGATGGCGGTGACCGACAAGGAAACCAAGGCGGTGACGCAAGCGCAGCGCAACGGTCGATGTCGATACCTGCAACCGGCGCGGCACCACTTACGAGGCGCTGGCCAAGCTGGCGCCGGTCAATGGCGCCGAGCAAGTTCGTCACCGCCGGCAATGCCTCGCAGCTGTCCGACGGCGCGTCGGCCTGCGTGATGGTCGAGGCCCGCGAGGCCGAGCGCCTCGGGTTGAAGCCGCTCGGCGCCTTCCGCGGCCTGGCGGTCGCCGGCTGCGAGCCCGACGAAATGGGTATCGGCCCGGTGTTCGCGGTGCCGAAGCTGCTGGCCCGCCACGGTCTGAAGGTCGACGACATCGGCCTGTGGGAACTCAACGAAGCCTTTGCGTCGCAGGCCATCTACTGCCAGCAGCGGCTGGGCATTCCGGACGAGCGCCTCAACGTCGACGGCGGCGCGATCTCGATCGGCCATCCGTTCGGCATGACCGGCGCACGGCTGGCCGGCCATGTGCTGATCGAAGGGCGCCGACGCGGCGTCAAGTACGCCGTCGTGACGATGTGCATCGCCGGCGGCATGGGCGCTGCCGGCCTGTTCGAGATCTATTGAGGAGTCTGAGCATGGACCTGAACTTCAGCTCCGAAGAAGAAGCCTTTCGCACCGAGGTGCGCGAGTTCCTGGCCATCAGCCTGCCGGCGCGGCTGTCCGGGAAGGTGCGACTGCGGCAAGCACCTCGGCAAGGCCGACATGGAGGAATGGCACGCCATCCTGAACCAGCGCGGCTGGCTGGCCAACCACTGGCCCGAGCAGTACGGCGGCCCCGGCTGGAACGCGGTGCAGAAGTTCATCTTCGAGAACGAGTGTGCGCTCGCCCATGCGCCGCGCATCGTGCCGTTCGGCGTCAACATGCTCGGCCCGGTGCTGATCAAGTACGGCAACGAGGCGCAGAAGCAGTACTGGCTGCCGCGCATCCTCGACGGCTCCGACTGGTGGTGCCAGGGCTACTCCGAGCCCGGCGCCGGCTCCGACCTCGCATCGGTGAAGACCACCGCGGTGCGCGGCAGTGACGCACAAGGTGATCACTACGTCGTCAATGGCCAGAAGACCTGGACCACGCTCGGCCAGCACGCCAACATGATCTTCTGTCTGGTGCGCACCAACCGGGAAGCGAAGAAGCAGCAGGGCATCAGCTTCCTGCTGGTCGACATGCGATCACCCGGCGTCGAGGTTCGGCCGATCATCACGCTCGACGGGGAGCACGAGGTCAACGAGGTCTTCTTCACCGATGTGCGGGTGCCGGCGGAGAACCTGGTCGGCGAGGAGAACATGGGCTGGACCTGTGCCAAATATTTGCTGACCTACGAGCGCACCAACATCGCCGGCGTCGGCTTTTCGGTGGCCGCGCTCGAGCGACTGAAGAAGGCCGCTGCGAGCGTGACGGAAGAACGGCCGACCGCTGGCCGAGGACCCGTATTTCGCGGCGCGGTTGGCGCGCGTCGAGATCGAACTCGAGAACATGAAGACGACCAACCTGCGCGTCATCGCGGCGGTGGCCGGTGGCGGCGTTCCGGGCGCCGAGAGTTCGATGCTGAAGATCCGCGGCACCGAGATCCGGCAGGAAATCTCGTCGCTGCTGCGCCGCGCGATGGGCCCGTATGCACAGCCTTTCGTTGCCGAGGCGCTCGAGGAGGGTTTTGACGGCTCACCGGTCGGCCCGGCCGAGGCGGCCAGCGCCGCAACCCAGTATTTCAACAACCGCAAGCTGTCGATCTTCGGCGGCTCCAACGAGATCCAGAGGAACATCATCTCCAAGATGATCCTCGGGCTGTGACCCGTGAACGGGACAACACCATGAACTTCCAGCACACCGACGATCGCCGCATGCTGGCCGACAGCCTGAACCGCTTCGTCGCCGAGCAATATGCATTCGAGACGCGCGACCGGATCGCCCGCTCGCCCGCAGGCTGCAGCCCCGAGCTGTGGCGCCAGTTCGCCGACCTCGGCGTGATCGGCGCGCTGTTCAGCGAAGACGACGGCGGCTTCGCGGGCGGCGGCTTCGATATCTCGGTGGTCTTCGAGGCGCTGGGCCGCGGCCTGGTCGTCGAACCCTTCCTCGGCACCGTGCTCGCCGGCAGCGCGATCGCCTTTGCCGGCAGCGCGGCGCAGAAGGCGCTGCTCGCCGAGCTCATCGGCGGTACGCAGATCGCGGCATTCGCACACGGCGAGCCCGAAGCCCATCATGCGCTGGACCATGTGCAGACGCAGGCCAGTCTGGTCGACGGACAGTGGCAGCTCGATGGCGTCAAGGCGGTGGTGCAGCACGGCGAACAGGCGGACTTCTTCGTGATCTCGGCCCGCAATGCCGGTGCGGTCGACGACGCGACCGGCATCTCGCTGTTCATGGTGCCGGCCGGCACGCCAGGGCTGTCGCTGCGCGGCTATCCGAATGCCGACGGCGGCCGCGCAGCGGAACTCACGCTCGCCGGCGTCAAGCTCGGCCCTCAAGCATTGATCGGTGCGGAGGGCGCGGGCAGCGCAACGATCGAACACAGTGTCGGCAAGGGTGTGCTGGCCCTGTGTGCCGAAGCCGTCGGCGCGATGGATGTGGCCAAGGATGCGACGCTCGAGTATCTGCGCACCCGCAAGCAGTTCGGTGTGGCGATCGGCAGCTTCCAGGCGCTTCAGCACCGCATGGCCGACCTGCTGGTCGAGATCGAGCAGGCCCGTTCGGCGGTGATCAACGCTGCCGCGGCGCTCGACGCCGACCGCGTGACACGCGAGCGCGCACTGTCGGCGGCCAAGGTCACGATCGGCCGAATCGGCACACTGGTTGCCGAGGAATGCATACAGTTGCACGGCGGCATCGGCATGACTTGGGAACTGCCGCTGGCCCACTATGCCAAACGCCTGGTGATGATCGATCATCAGCTCGGTGACGAAGACCATCATCTGGCGCGCTTCATCGCGCTCGGTCGGACCGTTGAAAAGGAGATGTCATGAAAATTCTCGTACCCGTCAAGCGGGTCGTCGACTACAACGTCAAGGTGCGCGTCAAGAGCGACGGCAGCGGCGTCGATATCGCCAACGTCAAGATGAGCATGAACCCGTTCGACGAGATCGCGATCGAAGAGGCGGTGCGGCTGCGCGAGAAGGGTGTGGCAACCGAAGTGATCGCGGTGTCGTGCGGCGTATTGCAGTGCCAGGAGACGCTGCGCACCGCGATGGCGATCGGCGCCGATCGGGCGATCCTGGTCGAGACCAGCGAGGAGCTGCAGCCGCTGGCGGTGGCCAAGCTGCTGAAGGCGCTGGTCGACAAGGAGCAGCCCGGGTTGGTGATCCTGGGCAAGCAGGCGATCGACGACGACTGCAACCAGACCGGCCAGATGCTGGCCGCGCTGTGCGGGTTGCCGCAGGCAACGTTCGCATCGAAGATCGAGGTGGCCGACGAGAACGGGCAGAAGACGGCCAGCGTCACCCGCGAGATCGATGGCGGGCTGGAGACCATCAAGGTCAAGCTGCCGGCGATCGTCACCACCGACCTGCGCCTGAACGAGCCGCGCTATGTGACGCTGCCGAACATCATGAAGGCGAAGAAGAAGCCGCTGGAGAATGTCAAGCCGGCCGATCTGGGCGTCGACGTCAAGTCGCACCTGAAGACGTTGAAGGTCAGCGAGCCGCCCAAACGCAGCGCCGGCATCAAGGTGCCCGATGTCGCCACGCTGGTCGACAAGCTGAAGAACGAAGCCAAGGTGATTTGATGGTTGATGGCTCCCCCCGGAGCGGCCTGCGGCCGCCTCCCCCTCAGGGGGCAACACCAGCGGCCCGGCAAAGCCGGTTCCGCGGTGTTTGCTTGATCTGGTCCTTGTATATCGAACGAATTGCGCACCTTGCGCAGAAGGAATCTGACCATGACCGCTCTCGTCATCGCTGAACACGACAACCAGTCGATCAAGGGGGCGACCCTCAATACCGTCACCGCCGCGGTCCAGTGCGGCAAGGACGTGCATGTGCTGGTCGCCGGCTCGAATGCCGGCGAGGCGGCGAAGGCCGCGGCGTCAGATCGCCGGCGTCACCAAGGTGCTGCATGCCGACGGCGAGGCCTTTGCGCATGGCCTGGCCGAAAACGTCGCCGCGCAGGTGATGGCCGTGGCGAAGGACTACACCCACATCCTGTTTCCGGCCACCGCGGCGGGCAAGAATGTCGCGCCGCGGGTGGCCGCGCTGCTCGACGTCGGGCAGATCTCCGACATCATCCGGGTCGAATCCGACGATACGTTCGACCGCCCGATCTACGCCGGCAATGCCATCGCCACCGTGCAGAGCATCGATGCGATCAAGGTGATCACGGTGCGCACCACCGGCTTCGATGCGGCGGCGGCCAGCGGCGGTTCGGCCAGCGTCGAGCACGGTCGACGGCGACGGCCGATTCGGGCCTGTCGAGCTTCGTCGGCAGCGAGATCGCCAAGAACGATCGGCCCGAGCTGACGGCTGCCAAGATCATCGTCTCGGGTGGCCGCGCGCTGGGCAGCAGCGAGAAGTTCGACGAGGTGCTGACGCCGCTGGCCGACAAGCTCGGCGCTGCGCTGGGCGCCAGCCGCGCCGCGGTCGACGCCGGTTATGCGCCGAACGACTGGCAGGTCGGCCAGACCGGCAAGATCGTTGCGCCGCAACCTGTATATCGCCTGCGGCATCAGCGGCGCGATCCAGCACCTGGCCGGCATGAAGGACAGCAAGGTCATCGTCGCGATCAACAAGGACGGCGAGGCGCCGATCTTCGGCGTCGCCGACTACGGGCTCGAGGCCGATCTGTTCGCGGCGGTGCCCGAATTCGTCGCAGCGCTTTAATTGCCTTCCGCAACAACACCAACCATCATCAGGAGACTGGCATGACTTCCACCACCACCTCGAAAGCCCGCTTCAACTGGGAAGATCCTTTCCTGCTCGATGCGCAACTCACCGACGAAGAGCGCATGGTGCGCGAAGCCGCCGGCGCCTATTGCCAGGACCAGCTCGCACCGCGGGTGGTCCAGGCCTTCCGCAACCACACCACCGACCCCGCGATCTTCCGCGAGATGGGCGAACTCGGCCTGCTCGGTCCGACCATTGCGGAACAATACGGCGGACCGGGGCTGAACTACGTCGCCTACGGCCTGATTGCGCGCGAAGTCGAGCGTGTCGACTCGGGTTACCGCTCGATGATGAGCGTGCAGTCGTCGCTGGTCATGGTGCCGATCTTCGAGTTCGGCAACGAAGCAACCAAGCAGAAGTACCTGCCGAAGCTGGCAAGCGGCGAGTGGATCGGCTGTTTCGGCCTGACCGAACCCGATCACGGCTCCGACCCCGGCAGCATGGTGACGCGCGCCCGCAAGGTGGCGGGTGGCTACAGCCTGAGCGGCAACAAGATGTGGATCAGCAACTCGCCGATCGCCGATGTCTTCGTCATCTGGGCGAAGGACGATGAAGGTCAGATCCGCGGCTTCGTACTCGACAAGGGTGCCAAGGGCCTGTCGGCGCCGGTCATCGAGGGCAAGGTGGGTTTGTGCGCCAGCATCACCGGCGAGGTGGTGATGGACAACGTCTTCTGCCCCGAGGAGAACGCTTTCCCGGATGTGCGCGGCCTGAAAGGCCCGTTCACCTGCCTGAACAGTGCCCGCTACGGCATCGCCTGGGGCGCCCTCGGCGCTGCCGAGGATTGCTACGCACGGGCCCGTCAGTACGTGCTCGACCGCAAGCAGTTCGGCCGGCCGCTGGCGGCCAACCAGCTGGTGCAGAAGAAATTGGCCGACATGTTGACCGAAATCACACTGGGTCTGCAAGGCTGCCTGCGCCTGGGGCGAATGCGCGAGGAAGGCATCGCCGCGGTCGAACTGACCTCCATCGTCAAGCGCAATTCCTGTGGCAAGTCGCTCGACATCGCCCGCCTGGCGCGCGACATGATGGGCGGCAACGGCATCTCCGACGAGTTCGGCGTTGCACGCCACCTGGTGAACCTGGAAGTGGTCAATACCTACGAAGGAACCCACGACGTGCATGCGCTGATCCTCGGCCGCGCGATCACCGGCATCGCGGCGTTTTCGAATTGAGCATGCGCGGTTTTACATCGATGTGACCGACATGACCGACGACGCCCAATCGCAGTTCAGCGGCACCCGTGCGGTCGCCGCGCAACATGCCTTCGACACTGGCAGGCTCGCTGCATTCATGCGCGAACACGTCGATGGCTTCGAGGGTGAGCTCGAGGTGGAGCAGTTCAAGGGTGGCCAGAGCAACCCGACCTTTCTGCTCGTCGCCGGCGGGCATCGATATGTGATGCGGCGCAAGCCGTCCGGCGCGCTGCTGCCGTCGGCGCATGCGGTGGAGCGCGAGTTCCGCGTCATCGAGGCGCTGGCCGCCACCGAGGTGCCGGTGGCGCACGCTCATGCGCTGTGCGAGGACCCATCGGTGATCGGCACGGCCTTCTACGTGATGGACTGTGTCGACGGCCGCATTCTCTGGGATCCCAAGCTGCCGGGCATGGATGCAGGCGAACGCGCCGCCCACTACGACGAGATGAACCGCGTGATCGCCGCGCTGCACCGGGTCGATCCGACGCGCGGTCGGCCTCGCCGATTACGGCAAGCCAGGCCACTACATCGAACGGCAGGTCGCACGCTGGACGCGCCAATACCGTGCTGCGGAGACCGAAAAGATCGAAGCCGCCGACGCCTTGATCGACTGGCTGCCACGTCACGTGCCAGCTGCCGGCGAGACACGCATCGTGCACGGCGACTACCGGCTCGACAACGTGATTTTCCATCCTGCCGAGCCGCGCATCCTGGCCGTGCTGGACTGGGAGTTGTCGACGCTCGGTGACCCGTTGGCGGATTTCGCCTACCACTGCATGCGCTGGCATCTGCAGGAACCCCAGGGCCTGGCCGGAGCCGATCTCGCGGCTCTCGGCATCCCCTGCGAAGCCGACTACCTGCGCCGATATCTCGACCGCGTCGGCTCGCCGCGCGAGCCTGATC
Organism: uncultured beta proteobacterium; assembly: GCA_963843805.1. Classification (GTDB taxonomy): domain Bacteria; phylum Pseudomonadota; class Gammaproteobacteria; order Burkholderiales; family Burkholderiaceae_C; genus Ideonella_A. Next base: position 817,994 of record CAWJLY010000001.1, read on the forward strand.
CCGACGAGTGGACCTACTACCTCGTCTTCAACATGTTCCGCCTGGTCGGCATCCTGCAGGGTGTGGCGGCTCGTGCGCGCCAGGGCAATGCCTCGAGCGAACAGGCGATCAACACCGGAAAACGGACCCGTCCGCTGGCCGAGCAGGCATGGGCGCTGGCGCAACGAATCGGCAAAGGCTGAACCATGTCCAACGCCCATCAATCCCATTTCGAGCATTGGCCGCCGCTGGTGCCGCGTCACCTGACGCTGCCGCAGACCAACGTCTTTCACAACGCCGAGGTATCGGCAGCGCGGTATCCCGACAAGCCGTTCATCGTCTTCTACGACACCGCGGTGAGCTTCGCCGAGTTCAAGGACGAGGCCGAACGCCTGGCCGGCTTCCTGCAGCACGAGTGCGGCGTGATGGCCGGCGACCGGGTCTTGTTGTGCATGCAGAACAGCCCGCAATGGGTGCTCGCCTTCTATGCCATCCTGCGCGCCAATGCAGTGGTGGTGCCGGTCAATCCGATGAACCGGACCGACGAGCTGCGCCATTACGTGGACGACTGCAAGGCCACCACGGCTTTTGTCGCCCAGGACTTGCTGACGCCATCTGCAGCCGCTGCTGCGCCCGCAGGCCGGCGAGGGTCTGCAGCATGTCGTCGTGGCCACCTACAGCGACTATCTGAAGCGGCCGACCGACCTGCGTGTCCCCGAATTCGTCGCCGCCGCGCGCGCAGTGCAAGGCGCGCCCGGCGTGACCGCGTGGAGCGACGCACTGGCGCGCGGCCGGCAGCCCGGGCCGCTCACCGCAAGGTCCGACGACCCCTGCGTCATGCCGTACACATCGGGCACCACCGGCGCGCCCAAGGGTTGTGTGCACACCCACCGCAGCGTGATGAGCACGCTGGTCGGCGGCACGACCTGGTTCTCGCGCACCCAGGACGCGGTCTACCTGTCGGCGCTGCCGTTTTTCCACGTCACCGGGCTGTCGGGCAGCATGAACGGCCCGCTGTACGTGGGTGCCACCATCGTCATCCTGCCGCGCTGGGACCGCGAGGCGGCAGCCATCTGCATGCAGCGCTACGGCGTGACCACCTGGCAGACGATCACCGCGATGCTGGTCGATTTCCTGGCCCAGCCCGAGCTGCCGGCGTACGACCTGTCGAGTCTGCAGGTGATCCGCGGCGGCGGCGCCGCAATGCCCGAAGCGGTCGCTGCGGCGGCTGCAGGAACTGGTCGGACTGCAGTATGTCGAGGGCTACGGCATGTCCGAGACGATGGCAGCCACCCACCTCAACCCGCCGCACCGGCCGAAGCCGCAGTGCCTGGGCGTCCCGCTGTTCGATGTCGACTCGCGCATCGTCGACCCCGACACGCTGCGCGAACTGCCGGCGGGCGAAAGCGGCGAGATCGTGATCCACGGCCCGCAGGTGATGCAGGGCTACTGGAACAATCCCGAGGCCACGGCGGCGACATTCATCGAGATCGACGGCAAACGCTTCCTGCGCACCGGCGACCTCGCCTACGTCGATGCAGACGGCTATTTCTTCATGACCGACCGACTCAAGCGCATGATCAATGCGGCGGGCTACAAGGTCTGGCCTGCGGAGGTCGAGGCGCTGATGTACCGCCACCCTGCGATCCAGGAGGCCTGCGTGATCGCGGCTGCCGACGTGCGGCGCGGCGAGACGGTGAAGGCGCTGGTGGTGCTCAAGCCCGGTCACCGGGTCACCGAGCAGCAGATCATCGACTGGGCGCACGAAAACATGGCGGCCTACAAGAGCCCGCGCATCGTGACCATCGTCGATTCATTGCCCAAATCGGGTTCTGGCAAGGTGATGTGGCGTGAGCTGCAGGAACAAGAGAACGAGGCCGCCGCCGCACCGCGGTGAAACCGGCCTGCCCATTTTCAAACCAGCCCCACGGGGCTAGAAGGAGACATCAATGACTCACACAACCCTTGCGCGCCGGGCACTGCTTGCCGCAGGCTGCGCCGCCGCGTTGCTGGCGCCGCTTGCCGCCCACAGCCAGGCCTATCCGAACAAGCCGATCACGCTGCTCGTGCCCTGGCCAGCCGGCGGGTCGACCGACCGCCACATGCGCGTGCTGGCCGAGATCGCCGGCAAGCATCTGGGCCAGAACGTCATCATCGAGAACAAGCCGGGTGCGCGGCGGCACGCTCGGGCCGGGGCATGATGGGGCTGACCGCCAAGCCCGACGGCTACACGATCGCCCAGTTCCCGATGGGCATGCTGCGCGTGCCGCACATGCAGAAGACGCCAGTGGAATCCGCTGAGCGATTTCACCTACATCATCGGCGTCTCGGGCTACACCTTCGGCTTCACGGTGCGCAGCGACTCGCCCTACAAGACCTTCAATGACTATATCGAGGCAGCGCGCAAGAGCCCCGGCAAGATCGACTACGGCTCGACCGGCATCGGCACCAGCCCGCACCTGCTGATGGAGGAGCTGGCCGACAACGCCAAGGTCGAGCTGAATCACGTGCCCTTCAAGGGCAACGCCGACCTGCAGCAGGCGCTGCTCGGCGGCCACGTGATGGCGCAGAGCGACGCCACCGGCTGGGACAAGTTCGTCGACAACGGCCAGATGCGCCTGCTGCTGACGTTCGGCGAGCAGCGCACCAAGCGCTGGCCGAACGTGCCGACCGCCAAGGACCTCGGCTATGGCGTGGTCTCGCAGTCGCCGTACGGCCTGGCCGGTCCGAAGGGCATGGACCCGGCGGTGGTGAAGACGCTGCACGATGCCTTCAAGAAGGCGATGGACGACCCCAAGCACCTGGAGGTGCTCGACCAGCTCAACCAGGCCGCCTGGTACCGCAGCGGCGATGAATACGCCAAGTGGGCCGCCGCGCAGTTCGTCAAGGACAAGGCGCTGATCGAGAAGCTGGGCCTTTCGGCGAAGTGAGTCCCGTACCAGGCAGAGCCTGCGGCGTGAGCAAAGCGGCCGAACCTGGACCCGTCATCTCAACCGATCAACCATCAAACGACATGAACATGAATTCGAACCGTCGCACGCTTCACGCTGGCCCTGGCGGCCACGCTCGCGGCGCCAGCCGCCTTCGCGCAGGCCTGGCCGGCCAAGCCGATCCGCATCATCGTTCCGTACCCGCCGGGCGGCTTCACCGACGTGACGGCGCGACTGATCGGCCAGAAGCTGCAGGAGCGGCTGGGCCAGACGGTGGTGATCGACAACAAGGCCGGCGCCAACGGCACCATCGGCGTCGCCGACCTGGCCCGCTCCGCTCCCGACGGCTATACCTTCGCGATCGTGATCGCCGCGCATGCCGCCAACCCTTCGCTTTACGCCAAGCTGCCCTACGATCCGCGCGACCTCGCTGCGGTATCGCTGATCGGCGTGTCGCCGCTGGTCGCGGCGGTCAACAAGGACACGCCCTTCAAGAATGCGCGCGAGCTCGTCGACTACGCCAAACGCAACCCGGGCAAGCTGAGCTACGGCTCCAGCGGCAATGGCGCGGCGGCGCACCTGACGACCGAGCTGCTGAAGTCGATGACGCAGACCGACATGGTCCACATCCCCTACAAGGGCGCCGCGGCGGCCTTGCAGGACCTGATGGGCGGGCAGATCCAGCTGCTTTTCGATGCGGCCTCCGGCTTGATCAATCCGGGCAAGACGGGACAGGTGAGATTGATCGGCGTGGCCGCCGAACGCCGGCTGCCGATGCTGCCCGACGTGCCGACCTTCATCGAGCAAGGCATCACCGGCTTCACCGGCAGCACCTGGGCCGGCCTGCTGGCGCCGGCACGAACCCCGCCGGCGATCATCAAGCGCGTGTCGGAAGAGGTCGCCAGCATCGTGCGCCTGGACGACGTGAAAGCCAGGCTCGAGGGCATGGGCACACTGCCTGCCGGCAGCACGCCCGAGGAGTTCACGGCCTTCATCGAAGCGGAAAGCGCCAAGTGGGGCAAGGTGATCCGGGATGCGAAGGTGAAGCTGGACTGAAACGGCAGACGCAATTCGGCGATATCGGCATTCGGCACCCATTTCGACGTCGAGAAGACAACCTCGAATCGTTCACGCTCTGGCCCGCTTTGCCAACATCGCCCGCGCCACCTTCGATCCCGGCTGCCGGTTCAATTGCGTTGAAATCCATGCCGAGCACTCGACCAAGGCGTCAAGGTCGATGCCGGTATCAGCTCCCAGCCCGCCCAGCAGGTAGACGACATCTTCGGTTGCGACATTGCCCGACGCGCCCTTGGCATACGGACAACCACCGAGCCCGCTGATCGAGCTGTCGAAGACGCGCAGCCCGAACTGCCAGGCGGCGTAGACGTTGGCGGCGGCCATGCCGTAGGTATCGTGGAAATGGCCAGCCAGCAGATCGACCGGAACATGCGCTGCAACCGCATCGAGCATGCGGCCCACCGACGCCGGCGTGCCGACGCCGATGGTGTCGCCGAGCGAGACTTCGTAGCAGCCGCGCTCGTACAGCGCGCGTGAAACCTCGGCCACCTTGGCCGGCGCGATCTCGCCCTCGTACGGACAACCGACAACGCACGAGACATAGCCGCGTACCTTGATGCCCTGCTGCTTTCGCAGCGAGCAGAATCGGCTCGAACCGCTCGATCGATTCGGCGATCGAGCAATTGATATTGCGCTGCGAGAACGCCTCGGACGCGGCTGCAAATACCGCGACTTCGGTGGCACCGGCCGCGGACGCCGCCTCGAACCCTTTCATGTTCGGCGTCAAGCACCGGATAGTTGACGCCCGGCCGCCGATCGAGCCGCGTCATGATCTCGGCGTGATCGGCCATTTGCGGCACCCATTTCGGCGAGACGAACGACGCCACTTCGATATCGCGCAGACCGGCAGCGGTCAGTCGGTCGATCAGTTCGAGCTTGGTTTCGGTCGTCACCACCTGCTGCTCGTTCTGCAGGCCGTCGCGCGGGCCGACCTCGACGATGCGTGCCTTGAGCGACTGAGCGGCCTGGTTCACGGTGTTCTCCTGATTCATGTCAAGCCGCGGGTCGGCTCAGCGCGCGTTCCCGGATGGCGGCGAAATCGACCGGCACCGGATGCAGATCGAGGCGTCGGCCGGCCTTGACGATCTGGCTCGGGATATCGTGGCCGATCAGCGCCGGCAGGCGCTGCGACGCTTCGATCAGCCGTTGGAGATCGACACCGGTGTCGAAACCCATCAGTTCGAGCGCGTGCACGATCTCTTCGCTGCAGACATTGCCGGTGGCGCCCGGCGCATACGGGCAGCCGCCGAGCCCGCCGAGCGAGGCGTCGAAGCGGTCGGCACCGGCGGCAATCGCTGCCAGCACATTGGCCAGGCCCATGCCGCGGGTATTGTGGAAATGAAGCGTCAGCTCGGTGCCCGGCCAGCGCTCGCGAAATGCCTGGGTCAGACGAAAGACCTGGGGCGGATAAGCCATACCGGTGGTGTCGCACAAGGTGACGCCGCGCACGCCCAGCTCGACGAAGCGTCCGGCCCAATCGAGCACCGCGGCTTCGGCCACGTCGCCTTCCATCGGGCAGCCAAACGAACACGACAGCGAAAAATTGACTGCGACCTTGGCCGTCGCCGCCAGATCGACCACCGCGCGCAGCGCCGCATGCGACTGCTCGCGCAGCATCCGCAAATTGGCCAGGTTGTGTGTCTGGCTGGCCGACATGACGATATTCAGTTCGTCGGCGCGGGCTTCGATCGCCCGCTCGGCACCTCGAACATTGGGTACCAGCGCGGTATAGACCACACCGGGCTGGCGCTGGATCTCGCGCATCACGATCTCGGCATCCCGCAACGCCGGAATAGCCTGCGGCGAGACAAAGGCGGTGGCCTCGATCTTCGCCAGTCCGGCCAGCGACAAGGCATCGATCAAGCGCGATCTTGTCGTCGGTGGCAACGAATGCCGCCTCGACCTGCAGGCCGTCACGGGTACCGACTTCCTGCATGTGGATGCGCCGCCCGGCGCCATTCCAGATGGCCATGCTCATGCAATCACTCCCTTGCTTCGCAGTATCGCGATGTTGTCGTCCGACAGCCCCATCTCGCGCAATACCGCATCGGTATCGTCGCCGATATGAGGGGCCGACGAGCGGATGGTGCCAGGCGTCGCCGACAGCTTCGGGATGATGCCCGGAACGTCGAGTGAATAGCCGTCGCGGGTCTGTTGTTCGACGATCATCTCGCGCGCCCGAAAATGCGGATCGCTGTGAATGTCCCTGGCGGTATAGACCTTGCCGGCCGGAACCCGGGCCGGTCCGAGCAATGCCAGCACGGTATCGACACTGCGTGTCACTGTCCATTCGCCGATCGCCACATCGATCTCGTCGACGCGTTGCACGCGCCCGGCATTGCTCGCCAGATCCGGCGCCTTGCCCAGGTCGGCGCGGCCGATCACATCCATCAGCCGCTTGAAGATGCTGTCGCCGTTGCCGGCAATCAGGACATAACCGTCGATGCAGCGATAGGCGTTCGACGGTGCTATGCCCGGCAGCGCGCTGCCCGCCGCTTCACGGACAGCGCCGAATGCGCTGTATTCAGGCAACAGGCTTTCCATCACGTTGAAGACGGCTTCGTGCAAGGCCACATCGATCACCTGCCCCGGCCCGCCATTGACCTGGTGATGGTGCAGTGCGAGCAGCACGCCGATGGTGCCGTGCAGCGCCGCCAGCGTATCGCCGATCGATACGCCGACCCGCACCGGCACTCGGCCCGGCTCTCCGGTCAGGTGACGCAAGCCGCCCATCGCCTCGCCGATCGCGCCGAAGCCCGGCAGATCGCGGTACGGGCCGGTCTGGCCATAACCGGAAATGCGCAACATGACGAGGCCGGGATTGAGCGTCGACAGGTCGTCCCAGCCCATGCCCCACCCTTCCAGCGTGCCAGGGCGAAAATTCTCGATCAGCACATCGGCTTCGGCAATCAGCTGCCGCGCCAGATCCTGCCCCTCGGCGGTGCGCAGATCGATGGCGACCGACCGCTTGTTGCGCGACTGCACCTGCCACCAGACCGAGGTGCCTTCCTTCAGCAAGCGCCAGTTGCGCAGCGGGTCGCCGACGCCGGGCGGCTCGATCTTCACCACATCGGCGCCGAATTCGCCGAGCAGCTTGCCGGCAAACGGGCCGGCAATCAACTGGCCCATCTCGACGACTCGCAGGCCTTGCAGGGCACGCGGCGTCGGCTCAGCCTGATTTGATGACATCGCGTCCTCCGCGTGCGAATGGTTCATGTCGATGCTAACGCCGCCGCACGGCCACCACACCCGCAGCCGACGACCTCTCCCGACGACACGCCGACGCGGCCGCTGTTACGCTCACCACATGGATGACCCGCTCCCCGCTCAGGCCGATGCCGATGCCCGCCTGGCCGGCCTGCTCTGGGGTCTGCTGGCGGCGTCGATCTGGGCCTGTTATACGGTGCTGGCGCGGCTCGGCGTGAAGGCCGGCCTCAGCCCGGGTGATCTGACGCTGCTGCGCTTCGCCCCCGGCGCCTTGTTGATGATGCCGCTGCTGTGGCGCTGGGGCTGGCGCGATCTGGCCGGCATCGGCTGGCGGCGCGGCCTGCTGCTGACCTTGCTGGCAGGGCCTGGCTTCAGCATGCTGTTCATGACCGGCTTCACGCTGGCGCCGCTGGCACATGGCGCGGTGATCGCGCCGGCGTGCCAGCTGCTGGCCGGGCTCGGCCTGTCGACGTTGATCGCGCACCAGCGTCTGACGCGCGACAGCGCGATCGGTGCCGGCTTCGTCGTGCTCGGCCTGGCTTTCATGGGCGGCGACAGCCTGACCCATCGTGAAGGCGCGTTGACGCTGCTCGGCGACCTGCTGTTCGCGTTGGCCGGTCTGTGCTGGGGCCTGTTCGGCGCGCTGTCGCGGCGCTGGGAGGTCGATCCGATGCGTGTCACGACGGTGGTGGTTGTGCTGTCGTTTCTGATCGTCGCGCCGTTTTTCATGGCCTTCACCGATCTGCAACGATTGGCCAACGCCGGCGCGACGATGCTGCTGCTGCAGGTCTTCGCCCAGGGGCTGGGTGCCGGCCTGCTGGCGGTGCTGGCATTCAGCCGCGCCGCCGCACTGCTCGGCTCGGGCCGCGCGGCATTTTTCGGCGCCCTGGTGCCCGGCGCCGCATCGATGCTGGCGATTCCGGTGCTCGGCGAGGTCCCCAGCACCTTGCAGATTCTCGGCATCGTTGCCGTTGTCTCGGGCCTGCTGATTGCGTTCGGCGCGGTGCGTCTGATCCTGATTCGAGCCCGTACACCCACTGCTTGAACAAGCGGGATCACCAGCGGCAGAAAAACCCGGTGCGGGTCGGCGTGCGTCGAATCAGAACACCGACAGGCCGGTCTGCGTGACGAACAGCTCGAGCGCTCGTCGGCCGGCGACCGAATTGCCGGCCGCGTCGAGCGCTGGCGACCAGACGCACAAGGACAGCTGCCGCGGCACGATCGCGACGATGCCGCCACCGACACCGCTCTTGCACGGCAGGCCGATCAGAAACGCAAACTCGCCCGCCGCATCGTAGGTGCCGCAGGTCAGCATCAGCGAGTTGATGCGCCGCGCCTGGCGCGGGGTGACGATGCGCTCGCCGCTGCCGGGTTGCACGCCTTCATTGGCCAGATAACCGAAGCTGCGCGCCAGTTGGGAGCAGGTCATCGCCAGCGCACATTGATGGAAATAGACATCGAGAACCGCATCGACCGGGTTGCGGATGCGGCCGAAACTCTTCATGAAATTGGCCAGCGCCGCATTGCGAAAACCGGCCTCGCGCTCGGAGCGCGCCACTTCCTCGTTGAAGCCGACGGGCTCGCCACACAAGCGTTCGACCAACTGCAACAGCGCCAGCTTCGGATCGGTGTAGGCCGACACCAACTGGTCGGCAATGCAGATCGCGCCGGCATTGATGAACGGATTGCGAGGCAAGCCCTGTTCAAACTCGAGCTGGGTCAGCGAGTTGAACGGGTTGCCCGACGGTTCGCGGCCGACATGCTGCCAGACCTCGACGCCGATCGCCTGCAGCGCCAGCGTCAGGCCGAGCACCTTCGACACGCTCTGGATCGAGAACGCCGTCGACGCATCGCCCGCCCCGACCTGGACCCGGTCGACGCTGCACAGCGCCATGCCGAATCGATCGGCCGGCACCCGGGCCAGCGCCGGAATGTAGCTGGCGACCCGCCCTTCACCGAGCGTGGGCCGCAGTTCGGCATCGATGCGGTCGAGCACGGCCTGACTCTCGGCCTCGGTCATCATCGGCTGGCCAGCGTCCATCTCACGCACCGGGCAATCGAGCCACGTCGACCCATCGACCGCTCGCCTGGGACTCGACGCAGGCCTCGATGAAGGCCATCGTATGCGCGGCTTCTTCGAGCCGTGGGAAGGGCAGATCCGGTGCGGGGTCGCCGAGGTTGGCGGCGATGCGGGTCTGCGCCCATTCGGAATAGATATTGGCGAAGGCTTCGCGCAGGCCTTCGGGATGGCCGCGCGGGGTGCGGCCCAGCGCAATGATCGACGCCGGCAGATCGGAGTCGCCGCGGCCGATCGTCCGCACCGGCCCACCCTGCATCGCCACGCGCAGGTAGCTGGCATCGCGGTGCGACCACTCGATGGTGCCGCTGCTGCCGATCACGCGCAGCCGGATATCGTTTTCGCCACCGGCTGCGGCCTGCGTCACGGTGAAGCTGCCACGCGCACCATTCTCGAACTCGAGCAATGCCGATACATGGTCATCGACGACCCGGCCCGGCATCAGGGTGCCGACATCGGCAACCAGACGGGCGACTGGCTGACCGGCGACAAAACAGGCGAGGTGCTGCGCATGGCAACCGATTGCGCTCATGACCAGGACCTGCCCGCTGCGCGTGCGATCGAGCACCCAGCGCAGCCGGTTGGTCAAAGCGCCTTGTTCAACCGGGGTCGCCAGGCCGCTCTGGATATATTCGACCTGCACCAGCCGGACCTCGCCAATGGCGCCGTCGCGCACCAGTTGCCTGGCGTAGCGGGTCATCGGATAGGCCGAATAGGCATGGGCGACGGCGAACAAGCGACCGCCGGCGCGTGCTCGCGACAACAGATCACAGGCCTGCGCAAAATCCTGCGACACCGGCTTGTCGCACAACACATCCAGACCGGCATCGAGCACCGCCGCCGCGGCTGTGTAGTGCCCGTCGTTCGGCGTCATGATGCTGACGGCATCGATGCCATCGGGCCGTTGCGCCTCGGCCGTCAGCATCTCGGCCAGATTGCCGTAGCTGCGCGCCGGATCGAAGCCGAGCGTCGGTCCGGCGGCTCGTGAGCGCGCCGGATCGCTTGAAAAAACGCCGGCGGTGGCGCGAAACCAGCCGTCCATTTCGGCCGCACCGCGATGCATGTTGCCGATCCATGAGTCGGGTCCGCCACCAACAAAGCCGAGCCGCAAGGGTCGACCAAAACGCTCGCGCAAGTCAGTCATGAAATCTCCAGTTCGCCGTCACGGTGCGGCAGGCGCGGATGCTACTGCGATCGATCTTCATCTGCTCCTTCGTTCTGGTTTTTCTGTTGCAGGAGCGGTTTCAGCCGCGCTTGCGGGTCGCCCAGGACCCCCAAGCGCGGCTGAAGCCGCTTCTACACTACCGTACCAACTTCGTCGAACAGGAGCACTCCAATGATCCACGTGATCGCCGTCATCACCACCAAGCCGGGTCTGCGCGACTCGGTACTCGAGCACTTTCGCGCCAATGTTCCGGCTGTTCGGGCAGAAGATGGATGCATCGAATATGGCGCCGCGATCGATGCCGACAATGCATTGCCATTCCAGACCGCCAAAGGCCCGGATACCTTCGTCGTGATCGAAAAATGGGACAGCATGGACGCACTGGCAGCACATGCAGCAGCGCCCCACATGGCAGCTTATGGTGCCAAGACACGTGATCTGCTGGCCAGCCGGGTGATCCACATCCTGTCGCCGACCTGATCAGGGCGCAGGCAGGTGCAGTGTTCGACACCGCACCCGCACAGGGATCAACGAAACGCCGTCTTCACGGTGGGGTTGCCGGGCAGCCCCTGATAGACAACCTCGACCGCCAGGCCGGGTTTCGGCGGCATCAGCTTGGAGAACGAGCCGAGGCTGATCAGGTCGCCCTTTTTCAGCACGATGCCCTTGCTGCCGAGGTCCTGCACCAGCCAGACGACGGCATTCAGCGGGTGATCGAGCACATCGCTGCCCTTGCCGCGGTCGAGTTCGGCGCCGTCGCCCTTGACGATCACGACCATGTCGCGCAACGAATCGGAAAATGCCGCCGTCTGCTGCACGGCGATCGGTTTGCCCACCACGCCGAGGCGGGCGCCGACGTTGATCGCCGCAATCGCTGCGCCATTCAGCTTGGGCGGTGCCTGGACCACCAGATCGGGCAATTCGATGAACGGAATCACCTGATCGATATGGCGCAAGACCTGCTCAGGTGTCTTCGCCCGGTTGATTCGCGAATCGGCAACCCGAACCAGCATGTCGGCCTCGAACAGCGGGCGGGCGCCGAATTTGGCATCGACGGTGGCGCCATCGTCGAGCAACATCGATGAGTAGAGAACGCCCCAGACCGGCGCGCTGGCATTGAAGCGCTTCTGCACCGCCGGATTGGTCAACCCCGCCTTGTAGCCGACCACCTTGGCATTCAACTGCTGGGCCAGGAAGCGGTTGAACTTGTCACGCGAGCACTCGCCATCGGCGGTCGACAAACCGTCGGGGTTGGCGGCCGGTGTCTTCGCCATGTAACCGGCAACCAGCGCGGCGGCGTCGATGTCGCTCAGACACGCGGCGGACGCGGCCGGAGCCAGCAAAGCGGTCAGCGCAGCAACCGCGGCAGCTGTGGCAAACGACTTGATTCGACCGGGCATCGCCATCTCCTGCGTTACGAAAACCAGCAGTATGTCTGACAATGCCGACATCCCCATCACTTGCCTGATGCCCGCCGATGCCGAACGATTCCGAACCGATGCGTGGCGCGGCTTTTCTGCCGCTCGACAGCAAGCGTTTTGTTGCCAGCGGCTTGACCCGCGGGCCCTGGAACCCTGACCACCAACACGCCGGCCCACCGACGGCGCTGGTCTGCCGCGCCATCGAGCAAGCGGCGAAGGGCCATGGCCTGGCGCATCTTTCTCGCCTGACCGCCAACCTGTTGCGCCCGGTGCCGATCGGCGAGCTGGAAGTCGAGGTGGCCGAAGATTACGTCGGCCGCAATGCAGGTCACTTCTCGGCGCGGCTGCTGGCTGGCGGCAAGGAAGTCGGCCGCTTCACCGCACTGGCCCAGCGCGAGAATGCGCTCGATCTGCCGGCCGGCCTGCCCGGCCATCCGTTACCCGAATTGACCCCCGGGCCCGACGCATCCGCGGACGATCCGATGCCATTCGCCAGCCAGCAGGTCGGTTATGCCGATCTGGTCGAAACGCGAAGCGCGCGCGGCCGTTCGTTCCAGGGCCCCTGTGCGATCTGGTTTCGCATGCGGCATCCGCTGGTCGAAGGCGAGACGCCAAGCGCCTTTCAGCGGGTGGCCGTGGCGGCCGATTCGGGCAATGGCATCAGCGCCATCCTCGACTACAAGCGCTACCTGTTCGTCAACTCCGACCTGAGCATCCATCTGTTGCGTCAGCCGGTCGGCGAATGGATTGCCCTCGATGCGCGCACACACCTGGGCACCAGCGGCATCGGCCTGGCCGAAGCGGCGCTCTACGACACCCAGGGCTTGATCGGCCGTTCGATGCAGAGCCTGTCGATCCGCCTGCGTCCGCCGACCAGCCCATGACGTCGGCAAGCGTCAGCGCCGCAGTCAAGCCGGTGCGGCGTCGCTTCGTCTCGGCTCGACAATTTTCATCAGCGCGCTGGCAGTGACAAGCTCGACATCACCCGTCGAGATGCTGCCCTGCATGAACAGCAGACTCGACGTGGCACGGACCACGCGGCCGCGGGCCTCGAGGAATTGGCCTGCGCGTGCGGCGACCAGGAACTGCGTGTCGAGTTGAACGGTCACGCAGGCACGGCGTCCGATCGCTTCCCAGGCGATGGCGCTGATGGCGTGATCGACCAGGCTGGTCAGCAAGCCGCCATGGACGACACCGGCCGGATTGAGGTGATCGACCGAGGCGTGCAGGCCATAGGCCCAACTGACCGCCTCCTTGCGGGTCCACAACGGACCGATCAAGCCTGCGAAGCCGGGCAGCGTGCGTTGCCGCCAGCCGTTGGCGGATTGCTCGCTCGAATCAAATGCCGTAGTTGTCATCGGTTTCAACTCCGTGCCGCCAACAGTCCTGAAAGCTGCTGGGCTTCGACTTGAAACGCCTTGGCCAGCGATGATGTTTTCGATGTTCCGAGTTGATCGGCAACACCGGCGGCAACCAGCGAATGAGTCATGTTGCCGTGGTTGTCGAGTATCGGCACCGCCAACACCGTGACACCACTGATGTAGTTGCTGCGGTCCAGGCTGTAGCCCTTGCGGCGAACGCTCTGCACGTCGCTTCTCCAGGCCTCGAGATCGGGCGGACGCTCCCACCGCAGCGCCTTGAATCGACGCTCGATTTCTGTGTCGGGCAGCTCGTTGAATGCGGCGACCAATCGTCCGGTGGCGCTGATCAGCGCCGGAAAGCGACTGCCGACATCGACGTGCAGCCGAAACGGTGCTCGCGATCGCGACAACGCCACGACCACCATGTGATCGATGCCGGTGATCTCGACCCCGATGGCGGTCACGTTCCAGGTACTCGACAGTCGGTCGAGCACCGGTTGCACCAAGATCGGAAACGGGCTGTTCTCGATGACGCTGCGCGCCAGCGCCAGCACCCCGACGCCGAGGCCGTAACGCTTGGTCGACGGGTCGACCTTGACCATGCCCTCGTCGACCAGCACACGCAGGATGTGCAGGCAGGTGCTGGTCACCAAGCCGAGTTCCTGCGAGATCTCCTTCAAGGTCAGCACGGTGGAGCCACGACTGAGCAGACGCAGGATCGATACTGCCCGCGAAACCGCCGGCACGGGACGGACGCGAGGCCCGGCTGGCCGGTTGCGAATTTCGGATTCAGATGGATTCATGGTCGAGTCGCCGAGTTGCAGGCGAAGCATAGGCCCCGGATCGCCTGGCTGATTCCGGATCTTCGCCCTGCCTGAGAAGCTACGAGTCGTCGATTGTACATAGACAATTGATAGACTCTATTGACAATTTGATGGCCAACGCGCAAAGTCGAGCCTGCTGAACGCGCAACCGAAAGATGCCTGATGACCCGACTGACCGACTACGTTTCCTACGCCGACGCTCAGGCACATTGTTCAAACGACAAACTGTGGGAGCTGTTCGACGGCGATCGCGAGCGCATGAACATCGCGCACGAGTGCATCGACCGGCATGTCGATGGCGAGCGCGACGGCGGTCATCCTGGTCCACGCGAACGGCCAGGACGAGATCGCTCAGCTTCCGCCGCATTTCGCGAAGAGTCGGCGCGGTTCGCCCATCATCTGGTTGAACACGGAGTCAAGCCGGGCGATCGGGTGGCGGTGATGCTCGAGCCGTCGCTCGAGTTCTATGTCGCGATGTTCGGCGCGATGAAGATGGGCGCCATCGCGGTGCCGCTGTTCACGCTGTTCGGCCCCGACGGCATCCGCCTGCGGGTGCAGGATTGCCAGCCGCGAATCCTCGTCACCAATGCCGAGAAGGCGCCGATGGTCGACCGCACACCGGGCCTGCAGATCGTCATCGCCGACACCGGCTTCGTCGACTCGCTCGGCATTCACCCGAGCGAATTCACGCCGCAGACGCGCGGCGACGACCTGGCCATCTTCCAGTACACCTCGGGGACCACCCGCGAGTTGCCGGATGCGGTCAAGCACACCCACCGCTCGATCGTCACGCTGATGATGGCGGCGCTGTACGGCACCGGGCGTGCGGCCCGGCGACCGGTTCATGTGCCCGTCGTCGCCAGCCTGGGGGCACGGCCTGTGGCACGGCACCCTGGCGCCGCTGGCGCTGGGCGTGACGATCGGCGCCTATGCCGGCAAGTTCAATGCGGAGCGCTTGCTGCAGGCCTTGCAGGAGCATCGCTTCAACAACATCTCGGCTGCCGCGACGCACTACCGGATGATGCGCAACTCCGGCGCAGCGCGAAGCTATCAGCTACTGCCTCGACAAGGTGTCCTTCACCGGCGAGCCGATCGACAGCGAAACCGCCGCAGTTCGTCGAAGCGACCTTCGGCCGACCGGCCTGCAGCATGTACGGCACCACCGAGATCGGCGTGTGCCTGGTCAACTACCCGGGCGCGCCGGATTTCATCGTCAAGCCGGGATCGCTGGGCAAGCCGATCCCCGGTGTGCAGGTCGAGGTGCAGGACGCCAACGGCGGCGCCTGCGCACCGGGCGTCACCGGCGAGCTCAAGCTGTGGCGCCGCGGCGCCTGGCTGGCGACCAAGGACCTCGGCCGCGTCGACGAGGACGGCTACTTCTGGCACGGCGGCCGCGCTGACGACGTGATCATCTCGGCCGGCTGGACGATCGAGCGCGGTCGAGATCGAGGACGCCATCCTGAAGCACCCCGATGTCACCGAAGCCGCCGCCATCGGCGTTCCCGATGCCTTGCGCGGGCAGGTCGTGAAGGCATTCGTGGTCGACGCGTCGCAACGGCGACGAGGCATTCGTCAACGAGATCCAGGAGGCCGTTCGGCAGCGCCTGAGCCAGCACGAATACCCGCGCCAAGTCGAGTTCGTCGCCGAGCTGCCGAAGACACCGGCCGGAAAGATCCACCGCCGAAAACTGCGCGAGCGCGAGCTCGCCAAACACCGCAGCGGCGCAAGCCGTCCATTCTTGAACAACAACACCAGGAGACACGCATGACGACCCAGACCGAACGAACCTTCCCCAAGATCACCCAGAGCGGGCTCGACGATCTGCGCGAGCGCATCGGCGTGAAGATCGGCGTCACCGCCGAACCGTGGTGCCACGAGGCCACCCGCGACAACATCCGCCACTACGCCCACGGCATCGGCGACGACAACCCGCTGTGGTGCGACCCGGACTACGCGGCCAAGACGAAATACGGCGGCATCATCGCGCTGCCGAGCTTCCTGTTCTCGACCAGCCGCATCGTCTCGGGCTATGTCGGCGGCCTGCCGGGCGTGCATGCGATGTGGTCGGGCGCCGACTGGACCTGGCACAAGCCGGTCCAGCGCAACGACGAGATCACGACCGAGGCCTACCTGAAGGACCTGATCGAGCACGAGACCCGCTTTGCCGGCCGCGCCGTGCAGCAGATCTACCACGTCGACTTCTTCAACCAGCAGGGCGACAAGGTGGCCGAGGCCGACAGCTGGTGCTTCCGCACCGAGCGCGACCACGCCCGCGAGCAGGGCACCAAGTACAAGGAAGTGCGCGCCCGCGAGCCGCGCCGCTACACCGCCGAGGAGCTCGGCGAGGCCTACAAGCTGTATGCCGCAGGAGGAAGTGCGCGGCAGCACGCCGCGCTACTGGGAGGACGTGAAGGAAGGCGAGGCGCTGCCGGTGATGTTCAAGGGCCCGATGACGGTGACCGGTTTCATCGCCTACGCGCAGGGCTGGGGCGGCCTGTACATCCGCGCCAACAAGCTGGCCTGGAAGCTGATCGACGCGCATCCCGGGCGTGGGCATCACCAACCGCTTCGGCATCCCCGACGTGCCCGAGCGCGTGCACTGGGAAGAAGACTTCGCGCTCGAAGTCGGCGCGCCCGGCGCCTACGACTACGGCCCCGAGCGCACCTCGTGGCTGACCCACCACCTGACCAACTGGATGGGCGACGACGGCTTCCTGCGCAAGGCCAGCTGCAAGATCCGCCGCCACAACCCGGAGGGCGACATGCTGTTCATCAAGGGCCACGTCAAGCGCAAGTTCGTCGAGGACGGCCGCCATCTGGTCGAGATCGAGCAGGAGGCGCGCAACCAGGACGACGAGCTGTCGGTGCTCGGCTCGGGCATCGTCGAACTGCCCAGCAGCGGCTGAAGCGATGTCTGCGCAACGCCCTGCCCACGGCGCTTCGCAAGGCGCCTTGGCCGGCATCCGGGTGATCGATCTGTCCCGGGTGCTGGCGGGGCCGTTGTGCACGCAGATGCTGGCCGACCACGGTGCCGACGTGATCAAGGTCGAGCCACCGTCTGGCGACGAGACCCGAACGCTCGGGCCGCCCTTCAACGAGGCCGGCGACGCCGCCTATTTCAGCGCCGTCAACCGTGGCAAACGCGCGATCGCCGTCGACCTGTCGACAGCCGAGGGCCGCGAGGTCCTGTTGCTGCTGCTCGAAGATGCCGATGTGCTGATCGAGAATTTCGTGCCGGGAACGATGGACGCGCTGGGGGCTCGACTTCGAGACCGTGCTGGCGCCGCGTTTTCCGCGGCTGATCTACTGCGCGATCACCGGCTTCGGCGCGGACGGTCCGCTGGGCGGCCTGCCGGGTTATGACGCGGTCGCTGCAGGCGATGTGCGGCTTGATGAGCATCAACGGCGACCCGGCTTCGGGCCCGACCCGCATCGGCGTGCCGATCGTCGATCACCTGACCGGCTACACCGCGCTGACCGGCATCCTGATGGCGATGGTCGAGCGGGCACGCTCGGGCGCTTGGTCAGCGTGTCGAAGCCACGCTCTTCGACACCGCGCTGAGCCTGCTGGTGCCCCACGCCGCCAACTGGATGGCATCGGGCAACACCCCGGCACTGCTCGGCAGCGCCCACCCCAACATTGCGCCGTACGACAAGTTTGCCTGCCGAGACGGCGAGATTTTTCTCGGCATCCTGAACGATCGGCAATTCAGGCGGTTTTGCGAACACCTCGACCTGCAAGGCCTGCCAGCCGATCCCCGCTTCGCTTCCAACAGCGCGCGCCTGAGCAACCGCGACGGCTTGCGCACACTGCTCGAGACCGCTTTGGCAATGCGCACGCGTGATTCGGTATGCAGCGACCTGATGAGTCAGGGCGTGCCAGTCGGCCCGGTCAACAACGTACCGCAAGCATTCGAGCAGGCACATGCCAGCCATCGCCAGATGCTGGTCGACGAGGACGGCCGGCGACAGGTCGGCATTCCGACCCGACTGTCTCGGACCCCCGGCCGGGTCTCAGGCGCACCGCCCGCCTTTGCGCAACATACCGACGATGTCCTGCGGGAATCCGGCGTCGACCCCGCACGGATTGCGCAGTGGCGGGCCAGCGGCGCATTGCCGGGCCGACGCCGACGCTGAATTCGTTTTCTGTTCAACCACCAAGCAAAGAACCTAGGAGACCAGCATGAAATTTCGTCATCTCGTTGCCGCATTCGCAGCGACCCTCGCAATCTCGCCCGTTGCAATGGCCCAGGGTTATCCGAACAAGACCGTCAAGATCATCGTCCCTTACCAGCCAGGCCAGGGAACCGACGTGGCGACCCGCTTTCTTGCCGACCACCTGACCAAAGCCACCGGCCAGACTTTTTATGTCGAGAACAAGGCTGGCGCCGGCGGCAATATCGGCACAGCCGAGGCTGCGCGTGCCACACCGGACGGCTATACGCTGCTGATGGGCACCAACGGCACCCACGTGCTGAACCAGTACATGTATCCGGCGATGGCTTTCGATCCGGACAAGGACTTCGAAGCCGTCATGCTGGTCAGCACCTTCCCGATGGTGGTGTTGGCGACCGCATCGTCGCCGTACCACAGCTTGACCGAGGTACTTGCCGCAGCCAAGGCAAAGCCCGATTCGGTCGATGTCGCGCTGCCCAGCACAACGGCCCGCCTGGTGCTCGAACTGATGAACCAGCAAAGCGCCAGCATCGTCCGCGCCATCCCGTACAAGGGTTCGAGCACGTCGATGACCGATTTGCTGGGTGGCCAGATTCCGCTGGCCATCGACACGGTCAGCGCATCGCGATCGTTCATCTCCGCCGGCAAAGTGAAGGCGCTGGCGATCACCTCCCTGAAAGAATCCGCCTTGCTGCCAGGCGTCAAACCCGTCGCCGAACAAGGCGTGGCCGGATTCCAGGTCGTCGCGTGGAATGGCCTGTATGCCCCAGCCGGCACGCCGCCGGCCGTGGTGCAAAGGTTGAACGCCGAGCTGACCAAGGTGTTGGCCGTACCCGAGGTTCGGGCGCGTCTGCTCGAACTCGGCCATGAGCCTGCCGGAGGGTCGGGCGCCGAGCTGACAAGCTTCGCGCGCAGCGAACGGGTGAAATGGGCGCCGCTGATCGCCAAGGCTGGTTTGAAAGCGCAATAGTCAGGGCGCCGAGCGCCGCAGTTTGACGACCTTCTTGCCCTGCACCCAATCGGCCGTCAGCCGGTCCATCGCCAGAAAATGGGCCGACTGGAGATGAGCCTGGATCGCAGCCTCGTCGTCGTACAGCTCATACAAGAAAAACAGCGTGTGGTCTGCCGGGTCGCGGCAAACGTCGAACTGCCGGCAGCCGGCTTCGGTCTCTCGCGAAAGCCTCGCATTCTCTGTGATGGCGGCCGCGAAATCTTCGATGAAGTCGGGCTTGATTCGAAATTCGACGACCAGTGCGAGCATTCGTTTTTTCTCCAGCACGTTCAGCGCACAGCGTGGACCAGCGCCATGCTGATCGCCGGCACATAGGTCACGACGAGCAGGATCGACACGCTGATCATCATCATCGGGATCAGCGCCCGCACCACTGCCGCCATGCCGACGCCGGCCAGGCGGGCGCCGACCATCAGCGTGCCGCCGACCGGCGGCGTGTACAGGCCGATGGCCAGATTGCAAGTCATGATCAGCCCGAGATGGACCGGGTCGATCTTGAAGGCGACAGCCAATGGCACCAGCAGCGGCGCAGCCAGAATGATGGCCGGCACCGGCTCGATGAAGCAGCCGAGCATCAGCATGGCCGCATTGAGCAGCAACAGAAACATCCATTGCGAGGTTGCATAGTGGGTGACGAGGCCGGCGATCTGCACGGGTACCTGCTCGACGGTGATCAGCCAGGCCAGACACGAGGTGGCGCCGATGACGACCATCACCACCGCGCTGGTCGTGAACGATTTGAGCAGCAGCGCCGGCAAGTCGCGAAATTTCAGATCCTTGTAGACCACCATCGAGACGAACAGGCCGTAGGCCGCGGCAACCGCTGCTGCTTCGGTGGGCGTGAAGATGCCGGTCCAGATGCCACCCAGGATGACCACCGGCATCAGCAGCGCAGGCGCTGCGGCCACAAAGGCCTGCCAGACCTCGCGGCCTGAAGCGCGCAACTCGCCGTTGTCGCAGCCGGTTCGCTTGCCGTAGCGCACACAGTCGAGCGACAGGCCGAGCGCGAAGACGAATGCCGGCACCACGCCGGCCAGAAACAGATCGCGAACCGAAGCGCCCGAGACAAAGGCATAGACCAGCATCGGTATCGACGGCGGCATGATGATCGCCAGCGTGCCGGCGGTCGACATCAGCGCACCGGCGTAGGCCGGGCTGTAGCCTTTCTTGATCATTGCCGGAGTCATCACCGAACCGATGGCCGCGGTATCGGCGATCGCCGATCCGGAAACACCGCCGAAGATCAGGCTGGAAGTCACCGTCGAGATGCCGAGCCCGCCGGGCATGAAGCCGAGCAGCTTGGTTGCGAAGGTGACGATGCGCTGGCCGACTCCGCCGCTGGACAAAATCTCCCCGGCCAGCATGAACAACGGTACCGCGATCAGCACGAACGACTCGACGCCGCCGATGTAGCTGAGAAAGATCGATGTCAGCGGATGGCCCAGGCCGTTGAACCAGATCATGCCGACCGTCGACAGCAACATGCCATAGACCAAGGGCACGCCGAGCAGCGTGGCGATGATGAACAGGCCGAAAGTCTGGAACAGGATCATGGCTGCTGCACCCCATGGCGTTGTTCGGGTGACTTGCCGCGCAGGATCTCGAGCAGCTCCCAGATCACGAAGACCATCGTCAACAGCGAGGCCACGGGCAGCGCGACATACTGCGTACTCATCGGCCAGCCGAGCACCGTCAACGTACTCATGGCCCCGGCCCGGGTGATCCCCACGCCATACCAGACCAGCAGGCCGAGAGTGACCAGCACGACCAGCTGGATCGCCGCATCGGCAAGCCGACGGCCAGCCGGCGGCAATCGACCGATCAACTCGTTGACGATGATGTGCGAGCCGCGCCGGGTTGCCGCAGCGCCACCGAGAAACGTCACCCAGACCATCAGCAGCTCGCAGAACTCGGTGGTCCAGGCGATGTCGCCATGAAAGACGTTGTGCACAACGACATTGGCGAAAACCAGACCGGCCATCACGCCGCCGATCAACAGCACGCTCCAGTCGATCACGCTGCCCAGCCGGGCGATCGGCCACGGTGCGGGTGGTCCGGCGGGCAACAACGGCGCACTCCGATCGGCCCGTGCCGCCGCTGCCTCGTCGACGATGGATGACTGCACGATGGTCTTCACTTCACCGGCACGGCCTTGCGCACCGCATCGGCATCGGCCAGTATGGCGTCGACCTCGGCGCCGTATTTTTCCTTCGCCTGTACATAGACCGGCTTCACGGCGTCGCGCCATGGACCGATGGCCGGCCGCGCCACTTTGGCACCTTTGGCACTCATCTCGGCAAGCAGACGTTCGTCGTTGCTGCTGACCTCCTTGCGGCTCCACTCCGACGCCTCCTTGGCGGCTTTGGAGATCGCATCACGATCGGCGGGCGACAACTTCTGCCAGGTCTGCTCCGAAATCGCCATCGGAATCGGGCTGTAGACATGCTGGGTCAGCGTCACATTGGGCGCAACCTCATAAAACTTGTTGGCAAAAATCGTGTCGATCGGGTTTTCCTGGCCGCTCACCGCGCCTTGCTGGATCGCCAGGTAGACCTCGGGCAGCGGCATGATCTGCACCGTGAAACCCATCGCCTCGAGTTGCCAGCGCATCATCTCGTTCGGGAAACTGCGCAGCTTCTTGCCCTTGGCGTCGGCCGGCGTATTCAGCGGCTCCTTGGTCGTCATCGAGCGGAAGCCGGCCTCGAAGGGAGACAAGAATCGGAACCCCTTGGCTGGTCCCTTGGCGAACTGCGCCTGCATCCATTTCGACTCGTCGTACAGCTTCCAGCCTTGCGGGTAACTCTCGACCAGGAACGGCAGCGCGGTCAGGTTGAGGGTCGGAATGTGGGTGGCGTAGGTGCCGGTTCCGGACACCGTGAAATCGATCCCGCCCAGTTGCAGCTGCTCGACCGCCTTCGGATCGTTGGCGAGCTGGCCGGCCGGATAGACCTGCAGCTTGTAGCGGCCTTGGGTGTACTGCTCGATCTTCTGTCCGAACAATTCGGCCGCCTTCTGACGGGCGCCGCCGGGCTGATCGGTGTGGCTGAACTTCAGCACCGTCTGGGCGGTGGCGCCGAGCGACAGCGCCAGCGTGGCGCTGGCCAGCAAGGTTCGGGTGAACAGCATGGTCATGGGAAGTCTCCTGGTTCAGGTTGGTGGGGGTCGAACTGGTCGAGCGTCACCCGTCGCCCGCTGGCGTTGGAGTGGTAGACGGCAGCCTGCACATGCAGGTTGCGCAGGTAGTCGCGGGCGCCGTTCTCGAGCGGCGCTCCCATTCGAAGATGGGCCAGCACATGCGCTTGCAAGGCCGTGCTGGCGCCACCGAAAACGCCGCGCCCGGCGCCATCGTCGTACTCGTGCTGCACCTCGACGCCTTGGTGCGGCTTCCACCACAGCCGGGCGTCGCCGTCCATCCGAAGTACGCCGTGCTCGCCTTCGAGCCACAGCTCGCCCATCGTCCGGCGCAGGTTCTGCGCGACATGCTCGTTCAGCCGGTTGCCGTCGAACAGCGCCGTGCGGTCGTCGTCGAACTCGAAAATCAGCAGTCCGCAATCTTCGCCGGCAATCACCGGGTTCAGCCGCCGCAGCCGCGCCGTCACCGCGCGAACCTCGCCCATCAGATAGCGGAAGGTGTCGATGAAGTGGACCGCCGTCTCGCGGACCAGAAACAGCGGCATCTGCTGGAAATACGGCTGCCGATCGAGATAGGCCTGCGGACCCTGACCATCCCCCGGGCGCAGCCTGAAAGCGATGCTGTGAATACGACCGAAAAAGCCGGCGTCGATCAGCCGGCGCATTTCGCGGAACCAGGGCGCGAAGCGGAAGTTCTCGTGAATGACCAGCGGCACGCCAGCCGCCTCGGCCATCGCGGTCATCGCCTCGGCCTGCTGCAGATCAGTGCCGAACGGCTTCTGGCAGATGGTGGCAATGCCGCGCTCGATCGCCGCGCGCACCGCACGCTCCTGCGCAACCGGCGGCAGCACCACGTCGACCAGCGTCGGCCGCTCGGAGTCGAGCATCTGTGCAATGTCGTCGTAACAACGCGGCACGCCGTAGCGATCGGCCAGCTTGCGCGCATTGCCGAGGTCGCGGTTGCCGATCGCCAGCAGCGGCGAACCGGCATCGCGCCAGCCTTCGACCTGGAATTGCGCCCAGTAACCGGCGCCGATCATCACGACACGTTCACTCATCGCGCTGCCTGCGGTGTGGTCCACACCGTCTTGTCAGAGGTTGGACGCAACCGCATCGGCGATTGCCTGTGTGCCATCGAGGCCACCGAATTCGAACGGCACGATCGTTCCGGATTCGAAGACCGCATCCACCGCCTGCTCGATTCGTCGCGCCGCGTCGGCCAGTTGGCCATGGCCGTGCCGATCAGCCAGCCAGTCGAGCATCAGCGCGGCCGACAGGATCGTTGCCGTCGGATTGGCCTTGCCCTGCCCGGCGATATCGGGCGCCGATCCGTGGCAGGGCTGGAACAGGCCATGTCGATCACCGATATCGGCCGAAGGCGCCATGCCCATACCGCCGACGAGCCCGGCGGTCTGATCGGACAGGATGTCGCCGAACATGTTTTCGGTAACCACGACGTCGAAGGTCCAGGGCTTGCGCACCATGTCGAGTGCCGTGGCGTCGATGTAGTTGTGCCGCGCATCGATATCCGGAAACAGCTTCGCGCGCTCGTCGAAGATCTTGCGGAAAAACGCCATCGAGACGAAGACATTGGCCTTGTCGACACAGGTGACATGGCCCGGCCGCCCCTGCTGCTTGCGCCGACTGCGCCAGCTTGAAGGCGAAGTCGTGCACCCGCTCGCTGCCGGCGCGCGTGATGACCATGGTGTCGCGCGCCTCGCGGTCGTCTTCGATCACGCCCTTGCCACGCGACGCGAACAGGCCTTCGGTCGATTCGCGAACCACCACCAGATCGATGGCCTTGCGCGCGCGGGTCGGCCAGCGGCAGCTCGACACGCCGGGAATGGCTCGCGCCGGGCGGACGCCGGCATACAGGTCGAGTGCGACCCGCAGGTCGAGCTGCGGCGCGATCTCGGTGCCGTCGGGATACCGAATCGCCGGCCAGCCCATCGCGCCGAACAGGATCGCATCGGCCTTGCGCGCTGCGTCGCAGCGCGGCTGCCGGCAAGGCCTCGCCGGTCGCCTGGTAATGTTGTGCGCCGGCGGCCTGCTCCCGAAAATCGAAACGGAACGGCAGGCGCTCGAATGCGCGCGTTCGAGCAGCGGAATGGTCGCGGCGATCACCTCGACACCGATGCCGTCGCCGGGCATCACGCAGATGTCGAATGGAGTGGTGGCGGGCAAGTTTGAGTCCTATAGATGTTGAAGTCGGTAGCGTTCGAAGATCGCGATCAGTTCGCGGCTGGCGCGTTCGCGGTGCGCGCGGGTGACGCGTGCCGCGCCTTCGGCGTCGCCGGCGCGCAGACGTTCGACCATCTGCATGTGTTCCTGGTCGAGTTGACCGGCTTCGGGCGCAGCCGCAGCGAGAACATGCGGGCGCGGTGCGCGCGGTCCCAGTAGTTCATCACCGTCGCCTGCAACTGGCGGTTGCCGGCCAGATGCAGCAGATGCCGGTGGAAGTGCTCGTCGGCGGCGGCCCAGGCGTCGAGGTCGTCGGCCTTCAGCGCCTGGTCCATCAGCCGGGTCGCATCGACCAGCGGCGCCAGCTCTGCGGCGCTGGGCTTGCGCTGCGGCCAGCAGTTCGGCGGCCATGCATTCGAGCGCGGTCAGGATCTGGTAGATCTCCTGCATGTCGGTCGGCCGAGACCGGCAGCACCCGCATGCCGTGGCGCGGAACCACCTCGACCAGGCCTTCGTTGCTGCAGTCGCATCAGCGCTTCGCGCACCGGCGTGCGGCTCATGCCGAGCTGCGCGCGCGACCTCGTGCTCGAGCGCCTGATGGCCCGGCGGCCAGTGGTTGTCGAGGATGCTGGCGGCGGATCTGCTCATAGGCGGAATCGACCAGCGAGGGTGCGAGCTGAACCGCCGAACGCCGGCGGCCGCTCGGGCGCTGCCTTCGCTGGCGTGCGGATGCCGGCGGTCTTGACAACACTCATCGGAAGTTCCAGTGCGTTGGCGCGATGCCGGCGACCGGCATGTCGAGCATCGCCAGTCGGTCGCCGAGCAGGCAGCCGAGCACCGCCTGGCGCCGCTGCGCGCCGGCAAACGCGATGCTCGAAATGTTGCGCAGACAGCGGCTGCGGATGCCGTCGAGTTCCGGGCGTCCCATGGTGCCGGCATCGAAGGCGGCTTCGACCCGCGCCAGGTGCTCGGCATCGGCATCTTCGAGCCAGATCGTCTGCTCGCCATCGGGCGCGATACGGATCAGGCGATTGCTGACGATACTGACCACCCACAGGTGACCGTCGACATCGAATGCCAGGCCATCGGGAAACGTGCCGGGGCCGAACTCGGTGACCACCTGCTTCACACCGAGCGATCCATCGGCATGCAGGGCAAAACGCGACAGCCGGCGAGCAAAGGTTTCGTTGACGTAGAGCCAGCGCCCGCCGGGGTCGATCGCCACTTCGTTGGTGTAGCCCAGATGGTCGGCGACGATGACCGCGCCGCGCTGATCGACCCGAACGATGAAGCCGTCACTGCAACTGCGCCGATAGCCCAGCGCCCGTGGTTGCAGGCGAGTGCTGACCGTGACCCAGAAACGACCTTGCGCATCTTCGACCACAAAATTGGTCGGCGGCAGATCGATTCCATCGACCCGTTGCAGCCAGGGTTCGATGCGGCCGTCACGATGCAAGCGGAAGACACCGCCGTCGTCGGCTCCGAGATGCGTCACCAGAAAACTGCCGTCGCGCAGCAGCGCGATACCGTTCGGTTTGAGCTGCAACCCGTCGGGCCCCGGCCCGACGTACAGCTGCCTGGCTGCCGTCGGGGCGGATGTGCGCGACGCCGCCCCGCCAGTCGGCGCTGAACAGGTCGCCCGCAGCCGTTGCCAGCACACACTCGGGACGGACCAGCCCGGTGCCGACAAAACTCAGCGCATCGAGCCGTGCCACCGCAGGCAACATGCCGTTTCTCTGCGCTTGCAAGGATATCGACGAGTTCATTAACGCATACGTTACTGCACGCGCAACAGATTGGCCAATCGGGACAACCCTGAGTGACGGCTTCGTTCGTCCCCGGGACCGACAACTCGTGGGCGAGAATGCGCCAATGAGTTGGCGTTCTCATTTCGATCTCGATCCGGTCATGCAGCGGCTGCTCGATGAAGCCTATCGGCTGCTTGCCGCGGTACCGTTGTTTGCCATCGCCTTGCTGGTGGTCTGGATCAGCTGGTGGTGCGGGCGTTGGCTGTCCAGCCGCACGCTGCTCGACCGGGTGGTATTGCGCAATCCGTTCTTGCGCGACCTGATGCGCACCACCGTGCGCTGGACGGTGGTGATGCTCGGCTTGCTGATCGCGCTGGAGATCGTCAACGCGACGGCGATCGTCGGTGCGGTGCTGGGTACCGCAGGCGTGCTCGGCGTGGCGATCGGTTTTGCATTCAAGGATATTCTCGAAAATTACCTGGCTGGCATCCTGATGAGCATCCGCCAGCCCTTTTCGCCACAGGATCATGTCGTGATCAACGGCAATGAGGGCTTGGTGATCGCGCTGACATCGCGCGCGACCATCCTGATGACGCTCGACGGCAATCACCTGCGGCTGCCCAATGCACTTGTCTTTCGAAGCGTGACGCTGAACTACACGCGCAACCCGAGCCGACGCTTCGAGTTCGAGGTCGGCATCGGGGTCAACGAAGACTTGTTGCTGGCGCAAGAACTCGGCATCGCCGAGCTCGGCCAGATCGACGGCGTGATTGCCAAGCCGCCGCCGCGTGCGCTGATTACCGCTTTAGGCGACTCGAACGTGCAAGTGCGCTTTCATGGCTGGGTCGATCAGCGCAGCCACGATTTCGGGCTCGTCAAAAGCGAAGCGATCCGCCGCGTCAAGCTGACACTCGAGTCGGCCGGCATGGACATGCCCGAGCCGATCTATCGGGTCGCGCTGAGCCGGCTTCCCCGATCTCCAACGGTCCACCCGCCAGCCGCGGCAGAAGCCGCTTCGAAAATGAATGTCAGGCAGGCGGACACCCGAGCGCTGCGCGATATCGAATCGCAGATTGCCGTCGACCCGAAACGCAACGGCGACCTGCTCGACGCAGCGGCGCCGAAGGAATAGCCCGCGCATCCGGTGACCTGGCGGAGGCGCCATGCCCGGTCGAAGCGCCGGCCCCGACACGGCCTTTCTCCGCTGCAAGGCCGACGATCAGGCGTCGGACGGCGCCTACCCACGCACCCGCTCTCTGCTGGCGTACCCGCCAGACCGCCGCCCTTATGGTTCGGATGATGATCAAGATCCGCAGCGGGCAGGCGCCTGAAAAACTGGGCCGTGAGGCTTTCGGCATCCGCTTTCGTGGTGCGTTCCTCGATCCCGCTTTTGAACAAGCAGGCGACGCACTGGCCCGGGTCGAAGAGATTGCCTGGCAAAACTACACCGCCGGCCGCAAAGCGCCAGTCACGCGCAAGGCTGGGGAAGGATATGCCGATCCCGACTACGACTTGTCGGTCGACTGGATCGATGCGCGCGCCCGGATCGATGCCGCACAGGCTGCGTGGGGCCGAATGGAGACCAAGAGTCGGGTGCTGGTGATCAATGCATCCGCGCGCAACGACGGCACCTGTCCCGGCGAAAACTCGAAGAGCTTTCGATTGTCCGGCCTTGTGATCGATGAACTCGAAAGCGCCGGGATGGAGGTCGACTTTCTCGATCTGAGCCTGCTGACAAGCGATTACGACCGCCACATCCACCCGTGCAAGGCTTGCGTCTCCACCGCCATGCCGTTGTGCCATTGGCCATGCAGTTGTTATCCCAACCATGCCGAACGACAGACCAACGACTGGATGAACGAGATCTACGAACGCTGGGTTTCGGCTCATGGCGTTGTCATCGTGTCACCGGTTTATTGGTACCAGAGCCCGTCAGGCTTGAAGGCGATGATCGACCGACTGGTTTGCGCCGATGGCGGCAACCCCGACCCGACGCTGACCGGTGGCAAGGACGCCAAGAAGGCGAAGCAGGTCGAACTCGATGGCTGGGATTATCCGAAACACCTCGCGGGCCGGGCCTACGGCCTGGTGGTTCACGGCGACGTCGCGGGCATCGAAGGCTCGCGCCGCGCGCTGAGCGATTGGCTCGACTGGATGGGCTTGATCGACGCCGGCGCACAGGCTCGCCTCGATCGTTTCATCGGCTACTACGAGCCCTATGCGACCAGCCACGATGCCCTCGACAAGGACATCAATGTGCAGCAAGAGGTGCGCCATGTCGGCAAGGCAGTGGCCGCCGTCGTGCGCGAACTTCGCAACGGCGGGCTCGACACGATGAAGCCCAGGTTGACGCCGCCGCGGCCGAAATGAATGGCCAGCAAACCACTTTTTCATTAACCGGCAAAGGCATCACCATGGATTCGATCAACCAACAGCAACCCGAAGAGAATCGCGACGATCTGGTCGGCGACGCGGCACTCGAACGGATCCGTCAGATTTTCGAGAAAACGCAGAGCTGCTTTTTCTGCACCGCCGTCAGCATGGGCGACTCCGGCGCTACCCGGCCGATGACGGTGCAACAGGTCGACGATGCCGGCACCTTGTGGTTTCTCAGCGCCAGCGACAGCCACAAGAACGCCGAGCTGGCACGCAACCCGGCGGTCCGGTTGTTCTTCCAGGCAACCGAACACGACGGCTTCCTGGTGCTGACCGGCAACGCCACCATCACCACCGACCCGGCGCGGATCGACGCCTTGTGGAACCCGATCCTGAAGACCTGGTTTACCGAAGGCCGCGACGATCCGCGAATCACTGCGATCGGTGTCGCCCCGCACGGCGGCTACTACTGGGACACCAAACACGGCCGCGCGGTCGCCGGCATCAAGATGCTGGTGGGTGCCGCGATCGGCAAGACGCTGGATGATTCGATCGAGGGGCGGCTGCGCCCTTGAGCCCATGGGCGACCGGTTGGCGCCTGCGACCCGCTCACTCGCCAAGAATTTGCCGCAGCGCGGCGCGGCCCAGCAGCCCGTCGGGCGATGCCAAGGTCTCGAGGATTTCGAAGTGGTTCAAGTGATGCGCGACCAGCGCATCCACCGGCAGGCCAGCCGCTCGCGCCGATTGCGTCAACGCGTGTCCCTGGCGCTGGAACTCGGGTGACTCGAGCGCACCCCAGGCCACGATCATCGGCTGGCGCAGCCGGTCCAGGTGGCGGATCGGGCTGAGATCGTGCACCGCCGCGTCATCGATCGTCACATAGCGGCCGCGCGACGAGCGACGCACCGGCTCGAGTTCGTAGCAACCGCTGCACAGCAGGCAGCCTTTGATCAGATCGCCGGGCTGCCCGCTCGCGCGCCAGTCGGTGGTGGCCGCGACCGCAGCGAGGTGAGCGCCCGATGAATGACCGTTGAGGAACAGGCGGCTCGGGTCGGCGCCGAACGACGCCGCATGCTCGTGGACCCAGGCGATCGATCGCTGCGTCTGATCGGCCAAGGTGCGCAGGTCACCACCGCAGTCTTGCACCCAGGCGAAATCAGGCACCGCCAGATGAATGCCGGCACGAACATACAGCTCGGCCAAAAATGAATAGTCACGCGCCAGCCCGCTGCGCCACGCGCCGCCGTGCAGAAATACGACCACTGGCGCGCCGTCGCGACCGCAATCGAACAGGTCGAGCGCCTCGACCTCGGCCGGCCCGTAGCGCAGTCGGCGAGGTGCGCCGAGCCGCTGGCGGGCGGCTTCGCTGGCAACGGCAAAACCTTGCAGCACCTGCGCCATGTTCGGCGCCCACTGCGTCTGGTCATAGGCCCGGTCGAGCGCCGCCTGGTCCAGCGCCTGCCACTCCTGCGCAGGCGCGTTGGTGGCCCCCGGTGCCGGTGCCGGCGTCTGCTGCGTCATGCCGCCAGCCAGCCGCACGACCGTGCAAAGTCGAGCAGCGTTGCGTTGAACAGATTGCCTGCCTCGAGCTCGGGCAGGTGGCCGATGCCTGCCCACAGCATCATCTCGCCGTGCGGGAGTTGCGGCAACAGCAGATCGGCATTGGTTTCGCGCGGGTTGATCCGGTCCGCGTCGCCCTGCACCAGCAGCACCGGCATGTCGAGTCGCTGCGCCTGATCCGGGCTGAAAAACGCCGAGACCCTGAACGCCGCAGCGCGTTCGACGCCTTCCGGACGCAGGGCGCGCGCCAATTCAGTCGCCAAGCGCCTTACCTGCTGTGAGGCGGTGGCACCGACCAGCCGGTCGGCGCCGGCGTCGCCATACTGGAAGCCGCCGTTGCGCAAGCGCTGCACGCGTTCCTCGTACGCAATGCGACGATCGGTCGACAACGCACGCTGGCCGACGCCGGTGCCGCTCAGCAGCAGGCCGGCGACGCGATCGGGGTATTCGATTGCGAACGCCTGGGCCACCGCCGAACCAAATGAATGGCCGGTCAGAAGGCAACGCTGCACGCCGACGGCATCGAGAAAATCGGCCACTGCGGCGGCGTAATCGGCGGCTTGCGGTTGCTCGTTGCGCAAGGCATCGGACAACAGATACCCCGGCGCATTCCAGGCCAGCACGCGGGCGTGCGGCGCAAGTGCGGCGAGCTGAAAGCGAAAGTAGGCGGCATGCGCGCCGATGCCGTGCAACATCACGATCGCTGGCGCGTCGGCCGCTCCGGACTCCAGAAAAGACCAGCGGTCGCCCAGATAGCGCGATTGCGACGCGGCAGGAATGCGCGCCAGCCGCAGTTCGGGCAGCGGTGTCGACTGTGCGGGCGAGCACTGCGCCACCCCGGTGGCGACTGCTGTCACGACGGGTGACTCGTCGTCATCCAGCAGGGGGTGCCTAGAATCGGTTCGGTTCATCGGCAACGGTACAGGAGCATTCATGAAGCGTCGAACAATGGCAGCGGGTCTGGCCGCCGCAGTGGTGGCTCCGGCCACGTGGGCCCAGGCGCCGCAATGGCCCAGCCGGGCCGTGCGATTGATCGTACCGTACCCCGCCGGCGGCGGCGTCGACGTGCTGGCGCGGGGCTTGGCGCAGAAGCTTCAGGAGCGCTGGGGCCAGACCGTCACGGTCGACAACCGCCCGGGCGCCAACACGCTGATCGGCACCGATCTCGCAGTGAACGCCACCGACGGTCATACGCTGCTGGTGACCACCGACGCGACCTTCACGATCAACCCGCATCTCTACTCGAAGCTGCCCTACGACATCAACCGCGACTTCACGCCGCTGACTCGCATGGTCTCGTTCAGCCAGCTGCTGGTCGCCAGCACGGCGCTGCCGGCGAACACGCTGCCTGAACTGGTTGCGCTGGCGCGCAGCAAGCCGGGCCAGCTGTCGTACGCGTCGTACGGCCCGGGCAGCCAGCCGCAACTGGCGACCGAAACCCTGAAGCAGAAGGCCGGCATCTTCATCCTGCACATTCCCTATCGCGGCATCCCGCAGGCGGTGACGGCGGTGGTCAGCGGCGAGGTGCCGCTGACCTGGGCCGGCATCCCGTCGTCGCGGCCGCATATCCAGTCGGGCCGGATCAAGGCACTGGCCTATGGTGGCAAGACTCGCACGCCGGTGTTTCCGGATGTGCCCACCGTCGCCGAACTGGGCTACCCCGAAATCGACGCCAACGTCTGGGTCGGCCTGTTCGCGCCGGCCGGCATGAACCCGACGCTGGCCGAGCGAATCCAGCGCGATGTGGTGGCGATCCTCACCGAGCCCGCGTTCAAGGCGCGCGAGGTCGATGCCAAGGGTTACGACCTGGTTGCCAGCACGGCGCAGGAGCTGAGCCAACACATCCGCAGCGAACTCGCCAGCCGCGCAGGCCCGATCCGCTACTCGGGCGCGAAGGTCGACTGATCGCGACGTGACGGGTTGACGCCCAGGCAGAGCAAAGCCTGATCGAATGCACCGGCATGTCCGTTGCCAATCCCGCCTCGCACTGGACGTCGGCCAGGCTGCGTGCCCCGATCAGTCCTGCGCAGCCAGCTGTCGCAGTGTCTGCTCGATCGTCTCGGGCGGCTGGCCGCCCTGGATCAGGTGTCGATCGTTGATGATCATTGACGGCACCGCGCTGATGCCGAGTTGCTGGTAGTGGCGCTCGAGTGCCCTCACCTCGTCGGCGTATTCGTCCGAGTCGAGGATGGCGCGCGCCCGCTCGACATCGAGGCCGACCTCGCCGGCCAGCCGCAACAACACATCGGTCGCGCCGGGGTTCTCGGCGTTGGTGTGATACGCCGTCAGCAATGCGTGTTTCAACTCGCGTTGTTTGCCCTCCAGGCCGGCCCAGTGCAACATGCGGTGGGCATTGAAGGTATTCCAGACCCATGGCCGGTCGCCGAAAGTGAAGCCGACATCGGCGCCCCGCTGACGAATCGCTTCGCGGTTCTGCGCCACGCGCTCAGGCGTCGAGCCGTATTTTTCGACCAGGTAGGCAACGGTCTCGCGACCCTCGGCCGGCAAGGTCGGGTTCAGCTCGAACGGCTGGAAACGCAGATCGACCTGGACCGTGTCACCCAGGCGTTCGAGTGCGGTTTCGAGCGAGTGCAGGCCGACCGCACACCACGGGCAGGCGACATCGGAAACAAAATCGATCTTCATCGGAAGCGTCCATCGTTCAGGTTCAGTTGAATCGATCGTACCGTTTCGCACGGCTTCGGTGCCGCAACGTCGGGTTGTCCTACCTGTGAGAGACGGGTTTGAGGTCGACCCTTCGGAAGAGGAGTATTGGTTCGGTTCGCCGCACAGCAGCCCGCGGGCCCGCATGACCTCGCCGGGAGACGCCGCGACGGTTAATAAATCAGAAGCCGAAGATCGACTTTGTCCGCACCATCGCGGAATCCTTCCCTCCAATGTGCCACGATTTCAAAGCCGTGCCTGACATAGAAAGGGGCCACCTTCAACGTCGTGTCGATGATCAGATACTTCGTCGCAGGGCCATGCGACTTGAGATGTCGGATACGGTGCCTGAGCAGCATCGAGCCAAGTCCCTTGCCGTGCCACCCAGCGTGAATTTGACCGAAAACAAGCACGGCGTGGTTGTAGTTGTCAGAGACCTCGTAGCCGCCAAAGCCGACGACCTGACCATCATCGACCACGACAAAGTTCGGGCCATCGGGTTCGTCCAGCGCGCTTTTGAACCAGTCTTCATCACCCGCACTGAAGAATTCAGGTACGTTGGATCGAAAGCAGGCGATTGCCGCATCACGGTCGGCGATCGCGTATTCCCTGATGTGAACAGATTCCGTCTGTCGTGATGCCACGCTGCTCACCATCGTTCCGCCGCCGCAGTGCCATGGTGGTAGCGAAGCTGCCAGCCAACATCGGTCCTGAGCCAGATGGATGACCGAAGCGTGTGATTCACCAAGACGTTTGTCGGATCAACCTGCGCTGAGCGATACGTCGGCAGCGCAATCGGAACAGGTCGACCCGTCGATCATGTCAAAGATGGTAGCACCGTGGTCTGCGATGCCCGACGTTTGCGTTCTCAGCTGTTCGCTACGCTGCGACCTCTACGTATTCGACTTGGCTTGCTCGCGTGCTTGAATTGGCGGTGGCTTCCACGAGTTGCGACCGAGTATCAACCATCGGCTTGGAGCAACCCAGGACGTCGCTGACCTTCATGCGGGCAGGTCAGCAGGGCTCCTTCGCAAAGCTGCGAAGCCTCCGATGATGGCCAACTTTTATATAGGCAGACCGTTTTGCTGCACAACTCCGGCGCCTGTCTAGTATTCACCCGGTTAAGCTGGCACCGATTGCGAAACAGACCGCGAACTCAGCCCGAAGCCTCACCGTGCACTGTCGAATGTCTTCTCACCCCGGCGGATACGCGCCCGCCAGAGGTTCGGCACCACAGCTGTTGATGTTGCTGCTGGCAACGCTGGTCCTGTCACCACCGACCGCCCGAGCCGAAGCCCAAGCCGGAGCCCAAGCCCAAGCCCAAGCCCAAGCAGCATCCGCACCGCTGGCAACCGGCAACGCACCAGCCCGTGCCAGTGTCGGCGTGGCGCGCCTGGACAGCGTGTGGCTGCAGCCCGAGCGTGAGGCGCCGGCGTCGGTGGTGGCGCGCAACGAATCGAAACTGTCGGCCGAGACTTCGGGCGTGTTGCTGCGCTGGACGGCCGACGTCGGCGCGCGGGTCAAGCGTGGCGAGCTGTTGGCGCAGATCGATCCGCGCGATGCCGAACTCGGCGTGCAGCGCGCGCGCGCCGGTCTCGATGCGGCGACGACGCGGCTGAAGCTGGCGCAGGCACAGCTGGCGCGCTCGCGTGAACTGGTGGCGCAGGGTTTCTTTTCGCAGGAGGCGCTGGCGCAGCGCGAGACCGAGGTGGCCTTGCTGCAGACCGAAGTCAGCAGCGCCCAGGCGCAACTCGCGACCGCGCGGCGCCAGCTCGACAAGACCAGCCTGCGCGCGCCGTTCGACGGCAGCGTCACGCAGCGCCTGGCGCAGACCGGCGAGGCGGTGGCGCCCGGCAGCGTCTTGTTTGTCATCACCGAAAGCGGTGCCGCGGAGGTCAATGCGACGCTGAGTCCGGCCGACGTGGCCGGGCTGCGGCGAGCCACCAGCCTGCGCCTGGACACCGGGTCGGGCAGCAGCCATGCGCTGCAGTTGCTGCGGGTCTCGCCGACGCTGATCGCACCGGCCCGCACCCAGTCGGCGCGGCTCGCGTTCAAGGACGCGAGCACTGCGCCGCCGCCCGGCACCAGCGGCAGCCTGCGCTGGGTCGAGCAGCAGCCGCATCTGCCACCCGATCTGCTGGTGCGGCGTGGTGGCGTGCTCGGTGTGTTCGTCCAGCAAGGCAGCGGTGGCACGACGCAGCGCACGGTTTGTCCGCGTGCCCGATGCGCAGGAGGGCCGAGCCAGCGCATCGCCATCCACGCTGAGCGCTGACAGCATCGTCGTCGTGCGCGGTCAGGCGGCGCTGCAGAACGGTCAGCCGATCGATGTCCGGCCTTGACGCGCCGATGATCGATCGAGGCCGATGGGGCGGCCTGGGCCATCAAGGCGGTCACGGCGGTCGACCATCATCGCGCCTGAAGGCACTCCCACAGAATGCCGAGTCTGCCGGTCGCGTGAGCGGGTGGGTCTCGCCATGAAATTCATGCGCGCGCTGATCACCAACCACCCACTGGCCAATATCGGCTTCGTGGTGGTTTTGCTGCTGGGGCTGTTCAGCTACCTGTCGATGCCCCGCGAGCAGGACCCGGAGATCAATTTCAACTGGGTCAGCGTGACGGCGATCCTGCCGGGGGCGAGTGCCGAAGAGGTCGAGCGGCTGATCACCAACCCACTCGAGAATGCGATCAAGGGTGTGTCCGACGTGCGCTTCGTGGTTTCGAACTCGCGCGAGAACGTGGTCAGCATGCTGGTTCGCTTCCGCGAGATCGGCGAGCGCACCTTCGACAAACGCATGACCGACCTGCGCCGCGAGATCCAGGCCAAGGCGGCGAGCGAACTGCCGCGTGAGGCCAAGGAGCCGCTGATCATCGAGATCACCACCAGCAACGGCTTTCCGACCGCCTCGCTGATGCTGCTCGGCCAGGCCGATGACGAAAGCCTGCGTCTGAATGGACGCCGCATCAAGGACGACCTGGAGCGCCTGAGCGGGGTCGATACGGTGTTTGCATCCGGCTTGCGCGACCCGGAAATCCTGGTCAGCTCCCGACCCGCAGGCGCTGGCCAGCCGCGGCCTGCTGAGCTCGGATGTTGCCGACAGCCTGGCCGCCTGGTGGCGCGACACCTCCGGCGGCACCCTTCGCACGCAGGGCGGCAGCTGGTCGATCAGTGTGAAGGGCGTGGCGACCGACCCGACCGTGCTCGAGAGTCTGCCGATCACCTCGACGCTGCGGGCCGGTGTCTCGGCCCGCCTCGGCGAAGTGGCCCGCATCGAACGTTCGCGCGCCCCGGCCACGCAATACGCGTCGGCCGACGGCCGGTTCGCCGTCTCGCTCGCGGTGACCAAGAAGTCCGGCACCAATACGCTCGATCTGGTCGACCGTCTGAAGCAATATATCGACAGCCAGAATCAGGTGCTGCGGGCAAGCGGCCTGCAGCTGCTGCTCAGCGACGACCAGACGGTGCCGACGCGCGATGCGATCGGCGTGATGCAGACCAACGCGCTGGTCGGCATCGTTCTGGTGCTGGCGGTGTGCTGGCTGTTTCTCGGCGGCCGGATCGGCCTGCTGGTGGCGCTGGGCATTCCGTTTTCGCTGTTCGGCACCTTCGCGATCCTCAACGCGCTGGGCAGCACCGTCAATGTCTCGGTGCTGCTCGGCGTGGTGATCGCGCTGGGCATGCTGGTCGACGATGCGGTGGTGGTCGTCGAGGCGATCTACTACCGGATGCAGCGTGGTGAACAGGCGCTCGAGGCCAGCCTGGCGGCGATCGCCGAGGTGTGGAAGCCGGTGCTGGCATCGGTGGCGACCACGATGGCCGCCTTTCTGCCGCTGATGCTGCTGCCCGGCATCGTCGGCAAGTTCATGTTCATCATCCCGTTTGTCGTCACGCTGGCGTTGTTGATCTCGCTGCTCGAGGCATTCTGGATGATGCCGGTACATGTCGGCGCGATCGGCCTGCGCTTCGATCCGGCGTCGCGCGCTGCAGGCCTGGCGCGAGCGCTTCAACCGCGGCATCCGGCTGCGTTACGGACTGAGTCTGGCCTACGTGCTGCGGCGGCCGAAACGCTTTGCGATGCTCGGCGCCGCGTCGGTGGCGGTGGCGGTGGCTTTGCTCGCCACCGGGCTGATCCGGGTGCAGTTCTTCGCCTTCGATCCGATCCGCGCGTTCTATGTCAACGTCGACATGCCGCAGACCGCGGCACTCGAAGACACCCTGGCTGAGACGCAGCGCGTCGAGCAGGCGGTTCGCAAGCAGCTGCGCGGCATCGGGGTCGACGGCGAAGCGCGCGCCGTCAGCACCACCGCAGGCCTGAAATTCACCGAAACCGAGCCGGTGTACGGTGATTTGTATGGCCAGGTATTCGTGTCGCTGAATCCGCGCACCGACGACTCGCGCACCGTGACCGAGGTGGTCGAGGACATGCGGCAGTCGATCGAGGCGCTGCCCGGCCCGGGGCGCAAGAGCTTTACCGTCTTGTCGGGCGGCCCGCCGGCCGGCAAGGCGATCAGCGTGAAGGTGCGCGGCGATGAGTTCGAGCAGATCCAGCGCGCGGCCGATGCGCTGAAACGCATCGTTGCCGAGATTCCCGGCTCGAAGGACGTGCAGGACGACAACCTGCCCGGCCGCGCCCAATTCGAGCTGCGGCTCGACCACGATGCGGTTCGCGATGCCGGTCTGAGTGCCGCGCAGGTGGCCCGCCTGGTGCGGCTGGCCGTCGATGGCGAGGTGGTGGCCTTCACGCGCGACGGCGGCGACAAGATCGAGTTGCGGGTGCGCTCGGCCGAGGCCTTGCGGCGTGCCGACAACCTGCGCGTGGATCCGGCCAGCCTGCTCGACGAGCCGATCGCGTTGCCGAACGGCCAGACCACGCGACTCGGCACGCTGGTCGATGCCGAGGCAATGCCCGGACGCGGCTTCATCCGCCACTACAACCTGCGCCGCACCATCACCGTCGAAGCCAACCTCGACAAGGAAGTGACCGATACCAAGGTGGCCAACGACGCCGTCAAGGCCGGCTGGGAACGGATCCGCACCGCACACCCGGGCATCGACCTCGACTTCTCCGGCGAGCTCGAAGACATCGAGGAAAGCCTGGCCGCGATGCAGAGTCTGTTCATGATGGGCTTCGGCCTGATCTATCTGATCCTGGCGGCGCAGTTCAAGAGTTATTGGCAACCGATGATGATCCTGATCACGGTGCCGCTGGCGTTCACCGGCGTGGCCTACGGCCTGGCGATCTCGAACAACCCGTTGTCGCTGTACACCTTGTACGGCGTGATTGCGCTGACCGGCATCGCGGTCAATTCGGCCATCGTGCTGATCGACGCCGCCAACGACCGTCGCGACCGCGGCATGAGCACCATCCATGCCCTCCTGCAGGCCGCGCGTCGGCGTGTGGTGCCGATCTTGATCACCACCACGACGACCATCGGCGGGTTGTTCTCGCTCGCCTTCGGGCTCGGCGGCAACAGCCTGTTGTGGGGACCGGTGGCGGCCAGTATCGTCTGGGGTCTGGCATTCTCGACCGTGCTGACGCTGTTTGTCGTGCCGCTGCTGTATCTGGCCTTCATGCGGCGACCATCCGAGCGTCCGCACAAACCGCGTCGCTGGTGGGCGCCTTGGCGACCGCGGCAATCGGCAGCCGCAGCGGCTCTACCGTTCATATCAATGACAGGAGACATCCGATGATCGAAAAACACCTCGATATCCCGACCGCCGACGGCGCGATGAACAGCTTCATCGTCCATCCCGAGGAAGACGGGCCGTTTCCGGTGGTGCTGTTCTACATGGATGCACCGGGCAAACGCGAAGAGCTGCACGACATGGCGCGACGCCTCGCCAGCGTCGGCTATTACGTCGTGTTGCCCAACCTGTATTACCGCAGATCGCGGGATTTCCAGCTGAAAGACCGCACCGAGCCGTCGCTGGCCGAAATGTTTGCGCTGATGGACTCGCTCGACGCGGCAACCACCGACTGCGACACGCTGGCCATGTTTGCCTTCATCGACGGCGAACCCGAAGCGGACGCCAACCGGATCGGCGCGGTCGGCTACTGCATGAGTGGCCCGTTCGTGATGTGGGCCGCGGCGGCCTACCCTGAGCGGTTGCGCTGCATTGCATCGATCCACGGTGCGCGGATGGTGACTGGCCAGCCCGATTCGCCGCACAAGATGGCGCCGAAGATCCGCTGCGAAAGCTATTTTGCGTGCGCCGAGTTCGACAAATGGGCCGAGCGGCCCGACATGCTGACCCTGCAGTCGGCACTCGAAGCCGGCAAAACGCCTTACCGGCTGGAATGGTACCCGGGGGCCGAACACGGCTTCGTCTTCCCGCAGCGCGCCGGCGTCTACAAGCGTGAATCGGCCGAGCGGCACTGGGAGCGGTTGTTCAGCCTGTTCGAGCGGAATTTGCGGCAAGGGGTCTGATCGATTGCTGCATCCCAGCCCGGCTCGAAACCGATCACCCGTCGCAGCATGATGCCTGCAACCTGAGAACCACATGTCCAGCCAGATCCGACTCGTCAAATCCTGGATCGATGCAGCGCAGCGTGTGGTGGTGCTGACCGGCGCCGGCATTTCAACCGAATCCGGCATCCCGGATTTTCGCGGCCCGAAGGGCGTCTGGACCAGCAACCCGACGGCGGAAAAACAATCGACCTTGCAGCACTACCTGGCCGATCCGCAGGTGCGCCAGGCGGCGTGGCAAAGCAGGCTGAACCATCCGGCGTGGCTCGCCGGGCCGAACAGCGGGCATCGCGCCATCCACCAGCTTGAACAGCGCGGCAAGCTGCACGCGCTGATCACGCAGAATATCGACGGCCTGCACCAACAGGCCGGGCATGCCGACGATCGGGTGATCGAGGTACACGGCACCATGCGTCGCGTGATGTGCTGGGATTGCGGCCGACGGCTGCCGATGCCCGAGGTGCTGGAGCGGGTGCGCGCCGGCGAGCCCGACCCGCATTGCCTCGACTGCGGCGGCATCCTGAAAAGCGACACCATCTCGTTCGGCCAGGCAATGGTGCCCGAGGTGATCGAAGCAGCGTTTGCCGCAGCCGCCGAAGCCGACCTGCTTGCTGGCCATCGGCAGCACGCTGCAGGTCTATCCGGTGGCCTCGGTGGTGCCGCTGGCCAAACAGGCGGGCGCGCGGGTCGTGATCATCAACAACCAGGCCACACAGATGGATGGGCTGGCCGACGCGGTGTTGCGCGATGCCATCGGGACCGTGTTGCCGCGCATCTGTGGACTCTGAACGCTGACCACAATCGGCCGAGCAACGAAGCCGGCGGTCACTTGCACATTACCCTGTGCGCCGCGCTGCATGGTGGGTCTGCGCGCTGTTTACAACGGCCTCGCGCTTGGGCAAACTGAATCACCTCATTTCGAACGGAGGCGAACATGGGCGAACAAGCCATCCGGGCACCCGTGGGCCGCGAGGCCGTCAACCGACGTGACGACGTCGTGCATGGTGCAGCGCCTGCTGCTGGCCCGGGGCTTCGTGTCGCTCGGCGACGCCGACGGCAACTGTCGCAGCCCGACCATCGACGCGATCACCGCCTACCAGGCCGATTTTCTTCGCAAACCCGACGGCATCGTCGACCCCGGCGGCCGCACCTGGCGCAATCTGGCGGCGGCCTACACCGGCGACGATCCGGCGATGGCCGAGCTCGATGGCTCCAGACTCACCCGGCCGATGCCCAGGCCCGATGCGGGCTCGATCAACGTCGGGCTCGAATGCGCCGGCAACGACTACATGTTGCACACGCTCGGTGCCCCGTGTGACAGCGGCTTTACAACGCTGTGCCAGCCGCCGACCCAACCGCGGCTGCGCCGCAACCTGGTCACCGACACGGTGGGTCCGTTTCGCGTCACCGGCCTGGTGCCGGCAGTGTTGAGCCTGAAGGCGGTGATGAACGACATCCGCAACGAACAGCCGGCCGTCTACCGCGCGCTGGGCTCGGCGGGCATGCTGTGCTGCCGGCTGGTGCGCGGCTCGAACACCTCGATTTCCAGCCACTCGTGGGGCACCGCGATCGACCTGACGATCAACGGCGTGCTCGACGTCTACGGCAACGACACGGTGCAATACGGCCTGACGCTGATCGCGCCGATCTTCAACCGCCACGGCTGGTTCTGGGGCGCCACCTTCCGCAAGGAGGACGGCATGCACTTCGAATGCAGCCGCGACCTGATCGAGCGCTGCGCGCGGGAGCTGGCCTGAGCCGTCGGCCGCCCGGCCGGCCGTCGCGCAGGCCGCTCAGGGCGCTCAGGGCGCTCAACACCGTTTCGCGTCGGCAGTTTCCGGCGTAGAGTTCGGCGACGGAGGTGAGCATGGGCAGAGTTTCTCGCACGGTAACCTGCATCGCAGCCTTGTGCGTTGTGATGATGGCGGCGCCGGCGCATGCCGCGGAACCCGCGATCACGATTGCATCCGGTGCCGGCAGCTTCACTTTCGTCGACGCCAAGGGCGACCCGCAGCGGCCGATGACGGTCTACACCTATCTGCCGAAGGGTTTGCCGGCGAACGAGGCGCGCATCGTGTTTGTGATGCATGGACATGGCAAGAATGCGCCGGGCTACCGTGACCGCTGGGGTGTGCAGGCCGACAAGCACAAGTTCATGGTCATTGCGCCACTGTTCGACGCCAAGCGTTGGCATGACGGCGACTACGCCTACCCGATGGTGATGCGCAAGAGCGGCAAACCCACCGACCCCGAGAAGTGGTCATTCAGCGTCGTCGAGCACCTTTTCGATGCCGTCAAGGGCGCCACGGGCAACCACAGCGAACGCTACTTGATTTATGGTCATTCCGAAGGCGGTCAGTTCGTGCATCGGCTGGTCCTGCTGTTGCCGGATGCTCGCTATGCACGTGCCGTGGCGGCCAACCCCGGCTGGTACACGATGCCCCGTTTCGATGTCGCCTATCCCTACGGACTCGGCGCGTCGCCGGCGACGGACGCGACGCTGACGAGGAGCCTGCAGCGCGACGTCGTACTGATGCTGGGGCAGCGCGACATCGACCCGAACCATCCCGATCTTCGCAAGAGCGCAGAGGCCGAATTGCAGGGCAGCACACGCCTGGAGCGTGGGCATCAATTCTTCAAGCTGGCAGAGCAGCGCGCGGCGGCATTGAAGGCCGACTTCCATTGGAAGATGCAGCACGTGCCGAACGGCGATCACAGCGACGGCTCGATGGCACCCGCCGCGGCCGCCGCGCTGATGGCACGATGATGGGCACGCCGGACCGCGGCCGCCGCGCCTTGCTCGAGGTCGCGTCGGCGCCGCGATCGGCGAAGGGAATGGCGACAGGAGACGTGGCAGTCTCGGGCGTGGCGGATCAGAACCTCGGCGTCCTCGGCTCGCAGTCGACCCGCTTCGTGGCTGAAGAACAGGTATCCGGTGCGCAGCTCGCCGTCTCACAACATGCCGTGCGCCGAATGGCTGACCGGCAACCGCTTGGCCGAATTGCTCTGAGGAGCACGTGATGTTCCCGTCGGTACTCGGTCTGTTCGGCAACTGCGTCGGCAGCGGTTGCCGGCGAGCGTTCGCGTCCTGTTCGGTGTTGGTGCCGATTGCCATCGCCACGGCCACCGGCAACGCCTGCGCCAAGCTGGTCGAAGAGCAGATCAGCTTGCCGGTGCAAGTGGTCAATGGCGCGGGCAAACAGGTCCGGCACGCCATCGTCGTCACGCTGTTTCGGGACGACGCGGCGAAGAAACCGTATCCCGTGCTGTTGCTCAACCACGGACGCTCGGTGAGTGCCGCAGAGCGGCAGGCCCTGGGCCGTGTGCGCTTGTCCGTCGCTGCGCGCTGGCTGACGGAGTTCGGCTTTCTGGTCGCGGTGCCGACGCGGCTGGGCTACGGCGTCACCGGCGGCGATGATGTCGAAGACTCTGGCGCCTGCGATCGCAAGAACTACCCGCCCGCATTCCAGGCTGCGGCTGCGCAGACGCTCGAAGTGCTGAAGGTGTTGCGCGAGCGTCGCGATGTTGCCCAGGACCGGGCGGTGGTGATGGGACAGTCGTTCGGCGGCACGACTGCCATCACCTTGGCATCGCTGCAGCCGGCCGCCGTGCAGGCCGCCATCAACTTTGCCGGCGGCGGGGGTGGCAATCCCCAAACGCATGCGCAGGACCCGTGCTCACAGCTTGCCCTCGAGCGGCTGTTTCGCGACTATGGCAAGACCTCGCGCATGCCAACGCTGTGGATCTACAGCGAAAACGACATGTACTTCGGCCCGACGTTGCCGAAAACCTGGTTCGCAGCGTTTCAGGCCTCGGGCGGCGTCGGCGAGTATGTGCTGTTCCCGCCGCTCGGTGACAACGGTCACCTGCTGTTTTCGCGCGCTCCCGAGCAGTGGCAGCCCCGTGTGCAGCAGTTCTTGCAGTCGCTGGGCTATTCCAGGCGGCCGTGACGCTCACGCCGCGCCGGACGCTGGCGGCAGCGTTGGAGCATGGCCGACGAGGACGCTGGCAGCAATGGACGCGGGTTACTGACAAGTCCACAAGTCGGGGCTGACTTTGCGCGCGAAGTCTTGTAACCTGCTGCCCCATGCAACCTGCCGAACTTGGACGCTATCGCCTTGTCGGCGTGCTCGGTCGGGGCGGAATGGGCG
Organism: uncultured beta proteobacterium; assembly: GCA_963843805.1. Classification (GTDB taxonomy): domain Bacteria; phylum Pseudomonadota; class Gammaproteobacteria; order Burkholderiales; family Burkholderiaceae_C; genus Ideonella_A. Next base: position 861,501 of record CAWJLY010000001.1, read on the forward strand.
TGGTCTACGAAGGCTATGACCCGCAGATCGAGCGCCCGGTGGCGATCAAGACGATCGCGCTGGACGCGCTGAACGAGCAGGAAAAGGCCATGTTCGAGGCCCGTTTCCAGGCCGAGATGCGTTCCGCCGGACGGCTGCAGCATCACAACATCGCGGCGCTCTACGACACCGGGCGAGACGATGGGACGGCCTACATCGTCATGGAGCTCGTGACGGGGCAGGACCTCAAACGGCGCCTGGCTGCGGGGGAGTCTTTCGGCATCGAGCAGGCTGTCGACATCACGGTGCAGTTGCTGTCCGCCCTCGAGTTCGCACACCGGCGCCAGGTCATCCACCGAGACGTCAAGCCGGCCAACGTGATGCTGCAAAGCGACGGCGTGGTCAAGCTTTGCGATTTTGGCGTGGCCCGGCTTGCCGATGACGACGCGACTCGCACGCAAGGCATGGTGGTCGGCTCGTTGCGGTATGCCTCGCCGGAGCAGATTTCCGGCCAGCCCATCGACGCCCGCACCGACATCTTCTCGGCCGGCGTGCTGCTGTACGAATTGCTCACCGGAAAACTGCCATTCAAGGGGCAATCGGACGTCGAGATCCTGCACCGGATCGCCACCACTCAGGCGCCTCCTGCGCGGTCGATCAATCCCGCCATACCGATCGAGATTGACGGTGCCGTGAACCGGGCAATGGCCCGGAACCCCGACGAGCGCTTCGCGACCGCGGCCGAGTTTGCGCGTGCGCTGGGCGCCTCGTCGGTCACGTCCATCGAAGTGATGCCTTCGCCGCGACCGGTGCCGAACAAGGTCACGGCGAATGCCAGACCCGCAGGAACGCGTGGGCGCTGGCTCACCGCGCTGGGTGGGGCGGGCGTGATACTGGGCATTGGCGCCTGGACCCTGCTGCGACCGGCAACATCGGAGGTGGCCGGGCTGGCACCCGCAGCATCGGCGTCAGGCGTCGTTCAGGCCTTGAACTCGGTGCCCGTGGCAGCGGCTGCTTCGGAGCCGCCACCCAAGCCGGAAGAGTCGAGCGCCAGCATGCCGCGCGCGGTGCCTGCCGTTGAACCCAAGCGCGCACCTGCCTCTGCCTCTGCCCCTGCGCATCTACCTGTACCGACACCGGCACCTGCTGCGCCTGCACCTGCTCCTGCTGCTGCACCTGCACCTGCACCTGCTCCTGCTCCTGCTCCTGCAACACTCGCCGGGCGCCCGGCCGACGGCGAGTGGTTGGCCAGACTATCCTGCGGTGCCAGCCACACGCCAGGCCATACCGGGGCGGGGTCGGAAGCATTCGTCGGCAACCTGATCTTGACCGTGGCAGGCAAGAACATCAGTTGGCTACGCAACGGGAAAAACGTCAACGAATCGGGTAGTGGGACGTTTGATGGCCGGGGACGATTCAAGGTCGACGGCAGCGGCACCCAAACCGCCTCGACATCCACCAACTGGCGTCTGCAGGCCCAAGGCGAGTACCTGGCCCAGCCGAAGCGCATCGAAGCAACGGTGCAGTTGCTTCGCCCGGCCGACGGCTTTGTGAGCCGCAACTGCACGCTCATCGCCGAACGGCCGGGCCGGAGCGCCGCTGGCGGCGGCCCGTCGGCAGCTGCCAGACTGTCCGCTGGCGCGGCGGCCATCGACATGAACGGCGAGTTATCGTGCGGTTCACTCCTCAATGCGCAAGCCGACGCCAAGCGGCCAGAAGCATTCACTGCAGCGGTCAAGCTTCGGCTTGGCGGCAGCAAGATCAGTTGGGTCCGGGAGTCCAAGACCACCATCGAGACGGCGAGCGGGCTGGTCGATGCGAGTGGCCGATTCACGGCGTCCGGGGAGGGGCACAACAAGGACGACCCCGATCGCAATCCATGGCGCGTCGGTGCCAAGGGCCAGATCGATGTCAACGACGGCAGCTTGCTGGCCCGGGTTCAAGTCTCGCGCGCCAATGACGGGACGCTCGCGCGTACGTGCCAGCTATCGGCACGGCGCCCTTGACGCTTCGACCAGATTGTCGCGAATCATCGGCCCGCACAGAGTCTCGAATCAACCGGGCGAATCCACTCATCTCTTCAGCGCGAGACGTGCCGACTTCGTGCTCATGCAGCGACTTCTTCCGATGGATTGGCAGCCAAGACTTGAAGGGTCAAAAATCGGGCAGCAGCCTGTTGGCCAAGTGAACCGCTCCGCAACGGTTCGGCACCCGGAGCGGTCAATGTCGGTTTGCTTTTCGCTAGCGTCGAAGCGGGGGGCATCCACGATCAGTGTGGGTAGCACAAAGGACAGCCGCACGGGGCTAGTGTCGGGAGAAATCGATCGCTTGACGGCGCCGCTGTTCGACCGTTCGGCTGAACACCTTATCTGCGGACACCACGGGTCCATCTCGGCCCTAAGCTCGATGCATTGACCCTTTGAGGTCGGCGGCTCAACCGACACCTTGCTCTCGTCGGACCCCGACGGTGACCATAAGGCGGCGTGGAAGTCCGCTTCCTGTCTGTCGAGTTTCAACTGGCTTTTCTGCACCGTCACGATCAGAGCTCAAAGCAACCCGGAAGCCTCCAGGGCGGAAATGTGTCCGTCAGGCCTTGAACTCGCGCAGCACTCGCCCGGCGTTGTGGTCGGTACGCTGCCCGTCATGGATGGCCAGTTCGCCGTTCACCATCACATGCGCGATCCCGCCGGGATAGGTGCGAGGTTGGCGCACCGTGAAGCGGGCCTCGATCAGCGCCGGATCGAACACCGTGACGTCGGCCCAGTGGCCGACCTGCAACCGGCCACGGTCGGCCAGGCGCAGCCGATCCGCAGGCAGCGCGGTGATGCGCTTGATCGCCTCAGCCAGCGCCAGCACCTGGCGATCGCGCACGTAGTGCTGCAGGAAACGCGCGGCCCAGCCGTAGCCGCTGAGCGAAAAAAGCTGGTCTTCGAGCGCGCCGTCCGGTGCCAGCGCCGCGGTATCAGAGATCACCGCGCATTCACTTTCCTTCATGAACAGTTCGACCTGGTCTTCGTTGAAGCTGTGCGTGGCCCACATCAGCCGAGGGGCGTCGTCGCCCTCTTCGATCAGCATGTCCATCAGCGCGTCGTAGGGGTCGACCCCACGCATGCGGCCGATCTCGGCAAAGTCCATGCCCACCAAGCCGCGGTTGGCGCGGGCGTTCAGCAGCACCACCTCGTGCCAATGGCGATCCCTGACGATCAGCAACATGGGCGCCGGGTTGTCCTTCACCTTCTGCCGCACCGCCGGATCCTGCAGCCGTTTCAGCGCCGCCCTGGTGCCACCTTCGCGCACCCATTTGGGCAGGATCGCCATCACGCTGGTGTTGTTCCAGTCGTGCGGGATGACGTCGAAGGCGATATCCACGCCATGCTTGCGAGCGGCATCGATCAGCTCCAGCGTGTGCTCGCCGGCATAGGCAGGCGCGCCGTACTTGGTCTGCATGTGTGAGATCTGCAGCCGCGCGCCCGATTGCCGAGCGGCCGAGATCGCCTCGCCGAAGCCCAGGTCATAGTGACGGTCACGGTTGCGAACATGCGACGAATACAGACGCCCGCGCTTGGCCGCCGCCTCGCAGAGCGGTACCAGGTGCTCGGGCGAGGACAAGATGCCAGGCCAGTACTCCAGGCCGGTAGAAAACCCGGCCGCGCCCTCGTCGAGCGCCTGTTCGACCAAGCGCTTCATCTGCGCAATGTCTTCGGGCTCACCCGCATGCAAGGCATCGCCCAATACCGCCCGGTGCACCGTGCCGTGGCCGACGAAAGCCGCCACGTTGACGCCGAGCGGCTCGGCTTCGAGCACGTCCAGGTAGTCGGCGAAAGTTTGCCATTGACGACCGCGAGCGGCGTCGGACCGGTGGCCGGCGGCCATTTCGTTGGGGCCACCGCGTTGCTTCAGCGGTGCGCAGCTGATTCCGCATTGCCCGACCACCTCGGTGGTCACACCCTGATGTACCTGGCTTTGCGCACGGCCGTCGACCACCAGCGTGAAGTCGGAATGCGTGTGCAGGTCGATGAAGCCTGGCACCACCGCCAGGCCGGTCGCGTCGATGCGTTGGCGTGCGCTGGCGCTGGAAAGGTCGCCGATCGCCGCCAGCTTTCCGCCAAGCACACCGATGTCGTGCGCATGCGGCTCGCCGCCGTTCCCGTCGTAGACGGCGCCGGCGCTGAAAATCATGTCGAACATCGTGGGTTGTCCTCCTCGAGCATGCGCCCGCTCAGCGCGACGCGCCGTAAACCAGGTTGGGCAGGAAAAGCGTGGCCTCGGGCCACACGATCAGGAACAGCAGGCCCACCACATAGGCCAGGATGAAGGGCAGCACGGCCACCGACACCTGCTCGATGCTGATGCCCGTGATGCGCGCGGCCACGTTCAGGTTGCCCCCCACCGGGGGCGTCAGGAAACCGATCTCGCAGGTCATCACGGTGAACACGCCGAACAGTACCGGGTCGACCCCGAGTTGCTTGACCATCGGCAGGAACACGGCGGTGAACAGGATGATCTGCGCCAGCGATTCCATGAACGTGCCGATCGCGATGTAGAACAGGCCGATCAGCACCATGATCAAAAAGCGGTTCTCGGTCACGCTGGTGACCATGCCCTGAACGGCGCTCGGCACGTCGTAATACGCGGTGAGCTGGCCGAACGCCTGGGCTGGCGCCAGCAACACCAGCAGGCCGGCCATCAGCGCGGTGAAGCGCAGGGCCTCGATCACTTTCTCCAGCGTCAGCTCACGATAGATGAACAGGCCGACAAACAGCGAATAGAACACCGCGACCGCTGCGGCCTCGGTGGGTGTGAACGCTCCGCCGTAGATGCCGCCGAGAATGATCACCGGCGCGCCCAGCGCCCATTTGCCGGCCCAGAAAACTGCCAGGCAGTAGCGCCACTCGAAATGCTGACCCGACGCCTTGCCACCGTAACCGTTGCGCCGCGCGATGATGTAGGCCGTCAGCAGGAGCAGCGCGGTGATGAAGAAACCCGGCACGAATCCGGCGAGGAACAGCCGCGGGATCGATGTCTCGGACACCAGTCCGTAGATGATCATCAGGTTGCTCGGCGGGATCATGCTGCCGAGCGCGCCGGCGGAAGCGGACACGGCGGCCGCGAAGCGCGGCGAATAACCGTCGCGCTGCATGGCCGGGATCATCACACTGCCAATGGCTGCGGTGGTTGCCGGGCCTGACCCCGACAGCGCAGCGAACATCATGCAGGCGATCACCGTGACCATGCCCAGGCTGCCCCGGTAGTTGCCGACGAAGGACTTGGCCACGTCGATCATCCGCGTGGCCATGCCGCCGGTTTCCATCAGCCGGCCGGCCAGGATGAACAGCGGGATCGTCAGCAGCGGAAATGGCTGCAGCGCCGTGAAACCCGACTGCGCCAGCAAGGTGTAGGGAATGTCGATCAGGTACAGCGCCAGCGCGGTGGTGATGCCGATGCCGGCGATCAGTGGCACCCCGAACACCGTCAGCACGGTGAAGACCAGACATATCATCGCTAAATCGTTCATGCGGGACCGATCGAAATCTCAGTTGGCCTGGTATTCGGCCGACACGCCGGGCAGGTCGCGCCGGTCAGTGGCGAGCCAGCGCGCGTAGATTTGCAACAGGCGCAGCGTCATCAGCACAAAGCCGATCAGCACGATGGTCTCGGGCCAGAACATGTTGATTCCGAGCGCCGGCGAGATCGACGGCTTGGCCCATGCCAGGCGCAGGTAGTCCAGACAGACGCCGATCATGAACAGATTGAAGGCCAGCCATATGGCGTCGGCCAGCACCACCAGCGCGAGCGCGAGCGGCCGCGGCAGGGCCACCACACCGGCCATGATGCGGATGTGGAATCGCTCGCGCACCGCCAGCGCCGCCCCCATGTACACCGCCCATACCATCGCAATGCCCGACAGCTCTTCGGTCCAGGTCAGCGCGACATTGAAGCCGTAGCGCAAGATCACCTGCAGAAACACGAAGCAGGCCACTGCCGTGATGCAGGTACAGGCAATCGCTTCCTCGAGATGGCGGTCGAGCCAGTGCAGCATCGTGAATTCCGGTAGAGGGACTAGGCGAATAAGCCGGCGGTGGTCGCGCTATTTGGCAGCGGCCTGAATCAGGTTGACGAACTCGGTGAACTTGGGACCATTCTCGGCAGCAAACTGCTGCTGCACCTTCTGCGCGGCGGCTATGAACGGCGCGCGCGGTGGCGTGGTGATCTTCATGCCGCCCTTTTCCACCAGCCATTGACGGATTTCGGCGGTTTCCTTGGCCTGCACCTCGGTGTGGTACGCGCCGGCCTCATCGGCGGCGCGGCGAATTGCCGCGGCCTGCTCCGGGCTGAACTTTTTCATCATTCGTGCGCTGGCAAACATCGGCGCCACGCCGGCAAAGTGGTCCAGCACGACCAAGTGCTTGGAAAATTCGTAGAACTTCATGTCCTTGATCACGGAAGTGCCGTTGTCGCCGCCGTCGATGGTCTTGGTTTGCAGGGCGGTAGGCGTCTCCGACCAGGCCAGCGGCACCGGTTCGGCACCGAAGGCCTGGAAGGTGGCGATCATCACCTTGTTCTTTGGAACACGCAGCTTCAACCCCTTCATGTCGGCGATCGAGTTCACCGCTAGACGCGAATTGAAGAGGTCGCGGTAGCTGGGTGCGCCGAAGGTCAGCAGGTGCACGCCGGTGTCTGCGAACAACTGTTTGCGGATGGCGTCGCCCGCAGGCCCGGTGGTGACCTTAGTGACGTGATCCTCGCTCTGAAAAATGTAGGGCAACACAAACACGTCCATTAGCGGCCAATGCGGCGAGACGTTGTTCTGGCTGATGAAATACGCATCCACCGTGCCAAGCTGCATCGCCTTGAACGCGTCGTCCTCGGTCGCGATCTGGCCACAGCAACGCAGTTTCACTTCGACCGCGTTGTTGGTGTATTTCTCGGCCAGTTCCTTGAACTTCTTCGCCGGAATCGAATAGCTCGAATCCGCCGGCGTCGACCAGCCCAGGTTCATGACGATCTTGTCGGCGGCCAGCGCGGTGCCCGCCCACATCAGTGCCGTCATCAGCAGCGCGGCCCGGCGCAGCGGCGAAGTTGTACTTGACATATTGGAATGACGGAATGTTCGGGACTGGTGCATCGCAACTCTCCTGCGGTAAACCGCGAATCGGGTATTTTGGGAAACGGGTACACGAAGACTAGGGCGATCCGTTCGGTCGGAACAAGTCCAGTTGAAGGTTTTGAGTAAGTCCAGATGCGTGAATGTGATCCACAATGGAGTGTTCAGGCTGTGGTTTGTCACCCTACCGCCCGGCAGCGGATCCACGTGGCGGCCGGGGTATAAGTCCGGTTTCCGATTCATGGTGCAAGATGGCCACTTCCAGTGCCCCCCGTCCTGGCAAGCCAGGCTCGGCGCCAAGGCGCCCGGTCGAGCGTGCGGCTGCGGGCGCCACGCCGATGTGGGCGAGGTTGTTCAAGCGGCTGGGATCACGCGGGAGTCTGCAGGCCCGCATCCGCGACATGCTCAGTCATGCGATTCATGAAGGGCTGTTGGCACCCGGTGCCCGCCTGCCATCCTCGCGCCATCTTGCTGCCGAACTGGGTGTGTCAAGGCTGACCGTCAGCAAATCGCTGGAACATCTGTGCGACAGCGGCCTGGTCATTGCGCAACCGCGCAGCGGATTGCTGGTCAGCAGCGATGCACTGACCAATCGCGCCGCTCGCTCGGCCGTACCGCCAGCGGCGGAGCCGGGGCGGGCACCGAACTGGGAGTCTCGCCTGAAGATGAGGCCGGGCGAGCAACACAATATTCACAAGCCGGCCGATTGGCAGCTGAAACCGTTCCCGTTCATTTACGGTCAGTTCGACGCCACGCTGTTCCCGCTGGCGCATTGGCGAGAATGTGCACTCGAGACCATGCATGTCGGTGCAATTCGCAGCTGGGCTCCCGACCACATCGACCGCGACCATGAGCCGTTGCTCGAGCAGATCCAGCAGCGGCTGCTTCCTGCGCGCGGCATCTGGGCACGGCGAGAAGAAATACTGGTCACTGCCGGTGCGCAGCAAGCCACCTTTCTGCTTGCGCAGTTGCTGGTCGGTCGCCGAACGGTGGTCGGCGTAGAGGATCCGGGTTACCCCGATGCCCGGAACAATTTTCTGCTCCGCAGCGCCGCCGTGCGCGCCTTGCCGGTCGACGAAGAAGGTCTGGTGATCGGGCCGGCGCTGGCACGCTGCCGCTATGTCTATGTGACGCCCAGCCACCAATGCCCGACCACGGTGACGATGTCGCTGGCGCGCCGACATTCGCTGCTCCTGGCAGCCGAGAAGCATGACTTCGTCGTGATCGAGGACGATCATGAGAGCGAACTCAACTTTCTGCACAGCCCCACCGCGGCGCTCAAAAGTCTGGACGAGCAAAGCCGTGTCATCTACGTCGGAAGCCTGTCGAAGACGCTGGCCCACGGTCTGCGCATCGGCTTTCTGGTGGCGCCGGCGGCATTGGTGTCGGAATTGCGTGCGTTGCGGCGGCTGATGCTGCGACACCCGCCGAGCAACAACGAGCACACTGCTGCGCGGTTCATCGCGCATGGCTTCCACGAGGCTTTCGTGCGCCGACTGAACATTGCATACCGTGAACGCTCCGCGGCGCTGCGTCAGGCGCTGGCACGCCATCTGCCATCGGCACGCGCATTCCCGGCCGGCGGGGGCTCGGCGCTTTGGCTGGCACTGGCGGCCGGACGGGACACGCGTGCGCTGGCCGCCAGGGCACTGAAGAAGGGGATCGTCGTCGAGCCCGGCGACGTGTTTTTCGCCGGCGCCTCGCCGCCTCGTCATTTCCTGCGCATGGGGTACTCGTCAATCGAAGCGGATCGTATCGACGAAGGCGTGGCCATTCTGGCTGCGTTGCTCAGGTCGAATTGATGGGGCAACCGGCGCTTCAAGACACCAGGATCATGCGCGGCGCGGTTTTGACGCAGTGACAAGGCGCAGGGGCAGCCACCGTTCTGTCGGGGTTTTGGACCTGGACTCGCGGTATCGAACATGAATTTCAGCAATGACGGCTTCTGAATTGGGTAGCGCGGAGACTTGGCCCAACGGCTGAGAAAGCCAGAGCGAGGTTGGAGAGCCACGATTTCCTCGACTTCGAAATTTGCGTCGTGTCGAATATTTAGCTCTTCTATCGCCATGTTCAGTATGCCCTCTCCGCTGTTTTTTAAAGACTTGCGATCAAGCCCTTGCGCCCGACCTTCCGGCGCCAAGCCGGTGCATCCGTCGATGCGGTTAGGCTCGCGATTCATGCGAAATGACGACTTTGGATCCAAGCACCCGCAGCCTTGGGTCATGCTGCTTGCGCTGACCGCCGCCTTTGCGATGAGCCAGGCTTTCCGCACCGTTGCGGCTGTGCTTGCCCCGTCGCTGCAGGCCGAATTCCGCCTGTCACCCCAACAACTTGGCACCTTTGCGGGCGCCTTTCATTTTGCGTTCGGCGCGATGCAGCTGTTCGTCGGCATCGGCATCGATCTGCACGGCGTGCGCCGCACGGTGCTGACCGGCTTTCCGCTCGCCGTTGCAGGCGCCGTGCTGTCGGCCCTTGCACCGTCGTACAGCATCCTGGTGTTCGGCCAGGTGCTGATTGGCATTGGTTGCGCGCCTGCATTCCTCGCGTGTACTGTGTTCGTTGCGCGGCACTACGCGCCGGCCCGGTTCGCCGCGATGTCGGGCACGGTGATGAGCATCGGCGGCATCGGGCTGCTCGCCACCGGCACGCCATTGGCGTGGCTGGTTCAGACCACGTCGTGGCGGATGGGCTACTGGGTGCTGGGCGGCTGCTCGGTGGCGGCGTGGGCACTGATCGCCTGGAAGGTTCATGAGCCCAGGCTGTCGCCGACCGAGCCCGGCGCGCCGCGCGAATCGCTGGGCCGTGCGGCGTTGACCTTCATGTCGCTGTTCAGGCTGCCGTACACGCTGGGCATCGTTGCGCTGTCGTTCGTCTGCTATGCCTCGTTCATCACGCTGCGCGGCCTGTGGCTCGGCCCGATGCTGATCGAGCGGCACGGCTTCTCGCTGGTGGACGCCGGCAATGTGGCGTTGGCGGTCTCACTCATCTCGCTGCTCAGCCCTTCGGTGTTCGGCCGTCTCGACCCCGGCAACGAAAAGCGGCGCAGCTGGCTGATCGGCTGGACCTTGGTATCGGCGGCGATGTTCGTGTCGCTGGCGCTGTTGCGCAGCATGGTGGCCGACATCGCGCTGATGCTGGCGATCGGCATGCTGTCGGGCTACATGATCCTGCAGTATGCGCAGGTGCGATCGGCCTATCCGCAACGGATCGTCGGGCGCGCGCTGGCGTTGTTCACGATGTCGATGTTCCTCGGCGTCGCGGTGATGCAGTGGTTTACGGGCCTGATCGCGTCGATCGCCAAGTCGCGAGGTGTCGACATCTTCGCGCCCGTGCTGCTGACCATCGCTGCGCTGCTTGTGATCGGCGCGATGACATTCGCCTGGTTGCCACGCGCGCCGACGGGGGCGGCGGCAAGCAAGCCAACCTGACTGCGCATGCTGATGGCGGACAACGCGAAGACATCCTCATTCACTCCGCATACCCCGGCATCTCCCGATCCAGCACGCGCATCATTGCCGCGAAGTAGAGCGCTTCGCGCTCAGCCGGGGAGTGGCTGTTGCGCGGATTCGGCGTTTCCACGCGCCTTACAAGCGCTTCGTCCAGCATGGCCAACGGCCGGCCGGTGGACATTGACAGGATCTGCGCGCGGCAGACACGCTCGAGCTTGTACAGGCGGCGATACGCCTGCGCGACACCGTCGCCCACCGCAAGGTCGCCGTGGTTCTTCATGAACATGATCTGCCTGGTGCCCAGCACTGACGCCAGGCGTTCCCCTTCGCTCAGCGAATCGGCGAGCCCGGTATACCCGTCGTCGTAGGCGATGTTCCCTGTGAGGAATGCGGCCGTCTGGCTGCCGGGCAGCAGGTGGTTGTCCTCCAGCATGTTCAGGGCCAGCGCCCAGGTCTGGTGCGGTGCGTGTGGAGGATGACATTCGCGCCGCTGATACGGTGCAGCGGGACTGGATGCTCAAGGCGCTCAGTTCCAGGCTTCCCGTGCCTTCCAGCACATCGCCCGCTTCGTTGAACGACCCGTTGCCGACATAGGGTGAGCCAACTTCAATGCCCGCGAGGAGTCACCCGGCCACTTTGCTGTGCAGCGCATCACATCAGCCTGGCCAACGTGTCCCATCAAATCGTCGTAAAAGGCCTCGGGCCCGGCCAGTGGGCTGCCGAACGGCTGTTCACGAGGTGCCGCAGTGTCGACTCGACGGCGATCCGTCACTTCCCTACGTGCTACCATTGTGCTTCCATTGCTGGCAAGGGGCACAATCGTGGAAGTGGCAATCCGCAAGATGGGCAATTCTCAGGGTGTACTGATTCCGAAACCAATCCTGGCCCAGGTCGGACTGCAGGGCACGGCCGATCTACAGGTGCGTGACGGCGTGATCGAGATTCGTGCAGTTCGTCGCAATCCGCGAGAGGGCTGGGCCGACGACGCGCGCAGGGTTGCCGAACAAAGCGATGACGCGCTGGTCTGGCCGGAGTTCGCCAACGACGGCGACAACGAACTGGTCTGGTGATGAAGGCAGGTGACATCTGGCTGGCCCAACTCGACCCGACGGTGGGCAGCGAGATCCAGAAGACGCGACCTTGTGTCGTGATTTCACCTGCCGACATGAACGCGCACTTGCGCACCGTCATCGTGGCGCCGATGACCACGGGATCGCGGCCAGCGCGCTTCCGCATCGCGCTTACCTTCCAAGGCAAGCAAGGCCTGATCTTGCTGGACCAGCTTCGAACCCTCGACCGTGCGCGCCTGGTCAAGCGATTAGGTGCCCTGCGGCCGGCCACGCTGGCCGCAACGCTGCAGACCCTGCAGGCCATGTTCGCGCCGTGATCCGTCGTGGGGATGTCTTGTTTGACGGCAGTTGTGACACTCGCCTGGACTGAACGATCCCACAGAATACAGCTGCCGAGCGGACCTGCAAAGTTCGTTCATGCTGACCTGCAAGTTGCGCTTGCGTCCGGAACAAGGTCAACAGAACAAGATGCCGATCAGCCGCCTGTCGCCACCGTCGGCTCATGGCCGACAGCTGGTACAGGTCGTTCCGCGAGGCGCAGTACCTGAGGGCCGCCTGCCGCCCGGAAGGTCAATGGAAGTCTTCCTCGCGCTGGTGGCGTGCGCCGATCACGAGCACCAATTCGGGCGATCGGATGTCGAAGCGCAGGATATAGCCCGTTGTGCCGAACGGGATGATGAGTTCGCGCAGCGTCGATCGGGCACCGACCTTGCGGTAGCTGTAGGGCGTTGTCGATAGGTGGCTCAGTGCAGCTTGTCGAATGACCTGGACCGCGAAGTCGGCCACATCGAGTGCTTCGAGCGTTTCGGCGCGATCGAGCAGGTACTCGTAAAGCCGCACCAGGTCGTCTTCAGCGCCTTGCGTGAATTCGACGACGTAGCTCATCCGCCCAGTTGCTTGCGGCGCTTAGCCAACTTGGATTCGAGCTTGGCGATGACCTGGGCGGCAGGGATGGACACTCCTGTGCGCTCATACTCGGCCAGGGATGCGTTGCAACGCGAAGCGAAGTCGGTCTGAACGCGCCGGTATTCAACGGCGTTGCGAACGGCGACCTCGACGAATTCGGTTAGTGTTTCGCCTGGGCGGAGGACAGCGTCGAGGCTGGCACGCAGCTCGGTCTCGACACGGACTTGGGGGATGACGGCGTCTTTCATGCCGATATCGTAGTGCAAACGCACTACGAATTCAACCCCCTATGTGCGGTTGGCCGGTCAGGCCTGTTCGAAACGCTCCGAAGCTGCCGCTCGCGACCGGCAGGTCATGGCCGGGACGTGAGTACCAGGGGCTACTTCGCCGCAGACTCGAAGTCGCCCCAGGCCTTGAGCTGTTCGGACACCTCGGCCTTGTCGCCCACCACCACGATGGACTGGGTTTCGGGTGCGAAGTATTTGCGGCCCGCGGCCTGTACCTGTGCCGCCGTCACGCGGTTCACCCGTTGCACGTAGGTGGCCAGGAAACTGGCCGGCTGGCCGACCAGCCAGTTGCTGGCCAGGGTGCGCGCGAAGGCGTCCTGCGGCTGGTTGCGCACCACGAAGCTGCCCGTCATGTAGCGCTGGGTTTCACGCAGTTCCCGCGGCGGCACGGGCTCGCTGCCAATGCGACGGTACTCGGCGTCGAGTTCCTTCAGCGACGCACCCGTCACCTCGTTGCGCACGTCGGCCCCGCCGACGATGGCGCCGCCATGCAGCGCGGCGCGCGGGCGGGCCGACGCGCCGTAGGTGTAGCCCTTTTCTTCGCGCAGGTTCAGGTTGATGCGGCTGCTGAAGCCGTCGCCCAGCACGCCGCTGGCCACGCGCAGCGGCAGGTAGTCGGGGTCGCTGGCGGCAATGCCCGGGCGGCCCAAGCGCAGGGTGGCCTGCACGCTGCCCGGGCGTTCCAACAGCAGGCGCACCGGGGTTGCGTTGCGCGGCGCTGCTGGCGGTGCGGGCGGGGCCTCGCCCTGGGCCTGCCAGTCGCCGAAGGCGGCGCGGGCCAGCTTCAGTGCCTGTGTCGGTTCGATGCGCCCGGCGATGACCAGCAGGCTGCGCTCCGGCCGGAAGCGCTGGGCATGTGCGGCGCGCAGCGCGGCGGGCGTGGTGGCCGTGATGGCCGCCTCGGTGGGCTGGCTGCTGGCGTAGGCGTGTTCGCCGTAGATGGCCTTGGCAATGGCCCCTTCGGCGCGAAAGGCCGGCGTGGCGCTGGCGGCCGTCAGCGCTTCCAGCGCGTTGGCCTTGGCCAGCTTGACCTCGCCAACGTCGAAAGCTGGCAGGCGGGCGACTTCGGCAAGCAGCTGCAGCAGCTGTTCGGCTTTTGAGGCCAGCGCTTGCGCGTCCAGCGTGATGCCGTCGGCGCTCGCACTGGCGTTCAGCACACCGCCCAGGGCCTGCACGTCCTGCGCCAGGGTGCGAGCGTCGCGCCGGGTGGTGCCTTCGGGCAGCAGGCCCGCCAGCAGGGCGGCGAAACCGGCGCGGGGCGCGCCGTCGGCCGAGCTGCCGGCTTCGCGCACGGCCAGCACGACGTCCACGCGCGGCAGGCCCTGGCGGGGCACGACCCACACCTCCAGGCCGTTGGGGAGCCGCTGGCGCACGACCTTCGGCGCCGGCAGCGGTTGGTCGGCGCCGAAGGCCGGCAGTTCGCGCGGAAACGGGGGCGGCGCGGCTTGGGCTTGGGCCAGGGCGATGGCGGCCAGGGCGGCGGCGATCAGGATCTTTCGGAATGGGGCGTTCATGGCGGACCTCAGGGCTTGGCAGCCGAAGCGGCAGTCGCCGTGGAAGCAGATGCGGCGGTGGTGGGTGCATGGATCGCCGCAGTCGCAGCCGCAGCCGCAGTTCCAGTCGCGGTCGCAGTCGCAGCTGCAGCAGGCGCCGGGCGGCGGTCGATGACGGAACGGTTGGCTGGCGTCAGGTAGATGCCGGCCACGCGTTTCAGATCGTCGGCGGTGACGGCGTCGATCCAGTCCGGCACGCGGTTGACGACACTGGCGTCGCCCCACAGGGCCTGTAACCGGGCCAGCATGTCGGCGCGGCCCAGGAAACTTTCCAGGCCGTTGTACCAGTCGGCCTTCATGCGCGTCTTCACGCGCTGCAGCGTGGCGTCGTCAACGCCCTTCAGACGCAGCGTGGCGATGTCTTCGTCCATCGCTGCCAGCAGCGCATTCGCACTGCCGCCGGGCTTGTACAGCGCGAAGACCGTGAACAGCGTCGGGCCGTCGTAGTCCCACGGGCCGGTCAGCCCCCACAGCGACTCCAGACTCGACGAGAGTTCGCGGCCCTTGACCAGGCCCTGGTAGAAGACCGAAGCATTGCCGCCGGTCAGCACCTCGCCCAGCACCACCATCGGCGCGTGGTCGACGCTGCCGCGCACCGGCATCTTCCAGGCGGCGGCGATGGCCGGCACCTGGGCCAGCGCGTCGCCTTGCGTGAGGCGTTTTTCGGCTGTACCCAGCGGCTCGCTGAAGTCGGCCAGTGCCGGCACGGCGCGCCTCGGGACGGCGGCGAAGTATTTCTTGACCAGCGCCAGCGCGCGGGCCGGTGTCACGTCGCCGGCGATGGAAAGCACCGCATTGTTCGGGCCGTAGTAGTCGCGGTGGAAAGCGCGCACGTCGTCCAGGCTGGCGCGTTCAAGGTCCTCGAAGCTGCCGTAGCCGTCGTGGTTGTTTTCCCACTTGTCGAAGGCCAGGGTGCCGATGTCTATCCACATGAAACCACCATAGGGCTGGTTCTTCACGTTGACGCGGATCTCTTCCTTCACCACGTCCTGCTGGTTTTTTAGCGTGGTGGGATTGAAGTCCAGCGTCTTCATGCGGTCGGCTTCAAGCCACAGGAAGGTTTCCAGCGCCGACACCGGCGCGCGTTCGATGTAGTTGGTGAAGTCGGCACGCGTGCTGCCGTTGTTGTCGCCGCCGCCGGCCGTCACCACACGGTCGAAAACGCCTTTCGGCGCTTTCGGGGTGCCCTGGAACATCAGGTGTTCGAAGAGGTGGGCGAAACCGCTGCGGCCACGCGGTTCGCGCCGCATGCCCACCTTGTAGACCACACTGATGCCCACGGTGGGCGAGCTGTGGTCTTCGCTGACCACCAGCGTCAGGCCGTTGGGCAGGGTGGTGGTCGTGACGGGGAGCTGCCAGCTGTCGGGCGCAGCCGCAGGCGCTGCGCAGGCCCCGCCGGACGCGAGCGCGATGAGGCCAGCCAAGGCCAGCGTTGAAAGAGCATTCATACAGTGCGTGGCAGAGAAAAGCCTGCAGTGTGCCGCACGGCGCAGCCAGCCGGGTCAGGACGCGCCAAACCGGTAGACCAAGCCACATCGGTCAGCAGTTTGCGGCGATGTTCCTTCAAGCCGCGATAAACCCCACCAACGGTCGATCGGCGAGCACTTTCTCGCTGGTTGAATCCAATCTGGTGAACGTGCCGATCCGCACCTGCCAGACCCTTCGACTCGTCGCACGCCGTGCCGCGACGCGGCGATATCACCGTCGAAGCCGCTGCCCATCGCGGTGGTGACTAGCTCGGGGTGGCGGGGTGCTGGGTGACTGGAAGTGAAGGAGGAGGGGCCGATCGGCTTGACCCGAAGCGCTCAGGGCGCGAACCGGCCCGGGGGACATGGAGGGCACCCAGTGCCCCGCCACCCCAAGCCCGCTCCCAACCTCCAAACCTCCAAACCGGCCATCCGACACCCGAACACCAAGCGCCACCCACCTCGGCAAGATCGCTCACCGAAGCGGCGGCATTCACATCACCGCGCCGAGCTGCCACGGCACGAACTCGTTCTGGCCGTAGCCATGCAGCTCGCTCTTGGTGGCCCGTCCCGACGCGGTGTCGAGCATCAACTGGAAGATGCGCTCACCGACTTCGTCGACACTTTCATGGCCTTCCACGATGGTGCCGCAATCGATGTCCATGTCGTCTTGCTGCTTGGTCCACAAGGCGGTATTGGTCGACAGCTTCAACGATGGTGATGGCGCACAGCCATAGGCCGAGCCGCGGCCGGTGGTGAAGCAGATCAGGTTGGCACCGCCCGCCACCTGGCCGGTTGCCGATACCGGGTCGTAGCCCGGCGTATCCATGAAAACAAAGCCGTGGCTTCTGACCGGTTGGGCAAATTCATAGACATCGACCAGATTGGTGGTGCCGCTCTTGGCGATGGCGCCGAGGCTTTTTTCCAGGATGGTGGTCAGCCCACCGGCCTTGTTGCCGGCCGACGGGTTGTTGTCCATCCGCATGTGGTTGCGCTCGGTATAGGCCTCCCACCACTTGATGCGGCGCAGCAGCTTGTCGGCCACCTCGGGCGATGCGGCCCGCCGCGTCAACAGGTGTTCACCGCCATAGATCTCGGGCGTTTCGCTGAGGATGGCGGTGCCGCCATGGCGCACCAGCCGGTCGACCGCAGCGCCCAGTGCCGGGTTGGCGCTGATCCCCGAATAGCCGTCGCTGCCGCCACATTGCAGGCCCACGGTGATGTGGCTGGCCGGCACCGGCTGGCGCTTGACCCGGTTGGCCTCGGGCAGGAGCTGGTTGATCAACTCGACGCCGTGCGCCACCGTCTTCGCGGTGCCGCCGGTATCCTGGATATTGAAGGTGACGCAGCCGAGCGCCTTCGCTCAGCCCTTCCTGCGCGATCAAGCCCTGGATCTGGTTGGTCTCGCAGCCCAGGCCGACCACCAGCACCGCGTAGAAGTTGGGGTGCCGCGCATAACCGCCCAAGGTGCGGCGCAGCACCTGCAGTTCCTCGCCCTCGCTGTCGGTTGCGCAGCCCATGCCATGGGTCAGCGCGACGACGCCATCGACATTCGGATAGTCGGCCAGCGCCTCCGGCCGGATATCGCGGCGGAACTGGTCGGCAATCGCCCGCGCCGCCGTGGCCGAGCAATTCACCGATGTCAGCACACCGATGTAGTTGCGCGTGGCAACGCGGCCGTCGGCGCGAACGATGCCGTCGAAGGTCGCCGGCTGGTCGACGAATGCCGTCGCCTGCGCGCCAGCCCCGGGCTCGTGGGCGCGGGCGAAGTCGCTGAACGCCAGGTTGTGGATATGCACATGCTGGCCCGGCGCAATCGACTGCGTGGCATGGCCGATGATCTGGTTGTAGCGCCGCACCGGCTCGCCGGCCGCGATCGCACGGGTGGCGATCTTGTGCCCCGGCGGCACCAGCCCGGCGACCGTGATGCCTTCATCGGCCAGCACCGTGCCGCCCAGCAATTGGCGGCGCGCGATGACGACGTTGTCGGCGGCGTGGATGCGGATGATCGGGTTCATCGCGTGCAACTCCTGTCAGGCGTCGATCCGTTCGAGGTTCCACGCATAGACAGTCTGCTGCTGCTCGCCGAGTTTTTCGATGCCGAGCTTCATCACGTCGCCCGGCTTCAGGAAGACCGGATTCGGCTTGACGCCCATGCCCACGCCCGGCGGCGTGCCGGTGGTGATCAGGTCGCCAGGGTTGAGCGTCATGAACTGGCTCAGGTGGCTGACGATCTGCGCCGGCGCCGAAGATCATCGTCTTCGGTGCTGCCGTTCTGGTAGCGGTGGCCGTTGACCTCGAGCCACATCTTCAGCTTCTGCGGATCGCCGACTTCGTCGGCGGTGACCAGCCACGGGCCGATCGGGCCGAAGGTGTCGCAGCCCTTGCCCTTGTCCCACTGGCTGCCGCGCTCGAGCTGGTATTCGCGCTCGGAGACGTCGTTGACGACGCAATAGCCGGCGATGTGATCGAGCGCATCGTCTTCCGAGACATAGCGCGCCCGGCTGCCGATCACGATGCCGAGTTCGACCTCCCAGTCGGCTCTTCTTCGAGCCCTTGCGGCAGCACCACGTCGTGGTTGCAGCCGACCGCGCATTCGATCGTCTTCGTGAAGACGATCGGCTCCTTCGGGATCGGCATGTTCGATTCGGCCGCATGGTCGGCGTAGTTCAGGCCGATCGCGATGAATTTGGTCATGCCGGTCCACGGCACACCGAGCGTGCCCTGCTCGACGATCGGCAGCGCATTCAGGTCGAGCGCGCGCAGCGCGGCCAGGCCGGCCGGCGACAAGCACCGCCGGCGTGATATCGGGCAGCAGCGCGCTGAGGTCGCGGACCTGCCCCTCCTTGTCGAGGATGGCCGGCTTTTCCTGGCCGCGCGGGCCGTGTCGCATCAGTTTCATTTCAATTGTTCCTTGTAGTTGATTCAAAGTGACCAGCCACCGTCGACCAGCATCGCTGTGCCGGTGGTGAAGCGCGATTCGTCGCTGGCCAGATAGACCGCCAGCGCGGCGATTTCGTCGGCGGTGCCCAGCCGGCCCATCGGCTGGCGGGCAACGAACATGCCTTCGACCTCTTCCTTCGGTTTGCCGCTGCTGCCGGCCAACGCCGAGATCCGGTCGCGCAGCGATGGCGACTCGATGGTGCCCGGGCAGATCGCATTGCAGCGCACGCCCTTGGTGATGAAATCGAGCGCCACCGATTTGGTCAGGCCGATGACGGCCGCCTTGGTCGAGCCGTAGACAAAACGATTGGCTGCCGCCTTGATGCTGCTGGCGCCCGATGCGACATTGACGATCGAGCCGTTGCCGCGTTCGAGCATGCCGGGCAGAAAGGCCTTGATCATGCGGAACATCGAACGCACGTTGAGATCGAAGGCCTGGTCCCATTGCTCCTCGCTGCAATCGAGCACGCTGCCGTGATGTACGAAGCCGGCGCCGTTGAACAGGATATCGATCGGCCCGAGCGATGCCGCCTCGGCCACCGCACTGCCATTGGTGACGTCGAGCAGTTCGGTCTCGCAGCCACACTCCGCGGCCAGCGCCTTCAGCAATTCGGCATTGATGTCGGTGGCAATCACCCGGGCGCCTTCACTGGCAAATGCCAGCGCCGTGGCCCGGCCGATGCCTTGCGCCGCAGCGGTTACCAATGCGGTCTTGCCTTTCAGTCTGTCGGTCATGTCGGTATCCTCGTTGAACAGGTTGGTGAATACGGGTTCGGTCGCGAATGATGGCGCGCGGTAGTGGTCTCAAAGGCCGACCAGTTTGGGCAGCCACAGGCTGATTGCCGGAACATAGGTCAGCACGACCAGGCTGCCGAGCAACGGAACCAGCCAGGGCAGGATTGCCATCGTGGTCCGCTCGACGCTGAGCTTGGCAACCCGCGCCAGCACAAACAACACCATGCCCATCGGCGGATGCATCAGGCCGATCATCAGGTTCAGCACCATCACCAGCCCGAAGTGGACCGGGTCGATGCCGAGTTTCAGCACGATCGGCAGCAGGATCGGTACCAGGATGGTGATGGCGGCAGTCGGTTCGAGAAAACAGCCGACGAACAACATCAGCAGGTTGGCCAGCAGCAGAAAAACCCACGGACTCTGCGTGAACGCCAACACCCAGGCCGCGATTGCAGCGGTCACCCCGGTGGCGGTCAGCATCCAGCCGAAGATCGAGGCCGCGGCAACGATGAACATCACGGTCGCCGTGGTCTCGACCGTATCGAGACAGACCTTGACGAACATCTTGAAACTCAGCGTGCGGTACCAGAACAGCCCGAGCACCATCGCCCAGACACAAGCTGCGATGGCCCCCTCGGTGGGCGTGAACAGCCCGGTCGTCATGCCGCCGATCAGCAACACCGGCGTCATGATCGGCAAGACAGCCTGGAAGTTGAAATAACGGTCGGCCGCAAACAGCGCGACCAGCGCGAGCGCCACCGTCAGTTGGGGCTGCATGCCCGCCTTCACCAGGCCGTAGACGATCAGCGGCCAGGCCACCACGACCGCCATTTCCATCAAGGCAAACAAGACCCGCTTCCATTCGAAGGCGATGTCGCCGCCCCAGCCGTTCTTGTGCGCATAGTAGGCAACCGTCAGCATCATCAGCAGCGCCATCAACAAGCCCGGCAGAATGCCGGCCAGGAACAAGGCACCGACCGACACATTGGCCATCATCGCGTAGATCACGAACGGCAACGACGGCGGGATGATCGGCCCGAGCGTGGCCGATGCGGCGGTCACGCCGACCGCGAACTCGAGGTCGTAGCCGTGGTCTTTCATGGCCTTGATCTCGATCGTGCCGAGGCCGGCCGCATCGGCAATGGCGGTGCCGCTCATCCCGGCAAAGATCACCGAGCCGACGATGTTGACGTGGCCGAGCCCGCCCTTCAGCCAGCCGACCAGTGCCAACGCGAAGTTGTAGATCCGGTTGGTGATGCCGGCGTTGTTCATCAGGTTGCCGGCCAGGATGAAAAACGGCACCGCCAGCAGCGGAAAGCTGTCGATGCCGCCGATCATCCGGTGCACCACGGTAAAGCCGGGCAGATCGCCGCTGACAAGAACATACAACAGCGACGACCCGGCCATTGCAATGGCCACCGGCAAGCCGCTGGCCATCAGGACCAGAAAGAGGATCTTCAGCATCGTTGATACCCGCTCTGGGAGACTGCGAAATCCGAACCGGTCGGGGGGCCGTTTTCTCTTGATGCGACGATCGAAGCAGGCGCGACATCGCGATCAAGCAAACACCGCGGATCCGGCTTTGCCGACCCGCTGGTGTTGCCCCCTTGAGGGGGTGCGGCGAAGCCGCTTCGGGGGTGGGCCATCATCGGTCGTCCATGGTCGATTCAGGCCGCTCGAGCACGCTGTAGCCGCGCTTCAAGTGGACGCGCAAAACCCAGACCGATCGAACGGCCATCGCGGCGAAGCCGACCAGGCAAACGCCGTAGACGATATTCATCGGCAGGTCGATGATCGTCATCTGGTAGCTGCCCATCTTCTGCATCATCTGGAAGGTGAAGACGGTCATCGCTGCAAAAAACGCGATTCGCGCCAGGTCGACCAGCGTCGCGAGTACGCGGGCCGCTTTGCGCGGCAGGTAGCGGTAGAGGAAATCGACCTGGATGTGGTTGTTCTTTGCCACCCCGATCGAGGCGCCGACAAAAACCGTGCCGATCAGCAGATAACGTGCAATCTCCTCGGTCCAGGCTGCCGAGTCGTTCAACGCGTAGCGGGTGAAGAACTGGTAGAAAACCGTCGCACCGAGGACCCAGAACAGCAGCAGCGCTGCCCAGGCCTCGATGGTCGTGTGCGACAGGTCAACCGCTTCGTCGACGGCATGGAACTGCCCGTCATCGCCCATCACCTTGGGCAGCGCGTCGAGGTCCATGGCGCTCTACTTGATCGACACGATGCGGTCGTAGTCCTTGCGGTCGAAGCCCATCGACTCGGGCGACGAGTTCTTCAGCACCGCTTGCTTGAAACTTTCGCGATCGACTTCATGAACACCCAGTCCCTTCTTGCGGAAGAAGTCGGCCAGTTCCGTCTCGCGTGCCTTGATCTTTGCACTGGCGCGTGCTGCAGCCTCTTGAGCCACCTCGCCGAAGATCTTTTTCTCGGCGTCGGTCAGCTTGCTCCACACATGCGGCGCCACCTGCGTGGTCAGGCCATCGACGATGTGGCCGGTCAGCATGATGTGTTTCTGCACTTCGTAGAACTTCTTGGCCTCGATGGTCGTCAGCGGGTTTTCCTGCGCGTCGACGGTGCCGTTCTGCAAGGCCAGGTAGACCTCGGCAAATGCAATTGGTGTCGGGTTGGCGCCGCAAGCCTTCGGCGTCGCGGTATAGGCCGCGACATCGGGCACGCGGATCTTCAGGCCTTTCATGCCGGCGCAATCCTTGAACTGGTTCTGCGCGGTCGTGTGGCGTGCGCCGTAGTAGGTGTACGACAGGATCTGGATGCCGGTCTTGGCGCGAAAGCCGTCGACCATCTCCTGGAAGACCGGGCTCTTGCTGTAGGCGAGCAGGTGTTCGCCATCACGGAAGATGAACGGGTAATACGCAATGCCGAGTCTCGGGTAGCTGCGCGCTGCGAACGACGGCCCGCTGATGATCATGTCGACGGTGCCCAGCGTCATGCCCTGGTTGATGTCGGTCTCCTTGCCCAGCGAACTGGCGGGGAAAACCTGGATCTCGAACTTGCCATTGGTCCGCTTCTTGATTTCGTCAGCAGCCCACACCGATTCGGTGTGGTACGGCTCGCCGGTTTCGTAGACGTGCGCCCATTTGAGCTTGGTCTGCGCCAGGGCGGATCCTGCCGCGAGGACGGCAGCGGTGGCGAGCAGGGTCTTCAGCATCATGCGTTTCATCGGATGTCTCCAGTCTAGGTTTGATCTCGGGCCAGTTCACTCACATGCCGGTTGCACCGGAGTGCTGCGGCTGCAGACATCGACACGGCCGGTGCGGATGACCTGCACCGGCGAGTCGAATTCTCGAGCGGCGCAGAAAAGGCGGCGCTCATCCATTTTTCCGAGGCGCCATTTGCGCACACCGTGAGTCGATTCAATCAGTGACATGTGGGCCGCGCCGTCAAGGCGAGAGGGTTGCTACAACGCCGCGGGTGCGCAGCGATTCGAGCGCTGGCGAGATGGCATCGATCAGGCGATCCGAGCGGCAAAGGTCACCGAAAACCGGCTCGATACGCGCCAGCAGAAATGCCGTGCGCGCGCGCGGGTCGCGCAATTCGGCGGCGGCCCGAGCCGCGTCGGTCAGGAGCTGCGCCAGCGGATCGTCGACCACATGCCGATTGCCCGTCTCATCGATGCCGCGCAAATGGTGCAGCCAGGCAGCCAACGAGATACCGAGCCGGGTGATCGGACGATCGGCGGCCAACCGTTCGCGCACCGTGGCCAGCCAGCGCTGTGGCAGCTTCTGGCTGCCATCCATCGCGATCTGCAGCGTGCGATGGGCCAGCGCCGGGTTGGCGAACCGCGCCAGCAGGCCGGCCCGGTACTGCGCGAGGTCGAGCCCCGGCAGCGGCGGCAGCGTCGGCTCGATCTCGTCGCGAACCAGTTGATCCACATGCTGCCGCAGAGCCGGTTGCCCGATCGCCACATCCACTGTCGACCAACCCGCAGCGACCCCGAGGTAGGCAATCGCCGAATGGCTGCCGTTGACCACCCGCAGCTTCAGCGTCTCCCAGGGCCTTGACTCGGCAACGAAGCGCACGCCGGCAACATCCCAGCGTGGACGACCTGCAGCAAAGTGATCCTCGACCGCCCAATCGAAAAACGGTTCGGCCATCACCGGCCATGCATCCTCGCAACCCAGCTCGCCAGCGACCGCAAGGCGATCAGCTTCAGTGGTGCGCGGCACGATGCGGTCGACCATGCTGTTGGGTACCGTGCAATGGTCGGCAATCCAGCGCGCCAGTGCCGGATCGACCCGCTCGGCAAAACTCGCCACCAAGGCGGCCAAGGTATCGCCGTTGGCCGCCAGGTTATCCAGCGACAACAGCGTCACCGGTGCCAGCCCGGCAGCCTTGCGTCTTGCCAGGCCGTGAACAATGAAGCCGATCGCGCTGCGCGGAGCGTCTGCATGCAGCAGATCATGGGCGATATCGGGGTCGTCCAGCCGCAGTGCGCCGCTGGCCGGATCACGGCAATAGCCTTTTTCGGTGATGGTCAGGCTGATGATGCGCGTTGCCGGATCGGCAATCGCGGCCAGCACGGCAGCAGGATCATCGGGCGCCACCAGCACCCGCAACAGGCAACCGATCACCTGCAGGCTCTGCTCGTGCCGATCGCGCAGCGCCAGCGTATAAAGCCCGCCCTGCGGATCGAGCGCCAGACGGGTATCGGGCTGGCGCAGCGACACGCCGATGATTCCCCATCGGCGATCGCCGTCGGTCTGCAAGGCGGCCTCGGTCGCGACCGCCAGATGGGCGCGCATGAAAGCGCCTACCCCGAGGTGGACGATGCCGGGCATCAGCGTTGCGCGGTCGTAGCGCGGGCGCAGCACGGCCGCCGGCAGCGAGTCGAGACAACGGGGCGACAGGCGCATCATCGGTTCACCAATCCCAGACGCTGCCGTCGTGCTGCAGTCGATTGACCGGCAGATAGGCGCGCTGATAGGGAAATTTTGCCGCCAGCTTCTCGTCGATCTCGACCCCGTGGCCCGGCGCGTCGCCCGGATGCATGAAGCCGCGATCGAACCGGTAGGCATGCGGGAACACCGCATCGGTCTGCTCGTTGTGCGGCATGTGCTCCTGGATGCCGAAATTGGGCACCCACAGATCGAAATGCAGCGCCGCGCCCATGCAGACCGGGCTCAGGTCGGTGGCGCCATGGCTGCCGGTGCGCACCTGGTACAGCGCCGCCAGATCCGCGATCCGGCGCAGATGGGTGATGCCGCCGGCATGAACGACGGTGGTGCGGATGAAATCGATCAACTGGTTCTCGATCAGCGCCTTGCAATCCCAGATCGTGTTGAAGATCTCGCCGACGGCCAGTGGCGTGGTGGTGTGCTGGCGGATCAGGCGAAAGGCATCCTGGTTTTCGGCCGGCGTGGCGTCTTCCATCCAGAACAGGCGGAACGGCTCCAGATCCTTGCCCAGCCGGCCGGCCTCGATCGGCGTCAGCCGATGGTGCACGTCATGCAGCAGATGATGGTCCCAACCGATCGCCGACCGGACCGCGTCGAACAACTCGGGCGTGTGGCGCAGGTATTTGGCGGTATCCCAGTCCTGCTCGCTCGGCAGGCCCTGCGAAGCCGGTTCGTAGGGCTTGCCATCGGTGCTGACGCCGTAGACCTTGTTCAGCCCCGGCACACCACTCTGCGCACGGATTGCGCGGTAGCCGAGTTCGGCATGGCGGTGCACCTCGTCGACTGTTTCAGAAATGTCGCGGCCGTTGGCATGTGCATAGACCAGCACCCGCTCGCGGCTGGCGCCACCGAGCAGCTGGTACAGCGGCATGCCGGCTGCCTTCGCCTTGATGTCCCACAACGCCGTATCGACGGCGGCGATGGCGCTCATCGTCACCGGCCCGCGCCGCCAGTAGGCGCCGCGGTACAGGTATTGCCAGGTGTCCTCGATGCGCTGCGGGTCGCGTCCGATCAGCAACGGAATCAGGTGCTCTTCGAGGTAGGCCGCCACCGCGAGTTCGCGGCCGTTCAGCGAGCCATCGCCAATGCCGACCAGCCCCTGGTCGGTCTCGATCTTCAGCGTGACGAAATTACGCCCCGGACAGCAGACGATGACACGGGCGCCGGTAATCTTCATACCGCGACGTTGCGTATGGCTGAGAAGCTTGCGCCGTGTTTTCAGCCGCGGCCCACGAACGGCATCTTGGTCGCCATCACCGTGGTGAACAGGATATTGGCACTGAGCGGCAGGCGCGACATCGTGATGAAGGTGTCGACCACCGCGCTCATGTCCATCCGGTCTTCGGGCTTGATGCTGCCATCGGCCTGCGGCACACCCTTGGCCATGCGCTCGGTCATGTCGCTGGCGACATTGCCGATGTCGATCTGACCCACCGCGATGTCGTAGCGCCGGCCGTCGAGCGAGGCCGTTCGCGTCAGGCCGCTGATGGCGTGTTTGGTGGCGGTGTAGGCGATCGAGCCGGGGCGTGGCGCATGCGCCGAGATCGAGCCGTTGTTGATGATGCGCCCACCCATCGGCGATTGCGCCCGCATCAGACGAAATGCGTTCGACAAGCAATAAAACGCGCCATTCAGGTTGACGCCGACCGCCGATTGCCATTCTTCGGTGGTCACTTCGTCGGGCGATTTGCTCGGCAACGAAATACCCGCGTTGTTGAACAGCAGATCGAGACGGCCGAATCGATCGCGAACCGAGTCGAACAGCGTCGTCACCGCAGCGGGGTCGGACACATCGGCCGCCATCGCCACGCCGCCCTCGTGGCCGCCAATGGCCGCCTCGAGCGTCTCGGCGCGGCGGCCGACAAACACCACCTGCCAGCCATCTTTCAGCAGCGCGGTGGCGCAGCCCTTGCCAATTCCGGAGCCTGCACCGGTCACCAATGCAATACGTTTTTCAGTCATGTCGGAGTGGGTTCAGTTGATGCCGATGTCAAAAAAAGAGCGCCCGGGGACAGCCGATCGTCAATGGTTGTCCTTCGGAACAAAACTGCCACGCTGACCGCGCAGGAAATCGAGGTCGGCGCCTTCGTCGGCCTGCAGCACATGGTCGATGTACAGCTTCCAGTAGCCGCTGGTCAACGGCGGCTCGGGCGGCTTCCAATCGACCAGGCGACGCGCCAGTTCGGCATCGTCGACATGCAGGTGCAGGCTGCGCTTGGGCACATCGAGCGTGATCAGGTCGCCATTGCGGACCACCGCCAGCGGACCGCCCGCAGCGGCTTCCGGCGTGGTGTGAAGCACCACCGTGCCGTAGGCCGTACCGCTCATGCGGGCATCGCTGATGCGAACCATGTCGGTGATGCCTTTTTTCAGCACCTTCGGCGGCAGCGGCATGTTGCCGACCTCGGCCATGCCGGGATACCCTTTCGGCCCGCAGTTTTTCAGCACCAGAATGCAACTCTCGTCGACATCGAGTGCATCGTCGTCGATGCGACGGTGGAAATCATCGCTGTCTTCGAAAACCACGGCACGCCCGGTATGGGTCAGCAGGGCCGGTGTCGCCGCGCTCGGCTTGATGACCGCACCGCGAGGCGCCAGGTTGCCGCGCAAGCACCGCAATGCCGGCCTTGTCCTTGAATGGCTTGTCGCGCGGCCGGATCACGTCGGCGTTGAAGACTTCGGCATCGGCGATGTTCTCGCCGATGGTGAGGCCGTTGGCGGTGATGGCGCCGGTATGCAACACGTCGGCAATCTGCTTCATCACCGCCGGCAGCGCGCCGGCGTAGCAGAAGTCTTCCATCAGATACTGGCCCGACGGTTGCAGGTTGACCAGGCACGGCATCTCGCTGCCCAGGCGGTCGAAGTCGTCGATGGTCAGCGGCACACCCAGCCGCCCGGCAATCGCGATCAGGTGGATCACCGCATTGGTGCTGCCGCCGATCGCGGCCAGCGTGCGGATGGCGTTCTCGAACGCCTCGCGGGTCAGGATCTTCGAGATCTTCAGGTCTTCGTGAACCATGCCGACGATGCGCCGCCCGGCATCGCGCGCCAGCACGTTGCGGCGTCCGTCGACCGCCGGGTACGCGGCATTGCCCGGCAGGCCGATACCCAGGGCCTCGACCATCGAGGCCATCGTGCTGGCCGTACCCATCGTCATGCAGTGACCGTGGCTGCGGTGCATGCAGCTTTCGGCACCGAAGAAATCGGCCAGCTTCAAGGTACCGGCGCGCACCTGCTCGCTCATGCTCCAGACACCTGTGCCGGAACCCAGTTCCTGGCCACGCCACTTGCCGTTGAGCATCGGCCCGCCGCTGACGCCGATGGTCGGCAGGTCGACACTGGAGGCGCCCATCAGCAGGCTGGGGGTGGTCTTGTCGCAGCCCATCAGCAGCACCACGCCGTCGATCGGGTTGCCACGAATGCTCTCCTCGACATCCATGCTGGCCAGGTTGCGATACAGCATCGCGGTCGGCCGCAACAGCGTTTCGCCGAGCGACATGACCGGAAACTCGAGCGGAAACCCGCCGGCTTCGTAGACACCGATCTTGACCTGCTCGGCCAAGGTGCGGAAATGCGAATTGCAAGGCGTCAATTCGCTGAAGGTATTGCAGATGCCGATCACCGGACGGCCATCGAACTGATCGTGCGGCACCCCCTTGCCCTTGACCCAGCTTCGATAGGCGAAGCCGTCGCGGTCCTGGCGCCCGAACCACTGCTGGCTGCGCAGATCCCCGGGTTTCTTTTTCGGCATGTCGCTCATGGTGTGCTGGCTTTCCCGGTGACCACATCAGGTTTGCCACGATACTATGGTATGACGATTGACCAGCCAACGGTGTTAGCCCTGATCCCGGCGCCGCGGCTCTTGCAACCCAACACTCATCTGGAGAATCCATGACGGACACCAACCGCGAGCGCGTGCTCACCGCGACCAAGCTGTCGCCGCTGTACCAGAGCCTGCTGGACCAGCGTTACGACGTACTCGACCGGCTTCACCAGACCGATCCGGCGGCACTTGCCAAGCTGGCGCCGCATATTCGGGCGATTGCTGCGAGTGGCGAATCGAAGGTCGACGCGGCGCTGATCGACTCGCTGCCGGCGCTGCAGCTCATCTCGGTGATGGGTGTCGGTTATGACGGTGTCGACGTGGCAGCGGCCAAGGCGCGTGGCGTGATGGTGACGCACACTCCCGACGTGTTGAACGACGACGTGGCCGATCTCGCGATCGGCCTGATGCTCAGCGCAGCACGCCAGTTGCCGGCCGCCGATCGTCATGTGCGAAGCGGCGAGTGGGAAGCCAAAGGGCCGATGCCGTTGGCACGCAAGATGTCGGGGGCCCGGCTCGGGCTGGTCGGCATGGGCCGGATCGGCCAGGCCATCGCGCACCGCGCGCTGGCCTTCGGCATGAGCATCGCCTACACCGCGCGATCGCAGCGGCCGCAGTTGCCGTACGCGTTCCATGCCGACGCCGTCAGCCTGGCCCGTGAAAGCGATTTTCTGGTGCTGATCACACCCGGCGGCGCCGGCACGCGCAAGATGATCAATGCCGAGGTTCTGGCCGCGCTCGGCAGCAAAGGGCATCCTGGTCAACGTGGCGCGAGGCTCGGTTGTCGACGAAGCGGCCTTGATCGATGCCTTGGAGCGTGGCGTGATCGGCGGCGCCGGCCTGGATGTCTTCGAGGCCGAGCCGAAGGTGCCCGAGCGGCTGCGCGCCCTGCCACAGGTGGTGCTGGCGCCGCACATCGGCAGCGCCACCGGACAGACCCGGCAGGCGATGGCCGATCTGGCGTTTGCCAACCTCGACGCGCACTTCGCAGGCAAGCCGCTGTTGACGCCGGTGCCCGAGTGCCAACCGACGACGTGACGAGGATGACGATGAGCACCTTCAGCAAGGTCATCCTGTTGACCGATTCCGATGGCCGCGCGCGGTTTCGCGAAGAAGCCATCACCTTGAGCGAAGGCAAGCCGCAGGCCATGTTGTCGCCGTTGATGGCCAGTGGCGGTTACCAGTTGCGCCACAGCCCGGTCGGTTTTCGCAGCGAGTTCCACTGCACCGTCATCCCGCAGTGGGTCTTCATTCTCGAAGGTCAAATGGAGATCGGCTTGCAGGACGGCAGCAGCCGGGTCTTCGGCGCGGGCCAGCATTTCTATTCGGCCGACAGCTTGCCCGACGGCGCCGACTTCGACGCCAGCATCCACGGCCACTGGAGCCGGCAGGTCGGGTCGGAGCCGTTGGTGACCTTGTTCGTGCGTGACTGACACGGGCGCATCGGCCCCGGCGATGCGCACTGTGCTGGCCCAGACCCTCGATCGCCTCGGTGAAGCGGTGGTCGCAGGACAACACGCCGTCGGCAGTTCGCTGCCGCCCGAGCCGCTGCTCTGTACCGAGTTCGGGGTCAGCCGCACGGTGGTTCGCGAGGCAGTCAAATCGCTGGTCGCCAAGGGGTTGCTGGTCACCGGCCCGAAACTCGGCACCCGGGTGTTACCCGAATCGCAATGGAACTGGTTTGACCCGCAAGTGGTCGCCTGGCAGACCCGGGTCGGCCTGACGCGGGACTTTCTGCGCGACCTGCAGGAGTTGCGTCGGGTGGTCGAGCCGGCTGCCGTTCGCCTGGCCGCCGAGCGGGCCAGCCCGGTCGACATCGACGAACTCGAATCCGCCTTCGCCGCATGAAAAATGCGATTGAAGCAGGTGGCGACTACGTCACGCCCGATCTTCTGTTTCCACCAGACCCTGCTGCGCGCCAGCCACAACCGCATGCTGGTGCTGATGAGCAAGGCACTGAGCGCCTTGCTGCGCACCAGTTTCGAGATCTCGACCTCGCGGCCGAACGGCGCAGCCAATTCGCTGCATTTGCACCGGGCCATTCTCGACGCGGTGATCGCGAGCGAGCCCGCACGCGCCGAGAAAGCCTGCCTCGAACTGATCGACAGCGCGGCCGAAGATATCGCCGAAGTGCTCGGATCGCGGCGCAAGCTGCCATCGGTGGGCTTGCCCGCCAAGCCGTTGCCGGGGCCGGCTCCGGCCATTGAGGCAGGAAAAATTCGCGCCTGAAGGCGCTCCCGCAGATTACGAGCCGAGCGGGCGGATGGCCTTCTGTGGGAGTGCCTTCAGGCGCGATTCTCAAGGCACCGTCCTGCCCAGCAACCGCGCGACGACCCGTCAGCCCCCGGCCGGCGGCAAGGCGTTGATCGCGGCGATGAAATCGGCCAGCATCGGCACATGGCGCTCGCCCTGGCCGGCCGCCTCCATGGCGGCAAAGGTGTTCTTGACCTGCGACTGCAAGGGGTTCACGGCGCCGACCTCGATCGCCATCGCATTCAGGTAGCGCATGTCCTTGTGTGCATTGCTGATCGAAAAACGATGGGCATCCGGATCACCTTCGAGTGACCATTTCATGAAGGTGTCGTAGAAGCCGTTGCGCATGCGACCGGATCCGATCACCGAGTGAAACTGCTCGATCGTCAGCCCCGCCTTGCGTGCAATCGCCAGCGCCTCCGAATACAGGGCGGCATAACCCATGCCGATGAAATTGTTGACCAGCTTCATCTTGTGGCCCAACCCGAGCGGGCCGAGATGCACCACATTGCCAGCCCAGCAACGCAGCACCGGCTCGATGCGCGCGAATGTCTGCGGATCGGCACCCACCATCGTGTCGAGCGTCCCGGCCTCGGCCTCTTTGGGCGTTCGCGACAACGGCGCGTCGACCAGCTGCATCCCTTGGGCTGCAGCTTCGTCGGCCAGCGCCAAGGTCGATACCGGGTTGGAGGTCGAGCAATCGACAATGATCAGCCCCTTCTTGCCACAGGCCAAGATGCCATCCGGGCCCCGCATCAGCGCCTCGACCTGGGCCGAACCGGTCACACACAGGTGCACGATGTCGCATTGCGCTGCCAGTTCTCGCGCGGTGGCGGCCTCACGCGCGCCGAGCGATACCAGGTTGTCGACCGGTTCGCGGTTGCGATGACCCATCACCACCAGTGGCCAGCCCTTGGTGACGATGTTCTTGGCCATGCCGTGGCCCATCAGGCCGACGCCGATGAAGCCGATCGTCGGCTTTTGTTCGGCGCTCATCGCTTGGTCGCTCCGTTCAGCGCGCGGTAGGCGCGGATCACCTGGCTGTCGTCGGCCAGACCATGGCCAAGGCCGGATGCGGCCAGAAACATCTGCATCGCCGCCGACGACAACGGCAAGCCCTGGCGCATCGCCTTGCCCTGGTCGAGCACGATGCCGAGGTCCTTGACGAAGATGTCGACCGCGCTGGTGACCGGCGGATCGTCGCTCATCATTCGCGGGCCGCGGTCGCCCCACATCCAGCTGTTGCCGGCCGAAACCGAAATGATCTCGTGCATCGTCTGCAGCGAGACCCCGGCGCGTTCGGCCACGCTCATCGCTTCGGCAGCGGCGGCAATGTGCACGCCACACAGCAGCTGGTTGATCATCTTGGCGGTGGATCCCATTCCGGCGTCGGCGCCGACATCGAAGATCCGTTTGCCGACGGCCTCGAATGCCGGCTGCGCCTTGGCTTGCGCCGCGGCGTCACCGGAGCACATCACCGTCAACGCGGCCGCACGGGCACCGGCGGCGCCGCCCGATACCGGCGCATCGAGCATTTCCAGGCCGAGTGTCTTCAGCCGCCGCGCGGTCTCGGCAGCCATGGCCGGCGCCTGCGTACAACCGGCGATGACAATCGCCCCGCGCGGCAGTTCCTCGGCCGCACCGCTGTCGAACAGCACGGCCTGTGCCTGCTCGCCGGAGACCACCATCAGCCAGAACAGTTCGGCATCTTGCGCAGCCTCGGCAACGCTGGCGGCAAATTGGCCGCCCGCATCGATGATCGCCCCGCTGGCCGCGCTGCGAATGTCGTAGGCGGTCACTTCGTGCCCGGCATTGACGAGGTTGACCGCCATCGGCACACCCATTGCACCCAAACCCACAAAACCGATCCGCATCTGCTGTCCTGTCCTGGCTGTTCGCTGACGACGCCGGTCATCACCGACACGTGGTGCCCGAGGAATACATTACGCTCGACTGGCCGCTTTCTTCGTCAGGGCTTACCCGTTGTCGGACCATAAAGTTGTCTGCTAACCTGATCAAAATGGCTACCGCGATCCGTCCCCCTGTGGCTGCTGCAGCGCTGGCCGGTGCAGGTCTTGTCGTCGCACCCGAGCGGCTGTCGGATCGGCTGGCGCTGCATCTGACGGCACAGATCGAGCAAGGTGCGTTGAGCCCCGGTGACCGCTTGCCGACCGAGGCCCAACTGGCCGCCTCGCACGGCGTATCGAGGTCGGTGGTGCGCGAGGCCGTGCATCGGGTCAAGGCCCGCGGCCTGTTGCTCGCGCGGCAGGGCTCGGGGGTCTATGTGGCGCCGACGGCAGTTCATCAGCCGCTCGATTTCGGCCCGACCGTGCTGGGTTCGATGACAACCGTGGTGCAGGTGGTCGAGTTGCGCAGAGTGCTCGAAGGCGAGATCGCCGCGCTGGCGGCTGCGCGGGCCACCCGCAGCCAGATCACCGGCCTGAAGCGTGCGTCGATGGCCATCAACGCAGCCATCGAAGACGGTCGCGACGGGCTCGACGAAGACCTGGCATTTCACCGGGCCATCGGTGAGGCCACCGGCAACCCGCAATTCACCCGCTTGCTGATCTTTCTGGAGCAATACCTGCGCGAGGCGATGCGGGTTACCCGGAGCAACGAAGCGCGGCGTGCCGACTTTTTGAACCAGGTGTGCGATGAGCACATGGCCATCGTTGCAGCCATCGCGGCTCACGATCCGGCGGGCGCGCGAGCGGCCGCGATCGGTCATTTGAACAACGGCGAGCGCCGACTGGAAGAAGGCGGCGTGCTCAGCCGGCGACGCCGCAAATCGGGCGTCACCCGCAGCAGAACATGACCGCGACAACCCATCCACTTTTCGATCGGAGAAAACAATGAAACTGCTGATCACTGGCGGCGGCGGCTTCGTCGGCGCCCGGCTGGCCCGTACGCTGCTGAAACGCGGCACCCTCGATGGACAAACCGTCGACAAGCTCATTTTGGTTGATCAGGTGGCACCTCCAGCCGATCTGCTGGCCGATCCGAAGGTCGAGGCACAAACCGGTGCGCTGCTCGATCAATGCGAATCGCTTGGCCAGCAACGCTTCGACGGCATCTTTC
This sequence comes from uncultured beta proteobacterium, assembly GCA_963843805.1. Lineage (GTDB taxonomy): Bacteria > Pseudomonadota > Gammaproteobacteria > Burkholderiales > Burkholderiaceae_C > Ideonella_A. The sequence goes on from CAWJLY010000001.1 coordinate 895,070, forward strand.
ATCTCGCATCGGCGGTGTCGGGTGAATGCGAACTCGATTTCGACCTCGGCCTGCGCTCCAATCTCGATTCGACGCGGACCCTGCTCGATTCGATCCGGCACAGCGGCCATGCACCCCGGCTGGTCTTTTCAAGCTCGGTGGCGGTATTCGGGCCTGATCCGGCGGTGCCGATGCCAAGCGTCGTCGCCGACGACACCCTGCCGACGCCGCAAACATCCTATGGCATGCACAAGCTGGTTTGCGAGCACCTGATTGCCGACTACACCCGCAAGGGCTACATCGATGGCCGCGCGGCGCGGCTGATGACGGTCACCGTGCGGCCTGGGCGGCCGAACGGCGCGGCATCGTCCTTTTTCAGCGGCATCATCCGAGAGCCGCTGGCTGGTGTCGATTCGATCTGCCCGGTTTCACCCGATGTCGCGCACCCGGTAGCGTCACCGCAAGGGACGGTCGACGGGTTGATTGCCGTATTCGAGGCCAGTCGCGAGGCTTTTCTGGGCCGCACTGCCCTCAACCTGCCGGCCCTCAATGTGACGGTGCAGCAGATGCTCGATGCGCTCGAGGCGGTGGCCGGCCCGGCGGTGCGGGCACGGGTCAAATTCGAACGTGACGAGCGCATTGCCGGCATCGTCGCCAACTGGCCGAGCGGCGCCACCGGACAACGTGCCGCGCGCCTCGGCTTGAAGCCCGAGCGCGATTTTGCCGACATCATTCGCAAATATATCGACGACTGCGCGTCGACACCCGCGGCCCTGAAAGGATTGCAACAATGAATCAGATCGACCTGAAAAATCGCGTCGCTGTGGTCACCGGCGGTGCCCAAGGCATCGGCTACGCGATCAGCGAACGCCTGCTGCAATCGGGCGCCAAGGTGGTGTTGTGGGATCATCGACGAAGCCAGGCTCGAGGAGGCCCGGCCTGCGCTGGCCGGTCTCGGCGAAGTCAGCAGCGTGCGCGTCGAACTGACCGACGATGCCGATGTTGCAGCCGCCACTGCGTCAACGGTCAAGGTGCACGGCCGCATCGACATCCTCGTCAACAACGCCGGCATCACCGGTGGCAACGGCACCACCTGGGATCTCGACCCCGACGTCTGGCGCCAGGTCATCGACGTCAACCTGATCGCACCCTACCTGACCTGCCGCCATGTCGTGCGGCAGATGCTGGCGCAAGGCAGCGGCCGCATCGTCAACATCGCCTCGGTGGCGGGCAAGGAGGGCAACCCGAACGCCTCGCACTACAGCGCATCGAAGGCCGGCCTGATCGCGCTGACCAAGTCGCTGGCCAAGGAGGTCGCCACCAAGGGAATCTTCGTCAACGCGATCACCCCGGCGGTCGCGCGCACGGCGATGTTCGATCAGATGACGCAGGCCCACATCGACTACATGCTCGGCAAGATCCCGATGGGCCGCTTCGTCGAAGTGCAGGAAATCGCCGCGATGGCCGCCTGGCTGGCCAGCGACGATTGCTCGTTCTCGACCGGGGCGGTGTTCGACATCACTGGGGGGCGGGCGACCTATTGAGGTTGGATGGGTTTTTCAGCAACCCATCGTCGACCCAGCTCCGCAAGACATTGGCGGCAACGGCCGCAGTGTTGTTGTCGGAAGCGTGCCCGGCAGCGCGTTCACCCAGCTCGGCAAGACTCTGCCGGCAGCGCGTCGTGCTCCGTCACGGCCGCCGGGAAGACACCCGCACACGTCAGATTCAGGCCGCCTTCTGCCGCGTCGGCAATTTCCAGCCGGGCCGGATCCGGTGACAGGTATATCCATTCGGATAACGCTGCAGATAATCCTGGTGCTCGGGTTCGGCCTGCCAGAACTCGCCCGCCGGCGCCAGTTCGGTGACCACGCGGCCCGGCCATAGACCGGAAGCGTCGACATCGGCGATCGTGTCCTGCGCCACGCGTTTTTGTTCGTCGCTGGTGTAGAAAATCGCCGAGCGGTAGCTGGCGCCCGTGTCGTTGCCTTGGCGGTCGCGCGTGCTCGGATCGTGAATCTGGAAAAAAAACTCGAGCATCGTGCGAAAACTGGTTTTCTCCGGGTCGAAGATGATTTCGATCGCCTCGGCATGATTGCCATGGTTACGGTAGGTGGCATTGCGCACCTCACCGCCCGAATAACCGACGCGGGTCGAGATCACACCCGGTTGCCGGCGAATCAGATCCTGCATTCCCCAGAAGCAGCCACCGGCCAGAATCGCTTTTTCAGTCGTCATCATCAATCTCCGATAAAAAGGGACATCCACCCAAACTTTTCAGCTGGCAGGATACGTCGGTTGCGAGCAGCAGTGGCGGGCTGGCGGAAAGAGCCTATGAGCAGCATCCGAACAGATGCCGGTCTGCGGGCTCGACCCACCTCGAGGCGCCGACTGCAGGTGATTTGACACAGCCGGCACAGACTGTCAGGCTGGCGGATCGGAAACCGAACCTGACCTGAGAATGGCCAGCGCCGATGTGAACATCTTCATCAGCTACCGGCGCGACGACAGCAGCGTTCACGCGCGGCTTCTGTACAAGGAGCTGCTCGGCTATTTCGACGCCGACGACGTGTTCATGGACATCCAGGACATCGGCTACGGCGACGACTTTGCACAACTGATCGACGACCACCTCGCACAAGCCGAAGTGGTGCTGGTGGTGATCGGCCCGCAGTGGATCGATTTGATCGAGCAGCGCTTGCGCGGTGATGACTGGGTGCGTCACGAAGTCGAGCACGCCTTGACACAGCGCGCAGCGGGCCGGCTGCGCGTGCTGCCGGTTTTTGTCGGTGGCGCCGGCTGGGGCGCGGCGAAGCTTCCCCCAGCCTGGCGGGTTTGAAAAAGCTCAATGCGCTGTCACTGGCCGACCGCCGTTTCGACGAAGACTTGCGCACCGTCGTCGAGACAATCCGCAGTCGCCGCATCTGGGACGATCTGGTCGATGCCGTGCGTGGCCGGCGCGCCCGCCTGAGCGGAATGGCGCTCGGACTGCTGATGTTTGCGGCCAGCTGGGTGGCGGTGTTCGATCATTTCGGCATCGATACCCGGCTGGCCACCGCCACCATGTGGCTGGCCAGTCTGGCCCAGACTGCCGAATGGAGCGGCAACGTGGTGCTGGTGGTCATCAACGAGCGAACCGAAGCAGCGCTGGGCCGCGACTTCGACGCCGGTTGGCGAGCCGAGCATGCCGCGCTCATCGATCGGGTGCTGGCCGCCAAGGCCCGCTCACTGGCTTTTGACATGGTGCTGGTGCAGGCCGGCGATGCCCAGGCCAACGATGCACTGGCAGCCGCGCTGGCCCGGGCTCGCGGGCGTTTGCCGGTTGTTTTCGCCACGGCTGGCCGAACAGCCAGCAGCCCGCAGATGAAGGCGCTGAACGAGCAGGCCGTGACCGGCGTCACCTGCGCCGGCCGCAAGATGGGGCTGGCTCGCAGCCTGCCGTTGGCGGTGCACAGAGTGTCCGACGACAGCTTGCTGCCTTCGCTGGCGCTCGCCGCCTTCAGTGCCGGCGGCCGCATCGAGCTGCTGGACGAAGTCAGACAACGCGTCGGTGTGCTGCAGCTGCCGGAAGACAAGGTCGTCAGCGTGGCGTACTTCAGCAGCGAGAAAGTGCGCAGCGCACAGGTCGACTGCCCGGTCATCAAGCCCGGCGACCGCGTGTTGAGCCAGCTGATCGACCCGTCGATCCTGCGCGCACTCGACCCCCCGCAACGCAGCCTGGCCTATGAATCGGTTTTGCGTGGTGATCCCGCAGCCCTGCGGGCATTGGCCGGGCGGGTGGTGCTGGTCGGGGTGCTGCGCGGTGGCGAGGATCGGCTGGACGTGCCAGGCAACACCCAACGCTGGGGCGCTGAAATGATCGCGGCGCAGATCGACGGCCTGTTTCGCCGGCAGGCGATTCGTTCGCCAGGCCCGCTGATTCAAGGCGCGGGCAACATCGGCCTGGGCCTGGCTGGTGCATTGATCGTGATCGGTTTGCACCGCCGGTCGCGCGGCGGAGTGTTGCTGGCGCTGCTGGCCGCGGCGATATTGTTCTGGGCCGGCGCAGTGGCGTGGTACCGGATCGAAGGCCAATTGATCAGCTTGCCCTACGGCTGGGCGTCGCTGGCGCTGGGCGCCTGGGCTGCCAAATTCATCCTGAAGGGGAAACCGACATGAGCACATTGCGGCCCGACATGTGGCGGCGCTGCCTGGCAGCCTGCCTGGCCATCGCACTGGCCTTGGCCGGTTGCGCCAACCCGCAGCAACAACCGCGCTCGTCGCCATCGATCACCTTGGTCGGCATCGTCGTCGACGGCGTGCGAGCGGCCGCCGATGGCGAACCCGGACTGGTCCGAATCTGGCGCGACGGCCGGGCCATCGAGGCCCGCAGCGGCATCGCGCTGGCGCGTGGCGACACCATTGAAACCGGCGGGCGCGCCGACGCGATGGTCCGTTTCCCGAACGGAAGCGTGCTCTATATGCGCCCCGACAGCCACGGCCGCATCGGGTCGCTGAGCGAGGCGGTGGGCGAATTCTTTGCGCGGATCAAGGGTGTCTTCAGCATCGAATCCAGTTTCGTCCGGGCGGCTGCCAACGGAACGGCGTTCGCCGTGCGCGCGCAGCCCGATGGCGCGATGAGCGTGACGGTCCACGAAGGCAACGTCTTCGTCGATTCGACCCGAGGCACGTGGGCACGCATCTCGCTCGGCCCCGGCAGCACCTTGACGGCACACGAGCGCGCTTCACCACCCGCACAGGCCAGCCAGGCCGAACTGCGCAACACGCAGCGCTGGGTCGACAACGTCGACCAGATCCTGCGCCAGCCGCGCGCCGACAGCAGCGGCGGATCGTCAGTGGCCGGCGCGGTGGCAGTCGGCGTGGCGATCGCCGCCGCAGCGGCGCTGTTGTCAGGCCGCGACAAGGACAAGCCATCACGCGACGAGTCCGACTCGACCCGACCGGGGCCGGTCAGCCCTGCCCTGGCCGCGCCGACTGCGCGCGGACCGGGCGACCCGAACAGTCCGCCAGTGCTTTCCTGCCGAGGACGTGACATCACGCTGTCGTGGGGCAGTGTCGACGGTGCACGCGACTATTTGGTGACGCTGCAAAAGATCGCTGCGCAACGCCAGCCATGGACGACGGTGGCAACCCCGTCCACTGCCAACTCGCGCATCAACACTGCCCTGGACGACGGACGTTATCGCTGGTCGGTGCAGGCACGCAACACGCGGGGATCCGGGCCACCGTCGGCGGTGCTGTATTTCGATTGCTACAGCCGAGTTGCCCCACCGCCGCCGTCCGGGCCGAGGTGAAGCGCGTGAGTGCCGACGCAAGCGTGTCGCGAGCCCGGTCCAGCGTCACGCCGAGCAGCCGACAACCGGGCACGCCCGGCCCTTCCCCGGAGCGGAAAGTTTGGTCATCATCGGGCACGGTGAGCAGACAAGCCGTGCCCCAGCCTGGGAGACGAATCCATGACCAGCAAAACCGCAGCCAGCAGCGCCGATCGCAAGGGCTTGTCGTTGCACATCGGCCTGAACAGCGTCGACCCCGCCGCCTACAGCGGCTGGGCCGGCCCCTTGGCCGCCTGCGAGTTCGATGCCAACGACATGGCGGGCGATCGCGCGCAGCCAGAAAATGAAGGCGAGCCTGCTGCTGACCAGACGCGCCACCCGCAGCAACGTCCTGGCGGCAATCCGCCGGGCGGCTCGCGCGCTCAAGCCAGGCGATCTGTTCGTCATGACCTACTCGGGCCACGGCGGCCAGGTGCGTGACATCGACGGTGACGAAGCCGATGGCCAGGACGAAACCTGGTGCCTGTTCGACGGCCAGTTGCTCGACGACGAGCTGTACTTCGAACTGAGCCGGTTTGCAGCGGATTGCCGCATCCTCGTCTTGTCCGACAGTTGTCACAGCGGCAGCGTGACGCGCGACATCCTGGCTCCCGCACCGCCAGGCATGCGGTCGAAGGCGATGCCGCCAGCGGTTGCCAGGCGCGTCTACGACGAGCATCAGACCTTCTACGACGCCCTGCAGCGAACGGTCGCCGCGCAGGCCGGCAAAACCTACGTCGATCCCGACGCGGCGCTGGCGCTGATTGGTGCAGCCGGCCAGGCCAGCAAGGTGGTTGGCAAGTTCAAGCCGTCGGTGGTGCTGATTTCGGGCTGCCAGGATAACCAGACCTCGATGGACGGCGATTTCAATGGCGCCTTCACCGAGCAATTGCTGAAGGTCTGGAATCGTGGCGCCTTCGACGGCGATCACAAGCGCTTTCACGCGTTCATCAAGGCCGCATTGCCAGCCAGCCAATCACCCAATCTGTTTGCGCTCGGCAAGGCGGCGGCATTCCTGAAACAGAAACCGTTTTCGGTCTGAGCCCGGCTCCGGCCCGATCGTCAGACAAGCAGCCAACAGGAGACATCGATGCCCGACGACCCGAACGCGCCGCAAGCCCCGAACGCCGTGGAACTGACACTGATCGGGCGCGAGGCCGAGCCCGCCCTGCCCGGGCTGTTGATCAGCGCGACCCGCTCGGCCGCCGGTGGCGACGACATCTTCCTGCCGTCGGGTTACCTGAAAGCGCTGCGTTCGATCGATGTCGGCCCGGCAGCGCGCAGCAGCACCGCTGGCGCAGCCGAGCGCAAACTGGTTGCGCAGGACGGCGAGATCATCGTGCTCGAACTGGCCGATGGCAGCACGCTGATCACCAGCGCCGAGCGGCTGCGCGAAACCCTGGCGCAGACCCATCCGGAGATGCTCGATGGCGACACCATCCTGCTCGAAAAACTGCGCGTCGAAGGGGCAGCCGCCGGCCGTGGCCTTGGCGATGCGCTGGGCGGCCTGATCAGCAAGGTATTCACCCTGGTGGTGAGCGGGCGCGACGCCATCATCGATGCGGCACTCGGCCAGCTGCAGAACAAGGCCGAACTCGGCGTCAGCTGGCTCGGCACCAAGGTGCTGATGCGTGCGATCGAAAACCAGTTGGCGCACGGACCGGGCCTGTATCGCTGGGTTGGCTCCAGCGGCCAGGAGAGCGATCTGCTGGCGGTCGAGCTGGTCGATGCCAAAGACACCCCGCAGCGCGATCCGGAGCGGCATCCGATGCTGGTATTCGTTCACGGCACCGGGTCGAGCACGCTCGGCAGCTTTGGCGAATTGCGAATCGGCGACCGTGACCTGTGGGCCGCGCTCGAAGGACGTTTCCCAGGTGGCATTTTCGGCTTCGAGCACCGCACCTTGTCGGAAAGCCCGATCGAGAACGCCATCCAGCTGGTCAGCGCCTTGCCGCGTGGTGCGAATGTCTGCCTGGCGTCCCACTCGCGCGGCGGGCTGGTGGCCGATCTGCTGTGCCTGGGCGATTTCGATTCGCTGATCGAGTTGTACCGTTACGCGTTCACCGGCACGGGCGATCCCGATCCGCAGGAGTCGGCGCGCGTGCGTGCCGAACTCGAGGACGCCCACAGTGAACAACGCGGGCAGCTGAGAACACTGGCCCGCCTGCTGCGCGAACGCGCCATCGTGATCCGCCGCTACGTACGAACGGCCGGTCCGGCCAACGGCACGCTGCTGGCCAGCGGCAATTTCGACGTCTTCCTGTCGGGCATGCTGACCCTGATCGGCGCCGTGCCATTCTTCTTCGGCAGCCCGATCTATTCGGCGTTCAAGCGGGTTGTCATCGAGATTGCAAAAAACCGCACCAATGCCCATCTGGTGCCCGGAATCGAGGCGATGCTGCCCGACAGCCCGATCGCCGCCCTGTTGCGCGACGCACCGGTGCGCCCGGGGTTGGCGATGTCGGTGATTGCCGGCGATATCCAGGGCGGCAATCTGTTGAAACGCCTGGGCGTGCTGCTGACCGACTTCGTGTTGTTCGACCAGCAGGACAACGACCTGGTTGTCGATACCCCGTCCATGCTCGCCGGCATCGCGCCGAAAGCCGCCTCCCGGGTGCTGTTCGATCGCGGCGCCGATGTTTCGCATTTCCGCTATTTCACCAACCTCGAAACCCGCTCGGCGCTGCGCGACTGGTTCATCGCGGCCGACCCGTTGCAACTGAGCAGTTTCCGCGCCTTGCCGAGCGCCGACGAATACGACGCCGCGTTGGCCAGCGCCGAGCGCAGCCGCGATGGTGGCGACCCGAAACGGCCGATCGTTGTGGTGTTGCCTGGCGTGATGGGTTCGCACCTGCGGGTCGGCAGCGACGATCGAGTCTGGTTCGATCCGCCGGATATCGCCACCGGTGGCCTCGACAAGATCGGCTGGGGCCAGCCAGGCGTCGAGGCCGAAGAGCTGTTCGCCATGTTCTACGGCAAGCTCTGCGCGCACCTGTCGAGCAGCCACCGCGTCGAGCGATTCGCCTACGACTGGCGGCAGCCGATCGATGTATTGGCCGAGCGCCTCGGCGCTTTTCTGGCCCAGTTGATGAAGGACAGCGAGGCGCCGATCCGGATCCTGGCCCACAGCATGGGCGGGCTGGTCGTGCGTGCCTGCATCCATAAACGCCGCAGCGTGATGGATGCGCTGATGGCACGTGACGGTGCGCGGCTGGTGATGCTCGGCACGCCGAATCAGGGGGCGCATTCGATGGTTGCCAACCTGATCGGCAAGAGCGACATGCTGCGAACGCTGGTGCGGCTCGACCTGAAGCACGACATGCAGCAGGTGCTCGACATGGTGGCGGATTTCCGCGGCGCCATGCAGCTGTTGCCCAAGCCCGGATTCACCGATACCTTTCAGGGCCAGGAAGACGGCGGCGGCATCTATCCGTATCAACGTGCCGAGACCTGGCTCGACCTGAAGACCAAGGTGGTCGATTTCTGGTTCGGCAACCAGCGCGCCGCCACACCGACGCAAACCGCCCTCGATGAAGCAAGCTGGTTGTGGACTGCCGACGGCCAGGGTACACCGGCACTGCCCGCCGCCTACGAGAAAGTCGCGGTGTATGTCTTCGGCGTGGCGGCCAACACGCCGTGTGGTGTGCGCGAGCAGGTCGATGGCAAGGGCCGCGTGCAACTCAAGCTGATCGGCACCACGCGTGGCGACGGCACGGTCACCTGGGACTCCGGCCGCATCGGCGGCATCGGCAGCTTCTACTACCAGCCGGTCCAGCACGGCGACCTGCTGTCGACGGTTGAACATTTCCCGGCACTGACCGAATTGCTGACCTCGGGTGCGACCGCCTTGCTGAGCATGCAGCCGCCGGCATCGCGGGCGATCGAACAGCCGCGGCCGATCAGCTACGACGCCGGCCCGCCGACAGTTGCCGATCCCGACGCCCTGCAACGCGCGATGATGGGCAGTTCGCTGCGCAACCGGGTACCGCCACGGCCGCGACGGCGGCTCGAGGTGTCGGTCAGGGCGATGGACCTGCGCTTCATCAGCAAGCCGATCATGGTCGGCCACTACGAACAGGATTCGATTGCCGGTGCCGAATCGCTGATCGACCGCGAATTGCTCGAGGGCGATCTGAGCGAACGCCATTTGCTCGGCCTTTATGCCGGCGCCAGCGGAACCGCCACGGTGGTGCTGCGCATCCCCAACGAGTTCGAACGCGAGCGCGGCAGCCTGACTGGCGCGGTGGTGACCGGCCTCGGCCGCTACGAAGGCTCGCTCAGCCCGACCGACCTGACCAGCGCGGTTCGTACCGGCGCGCTGCGTTATCTGCTGCAGGTGGTCGATGTGCTGGGCCAGGCCGACCGGGAGATACCGCTGGCCACCTTGTTGCTGGGTTTCAATTCGTCGGCCAACCTGACGATTGCGGCATCGGTCGAATCGCTGGTCAACGGCGTGATGCAGGCCAATGCGCGCTTCTTCGAGACGACACGGCTGAATATCCGGATTGCCCGCCTCGATATCGTCGAGCTGTACCTCGACACCGCGATCACCGCGGTCTACGCGCTGCGCCAGCTGACCCCGCAGCTGGTGGCAAAAGCCGAGCAGCAAGGGGCCACGCTGCTCGCGCGTGGCGAACTGGTGCGCGGCGATGGCGCCCGCCAGCGGCTGTTCGACGACCGCAATTCGAGCTACTGGCCGCGACTGCTGATCACCGACGCCGACAGCCCCGATGTCGATTGCACACCAGCCATCGCAAGTGACGCTGCGTCACGAAACAGCGTTCGCAGCGAGCGCAACGTGGTGCGGGTGGCCGATCGCCTTCGTTTCCTCTACGTCGGGCAACGCGCCCGCGCCGAATCGGTGATGCAGCAACGCCAACCCGGCCTGATCGAGGCACTGGTGGCGCAGCAGATCCGCGAGCCGGTCTGGAACGAGGACTTCGGTCGCATGCTGTTCCAGTTGATGGTGCCGCATGACTTCAAGGATGCTGCGCGCCAACTCGATCGCGTGGTGCTGGTGGTCGATGCGCAAACCGCCAATCTGCCGTGGGAGCTGATGCTGGCCGACGACCCCGCGCAGCGCGACCACTCATCCGGCCTGCTCGATGACCGCCGCCCGCTGTCACTGCGCGCAGCGGTGGTGCGCCAACTGGCATCGTCGCGGTTTCGCAGCCAGGTTCGGCAGACGCTCGGGCGCACCGCGCTGGTCATCGGCAATCCGTCGGTGAGCGGTTTTGGCGCGGCCTTTCCAACCGTCACGGCCACTGCCCCAGGCACCGGCGGTGCCACCTCGGTCACCGTCACAACCGCACAGGATCCGCCCTCGCTGCCGGGTGCGCAGGCCGAGGCGGTGGCGATTGCTGGCATTCTGGCCAGCATGGGTTACAGCGTGGCGTCGGTGATCGGCGAGCAGCGTCAGGCCAGTGACGTGTTGTCGATGCTGTACCACCAGCCGTGGCGAATCCTGCACATCTCGGCGCATGGCGGTTTCGACCTGCGCCACATCGACGGCCGCAATCGCAGTGGCGTGTTGCTGTCGGGCGGCCTGCTGATCACCGCGGCCGAAATTGCCGCAATGGAAATCGTTCCCGACCTGGTGGTGCTGAACTGCTGTCACCTGGGTCAGATCGATGGTGGCCGCAACGGCAACAAGCTGGCCGCCAGCGTTGCCACCGAGTTGATCCAGATCGGTGTGCGCTGCGTGCTGGTGGCGGGCTGGGCCGTCAATGACGAGTCGGCCAAACGATTCGGTCAGGTCTTCTACGAGCAGTTGTTGCTGCGCCGGAAACCGTTCGGCGACGCTGTGTTTGCCGCGCGCTGCGCCACCTGGGAAGCCAGCCCGACCGACATCACCTGGGGCGCGTTCCAGGCCTATGGCGACCCGGGCTGGGTCGCTGAACCGCGCGCGCTGGGCGCATCGACCGGTCAAAGCAGATCGCTTTATGTGTCGCCCGACGAATTGCTGGACGACCTGGCCGGCGCTCGTGCCGATTTGGCCAGGCGACGGGGCTCGATGAGCGAGCGCGAACTTCGCTCGCGCGCCGACGCAGTGGGCCACCTGGTCGAGCACCGCTGCCCGCCTGGCTGGGCTGGCCTGCCCCAACTGCATTCGGCGCTCGGCACGACCTGGTACGAGTTGAACCAGTTCGAACGCGCGCGCGAGCAATTCATCGCCGCCATCCGCGCCGAAGATGCCCAAGGCGTGGTGCCGATCCGTGACATCGAGCGCCTGGCCAATGTCGAGGCGCGGCTCGGCGAGCGGCGTGCCGAGGCTGAGATCCTGATTGGTGACGGTGACCGTGCATCGGTTGCCGAAGCAATCGGCTTGATCGAACTGGCACTGGAGCGACTCGACGGCCTGGATGCGTTGATCGGCGCCGGCGCCGATGCGACGGCGGATGCCAGCGCCGCCGCGCCGGTCAACGCGATGCGTTGTGCCTTGCGTGGCAGTGCGTGGAAGCGCAAAGCCAGTGTGTATGCCCGCCTGTTGTTGAACGGCAGGCTCGGTGATGCAGCGGCCGATACCACTCGCGCCGACATGGCGCACGCCCTGGGGCAATCGATCGCGGCCTATCGCAGCGCCGAAGGCGTTCCGGGCAGCAGCCATTTTGTTCCCTACCTGGCCTTGAATCGGCTGGCGCTCGATTCGCTCACATCGTGGGCCAGCCCGGCCAGCAAGGATTCGGCGATTGGCCTGGCCGAGCAGTGCCGACAAACCGCCGACCTGGTCTTCAGTGAAGACAAGGGGCCGTGGGCGGCGGTGATTCCGGCCGAATCGCTGCTTGTCGAACATCTGATCAAGGGTAGCCTCGGGCGCCAGGACGATACCGGCCGACAGATTTTCGAGACCATCATCCAGGCCTATGCCGACGCGACCAGCAATGTCATCGTCAAGCCGTCGGAGATCGATTCGATCGTCACCCATCTGGATGTGTTGTCCAGGCTGTGTGACGCCCTGACCTTCGGCCCGTCGGGGGTTGCGGAACTGTCGTTGACCGCCGATCGACTGGGCGATCTGGCCCGCAGGATCCAGCCCGGACGACCCGGGCGCGGTGATCGGCCGCGTAGAGCCGACAAGTCGGCTGCGCCGAAGCCCGGCTCGGCGGGCGGCGAGCCGTCGGCCTCGAAGACGCCCGTCAAACGGGTTGTCAAACGGGTTGTCAAACCGGAAACAGCGCCACCACCAACCCAGAAAGGCAAGACCGGCACGGCCAAAAAACCCGCAAGGAAGGCGAAGGCAGGGGCCGCAGCCGACAAATAGACCAAGCCGTAGGCGGCCGATCCGCCTGTGGCGCGCGCTCAGCTACCGCAGGCGCCAACCCGCCTCGTCGCAGGTTTCGGCGTCATGCCATAGAGTCCGGAGCGGCGACCCGTTCGGGCGCCGCGAAAGGGCATCTACATGAATACCGTCAGCGAAGCATTTCAAACCGGGGCAACCGAGCGGCGCCGCAGCGCGTCGAACGTGGTGGAGGCACTTGCCAGGATCCTGCCAAGGCATGCCATCCTGTCGTCACACGAAGATACCGTTCCGTATGAATGCGACGGGCTGACCGCCTACCGCCAGCGGCCGCTCGCGGTGGCGCTGCCGGAGACCGAGGCGCAGGTCCAGGCCATCCTGCAGGCCTGTCATTCGCTGGGCGTGCCGGTGGTGACGCGCGGCGCCGGCACGGGCTTGTCGGGTGGCGCGATGCCCGATGCGGATGGGGTCACCTTGTCGATGGCCAAATTCAACAAGATCGTCCAGATCGACCCGTTCAGCCGCACCGCCATCGTGCAATGCGGGGTGCGCAATCTGGCGATCAGCGAAGCAGCCGCGCCGCACCAGCTGTACTACGCGCCCGACCCGTCGAGCCAGATTGCCTGCACCATCGGCGGCAACGTGGCTGAAAATTCCGGCGGCGTGCACTGCCTCAAATACGGACTGACCTTGCACAACGTCTTGCGCGTGCGCGGTTATGCCGCTGACGGAGAGCCCGTCGAGTTCGGCAGTGGAGCGCTCGACGCTGCCGGCCTCGACCTGCTGCCGCTGATCGTCGGCAGCGAAGGGATGTTGGCCGTCACCATCGAGGTCACCGTCAAGCTGTTGCCCAAGCCGCAACTCGCGCGTTGCATCATGGCCAGCTTCGACGATATTCGCAACGCCGGCGATGCGGTCGCCTCGGTCATTGCGGCCGGCATCATTCCGGCCGGGCTGGAGATGCTGGACAAACCGATGGCCGCCGCGGTCGAGGATTTCGTCCATGCCGGCTACGACCTCGACGCCGCGGCGATCCTGCTGTGTGAATCCGACGGCACGCCGGAAGAAGTCGAAGAAGAGATCGGCCGCATGACGGCGGTGCTGCGCGATGCCGGTGCCACGGCGATCGCCGTCAGCCGCGACGAAACCGAACGGCTGAAATTCTGGAGCGGGCGCAAGAACGCCTTCCCGGCTTCGGGCCGCATCAGCCCGGACTACATGTGCCTGGATTCGACCATTCCGCGCAAACGCCTCGCCGATATCCTGCTCGCGATCCAGCAGATGGAAATCAGATACGGGCTGCGCTGCTGCAACGTCTTCCATGCCGGCGACGGCAACCTGCATCCCTTGATCCTGTTCGATGCCAACGATCCCGACCAGTTGCACCGCTGCGAGTTGTTCGGCGCCGATATCCTCGAAACCAGCGTCGCGATGGGCGGCACGGTGTCGGGCGAACACGGCGTCGGGGTCGAGAAGCTGAACAGCATGTGTGTGCAGTTCACCGCGGCCGAGAACGAACAGATGTTCGGCGTCAAGCGCGCTTTCGATCCGGCCGGCCTGCTGAACCCCGGCAAGGTGATTCCGACATTGCAGCGCTGCGCCGAATACGGCAAGCAGGTGGTCCGCGGCGGGCGGCTGGCGCACCCTGAGCTGCCACGCTTCTGAACCGATGACAACATCACTTCATGATCCGGCGGTCGAGCGCATCGCTGATCGCATCCGCGCTGCCGCCGCCGATTCACAAAGCCTGTGCATCTGCGGCGGTGCCAGCAAGAATTTCTACGGCGAGCCGCCGCAGGGCGATGCGCTGTCGACCCGAGAATTGAACGGCATCGTCAGCTACGAGCCAAGCGAACTGTTCATTACCGCAGCGGCCGGCACGCTGTTGACCGAACTGGAAGCGGCTTTGGCCGAATGCGGGCAGTGCCTGGCCTTCGAGCCACCCCATTTCGGCCCGACAGCCACCGTGGGTGGCATGGTTGCGGCTGGACTGAGTGGCCCGGCACGCGCCAGTGCCGGCTCGCTGCGCGACCATGTGCTCGGCGCCAGGCTGATCAACGGCCGGGGCGAGGTCTTGACCTTCGGTGGCCAGGTGATCAAGAACGTCGCCGGCTACGACGTGTCGCGTGTGCTGGCCGGCTCGCTGGGGGTGCTCGGCGTCATCAGCGAAATCAGCCTGAAGGTCTTGCCGGTGGCGCCCGCCGAGGCGACGCTGGTCTTCGACTGCACGCAGGATGAGGCGCTGCGCCGACTCAACCAATGGGGTGGTCAGCCATTGCCGCTCAACGCCAGTCGCTGGTCCGATGACGACGGCAGCGGGCGCTTGTGGCTGCGCCTGCGCGGTGCAACTGCAGCCGTCGCAGCGGCCTGCCGCAGGCTGGGCGGCGAGGCTGTCGAGCCTTCGGCAGCTGCTGCAGATTGGCAGGCGGTTCGCGAGCTGACGCTGCCCTGGTTCGTCGAGCGAGGCGAACGTGACCTGTGGCGGCTGTCGGTGCCCCAATCGGCGCCCGCGCTGAAACTCGACTCGGCGCCGCTCATCGAATGGCATGGTGGCCTGCGCTGGTATCGAGCCGCAACCGGGGAAGGGCCGGCCGTTCGCGCCGCCGCTCAGGCCGCGGGTGGCCATGCCACGTTGTTCATCGCCGCCAACCCGACAACCGCCACACCGAACCGCTTCGATGCGCTGAGCCCTGCGTTGGCGCGGATTCACCGTGCGCTGATGAATGAATTCGATCCGGACGCGGTTTTTCACCGCGGCCGCCTCTATCCCGACTGAGCCCGTTCATGCAAACCAATCTGGCGCCCGAATTTCAGGGCACAAGCGACGGCCGCGAAGCCGAGGCGATCCTGCGCAAATGTGTGCATTGCGGGTTCTGCACCGCCACCTGCCCGACCTATCAACTGCTTGGCGATGAACTCGACGGCCCGCGTGGCCGCATCTACCTGATCAAGCAGGTGCTCGAAGGCCAGCAGCCGACCCGTTCGACCCAACTGCACCTGGATCGCTGCCTGACCTGTCGCAATTGCGAGTCGACCTGCCCGAGCGGCGTTCAATATGGCCACCTGGTCGATATCGGCCGCAAGATCGTCGATCAGAAAGTGCCGCGTCCGGCTGCCGAACAGGCCATTCGCTGGACGTTGAAGGAAGCGCTGCCGTCGCCACTGTTCGGGCCGGCGATGAAGCTGGGCCAATCGGTGCGCGGTCTGCTGCCTGCCGCGTTGAAGGCCAAGGTGCCACATGCTCGCCCGGCGGGCATTTGGCCAACGCGCCACCATCCGCGCAAGGTGTTGATGCTGGCCGGCTGCGTGCAGCCGTCGATGGCGCCGAATATCAATTCAGCCACCGCACGTGTGCTCGACGCGGCCGGAATCGAGACCGTGGTGGCGGCCAAGGCCGGCTGCTGCGGTGCCGTCAAGTTTCACCTCAACGATCAGGACGGCGGCAAGGCCGAGATGCGCGCCAACATCGACGCCTGGTGGCCGCTGTTGGATGGTGGCTCGATCGAGGCCATCGTGATGAACGCGTCGGGTTGTGGCGTCACCGTGCGCGAATACGGCCACATTCTTCGCGACGATCCCGCTTACGCCGACAAGGCGGCCCGCATCAGCGAGCTGACCCGCGACCTGAGCGAATTGTTGCCGCAACTGGTGCCGGCTTTGCTCGATCAGGTGCGCGCGCCGGCTGGCCGCATTGCCTGGCACCCGCCGTGCACACTGCAACACGGTCAGCAACTGCGTGGCTTGGTCGAGGCCGGGCTGCAATCGCTTGGCTTCGACCTGCGGCTGGCCGCGGTCGAGTCGCATCTGTGTTGCGGCTCGGCAGGTACCTACTCGGTCCTGCAGCCCGAACTGTCGGTCGCGCTGCGCGACCGCAAACTCGGCAACCTGCTGCCGATCGAGCCCGCAGTCATCGCTTCGGCCAACATCGGCTGCATCACCCACTTGCAAGGCGGCACCACGACGCCGGTGCGCCACTGGGTGGAGTTGCTCGACGAGGCGCTGCAGACCCGCTGACAAGCGCAGCCAGTCCGGCACTGCCGAACCGATCACCGAGAATAGCGGCTGCCACCCGGGCTGCAAACCGGGCCGACGGTGGGCGTTTCTCTCCATGACGACGGGCTTTCGATGATCAAGTTCACGCCACCGACTTCCAGCGATCTCAGCGCAGGGATTCTGGTGGCGCTGGTCGGCATTCCGCAATGTCTGGCCTACGCCATGTTGTCCGGCTTGCCGCCGATGTACGGGCTGGTGACGGCGGCGGTTCCCGGCATCGTCGCCGCCATGCTCGGGCGCAGCGCCCATGTCACCGTCGGTCCGACCAACACCACCGGTCTTGTCATTCTGACCAGCCTGACGCCTTGGGCCGAGCAGCCGCAATTGCTGCTGACCGCCATGGCCACGCTGGCGGCGCTGGCCGGCTTGTCGCGGCTGGCGATCGTCGCGTTCAAGGCCGAACGGATTTTCGATTTTGTTCCCGAATCGGTGATGCTGGGCTTCGCGACGGGCGCCGCGCTGATCATCGGCCTGATGCAACTCGACGAGTTTCTCGGTGTCACCTTCGCCGGTGTGCGCAACGTGATCGACGAGATCGGCCGCCTGGTACATGTTCAGCCTTCAACGATCAGCTTGCCGAGTATCGGGTTGGCTGTGGCCGCGCTGTTGTCGGTATCGCTTGGCCGCAAATATGTGCCGAAGCTGGCCGGTGCCGCTGCTCTTTCTTCTGCTCAGCGTCGCGCTGGTCTGGTTCAATGTCGGTGGCCTGGCAACGGTATGGATCAAGCTTGGCGACAGCACGGTCATCAGCGACGGCTGGCCCGAACTGGCGAGCAAGCTGCCGTCGTGGGCGATGGTGCAGTCACTGGTCGTACCCGGCTTTGCGGTCGCCTTCATCGGCTCGCTCGAGCTGATCGTGACGCTGCGCAATCGCGGCGAGCAACGCTGGCTCAGCCCCGAGTTGCGCAGCCAGGGCGTGGCCAATCTGATCGGCAGCGTCAGCGGGTCGTTTCCCGCCAGCACCTCGCTGACGCGTTCGGTGCTGCTCGAGATGGGTGGCGCGCAAACGCGCTGGGCGCCGTTTGTTGCCGGCCTGGTGCTGCTGCCGATCATCTTTTTCGGCGCCGAGGTGATCCGCGCAATTCCGCAGCCGGTGATTGCCGGCCTGCTGGTCGCGACGGCGGTCAGCATGCTCAAGCCGCAGGCGATCCGCGGCATGCTCGGCGCCAGCAAGGAAACGCGGCTGCTGTTCCTGATCACCACGGCATCGACGCTGATCATGAGTTTCCACGAGGCCATCCTGCTCGGCGCCGGAATCGGCACGATGATGTTTCTGATGCAGGCCAGCCAGCCGCGGCTGCGCTGCATGGCGGTGACCGACGGCGGCTGGCTCGATGCCGACGTCGACAAGAACCGCGACCATTTTGTGATCCAGGTGTCGGGAACGCTTTATTTTGCTGCCGCGCGGCAGTTGCCCGAACGGCTTGCGGCCAGCATTCCCGCCGACGCCCGACGCATCACCGTCGACCTCAACCACGCGCACCACTCGCGGGTGGCTGCCGTCCAGGCCTTGCAGCGCTTCGTGCAGATCGGCAAGGCGCGCGATGTCGAGGTGACGATTTGTGGCCACAACGAAAGCCTGGCCCGGCTGGCCGGAGTGATCGGCATCAGCCTGCCGTGGCGCAAGGCGCGGGTCCGCGAGCAGTTTGTCGACCCGGCCGCCGAGCCGTCCTGAAGCCGCCCAGGCCCCGGGCCCCGAGCCGCCTCCGAATGGGGATTGCTGCGTTGGCGCGAGCTTGCCGGTATTGCAAGCCTTTGCGGACGGGGTCGTTTCTTCAGCTGTGGTCGTTCAATCCGGCCACAACTGCCCGGACTGGTCCGGCAATCGCCCGTTCGCGTGTGATGCCGGCTGCCGCCGTCGGCCATGCCGGCTGCGCGATCTGGGCGATCGACACCGCATCGAGCTGATCGAAAAAGGCCTTCAATGCGCCAGCCAGCACACCTTTGAGCTGGCAATTCGGAGTCAAGGTGCAGGAGTCGGTCAGCCGGTCGAAACATTCGACCAGCCGGCAATCGGTTTCTGACCGGCGCACCACATCGCCGACCCGGATCTGCTGCGGATCCTGCAGCAACCTCAAACCGCCGCCTCGCCCGCGCGCCGTCTCGACGACCCCTTGCCGAGCCAGGTCGTTGACGATTTTCATCAAGTGGTTTTTCGACAGCCGGAGCTGATCGGCCAACTCGGCAATCGTGACCAGGCGATCACGATTGACCGCGCAGTACATCAGCACGCGCAAGGTGAAATCGGTGTACTCGGACAATCGCATCGGTGCCTCGACAACGCGCGGGACGGAACAATCCGCCCCGCCCACTAACATGCATATACTTTGCATCTTATAGATCAATCGGGCTACTGCAATGAGCAACCACCCCAATCCGACGAGCCCACTCGACGTGGCAATCCTCGATCAGATGGCCGAGGCAGTGATTTACTCCGACAAGGACGGTTCGATCCAGCGCTGGAACGCTGCAGCGGTGGCGATTTTCGGTTTTTCGGGCGACGAGGCAATCGGGCAGAACCTCGACATGATCGTCCCTGAGCACCTGCGCAAGGCGCACTGGCGCGGTTTTGAAGCCGCCATGGCTGCCGGCAAGACGCGCTTGAACGGGCGGGCGACGATGACGCGAGGGCTGCACAAGACCGGGCAGAAGCTGTACCTCGAGATGAGCTTCGCGCTGATCTGCGGTGAAGACGGCGCGGCGCTGGGGTCGGTCGCGGTCGCACGCGATGTGACTGCGAAGGTCGAAAGCGAAAAGGCTGCAAAGCAGGCGGCCACCGGCAGCTGAGCACGCCGAGCACTTGTCGAACGAACGCCGGCTCGGCCGGGCGGACCTGTGGCAACCGGTCGCTGTCGCATCGGCCCGATGATTGCTTGTCCGGGCTTGTCGCAAATCGTGGCAACACTGCCGGTCTCGCCGGATCGGCGAAAATCGTCCCATTCGAACAAATCACGTCGAGGACTTCATGGCTGCTGGAAAATCGAAGATCATCTATACATTGACCGACGAGGCACCGTTTCTCGCCACCGCGTCGTTGCTGCCCATCGTGCGCGCCTTCGCTGCGCCGGCAGGCATCGAGATCGAACAGGCCGATATCTCGGTGGCGGCACGCATCCTGGCCGAATTTCCCGATGAGCTGGAACGCCGAGCAGCGCGTACCCGACACGCTGGGCGAACTCGGCCGGCTGACGCTGAAGCCCGAAACCAACATCATCAAGCTGCCGAATATCAGCGCCTCGGTGCATCAGCTGGTGTCGGCGATCAAGGAACTGCAGGCCCGCGGATACAAGATCCCCGACTATCCCGAAGATCCGAAAACCGACGCTGAAAAGGCGATCCGCACACGTTATTCCAAATGCCTCGGCAGCGCCGTCAACCCGGTGCTTCGCGAGGGCAACTCGGACCGCCGCGCCCCACCGGCGGTCAAGCGTTATGCGCGCAAGAACCCGCACTCGATGGGCGAATGGAGCCAGGCGTCGCGAACCCACGTGTCGACGATGAAGGAACGGCGACTTCTACCACGGCGAAAAATCGATGACGCTCGACAAGGCGCGCGATGTCCGGATGGAACTGGTCGGCAAGAACGGCAAGACCATCGTGCTGAAGCCGAAGGTCGCTCTGCTCGATGGCGAGATCATCGACAGCATGTTCATGAGCAAGCAGGCGCTGTGCGACTTCTACGAGCAGCAGATGGAAGATGCGCGCAAGACCGGCGTGATGTTCTCGCTGCACGTGAAGGCGACGATGATGAAGGTCTCGCACCCGATCGTGTTCGGTCACGCGGTTCGCATCTTCTACAAGGATGCGTTCGAAAAACATGCTGCGCTTGTTCGACGAGCTCGGCGTCAATGTCAACAACGGCCTGGTCAATCTGTACGACAAGCTGGCGACGCTGCCCGAGTTCGCGCCGCGAAGAGGTGATGCGTGACATGCATGCCTGCCACGAACATCGGCCCGAGCTGGCGATGGTCGATTCGGCCAAGGGCATCTCCAATCTGCATGCGCCGAACGACGTGATCGTCGACGCCTCGATGCCGGCGATGATCCGCATCGGCGGCAAGATGTGGGGTGCCGACGGTCGGCCAAAGGATACCAAGGCGGTGATCCCGGAAAGCACCTTCGCCCGCATCTACCAGGAGATGATCAACTTCTGCAAGACCAACGGCAACTTCGATCCGCGCACGATGGGCACGGTACCCAACGTCGGGCTGATGGCGCAGCAGGCCGAGGAATACGGCTCGCACGACAAGACCTTCGAGATCGCCGAGGACGGCGTCGCCAACATCGTCGATATCGCCACCGGCGAGGTGCTGCTGTCGCAGAACGTCGAGCAAGGCGACATCTGGCGCATGTGCCAGGTCAAGGATGCGCCGATCCGCGACTGGGTCAAGCTGGCGGTGAGCGCGGGCGCGCAATTCGGGCATGCCGGTGATCTTCTGGCTCGACCCCTATCGCCCGCACGAAGCCGAGGTGATCAAGAAGGTCAATACCTACCTGAAGGAACACGATACCAAGGGCCTGGATATCCAGATCATGTCGCAGGTGCGCGCGATGCGTTACACGCTGGAGCGGGTGGTGCGCGGCCAGGATACGATCTCGGCCACCGGCAATATCCTGCGCGACTACCTGACCGATCTGTTCCCGATCATGGAGCTCGGCACCAGCGCCAAGATGTTGTCGATCGTTCCGCTGATGGCCGGTGGCGGCATGTACGAAACCGGTGCCGGCGGCTCGGCACCGAAACACGTCAAGCAGCTGGTCGAGGAAAACCATCTGCGCTGGGATTCGCTCGGTGAATTTTTGGCGCTGGCGGTTTCGCTCGAGGACCTGGGTATCAAGACCGGCAACGAAAAGGCGAAGATCCTGGCCCGCACACTGGACGAAGCCACTGGCAAACTGCTCGACAACAACCAGTCACCATCGCCGCGCACCGGCGAGCTTGACAACCGCGGCAGCCAGTTCTATCTGGCGATGTACTGGGCGCAGGCGCTGGCGGCGCAAAGCGACGACAAGCAGCTTGCCGCCCATTTCGCGCCGTTGGCCAAGAATCTGGCCGACAACGAGCAGAAGATCGTCGACGAAATGGCTGCCGTGCAGGGAACGTCGGTCGACATCGGCGGCTACTACATGCCCGACCTGGACAAGTGCGCTGCGGTGATGCGGCCGAGCACCACCTTCAATTCGTTGCTGGAGTCGGTCGGGGCCTGAACGCGTCAGCGTCGAGCACTGCAGCAGCGCGGCGGGCCGGTCAGGACCGGGTTCGCCGCACCTCCATCACGCCCAGTTCAGTGGCATCGAAATAGATCGATGGCAGGTGGCTCGACAGTTGCAGCAGGATGGCGGCGGCCTGCCAACGCACGACCCGCCTGAAAACGACGCCTATTGCGACCAGCACGGCGCCAACCACCACATGGCCGGCCAGCGCACTCGCAATGCCGATGCCGATGATGGCAATCGCCAGCGGCGTCGCGTTGACCCGCTGGGTCACAAATCGACGCGCCAGATCCGGATTGACGATGACGTGAAAACGGCCGAACGGCAGGCCGTTGCGAAACTCCTCGAATGCGATGAATTCGGCGGTCTCGCTGTCGGGGTGTTGCGTTTGAGTCATTGTCGGTACGGGCCAGCTACGAACGACATGGTAGAGCCTGCTGACACCCCCTGGCAGGCAAGCTCTTATATGCGAACGTCCGGATCAACAGCCGACAACCCTCAAGGGCCGACCAGGTCCAGCGCCCAATAGGTCTTGAACCGGCCCGCCGACGGCGCCGGCGCACAAGCCGCACCGATTTCGGTGAAATTCGGGTTCATCAAATTGGCACAGTGGGTCGGGCTGTCCGACCATCGCGCCACCACCGCCTCGACCGTTGTCAGACCGGCGGCCAGGTTCTCGGCATATTCGCCCCAGTCCAGGCCTGCTGCGGCGAGCCGATGCTCGACCGAACGGCCATCGACATGGCTGACATGGCCGAAATAGTGGTGTGTGGCCATGTCGATTGCATGTTGATCAGCCGATACAGCGAGTCGCGCGCTCCAGCCGAGTGGCGCCGCTGGCCGAAACGCGCCACGGTCGCCACAGCGGGCACCCTGGAGTCGAAGTCGGTTGACGAGTTCGAGAAAACGTTCATCGAACCCGTCGATTCCACAGGTTGAGCGAACCGGGGCAGCTGCCGGCACCCAGCGAGCGGGGGGATGAGAGGCAGAATGCCCGCTCGCAGAAGCCAGCTGCAAGTCACCGGCGCGGACGGCCCCGGACCACAGATTCAGCAGCACAACGATCAGCAGTGACCTGACGACTCCAACAACATCTTCCATGAACCGCCAGATCATTCATTGACCGTACTGATAAGGTGGTCAAATTGTCCTGCACGTCGACGGCGAGTTGTCCTACAAAGGCGGCTCAAAAATGCAACAGTTTGTCGCCGGCCGGGCCGAGGCACGTGTGGCGCTTCACATCAGAACAGCGAGGCGATCAGCAACCACAGCAAACCGGCCAACCTCAAGGTTGGCGACGCGTCACGATGCCGCCACAGCGCAGAAAACAAGAACAGGTTGTACGGCAAGGGCGCAAAATGCAGCGCCATCGCCCAGGCAGGCGTCAGGCCGCTGGCCATGGCAATCAGTGCGCCCACGCTCGCTGCGAGATTCATCAAACTCGCAACGCCGATCATGTCGCGCCAGAACAAGAGCGGCAGCGACACCTGGCCGCGCCAGCGGCTGGCAAAAAATCCTGTCCTGGTCGGATGGTTCATCGTTTGTCTGCGAGCAAACGGCGGGTCGGCGCCGAGATGGCGAAGCGCTGCGATTCTGCCGCTGTCACCGTGCATACTTCTGACGAACCTCTCCCGAGCAAACCCCATGACAACCAGCTTGCAACACACCGCGGTGGTCGGAGCCGGTGCGGTCGGCAGTTTCTTCGGTGCGATGCTGTCGCGTGCCGGGCACTCGGTCACGCTGATCGGCCGGACAGCGCATGTCGACGCGATCACCCGAAGCGGCCTCGCTCTGCACATGAACGGCCAGGTTGAAACACTCCATATCGCAGCGACCACCGATCTCGGTGCGGTTGCGGATGCCGACCTCGTGCTGTTTTGCGTCAAGTCGACCGATACCGACGCCGTGGCCCGGCAGATTGCACCGATGCTCAAACCGGGGACGATGCTGTTGAGCCTGCAGAACGGCGTCGACAACGCGGCGACGATGGCCCGCCACATCGAGCAGACCATCTTTCCCGCGGTTGTCTACGTTGCCACCGCCATGCCTGAGCCGGGCTTGATCAAACACTTCGGTCGCGGCGATCTGGTGATCGGGCCACTCGACCCGGCAGCTGCCGACCAACCCGGCCAGCAACTGCAGATGCGCGAGGTCGTCGAGCTGTTCGCGGCCGCCGGTGTGCCGGTCGAAGTGGTGCCGGATGTGCTTGACGAGTTGTGGCGAAAGCTGCTTGTCAATTGTGCGTACAACGCCATTTCGGCGGTATCGCAACTGCCGTACGGGCGAATGCTCGCGCTGCCTGAAATCCGCGAGGTCATGAAGACCGTGGTGCGAGAAGTCGTGGCTGTGGCGCAAGCTGACGGACGCCGGCTCGGCTTCGATTCGGCAATGGCGGCAGTCGACCGGATCGGCGCGGCGATGCCGGCTCAGCTGTCGTCGACGGCGCAGGATCTGGCCCGTGGCAAGCCATCCGAAATCGATCATCTGAATGGCTACATCGTGCGCCGCGGTGGCCAGCTCGGCGTGCCCACGCCGGTCAACCAGACCTTGTCGGCCCTGGTCAAGCTGGCTGAATCCCGAACCGTCAACGCGTGACCGCCATACCACACGAATTTGCCCAGGCGCTGCGCGAACTGGGCCTGGCAGGTGATCATCCGCTGCGCGGCGAGCCGCTGACCGGCGGTGTCTCGTCCGACATCTGGCGAATCGACCTGCCGGGCGGCGCGGTCTGCGCCAAACGTGCGTTGACCAAGCTGCGCGTCGCCGCCGACTGGTTTGCACCCATCACACGCAATCGCTACGAAGCCGAGTGGATGCAGGTTGCACAAGCCGCCGCACCGGGCAGCGTGCCACGCGTGCTGGGTCAGCATGAGGCACTCGGCGTGTTGGTGATGGCCTACCTGCCTGAAACAGAGCATCCGCTGTGGAAGTCGCAGCTGCGAGACGGGCATGCCGACCCCCGCTCGGCGCAAGCCGTCGGTCACACGCTCGCTCGCATCCATTCGTTTTCGGCGGCGCGTCCCGATCTGGCGAGTCGCTTCGATAGCGACATGATCTTTTTCGACATCCGGCTCGAGCCGTATCTGTTGGCAACCGCGACACGACACCCGGATCTGGCGCCGATCCTGCAGCGTCTGGTCGAGCAGACGCAAGGCAACCCGCGCGCCCTGGTGCACGGTGATGTCAGTCCGAAAAATATCCTGATCGCGGTGGACCGGCCGATCTTTCTCGACGCCGAATGTGCCTGGTGGGGTGATCCGGCATTCGACATCGCGTTCTGCCTCAATCACCTGTTGTTGAAATGCCTGTGGAATCGGCCGGCCAGCGATCGCTTTCTGGCCTGTTTCGACGCCGTGGCAAAGGCCTGGCTCGAGGGTGTCGACTGGGAACCGCGCCAAGCGGCCGAGCAGCGCGCGGCGGCCCTTCTGCCCGGCTTGTTGCTGGCGCGGGTCGACGGCAAATCGCCGGTCGAATACATCACCGACGACGGCCAGCGAGAAGTCGTCCGGCGGGCCGCCATTGCGCTGCTGCGCACGCCCGTGCAGCACTTGGCAGACATCCGCGCCGCCTGGCGCGAGGAGATCAACCGACCATGAATGATTGCGCGATAACCGGTGTCCATGCACGCCGTGTCTGGGACAGCCGCGGACGGCCGACCGTCGAGGCCGAAGTGACACTGCACGACGGCGCCGTGGGTCGCGCCATCGTCCCGGCGGGCGCCAGCAAGGGCTCGCGTGAGGCGATCGACTTGCGCGATGGCGGTTCGGCATTCGGTGGGCTCGATGTACGCCGCGCCATCGGCCATGTCAACGGTGAGATCGCCTGTGCGGTGGTCGGCCTCGGCGCCGATGATCAATCAGCAATCGACGATCGGCTGATCGAGCTCGACGGCACACCCGACAAGTCGCGCCTGGGTGCAAATGCAACGCTGGCGGTTTCGATGGCGGTCGCCCACGCGGCAGCCGCTTCGCAAAAACTTCCCCTTTATCGATATCTGGGCGGCGAGCAAGCCGCGCGACTGCCCCTGCCGCAGATCCAGATCTTCGGCGGCGGCGCGCATGCCGGACGGCGCGTCGATATCCAGGATTTCATGATCACCTGCCCGGGTGCGTCGTCGTTTGCACAGGCGCTTGAATGGACGGCCGAGGTGTACCGGCAAGCCGGCCGCCTGATGCAGTCGCGCGGCAAGTCTGCCGGCGTCGCCGACGAAGGTGGCTGGTGGCCGCTTTTCGATGGCAATGAGCAGGCATTGCAAACGCTTGTCGAGTCGATCGAAGCGGCCGGCTTTGTGCCCGGAGAGCAGGTTGCGATTGCGCTCGATATTGCTGCCAGCGATTTCGGCCGCAACGGGCGCTATTCGTTGGGGCTCGACAAGCGGGAGCTCGACAGCGACGGCCTGATCGAATTGCTGCTGCGCTGGTGCGACCGATATCCGATCGTCAGCATCGAGGATCCGCTGGCCGAAGACGATCCGGATGGCTTCGCGCGATTTACCCGCGCCGTCGGACATCGGATCCAGGTTGTCGGTGACGATTTTCTGGTGTCGAGCGCCGCACTGCTGGGGCGCGCCGCGCAGATCGGCGCTGCCAATGCGGTGTTGCTCAAGCCCAATCAACGCGGGACATTGAGTGAAACCCTGCAATGCTGGCACGCTGCACAGGCTGCGGGCTACGCCGGGATTGTTTCAGCGCGCTCGGGTGAAAGTGAAGACACGACGATTGTTCACCTGGCCATCGGCTGGGGTATCGGCCAACTGAAAGTCGGCTCGTTTGCCCGCAGCGAACGGATGGCCAAATGGAACGAGGCGATCCGGATCGAGGAGCGATTGGGCAGTCGCGCCACCTTCGCCGGGCGGAACGTCTTGCGAGACGGTCGGCGAGGCGGCTGATAGCAATCGCGGAGGGCGACAACCTTGGGTTGTCCGCCTCCCGCAGCGGGTGGCTCGGCTTCGATCAGCGAGATCAGCCTTTTGCAGCCTTCAGCGCGTCACGCCGCTGCCGCACCGCATCGTGGTTGCGTTTGACGCCTTGGTACTGCTGGTCAATGACGGCGCGGATGTCGGCAGGCAGGTCTTTCTTCAGCGCGTCGCGGTAGCTCTCGAGCGCCGAATCCTCGCCACGCTCGGCTTCCTGGGTTACCGCCAGATCGTCGTAGGTTGAAAGCGTCGCCTTGACCGACACCCAGCCGCGATGCATCGCTCCGACCATGCTGCCGCTGTCTTCGGGCTTGCCGCCCAGTCGTGCGACATGAGATTGCAACTGCTGCGCAGCAGCTCTGCAATCGGCCGAACGCGACTGCATCATGGACTTGATTTCGGCCGACTCAGCCTGTTCGGCGCAGGCGTTGAAGCCGTATTCACCGTCTTTGCTGACTTCGATCAAGTCGTTGAGGATATCAATGGTCTTCGAGTTATCGGACATCGTGTGCTCACTTGGTATGGGGTGATGGAATGGTTTGCACTCGACAAATCCCGCTCGGGATCCTTCAGGTGCAACTCGATCACCGATCCTAGGTGAGCAAGGGCGTGAAGGCTGTAGGAAACCGTCTGCACACTCAGTCGGAAATGAGGGGAGTCTGCGCTGCCCGCTTCGCGCTAAAGTGCCTGGATGGACGGTCTCGGCAAGCATTCGTTGCACCTCGAAGACGGCTCGACGCTGGACGCACTGCTGTTGAGGCCGGCGGCTGCCTCCCATTGTTTCGTCTTTGCGCACGGCGCGGGTGCCGGCATGGGCCACCGATTCATGCAGTCCTTTGCCGACGGACTGGCCGAGCGTGCAGTGGCCAGTCTGCGATTCCAGTTTCCGTTCGTGCAGCGTGCCTCGAAGCGTCCCGACAAGCCCGCCGTCGCCCATGCAGCCATCCGTGCCGCGGTTGCCGAGGCAGCACGCTTGCTGCCGGATTGCCGGTTGATTGCCGGCGGCAAATCGTTTGGTGGACGAATGACCTCGCAAGCGCAAGCGGCCGACCCGTTGCCCGGAGTCATCGGTCTGGCCTTTGTCGGATTCCCGTTGCACCCGGCAGGCAAACCCGCCACCGATCGCGCCGACCATCTGCAGCAAGTCGGGCTGCCGATGTTGTTTCTGCAAGGCACTCGTGACGATCTGGCCAAGCTCGATCTGCTGCGCCCGGTGATCGAGCGATTGGCACCGCGGGCCACGTTGTCGATCGTCGACGATGCCGACCATTCGTTTCATGTTCGCGCCAGCAGCGGGCGCAACGATTCGCAGGCGATGGCGGCAATGCTCGATCGATTCGTGGCCTGGATTTCAGAGCTCGACAGCCGGCCCGTTTCAGGCGTCTGACATGCGGCCCACGGCAAGCCGATCAAGCCTCGCAAGGTGTATCGTGTTGCCAGTCGGGACCTTCCAATCCCGCCATGAAGAAAGAGGAACGCGATGGGAATTCTCAGCAACATCCTGAAAAAGATTGGCCTCGGCAAAGACGATCCGCCACACCGCCACCGTCCGGACCGCCGGCCACGGGCGGCTCGCAGCCGCCCGTGCAAGCGGGCAAACCGGTTGACCAAGCCCCGCCGACGGCGATTTCGAAGGTCGACGTTGTAGCCAGGCTCGACGCGCTGGCAGCAGCCAACCCAGGCCTCGATTGGAAAAAGTCGATCGTCGATTTGCTGAAGCTGCTCGGCATGGACAGCAACCTGCAAGCACGCAAGGAACTCGCTGCCGAGTTGCACTATTCGGGCACTGACGAGGACGGTTCGGCAGCGAAAAACATGTGGCTGCACAAGACGGTTCTGCAAAAACTCGCCGATAACGGCGGCAACATTCCGAAAGAGTTGCTTTGACTCGACGGCAGCGTTGCGCGGCCTGATGGCCATGCCGGGCGTTGCAGATGTTGCAGCGCCGCGGCGAGCCATCAGAGCGAATCGTGTTCAACGCGTGCCAGATCGGACTTTCGGTCTGGTGATGTGACTTCCATCACTGCGCGATCGTCGGTTACAGACGAGAAGCTGACTTTTCGCGCCAATCGGAATACGCTTTGTGCCGACTTTTGCTGATTCAGGAGCACGAGATGGCCGAAGCATCCAGACTGCCTTCCGAGTTCGTCGATTACCTGACCAAGGAAGGCCTGTCGTGCGGCAGCGGCAAGGCGTGGTTGAATGCCTACCTGTCGAGCACCGATTACAACGGCGGCGCCGACAGTGCAGTCAGTCTCATCGGGGCCATACGAGGCACGGTCAAGGATGGCGGCAACGGCCCTACTCTGCAGGCCCTCTATGGCGATGGGCTGGACCGCATGTGGCGCGGCTGTGGCAGCCCGGCCGTCATTTCCGGTGTATGGCAGTTTCTCTGTCGCAACAAACAGCAGCTGAAAACGGTCAAGGTCAAGGCCTACGCCCAGCGCGCGAAGGAAGCTCGCAGCACGAAGGTGGAAACCCGCAGCGGCACGCTCTTTGATTTGTACTTCGAAGGAAACTGGGACGCCCAGGCCATTCAACTGATGGTCCAGGATCGATTCTTCGGCATCGACTGCATCGGCTTTCTTGGCAACTACCTGGTCTGGGTCGGTGAGTCGCCCGACTACATCGGCTACGTGCCATCCCTCTGGCCCAGCCGGGTGTGCAAGATACCGGTCACCAAAGCGTCCCAAGTCAAGCCACTCGACATCCTTTGCTGGGCAGGCCACGTGGCGATCGTCGACTGGGTCTGGCAGATGCTGGACGACAAGATCGTCCAGGTCGATATCTGCCAAAGTTCGACGGGCGGGCCGCAATGCAATTCGCGTGTCGAATTAAAGGAAATTTCGGTCGGCGGATCGACCCAGTTCAGGATCAGGCATCGCGGCTTGCCGAAAATGCCGATCGACGATCACTGCATCATCCAGCGCCGCGAAGGTTTTTTCTGGTAATCGGTCGACAATAGCGGCCTGACCATTTGGAGGCTCGCCCACCATGACCGTCTTGAATGTCGAATCGCTGCAACCTGCGGTGCGCACCGATGCGCAGTGGCTGGATGCGCACTGGATGCCGTATACCGGCAACCGTGAGTTCAAGGCCAACCCGCGAATCATCGTCGAGGCCAAGGGCGCCTATCTGACCGACAGCGACGGCCGCAAGATTTTCGACGGCTTGTCCGGTCTGTGGTGCACCGGGCTCGGCCACGGCCGCCAGGAAATCACCGAAGCGGTCAGCCGGCAGGTTGCCAAGCTCGACTATTCGCCGGGTTTCCAGTACGGCCACCCGCTGTCGTTCGAGCTGGCCAACAAGCTGAAGGAGCTGACGCCGGCCGGCCTCGACCATGTCTTCTTCACCAACTCGGGCTCCGAGGCAGCCGATACCTCGCTGAAGATGGCGCGCGCCTACTGGCGCGCCAAGGGCCAGGCCAGCAAGACGCGGCTGATCGGTCGCGAGAAGGGCTATCACGGCGTCAACTTCGGCGGCATCTCGGTCGGCGGCATCGTCGGCAACCGCAAGCATTTCGGCCAGGGCATCGAGGCCGACCACCTGCCGCACACGCTTGCTGGCAACGAATGCCTTCAGCCGCGGACAGCCGGCCAACGGCGTCGAGCTCGCCGACCGCCTGCTCGACCTGATCGCCTTGCACGATGCGTCGAATATCGCCGCGGTGATCGTCGAGCCGATGGCCGGCTCGGCCGGCGTGATCGTGCCGCCTCGGGGCTATCTGCAACGGCTGCGCGAAATCTGCACCGCACACAGCATCCTGCTGATCTTCGACGAAGTGATCACCGGTTTCGGTCGCACCGGGTCGATGACCGGCGCCGACGCCTTCGGCGTGGTACCCGACATCCTGAATGCCGCCAAGCAGATCACCAACGGCGTGCAGCCGCTGGGGGCGGTAATCGCCAGCAAGGACATCTACGACACCTTCATGGCCGCGGGCGGGCCCGACTACGCGATCGAGTTCCCGCATGGCTATACCTATTCGGCGCACCCGGTAGCCTGTGCGGCCGGAGTGGCGGCGCTCGATGTGCTGGTCAAGGAAGACATGCTCGAGCCGCGTCAAGGCATTGACGCCGCATTTCGAACAAGCCGTGCACAGTCTGCAAGGCAGCCGACACGTCACCGACATCCGCAACTTCGGTCTTGCCGCCGGCATCACGCTGAACGCCGTACCCGGCGAGCCCGCGCGGCGGCCGTTCGAGGTGGCCATGGCCTGCTGGAAAAAAGGCTTCTATGTGCGCAGCGGCGGCGACACCATTCAGCTGGCGCCACCCTTCATCGCCGAAAAAGCCGAGATCGACCGCCTGATCGACGCCCTCGGCGACGCCTTGGCCGAGACCGCTTAAGCGAAGCTCCAAGCGAGCAGAGCGATCCACAAGCGAGCAACGCGAAGCGTCCATCAAGCAACGCCAGCGGATCCGGCTTCGCCGGTCCGCCAGGCGGCGCCCCTCGGGGGCAGGAGCGCAGCGACTGGGGGGCCCTATCCTGCGGCGCCCCTCGGGGGCCGAGTCCGGACTTGAACAGTCCGGTTGGACTGTTCATGCCTGACGAGGAGGCGGGCCACTGGCCCGCGCGCCTGCAAGGTGGAGCGCAGCGACTGGGGGCGCCATCCAAGCGAGCAAAGCGAAGCGCCCCATCAAGCAACGCCCGCGGATCCGGCTTCGCCGGTCCGCCGGGTGGCGCCCCTCGGGGGCAGGAGCGCAGCGACTGGGGGGCCCTATCAAGCAGCAACGCTGGCGATATCGGCGACGAATCGCTCCCACAAAGGCTGCGGCAGGTCGTGCCCCATGCCTTCGATGAAATCGCCGCGGGCGCCGGCAATCCGCCGCAGCAGATCGCGACCGGCTTCGACCGGCACCAGCGGATCGGCCAGACCATGGATGACCATCGTCGGTTGCCTGATCTGAGCCAGCAAGGCGCTGCGATCACCATCGGCCAGAATCGCCAGCAACTGGCGCATCGTTCCGTCAGGCTGGTAGGCACGGCGCACCGACTGGCCGACGCGATCACGAAGCGCCTGCGGCTCAGGACGAAACCCGGGGCTGCCGATGACCCCGTAAACACGGACGAAGCGGTCGACGATGCTGTCGACGTCCTGCGGATCGCCCGGCCGCGAAAGCAACGCCATCCGAACCTTCCAGCCCGGCTGCGGCAGGCGGCGCTCGCCGCTGGTCGTCATCATCAGCGTCAGGCTGCGAACGCGTTGCGGATGGCGCGCGGCCAGGTGCTGCGCCACCATGCCGCCCATCGAGGCGCCGCAGACATGTGCACTGGCGAGGCCCAGCGCGACGATCAAGGCCGCCGTGTCGTCGGCCAGATCGGCCAGCGAATACGGCGATTTCACCGCCAGCCCCAGACTGCTTCGCAATGCGGCCGTCACGATCCTCGGCGTGCCGAGCTGGTCGAAGGTCTGCGACAAGCCGATATCGCGGTTGTCGAACCGTATCACGCGAAAACCGCGCGCCACCAACTGGTCGACAAAACCGTCCGGCCAAGCCACCAGCTGCATGCCCAGCCCCATGATCAGCAGCAGGGGCACGCCGTCGACGGGGCCGCGGTCGTCGACCTCGAGCAGCACGCCGTTCGCGCTGACCTGCATCAGGCGGCGGCGAGCGACGAGAGCGGTGTACGGAAAAACCAGCGCAAGGCGTTGGGCGGTTCGAAGGGCTTCCAGCGGCCGGCCGGCTGCGCCATTCGATCGGCAATCGCACACAGCGCCAGCGGGTTGACGCCGAGGCCGAGGTGGCTCGCCCGCACAGCGATGTTTTCGGCCTGCGGGCCCGGTTCGACGACGCTGCAACGCCATGAGACGATGCCGTCGCTCGGTGACCAGATCGACGTGGTCGGCACCGGCGGCGCTTTGCGAAGCTGCTCGATGATCGACGAATCTTCGATCGATTGCCCGCTGAGCAGCTCGAAAAACCGCCAGGCATTGGTCGCCCGCGGGTGGCCGGTGAACGGCGTGCCCAGCGTGACCACGCAGCGCACATGATCGGGCAGTTGCTTGGCCAGTTCGCGCGCATAGATACCGCCCAGGCTCCAGCCGATCAGGCTGACCTGGCGCGCATGCGACTTGACCACTCGACGCACGTCGTCGGCGCAACGCTCGATCACGCCTTGCCGAGGACCGAAATTGAAGCCCTGCCCCCAGGGGTGCGTGGCATACCCGAGCTTGTCGAGAAACCGGCGCAACGGCCGGGTGGTGAAATCGTTGGCGCCGAGGCCGGGCAGGATCAGTACCGGGTGGCCATCGCCGCGGGGCAAGCGGCGCAGCCATGGCCTGGCGGCCAGCAGCGCGGCATATTCCCAGGGCGCGCGGCCTTCAAGGGCCAGCAGCAGGGCATTCGGCGCGCGCAGGGCTGCTGCACGGATCGGCAACGGCTGGTGGCATCGGTGACGGCGATCGACGGGGCATGCTGGTAGGTGCGCTGCTTGGTTCGGATCATGTTAGCGGCTCGTGCGTTTGGCTGTCGTGGCAGTTGCCCTAGTCCGCGTTGTCGCCTTTGTGACAGATCCTGGCATTGCCCCTGGCCGGCGGTTTCGTTTTCGCGCTTGCTTGCGTCGCCGTCTTGCCGACCGGTTTGGCGGCACTTCCGGTGCCGCTTCGGTTGGCGCTGCGGGTGCCCGGTTCGGCGGCACGCTTCTTGGCGGCCGAAGATTTTCCGGCCGAGCCGGTCGGCGTCGGCGCGGTTTCGAGCACCAGCACCGGGGCCGCCGGCAAACCCTTGAATTCCTCGAACGCGGCCTCGATGTGCGCCGCCAGTTCGCCGACTTCGGCCATCGCCTGCGCACAGGCCATGATGCCGATATCGAGCGACGTGTCGTAGGTCTGCACCGTGATGTTCAAGCCCACCCCGTGCACCACGATCGAGGTCGGATAGTTGGTCAGCATCTTCGCGCCGGCCATATACAGCGGCACTGTCGGACCGGGCACGTTGGAGATCACCAGATTGGCGACCGGCGGGATTCGATCGGCGACGCCGGCACGACCGTACAGCGACGTCAGGCCCTCCATCAGCCAAGGCACCCCGATCGACGGAAAATCGGTCGGCAGCACGCTCTTGACGCTGCCGATGGTCGACTTCATCGATGCACTGGCCGACAACACATGCGCCAACCGTTGCGCTGGATCCGCAAGATGGGTGCCCAGGCTGATCAGACTCATCGATGCCTGGTTGTTCGATGCGGTATCGCCCTTGGCGCGCAGCGAGACGGGCACCGCGGCCACCAGTGATTTGCGCGGCAGCGGCCCGTGTTTTGCAAAATGTCGGCGCAGCGCGCCGCTGCAGATCATCATCACCGCATCGTTGAGACTGGCATGCTGGCGCCGCCGCGCCGCTTGCAATTCAGCCAGCGGCAGGCTGACGGCAGCGAACGCCCGTCGATCGGGTGACGGTCGAATTGAGCCGCGTTCGCGGCGCCAGCCCGAGGTTGCTGACACTCCTCTTGCCGCGTACCGGCGCGGCCTGGCCCTTCACCCGCGACCACAGCGAGGCAGCCGTTTCACCGACCGCAGTTCGCGCGGCGACCTGCGAAATCGCGCTGACCGCCGATGGCAGCGCCTTGACCAGATTGCCCACCTGCTCGAGTTGGTTGGCCAAGGCACCGCGCAGCATCGCCGTCATGCGCCAGCTGGCCCTTGCGCTCACGGCTCGGCCGCAGCGCGATCTCGCGCGGCTCGGGGCTCAGATCGAGAATCACCTGCGCCAGCGCCACCGCCGCCTGGCCATCGACTGCCGCATGGTGCAGCTGGGTATACATCGCAAAATGCTGCTCGCCGCGTGGCCCCGGCGCCAAGCCGTCGAAGACGTGAAATTTCCAAAGCGGCCGGCTGCGGTCGAGCAGCTTCGGATGCAGCGTGCCGACCTGCTTTTCCAGCTCGGCCAGGCCAGCGCCGCCAGGCAGCGTGATGCCGACGATGTGGGCCTGCAGATCGGGGTCTGCATCGACCCAGGCCGGCGCCGCCAGATTGAGTGGCATCTTGGCGAGCTTGCGCCGCAGCGCCGGCGCCAGGGGCAGGCGCGTGGCCATGTGCTCACGCATGTCGTCGACAAAACTGCCGCGGTAGTCGGCCGGCAGCTCGAACAGGTGCAGGGCGCCGACATGCATCGGCATCTCGGCTGTTTCGAGGAACAGGAAGCTGGCATCCAGGCCGGACAGCTGTTTCATGGTGACTCCAGGAACTTGCGTTCCATCCTAAGCGGCAGGCGTGGTCACGTCGTAGGGGGAAGCCCTGGCAGATGGCGGTCAACAGGCACCCGACGTAGGAGAAGCCGCACGCCAATCCGGCGTTCAATCGCAGGGCGACCGGCAAGCTGCTGCGTAGACTGATCGGCTTCAGGAGACGCCAATGAACCGCACCGAACTTGCCCAGCCGACTCAGACCCCAGCGGCGCTGACGATGGCGTGCAGGCTGAAGGTCAATGGCGCGAACCGTGATCTCGACATCGACCCGCGCACCACGCTGCTCGATGCGTTGCGCGAACACCTGCTGTTGACAGGCACGAAAAAAGGTTGTGACCACGGCCAATGTGGCGCCTGTACGGTACTGGTTGCCGGGCGCCGGGTGAACGCCTGCCTGATGCTGGCGCTGACCGCCGAAGGCGAGGACATCATCACCATCGAAGGCCTGCCGGCGCTGACGTCCGGTGACACGGCAGTTGTTGCGGCTGATGAAAGCTCCCGCGAAGAAACAATCAAGCTGCACCCGTTGCAGCAAGCCTTCCTGAGCCACGACGGTTTCCAATGTGGCTACTGCACGCCGGGCCAGATCTGTTCAGCGGTCGGCATGCTGGCCGAAGCCCGCGCAGGCATGCCGAGCTTTGTCAGCGCCAATCTCGAAGCCATCGATACGCCGCTCAGTGGTGAGGAAATCCGCGAACGGATGAGTGGCAACCTGTGCCGTTGCAGCGCTTATCCGAACATCGTCGATGCGATCGCCGAGGTGGCCGGGGCGATTCGATGAAAGCCTTTACCTACGAGCGTGTCGACAGTCCGCAAGCCGCTGCCCGCGCGGTGGCCGCGACGCCTGGTGCGCGCTTTCTGGCCGGCGGTACCAATCTGCTCGATCTGATGAAGCTGCAGATCGAGACGCCGCAGCATCTGGTCGACGTCAATCGCGTCGGCCTCGATCAGATCGAAGACGCCGACGACGGCGGCTTGCGAATCGGCGCCATGGTGCGCAACAGCGATCTGGCTGCCGATCTGCGCGTGCGCCAACGCTACCCGGTGCTCAGCCGCGCGTTGCTGGCCGGTGCCTCGGGTCAGTTGCGCAACCGGGCAACCACCGGCGGCAACCTGCTGCAGCGCACGCGTTGTTATTATTTCTACGACCCGGCCAAGCCGTGCAACAAGCGCCAGCCCGGCAGCGGTTGTGCGGCGCAGGGTGGCTACAACCGAATCCATGCGGTACTCGGCGCAAGCGATGCGTGCATCGCCACTCACCCGTCCGATATGGCGGTGGCGATGCGGGTGCTCGACGCCCAAGTCGAGACGGTCTCTGCGCAAGGCGGTGGCCGGATTATTCCGATCGCCGACTTCCACCGCCTGCCAGGCGATACGCCCGAACTGGATAGCCACCTCGAAGCGGGTGAATTCATCGCCGGCGTCACCTTGCCGCCTCCCCCGCCCGGCCGCCAGCTTTATCGGAAAGTGCGAGATCGAGCCTCCTACGCGTTCGCGCTGGTATCGGTGGCCGCGATTGTCGATGCCGACGGCGGCCGGATCCGCCAGGCGCATTTTGCGTTTGGTGGGCTGGCGCACAAACCGTGGCGTATCGAGGCGGCCGAACAGGGGCTGGCCGACGCAGCGGCCACCCAGGCGTCGTTCGACATCGCCGCCGACGCCGTGCTCGAAGGTGCACGCGGAGCCGGTCACAACGATTTCAAGATTCCGCTGACGCGACGCGTGTTGGCTGGGGTGTTGGCCGAAGGCGTTTCAAAGTGAGCACCGCGCCATGCAAATGAATCAGCCCGCACCGCCGAACCCGCTTGATCAAAACCGGCATGGCCAGATCGGCCGCGCGGCCGATCGGGTCGACGGCCGACTGAAAGTGACCGGCACCGCGCCGTACGCCTACGAGGTGTCTGATAACGACGCTCCCGGCTACGGCTTCGTCGTCGGGTCGAGCATCTCTTGCGGACGCATCAGCCGGATCGACAGCAGCGAAGCCGAGCGCGCCCCCGGCGTGCTGCTGGTGCTGACTCACCACAACGCGCCGCAGCAGGCGCCGTTCACCACCGAAGGCGACGACCGTTTCGCACGGCCGCTGCCGTGTCTGGTCGACGATCAGGTGCATCACCACGGGCAAGCCGTCGCTTTCGTCGTTGCGAAGACGTTCGAACAGGCACGGGCGGCGGCACATCTTGTCCGTGTCAGCTACGACGCCAGCCCCGGCGCATTTGTGATCGACGATCAGCTCGAGCAGGCTTTCGAGCCCGAATCCGCTGATGGCTTTCCGGCCGACAGCTCGCTCGGCGATTTCGAAGCCGCGTTCGCCAAGGCCGAGGTGCAACTCGACGAGCACTACGCCACGCCGATTCACATCCACGCGCAGCTGGAGCCCCATGCCAGTCTGGCCCGCTGGGAAGGCGAGCGGCTGGTGGTGCACTGCTCGACCCAGTTCATCGAAAGTGCGCGCAAGCGGGTGGCCGCCACTTTGCAGATCGACGAAAGCCAGGTGCGGATCATCAGCCGCTATATCGGCGGCGGATTCGGCGGCAAGTTGCCGGTGTTTGCCGACGTCATCTTGAGCGCGCTGGCATCGCGCGAGCTTGGGCGACCCGTCAAGACCGCCTTGACGCGCCAGCAGATGTTCGACCTGACCACCCATCGCGGCAACACCCGCCAGCGGTTGCGCCTGGGCGCCGACCAGCGCGGCGTGTTGAGTGCCATCGGGCATGAGTCCTGGTCGCACGGGACGCCGCGTCACGAGTTCTGCGAGCCTGCGGCGGTGGCTACCCGGTCGCTCTACGCGGCGGCCAACCGGCTGACTCGGCAACGTACGGTGGCGCTCGACTTGCCGCCGGCCGATTCGTGCCGGGCACCAGGTGAAGCTGTCGGCCTGCTGGCACTGGAAAGCGCGATGGACGAACTGGCACATCGGCTGGCGATTGATCCGATCGAATTGCGCATCCGCAACGAGCCCGAACAAGACCCGGAAAAGAAGCTGCCGTTCTCCAGCCGCCAACTGATCGCCTGCATGAAAGACGGCGCCAAGCGTTTTGGCTGGGCCGGTCGCAAGGCGGAGCCCGGACAGACCCGCGAGGGCCGCTGGCTGATCGGCGTCGGCATGAGTGCGGCCAGCCGCGGCAACATGCTGATGGAGGCGCATTGCGAGGTCACGCTGCGGCCGGACGGCGTGCTGCAGGTACGCACCGCGATGACCGACATCGGCACCGGCAGCTACACGGTGCTCAGCCAGATCGCGGCCGAGATGCTGGGCCTGCCGCTGGAGCAGATCGACATGCAAATCGGCGACAGTGACTTTCCGCCATCGTCAGGGTCAGGCGGATCCTTCGGCGCAGCCAGTACCGGGTCGGCCGTGTTCGATGCCTGCACCAGGCTGCGAGCCAAACTCGCCAAGGCCGCTGGTTTTACCGAGAGCGAGGCCGAGTTTGCCAACGGCCAGATCAGCGGCGGCAAAGGCAAGCCACTGCCACTGGCGCTCACTGGTCGGCAAAAAAGGCCTCGCTGCCAAAGGCATGATCAAGCCCGGCAAGATGAAGAAGTCGTTTTCGCAGCAGGCTTACGGCGCATTTTTTGCCGAAGTGGCGGTCGATACCGAATCGGGTGAAGTGAGGCTGCGCCGCATGCTCGGCGTCTTTGCCGCCGGCCGGATCCTCAATGCCAAGACGGCGCGCTCGCAGGCGCTTGGCGGCATGATCTGGGGAGTCGGCGAAGCGTTGACTGAAGAAGCCGCAATCGACCCGCGCCATGGGCAGTTCGTCAACCGTGACCTGGGTGAATACCATGTTCCGGCGCACGCCGACATCCCCGCCATCGACGCCATCTTCCTGCCCGAGGTCGACGACAAGACCAATCCGTTGAAGATCAAGGGTGTCGGTGAACTCGGCATCAGTGGTGCGGGCGCGGCGGTGGCGAATGCCGTCTTCAACGCATGCGGCGTGAGGATTCGCGACTTTCCGCTGACCTTGGACAAGCTGCTGGGCGGACTGTCCTGAGGCAGTCGAAATTGACATCCTGGCCAGTCACAAACTCGTCGAATTTTTTTCCGAATCAATTGCCCTCGCGTTTCAGAATGGCCTTCTGGTCTTCGAAGCCGAGCGGCGCTGACGTGTGCTCGTGGATGATGCGCAGCACGTGGCCACTGGTTTTCATTACCCAGCTGATGCGGTTCTGCATGGCACGCAGTTCGGCGCCCTGGGCAGACAAGCCGGCGTAGGTGGCGAATGCACTCATCGATGCAAACCCCTGGTCAGCGGTGACGATCTTCACCTCGTCGAACGTGACCCTGACCCGCTCGTTGCCGAGCGACGCGAACCAGCCTTCGACCGCGATGCGCCACGCGTCGGCACCGTCATGCGACCACACGCCCCAGGCGTCGAAGATTCGAACCCCGGGGTCGTACAGGTGCATGAAGGTCTCGACGTTTTTGGCCAGCACGGCGGACTGGTAGGTGTCGAGGGCTCGCCGGACTTGTTTTTCGGTGTCACTCATGAGTTGACGATACCCGACGACACGGTGGCACCGACGGCGTTTCGCATTGGAATATCGCAGCGGCCGGACCGGCACGCTCGATCCGCTTGATACCGATCGTCCTGCGCGCCATCCAGGCCGTCAACCGCCAAGCTGCCGGAGCCCCTCGAACAGCAGCCCGCGGGCGCTGCTTGTACCGGCCAGGCCCGACTCCGTGCGAACCCTCGCCCCGGCGCGCCGGCACGTCGTTAGACTGACGTGGCCGCTTTCAACTTCCGCTGACCACCATGAAATTCTTCGCACCCTTGCTGGCCGCCATCAGCATTGCCCTGGCCGCCTGCAGCACCACCCCGATGCCCGCGCCGCCCTCGGTAGCCGCCAAGGCGTCGGCCGACGTCAAGTCGATGCTGTGGGTCGGCAACAGCTTTTTCTACTACAACAATTCGATGCATGGCCACGTCGGCCAGTTGTTGAATGCCAGCGGGGCCAAGGGCATGCGCGCCAGTTCGGCGACGATCAGCGGCTCGGGCATCAACTGGCACGATGTGGAGGCCTTTTTCAGGCCGGGCGGCGTCGCCAGCTATTCGTTTGTCGGCGACAACGAGGTGCGCTTCAACACCTTCGACAAGCCCTTCGACGCCGTGATGATCATGGACTGCAGCCAGTGCCCGATCCATCCCAACCTGCAGAGCATCTTCTACGAGTACGCGGCCAAGCACAGCGCCACGGTGCGCAAGAACGGCGCCCAGCCGATCTTCTTCATGTCATGGGCTTACCAGGACAAGCCGGAGATGACGGCGCAGCTGGCAGCCGAATATGTCAAGGCCGGCAAGCAGAACAACGCGCTGGTCGTGCCCGCCGGGCTGGCCTTTGCCAATTCGATTGCGCAGCGGCCTGACCTGATCCTGCACATCGCCGACAAGCGCCACCCGACACTGATGGGCACCTACCTGGCGGCATGCACCGTGCTGGCGTCGGTCTACAAGGTCAATCCGGTCGGCCTGAAATACACCGCCGGCCTGCCGGCCGATGTGGCGACGCATCTGCAGAATGTGGCATGGGCCACGTCGCAGGCCTTTCACGCAAAGGAAGGGCGAGGCAGCCTTTGATGGGTCAGTGTGGCGCACGTCCATGCTGAACCGACAATGCCACTGCCCCGGCCACCACGCCCCAGAACGCTGAGCCGACACCCCACAGCGCCAAGCCGCTGATGGTGACCAGAAAGGTGATGAGCGACGCTTCGCGGCTGGACTCGTCTTTCATCGCCACCGCCAGGCCCGAGCCGATGGGGCCGAGCAGTGCAAAGCCGGCGACCGCCAGCACCAGCGCCTTCGGAAAAGCCGCGATCAGTCCGACGACCGCTCCCCCGAGCAGGCCGAGCGTGATGTAGAACACGCCCGCCATCACGGCGGCCATGTAGCGGCGCGACGGATCTTCATGTGCTTCGCGGCCCATGCAGATGGCGGCGGTGATCGCCGCCAGGTTCAACGCATAGGCACCGAACGGCGCCAGCAGCAGGGTTGCAACACCGGTGACGGTGATCACCGGCGAGACCGGCGTGACATAACCCGACGCGCGCTGCGCGGCGACACCGGGCAGGTTCTGCGACGCCATGGTCACGATGAAAAGCGGCAGCGCAATGCCGATGATCGCGGCGAGGCTGAAGGCCGGTGTCGTCCACACCGGCACGGCCCATTGCCAATCGATACCGGCAGGCGAGAGCCGCCCTTGCACAGCGGCCAGCAAGGTGCCCAGTGCCAACACGCCGGGCACTGCATAGCGCGGCCACCAACGCCGGCCGGCCAGATAGACAAGTCCCATGGGCGCGACCAAAGCGAAATCGGTGCCCAGCGCGAGAAAAGCGTCGATCGCAAAACGCGCCAGCACGCCCGCCAGCAGCGCAGCCGCAATCCCTTGCGGAATGCGAACCATCAGCCGCTCGAACAAGCCGCTCGCGCCGGCCACCACGATCAGCAGCGCACAGACGACAAATGCGCCCACTGCCTCGGCCATCGGTACGCCGAGACCGGCGGTCACCAGCAGCGCCGCGCCCGGCGTCGACCAGGCCGTCAGTACCGGCTCGCGCCGCCAAAGGCTCAGGCCGATGCTGGTCACGCCCATGCCGATGCCGAGCGCCCAGATCCATGATGCGGTCTGGCCAGGTGTCGCACCCAATGCGGCTGCCGCCTGAAAGACGATCACCACCGAGCTGGTGAAGCCGACCAGCACCGCGACGAATCCGGCCACGATGGTTGAAAGCGACAAGTCGGCCATCCAGCGCATCGCCCGGGCTCCTTGAAAAAGAGGGCGAGCATAGCGGCACAGCGGTCAGAAAGCTCCCGTCCAGCTGATCGCGTCGGTCTGTTCCTACCGGCGAACCCGCCTCAACCCGATGGCGCGCCGGCGAACGATCGACCACCCTGGGTCTG
This sequence comes from uncultured beta proteobacterium, assembly GCA_963843805.1. GTDB lineage: Bacteria > Pseudomonadota > Gammaproteobacteria > Burkholderiales > Burkholderiaceae_C > Ideonella_A. The sequence goes on from CAWJLY010000001.1 coordinate 936,866, forward strand.
GGGCCTCGTCATGACGCCATGTCGTGCAGGCGTGGTCCGGTTGGTCTGTCCAAAGAAGCGCTTTGGTCGGTCTGTTTTGAGGTTCAGGAGACAAGTCATGATCGCTGTGTGCAAGAAAATTCCCGTTCTGATGTTGACCGCGCTGGTGCTCGCGGCACCTGCCTCGTCATGGTCGCAGACTGCGCCAACCAAGGAGCCCGACATCAAGCCTTTGGTCGGCAAGCCGCCGCCATTCTGCGAGACCTGTGGAACCATCATTGCCATCAATCGAGTGCCGGCTGAAAAGCTGGCGAAGGCTCCCCTTGCAACCGGCAACGATGCCGCCAAGCCGAACGACAAATTCGAGGTCGTTGTGCGGCTCGACGCCGGCACTCAACAGGTGGTTACCTTCGACCTGGCCCCGCAATTGAAGATCGGGCAAAAGGTCAAGATCGTCAACGGTGTCGTGGTGCCGGACCTGGCCTGAGTCGAGGATCTTTCCACCAGCAAGGCGGTTGCGCGGGCCAGTGCGGGTAAAGTGCAGACCAGGCATTTCACCAGCAGGAAAATCGACCGATGGCTAAAAAAAGAGTGGTCAGCCAGTTCGGCATGGGGACTTCGATCCGCAGCCGCAATTACACCGAAGCCGCCGCTCGGGCCATTCGCGACGCGTTGTGGCACAACTCGCTGAACGTCGCAGATGCATTCGGATTTCCCCGCGAAGCGATGATCATCGATGTCGAGATCGGCGTGCAGCAGCCCGAAGCGGTTGACTGCGCTGCGCTGCTGAAGATCTTCCCCTACGGCCAGCCGGCGATCACGGTGGTCAAGGGCGGGCTGGATATTCCACGGCGCGACAAGGAGGGCTTCAGCGTGGTCGCCAATGCGGCGATCCTGGTCTCCTTCGACATGGAGTCGGCGCGATGAGCATCCAGGCCGCCACCGAAACGCGCGTCATCCTCGAGATGGGCACCGGCAACGATCTGTACGGCCTCGACTACACCAAGGCCGCCATTCGCGCCGTACACGATGCCTTGCATCATTCCTCGATCGTCTTGTTCAAATCGCTCGGCTACGACCACCACGACATGCGGGTGCAGGTGACGATCGGTGTTCAAGAGCCCGACCAGGTCGATTGCAACGCCGTTGCCGCCGAACTGCCGCGTGGGCGTGCCGAGGTCACCGCGGTCTTCGGCGGTCTCAATGTGGTCGACCCCGAGCAGCAGACCACACACGTGATTGCGGTGGCGGCGGTCGAGGCGTATTTGCCGATCGATCAGGGGGACTGGCGGTTGAGCAGGGGCGGTTAGGCAGCAGGGGGACCGATCGCTCGCTGCTGGCGCTGCAGACGTCTGCAGACCACTGGCGGGGGTTGCGCTTCCCGCGGACGAGTTGCCAACCGCTTTTGCAAGGGGCGGCTTCAGCCGCGCTTTGCCACCGGCTGATCCAGAAACCGTTCGACCAGCCGCGTCCAGTAAGCCGCACCGACCGTCAGGTTGCGGTCGTCGAAATCGTATTTCGCGTTGTGCAGCATCGGGCAATCTTCGCCATTGCCGATGCGCAGGAAGCAACCCGGCTTGTGCTGCAGGTAGTAGGCAAAATCCTCGCTGCCGGTGACCGGGCCGAACGGGGCGATGACCTGCTCGGCGCCGACCAGTTCTTCGGCCACCTGGCGCGCCAGATCGGTTTCTGCCAGCGTATTGACCACCACTGGATAACCGCGCTGGTATTCAATTTCGACCGTGCCGCCATAGCCCTGCACGTGGCCGGTGACGAGGTCGGTGATTCGCTGCTGCAATTGCGCCCTGATCTCGGCATCGAAGGATCGCACGCTGAGCTGCAGCGTCGCCGATTCGGGGATCACGTTGGCGGCGATGCCGGCGTGGACGGTGCCCACTGTGACGATCGACGTCTGCGTCGGATCGATGTTGCGCGAGACCACCGTCTGCAGCGCCATGATGAGGCTGCCGGCGATCATGACCGGGTCGACCGTCAGGTGTGGCCTTGCCGCATGGCCGCCACGCCCGTGAATGACGATCCGCACGGTGTCGGACGCCGACATGAACGGGCCGCTGCCGAACATGAAGGTGCCGGCCGGATAACCGGGATGGTTATGCAAGCCGAAGATGGCATCACAGGGAAAACGCTCGAACAGGCCGTCGGCGATCATGCGTTGCGCGCCGCTGTCCTTGCCGGCTTCTTCGGCCGGCTGGAAGACCAGGTGCACCGTGCCGGAAAACTGCTTGGTGCGCGCCAGTTGCCGGGCCGCACCAAGCAACATCGTCGTGTGGCCGTCATGGCCGCAGGCATGCATCGACCCCGCCACCCGACTGGCGTGAGGCCTGCCGGTTTCTTCAGTGATCGGCAAGGCATCCATGTCGGCGCGCACCGCGACGCTGCGGCCGCCGTCACCCATCTTCAGCGTGCCGACCACGCCCAGACCACCGACGTTTCGGGTGACCGCGTAGCCCCACTCGCCCAGCAGGTCGGCAACCAGCGTCGATGTCGCGACTTCCTTGAACGACAACTCGGGGTTCTGGTGAAGGTGATGCCGCGTCTGCCGCAAGAAATCGCCGTCGCCGAGCAGATCGCCGAGCTGGCAGAAACATTGGTAACGAGCGTTCATGATGGTGTGCCTCCGGCGCCCATGTCCCAGTAGAGACCGGTCATGATGCTCAAGCCTTCGCGAAGCACCTCGGGCGGCAGGTGTTCGTTCGGCGCATGTTGTGAGCAGCCCGGATAGGAGTGTGGCACCCACACCGTGCGCAGGCCCAGCACGTCGGTGAAGATGTCGTTCGGCAGCGAGCCACCCAGATTGGGCAGGATGGCCGGCTTCTTGCCGGTTGTCTCGGCCAGCGATTTCGCCGCCCACTGCACCCACGGATCATCGGGATCGATGCGAGTCGCGTGGAACATCTCCTCGCGCGTCGACACCAGCTTGACCATCGTGAAACCCTGCCGATCAAGGTGACGACGCAGCGCGGGCAGGATCTGGCTGTCGTCGATGCCGACGACAAAACGCAACTGGCAACGCGCCCAGGCGCGCGGCGGAATCGCATTGACCGGTGTCTCGGGGTTGCCGGTCTTGAACGCCAGCACCTCGAACGAACACCAGCCGAAAACCCGTTCGGCCGGCGACAGCCCCGGCTCGCCCCACCACGGCTCGATGGTCGGACCGTCGGCACCGCCGTCGACTTCGCAATCGGCCAGCGCGCGTCGCACCGACGCCGGCAGTTCGGTCGGCACCCATTCGGGGATGCGGATCTGCCCGGTCGGCGACACGATGCTGGCAATCGCATGTGCCAGCTGGATGCCGGGGTTCGAGATCAGCCCGCCCCAGTTGCCCGAATGATGGCCACCGGCGCGTGCCTCGATGCTGAGGTCGAAGTTGAAACTGCCGCGCGAGCCGAGAAACAGCGTCGGCCGGTCGGCGCGCAGACGCGGGCCATCGGAGGCGATCAGCAGATCGGCGCCGAACAGCTCCCGGTTTTCACTGCATAGATCGCGCAGGCCTGACGAGCCGGTTTCCTCGCCCATTTCGATCAGGTATTTGGCATTGAAACCGAGCTTGCCGCGCTGCGCCAATACATTGGCCAGCGCCTGCATGTTGACCGAATGCTGGCCCTTGTTATCGGCAATGCCGCGGCCATACCAGCGGCCGTCGAGTTCGGTCAGTTGCCACGGCGACAAGCCCGCTTTCCATTCGGGCTCGAGGCCGCGAATGACATCGCCATGGCCGTAGCCGAAGACCGTGGGCAAGGCAGGATCCTCGATTCGTTGCGCAAACAGGAACGGCGCCTTGGCACGTGAGTGGGTCAGCGTGCGGCATTCGAAACCCATCGTCTCGAAGGCCGGCTTCATCTCGTCGGACAGATACCCCGCCAACACCGCGGCGCGGTCGGGGTTCTGGCTTTCGGTCGGCACCGCGATGCGCCGCGCCAGCGTGGCGCGGAACTCGCCGGAATCGAATTGCTCTCCGGCACGGGCGATGGCAGCGGTTCGGGTCATTCGGGATCGTCCTCGGATTCAGGTTCAGGTGGTTGATCAGGTGCCTGCCGCGGCATGCTCGCGCCAGGGCACCGGCGCAGCTGCGACAGGGTGCACCAGGTGACAGGAAACGGCGCCCTGCGGATCGCGGATCAGCTGCGGCACGACGCTGCTGCAATGAGCCAGCCGTTGCGGGCAGCGCGGATGAAACGAACAGCCGGATGGCGGGTTCAACGGGTCCGGAAATGCCAGGCCGAGGCCGGTGTCGGGAACGCCGAGGCCGGGCTCGGGCGTCAGCACCGATTGCAGCAGCGCCTGGGTATAGGGGTGGCGCGGCGCGCGGAACAACTCGGCAGTCGTCGTCTGCTCGACCACCTGGCCCAGGTACATCACCGCCACTTGGGTCGCGATATGTTCGACCACCGCGAGGTTGTGGCTGATGAAGACATAGGTCAGGCCGAACTCGCGCCGCAGATCCATCAGCAGGTTGAGGATCTGCGCCTGCACCGATACATCGAGCGCCGAAGTCGGCTCGTCGCAGATCACGATCTCGGGCTGCATCACCAGCGCGCGCGCAATCGCCACGCGCTGGCGTTGCCCGCCCGACAGCTGACCCGGCGTGTGGTCGGCATAACGTGCGGGCAGACCGACGCGGTCGAGCATGGCGATCGCCTGGCGGCGGCGCTCGGCGGCGTTGCCGATGCCGTGAACTTCGAGCGGCAGCGAGACGATGGCCGCAATGCCGCGGCGCGGATTCAGCGACGAATACGGATCTTGAAACACCGGCTGCACACGCCGCGCCATCGCCTTGCGATCGAGTTGGCGCAGATCGGTGCCGCCCAGCGTGATCAACCCGCTGCTCGGCGACAGCAGGCCAAGCAGCAGCCGCGCCAGCGTCGACTTGCCGCAGCCCGATTCGCCGACGATGCCCAGCACATCGCCCTTGGCCAAGGTCAGATTGACGCCATTGACCGCGTGCAGCGTGCGCTTGGGTTGGAACAGCCCGGCGCGGATCGTGAAATCGCGGGTCAGCGCATGCGCCTGCATCAGCAGGTCGCCGTTGGCGACCGATCTGAAATCTGTCGTGGTCACCTGTGTCGCCGTCACGCCGGCACCTCGTCGAGGATGCAGCGCCAGCCGTGTTGACCGACATGACGGTATGGCACGGTCTGCTCACACTGCGGCTGGGCGTAAGGGCAACGGGTGCGAAAACTGCAGCCGTGCAGATCGCCGATCAGCGACGGCACCGTGCCGGCGATGGTGCCGAGGCGGCCACCCGGCGCGGTGCGGCCAGGAACCGGAATGCAGCTCAGCAGGCCGCGTGTATACGGATGGCGCGGCGACGCAAACAACTGCTCGGCCGTGCCCTCCTCGACGATCTGCCCCGCATACATCACCGCCACGCGGTGCGCGATTCGAGCCACCACGCCGAGGTCGTGGGTGATCAGCATCATCGCGATGCCGAGTTCGTGCTGCAGATCGGCGAGCAGCCGCAGGATCTGCGCCTGGATCGTCACATCGAGCGCGGTGGTCGGTTCGTCGGCGATCAGCAATTCGGGCCCGCACATCAGCGCCATGGCGATCATCACGCGCTGGCGCAGGCCGCCCGACAGCTGGTGCGGATATTGGCTCAGGCGCTCGGCCGCCGAGGCAATGCCGACCTTGCCGAGCAGCTCGACCGCCCGCTCGCGCGCCTGCGCTGGCGTGGCTCTGCGGTGATGCAGATACGGCTCCATCAGCTGGTCGCCGATCGTATAGGCCGGGTTCAGCGCCGTCATCGGCTCCTGGAAAATCATCGCCATGCGGTCGCCGCGCAGCGCATTGACGCGCTTGGCAGACGCGGCGCTCAGGTCTTCGCCAACCAGCGTCAACTTGCGCGCACGGCGCGTGGCAGCACGCGGCAGCAGGCTCATCAAGGCCAGCGACGTGATCGATTTGCCACAGCCCGATTCGCCGACGATGCACAGCGTTTCGCCGCGGCGCACCTGGAACGACACGTCGCGCACCGCATGCAATGCTCCCCCCGACGTGGCGATGTCGACGCTAAGACCCTGCACGTCGAGCACGACATCGCCCTTCTTCGGCGAGGTCTCTCGATCGAGCGTCCCTCGCGGATCCGTCTCCGTCATGCTCGTCCCTCGGGCGCCAACAAGTCGCGCAAGCCGTCGCCGGCCAGGTTGATCGCGAAGATCAGCACCGCGAGCGCAGTGCCGGGTATCGCGATCAGCCAGAACGAGAAGAACATGTAGGCCTTGGCTTCGGAAATCATCAGACCCCAGGACGGCAGCGGCGGCTGCACGCCCAGGCCGAGGAACGACAAGCGCCGCTTCGAGCAGGATCGCGCTGGCCGCCTCCAGCGTGGCGACCACGATCAGATGCGGCAATACGTTGGGCAGCACCTCGCCGAGCAAGACGCGCGGTGGTCGATGCGCCGGCGGCTTGCGCCGCGGCCACGTAGTCGAGCGAGCGAACCTGCTGCGTGGCGCTGCGCATCACCACCGCGAAGCGGTCCCATTTCAGCAGGCCCAGCACCATGATGACGACCCACAACGAGCCGCCGATCAGTGCCACCGTGGCCAGCGCCACCAGGATCACCGGCATCGACAACCGCGTGGTGACCATGAAGCTGACCAGCAGATCGGTCTTGCCGCCGAAATAGCCGGCCAGCATGCCCAGCGTGGTGCCGATCAGGCCGGAGATGACCGCCACCGCGATGCCGATCAGCAGCGAAATGCGGGCGCCGTAGAGCAGCCGCGACAGATAGTCGCGGCCGAGCGGGTCGGTGCCGAGCGGATGCGCCCAGCTGCCGGCGGCGTACCAGACCGGCGGCACCATGCGCTGCGTCAGATCCTGCGCATAGGGGTCGTGCGGCGACAGCCAGCGGCGCCAGCAGCGCCACCAGCACGATCAGCAGCAGCAGCCCGCCGCCGACCATCACCGCCTTGTTGCGCCAGATCCGCGGCCACCAGCCGCGCGCCGGCGGCAAGTCGATCGAGGCGCGCGGCAACGGCTCAGCAGCCACTGCGGGGATCAGTGCGATCGCTGGTCATCGTGGACTCAGGCCACCCGGATCCGCGGATCGAGCCAGGCGTTGGCCACGTCTGACGCCAGCGTCAGCACCACATAGATCACCGACAGCAGCAGCACGATGCTCTGCATGACCGGAAAATCCTTGTGGGTGATGCTCTGGTAGGCGAGGTAGCCGAGGCCATCGAGCGCGAAGATCGTCTCGATGACGACCGAGCCGCCGAGCAGGATAACCGAGCTGCACCGCGGTGAGCGCCACCACCGGCACGACGCGCATTGCGCAGCGCGTGCTTGAAGATCACCGCGCTGGCCGGCAGGCCCTTGGCGCGCGCCGTGCGGATGTAATCGGCGTCCAGCACCTCGATCATGCCGGCGCGGATCAGCCGCATGAAGGCCGGCGCCACGTAATAGCCCAGCGCGATCGTCGGCATCACGAAATGTTGCCAGCTGTCGCTGCCCGATACCGGCAGCCAGCGCAGCGTGATCGCGAACAGCATGATCAGCAGCAGCGCGAAGAAGAAGTTCGGCAGCGCCTGCCCGACCACCGCCATCGCCAGACAGACGCGATCGATCCAGCTGTTGCGATAAAGGCCGCCAGCACGCCGAGCGGAATCGAGATCGCCAGCGCGAAGGCCAGCGACAACATGCCGAGCAGCAGCGTGGTCGGCAGCTTCGACAGGATCAGCGGCGCCGCAGCGGTCTTGAAATAGAGCGACTCGCCGAAGTCGCCGCGCACCGTGCGGCCCAGCCAGTCGGCATATTGCACCGGCAGCGGGCGGTCGAGACCGTAGGTCTTGCGGACCATCTCGATATCGGCCGCGGTCGCGCCTTCACCGGCGATCGCGATCGCCGGCGTCGCCCGACAGGCGCAGCAGCACGAAGGCGATCACCGAGACCGCCAGCGCGACCAGGACGGCGAGCCCCAGCCGCTTCAGGATGTAGACAAACATAATCGCGCCGACGCGGTCGTCTGCCTCACTTCCAGCTCATCTCCCAGAAGCGCACCATTTCGTCGGGATAAGCGGCGAAATTGAGGTCCTTGTTGGCGACGTAATAGACCGGAAGCGAGTACAGCGGCAGCGAGAACGCCTGGTCGGCGATCAGCTTCAGCGCCTTGCTGATAGGCCTTCTTGCGCGCCGCCGGATCGACCGAGTTGTCGCCCTTGTTCAGCAGGTCGCGCATTTCGGCGTCGCGCGTGACGTCGTCGGCTTCGAAGGTGAAATAGACCGGCGTCCAGGCCGACACGTCGTTGACCGAGAACGAGCCCCAGGTCTGGTGCGTCAGCGGTGCCTTGTTGGCGCGAACCGCATCGCGCATGGCCGCATATTGCGAAGAAGTGAGGTTGGCCTTGATGCCGACCGCTTGCAGGTCGCCGATCATCGCCTCGGTCTGGTTGCGCTCGCGGTAGGCGTACAGATCGAGATCGAAGCCGCTTGCCAGGCCGGCCTCGGCCAGCAGCTTCTTGGCCTTCGCCGGGTCGTAGGCGTAGCGCGGTGCGCCCTCGTCGGTGCAGCCGAACTGCGACGGGAAACACTGGGTGTGCAAGACGCGCGAACCGGCGCCGACGATATTCTTGACCATCGCATCGCGGTCGATTGCATGCGAGATCGCCTTGCGCACGCGGACGTCCTTCAACTGCGGCGCCGGTGAGCCGTCCAGCGTATTCATCTGCATGAAGACGATTCGCATCGTCTCGCCGCTGACCACCTGAAGATGTGGCACCTTCGCTGCCTGCTCGGCCTGGTCCTTCGGCACGTGCATGATGAAGTCGGCGCCGCCGGCCAGCACCTCGGCCATCTGCGTCTGCCGGTCGGGAATGAAGCGGATTTCGAGCTTGCCGATCTTCGGCGTGCCTTTCGGCGAATCCTTGAAATAGTCGGGGTTACGCTCCAGCGTGATCGATTTGCCCGGCGCGTATTGCGTGACCCTGAACGGCCCGGTGCCGACCGGCTTCTCGTTCATGCCCTTCGGGCCGACCTCTGCGTAATACTCGGCCGGATGGATCACCACCGGGCCGGCAAGGTATTCGATCGCTGCCGGGAAAACCTTCTTGGTGGTCATCCGCACCTTGTATTTGGACAGCTTGGTCGCCTTGTCGATCCAGTTGACGTTGGCCTGCGTCGTCACCTTGTTGTCCGGGTCGGCAACGAAGTTCAGCGTATAGACCACGTCGTCGGCGTCGAACTCCTCGCCATTGTGGAATTTGACGCCTTCGCGCAGATCGAACTCGATCGTCCGGTCGTCGATCTGCTTCCAGCTCTTGGCGAGGTTGCCCTTGTATTCGTTGGTCTTCGCATCGCGATAGATCAGCGTGTCCCAGACATCTGGCCCGATGATGACGCCGATTCGGACATTGTTGAAATAAGGGTCGACGCTCTCCGGCGCCTGGTCATAGGCGAAGCGCACCGTGTCGTCCTTCTTCGAAGCCCAGGCCGGCGCAGTGGCCAGACCGACAATCAGGGCAGCGGTTGCGATCCGGCAACGATTGCCGGCAAACAGGCGAGAAGTCATCAGGTGATCCTTGTCGTGGTTGCAATTGACGGTGGTGTCGCTGCTGCATGGTAGCAACGCCGCCAACGCGGATTCAGGCGCGCCCGTTGCGGAACCCTCCCGCTGCGGCTGTTTCAAGGTCGAAGGGTTTGCTCGATCAGGCCGCCGAATGCGCCTTCACCCACGCCACATAGTTGTCCACCCAGCCCTGCAGGAAAGCCTTGCTGGCCTCGCCGATGCTGCCGTCCTCGGTGAACAGGCCGTCCTTCGCATGGATGAACCCCTCGGGCTGCCCCATCGTCGGCATGTCGAGGTAGGCCAGGATATTGCGCAGATGCTGCTGGGCCATTGCAGTGCCGATCGGGCCGACCGAGGCGCCGATGACGCCGGCCGGCTTGCCGGCCCAAGCGCTTTTCCCGTACGGGCGCGACGCGTGATCGATCGCGTTTTTCAGCAGGCCCGGAATCGAACGGTTGTACTCCGGGGTCACGAATAGAACGCCTTGCGCCGCGGAGATTTCATCTTTCAAGCGCTTCACCGAAGCCGCCTGATTCGCATCGTCGTCCTGGTTGTAGAGCGGCAGATCATCGATGCGAACCTGATTGAACGTGCACTCCGACGGCGCCAGCCGCGCCAACGCGGTGGCCAGTTTGCGATTGAACGACTCTTTGCGCAGGCTGCCCACGACAACTGCGATCTGATACTGACTCATCGGCTTCTCCAAAAGGTCAAGTGGAAGCGGCGAGTTTCACATACGGCCGACACCCGTGCGCAAAGCAGGCACGGTGCATACTGTGAATCGAACGGAGTGAGCGATGCCCCGATACGACGACATGTACAAAGGTTTGCGCTTCATCGTCGACCCGATTGCGGCTGACGATGGGCGGTTCGGTTATCAGGCCGTCGTCGACGGCAAGCGGCCGATCATCGGCAGACCGTGCGGGTCCGAGCGTGAGGCGATGGCCGAAGGCATCGCGGCCGCCAAGGCAAAAATCGACGCGGTGCTGCAGGCCTACCAAAAACCACGCTGAACTCCTGAGCGTAGCTTGATCATCGCCGTCGCGGCAAGGCGCGTGGCGACAAGTCGGTGAGCGGCCGGCGAGCCATCACCCAGTTGTAGAAATCCTGCGCCGCGACCGAAAAGCTGCGGTCCCTGCGCCGCACCAGAAAGATGTGACGGACCAGCCCCGGCCAGCGCAGCCGCTTGATCGTCAACTCCGGCATCCTGAATTGATAAAGCGTCAATGCCGGGACGACGCTGACGCCCAAGCCGGCTCGCACCAGACCGGCAACCGTCGCCAGTTGATCGACCTCGAGAATGGGCGGCAACACACGTGGCAAGGTGGCCGCATCGATATATTGCCGCACGCTGGATGTGCGCGACAGGTGGATGAACGGCCAGGCCGCCAGATCCTTGGCCCGCGGGTTGTCGAGTTTGGCGAGCGGATGATCGCGCCGGCAGACGAGGTGGAAGTCGTCGCTGCAGAACGGTTCGGCACGCAACTCGGCGGTATCGGCTCGTGTGGCCGCCAGGGCGAAATCGAACTGGCCACTGCGCACGTGTTCGATGCAGGCTTCCGACAAGACATCGGCCACCTCGAGTTCGATGCCGGGATGCTCGGCGTTGAAGCCGGACAGCACACCGGGCAACCAGTCTGCTGCCAACGAGGGCAGCAGCGCAATTGCGACCCGGCCGCGTCGGCGGGTCGACCGCTCGTGCATGCCCGACACCGCAGCCTCGAATTCGTCGAGTACCCGGCGCGCCGAAACCTCGAACTCGATACCCTCGGGCGTCAGGTCGACGTGGCGGGTGCTGCGATCGAACAAGCGGATCTGCAGCGCCTCTTCGAGTTGGCGGATCAGCGCGCTGTAGGCGGGCTGTGACAGGTTGGTTTGCGCTGCGGCCCGGGTGAAGTTGCGGTGGCTCACCAGGGCCAGGAATGCACGCAACTGGCGGGTCGATACATTCATCTGCATTTCGACTCAGTCTATCCAAAGTTTCGATTTCCAGAATCAATCGGACGATCTTACAGTGCCGACAATTCAACAGACGCCGCATCAGTGGCGCATCGGAGACCATGTCGAAGACCTCGTTGCAGATTGGCTGCGCTGCCGGCTTTTCAGGCGATCGCACCGACGCGGCCGGACCGGTCGTCGATGCGCTGATTGCCCGCGGCGGCCCGGCCTTCCTGATCTTCGAGACCTTGGCCGAGCGCACGTTGGCGCTGGCCCAGCTGGCGCGGCGCAGCGATCCCGACGGCGGCTACGAGCCCCTGCTCGACGAGTTGCTTCGCCCGGTGCTGGCGCGTTGCATGGCAGCCGGCATCCGCATCGTCAGCAATTTCGGCGCCGCCAACCCGCCAGGCGCGGCGCGCCGCATTGCCACACTGGCCGCTGAGCTCGGCTTGCCGGCACCGCGCATCGCAGTGGTCGAAGGTGATGACCTGAGCGGCGCTGCGCAGCGCCCGGTGCTCGGCAACGTGGCAGACGGCCTGAGCGTGGTCTCGGCCAATGCTTACCTGGGGGCCGAGGCAATCGCCGACGCGTTGCTCGACGGCGCCTCGATCGTGGTCTGTGGCCGGGTTGCCGATCCGTCGCTGGCAGTCGGCCCGGCACTGGCCCATTTTGGCTGGGCACACGACGACTGGGACCGGATCGCCCGCGCGACGATGGCCGGCCACCTGCTCGAATGTGGCTCGCAAGTCACCGGTGGTTATTACGCCGACCCCGGCGTGAAAGACATTCCCGGCATGGCAAGCCTCGGCTACCCGATCGCCGAGATCGATGCCGACGGCCACTGCACGATCAGCAAGCCACCCGGCACCGGCGGCCGCATCGACACCCATACGGTGCGCGAGCAGTTGCTGTACGAGGTGCACGACCCCGCGGCCTACCTGACGCCCGACGTGGTGGCCGATATCAGCGCGGCCGAACTGACGCAGATCGGTGACAACCTGGTGCGGCTCAGCGGGGTGCGCGGCCACCCCCGCCCTGCCACGCTGAAGGTCAACGTCTGCCACGAAACCGGCTGGCTCGCCGAGGGCGAGATCTCGTACGCCGGCGTGCGCGCCGAGGCGCGCGCCCGGCTCGCCGTCGAAGTGCTGCGGGAACGCCTGCAGGGCCTCGGGCCGCTGCGCGCCGATCTGATCGGTGTCACCAGCATCTTCGGCGACGACGCCGGCCACCGGCTCGCTGCCCGACCGCCCGGCGATGCACGCGATGTGCGGGTTCGCGTGGCCTTGAAACATGCCGAACGAGGCCAGGCCGAGCGGCTGCTGCGCGAGGTGACCGCGTTATATTGCTGCGGGCCTGCTGGCGGCGGCGGCGTGCGCACCGCGTTGCGGGCCAGGCTGGGCACTGTTTCCTGTCTGGTGCCGCGCGACCGCGTGCCGGCAAGGCATCGCTTCATCGAAGCGAACCCCTGATGAACGGCGCAACCACCATCCCACTGCACCGCGCTGCCCATGGCCGCACCGGTGACAAGGGCAACCGGTCCAACATCAGCGTGATTGCCTGGCACCCGGCCCTCTGGCCGCTGCTGGTCGAGCAGGTCACGGAGGCCGCCGTGGCGCGGCAGTTTGCCGACCGGCGCCCGAGCAAGGTGCAGCGATATCTGTTGCCAAAGCTGCACGCGATGAATTTTGTTCTCGACGACGTGCTCGACGGCGGCGTCAACGACTCGCTCAATCTCGACAGCCACGGCAAGGCCTTGTCGTACCTGTTGCTCGACCTGCCGCTGCTGGTTCCCGCCGACTTGCGCGGCTATCTGGTCGGCAGCGACTGAAACACGATCCCCCAACCCGACAGACGGAGATGAATCCATGAACACCCAACAGACAAATCGTCGCACGCTGATCGCCGCAGCAGCCAGCGCGGCGTTAGCGGCATGCCTGCCCGGCATCGCGCTGGCACAGGCCTATCCGGCCAAGCCGGTCACGCTGATCGTGCCGTTCGCCGCGGGCAGTGCCACCGACCAGCTGGCGCGTGCGCTTGGCCAATCGATCACCGAGCAGACCAAACAGGCGGTGATCGTCGAAAACAAGGCCGGCGCCAGCGGCATGATCGCCGCGCAGGCCGCGGCGCGCGCCGCGCCGGACGGCTACACGGTGCTGATCACCACCAACACCACCCAGGCCGCCAACCAGCATCTGTACAAGAAGCTGCCGTACGACCCGGTGAAGGATCTGGCCCCGATCAGCGGCCTCGGCAAAGGTGGCCAGGTGCTGGTCGTCAACAGCGCAGCGCCGTACAAGAATGTTGCCGAGCTGATCGCTGCTGCGAAGAAAAATCCCGACAAGATGAGCTTCGGCAGCGGCAGTTCGTCGAGCCGCGTCGCCGGCGAAATGTTCAAGCAGTTGACCGGCACCGACATCGTTCACATCCCGTACAAGAGCAACCCGCTGGCGATCACCGACCTGTTGGGTGGGCAGATCGACATGATGATCACCGACACCTCGACCGGCGTGCCGCAGATCAAGGCCGGCAAGTTGCGCGCACTGGGTTATTCAACCCAAAAACGCGGCAGCCAGTTGCCCGACGTGCCGACACTGGAAGAAGCCGGTGTGAAAGGCTACGACATGGGTTACTGGTTTGCTGCCTACGCGCCGGCTGCAACACCGGCGCCGGTCATCACCCGCCTCAACGAGCTGCTGCAGCTGGCCATCAAGAGCCCGGCGGCCAAGTCCTTCTTCGAAACCGCCGGATCCGAGCCATGGACCACCACCCCTGACGAACTGGCGAAATTCCAAGGCGTCGAAGCGCAGAAATGGGGCAAGGTCATCAAGGCTGCCGGAATCGAACCGGAATAGGGCTGATGCGCCTCCTCACAGAGGCCTCCCGACCAGCTGGCTCGCGGTTGGGCCTGGTCAAGTGGTCGACCCCGAACTGGCCAAGCGCCTGGCAGACGGCAGTCGGCCCGTGATAGTCTGCGCGCCCAGGGGCCAAACCGGTGCGGTGCGGCCGGGGCGGCAGGAGTGAACCGGTGGACATCAACAAGGGCGCGCTGAGCTTCGGCTCGATGACATTGCTGGTCGGCGGTCTGGCGCTGGCCGGCTTGTTGTTCTGGGGCTGGAAGACCGGGCAGGAATTGCCGCTGTGGCCGGCGCTGCTCGTCGCAGCGGTCAACCTTTTCGGCGCCTTCAAGCTGGTACGGGAAACGAAGGCCAGGCAAGCGGCGCGGCGGGCTGCCGCTGCCGGACAGCTTCACGAGGGCAAGGGGTGACCACACCCCGCCGGCGGCAGCTGCACCGGTTGCTGGCGGTCATGGCGATCGGCGCCTCGGGATGCAGCGAGTCGTGTGCGCATGACCCGTTCTCCCTTGAAGGTCAGGCGATCGACAAGGCCGAGTGCGCAGCCTGTCGTGGTTGCAGGGGACCCGGAGCCGAGATGCATCGTCTGGATGTCACGCATTGCCACCAGCAACTGCCAGCGGGCTTTGCCGCCGGTCAGTCCAGTTCGATCCACACCGGCGCGTGATCGCTGGACTTCTCCCAGCCGCGCACCTCGAGGTCGACCGCGCCAGCGCGCAGCCGTGGTGCCACCGATGGGCTGAGCAGAAAGTGGTCGATGCGCAGCCCGGCGTTGCGCTGGAAAGCATTTCGGAAGTAGTCGAAGAAGGTATAGATCGTCTCGTCCGGATGCAGCGTTCGAAGCGCGTCGATCCAGCCTTGCGCCATCAGGCGTCCGAACGCTTCGCGCGTTTCTTCACGAAACAGCGCGTCGTCCACCCAACGCTCGGGCTTGTAGACGTCGCGCTCGGTGGGAATCACGTTGTAGTCGCCGACCAGCAATACGGGCTTGCCGCTCGCCATCAGCTGTTCCGCGCGCAGGATGAAGCGTTCGAACCAGCGCAGCTTGTAGTCGAACTTGGGCCCTGGAGCCGGATTGCCATTGGGCAGATAGATCGACGCGATCGTCAGCCCATCGATCTCGGCCTCGAGGTAGCGGCTTTGCAGATCGTCAGGCTCGCCGGTCAGGCCACGCTGGGTTTCGACTGCGAGACCGCTGCGGGCGAGGATCGCCACGCCGTTCCAACTCTTCTGACCGTGCCAGATCGCCTCGTAACCGAGGGCGCGAAGTTCGTCCCGCGGGAAGCGCTCCTGCGGCGACTTCAGCTCCTGCAGGCACACCACATCGGGTTGACTTTGCTCGAGCCAGCGCAGCAGCACTGGCTGGCGGGCATTCATGCCATTGATGTTGTAGGTTGCGATGCGCATCGGCGGCATTCAAAGATTCGACATCGGGTCGGTCGCCGTGTTCGACGACGGTTCGTTGTGAGAAGACGCCCGATGCGCTCCGCGGACGAGGGTCGCACGATCATCTCGGGCGCTGCTGCTGGATCTCAGGATCGCGGCATGCGGTAGAGGCCGCAAATCTTGTTGCCATCGGGGTCGCGCAGGTAGGCCAGGTAAAGCTTCCCGCTTGCGCCTTCACGCACTGCCGGTGGTTCTTCGCAGCTGGTTCCGCCGTTGGCGATACCCGCTGCATGCCACGCGTCGGCCTGCTCGGCCGACGTGCAGGCAAAGCCGATGGTGCTGCCGTTGCCGATGGTGGCGGGCTGACCGTCGATCGGCACTGAGACCGAGAAGACGCCAGTGGGTGTGCGCCAGAAGATGCGGTGGCGATCCAACACGCCGGCGGGTACCCCGATCGTACCCAGCACCGCGTCGTAGAACGCCCTCGCCCTGTCCAGGTTGTTGGTGCCGATCATGATGTGCGAAAACATGGCGAAGACTCCGGAAAACGGTGTGAATGTGAGACGTGAACGGTCGGCCGTCGTGTTCAGGGTTGGCCGAGAAAGTCGCGCTTGCCGATCTCGACCCCGTTGTGCCGCAGGATGTTGTACGTTGTCGTGACATGAAAATAGAAATTGGGCACGGCATGGCCGAGCAGAAACTGCATGCCCTTGTAGTGCGTTTCCTTGTCGCCCCGCTTGGTGACGACAGCCTTGTCTTCGGTGCCATCGATCTTCGCTGCGGGGACGCTTTCGATGAAGCTGATCGTCTTGGCGATTCGCTCCTTCAGTTCAGCCAAGGTCTTTTCGGTATCGTCGAATACGGGCGCCTCGACACCCGACAAGCGCGCCACCAGTCCCTTGGCGGTATCGCAAGCGATCTGCACCTGAGTGGCCATCGGCAGCATGTCCGGGAACAGACGGTCGTTCGTCAAGGTGGCATCGGTGATCTTCCGGGCGTCGATGTGGGCCTGCGTCTTGTCGAGGATGCGCGACAGATTGCCCAGGATGTTGACGAAGCGCGGCACGCTGGCCTGGTACATGGAAATGGTCATGGAATTCCTGAGGTTGCGGGAAACGATGGCGAGTTTGCCTTCCCCTGGCCGCGAGTATGCCGATAGTCGGCCGCGATTGTCGGCCACACGTTCAAGCGGCCACGCAAGTCTGCCCGGCTCAAGTGTGGCCCCAGACCAGCAGCAGGTTGTTGGCCGGCATCGCCACCCGCTCGCGCAAATGGAAGCCGGCCTGGGCCGCAGTCCGTTCGACATCCTCACGCCGACGCAGACCCCAGGCCGCGTCTCGCGAGCGGAGATCGGCATCGAAGGCCAGGTTGCCCGGCGATGTGGCCACCTCGTCTTCGAGGTAGGGGCCGTAGGTGATCAGCAACCCGTGCGGCCGCAGATGGCGCGCCGCACCGCGCATCAACCCGTCGCAGCAATTCCACGGCGAGATGTGGATCATGTTGGCGCAAAAGACCGCGTCGACCTGCGAAGGAACGCCTGACCACTGCGGCTGCGTGACGTCGAGTCGCAGCGGTGGCAACACGTTGCCTGCTTCAGCACACCATGCGCTGATGGACGCCAGCGCCCGCTGCTCGAAATCGGTGGGCTGCCACAGCCAGCCCGGCAAGCCGGCGCTGCACCAGGCCGCATGCTGGCCGGTGCCACTGGCGATTTCCAGCAGCCAGCCTTGCGCCGGCAACAAGCGCTGCAACTCGATCAGGATCGGCGCACGGTTGCGTTCGGCGGCCGGGCTGTGATTGCGCAGATCAGTACTCATCATCGTTGCAATAAAGGGGCATTTTCCAGCGCCAGATTCTGCGCCATGGTAACGGGCGAGACGCGGTCGGTTCGCCGATCGAGCGACCGTTCGAGCGCGCCGGCGCGCTTCGCAGCTCAGCTGCCGGCGGCAGCGAAACGCTCGGCGAACTCGCGCATCCGCGATCGGTTCTTGCCGAAATCGAACAGCCCGACCCGCGAGCGCGAGCGGTAGTCGATGCGATGCTGCTCCGCGTCGATGCGAAACGCCACCTCGTCCTCGAAACCGGCCGCCGTGCTGAAGATGGACTCGACGGCCGTCGAGTCGCTGCGCACGATTCGCACATCGGGATAAGCGGCCAGCGTGCGCCGCAGACGCAACAGCGCCTGGTTTGCATCGCCGTCGAAGCGCAGCGGCGCGGCGCCGCCGTCGAGCGTGCTGACGCAGTTGGTCGGCACGGTGCAGGCCAGCGCGCTCGCGGTCGAAGCGCCGGGGTCGACCGGCAACGCGCAGCCCGAGAGGGCAGCGACCGCAGAAGCGGCAAGGACGAGACGAGATGTTTTCATCATCGCGAGCATATCGGCACCTTGCCGACTCGGCAGTGACCGGGCCAGATGCGCCGGCCCCCCTGCCAGCTGCCGCCGCCGTAGGCAGACTCCCACATCTGAATGGCGATTCATCACATGGGCAAGCCGAGAACCTTGCTGCACATTTGCTGCAACGCAGCATATGCGCCGATATCCCTCCATCCGGACGATGAAAGTAAAGGACCATCATGAGTAACCCATGGCTCAAGAAAAATCCGTTTCTGAGCCTGTGGCTCAGTGGCGCAAACAAGGTGGCCGGCACGGCCAGGGGCCAGCTCACTGCCGAGATGAATCGCCAGACCCGAGCGGTGGCCGCTGCGATGGTCAAGGAAATGACACCCAAAGTTGGCGTGGCCAGCAAACCGGCTGGCCCGGCGCGCAAGCGTCCGGCCAATGCACGCAAGCGAGCCTGAACGATGATGCCCTTGGTGGCGACGAATTGCCGTTGCTGCGAGCCCCGCTTGGCGAGCATCCTGCGTCTGTCACCTGGCTGGGAAAACATCCCATAGGAATCCACTGACCCGTACGCTGTCGGTTATCCGATCAGCAAACGCCCCAAAAGACGACCTCGATCTTTGCTGTTCTCAATAGCATGGCTGATCTGCACCGCGAGGAGACAACAATGTGTGTCCTTCCGCACATCGCAGGTCAACCAGGAGAAACGCATGAACGACTTGAATCGCAATGATCCAGATGGAACGGGACACCCGGTGGCAAAAGGTGTCGGGGCAGTAGTGGGTGGTGCGGCTGGTGGCATCGCGGGGGGCGCTGCAGCCGGTGCCGCTGTGGGTGGAATGACGGGCCCGGTCGGCGCCGCGGTGGGGGCGGTGGTTGGTGCGGTAGCGGGCGCAGTGGCGGGCAAAGGGATCGCCAACAGCATCGATCCGGCCGCCGAAGATGCGTACTGGCGCGACAACCATTCGAGCCGACCCTACGCAAGCGGGTCGACCTTCGACGAATATCGCCCGGCGTACGGGATGGGCGTCGATGCCTATTCACGTTATCCGAACCGCAGCTTCGACGATTTCGAGCCGGAGCTGGGCCGCGACTGGAATAACCGGCGCGGTAATTCCAACCTCGATTGGGGCCGCGCCAAACACGCAAGCCGCGACGCCTGGCAGCGCGTGAGTGACACCGTTGAACGTGCCGTTCCGGGTGATTCGGACCGCGACGGCAAATAGGACAAGAGCGCGCCCCTCGCAACCGATCTCGATGGTTGTGAAGGGCGCCTGATCCCATGCCCCACGCAATCTGGAAAGGCGCCATCAGCTTCGGTCTGGTTCACATACCGGTCGCGCTGTATTCGGCGTCATCTGAAATCTCGGTTGATTTCGACTGGCTCGACAAACGGAGCATGGATCCGGTTGGCTACAAACGGATCAACAAGAAGACGGGCAAGGAAATCGACAAGGACAATATTGTCAAAGGTGTCAAGGTCAATGGTGATGAATACGTCGTCCTGAGCGAGGACGAAATCAAGGCCGCCTATCCAAAGACCACCCAGACGATTGAAATCGAAGCCTTTGTCAAAGCCGCCGATATCCCTTTTACCCATCTCGAAAAGCCTTATTACCTCGAGCCGATCGCCAAAGGCGAGAAGGTTTATGCCTTGCTTCGCGAATCGATGTCACAAGCCGGTGTCATCGGCATCGCCCGCGTGGTCTTGCATACCAAGGAGTACCTGGCCGCTTTGATCCCGGATGGCCCGGGTCTGGTCATGAACACCCTCCGCTGGGCCGAAGAGATTCGCCCATGGACCGAACTGAAACTGCCCAAGGCCGGAAAGGGCAGTTTGAAGCCCGCCGAGTTGGCGATGGCAAAAGACCTGATCGGCAGCATGACGGCAAAATGGAAACCCGACGCCTACGCCGACAAGTTCACCAAGGCCATCCATGCACTGGTTGATCAACGTTTGAAAGCCGGTGCGACCGAAACGGTCGAGGCGTTGGAAGATTCATCCGAACTGCCAAGCAATGTGGTCGACCTCACGGCGCTGCTCAGGCAAAGTCTTGGCAAGAAGGGCTCCGCGGACAAGCCTGCCAAATCGGAGACCCGCAAAACCGCTCCAGCCAAGCCGGCAGCCAAACGGCCGGCCCGCAAGCGGGCTTGACCCAGCCCTTGTCGACTGCGAGACCGCCACAGCTCGTCGCCCTTGTGACCTTTCGGTGGTCACATTCGGTTGTGACATTCGGTCGTGACCATTCGGTCGCTTTTGACCGAGCCCGAATCCGACGCCGCTTTTTTACCGCCCTCTCGTCGACCCCGCGCTGGCGGCTTCTCGATCTGCGCGAGGCACAGAGCCCGGCAATCGGCGCGCGCATGATCGCCGGGCTGCCTTGTCAGCGTCGCCCTAAACCGCCCAGCGTTCCAATGCATAAAGCGCGGCCACCAGCAGCGGAACAAAAATCGGTAGAAAAACGCGCAAGGGGATGCCCAGCAATTCGTTGAGCATGATGCCGCCGCGGTTGCCCCATGTCTGAACTGCAGACAGCGGATGAGACATCTCGGCAAACAGATGGCTACCCGCAAGCATGCCCACAATACCGACGAGCGCGTCGAAATTACCCTGTCCCAGAGCCGCAGCGCCAGTGCCCGGGCAATAGCCCAGCAACGCAAATCCGGCACCGAACAACAGGCCGCCGAAGATGTTGGCCGCGTACTGTGTTTTCTTGACGTGCAATTTCACGAGCCCGAGCGAATGCATGCCGAAGATACCGATCATGCCCACCACGATGGCAGTCAGCATGACCTTCATCACGGTGAAATCGGTCAGCAGCAACGCCCCCATCAGCACGTCGTATTTGGCTACGCCGCCCTTTTGCAACAGGAACCCGAAGCCGACGCCGAAAATCAGTCCGAGCATCAATTGCTTCGCTGAGTCGGGTTTGTTCGCGGCCTTCTTCGCCTCTTCTTCGGCCTTGGCCTGCGCCGGATCGACGGTTTGCAGCGGCGCTACGGTACTCATCGCCCGCCCCCGACGCCAAACATCAGCGCCGCAACCAATGCGCCGCCGACAAAAAAGCAGGCCAGCGCGATCCACGAGCCGACCGACAGCTGCAGGGTGCCGCTGATACCGTGACCGCTGGTGCAGCCGCCTGCCAGCCGCGCGCCGAAGGCCATGACGATGCCGCCGACAAACGCGATCGCCAGCCGCAAGCCCAGTCCGTCACCGAACCGATCCGCCCACATCGCGGGAACCCACTCGCCCGTCAATTCGCCGCCACTGGATGCCGCCAGCAGCGCGCCGATGACGGTGCCGAACACCAGCATCACTTCCCACTCGACTTTCGGCGTCTTGTCCTGATAGAGCTTCAGCGAGTCGGTATGACTCTTCGAAAACAGCCGCGACACCATGCCGGCAAGCCGCGCGTAGGCCGTCGATACACCGAGTGGCTTGTCGGAAAAATAGAAGGTTGCCATCGACAACAAGCCGATCAGCGCCCCGACCAGATAAGCAGACCACGCGCCCCCGTCACCTTGCATGTCTTGTCTCCCGTTGTTGAGTCGGCCTCAGCCGGATGGATCACTTGTCGGAGCTTGCTTGCTTCTTCTCGATCGGCAGCCCGAGTTTTTCCCAGGCCGTCAAGCCGCCGAGCAGGTTGTAGATACGGGTGTAGCCCTGTCGACTGAGGATGCTGCAGGCCAGCGCCGATCGATGCCCGACGCTGCAATGCACGACCAGGGGTTGATCCTTCGGCAGCAGCGGCGGCTGCTCCTCCAGATAGCCGACAAAGGTGTGCGACGCACCCGGAATGTGCTTCTCGTCCCATTCCATGTCGTCTCGCACATCGAGCACCTTGACCTGGCCGGCCTGCAACCACTCGGCGCATTGCTGCGCGCTGGTGGTGCCGAAGTTCTCGATCGGCAGGCCTTGCTCACGCCAGGCCTCGACACCCTTGACCATCACGCCACCGATCGAGTCGATGCCGATGCGCGCCAGCGCCTTGACAGCCTGGTCGGCTTGCTCCGGCTGCTCGACAATCAGGAAGACGCAGGTCTTGTCGGTGGCCATCCAGCCGCCGAAGGTCGAAAGACCGCCGAGCCAGATGTTGTAGGCACCATGGATATGGGCGCCGGCAAAAGCCTCGGGTGATCGGGTATCGAACAACACCCCTTCCTTGAGCCGCTTCTGCAAGTCACGCGGCTGCAACAGCGGCAGTGCTGCCGGTGATGTCGGCAAGGGCCGACCACCGCCCAGGTTCACCACCTCCATGTGCCTGAAATACGGTGGGCGCGGCAGTTTGTCCTGCAGTTTGGCGTCGATGAATTCCTTGCGGCTCTTGCTGAAAACCGGGTTGGTCTTCTTCTCGATGCCGAGCGTGGTGTCGTCGCGCTCGGAAATGTTCCCGCCACACGCTGAGCCGGCTCCGTGCGCCGGCAGCACCAGCGCCTGATCGCCAAGAGCTGGCAGCTGGCGTTGCACCGAGTCGTACAGCAGGCCGGCATTTTCGGCGGTCTTGTCGGCATCCGTCAGGTCGGTGCGGCCGGTGTCGCCGACAAACAAGGAGTCACCCGTGAAGACGCCCCAGCATTTGTCGCCGGTGTCCTTCGGATAGACGGCGTAACACATGCTTTCGGGCGTGTGACCGGGGGTCTCCAGCGCCACGAAACGGGTCGTGCCAACCTTCAACTCCTGCTCGTTGGCAAGTTTTACATCGGACTCGCCGAACAGCTCGTGTGTGCCGGTAACGATTTCCGCGCCAGTTGCATCGGCCAGCGCGCGCGAGCCGAATTCAAAATCTTCCTGCCGGTGGGTCTCGATCACGTAGGCGATGCTGAGGTTGTTCTCACGCGCCAGTTTCAGGTATTCCGATACGTCGCGTCGCGGATCCACCACCACCGCCTGCCCTTCACCGCATCCGAGCACATACGCGTTATGCCCGAGTCCCTTGGTCTTGACACGTTGGAAAAACATGGCCCCTCCCCTTATCGTCCGATTGTTGAAAGCATGTCCTCATCGCGGCAAAGAACCGGACCTCACCGCCCTCAACTCCGGGGGAGCAGCCGGCAAGGCAACACCGACAGTCGGCTGCGGTGAACGCTGTACGAACCGTGGCAATCTGCATGCCCGCTACGCGGACAGGCCGCGCGCCGTGAACCGTTCAAGAAAACGGCGCATTGGTCGACCCACCTTCGACGGGGACGCTCTCGGATATTGCGAGACGAGTTCCCAGCCTGTCGAAACCTTGACCGATGACTTCCATCAACGCCATACGTTGCGATGGGCGCAGCCTTCGGGCTGCTGTTTCCGGTCGCGTCGGCAGCGCACCGAGAAAACCAGCGCGATGATCAGCCACATCGTCAACCATGAGGCATCGACCGGATTGCTGAACCGACGGCAGTTTGCCGAACGGTTGAATCAGGGATTGCAGACTCAAGCGATCGACATCGGTCCCGCGATGATCACGCGTCGGTCAGCATCGATATGGCAGATCTGCTGAAGAAAGCTTGCGCTTTTTGTGGTGGCGGCTGGCCGAACGCTTCATCCGGAAGATGGCGTGGAGCCGGCAAGTCTGTTGGCGCGTGCCGATCACGAGATGCACGAAGTCAAGCGGGCCAGAAAGCGCAGCACGCCGTCAATCATCCCTGGATGAGCGACTGATCGGTTTCAACCCGCCTGCGGATGGCCCCGCCAACCGGGGTATGACGCAGCAGCTTCGACAGCCCGTTGCGGCCGCTTGCGGCTCGGCCGATCATCGCCGTCGATGCGGCCATGCCAAGCAGTCTGACCACCGCTGACGGGTGCTTGGCTGAGAGGTACCAGACACCCAGCCCTGCCGCCAGCACGACCCAGTGCTCGCCCGGAAAATCGTCGCGTGCTTGGTCGTATTGCTTGAGTTGGGTGAGCAGATTGGCGGACATACCGGGCTTCCTTGAGAGGTGGTCTGCCGGAAGCATAAAAACACGGTGGCCTTCGTGGTGTCGGACAACTGCCCGCAAACGTTTGCTGCGGCTCGAATTTCAAAGTGACGTTGCTCGACAGCGCCTGACAGCCATCGGCTTTCATCGATGTGTCGCGCCAATGGACTCCAGCAGTCTTGGCGCCGCCGGGCAGCAACGTCGGGCAGCAGGCCGGACAACCGCAGCAGCACGGTTTCGTCATGGTCATCTCGGCCTGACCGTGACTGGCGGGATCGACGAACATGAAACGGTAATCGGCCGCGCGCGGCAGCGTCAGATCACCTTGCCTGGATTGAGCAGGCCCGACGGGTCGAGCGCGGCCTTCAGAAGCCGCATCAGCGCAATCTCTTCCGGGCTGCGTGCATGGCTCAGATAAGGCTTCTTGGTGGTTCCGATGCCGTGCTCGGCCGACACGCTGCCGTGAAAATCGCGCACGCAGCCGTAGATCACCTCGTCCATCGCGTGCTTTGGCTGCTGTTCGACCGTCAACCCCGGAACCCAGCTGACCAGGTGAAGGTTGCCGTCGCCGATATGGCCGTAGTAGACGCTCTCGCAGCCGGGAATCGCGGCGAGCAGGGCCGCCTTGCATAGTCGTGCGAAGTCGTCCATGTCGCGCACCGCCAGGCCGACGTCGTAGCTGATGTGCGGCCCCAGCGTCGGGAAGAACTCGGCACAGGCATCACGGACGCCCCAGAAAGCCTGGGTGTCGGCCAGCGACTGCGCGACGGCCGCATCGGCCAGCAAACCCTGATCCATCTGCGCCTCGAGCCAGTGCTGAAAACGCGGGCCATCGACAGCCGCATCGGTGCCCTGGGCTTCGACCAGCACATAGTGGCCGTGGCCGCCTGACAGCGGCGATCGCACGCCGACCCGTTCGGTGACCACCTGCCAATAGTCGGGCCACATCACTTCGAATGCTGACAGCAGCGGTCCCAGACCGCGCCGGGCCGCACCGAGCAGGCGCTTGACGCTGTCGTAATCGGGCAGCGCGCACAGCGCCGACATCGTGCAGCCAGGCTGCGAATGCAATCGCAGCACCATCCGCGTGATGATGCCGAGCGTGCCCTCGCTGCCGATGAACAGGTGCTTCAAGTCATAGCCGGCATTGTTCTTCAGCATCTTGTTCAGACTGGTCACCACGGTGCCGTCGGGTAGCACCCACTCCAGACCCAAGACCAGCTCACGGGCCATGCCATAGCGAATCACGCGGTTGCCGCCGGCATTGGTGCTGAGGTTGCCGCCGATCGCACAGCTGCCGCGCGCGCCGAGGTCGAGCGCGAAATACAGTCCGGCATCGGCGGCGGCACGCTGCACCACGTCCAGCGGCGTGCCGGCGCGAACCGTCATCGTGCAGGCGTCAGTGTCAATCTCCTCGACGCCGATCATCCGTTCCATCGAGATCGCCACCCAGCCCGGCTCAGGCCGCGCGCCGCCGCAGAGCCCCGTCAGTCCGCCTTGCGGCACCACCGGCAACCCGGCGGCCCGACAAGCCTGCAGTGCAAGCGAGACGCCAGCCGCATCGAATGGCCGCACCACCGCCAGCGGACGCACCGGCGTCTGTGTGCTCCAGTCGTTGCAGTTGCGCTGGGGAATGTCATCACCCATCAGCACCGCACCGGCGCCCATTCGATGACGCAATGTCTGCAACACCTCTAATCCGGGAGTGCCAGACGAGGTTGCTGACTGCAAAGAGGTGGCGGCGAGCGACATGGTTTTGAAGTGTGAGGCGTGGGTGGATGACAGGTCGGATTGTCTTGTAATGGATGACTGCCGTTGCCGACGGGGCGCGGGGCGTGCTGTCCCGTTCAGCCGGTGACTTGGCGGATTCAAGGCATCCAGAAGTCGCGCGGGTATAGCCGCTGCAAGGCCTGCGGCTGCGCGCCAGCAGCCGTCGACGCCCGAAGGTACTCGTCCCAGGCGGTGAGTTGGCGCTCCGGTCCGATGACGAAGAAGTTGCCGGCCGCTGTGTCGAGGCCCTTGGCGTCATAGCCAGGCAGCATGCTGGCATGCACGCGGTCCTTGCGCGCGAAGAGTTTTTCAACCAGCTTGGGGTCACGCCGCAGGTCGAGCATCGCCTGGCGGAATCGGCGCACCGTCTGCGGCGGCTGGCCGTCGGCCAAGTCGGAAGCAATGCCTTCGGCACGCGCCTCGTAGCTGCGCGACGCGCGCGTTTCGCCAAACGCCTGAGCCATGACGTATTCGCCCAAGGCAGGGTCGGGCTTGCTGCTCTTCACCAGGTCGACTACGAATCGGACAGTCTGCGGCAGCTCGGGCGTACGTTCGGCGTAGTAGCCGACCGAGCCCTGGGACACCGTGCCGCGCAGACCATTGCTGTAGGCAAGGCCCGCGCCGATGGTTCGAGAGAATGCACTGTGCGACCCGCTGCCGCCATACAGGCGCGCCGCCAGAAAATCCATCAGCCCTTCGCGATTGTCGGCCGCCGCGAAATGCACCGACGGAACCGAGGTGATGATCACGCCACCTTGTTTGTTGGGCGCCAGCAGCCCCACATGGACCGGCGAAGTTTCGGCGCCGCGACTGCGCAGCCGCAGGCTGATGATGCCTTCACGGACCGGGGTTTGCGCCGCGAAGCGCTGCCCGTCCAGCCGCCGCGTGAAGTCTTGCAGAGGCTGCAGAAGGTCGACGCGAAGCTCGGGCGGCGACGCCATGAACATGCGGGCACCACCGGCACGCAGCAGCCGCTTTCGCACGGCGTCCAGGCGCGCCAAGGCCACCGCCGCCGGCGTGGCCAGATCATCACGCAGGGCGAGCGTGAGCGCGCTGAAGTCGCTGCCCAGGCTGGCATCGGGCATGTCGGCCAGGCTCAGGTCCAGATCGCGCAACGCTTCGGTCATGAGGCCCCGCTGCGCCGGTGACAGCGTATCAAAGCCCGCGGCCATG
The DNA here is from genome assembly GCA_963843805.1 of uncultured beta proteobacterium. Classification (GTDB taxonomy): domain Bacteria; phylum Pseudomonadota; class Gammaproteobacteria; order Burkholderiales; family Burkholderiaceae_C; genus Ideonella_A. The sequence goes on from CAWJLY010000001.1 coordinate 963,729, forward strand.
CCAACGCCCAGCATCGCCTTCAGTCGTTCGCGATCAAGGCCTTGCCCTGACTGCGCCAGGCGCGTCAGGAAAGCGGCGACCGCCGCGCCATCCTCGGGCGCGGCCTCCATCAGAAGCCAGCGCAGGCGCAGCGCGTTGTGTGTGCGGGTCATGAAGGACGCCGCCGCCAACCAGGCCGGGTTGCGTTGCATGCGCCAGGCGTTCGCAGGGTCGTTGACCCAGGCTTCTTCAGGTCGCTGCATGGTATTGCGCAGCGCGGCCAGTTGCTGGTCGACCACGTCGCGGATGCGCGACAAGTTGGCGGCGCGCCAGTCCGGCGCATGCAGCGCCAGGTTCATCCAGTTCAGTGCCCGCAGCGATTCGTCTCGCCCTACACCCGAGCCCTGCAAAACCAACTCGACCCGGCCGGTGCGCACGTTGGTCGAGAACGACGCGGTCAGTGCCAGGATTTCCCTGCGCAGGCGTTCGCTCATCTGCTCGAAGGACACCGGCTGACCATGGTCGATCACACCCACACCGGTCAGCAGATCGGGCATCAGCGACAGGTAGCCCAGGTCTTCGAGCGTCAAGCCATCAGCACGCAGCGCCAAGCCGATCATCGCGCCGGTCATGCTGCCGAATCGCGAGGCGACCATCGGCACGCCCTGAGCCAGAGCAAAGGTGTCGAACTGCAATTCGTCGTCCAGAGTCATGGGAGGCGATTTGACAAATGGCGTGGGCCGCACCTTGCCGGATTCTTCGATGCGCGCAAGCTCGGCGCTGGAGTCGGCCTCGAACCGCGCCAATGCCTTTTGCGTGTCGGTTTCGGCGTAACGCTGCCGGATACGCTCGGTCTCTTCCTGCAGCCGCGCCTCGCGCGCGGCCTGCTCGCGAATGATCAGCGCGGGGCTGGGCAGCGCGCCTGCCACATAGGGCAGCACGCCAGTGATGTTCCACTGCGCCAGCCGCTCGCGCCAGACGTTGCGCTCGCTCTGCAACAGGCTGCGCACGCGCGCGAACTCGGGCTTCAAAACCAGCGACTTGCGCGTACCCGGCGACTGCTCAAGCTGCAGCAACAGATCGACCCAGGCTGAACTGCCACTTCGGGCACCGAATCCCGGCGGCGCGCCGATGAATTTGAGGGCCTGGCGCTCGCGCTCCTGCACCCGGCTGACCATGCGCTCGTTGAAGGCCTTCAACTCGGCCGAACCATCGGGCCAGCCGGCTATTCGGGCCAACTCGTCGACCACGGTCTGGCGGATGGTCTGCAGGTTGGCGTGCGTCATTGCAGCGGGGCGCGCATCGTTGAAGGCGATGGAGATCGGGTGCCCACCCCAGGGCTCGACTGTTGCGCTGATGGCGCTCACTCCGCTATCGAGTGTGCGGCTGCGGCCATCGACGAACAGACCATACAGGTTGGTCGTCGCGTCGCCCGCCAGATTGTCGAAGAACAGCTCAGCCAGCAACTGTTCACCGGCATCGAAACTGCGCGTGGCAGGCCACGCCAGAAAAAACTGGCTGGGTTGTTGTTCGTTCGAGTTCGGGTACTCGTACAGCCGGAACGCGCCTTCGGGGTCACCTGCCGGCTTGCGCAGTTGGGCCAGGGTGTCGGCCGGTCGCGGCGCCGCGCCAGCCGCCGGCGCGTCGACCATCAGCACACGATCGAAGCGCTGCAGCAAGGAATCGATGGAAACCGACATGGGAAAGGCCGCCACCGTGCCCATGTTGGCCAGGTGGTGCGTGGCGGCGTGGAAGCGGCGGATGTCCTCAGGTGTCATGGTGCGAATGCCGGCCGGCTCACCGCCCGAGTTGTAGCCCAGCGCGTGCCGAGCACCGTAGATCGCCGTGTTGAGCGCGCGCCAGGCCTGCCACGAGCCGTTAGCCATCGAGGCCACCATCTCGTTGTAGACAGTGCCCTTCTCCTCCAGCCTCAACTGACCCGCGCCGTCACTGGTGACTCCGAAATTGCGCACCTCCAGCCGGATTTCCGAGTCGCTGTAATCGGGTCGCAACATGGCGTGCTGCTGCTCGGCAAAGATGTCGAAGAACGTGTCGACACCGGCGGTCGTGTTGAACATGTAGCTGGTGCGCCATTGTTCGGTGTAGGCCGAGTTCGTGACCAGCGACATCGACTGCTTGGTCGCCAGCGTGCGGCCGCTTTTGCCACGCCCCAGCAACAGGTGCTCCTGCGTGTGCGGCTCGCCCTGGTTGGAGGTAGGAAACGTTTTGACCCAGGTGAAAGCCTGCGGCACGGACTCGATCTGCAGCAGATCGAGCTGAAAACCGGTGGGTCGATGCATGAAGCGAGCGCCCAGTGGGCGATCCGCTGCGTCCAGGTAGACCGAGACTGCTTCGAAGTGGTGCGCTCGATCGCCGGCCTTGAGGGTTTTCAGGTCGGCCGGGGCAGCGGCGGAACAGCAGGCAGCCGTGAGTGCACCGACGAACAGGCACAACGAAACAAGACTGCGCATCACGCCATCCCCAACTGGATCGGAGCCGACAGTCTACGCCTGCCGGTTGGTGGCAGGCGTCGTCGATCAGCGGGCTTTCCATCCTTCAGAGCCTGCACCTGATCGCAGCATGACGAGCGGCTCGCGCCTACTCCACCGTCACACTTTTCGCCAGGTTGCGCGGCTTGTCGACGTCGGTCCCGCGCGCCACGGCGGTGTGATACGCCAGCAACTGCAACGGCACCACGTGCAGGATCGGTGACAGTGCCCCGTAGTGCTCGGGCATGCGGATCACATGCAGGCCTTCGGCGCTGTCGATTCGGGTGTCGCCGTCGGCGAAGACAAACAACTCGCCGCCGCGGGCACGCACTTCCTGCAAGTTGCTCTTCAGCTTTTCCAGCAGTTCGTCATTCGGCGCCACGGTGACGACCGGCATCTGTGCCGTCACCAGCGCCAGCGGGCCGTGCTTGAGTTCGCCGGCCGGATAGGCCTCGGCGTGGATGTAGCTGATTTCCTTCAGCTTCAGCGCCCCCTCGAGGGCGATCGGGTAATGCAGGCCGCGGCCGAGGAAGAGCGCATTTTCCTTGCGCGCAAAAATCTCCGCCCAGGCGATGACCTGCGGCTCAAGCGCCAGCACGGCTTGCACCGCCACCGGCAGGTGGCGCAGTGCCTTCAGGTGATCGGCTTCACGTTCTTCGCTGAGCTGGCCACGCGTTTGCGCCAGCGCGAGTGTCAGCAGGAACAGGCCGACCAGTTGGGTCGTGAAGGCCTTGGTCGATGCGACGCCGATTTCGGTGCCGGCGCGGGTGATGTAGGCCATCTTGCATTCGCGAACCATCGCGCTGGTCTCGACGTTGCAGATCGTCAGCGTGTGGTTCATGCCCAGGCTGCGGGCATGTTTCAGCGCCGCCAGCGTATCGGCGGTTTCGCCGCTTTGCGTGATCGTGACAACCAGCGTGCGCGGGTTGGGGACGCTGGCGCGGTAGCGGTATTCGCTGGCAATCTCGACCGTGGTCGGAATCTTGGCGATGCTCTCCAGCCAGTAACGCGCCACCGAGCCGCTGTAGTAGCTGGTGCCGCAGGCCAGGATCAGCACCTGGTCGACCTGTTTGAAGATGCCGAACGCGCCGTCACCGAACAGTTCGGGCGAGATGCCCGGCACCGCATCGAGCGTATCGGCGATGGCTTTGGGCTGCTCGAAGATTTCCTTCTGCATGTAGTGGCGATAGGGGCCGAGCTCGGCAGCGCCGGTGTGCGCCACCACGGTACGGACCTCGCGCTGCACGTTGCGGAACCGGCCGAATTGCGTGCCTTCGACGATATCGGTCTGGCACGAGCTGATCCACACCTTGCCGAGTTGCAGGTCGACGACATCGCCATCTTCGAGGTAGGTGATCTGATCGGTCACTCCGGCCAGCGCCATCGCATCCGAGGCCAGAAAGTGTTCGCCGCCGCGCTCGCCGGTCGACCGGTCGACGCCGATCCCCAGCACCATCGGCGAGCCCTCGCGGGCGCCGACGATGCGGTGCGGTTCGTCGCGGCAGAACACCGCGATCGCAAAGGCGCCCTTCAGCCGCTGCACCGCAGCTTGCACGGCGTCGAGCAGATCGCCGTCGTATACCGAGTCGACCAGGTGCGCGATCACTTCGGTATCGGTCTGGCTGCTGAAGTGGTAACCCTTGGCGCGCAGCTCGTCGCGCAACTCGTCGTGGTTTTCGATGATGCCGTTGTGAACCAGCGCGATGCGTTGGCCCGAAAAATGAGGGTGGGCGTTGTGCATCAGCGGCGCACCGTGGGTCGCCCAGCGGGTATGGGCAATGCCGGTGCTGCCGGCTACCTGTTCGGCGGCCACGTTGGCTTCCAGTTCGGCGACGCGAGACGTACTGCGCGCACGGTGCAGTTCGCCAGCCTGGTGCACCGCGACACCGCAAGAGTCATAACCGCGGTATTCGAGCCGCTTCAGTCCCTCGATCAGGATCGGGACGATATTGCGGGTACTGACGGCTGCAACGATGCCACACATGAGGATCTACCTTGACGGGTTTGGAAAGACGAGATGGTAGTCAGACACGCTCGAACTTGGATGCCATAATCATGTCAAAATTGAAATAATTAGTCATCCAAGCTGCATAACGATTTATCTGGCCATTTTTGATGGAATGATGAATTATTTATTCAATCTCGATGCCACCGATATCAGGCTGCTCGACCAACTGCAGACCGACGCCGCGCTGACCAACCAAGCACTGGCGGAGCGGGCGTCGACGTCGCCAGCCACCTGCCTGCGGCGGGTCAAACGGCTGGAGCAAGCCGGCGTGATCGAGCGCCGGGTCGCCTTGCTGAACCCCGCAGCAATCGGTGCGGCGGGCATCAGTGCGTTTGCGGAAATCACGCTGGATCGGCAAGGCGCCGAGCATCTGGCGGCGTTCGAGGCGCGGGCGGTTGCCGAAGCGGCCGTTCAGCAATGCCACCGGGTCAGCCCCGGACCCGACTTCATGCTGCTGATTCAGCTGGCGGACATGGCGGCCTGGCACGCGCTGGTACAGCGCCTGTTCACACAAGATGCGAATGTACGAAACGTGAAAAGCTACTTCAGCGTTTTTCGCGCCAAGTTCGAAACCCGAATCAGCTTGCCCGAACCGGCCGCTTGAAGCGGCGTCGCCGGCGCCGGCACATCGACATCAAGCCATCCGCGGGCGCCGCCACACCAGAACCCCGAATCCCGCCAGCGCGATCAGGATGGCGGCAACGAACATCGGGCTCGCCGCATCCTGCAGCAGCCGGCCGATATCGGTGACCATCCAGCGCGCAAACCAGGCCATCGCATCATCGTTGCGCGCCAACGAAAACGGCAGCCCGCTGCGGGTCAGCGGCAGGACCGCTACCTGGGCCTGCTGCCACCAATGCAGCACGATGTCCCAGATCAGGGTCCGGCCGGTGAACTGTTGCACCGCCAGACCGGCAAAGCCGATCGCCGCAGCAACCGCCGGCACGCCCCAGCCGCGCAGCCACGACGACGCCGCCATCACCAGCATGATCAACGGCGACAGCCAGAGCAGGCCGAACAGCAGACCGACGGCCTGACGCAGCAAGGCTGCCAGCCCGAGACCCAACCACGCCAACGGCGCCAGGTCGCCCAATGCCGGCACACCGAGCACGCGAACGACCAGCAAGCGCAGCCACGCCCTGGGCGACAACAGCGCTGATCAGCAGCACCACCAACGGCATCAGCAACAGGTTCGTCAGGCAGATCGCGGATACGCTTTGCAGATGGCTGGTCGGCAGCGAAAGCCAGAATTCGATGCTGCGATCCTGCTGATCGCGGCGCGCCAGCCCGGGAGCGTCGAACAGGACGCCACCCATCGCCAGCACCATCAGCGCCATCATGTAGATGATGACGCCCATCGACGCCAGCATCGGCGCCGCAAGAATTTCGTCAGTCTGCACGGTGCTGAACGGCAACCCGAGCCAGCACGATCACCGCCGGTGCCAACGCCAGGATCAACCAGCCGCGGCGATGCTGCATCCACTCGCGGCGCATCAGCCAGCCAAAACGATTCATCGTGAACTCCATCGGATTCAGGCCTGTTCGGGATTGAGCTCGGGCCGCCGTGTCAGTGCGACGAACAGGTCGACCAGGCTGGGCCGCAAGCGGCTGGCCGAGCGCCGCCACGTCGGCCGGCGGCGCACCGTCAAACAGCGCCGCCGACCTGCCGTGCTGCCGATAGCGCAACAGCGGGTGGGCAGCGGCAATCGCGTCGGCCGCCTGCGGGTCATGGCCCAGTGCGATGAAACGATGCTCGATATCGGCCAAGCTGATGTCGAGCACCAATTTGCCGTCGTTGAGCATCAGCACATCGCTGAGCAGCGACTCGACCTCCTCGACCTGATGGGTCGAGATCAACACGCTGCGCTCGCCGTCGCACCATTCCTCGATCAACATCTCGTAGAAGGATTTGCGCGACAACACGTCGAGGCCAAGGGTCGGCTCGTCCAGCACCATCAGGCGGGCGTCGATGGCCGCCGTCAAGGCCAGGTGCAGTTGCACGACCATGCCACGCGACAGATTCTTGACCTTGTCGCGCGGGCCCACGCTGGTGCGCTTCAGCAAGGCGCGCGCCCGTTCCGCGGAAAACTTCGGGTGCAAGCCCGCTGACAAGGCAATCAGCTGATCGACCCGCGCCCAGCGCGGCAATACGGCCACATCGGGGATATAGCAAAGCGATTCGAGCATCCGCACCCGATCGTGCTGCGGGCTGCAGCCGAGCACCGTCAGGCTGCCTTGGTGCGACGCCAGGCCGACGATGGCTTTCATCAACGAGGTCTTGCCGGCCCCGTTGTGCCCGAGCAGGCCGACGACGCGGCCTTTCGGGATCGAGAAGCTGATGTCGTCGAGCGCGCGTTTGGCGCCGTAATGGAGCGACAGGGCTCGGGCGCTGATCAACGGCGCCTGCGCCGGTATGTCGTGGTTGATGCTGTCCACCTCCTCACTCCCAGTCAAGTTCGTCAGGGCGCAAGCCCAGTTGGCGCAAGCGCACCCGCAGCTGTGGCCATTCATCGCGCAGAAAGCGTTCGCGCGCCGACTGCAACAAGGCACGCCGCGCACCCGGTTTCACATACAGCCCGAGGCCGCGCCGATTGTCGAGCAAGCCGTCTTCGTTCAGCGCCTGCAGCGCGCGGCCAACGGTGATCGGGTTGAGCAGATACTGCGCCGCCAGCACCCGCACCGACGGCATCGCCTCGCCTTCGGGCGGATCACCATCAAGCAAGCCGCCGGCCAGCCGATTGGCCAGTTGGCGGTAGAGCGGAAGCCGGTCGTCCCATTGATGCATGGTCGGGATGAGGAGGGTGTGTTACTGATGTAGAGCACTGTAGCCCTCGGCAAGACCGATCGCAGCCGATTTGCGATGGGCTGCGCCCTGGCGCGACAGTCTGCAGGCGCTGCACTGCCTTCGATTCCTTGTTCCCGCGGACCGCTCCTATCCGTCTAGCTACCCGGAGTCCGATGGGCCGAGATGGCGCGCGCCGTCTCAGCCTTTGCGCTTTGCGCGCGGATGCGCGGCATCGTAGACCTTGCTCAGATGACCGAAATCGAGCTTGGTGTAGACCTGCGTCGTCGTGATGTTGGCGTGGCCGAGCAGCTCTTGCACGGCGCGCAGATCACCACTCGACTGCAGCAGATGGGTGGCGAACGAATGGCGCAGCATGTGCGGGTGAACATGCGTCGGCAGGCCGGCGGCGATGGCCTGCTGCTTCAGGCGCAGTCGCAGCTGGCTCGGTGTCAGGCGGCTGCCGCGCTGGCTGACAAACAAGGCGCTCTCGCCAGCAACCGCCAGCCGGTCGCGCACCGCCAACCACGCTTCCAGCGCGCGCAGGGCCTGGGTGCCGACCGGAACGCTGCGCCGCTTGCTGCCCTTGCCGAGCACATGGGCGAGGCCGTCGGCCGCATCGATCCAGCCAGCCGCCTCGCGTCCGGCCCGCAGGTCGAGGCCGATCAGTTCGGCGATTCGCAGCCCGCAGCCGTAAAGCAGTTCAACGATGCATTGGTCGCGGATCACAAATGCCGGATCGGACCGTTCTGGCGTCACGCCGCGGTGTTCGGCCAGTGCCACCGCCTGGTCGACCGCCAGCGCCTTCGGCAAGGGCTTGGCCGCCTTCGGCGCGCGTACGCCTTCGACCGGGTTGGCGGCGATCAGGCCATTGCGACCCAGCCAGCGGTAATAGCCGCGCCATGCCGACAAGGCGATGGCAATGCTGCGCGGTGCCAGACCGAGCCGATGCAGTTGCGCCGCCCAGCCCCGCACATGATGCGCCTTGACATCGAGCAGATCGACTTCTGATGCCGCGGCAAATCGCTGCAGCGGACCAATGCTTCGCCATACATCGCCAAGGTCCGCTCGGCCAGTCGCCGCTCGACGCGCAAATGAACCAGGTGGCGCGACAGCTCGTCGCCCAGCGGCTCACGCGCCAGCGCCAGCGGCGCCGGCACGGCACCCGGTCCGGCGCCGGCCGCGTCGCTCATGCAGCGGGCAACAGCCTCGCCAGCGCAGCGCTGGCGGTTTCGCCGATGCGTTGCAGGAAGTCGATCCCCATGTCGGCCGCATAACGTGTCGGGATCGGGCGAACCGAGCACCAGCATGCCGAATGTCGGGCCGATTGCCGCTGCCGCGGTGCAGCGGGAATCATCGCCAGCGAGGTGACACTGCCGGCATCGCTGAACCACGAGGCCGCCTCGAAACCGCCGTTGAGGCCGCAATAGGGCATGCGTCAGGCCAGCGGCAAAACTTTTCAGGTCGTCGGTCACCGGCGTGGCGAAATGTTCGCCGGCAAACGACTCGGCAGCTCCCCAGATGCGGATCGCGCCTTGCGGGATCAGGAACTGTTCCTTCAGTTCGTCGACCAGAACGCCAGGCAGCCGGATGTCGTCCAGGGTCAGAAACAAGACTCGCGTCCAGCGATGCAGCTTGTCGGCAATGGTGACGTTTTCCTGGCTGTTGCGGATCATCTCGATGATCTTGCCCTCGAGGCCGCGGATCTTGTCGCGCAGCATTTCCATCTGCCGCTCCTGCAGCGACACCGCGCGCGAGCCGTGCGGGCTGGTCAACTGGATCGCGCCGAGCAGTTCGGCCTGGCGTTCGAAGAAGCCCGGCGTATTGGCCAGGTAGTTGGCGATATCGGCTTCGGTAATGCCTTCGACGCTCACGTCGAATCCTTCATGATGGTTTGGAGCCCGCGCATCGCACGGCGCGCGCTACAGATCGATCTCGCCTTCGAATACGGTTGTCGCAGGCCCGCTCATCATCACATGGGACCAGCTGCCATCGGCAGCGCGGCCGTCCCAGCTGATGCCGAGTCTTCCACCGCGGGTATCGACTTCGACTGCCGCATCCAGCCAGCCCAGGCGGATGCCGGCCACCACCGCGGCGCAGGCGCCGGTGCCGCAGGCCAGCGTTTCGCCGGCATCACGCTCGAAGACCCGCAACTTCACATGTCCACGGTCGACCACCTGCATAAAGCCGACATTGACGCGGCGCGCAAAACGCTCGTGGGCTTCGATCTGCGGACCGAGCAGTTCGACCGGCGCCCGATCGACATCCTCGACCCGGCACACCGCATGCGGATTGCCCATCGACAACACCGCAAACTCGACGCTGACGCCATCACCGAGCGGCAGCGGCCACAACTCGAAATCGCCGACCGGGCGCGCCAACAGCCCGGCGGCATCGAACGGCAGGCTGGCGTGGTCGAACAGCGGCGCGTTCATGTCGACGCTGACGCGGCCATCGGGCAGCAGGCGCAGTTCGAGCCGATTGTTGATGGTGTCAACGCGCAGGGTGGTGCGATCGCTCAGCCCTTGTTCGTGTACATAGCGGACGAAACAACGCGCGCCATTGCCGCAATGCTCGACCTCGTCGCCGCTGGCGGCATTGAAGATGCGATAGCGAAAATCGACATCCGGCATCGGTGCTCGCTTCGACAACAAGGATCTGGTCGGCGCCGACTCCAAAGCGACGATCACCCAGCAGGCGCAACTGCTGCAGCCGACAGGCCGAGCGGCGCGGCGGTGGCGTCGAGCACGACAAAGTCGTTGCCGGCGCCGTGCATCTTGGTGAAGCGGATTTTCATGGGCCGATTATCCGCGCAAGGGGCGCTGCGGCCGATCTGCGCAGTCCCTTGCAGCGCGCCCACTGCCTCGCCCCGTCGGGGAAAGGGGATGCGTTCAATACAAGCTCGGCTTCCCCTTCGGGCCGGGTCTTGAAGCGCTTGTGCACCCACAGATATTGCGCCGGGTTGCGGCGGATCTCGGTCTCGATCCAGGCATTCATCGCCCGCGCATCGGCGAGCGGATCATCACTCGGGAAATCAGCTCCAGGGTTCGAGAAAGCGAACCCTGTAGCCCTGCCCGCCGGGCAGCAGCTCGGCCACCACCGGCTGCACGATCATGTCAGCGCGCGCGCCATTCGCGACGGCGCCAGCAGCGTCGCCGCCTGCTGCGCCGAAAAAGGGCACAAAGGCGGCGTCGCGCGAGCCGAAATCCATGTCGGGCAGATTGAAAAAGGCATAGCCGCGGCGGATCGCGCGCACCAGCGGCAGCGCGCGGTCGCTGCGCGGAAAGATCTCGCCACCATCGAAGCGCAGCCGGCCGGCGCGGATCGCCGCGTCGAAAACCGGATCGCTCTGCTGCTGGTAGATCGAGCCGACCTTGCGCGACTGGAACAGTCTGCGTCGCCACGCCGGCCACGTCAAGCGCCAGAAAATGCGGCACCAGCCACATCACCGGCCGCTCGCTGCGCTGCGGCGAGCAACACATCGCCTTCGACGTGGATCAGCCGCTTCAGCCGCTCGACCGGCGCATACCAGAGCAGGCCGCGCTCGAGCAGGCTGCGGCCGAGCCAGCCGAAATGATCGCGCGCCAGCGCCTGCGCGCTCGGCGGCTGTCAGCTCAGGCAGACACAGTTCGAGGTTGCGCAACGCCACGCGGCGACGCGACCCGGCAAACCACCAGAAGATGCGGCCCAGCGCGCGGCCGAGCGCGGCCTGGGCACGTCAACGGCAAGTCTGGCGACCAGCCACAGCAACCTCAGCAACAGGCGTGACGCCAAGCCAGCTTCCTTCAATTTGCCGACGGAGCGGCCGACCGGCGGCTGTCGCGGCGCCTTGTAGCGGTGATAACCCCACAGATACTGCCCGGGGCAACGCATGATCAACTGCTCCATGGCGCGATTGACCACTGCGGCCGATTCTGCCTGAGCCTGCACATCGGCCGGCAGCGGCTCGCGCAGCGGCTCGATAGTGGACGACATAGCCCTGCGCCGCCTGGCAGGCGCTCGCCCCAGGTCAGCAGCACCTCGGCACCGCTTTGCTGCACCAGCCGCGCCGCCAGCGTCATCGTATAGGCCGTCGCGGCCGAAGAACGGCGCCCACACGCCCATGCCTTCGGGCGGCACCTGATCGGGCAGCAGGCCGACCACTATCGCCGCGCTTGAGCGCCCGCATCATCTGCCGCACGCCGCTCAGTTCGGCCGGAACGGCGGTCATGCCGGGCCGGTCGCGCGAGCCGCGCATCACCTCGCGCAGCCAGGCCTGCCGCGCCGGCCGGTACAGCACGGTGATCGGATGGCGCGCGCCGTGGCTGCTGGCATAGCGCCTGGGCGGTGATCTCGAAGCAACCCAGATGCGGCGTCAGCAGCACCAGGCCGCGGCCCCTGCGCAAGTGCCGCCTCGACCAGCTCGTTGCCGACGCAGCGCAGCGGCACGCTGGCCGCGCCGCGCAGCCACAGCCGCGGCAACTCGGCCACCATGCGGCCGGCCGCAGCGACCGCCGCGCGCGCGGCCGCGCGCGATCGACGCCGGCCTGCGCGCACGTGCGCGTCGAGCCGGCGCCGGTAGGTCGGCGACAGCCAGTAGGCCAGCCAGCCCATCGCGGCACCGAGCGCGTGCAGCCAGCGCAACGGCCATGTGCGACAACCAGCGGAACAAAATCAACATGCTTCGTATAATGCGGGCATCGCCGAGTTACTGAACTACTTGCGGGGCGATGCGGAAGCCGGTCAACGGCTTCCGCCGGACAGTGCGCCAAGGCGCGCTGCTCAACAAATCCTGCTAAAGCGTTCGCCGCGGCTCCCTACAACAGACCAGGCAACGCAAGTTTCCCAACCTGTTGTTCTACTGGAGTTATCCGCGTGTCAAACGACTTCCTCTTTACTTCCGAATCGGTTTCCGAAGGCCACCCCGACAAGGTCGCCGACCAGATCTCGGACGCCATTCTCGATGCAATCTTCAAGCAGGACCCGCGCTCGCGCGTCGCTGCCGAGACGCTGACCAATACCGGCCTGGTCGTGCTGGCCGGCGAGATCACCACCAACGCCCACGTCGACTACATCCAGGTCGCGCGCGACACGATCAAGCGCATCGGCTACGACAACACCGAATACGGCATCGACTACAAGGGCTGCGCGGTGATGGTCTGCTACGACAAGCAGACCAACGACATCGCGCAGGGCGTCGACCATGCGCAGCGACGACCACCTGAATACCGGCGCCGGCGACCAGGGCCTGATGTTCGGCTACGCCTGCGACGAGACGCCCGAGCTGATGCCCGCGCCGATCTATTACGCGCACCGGCTGGTCGAGCGCCAGGCCCAGTTGCGCAAGGACGGCCGCCTGCCGTTCCTGCGCCCTGACGCGAAGAGCCAGGTGACGATGCGCTATGTCGACGGCAAGCCGCACAGCATCGACACCGTCGTGCTGTAGCACCCAGCACAGCCCGGACCAGAGCGAGACCGCGCACAAGATGAAGGCCTCGTTCAACGAGGCGATCATCGAGGAGATCATCAAGCCGGTGCTGCCGGCCGAGTGGCTGAAAAACACCAAATACCTGATCAACCCGACCGGCCGCTTCGTCATCGGCGGCCCGCAGGGCGACTGCGGCCTGACCGGCCGCAAGATCATCGTCGACACCTACGGCGGCGCCTGCCCGCACGGCGGCGGCGCATTCAGCGGCAAGGATCCGAGCAAGGTCGACCGCTCGGCCGCCTATGCCGCGCGTTATGTGGCGAAGAATATCGTCGCCGCCGGCATCGCTCGCCAGTGCCAGATCCAGGTCGCCTACGCAATCGGCGTGGCCAAGCCGATGAACGTCACGGTCTACACCGAAGGCACCGGCGTGATCTCCGACGACGAGATCGCCGAACTGGTGCAGGCGCATTTCGACCTGCGCCCGAAAGGCATCATCCAGATGCTCGACCTGCTGCGCCCGATCTACGAAAAAACCGCCGCCTACGGCCACTTCGGCCGCGACGAACCCGAGTTCACCTGGGAAGCCACGGACAAGGCGCAGACGCTGCGCGCAGCGGCCGGGCTGTAAGCCCGCAGGCGCGCAGCGGCCTTGCGCATCGCGCAGCGTTAGCGGCCGAAGCCACAAGGCGCAGACGCTGCGTGCAGCGGCCGGGCTGTAAGCCCGCAGGCGCGCAGCGCCTGGTGCGCGTTGGGCGAAGCCACAAGGCCGCCTCGCTGCGCGCAGCGGCTGGTCTGAAGACCGGGATCGCAAAGCGATCCGGCGGCCTTGCGACGAGGGCGGCGCCAGCCGCCAAGCCACAAGGCGCAGACGCTGCGTGCAGCGGCCGGGCTGTAAAGCCCGCAGGCGCGCAGCGCCTGGTGCGCGTTGGGCGAAGCCACAGGGCCGCCTCGCTGCGAGCGGGCGCGCCTGCTGGGGGCTGCAGCTCTCTGCGTACCATTCCCGGATGGCGCCAAGGAACCTTCTCAACCTCGATGACCTCCGCCGTTACGCCATTGCGCGCAGCCTGTTCAGGCCGACGACGCTGCCGAAGGCGATTCGGCAGCTCGGCTTCGTCCAGGCCGACCCGATCCGGGCACCCGCGCGGGCGCAGGATCTGATCCTGCGCCATCGGGTGGTCGACTATCACGCCGGTGATCTTGAAAAGCGTTATCCGCGGCTCGACATCGACGAGGACTTTTTCGTCAACTACGGCTTCGTGTCGAAGGAGCTGCGCGCACTGATGCATCCGCGCACGCCGCGCAAGGCCTGGTCGGCCGAGCGCGCCGCGCAGGCGGATTCGGTGTTGGCCTTCGTTCGCGAACGCGGCATCGTCCACCCGCGCGAAGTCGATGCGCAGTTTGCCCACGGCAAGGTGCTGAACTGGTTCGGCGGATCGAGCAAGGCCTGCACCGTGCTGCTCGACGAGATGCATTACCGTGGCCTGCTGCGCATTGCCCGGCGCGATGCCGGCACGCGGCTTTACGCGGCCAGCGAGCCACACACGGCGGTGCCTGATCCGGCGTCGGCGCTGGATCGGCTGATCGATGTGATCGTGCAGCTTTATGCGCCGCTGCCCGAAAACAGTCTCGGGTCGCTGATGCTCCATTTGAGGGGTGGCGCTCCGCAATGGGAAGCGCTGCTGCGCGCGGCCCTCGACCGCGCCAAATCACGCCTGCCATCGGCACGCGTCGATGGCGTCAACTGGTTCTGGCCAACCGACGAAAACCCGGCATCGCGGCGGCATCGCGCCGACCCGTGTGTGCGGCTGTTGGCGCCGTTCGATCCGGTGGTCTGGGATCGCCGGCGCTTCGAGCGCTTCTGGGGCTGGGCTTATCGATTCGAGGCGTATACGCCGGCGGCCAGGCGCTTGCGTGGCCACTATGCCCTGCCCTTGTTGTGGCACGAGCAGGTGATCGGCTGGGGCAACCTCGCGGTTCGCAACGGTCGGCTGCACGCCGATCCGGGCTATGTCGCCGGCCAGCCGCCCCATCAACGAGCTTTCCGCAACGCGCTCGATGCCGAACTGTCCGGCATCTCGCAATTTCTCGGTCTGCCAGCGGGCTGATTACAGCGTCGCCGCGCTTCCCGCTGAGGCAAATCAAGTCTTCGCGTGCCTGTCGATCGAGGCCGCATGGGCGGCCAGCAGGGCCTCCAACTGATCGAGATTCACCGGTTTCGAGAGATGCAAGTCGAAACCGCTCTCGCGGCTCGCCAGGCGGTCACCCGGTGCGTCGTAGCCCGATATGGCGATCAGCAGCAAGGGCGATCCCGCAGCAAGCTGCCTGAGCTGACGCGCCACGTCATGGCCTGACATGCCGGGCAAGCCGATATCGAGGCACACCACATCGGGTTGCCAGCTGGCCCAGCGCTCGAGCGCGTCAGGGCCATTGCCGGAGGCGCTGGCCTGATGGCCCCAATCACCGAGCAATTCGCGCATCGCCTCGGCGGCATCGGTGTTGTCCTCGACCACCAACACGCGCAATCCGGCGGCAGCGGCCTTGTGGCCCGGCCCGACGCCAGCTGCATGAACGTTCGTCGCCACGGTGGCAGCAACCTCATCGGGCGCGGACGACAGCGGCAGATGAACTCGAATCTCGGTGCCGAACCCGCGGCCCTGGCTGGACGCGACGACCCGCCCGCCATGCAGCTCGACAATGTTGCGAACGATCGACAAGCCGACGCCGAGTCCGCCCTTGGCGCGGTCGAGCGAGCGATCGTCCTGCACGAAAGCGTTGAATATCTGTGGCAAAAATTCCGCATCGATGCCCGCACCATCGTCGCTGACCGAGACCACCACCTCGTCGCCCGTTTGCGCGGCGTTGATGCGGATCTCGTCCCCCGATTGGCAGAATTTGGCCGCGTTGCCCAGCACGTTGCCGAACACCTGCACCAGCCGATCGCCGTCGGCGCTGAGCTGCAGTGGTGCGATCTCGCCGACCACCAGGCGCAACGCGCGCTCGTCGATCAGTGGTTGCACCAGCTCGATCGCGCGCGCGAGAATGTCGTCGAGCGCGACCGCCTGGCGACGCAGGGCCAGTTTGCCGTGGGTCAGCCGGGCCGCATCAAGCAGGTCGTTGATCAATCGTGTCAGGTGCCCGACCTGGCGTTTCATCATTGCCGACACCCGGTCGAGTTTCGGCTGTGCCGGCTCGATCCCTCGCAACAGATCGATTCCCAGAGCAATCGGCGCCAGCGGATTGCGCAGCTCGTGCGCCAACATTGCCAGAAATTCATCCTTGTGCCGGGCCGCGTCGATCAATTGCCGACTCAGCAGCTGAAGTCGCTCTTCGGCGCTGCGCCGCCGATTGACCTCGCGCGACAACTCGTCGATGCGCTGGTTCAACAGCAGGAATTGGCGCGCATGCTGTTGGCGATCGAAAAGGCGCAGGCAAATCTGCGCGGCCCGGCTGCCACGTCGCGGGCGCAGCAACGCGACCTCGCATCGTGCATCGATCGGTTTGCCGCCATCAAACTCGAACATCAGCGCAGCCGGCAGCCGGTTCGGGCTTCGGGATCCGCTGCGCAGCAGCGCCGAAACTGTGCCCTCATCGCGCGTCAATTCACCGAGCGACGCGCCGACCAGGCGAGCGGTGGCGCAACCCAGCAAGGTTTCGCAAGCCCGGTTGGCGGCCAGAATCAAACCATCGCCGTCGACCAGCATCGTGGCCTCGGGCAGGACCTGCGCAAAGTGGGCGAAATCGGCGATCGATTCGCCGCTGCCGGCGCGGCTCGGTGTTCAAGCGCCGAAATATTCACGCCCATCTGCCGCCTGCGCATCGGCGCCCGGCTGCAGATAGACGACCACCTCGCACTCGCCATGGCCTTGCGCGATGGTCTTTTGCAATGACACCTTGGCGTAGCCGAGATTTTCAGCCGCAATCACGCCGAATACGTTGGACGTCATCATGCACATCGCAGGCCTGCCGAGAACCTTTTCGGCGAACGGGCAATCGTCGTTGTGCAACACGATTTTCTCGTCGCTCTGTTCAACAATGCTGAAGCTGCCTTGAATGCGCCGCTTCAGGTCGACCATCACATCGGCAACCTGCTGTCGCGACAGCGAATTCAGTTGCAGCGCCGCCTTGTAGTCCTGGTTGATCTGATCGCCGACTCGTTGGCCGACAACACTGATGTAACCCGACGCTTCTTCGAGACCGACGACATCCTGCAGCGTCCCCGACAGCTCGCGCAAAAGCGTGCGCAGAAAGACGTCGCGCTCCAGCGGGATCGGCAATGCCGCGAACGATTCGGCGGTGGTTTCCATGGTCATTGGTCTTGGCAGTGCCGATGGTACCGCAGCACACAGGCAGCACGCCGATCGATTCACTCCGCGGGCTTGACAGACATCTGCAACGACCGGGCATGCAGCACGCGCGCCGCCAGTTCGGCAAACCCGGCGCCGCGTTCACCCGCCGTGAGGTATCGCGGCCAGACGGTCAACTGATCGGCGAAACGCAGCAGATTGGCCACGCCGACCGACAACGGCAGGTAGTCGAACATCTGCTGGTCGTTGGTCGAATCGCCGACATACAGCCACTGCTCATGCTCGCGGTCGAGGTCGCGGCCGAACAGCCGGCGCACCATCCATCGCGCGCCGCTGCGTTTGTCGTGGTCGCCGAACCAGCCGTTGATGTGGATCGAGCTGACCGTGGCATTCATCCCAGCCTCTTTCATCAGCATGACCACGCGGTCAATGGATGGACCATCGAGCTGCGCAAATTCGCTGTGGTCGACCGCGATGTCGGTGACCCGACCGGCGCTGTCGCGGGCCAGCCGGGCGCCGGCGATGTCGCGCGTCAGCCTTTCGGCAACCTGCTGCAAGCGCCTGGTATTGGTGGCCCGGGTGGCTTCGTCCTGCACATAGTCGACCTGCAATCTGCCGCCGTCGCGAAACAACGCCACCGCGCCGTTCTCGGCAACGATTGCGTTGATCGGCCAGCTGCGTGCGAATGGTTCGCTCCAGCCCATCGGCCGGCCGGTGATCGCGATCACCGGAATGCCGGCGTCGTCGCAGCTCGCCCAGCGCCTGCAGGGCTTCGCGAGTGATGGCGCCGTCTTCGGTCAGGGTGTCGTCGATATCGGTCAACACGCCGCGGACGTCGGCCAGTTCGCGATCGGGACAGTCGGCAAGCGGCAGGCAAGTGGGCGTTCATGGCCGGCACTTTAGCCGCAGCGCGATCGGTCAGCCCGGTTGAAGCCGAATGCTCGATGCAACGGCGA
Organism: uncultured beta proteobacterium; assembly: GCA_963843805.1. GTDB lineage: Bacteria > Pseudomonadota > Gammaproteobacteria > Burkholderiales > Burkholderiaceae_C > Ideonella_A. The sequence continues at coordinate 981,657 of CAWJLY010000001.1, forward strand.
GCCCTCCGCAATATCGGCGCAGCGTCAGCCGTAAACTGATTGCCGGAACTCACCCGAGGCCGGCCACCGGAGAGCACCATGATCATGCCTTCATCTGCGACGCACAACGCACCCCCTTCGGCCGTTATGGCGGCGCCTTGTCCGGTGTTCGTACCGATGATCTCGGCGCGATGCCGCTGAAAGCATTGATGGCGCGCAACCCGCAGGTCGACTGGGCGGCGGTCAACGACGTGATCTTCGGCTGCGCCAACCAGGCCGGTGAAGACAACCGCAACGTGGCGCGCATGTCGGCATTGCTGGCCGGCCTGCCGATCGCGGTGCCGGGCGCAACGCTGAACCGGCTGTGTGGGTCGGGAATGGATGCGATCGGCAGCGCGGCGCGCGCCATCAAGAGCGGCGAAGCGCAGCTGATGATCGCCGGCGGCGTCGAGAGCATGAGCCGCGCGCCGTTCGTGATGCCGAAGGCCGAGACGGCATTCAGCCGCAGCAATGCGATCTATGACACGACCATCGGCTGGCGCTTCGTCAACCAGCTGATGAAGTCGCAATATGGCATCGATTCGATGCCCGAGACCGCCGAAAACGTCGCCACCGACTACAAGATCGAGCGCCAGGCGCAGGACCGCATGGCGCATGGCCAGCCAGCTGAAGGCGGTGGCTGCGCAGAATGCGGGCGTCTTCGATGCCGAGATCACGCCGGTGACGATTGCGCAGAAAAAGGGCGATCCGTTGATCGTCGACAAGGACGAGCATCCGCGCCCGACCAGCCTGGAAGCGCTGGCCAGGCTGAAGCCCATCGTCAGGCCCGACGGCACGGTGACGGCCGGCAATGCGTCAGGTGTCAACGACGGCGCATGCGCTTTGCTGCTGGCCAGCGAAGCCGCCGCCGGCCGGCACGGCTTGACGCCGCGCGCCCGGGTGGTCGGCATGGCGACGGCCGGCGTGGCGCCGCGCATGATGGGAATCGGCCCGGCGCCGGCGACTCGAGCAGTGCTGGCGTTGACCAAATTGTCGCTGGCTGAAATGGATGTCATCGAACTGAACGAAGCCTTCGCGGCTCAGGGACTGGCGGTGCTGCGCGACCTCGGGCTGAAAGACGACGACGAACGCGTCAATCCGAACGGCGGCGCGATTGCGCTCGGCCACCCGCTGGGTGCCAGCGGCGCGCGGCTGGTGACTACCGCTGTCAACCAGTTGCACCGCAGCGGCGGCCGCTACGCCTTGTGCACGATGTGCATCGGCGTCGGCCAGGGCATCGCATTGATAGTCGAAAGGGTGTAACGGCCCCCGCCCCCGAGAGCGTGCCGACGGCCCGGCCTGCAGCCGCGCCGCGTCTGGATCAGAAACTGAGGAAGGTCACCCCGCGCCGATGCTGGTCTGGCGAAAGTTGTAGTCAGTCAGGGTTTCGCCGTAGCCGCGGAAGACCTGGACATACCAACGCACACCGTTGGGCTGGTCACGATAGATCGGATAGGTCCACTCGAACTCCAACGCCCCGAATTTGGTGTTGCGCAGGCTGGTCCGATACGTCACCGCGGCGGTTGCCAGCTTCGAGTTGTAGCGCAGGTTGAACTCGCCGCGGCCCCGGAAGTCGATCAGGTCGGGATTGTTGTCGGTGGTGTAGTCTTCCTTGATACGCCGGTTGACGCGCGCGGTGAAGCCCCAGTCGCCGCGCTCGAAGCCGGCGCCCAGATAGAAACGGTTCCAGCTCCGCGACAACGGATCGGACTGGCCATTCGACTGGTGCGCCAGGCCGAGCTGCGTATATCGCCACTGCCAGCCGGCCGGCAGGTTACGCAAGGCGTCCGGCGTCGGAACCAGGTAGATCGCTTCGGGCTCGTAATCGCTGTTGCGAAACGGCTTGGAGTCCTGGCTGTTCCAGATCTGCCACAGGGCCTGCTGGGTAAATGCCAGCCACAAATCAGCTCCCGGAAGCAGCAGGTCCTGCGCGATCTTGGTCCGCAACGAAAGCTGAAACTTGGCCTCCAACGGACGGTAGTCGTTCAGTAAAACGGCTTGCTGATTCGGCGACTGCGGCGAGCGGTTGATATTGCTGGTCAGATGAAACGGCAGGACGTAATTCGGTCGGTAGCCGGTGAAATTGAAAGTCCCTCGCTTGTCGGCCGCGTCCAGCTCCCAGAATGCGGACATCAGGCTGCCGCTGCCTCCGGCCTGTTGAGCCACCGGCGCCGGAATGCCTTCGGGTGCGAGCAACGAGGTGGCAGCCACCGGCGGTGCAGCGGCGCTGTCCTTTTTGGCGACCGGCGGCTCCGCCGCCCGGCCGGCCAGCGTGTCGTAACAGGCCAGGCGGTCGGCGCCGGCACCGATGGCTGCACATTCGGCGATCCGTAGCGATTCGACGACGGCTGGCGGCGCGGTCTGAGCCACCACCGCAGCTGGCGCTGCCGCAACCAGCGTCGCCGCCACCGCGTCAGCCAGGCAGCGATAACGACTGAGCCTCACAAACTGCGACGACGCACGAGCGGCGATCGGCCGAACCGACGCGGCATGGAACTTCAAGCTGCAACCCATGCGATTTACCAGCTACCGATGTTCGGCATCGAGGTCCAGGGCTCGGCCGGCGCCTTCGCATCACCGGCCTGCAACAGTTCGATCGAGATCTGATCCGGCGAGCGCACGAAGGCCATGTGGCCATCACGCGGCGGCCGAACGATCGCCACGCCATGGTCGAGCAGACGCTGGCAGGTGGCATAGATGTCGTCGACCTGGTAGGCCAGATGGCCGAAATTGCGACCACCGCCGTATTCCTCGGGATCCCAGTTCCAGGTCAACTCGACCTGTGCAGACGGGTCGCCAGGGGCGGCCAGAAAAACCAGCGTGAAGCGGCCCTTGGGCACCTCACGGGTTCGAATCACCTCCAAGCCGAGGGCGTCACGGTAGAACTTCAATGACGCTTCCAGGTCGGTCACACGAACCATCGTATGCAGGTATTTCATTTTCGAGGCGATTGTTGTGGGTGGTTGATTGTCGCCGTGCTGCGGACCTGCTGCACGGCTTGACCAGCAGCCGGGCCCGATGCGGAAGCATTGGCCAGAAGCGGCTCGCGTGCCAGCAGTTCGCCGATCGTCGTCTCGTAGGCGGCGGCCCAGCGCAGCAATGCCCGGTCGCCGAGCGGGCGGCCGATCAGCTGCATGCCCATCGGCAGGCCGCGGGCGTCGAAACCGACCGGCACCGAAATCGCCGGCAGGCCGGCCAGCGTTGCATAGATCACCACCTCCATCCAGCGGTGATAGGTATCCATCTCGACGCCGTCGATGGTGCGTGGCCAGTCGATGTCGATCGGGAAGGGCCAGACCTGTGCCGACGGCAGCACCAGCAGATCGAAGTGCGTCAGCAAGCCGAGCATGTGCTGGTAGAAATCGCTGCGCGCCTGGCTGGCGGCACAGACATCGGCCGCACTCATCGCCAGGCCCTGCTCGATCTCCCAGCGCGCCTCGGGTTTCAGCAAGTCCCGTCGGCGCGGATCGCGGTAATGGGCGACCAGCCGGCCGGTGACCAGCCAGCGGCGCCAGGCGAGCCAGGTCTGCCACACCTCGGCAGGCGAAAAACTGGCGCGTTACCGGCTCGACCACGCAGCCGAGATCGGCAAACCGCTGCAAGCCGGCCTCGCAGGCGCCGAGGATTCCGGGCTCGATCGGCAGATAGCCGCCCAGATCGCCCAGCCAGCCGATCCGGCACTGACGCAGTTCGGTGCGATCGGCGATTCCCGGCTCGGCCAGATCGCAGCCGCCATCGGCAACCGACAACGGTGCGCGATCGTCGCGCCCGGCCTGCACCGCCAGCAGGCGCGCGACATCGCGCACGCTGCGACCCATCGGCCCGTCGGTACTCAACTGCTGGATGAACTGGTCGGCGGGCGGCGCCTGCGGCACCCGCCCGTAACTCGGGCGCAGTCCGAATAGATTGTTGAAGGCAGCCGGATTGCGCAGCGAACCCATCATGTCGCTGCCATCGGCGACCGGCTGCAGGCGCAGCGCCAGGCTGACCGCCGCGCCGCCGCTTGAGCCGCCCGCCGTAAAAGCCGGGTCCCACGCATTGCCGGTGCGTCCGAACACCGTGTTGTAGCTGTGCGAGCCGAGACCGAACTCGGGCACATTGGTCTTGCCGATCACGATCCCGCCGGCGGCTTTCATTCGCGCCACCATCAGGCTGTCCTGCGCCGGCACCTGGCCAGCAAAAATCGGCGAGCCCAGCGTCGTGCGAATACCGGCTGTCGCTGCCAAGTCCTTGATGGCCATCGGAAAGCCGTGCATCCAGCCGGTCGGGCGGCCTTCTGCGATCTGCAAATCGCAGGCGTCGGCCCGGGCCAGCAGCAGGTCGCGCGGCTGCAAGCTGACGATGGCGTTGACGCTTGGATTGATGCGTGCGATCCGATCGAGAAAGCCGGTCATCACCTCGCGGCACGACACTTCGCGCAGGCGAATTTTCGCGGCCAGCGCGCAGCCATCGAGCCGACTCGGGAACCCGTCATCCATGACCTGCAAAACCGCTTGCCAACCGATCGATTTTCACGATTGTTCTCCCTTGAATTGGGGGTCTATCGAGGCGCTGCCAAGCGAGATCGGTGCCATCGGGCGCACAATAGCGCCTGTGCACCGCGAGCATCTTGCTTGTTTTTGTCGCACCGAAACACAACCAGAAGCGCCATGGCCACCCGCAACTCCACCTCTTCTCCCGCCGCCGAGACGACCAAGCTGCGCCAGACGCAGGCTGAATATTCGGCTGCCCGCCCGATGGGCGAGCCGGGCATCAAGCCGATGCTGTCGAGTTCGAAAATGTATGTCTGCAGGCGTTGCCAGGCCAACTTCAAGACCGGCGACGGCAAGCCCGATCCGCGTCTGCGCGGCCTCGGCAAGTGCAACGCATGCCTTGGTGCCATTCCGGCTGCAGCCTGACGATCACATGCCGGCGCGCTGAGCGCTGCTGAAGCGGCGACGGCCGCCGGTCTCGCTCGCATGCTGGTCTCAGATGGCCGCAGTCGGCTGCGCCCTCGGGCCGGCCGGCTCATGGGCAGCTGCTCGGTCCCGACGTTGGCAGCGCGTGCTGGGCCCGCCACGGCCGCCGCGGGCCTCCCGCCCTATTTGGTGCCAAACAGCCGATCGCCTGCATCGCCGAGTCCCGGCACGATATAGCCATGCTCGTTCAGCTCGCGGTCGATCGCCGCGGTATAGACCGGCACATCGGGATGCGCAGCATGGAAATTCTTCAGCCCTTCCGGCGCCGCCAGCAGACAGACGAAACGGATCGATTTCGGTCGCGTCTCCTTCAGCCGATCGACCGCTGCAACCGCCGAGTTGCCGGTGGCCAGCATCGGATCGAGAACGATCGCCTCGCGCTCGTGCATGTCGTGCGGCATCTTGAAGTAATACTCGACCGCGACCAGCGATTTCGGGTCGCGGTAAAGCCCGATATGGCCGATGCGTGCGCCCGGCACCACCGTCAGCATGCCGTCGAGAAAACCGGCGCCGGCGCGCATGATGCTGACGAAGACCGTCTTCTTGCCATCGATCACCGGCGGCCTTCATCGACTCCAGCGGCGTCTCGATATCGATCAGCTGGGTCGGCATCTCGCGCGTGACCTCGTAGGCCATCAACATGCTGATCTCGCCGAGCAGGCGACGAAAGCTGCTGGTGCTGCGGTCTTTCTGGCGCATCAGCGTCAGCTTGTGCTGGATCAGCGGATGGTCGATGTGGATCACGGATGCGGTCATCGGACGGATTCCGATCGGGTTGTGGCGTTGCCGAGGTTTCAGAAGACGGTGCCGTCGCTGTCGATCAACAACGGCGGCGCGCCGTCGCGCAGCTCCTTGGCCAGCTCACGGCCGGCCGCCCAGGTGCCGCCTTCGAGGATGCAGGCCAGCGGCAGTTGTTCGGCGCTGCGCTCCAGGCGCTGGCGGATCAGTGGCGCCAGCTCGTCGATCAGACTGACGGTCAAGGCCCGCCATTCGACAATGAATTCATCCTTGACGGCCCAGCGCCGGCGCAGCAGGCGCGGATCGCGGGCGACGATGATGCCGCCATCGAGCAGCAGCCCGCCGTTGCGGTATTCGGGCAAGGCGGTCAATGAATCGAGGCGACCGACCTCGATGCCGGCCCAGATCAGCGGCTCGATCAGTGAATAACTCAGCCATTGGCTGAGCTTGTGGAAGGGCACCAGACCGGCGGTCGTGCCATGGCTGCCGGCCTGCGCTTGATTCGCCGCCGGCCCACGGATGGGGCCAGACATCGCCCAAGCGGCACGCCATGCAGCACATGCCCGTTGCGCCAGATCGGCGCAAGCAGGGTCAGCACGGCGCGCAAGACCTGGTCGGCGCCCACACGGCGTTGCCGCGGTGCCGGCGCCGATCAGCATGTCATGCAGCCGTGCCGGTCGGGCCTGCTCGGGGTCGCCATCGGCACGTGCCGCCAGCGCATCGCCAAGCCGGTTCAGCAGCGCCAACCGGGTCTCCAGACCGACCAGCGGGTTTTCGGCGCTGACCTGGAATGCGCGCTTCAAGGTCGGCAGGTCGAGCCGTTGCAGCGCCTGCGCGTCGACACGCAGCGGATCGTCGGACGCTGCCGAAAAGACACCCTGCGAGAAGGCCTGCCAGCTCGCCACCGCCAGCCCCTCGGAGCGGCTGAAATGTTGCCCGGTATCGGCCTCCAGATAACGCCAACCGGCACCGGCGCCGGCGTCGAGCAACACGCTGACGACGGTCAGGTCGATGCGCGCCCGGGTCACCGATTGCAGGCTGCGCTCGGCCAGCCGCGAATCCATCAGCGCCTTGCGATCGACGCCACCGACGCCGAAATGCCGCCAGCGGCTGTGCAGCGGAATCTGCAGATCGGGCCAGGCCGCCCGCGTCACCGCCTCGACCCGCTCGGCAACGGCATCGAAACGGCTGCGATCGATCCTGAAATACGGCGACGTGCCACCCGCGACCGCCGCCGTGATGGCAGCGCACCGCGACCGGATGGTCGCCGGATTGCGCAGGATGTCGAGTGCGTCGGGGCCGTGCCGCTCGTAGGCAGGGGGCGGCTGCGGCGCCGTCAGGGCTGGCGCATCGTTGTTGATTGGTTCACTCAAGACTTCGTCCCTTGGTTCCGGCCAGATCGGCCGCGGTCGGTATGGCTTTATCGGTGAAATAGCCGGCAGCGATCTTCGCCTCCATCTCGACCTTGGCATCGGCAGGAATCAGCTCGTCGGGGATCTTGACCCGCTCGCCGACTTCGATGCCGCTGCCGGTGATGGCGTCGAACTTGTCGTTGCTCATGCTGACCAGGCGGTGGATCCGGCGGATGCCGAGCCAATGCAGCACATCGGGCATCATCTCCTGGAAGCGCATGTCCTGCACGCCGGCGACGCATTCGGTGCGCAGGAAATATTTGTCGGCGCTGTCGCCGCCGAGCTGGCGCTTGCGGGCGTTGTAGACCAGAAACTTGGTCACCTCGCCGAGCGCGCGGCCTTCCTTGCGGCTGTACGAGATCAGGCCGACACCGCCGTCCTGCGCGCCGCGGATGCACTCCTCGATCGCGTGGGTCAGATACGGCCGGCAGGTGCAGATGTCGGAGCCGAACACATCCGAGCCGTTGCATTCATCGTGAACCCGCGCGGTCAAGGTGACGGCCGGATCGGCCAGATCGCGCGGGTTGCCGAAGATATACAGCGTCTGTCCGCCGATCGGCGGCAGGAAGACTTCCAGATCACTGCGCGTCACCAGCTCGGGGTACATGCCGCCGGTCTCTTCGAACAGCGCACGGCGCAGCATCGCCTCGTCGACGCTCGAACCGCCTGGCGACGCCCGGCAACCACCAGACCGGCTCGAGGGCGATCTTGGTCACCGCGGCCGAGCTGTCTGCCAGCAGCACACGGCCGTCGACCTGCAGCCGCTGGAAAGCCAGCGCCTGCTTGATTTCAGGCAGATGCACATGTGCCTTGGTCACCGCAATGGTCGGTCGAACGTCGTAGCCGGCGGCCAGAAAATCGGCAAAGACGTGTTGCACCGAGGCGCCCCAAGGGTCGATCGAGACGATCTTCGAGGCATCGCCCCATTGCGGATAAGGGCCGATCAGATCGGTTGGTGCGGTATCGGTCAGGTCGGCGCGATGGCCTTTGGTCAGGCTGCCGGCTGCCACGGCCAGCGCCCGGTAGACGCCATAACTGCCACTGTGGCTGCCGATCACGTTGCGCTGGCTCCGGTTGGTTGTCGAGCCGACAACCGGGCCCCGCTGCGCTGCGTCAGCCGCCCCCCAGGCGATCGCCGGCGCACCTCCGCTGCCCTGCTGGCCGGGATGCGACGTGAGGCGAATATGTTTGCTGGGGACCGGTTCGGTGGTCATGGCCTCATTCTTGGGTACGAAGATGCGCACTGTAGGCCTTTGCGGCCGGCCGCATCAGCGCTCGCCTTTGCGGTAAGGTTTCATCAAGGCCAGCGGGTAGGCGGCGCGACGTGCCACGATGATCAAGGCAAGGATGCTCAGCGCATAAGGCAACATCAGATAAAGCTGGTAGGGAAGCTCGCCTCCGAACAGCCCCGCACCCGACTGCTGAAGGCGCAATTGCAGGGCATCGAAAAACGCGAACAGCAGTGCGCCCAGCAAGGCCTTGGCCGGCCGCCACGATGCAAATACCACCAGCGCGACGCAGATCCAGCCGCGGCCGTTGACCATGTTGAAATAGAAGGCGTTGAATGCAGCCAGTGTCAGGAAGGCACCGGCAATGCCCATCAAGGCGCTGCCTGCGGCAATCGCGCCAATGCGCACCGCCAGCGACATTGATGCCCTGGCCTTCGGCGGCCAGCGGGTTTTCGCCGACCATGCGGATCGCCAGGCCGAGCGGCGTGCGGTTCAGCACATAGGCGAGCAACGGCACCAGCAGCAGCGCCAGCAGGGTCAGCGGCGTCTGCGAATCGAGCACCGGCAACGGCAGCCACGCCATTTCGGCAAACGGCACGATGGTCGGCGGGCTGTCGACCTTCGGAAAGCCGACCCGGTAGGCAAAGCTGGCCAGGCTGCTGGCCAGCAAGGTGATGCCCAGGCCGGCCACATGCTGCGACAGCGACAGCCCGACCGTCAGCAGGCCGTGCAGCAGGCCGAACACGAGCCCGGTGCAGCGCAGCGACCGCGACGCCGATCCACAAGCCGGCGCCGAGGTAGACCGCCAGCCAGCCGGTGAACGCGCCGGCCACCATGATGCCTTCGATGCCCAGGTTGAGCACTCCGGCACGCTCGCACAGCAGAACGCCCAGCGTGCCGAGGATCAACGGCGTCGCGATGCGAAGCACGGCAACCCAGAACGGCGCCGACGCCCACCAGCTCGGCAACTTCAGCGAGCATGGCGCAGGCGCTCGCGAAAAACGATCCGGTATTGGGCAAACAGCGAGGCCACCAGCATGCTCAGCAGCGACACCGCGACGATCACATCGGCGATATAGGTCGGCACATTGACGGCGCGGCTCATGTCGTCGGCGCCGACCAGGATGCCGGCAACAAAGATCGCCGCTGCCACCACGCCCAGCGGATTGAGCGCGGCCAGCATCGCGATGACGATGCCGGTATAGCCATAACCCGGCGACATGTCGAGCGTCAGATAAGTACTGCGGCCTGCCACCTCGATGGCACCGGCCAGCCCGGCCAGCGCGCCCGACAGCAGCGGCGACGATGACGGTGGTGCGCAGCACCGGAATGCCGGCAAAACGTGCGGCACGCGGATTGGCGCCGACCGCGCGGATCTCGAATCCGATGCGTGGTCCGCTGCAGCAGCAGCCAGGCCAGCGCAGAACTGGCCAATGCCCACAACAGGCCGCTGTGCAGCCGGCTGCGCTCGACCAGCTTGTCGAGTTGCAGCGCCGATTGCAATCTCGACACTTTGTGGCCAGCCCATCGCCGCCGGATCCTTCATCGGGCCATCGAGCATCAGCGACACCATCAGCAGCACGATGAAATTGAGCAGCAGCGTGGTCACCACCTCGTCGACGCCGAGCCGGCTCTTCAGCAGCGCCGGGCCGAGCAGCAGCACCGCGCCGGCCGCTGCCGCTGCCAGCATCATCAACGGAAACAGCAGCCACGGCGACAGCGCAAACCCGGCGCCGTCGTTGACGCCGGCATGCAATCCGCCGACCGCCACGGCCGCCAGCGCACCGGCATACAACTGGCCCTCGGCACCGATATTGAACAGGCGGGCGCGGAAGGCGACCGCGACCGCCAGGCCGGTCAGGATCAGCGGCGTCGCGCGGGTCAGGGTCTCGGTCCACGCGAAACGCGAGCCGAAGCCGCCCTGCAGCAGCTCGCATAGGCCTGGCCGACCGGTGCGCCGGCCGCCGGCGACCAGCAACGCCGCCACCAGCAGCGTGAAGCCGACGGCGAGCAGCGGCGCGGCCCATTGCAGCGGCCGCGAGATGCGGGCGCGGCGCTCAAGGTGCATGGCGCACCTGGCCGATCGAAGCCGCAGGGCCTGGCGCGGTGGGCCCGCCGGCCATCGCCAGGCCGATCTCGGGCAGGATCCAGTCGGCGCAGCGGCCGCGCGGCGCTCAGGCGGCCCTTGTGGATCACCGCGATGCGGTCGGCAATCGCGAAGATCTCTTCGAGGTCCTCGCAGATCAGCAGCACCGCGCACTGCCCGCGGCACAGGCGTCGAGCAGCCGCTGGTGGACATAGGCGACGGCGCCGATATCGAGGCCCCAGGTCGGCTGATCGGCAACGATCAGCGGCCGGCGCCTGGCGCCCGTGGCCTGATCGGCCAGCGGCATCAGCACGCGGCCGAGGATCAGCTTCTGCATGTTGCCGCCCGACAGGCTGCGCGTCGGCGTCGCCACGCCCTGGCCTTCGGTGCCGCGCACGTCGAATGCCTCGATCAGGCTTTGTGCATGCGCCTGAGCGGCGCGCCGGCGCACCCAGCCGAAGCGGGCGAACGACGCGCTTGCGATAGCGCTCGAGGATCGCGTTTTCCCACAGCGGCAGGTCGCCGACGACACCGGTCGCATGGCGGTCTTCCGGGATCCGCGCGACACCGGCCGCAACCCATTCGGCAGGCCGCGCCGGCATCGCGCGCCCGTTCAGATGCAAGCTGCCCCGAATCGAGGCCGCGCAGGCCGAACAGCAGCTCGGCCAACGCCTGCTGGCCGTTGCCCGAGACGCCGGCAATCGCCAGCACCTCGCCGCGCGAACAGATCGAGGTCGACCGCGTCGAGCAGCAGCCGGCCGTCGCCATCGCGCACGCGCGCAGCGCGCAGTTCGCAGACCCGCTTGCCGCGGCCGCTGACCGGCGCGCGCTGCGCCGGAGCAACCTGACGCCCGACCATCAGTTCGGCCAGCTGCGCCTTGTCGGCCTGCGCCGCCGGCACGCAGGCGACCAGCCGGCCGGCGCGCAGCACCGCGATGCGGTGCGACAATGCGCAGCACCTCGTCGAGCTTGTGGCTGATGAAGATCAGGCTCAGACCCTGCTCGACCAGGCGCTGCAGGGTCGCGAACAGCGATTCGACCTCGCTCGGCGTCAGCACCGCGGTCGGCTCGTCGAGGATCAGGATCCGCGTGCCGGCCGGCCCGACGCGTCGTCCGGCGCGTCCGAACCACCGGCCAGTCAGCGCCTTCAGGATCTCGACCCGCTGCCGCTCGCCGACCGACAAGCCGCCGACCAGCGCATCGGGGTCGACCTCGAGGCCGAAGCGGCCGCGCCGTATCGAGCAGCCGCTGCCGCGCCGTCGCCGCGGCGCGAGAACGGCTGCCACAGCGGCTCGCTGCCGAGCATCACGTTGTCGAGCACGCTCGAGGTTGTCGGCCAGCGTGAAATGCTGGTGCACCATGCCGATGCCGGCGTCCAGCGCGGCGCGCGCATTGCCGGGCGGCAGCGGCTTGCCGAAGACTTCGATCTGCCCGGAATCGGCGCGGTAGTGGCCGAACAGGATCGACACCAGCGTGCTCTTGCCGGCGCCGTTTTCGCCGAGCAGCGCCAGCACCTCGCCGCGCCCGAGATCGAGCGAGATGTCGTCGTTGGCAACCAGGTCGCCGAAGCGCTTGCTGATGCCACGAAGGCGCAGCGCCGGCGGCTCGGCCGGCAGGGCGGACGACAACCTTATTTGCCGCCACCCGGTCTTCGGCTGCGCGTCGTCGACCTTGACGCTGAACTTGCCGTCGAGGATCGCCTTCTCGCGCGCCTTCACCTTGGCCATCAGATCGGCCGGCACCTTGCCGGCGAAGCTGCCCAGCGGCGCCAGCTCGCTGCCCTTGTACTTCATCATCGAATACTTGCCGTAGTCCTCGGCCTTGAACTGGCCGGCCTTGACGGTCTTCGATCGCCAGGTCGATCGTCGGCTCCATGTTCCACAGCGCCGAGGCGACCACCGTTTCGGGATATTTGTCCTGGGTGTCGATGACGTTGCCGATCGCCAGCTTGCCGCGCTCCTTGGCGGCATCGCTGACGCCGAAGCGCTCGGCATACAGGATGTCGGCGCCCTTGTCGATCATCGCGAATGCGGCTTCCTTGGCCTTCGGCGGATCGAACCAGCTGTTGATGAAGCTGATCGTGAACTCGACCTTCGGGTTGACCTCCTTCGCGCCGGCGATGAAGGCATTCATCAGCCGGTTGACTTCGGGAATCGGATAGCCGCCGACCATGCCGATCTTGTTGGTCTTGGTCATGCCGCCGGCGATCATGCCGGTCAGATAGGCCGGCTCCTGGATATAGTTGTCGAAGACGCTGAAGTTCGGCGCCTGCGGCTTGCCCGAACTGCCCATCAGGAAAGCTGACCTTCGGATAATCCTTGGCGACCTTGCGCGCCGCCGATTCGACCGCGAACGATTCGCCGACGATCAGCTCGTGGCCGGCCTCGGCATAACCGCGCATCACGCGTTCGTAATCGGCATTGCTGACGTTCTCGCTGAACACATATTCGACCTCGCCCCGCGCGACCGCCGCCTTCAGCGCCTTGTCGATCCGGCTGACCCACTGCTGCTCGACCGGCACGGTATAGATCGCGGCCACTTTCAGCTTGGTCTGCGCCAAAGCCGTTGGCGCGGCAAGCGAGGCGGCAACCACCGCGGCTGCGGCCAAGAGGGTCGTTCGGCGGGACATGGACATGTGCAACTCCTGTTGAAAGCCGCTGACGGCATGGGAATGACTCGGGGCTGAGCGACGAATGTAGCCGCTGCATCAATGCTTGCAAGAGCCGGGCCGGTGCTTCTCGGTTCATGGCGCATGACCGGATCGAGCGGCGCGGCAGGCGGTACCCGGCCAGGGCTCATGGTTGCCGCAAAGGCGCGGGCGGGCAGTTGCGGGCGCGCCTATGCGCCGCCGAGAAGCGGAGGACCCGCGGCCCGCGCGCCTGGCGCACATCAACAACTGACTTGTCGCAGACTGTTCGAGCGTAGCGAACGAAGTGAGCGAAGCGAGTTTCTGCGACGGGCCGCGGGTCCGAGCATCGCAGGGCACCCGAGCGTAGCGAGGGCAAGCATTGAAGCGCCAGCGGCTGCCCGCCCGCGCCTTCGCTCTCTCGATTTCGCCCAGCAACCCTAGAATCATCAGCCAATCCCCCTGCTTGAAAACCATGTCCGATCCTGCCTCGTCGGTGCTTTCGGCGCTGACCGCTCTCAGCCCGCTCGACGGCCGCTATGCCGCCAGGCTGGCAGCCTGCGCCCGCTGCTCAGCGAATTCGGCCTGATGCAGCGGCGCGTGCAGGTCGAGGTCGAATGGTTCATCGCGCTTGTCGGACGCCGGATTTGCCGAATTCGAGCCGCTGCCGGCGACAGCGCGCGACATGCTCCGCGGCCCGAAGGTGGCTGCTTTTTCGCAGGCCGATGCGCAGGCCATCAAGGACATCGAGAAAACCACCAACCACGATGTCAAGGCGGTCGAATACTGGCTCAAGCGCCAGTTCGAAGGCCATGCCGAACTGCAGGCGGCCGGCGAGTTCGTCCACTTCGCCTGCACCAGCGAAGACATCAACAACACCAGCCATGCGCTGATGCTGAAGGCGGCGCGCGACAGCTGTGCTGCTGCCGGCGATCGACGGCCTGATCGACAAGTTGACGGCGATGGCGCGGGCGATGGCCGCCGTGCCGATGCTCAGCCGCACCCACGGCCAGACCGCCAGCCCGACCACCGTCGGCAAGGAAATCGCCAACGTCGCAGCACGGCTGCGCACAGCGCGCAAACGCATCGCCGCGGTCGAACTGCTGGCCAAGATGAACGGCGCGGTCGGCAATTACAACGCGCACCTGTCGGCCTATCCCGATTTCGACTGGGAGGCGTTCAGCCGCAGCGTCGTCGAGCAGCGACTCGGCCTGCAATTCAATCCGTACACGATCCAGATCGAGCCGCACGACTACATGGCCGAGCTGTTCGACGCGGTGACCCGCACCAACACCATCCTGATCGACTGGTCGCGCGATGTCTGGGGCTACATCAGCCTGGGCTTTTTCACCCAGCGAACCAAGGCCGGCGAGGTCGGGTCGTCGACGATGCCGCACAAGGTCAACCCGATCGATTTCGAAAATGCCGAAGGCAATTTCGGCCTCGCCAATGCCTTGCTGGCGCACCTGAGCCAGAAGCTGCCGATCAGCCGCTGGCAGCGCGACCTGACCGATTCGACCGTGCTGCGCAACATGGGTGTGGCGCTCGGTTATGCGCTGCTTGGCTACGACAGCCTGGCGCGCGGCCTCGACAAGCTCGAACTCAACCAAGCCACTCTGGCCGCCGACCTCGACAACGCATGGGAAGTGCTGGCCGAGCCGATCCAGACCGTGATGCGCCGCTACGGCTTGCCCGAGCCCTACGAACAGTTGAAGGCCTTTACCCGCGGCCAGCCGATGACACGCGAGCTGATGCAGGGTTTTGTCGCGCGGCTTGAATTGCCGGAGGCAGAGAAAACGCGTCTGTTGGCGATGACGCCGGCGAGTTATATCGGCCTGGCGGCCGAACTGGCGCGGCGCGTCGGAGCGGACCAAGACTGAGCGGGTGGTGGCCAACCCAACTTAGGAGACTGCATGAGTTTTATCGACCAGTTGGCACGTGCCGAAACGCTCAATCAATCGCTGCTCTGTGTCGGCCTCGATCCCGATCCGGCGAAATTCCCTGGAGCCTGGCAACACGACCCGAACCGCATCTTCGATTTCTGCGCCAACATCGTCGACGCCACGCATGACCTGGTGATCGCCTTCAAGCCGCAGATCGCACATTTCGCTGCGCACCGCGCCGAAGAACAGCTGGAACGGCTGATCAGTCACATGCACAGCGTGGCACCGGACGTGCCGGTGATCCTGGATGCCAAGCGCGGCGATATCGGCAGTACCGCCGAGCAGTATGCAATCGAGGTCTTCGAGCGCTACCGGGCCGATGCGGTGACGCTGTCGCCGTTTCTCGGCTTCGATTCGATCGAGCCGTATCTGCGCTACGAGGACAAGGGCGTGATCCTGCTTTGCCGCACCTCGAACCCGGGCGGCGACGATCTGCAGGCCCGGCTGTTGTGCGATGCGAGCCGGTCAGCATGGCGAGCGGCTGTACGAATATATTGCCCGGCTGGCGGCAGGCGACTGGAACCGCAATGGCCAGCTCGGCCTGGTCGTCGGCGCCACCTATCCGGCCGAAATCGCACGGGTGCGCGCACTGGCACCGACGCTGCCGCTGCTGATCCCGGGCATCGGCGCGCAAGGGGGCGACGCGCAGGCCACGGTGCAGGCCGGCTGGCGCGGCGCGGCCGGCAAGACGACCGGCCCGATCATCGTCAACTCGTCACGCGCCATCCTGTATGCCAGCCGCGGTAACGAATTTGCAAACGCCTCGCGCGAGGCCGCCCTGGCAACCCGCGACCTGTTGAACGCCGCCCGCAGCTGAGTCAGACGAAAGCAAATCCGTCGCCAAGCCGACGGCGCCGGCTGACCGGATGCCGCAGGGCAGGAGGAGATGCCGCCGTTCAAGCCGGCATCGGGCGACACGAAGGCACCGGTCACCCGGCGTCTTCGGCTTACATACCGTCTTGCGCATGCTGATGCCGCATCTGCTGTCTGCTGCGAACAATCGCAGCATTCTTTTTGCGCAGCCCGGTCAAACCGCCAACGGCAACAACGGCAGATCGCGAATCCGCCGACCGGTCAATGCGAACAGCGCATTGGCGACCGCAGGCGCGATCGGCGGGGTGGCGATTTCGCCAACGCCGGCCGGCGGCCGGTCGCTGGCCAGCAGATGGGTCTCGATGACCGGCGTCTGCGCCAGCGTGAGCAGCGGATGATTCGGAAAATTGGTTTGCTGAACAGCGCCGTCGACGATGTCGATTCGGCCGTACAGCGCCGCTGTCAGGCCGAAGATCACGCCACCCTCGAGTTGCTGGGCGACGATATCGGGGTTGACGACGATGCCGATATCGGCCGCCACGACGACCCGGTGGACCTTCACGCCGCCACTCGCAAGCGACACCTCGGCCACCTCGGCGACGATGCTGCCGAAACTCTCGTGCAGCGCGACACCGAGCGCGCGTCCCGGTGGCAGGGCCGGTTGCCGGGGGCTCGCGGCAAACCCTGGCCAACCGGCCCGCTCGGCGGCCAGCCGCAACACCGCGGCATGGCGCGGCATATCGCCCAGCAAGCCGAGCCGGTAGGTGACCGGATCCTGCCCGGCCTCGCCGGCCAGTTCGTCGATAAAACATTCATAAAAGAAGGCATTGTGCGAATGGCCGACCGACCGCCAATAGCCGACCGGCACGCCGCTGTGCGTCGCGACATGGGCGATGCGCTGGTGAGCAAATGCGTAGGGGCTGTCGGACAGGCCTTCGGCGCTGGTCTTGTCGGGCAGGTCGAAGCGAGAGCTCAGCGTGGGCAGGTTGCGCTCGAGCCAGCGCGGCGTGATCGCGTCGCTGGCGCTGGTGACGCGAAGCGCCAGCGCGACGCCCTGCAAATCGAGTTCGGCCTGCAGCACCGCCACAGCGGCCGGGCGATAGACGTCGTGTCCGAAATCCTGCTCGCGCGGCCAGACCAGTTGCACCGGTGCGCCGCCACATTCCATCGCGATGCGGACGACCTGACCGATCACATCGGTTTCGAGCCGGCGTCCGAAGCCACCGCCGAGATAACTGACGGTCAGATCGACCGCCGATTCGTCGACGCCGGCCACCCGGGCTGCCAACGAGCGCGCCAACCCGGGCACCTGGGTGGGCGCCCAGATTTCGACCCGGCCGTCACTGACGCGCGCCGTTGCATTGACCGGCTCGAGTGCCGCATGCGCCAGATACGGCGCGCGATAAACCGCCAGCAGTTTTCGCGCACCGGTCGCTGCAGTTGAATCGACATCGCCGCGTCGGTGGACCACGGTGCCGTGTCCGGACTGCGCGGCGGACAGCGCAGCGATCTCCAGCGTGCGCATGATGGCTGCCGAGTCGAGTTTGCCGCCCGGTCCGTCGAGCCAGTCGATCACCAGTGCGTCGGCTCCGCGCTGGGCATGCCAAAGGCTGATGCCGACCACCGCAACCGCTGGCGGCGAGCCGGCATACGAACCCAGCCTGACGACCCGGACGACGCCCGGCACGCGCAATGCCGGGTCGGCATCGACCCGCCCGGGCGCGCCGCCGAGCACCGGGGCCTGTCGGATGACGGCAAAAAGCTGACCGGGCTGGCGCTCGTCGATGCCGAAGATGGCGCGGCCATCGGCCTTCACCGCGGCGTCGATGCGCGGCGCAGAGGTGCCGATCAAGCTCCACGCGTTGCGCGGCTTCAAGCTCGACATCGCCGGGCGGCGTGATGGGCGCCTGGTCGATGAAGGCCTGATACGGCGCCTGCTGGCCCGACGGATGGCTGATCACGCCGTCGACAACCTGCAATTCGGTTGCCGGCAGTCGCCATGCGAGCGATGCGGCGTTGAGCAGCTGGCTGCGCGCGGTGGCTGCGGCCAGGCGCAGCACGTCCCATGCATCGGCCACGCTCGACGAGCCGCCGGTCATGTTGATACCGAGCTCACGAGCCAATTGGCCGGCCATGTGGCGGCTCAACCTGACCGTTGCTCGGCCCTCGCCGACGTCGCGCGGATGCTCGGCCGCCATGCCGGCGACAAAGGCGGCAACATTGCCGTAGATGGAGTCATAGCCGGCCGGAATCAGCCTGATCGACGTCGAGCGGCACGTCGAGTTCTTCGGCCACCAGCATCGCCAGTGCCGTGTGCACGCCCTGCCCCATCTCGCTGCGGTTCATCGCCAGCAAGACATGACCATCCGGGTCGAGCTTGAGCCAGCCATTCAGCGCCACCGCGCCGCCACCTGGCGCCAGCGTGGCCTGCGAGCCGAGCCGGCCACGCGGCGGCAGCACCGACCAGCCGACCAGCATCGCACCGCCCGCCGCCAACCCGCTGAGCAGCCAGACCCGGCGCCTCATGTGCGGACGATGTCGCCTGATCCGCTGGCCGTCGACGGCCGGCTACCGGGTGCCGGCGCGACACCTCGAATCATCGCTCCCGCTGCATGGATGGCCCGGCGAACCCGCGGATAGGTGCCACAACGGCACAGGTTGCTGATCGCGGCGTCGATATCGGCGTCGCTCGGCTTCGGATTGCGCTTCAACAACGCGGCAGCGGCCATCAACATGCCGCTCTGGCAATAGCCGCATTGCGAGACCTGATGCAGCACCCAGGCAGTCTGCAGCGGGTGCGGCGCGCGTGTGCTGCCGAGCGCCTCGATGGTCACGATCGCCCGCTTGCCGACCGAAGACATCGGGGTGACACACGATCGAACGGCCTGGCCATCGAGGTGAACCGTGCAGGCACCACAGGCACCAACCCCACAACCATATTTGGTGCCAGTCAGACCGAGCAGATCACGCAACCACCACAACAACGGCATGTCCGAGCGGATGAGATCGAGTGACACCTCGCGCGGCTGGCCGTTGAGCAGGATTTCCATGGCAGCGGTTCCAGCAAGGCCGACGCTCAGCCCTGCCGCGCAGCGCCCAACCCCACCGAGGCCGACACCGCGCCGGCCCGATCGGCACGTGCGCGTAGCGTCAATTCGGTACCGGCAGGTGCGCGCAGCAGCCATTCACACGAGGCCCGGTCGGCGGTTACCTCGCGGCTGGGCAGAAATGCCTGCAGGCTGTTCTTGGCGCCATGGCCTTCCAGATGCGGACCTTCGCTGCGTTTGCGCCCTTGCAGCAACTCGATACCGGCGGCCGCTTCCGGCCAGTCGATCTCGAAGACAAGGCCGCGAACCACCTTGCGCTGCAATGCGCGCTTGCTGATATAGGCGGGCAGATAACCACTGTTGGCGACCACCAGACGCACCCGCCAATGGTCGTTGCCCAGTGGCTCGACCTCGGTGCGAACCAGTTCGAGCTTGGGCAGGCTGAGTGCGATCTGCGTCATCCAGCCCGGAAACCGTGCCGCTTCGCGCTCGCGCAGGGCGGGTGGCGGATTGCGCCAGAAATTCATCCGGTCCCAGCCGCCGATCTCGACCCGGCCGAGTTGCGGGTGCTCGAACGGCCTCCAGTCGACATGGGCCGCGCCCCCGCAGAACTCGTCACTCCATTTCAGCAGCTTCAGATCGTCTTCGACCGGATGTTCGCGATACCAATGAATCCACGGGTAGTCGCTGATTCCGGCTTCGCTTGTTCGGCGCCCACAACTCGACCACCCAGAACAGCGCGCCCAGGTGTTCGTAGACCCAGTCCTGCGTGCCGGTGATGATCTCCTTCGGGTGGTATTTGAATTCGTGCCAGATGCTGACGGTCGGATAACCGGTCAGCCGGGTGCCGATCTCGCTGAACCGCTTGAACGACCACAGATCCTCCGGAATCATGTCGTCGTCGCTCTGCGTGCCCATCGGCCGCAGGATCACGCCGCTGTGCGTGTGGTAGCTGATCGCCGCACCGATATTCGGGTGGCCGACGATGAAATCGACCATCGCCCGCACCTCGGGCTCGCTGGCCGGATACGGGCCGGCACCGTGCTGTTCGGCTTCGTGACGCCAGCCAGCCGGGAAATTGCGGTTCAGGTCGAGGCCTTCGATATCCGGATTGACGCGGATCGTCACGCCATCGTGACCCTGCAGGCGTGCCCTCGGGAATCATCCGGTAATACTCGCCGCCGAATTCGCCTGGCTCGCGGGCGATCATCAGCCGCGGATCGGCCGGGCACTTCTTGTGGCTGCCGTGCGGGTCGGCGATTCGCATCATCAGGATGCGGCCGTCGCCATCGATATCCTCGATCGTCAGACCATCGACCGGCTGCTCGTCGAACGGATACGGGCGGGTCGACGAACGGATATGGCGCGGCCGGTCGGCCAGCGCCAGTTCGGCGCCATCGGGATTGAGCCGCGGGCACAGGTAGATCGTCCGCGTGTCGAGCAAGTGGCTGATGCGCCGGCCCTCGTCGTCGTCGTTGCCGTGATGGCGCAGCAGGTGGTCGAGAAAATACAGCACCGCGGTGCTGGCGGTCAGCTCGGCGGCGTGGATATTGCCGTCGGCCCAGAACGCCGGCTTGTCGATATCCGGCCCGGTGGCCGTCTGGGTCACGGTGACGACCCAGATATCACGGCCTTCGTGGCTTTTGCCGATCGAGCGCAGGCCGACCAGATCGGGCCGCGCTGCGACATAGCTGCGCAGCAGCGCGGTCAGCTCGTCGTGGCGATAAAAGCGCGAGAAGTCAGGCGTCGGCAGGTCATCGTCGACGCTGGAATGGCTTGAGAATCGGCATTCATGGCGGGCTGGTTGGAAAGCCAACCGAGAGGTTGGTCCACGGATTGTCGCGCCTGCTGAGCAAGACCGACGGAACACCACCGCTGGCGTTCGGCAACGCCCGCCGCCCGCGCCTTTCGACTCAGCTGTTTGCGAACCCCGCCCCGCTGTTGTCGAACAGCGCCTGGAAATGTCGCGATACCGGCAGCGTCTTCGGCCGCTCGCGCAGCGACAGCACCATCGTCTGGTCGTCAATGCGGCGGGTCGCCTGGATATGGTGCTGGTTGACGATCGCGAACCGGTTGATCTGCGTGAAGCGGTGCGTATCGAGTTGCGCCACCAAGGCTTTCAGAGGGCGTGCGCAGCACCGACTCGCCACGTGTCGACACGACTCGCGTGACCTCGGACACCGGCCTCGAAATAGACCACATCATCGACCATCAGCCACTCGGTGAGCGGGCTGTTGCCGGTCTCGATGGCTTCGAGCGGAGCGGGCCGACGCAACTGGCCAGCCAACCGATCGAGCAACTGGCGCAGCGACGGCCACGCATGCACGCTGCCGCGGCGGTGTGCGCCGCTTGTGCCTGGGCCACCACATCGGCAATCAGTGCGGTTTCCATCGGCTTGATCAGGTGCAGCACCGCCCCGGCCTGCAGGGCGGGCAATGCCCGGTCGTTGGCAGCCGCGAGGAAGACGATCTGTGCTCGTCCGGCGATGCGGCGTGCCACTTCGATACCGGTCAGCCCCGGCATGCGGACGTCCAGAAAACACAGTTCGGGCTCGAATTCGAGAAAGCGATCCCAGGCGTCAATGCCATCGTCCGCTTCGATGATCATCAAGTCGGGCCACAAATGACTCAGGCGGCGCGACCAGTCTGCGCTTGGCGGTGGCATCGTCGTCGGCAACCAGTGCCTTGAAGAGCTGAATCGGCGGCCGCACCGCGTCCGATTCCGCTGCGTCGCCCGCTTGATCGTTCGAGAACATACGGCTGAAGTCTCGCATCATGCGCTGCGCCAGCGGACAACCTGAAACAAAGACTTTCAACTCGCCCGGAGCGAAGCGGGTCCAGGTTTCGTTGCGCGTCAGCGGTTCGGTGGCGATCACCGCCACGCAATCGGCCGGGGTCGTCTGCGCAGCGAAATCGACGCTCAGGTCGTCGTCCTGCAGATGGGCCTCGCCGAACGGCTGGCGGCGCACCAGGTAGTGCAGATGGGTGTTGGCGTGCGCCCACAGCGCCTGGCCATTGCTGAGCAGGAAATTGAAGGTGCCGTGCGCCGCCACCTGCGGCACCAGTTCGCGCAACGTCATCGTCAGTTCGGCGATGGTCGGAACGCTGGCATGGGCCTTGGCCAGCTCCTGCATCAGCCAGCAGAAGGCGAGTTCGCTGTCGGTATCGCCGACCGGCCGGAACGAGGCATGCAGCCTGGGCGCATAGTCGACCAGATTGCCGTTGTGCGCAAACACCCAGTAGCGGCCCCACAGCTCGCGGATGAACGGATGGGTATTCTCGAGCGAGACCGTGCCCTGCGTGGCCTTGCGGATGTGGCTGATGATGTTGTCGGAGCGGATCGGATAGCGTCGCACCATGTCGGCCACCGGCGAGCCGATCGCGCTGACCGTATCGACGAACAGCCGCACGCCGCGCTGCTCGAAAAACGCGATGCCGAAACCGTCCTTGTGTTCGTCGGCGCGGGTCGAGAAACCGGTCAGGCTGAAAACCAGATCGGTCGGCGTATTGGCGTTGAGCCCGAGCAGTTGGCACATGTCGTCACTCTGGCACAAGAGCGGCCCGGCGTCAGCCGCGCTCGAACAACAGGCGCATCAAGCTGCCGGCACGCTCAGCAGGTTGGTCGGCATGTAGGTCTCGTCGAGAACGCCGGCCAGCTTCTGCAGGCGCGCCGGGCTGCGCCGCGCGCTCCAGACCAGCAGATCGACCAGCCACGGGTGCCGGTTGACGACATTGGCGCGGTCGTAGACCTGGAACAGCGGCAGCAGGCTGCGCACGCGCCGTTCGTAATCCTGGCGCAGCAGCGGCGTCGTCGGGCGCTGTGCCCCGGGCCTGCAGCCGGCCGTCGATCAGCACCTGCGCGGCCAGGATACCGGTCTCGAAGGCCTTGCCGATGCCTTCGCCGGTGAAAGCGAACGTGCTGCCGGCGGCCTCGCCGGCGACCAGCAGCCCGGGCCGCGACAAGTCGGCACCCGCCAGCGAGCAGCGCAACGGCGCACCCTTCAGCTCGCCGATCCAACGGCCACCGGCAATCAATTCGCCGGCGACCGGATACGTCTGCGCAAAGCTGCGCAGCATCTCGCGCAGATCGACCTGGCTCATCGACGCATCGCCATCGCCCGCCGAACCGCTGCGGTGGCTGTGCTCGACGCCGACGCCGACATTGAACAGGCCGTCGCCACAGGGAAAGATCCAGCCGTAGCCGCGGCGCAAGCCGCGGGTGCCACGCCACTTCGAGTGCCGTGATGCGCCGGCTCATCGACGGGTTGTGCAGATAACCGCGCAACGCCACGGCGGTCGGCGTGCGACGCCGGCAAAGACCGGCCGCCTGCAGCGCCTGCGGAACCGCGCCACTGGCGAGGATGGTCCAGCCGGCGCGGATTTCGCGCTCGCCATCGGCTGTCTGCACGATCGCGCCAACGACCTGTCCAGGTGAGTCGTTGCCGGCAGCGAGTCGGCTGCAGCAGCGGCGCCCGATAACGCACCGGCGCAAACATCCGCGCACCGGCGACCGCCGCCGCACGGCAGACGATCAGGTCGAGCTGCCGGCGCGGCAACACCGCCAGCGTGCCGGGAACCTCGATCCGGCCACCGCGCGGCCCGATCGCCGCCACGTGGCTGGCGCGATGGGCGGCGCTCAGAACCTCATCGAGCACGCCGAGCCGGCGCAGCGCGCGATGCGCGTCGGGGATCAGACCGTCGCCGCAGACCTTGTCGCGCGGGAAGGCCTGGCGGTCGATCAGCACCACGTCGACGCCGGCGCGCGCCAGCCACTGCGCAGCGGCGCTGCCGGCCGGGCCGGCGCCAACGACCAGCACCTCGCAATGCGATGGCAACTGATCGGCGGGCCGGTTGAGCTCCGGTCAAATCATCGGGCGACGGATTCGAATTCATGGTCGGCCGATGAGCAGGCTGCAAAGCTTGATGAGCTGCCGGCATACGACGACGGCGCCCGCAGGCGCCGCAACGTCGAGCGCCCGGCGCGTCAGGCGGCCGCCTTGACTTTCAGGCGCCAAGCATGCAGCAGGGGCTCGGTATAGCCGCTCGGTTGCTCCAGGCCCTTGAAGACCAGATCGCAGGCGGCCCGATAGGCTGACGAGCGAATCGAAATGCCCGGCCATCGGCTGGTAGGCCGGGTCTCCGGCGTTCTGACCGTCGACGACAGCTGCCATGCGCTCGAAGGTCTCGCGCACCTGCGCCTCGCTGACGACGCCATGGCGCAGCCAGTTGGCGATGTGCTGGCTCGAGATGCGCAGCGTGGCGCGGTCTTCCATCAGGCCGACATTGTGGATGTCGGGCACTTTCGAGCAGCCGACGCCCTGGTCGATCCAGCGCACCACATAGCCGAGGATGCCCTGGGCGTTGTTGTCGAGTTCCTGCTGCTTTTCGGCATCGCTCCAGTTCGGCTGGGCAGCCACCGGGAATCTGCAGCAGACCGTTCAGCAACTCGTCGCGCTCCGAATCGGCGTCGATCTTTTCCAGTTCGCGCTGCACCTGGTCGACATTGACCTGGTGGTAATGCAACGCGTGCAGCGTCGCCGCGGTCGGCGACGGCACCCAGGCGGTATTGGCGCCGGCCTTCGGATGGGCGATCTTCTGCTCGAGCATCGCCGCCATCAGGTCGGGCATCGCCCACATGCCCTTGCCGATCTGCGCCCGGCCGCGCAGGCCGCAGCCCAGGCCGACCAGCACGTTGTTGCGCTCGTAGGCGGCAATCCAGGCGCTGCTCTTCATGTCGCCCTTGCGGATCATCGGGCCGGCCAGCATCGCGGTGTGCATCTCGTCGCCGGTGCGGTCGAGAAAACCGGTGTTGATGAAGGCCACCCGAGCTGCCGCTTCGGCGATGCAGGCTTTCAGATTGACGCTGGTGCGCCGCTCCTCGTCCATGATGCCGAGCTTGACGGTATTGGCCGGCAGCCCGAGCAGCTGCTCGACGCGGCCGAACAGTTCGCAGGCAAAGGCCACTTCGGCCGGTCCGTGCATCTTCGGCTTGACGATATAGACCGAGCCGGCTGCGCGAGTTGCGGATCGCCTGGTTGCCGAGTTGCTTCAGGTCGTGCACCGCAATCGTCGACGGTGATCACCGCATCCAGAATGCCTTCCGGGATCTCCTTGCCATCGCCGTAGAGGATCGCCGGATTGGTCATCAGGTGGCCGACATTGCGAACGAACATCAGCGAGCGGCCCTGCAGCACCAGCTCGCCGCGGCCGTCGGGTGCGGTATAGACGCGATCCGGGTTGAGGCGGCGGGTGAAGCGCTTGCCGCCCTTGTCGACCTCTTCGGTCAGCGTGCCGCGCTGGATGCCGAGCCAGTTGCCATACGCCAGCACCTTGTCGGCGGCATCGACGACGGCAACCGAATCCTCGAGATCGAGGATCGTCGACAGCGCCGATTCGACGATCACGATCGCTGATGCCGGCGGCATCGGTCTTGCCGATCGTCGTGCTGCGGTCGATCCGGATATCGAGGTGGATGCCGTTGTGCACCAGCAGCACCGAACTCGGCGTCGCCGCATCACCCTGGTAGCCGGCAAACTGCGCCGGATCCTCGAGCCCGGTGGTGCTGCCGTCGGCGAGCCGGACGGCCAGCTTGCCGGCGTCGACCGAGTAGGCGGCAGCGTCGCGATGCGAGCCCTTGGCCAGCGGCGCGTTGCGATCGAGCACCGTGCGCGCATAGGCGATGACCTTGGCACCGCGCACCGGGTTGTAGCCCCTTGCCTTTGTCGGCGCCGTCGGTCTCGGCGATCACGTCGGTGCCGTACAGCGCGTCGTACAGCGATCCCCAGCGCGCGTTCGCGGCGTTCAGCGAATAACGGGCATTGAGGATCGGCACCACCAGTTGCGGCCCGGCCTGCACGGCCAGTTCGGCGTCGACGTTGGTGGTGGTGGCCTTGAGCGCCGGCCGGCGGCGCAACCAGGTAGCCGATTTTCGCGAGGAATGCCCGATAGGCCGGCATGTCGGCGATCGGCCCGGGGTTGGCCTGGTGCCAGGTGTCGAGTTCGCTTTGCAGGCGGTCACGTTCGGCCAGCAGCGCCAGATTTTTCGGCGCCAGGTCGTGCACGATGGCATCGAAGCCCTTCCAGAAAGCAGCCTGCTCGACGCCGGTGCCGGGCAGCACGAGTTCGTTGACGAAATGTTGCAGTTCAGTGGCGACCTGCAGGCCGTGGACAGTGGTGCGAGGGGTTTGTTGGCTCATGGCGTGAATCGAATTCAAAGGTTCGGGAAGCGCTCGGAATCAGGCGGCGGTCGGAAAAAAGCTCAGCACGTCGCGCAGGCTGCTGCCGATGCGGGTCGGTTCGGTGCCCAGGCGCTCCAGCGGCTGGCCGGCGCGGTTGACCCACAAGCGTGGTGTAGCCGAACCAGGTCGCGCCGATGGCATCCCAGCAGTTGCTGGAGACGAACAGGATCTCGCCGGCCGGTCGGTCGAACGCCGTGGTGCCCAGCGCATAGGTGGCGGGATCGGTCTTGTAGCGGCGAGTGGCGTGGACACTGAGCACCGGGTCGAGCAACTCGGCAAAACCGGCGCTTTTCACGGCGATCGTCAACATGTCCGGATCGCCGTTGGACAGGATGCCGGCGCGGATGCCGCGCTGCTTCAACTCACGCAGCACATCGAGGTTTTCCGGAAACGCCGACAGATGGCGGTATTCGTTCATCAGCCGATCTTCGGCCGACCTGGTCAAGTCAAGGCCGAGTCGCTGACCGGCGAACTGCAGCGCCGAGCGGGTCAGCGTCCAGAACGGCTGGTAATGCTCGCCGTCGTGTCCGCTCATCGAGACCAGCCGGGTGTATTCGATCTGCCGGTCGCGCCACAACAGCGCCAGCTTGTCGCCGGCGCCCGGAAACAACTGCTCGGCCAGCAGGCCAACGCTGTAGACGTCGAACAGCGTGCCATAGGCATCGAAAAGAACGGCTGCCGGAGGCGCCTTGCGGCCATTGCGAGGCGTTTGATCATCCATTGCGTCACTGTATTACAAACAATGGCCGGCATTAATAGCCGAAAATGACTTGGATTGATGACTACAACAGCCTAATCAAGCCGCAGAGGGTTCCGAATGGACAAGCTCAAGCAGATCGAATCGTTCGCTTCGGTTGCGCAACGCGGCAGCCTGACCGCCGCGGCGCAGGCCGAAGGGGTGGCGCCGGCGGTCATCGGGCGACGGCTCGACGCGCTGGAGCAGCGTCTGGGCGTCAAGCTGCTGCTGCGAACCACCCGCCGACTGACGCTGACCCACGAGGGCAGCGCCTTCCTCGAGGACTGCCAGCGCCTGCTCGCCGATCTGGCCGACGCCGAAGCCAGCGTCAGCGCAGGTGGCGTCAAGGCCAGCGGCTATCTGCGCGCCACCGCGCCGGCCGGTTTCGGACGGCGCCACGTGGCGCCGCTGGTGCCGCGGTTTCTTGCCCAGCATCCGGAAGTCAATGTGTCGCTGAACCTCAGCGACCGGGTCATCGACATCATCGGCGAAGCCTACGACTGCGCGGTGCGGGTCGGCGACCTGCCCGATTCGAACCTGGTCAGCGTGCGCCTGGCCGACAACCGGCGCCTGTTCGTCGCCACACCCGCCTATCTTGAACACGCCGGGACACCGCTGCATCCCAACGATCTGCCAGCGCCACCAATGCCTCGCGTTGAGCGGCGACGCCAGCCAGAGCCGCGGCTGGGCCTTCCAGATCGAAGGCGAGGTGGTGCACCTGCGGCCCAGCGGACGGGTCGACTGCAGCGATGGCCAGGTTCTGCACGAGTGGTGCCTGGCCGGACTCGGCATCGCCTGGCGCTCGACCTGGGAAGTCGAAGCCCAGGTTGCACGCGGCGAGCTGCGCACCGTCCTCGACCACTACGCCGCCCCACCGAACGGCATCTACGCCGTCTTCCCCCAACGCAAACACCTGCCGCTGCGCGTGCGCCTGTGGATCGACTTCCTCAAGCACACCTACGGCGACGCGGCCTATTGGAAGCGGTGAAGGAAACGGCGAACCCACCGACTGCCGGAACGCTCGGCGGCAACACCCGAAGTCCATCAACCTTCACCAAGCACTCACCCGGTGCCGATCAAGCGGACACCGCGGATCCGGCTCCGCCGGTCCGCTGGTGTTGCCCCCTTGAGGGGAAGCGGCGCAAGCCGCTCCGGGGGTGGGCCCATCAAGCGCTCAGGCATTCCTTCATGAACGCCTTGCGCTCGTCGCCCTTCTTGCCTTTGGCATCGGCATTGCATGTTTTCATCTTCGTCTGCTGGGCCGGCGCCTTCTTTGCCGACAGGCAGGTCTTCATGAAAGACTTGCGCTCGTCACCTTTCATTTCTTTGGCGTCGGCATTGCAAGTGGCCATCTTCGTCTGCTGTTTGCCCATCGGTGCGCTGGCTGCCGAAGCCGCCATATCCGGCGCACCCTTGTGGGTCGATGCGAACGCAGTGCCTGCACAGGCGGCTGCGGCAACCAGGGCCAGCGTGGAGATCAGGGTTTTCATGTAGATTCCTGGAAAGAGTCGAGGCGAAATTGCCTGCAATGGATACCGGGCCTGCCGGCCAGGTGAAGCCTCAACGCAGCCCACGCACCCGGCGCCGACAAGCCGAGCGTGAACCGACCAACAATTCATTCGACTTACAGGATTCGCCGCGGATGGGCCAGCGCCTCGTGGGCCGCATGCAGACGCCGAACCAGGACCCGGATGAAGGCCTCGTCGAACAGATGGCGGCACGCCGGACTGAATTGCGCCATGCTTTCGGGCGTGAAGGAGATCGTGGTGGTCGATTCGGTGACCACCAGATCGGCACTGTGTCGCCGCAGATCCGGGCTCGGCGCCAGATAGGCCATTTCACCGACCGAGGTGCCGCCGCCCAGGTGCGCAACCTTCTCGCCTTCGCGAAAGATGTCGACACCGCCATTGGCCAGGATGTGAAAGCTCTGGCCGAGTTCGCCTTTGCGGTACAGGCGGTGGCCGAAGCCGAAACGCTCCCAGCGCGCCCGCCGCACCACCTCCCAGAGCTCGACGTCGCCGAAGCTGGTGAAAAACTCCAGGCTGCGCAACAGCGTGAAGCGTTCCGAGTCAAGCACCTCCTGCAGTTGGCCGCGGGGCACGTGGTGGTCGGCGATCAAGGACGACAACGCGGCGGCAAACTCGTCCCAACCGGCAAACCGATCCCCTGCCTGCTTGGCCAGCGCACGCCTGACAACCTCGTCGACTTCACTGGCGACGCCCACCCGCAAGGCGGTCAGCGGCGCCGCTTCGAGATGGTAGATCTGGTGCATCAGTGTCGCCTGCGACGCGGCCTCGAACGGCGGCCGCCCGCCGATCAGGTGGTAGATCACCGCTGCCAACGCATACATGTCGGAGCGCGAGTCGAGTTCGCCGCCGTCGAGTTGCTCGGGGGACATGTAGGCCAGCGAACCGACCCGGTGCACCTGGGTCATGTCCGATCCCAGATTCAGCACGCTGCCGAAATCGGTCACCTTGACGTCGACCACCCGCCCTTGCGGGTCAAGCAGCGTCAACAGATTGGCTGGCTTGACGTCGCGATGGATCAAGCCTTGCCGGTAGACATAACTCAGCGCCATCGAACACTTGAAGGCCAGATCGATGATTTGATCGAGCGGCAACAGGTTGTCGGCCCGACAGAAGTCGCGCAGCGTGCTGCCGGGCACGTACTCCATCACCAGATATGGCGTTTGCGGGTCGTCCACAGCGTCGAAGATCTGCACCACATTCGGATGTTGGAGCCGGCCTACCAGCGCCGCCTCGGCCGCAAAGAAGCGCTCGCTGAATCGCCCGTCGATCTGATCATGGGCAGTCGGCAAGCGCAGCCGCTTGATGGCAACCTCACGGCGATTGAACTCGTCGTGACACAGAAAGACGTCGCTGGTTGCCCCATCGCCCAGGTGACGCAGCACACGGTATTTGCCGATCAGCGGCGGGTTTTCACACGCTGCATCGGCGTTGCCGGCTCTCGGGTCGGGCGAAACAGGGCTCGTCATGAGAATGGCAGACTGGTGTGTGTGCATTCTTGCACCGGCCGGCCGCGCCCGTCCGACGAATTGAGGGCGGTATCGGACCTTTTGCGCCCTGCCGGCGCCGGGCGAGGCGTCCCCGGCGGCGGTTACTTAGAATCGCGACATGATTGAAGTCAAACAGTCGCTGCTGAGCGCGCTCGGCGCAGCGATTCGCATGGTCAGCCCACAAACGCCGCTGCTGCCGGTATTCGAAACACCGAAACAGGCCGCGCATGGTGATTTGGCCATCACCGTGGCAATGCTGCTGGCCAAATCAATGAAGCAGAAGCCGCGCGAGGTGGCTCAGGCATTGGTCGAGGCCTTGCGCACACAGCCTGCGGTGACGGACTGGGTCGCATCGCTGGAAATCGCCGGACCCGGTTTTATCAATCTGCACCTGAAACCGGCCGCCAAGCAGGCCGTGGTGACCGAAATCCTGCAACAGGCTGCCGCGTTCGGCCGACAGCCCCCACACGACGAACCGGTGCTGGTCGAATTTGTCTCGGCCAATCCGACCGGGCCGTTGCATGTCGGCCATGGCCGCCAGGCAGCGCTCGGCGACGCCTTGTGCAAATTGTTCGAGACCCAAGGCCGCAAGGTCACTCGCGAGTTCTATTACAACGATGCCGGGGTGCAGATCGCCACGCTGGCGGCGTCGACGCAGGCTCGTCTGCGCGGATACCAGCCTGGCGACGCGCAATGGCCCGATCCGGCCTATAACGGCGACTACATCGCCGATATCGCAACCGCGTTTCGAGCCCGTCAGACGGTCAGCGCCGATGATCGCAGCGTCGAGGCCTCGGGCGACATCGACGATATCGACGCGATCCGCGAGTTCGCGGTGGCCTATCTGCGCCACGAACAGGATCTCGACCTGCAGGCATTCGGGGTGCACTTCGACAGCTATTTTCTCGAATCGAGCCTGTACCGCGATGGCCGGGTCGAGCAGACGGTCGACCGCTTGAACGGCGCCGGCAAGACCTTCGAGGACGGCGGCGCCTTGTGGCTGCGCAGCACCGACTATGGCGACGACAAGGACCGCGTGATGCGCAAGTCCGACGGCAGCTATACCTATTTTCTGCCGGACGTGGCCTACCACATCGCCAAATGGGAGCGCGGCTTCCACAAGGCAATCAACGTGCAGGGCAGCGACCACCACGGCACCATCGCCCGGGTGCGCGCCGGTTTGCAGGCAGCCGATGTGGGGATCCCGCGGGGCTACCCCGACTATGTGCTGCACAAGATGGTGACCGTGATGAAGGGCGGCGAGGAAGTGAAGATTTCCAAGCGCACCGGCGGCTACGTGACGCTGCGCGAATTGGTCGAGTGGACCAGCAAGGATGCGGTGCGCTTTTTCCTGACCAGCCGCAAGGCCGATACCGAGTTTGTCTTCGACGTCGATCTGGCCTTGCAACGCAACGACGAAAACCCGGTCTTCTACGTCCAGTACGCTCACGCCCGGATCTGTTCGGTGCTGCTGCAGCACCAGCAACGTTGCGCGGCGAGCGGCGACGCCGACTCCCGAAGGCGAGCCGCTGCTGGGCTTGTTGACGGCACCGAGCGAGCTCGCATTGATGCTCAGATTGGCCGACTATCCCCGCATGCTCGAAAGCGCCGCCAGCAGCCTGGCGCCGCACGATGTGGCCTTCTACTTGCGTGATCTGGCTGGCGCTTTCCACAGCTACTACGGCGCCGAGCGGATCCTCGGCGACGATCCCGCCTTGACCCGCGCGCGGCTGACGCTGCTTCGCGCGACCCGGCAGGTGATTGCCAACGCGCTCGATGTGATCGGCGTCAGCGCACCTGAACAGATGCACCGCGAAAGCCTCGCGACGGAGCAGCCATGAAGAAAAAGAAACAATCGGGTGGATTCGGCCTCGGCCTGATCGTCGGCCTGCTGAGTGGCCTGGCGTTGGCGCTGGCCGTCGCGCTTTACGTGACCAAGGTGCCGATTCCGTTTGTCAACAAGCTGCCCCCGCGCGCCAGCAGCGAGCGTGAAGCCGAAGAAAGCGAACGCAACAAGAATTGGGATCCCAACGCGCCGTTGCATGGCAATCGCCCGGCTCGCCCAGCCGCCACGGCAACTGCACCAGCCACCGCACCGGCAACCGCAGCAGCAACGTCGCCTGCGCCGGCGGCGGTGAGCACCGCGGTGCGCCCGCCGGATGACGGCAGGCCACAGACTGCAGGATCCGTCTCCGATGCCAACCCTGCGGCGGCAGACGCGCCGGCACCCAGAACCATGGCCGCGCCAATGCCGAGCACCGCCTCACGCAGCCCGACCTTGGCACCTGTCAGTCCGCCATCGGGAGGTCCATCGCCTGCGCTGGCCGACCCGTCGGCCAAGCAAGCGACCGCCATTTTTTCGGACCGGCCGGCGCCGCTGCCCGGCGACAGCGCGTTGTCCACCAAATCGCGCGACGATCCGTTTATCTACTACGTTCAGGCGGGTGCCTACGGTCGCCAGGAAGATGCTGAACAGCAGCGCGCCAAGCTGGCAATGATCGGCATGGAAGCCAAAGTCACCGAACGAGAGCAGGCTGGTCGAACGGTCTTTCGGGTTCGTGTCGGGCCATTCGACAAGCGCGAGCGTGCCGACGACGCGAAGACGCGCCTGGCTGGTGCATCAATGGATGGTGTGCTGGTTCGCGTCCAGAAATAAGCCGTCTTTCCGGCTGCCGTACCGGGTTGACTGGCCTGAGCGGGTGCAACTTTTGCAGGGCTGCCCGCTCTGACTGCAAGCTAGCGCATTTCAAAATATCAGGAACGATTCGATGAACCGACGAAATTTCTCAACTTCAGTAGCCGGGATGGGTCTGGCTGGAGCCGGCTTTTGCCTTCCCGCGCTGGCGCAGGACAAACCGGTCGAGGGCAAGGATTACGTGAAGCTGAGCCAGCCGCAAGCGGTGCCGCCGGGCAAGATCGAAGTCATCGAGTTTTTCTGGTACGGCTGCCCGCACTGCAATGCTTTCGAGCCGCTGGTCGAGGCCTGGGTGAAAAAACTGCCCGACGACGTCCTGTTTCGCCGGGTGCCAGTCGCCTTCCGCGATGAGCCCTTCGTTGCACATCAGAAGATCTACTACGCGCTCGAAGGGCTCAATGCGGTCGACGCCATGCACCGCAAGGTGTTCTATGCGATCCACAATGACCGCATGAAACTCGACAAGCTGCCCGAGATCGCCGCCTTCATGGCGAAAAACGGCGTCGACGCAGCCAAGTTCAGCGACATGTTCAATTCATTTTCGGTGCAGACCAAGACCAACCAGGCGCGCAAACTGAGCGAGGCTTACCGAATCGACGGGGTGCCCGCGATGGGCATCCAGGGCCGCTTCTTTACCTCTGGAACCCTGGCTGGATCGGCGCCGCGGGCGCTGCAGGTCACCGACTATCTGATTCAGTCGATTCGCAAGACCTGAACCCGCTGCCGGCCGCGCAAGCGGCACTTTGTTGCAATGCAGCAAAGGCGACCAAAGTGCATGAACTCTGGCTAGAATAGCCTGCAAGTTCCATGCCTTTATGAATACCCTAGCGCCCCGTCCGTTGCTCGCTGCACTGCTGATCCTGAGTGCATCGGGTATCGCGCTGCCGGTCAATGCCGAGCGGGCCGACCGTGCCAAGCCGCTCGAAGTCGTTGCCGACACCCAAGGCAGCATCGACATGCTGAAGCAGACGGTAGTCTTCACCGGCAATGTCGTGATCACCAAGGGGACGCTCACCATCAAGGCCGATCGGGTCGAGGTTCGCGAAGGGCCGAACGGCTATCGCACGGCAGTGGCGATCGGCAGCAACCGGCCGGCGAGTTTCAGCCAGAAGCGAGATGGCGTCGACGAAACCATCGAGGGCCACGCCGATCGGCTCGAATACGAAGAACGTGCCGAAATTGTCCGCTTCGTCAACGATGCGCAGGTACGTCGGCTGCAAGGCCGCAATGTGGCCGAAGAAATCACCGGCAAGCTGATTACCTACAACAGCACGACTGAAGTGTTCACGGTGTCCGGTGGCAACTCGCCGACCACGGGCGCCGATTCCAATGGCGGCCGTGTCCGCGCCGTGTTGACACCGCGTGCGGGAACCGAGGCTGCCGCGGCGGCGCGCGATGCAACTGCAGCGCCTGCGGAGTCCGGGGTCCGGCGTTGACGGATTTGCTCGGCAATACGGCTGCCAGAACCGAACGGCCTGCACCCGCCACGCACCGGCTGGAGGCAAACGGACTGCAAAAGACCTACGGCATGCGCCAGGTCGTGAAAGATGTCCATCTGGCGGTTGCCAGTGGCGAGGTGGTCGGACTGCTCGGCCCGAACGGCGCCGGCAAGACGACCAGCTTCTACATGATCGTCGGCCTGGTTCGTGCCGATGCCGGCGAGATCTCGATCGAGGGCCAACGCGTCGAGCGCATGCCCATTCATCGGCGCTCGCGGCTTGGCCTGTCGTATCTGCCGCAGGAAGCCTCGATTTTTCGCAAACTGACGGTCGAGGAAAACATCCGCGCCGTGCTCGAGTTGCAATACGGCACTGACGGCAAACCGCTGGCCAATCACGTGATCGGCGGCCTGCTGTCCGGTCTGCTGCACGATCTGGGCCTCGAGAAACTGCACGACACGCTGACACCTGCCTTGTCAGGCGGCGAGCGCAGGCGTGTCGAAATCGCCCGTGCGTTGGCGACACAGCCGCGTTTCATCCTGCTCGATGAACCGTTTGCCGGTGTCGACCCGATCGCGGTGATCGAGATCCAGCGAATCATCGGTTTTTTGAAGAACCGCGGCATCGGCGTGCTGATCACCGATCACAACGTTCGCGAGACCCTGGGCATCTGCGACCGCGCCTACATCATCAATGAAGGCCGCGTGCTGGCCGAAGGAACCCCCGGCGACATCATCGAGAACGCGGATGTGCGCAAGGTGTACCTGGGTGAACACTTTCGGATGTGATTTGGGCCCCCCAGTCGCTTCGCTCCTGCCCCCAAGGGGCGCCACCCATTGGTCCGGCGGAGCCGGACCTTGGGCGTGGCTTGATCTGCAAGGGCTGGCGTCTGAGCGGGTCGGAGCATATTTGAAGGTTGTCCGGACACGGCCCCCGAGGGGCGCCACCCATTGGTCCGGCGGAGCCGGACCTTGGGCGTGGCTTGATCTGCAAGGGCTGGCGTCTGAGCGGGTCGGAGCATATTTGAAGGTTGTCCGGACACGGCCCCCGAGGGGCGCCACCCGTTGGTCCGGCGGAGCCGGACCTTGGGCGTGGCTTGATCTGCAAGGGCTGGCGTCTGAGCGGGTCAGAGCATATTTGAAGGCTGCATGGCGGCCCCCGAGGGGCGCCACCCATCGGTCCGGCGGAGCCGGACCTTGGGCGTGGCTTGATCTGCAAGGGCTGGCGTCTGAGCGGGTCGGAGCATATTTGAAGGCTGCCGGATCGGCCCCCGAGGGGCGCCACCCGTTGGTCCGGCGGAGCCGGACCTTGGGCGTGGCTTGATCTGCAAGGGCTGGCGTCTGAGCGGGTCGGAGCATATTTGAAGGCTGCATGGCGGCCCCCGAGGGGCGCCACCCGTCGGTCCGGCAAAGCCGGACCTTGGGCGTGGCTTGATCTGCAAGGGGTAGCTGAGCGGGTGGGAGTCTGTTTGAAGGCCGCTTTGCGGTGTTCGATACCTGGTTCGGGGTTGGCATGAAGCCATCCCTGCAGGTTCGGCTTTCGCAACATCTGGCGTTGACGCCGCAGTTGCAGCAATCGATTCGGTTGTTGCAGTTGTCGACACTTGAGTTGCATCAGGAAGTCGGGCAGATGCTTGAGCAGAACCCGTTTCTCGAGGCCGAGGACGAGGCTGGAGGCGGCGTCGAGCCGCTGGCCGAGCGACTGAGCGCGTCGGAGCGTGCGGGTGAGCGTGAGGTCGAGCGGGCGAGCGATGGGGCGCACGACGCAGCCGATGATGCACCATCAGTCGATCAGGCCGAATTCGGTGCGACCGAGCGTGAAGACTGGGAGAACGGCACCGAACGAGACGACTTCGACGGCATCCGCGAGACGCCCAGCATGGGCCCGGGAAGCAGCGGCAGCGATGATGACGAGTTCGAGTCGCGCGAACGGGATCAGCCGTCGATCAGCCTGGCCGAGCATCTGCGTCAGCAATTGGTCGGCATGCGCCTGTCCGCTGAGGATGCGGCGGCCGTCCAGGTGCTGATCGAATCGCTGAGCGACGATGGCTATCTGCTCGACTCGCTCGAAGAGATCGCCGACGGTCTCGCCACGGCGGGTGACGCCCGCGACGAGTTGCTCGATCGCCTGCAGTGCGCGCTGAAATGGCTGCAGGCGATGGAGCCGACCGGCGTCGGCGCTCGCGACCTGGCCGAGTGTCTATGTCTGCAGTTGCGAACCCGGCCGCGTTGCGAGGCCCAGGCGATAGCGATCATCGTCTGCAAGAGCCATCTCGAACTGCTGGCCCGCCGCGACCTGAAGCGCCTGATCGCATGCACCGGCGCCGACGAAGACCTGCTGCGTGAGGCCCAGGCGATGATCGTCATGCTGGAGCCCAAACCGGGACGCCCGTTCAGCCGGGCCGAAGACAACATCGTGGTGCCCGATGTGATCGTGCAGCGCGCCGGTCGCGGCTGGAAAGCCGTGCTCAATCCGGATGTGATGCCCAAGTTGCGAATCAATGATCTGTACGCACAAGCGATCAAGCAGCAACGCGGCGGGCGCGGTACGCCCCTGAATGGCAACCACGCCGGCTTGACCGCGCGGCTGCAGGAGGCGCGCTGGTTCATGAAGAATATCCTGCAACGCTTCGATACCATCCAGCGCGTGTCGCAGGCGATCGTCGAGCGGCAGAAGGGCTTTTTCAGCCACGGCGAAATCGCGATGAAGCCGCTGGTTCTACGCGAGATTGCTGATGAACTCGGGCTGCACGAATCGACCATTTCGCGGGTCACGACGGCCAAATACATGACCACCCCATTCGGCACCTTCGAGTTGAAATATTTTTTCGGCTCGTCGCTCAATACCGACGTCGGCGGCAATGCGTCCAGCACCGCGGTGCGGGCGTTGATCAAACAATTTGTGGCTGCCGAAAGCCAGGCCAAACCGCTGTCGGACAGCCAGCTGTCAACCCTGCTCGAAGAGCAGGGCATCCAGGTCGCGCGGCGCACCGTTGCCAAATACCGCGAAGCGCTGAAGATTGCGCCGGCCAATTTGCGCAAGCGGATGTAGTGATGGCCCACCCCCGGAGCGGCTTCGCCTGCCCTGCAGGCCGCGCTGGGCCTGGCGGCCCAGCCCCTCGCCAGGCGCAAGAGGTCCCCCAGACCTCTCGCGTCCGGGCTCTGCCCCCTCAAGGGGGCACCACCAGCGGACCGGCAAAGCCGGATCCGCGGTGGCTGCTTGATCGGCGTCAGTCAGCGCAGGGGACCCGAGCGTGGACTGCGGCGGCACCAGTGCGCACCAGCGGACCGGCAAAGCCGGATCCGCGGTGTTTGCTTGATCGGCACCAGTCAGCGCAGGGCACAGGAGCGTGGACTGATCGCTCACAACGTGCCCTCGTCGCCTCGCTTGCTTTCGGTGCTGCATGAGATGAGCTTGCCTTTGTTTCTTCCCTGTGCGGCCGGAGTCGAGCAACTGCTCGCTGACGAAATCGCGGGGATCTTGCCGGGAGTCGACTTGCGGGTGGCGCGCGGTGGGGTGGGGCTCGACGGGGGGCCGCTCGAGGTGATGCGCTTGAACCTCGAGTGTCGGCTGGCGCAGCGGGTGCTGGCTGAAGTGGCAGAGGGGCCGTATCGGTCAGAGGATGACCTTTATGCGCTGGGGCGCAGCGTCGACTGGACGCAGTGGATCACGCCCGCCCACACACTGCGTGTCGATACGACAGCGACTCGCAGCCCGTTGCGCAGCCTCAATTTTGTTGCGTTGCGAATCAAGGATGCGGTTTGCGACGTGATGCGCGAGGCGACCGGCGAGCGGCCGAGTGTCGACACCCGGCATCCTGACTTGCCGTTGCTGCTGCACCTGGGCCCCGAACGCGCGTCCTTGTATGTCGACAGTTCGGGCGAGCCGCTGTTCAAGCGTGGCTGGCGCGAAGACAAGGGCGACGCTCCGCTGAAGGAGACGCTCGCAGCGGCGATGTTGGCTGCAGCCGGCTGGCGCGGCACGGCCGACGCCGGCGGAGCGTTGCACGACCCGTGTTGCGGCTCGGGAACGATTGCGATCGAAGCTGCACAAATTGCCTGCGGCATCGCGCCCGGTTTGAAGCGGCGTTTCGCCTTCGAGCGCTTGTTGCCCTTCAGCGATGCCGCCAGCCGCGCCGAGTGGCAGCGCATGAAGAGCCATGCGCAATCGCGGATCCATGCGTCGGCCGTTCCCATCCACGCCAGCGACATCTCGTTTCGGATGGTCGATTTCGCGCGCCGCAATGCGCAGCGGGCTGGCGTCGAAGAGGCCATCGTTTTCAACGGCGGCGATGCGCTGGAGCGGCCGCCACCGAAGTTGCCGCCAACCCTGCCGGGCACCCTGATGCTGAACCCGCCATACGGGGAGCGGATCGAGGTCGGCGGCAAATCGGCACTCGGAAGGCCAGCCCGCACAGGCCGGCAAGCAGGCGACGGCGATGGTGATGCCGCCGACAACCGGTCGCTTCCGGACGATTTCTATGCGCGTCTGGCAAGCCACTGGAAACAGGCCTACACCAGCCATCCGCCTGGCTGGACCGCCTATATCCTGAGCCCCGACATGAAGCTGCCGACCGCCATGCGTCTGAAGGAAACACGGCGGGTTCCGATGTGGAACGGGCCGATCGAATGCCGGCTGTATCGATTCGATCTGGTCGCCGGATCGATGCGCAAGAACCGGCCTGAGACCGGCGATTGAGTATCAGCCGAAGCGGCCGAGAATTGATCCGATGTCATCCAGGCCGCCGCCACCGGCATCAGGCAGTTGGCCATCGGGTGTCATCTGATCGACCACCTCGGGCAGCGATTGCGCCAGTTCGTTGCTCGCCGTCTGCGGCGAGATGCCAAGTTGTGCAGCAATCTGCGACGATCAGGTCCGACCCCAGCACCTCCTGCAACTGATTGGGTGAAATAGACTGATTCGGGCCGCTGGAAACCCACGATCCGACCACATCGGCCAAGCCGCCGGCTTGCAGCTTCTGCACCAGCGCGCCAATGCCGCCCGATGCCGATCCGTTGCTGCTGAGCATTGCAAGACCAGCTGGATCAGCGCTGCCTTGCCCATTCCGCCCACGCCACCCTGCTCGCCACCCAGGCTGCCGATGACCGAATCGAAAAGTCCCATGGTTTTCTCCCTGTCGTCCAGGCACCGATTGTGGAGGATGAAGTCAGCGACGAATCGCCGCATCGGTCAATGACACCCACGCCAGCGCCGTCAACGGTGCCGTGTCGGCGCGCAGGATCCGCGCGCCCAGACTGACTGCAACCAGGCCTGCAGCGATTGCCGCATCTTCTTCGGCGGCCGACAGGCCGCCTTCAGGCCCGCTCAGAAAAGTCGCACTCGGCGGCAGCGGACGGCCCGGCAGGCACGCGCCGATCGAGCCCGCTTCGCGCAGACTGAGCACGCCGAACCATGGAGTGTCTGCCTGGCGACCGCCGTCACGCTGTCGGGTGCCCAGACCGCCGAGCCAATCGGCGAGATTGGTGATCGGCGCAACAACCGGTACCGTCGCACGGCCGCTTTGTTCACAGGCAGCCACCGCAATCGCCTGCCAGTGAGCGGCTTTTTTCAGCGCACGATCACCATGCACGCGCAACACCGATCGTTCGCAGATCAGCGGCTGCAGTTCGGCCACACCGAGTTCAGTCGCTTTTTCAACCAGCCAATCCATTCGTTCATTGGCCGGTATCCCGATCGCCAGCGTCACCGCGCAAGACAGCTCGGGCAACGCCTGCAGTGACGACACCATCTCGACAGCGACCTCGCTGCGCCCCATGCGCACGATCCTCGCCGACCACTCACCGCCAACACCATCGAACAGGTTGATGCTGTCGCCGGGCTGCATTCGCAGCACCTGCACATGACGCGCCGCTGCCGCCGGCAACACAAACGGCTGGCCGGCAGCCAGTGGAAGCGGAACGTGAAAACGGGGTGGCATGGCAGCGACGATTGTGCCGGCAGCCGGAGTCACCGCCTTGACCACGCCGCCACAAGCCGGCGGCGCAAGCCGGGTCAGGGCAGGCCGGGCGGCGGCTAGTCAGGCAGCGGCCTTGTCTCGCAACTCGCGACGCAGGATCTTGCCGACCGGCGTCTTCGGCAGTTCGGTGCGAAATTCGATGAACTTCGGCCGTTTGTAGCCGGTCAGGTTGGTTTCGCAGAAGGCCTTGACGTCGCCCTCGGACAAGGCCTGGTCACGCTTGACGATGACGAGCTTGACTGCCTCACCGGCTTTGGCGTCAGGCACTCCGACTGCCGCGCACTCGAGCACGCCCGGCATCTGGCTGACCACTTCCTCGACCTCGTTCGGATAGACGTTGAAGCCGCTGACCAGAATCATGTCCTTCTTGCGATCAACGATCTTGAAATAGCCACGTTCGTCGACAGTGCCGATATCGCCGGTTCGGAAAAAACCGTCGTCGGTCATCACCTTGGCCGTTTCGTCGGGGCGCTGCCAGTAACCGGCCATCACCTGCGGACCGCGGATCGCGATTTCGCCCGGCGTGCCGAGTGCGCACCTCGTTGCCGTCATCATCGAGCAGCTTCAGTTCGGTATTGGGCATCGGCAGGCCGATATTGCCGCTGTAGGCGCTGCTGTCGACCGGGTTGCAGGTGGCCGACGGTGAGGTTTCGGACAAGCCATATCCTTCGACGATCGGGCAGCCGGTCTTTTCCAGCCAGGCCTTGGCGGTGGCGCTGAGCACCGCCATGCCACCACCGACCGAAATCTTCAGGTGGCTCCAGTCGACGCTGCCGAAGTCGGCATGGTTGACCATCGCCTGAAACAGCGTATTGACAGCCGGAAAGCTGTGGAAACGCTCGCTTGGCCAGATCCTTGAAGACGCCCGGCAGGTCACGCGGGTTGGCAATCAGGATATTGCAGCCGCCCATGCGCATGCCGAGCATGATGTTCGCGGTAAAGCCGAAGATGTGATAGATCGGCAAGCGCGCAGATCGTCACGATCTGCTCGCCGGCCGGTATCTTGGCTCAGCGCCGGCTGGTACCAGGCTTCGCTTTGCAGCACATTGGCGACCAGGTTGCGGTGCAGCAGCACCGCGCCCTTGCTGACGCCGGTGGTGCCGCCGGTATATTGCAGCACCGCGATATCGTCGGGTCCTAGCGTCGGCGCGGCAGTAGCTCATGCGCAGCGCCGCGCGAAATCGCGTCGCCGAAACGCACCGCGTCGGGCAAGCTGATAGGCCGGCACCATCTTCTTGACCTTGCGCACGACGTAGTTGACGATCATGCCCTTCGGAAAACCGAGCATGTCGCCCATCGCGCACAACACCACCTTCCTGGTCGGCACCGCGGCGATCACCTTCTGCAGCACCGATGCGAAGTTTTCGAGGATGACGATCAGCTTGGCGCCCGAATCCTTCAGCTGGTGCTCGAGCTCGCGCGGCGTATACAGCGGATTGACGTTGACGACGACGAAACCGGCGCGCAGCATCGCCGCCATCGCCACCGGATACTGCGGCACGTTGGGCATCATCAGCGCCACCCGATCGCCCTTGGCCAGGCCCTGGCCTTGCAGCCAGGCGGCCAGCGAGCGCGAGGCCTCGTCGATCTGCCGGAAGCTGAACGCCTTGCCCATGAACTTGTAGGCCGTCAGCTCGCCGTATTTGCTGAAGCTTTCCTCGACCAGCGCCGTCAGCGACGGATACAGGCCGACGTCGATCTCGGCCGGCACGCCGGCCGGGTAATTCTTCAACCAGGTCTTTTCCATTTGTTGTCTTGCCTCCTTCATCGATTCTGACCGAAGGCTGACAGGCGGCCATTGGGGGAACCGATAGCGGGCGACCGCGGGTTCGGGTGCTTGACGGCAGGGTTTTCGCGCGGGTCGAACCGCGCAGCGGCGGCGCGATCGCGGCCGCGCCGGCTTCTAACGGCGATTCGACGGCAGCAAATGAAA
This sequence comes from uncultured beta proteobacterium, assembly GCA_963843805.1. Lineage (GTDB taxonomy): Bacteria > Pseudomonadota > Gammaproteobacteria > Burkholderiales > Burkholderiaceae_C > Ideonella_A. The sequence goes on from CAWJLY010000001.1 coordinate 1,023,560, forward strand.
ACGGCACCGGATGTCCGGTGCCGTGGCCTCGGTCGACCGCATCGGTCGACTGATCTGCCGCCTACTCGATCGCCTTGACCATGTCCTCGACGACCTTCTTCGCATCGCCGAATACCATCATGGTCTTGTCCATGTAGAACAGTTCGTTGTCGAGGCCGGCATAACCCGACGCCATCGAACGCTTGTTGACGATCACCGTCTTCGCCTTGTAGGCCTCGAGAATCGGCATGCCGTAGATCGGGCTGCCCTTGGTGTGCGCCGCAGGGTTCACGACGTCGTTGGCGCCGAGGATGATCGCGACGTCGGCCTGGCCGAATTCGCCGTTGATGTCTTCCATCTCGAACACCTGGTCGTACGGCACTTCGGCCTCGGCCAGCAACACGTTCATGTGGCCCGGCATGCGCCCGGCCACCGGGTGGATCGCATATTTGACGGTAATGCCCTTCTCGGTCAGCTTGTGCGCCAGCTCCTTCACCGCATGCTGGGCGCGCGCCACCGCCAGGCCGTAGCCCGGAACGATGACCACCGTCTCGGCGTTGCCGAGCACGAAGGCCGCGTCGTCGGCGCTGCCGCTCTTGACCGGCCGCGCCTCGGCCTTCGCCGCCGCCGGCGGTCACCGCCTCGCCGCCGAAGCCGCCGAGGATCACGTTGAAGAACGAGCGGTTCATCGCCTTGCACATGATGTAGCTGAGGATCGCGCCCGATGAGCCGACCAGCGATCCGGCAACGATCAGCATCGCGTTGTTCAGGCTGAAGCCGATGCCCGCTGCGGCCCAGCCCGAATAGCTGTTGAGCATCGACACCACCACCGGCATGTCGGCGCCGCCGATCGGGATGATGATCAGCACGCCCATCACGAAGGCCAGCGCCAGCATCGCGAAGAAGGCCGGCCAGCTCTCGGTGAAGGTGAAGACCAGGCCGAGACCGAGCATCGCCAGGCCGAGCACCAGATTGAGCTTGTGCTGCCCGGCAAACTGCACCGGCGCGCCCTGGAACAGGCGGAACTTGTATTTGCCGCTGAGCTTGCCGAACGCGATCACCGAGCCGCTGAAGGTGACCGCACCAATCGCCGCGCCGAGGAACAGCTCGAGCCGGTTGCCGGTCGGGATCTGCGTCGCCTTTGGCGACGATGCCGAAGGCATAAGGCTCGGCCACCGCGGCGATCGCGATGAAAACCGCCGCCAGGCCGATCATGCTGTGCATGAAGGCGACCAGTTCGGGCATCTTCGTCATCTCGACCCGTTTGGCCATGAGGGTGCCGACACTGCCGCCGACCAGCAGGCCGACGAAGACCATCACCATGCCGTTGGCGCCGGGCTGGCCGGCCAGGCTCGACAACTTGACGATCAGCGCGGCGGTGGTCAGCACCGCGATCGCCATGCCGACCATGCCGAACAGGTTGCCGCGGATCGACGTGGTCGGGTGGCTCAGGCCTTTCAGCGCCTGGATGAAGCAGATGCTGGCAACCAGGTACAGCAGCGTGACCAAGTTCAGGCTCATTTGGCCGCCCCTTCAGCCGCCGACGGCGCCTTGCGTTCCTTCTTCTTGAACATCTCGAGCATTCGCCGGGTGACCAGGAAGCCGCCGAAGACGTTGACCGCGGCCAGCGCCACCGCCAGCACGCCCATGGTCTGGCCGAGAACCGGTCTCGGTCAGCGCCGCGGCGAGCATCGCACCGACGATGACGATCGCCGAGATCGCGTTGGTCACCGCCATCAGCGGCGTGTGCAGCGCCGGCGTCACGGTCCAGACGACGTGGTAGCCGACATAGATCGCCAGCACGAAGATGATCAGGTTGGTGATCGTGGGGGAAACAAAGTCCATGGTCTTGTCCTGTGGGTTCTGCTCTGGCGTTCTTATTTGCGCCGCACTTCACCGGCCTGCGTCATCAGGCAGGCGGCGACGATGTCGTCGTCCATCGGCACCTGGAACTTGCCTTCCTTGTCGACCACCAGCTTCAGGAAGTCGATCAGGTTGCGCGCATAAAGCGCGCTGGCATCGGCCGCGACCAGCGCCGGCAGATTGGTTTCGCCGACGATCGTGATGCCGTGTTTGACAACCGTCTTGTCGGCCTCGCTCAACGGGCAGTTGCCACCGGTCATGCCGCCATTCGCATCGGCGCCCTTGCCGGCGGCGATATCGATGATCACCGAGCCGGGCTTCATCGCCTTGACCATCTCTTCGGTGATCAGCGTCGGCGCGGCGCGGCCCGGGATCAGCGCGGTGCTGATGACCACGTCGGCCTGCGCGATGCGCTTGGCGACCTCGATCTTCTGCCGGTCGAGCCAGCTCTGCGGCATCGGCTTCGGGCATAACCACCGACACCTTCCGCCGCCTCTTTTTCTTCGGCAGTTTCATAGGCGACGTCGATGAATTTGCCGCCCAGCGATTCGATCTGCTCCTTCACGCTCGGTCGCACGTCGCTGGCCTCGATCACCGCGCCCAGGCGCTTGGCGGTGGCAATCGCCTGCAGGCCGGCAACGCCGACGCCCAGAATCACGACTCGTGCCGCCTTGACGGTGCCGGCAGCGGTCATCAGCATCGGGAAGAAGCGCTGGTAACGGTCGGCGGCAATCATCACCGCCTTGTAGCCGGCAATATTGGCCTGGCTGGACAAGCACGTCCATGCTCTGCGCGCGGCTGGTCCGTGGCGCGGCTTCGAGCGCGAAGCTGGTCAGGCCGGCGCCGGCCAGGCGCTGCAGGCCTTCGCCATCGAACGGATTGAGCATGCCGATCAGCGCCGCGCCGCTTTTCATCAGCGCCAGTTCATGCGGCATCCGGCGAGCGAACCTTCAGCACCAGTTCGGCGCCGAGCGCAGCCGCGCGATCGACGATCTCGGCACCGGCGGCCTCGTAGGCCGCATCGGTGACGCTGGCCGCTATACCGGCGCCGGCTTCGACCAAGATCGAATGACCCTGCGCTTTCAGCTTCTTGGCCGTTTCGGGTGTTACCGATACACGCGTTTCCCCCGCCGCGGTTTCTCGCGGAACTCCGATCTGCATGCGGGCCTCCTCAGGCGATTGTTTTGCTGGATTTTGCCTGAGCTTACACAATGCGCCTTTCAGGCTGCCCAGGCTTTTCCCGAGGCGAGGCGAAAACCCCGATTCGCGCTCGTCGCCGACTGGTGCCGCGATAGACTCGAACGATGAGCCAGCGCTGGAAGCCCAACGTCACCGTCGCCGCTGTCATTGCCGGACAGATCGACGGCTGCACCCGCTATCTGCTGGTCGAGGAGCACACGCCCGAAGGGCTGATGTTCAACAATCCGGCCGGCCACCTGGATCCGGAGGAATCGCCGCAACAAGGCGTGGTCAGCGAGGCGCTGGAGGAGACGACGCGCGTATTCACGCCCGACTGTCTGATCGGTGTCTATATGGCGCGCTTCCAGCGTCTGCTGCCAGCCGCTGCGGGATCATCCGCCGCCGACGAAATCCAGGACGTCACCTACCTGCGATTTGCCTTCGGCGGCAGCGTCGGCGATGCCGACCCGCGGCGCTCGCTCGACGACGGCATCGTTCGCACCGTCTGGATGAGTCTGGACGAGGTGCGCGTCGAGCCGGCCACGCCACCGCAGCGCGCTGGTGCTGCGAATGCATCGAGGACCATGCAGCCGGCAAGCGCTTTGCCGCTCGATCTGGTCAGCGTCGACGCAAGCCTTTATTCGCCGGAGATCAAGGTTCCGAGATGACGGCCAGGCAACGCATCGTCGTCGGCCTGTCCGGCGGTGTCGATTCGGCCGTCAGTGCCTACCTGCTGAAGCAGCAGGGCCACGAGGTGGTCGGCATCTTCATGAAAAACTGGGAGGATGACGACGACAGCGAATACTGTTCGTCGAATGTCGATTTCGTCGATGCCGCAGCGGTTGCCGATGTGCTGGGCATCGAGATCGAACATGTCAATTTCGCTGCCGACTACAAGGACCGCGTCTTCGCCGAATTTCTGCGCGAATACCAGGCCGGTCGCACACCGAACCCCGATGTGTTGTGCAATGCCGAGATCAAGTTCAAGGCCTTTCTCGACCATGCGATGCGGCTCGGCGCCGACCGCATCGCCACCGGCCACTACGCGCGGGTGCGCCGCGATCCGGAAGCCGATGCTTGCCAGTTGCTGCAGGGCCTGGACGCGACCAAGGATCAGAGCTATTTCCTGCATCGGCTGACCCAGGCGCAATTGGCGCGCACGCTGATTTCCGGTCGGCGAATTGCCGAAGACCGAAGTTCGCCGGATCGCTGCCGAAATCGGCTTGCCGAATGCCGGCAAAGAAGGATTCGACCGGCATCTGCTTCATCGGCGAGCGGCCGTTCCGCGAATTTCTGAATCGCTATCTGGCCAACCAGCCCGGCCCGATCCTCGACGACCGCGACCGGCAGATCGGCGAACATGTCGGCTTGAGCTTCTATACGCTGGGCCAGCGCAAGGGCATCGGCATCGGCGGCTTGCGCGAGGCCGGCAGCCGACGCGGCGGCAGCGAGCACGCGCCCTGGTTCGTGGCGCGCAAGGATATGCAAACCAACCGGCTGTATCGTTGTGCAGGGCCACGACCATCCGTGGCTGCTGTCGACGCGATTGCGCGCCAGCGATGTCAGCTGGGTGGCCGGCGTCAGCTCCCGCTGCGAGCGGCGGATGCCACCGACCTGTCGGCAAAAACCCGTTACCGGCAGAGCGACGCGGCTTGCCGTCTCGAAGACGATCTCGACTTCGACCGACGACCCGGCATTCGAGCTCGAATTCGAGCAATCCCAGTGGGCCGTCACGCCGGGACAATCGGCGGTGGTCTACGAAGGCGAGGTTTGCCTCGGTGGCGCGGTGATCGACTGCGCCATCGCCTGAGCCGGAGGAGGCCTCTGATGTATCAGCCGAGCCATTTCGAGGAGACGCGCCACGAGGTGCTGGTGCAACTGATGCGCCAGTACCCGCTTGCGCTGCTGATCCACAGCGGCACCGACGGCCTGGCTGCCGACCCGGTGCCGCTGATTCACGACCCTGACGGCGGGCCGTACGGCTGCTTGCGTGGCCATGTGGCACGAGCCAATCCCTTGTGGCAACGGACCTTGGCCGAGCCCGACGTGCTGGTTGTCTTCCAGGGGCCGCAGGCGTATGTCTCGCCGAACTGGTATCCCGCCAAGGCCGAGCACGGCAAGGTCGTTCCGACCTGGAACTACTGCATCGTTCAGGCACGCGGCAAGATGCGGATCGTCGAGGACGCCGACTGGCTGCTGCGCGCTGGTGAGCCGGCTGACCGAGCGGCACGAGTCGACGATGCAGCGTCCGTGGGCGGTCAGCGATGCGCCGCCGGGGTACATCGCCCAGATGCTCGGCGCGATCGTCGGCATCGAATTGCCGATCGATCAGCTGGTCGGCAAATGGAAGGTCAGCCAGAACCGCTCGGCGGCGGATCGAGCCGGCGTGGCCGACGGGCTGGCCGCGACGACCGATCCGGATGATGTTGCGATGGCCAGGCAGGTCCGTGCGCCCGGCTCCTGACAGGCGGCACCGGCTTGCGCGGCAAAGGCAATGCGCTGCGCTGGGCGATCGGCGTGGCGATCACGCCTGCTGGCCTTCGGAACAGCGGCGATCGCAGCGCCGGCTGTGTCGGCTGCGGCACCGTTCGAAGACACGATGGCGCAACGCGTGCTCGCCTGCACCGGCTGCCACGGCGCACAAGGCCGCAGCGGCCCGGATGGCTATTACCCGCGGATTGCCGGCAAACCGGCCGGCTATCTGCTGCACCAGCTGCAGAATTTCCGCGACGGGCGGCGCCTCTATTCGCCGATGAAGCGTTTGATCGCCAACCTCGACGACCGCTACCTCGGCCAGATTGCCGACCATTTCGCCGCGCTCGAACTGCCCTACGCAGCGCCGGCGTTGCGTCCCGACAGTGTCCGCCGAGCAGACGGCCCGCGGCCGCCAGTTGGTCGAGCATGGCGACCCGAGCCTGCGATATCCCGGCCTGTGCGGCGTGCCATGGTGCCACGGCTGACCGGCGTTGCGCCATTCATTCCCGGGCTGCTCGGCTTGCCGGTCGACTATCTGAACGCGCAGCTCGGCGCCTGGCGCAGCGGCAGTCGCCGAGCCGCCGCGCCCGATTGCATGGCGCAGATCACGCAACGGCTGAGCTCGGCCGATATCGCAGCCGTTTCTCGCTGGCTTGCCGCAGCAACCCGTGTCCGGCGCGTTCTCAGGCGTTGGCCTCGACTGCTGCGCTGCCGGCCCAGCCTGCCGATGCGCTGTGGCAGCGTCGAAGGCAGCACGCACAAGACGGTGCAATGAGCGCACGCCCTCACGCTCGACCTGCGCTGCGCCGGCGTTCTGGCGCTCGCTGGCTGCTCGGCGCGATCTGCGCTTCAAGTTTGCTGCTTCTGCTGCTGTGGTGGCAGACGATCGGCCCAGCCGATGACGCGCCTGCCGCCGGCGCCGGATATCGTGGCGGCGGCGCGTGGCGAGTATCTGGCCCGAATCGGCAATTGCGGCGGTTGCCATACAAAGCCCGGTGGCGCTCGATTTGCCGGCGGCCGAGGCATTCCGACCGCGTTCGGCACCGTCTACTCGTCGAACATCACGCCCGATGTCGAAACCGGTATCGGTGCCTGGTCGAGCCAGGCGTTCTGGCGCGCAATGCATCACGGCCGCTCTCGCGACGGCCGTCTGCTGTACCCGGCATTTCCCTATCCGAACTTCACCCGGATCAGCCGCGCCGACAGCGATGTCATTGCTGGCCTATTTGCGCAGCGTGGCGCCGGTGCGGCAGCCCAATCGACCGCCATGATTTGCGCTTTCCGTACGACACGCGCGATTGCGCTGGCGGCCTGGCGGCTGCTGTTCTTCCGGTCCGCCGACCGCCTCGAAGATCAGACGCAGCCAGCAACCGAGGCGGCCGCGGTCCGCCGCCATGGCAACGCGGCGCCTATCTGGTCAACGGGCTCGGCCATTGCAGTGCATGCCATGCGAAGCGCAATTTTCTTGGTGGCAGCTTCGATGCCCTGCAATCTCGACGGCGGGATGCTGCCCGGTCGAAGGCTGGCTGGCGCCGTCGTTGCGGGACGATGACGAGGCCGGGGTCGGCGACTGGCCAACACAGCAGATCGTCGACGCTGCTGACCTCGGGGCAGGCAGCGCGCGCCAGCGTGCAAGGGCCGATGGCCGAGGTGGTTTTCAGCAGCACCCGGCATCTGAGCCCGACCGATGCCGAGGCGGTCGCGGTCTATCTGAAATCGATCGGATCGGCGCAGTCGAGTCTGCGACGACACCGCGTCGGCCGCATCAACCGGACCCGTCGAAATCGATGCGCGCGGCCGAGCCTTGTACAGCGACCATTGCGCGGCTTGCCATGGCCAGCAAGGCGAAGGTGTGCCCGGTGCCTATCCAGCACTGGCCGGCAATCGCTCGCTGCTGCTCGACCCGCCCGTCAATGCTGCTGCAGGTCATCGTTCACGGCGGCTTCGCCGCCGGCGACAGCCGGCAACCCGCGGCCGTTCGGCATGCCGCCGTTCGGTATCGAGCTGAGCCAGGCCGAGATCGCTGCGCTGATGACCTATCTTGCGCGGCGCCTGGGGCCATCGCGCCCGCGGTGATCGGCGCGCGACGTTCAGCGCTGGATGGAAATGCCCAGCGAGCCTGAATGACCGACTCGCGTGCACGCAAAGGGTCGGCCGGCCAGCCGCAAGGGGCTCAGAACGGGATATCGTCGTCCATGTCGTCGAAACCGGTCGCCGATTTCGCCGCCGGCTTGCTCGCCGCCGGGCGCGATGTCGGCGCACTGCGCTGCTGCTGCGGCTCACCGCGGTCGTCGTCGGACGAGCCGCCGCCGCGGTTGCCGCCGCGCGAATAACCGCCTCCGCCGCCGTCTCCACCGACCCCGCCGCCGCCTTCACGGCCGCCGAGCAACTGCATGTTTTCGGCGATCACTTCGGTGGTGTAGTTGTCCTTGCCTTCCTTGTCGGTCCATTTGCGCGTCTTCAGGCGGCCCTCGACATAGACCGGGCGGCCCTTTTTCAGATATTCGCCGGCAATTTCGGCCAGCCGGTCGTAGAAAACGACCCGGTGCCATTCGGTTTCCTCGACCTTGTCGCCGCTGGACTTGTCTTTCCAGTTGCGGGTCGTCGCCACGCTGATGTTGCAAACCGCATTGCCGTTGGGGGTGTAGCGGACTTCGGGGTCGCGCCCGAGGTTGCCGATGAGAATGACTTTGTTGATCGAGGCCATGGGTGGCTCCTGTTGGGTATGCTGGAACTGGCGCGCCGACAAGGGCACGCGACCTGCTGCCCGGCGCGCGGCGGCGAGGTGCTGCACGGACTGGAACTCGAATTATGCGGCGAAGCCCGGCCGCCGCCATCGCCACGCCGGGTGCCCCCGGTAGCCGGCATCCTCAAGCACGGCCGACTGCCGAAAGGACATGAGTCCGATACGACGCCAGGAGTGAGCGTCTTGTCGGCGTCCGACTGCGTCGACGATCGCCCTGGCCCGGGCGCTGGCATGCGTCGCGATCGCCTGCCCCATCGGGGGGCCGGTTGCGAAGCGGCAGTTGGGAGTGGTCAGAGCAACGTGCAGGCGCAGCTACGGCTGCAGGCACGGCCGGCTTTTCAGCCGCTGGCTGGAGCGCTGCCGCGCGACTGCCGAGCGCCGATGCGGCATTGCGCCGCGTCGCCGGTCGCCGACGCCGGCCCCTGCGTCCAGAACGCCGATCAGCGCTTCGAACAACTGTTCGAATCCACTGCCGAGGCGCTGGTGCTGTGCAGCCGCAAGGGACTGATCCTGGCGGTCAACGCCGAGGCGTCGAAAATGTGTGGCAAGCCAGCCGCCGCGCTGATCGGCCGCAACATGCTCGAGCTGATCCGAAACGGGACTGGCACGGGCGCGCAAGCAGACGGGCAGGTGCAGATGCAGCCCGGTGAATCATTGCTCAAGACAGGGACCGGACAGCTGGACTCGCGTGAAGGTGCGGGCGACCACGCTGGCACACGACGGATGCGCCGCAGCGGCTGCTGCATCTGACACCGGCTGACTGAGTCGCACCATTCTTCATCGAAACTGCACCAACTGGCCAATTTCGACAGCCTGACCGGCCTGGCCAACCGCGCGCTGTTCCGCGACCGCCTGACCCAGGCAATGGCCCGTGCACAGCGCAACGGTGATCCGCTGGCGCTGATGTTCTCGACCTCGACCGTTTCAAGGTCGTCAACGACAGCCTCGGGCCACGAAGTCGGCGACCGGCTGCTGATCCACGTGGCGCAGCAGTTGCGGAATTGCCTGCGCACCGTCGATTCGGTGCTGCGCTGCGGCAGCGAAGAGCAGCAGTCGACCCTGTCGCGGCTCGGCGGCGACGAGTTCACGGTGATCGCCGAAGCCGTCGGTGGCGCCGAACGCGCCGGGCTGGTGGCCCAGCGCCTGCTCGAGGCGCTGGCCACGCCCTTCATCGTCGGCGAAGAGGAAATCGTCATCGGCGCCAGCATCGGCATATCGATGTACCCGACCGACGATGTCGATCTCGATTCGCTGATTCGCCACACCGACATGGCGATGTACCGCTCCAAATCGCTGGGGCGCGGCATGTTCACTTTCTACAGCGACGACTTGAACGATGCGGTGGCGACCCGGCTGTCGTTTGAAAGCAGTCTGCGCCATGCCATCGAGCGGCAGGAGTTTGTGCTCCACTATCAGCCGAAAATCGATCTCGACACCGGCGAGGTGACTGGCGTCGAGGCGCTGCTGCGCTGGCATTGCCCGCAAAAGGGCATGGTCAGGCCCGACCGCTTCATCACCGTGCTGGAAGATACCGGCCTGATCGTTCCGGTCGGTGCCTGGGTGATTCGCGCCGCGTGTGCCGAGATGGCGGCCTGGGACCGGCTCGGTCTGCCGCCGATCCGCATGGCGGTCAACATGTCGGCACGCCAGTTTCGCCACCAGCATCTGATCTCGCTGATCGAGGATACCTTGCGCGAAAACGAAATCGACCCGGGGCGTCTGGAAATCGAGTTGACCGAATCCTTGTTGATGGAAGACAACGAGGCCAGCCGCAACATGTTTGCCAATTTCGCCCGCCTCGGCGTTCGCCTGGCGATCGACGATTTCGGTACCGGCCACTCGTCGCTGGCTTATCTGAAGCGTTTCAATATCGATACGCTGAAGATCGATCGATCGTTTGTCAGCGCGCTGCCGCGACGACGCCGACGATGCGGCCATCGCAAGTGCCGTGATCGCCATGGGCCACAGCATGCGGATGCGGGTTGTCGCCGAAGGCGTCGAGACCCAGGCGCAGGCCGACTTCTTGCGCGGCCTCGGCTGCGACGAAATGCAGGGCTATCTGCTGAGCCGGCCCGATACCCGGGTCTGACCTGGCCGAATGGCTGCGCCAGTATCAATACAAGCGGCGCAAGGCGATCCGTGCGGTCGGCGTGCCAACCGGCCCGATGCCGCTGATGACCCTGTGGCCGGATCCAGCGTCATCAGCGGTGCCGGCGCTGACTTAGCCAGCCGGCTTGGCGTCCTGCTGCGTACTCTCTTGAGGGCCAGGCCCAGACAGCCAGCCCCCCGAGGCGGGGATCTGCGTCGAATGTGAGGTGACTTAACATGACGAGTCACTTGCCCCGCCCATGTCGTTGAACACCACCGAGCCTCGATCGAGCACTGTCTCCCCGTCAGCCGACTCATCCAGCAGTCTTTGCGAATCGATCCTGCACGAGGTATTCGGCTATGAACAGTTTCGTGGCGCGCAGGGCGACATCATCGCCCATGTGACCGCCGGCGCCGATGCGCTGGTGCTGATGCCCACCGGCGGCGGCAAAAGTCTCTGTTACCAGATTCCGGCGATCGCCCGGCATCGGCGCGAGCAGGGGCTTTGCGTCGTTGTCAGCCCGCTGATTGCGCTGATGCACGACCAGGTCGGCGCGCTCGAAGAGGCCGGGGTTCACGCCGCCTTTCTCAACTCGTCGCTCAGCATCGACGAGGCGCAGCGGATCGAGCGCGAAATGATGAGCGGCCGGCTGGTGCTGGTGTATGTGGCGCCGGAGCGGCTGACGACCCCGCGTTTTCTGGCGCAGATCGATTCGCTGCACGAGCGCGGCCTGCTCGGCCTGTTCGCGATCGACGAGGCGCATTGCGTCAGCCAGTGGGGCCATGATTTTCGTGAGGACTATCTCGCGCTCGACGTGCTGCACGTGCGTTATCCCGACGTGCCACGCATCGCGCTGACGGCCACTGCCGACACGCTGACGCGCGCCGATATCGTCGAGCGGCTGCAACTGCACGATGCGCGCATCTTCATCAGCAGCTTCGACCGGCCGAATATCCGCTATGCGATCGTCGAGAAAGACAATGCGCGCGCCCAGTTGCTGCGTTTCATCGGCGACGAGCACGAAGGCGACGCCGGCATCGTCTATTGCCAGTCGCGCAAGAAGGTCGACGAGACGGCAGCCTGGCTCGAAGCCGAAGGCGTCAGCGCATTGCCCTACCACGCCGGCCTCGACAGTGCTGTGCGCCGCCATCACCAGGACCGATTTCTGCGCGAGGACGGCATCGTGATGGTCGCGACCATCGCCTTCGGCATGGGAATCGACAAACCCGACGTGCGTTTTGTCGCCCACCTCGATCTGCCGAAAAATATCGAGGCCTATTACCAGGAGACCGGCCGCGCCGGCCGCGATGGCCTGCCCGCCGATGCCTGGATGGCCTATGGCCTGGCCGACGTCGTCAACCAGCGGCGGATGATCGACGACAGCCCGGCCGGCGAAGAATTCAAGCACGCGCAACGTGGCAAGCTCGACGCGCTGCTCGCGCTGGCCGAAGCCCACGGCTGCCGCCGGGTGCGGCTGCTGGCCTATTTCGGTGAACAGAGCGAGGCCTGCGCGGCTGGCCAGCACGCCTGCGACAACTGCCAGACACCGCCGGCAACCTGGGACGCCACCGAAGCGGCGCGCAAGGCGCTCAGCTGCGTCTACCGATTTCGCCAGAACGGGGGCCAGCGCTTCGGCGCCGCTCACCTGATCGACGTGCTGCGTGGCAAAGTGACCGACAAGGTCGGCCAGTTCGACCACCAGCAGTTGTCGACCTTCGGGATCGGTGCCGACCTCAGCGAGTTGCAATGGCGCAGCGTATTGCGACAGTTGATTGCACTCGGCCATCTGCGCACCGAAGGTGACTACAACACACTCGAACTGACCGCCAGCGCACGCGAGGTGCTGCGCGCCGAAGTGACGCTGCTGTTGCGCGAGCCGAGCGCGCCAGCGCGAGCCGGCAAGAAACAGCGCTCGCGCGCCGACGGCTCGCGAGGCGAATCGCGGCCACCGCCAGTGCCGCTGGACGCCGTGGCAACCGAGCTGCTTCGAGACGCTGAAGGCCTGGCGCGCCGACGTCGCGCGCGAACACAACCTGCCGGCCTATATCGTCTTTCACGACGCGACGCTCGCCGAAATGGCGCGGCAGATGCCGGACAGCCTCGACGCCCTCGGCCGAATCAGCGGCGTCGGCGCGAAGAAGCTCGAGGCCTACGGGGAGAAGATTCTGCGCGTCCTGCACGACGGCCACAGCCGGCCACGCGGCGCGTGAGCAATCAGCGGGTGATCGCGATATCGATCACTGCACTGTCGGCCCGCTTGCCGACGTTGTCGATCGCGCGAGCGAACACCCGCATCACCGCTCGGCCGTCGCTCGGGGCGGTGACGCTGAGTTGATACGGCGGGCGGGCCAGCGTGCCCAGCGGACGCTGTTCGCCGGGATCGAGGCGGAAGAAGGCGACCGTGTCGATGCCACTGTCGTCGGCTGCCGCGGCAATCAGCACGACATCGTGCCCGGCCCTCACCGCCGAGGCGGAAGCCGCGATCGAGACCGATGGCGGCGAGGTATCGAAATCGCTGCCGCCGCCGAAGCCGATCGTGACGCCGCCTCCGCATCCGGCCAAGTGCTGCGACCAGCCCGATCGACATGGCGCCTGACCGACACGGCCATGGCGGCGAACCGGGTTCGCCGAAGCCAATCAAACAGAGCTCGTCCGGACTGCATTGTCAAATCATAGGCCGGCCCGCGAGATTTCGCCGAACCGGCTCCGGCACCTGGACAAGGCGGGCTCGTTATGATGTCCGGTTGCCCATCCCGCACCTCATGCCCAGCCATTCCCCCGTCACGAAAACGCCAGCCAGCCCTCGCGGAGCCCGCGCACGCGACGCATCGATCGAGGCCGATTCGATCCGGATCCGCGGTGCGCGCACGCACAATCTGAAAAATATCGACCTCGACATTCCACGCAACCAGCTGGTGGTGATCACCGGGCTGAGCGGATCGGGCAAATCGAGCCTGGCCTTCGATACCCTGTATGCCGAAGGCCAACGACGCTATGTCGAAAGCCTGTCGGCCTACGCGCGGCAGTTTCTGCAACTGATGGACAAGCCCGATGTCGACGTCATCGAGGGCCTGAGCCCGGCCATCAGCATCGAGCAGAAGGCAACCAGCCACAACCCGCGCTCGACGGTCGGCACGATCACCGAGATCCACGACTACATCCGCCTGCTGTATGCCCGCGCCGGCACGCCGTTCTGTCCCGAGCACCGGGTGGCGCTGGAAGCGCAGAGCGTGTCGCAGATGGTCGACGCCACCCTGGCGCTGGCGCCCGATACCCGGCTGATGGTGCTGGCGCCGGTGGTTCGCGACCGCAAGGGCGAATTCATCGACTTGTTCGCCGAGATGCTGGCGCAAGGCTATGTCCGCTTCCGAATCGACGGCCAGACCTTCGAATCGACTGAGTCTGCCGAAGCTGAAGAAGACCGAAAAGCACGATATCGATGTCGTCATCGACCGGTTGAAGATCAATACCGATCCGGCATCGGGCCTGCAGCAGCGGCTGGCCGAGAGTTTCGAGGCGGCGCTGCGCATCGCCGACGGCCGCGCGCTGGCGTTCGAGATGGACAGCGCCAGCGAGCACCTGTTCTCCAGCAAATTCGCCTGCCCGATCTGCAGCTATTCGCTGAGCGAGCTCGAGCCGCGGCTGTTCTCGTTCAATTCGCCGGTCGGCGCGTGCACCAGTTGCGACGGGCTGGGCAGCGTGACGGTCTTCGATGTCGACCGCGTGGTCGCCTTTCCGACGCTGAGCCTGGCCAGCGGCGCCGTCAAGGGCTGGGACCGGCGCAACGGCTACATGTTCTCGATGCTCGAAAGTGTGGCGCGGCATTACGGCTTCGATCTCGAGCAGCCGTTCGACGAGTTGCCCGAATCGGCCCGCCAGGACGCTGCTGTTCGGATCGGGCGACGAGGAGATCGATTTCGTCTACGAAACAAGTGGCGCCAAGGGCAAGATCCGCAGTGTCACGCGCAAACATTCGTTCGAAGGGATCCTGCCGAATCTGACGCGCCGGTTCAAGGAAACCGAGTCGGCTGCGGTGCGTGAAGACCTCGCCCGCTACCAGAATGCCAAGCCCTGCCCGGCATGCGAAGGCACACGCTTGCGAACCGAAGCGCGCAATGTGTTTCTGCAGTCGCAGCAGGACTTGGCCGAGCAGCGCCAGGGCGAGCCGATTTTTCGCGTCGAACATTTCACCTTGCGCCAATGCCTGGCTTACTTCGACGGGCTGGCACTGAAAGGGGCGAAGGCCGAAATCGCCGACAAGGTGATCCGCGAGATTCGCTCGCGGTTGCGCTTTCTGAACGATGTCGGACTGAACTACCTGAGCCTCGATCGCAGCGCCGATACCCTGAGCGGCGGCGAAGCGCAGCGCATCCGTCTGGCATCGCAGATCGGCTCGGGGCTGACCGGCGTGATGTACGTGCTCGACGAGCCAAGCATCGGGCTGCACCAGCGCGACAACGACCGCCTGATCGCGACGCTGCGCCATCTGCGCGATCTCGGCAACAGCGTGCTGGTGGTCGAGCACGACGAAGATGCGATTCGCGCCGCCGATCACGTGATCGACATGGGGCCGGGCGCCGGCATTCACGGCGGGCGGGTGATGGCGCAGGGAACCGCCGACGACGTGGCCGCATGCGCCGAGTCGTTGACCGGACGCTATCTGGCGCGCACATTGCGCATCCCGGTGCCGACCGAGCGGCGCCGGCCCGATCCCGCTGCGATGCTGCAGATCCACAATGCACGCGGCAACAATCTGCAAGGCGTCAGCGTCGGCGTGCCGGTCGGCTTGTTGACCTGCGTCACCGGCGTCTCGGGTTCCGGCAAAAGCACGCTGGTCAACGACACCTTGTACGCGGCGGTGGCCCGCAAGCTCTACAACAGCCATGCCGAGGCGCAGCCGCACGATGGCATCGACGGACTGGATGCCTTCGACAAGGTGATCAACGTCGACCAGAGCCCGATCGGCCGTACGCCGCGCAGCAACCCCGCCACCTATACCGGGCTGTTCACGCCGATCCGCGAGTTGTTCGCCGAGATGAATACCGCCCGCGAACGCGGTTACGGGCCCGGCCGCTTCAGCTTCAACGTGGCCGGCGGTCGCTGCGAGGCCTGCCAGGGCGATGGCGTTTTGAAAGTCGAGATGCACTTTCTGCCCGATGTCTATGTGCCTTGCGACGTTTGCCATGGCAAGCGCTACAACCGCGAAACGCTCGATGTCCTGTACAAGGGCAAGAACATCACCGAAGTGCTGGGCATGACGGTCGAGGATGCCCATGCCTTTTTCAGCGCGGTGCCCAGCCTCGCGCGCAAGCTGCAGACGCTGCTCGATGTCGGGCTCGGCTATATCCGGCTCGGCCAGAGCGCAACCACGCTGTCGGGCGGCGAGGCGCAGCGTGTCAAGCTGGCGCTTGAGCTGAGCAAGCGCGATACCGGCCGCACGTTGTATATCCTCGACGAGCCGACCACCGGCCTGCATTTCGCCGACATTGCGCTGCTGCTGAAGGTGTTGCACCAATTGCGCGACGCCGGCAACACCATCGTGGTCATCGAACACAACCTCGACGTGATCAAGACCGCCGACTGGGTGATCGATCTGGGGCCCGAAGGCGGGTCGGGTGGCGGCAACATCGTGGCCTCCGGAACGCCCGAACAGATTGCCGCCAATCCGCGCAGCTTCACTGGCCAATATCTGAAATCGATGTGGTGAGCGGCTGCGCAGTGCTGCACCTAAACTTCGCGATCAATTCACCCTTGGGGACTGCCTGTGCCACTGACTGTCGACTACTACATCGCGCCGCAATCGCCATTTGTCTATCTCGGCCATCAACGATTCGTCGAATTGATCGAAGAGGCCGGCGCTGCAGTTCGCTTGCTGCCGATGGACCTGGGCGGCAAGATCTTCCCGTCATCCGGCGGCTTGCCGCTGCCGCAGCGCGCGCCGCAACGGCTGGCCTACCGCCTGGTCGAACTGAAGCGGTTCAGCGAATGGCTGGGCCTGCCGATGAATATCAAGCCGACATTTTTCCCGGTTGCCGGTGACGATGCGGCCCGCCTGCTGATTGCCGTCGACCGCGCCGACGGCACCGAGGCCGCGTTGCAAGCTGACCGGCGCGATCGCGCGCGCGGTCTGGGAAGAGCAACGAAATATCGCCGAGGCCGCGACCTTGGGCGAGCTGTTGCATTCGCAGGGCCTGCCGGCTGCGCGACTGGACGAGTCGAAGTCAGCCGAAGTGCAGCAGACCTATGACGCCTACACCCAGCAGGCGCTCGATGCCGGGCGTCTTCGGTGCGCCGACGTTTCGTCATCGACGGCGAATTGTTCTGGGGCCAGGACCGGCTCGACTTCGTTGCCCGACGGCTGGCCGCCGGCTGAATTGCCACGCCGCCAAATGAAAAGGCCGGTGACATGCACCGGCCTTTGTCAACGACGAGTCCTGACTTATTTCAGATGGCCATTGATCAGCTTGGTCATCTCGAACATCGAGACCTGCGGCTTCTTGAAGATCTCCTTCAGCTTGGCATCGGCGTTGATCATCGTGCGCTTGGCCGGGTCCTGAAGTTTGTGGGCCTTGATGTATTCCCAGATCTTCTTCGTCACCTCGGTACGCGGCATCGGCTTGTCGCCGATCACTGCAGCGAGTTGCGGGCTCGGCGTCATGGCCTTCATGAACGCAGCGTTCGGCGTGCGCTTCTTGGCCGGTGCAGCCTTGGTGGCAGCAGCCGTCTTGGCCGGAGCCTTTTTGGCCGGAGCCTTTTTGGCCGGGGCGGCCTTCTTGGCCGGAGCGGCCTTGTTCGCAGTTGCCATTTGAATTATCTCCATCACTAAGTGGTTGATGTGCGCGGGCCTGGGTGAGCATCGCGTGAACACTCTTTTCTCGCTGGTACCGCGCGACGCGAATGGTACTGCGCGAGTCGTGCATTGAGAAGCCGTTTTCATGGGCCGCACAAACAATGTGCGACATCCACGGCGGAACTGTCGTGGCATCGCATCATTGTGCGTGGCAAAGGCCGCAACGACGCCGCTCGCTGTCGGTTTGCTGCTGTCCGATCAGGGCGCGAAACTGTCACCCAGAACCAGACCTTCACGACGCGGATCGGCTCCACCCACGTAGGCCGGCGAGCCGCTGACCTGCGTCTTCACGATGGTTCCGGTGCCACTCGACTGTGCGGCGACGTTGACCGTATGCCCGAGTGAGCGCAACCCGATCACCAGCGGATCGGCGGCGCCGCTGTTGGTGGCATTGATATTCGGATGTTCGCCTCCGACGCCGGTGGTGGCGCTGTTGCTGCTGCCGAAGTTGACCATCGAGGTCGCCTGCTGTGCGTTCATCCCCCAGTCGAGCACGCCGACCAGCGTCTTGCTGACGAACTGGATGATCGCAGAACCGCCTGGCGAGCCGGTGGCCATCATGAAGTCGCCCATCTTGCCGTCTGCAGCCTTGGCGAATACCAGCGTTGGCGCCATCGAGCTGCGCGGGCGCTTGTTGGCGCTGATCCGGTTGGCGATGGGGCCGCTGGCGTCCGACGGCTGGAATGAGAAATCGGTCAACTCGTTGTTCAGCAAGAAGCCGTTGGTCATGCGAAACGACCCCATCGAGCTTTCGACGGTTGTCGTCATCGAGACCACGTTGCCTTGCTTGTCGACCACGCTGACATGGCTGGTGCCGCGGCCTTCGTTCTCGCTGCTGCCCAGTGGAACAAACCCGGGAAACACACCTGGTGAAGCGACACCCAGGCTCTTGTCGAAACGGATCAGGTTGGCCCGGCCACGCAGATAGTCCTTGTCGAGCAATGCAGCCGTGCTGCCACCCGGCAGGGGAACGAAATCGGTATCGGCGACATATTTGTTGCGATCGGCATAGGCCAGCCGTTGCGCCTCGCTGATCATGTGCACGCCGAGCACCGATGGCTTGCCGCCTTCGTCGTCCATCGCTGTCGGCGCGAACGACGACATCGAATAGTTCTCGAGGATGCCGAGGATCTGCGCAACGCGATGCCGCCGGATGACGGCGGCGGCATGCCGCAGACCCAGGCAGTTGCGATAGGTGGTGCAGATTGCTTCGCGCTTGACCGGCCGATAGGCGGCCAGATCACTCAGCGTGGTAAGCCCCGGTGTCAGCGGCGTTGCCGTCGGACCATTGCCGACGGTGGCCGTGATCTTGGCGACGATGCCCTGCGCAATGGCGCCGGTATGCAAGGCATCGGCGCCGCCACTGGCCAAGGCGCCGAGCGTGGCTGCGTAGGCAGGATTTTTCAGCAGCGTGCCGAGCGGCTTGGCGGTGTAGTCGGGCGCCGCACCATAGAACATAGGCCGTGGCTTCGGCATCGACAAGCAAACTGGCGCGGTTGCTGGCGATTGCGTCGGCCAGCCGGCCACTGATCTTGAAGCCGTCGGTGGCCAGCTTGGTGCCTGATGCCGAACAGATCCTTCCAGGGCAGCTTGCCGTTTTCCTTCTGCGCCAGTTCGAGCATGCGCATGGTTCCGGGCGTTCCGACAGAGCGGCCGCTGGCACGCACACCACCGAATGCCGCAGCTGTCGGTGGTTGCGCTGGCCGGCGCCGGCAACGGGTAGGCGGTATTGACTGCGCTGATGTGGCGCAAATAATTTTCAGTGGCTGCTGCAGGTGCCTGCTCGCGACCGTCGTAGACCTGAACCTTCTTCGTCGTCGCATCGTAGTGCAGCATGAAAGCGCCGCCGCCAAGCCCCGAAGACTGCGGCTCGACCAGGCCGAGCACCGCTTGCGCCGCTACCGCCGCATCGACTGCGCTGCCACCTTGTTTCAGGATATCGCAGCCGGCTTGCGACGCCAGCGGGTTGGCGGTGACAACCATGAAGGTCTTGGCGTAGACCGGCTTGGATCCCAACTTGTAGCCTGACGAGGCCTCGGGCAAGCGCCGGATCGCCTGGCACGCCCGAGCCGACCACGACCGAGCCGGTGGCGGTTGTCTGGGCGCAGGCGGTGTCGGCGGCCACTGGCGGGATGGGGCCCGAATCGGAACCGCCACATCCGCTCAGGCTTGCGCCGAGCAGGATCGGCAGCAAAGGCCACAGGTGAAGCGATCGGCGAAAGGGCGAGGCGGTTCGAGGCATGGTCATGGGCTCCAGGTTGCAACAGTCTTCGGCTGAATCGGTCGATCATCGATCGGCCGATGGAGAGCGACGAATATGACCATCTGCGGCGCCGTGGTCAACCGGTTTGTCGGTATGGATGCCACATTGCCCGCATCGAGCGGAGCGCGGGCATTCCCGCTTGGCTGCGAAGACCAAAAAGCGCGTTATGCTTTGCGAATGAAACTGATTGTCAGATGGATTCTTCTGGCCGCAGCGCTTGCTGATGGTGGCCTACCTCTACAGCGGCGTCACGGTGACCAGTTTCGCCAGCGCGATGATCGCTGCGCTCGTGCTCGGTCTGTTCAATACCTTGTTGCGGCCGATCCTGGTGCTGTTGACGCTTGCCGGCCACCTTGCTGACGCTGGGCCTGTTCCTGTTCGTCATCAACGCCGCGATGTTTTATCTGGCGGCCAACGTGCTCGACGGCTTCAGCGTCACCGGATTCGGCGCGGCGTTGATCGGTTCACTGATCTACAGCGCCTGCGGCGTGGTCATCGATATCGCGATGGAGCGCTTGTTCAGCGCCAAGGACTGACGCGCGGCCACAAGAAACGCAGTCGCCGCTGATTCTTCAACCACCGCCGCCGCGGCGCTCTTCGCGTTCGGCCCATTCGCTGCGGCGCTGGGCTTCGATGTCGCGCAGCCGCGAATCGATCACCGAGGCTTCGATGAAATCGACCTTGCCGCCCGCACGCACCAGCGTCTGGCCGGCGCGCAGCCGGTCGATTGCACCGGTCAGATCGCCGATCACATAACGCGCTTCGGCTTCCGAGCGGACCGATCGCAGCGGGTGACCAAGCCGGCCCCAGATCCGCGACAACATCAGCCAGACCGTGGCGTCCTGGGGGTGCTCGGCAACCCAGGTCTGCAGGCGTCCGGCATGCTGGCGCAACTGCGAATCATCGCTCGGCACGCTCAGGCCATGGCAACCTGCGCCGACAGCAACATCGCCGATCGTCTGTCGGCGTCGCGCTCCGGCAAGCCAGCCAGCACCTGGCTGCGGCGGCCGCGTTGCCGCGTTCGAGCTGCGACTGCGCCACCAGCATCGCCAACGACGCTTCGGCACGGCCGCCATCGTCGGGTTCGGCCGAGCGCAGCAACTGCGCCGCCTGGCCAGTGCGGCATCGGCGCGATCCCAGTCGCGCAGCAGGGTCGACGCGAGAGCACTTGAATGGGCAGCGGCCAAAGCATCGACCATCGCCGCATCGGCGGGTGAGGCACCGGCGCTGCGCAGCTTGGCTTCCTGATCGAGGTTCTGCCAGCGTTGCAAGGCCTGGACCTTGGTGTCCATCAAGCACTCTGGCTCGCGATTGCGCCAGCGCGTGTTCGAGCAGGCGAACCGGTGCGACCCGTGGCGCGGTCGACAGGCGCGCACGGGCGGCGCCAATCCGCTCGGTCGTCAGCGGGTGGCTGCGCAGGTAGGGATAACCGCCACTGTCGTTCAGGCGCGAAGCCTGATCGAGCTTTTCGAACATCGCGGCCATGCCGGCCGGAGCAAAGCCGGCGCCCGTCAGCAAGCCGAAGCCGATGCGGTCGGCCTCGCGTTCCATGTCGCGCGAGAAATTGAGTTCGCCCTGGATTGCAGCCGCCTGGCCACCGGTGATGACCGCATTGGCGGCATCGCCGCGGCTGCTCTTGCTGGCCGCGAGCACGCCGACGATCATCGCCGCCGCGCTCAGTAGCGACTGCCGCTTGCTGTTCTCGATGCCGCGTGCAATATGGCGTTGAGTCACGTGGGACAACTCGTGCGCCAGCACCGATGCCAACTCGTCGGCCGATCCGGTCATGGCGATCAACCCGAGATGGACGCCGACAAAACCACCCGGCAATGCAAATGCGTTGACGCTGCGATCGCGAACCAGAAAAGCCTCCCAGGCGTAGCGCTCGCTGGTATCGGCCGAGATTTCGCCACGCTGGCGGGCGGTCTCGACCAGCGGCTGCCAGATCGACTGCAGATAGTCGAGCAGCACCGGATCGTCGAGATAATCCGGATCGCGGCGGATCTCGCGCATGATCGCATCGCCGAGCTTGCGCTCGACACCAACGCCGAAACCTTCCGAGACCGAATCGCCGAGCGCCGGCAGCTGGTTCTGCGCCAGCGCCACCGGCGCGCCGGATGTCGCCGACAGCGCCACCGCGCAAGCCCACAGCAGCGTATGGCGGAAGGCTGATCGCAGCGACTCGGTACAAATGGCCATGTTCGGTGATTCCGGTTCGAGGCGCAGAACGCCGCAGCAGTTCGATTGGACCCGCAATCCACGCGGCAGTTCGCTCGGCACCAAATCGATCGATCGGTATCATGCGCCACGATCGTTTCCCGACTGTTTCCAGGTCTCATCCGTCAATGTCTGCTGCATCCGCATCCGCCAAATCAGCCCTGGCGCCAGCAGCGCGCTGACCCATTTCGATGCGCAGGGTCAGGCGCACATGGTCGACGTGGCGGGCAAAGCCGAAACCCATCGAATCGCCCGCGCCGGCGGGACGATCCGAATGCAGCCGGCAACGCTGGCGCTGATCATCGCCGGCAATGCCAAGAAGGGCGACGTGCTGGGCGTGGCGCGAATTGCGGCGATCCAGGCGGCCAAACGCACCGCCGATCTGATACCGCTGTGCCATCCGCTGCCGATCACCCGGGTGGCGGTCGACTTTGCGGTCGATACCGAGCGCAACAGCGTCAAGTGCACGGCGCAGGTCGAAACCCTTGGCCGCACTGGCGTCGAAATGGAAGCGTTGACTGCAGTTCAGATCGGACTGCTGACCATCTACGACATGTGCAAGGCGGCCGACCGCGGCATGGTCATGACCGACATCCGGGTGCTCGAAAAGCACGGAGGCAAATCCGGGCGACTGGTCGGCGATGGCGACAGAAAACTGACGTCGCGGTTCTGGCGGATGCCGCGATCAGCGGAAGTCACGGAAATCGAGAACGGTCTCGGCAGGGCTGCACTGGAACGGCTTGGCACCGCCGCCCGGCGCGGCTCGATCGCAGACTTCAAAAAATTTTGCCGACGCATCGTTCTGGAATTCGCGCAAGCGATCGGCTAGAAACCGCGCGCGCGGCAGGTCCCCTTGCGCGGCATATGCCTTGGCCCAAGCCAGCATGAAACGCGTATCGAGCAAGAAGTGGCTGGCGTTGTAAAACGACTTCTGGGTCTGCGCTGACGGCGAGCCAGTCGTCGCTGCGGCATAGTCGGCATGATGCGCAAAGAAGAGGCTGCGTTTGCCCGCTTCGATCCGTGCTTCAAGAGGCAGCGCATCGGCAGGCGGGGAAAAGATGACGACCACCTTGTGGAAATCGGCGACCGAATAAGCGGTCACCGCGAGCATCACCGCCCCGGCGCCAGCCAACCATCCTGTCATCGACCGAGCCCGTGGCAGGGCAGCGGGCGTGTCAGTCGTTGCCTGGCTACCCAGGCAGATTCCGAACGCGAACATCGTCGGCAACAAGAAATACGAGTACCAAAGCGGGTACTCGAGCATGCTGTGCAGCATGATCAGCAAGATCAGCATGAATGCCGCCCGCAGCCCCGAGCGGTCGACGGCATCGGCACGCTCAGCGGCGCGCCAGGCCCGCCAGACCGCCAAGGCACACGCAGCCGTCAAGAGCAATGCCAGCGGCAGTCCGAGCTCGACCGCCCACTGAAGCAACAGGTTGTGGGTATGGTCGTAGAACTGAGTCGGTCGGCCGGGAAACGGTGTCAGCGACCAGGCCAGATTGAACTCGCCAAAGCCGACGCCAAACCAGGGATTCGAGCGGATCAGTTCAAGTGAATTCGACCAGATCGCGAAGCGCGCGCTCGAGATGTCGCCCCCTGCCGAGATTCGATCGACCGTGCCGACGCCCTCGAGCGAGCTTGACGCCCACAGCTTGAACAACCACCAGCCCAACGCATAAACCAGCGGCATCGCCCACAGCAGCCTGCGGCTGAACCTCGACAAACTTCGATCCACGATCGCCCAGCCGGCCAGGATCAGGATGCCGAGCAGGCCGGTTCGTGAACCGGTCAGGACCACACTGCCGACCAGCGCAAGCGTCAGCCCCTGCGCCACGGCATTGTTGAGGTACGACCGCTCACGCAGCCAGATGACGCCGACCAAAGCCCACAAAGCCAGCGAACTGAGGTGGTTGGGCTGGCGCAGGTTACCTGAGGCGCGCTGTGAAAAAGACGCGTTGGCAATCAGTGCGTTGCCAGCCAGGTCGCTGAAGAAGATCTGGACGATGGCGATCAACGAACTGATGGTGCCGGCTATCAGCAACGGGATGAACAGCACCTGAAACGCCTCGTCGAGCCGCCGTTGATGGGCCAGTGTTGCGCCTGCGAATAGCACCAGCGGCGCGCCACCGAGCATGGCCAGCGCCGACCAAATCAGACTAGACGGCATCCCGGTCCGCAACGATGAGGCCGCACACGTCGCAGCCAGCGCACGAGGATCGTCAACACCGGCGAGATATCGTCCACACCTTCGCTGCGAAGCATCTACATCGCCGATGAATTTGCTCATTGCCAGCATGATGAACGCCGACCATGCCGCCCATGCAGCGGCTTGGTTGAGAAGCGTCGTTGACGGTGGCCAAGCTGATGTCATCAGCCAAGGACTCACAAGACCAACCAGCACCAGCACCGCGCCCGACGCTGTCGTGATGTGGCCTGCGGATGCGAAGACTTGACGGCATCGCCTGAAGTATCTTCGAAAAGCAGAACTGCACACACGCAGGCGCATTTCAGCGAGCATCAGCAGGTGTCGGGATTGGTGCCAACTGCGGATAGGCCTGCTGGTACCGTGGTCGCGCCATCGCTTCAGCATCGCCGCACACTGTTCGGTGCGGTGGATACGACACAGTCGCTTCGAAAGTTATTTCGGCCACATCGGGGCGGCCATTCAGGCCGGACGCAACAGCGTAGTTCAGCAACACGGCCGGATCGCCATAGCGGCTCGCCACCTTGCTCATCAGCTCGACCTGCGCAGGCAGCAAGGCCGGCTGCGGGTTGATGTGCGCGAAATACCAGATAGGCTTCAAGCTGATTCCAGCAAGTCGAGCCGCGGCGGCGGCGTGACCAGTCCGTCGACGCCGATCCGCGCCGATTCGAGGCGCAACATCCGATGGTTTTGCTCGGCGATGAAATAATCGCGCACGATGCCGAGCAGGACCAGCGACAGCACCACGGTGACGCCGAGCAACATGCCCCGCTGAACCCGCCAGCCGGGAAGTAATGGCAGCGACGCATCGACCATACCCATCAGCAGGCCGAACGGGATCAGGAAATAGGCATATTCGAGCGGAAACTCGACCATCGCGTGAACCAGTAAGCCGCCGATTGCCGCGAGTCAGCCATGCGGTGAGGGCATCGGCGCAACGGAGCGCGCGCGACAAAAACCAGAAAATCAGCAATGCAGCGAGTGCGAGGCCGATCGGAATGCCGTTCCACAGCACCAGATCGAGCACCAGGTTGTGGCTGCTGTCGATTTGTTCGCCGATCGGCGGGTGGTCCAGCGCCACGGTCTGCTGGGCGGCGCCGACTTGCTGCCAGCCGTAGCCGGACCACGGTTGACGCCCAATTGCATCGAGCATCATCGTCCAATGGCGCAGCCGAAAACCGCTTGACAACTGGTCGTCTCGCAAGCCGGCCGTCGGACAACAGCAGGCGTCAGCAATGTAGCGGCCAGGCAATGACCAGGCTACGAAAAGCGACTGCCGCGTAGCTAGCTGGGCGCGCCGACAGACGAAGGCAGGTCTGACAAACCGGCGAGATCGCCAGCCAGCCGATCAAAAATGCGGTTTGCAACCAGGCGGTGCGCGACCCGACTCAAGACCATGCCGATCAGCAGAAATGCGGCGGCCAGCCAGAACGGCGCTCGCGCCGATCACGTCGCCGCTGGTAGAGACCAGCCGAGCGCACACAGGCCGATCAAGCAGATGGTCGAGAAATGAGTCTGCTGCGCGACGTTGGCCCACGGACTGACCTGTCGGCGGCAGGTCGACGATATAGAACTCGGGCCGAAGACACCCGGTCCATTGGACGAGCGCGATCCCCACCGACGCGATGGCGGCGAACAGCCAGCAGACGAGCAGCGACTTCGAGCATCCGGTCGGCCTGCCGGCGACGAAGCGACGCTGGCCCGATCAGCATGGCGAGCGAACCAGATCGCCAGTAGAACGCGGCCATCAAGCGCATCGCCGTCAAAGACGATCTTGCCAGACGCTGCTTGCACCAGCACGACCGTCGAAGCGCGATCGCCGCGAGCGAGCAGCAGCGGCGTCGGCAGATCCGCGAAGACGCCTTGGTCGACGCCACGCAGACCACAGCGCCAGCATCACACAGGCCGGACAGCGCCAAGCGCATCCGGCCAGGCCGCGGTCCAGGGCGGATAGTGATTCGGAACCAGCCAGGCCAGCGCGATCAAAGCGGCAATCAGCGGCATAACCACGATTCGGCGCTTTTCCAGAAATGAGAAAGGGCGGCTCGCGCCGCCCTCGTTCATGCAGTCAGATCAATCATCCGCGGCATGAGCCCGGCAGATACTTCTTCTGAATCGATGTGGTGCCACCGCCGCAAACCCATTTCGTGATGTTGGAGCCAACATCAGTCGTGGTCAAGACTGCCGTTTCGCTCGTAAGGAATGAGCGTGCAGCGTGTTGCTCGCTGCCAAGCTGCGGAATACCAGACTGGTTTCATCCGCGATAACGGTGATCACGCCATTCCGTCGACGGCGACCTCGTCGACGATACTTGCAGTTCTTCGACGCCGCGCAGCCACTGTCGCAGGCAAAGAGCGGCAGTCATCGCGGCTGCGTCGTCGACTGAACCGTCTCGGTGACCGTCGTGCGGCATGCCGAGGCAGCGAGCACAACCTCAGAAATCTTGGCACGGACCGTATAGTCCTGATAAGCCGGCAGCGCGACGGCGGCGAGGATACCGATGATCGCGACAACGATCATCAGTTCGATAAGGGTAAAACCTTGTTGAACGCGTTTCATGGATATCTCCTTGAGGGGGTGGGTTGGAATGCCCTCCTTTATTTGCACGGCCCGTGCCAGGCACATTGGCAGCGTTTTCTGGTCGAAACCGGCGAAATGTGACACTTCTTGTCAGCCCGCATGGCATTCGACTTGCAGATTGCGTCACTGCCGACACAAATTGTCATGAGCTGCGGCGGTCCGGGCGCAGGCTCAGTCGAAATTCATCACCTGACCGATTTGCAATGCGCCGAGCGGCTGGGCAACCGACAGTTCGGCAAGTTCGGCCAGCACGGTCGCGCTTTCGCCCGGCTTGATGTGGGTGACATAGACCTGCACATCGCCGGCCAGTAAGGCCAGTTCGGCCTGCAACTGCGCCGGACACAGGTGGCCACTGATCTGTGCCAGCTCCAGATCGTCGTTGCCGAAGGCGGTTTCGATCACCAGAAACTTGACCGCCAGCACCGCCAATCGCCGCCACAGGCGCGGGATTCGGCCCGGTATCGCCAGTGAAGACCCAGTGGCCCTGCGCACCCTGCACGGCAAAGCCGACAGCAGGCACTGTGTGGGCCGCTGACAGCACCTCGATCCGCCGCCCGGACAGATCAAGACAGTCGCCGACCTCGAATGGTGAAAACCGCAGCGACGGCTCAGCGACTGTTGGCAGCCGGGTGAAGTCTGGCCAGATGATGCCGTTGAAGATATGCGCTGCGCAGCGCGGCAATCGTCTGCGGCAAGGCGTGCACGATGATCGGGTCGCGCCCCGCAGCCGCACGCAGGTTCATCACCGCATCAGCCAACAGTGCGATCGACACCACGTGGTCGAGGTGCGAGTGGCTGATGCAGATGTGATCGATGCGAGCCAGTTGGCCAAGCTCAGATCGCCAACCCCGGTGCCGGCATCGATCAGGATCGTTTCATCGAGCAGGAACGACGGTGGTGCGACAGCCGGCGGCAATCGCGCCCGAACAGCCCAGTACCCGCACACTCATGGCATCTGGCCTGCGGCCGGAATACGGGATGGCAAACGGGGCATCGTGAACTGGCTCCAGATCCGACTGCGGATGCCAATGACGAGCGCGTGCTGGCACAGAGCCCGGCGGCCGCGAATCGCCGCCAATGGTGGCAGCAAACGGCAACGCCGTCGACCTGGCCGCTGCAGCGACCAGCCGCGCAAACGTGACAATCGGTCACGAAGCTCATGCCCATCCGAGCCCGCACGCGACGCGCAGTGGGCCGGCCATGCTGCTCGTTCAGGTCTGCACGAACTGCATCTGCGTTCCAGCCAACTCGATCACATCGCCGTCTTTCAGCGGCGCGGTTTCGCCGACCAGCGGCTGACCATTGACCAGCGGCCGAATCGCCCCATCGACATGCGCAAACAGATATCCGGTTGGCCGCTTGGTGATCGACGCGACCTGTACGCCGGGTTTGCCAACGGTGGTGACGACCTTGGTCAGCGCCATTTCGCGACCGGCGGCAGCGCCGTTCAGGACGCGAATCGAGGCCGGCGGTCACCGAGCCGGAAAACGCGCCGAGGCTGGACGGCGTGAAGCCGTGCGTCGCATTGGGCGACGGACCATCGGCCTTGAAGACCTGCGTCTTCTCGTAGTCAGTGCCATCGTCGAGCAGGTATTTGATCTTGTACTTGCCGATCTCGACCGTATCGTTGTGATTCAGCAGCTGCTTCTTCACAGCCTTGCCGTTGATATACGTGCCGTTGGTGCTGTTCAGATCTTCGATGAAGACGTCTGCACCGGCCATCTGCAGAACGGCATGCTCGCCGCTGACGGCCAGGTTGTCGATGACGATATCGTTGTACGGGCGGCGACCGAGGGTGGTCTTGTCCTTGGTCAACTGCACGTCCTTGATCACCACACCTTCCAGCGAAACGATCAGTTTGCCCATCTTCAACCTCGAATTCTTCGTCAGCGTCTGAATTGCCACCACGGACGAGCTGCCGCTGCAGCCATGGCCCGTACGAGTATCACAGAAATGTTGTCCTTGCCGCCGGCCTCGTTGGCCGCCTGAACCAGCGCGGCTGCGCTTGCTGCGAGCGAGCCCGGCTCGCCGAGCAGCCGTTCGATCGCTGCATCGTCGACCATGTCGGTCAGTCCGTCGGAGCAGAACAGATAGAGGTCGGCCGGCAAGACATCATGACCGTGAAGTTCGAGCTGCACCTCGGCTTCAACACCGACCGCTCGAGTGACCAGGTTCTTGTGGGCTGCAGAGGCGGCCTGCACTGACGAGATCAGCCCGGCGTCGATTTGTTCTTGAAGCAGCGAATGGTCGCGCGTGATCTGACGCAACACGCCCGCGCGCATCCGGTAGGCACGCGAATCACCGACATGCCCGAGCAACAGGCGTGACCCGCGAAACACGCCCATCACCAGCGTCGTTCCCATGCCGGCCTGGCGGGCATCATCATTTGCAGCCTGATGGATGGCGCGGTTCGCGGCGTCAACGCACAAGGTCATCGCGCGCCGCACTTCGCCGTCGCTCGCTGTCGCTGCTGCCTCCGACAACCAGCGGTTCAGATCGTCGAGGATTTGTGAGGTGGCCATTCCGCTGGCCACTTCGCCAGCGTTGTACCCTCCCATGCCATCGGCGAGCACAACGACCCCTGTCTTGGCTTCGACGGCAACCGAATCTTCGTTGTTGCTTCGGGAACGACCGGTATCCGTGGCGTGGGAGAACTCGAAATCCATGTTGTGCTCGCGCCCGTTCGAAACTGAGAGTGTCGGCAGCCCGCTTTTCCTTGGCAAGGCGGGATTGTGCCTTGTCTGCTGACTGCCTAGCGAATCAGCCTGACCGTGGCCGCATAGGCAGATTCGCCCTGATTTGCCGACATCGTCGGACCGGGCGCACGGCTGCCGGTTGCAAGCGCAGCCGAGACCGGACCAGATTCGCCGAGATCGATGGCGCGCAGTTCGGCGGCCAACTGCGTGCCGTCGACGTGGCGAGCCGACGGATCTTTTTCGAGGGCACGGGCCAGTGCGACAGCCAGGTCTTCGGGAAGATCCGGGCGCATCAGTCGCACGTCGGGCGCGGCGTCGTTGGCAATCCGGTACATCAACTTGGCCATCGAGTCGGCCTGGAACGGCAGCTGCCCGGTCAGCAGCTGGAACAGCATCACCCCGAGCGAATACAGATCGGAGCGCCCGTCGATTCGCTGCCCCGACAGATGTTCGGGTGACATGAAGCTCGGGGTGCCGAGCACGGTACCGGTTCGAGTGCGGCTGGCATCGGTGACGCGGGCAATGCCGAAGTCGGTCACCTTGACTGCGCCGGTCGGCAAATGCAGCATCACATTCGCCGGCTTCACGTCACGATGAATGACACCACGGCGTATGGGCGTAGGCCAGCGCCTCGGCAACCCGCACGCCCACACGCAGAACCACCGGAACCGGCAACAACTTGTCGGCGCTGGTGTTGCGCTGCAGATCCTGACCCTTCAGGAATTCCATGGCGATGTAGGCCAGCTCCTGCTCTTCGCCAACGTCGTAGATCGTGACGATGTCGCGATGCTGCAGCCGGCCCGCGGTTTCTGCCTCACGAAAAAAACGCTGTTTGACTTCATCGAGCTCGGAGCCGGCGAACTCGCGACCGAGGGCCATGGTCTTGATTGCGACCTGTCGGCCGAGCATGGGGTCCAGACCAAGGTAGACCACACCCATCGAGCCGCGACCGATGACGCGGTCGATGCGGTAGCGGCCGAGGCTGGTCCGCGACAAGTCGGCCATCGCGACGCCGCCGCGCGGTACGCGAGGCTTCGCTTCGGCGGCGGGCGTGTCGGCAAGCTGCGCCGCGCTGCTGGCGCCTGCAGCCGGCGAGGTCGAGTCGGCAACCGAAACCGGCGGGATGCGCAGCGTGACGCTGAATCCATCACCGGTGCGATTGGCGGCGTTTGGCGGCGTCCTGGCTGATTCGTCCCGCGGCTTGATTTGTCGATCGTCGAATGAGTCGTTGTAATCGCGCGGGCGCCTGCTGCGCCGGCCCGCCAGCCAGCCGAAGTGACCGGCCAGCAGCGATGTCACGGCCAACCCTGCGGCGCTGGCGTCGAAAGTCGTCACGACACGTGCTGCGCCCAGCATCGCCAGGCAAGCAATCAGCGTGATCGGGAATGCCGCGCGGTGCGGCAGGTGGGGCAGCCCGAAACTGACGTAGGCGGCAACGATTGCAAGAATGAGCAAGAGTGCCGGCAAGGTAGTCGCCATCGTCGGAACACCAATCAAGAAGCGTCTTCGCTCCGTTCGAGAATCAATCTCTGACAGGCTCGACGACCCGACCAGATCCGTTGGCGCGCACCAGCGCACAAGCTTCGCATACACATCAAGCTTATCGGAACAAATCAGCTCGACTTGATCGTCACCGTGGCTGGCTGTCCTGGCGCGCATGAATCATGGCGGCAATGCGGCCAACCTGCCGGCGAGTACGCAGCCGCCTGCGGGGAATACGCTGGCCCAAGCTTCAAGACGCCGGGACGGCTGCCTTCAGAGCAGGCCCTTCAACAGCTTGCCCATCTCCGACGGGTTGCGGGTGACGGTAAAACCGCACTCCTCCATCACCTGCAGTTTGGCATCGGCCGTGTCAGCGCCACCAGAGATCAGTGCGCCCGCATGCCCCATTCGTTTGCCCGGCGGCGCCGTCACGCCGGCGATGAAGCCGACGATCGGCTTTTTCATGTTGGCCTGGCACCAGCGGGCGGCTTCGGCCTCGTCGGGCCCACCGATTTCGCCGATCATGATCACCGCATCGGTGTCGGGGTCGTCGTTGAACAGCTGCATGATGTCGATGTGCTTCAGACCGTTGATCGGGTCGCCACCGATACCGACCGCGCTCGACTGGCCGATGCCGAGTTCGGTGAGCTGGGCAACCGCCTCATAGGTCAGGGTGCCCGACCGTGACACCACCCCGACACGGCCGGCCTTGTGGATGTGGCCGGGCATGATGCCGATCTTGATTTCATCGGGCGTGATCAACCCGGGGCAGTTCGGCCCGAGCAGCAGCGTCTTCTTGCCGCCTTTGGCCTCTCTGGCCTTCATGCGATTGCGCACCTCGAGCATGTCGCGAACCGGTATGCCCTCGGTGATGCAGATTGCCAGATCGAGATCGGCCTCGACGGCCTCCCAGATCGCGGCGGCGGCACCGGCTGGCGGCACATAGATCACGCTGACGGTTGCGCCGGTCGCCTTCGATGCTTCGGCAACGGTTGCATAGATCGGAATGCCCTCGAAATCCTCACCGGCTTTTTTCGGGTTGACCCCAGCGACAAAGCAGTTCTTGCCATTGGCATAGTCGCGGCACATGCGGGTGTGGAACTGCCCCGTCTTGCCAGTGATGCCTTGCGTGATGACCTTGGTATCTTTGTTGATCAGGATGCTCATGATGTGCTTCGGTTTGCTCTGGCCAATGAGGTTGGCCTGGATTTTGTAGGGGCGGCCTCAGCCGCTCCTACCCGTCGATCTTCACTTCTTCAGCGCTGCCATCACGGCACGGGCAGCATCGGCCATCGATTCGGCCGTGATGATCGGCAGGCCTGAATCCTTCAGCATCTTCTTGCCGAGCTCTTCGTTGGTGCCCTTCATTCGCACGACCAGCGGGACATTCAAATTGACCGCCTTGCAGGCGGCGATCACGCCTTCGGCAATCGTGTCGCAGCGCATGATGCCGCCGAAAATGTTGACCAGGATCGCCTTGACCTTCGGGTTGCCGAGCATGATCTTGAATGCCTCGGTGACCTTTTCGGCCGTCGCGCCACCGCCAACGTCCAGAAAGTTGGCCGGCTCGCCACCGAACAACTTGATGGTGTCCATCGTCGCCATCGCCAGGCCCGCACCATTGACCAGGCAGCCGATATTGCCATCGAGCTGGATATAGGCCAGATCGAACTTGCTGGCTTCGATTTCAGCCGGATCTTCTTCGTCGAGGTCACGGTAGGCGGTGATTTCGGGGTGGCGAAACAAGGCGTTGCTGTCGAAATTGAACTTCGCATCAAGCGCCTTGATCTGGCCGTTGCCTTCGAGGATCAGCGGATTGATCTCGGCCAGCGAGCAATCGGTCTCCATGTAGCATTTGTAGAGCTTCTTCAAGACATCGATCGCCTGCTCCTGCGATGCCGAGGGAATGCCGATGCCGCCCGCCAGCTCGCGGCCCTGTTCGTCGGTCAACCCGATCGCCGGGTCGACGAAAACCTTGAGGATCTTTTCCGGTGTCGAGTGCGCCACTTCCTCGATGTCCATGCCACCTTCGCTCGACGCCATCAGCGCGACCTGCTGCGTGGCCCGGTCGGTGACGGCAGCCACGTAGTACTCGTGCTGGATATCAGCACCTTCCTCGATCAGCAGGCGACGCACCAGCTGACCTCCGGGCCCGGTCTGGTGGGTCTTCAGCTGCATGCCGAGAATCTCACCGGCAATCTTCTGCACCTCGTCGAGCGAGCGCGCCAGTTTGACACCGCCGCCTTTGCCGCGACCGCCCGCGTGGATCTGCGCCTTCACGACCCACACCGGGCCGCCCAGCTTCTGCGCTGCCTCGAACGCCTCGTGGACGCTGAACGCCGGATAACCACGCGGAACGGGGACACCGAACTGGCGCAGGATTTCCTTGCCTTGGTACTCGTGAATTTTCATGGGCGTTCTCTTGCAGGGAGGAAGGAGAAGTCAATCACACCGGTCAGCACTGAAAAGCTCAGCGCTGCGGGTCGATCTCGAGGTCGGCATCCGTACGGCGATGCCAGCGGGGATAGAACAAACGGACGACGTCGCCTTGTGCGCGCAGCGCCTGGCAACGATCGATCTGAAATGGCGGTTCACCGGCCTTTCCCGCCTCATTGGTATCAAGAACATCACCGGCAAACGCCTGGATTACCGCGGTGGGCAGAATGCGACAAAGCTCGGTCAGATGGGTGCATCCCAGCGTGCCCCCCAATCGGTCACTGACTGCCTGACGAAAGCCGCGGAGCAGGTTCAAACCAGTCAGCTTTTGATACGGATCACCGTATCCATCGCACTGTCCCGGATAAGGCATCCACAATGACAACGAGCCGGCATCGAGGATGTCGAACGACTCGTTGATGACCAGCCGCAGCGACATGTCATGGATCGGCGTACCAGCGGCACGGGTTTTGCCCGCCAGCTCGACGTCTCGCGTCTTGACGTCGGTCAGATGCGCGTCGACCTCCCACAAACCGTCGCCGCGCAAAAACACCTGCACGTCGAGGCTGCGGCGGTGGCGGAGTTGGCGTTCGGGTGACGACGACGGCAAGGCCATGGAAAGGCGAGCGGGCAGGCGCTGGGCGGCGTGAAGACTGGGCGACGAGTTCGTCCGACGGTGTCGCGGCCTTTGGGGACCGAACCATCGCGGGCCGCCAATGTAGCATGCTGCAATGCACAAGCCGACCGTCGGTGACCGCCACGTCGTGCGTGACGCGCCTCGGCTCCGGTCACCCCAACGGTCAGTCCGCGTCGTCGCAGACGGCGGCTGCCGCCGAACAGCGCGGTACGACGCGCCGAATGACTTCAGCCGAAAAGCCGCGCCCGTTCAGAAACCGCGCCTGTCGGGCCGCTTCATGTGGGTTGACAGGAGGTAACCTGAATCGGCGCTGCCAGACGGCGCGCGCCCGCTCGAGTTCGCTCGAGCGTAAGGCTTGCAAGACCTGCGGCGGCAGATCGAGCCCATGACGTGCCAATTCCTGCTCGATGCGGGCCACTCCGAGACGGGTTGATCGAACATTGACCCGCGAGGCGACGAAGCGTTGATCGTCGAGATAGCCGCGTTCGAGCAGCCATTCGACCACCTCGTCAACCTGATTCGCCGCGTCAGTGGATGGCGACTGTGTCGACGCGTAACGCTGGTTGAGCGATGGCCCTTCGCCCGGCGGCGACGTACCCGGGATTTCATCAGCACCGACGGCTGGCGACCGACCGGCCTTGGCCTGCGCTCGCCGCGCCTGATCCTGCAAGCGGCGCAGCAGTCGCAGGCGCAATTCGCGCTCGCTGTATTCGCGCTGGGCAAGCCAGCTCACGGCCTGCGCACGCAAAGACAACGGTTTGTGCATGCTCGCGCGCAGCCAGGGTCAGCCCGCTTTGGCAACCGCCTTGATCTTGGGTCCCGCGGCGTCGGTGTCGGCATGTCCGACAGCCCCCGGCAGCAACGGAATACCCATCTCGGCGCGAACCTTGTTTTCAATTTCGGTTGCCAGCGTGGCGTTTTCGCGCAGGAACTCACGCGAATTGTCTTTGCCCTGGCCGATCTTTTCGCCGAGGTAGGAATACCAGGCACCGCTTTTTTCGAGCACCCTGGCCGCAACACCCATATCGATGATTTCACCTTCGCGGCTGATGCCCTCGCCGTAGAGGATGTCGAACTCGGCCGTCTTGAACGGCGGCGCCACCTTGTTCTTGACGACCTTGACCTTCGTTTCGTTGCCGATCACCTCTTCGCCGCGCTTGATGCTGCCGATGCGGCGGATATCCAGTCGAACCGACGCATAGAACTTCAGCGCATTGCCGCCGGTGGTGGTTTCGGGCGAACCGAACATCACGCCGATCTTCATGCGGATCTGGTTGATGAAGATGACCATGGTGTTGGTCTTCTTGATCGTGCCGGTCAGCTTGCGCAATGCCTGGCTCATCAGGCGAGCCTGCAGACCGGGCAGCGAATCGCCCATCTCGCCTTCGATTTCGGCTTTCGGGGTCAATGCCGCGACTGAATCGATCACGACCAGATCGACCGACCCGGACCGCACCAGCGCATCGACGATTTCCAGCGCTTGTTCGCCGGTATCGGGCTGGCTGATCAGCAGTTCTTGCAGGTTGACGCCGAGTTTTTGCGCATAAGCGGTATCCAGTGCATGCTCAGCGTCGATGAATGCACAGGTACCGCCGAGCGCCTGCATCTCGGCCACCACCTGCAGGGTCAGCGTGGTCTTGCCACTCGATTCGGGGCCATAGATCTCGACCACGCGCCCTCGCGGCAAACCACCAACGCCAAGTGCAATGTCGAGGCCCAGCGAGCCGGTCGAGACCACCTCGATATCGTCGATCACCTCGCCTTCGCCAAGGCGCATGATCGAGCCCTTGCCGAACTGTTTTTCGATCTGCATCAATGCAGCTTGCAGCGCCTTGGCTTTTTCGGTATTCAGTGCTTTGACAGGTGCGTCCATGGCGGTCTCCGTTAGTTGACACGATTATCGCAAAGACTGGATGTTTGTACAGGGTTTTATGGT
The DNA here is from genome assembly GCA_963843805.1 of uncultured beta proteobacterium. Lineage (GTDB taxonomy): Bacteria > Pseudomonadota > Gammaproteobacteria > Burkholderiales > Burkholderiaceae_C > Ideonella_A. The sequence continues at coordinate 1,059,191 of CAWJLY010000001.1, forward strand.
CTTTTGAGGCAACTCCCCCAACAGAAGGGGGTGCCGCCCGCCTGCATCGTTGTCGCCGGATTCCGATCCCGTCAGGTCCTAGAATCGTTGCAGAGCCTGGGTGACCCGCCTACCTTGCCCCACGGAGAGCCCGATGCGCATCCTGATCGCCGAAGATGATCAAGTGCTCGCCGATGGCCTGCTGCGGTCGTTGCGCAGCAGTGGCTATTCGGTTGACCATGTCGGCAGTGGCAGCGAAGCCGATGCGGCGCTGGCCTCGCACGAATTCGATTTGCTGATTCTCGACCTCGGCTTGCCGCGACTGCACGGCCTCGAGGTATTGCGCAAGTTGCGCGGCCGTGGCAACAGCACGCCGGTGCTGATCCTGACCGCGGCAGACAGCATCGAGCAGCGTGTCAAAGGTCTGGATCTGGGCGCTGACGACTACATGGCCAAGCCGTTTTCCCTGCAGGAACTCGAAGCCCGGGTGCGTGCCTTGACGCGACGCGGCCTGGGCAGTGCTGCGACCCTGATCAAGCACGGGCCCTTGAGTTTCGATTCGACCGGGCGAGTGGCCTACATCAACGATCAGATGATCGAACTGTCGGCGCGCGAACTGAGTCTGCTCGAAGTGCTGCTGCAACGCACCGGGCGGCTGGTCAGCAAGGATCAGCTCGTCGAGCGCTTGTGCGAGTGGGGCGAAGAAGTCAGCAACAACGCAATCGAGGTCTATATTCATCGCCTGCGCAAGAAGATCGAGCAAGGGCCGGTGCGCATCGCGACCGTCCGTGGCCTCGGCTATTGCCTTGAAAAGATCGTCGACCGGGTTGCTTGAGATCGGCATCAAGCGCAAGCGCAAGCGCGAGCAGGTCTCGCTGTTCGGGGAGATCCTCGATTGGATGCTGGCGCCGTTGTTGCTGCTTTGGCCGATGAGCGTGTTGCTGACCTGGCTGGTCGCGCAGGGTATTGCCAACAAGCCGTTCGACCGCGAGCTCGGCGACAAGGCGGCGATGCTGGCCCGCGGGGTCAGATTCGAGGCGGCGACCGCCCAGGCTCCAACCGCCAGCTTCGTGATGCCGGCAGCCACTGCGGAATGGTTGCACGCAACAGCCGACGAGCAAAACCACTTCCAGATCCTCGGACTTGGCGGCGAGTTTCTGGCCGGCGAGCGATCATTGCCCCCGCCGCTCGACGAGCAGCGGGCGTTGCCCGGCGAACTGCGCTTTCGCGACGCCATGCTGAAGTCTGAAGCCGTGCGTGTTGCCTATATCTGGATCGACGGCGAAGTCGCCGCCGGGCAGGTTCAGCCGCTGGTACAGGTGGCCGAGCCGACCGGCAAGCGGTCGCGGCTGGCCGCCGAGATCATCAAAGGTGTGATCGTGCCGCAGTTCGTGATCCTGCCGATCGCGGTGCTGCTGGTCTGGCTGGCGCTGGCCAGAGGAATATCGCCGCTGAACGAGTTGCAGCAACATATCCGCCGCCGTGCCAGTGACGATCTGAGCCCGATCAACGAGCGCGAAGCGCCCGAGGAGGTGTCACCGCTGGTTCGCGCGATCAACGACCTGCTGGCCCGGCTCGATCAATCGATGCGCTCGCAAAAGCAGTTCATCGCCGACGCCGCGCACCAGCTGAAGACGCCGCTGGCCGGGCTGCACACACAAGCCGAACTGGCGCAGCGTGCATTGCAGGCAGCGCAGCCGGACACCGAACAGATCAGCCGGTCGTTGCAGCAGATTGCGCGGTCGAGTCACCGGGCGACACACATGGTGAACCAGTTGCTGGCCATGGCGCGGGCCGAAAACAAGACCCACCACGCAGGCATCGAGTTGATCGATCTGGCCCGGCTGGCGCGTGAGAGCGTTCAGGATTTTGTTCCCCGCGCAATGGACAAGCGGATCGACCTCGGCTACGAAGGTCCGGAATCGGGCGAGTCGACATTCCGGGTCGCCGGGCATTCGCTGCTGCTGCGCGAGCTGCTCGGCAATCTGGTCGACAACGCCTTGCTCTACACGCCTGCCGGAGGAACAGCGACGGTGCGGGTCACCGAAGATCCGTTCGGTCAGGTCGTCGTGCTGCAGGTCGAAGATTCAGGGCCGGGGATCGCAGCGGCCGACCGCGAACAGGTTTTCCAGCCGTTTTTCCGCTCGCTCGACACCGGAGTCGACGGATCGGGGCTGGGATTGGCGATCGTCAGCGAAATCGCCCGACAGCATGGCGTCGACGTCGAACTGGCAGACGCCAACCTTCGCCATCGTGCGGGGTTGAGCGACCATGCCGGCGTCATCTTCGGGCCGGGGGCGCTGTTCACGTTGCGCTTCAAGACCGCCGCTCCTGACGCGAACTGAAACCGTCGGCCTGGCGTGCAGCAAAGCCTGCGCCCGAGTCAGGCGCGTCGTCAGCTCTGGACCAAACGACGGCTCTTCGCGATCGACATCAGGATTCCCAGGCTCAAGCCGAGCATGATCATTGCGGTGCCGCCATAACTGATGAAGGGCAGCGGGACGCCGACCACCGGCAGGATGCCGCTGACCATTCCCATGTTGACAAAGGCATAGGTAAAGAAACTCAGCGTGATCGCCCCTGCCAGCAGCCGCGTGAAAACCGTCGGCGCGTCAGAGGCAATCACCAGGCCGCGAAAGATCATGAACAGGAAGACGACCAGCAGCAACAGACAGCCGATCAGACCGAACTCTTCGGCGAAAGCAGCAAATACGAAATCGGTGGTGCGCTCCGGGATGAACTCGAGATGGGTCTGGGTGCCTTTCATGAAGCCTTTGCCATCAAGGCCGCCGCTGCCGATCGCGATCATCCCCTGGATGATGTGAAACCCCTTGCCGAGCGGATCGGTCGAAGGGTCGAGCAGCGTGCATATACGGTTCTTCTGATAAGCACGCAACAGCGGCCATTCGACATCGGGCTGACAGATGTTGTCGCCGGTAACGACCAGCGCACCGATCGCCAGCGCAATGCCGATCAGCACCGGCGCAATCAGCCGCCAGGACAGGCCGGCGAAAAACATCACGTACAGCCCGGTCGACAAGACCAGCAGCGCGGTGCCCAGGTCGGGTTGCTTGACGATCAAGGCCACCGGCAGCGCCAGCAGCAGCAAGGCCACGAAAAAATCGGCAACCTGCAACTGTCCCTCGCGACGCTGGAACCACCAGGCCAGCATCAGCGGGGTGGCGATCTTCATGATCTCGCTCGGCTGGATCACCGTGACTCGCAGGTCCAGCCAGCGGGTCGCGCCTTTTTTGGTGATGCCGAAGATCGCCGTGATGATCAGCAACGTGATGCCGATGGTGTAGAGCGGGACCGCCAGCGTCATCAACCGCTGCGGCGGTACCTGGGCCATCATGAACAGGATGCCGGCAGCCAGCAACATGTTGCGACCATGATCGACAAAACGGGTTCCATGATCGAAGCCGACCGAATACATCGTCAGCAATCCGGCTGCGCTGAGCAACACGAGCCCGACCAGCAGCGGGCCGTCGAAGCCGCTGAAGATCGGCGTCAGGCGCTGCAGCAGCGAGGGTCGGTCGAATGCGATGTTCATGGCGTTTTTTGCGGCACATTGGCCGCTGCCAACGGGGAGGCCACGCCGGCGCCGGCATCGACCAGCGGAACGTCCGGGACCGCCAGCGGGATGATCTGCTGGCCCGCATTCGGGCGGCTCAGAATGATCGTCGCCCCCGGCAGCGGCACCGAGTCGGCCTGCCTCGGCAAACCCACTGGCGGGCCTGCCTTGCCGATTCGGGTCAGCGCCATGTCATCGGCATTCGGATACAGGCCGAGTTGCAGGTAGTCGAAGACCCGTCGCGCGATCGGCGCCGCCGCGTCCGAACCGAAACCGGCGTTCTCGACCACCACGGCAAGCGCCACGGTGGGCGCACTGACCGGCGCGAAGGCGATATACAACGAGTGGTCGCGCTTGTGCTCTTCGATCTTCGACGCGTTGTATTTCTCGTTTTGCCGCAGGCCGACTGCCTGGGCGGTGCCGGTCTTGCCGCCGCTCTGGTAGGCCGCACCCATGAAGACACGCGCCGACGTTCCTTCTTGAGTCACCCCATACAACGCGCGGCGCAGCAATTGCACATGTGAAGGCTGCAGCGCCAGCGGCTGCATCGAATCGTTGGCCACATTGCGGCGCGCCCGCGTCACCACATCTTCGATCTCTCGCACCAGCCGCGGCTTGTAACGCTCGCCGCCTGACACCAGGGTGGCAGTCGCGCTGGCCAGCTGGAGCATCGTGAAATTGTTGTAGCCCTGACCGATACCGAGCGAAATCGTCTCCCCCGCATACCACTTCTTCTGCTCGGGCCGTTTGTAGGCGCGCCGCTTCCAGGCGGTCGACGGCAGCAGGCCGGTGACTTCGCTTTGCAGATCGATCCCGGTCTTGCGGCCGAAACCGAAAGGCTCGAGCTGGTCGTGCATCAGATCCACGCCCATCTCGTTGGCCAGCGAGTAGTAATACACGTTGCTCGACTTGACGATGCTGCGAACCATGTCGACCGGGCCGAGCCCGCCATCGCCGTGGCTTCGAAAGGTGTGATTGCCGAACTGGAAGTTGCCACCGTCGAAGATCACCTGACTGGCACTGCGCTTGCCCGTTTTCAGCGCCGCCATCGCCATGAACGGCTTGAAGGTCGAGCCGGGCGGATACGTGCCGCGCAAGCGCGCGGTTCAGAAGCGGCTTGTCGATCGATTCGTTCAGATCGCGCCAGGATTCGACATCGATGCCGTCGACGAACAGATTGGGATCGAAGGTCGGCTTGCTGACGAAGGCCAGCATCTCGCCATTGCGCGGGTCCAGTGCGACCAGCGCGCCACGCCGATCGCCGAACATTTCCTCGACCATCGCCTGCAGCCGGATATCGATCGACATCACCAACGTGTTGCCTGGCGTTGCCGGGTTGCTCTTCAATCGGCGCACCGCGCGCCCGCCGGCGCTGGTCTCGACCTCTTCAAAGCCGGTGGTGCCGTGCAATTCGCGCTCGTAACTCTGCTCGACGCCGAGTTTGCCGATGTAGTCGGTGCCGCGGTAATTGGCCTGGTCCTCGGATTCCTCGAGATCCTCTTTTTCGGCACGGTTGATGCGGCCGATATAGCCGATCAGGTGGCTGCCGACCTCGCCGAGCGGGTAGTTGCGGAACAGACGAGCCTTGATCTCGACCGCCGGAAAGCGGAACCGCTGCGCGGTGAAACGTGCCACCTCCTCGTCACTGAGCTTGGTGCGGATCGGCAGCGACTCGAAACTCTTGCTTTCGTCGACCAATCGCTTGAAACGTTTGCGGTCGCGCGGCTGGATCTCGACCAGTTCAGCCAGCGAGTCGATCGTCGCGTCGAGATCGACTGCCTTCGACGGCGTGATCTCCAGCGTGAACGCAGAATAGTTGTTGGCCAGCACGATCCCGTTGCGATCGACGATCAGACCGCGGTTCGGAACGATCGGCACCACCGCGATGCGGTTGTTGTCGGCACGGGTCGCCAGTTCCTCGTGTTTATAAACCTGCAGAAAGACCAATCGCGCAGTCAGCAAGCCGAAACCGATCAGGACGAACGCCACCGCAGCAAGCAGCCGGGTGCGGAAGCGGCCGAGTTCGAGTTCGATATCTTTCAGTTCTGTCACAACGGTCTATTCTTGTCCGGATCCGGAGTTCTGCGCTGCGGCGCCAGCAGCAGCCAGGTGATGACCGGCCACAACAAGGCTTCGCCGAACGGCGCCGCCAGCAACGACCAACCCGGCCACATGCCACCGGCCAGCATGCGAACGATGAACGAAACCGCATGCGCCAGCATGAACAGTGGCAAAACCTGGATCATCTGCGCTGGAACGCCAAACCACAACAGGCGACGATGCATGCTGATCGCAAAATAACTCAAAAGCGTATACGCCAGGGCATGTTGTCCGAGCAGCGCGCCATCATGCACATCGATCAGCAACCCGAACATGAACGCAGATACCGACACCGACTCGGCGCGGTTGGTGGACATTCCAGAACACCAGCGTCAGCGCCAGCATGTCCGGAATTGCCGGGCTGCGGCCCAGCTGGACTACATCGAGCGCCAGCGCGACGAACAGGCTGAACCCGATGAACACCGGATTGGCCGGCAGCAGCAGTTGCTGGGTGATCCGGGACATTTCAGGCTGCCGCAATCGGCGGGCGGCGATCGGCGTGAATCATGGCCGCGGACCTTTCTTGCCCTTGTCCTTGGCATCGCGCGCAGTCGGATCGTCGGCGAGCTGGACGGGACGCGCCGGCATCTGCGTCTGGATCGGTTCGAGCACCAGCACATGGCGCACCGCATCGGCAGAGGCCAGCGGTTTCAGGCTGATTCGGGCAAAACCCGAGTCGGCCACACGCTCGACCTTGGCCACGGTGGCAACTGCCAGACCCGGGGGATAAACGCCGTCGACGCCGGAGGTGGTCAACATATCGCCGACTTGCACGTCGGCATTGCCCGCCATGAAGCGCAGCTCCAGACCCTCTCCGCCGACCGCGCCCAGGCCGCCGAAAGCAGCACTGCGCGCTTGCGTCCGAGTATTGAGTACCGGGATGGCTGCATCCTTGTCGGTCAGCAAGGTGACCTCGGCACTGAGCGGATAAACGCGCGTCACCTGCCCGAGCACGCCCGTCTCGTTGATGACCGGCGAGCCTGCGGCGACGCCTTGCTGGCGGCCGCGGTCGATGATCACCTTGCGTGAATACGGGTCGGCCGCCTCGTAGAGGATTTCGGCGGCCTGCGATTTGACGATCAATGCGGGGCGCAATTGGAGCAGCGCGCGCAGCTTGTCATTCTCGATCGTCAATTGCTCGACCCGGCTGGCGCGCTCGGACAGCAATGCGAGCTCCTTGCGCGCCATCGCCTCCGCGCCAAGCGCAGTCTGCAGGCCTTGCAGGTATTCCAGGCCGCCTTGCCAGCTCTTGACCGGCATGCTCAGGCTGCGCTCCATCGGCAGCATCAAGGTGGCAATCACTGCACGCACGGGCTCGGTCACCTTGAACCGCAGCGTCGGCCACCATCAGAAAAACGGCGAGCGCCGAGAACAAGCTGAGCTTGGTCAGCGCGGACGTGCCCTGCCGGAAAAAAGGCGGGGGTGTGCGGTCGAGCAAGCCCAGCGAAGTTGCCACTGCATGTCAATCAGGACCGGTCGATCAGCGGTGCGAGGAGCAAGCACGCAGGCAACAGCCGGCAGCGATCACCGCCCCGCGCTGCCTCACTCCGAGGTGAAGATGGAGCCCAGACGCTCCATGCGTTCCAGCGCCATGCCGCAACCTCGAACCACACAGGTCAGAGGATCTTCGGCAACCAGCACCGGCAAGCCGGTTTCTTCGGCCAGCAGGCGATCGAGATCGCGCAGCAGGGCGCCGCCACCGGTCAGCATCATGCCGCGCTCGGCGATATCGGCGCCAAGTTCGGGCGGCGTCTGTTCCAGCGCGTTCTTGACCGCCGAGACCATCTGGTTCAGCGGATCGGTCAGCGCCTCGAGGATTTCGTTGCTGCTGATCGTGAACGAGCGCGGCACGCCTTCGCTGAGGTTGCGGCCCTTGACCTCGATCTCCTTGACTTCGGAGCCGGGAAACGCGCTGCCGATATTCTTCTTGATCGACTCGGCGGTCGGCTCGCCGATCAACATGCCGTAGTTGCGACGGATGTAGTTGATGATCGATTCGTCGAACTTGTCGCCGCCGACCCGGATGCTGCCCTTGTAGACCATGCCGCCGAGGCTGATCACGCCGACCTCGGTGGTGCCGCCGCCGATGTCGACGACCATCGAGCCTTCGGCCTCGGACACCGGCAGGCCGGCGCCGATCGCGGCGGCCATCGGCTCCTCGATCAGATAGACCTCGCTGGCGCCGGCGCCGAGCGCCGATTCGCGGATGGCGCGACGCTCGACCTGGGTCGAGCCGCAAGGCACGCAGATGATGATCCGCGGGCTCGGGCGCAGCACCGAGCGCGGGTGGACCATCTTGATGAACTGCTTGAGCATCTGCTCGGTGACGGTGAAATCGGCGATCACGCCGTCCTTCATCGGGCGGATGGCCTCGATGTTGCCGGGCACCTTGCCCAGCATGGCCTTGGCTTCCTTGCCGACCGCCTGGATGGTCTTCTTGCCGTTGGGGCCGCCTTCATGGCGGATCGAGACAACAGACGGCTCGTCCAGCACGATTCCTTTGCCGCGCACGTAGATCAACGTGTTGGCGGTTCCAAGGTCGATGGCGAGGTCCGTCGAGAAATAGCGACGAAAGGATCCGAACATGTTGAATGGGGGTGGTAGTCGGCAGCGCGACACGCGGCTGATCGTGCTTGCGGCCCCTGCGGGCTGTCAAAGCGCTGCGAAAACGCGGATTCCGTTGGAGTGACGACGATGGGGCCGGATCAACATGGTGACGAGGCCCCGCGAAGACCGACCGCGCCCAGTGCCGCAGCGCAATCGAAAGTAATATGGATAACCGAGGATAATAACCGATCCCCACCTGACTTCCCTACCGCAGCCGAGGCTGCGGTATTGCCTGCGAGCACCGATGAGATGGCATTGACCAGCCAAGACGTCAGCCGAATTGCCCACTTGGCGAGGCTGGAACTGCAAGAAGCCGAACAAGCGTCGATGCTGACCCAGTTGAACGGTTTTTTTTCGATCGTCGATCAGATGAGCCTGGTCGACACCCGTGGCGTGGTGCCTTTGTATACGCCGCTGTCGGCACTCAGCGAAGTCGAGTTGCGCCTGCGCGACGACATCGTCACCGAATGCAACGACCGCGAACGCAACCAGTTGAGTGCGCCAATGGTCGAGGACGGCCTGTTTCTGGTTCCCAAGGTGCTCGAATGAGCAGCTCGGTCGGCGCCGACCTGCACGACTGGAGTGTTGCCGAACTGGCTGCCGAACTGGCTGCCGGCAAGGTATCGAGTGTCGAGGCGGTACAGCATCTGCTCGGACGCTGCCAGGCGGGTGCCGATCTCGGTGCGTTTCTCTGCATCGATGCCGACCAGGCGCTGGCCCAGGCGACCGCTGCCGACGCCCGGCGACGGCAGGGTGAACCGTCGGCTTTGCTGGGCGTTCCGATCGCACACAAGGACATCTTTGTTACGCGCGATCTGCCGACCACCGCCGGCTCGAAAATGCTCGAGGGCTACCGCAGCCCCTTCGATGCGACCGTGGTCAGCCGCCTGGCACAGGCCGGCGCGGTCACGCTTGGGCAAGCTCAATTGCGACGAATTCGCGATGGGTTCGGCCAACGAAAACTCGGCCTTCGGCGTCGTCCGCAACCCGTGGGACCGCCAGCGCGTACCGGGCGGCTCGTCCGGCGGCTCAGCAGCCGCGGTGGCTGCACGGCTGATACCGGCAGCCACCGGCACCGATACCGGCGGCTCGATCCGCCAGCCCGCCAGTTTTTGCGGCATCACCGGAATCAAGCCGACCTATGGCGTGTGTTCGCGCTTCGGCATGATCGCCTTTGCATCGAGCCTGGACCAGGCCGGCCCACTGGCGCGCAGCGCCGAAGATTGCGCGCTGCTGCTGTCGGCGATGGGCGGCTTCGACGAGCGCGATGCAACCAGCGCGCAACGCGCGCCGCAAGATTATTCGAGTGCGCTGAAGCAACTGCGCCCGGGCGCCGATGCCCGCCGACCGCTGGCCGGTTTGCGGATCGGCCTGCCGGCCGAGTTTTTCCCGGCGGAATTGGCGGCCGATGTCGACGGCGCGGTACGCGGTGCGCTGGCCGAGTTCGAGAAGCTCGGGGCCACGCTGGTCGATGTGAGCCTGCCGCGCACCGAATTGTCGATCCCGGTCTACTACATCATCGCACCCGCCGAAGCCAGCTCGAACCTGAGCCGTTTTGACGGCGTGCGTTTCGGCCACCGCGCGAAGCAGTATGGCGACCTGCTCGACATGTACAAGAAAAGCCGCGCCGAAGGTTTTGGTGCCGAGGTCAAGCGACGCATCATGATCGGCACCTATGTGCTGTCGCACGGTTATTACGACGCCTATTACCTGCAGGCGCAAAAATTGCGCCGCATGATTGCCGACGATTTCCAGGCCTGTTTCAAGAACTGCGACCTGATCGCCGGGCCGGTGGCGCCGACCGTGGCCTGGCCGATCGGGGGTCAGGGCGATGATCCGGTCAAGACCTACCTGGCCGACATCTTCACGCTGCCTGCCAGCCTGGCCGGCCTGCCTGGCATGAGCCTGCCGGCCGGCTTCGGCGAGCACGGCATGCCGGTCGGTCTGCAACTGATCGGCAACTATTTCGACGAAGGTCGGCTGCTGCACAGCGCCCATGCATTTCAGCAGGTCACCGACTGGCACCGGCGTGCCCCGGGGCCTCCGCGATGAGCGCCCGTCAAGCTGATCCGCGGCTACGAGGTGGTGATCGGCCTCGAGACCCATGCCCAGCTGTCGACCGCATCGAAGATCTTCAGCGGCTCGTCGACACGATTCGGCGCCGAGCCCAATACCCAGGCGTCGGTGGTCGACCTGGCGCTGCCGGGCAGCCTGCCGGTGATGAATCGCGGCGCGGTCGAACGCGCGATCCGTTTCGGCCTGGCGGTCGGTGCCAAGGTCGCCAGGCACTCGATCTTCGCGCGCAAGAACTATTTCTACCCCGATCTGCCCAAGGGCTACCAGATCAGCCAATACGAGACGCCGGTGGTGCAGGGCGGGTCGGTCGACTTCTTCGTCGGCGAGCAGCCCCATCGCGTCAGCTTGACCCGCGCCCATCTCGAAGAGGACGCCGGCAAATCGCTGCACGAGGACTATGCCGGGCAGACCGGCATCGACCTGAACCGCGCCGGCACGCCGCTGCTCGAGATCGTCACCGAGCCCGACATGCGCTCCAGCGTCGAGGCGGCCGAATATGCGAAGGCGTTGCATGCGCTGGTGGTCTGGCTCGGCATCTGCGACGGCAACATGCAGGAAGGCAGCTTCCGCTGCGATGCCAACGTCTCGGTGCGCAAGCCCGGCGAGCCGCTGGGCACGCGGCGCGAGATCAAGAACCTGAACAGCTTCCGCTTTCTGCAGCAGGCGATCGACTACGAGATCCAGTGGCAGATCGACCTGCTCGAGGATGGTGGCCAGATCCAGCAGGCGACCGTGCTGTTCAACCCCGACAGCGGCGAAACGCGGGCGATGCGGACCAAGGAAGACGCGCACGACTACCGCTATTTCCCCGATCCCGACCTGCCGCCGCTGGTGATCTCGGATGCGTGGATCAGCCGAGGTTCGCGAGGCGATGCCCGAATTGCCGGCGGCGATGGCCGAACGTTTCCAGCGCGACTATTCGCTGCCCGCCCACGACGCGGCGATGATGACGCAGAGCAAGGCGATGGCGGCGTATTTCGAACGCGTCGCCAAGGCCAGCGGCGCGCCCAAACTGGCCGCCAACTGGTTGATGGGCGAGGTGTCGCGGCGCCTGAATGCGCAGGCCACGACGATCGACGACAGCCCGATCGAGCGCCGATGCACTGGCTGCACTGATCGGTCGCATCGGCGATGGCGGCTTGTCGAACAGCGGCGCGCGGCAGATCTTCGATGCGCATGTGGCAGGGTGATCGCCGCGGCGTCGACGACCTGATCGAGGCGCTGGGTTTGCGCCAGATGAGCGACAGCAGCGAGCTCGAGCGCATCATCGACGAGGTGCTGGCGGCCAACTCAGAAGTCGGTCGACGAATACCGCAGCGGCAAGGACAAGGCCTTCAATGCGCTGGTCGGCCAGGTCATGAAGGCCAGCCAGGGCAAGGCCAATCCGGGGCAGGTCAATCAGCTGTTGAAAGCCGGCTCGGTTGAGGGCACACGCCCTCGCGGGCGCCGACTCAGCGCGGGTCGGCCGGGCATCGACTGCGTGCTGATGGATGTGCCTTTCCACAGCGGCGCCAGACGGCGCGCTTCTTCGTCGTAACGCGCATTGATGCGGTCGGCTTCAGCCGTCTGGTTCTGCACCAGCGATTGCTGCGCCTTCAGCATCGCCTCGTTGGCATCGAGTCTCTGCTTCAAGTCGGCCGGCATCGGTTTGCCTTCATGGCCGAGCAGCTTCTGCGGCCAGCGGCTTGTGCGCGGCCTGCAAGTCTGCGATTCGCTTGCGGGTGGCCTCGATCGAGGTGCTGACCAGTCGCAGCGCATCGACTCGCGCGCTCTGGTGTTGCGCCTGCTTCCGGAAAGCGGCGCAGCAGCATCCGGTCGCGCTTGAGATTCTCCTGTTCGGCCATGCGCAACGCGCTCAGCGTCCCGCTCGCGGCGCTCGGCGGCGCTGCGCTCCTGCGGCGACACGCCGGCGGGACGATCGCCTTCAAGCTGCCGTCGGCGATTCAGAACGCGCTGCGACTGGTCCACACAGGCGGCAATCGGTCGGTCGGCGGTGTGCCTGCGCCCGTTCTTGTCGGTGCAGATGAAAATCGCGGCGGTCGCGGATTGGGCCAGCAGCGCTAACACGCTGCCATAGACGAAGGTTCGCAACATCATGAGGCGTGCATGGCACCGCGGTCAGGTCGACCCACCGATTGTCAGGCGCCGTAGCGTTGCCGATAGGCCGAAACAGCGGGCAGAAATGCCGCTTGTTGCGGATCGGACTGCTGGCCCAGATAGTGCCAGCAGATCGGCCAGCGTCGCCACCGCGACCACCGGCAGGCCGAGTTCGCGCTGCACCTGCTGGACCGCCGACAGCTGCGAGTCGACACCGTCTTCGCCGGCCTTCTCCTGTCGGTCGAGCGCAATGCCGACACCGCAGGGCTCGGCCCCGGCGGCGCGGATCATCGCGATCGACTCGCGCACCGACGTGCCGGCCGAAATCACGTCGTCGAGGATCAAGACCCTGCCGCGCAGCGCGCGCCGACCAGCGTGCCGCCTTCGCCATGGTCCTTGGCCTCCTTGCGGTTGTAGGCGAACGGCACATTGCGGCCGCTGCGCGCCAGCTCGATCGCTACCGCCGCGGCCAGCGTGATGCCCTTGTAGGCCGGGCCGAAGATCATGTCGAACTCGAGCCCCGAGCCGATCAGCCGGCGCTGCGTAGAATTGCGCCAGACGGCCGAGCTTGGCGCCGTCGTCGAACAGACCGGCATTGAAGAAATACGGCGAAAGCCGCCCCGCCTTGGTCTTGAACTCCCCGAAACGCAATACCCCGGCATCGACCGAGAAGCGGACAAAGTCCAGCGCCAGCGCATCGGCCTCGGCCGACCGCAGCCCTGATCGGCCGGGTTTTTCGAAGGCATACGCGTGTTCCGTCTCGTCTCGTTGAATCTGAATGGCATCCGATCGGCTGCCAATAAGGGCCTGCTGCCGTGGGCCGAAAGCATGCAAATCGATTGTATGGGGGTGCAGGAACTGAAGGCCCAGGCCGGCGACCTCGAAGGCCGCTTCGAGCAGATCGCCGGCATGCACGGCCATTTCCATTGCGCGCAGAAGAAGGGCTATTCGGGCGTCGGCCTGTACAGCCGGGACACGGCCGAGCGAGGTCAGCGTCGGCTTCGGCCACCCCGAGTTCGACGCTGAAGGTCGCTATGTCGAGGCGCGATTCGATCGTCCCGGCCACCCGACCCTGCCGCCGCTTGAGCATCATCAGCTGCTATTTCCCGAGCGGGTCGAGCGGCGAAGCGCAGGCAGCAGGCGAAATTTCGATTCCTCGCGCTGATGTATCCGCACCTGCAGCAGCTGCGCGCGCGAGCGCGAGTTCATCCTGCTCGGCGACATCAATATCGCGCACCAGCAGATCGATCTGAAGAACTGGCGCAGCAACCAGAAGAACAGCGGCTTCCTGCCCGAGGAGCGGGCCTGGATGACGCGAGCGATCGACGAACTCGGCCTGGTCGACGTGCACCGCAAGCCTGCGCCCGCACGACGGCGGCGAGGCCTACACCTGGTGGAGCAACCGCGGCCAGGCCTGGGCCAACAACGTGGGTTGGCGGCTCGACTATCAGTTGGCGACGCCGGGGGTTGCGGCGCTCGCCAGATCGGTCTCGGTCTACAAGGAGCAGCGCTTCTCGGACCATGCGCCGCTGATCGTCGATTACGGGTTCAAGCTCTGACGCGGTGCCGACCATCGTCCACGAGGTCGTTCCCGAGCTGTCGTGTCGGCTTGCGGGTGATGGCCAGCCGGTTGTCATGGTGCAGCGCTGATCCTGAGCGCGACTTGAAAAACCGAACGAAATGGCAGTCATTTCCGGGACCGGACACTCTAGATCACTAAATAGTCGTCGGCATCCCCCGCTTCTCGCGCAGGCTATCGAGCCCGATTCCCTTGATCAGGGCAACGCCCATCAGCACCATCACCAAACTGAATGGCAACGCACCGATCACCATCGCCGTCTTGATGGCGCCGAGGCCGCCGGCGACGATGAGGGCGCCGACGACGAGGGCGAGCGCAACGCCCCAGAACAGGATGTGCGGTCGGGCCTTGGGGCCTTCATCGCCGGCCGCGTTGATCGTATTGATGATCAGCACCGCGCTGTCGGCAGTCGTCACCAGGTAGGTCAGCAGCAAGACGACGACGACGATCGACATCGCCCACGCCAGGTTCGGGCTGAGCATCACGCCCAGCATGGCGAAGAGTTGTGACTCCTGCCCGGCGGCGACGATTGCGCCCTGCGCCTTGCCCGACAGTTCCAGGTCGATGGCGGTGCCGCCGACGAGGGCGAACCAGACGAAGCACATGATCGACGGAACGATCATTGCGCCGAGCACGTACTCGCGCACGGTTCGCCCGCGCGAGATGCGGGCGAGGAAAAGACCGACGAACGGCGCGAATGCTATCCACCAGGCCCAGTAGAAGATGGTCCAGCTGCCCTGCCATGCCGCAAGCGCATCGCCGACCGGCGTGTTGTCCTTCGACCAGACGGTGAAGAGGGTACGCGGAATCGACAGCAGATAGTCCCAGAACCCGACGATCAGCGCCTGCAGGCCGAACAGCGTCGAGCCGAAGAGGAGGAAGAAGGCCAGGATGAAGAAACTCAGGCCCATGTTGATGTTCGACAGCCACTTGATGCCCTTGCCCACGCCCGACAGCGCGGACAAGGTCGATGCGCCCATGATGACCAGCAAGGCGACGATGATCGCCGCCATCGACGAGGCGCGCGTGCCGTCCGCGGCCGTTTCGTAAAGCCAGTCGCCGACGCCGATGCGGTGCATGCCGGCGACGAATTGCGCGACGCCGAAACCGAGGGTCTGCGCAACCCCGAGGACGGTGGCGACGACCGCAACGACATCGACCACGTGGCCGGCGAAGCCAGACATCGCGCGGCCGAACAGTGGCGTCAGCCCGGACCGTATTGTCAGCGGCAGGCCGCGGCGATACGAGAAGTAGCCGAGCGAGAGGCCGACGATCGCATACGCCGCCCAGGCCACGAAGCCCCAGTGCGTGAACGACCAGATGTAGGCGGCGCGCACGTTGCCGAGGGTGCTGGGCTGAGTCAGCCCCTCGATGGTCGCCGGGTTCGTGGCGAAGTGATACATCGGCTCGGCCGTCGCGAAGGTCAGCATGCCGATGCCGATGCCGGCGCCGAACATCATCGAGAACCACGAAAAATTCGAGAACTCCGGCTGGTCGCCTGGCAAGCCGAGCCGCAGTCTACCTGCGGCAGGCCAGATCGCGAGGACCAGGCACAGGATCAGAAAGAACGCCGCCACGTAGACGTACCAGAAGCCGAACGTGGCCAGGATGTACGCATTGATGCCCTTGAGAAAAACGCTCGAGCGCACCGGAAAGACAATTGCCCACAGGATCAATGCGCCGATCAGCAGCTTGGCTGTCAGAGTGACGTTGACGGTGAAGCCGCTGTAGAAGCCGTGCTTCGCGGTCTTGATGTGCAATTCCGTCAAGGGGGGCTTGAGGGCCATGGCGGTCTCCTTGTCAAGATAGGGTCGCATGCACCTCTCGGGTGGGTACGCATGCAACCCGATGGTCGAACTGGGTTGCGGATCCGGCCGCCGCGCGATCGAGCGACAGCAGTGCCATAGTATGCGCCGCGGTGGAGATCCGAAGCTGGACCATAGCGCCTGCCGTCCACTCAGCGAACCCGTCTCGGGCTCATCTACACTGGCTCGGCGCTCGCCATCGCCGACCATGCCCATCGATCCTCTCTCACTGCTGCTGACGCTCGGCAAGAGTTTTCTGTTCGTGCTGGCCGCGTTGCTGCCGATCCTGAACCCCGCCGCCACTGCGCCGATCTTCCTCGGCCTGACCGAGGGTGCCTCGCCGTTGACCCGCGCCGTACTGGCGCGGCGCATCGCTCGCAACATGGTGGTGTTGATGGTCGGCGCCATGCTCGTCGGCTCTTATGTGCTCGACATCTTCGGCATCTCGCTGCCGATCGTGCGCGTGGGCGGCGGCTCGCTGCTCGCCGCCAACGCCTGGCGGCTGCTGCATACCCCGCATGCGACACAGGACAGCCGGGCGCTGCTGGCCGAGGCCTTCACCCCGGAGCACGCCCGGCATCAGGCTTTTTATCCCTTGACCTTTCCGATCAGTTGCGGCCCGGCATCGATCGCAGCGGCCATCACGATCGGGGTCAGCCTGCACGATGCACGCGTGCCGCGGTCGCTCGCGGCTTTCGCCGGCGGCGTCCTCGCCCTGTGCGTCATCGGCATCGTGATGTACTTCGCCTTTCGCTATGCCGCACAGTTGCTGCGCCCGCTGGGCGAGGCCGGCACGGTGGTCTTCTTGCGACTGACGGCATTCATCCTGCTGTGCCTGGGCGTGCAGATCGTGTGGGATGGGGTGCGCGAGCTGGTCCAGAGCCTGTGAGTTGCCGCTGCCCGGGCATTGCGAGTGCACGCACCGACCACTGACCTCCCAATGATCATCAAGACTCTGCCGATGGGCCGCCTTCTCGACACACCACAACCACCCCACGACTTGCTCGAGCGACTGCGCGCCACCACGGTGCTGCTTGAACAGATCGCCGGCGACGCCAGCCTTGTCGACGCCTTGTCGCCCACCGATCGCGATCGCCTGTTTCAGGCCGTTGCGCGTGTTCATCACCCCGACCACCTCGAGCGCCGCCAGCAACGAAAGGCCGCTGCACGCGAACGCCGCGCGACACAACGACGCGACAGTGACGCCGTGCTGCATGAGACGGGCATTCGCGCGCTGCGCCGCAAACCGGTGTTTACCGCGCCCGCCTTCTTTGCGCCGATCGACTTTTCGGCACAGGACGTCACTGCGTTGCAAGAGAGCGCCGGCAGCAAGCACAGCTCGTGCGACGAGCCGCAGTACTGCTACGTCTGCAAACAGAAGTACCAGCTCATCCATCACTTCTACGACCAGCTCTGCCCGGCCTGCGCGCAGCTGAACTTCCGAAAGCGCACCGAGCTGGCCGACCTGCGCGGGCGTGTCGCCCTGCTGACCGGCGGACGCGTCAAGATCGGCTACCAGACCGGGCTCAAGCTGCTGCGCGCCGGCGCGCAGCTGATTGTCACCACCCGTTTTCCGCGTGACTCGGCGACCCGTTATGCCCAAGAGGCGGACTTCGATGAATGGGGCCATCGTCTGGAGATTTTCGGCCTGGATCTGCGCCACACACCCAGCGTGGAAGCCTTCTGCCACGAACTTCTGCGCACGCGCAATCGCCTCGACTTCATTGTCAACAACGCCTGCCAGACGGTCCGACGCCCGCCAGGCTTCTATGCTCACATGATGGCTGGCGAGACCGAAGCCCTGCAGCACGCCCCTGCCGCCGTCCGCCAGCTGATCGGCACTTACGACGGCCTGCGAAGCACCCACATCCTGCCCGGGAGCGTCGACGAAACAGCGCTGGCGCTACCGCCGCTGGCGGCGCTGACGCAAGCAGCCGAGCTCTCGCAGATCCCGCTGCTCGCCGAAGAACTGCTGGCCCAGCAACACCTGTTTCCCGAAGGTCGGCTCGACCAGGACTTGCAACAGGTCGACCTGCGCGGACGCAACTCCTGGCGAATGCAGATGGACGAAGTGCCGTCGGTCGAGTTGCTCGAAGTGCAACTCGTCAACGCGATCGCCCCCTTTCTCATCAACGCGCGATTGAAGCCGTTGATGCTGCGCACGCCGTGCCGCGACAAGCACATCGTCAACGTGTCTGCCGTCGAAGGGCAGTTCTATCGGAGCTTCAAGACCACCCGCCATCCACACACCAACATGGCCAAGGCCGCACTCAACATGATGACGCGCACCGCTGCGGCTGACTACCACGGCGATGGCATCCACATGAACAGCGTCGACACCGGCTGGGTCACCGACGAGGACCCCGCCGACATCGCTGCGCGCAAGACGGTCGAGCAGCGCTTTCATCCGCCACTCGACATCATCGACGGCGCGGCCCGCATCCTCGACCCCATCATCAACGGTATCAATACCGGCGAGCATGTATGGGGACAATTTCTGAAGGATTACCAACCAACGCCTTGGTAGGCAGAGGTCGACGCACCTTCCGCAACATCAGCGGCCTCTGCGGCATCAGCGGCTCGACAGTCCGGCCCGCTCCAGTTCGCGCACCACGGTATCTGCCATGGCACGGTATCCCGCGTCGTTGGGATGCACATGATCGCTCGTCCAATCCGGCCGAATCCGGTTCGGCTGCTGCGGATCCCGCAAGGTCGCATCGAAATCCACCACCAGGTCGAACACGCTGGACGAGCGGATCCATCGGTTGACTTGCTGTCGAGCGGCCTCGACCTCCGCCACCCCGTAGTAGCTGCCATACACAGGGGTCAGGGTTGCACCGACAACCTTCAAACCGCTTGCCCGCGCCTGCCCGGCCAGGTCGGTCTGCGCGGCAATCAGCCGGGTGACCAGCGTCGGCAGATCCTCGCCTGGACCGCGGCCTCCCAGGTCGTTGATGCCGATCATCAAGACGACGCCACGCACGCCTTTGATGTCGAGGACATCGCGACGAAAGCGCGCCAGACCACTCGGGCCGGTGCGCTCGCTGAGCAGCCGATTGCCGCCGATACCGGCATTCAGGATGCCGATCGGCCCCCGCAGGTCCTGGCCGTGCCACAACGCTGCCCAGCGCGCCGGCCAACTGCCATCGGTATCGACCGTGTGCCACGCACCATCGGTGATCGAATCGCCGAATGCGATCCACAGAGCGGCGTCACGAGGCGCATCGATTTCGATCGATGCCAGGAAATAGACGCCTCGATCAACACTCGAGACAGGGAAATCGGCCGAACTCAGGTGGTTGCCCGGGGTCGAGCGAAAGCTGCTCCGGCTTCCGACCAGGTGCCAACTGGCACGCGGCGTCGGAGCCGGCAGATAAATGCTGATCGCCAGGTCGGCTCGTTCGCCATCGGGCAAACCGACCGAATCGCTGTAAACCACCACACCGGGCGCAATATCGACCGTCCGTTCACCTTTGAAAAAGACTTCTCGGTCGCTGCCGGCCCGGATCGCAGGCCCGGTGGTTCGTTCGCGCCAGGCGATGTGAAGCCCGCCGACCCGCAGCGGCGCATCGCCGAATTCATTGCTGATACGCAGCCGGACACGTTGACCCGGCAAGGCCAGCGGCGCGAACTGGCGCAAGGTGACGTTGTCGAAGCGCAAGGCCGCATCGTTGAGTGCGGGATCTCCCCGAATCGGCTCATGCATCGGCGCCATGAATGCCGTCAACCAGTTGCCAGCCGAGGACGGACCTCCGGTCAGCCATGCCAACGCGCATCCCGTCAGCAATCCGACCAGCAGAACAAGCAACGCAACACGCCGGCGCCCGCTCATGACCTTGATGTCGACTCGGGAAGCCAAGACAACCGCCCCAGGCGCCGCGCTCAGGCCAGCATTCGCAACAGCCAGGCGTTCAGGTCGGCCAGTTCGGCCGCGCAGACCGAGTGTTCCATCGGATAGTCATGCCACTCGACGGGTTGTCCGCTGGCGACCAGCGCATCGCGGCTGGCCAGTGCGCGATCGATCGGCGATCATCGGATCGTGACGGCCATGGGCCAGAAAGACAGGGGTGCCGGCATTGGCCGGGCTTCGCTCATCGATCAGTTTGGCAGCCAGCGGCAGATAGCCGGACAAGCCGACCAGACCGGCCAGCCGTTCGCCATGGCGCAGGCCGGTCATCAAGGTCATCGCACAACCCTGCGAAAAACCCATCAGGACGATCCGGGACGCCGCGATGCCCCGGCTGCGCTCGCGGGCGATCAAGGCCTCGATCTCGACCATCGACGCACGCAAGCCGGCTTCGTCCTCGCGGCGGTCGATGCCGGCGCCGAGCGACAGGATGTCGTACCAGGAACGCATCACCATGCCGTTGTTGATCGATACCGGCTGCATCGGCGCATGCGGAAAAACGAATCGCACCGGGCCGACCGCTGCCAGGTCGAGCTCGTTGCACAGCGGAACAAAGTCGTTGCCGTCGGCGCCCAGGCCGTGCAGCACGATCAGCGAGGCAGTCGGTTCGGCGCCGGTCTGGCGTTCGATGGTTTCCAGTGGCATGGCGGTCTCGTTGCGGTGTCAACCGGCATCGTACCGAATGTCGAGAGCATGCGATGAAGGGTCGACCAGTGACCCGACGCGGGCCTGCGCTTGCCGCTATGCTGATCGCCGCGCCGGTTTGCTGCCACCTCCTCAACTTCTGTCGATTCGATGAACGCCTTTCAGATCACGCTCAACGGCCAGCCGCTCAATGCCGAGATGGCGCCTACTCGCCTGCTGGTCGATTTCATCCGCAACGAGCAGCGCCTGACCGGTACGCACATCGGCTGCGACACAGCGCAATGCGGCGCCTGCACGGTGCTGGTCGATGGCCAGCCGGTGAAGAGTTGCAGCATGCTGGCGCTGCAGGTGCAAGGCCGCAGCGTGACGACGATCGAGGGCCTGACCGCCGGCGACACTGCCCCGCTGCACCCGGTGCAACAGGCCTTCATCGACTGCCACGGGCTGCAATGCGGTTTCTGCACACCCGGCATGGTGATGGCGACGATCGGTTTGCTGACCGACAAGCCGCAGCCCAGCGATCGTGAGATCGCCGAGGCGCTCGACGGCAATCTGTGCCGCTGCACCGGCTACGTCAACATCGTTGCCGCCGTTCATCGCGCGGCCGAACTGATCGACCGATCGACAAACGCGTGTCGGAGTGGCGGCATGACGGCCGCCACGCCGCCTGATGCCGCGCTGCGTTTCGGCAGCGGCCAGAAGGTGCAACGAATCGAGGACCCGGCGCTGGTGCGCGGCCGCGGCCGCTTCACCGACGACGCCGAATTGCCGGGCCAGTTGCACCTGATGTTTCTGCGCTCGC
The DNA here is from genome assembly GCA_963843805.1 of uncultured beta proteobacterium. Classification (GTDB taxonomy): domain Bacteria; phylum Pseudomonadota; class Gammaproteobacteria; order Burkholderiales; family Burkholderiaceae_C; genus Ideonella_A. The sequence continues at coordinate 1,080,362 of CAWJLY010000001.1, forward strand.
CGCATGCCCATGCCCGGATCGTCTCGATCGATGCCAGCCAGGCTCGGGCGATGCCCGGCGTGGTGGCGGTGCTGACCGGCGCCGAACTGGTCGATGCGGGTGTCCTGCCGATCCCGGCCCGGATGCCGTTCAAGCGGCCCGATGGCAGCGCCGGACAAGCCCCGCCGCGGCGCCCGCTGGCGCATCAAATGGTCCGCTTCGCCGGCGAGGCGGTGGCCGCGGTGATTGCCGAATCACCCGAGGCGGCGCTGGACGCGCTCGATCTGGTCGCGGTCGACTACGACGACGCTGCCTGCGGTTGCCGATCCGCAACGGGCGATCGCCGACGGCGCACCGGTGGTCTGGGACGACGCTCCCGACAATGTGGCGGCGCAGACGCGGCATGGCAATCCGGCCGCTGCAGCGGCGGCGTTTGCCGACGCGGCGCATGTCGTCACGCTGGATCTGGTCAATCAGCGTCTGGCGCCGTGCCCGATGGAGCCGCGCGTGACTGCCGCGCATGTCGATGCGGCGACCGGCCGGCTGATCGTCTCGATCTCGAGCCAGATGCCGACCGGCGTGCGCACGGCGCTGCTGGCCACCATTCCCGGCCTGCAGCCTGACCAGATCCGGGTCACGGTCGGCGATGTCGGCGGCGGCTTCGGCATGAAGGGCGCCATCCATCCCGAGGATATCGCGGTGGCCTACGCGGCATGGCTCTTGAAGCGCCCCGTCAAGTGGTGCGCGCAACGCCTGGAAGATTTTGTATCGGCGTGTGCACGGTCGCGACGTTCGCAGCCAGGCCGAACTGGCGCTCGATGCGAATGGCCAAGCGCTGGCGCTGCGCATGAAGTCGCATGCCAATCTGGGTGCTTATTCAACCGGCCCCGGCGTTGTCATCCAGTTGTTGATCGGTGCCTGGGTCGGCACCAGCATCTACGACATTCCGGTCATCGATTTCGAGCTGAACGGCATCCTGACCCACACCACACCGGTCGGCGCTTACCGCGGCGCCGGTCGACCTGAATTCATCTACATCATCGAGCGGCTGATGGACGCTGCTGCACGCCAGATGCAGATCGATCCCGCCGAGCTGCGCCGACGCAACATGATCCGCCCCGAGCAGATGCCGTACTGCAATGCGATGGGCAAGGTTTACGACTGCGGGCAGTTCGAGCGCATCCTCGACCAGGGGTTGGCGCTTGCCGACTGGTCAGGCTTCGAGGCCCGCCATGCCGAATCGGCTGCGCGCGGACGTCTGCGCGGCCGCGGCATCGCAACCTTTCTCGAGTGGACCGGTGGCGACGCCTTCGAAGAGTCCGTCAGCGTGAGCGTCTTGCCCGACGGCATCATCGAGCTGGTCTCCGCCACGCAGGCCATGGGCCAAGGCATTGCGACGAGTTATGCGCAATTGGCGGTCGATGTGTTCGGTGTGCCGATCGAGAAGATCCGCATCGTCCAGGGTGATACCGACCGGGCCACCGGCTTCGGCAGCGCCGGCTCGCGTTCGCTGTTCATCGGCGGGCCGGCGATCCGCCAGGCATCGCTCAATACCGTCGATCACGCCCGCGAGCTCGCTGCCCAGGCGCTGGAGGCGTCGGCCGACGACATCGAATACCGCGGCGGACAGTTCCAGGTGGTCGGCACCGACATCACGATCGACCTGTTCGATCTGGCTGCCCGGCAGGCAGAAGGACGCATCATGGCCAGCGGAACGACCACTGTCGGCGGTGCATCCTGGCCGAATGCCTGCCATGTCTGCGAGGTCGAGATCGACCCGCAGACCGGTGTGGTCGAGGTCGTCGCCTATTCGTCGGTCAACGATATCGGCCGCATCGTCAGCCCGACCATCGTGCGCGGCCAGATCGAGGGCGGTGTTGCGCAGGGGCTCGGCCAGGCACTGAGCGAAGCCGTCGTCTACGACGACGACGGGCAGTTGGCGACCGCCAGCTTCATGGACTACGCCTTGCCCCACGCCGATTCGTTCATCGGCCATCAGACGCAGTTCGATACCTCGGTGCCGTGCACCACCAATGCCTTGGGCGCCAAGGGCGTTGGTGAGCTCGGCACGATCGGCGCCACGCCGGCCGCCGTGGTAGCGGTGATCGATGCGCTCGATCGCATCGGCCTCGGCGCCGAGGCGGAACAGCTGCAGATGCCGCTGACCGCGCAGAAGATCTGGCAGCTGCTGAACCGCCGGCCTGCTTCGGTATAGCGATCAAAGGCCGGCCGCTTCATTCAAATCCGCCGATCAATCCCCTGCCAGTACGGCTCGCGCAATTTGCGCTTGAAGATCTTGCCGGTATCTTCGCGCGGCAGCTCGACGTGGAAGCTGACCACCGCCGGCACCTTGTAGCCGGCGATTCGCTCGCGCAGCCAGGCCTGCACGGCGGCGGCGTCGAGACCGGCATCGGCGACCGGCAACACCGCCGCCGCCAGTGCCTCACCGAACTCCGGGTCGGGTATGCCGAACACCGCGCAATCGGCCACACCCGGCATCATCTGCAACACCGCCTCGATCTCGGCGGGATAGATATTGACGCCGCCCGAGATCACCATGTCGGCCGACCGGTCGACGATGAACAGGAAGCCTTCATCGTCGAGATAGCCGATATCGCCCATCGTCAGGTAGCCGTCGCGCTCCATCGCACGGCGCGCCGAGTCACCCTGGTTGTAGCTGAAATCGGCCAGTTGATCGGGCTTCACATAGATCAATCCGGCCTCGCCGTGCGGCAACATTCGGCCGTCATCGCCGAGGATTCGCAACTCGACACCGGGCAACGGCAGGCCAGCCGAGCCCGGCTTTCGCAAGGCCTGCTCGCTGGTCAACAGCGTCATGTAACTGAGTTCGCTCGACCCGTAGGCCTCGTGGATCACCGGGCCCCACCAATCGATCATCGCCCGCTTGACGTCGGGCGGGCAGGGCGAGCCGGTCGAACTGACGAAACGCAACGAGCTGATGTCATGACGAGCGCGCACGTCTGCGGGCAGGCGCAGCAGCCGCACGTACATCGTCGGCACCAGATAGGCATGGCTGATGGCATGTTGCTCGATCAGCGCCAGCGTAGCCTCGGCATCGAAGCGCTCTTCGAGCACCAGCAAGCCGTCGTTTTGCGCCACCGCCATCGCGAACGAGTTAGGCGCACTGTGATAGATCGGGGCGCTGAGCAGCGCACGCATGTCCGGCTCGCAGCCAAGCACGCGCCGCATCCGATCGACGGTTCGCGCCGCCTGCTCGGGTGTGGCCGGCTGGCGGCGAATTCCTTTCGGCCGACCGGTGGTGCCGGAGGTGTACAGCATCGCGCTGCGTGCGGTGGCCGCCACGCCGGCATCTGGCGCCGCGCCGTCGCGCAGCGTCGCCCAGCGTGGCCGGGCGGCGGCGGCCGCCGGAGAGCTGGCAGTGTCCGCATCGCCGGCCAGCAGTACCGGCAACGCAGCGGGCAGCGCATCGCCCAACCCGCGCCACAGCTGCGCATCGATGACCAGCATCCGGGCCTGACTGTCGTCGATGATGTGGCGCAATTCGTCGGCCTTGAAGTGCCAGTTGATGGGGCACCAGTAGGCGCCGATGGCCTTCGCCGCCAGCATCAGCTCGAGCAGTTCGGGCCCGTTTCGCATCATCAGTGCCAGCACGTCGCCATCGCGCAAGCCCTGGGCGCGCAAGGCACCGATCGAGCGCTTGATGCGTTGGTCGAAGTCGGCAGCGTCGATCTGCTGACGGCGAAACACCACGGTAGTCATTGTCCGATCCTCTGCTGGATGTCGAGCCGCCCGCTCTGCGCAGGGGGAACCCCCCTAGTTTGTCGCAGCATTTGCGGTTAACTTCGGTTTCGCCTTTTTTTCCACGACGACCCGATCGGCAAGATTTCCCCGGGCCGCGCATTGTCAGCCCCACAAGGACCCATCATGGCCGCAATCGATCCGAAGCTGCTCGCGCTGCAGCGCCTCTATCACTGGGAAGAGACCGCACCCGATCGCGTCTGTCTGTCGCAGCCGATGGGCGGCGGATCGGTGATGGACATGACCTGGGCCCAGGTCGGCGACCAGGTTCGCCGGATGGCGACACACCTCAAATCGCAGGGCTGGGAGCCCGGCTCCAAGGTCGCGATCCTGTCCAAGAACTGCAGCTGGTGGCTGATGAGCGATCTGGCCATCTGGATGGCCGGCCATGTTTCGGTGCCGCTTTATCCGACGCTGGCAGCCGAAACCGTCGGTCAGATCCTGGCCCACAGCGAAGCCAAGGCCTGTTTCATCGGCAAGCTCGACGACTGGACAAGCATGAAGCCCGGCGTGCCGGCCGACTGCCCTGCATCAGCTACCCGCTTGTCCCCGGCCGACGCGATCGGCGCCTATCCGGGCTGGGATTCGATCTGCCAGGCCAACGAGCCGATGCCCGGCGAGGTGGTTGCGCGGTGCTGACGAACTGGCCACTCTGATCTATACCTCCGGCACCACCGGCATGCCCAAGGGCGTGATGCACAGCTTCGGCACCTTTGCCTGGGCGATCGACGCCGGCATCAAGCGGACCCAGATGGATTCGAACGACCGCATGTTGTCGTATCTGCCGCTGGCCCACGTGGTCGAACGCGTGCTGGTCGAACACGGCTGGCTGCATACCGGCTTTCACATCTTTTTCGCCGAATCGCTGGAAACCTTTGCCGCCGATCTGCAGCGCGCGCGGCCGACCATCTTTTTCTCGGTGCCGCGCCTGTGGGTCAAATTCCAGCAGGGCATTCACCACAAGTTGCCGCCGGCCAAACTCGATCTGCTGTTGTCGATACCGGTCATCAGCGGCGTGATCCGGCGCAAGGTGCTGACCGGCCTCGGCCTGGACCAATGCCGCTTTGCCGCCGGCGGTGCGGCGCCGATGCCGGTTGCACTGCTCGGCTGGTATCGCCGGCTCGGCCTGCCGATCAACGAGGGCTACGGCATGACCGAAAACCTGGCGGTGTCGCACCTGACGCTGAGCCGGCCAGAACCAGGAAGGCACGGTCGGCCCGCAGTACGATGGCGTCAGACCCGGATCGACCCAGCAAAGCGGCGAGGTCCAGATGCGCAGCCCGGCGCTGATGCTCGGCTACTACAAGGAGCCCGAAAAGACCCAGGAGGCCATTCACCGCCGACGGCTGGCTGCGCACCGGCGACAAGGGCAGCATCGATTCGGCAGGCCTGCTGCGAATCACCGGCCGCGTCAAGGATCTGTTCAAGACCAGCAAGGGCAAATATGTGTCGCCGGCGCCGATCGAGGACAAGCTCGGCGCACACGAAGCCATCGAGGCCTGCGTCGTGGCCGGCGCCAACCTGGGCCAGCCGCTGGGAATCGCGATGCTCAATGCCGACGCCATGGCCCGCGCTGCCGACTCCGGCGCCAAGGCCGAACTGGAAAAATCGCTGGCCGAGCATATCCAGGCCATCAACGCCAAACTCGACCCGCACGAGCGTCTGATGTGTGTGGTGGTGGTGCGTGAACCGTGGACGGTCGAAAACGGCGTGATCACGCCAACCTTCAAGATCAAGCGCAATCGGATCGAAGAGTTGTACGCTGCCAACTTCGAAAAATGGGAGGCGTCGGGCAAAAAGGTGATCTGGGACGGGGCCTGATCGCGGTCAACCGTGCAAAAGTGGCGCATTTCTCCAGCCGGGTGGCAACAACCATCAAGCTGCGCGAGTTTGGCGTCGATAAACCTGCAATGGAGAGTGGGTGCGTCGCACAGGCCGAGCGCAACGGATGCAGCCCGTCTTCAGGCCAGGGGTCGGCAGCCGACCTCGCAGGAGACGCCCGAATGACTACCCGACTTGTCGATTCCTTGCCCGAAGCATCAGACTACGAACTGCGCTTCGACTCCTTGTTCATCGAAGGCCGCGGGCTGGCCTTCCCCTGCGATTCCAGCGGCGAGGTTTTCCTCGACCGCCTGAGTGAACGCGCTCGCAACAATTATCTGTACGCTCGCGCCGTCATCGGCCGCGAATATCGCAGCCCGCTGGTGCGACAACGCGACGTTCACTGACCTGCGGCTGAGTCCGATACCCGACCGGCCGTCAGGGCAGATGCACCCGCTCAGTTGTTGAGCAGGATCTGCAGAATCAAACCGGTCGTGATTGCCGCGAGCACGTAGTTGCCGCCGGTTTGCACCCATTGATAGCCGCGAGGTGGCGCATTCAGATGATGCCCCTGCCAGTTTTCGACCACGAATTGGCGGCCACGGTACTGAGGTGCCAGATAAGTGTCGCGTCGCAAGTCGTGGCTCGGGCCAACACCGCGCCACTCGTTGCGCTGCTCGCGGTAGCCGCCTCGCTGGTTGTAGGCATGGTTGCCGCGTCCGCTATCCGGCTCGACATGCTGGCGCACGCCGTTGCGCTGGTCGCGGTTGTTGTCCCAGCGGCGGGCACGGTCGTCTCGCTGGTTGCGCTCACTGCGATCAGGCCCGGCACGCCACTCCGCCTGACGATCATTGCGACCGGACAGGCCGTGGTCGCGCTCTTGCGCCGAAGCGATCCCACCCGAACCCATCGAGAGTGCGAGCAGTGTGACGCCGATGCTGCGGAAGCTTTTCATGGAAGTTCTCCGTTGTTGACCAGGTGAGCGAGGCTGGTCGATACAACGCGATCACCACGTCAGCGGGTGACCGCTTTACCGCAGGTTTACAGTCCCTCGCTTCGGCCGTCAGACAGCAATGCCATCCGATCGGCACGGTGACGCCAACAGACCGACTCCTCGCGACCCAACGCGAGCGGCCTGCTGCTTCAGCGCTTGCTCAAGGTCATCAGGATGTCGGCATACCAGGCGCAGTTCAGCCCCAGCGTCTCGTCCTGGCCTTGTTCGCGGTTGGCCATGTCCAGGCTTGCCGAATGCACACCCAGCAACTTCCAGGGCAGTTCACCAGCGTCCAGCGCCAGATCCCGCATGACCACCGGCGCACCGCTGGTGCCGCGGTGCGTGCGGGCATCGGTCAGGAAGAAGCCCTTGCCCTGGAAGCGGATGCCGAACGCCGAAGCGATCACGCTCTGCCGCACGACCGGCAGGTTGTAGACGGTGTCGTGAAAGCCGAGCGGGAAGCCGAGGATCAGCACCGAACTGCCCACCCCGACCGATGCCGGTGCGGTCAGCAGATGGCTGGGCGTGAAGGCGTGCAATACGGCGGCCTTGGGCAGTGCCGCCCGGTCGATCTCCAGCATCGCCACATCGATCTCGCCGCCGCTGTCCCTGCCTTGCCGCCACATGGCCTTGCCGTCACGGTAGGTCAGCATCGACATCGTGCTCGATCTCGTGAGGTCGGTGCGGCTGGTGTGCAGCTTGATCTCGATGCGGTTCGGAAAGTGTTTGGTCGGCTCGTCGATCAGCACGTGCCGACTCGTGACCAGCCACAAGCGGCCGTCGCGCTCGAAGAAGAAACCGCTGGCATTGGTGAGCCCCCGGGCATGCTCGAAGGTGGCGACGTGAGCCGCGCTGAAGAACAGCGAATCGATCGCGGGCGGAGCAGGCGGCGTTACCGGTGTGGGGGATGGCATGGCAGGCCGATTGTCACCGACACGCGCCGCAACCGGCCTGCAGTCCGCCGATCATGGCCGCCAGACTGCGCAGCCATCGAAGTGCGACCGTTCCCTCAGGCTGCCGCATTGGTCACCGGTGCTTTTGGCGAAACGGTCGGTGCCCGCACGCCTAGAACGGCTGCGTCCAACGCGCACTGACAAGCAGTGTGCGTGCTGCCGCGGGTTCGAAAAAACGCCGGTTGGCCTCGTTGACGATGACGCTGCCGACGATACGCCGGCCGGTCAGGTTGTCGACCCGCCCGAGCAGCTCGATCCGACCCGGGCCGATGTCGTGCCCCCACAAGGCACGCAGCGCGAGCAGTCCATGGCCGGCAGCGAAGTCGCTGTTGGCGTCGTCGACCGGCAGCCTGCCCTGCGCAGTCGCCTCCAGCGCCAGCTGGATCGCCGGCGTCGGCTGCCAGCCGATCTCGGCATAGCCGCGCGTCCTCACCGTGCCGGCGATCCGATTGCCGGCCGGCACCAGCAGTGGGTCGAGATAAGTCGCGTCGAGGTAGGTCAGCGCAGCCTGCACGCGCCAGTCCGGTGCCAGGCGCCAGCGCAGGTCGATCTCGGCGCCGCGGCGCAGGGTGCGGCCGACGTTGCTGAAAGTCGTGCGCCCGCCGCTGTTGCTGCTGACACCGATCTCGTCATCGCTGCGCGCGTCGAACAGCGCGAGGTCGAGCGACATCCCGCCGGCGGACGGTCGCCACTTGGCGCCGAGCTCGGCCTGGCGGCTGGTCTGCGCGCGCAGACCAGCGTTGAAGCCCGCTCCGCCGTCCGGCCGATAGGCCAGTTCATTGAAGGTCGGCGACTCGAAGCCGCGCGCCAGACTCAGGTAAAAATTCAGGTCGCTGTGCACGCGCCATTGCAAGGCCGCGACCGGATTGTTGTAGCGGTAGACCAGACGTCCCGAGTCATCACCATTGCCGGCAACGATGTAGCGGTCGGCCGAGCTGAAGTCGACTCGCCCGCGACGAACGCCCAGCGTCGCTGTCCAGTCGCGCGCCAGGTCGACTTCGGCTTGCGCGTAGACGGCTTGGCCATCGATGCGATTGAGCTCGTCGCGGCGCAGCGCGCCGGTCACGCCCAGAACGCGCTGCGTGCCGCTGCCGGTGAAATTCTGAAAGCCGCGGCGGTCCTCGCGGCTGGTGTCACGGCTGGTGCCGGCCACCAGTTGCAGATTGCGCTCACCGGCCAGTGCCCAGCGCCACAGCAGGCGCGCGTCGAGCCCCTGGTAGCGACGGTCGAAGTCGATCACGCCACCGGGGCTGGTCGGCGCGGTCTGCGCCGTGTCGGGAATCGATTGCCACTGCGTCACCGAACGCTTGCCGGCATAAACGGCGAGCTGGCTCTCGCGCAGCGCGCCGCTGCCATCGAAGAGATGGCGCCAACTGGCGCCGGCCTGGTCTTGCCAGGTGTTCTTGCGCGTGTTGTAGCGAAAGGCTTGCCCGGGCTGTGTCTGCGGCAAGGCCACGCCAGCGGTCTGGTCGGGGTCGACCTCGAACTGCGCCCGGGTCAGGCCCAGCGGGTCCAGTGCCGGCTGGTTGATCGAGTTCAGGACCACCACAACGCGATCGTTGGCGCCATCCCAGCCGAGCCGAATGTTGCCCAGCGTGCGCTCGGCACTGCTCTGCGGGCGAAAGCCGTCGGTCTGGAAGTTGGAGACCTGGGCGCGCAGGCTGAAGCCGCCGCCCAGTGGTGCGGCGATGCCGACGCGCCACTGCTGCAGGCCGTCGCTGCCGCGGTCGAGGCCGAACGAGAGCTGGCGCGCTTTCGGCGTCGCGCTGACGAGCGAAATCACACCGCCCGATCCATTGCCGTACAGCGCCGAAAACGGCCCGCGCAACACTTCGATACGTTGCGCACCGGCGAGGTCGAAATTGGCCACCTGGCCCTGGCCGTCGGGGCCGCTGGCCGGGATGCCGTCGGCCACCAGCCGCAACCCACGCACACCGAAGCTGGCGCGGGCGCCGAAGCCGCGCGAGTTGATTTGCAGGTCCTGCGCGTAGTTGTTGCGGTTGTTGACGATGAGCCCGGGAACGCGCGACAGCACCTCGGACAGGTTGACCATCGGCCCGGCGGCGCGCAGCGCGTCGCCGTCGACGACGCTGATTGCGTAGGGTGTGTCAAAGGCGCGGCCCTCGGCGCCGCTGGCGGTGATGACAACCGTCTGCAACGGCACCACGGTCTGTGCCAGCACGGGCCCGGCCAGGCCGGCGGCGATGGCCAGACAGCTGGCTCGCAATACAGGAAGGTGCGGCTTCGCGTTTGATCGAGGCAAGCCATGCGGCATGTTTCTGGATGTCGTCATCAAAAAGAGGTTGGGGGCAGCATTTGATAGCGTGCTCACCGCCGGAATATCTGGGCAGCGATTTCAGCACGCAGGTGGGCGATCGGGCTGACAGAAGAAGTTCGAAGGCGCCATTGACGATACGATCGGTGCGCGTCAATTTTCATGGCACGCCAGGTTCGGTATCGCATCCCGGTGAAATCCTCGCCGAGGAATTTCTGATACCGATGACCCTCACCAAGTACCGCCTCGCAAAGAGTATCGGCGTCTCGCAGCGCAGACGATGTCTTGCTGATGGACCGCGAGCCGGTCGGCGTCTGCTGGTCACTTCACGCTCATCGCTTTCCTGCAGACTCTTTCGGGGCCGGTTGTGATCCTGTCCGCAGAGCGGTGTGGTCATGGTGCCAGCGCTGCGGTGTGCCGGGCGATCTGCTCGTCCTCCAGCGACGGCATCACGAACACCCGGCAGTTCGACTCGCTTGTGCTGATCGGATTGACCAGCGCACGATGGCGCGCCTCATCGAGTTGCACACCCAGCGATGACAGCCCGTTGCAGATTTCGGATCGCACCGCAGCGTCGTTTTCACCGATGCCGCCGGTGAAGACGATCGCGTCGACACCATCCAGCGCCGCAGCCAGCGCCGCCAGCTGTTTGCGTACGGTGTAGCAGAACATGCGAATGGCCAGCGCGGCAGCTGGATTCGACGCCGCTGCGCCGTGCAACAAACGCATGTCACCGCCCAGACCGGAAATGCCGGTCAGGCCGCTGCGGTGGTCGACCAGGTCTTCCAGCATCGCGGCGTCGAAGCCCTGGTGGCGAGCCAAGTAGACCAGCACACCGGGATCGAGATCGCCGCTGCGGCTGCCCATGATCAGGCCGCCGCTCGGCGTCAGGCCCATGCTGGTGTCGATGGACACGCCATCTCGCACCGCGGTCACGCTGGCGCCGTTGCCCAGATGGGCAATCAGCAGTCGGCTTGGCAAGGGCCCGTGCGGGCGCTGCGCCAGCTGCTGCACGATCGATTCGCAAGACAGGCCATGGAAGCCGTAGCGCTGGATGCCGAGCTCGCGCAGCGCCAGCGGCAATGCCAGCGTGCGTGCCTCCTCGGGCATGCGGGCGTGAAAGACGGTATCGAAGCAGGCTACCTGCGGCAGGCCCGCAAACTGTGCCAGCGCCGCCTGGATTACCGACAGCGTTGCGGCCATGTGCAGCGGTGCAAAGGCCTGGGCGGTTTCCAGCTGGCGCAAGACCGCCGCATCGATTCGGCAATGCTCGCGCAAGGCCGGCCCGCCGTGCACGACCCGGTGTCCGATGGCTTGCGGAGCCGGCGCGTCACGCTCGGTCAACAGGCGGCCGATGCGGGCGACCACCGCTTGCACGTCGGGCAGCGGCAGTTGCTCGCTGCACACCGTCTGGCCCGCCCCGTCTTCGGCGCGGAACTCGCTGGTGTCGCTGCCGACGCCTCGCGCCTCACCATTGAGCAGGGTGGCCCGTGTCGAACCCAGTTCATAGAGGCCGAACTTGAGCGAGGACGAGCCGCTGTTTAGCGCCAGCACAAACGTCGGCAGGGTTTTTGCAGGACTGGACATTCAGGTCATTTCCGGGTCAGGTGTGGAATCATCTCAGCAAACCCGGATCTCCGGCCAGTCCCGCCTCGAGGGCAGCCTTCAGTTGTGGCAGCTTGACCGCCCTGGAGCAGCCGGTGCCAGCGCGGCGACCGGCGAGCTGATCAGGATGGGCGCGATTTCGCTTCGCTTGCATCTGCAGCCTGCCGCGCGAGATCGGTGAGATCAATCGCTTGCGGCTAGCCAATCCGCCGGTTGGCAAATCGGTCCGATTCCGTTAGTATTACCTCGTAATACTTGGAGATTCAATGGAAGTCACGTCGGTCACCAGCAAGGGACAGGTCACCATCCCGAAGGAGTTGCGCCAACAGCTCGGCATTCGGCAGGGCAGCCGTATCGAATTTTCGTTGGTCGGCGATCACGTCGAGATGCGGGTTCGGAGTTCGCCTTCTGACGAGTCCCGCAGCGGGTTCGGCATGCTCAAGAGCCGGCGCACCACCGTGCCGACGGACTTCGATCCCGCCGTGTTGGTCAAGCGGGCACTCAAGCGATGATCGGCTTGGACACCAACGTTCTCGCCCGCTACTACATCAACGACAATGCAGACGCCGAAGCGCAGCGCCAACGCTTGGCAGCCCGTCGCCTCATCGAGTCCGCTCAGCCGCTGATGGTAAGCAAGTCGGTGGTGCTTGAGTTTGAATGGGTCATGCGAGGCTACTACGGCTTCGACCACGCCCAGGTGGCGTCCGTCATTCAGCACCTGCTTGAGCAGGCGCACATCACCGTCGAAGACCGGGTTGCCGTCGCGCAAGCGCTCTCCAACGTTGAGGCGGGCATCGATTTTGCTGACGCGTTGCATCACGCGAGCTACAAGTCTTGCGACAGTGTCGCAACATTTGATGATCGCAAGTTCGCCCGGCGAGCCAAGAAACTGGGCCTGGCACCGGCCGTGATGGTCCTGGCTTAGTTAGCGGTCTGTCTGAACACGCATGCGAGTTCTCACGCCTGGGCTTTGAGGGCCGGGCTGCGCCCATCAGCAGGTAGATCAGAGGGCTCTGGAACTGCGCCAGTACACGCCGCCAGGCCGCGGCGCCGCACGCAGTTCACTGGGCCCGTCGCGCGCCAACCGGCGCGCGGCTTCCTGCGCGCTCAAGCTGGTCTCGACATCCACCGCCAGTGCCGCCGCCACCGCGTCGGCGTCCATGATCGATGCGTCGCCGCTGTCGCCGGAACTGCCGGCAGCGAGCACACGGATCTCGGTTCGCGATCTCATCGACAGCGGCCTCATTCTGCCCAGCGCCAGTTCAGGACCTCCGGCATGGGGTCACCGTGCTCGCAAATTCAAAGCACGAAGGCGACGGCGTGAAAGAGGCTTGTGTTCCGAGTGTGTTGCTGCGCTCGATGCCGGTCTGTGGTATCCGTCTGGCCGTGGCATCTTGATGTGAGCAGCCGCCCGGTCGAGCATCGCGGCCATGGCGATCATGGCGGACGTGGCGGGCGCAATGGCGGTGGTGGTTGTCGCTCATTGCCTGAGCGTCGGCGGCATGATCGTCGCGACGGTCGGCTGGATGGTCGCCTTGACGCGTCGGGCCGTGTCGACGCGATCACGTCGCTCAATCCGCTGGCTGCCACCGGTGCGGCAGCAACTCCTCGATCCGGCTGTTCAGTTGCGTCGGCAGCCTGGTGAGAACGTCCTTCAAGTAAGCCCACGGTTCGTGACCATTGAGCTTGGCCGACTGCAGCAGGCTCATCACCACCGCGGCCCGCTCGCCGGCCAACTGGCTACCGATGAACAGCCAATTGCGTCTCCCGAGGGCCCACGGGCGGATTCGATTCTCGACATGGTTGTTGTCGATCGGTACATCGCCGTCGAGCAGGAATCGCCCGAGCCCGACCCAGTGGTTCAAGCTGTAGTCGATCGCCTTGGCGATGGCGCCGCCGTCGGGCACGCGGGTTCGTTCGAGCTGCAGCCACACATGGAGCTCATCCCACAGCGGACGCGATCGTTCGTGCCGCATCTGCAGACGCTGCTCGCCGGTCAACGTCTTCGCGTCGGCCTCGATCCGGTACAGCCGGGCGATGCGCTGGATCGCCTGGCCTGCCACCACACTGGCGTTGGCCTTGACCAGTTCGTCGAACTTCCGCCTCGCGTGAGCCAGGCAATAAGCAGTGTTGCGTCCGTCCAGCGACAGCGCGGCGTCGTAGCCACTGTATGCATCGACCACCAACGTGCCGGTCCAGTCCTTCAGGAACCGGGTCGGATACTGGCCGCCGCGACCAGGGCAGAAGTCGAACACCACACCCGGCTCGGCATCGAAGACCCCTCGCGCATAGGCCCACATGTAGGCCTTCTTGGTCTTGCCCCCGCCGGGGTCGAGCATCCCGATCGGCGTCTCATCGGCATGCACCACCCGCGAGCCCAGAACGAACGCCCGGTGCACGTCGAACAGCGGCGTCAACTGGACGCCGGTCTGTCCGCCCCAGGCCGCCAGCGTCGAGCGCGGCGTGTGCACACCCGAGCGGGCATTGGCCTGCTCCTGCCGGTAATACGGAATGTGATCGACGAAGCGGCAGACCGCCGTGTGCGCCTGCAGGCCCGGCGTGGGCAGCGCGTTGTCGAAGACCTGCGGCGCGGCCGGCTCCTGCACCAGCAGCTGGCAGCACTTGCAGGCCCACTTGCCGCGGATCTGCCGCTGCACGACGAACTGCGCCGGCACGATGTCCAGCCGCTCGCTGATGTCCTCGCCCACGCGCACCATCGGCTGGCCGCACTCGGGCATCGGGCAATGGGTGTCTTCGGGCTCGATGCGCTGGTCCACGCGCGGCAGGTGGGCCGGCAGTGGCTCGCGCTTGGGCTTGCGGCGCTGCTGCTTGTCGGATCCACCAGCGTCTGGGGTGTCAGCCTTGCCGGCCCCCAGAGCCGCGAGCTGGGCCTCCAGGCTCGCCTGGTCGGCGGCGAGCGTCTCTTCGAAGATCTCGCGCTGCTCGGCGTTCATCGCTTCGGTCTTGGCGCCGAACTTCCAGGCCTTCAGCCGCGCGAGCTGGAAGGTGATGCTCTCGATCTTCGCGTCGCGCCACTTGATGGCCTGCGCCTGCGAGTCGATGCGTTTGTCTTGCTCTCCGATGTGCCGGCTCTGTTCGCCGATGTGGGCCAGCATCTGCGTGGCCAGCGCCGCCAGATCATCGGCACTCAGCGCCGCGAAGTCCTGGGGTTTGATGGCATGCAGATCGAGCATGCGCCATTGTCCGAGCCCGGGTGTCGACGCGACATCGGGTCTTCCTCCGATTGCCTTCGGGCCGCCGTTCCAGCCCCTCTCACACGCGCGTGATCATCCGCAGTTGCTCGAGCCGCTGCCACGGCAATCCGAGCACCAGCGCATTGAATTGTTCGCTGCTCAACGTGAGCTGCGCGGTGCCAGCGGCGCTCCCGCGCGGCCACTCAAAGCTGCCCTTGTTCAGGCGCCGCGCCGCGCACCAGACGCCGAACCCATCGTGCACCAGCAGCTTGATGCGGGTCGATCGCGCATTGGCGAAGAGGTAGCCGTGGTGGGCCTGCGCGGCACCGAACACCTGCACCACGCTGGCCAGCAGTCGGTCGGCGCCGGCGCGCATATCAATCGGCTCGACAGCCAGCCACACGGCGTCGATCCTGATCACCGCAGCAGCTCACGCATCCAGGCGGCGCACGTCGGCGCGGCCGAGCTCGGCCAGCTGACATTGATGGTCATCGCACCGCGGCGCAGTTCGATGGGCGTGCGTCGAGTCGGCGTGACGGTGGCAGCCAGCGAGTTGCAGCGGCGCGGACTGATCAGCTATCGCCGCGGTGCGATGTCGGTGGTGGATCGTGAGGGCCTGGAAAACGCCGCCTGCAGTTGTTATGCCGCCGATCAGGCTGTGTATGACCGGCATCTAGGATGAACCTCGCATGCGTGCCATCCACGAACCGTTGACGATGGTGCAGCGTTGGTGCCAGGTCTGTGCTCTGTCGTTTTGTGATTCCAGCGCCGCGACCCTGCGTCAGTGCAAAACCAGCCAAAGGCGGCAGGCCTTCCGCCGCACCCAGCACCCGCACGTCCGCTCCAAGCAATTTGATGGATTGTTCAGCCGAATTGACTTGTGGGCAACAGCCACCGTGGCTAGAGTTCACCGATCATTCGAGCAAAGATCGGAGATCAAGCCCCATGTCACAGGTCGAAACCCAGAAAACCAGTGTAGCCAGATCCATCAACCGGATGAAAGAGATCCTTGCGGAGCATGGGCTGCAGCGGGAGAGTCTCAGGCAGGTTCTCGGCTGCGTGGAGGAGCTCGCATCGCACAAGGAGTGGTGGACGCAGCCGCGCTACGCACCGCCCGGTGAAGGCGAAAACCAGGCGCGCTACCTGATCAGCGAAGACGCAGACCGCGGTTACGCGCTCTATCTCAACGTGATGCTGCCAGGCAAGAAGATCGTGCCGCACAACCACACGACCTGGGCCTGCATCGCCGCCGTCGAGGGAATCGAACACAACTACGTCTATGACCGTGTGGATGACGACTCGGTGCCGGGCCACGGTCAGGTCAAGGAAGCAAAGCGGGTCATCGTTGAACCGGGCAGCGGCATCGCACTGATGCCCGACGACATCCACGCCGTTCAGATCCAGGGCAACATCCCCATCAGGCATCTGCACATGTATGGTCGGGCGCTCGAGACGCTCGACGAACGCGTCGCTTACGACACCGACGCAGGAACCTACAGGATCATGCCGCTCGGCGTTGAATCACGCCGCGTTTGAGGATGAGCAGCAGACCAGACAAACCGTCGACCCGGCTGCTCCACGCCGGGCGCGTGACGCGCGGGTGGGTCAACAAGTCCGCCACACGGGCCAGCACCGTCGTGTTCGAAAGCGTCGCACAGTGGGATCCGCAAGCCCCTTCCACCTGATGCCAGACCATGAGTTCACGCCCCTCTTCCGCTGTTGCGAGCGTTGATGCTGCGGTCTTGAAAGGCTGGCTGCACGACGGCGGCGAAATCGCACTGCTCGACGTGCGCGAGCACGGTCAATTCGGCGAATCTCACCTCTTCTACGCCGTGTCCCTGCCCTACAGCCGGCTCGAGATCGATGTGCGCCGGCTGGTGCCGCGCCTCGCCACCCGCGTGGTTGTGCATGACGAGGGCGGCGACGCCGGCGACATCGCGTCGCGTGCCGCAGCCCACCTGCTGGCGCTGGGTTATGAAGCGGTGCATGTGCTGCAAGGTGGCATCGCGGCCTGGCGCGCGGCCGGTTTCGCCTGCTTTTCCGGGGTCAACGTGCCGAGCAAGACTTTCGGCGAACTCGCAGAGATCGCTTTCCACACACCGCGCATCGGTGCACGCGAGCTGGCCGATCGGGTCGCGCGCGGCGACGACCTGATCATTCTCGACGGACGTCCGCTGACCGAGTTCAGCAAGATGAATATTCCCGGCGGCATCTGCTGCCCGAATGGCGAACTCGCGTTGCGCGCCGAGGCGCTCGCACCCGATCCGGCGACGACGATCGTGATCAATTGCGCCGGTCGTACCCGCAGCATCATCGGCGCTCAGACCTTGATCAACATGGGCGTGCCAAACACCGTGCTGGCACTCGAGAACGGGACCCAAGGCTGGTTCCTCGAAGGTCTGCCACTGGAGCATGGTGCATCGCGTCGCCATTCCGATGAACCCGATTCGGCCCGCTTGACGCGACAACGCGCCAACGCGCTTGCGCTGGCAGATCGATTCGGCGTCAGGTCGATCGACGCCGCGCAACTGGGTGCGTGGCTCGGCGACAGCGGCCGAACCACGGTGCTCTGCGATGTGCGGACGGCCGAGGAGTTTGCACGCGGAACGTTGCCACATGCGCAGCACACGCCCGGCGGGCAATTGCTGCAGGCGACAGATCAATATGTGGGCGTGCGCAAGGCGCGGCTGGTTCTGTTCGATGGCGAGATGGTGCGCGCGCCGGCCATCGCGAGCTGGCTCGTTCAGATGGGTTGGGACGCCAGCGTACTGCGAGTCGGCCCGGCTGCGCTGGAGCGCATGGCACCGCGCCCCGACGACCGGGTACAAGCGTCGGTACCCCTCACCGATCCGGTGGTCGTTGCCGCAGATCTGCCCACGGCGATCGGCATGGGCGCGCGTCTGATCGACGTTCGAGCCAGTAGCAAATTCAGGTCGGGACATCTCGACGGCGCGGTCTGGGCGATTCGTCCTCGACTTGGCGACGCTCAGGTCGCAGCGGGCGATCGCGTCGTTCTCATCGCGGATGACGCAGGCGTGGCTGCGCTGGCAGCCAGGGAACTCCGCGCATTGGTGGGCACCGACCTGTCAGTGTCGGTCAATCTGGACGGACCGACTGCCTGGTCGCGTGTGGGTCTGCGAGTGCTCGGCACCCCGGACATGCCCAGCGACCGTGACTGCATCGACTACCTCTTTTTTGTGCATGACCGGCACGATGGAAACCGTGCGGCGGCCCTTCAATACCTGGCTTGGGAGACCAATCTTGTCAAGCAGATCGACGCCATGGAACTGGCCGAGTTTCGCTTCGGGTCGCACTGAAACTTGACATGCTGACGATATCGAGCAGCGATGACGGTTCACTTCGATGCTGACCCGGGCCCTTCATTTTTTCACTCCGACCACGTGACGGATTGATGCATGAACCGTATCGACCAAGCCCGCCGGATCGTGGCGTGTGCGCAATGCTCGCCAGCGGTTTGGTGGCCTTCAACGACGCCGCGGCGACCCCGCGTCTGCGCTGTGAGCTCGACCAAGGCGGCCAACTCTGGCAATTCGAGTTCGCGCCAACGCAGGATCCGTACACACCACGCCCGATCGACATTGGCCGACACTTCCGCTTCAAGGCCGTCCTGATCGGCAACGACGCAATGGTCGACTACATCAAGCTCTACGTCTACTTTCAAACTGCGCGCCAGCCGGTGCTGCTACAGCAGCTGACCTACCAGGCCCCGCAGATGCAGACCGAAGAGGCTGGACCACATGCACTGACCGGAACCGTTGACGTCTATTCACCCTATCTCGGGCGCCAGTTGCGCTTCGGCTGTGCGCTGCGCGAGGTGCTGCCGTGAAGGGTCTATCCGGGTGTGACTGGCTTGTCATGGTTGTGATCCTGGCAGCGATAACCGGGAGCGCTTCGGCACAGAATGCAGAGCCGCCTCGCGTTTCGATGATCTTCGTTGGCGACCTCATGCTCGACGACACCCCCGGACGGGTCATCCGTCGAGGGCGCGACCCGCTGGCACCATTTGCCGCGGAGCTCGCGAATGCCGACATCCGCATCGGCAATCTCGAATGCGTCGTCGCGACGATCGGCAGCGCCGAGCCCGACAAACCCTATACCTTTCGTGCCAATCCCCGTGTGCTGAAGGTACTCAAACACCGATTCGACGCGCTCAGTCTGGCCAACAACCACTCAGGCGATTTCGGACCGGCGGCATTCGCGCAGATGTTGCGATTGCTGGATCGCAGCGGCATCGCCTATTTCGGCGGCGGCCTCGATCTGACCAGCGCACATACCCCGCTGATTGTCGAGCGGCGTGGGCTGAGGATTGCATTGCTGGGCTACAACGAGTTTTTTCCGCGCCACTTCGAGGCCGATGCCGACAAGCCGGGCGTCGCCTGGAGTGAAGACGAGCAGGTGCGACTGGACATCGCACGCGCTCGCCGCGCGCACCAAGCCGACGTGGTGATTCCCTTCATGCACTGGGGTTGGGAGGACGAGCCGTTGGCAAGCGCACGCCAGCGCCAGCTTGCGAAGTTGATGATCGACGCCGGCGCCGACGCGGTGATCGGCAGCCACCCGCATGTGACACAGGACATCGAGTTCCACCGTGGCAAACCGATTGTCTACAGCCTCGGCAATTTCGTGTTCGACGGCTTCAAAGGCAAAGCAAACAATACCGGTTGGTTGTTGCGGCTCGAACTCGACCGTGACGGCGTGGCTGCCTGGCGAACCGTGGTCGCGCGACTCGATCACGAAGGCACGCCGCACCCGGATCGCAGTTCGCCTGGAGAATGCTGGACGCGCGGCATGGTGCGACAGAGCGTGTGTGCCAGATGACCGCCAGTGCCGACGGATAAAAGACACTCAGCCGTCATCCTTGTCGCTTTGCCTCAACGCGCAAGACAGAGCGCAGGCCGAAGCTGTCGGCAGCCGTGATCCGATCGTCAGGCCATCAGCAAGGCTCGCTGACCAAGGATGGAGCTGCGCCAGCGATCGCCCCGCCACAAAGCAAAACGCCGACCATCGGGTCGGCGTGTGCCAATTCTTAACTTATTGTTTTTGTTCGAGAATTTTGGTTGCGGGGGCAGGATTTGAACCTACGACCTTTGGGTTATGAGCCCAACGAGCTACCAGACTGCTCCACCCCGCGACTGAGTCAGTGACTATAACACATCTGGCGATCCACTAGGGATAAACCAGAAGGTCGTCGTCGATTATTCAGTGTCACCGTCCGCAGCGACGGTTTCGACGTCGGGGCGATCGACCAGTTCGACGAAGGCCATCGGGGCGTTGTCGCCATGCCGGAAACCCATTTTCAGGATCCGCGTATAGCCACCCGGACGCGCGTTGTAGCGCGGGCCGAGTTCATTGAACAGCTTGCTGACGACATCGCGGTCGCGCGTGCGATTGAACGCCAGGCGGCGGTTCGCCAGCGTGGCTTCCTTGGCCAACGTGATCAGCGGCTCGACGACGCGGCGCAGTTCCTTGGCCTTGGGGACGGTGGTCTTGATCGCCTCGTGGGTGATCAGCGAGTTGCACATGTTGCGCAGCATCGCTTGGCGATGCTCCGAGGTGCGGTTGAGTTTGCGAAGTCCGTGACGGTGGCGCATGGTGCGTTCCTTTTCGTGTTGATGCCGGCAGCCGTATCAGGTACTGCCGGTTGCGGTGGGCTGCCGCTGATGTGTTGAAGCCCCTTGCTCGACCGCGTGAGCGGTTGTCATCCAATGACGGCCGATGGCTGTCCAGAGGTAGCCAAGCCCCAGACTATCGGAGCCTCAAATGTTCCGGGCCTACCTTTTATCCAATCCCTGCGGCGGCCAGTTCTCCAGCCGCGCACCGAGCGTCAGCCCGCGCGAAGCCAGCACTTCCTTGATCTCGTTGAGCGACTTGCGGCCCAGGTTCGGCGTCTTCAGCAATTCGGTCTCGGTGCGCTGGATCAGATCGCCGATGTAATAGATATTTTCGGCTTTCAGGCAGTTGGCCGAACGCACCGTCAGCTCGAGCTCGTCGACCGGGCGCAGCAGCAACGGATCGATCGTCGATTGCGATTCACGCGATTTGCCCGGCAGATTGTTCAGATCGATCTCGTGCTCGAGGCCGACAAAGATCATCAGCTGCTCGACCAGGATCTTCGCCGATGCACGGATCGCTTCTTCCGGCGAAACAGCGCCGTTGGTGACGATTTCCATCACCAGCTTGTCGAGGTCGGTGCGCTGCTCGACACGGGCGCTCTCGACCGTATAGCTGACGCGCGCGACCGGCGAGAACGAGGCATCGAGGACGATGCGGCCGATCGACTTGGTCGGCTCGTCGCCATAGCGGCGCATCGTGCCGGGCACATAGCCGCGGCCTTTCTCGACCTTGATCTGCATGTCGAGCTTGCCGCCTTGCGACAGGTTGGCGATCACATGCTCGGGGTTGATGATCTCGACATCATGCGGTACCTGGATATCGGCCGCGGTGACCGGGCCTTCACCCTCCTTGCGCACGACGAGCGTGACTTCGTCGCGGTTGTGCAGGCGAAACACGACGCCCTTCAGGTTCAGCATGATGTGGACGACGTCTTCCTGCACGCCGTCGATCGCCGAGTATTCGTGCAGCACGCCGGCGATCGTCACTTCGGTCGGCGCATAGCCGACCATCGACGACAGCAGCACGCGGCGCAGCGCGTTGCCCAGCGTGTGGCCATAACCACGCTCGAAGGGCTCGAGGGTGACTTTGGCCCGATTGGTACCGAGCGGTTCAACTTGAATGGCTTTGGGTTTGAGCAAATTCGTTTGCATGAGGTCTTTCTTTCAATACCCTCGGTTCGTTACACCGATAAGGCTGAGGGACCGGCCAGTCGAGGCATGTTGTGCACACCCCGAACTGGCGACCAATAAACAGAGCCAATGGCAACTGGCGGCCGACGAGCCACCAGCGCTTCGAGACAGGATCAGCGCGAATACAACTCGACGATCAGCGCTTCCTTGATGTCGCCACCAAACTCGTCGCGATCAGGGGTCTTCTTGAAGACGCCTTCGAGCTTCGAGGTGTCGAGCTGAATCCAGGCCGGCAGGCCGATCGATTCGGCCAGCTTCACCGCAGTCGACGATGCGCAATTGCTTCTTCGACTTCTCGCGAACGGCGACGGTGTCACCGGCCTTGACGAGATAGGACGCGATGTTGACGACCGATCCATTGACCTCGATCGACTTGTGCGACACCAGTTGCCGTGCCTCGGCACGGGTCGAACCGAAGCCCATGCGATAGACGACGTTGTCGAGCCGCGATTCGAGCAGCATCAGCAGGTTGGCGCCGGTGTTGCCGCGGCGACGCTCGGCCTCGGCAAAATAGCGGCGGAACTGGCGCTCGAGCACGCCGTACATGCGCTTGACTTTCTGCTTCTCGCGCAGCTGCAGGCCGAAATCCGACGTCCGCGAACCCGAGGTGCGGCCATGCTGGCCCGGCTTGCTGTCGAACTTCGACTTGTCGCCGATCGGGCGGCGCGCGCTCTTCAGGAAAAGGTCGGTGCCTTCACGGCGGGAAAGTTTGGCCTTGGGGCCGAGATAACGTGCCACGTTGCTTCCTTGTTCAATCTGACGCAGGCACCGGGCTTGCGCGAGTCTGGCGAGTGTTGTTGTAGGCGCTCAGACGGTGGGCTTAAACGAAGCCGGCCGAACCCCGCGGGGCCCATGGTTGATGGCCGGCTTCAACACAAATGCCGACGGAGCCCGAGGGGCCACCGTCGACACGGGGAAAACGAAAGATCGCGTGTTGCGCAATCAGATGCGACGACGCTTCTGCGGGCGGCAGCCGTTGTGCGGAACCGGCGTCACGTCGGAAATGACATTGATGCGGATGCCCAGCGAAGCCAATGCACGTACCGACGACTCGCGACCCGGACCCGGGCCCTTGATCCGCACGTCGAGGGTCTTGATGCCTTGTTCTTGTGCCGCACGACCAGCCGATTCGGCTGCCACCTGAGCCGCAAACGGCGTGCTCTTGCGCGAACCCTTGAAACCCTGGCCGCCACTGGACGCCCACGACAAGGCGCCGCCCTGGCGGTCGGTGATGGTGATGATGGTGTTGTTGAACGACGCATGCACGTGCGCGATGCCGTCCGCAATATTCTTGCGGGCTTTCTTGCGGACACGTTGGGCGGCGGTATTGGGTGCTTTTGCCATTTGAAACTTTCTCTGCTACGGGGCGTCGGTGGGCGTCGCGGCGATCGGGATCGACGATCAGATCGCTGCGAAGCCGGCGATCATTTCTTCACCAGTGCACCGGATTTGCGCGGGCCCTTGCGGGTACGTGCATTGGTCTTGGTACGTTGACCACGCACCGGCAGACCACGGCGATGACGGAAACCACGATAACAGCCGAGGTCCATCAGGCGCTTGATGTTGATCGACATCTCGCGGCGCAGATCGCCCTCGATCGTCATGCGGCCGATTTCTTCCCGGATCTTTTCCAGGTCGCCGTCGGTCAGATCCTTGATCTTGCGGTCCAGCGGAACGCCAGCGTTGTTGCAGATCTTCTGCGCGGTGGTCCGTCCGATGCCGTAGATCGACGTCAAGCCGATCTCCGCATGTTTGTGGGGCGGAATGTTGATACCAGCGATGCGTGCCATAAACGTCCTCTCAATTCTTCGTCGTCGTCAGGATCAACCCTGGCGCTGCTTGTGGCGCGGGTCGGTGCAGATAACCCGAACCACACCCTTGCGACGGATTACCTTGCAATGCCGGCACATCTTCTTCACCGATGCTGCAACCTTCATGCTCTTCTCCAATGTCCTCGCGGACCGGTTATCAATCTTCGCCAGAAACAGGTGCCGCGCGCGAGCACCCCGTCGTTCATCAGCTCGCCTTGAAATTGGCTTTCTTCAACAGCGACTCGTATTGCTGACTCATCACATAACTCTGCACCTGGGCCCAGAAGTCCATCGTCACCACGACGATGATCAACAGCGAGGTGCCTCCGAAATAGAACGGCACGTTGTACTTGAGGACCAGAAACTCGGGCAACAGGCACACGCCGGTGATGTAGATCGCGCCGATCAGCGTCAGCCGCGACAAGATGCGGTCGATATGGCGTGCCGTCTGGTCCCCCGGACGGATCCCCGGGATGAAGGCGCCGCTCTTCTTCAGGTTGTCAGCCGTCTCGCGGCTGTTGAAAACCAGCGCGGTGTAGAAGAAGCAGAAGAAGATGATCGCCGCGGCGTACAACATCACGTAGATCGGCTGCCCCGGCGACAGCAGCGCTGCCAGGTCACGCAGCCAGCGGAAGCCGTCACCTGCGGCAAACCAGCCCACCGCGGTTGCCGGCAACAGGATGATCGACGAGGCGAAGATCGGCGGGATCACGCCCGACATGTTCAGCTTCAGCGGCAAGTGCGAAGACTGGCCACCATAGACCTTGTTGCCGACCTGCCGCTTGGCATAGTTGACCAGGATCTTGCGCTGACCGCGTTCGACAAATACCACCAGGTAGGTCACTGCAGCAATGACCACCAGGATCACGATCGCGACAACGATGCTCATCGCCCCGGTATTGATGAGCGAGATCATCCCGCCGATCGCCCCCGGCAGCCCGGCAACGATGCCGCCGAAGATCAGGATCGAAATGCCGTTGCCGAGACCTCGTTCGGTGATCTGCTCGCCGAGCCACATCAGGAACATGGTGCCCGCCACCAGGCTCACCACCGCCGTCAGTCGAAAGCCGAAGCCCGGGGAAATCACCAGACCTTGCGAACCTTCGAGCGCCAACGCGATGCCCAGCGACTGGAACAGCGCCAGCCCCAGTGTGCCGTAGCGGGTGTACTGCGTGATCTTGCGACGGCCCGACTCGCCTTCTTTCTTGATCGCCTCGAGCGTCGGCACCACGTAGGTCATCAACTGCATGATGATCGACGCCGAGATATACGGCATGATGCCCAGCGCAAATACCGTGAAGCGCGACAACGCTCCGCCTGAGAACATGTTGAACAGGCTCAAGATGCCGCCAGACTGGCTCTTGAACAACTCGGCCAACTGGTTCGGATCGATGCCCGGGAACCGGAATGTGTGCACCGAGGCGATAAACGACGAGCGCCAACAACAAGAAGATCAGACGGCGACGAAGATCACCGAATTTTCCGCTTTTTGCCAGCTGATTTGCGTTGGTTGCCACTGAGGTTGGTTCTGCTTGTACGTTGCGCTTCTATCAGGCGACGCTGCCGCCCGCGGCCTCGATTGCCGCCTTGGCACCGGCCGTTGCACCGACGCCCTTCAGGGAGACTGCGCGGGTCAACTCACCCGACTTGATCACCTTGACCGTCTTGATCAGCTGGCCAACCAGGCCAGCCTGCTTCAGCGACAGCAGATCGACTTCATCGACGGCCAGGCGCTCGAGATCGGTCAGGCTGATTTCGTCGTTGTACTTGAGCGTGGTCGACTTGAAGCCGCGCTTGGGCAGACGGCGCTGCAGCGGCATCTGGCCGCCTTCGAAACCGACCTTGTGAAAGCCGCCCGAACGAGATTTCTGACCCTTGTGGCCACGGCCGGCCGTCTTGCCCAGGCCGGATCCGATGCCGCGGCCGACGCGGCGACGGTCACGCTTGGACCCGACGGCGGGCTTGATGCTGTTCAATTCCATGTTCTTCTCCAGATCTTCAGCTGATCACGCGGATCAGAGCACCTTCACAAGGTACGAGACCTTGTTGATCATGCCGCGCACGGCCGGGGTATCTTCCAGCGTCGATTCGCTGTTCAGCTTGCGCAGGCCGAGGCCACGCACGGTGGCCCGGTGGGTTTCACGCGTGCCGGCAACACTGCGCACCAGCTTCAGTGTCACGGTGCCTTTCGGCGTCGGGTTGTCAGTCTTGTTGTCGCTCATTCGGGCTTCTCCTGAGACGCTCAGCCGACGATCTGTTCGACCGTCAGGCCGCGCTTGGCGGCTATCTCGGCCGGCGTGCTGGTGGCCTTCAAGGCATCCAGCGTGGCGCGAACCAGGTTGTAGGGGTTGGTCGAGCCGAGGCTCTTCGCAACGATGTCGGTCACACCCATCACCTCGAACACAGCGCGCATCGGGCCGCCGGCGATGATGCCCGCACCAGCCGGAGCCGGCGCCATCAGCACCCGCGAGGCGCCGTGTTCACCGGTCACCTTGTGGTGGATCGAGCCGTTCTTCAGCGAAACCTTGTGCATGTTGCGGCGCGCCGCTTCCATGGCCTTCTGGATCGCGACCGGCACTTCCTTGGCCTTGCCCTTGCCCATGCCGATCTTGCCGTCGCCGTCACCGACGACGGTCAACGCGGCGAAGCCGAGAATCCGGCCGCCCTTGACCACCTTGGTGACGCGGTTGACCGCGATCATCTTTTCCTTCAGACCGTCGTCACTGCCTTCTTGCGGTGCACGGGGTTGGAACTTTGCCATTATCGAAATCCTTGGTCGCTAGGTGCAACAGAGTCGCGCAGCAGCTCGATGAGCGTTCGCGTGACGTTTAAAACTGCAGGCCGGCTTCGCGAGCCGCTTCCGCCAGGGCCTTGACACGACCGTGATAGGCAAAGCCTGCACGGTCGAATGCCACCTTCTCGACGCCGGCGGCTTTCGCCTTTTCGGCGATCCGTTTGCCGATCAAGGCGGCGGCGGCGACGTTGCCACCTTTGCCGGCCGCGCCCAGCTCCTTGCGGACCTCGGCTTCGGCGGTCGATGCGGTCGCAACGACGCGTGTGCCATCGTCCGAAATCACGGTTGCATAAATGTGCAGATTGCTGCGGAACACCGTCAACCGCGCCGAGCGCTGGATCGCAATCCGCGCACGGGTCTGGCGGGAGCGACGGATACGCTGATCCTTCTTGTTCAACATGTCATCGCTCCTTACTTCTTCTTGGTCTCTTTGATCGTGACCTTTTCGTCGCTGTACCGGATTCCCTTGCCTTTGTAGGGCTCGGGCGGACGCAACGCGCGAATCTCGGCGGCAACCTGGCCGACGGCCTGCCGGTCGGCACCCTTGATCACGATTTCAGTCTGGGTCGGACAGGCCACCTGCACACCTTCGGGCATGACCTTGGCCACCGGATGCGAGAAGCCGATCTGCAGATTCAGCTTGCTGCCTGCTGCCTGGGCCCGAAAGCCGACGCCGACCAGGTTGAGCTTCTTCTCGAAACCCTTGCTGACCCCGTTGACCATGTTGTTGACCAGCGCACGCATCGTGCCGGACATCGCATTGGCCTCGACCGAATCGTTGGCTGGAGCAAACAAAAGGCTGCCGTTCTCGTTTTTCACGGTGACCAGTGAATTGACCGCATGCACTTGCGTGCCGAGCGCTCCCTTGACACTGATCTGATCTGCGGTAACCGCCACGTCGACGCCCTTGGGCACGGCGATTGGCATTTTTCCTACGCGGGACATTGTTGTGCTCCCTTTCTTAGGCGACGTAGCAAAGCACTTCGCCGCCGATACCGGCCTGGCGCGCCTTGCGATCGGTCATCACGCCTTTTGGCGTTGTCACGATGGCCACACCGAGCCCGTTCATCACGTTCGGGATGTCGTGGCGGCCCTTGTAGATGCGCAAGCCGGGACGGCTGACGCGCTCGATGCGCTCGATCACCGGACGCCCGGCGTAATACTTCAACGCGATCTCGAGTTGCGGCTTGGCCGCCTCACCCTTGACAGCGAAGTTGTCGATATAGCCTTCGTCCTTCAGGACTTGGGCAATGGCCACCTTCAGCTTCGACGACGGCATTGCAACGGTGGTCTTGTCGACCATCTGCGCATTGCGGATGCGGGTCAGCATATCGGCGATGGGATCACTCATGCTCATAGGGAAATCTCCTGATCAGGCCCGTGTGCCGCTTACCAGCTGGCCTTGATGACGCCGGGGATGTCACCCTTGAACGCCAATTCGCGAATCTTGTTGCGGCCCAGTCCGAACTTGCGGAACGTGCCGCGCGGGCGACCGGTCAACTCGCAGCGGTTGCGCTGGCGCGTCGGGTAGGCATTGCGCGGCAACTGCTGCAGCGCCAGACGGGCGGCGTAGCGCTCTTCGTCCGACTTCTTCGCATCGTTGGCCGTGCCCTTGAGCTCGTCGTACTTCTTCTTGTACTTGGCGACCAGGTTGGCTCGCTTGAGTTCACGCTGAATGAGAGAAACTTTAGCCACGAACCACCTCAGTTCTTGAACGGAAACTTGAATGCGGCGAGCAAGGCCTTGGCCTCGTCGTCATTCTTGGCGGTCGTCGTGATGCTGATATTCAGACCGCGCAGCGCATCCACCTTGTCGTAATCGACTTCCGGGAAAATGATCTGTTCCTTGACGCCGATGTTGTAATTGCCCCGGCCATCGAACGCGCGACCGGAAATACCGCGAAAGTCGCGAACCCGCGGCAGCGCAATCGTCACGAAGCGGTCGAGAAACTCGTACATGCGAACGCCGCGCAGCGTGACCATGCAGCCGATCGGCACATGGTCGCGAATCTTGAAGCCGGCAATCGCCTTCTTGGCCTTGGTGACGACCGGCTTCTGGCCGGCAATCTTGGTCATGTCGCTGACCGCATGCTCCATCACCTTCTTGTCCGACACCGCCTCGCTCACACCCATGTTGAGCGTGATCTTGGTCAGGCGCGGGACTTCCATCACCGATTTGTAGTGAAACTTCTCGACCATCTCAGGTGCGATCTTGTCGCGGAAGACGGTCAACAGGCGCGGTACGATTTGTTCTGCCATGGTCGCTCCTTAGGCCTTGATGGCGTCGCCGCTGGACTTGAAGACGCGCGACTTCTTGCCGTCGTCGCCCAGCTTGATGCCCACGCGATCGGCCTTGCCCGTGGCGGCGTTGTAGATCGCCACGTTCGACTGGTGGATCGGCATGGTCTTGTCGACCACACCACCGGTGGTGCCCTTCATCGGGTTCGGCTTGACGTGCTTCTTGACGGTATTGACACCCTCGACGAGGATGTGATCGTCATCGACACGTTGCGCGACGGTGCCGCGTTTGCCTTTGTCGCGACCGGTCAGGACAATGACCTGGTCGCCTTTGCGAATCTTGTTCATGGCTGCCCTTTAAACGGGGTTCAAAGCACTTCAGGTGCCAGCGAGACGATCTTCATGAAACGCTCGGTGCGCAGTTCACGCGTCACCGGGCCGAAGATGCGGGTGCCGATCGGCTCGAGCTTGGCGTTCAGCAGGACAGCGGCGTTGCCGTCGAACTTGACCAGCGAGCCATCCTGGCGGCGAACGCCTTTGGCGGTGCGAACGACGACGGCACTGTAGACCTCGCCCTTCTTCACGCGGCCACGCGGCGCGGCTTCCTTGATGCTGACCTTGATGACGTCGCCGATGCCGGCGTAGCGGCGCCTGGAGCCGCCCAGCACCTTGATGCACATGACGGACTTGGCACCGGTGTTGTCCGCGACCTGAAGCCGCGACTGCATTTGAATCATGTTCTATGTCCCCAACTTGAACCGTTTGCTGTGGCCGCCAGGCAGCCTGCACGCGATCAGTCTTGGGCCCGTCAGTGCCTTTGACCTTTGCTGGCCGCAGGCGCTGCTTGGGCGGAACCGAACCCGTTTGCCTGACTGCATGCCAGGCGCGTATGTTCAGCGAAGTCGTCGATTATCTACTGGTTTTGCCGATGCGTCAAGAGCCGACGGATAATTTCTCAAGAACCTGGCACGTGCCCACCAGAACAGTTCAAAGCGCCACTCGGACCGATCCAGCAAACACCGCGGATCCGGCTCCGCCGGTCCGCTGGTGTTGCCCCCTTGAGGGGGAGCGGCAAAGCCGCTCCGGGGGTGGGTAATCAGCCCTTGGCCTTCGCCTGCTCCAGCATCGTCTCGGCGTTGCTGACCTCGAACTTGCCCGGTGCCTCGATGTTCAGGCTCTTGACCACGCCGTCGACCACCAGCATCGAATAGCGCTGTGAGCGCATTCCCATGCCGCGTGCGCCGAGGTCGAGAGTGAGGCCGGTGGCTTTGGTGAAATCGGCACTGCCGTCGGCCATCATGCGAACCTTGCCATCGGTTTTCTGATCGCGCGCCCAGGCGCCCATCACAAACGCGTCGTTGACCGAGACGCACCAGACTTCATCGACACCGGCCGCACGAAGGGCGTCGGCGTGTTTCATGTAGCTCGGCACATGCTGCGCCGAGCAGGTGGGCGTGAAAGCCCCTGGCAACGCGAAAATTGCAATCGTCTTGCCGCTGGCGGCCTTGGAGACATCAACCGGGTTCGGACCGACCGAACAGCCGTTGCCTTCGACCTCGACGAATTCCTGCAGTGTCGCGGCGGGCAGCTTGTCACCAATCTTCAACATGTCATGCTCCTTCAAAGTTCATGCAATGGCCGGGCGGCCAAATGAAAACAGCCGACCACCACAAACAGCAGGTCGGCTGAGATGTTGCAGGCCAGACAACATGCCTGCGTCGACTATTGTCAGACCTCGCGCGAGGCCTGGACCAGCTTGGTCACAACCCATGCCTTGGTCTTGGAGATCGGCCGGCATTCGGCAATCTCGACCATGTCGCCCATCTTGTACTCGCCCTTTTCATCATGAGCGTGGTACTTGCTGGAGCGCGCGACGATCTTGCCGTACAGCTCATGCTTGGTCCGGCGCTCGATCAGCACCGTGACGGTCTTGTTGCGCTTGTCGCTGACAACCTTGCCAACCAGTGTGCGCGTATTTTTGGCTGCCGGTGCGGCCGCATCGGCGCTCGTCTCGGCGACGGCTTGACTGTTCATTTCGCAGCCTCTTCTTTCTTCTTCTGCGCCAGGATGGTCTTGGTGCGCGCGATATCGCGGCGCGTCTTGCCCATCTGCGAGTGGTTGGTCAATTGCTGCGTGGCTCGTTGCATGCGCAGGCCGAAGTGGGCCTTCAGCAGATCGCTGACCTCTTTGTCGAGGCCCGCGATGTCCTTGGCGCGGAGTTCAGATGCTTTCATCAATATGCTCCTCAGGCGCCGACCTGGCGCGACACGAAGGTGCACTTCAGCGGCAGCTTGGCTGCGGCCAGTGTGAACGCTTCGCGTGCCAGCTCTTCGGCGACACCGTTGATTTCATAGAGCACCTTGCCGGGCTGGATCTCGGCAACGTAGTACTCGGGGTTGCCCTTGCCGTTGCCCATGCGGACCTCGGCAGGCTTTTGCGAAATGGGTTTGTCGGGGAAGATCCGGATCCAGATCCGGCCACCGCGCTTGACGTGACGCGAGATCGCACGGCGAGCCGCTTCGATCTGGCGTGCCGTCAGACGGCCGCGTTCGGTGGCCTTCAGGCCGAAATCGCCGAACGAGACATTGGCACCACGGGTCGCGACACCGGTGTTGCGACCCTTTTGTTCCTTGCGGAACTTCCTGCGTGCGGGTTGCATCATGTTTTATTCTCCTTTGGGCGGCTCAGTGGCACCGGGTGCCACGGCCTTGCGCACGCGCTTGACAGCGGGCGTACGTGGGGCGCCGTCGGCCGATTCGGCCGGTTTGTCGGCGCCTTCTGAAGTCGGTCCGCCAGCACGCGGGAATCGATCACCGGACGGTCCGCCCGGACGACCACGTCCCGCAGGCGCACCAGGACGCGCATTGCGACGCGGACGGCGATCATCCTCGCCACCCTCGTTCTTGCTCGTCACGCCGGGCGATTCGCCATTGGCCAGCCGGTCACCGCGATAGACCCAGCACTTGACGCCAATCACGCCGTAGGTCGTCTTGGCTTCGGAGAAGCCATAGTCGATGTCGGCCTTCAAGGTATGAAGCGGCACGCGGCCTTCGCGATACCACTCGCAGCGGGCGATCTCGATGCCGTTGAGGCGGCCCGACGACATGATCTTGATGCCCTGCGCACCCAGGCGCATCGCGTTTTGCATCGCACGTTTCATCGCGCGACGAAACATGATCCGCTTCTCGAGCTGCTGGGTGATGCTGTCGGCGATCAGCTGTGCATCGATTTCGGGCTTGCGCACTTCCTCGATGTTGACCGCGACCGGCACGCCGAGCCGGCGTGTCAGTTCGGCCTTCAGGTTTTCGATGTCCTCGCCCTTCTTGCCGATCACGACGCCCGGGCGTGCCGAGAAGATCGTGATGCGCGCATTCTTGGCCGGACGCTCGATCAGGATGCGCGAAACAGCCGCGCTTTTCAGGCGTGCCTTCAGATACTCGCGCACCTTCAGGTCTTCGGCCAGCATGCGTGGCGAAGTTCTGGTTGTTCGCATACCAGCGCGACGCCCAGTTCCGCGTCACGGGCAGACGGAAACCGGTCGGATGGATTTTTTGTCCCATGGTTTTCCTTGTCAGCGGCGCACGGCCGTCCGAAGACGTTGACGCGCCCCCTCGGGGGGCAGCGAACGCAGTGAGAGTGGGGGCGTCATCATCTTAGTTGCCGACGGTGACGTAGATGTGGCAGGTCGGCTTGCTGATGCGGTTGCCGCGGCCCTTGGCCCGTGCGGAAAAACGCTTCAGTGTTGCGCCCTGCTCGACGAAGATCGTCTTGACCTTCAGCTCGTCGATATCGGCACCGTCGTTGTGCTCGGCGTTGGCAATCGCCGACTCCAGGCATTTCTTGATGATGCCGGCAGCCTTCTTCGGCGTGAATGCCAGGATGTTCAGTGCGTGATCGACCTTCTTGCCACGGACCATGTCCGCAACGATGCGGCCCTTGTCAGCCGACAGGCGAACACCGCGTACGATTGAATTGGTTTCCATCGTGCGTCCTTATTTCTTGGCTTTCTTGTCGGCCGGGTGGCCCTTGAACGTGCGGGTCAGCGCAAATTCACCGAGCTTGTGGCCAACCATCTGGTCGGTGACATACACCGGCACATGCTGCTTGCCGTTGTGCACGGCAATCGTCACGCCGATGAAATCGGGCAGGATGGTCGAGCGGCGCGACCAGGTCTTGATCGGCTTCTTGTCCTTGGTCGCAACCGCCTTTTCCACCTTGGCTTGCAGGTGGTTGTCGACGAACGGACCTTTTTTCAGTGAACGGGTCATCTTGTCGCCCCTTCCTTACTTCTTGCGACGCGAGACGATGAACGTCTGCGTGCGCTTGTTGCTGCGAGTGCGATAACCCTTGGTCATCGTGTTCCACGGCGAGACCGGAACCTGGCCCTCGCCGGTCCGGCCTTCGCCGCCGCCGTGCGGGTGATCGACCGGGTTCATCGCGACACCACGCACCGTCGGGCGAATGCCCTTCCAGCGGATCGCACCGGCCTTGCCGTACTGGCGCAGGCTGTGCTCTTCATTCGACACTTCGCCGATGGTTGCCCGGCAATCGATGTGGATCTTGCGAACCTCACCCGAGCGCAGGCGCAACTGGGCGTAGATGCCTTCGCGAGCCAGCAGCGTGACGGACGCACCGGCCGAACGCGCGATCTGCGCGCCCTTGCCAGGCAACATCTCGATGCAGTGGATCGTCGAGCCAACCGGAATGTTGCGGATCGGCAGCGTGTTGCCGGCCTTGATCGGCGCCTCGGCGCCGCTCATGATCGTCGCGCCGACATCGAGGCCGCGCGGGGCAATGATGTAGCGGCGCTCGCCATCGGCATAACACACCAGCGCGATGTGCGCCGTGCGGTTCGGGTCGTACTCGATGCGCTCGACCTTCGCCGGGATCGAATCCTTGTTGCGGATGAAATCGATCACGCGGTAGTGGTGCTTGTGGCCACCGCCGCGATGGCGAATCGTGATGTGGCCGTTGTGATTGCGGCCGGCATTCTGCATCTGCGGCTCGAGCAGCGATGCTTCCGGCTTGCCCTTGTGCAGGTGCGAATGCACCACCTTGACCATGCCACGACGGCCTGGCGAGGTTGGTTTGATCTTGATGACGGCCATTACGCGCCCTCCCCGACGAAGTTGAGCTCCTGGCCAGCCTTCAGCGAGACATACGCCTTCTTGACGTGGTCGCGGCGGCCCATGAAGCGGCCGAATTTCTTGGCCTTGCCCTTTTGAACGACGGTTTGTACCGACTCGACCTCGACCTTGAACAGCAGCTCGACGGCTGCCTTGATCTCGGGTTTGGTGGCGTCGCGCAGAACCTTGAACAACACCTGGTTGTGCTTCTCGGCGGTCATCGTCCCCTTCTCGGAGACGATTGGCGCGACCAGCACCTGAGCCAGACGGTTTTCAGCAAATTTGACTGTGGTGCTCATGCCAGCATCTCCTTGAGTTGCTCGATGGCGGCCTTGGTCACCAACACCTTCTTGTAATGCACCAGCGACAGCGGATCCGCGTAACGCGGCTCGACCACCAACACGTTGACGAGGTTGCGCGAGGCCAGAAACAGGTTTTCGTCGACCATGTCGGCGATCACCAGAACCGAATCCAGACCCATGGCCTTGAACTTGTCGGCCAACTGCTTGGTCTTCGGCGAATCGACACCGAAACTGTCGACAACCGCCAGGCGGCCTTCACGGGCCAGCTGCGAGAGGATCGCAGCCATGCCGGCGCGATACATCTTCTTGTTGACCTTCTGCGTGAAGTTTTCGTCGGGGCGATTCGGAAAAATCCGGCCGCCTCCGCGCCACAACGGCGACGAGGTCATGCCGGCGCGTGCGCGGCCGGTGCCTTTCTGGCGCCACGGCTTCTTCGTCGAGTGCTTGACTTCGGCACGGTCGAGCTGAGCCCGGGTGCCTTGGCGCGCATTGGCCTGGAAGGCAACGACGACCTGGTGGACCAGCGCTTCGTTGTATTCGCGGCCGAACACGGTATCGGGAGCATCGACCTGCGAGGCCGACTGCCCTTGATCATTGAGGAGCTCGAGTTGCATCAGTTGGCTCCTTTCGGCTCGACGGCGGCCTTCGCCTTGATGGCCGGGCGTACGACCACGTGGCCGTTTTTCGCGCCTGGCACGGCACCGCGAACCAGCATCAGCTGACGCGCTTCGTCGATGCGGACGATGTCGAGGTTCTGCGTCGTCTTGGTCACATTGCCACGCTGGCCGGACATCTTCTTGCCCGGAAAGACGCGGCCCGGATCCTGCGCCATCGAGATCGAACCCGGCACGTTGTGCGACCGGCTGTTGCCGTGCGATGCGCGCTGCGACTTGAAATTGTGGCGCTTGATCGTGCCCGTGAAACCCTTGCCGATCGAAGTGCCCTGCACGTCGACCATCTGGCCAACCGCGAACAAGCCGACGCCGACTTGCGAGCCGGCCTTGAATTCGGCAGCGACCTCGGCGGTCACGCGGAATTCCTTCAGGATCTCACCCGCTTCGACACCCGCCTTGGCAAAGTGTCCGGCCGAGGGCTTGTTGACACGCGAGGCCTTGCGCTCGCCGAATGCCACCTGGATCGCGGCATAGCCGTCGATCTCGGCCGTCTTGACTTGAGCCACTCGGTTGTTCGACACATCGAGCACGGTCACGGGAATGGCGTCGCCATCGTCCGTGAAGATGCGCATCATGCCCACCTTGCGGCCCAACAATCCCAGGCGCTCGCCCGGATTCGTGGTCGTCATGGTTTTTCTCCAGCCTCTGCAAGAGAGCCTTTGTTTCTAGGACCCGACATCGATTGGCCGGGCTGATGATTTGCAATCCACGCACCTGGGTACGCGTTTGCGGAAAAGCCTGCGAGTATAGCAGCTGGAAAAAGATCTGCCAACCCTTGGCGCCGAAACGACTCGAGCGACGGTCGCCCGTCGCTCAAAACTTCCTTGAAGTCACCACCGCAAGCGCGAAGCGCCTTGCCCATTCAAGCAACGCCCGCGGAGCCGGCTTTGCCGGTCCGCCAGGCGGGCCTTGCAGGCCGCGTCGGGCCGGAGGCCCGACTCTTCGCCAGGCACGAAACGTCCTCAGGACGTTCCGTGTCCGGGCTCAGCCCCTTGGGGGCAGGAGCGCAGCGACTGGGGGGCCGTTACTGAAGTTTGATTTCTACGTCGACGCCGGCAGGGAGATCGAGCTTCATCAACGCGTCGACGGTCTTGTCGGTGGGGTCGACGATGTCCATCAGGCGCTGGTGGGTACGGATCTCGAACTGGTCGCGCGACGTCTTGTTGACGTGCGGCGAACGCAGGATGTCGAAGCGCTGCATGCGAGTCGGCAAAGGCACCGGGCCCTTGACGATGGCGCCGGTGCGTTTCGCGGTCTCGACGATTTCAAGTGCTGATTGGTCGATCAACTTGTAATCGAAGGCTTTCAGGCGGATGCGGATCTTTTGTTTGGTTGACATGGCGATTACTCCATGATCTTCGCAACGACGCCGGCACCGACGGTGCGGCCGCCTTCACGAATGGCGAAGCGCAGGCCTTCTTCCATCGCGATCGGGTTGATCAGCTTGACCGTGATGCTCACGTTGTCGCCCGGCATCACCATCTCCTTGTCCTTCGGCAGCTCGACCGCGCCGGTCACGTCGGTCGTGCGGAAGTAGAACTGCGGCCGGTAGTTGTTGAAGAACGGCGTATGACGGCCACCCTCTTCCTTGCTCAGCACATAGATCTCGGCCGTGAAGTGGGTATGCGGCTTGACCGAACCCGGCTTGCACAACACCTGGCCGCGCTGCACGTCTTCACGCTTGGTGCCGCGCAGCAGGATGCCGACGTTGTCGCCCGCCTGGCCCTGATCGAGCAGCTTGCGGAACATCTCCACGCCGGTGCAGGTGGTCTTCTGCGTCGTCGTGATGCCGACGATCTCGATTTCCTCGCCGACCTTGACGATGCCACGCTCGACCCGGCCGGTCACCACCGTGCCGCGACCGGAGATCGAGAAGACGTCTTCGACCGGCATCAGGAAGGCGCCGTCGATCGCGCGCTCGGGCTGCGGAATATAGGTGTCGAGTGCTTCGGCCAGCTTCATGATCGCCAGCTCGCCCAGCTCGCCCTTGTCGCCTTCCATCGCCAGCTTGGCGCTGCCGTGGATGATCGGGGTGGTGTCGCCCGGGAAGTCGTACTTGTCGAGCAGCTCGCGCACTTCCATCTCGACCAGCTCGAGCAGCTCGGCGTCGTCGACCATGTCGCACTTGTTCAGGAACACGATGATGTACGGCACACCGACCTGGCGCGCCAGCAGGATGTGCTCACGCGTTTGCGGCATCGGGCCGTCAGCGGCCGAGCACACCAGGATCGCGCCGTCCATCTGCGCAGCACCGGTGATCATGTTCTTCACATAGTCGGCGTGCCCGGGGCAGTCGACGTGGGCATAGTGCCGGTTTGCGGTTTCGTACTCGACGTGTGCGGTGTTGATCGTGATGCCGCGAGCCTTCTCTTCAGGCGCTGCATCGATCTGGTCGTAGCCCTTGGCCTCGCCACCGAACTTGGATGCCAGCACGGTGGTGATCGCCGCGGTCAGCGTCGTCTTGCCGTGGTCGACGTGGCCGATCGTGCCCACGTTGACGTGTGGCTTGGTTCGCTCGAATTTGCCTTTTGCCATTTTTCAACTCCAAAAAGAACTGTTGCCCGTGCCTGTTTAAGGTTTCCGGCCCTGGCCCGCCACGGGCAGCAAGCCAACCACGTTTTGCGTGGCGCCAAAGACCATCTGATGTCCTGATGTCCCACCCCCGGAGCGGCTTACGCGGCTCTCCCTCAAGGGGGCGCCGCCGCCGGCCCGGCAGAGCCGGAACCGTGGCGGCTGCTTGATGGTGAACAGACGAAGGGTTTATTTGCCCCGCGAGGTGATGATTGCGTCGGCGACGTTTTTGGGCGCTTCCGAATAGTGCTTGAACTCCATCGTGTAGGTGGCGCGGCCTTGCGACATCGAGCGCAGCGTCGTCGAATAACCGAACATCTCCGACAGCGGCACCTCGGCCTTGATGACCTTGCCGCCGCCCGGCATGTCGTCCATGCCTTGAACCATGCCGCGGCGTGACGACAGATCGCCCATCACGCTGCCGGCATAGTCTTCGGGGGTTTCGACTTCAACCGCCATCATCGGCTCAAGAATCACCGGCGAGGCCTTGCGGCAACCGTCCTTGAAACCAAGCGACGCGGCCATCTTGAACGCGTTTTCGTTCGAGTCGACCTCATGGTACGAGCCGAAGGTCAGGGTGACTTTCACATCGACCACCGGATAGCCCGCCAGCACGCCAGCAGGCAACGAATCTTCCACGCCCTTGCGCACTGCCGGGATGAACTCCTTCGGCACCACGCCACCTTTGGTCGCATCCACGAACTCGAAGCCCGTGCCCGGCTCCTGCGGCTCGATCTTCAACACCACGTGGCCATACTGGCCCTTGCCGCCGGACTGGCGGACAAACTTGCCTTCGATGTCCTGCACCGGCTTGCGGATGGTTTCGCGGTAGGCGACCTGCGGCTTGCCGACGTTGGCCTCGACGCCGAATTCACGCTTCATGCGATCGACGATGATTTCGAGGTGCAACTCGCCCATGCCCGAGATGATGGTCTGGCCCGATTCCTCGTCGGTCTTGACGCGGAACGACGGGTCTTCCTGAGCCAGGCGGCCCAGCGCGATGCCCATCTTTTCCTGATCGGGCTTGGTCTTCGGCTCGACCGCTTGCGAAATCACCGGTTCCGGGAAGATCATCTTTTCCAGCGTGATGATGGCACTCGGATCGCACAGGGTTTCGCCCGTGGTCACATCCTTCAGGCCCACGCAGGCGGCGATGTCGCCGGCCAGAATTTCCTTGATCTCTTCACGCTGGTTGGCGTGCATCTGCAAGATGCGGCCAATGCGCTCTTTCTTGCCACGGATCGGGTTGTAGACCGAGTCGCCCGACTTCAGCACGCCCGAATAGACGCGCACGAACGTGAGCTGGCCGACATACGGGTCGGTCATCAGCTTGAAGGCCAATGCGGCGAATTTCGCTTCGTCGGTACGTTCGCGCACAACCGGCTTGTCGTCGTCGTCGGTGCCCGGCACCGGCGGGATATCGGCCGGCGACGGCATGAAGTCGACCACGCCGTCGAGCATGCGCTGCACGCCCTTGTTCTTGAACGCAGAGCCACAGAACATCGGCTGAATTTCAGCCGCGATGGTGCGTGTACGGATGCCGCTCTTGATCTCGTCCTCGGTGAGGTCGCCCTCTTCCAGGTACTTGTTCATCAACTCCTCAGACGACTCCGCCGCAGCCTCGAGCATGTTCTCGCGCCATTTCTTGGCTTCTTCGACCAGATCGCCCGGGATGTCTCGGTAGTCGAACTTCATGCCCTGTGAAGCCTCGTCCCAGATGATCGCTTTCATCTTGATGAGGTCGATCACGCCGGTGAAGCCTTCTTCGGCGCCAATGGGAATGACGATGGGCACCGGGTTCGCCATCAGGCGCACCTTCATCTGGTCATAGACCTTGTAGAAGTTGGCACCGGTGCGGTCCATCTTGTTGACGAACGCGAGGCGGGGCACCTTGTACTTGTTCGCCTGACGCCAAACGGTTTCCGACTGCGGCTGGACGCCGCCGACCGCGCAATAAACCATGCAGGCGCCGTCGAGCACCCGCATCGAGCGTTCGACTTCGATCGTGAAGTCGACGTGTCCGGGGGTGTCGATGATGTTGATGCGGTGCTCGGGGAAACCAAGCTCCATGCCCTTCCAGAAGCAGGTGGTCGCAGCCGAAGTAATCGTGATGCCACGCTCCTGCTCCTGCTCCATCCAGTCCATCGTCGCAGCGCCATCGTGCACTTCGCCGATCTTGTGGTTCACGCCGGTGTAGAAAAGGATGCGCTCGGTCGTCGTGGTTTTGCCAGCGTCGATGTGCGCCGAGATACCGATGTTGCGGTAGCGCTCGATGGGGGTCTTGCGAGCCATGGTGAAACTCCAATACGAAGGGCCGCCCGGGGTTGGTATTAACCCTTGGGCGGCCGAAAAAACCAGAAAATCAGAAGCGGAAGTGCGAGAACGCCCGGTTGGCTTCGGCCATGCGGTGGACTTCGTCGCGCTTTTTCATCGCGCCGCCTCGGCCTTCGACCGCTTCGAGCAGTTCATTGGCCAAGCGTTGCGCCATCGACTTCTCGCCGCGCTTGCGCGCCGATTCCTTCAGCCAACGCATCGCCAGCGCGACGCGACGGACGGGGCGAACTTCCACGGGAACCTGGTAGTTCGCTCCGCCGACGCGGCGTGACTTGACTTCGACCATCGGCTTGATGTTGTTCAGCGCAATGGTGAACACTTCCATCGGATCCTTGCCGGCCTTCTTCTCGACTTGTTCGAGGGCACCATAAATGATGCGCTCGGCAACCGCCTTCTTGCCCGACTCCATGATCACGTTCATGAATTTGGACAGATCGACTGAACCGAATTTGGGATCAGGCAGGATTTCCCGTTTGGGGACTTCGCGACGACGTGGCATTTCACTCTTCCTTTTGCTTCAGTTGGCGACGGCTTTCTGCCTTCGCCTCGGGCACCACCGACATCTGGGGCCACCCACTTACTCGACAAGGCCGAAGGCCTGCCGAAACGTCCGGCTTGCGCCGGGTCTTAGGCTTTTTTCGGGCGCTTGGCGCCGTACTTCGACCGCGACTGCTTGCGATCCTTGACGCCTTGCAGGTCAAGCGAACCGCGCACGATGTGATAACGCACACCCGGCAAGTCCTTGACCCGGCCACCGCGGACCAGCACCACACTGTGCTCTTGCAGGTTGTGGCCCTCGCCGCCGATGTAGGAAATGACTTCGAATCCGTTGGTCAGGCGCACCTTGGCGACCTTGCGCAGCGCCGAGTTCGGCTTTTTCGGAGTCGTGGTGTACACGCGCGTGCACACCCCGCGACGCTGGGGTCCACCCTGCATGGCGGGAGATTTCGATTTCGTGATCTCGGTCTCGCGACCGTGACGCACGAGCTGGTTGATGGTTGGCATTTGTAACTTGTTCCCGTTTGAAGTCACATCCTTGAAAAACCGGGGCGCCTCACTGCGCAGTCCCGCTTTCAATGACCCGATCGACGATTGTTTCGAGCGCCCCCACTTCGAGGTAGGCCCGACGCCAGCTATTGGCTCTGTGCGCAACTTTCCTGGCGGGCCGCTTGAATACGCCTGCAAAAGCGAACCAAACGCCCACGAGAGCGCAGCAAAATGCGTCGAAAAGCCCTCGATTATATTCGGGTTGATCATCCCGCGCAAGCAGCTTGCTCTCGTCCGTCAATTCCCCGGTGCACGTCTTGTCCGTACCTGTCATCGTCCTCGACACCAACGTCGTGCTGGATTGGCTGGTCTTCCGCGACCCTGCTTGTCATGCCGTCGCCTCGGCGATCGAACAGAGGCTTGTCCGGTGGACGGCGGCAGCCGGCATGCGCGAAGAATTTGACGAGGTCGTCAACCGCGGCGTCGGGGCGTCGCGCCAGCCTGATCGCGCATCGATCGCGCAGACGTGGCGTCGCCACGCCGAGATGCGCGAGATCGGCACCCGCACGTCGACGGTGCACTGCGCCTCGATTCGATGCCGTTGCAGTGACCCGGACGATCAGCCGTTCATCGATCTGGCCCTGCAGTGCGGAGCCCGGTGGCTGCTCAGCCGCGACCGGGCTGTCTTGCACCTGGCGGCTGAGGCTCGCCGGTCAGGTCTGGAGATCATCACGCCGGCGCGCTGGAGCTTGCCGAGCGCGCCAGATTGAAAAAGGGCGACCGAAGTCGCCCTTTGATTGACCGACAGGCCTTTGCCTATTCGTTGATATCGGCACCCGCCGCATCGACCGCGGCCATCTGCGCAGCGGCCAACTCTTCGGCTTCCTGCTGCGCAATCGCACGGCGCTCGGCGTCGTCCATCTCTTCCTTGGCCTTGCGCGCCTGGTGGAATGCCATGCCGGTACCCGCGGGAATCAGCCGGCCGACGATGACGTTTTCCTTCAGACCACGCAACTCGTCGCGTTTGCCCATGATCGCGGCTTCGGTCAATACCCGCGTGGTTTCCTGGAACGAAGCGGCCGAGATGAAGCTGTCGGTCGACAGCGACGCCTTGGTGATGCCGAGCAACACGTCCGCATGGGTCGCGGTCATCTTGCCGGCAGCCACCATCTTGTCGTTGGTCCCGAGCAACTCCGAACGTTCGACCTGTTCACCCACGATGTAGTGGGTGTCGCCGGCGTTGACGATCTGCACGCGGCGCAGCATCTGGCGAACGATCACCTCGATGTGCTTGTCGTTGATCTTCACGCCCTGCAGGCGATAGACGTCCTGCACCTCGTCGACGATGTAGCGCGCCAGATCCTCGATGCCCAGCAGGCGCAGGATGTCCTGCGGATCGGCCGGTCCGTCGACGATGTTCTCGCCCTTGTTGACCACCTGGCCCTCGTGGACCACGATGTTCTTTTCCTTCGGCACCAGTTCTTCGTAGACCGTGCCTTCCGGATCGGTGATCTGCAGCCGTACCTTGCCCTTGGTCTCCTTGCCGAACGACACCGTGCCGGTGATTTCGGCCAGCGTGCCCTTGTCCTTCGGCGTACGCGCCTCGAACAGTTCGGCAACCCGCGGCAAACCACCGGTGATGTCGCGCGTCTTCTGGCCTTCGACCGGAATACGCGCCAGCACCTCGCCAGGGAACAGGTCCTGCCCGTCGCGAATCTGCACCAGCGAGCCGACCGGGAAGCCGATCGTCACCGAGTGATCGGTGCCGGGGATCTTGACTTCGTTGCCGGCCGGATCGAGCAGCTTGACCTGCGGACGAACCACCTTGGCAACGCCGCGGCGCTTCGAGTCGATCACCACCAGCGTCGACAGGCCGGTGACCTCGTCGACCTGCTTGGCCACGGTGACACCTTCCTCGACATTCTCGAACTTCGCCTTGCCGGCGAACTCGGTGATGATCGGGCGGGTCAGCGGATCCCAGTTGGCCAGCACGGTGCCGGCCTTGACCTGCTGGTCGGGCTTGATCGCCAGCAAGGCGCCGTAAGGCAGCTTGTGACGCTCGCGCTCGCGGCCGTGCTGGTCGGAGATGAGGATTTCACCGGAGCGCGAAATCACCACCAGATCGCCCTTGCTGTTGGTCACATAACGCATGGTCGCGTTGAAGCCGATCAGACCGTCCGACTTGGCATCGACACTCGATGCCACCGCCGCACGCGACGCCGCACCACCGATGTGGAAGGTACGCATGGTCAGCTGGGTGCCCGGCTCGCCGATCGACTGGGCGGCAATCACACCGATCGCCTCACCCACGTTGATCAAGCCGCCACGGCCCAAGTCACGGCCGTAGCACTTGGCGCAGATGCCGAAGCGGGTGTCGCAGGTCAATGCCGTGCGGACCTTGACTTCGTCGGTACCCGCAGCCTCGAGCATGTCGAGCAACTCTTCATCGAGCAGCGTGCCACCCTGCAGCAACGTCTGCTGGGTCTCGGGATGCTGCACCTCGATCGCGGTGACGCGTCCGAGGATGCGGTCGCGCAGGCTTTCGATGACTTCACCACCTTCGACCAGCGCACGCATCGCCATGCCGTTCTGGGTTCCGCAATCGTCTTCGATGACGACCAGATCCTGTGTCACGTCGACCAGGCGGCGCGTCAGGTAACCCGAGTTGGCGGTTTTCAGCGCCGTGTCGGCCAGGCCTTTCCGAGCGCCATGGGTCGAAATGAAGTACTGAAGGACGTTCAGGCCCTCGCGGAAGTTCGCGGTGATCGGTGTCTCGATGATCGAGCCGTCAGGCTTGGCCATCAGGCCTCGCATGCCGGCC
Source organism: uncultured beta proteobacterium (assembly GCA_963843805.1). Classification (GTDB taxonomy): domain Bacteria; phylum Pseudomonadota; class Gammaproteobacteria; order Burkholderiales; family Burkholderiaceae_C; genus Ideonella_A. Next base: position 1,123,444 of record CAWJLY010000001.1, read on the forward strand.
AGCTGACGGATCTGCGCGGCAGAGCCACGCGCACCCGAGTCGGCCATCATGTAGATCGAGTTGAACGACTCCTGGTCGACTTCCTTGCCGTGGCGGTCGATCGTCTTCTGCTTGGACAGCTGGCTCATCATGACCTTGCCGACTTCGTCGCCGGTCTTGCCCCAGATGTCGACCACCTTGTTGTAGCGCTCACCGGACGTCACCAGACCCGAGACGTACTGCTGCTCGATTTCCTTGACTTCTTTCTCGGCGCGTTCGATCAGGCCCGGCTTTTCCTTCGGCACCAGCATGTCGTCGATGGCGATCGAGATGCCGGCACGGGTGGCGAGCCGGAAGCCACTTTGCAGCAGCTTGTCGGCGAACACCACGGTTTCCTTCAGACCGCACTTGCGGAACGAGGTGTTGATCAGGCGCGAAATTTCCTTCTTCTTCAGCGCCTTGTTGATGTTGCTGAACGGCAACCCCTTCGGCAGGATCTCCGACAGCAGCGCCCGTCCGACGGTCGTATCGACCAGTTTGGTACTCGGCACGAACTCGCCATCGGCACCCTTGGTGAATTCGGTCAGCCGCACGCTGATCTTCGCGGTGATTTCAACTTCGGCGTTGTCGAGCGCGCGGTGCACCTCGGCCACGTCGGAGAAGATGATGCCTTCGCCGCGGGCATTGATGCGGTCACGGGTTGCGTAATACAAACCCAGCACGACGTCCTGCGACGGCACGATCGACGGCTCGCCGTTGGCCGGGAACAGGATGTTGTTGGACGCCAGCATCAGCGTGCGCGCTTCCATCTGCGCCTCGATCGACAGCGGCACGTGGACCGCCATCTGGTCACCGTCGAAGTCGGCGTTGAAGGCCGAACAGACGAGCGGATGCAGCTGGATCGCCTTGCCTTCGATCAGCACCGGCTCGAAAGCCTGGATGCCGAGCCGGTGCAGCGTTGGCGCACGGTTCAGCATGATCGGGTGTTCCTTGATGACTTCCTCGAGGATGTCCCAGACCACCGGCGTGCCGGATTCGACTTCCTTCTTTGCCGCCTTGATGGTGGTGGCGATGCCCATCGCCTCCAGACGCGAGAAGATGAACGGCTTGAACAGCTCGAGCGCCATCAGCTTGGGCAGGCCGCACTGATGCAATTTGAGCGTCGGGCCGACCACGATCACCGAACGGCCTGAATAGTCGACGCGCTTGCCGAGCAAGTTCTGGCGGAAACGGCCGCTCTTGCCCTTGATCATGTCGGCCAGCGATTTCAGCGCACGCTTGTTGGCGCCGGTCATGGCCTTGCCGCGACGACCGTTGTCCAACAACGAGTCGACGGCTTCCTGCAACATGCGCTTTTCGTTGCGCACGATGATCTCAGGCGCCTTCAACTCGAGCAGACGTGCCAGCCGGTTGTTGCGGTTGATGACGCGGCGGTACAGGTCGTTCAGGTCGGAGGTCGCAAAGCGGCCGCCGTCCAGCGGCACCAGCGGACGCAGGTCCGGTGGCAGCACCGGCAACACATCCATCACCATCCACTGCGGCTTGATGCCCGACTTCTTGAAGGCTTCCATCACCTTCAGGCGCTTGGAGTTCTTCTTGACCTTCAGCTCCGAGCCGGTCATGTCACCGCGCAACTTCTCGATCTCGATGTCGAGGTCGATTTCCTCGAGCAGCTTCTTGACACCTTCGGCGCCCATCAGCGCGATGAACTCGTCGCCGAATTCGGTGCGCTTGGCGTCGTAATCGTCCTCGGTCATGATGCTGAATTTCTTCAGCGGCGTCATGCCCGGATCGACCACCACATAGGCTTCGAAATACAGCACACGCTCGATGTCGCGCAGCGTCATGTCGAGCACCAGGCCCAGACGCGATGGCAGCGACTTCAGGAACCAGATGTGCGCGCAGGGTGCGGCCAGGTCGATGTGACCCATGCGGTCACGGCGCACCTTGGTCTGCGTGACTTCGACGCCGCACTTCTCGCAGATCACGCCACGGTGCTTGAGGCGCTTGTATTTGCCGCACAGGCATTCGTAGTCCTTGATCGGACCGAAGATCTTGGCGCAGAACAGGCCATCACGCTCGGGCTTGAAGGTCCGGTAGTTGATGGTTTCCGGCTTCTTGACTTCACCGAACGACCAGCTGCGGATTTTCTCCGGCGACGCCAGGCCGATCTTGATGGCATCGAAATGCTCATCGGGGGTGAATTGCTTGAAAAGGTCGAGTAGGCCCTTCATGGGTTTCTCCTAAAAGAATTCGTGACGCAACTGGAACGAGAAGTGACGGGATCAAAGGCGCGCCAGGCAAGGCGGGCGGGAGGGCCGCATAGCCGCGCTATGCAACCGACCGACCAACGCCGCATGGCACGTCTTTGGCCCGTCAATTCCGTTCCAGTTCGATGTCGATGCCGAGCGATCGGATTTCCTTGACCAGCACGTTGAACGATTCCGGCATGCCGGCCTCGATCGCGTGTTCGCCTTTGACGATGGACTCGTACACCTTGGTGCGCCCGTTCACGTCGTCGGACTTGACGGTCAGCATCTCCTGCAGCACGTAGCTCGCGCCGTAGGCTTCCAGCGCCCAGACTTCCATCTCGCCGAAACGCTGGCCACCGAACTGCGCCTTGCCGCCCAGCGGTTGCTGCGTGACCAAGCAGTACGGGCCGGTCGAGCGGGCGTGCATCTTGTCGTCGACCAGGTGGTGCAGCTTCAGCACATGCATGTAGCCGACCGTCACCGGGCGCTCGAATGCATCGCCGGTACGACCGTCGTGCAGCGTGGCCTGGGTGCGCGTGGCGGTCAGGCCCTTCAGCCTTGGCGATGTCGTCCGGGTAGGCCAGCTTCAGCATGCCGCGGATTTCCTCTTCCGCAGCGCCGTCGAATACCGGCGTGGCGAACGGCACACCCTTGACCAGATTGCTTGCCATCTCGACGATGTTCGTCGTCGCTCAGGTTGTCCAGGCGCTCGGTCTTGCCGCCCGACTTGTTGTACAGCTCGTCGAGGAACTTGCGCAGCTCGGACGTCTTTGCGTGTTCCTGCAGCATGTTGCCGATGCGCTGGCCGATGCCCTTTGCCAGCCCAGCCGAGGTGAACTTCGAGCACCTGCCCGACGTTCATCCGCGACGGCACGCCCAGCGGATTGAGCACGATGTCGCACGGCGTGCCGTCGGCCATGTAGGGCATGTCTTCGACCGGAACGATCTTCGAGACAACACCCTTGTTGCCGTGACGGCCGGCCATCTTGTCGCCCGGCTGCAGGCGGCGCTTGACGGCCAGATAGACCTTGACCATCTTCAGCACGCCAGCCGGCAACTCGTCGCCTTGCGTCAGCTTCTTGCGCTTTTCTTCGAAAGCCAGGTCGAAGCTGTGACGGGTCTGCTCGAGCGAGTTCTTGATCGACTCCAGCTGGTTGGCAACATCGTCCTCGGCCGGGCGGATATCGAACCAGTGGTATTTGTCGACGCCGACCAGATAGGCCTTGTCGATCACCGTGCCCTTGGCGATCTTCTGCGGGCCGCCATTGGCGGCCTTGCCGATCAGCAGCTTCTCGATCCGGTCGAAGGCGTCGGCCTCGACGATTCGCAGCTGGTCGTTCAGGTCGAGGCGGAAGCGCTTCAGTTCGTCGTCGATGATCTGCTGGGCGCGCTTGTCGCGCACGATGCCTTCACGGGTGAAGACCTGCACATCGATCACGGTGCCGTTGGTGCCCTGGTCGACACGCAGCGAGGTGTCCTTCACGTCGGACGCCTTCTCGCCGAAGATCGCGCGCAGCAGCTTCTCTTCCGGTGTCAGCGTGGTCTCGCCCTTCGGCGTGACCTTGCCGACCAGCGTGTCGCCCGGGTTGACTTCGGCGCCGACGTAGACGATGCCCGACTCATCGAGGCGGGCCAATTGCTGCTCGCTCAGGTTCGGGATGTCGCGGGTGATTTCTTCCGAGCCCAGCTTGGTGTCACGCGCCATCACCACCAGTTCCTCGATGTGGATCGAGGTATAGCGGTCTTCGGCAACGACGCGTTCGGAGATCAGGATCGAATCTTCGAAGTTGTAGCCGTTCCACGGCATGAAAGCGACCAGCATGTTCTGGCCGAGCGCCAGTTCACCCAGATCGGTCGACGCGCCATCGGCGATGATGTCTTCGGCCGAAACGGTGTCGCCACGCTTGACGATCGGGCGCTGGTGGATGTTGGTGTTCTGGTTCGAACGCTGGTACTTGATCAGGTTGTAGATGTCGACGCCGACTTCACCGGCGACCGTTTCCTTGTCGTTGACCCGGATCACGATGCGGTTGGTATCGACATAGTCGACCACGCCGCCACGGCGGGCCGCAACGACGGTGCCGCTGTCTTTTGCGGCAACCCGTTCGACGCCGGTACCGACCAGCGCCTTTTCAGGGCGCAATGTCGGCACGGCCTGGCGCTGCATGTTGGCGCCCATCAGCGCGCGGTTGGCGTCGTCGTGCTCGAGGAACGGCACCAGCGATGCAGCCACCGACACGATCTGCGTCGGCGCCACGTCCATGTACTGGATCCGCTCGGCCATCGTCAGGATCGACTCGCCGTTGTCGCGGGCGCTGACCAGCTCGTCGATCAGCTTGCCGTTTTCGTCCAGCGTGGCGCTGGCCTGGGCGATGACGTATTTGCCTTCCTCGATCGCCGACAGGTAATCGATGGTCATCGTCACCTGGCCGTTCTCGACCCGGCGATACGGCGTTTCGAGGAAGCCGTATTCATTCAGCTGGGCATACAACGCCAGCGAGTTGATCAGGCCGATGTTCGGGCCTTCCGGCGTCTCGATCGGGCAGACCCGGCCGTAGTGCGTCGGGTGCACGTCGCGCACTTCGAAGCCGGCACGCTCGCGTGTCAGACCACCCGGGCCCAGTGCGGAGACGCGACGCTTGTGCGTGATCTCCGACAGCGGATTGGTCTGGTCCATGAACTGCGACAGCTGCGACGCACCGAAAAACTCCTTCAACGCAGCCGAGATCGGCTTGCGAGTTGATCAGGTCGTGCGGCATCAGCGCTTCGGTCTCGGCCTGGCCGAGACGCTCCTTGACGGCCTTCTCGATCCGCGCCAGACCCGAGCGGTACTGGTTTTCGGCCAGTTCGCCGACACAACGCACGCGGCGGTTGCCGAGGTGATCGATGTCATCGACTTCACCGCGACCGTTGCGCAACTCGACCAGGATCTTGACGACATCGAGGATGTCGTCATTGCTCAGGGTCATCGGGCCTTCAGGCATGTCGCGCCCGACCCGGGCATTGAACTTCATCCGTCCGACCCGTGACAGGTCATAGGTGTCGGCGTTGTAGAAGAGGCGGTTGAACAGCGCCTCGACCGCATCCTCGGTCGGCGGCTCGCCGGGCCGCATCATTCGGTAGATGGCCACGCGCGCAGCCAGCTGGTCGGCGGTTTCGTCGGCGGCGAGCGTCTGCGAGATGTAGGCGCCTTCGTCGAGTTCGTTGGTATACAACGCCTGGAACTCCTTGACGCCGGCGACGCGCAGCTTCTTCAGCAGCGCTTCGGTCAGTTCGTCATTGGCCTTGGCGAGGATTTCACCGGTGTCCTCGTCGACGATATTGCGCGCCAGCATGCGCCCGGCCAGAAAGTCTTCCGGCACGCTGATGAATTGGGTTTCCGACTGTTCGATCGTGCGCGTGTGGCGCGCGGTGATGCGTTTGTCTTTTTCGACGATGACATTGCCGTTCTTGTCGGTGATGTCGAAGCGGGCGATTTCGCCGCGCAGCCGGTCGGCAACGAATTCGAGTTGTGCACCCGAATCCATCAGACGGAAATTGTCGAAGACGAAGAAATGCGCCAGGATCTGCTCGGGATTGAGCCCGATCGCCTTCAGCAGAATCGTCACCGGCATCTTGCGACGGCGGTCGACGCGGAAATAGAGCGCGTCCTTCGGATCGAACTCGAAATCGAGCCACGAACCACGGTAGGGGATGATCCGCGCCGAAAACAGCAGTTTGCCCGAGCTGTGGGTCTTGCCCTTGTCGTGCTCGAAGAACACGCCCGGCGAGCGGTGCAGCTGCGACACGATGACGCGTTCGGTGCCGTTGACGATGAACGAGCCGTAGTCGGTCATCAGGGGCACCTCGCCCATGTAGACCTCTTGCTCCTTGATCTCCTTGACCGTCTTCGCCTGCGGCGACTCGCGGTCATAGATGATCATCTGCAACTTGGCGCGCACGGCGGCGGCATAGGTCAGGCCACGCTGGCGGCACTCCCGCGTATCGAACGCGGGCTTGGCCATGTTGAATTCGATGAACTTCATCTCGACGAACCCGTTGTGCGAAACAATCGGGAACGCCGACAGGAAGGCGGCTTGCAACCCCTCCGGCTTTCGTTTTTGTGGTGGTACGTCTTTTTGCAAAAATGCGACGTACGACTCCTTCTGCATCGTCAGCAGATAGGGAACATTGAGAACGCTCTCACGTTTGCCGAAGCTCTTGCGAATCCGCTTGCGCTCGGTGTAGGTGTAGGGGGTTGTTTGTTGCGCCATAGGTGATTTCTCACTCCATCTCAGGGAATCGGCCCGGCCCTGGCCTCAATCCCGTCGGCGACTGTCGGATCGAGCAACTCCCAAGGTTCGCAGGCGAACCTCGCTTCCCCGCAAGGGGCAGCAATCGACACGGGGCGGCCCGCAGTCGACCTGGAGTCTGGTGCTCGAAGCTTGGTGGCTGGCCACTACCAACCGCTGGCGGACAACCCCGGCATTGCACCGGAGTCCGACCAAACCTGGTTCTCTGCAGTCGGATCAGAGAACACTTGGAAACCCTCGATTCTCAGGTCAAGGGGTTTCCAGGTGCTCTCCTAGGGTTATCACGAAGACAACCGTCGGAAGACGGGACAGTCAAATTCCATCAGAAAACGCTGTCCGGACAAACACGAAGGGCCAGGAGCCATCGGCGCCCGGCCCATCGCAACGCTGCCAATTACTTGATCTCGGCCTTGGCGCCAGCGTCGAGCAACTTCTTCAACGCCGCGTCGGCGTCGGCCTTGGAAACAGCTTCCTTCACGGCCTTCGGTGCGCCGTCGACGACGTCCTTGGCTTCTTTCAAGCCCAGGCCGGTCAACTCGCGAACCGCCTTGATGACCGACACCTTGTTGGCACCAGCCTCGAGCAGCATGACGTTGAATTCGGTCTGCTCTTCAACCACCGCTGCGGCGGCACCGCCGCCAGCGCCGGCCGGGGCCGACATCGCAGCGGCGGAAACGCCGAATTTTTCTTCGATGGCCTTGACCAGGTCATTGAGGTCCATCACCGACATGCTGTCGAGTGCGCTCAGGAATGCGTCTTTATCGAATGCCATTTTGATTTCCTAGATATTTGAATGTTCGAAGAATGTTTGATCGATCAGGCGGATGCCGGTGCCTCGGCTGGCGGTGCGTCGCCGGCGGGGGTTTCCCCGGCAGGCGGATCGCCGACCTTGGGCTCGTCGGTCGGCGCATCGCCAACCGGAGCCTCGGGTGCCGGGGTGCTGCCTTCGCCGCGTTGTTCGGCCAATGCCGCCAGTACCCGCGCGATGCGCGAGACCGGGCTCATCATCAGGCCGAGCAACTGGGACAGCAGCACTTCCTTGGTCGGGATCGCCGCCAGGGATTTGACGCCATCGGCAGTCAGGGACTTGCCCGCATAGGCGCCACCCTTCAGGATCAGCTTGTCGTTGCCCTTGGCGAAGTCCGAGAGGACTTTTGCCGCGGCGACAGCATCTTCGGAAAAACCATAGATCAGCGGGCCGACCATGCTCTCCGAGGCCACCTCGAACGGAGTACCGGCCACCGCGCGACGAGCCAGCGAATTCTTCAGCACGTGAAGATAAACGCCGTTGTCGCGCGCCGTACGGCGCAACGTATCCAGATGAGCCACGGTGAGGCCACGGTATTCAGCCAGCGCGAGCGTCTGCGAGCGAGCCGCCTGGGCTGCCACATCCGTCACCACGGTCTGCTTTTCGTTGCGGTTGAGACTCAAGGTCTACTCCTCACATCTGTGTGGTTTGGTTTGACAACCGCCCCACACGCCACGTTTCAGCGACCATCCGATCAGGAACAACTCAATCCTTCACGGCGGGACCGCCATCTGCGCTGGCGATTAAGCCGACCTCGCGGTCGGCACCAGCGGTCTTGGATGACCTGCCGCCCCTCGCGGAAACGACAACCCACCAAACTCTTCAACCCGGCGGCGCCAGACTCGCGCCGCCGAACAACTCATCCCCAGCGGTCAGCTCTGCGCCTGTTGGGCGTTGATCGATGCGATATCGACACGGGCGCCGACACCCATCGTCGACGACACCGCCACCTTGCGCAGATAGATACCTTTGCTGGTGGCCGGTTTGGCCTTCGTCAAGGCTTCGATCAGCGCGCGCAGGTTGCCCATCAGCTTGTCGTTGTCGAACGACCGCCGACCGATCGTGCCGTGCACGATGCCGGCCTTGTCGACGCGGAACTGCACCTGACCGGCCTTCGCATTGCGCACGGCCTGTGCGACATCGGGCGTCACGGTGCCGACCTTCGGGTTCGGCATCAGGCCGCGCGGGCCGAGAATCTGGCCGAGCGTTCCGACCACCCGCATGGTGTCAGGCGAGGCGATCACGACATCGAAGTTCATCACGCCGGCCTTGATCTGCTCGGCCAGATCTTCCATGCCGACGATATCGGCGCCAGCAGCCTTGGCTTCTTCGGCCTTGGCGCCTTGCGCGAACACCGCGACGCGCTTGGTCTTGCCGGTGCCGTTGGGCATCACGACAGCACCACGCACGACCTGGTCGGACTTCTTCGCGTCGATGCCGAGTTGCACCGCCACGTCGATCGATTCATCGAACTTGGCGCTGGCGCACTCCTTGACGAGCACGAGCGCGTTATCCAGCGCATACAGCTTGGTCGACTCGACCTTGCCGGCGATTGCCTTCTGGCGTTTGCTCAGTTTGGCCATGATCAGATCACCCCTTCAACGGTGACGCCCATCGAGCGGGCTGAGCCGGCGATCGTGCGCACGGCGGCGTCCAGATCGGCGGCGCTCAGGTCTTTCATCTTGGTCTTGGCGATCTCTTCGATCTGCGCCCGGGTCATCTTGGCGACCTTCTGCGAGTTCGGCGTCGGCGAGCCCTTCTCGAGCTTCAGCGCCTTCTTGATCAGCACGGTTGCCGGCGGCGTCTTCAGGATGAAGGTGAACGACTTGTCGGCGAAGGCGGTGATCACCACCGGCAGCACCAGACCGGGCTCCATGCTCGAGGTCTGTGCGTTGAACGCCTTGCAGAACTCCATGATGTTCAAGCCGCGCTGGCCGAGGGCCGGGCCGATCGGCGGCGAGGGGTTGGCTTTACCTGCAGGAACCTGCAGTTTGATGAAGCCGACTATTTTCTTTGCCATTTTGCTATCAACTTTCGATTGAGGGATTCCGCAAATTCAGCCGCGGATCCTGAGTGCAAACGCCGAAGGACTGGTTACCCCGGCTCCTCTTGGGAACATCACGTCGTTCCCGGCTACGGACCAGATGGTGCCGATCGAGTGATCGAAACCAGCCCTGGTCGGGCTTGAAATCATTCGCTGACGACTCTCAACGAAACGCCGTCAAACCTTCTCGACCTGCGCGAAATCGAGTTCGACACCGGTGGCACGGCCAAAAATCGTCACCGAGACCTTGACCTTCGACTTCTCGTAGTTCACGTCTTCCACCGCGCCGTTGAAATCGGTGAACGGGCCCTCCTTGACGCGCACCATCTCGCCAACCGACCACTCGACCTTCGGCCGTGGCTTCTCGACACCTTCCTGCATCTGGTTGACGATCTTCGCCACCTCGGCGTCGGAGATCGGTGAGGGGCGATTTTTCGCGCCGCCCACAAAACCGGTCACCTTGCCGGTGTGTTTGACGAGGTGCCAACTGTCGTCGGCCATCTCCATCTCGACCAGCACGTAGCCCGGGAAGAAGCGCCGCTCGGTGACCGTCTTCTTGCCGTTTTTCAGCTCGACGACTTCTTCCATCGGCACCAGGATGCGGCCGAACTTGTCCTGCATGCCCGAGCGGTCGATACGCTCGCGCAAATTGCGCTCGACCGCCTTCTCCATGCCTGAATAGGCATGCACAACATACCAACGCAGATTCGGCCGCGACGCGGCGGGATCCATCGGCGAAGCCGTCTCGGCTGCGGCGTCACCTGTCACCAGGTTCGCCAGATTTTCATTCGGGTCGCTCATCGTTTTCTCGATCCTCAACGCTTCCAACCCAACACCAGGTCATACAGCACCCATTCCAGCGTCTTGTCGGTCAACCAGAGAAAAATCGCCATCACAACGACGAAGGCAAATACATAGCCCGTCATCTGCAATGCTTCCTTGCGTGTCGGCCAGACGACCTTGCGCGCCTCCTTGATCGAGTCGCGGCCGTAAGCCACCAGCTGCTTGCCCGGCTCGGAGGTAAAAAACACCGCTACCGCGATCACCATCAGCACCAGCAGCGCGCCGATGCGCAGCCACAGGTCTTGTTTGCCGAGCACGTAGAAAGCGACCACAGCGCCCACCACGAGGGCGGCAGCAGCAGCCATCTTGGCTTTGTCAGCGCCGGTGGAAACGGTTTCGACGGAAGGATTCGACATGGGGTTCAGGTTGGCTTCTAGGTCCGCTGCGCGGTTCGAAGAGGGCTTGTTTTCAATTCACTGCAGCGGCAAAGCCCGCATGCACGGTGTGCGCTGCGGGCCGGGGAATGAGCGGGACGATCAGTCTG
>CAWJLY010000002.1:0-135500 GCA_963843805.1 uncultured beta proteobacterium
TATGGAAATTCCTTAATTTGGCACCGTGTGGCAGGGGCGGAGGGCATCGAACCCCCAACCTCTGGTTTTGGAGACCAGCGCTCTGCCAATTGAGCTACGCCCCTGCAGCCTGACTATCTATGCCCTGTTCGACTCGTTACTCCATGATCTTCGCGACGACGCCGGCACCGACGGTGCGGCCGCCTTCACGGATGGCGAAGCGCAGGCCTTCTTCCATCGCGATCGGGTTGATCAGCTTGACCGTGATGCTGACGTTGTCGCCCGGCATCACCATCTCCTTGTCCTTCGGCAGCTCGACCGCACCGGTCACGTCGGTGGTGCGGAAGTAGAACTGCGGCCGGTAGTTGTTGAAGAACGGCGTGTGACGGCCGCCCTCTTCCTTGCTCAGCACGTAGATCTCGGCCGTGAAGTGGGTGTGCGGCTTGACCGAACCCGGCTTGCACAGCACCTGGCCGCGCTGCACGTCTTCACGCTTGGTGCCGCGCAGCAGGATGCCCACGTTGTCGCCCGCCTGGCCCTGGTCGAGCAGCTTGCGGAACATCTCCACGCCGGTGCAGGTGGTCTTCTGCGTCGTCGTGATGCCGACGATCTCGATTTCCTCGCCGACCTTGATGATGCCGCGCTCGACCCGGCCGGTGACCACCGTGCCGCGACCGGAGATCGAGAACACGTCTTCGACCGGCATCAGGAACGCGCCGTCGATCGCACGCTCGGGCTGCGGGATGTAGCTGTCCAGCGCTTCGGCCAGCTTCATGATGCGCCTGCTCGCCCAGCTCGCCCTTGTCGCCTTCCATCGCCAGCTTGGCGCTGCCGTGGATGATCGGGGTGGTGTCGCCCGGGAAGTCGTACTTGTCGAGCAGCTCGCGCACTTCCATCTCGACCAGCTCGAGCAGCTCGGCGTCGTCGACCATGTCGCACTTGTTCAGGAACACGATGATGTACGGCACGCCGACCTGGCGCGCCAGCAGGATGTGCTCGCGCGTTTGCGGCATCGGGCCGTCAGCGGCCGAGCACACCAGGATCGCGCCGTCCATCTGCGCCGCGCCGGTGATCATGTTCTTCACATAGTCGGCGTGCCCGGGGCAGTCGACGTGCGCGTAGTGGCGGTTCGCGGTCTCGTACTCGACGTGCGCGGTGTTGATCGTGATGCCGCGCGCCTTTTCTTCCGGCGCTGCGTCGATCTGGTCGTAGCCCTTGGCCTCGCCGCCGAACTTGGCCGCCAGCACCGTCGTGATCGCCGCCGTCAGCGTCGTCTTGCCGTGGTCGACGTGACCGATCGTGCCCACGTTCACGTGCGGCTTGGTCCGCTCGAATTTGCCTTTTGCCATTTTTCTCTCCTCGAATACGAGAGTTGAACAGTTAATACATTGCTGCTAGATACGTGGTGCCCATGGCGCGGATCGAACGCGCGACCTCTCCCTTACCAAGGGAGTGCTCTACCACTGAGCCACATGGGCATTCAACCTGATGGTCGACACAGGCATGGAAACCGAAGTTCACGCATGCCTCTGACGACAATCACTTCAAACTTCAATCCGACAAGCAAACCGGACAGACTGGAGCGGGAGACGGGAATCGAACCCGCGTGATCAGCTTGGAAGGCTGGAGTTCTACCATTGAACTACTCCCGCTTTGAAGCCTGCTCCTGGACCCGTCCGCACCGCCTGCGGACGCCACTCGGTCTCACTGGTGGAGGAGGCTGGATTCGAACCAGCGTAGGCGTAAGCCAACAGATTTACAGTCTGCCCCCTTTAGCCACTCGGGCACCCCTCCGGTGAGCCAGCGACTATAGCACAGCAGACGGGTTTTGCTGGCGCCCGGGCATCCCGCCGCGCTGCGTCCGGCCACTGATCCAGCACCAGATCCGACCCAGCGCGCGATCCGCTCGGCCGTGTTGCTGCCGCCGGCAATCATGTTGACCGAGCGCTGGCTCAGATGGCCGTCGCATAGGCGACTGCGAGGCCGGGCCGCCGCGAGCAATCGCCCGCAGCGCCGCATGCGCCTGCGCGCCACAGGCGATGACCCGATCGACCGACGCGACTTCGGCAGCCAGCCGCGCCAGATTGTCCGGCGCCAGCACTTCGGCCTCGGTCGGCACCGATCGCCCGGTCAAGGCCGGATATTCGACACCGAGCCCAGGCATTGGTGATCACATAGGCGCTGCGATCGCGGCGACGGGAAGATGGCGGCACGCGCCGATTCAGCTCGACCAGCACCCGCGCCAGATTGGCGCCGGTGCCGGCCGCGCACGGGATAGCCGCGGCTGGCCTCGAAACGGCCCGGGCAGATGAAGACGAATGCCAGCGTCGCCCAGGGGCTGGGCTGGCAATGCACCGACGGCAGCACATCCGGACGCTCGGCCGGGCGTCATGCAAACAGCTCGGCCAGCGCCGCGCCGGGGTCGGCGGCGCGCATGAAGGCCTCGCCGACCAGAAAGGCGTCGACGCCGGCGCGGCGCATGCGCGCCACATCGGCTGCCGCGAGGATGCCGCTTTCGGTGACCAGCATGCGATCGGCCGGCACCGCGGCGCGCAAATCCAAGGGTGGTCGCCAGATCGACCTCGAAACTGCGCAGGTTGCGGTTGTTGATGCCGATCAATGGCGTCTGCAGGCGCAGCGCGCGCTCGAGTTCGGCGCCGTCGTGCGCTTCGACCAGCACCGCCATGCCGAGTTCGCTCGCCTGCTGCTCGAGTTCGATCATCAGCCCCTGGTCAAGGCAGGCGACGATCAGCAGGATGCAGTCGGCACCCATCGCGCGCGCCTCGTAGACCTGGTACGGATCGATCAGAAAATCCTTGCGGATCACGGGCAGCGCGCAAGCATGCGCGGGCATCCCGCAGATACTGCGCCGAACCCTGAAAAAACTGCTCGTCGGTCAAGCACGCTGAGGCAAGCTGCGCCACCCGCCGCATAACTCGCGGCAATCTCGGCCGGTTTGAAATCGGCGCGCAAGCATGCCCTTGCTCGGGCTGGCCTTCTTGATTTCGGCAATGACCGCCGCCTGCCCGCCGCCCAACCGGGTCTGCATGCGCGGCGACAAAATCGCGCAATCCAGCGGTGCGCTTCGGCATCGCGGCGCAGCGATGCCAGATCGCGAGCGCGGCGCGCCGAATCGATCTCGTCGCGCTTGACCGCAACGATGCGCTCGAGGATGTCGCTCATCGGGCCACCGCAAGCGCCTGGCTGCGCTCGACAAACTGCGCCAGCTTGGCCTTGGCCGCGCCGCTGGCCAGCGCCTTGCCAGCCAGATCGACGCCTTCAGCCATCGTTTGCGCAACATTGGCTGCGTACAGCGCCACACCGGCATTGAGCAGCACGATATCGCGCGGCGCACCCGGCTCATCGTTCAGCACGTCAAGCAGCATGGCCTTCGATTCGGCAGGCGTCTCGACACGCAGCGTGCGGTTGCTGGCCATCGTCAGGCCGAAATCTTCAGGATGGATCTCGTATTCGCTGATCGAGCCATTCTTGAATTCACCCACCATCGTGGCCGCGCCGAGCGACACCTCGTCCATGCCGTCGCGGCCATAAACCACCACCGCATGTTCGGCGCCCAGCCGCTGCAGCGCGCGGACCTGGATGCCGACCAGATCAGGGTGGAAAACGCCCATCAGGATATTCGGCGCATCAGCCGGATTGGTCAGCGGGCCGAGGATATTGAAGATGGTGCGGATGCCGAGCTCCCTGCGCACCGGCGCGACATTTTTCATCGCCGGATGGTGGGCTGGCGCAAACATGAAGCCGATGCCGGTATCGGCAATACATTGCGAAATGGCCGCCGGCGACAAGGTCAATGCGACGCCAAGCGCCTCCAGCACGTCGGCACTGCCCGATTTGCTGGACACGCTGCGGTTGCCGTGTTTGCTGACCCGAGCGCCGGCTGCCGCCGCGACAAACATGCTGCAGGTCGAGATGTTGAAGGTGTGCGAACCGTCGCCGCCGGTGCCGACGATATCGACCAGGTGGCTTCGGTCGGCCACCTCGACCTTGGTTGAAAACTCACGCATCACCTGCGCGGCGGCGGTGATTTCGCCGATCGTTTCCTTCTTGACGCGCAGGCCGACCAGCATCGCCGCCATCATCACCGGCGACATCTCGCCACTCATGATGCGGCGAACGATCGCCAGCATCTCGTCATGGAAGATTTCGCGGTGGTCGATGATGCGGGTCAGCGCTTCGCTATCGGTGATCGGCATGGTGAATTCCTACAGGGTCTTGCGCAGGATCCGGATCGCCTGCTCGATATCGTCACTCGACACGTCGAGATGGGTCACCAGACGCAGCCGGTAAAGCCCGGTGCACAACAGGCCAGCGTCGCGCAGGCGATCGACGATGCCGTCGGCACGCGCTGGCTGCAGATCGATGAACACCATGTTGGTCTGTGGCGCGTCGACCGTCACGCCCGGCAGATCGGCCAGGCCGTCGGCCAGGCGGCGGGCGTTGAGCGTGATCGTCGGCCAGCCGATCGACATGATGATCGAGCGCATACGACGCCGCTGCGGCGAGAACACCGGCCTGCCGCATGCCGCCACCGAGCATCTTGCGGATCCTGAACGCCCGCGCGATCAGTTCGGCCGAGCCGCACAGAGCCGACCCGACCGGCGCGCCGAGCCCTTTGCTGAAACACACGGACACGCTGTCGAACGGCGCACTCAACCGCCCGGCCTGCGCCAACGCATCGGCGCCACTGGCAACCGCCGCATTGAACAAGCGTGCGCCGTCGAGGTGAGTTGCCAGGCCGCGCCGATGGGCCAGCTCGCAGGCCTCTTCGACATAGGACTGCGGCAGCAGCTTGCCGCTCCAGGTGTTTTCCAGTGCCAGCAGGCGGGTGCGCGCGAAATGGGAGTCGTCTGGCTTGATCTGCGCGTCGATCTCGGCAAGCGCCATGGTTCCATCCGACGCCTGGGTGATCGGCTGCGGCTGAATGCTGCCGAGCACGGCCGCGCCGCCCGCCTCCCATCGATAGGTATGCGCCATCTGGCCGACCAGATATTCGTCGCCGCGCTGGCAATGCGCCATCAGTGCGCAGAGGTTGCTTTGCGTGCCGGTGGGAACAAACAGCGCGGCCTGCTTGCCGAGCAACCCGGCGATCCGGCTTTGCAAAGCATTGACCGCAGGATCGTCGCCGAAGACATCGTCGCCGACATCGGCTTCGGCGATGGCCGCCCGCATCGCCGGCATCGGCCGGGTCACGGTATCGCTGCGCAGATCGATGACGCGGCTCATGCAGCGAGCCTGGACAAATCCAGAAAATTCTTCAGCATCGCGTGGCCATGTTCGGTGAGGATCGATTCGGGATGAAACTGCACACCTTCGAGCGGCGTCTTGCCGCCCGCGAGGCGGCTGTGGCGGACCCCCATGATCTCGCCATCGGCGGTGGTCGAGGTAATTTCCAGCTCGGACGGCAGGCTGCACTTGTCGATCGCCAGCGAGTGGTAACGGATCACGCTGAAACGATCGGGCAGGCCGGCGTAAATGCCTTTGCCATCGTGCGAAACCTCACTGGCCTTGCCATGCATCTGCACCTGCGCCCGGATGACCTTGCCACCGAGTGCTGCGCCAATGCTCTGGTGACCCAGGCAGACGCCGAGGATCGGCAACTTGCCGATGAAATGATTGATCGCCGCCACGCAGATTCCGGCTTCCGCCGGCGAACACGGCCCAGGCGACAGCACCAATTGTTCGGGCCTCAGTCCGGCGATGCCGTCGAGCGTGATTTCGTCGTTGCGGAAAACGCGGACGTCTTCGCCCAGCTCACCGAAATATTGCACCAGATTGAAGGTGAAGCTGTCGTAGTTGTCGATCATCAGCAGCATTGCGTTCCATCCTGTTGAATGCGCGGGTGCCTCTGCAACACCCCCGGTTGGCTACCGGTGGGGCCGGCCGCTGGCACGGCCGGGGCGGCGGGCCTGGGGAGCTTGATGCGCCCGGCGCAGGGGCGCGTGGTGTTGATCAGCGTGTTGGCTTGCGCCAACGCCGAAGAACGAGTGCCAATCTGATCGGACAAAGCGCAGACATGCCCGCATTATGGCTGGCTGGCCCGCAAACAGCGGTTGGCCGTAGCATTCCAATCCGAACCATCGACCGTCGCCACGCAAGCTGAGCCATGCCCATCCAGACGCGAATCCCCGGATCCTGTCGCAGTCGCCAGGGCTCACGCCATTGAACTCTGGAGCGTCGTCGCAACTGGATCCCGTGCCATGCAGCTGCTGATCAATATCGACGTCGACAACCTCGCAAGCGCCACGCGCTTTTATACGACCGCATTCCAGTTGAAGGTGGGCCGCCGATTCGGTCACGACGGGGTCGAGCTCCTGGGCGCGGCCGTTCCGATCTACCTCCTGCACAAACAAGAAGGTAGCCAGCCAGCGAGTGCCACGAACCAGGTTCGCAACTACGGCAGGCACTGGACACCGGTTCATCTGGATGTCGTCGTCGACGACATCGAGCGTGCGGTCGATGTTGCGGTCAGTGCGGGCGCCGTCCTGGAGCACGAGATCCGCACAAACAGCTGGGGAAAGCTCGCGATCTTGGCCGATCCGTTCGGGCACGGGATCTGCCTTGTCCAGTTTGTCGGCAAAGGCTATGACGAAATCGCTACCGCGGCGTAACTTGCCATCGGTGAGGCAACCCGACGACTTGATAAAAGTTGCTCAACAGCGACAATTTCCGAAGCACATTCCAGGAGGATTCCATATGTCGAATACGGCGAAGGACACCCGCAGCACCGTCGTTCCTTGTCTGCGCTACCGCGACGCGCCGAAGGCCATCGAATGGCTCTGCCTGGTCTTCGGCTTCGAGAAACAGCTTGTCGTTCCCAACGACGACGGCACGATTGCCCATGCGCAACTCAGTTTCGGCAATGGGATGATCATGCTGGGGTCCGTTTCCAGAGCCGAGGACGAATTCGGTCGCCTCACCAGACAGCCGGACGAAATAGGCGGCAGGGAAACGCAAAGCCCGTATCTCATCGTGTCGGATGCTGACTTGGTATACCGGCGAGCAAAAGACGCCGGAGCGACGATCGAGATTGAAATCAAGGACGAAGACTATGGCGGGCGCGGGTTCAGCTGTCGAGACTTGGAGGGCCATTTGTGGAATATCGGCACCTACGATCCGTGGTGATTGACACCCTCAGCCATGATTGGGCGCAAGGCGTTAGCGAGCCGCAATGCTTACTTACCGCTGCCCGCCCCGGCTGCCGGTGTCGGCGATAGAAGGCCGGCACCGCGCCCTCAAAACCCTTCTTCGACCAGCTCCGCAGCCCGTATCAAGGCGCGCGCCTTGGCCTCGGTCTCTTTCCACTCGAGTTCAGGCACCGAGTCGGCAACCACACCGGCCGCGGCCTGCACGTAAAGCGTCTGGTCCTTGACGATGCCGGTGCGGATCGCGATGGCCACATCCATGTCGCCGGCAAAACTGAGGTAGCCGCAGGCGCCGCCGTAGATCCCGCGCTTGACCGGTTCGAGCTCGTCGATGATCTCCATCGCGCGCACCTTGGGCGCGCCGCTCAAGCGTGCCCGCCGGGAAGGTGGCGCGCAATACGTCGAGGTTGGTGGTGCCAGGCTTCAGCAGACCTTCGACATTGCTGACGATGTGCATCACATGCGAATAGCGTTCGATGGCGAAGGCTTCGGTCACCTTGACGCTGCCGGTCTGCGCGATGCGGCCGATATCGTTGCGCGCCAGGTCGATCAGCATCAGGTGCTCGGCGCGCTCCTTCGGATCGGCGCGCAATTCGGTTTCGAGCAGCTTGTCCTGCTCAGGTGTCGCGCCGCGCGGGCGGGTACCGGCCAGCGGGCGGATCGTCACCTTGTCGCCTGCGGCCGTCTGCTCATGGCGAACCAGGATCTCAGGCGACGCGCCGACGATCTGGAAGTCGCCCATGTCGTAGAAATACATGTACGGCGACGGGTTCAGCGAGCGCAACGCGCGATAAAGGCTGAGCGGGCTTTCGGTATAGCGCTTCTTCAGGCGCTGGCCGATCTGCACCTGCATCATGTCGCCGGCGGCGATGATATTCCTTGGCCTTCAGCACCGCTGCCAGATAGTCGGCCTTGGCGAATTCGCGCTCGACCTTGTGCGACTGGCCGCGCTTGACCGCCGGCGCGGTGACGCTGTATTTCAGCTTGTCGCCGAGTTCGGCCAGCCGCCGCTTGGCATTGAAGAAGGATTCGGACTGCTGCGGATCGGCATAGACGATCAGGTACAGCCGGCCCGACAGGTTGTCGATCACCGCCAGTTCTTCGCACTGCAGCAGCATGATGTCGGGCGTATCGATGCCGCCGCTCTTTTGCGTCGCGGCCAGCCTGGGCTCGATGCAACGCACCGCGTCGTAGCCGAAATAGCCGGCCAGGCCGCCGCAGAATCGCGGCAAGCCGGGGCGCAGCGCCACCTTGAATCGCTGCTGATAGCGCGCGATGAAATCGAGCGGGTTGCCGTCGTCGGTTTCGACCACCTCGCCGTCGGTGACGACTTCGGTGCGAAACCCGGTCGAGCGCAGCAGCGTGCGCGCCGGCAGGCCGATGAACGAATAGCGGCCGAAGCGCTCGCCGCCGACCACCGATTCGAGCAGAAAGCTGTGCTTGCCGCCGCCGCTGCCGTAGGCCAGCTTCAGGTACAGCGACAGCGGCGTTTCCAGATCGGCAAATGCCTCGGCGATCAGCGGGATGCGGTTGTGGCCCTGCGCCGCCAGGCTCTTGAATTCAAGTTCGGTGATCACGTTCGGGCCCTCCGTTCCCGCGATCGCGACAGGCAAATCGCGAAAGTCGTTGCCGAGCGGCGGACGCGGATCGGGAAGCCGCATCGGCGCACGGGCGGCGGCTCGGCGAGGCATGCGAGCGCGGCAGCTCAGGCGCGAGCGAGGCTGCGCCAGGGCCAGGCTCCCGGTCGGGCGACCTGCTGTCGTGCTTGCGGGCGGTGAACATCCAAAAAGTGTAGCAGGCCAGGCACGCCGGCGCCGCTCAACGAGCGGCAACGCGTCGACGATGCCGTCGCAATCGACCTCGACCGGTTCGCCATGGTTGTAGCCTGACCAGCCACACCGGGCAACCGGCCGCGCGCGCTGCACGGGCATCGTTGCTGCTGTCGCCGATCATCAGCGTGTGGGCGGCAGCGTGCAGCGCCTCGCAGGTTTTCAGCAGCGGCAGCGGATCGGGCTTCTTGCGCGCAAAGGCGTCGCCGCCGAAGACCACTGAAAATTTCGAACGCAGGCCCTTGGCCTGCAACAGTTGCTCGGCAAACTCGGTCGGCTTGTTGGTCAGGCAGGCCAGCGCCCAGCCCTGGTTGCGAAGCCGCTCGAGTCCTTCGAACACGCCTGGATAAACCGCGGAATGCTGGCCGTTGACGCGGCGGTAGTGGTCCTGGTAGGCCGCCCAGGCCTGCGTCGTAGAGCGCTGCACTGGCGCCGACTTGGGCGAGCGTGCTGCGGATCAGATGCTCGGAGCCCTTTGCCGACCGTGCGCGCGATGAATGCGCGCTCGACGGCCGGCAGCGACAGTCCATCGAGCACTGCCGCCATGCGCGACCGCGAAATCGCCGACGGTATCGACCATCGTGCCGTCGAGGTCGACGATGGCAGCCCGGATCGCCGGGTCGACGCCGCCCTTCACCGCGCCAGCTCGCTGCGCATCGCGGCGATCACGTGGGCGTAATCGGGCTGGCCGAAGATCGCGCTGCCGGCCACAAAGGTGTCGGCGCCAGCATCGGCAATACGCCGGATGTTGTCGACCTTCACGCCGCCATCGATTTCGAGCCGGATCTCGCGGCCGGTTTGCGCACGATGGGCATCGATTCGCCGCCGCGCCTGCGCCAGCTTGACGCAGCGACGATTCGATGAAACTCTGGCCGCCGAAACCGGGGTTGACACTCATGATCAGCACCAGGTCGACCTTGTCGATCACCCAGTCCAGCACATCGAGCGGCGTTGCCGGGTTGAAGACCAGGCCGGCCAGACAACCCTCGGCCTTGATCGCCTGCAGGCTGCGATCGACATGCGCGGAGGCGTCGGGATGAAAGCTGACCAGATCGGCCCCGGCGCGGCAAAAGGCCTGCGCCAGCGCATCGACCGGCTGCACCATCAGGTGCACATCGATCGGCACCCTGGCGCCGTCTGCGCTCACCGCGTGGCTGCGCAGCGCCTCGCAGACCATCGGGCCGAACGTCAGATTCGGCACGTAATGGTTGTCCATCACGTCGAAATGGATCCAGTCGGCGCCGGCGGCAATCACCGCCTTCGACCTCGTCGCCGAGGCGGGCGAAGTCGGCCGACAGCAGGCTGGGGGCGATGCGGTGCAAGGGTGCTGCCGGCGCCTCGCGGTCCGGACGGCTTGTTCGGTTGCGGTCATCGGCCGATTCTAGAAGCCGGCATGAACCGGCGGGGGCGGCGCCTAGAATCCGTCCATGGCCAAGCCCGAATTCACCTGCACCGTTGCCGTTCGCCATCTTGCCCGAGCAATCCGACCCGGCGGCGCAGCGCTATGCCTTCGCCTACACGGTGACGATCCGCAACAGCGGCGACGTGACCGCGCAACTGGTCGCCAGGCACTGGATCATCACCGACGCCAACAACCATGTCGAGGAGGTGCGCGGGCTGGCCGTGGTCGGCCATCAACCGGTGCTGAAGCCGGGCGAAAGCTTCGACTACACCAGCTGGACTCAGCTCTCGACGCCGCAGGGCACGATGCGGGGCACTTTCTTCTGCATGACCGAAGAGGCACGGCCGTTCGATGCCGACGTGCCCGAATTCGGCCTGACGATGGCTTCGGCACTGCATTGAACAACGCGGTGTCGTCTGATTGCAGTGCCGTCCGCCGGGCTGGCGGCCGGGCTCACAGGTGTCACTCTGTGCTGCGCATTCCGGCATTGACCTTGGGGCGGCCCCGCGGCTGTCTCATGCCGGGTCGTCGTCGTGGCGCTCGCCCTTCTTGCGGCCGGAGAACATCGTCCACCAGACGATCAGCACCAGCAGGCACGCGGCGGCCAGCGCTTCGAGCAGAATGATCCACATCGTATCGAGTCTCGCACGCCTGTGGCGCGCATGGCTGATGACGGCGGCGATTCTAGGCGCGCTGACAGCTTGCAGCACCGCGCCGCCCGGCCCGCCGGAGACGCAAGCGGAGCAGGTGCCGGCGCCCCCGCGGTGCCGGCGGCGGCGCCGGCGCCGGAAATCATCTTGCGCGAACAGTCGCGCTGGGTGGCCGCGCAGTGGAGCGATCTGCCCGGCTGGCAGAACGACCGGATTGCCGAAGCCTGGCCGGCGCTGCTGCTGAGCTGCGGTCGGCCGGCGGCGGGCTGGCAGCAACTGTGCGCATTGGCTCGTGCCGCGCCGCCGATGGACGAGGTAGCCGTCCGCGATTGGATTCAGACGCGGCTGAGGCCTTACAGGATCGAAAGCCTGACGGTCAGGTTGGTGGACTGGTCACCGGTTATTTCGAGCCGCTGATCGAGGCCAGCCGCTTGCCACGTGGCGCATTGCGCATCCCGCTATATCAGGCGCCCCGCGATCTGCAGGAGCGCAAACCGTACTGGAATCGGCAGCAGATCGATACGCTGGCCGCCGCGCAGTCCGGCCTGCGCGGACGCGAACTGGCCTTTGTGGCCGATCCGCTCGATGCGCTGATCCTGCAGATACAGGGTTCCGGGCGGCTGTGGTTGACCGAGCCGGACGGCAGCCGGCGCCTGGTGCGTGCTGCATTTGCCGGCCACAACGACCAGCCCTATCGCTCGGTCGGCAGATGGCTGATCGAGCAACGCGAACTGCGGCCCGACCAGGCCTCGTGGCCCGGCATCAAGGCCTGGGCGCACGCCAATCGGAAACGAGTCAACGAGATGTTGTGGGCCAATCCGCGGGTCGTCTTCTTCCGTGAAGAGCCGTTGCCCGACCCTGCCCTCGGTCCGCGCGGCGCGCAAGGTGTGGCCTTGACGCCAGGCCGCTCGATTGCCGTCGACCCACGCAGCGTTCCTTATGGCACGCCGGTCTGGTTCGATACCACCGAGCCCCTCGGCAACAGCCCGTTGCGCCGCCTGGTGATGGCGCAAGATACCGGCAGCGCGATCACCGGCGCCGTGCGGGCCGATTTTTTCTGGGGCTGGGGCGAAGACGCCGAGCAACAGGCCGGCCGAATGAAGCAGGCGCTGCGCATGTGGGCCCTGTGGCCTCGGATGTAAAGAATGCACCGCGGCTCGCATCACTTTTCGATGAGCGGCAGAATGCACATTCATCCGTTTGACGACGGCAACCGCCGTCGGGGAGAAATGCCATGACCCGTTCCAGCAACCCTTTCAGCTTGTGCAGCCTTGCCTTGGCGGGCGCTCTTTTTGTTGCCACCGCAGGCGCCAGTTTCGACGCCGCTGCGCAAGGCCGCCAGGGCGGCGGCCACTTTGCACACGGCCATCGCGGCGGCGGTGGCTACTGGCGTGGCCCGCATCATGGCGGCCACTACCGCGGTTACGGCTGGGGCGGCCTGGCGCTCGGCATCGGCCTCGGCGCGCTGATTCTCAGTCGACCGTGGGATCCAGTGATCGTCGAGCGCCCGACCTATGTCTACGCCGATCCGCCCATGCCACCCGCACCGCCGTTGGATTATCTGGCCGATGCGCGGCCGGTACCGCAGCGTGCCGATCCGATCATCTATCCGAACCAGGGCCAGAGTACCCAGCAACTCGAGGCTGACCGCCAGGCCTGCAACCGCTGGGCGACGAGCCAGCCGAGCGCCATGGCCGATGCCAGCATCTTTCAGAGAGCCACATTGGCTTGCCTGGAAGGACGCGGCTATACGGTCAAGTGAGCGCCCACTCAGGCGCGGATTTGCTGGCCGCCTCGACGGCAAGCGGGTGCTGATCACCCAGGCCGGCCGGTTTTGCAGGGCTGGTTGCGCGTGCGAGGAGCAGATCCGCTGCCACGCGCCTGCATCGCGCCGGTTGCGACCCATGCTGGAAGGAACGGCCGGCAGCGGCCGGTGATCCGTAGCGCATCGGCGTTGCGTGCGCAGACCAGCTGGCCTCGGTGCAGGTCGCTGAGATCGAACTGCCAAGCGTCGACGTCACGTTTCTGCAGACTTGCTGTGGTATCTACTGACTCGGCAAAATCCACGTCAACGTATATTCAGATCGATTCGACAGCCACTGATGTGATGGGCCTCTGCGCCCGCTCCGGCCAGGTCGCTTTTGCATTTTTTCCCTTCAGGAGACCACCCATGATCCGTCGCAGCCTCGCCACCGTATTGTCAGGACTGCTCGCAGCGGCGATCCCGTTGGCCCCCGCAATGGCCGAGGACATCACGCTGAAAGCCTCGCATCAGTTTCCCGGCGGCAAGGGCGATGTGCGCGACGAAATGGTGCAGATGATCGCCAAGGATGTCGCCGCCGCCAACGTCGGCCTGACGATCAAGGTTTTCCCCGGCTCCAGCCTGGTCAAGGCCCAGGAGCAATGGAAGGCGATGATGACGGGGCAGATCGACATGACCTCGTTCCCGCTCGACTACGCCTCGGGCTTTCACCCGCAGTTCGGTGCCACGCTGATGCCCGGCCTGGTGAAGAACCACGCGCACGCCCGGCGCATGAACGATTCACCGTTCATGAAGGACATCAAGGGAATCATCGAACAAGGCGGCGCCAGGGTGCTGGCTGACGCCTGGCTGGCCGGCGCCTTCGGTTCGAAGGACAAATGCATCCGCAAGCCCGAAGACGCGAACGGCCTGAAAGTGCGCTCGGCGGGTGCGACCTTTGCGCAAATGTGGGCCGGCGCCGGCGCTTCGATCGTCTCGATCCCCTCGAGCGAGGTCTACAACGCACTGCAGCAGGGCGTGGCGCAGGCGACCGACACCTCGTCGGGCAGCTTCGTCTCGTTTCGCCTGTACGAGCAGCTGAAATGCTTGACCGCTCCGGGCGACAACGCGCTGTGGTTCATGTACGAGCCGGTGCTGATCTCGAAGAAAAGCTGGGACAAGCTGAACGACGCGCAGAAGAAGGCATTGACGGCTGCCTCGCAGAAGGCTGAAGACTATTTCGACGCCGAGTCGAAGAAGATGGACCAGGAACTGGTCGATGTCTACAAGAAAAACAAGGTCGAGGTCGTGACGCTGAGTGATGCCGATGCCGATGCCTGGCGCGCAGTGGCGCAAAAGACCTCCTACAAGGCTTTTGCCGACAAGGTGCCCGGCGGCAAGGAGCTGATCGAGAAGGCCTTGAGTGTCAAGTAGTCAGTCGCCCGCGCCGCTTTGGGTGCGGGCCATTCATGCGGTCTCCCGCCTGTTCGGCGTGGCGGCCGCGATGATGATCTTGTATTCGATCGCCGTCATCTGCCAGATGGTGTTCGTGCGGGCCATCCTCGGGCAATCGTCGATCTGGCAAACCGAGTTCGTTACCTTTTCGATCGTCGCGGCAACCTTTCTCGGTGCGCCCTACATTCTGCTGACCCGCGGGCATGTCGCGGTCGACATCGTGCCGATCATGTCGACCACGTCGACGCGTCGCGGACTGCACCTTCTCGGCAGCTTGATCGCCTTGGTGTTCTGCCTGTTTTTCCTCTACGCGTCGATCTCGTGGTGGCACGAGAGCTGGGCGAAGGATCTGACGACTTCGTCGATCTGGCGCGCCAGGTTGTGGATTCCCTATCTCGCCGTACCGGTCGGTCTGGGCCTGTTATGTCTGCAGTTCATCGCCGAGATCTGGTTGGTGCTGACGCGTCGTGAGCAACCTTTCGGGATGCTGCCGAAGGAGACGGTGGAATGAATCCCTTGGTGATCGGGCTGCTGATCTTCGTGGTAACCCTGGCCGTGCTGGCCACCGGGCTGCCGATCGCCTTCGGCCTCGGTGCCGTGGCGCTCGGCTTCATGGTTTATTTCGACGGCTGGAACAGCATCAATTTTGTTCCCGAGACGATTTTTGCCGGCCTCAGCGATTTCACGCTGGTGTCGCTGCCGATGTTTGTCATCATGGGCGCGGCGGTCGCATCGTCGCGAGCGGGCAGCGATTTGTACGAAGCCTTGTCGCGCTGGCTGCACCGGGTGCCGGGGTCGCTGGTCATCTCCAATATCGGCGCCTGCGCGTTGTTTTCCGCATTGACCGGATCATCGCCTGCCACCTGTGCCGCGATCGGCAAGATGGGCATCCCCGAGATGCGCAAGCGTGGCTACGACGCCGATCTGGCAACCGGCGCGATTGCCGCCGGTGGCACGCTGGGTATCCTGATACCGCCGAGCATCACGATGATCCTGTACGGCATCGCATCGGAAACCTCGATCGGGCGCCTGTTCATTGCCGGCATCATCCCCGGCCTGCTGCTGGTCGTGTTGTTCATGATGTGGGCGCTGTTCATCAGCTGGAAGCGCGGCACGGTGTTGATCGATCACGACCGCGTCTATTCGTTCAAGGAAAAATTCGAGCTGCTGCCCAAGCTGCTGCCGTTCATCGCGGTGATCGTCGGCGTCGTCTACGCCTTGTATGGCGGTATCGCCACACCGTCCGAAGCCGCCGGCGTCGGCGCGGCCTTGTGCCTGCTGATGGTGATCGTCATCTACCGCGTCTGGACGATCGCCGAGCTGTGGCACATCCTGCGTGACGGGCTGCGCGAATCAGGCATGTTGCTGATGATCATCGGCACCTCGATCCTGTTCGGCTACATGATGTCGTCGCTGCAGGTCACGCAGGCGGTGGCCACGTCGATCGGCGAGATGCAGGTCAACCGCTGGGTCATCCTGGCGATGATCAACCTGATGCTGCTGGTAGCCGGCTGCTTTCTGCCGCCGGCGGCAATCATTCTGATGACCACACCGATCCTGATGCCGGTCATCATCGCCGCCGGCTTCGATCCGATCTGGTTCGGCGTCATCTTGACCATCAACATGGAGTTGGGCCTGATCACCCCGCCGGTCGGCCTCAATCTGTTCGTCATCAACGGCATCGTCCCTGACGTGAGCCTGCCGACCATCCTGAAGGGGGCCTTCCCCTTCATGTTGTGCATGGTGTTGGCGATCATCATCATCTGCATATTCCCTGGCCTCGCAACCTGGTTGCCGGCAAAGGTCATGGGCTGAACACAACAGGCTCGCGCCAGCGGGCTTGTCGGATTGGGCCGAAAATCGGCCAATGAGCCAACTGTTCACCCCCTTCAAGCTCGGCGAGCTCGACCTCGCCAATCGCATCGTGATTGCGCCGATGTGTCAATACTCGGCAACCGACGGTACAGCCGGCGATTGGCACCTGATCCATCTCGGACACTTGGCACTGTCGGGTGCGGCGATGCTGATCATCGAGGCCACCGCGGTTTCAGCGCAAGGCCGCATCACGGCAGGCGACCTCGGCCTTTACAGCGATGCCAACGAAGCCGGGCTGGCTCGCGTGCTGGCGGCACTCCGCGCCAATTCCCCAATTGCCGTGACGATGCAGATTGCGCATGCCGGCCGCAAGGCATCGAGCCAGAAGCCGTGGGATGGTGGTTTGCAGATCGCGCCGGATCAGCCCGACGGTTGGTCGACCGTGGCGCCTTCGGCGGTGCCGCATGGCGCTCATGAAATTGCACCGGCTGCGCTGACCCGCGCCGGGCTGCAGCAGATCCGCGATGACTTCGCTGCCACTGCGATTCGCGCCGCCCGCCTCGGCATCGAGGGCATCGAAATTCATGCCGCGCACGGCTATCTGCTGCACCAGTTTTTGTCCCCGTTGTCGAACCGACGCGACGACGAATACGGCGGCAGCCTGGACAACCGGATGCGGTTCCCGCTCGAAGTCTTCGACGCAGTGCGCGCTGCCTTTCCACCCGAGCGCCCGGTGTGGATGCGCATCTCGGCAACCGACTGGGTGGCTGGCGGCTGGGATATCGAAGACAGCGTCGCGCTGTCACATGCGCTGAAGGCTCGCGGCTGTGCAGCCATCCATGTCAGCAGCGGGGGCGTCTCGCCATTGCAGGCGATCAAGCTCAGTCCGGGTTATCAGGTGCCATTCGCGCAGCGGATCAAGGCCGAAGTCGGCTTGCCGACGCTGGCGGTCGGCTTGATCACCGAGCCCGAACAGGCCGAAGCGATCATTGCCGAAGGCCAGGCCGATGCGGTAACGCTGGCGCGCGCGATGTTGTACGACCCGCGTTGGCCCTGGCACGCCGCGGCCAGGCTGGGGGCACAGGTGACGGCGCCGAAGCAGTACTGGCGTTCGCAGCCGCGCGAGTTCAAGGACTTGTTCGAGAGCGCGGCGTTCGGTCAACGCTGAGCGCCACCGGACGGCCGCCGATCCTCGTCAGTCGAGCGATACAAGCAGCTCATGCAGCCAACGCGACGGCTGGCCCACGCCTTCGCTGACCAATGCGACAACCGAACGCCCGCATACGGTGCATGGCTCGGCCGGATCGAAATCCTTGGAGGCTTGCGGTTCGAGCGAGGTGTCGAACAGTCGTGACCATTTCGCTTCGGTTGGCAAGCGGGGCAGCACGAACTCGACTTCCTCGTGCCAGGCATTGAAGATCAACAACACGCTTGCATCGGTTCCGGGGCGCGGAATCGATGACACCCGCGCACGCCCGTCGAGCAGCATGGCGAAGCAGCGCGTATGCGAATCGGTCCATTGCTCCTCGGTCATTTCGGCGCCCGACGGTCCCATCCAGGTGACGTCCTTGCAGTGCAGTCCCTCCATCTCGGCACCGGTCAGGAAGCGGTTGCGGCGCAGCACTGGCAATGACCGCCGCAAGCTCAGCAAACGTTGCGTAAACTTGTAAAGCGCCCCCGCGTGCTCGTCGATTGCCTGCCAGTCGACCCACGAGATGTCGCTATCTTGACAATAGGCGTTGTTGTTGCCCTGCTGGGTGCGGCCGAATTCGTCACCGGCCAGCAACATCGGCGTACCTTGCGACAGCAGCAGCGTGGCCAGCATGTTGCGCTGCTGGCGCCTGCGCAGCGCCAGTACTTCGACGTCATCGGTCGGCCCTTCGGCGCCACAGTTCCACGACAGGTTGTCCGAATGACCATCTCGGCCATCTTCGCCGTTGGCCTCGTTGTGTTTGTCGTTGTAGCTGACCAGATCGGCCAGCGTGAAGCCGTCATGCGCGGTCAGAAAATTGACACTGGCCCAAGGCCTGCGGCCGCGGTGGTTGAACTGGTCGCCACTGGCCGTCAGGCAGTTGGCAACGGCCGAGACCAGACCTTCGTCACCCTTCCAGAAAGCGCGGATGGTGTCGCGGTAACGGTCGTTCCACTCCGCCCAGCCGGGAGGGAAATGGCTGAACTGGTAGCCGCCCGGGCCGCAGTCCCAGGGCTCGGCGATCAGCTTGACACTCGACAAGACCGGATCCTGCCGACAACTGTCGAGAAAACCGCCGCCCTCATCGAAACCATCAGGCTCCCGCGCCAGAATGGTCGCCAGATCGAAGCGGAAGCCATCGACGTGCATCTCGGTGACCCAATACCGCAGGCTGTCGGTCACCATCTGCAACACGCGCGGATGGCTCAGGTTGACGGTATTGCCGGTACCCGTATCGTTGATGTAATAACGCGGCTGGTCGGGCATCAGCCGGTAGTAGCTGGCATTGTCGATACCCTTGAACGAAATTGTCGGGCCGAGCTCGTTGCCCTCCGGTGTGTGGTTGTAGACCACGTCGAGAATCACTTCGAGGCCGTTTTCGTGAAAGCGGTCGACCATCCCCTTGAATTCGTCGATCGAAGGCTCCGACTGATAACGCGAGTGCAGCGCGAAGAAGCCGATCGTGTCGTAGCCCCAGAAATTTTTCAGGCCTTTTTCGAGCAGAAAAGACTGGTCGAGGAACATCTGCACCGGCAGCAATTCGACGCTGGTCACACCGAGCTCGCGGATGTGCCGCAACACCTCGTCATGGGCCATCCCGCCGAAGGTGCCACGCAGGTGGTCGGGCAATGCCGGGTGGCGTTTCGTAAAACCGCGAACGTGGGTTTCGTAGAACACGGTGTGGTCCCACGGCACCCGCACGTTGGCCGGCTGCTTCCAGTTGAAATGCGAATCGACGACCACACACTTGGGCACCAGATGGGCGCTGTCGCGGTTGTCGAAACTGAGGTCGGCGTCGGCATGGCCGACCGTATAGCCGAACAGCTCGGGGCCCCACTTGAGCTCGCCGACATGCGCCTTGGCATAGGGGTCGAGGAGCAGCTTGTTCGGGTTGAACCGGTGCCCGTTTTCCGGTTCGTAAGGGCCGTGAACGCGGTAGCCATAACGAGTCCCGGGCTTCAGCCCCGGTATGAAGCCGTGCCAGACCTCGTCGGTATATTCAGGCAACGCCACCCGCGCGATCTCGCGCTCGCCAGCATCGTCGAAGATGCAGACCTCGATGCACGTTGCATGGGCGGAGAACAGCGCGAAATTCACGCCGCCTTCTGACGGCGTCGCTCCACGGGGATGGGCATTTCCTTCTTCGAGCGTTTCGGGTTCAAACATCGGGTTTCCAGGGTTTTCGAGACAGTTGCACCTATTGTGCCGACTAGATTGCCGGCGGTAACGATTTTCCGGATCGATCAACCGCCGCGCTTGACGCGCCACCATCCTCAGGCAGGCGCGCTAGTCTGCACTGTCGGAGTGGTTGGCATTCGGCGTGCCGGCAGCAGCCGGGCGGTCTCCATGGTCACTGGCGTGGCGGCGCTCCGGTTCGGGCAGCGACAGCAGACGCGCCGTATTGACCAGCGCCATGTGGGTCAATGCCTGAGGGAAGTTGCCCAGCAGCAGGCCGGTACGCGGGTCGACCTCTTCGGCCAACAGCCCGACATCGTTGCAATAGCCGAGCAACCGCTCGAACAAGGCTTCGGCTTCGGCCTGGCGGCCGCTGACGGCCAGGCTGTCGGCGAGCCAGAAGCTGCACGGCAGGAAAGCGCCTTCGCCGGGGGGCAGGCTGTCGATGCCACTCGCGGTTCGATAGCGCAAAACCAGATCGTCAAAACACAGTTCGCGCTGGACCGCGTCGATGGTCCCCAATACACGCGGATCGTCGGGCGGCAGAAAACCGACCAGCGCAATCAGCAGCAGGCTGGCGTCGAGATCGGTGGTGTCGTAGTGCTGCACGAAGGTGTTGCGCTGACGATCAAATCCGCGTTCGCAGACCTGTTGATGGATCTGGTCGCGGATCCCGCGCCAAAGATCGGCCGGGCCGTCGAGTCCGAACTGCTCGACCGCCTTGACCGCCCGATCGAAGGCCACCCAGGCCATCACCTTCGAATGGGTGAACTGGCGCCGCGGACCACGGATCTCCCAGATACCCTCATCCGGATTCTGCCAATTCGCGGCCAGGAAATCGAGCAGCGCGCGTTGCAGGTTCCACGACTGCCGCTGCGGCGGCATTCCAGCGGAGCGCGCCAGGTGCAATGTATCCATCACCTCGCCGTAGACATCGAGTTGAACCTGCCGGGCAGCGGCATTGCCGATACGCACGGGTCGGGCACCACCGTAGCCCGGCAGCCAGTCGAGTTCGACTTCGTCGAGCCGCCGCTCGCCGGTCACGCTGTAAAGGATCTGCATATCCGCCGGGCTGCCGGCAACCGCGCGCAACAGCCATTCACGCCAGGCCACGGCTTCGTCCTCGTAGCCGGCCAGCAGCAAGGCGTTGAGAGTGAAAGTGGCGTCGCGCAGCCAGCAATAGCGGTAGTCCCAGTTTCGGACGCCGCCCAGTTGCTCGGGCAGCGATGTCGTCGGCGCGGCGACGATGCCGCCGGTGGGTGCATAGGTCAGGGCCTTCAACGTGATCAGAGAGCGCAGCACCGGGGCTCGCCAGCGCCCATCGAATCGGCACTTGGCGGACCAGCCACGCCAGCAGGACTCGGTATCGATCAATTCGCGTTCAGCGTCGAGCGGTGGCTGGCGTGGCAAGTGTGAAGGCCGGTATTGCATGACGAATGGCACCCGATCGCCAATCGATACCTCGAACTCGGCCATGGTTTTCAGATTTTCCCCGTGTGTGGGCACTTGCGTGTCGAGGTCCAGCGTGTGCGGACCGGCAGTTGCCTGAACCACGCCATCGACCCGCTCGACCCAAGGAACGACCGAGCCATAGTCGAAACGGACGACCAGTTCCATCTGCATGTTCACGGTGCCGCGCAGGCCCTCGACAATGCGAACCAGGTTGCATCGCGAATCGACCATCGGCATGAAGTCGATGATCCGCACCGCGCCGGCTTCGGTCTCCATGTCGGTTTCGAGAATGAGGCTGCCGTCCCGATACCGGCGTGCCACTCGCCGCACCGGTGCCACCGGAGCGATCAGCCAATGCCCGTTCTCGTGGCTGCCGATCAGCGACGCGAAACACGCCCCGGAATCGAATCGGGGCACACACAGCCAGTCGATCGAACCGTCGTTGCCGACCAGTGCTGACGTGTGGCAATTGCCGATCAGCGCATAGGCCGCGATCGGCAAGGTTCGCCCTGCCACAACGGCGGGCGCGGTGGCAGGCGGCAACAGTTTGTGAACTTGTCCGGTTTGCATGGTCATGCGGCAGGCGATGATGTGACTGGAGGCGGCGACAGGGGCCATCTGGTTGTGTCTGCGCAGCGCTGCAAGTTCCCTCAAAACCGACCGGCGCTGCCCGGCAGGCTGCTCGGTTATGCTGGCTCGAAGCCGTTCTGCCGTGCACGCGCCGGCCTGTTCGCCCACTCCAGGAGTCCAAGATGTCAACCGAACCATTCGACGCGATCATCGTCGGCGCCGGCCAGGCCGGTCCGTCGATTGCCGAGCGCTGCAGCAAGGAGGGCCTGCGCACCGCCATCATCGAACGGCGTTTCTTCGGCGGTACCTGTGTCAACGACGGCTGCGTACCAACCAAGACCTGGGTGGCCAGCGCTCGGGCCATCCACATGGCACGGCGCGGCGACGAATTCGGCTTCAGCGGCGTCGACCTGCGCGTCGACATGGCTCGCATCAAGGCACGCAAGGACGGCCTCGTCGGCGAATCGCGCAGTGGCGTCGAATCGTGGCTGCGCAAACTTGAACACACTGACGTGATTGTCGGCGATGCCCGCTTCGGAGCGCCTGGCGTCATCGAGGTCAATGGCCGTCGCTTGCAAGCACCAAAAATCTTTCTCAACCTCGGTGCGCGCGCGGTGCGACCCGATCTGCAAGGCATCGACGACGTTGCCACGCTCGACAACACCTCGATCCTCGAACTCGACCAGGTGCCCGAACATCTGGCAATCATCGGCGGCAGCTACATCGGCCTCGAGTTTGCGCAGATGATGCGCCGCTTCGGCGCGCAGGTGACGGTGATCGAGCAATCCGACCGACTGTTGCCGCGCGAGGACCGCGATATCGCCGACGCCATCCGCGCGATCCTCGAAGGTGAAGGGGTTGCTTTCGAACTCGGCGCGAACTGCCTGTCGTTGAAGCGCCATGGCGAGCAGATCGAAGTCGGCGCGTCGTGCGGCGATCAGTCCCGGCCGGTGATCGCAAGCCATGTGCTGCTGGCGGTCGGCCGCCGCCCCAATACCGATGGGCTGGCGCTCGACAAGGCAGGCATCGACCTCGACGAGAAGGGGCACATCATCGTCGATGACCAATGTCGCACCTCGGCCGATGGTGTGTGGGCGGTCGGCGAATGCAACGGCCGCGGCGCGTTCACCCACACCGCCTACAACGACCATGAAATCGTCGTTGCCAACCTGTTCGATGACGACCCGCGTCGGTTGTCCGATCGGATCCCCTGCTACGCGCTGTTCATCGACCCACCGCTCGGCCGCATTGGCAGCAACGAAAGTGCGGCCCGCGCCAGCGGCAAGAAACTGCTGCAGGCAACCATGCCAATGACAGGCGTCAGCCGGGCGCGTGAAAAAAGCGAGACGCAGGGCTTGATGAAGGTGCTGGTCGACGCCGACACCCAGCAACTGCTCGGTGCGTCGATCCTCGGGATCAATGCCGACGAAGTGGTCCATTCGCTGCTCGATGTGATGAATGCCGGCCAACCCTATACAGTCATCTCGCGAGCGATGCACATCCATCCGACCGTCAGCGAACTGGTGCCCACTTTGCTGCAGAAACTACAACCCCTCGACTGAAGCCCACTCCATGGCGCGTTTCTCCGTTCTCGATCTGTCGCCGATTGCCCGTGGCAGCAGCGCCGCCGATTCGTTCCGCAACACGCCTCGATCTGGCGCAGCACGCCGAGCGCTGGGGCTTCAACCGCTTTTGGCTGGCCGAGCACCACGGCATGCCCGGGATCGCCAGCGCCGCCACGGCGGTGCTGATCGGCCACGTGGCGGGCGGCACATCGACGATCCGCGTCGGCGCCGGCGGCATCATGCTGCCCAATCATTCACCGCTGGTCATCGCCGAGCAATTCGGCACGCTCGAGTCGCTGTATCCCGGACGCATCGATCTGGGGCTCGGCCGCGCACCGGGATCGGACCCGACCACCGCGCGCGCACTGCGCCGCAACCTGACATCCGATGCCGACGAGTTTCCGCAGGATGTGCTGGAGCTGGCCGACCTGCTGTCGCCAGCGCCGCGCCAGCGCGTTCGCGCGGTACCGGGCACCGGCCTCGAGGTGCCGCTGTGGATCCTCGGATCAAGCCTGTTCGGTGCCCAACTCGCGGCTGCCCTCGGGCTGCCGTATGCCTTCGCGTCCCATTTTGCGCCGCAACAGATGATGCAGGCGATCACGCTGTATCGCGAGACCTTCCGTCCGTCGGCCAAGCTCGCGCAACCGTATGTGATGCTGGGTTTCAATGTCTTTGCGGCCGACACCGATGAGCAGGCCCGGCTGATCGCCACCTCGATGCAGCAGGCCTTCGTCAACCTGCGCAGCGGCAACCCGTCGACGCTGCCACCGCCCATGGCCGATTACCTCGACCAACTCGGCGCGCCGCAACTCGCCTTGCTCGAGCAGGTGCTGAGCAGCTCGGCAATCGGCTCGCCGGCGGTCGTCAAGGCGGCGATCGATGCATTTGTGGCCCGCACCGGGGCCGACGAGTTGATGATCACATCGAACATTTTCGATCACACGGCCCGGTTGCGCTCGTTCGAAATCACGGCCCAACAGATGATGGGCGACAACAGTTGATCGAGCGGAGTGCCGGCCTGAGGCAACGCTTGGCTCAGCGCGACGCCGTCTGCAGATGGCCAAGCGGCAACGCGCCGCCGGCCTTGACCTCGCCGAGCGAGAAGCTGGTGTGGATATCCTTGACGTTGGGCAGATTGAGCAGCGTCTTGACCGAAAAATCGGAGAATTGCTGCAGGTCGGTGACCATCACCTGCAACTCGAAGGTGCCGGCTCCCGAGATGTAGTGACAGGCAATGACCTGCGGCAATTCCCGCAATGCCTGCTCGAGCACACGAGTCGACTCGCCGTTGTTGCGCTCGGCGTTGACCCGCACAAATGCCAGCACGTCGAGGCCGAGTTTGCGGCGGCTCAGTTCGGCGCGGTAGCCCACGATGTAGCCCTGGTTCTCGAGCCAGCGAACGCGCCGCCAGGTGGGCGCGGCGGACAGGCCGATTCGCTGCGCCAGTTCAGCGTTGCTCAAGCGTGCATCCTGCTGCAGCTCATGCAGGATCGCGACATCGTAGCGATCGAGGCCGTTGCCGTGGGCCGGCAGACCGGGCGTTGCAACCTCATCGATCGGCTGCGCTCGCTTGACCTGGCGGGCCGTCATCGCCGATTACCAGGCACCAGCCATCGAACCGGGAGCCTGGGTCGGGCCCAGCCATTGCGATCGCGAAGCAGGTGTGTCATGGCAGATGAAAGGCGTGCGTTTGCAAACTCGACCCGAACAGGGTATACCCTATATCGCAGCGCTCGGGCAAGAAAGCAGTCAATTATTGCAAATCGCAGCAACAGCGTTGCGCGATGATCGTCACTCGGCGCAAACATGGAAAAGACTTGACGCGCTGGCATCTTTAAACTCATGGCAACCGATTGGAGTCAATGCGCCATGAATGCCCCGCTGCCCGAAGCCATCCGCAAAGCCCTGGAAACCGTCACCCTCGACGACAAATACAGTCTTCAGCAGGGCAGGGCCTTCATGAGCGGGACGCAGGCGCTGGTGCGTCTGCCGATGCTGCAGAAAAAGCGCGATGCGCTGGCCGGGCTGAATACCGGCGGCTTCATCAGCGGCTATCGCGGCTCGCCGCTCGGCGGCTATGACCAATCGCTGTGGCAAGCCCAAAAACATCTGGCAGCGCAGAACATCGTTTTTCAGCCCGGCGTCAACGAAGAGTTGGCGGCCACTGCGGTGTGGGGCTCGCAGCAACTCGATCTTTACCCGCAAAGCAGAAAGGTCGATGGCGTATTTGGCATCTGGTACGGCAAGGGGCCGGGGGTCGACCGTTGTTCGGACGTCTTCAAACACGCCAACATGGCTGGCACCTCGAAGCACGGCGGCGTCATCGCGCTGGCCGGTGACGACCACATCGCCAAGAGCAGCACCGCCGCACACCAGAGCGACCACATCTTCAAGGCCTGCGGCACGCCGGTCTTTTTTCCATCGAGCGTGCAGGACATTCTCGACATGGGCCTGCACGCGTTCGCGATGAGTCGATTTGCGGGCGTCTGGTCCGGCATGAAGACGATCCAGGAGATCGTCGAATCGTCGAGCAGCGTGTTCGTCGATCCGGATCGCGTCGATATCGTGTTGCCCGAAGACTTTCAAATGCCGCCCGGCGGCCTGCATATCCGCTGGCCGGATGCCCCGCTGGAACAGGAAGCGCGGCTGATGGATTACAAGTGGTACGCGGCGCTGGCCTATGTGCGTGCCAACAAGCTGAACCACAACGTGATCGCCGGCCATGGTGACGCAAGGGCGGACCGCTTTGGCCTGATCGCGAGCGGCAAGGCCTACAACGATACACGGCAGGCGCTGAGCGATCTGGGCCTCGACGACGACCGCTGCCGCGCGCTCGGCATCCGGCTGCACAAGGTGAATGTGGTCTGGCCGCTGGAAGCGACGATCACTCGCGACTTTGCGCAAGGCTTGCAGGAGATCCTGGTGGTCGAAGAAAAGCGCCAGGTCATCGAGTACCAGATCAAGGAGGAGCTCTACAACTGGCGTGCCGACGTGCGGCCGACCGTGCTCGGCAAATTCGACGAGGCGCCCGGCGACGAATCCGGCGGCGAATGGTCGCAGCCCAATCCCAGCGGCAACTGGCTGTTGCGGGCGCAGGCCGACCTGACGCCGGCGCTGATCGCGCGGGCGATTGCCAAGCGGCTGAAAAAGCTCGGCGTCGATGCGGACACCACCGCAGCGATCGATGCCCGGATTGCCTTGCTCGATGCCAAGCAGCGCAGCCAGCAGACGCTCGAACTCGGCGCCAACGCGGCCGACGGGGAACGTACACCCTGGTTCTGCAGCGGCTGCCCGCACAACACCAGCACCAAGGTACCTGAAGGTTCACGCGCGGTGGCCGGCATCGGCTGCCACTACATGGCGGTCTGGATGGACCGCAGCACGGTCACCTTCAGCCAGATGGGCGGCGAGGGGGTGAGCTGGGTCGGCCAGGCACCGTTCACCACCGAGCAACACATCTTTGCCAACCTCGGTGACGGCACCTATTACCACTCAGGGCTGCTCGCGGTGCGGCAGAGCATCGCCGCCGGAGTCAATATCACCTACAAGATCCTCTTCAACGACGCGGTTGCGATGACCGGCGGCCAGCCGGTCGACGGCACGATGCGGGTGCCCGAGATGACGCGCGAGCTCGATGCGGAGGGCGCGAAAAAAATCGTCGTCGTGACCGATGAGCCGGAGAAATACGATGGCCTCCAATCGCGTCTGGCCGCGGGCGTCACGGTGCACCACCGCGACGAGCTGGATGCAGTCCAGAAGCAATTGCGCGACGTGCCCGGCTGCAGCGTCATCATCTATGACCAGACCTGTGCGACCGAAAAACGCCGCCGCCGAAAACGCGGCACGATGGTCGAGCCCGACAAGCGTGTCGTCATCAACGAGCTGGTCTGCGAGGGATGCGGTGATTGCTCGGAGCAAAGCAATTGCCTGAGCGTCGAGCCGATCGAAACCGAATTCGGTCGCAAGCGCCGGATCAACCAGAACAGCTGCAACAAGGACTATTCCTGCCTGAAAGGCTTTTGCCCGAGTTTTGTCACCGTCGAGGGCGGCCAGCTCAAGTCGGCGAAGAAAAAGCCCCAATCGCGGCCCGACCCGTTCAGCCTGCCGCCGCTGCCTGAGCCGATGTTGCCGCTGGCGGAAAAGCCCTGGGGCATCGTCGTCGCTGGCGTCGGTGGTACCGGGGTGATCACGATCGGCCAGTTGCTCGGCATGGCGGCGCATCTGGAGGGCAAGGGCATCGTTACGCAGGACTCGGCCGGGCTGGCGCAAAAAGGTGGCGCGACCTGGAGCCATATCCAGATCGCCAACCGCATCGAATCCATCCACACGACCAAGGTCGGCACCGCCGAGGCCGACCTGGTCATCGCTTGCGACCCGATCGTCGCTGCCAACAAGGCCACTCTGGCGGTCTTGCGTGAGCAACGCAGCTATGTGGCGCTGAACAATCACAGCACGCCGACGGCGGCCTTCGTCCACAACCCCGATTGGCAATCGCCCGCCGGCCGCTGCGAATCGCTGATTGCCGCCACCGTCGGCAGCAGCCACGTGGCGGCATTCGACGCCGAGCACCTGGCGGTCGCTCTGCTCGGCGATTCGCTGTACACCAACCCGCTGCTGCTCGGCTTTGCCTGGCAGATGGGCAAACTGCCGCTCAGCCTGGCCGCGCTGATGCGCGCGGTCGAACTCAACGGCGTGCAGATCGACAACAACAAGGCGGCCTTTGCGTGGGGCCGCCGAGCGGCTCACGATCTGGCCTCGGTGCAAGCCATCGCCGGTTCGCAGGCCGGCAACACGAAGGTGATTCAGATGGTTCTGCAAGCCGAGTCTCGATCAGACGATCAAGACTCGGGTCGAGTTTCTGACCGACTACCAGGACGCCGCATACGCCGAGCAGTACCGCCGCTTCGTCGACCAGGTTCGCACCGCCGAGGTCGCCATCGGCAAGGGCGACAGCCTGACCGAGGCGGTGGCTCGTTATCTGTTCAAGTTGATGGCCTACAAGGATGAATACGAGGTGGCGCGCCTGCATACCGACCGCCGCTTCAGCGAGCGGATCGCCGAACAGTTCGAGGGCGACTACAAGCTGGTTCACCATCTGGCGCCGCCGCTGCTCGGCAAGACCAATTCGCAGGGCGAGCCGGTCAAGCAGGCTTTCGGCCCGTGGATGCGCAGCGCTTTCGGCATTCTGGCTCGAATGAAGGGCTTGCGCGGCGGGCCGTTCGACCTCTTCGGCCGCACCGAAGAGCGGCGGACCGAACGCGAATTGATCGCCGAATACCGCCGCACCATCGAAGAGTTGCTGACCAGCCTGAACGCCGACAACCGTGCTGCAGCGGCCGAAATCGCTCGCCTGCCCGAACAGATTCGCGGCTACGGTCATGTGAAGGCACGCCACCTGAAAGCCGTCCGGCCCAAGTGGGACGCCCTGCTGGCCAACTGGCGTGCCACGGCGGGGCGACAAGCGGCTTGACCGGCGTGGCAGCTGACAAGCCCCTTGGTCCTCGCCGAGACCGTGCGGGTGTAAGAATGGCCCGATCCATGCTACCTACACGGTGAGCGCGCCCGCCTCAGCCCGCGCCATCTCATAAGATTCTCGCCAATGCACGCCACCCTGCCCCTGCTCGTCAAGACTGATTTTCCGGCGCTGCGCCGCCAGCGTCTGCAGACGTTGCAAGTCAATCTTGGCTACAAGTGCAACCAGAGTTGCCTGCATTGCCACGTCAACGCAGGACCGAACCGCACC
The DNA here is from genome assembly GCA_963843805.1 of uncultured beta proteobacterium. Classification (GTDB taxonomy): domain Bacteria; phylum Pseudomonadota; class Gammaproteobacteria; order Burkholderiales; family Burkholderiaceae_C; genus Ideonella_A. The sequence goes on from CAWJLY010000002.1 coordinate 28,735, forward strand.
GAAATGATGGATGGCGAGACGGTCGACGTGGTGATCGACGTGTTGCAGAAGCGCTCGATCGAAACGCTTGATCTGACCGGCGGCGCCCCCGAACTGAACGAGCATTTCCGCCGCCTGGTGGTGGCGGCAAGGGCGCTTGGCGTGCGGGTGATCGACCGCTGCAACCTGACGATCCTGTCGGAGCCCGGGCAGGACGACCTGGCCGAGTTTCTGGCTGCCAACGAGGTCGAAATCACCGCGTCGCTGCCGTGTTATACCTTCGAGCGCGTCGACCGGCAACGCGGCGACGGTGTCTTCGAGCGCAGCATTTCGGCGCTGCAGCGGCTCAATGCCCTCGGCTATGGCGACGCTGACGGCGCGTTGGTGCTGAACCTGGTCTACAACCCGCAAGGCGCGGTGCTGCCACCGGGCCAGGTCGAATTGACAGCCGACTACAAGCGCGAACTCGGCAAGCACTACGGGATTCGATTCGACCAGTTGTTCGTGCTGGCCAACATGCCGATCCAGCGCTTCGGCAGCACCTTGATATCGAAGGGCGAGTTCCAGCCCTACATGCAATTGTTGAAGGATGCGTACCGGGCCGACAACCTCGACACGGTGATGTGCCGATCAATGGTCAGCGTCGACTGGCAAGGCCATTTGTACGATTGCGATTTCAATCAGATGCTGGCGCTGCCGATGCGACTGGCCGGCAGCAGCCGCCCGCATCTGCGAGAACTGCTGGATCACGAGCCGCTGGGCAGCCCGATCCGGGTGGCCGATCATTGCTACGGTTGCACGGCCGGGCAAGGCAGCAGCTGTGGCGGGGCACTGAAGGCGGCTTGACGCGACTCTGGCGCCGCGCTGGCGCGCGAGTGGCCACGGATGAGGTGGCAGACGGTGGCATGTAGTCTGCGTGCTCTTCGGACTTGGAATGGCCGCCCTATAGCCGCCATTCCAAGTGGGGAGCGAGAGCGTCGGGGCGGGCTGCCCTGTTCTGCTCCATGTCCCCCGGGCCGGATTGACGGCTCAAGCGTTCACAGCGGGCGAGCCGGCCCTCCTCCTTTACTTCCGCAGAACAGGGCAGCCCACCCCGACACTCTGTGGCCACCCCGGACTCAGACGAGGATGGCCCATGCAACGTCAAAGTGTCGCCCTGGGCCGAGGACGATGGGTGGCCGGATGCCGCAAGTAAAGGAAGGAGACGGCGCCGCAAGGCGGCGTCGGAGGGACATGGAGGCATCCGGCCACCCGCCGGCCTCGGCCTCGCTCGCTCGCTCGACTGCGAGGAGATTTGCCACACCTGAAGAGTTGTCTGACGCCCGCGCCCGGAACCAGCAACCGGACTGAATCAATCAGCCCTTCGACGCTGCATCCAGGCCGTCAATTCGCCGACGATGCCACGACGGAAGGCGAGTACGCAGACGACGAAGATCACACCGATAATCACGGTAACCCAGGAGCCGACCCGGTCGGCGAGAAAGTTTTGCAGGCCGATGATCGTGAAGGCGCCGATCACCGGCCCGGCGAAGGTGCCCATGCCACCGAGCAGCGTCATCAACACGACTTCGCCCGACAACGACCAGTGTGCGTCGGTCAGCGTTGCGAAGCCGAGCACGATGGTCTTCAGCGAACCCGCCAGGCCGGCCAGCGTGGTCGACAAGACGAAAGCCAGCAACTTGTAGCGGTCGACCTCGTAGCCGAGCGAGATCGCGCGCGGTTCGTTCTCGCGGATTGCCTTCAGTACCTGGCCGTACGGCGAGTGAACGATGCGCACGATGCCCAGGAAGACCGCCACGAATATCGCGACCACGAAGTAATACATCACCAGCGGCTCGTTCAAGGCGAGCAGCCCGAACAGCTTGCCACGCGGCACGCCCTGCAGTCCGTCCTCGCCGCCGGTGAACGGTGTCTGCAGCCAGACGAAATAGACCATCTGCGCCATCGCCAGCGTGACCATCGCAAAATAGATGCCCTGCCGGCGGATCGCGATCAGGCCGACCAGCAAGCCCATCACGCCGGCAAACAAGGCGCCGGCCAGGATCCCCACCTCGGGCGTCAGACCGGCACTGCGCACCAGCCAGCCAGTGATGTAGGCAGCAGCGCCGAAAAACGCGGCATGGCCGAACGACAACAAGCCGGTAAAACCAAGCAGCAGGTTGAAGGCGCACGCGAAGATCGCGAAACACATCGCCTTCATCATGAATACCGGATACAGGCCGAGGAACGGGGCCGCCAGCAGCAGCCCCAGGCCAACCAGCCAGATCATGCGGCCGCGTCGCGCGACAGCGGAAACTTCAGTGGCGCTCGTCATCATTGTTCCTTGCCAAACAGACCGGCCGGCCGGAACATCAGCACGATCGCCATGATCACGAATACGACGATGCTCGAAGCCTCCGGATAAAACACCTTGGTCAGGCCTTCGATGAGCCCCAGCGCAAGCCCGGTCAGGATCGAGCCGAGGATCGATCCCATGCCGCCGATGACAACCACTGCGAACACGATGATGATCAGGTTGCTGCCCATCAGCGGGGTGACCTGGATCACCGGTGCGGCCAGCACGCCGGCCAGTGCGGCCAGGCCGGCGCCGGCGCCGTAGGTCAACATCACCATGATCGGCACGTTGATGCCGAATGCCTGCACCAGCGCCGGGTTTTCCGTACTGGCGCGCAGGTAGGCCCCGAGTCGCGTGCGCTCGATCAGGAACCAGGTGCCGAGGCAGATCAGCAACGACGCAAAAACGATGAAACCGCGGTAATTCGGCAGGATCATGAAGCCGAGATCGGTGGCGCCGCGCAACAGCTCGGGCACCGGATACGACTGCCCCGATACGCCGAAACGGTCACGAAAGATGCCCTCGGCAATCAAGGCCAGGCCGAAGGTGAGCAGCAAGCCGTAGATCGGATCGACCTTGTACAGGTGCTTGAGCATGCTGCGCTCGATCACCACCCCCAATGCACCGACAACCAGCGGTGCGAGCAGCAGCGACAGCCAATAGTTGATTCCGAACCGGTCCATGCCGATCCATGCGACATAGGCGCCGATCATGTAGAGCGCGCCGTGCGCAAAATTGACGATGCCCAGCAAGCCGAAGATCACGGCCAGACCAAGGCTCAACATCGCATAGAACGAGCCGTTGACCAGCCCGAGCAGCAGCTGGCCGGCAAAGGCCTGGATCGGAATGCCGAATATGTCCATGGCGGTGTCACAAAGGGTTCGGTGAGTCGGCCTGGAATGGCCGGACTGCGCTATCGATGGAAACCGGCCGATGCGTCGCCGTCGATCTCGGCGTTGCATCAGCGCGGGATCGGGGCCGCGCACCAGCAGTGCGGCCCCGGTTTCAGCTCATCACTTCCAGAGCGCGCACTTCGAGTCGGCCTTGGTGGTCCAGGCAGCCTCGCCCTTCATCGTTGCCGAGATCTTGTAGTAGTCCCATGGCTCGGTCGATTCGGCCGGGGTCTTGACCTGCATCAGGTACATGTCGTGCACCATGCGGCCATCGCCGCGGATGAAACCGCCGGTGGCGAAGATGTCGTTGATCTTGGTCTTGCGCATCTGCTCGAGCACCTTGTCGCCGTCATCACTGCCGATGGCCTTGACTGCCGTCAGATACTGGAGGGTGGCCGAATAATCGGCGGCCTGCAGCGACGACGGCATGCGCTTGATCTTCTCGAAGAACTTGCGGCTCCAGGCGCGGGTTTCAGCGTCGCGGTTCCAGTACCAGCTGTCGGTCAGGTACATGTTCTGCGTTGCTTTCAGGCCGAGCGCGTGGATGTCGTTGATGAACATCAGCAGACCGGCCAGTTTCATTGTCTTGGTGACGCCGAATTCATTGGCCGCCTTGATGGCGTTGACCGTGTCGCCGCCAGCGTTGGCCAGCCCCAGAATCTGCGCCTTGCTCGATTGCGCCTGCAGCATGAACGACGAGAAATCGCTGGCCGACAACGGATGCTTGACCGAGCCGACGATGGTGCCGCCGGCCGCCGTGACGATGGCCGCGGTGTCTTTCTGCAACTGCTCGCCGAATGCATAGTCGGCCGTCAGGAAGTACCAGGTCTTGCCGCCACCCTTGACGACGGCGTCGCCGGTGCCCTTCGACAAGGCCACCGTGTCATAGGCCCAATGCACGGTGTAGGGCGTGCACTGGTCGCCGGTCAGCGCTGACGTGGCGGCACCGACCGAGATGAACGGCTTTTTCTTCTGTGCGGCGATCTTCGCCATGGCCAGGTTGGTGCCCGAGCTGGTGCCGCCGATCAGCATGTCCATGCCTTCGGTATCGAACCACTCGCGCGCCTTGGTGGCGGCGATGTCAGCCTTGTTCTGGTGATCGGCGACCAGCAGCTCGATCTTCTTGCCGTTGACGTTGCCGCCCATGGCGGCAATCGCCATGCGGATCGCCTCGGCGCCAGCCGGTCCGTCGATATCAGCGTACAGGCCCGACATGTCGGTGATGAAACCGATCTTGATCACATCACCCGAGATCTGCGCCTGCGCGCCCGACGCCGCCACCAGCAGCGTGGTGGCCAGTGCGGAGCCGAAGACGGCGCTGAGTTTTTTCATTTTCATGGTTTCTCCAGAGTTAAAAACGGACTTGCGTCCGGACACAAAAAGGTTTGTCGGCGTCAGCTCACACGCCGAGCGACTCGTGCAACTGCTCCAGCCGATCGGGCAACTGCGCCTGCGTGAATTCCTGCTGCATGACGCCGTGCTCCATCACGAAGAATCGATCGGCCAGCTTGGCAGCGAAGCGGAAATTCTGCTCGACCATGACGATCGTGTAGCCCTTCTGACGCAGCATCACGACCATTTCCGACAGCTTCTGCACGATCACCGGTGCGAGCCCCTCCGATATCTCGTCGAGCAGCAACAAGCGCGCGCCGGTACGCAGGATGCGCGCCACCGCCAGCATTTGCTGCTCACCACCGGACAGCCGCGTGCCCTGGCTATCGCGACGCTCGGCCAGATTCGGGAACATCGCGTAGATCTCGTCGATGCTCATGCCGCCTTTTGCCAGTTCGGGAGGCAGCAGCAGGTTTTCCTCGGCGCTCAGGCTGGAGAAGATGCCGCGCTCTTCGGGGCAGTAGCCGATGCCGAGCCGCGCAATGCGGTGCGGCGCCATCGCAATGGTTTCCGTGCCGTGCACCTTGATCGACCCCTTGCGGGTGCCGATCAGGCCCATGATCGCGCGCATGGTGCTGGTGCGGCCAGCGCCGTTACGGCCCAGCAAGGTCACCACCTCGCCCTCCCGGACATCGAAATTGACGCCATGCAGTACATGCGACTCGCCGTACCAGCCTTGCAGGTCGCGTACCTCCAGATAGGCTTGGGCCATCAGTGCGCTCCCACCAGTTCGGTATCGGCGCTGCCCATGTAGGCTTCGATCACCGCCGGGTCCTTGGAGACCGTTTCGTAGGGTCCTTCGGCGAGCGTGGCGCCGCGTTGCAGCACCGTGATGGTGTCGGCGATGCTCGACACCACGCTCATGTTGTGTTCGACCATCAGCACCGTCCGGTTCGCCGCCACCTGCTTGATCAGGCGGCGGATGCGGTCGACGTCCTCCAGGCCCATGCCTTGTGTCGGTTCGTCGAGCAGCATCAGTTCAGGCTCCATTGCGAGTGTGGTCGCAATCTCCAGCGAGCGTTTGCGGCCGTAGCTCAGGTCGGCTGTCAGGGCCGGCGCATAGTCTTCGAGATCGACCGCGCGCAACAATTCGATTGCCCGGCTGTCGAGCTGCTGCAGGCTGCTTTCGTGCCGCCAGAAGTGGAACGACGTGCCGAGCTTGCGCTGCAGCGCGACGCGAACATTCTCGAGTACGGTGAGATGCGGAAAAACCGCCGAGATCTGGAACGAGCGGATGATCCCGCGCCGTGCGATGTGGGCCGGTGCCTCGTCGGTGATGTCGATGCCGTTGAACAGGATCTTGCCGCTGGTCGGCTTCAGAAATTTGGTCAGCAGATTGAAGCAGGTCGTCTTGCCGGCGCCGTTCGGGCCGATCAACGCATGGATGCTGCCGCGCTTGACCTGCAGGTCGACCTGATCGACCGCGACGAAGCCCTTGAACTCCTTGGTCAGCTTGCGGGTTTCGAGAATGATGTCGTTGCTGATGTCGTTACTCATGCGGCTTCCGGACTTCACGCATCTGCGCGATGGTTGGCGGCTGCCGCCGCGGCGTCGGGCAGCGCAGGCGCCACCAGCGGGCTGCCCAGGCGCCTGGATACCAGGCCGCCAATGCGCAACACGGTTTCGCGCTGCTGCCGCTGGCTCTGTGAATCGAGCGATGCTTTCTGCATGCAGATCCCCACCGCGGCGACCACTGCCGCTGATGAGTCAAAAATCGGCGCGCCGATACAGAACACGCCTGCGCGAACACCTTCGTCGTCGACACTGTAACCACGGCTGCGGATGGTGGCGAGGTCGTCGCACAGCCGATCGAGCGTCGGCGGCTCGCCTTTCGCCGGCGCCGCCGGTCGTTGTGCGCGGTACAAGGCACGCACGGCATGCTCGGGCAGATGGGCCAACATCGCCCGCCCGGTCGCCGCGAGATTGGCGGGCAAGCGCATGCCGGCGCGAAAGGCCAGGCCGAGCGGCCGCGAGCCCGATCGAGCAGCCAGGTAAACCACCTCGTCACCGTTGAGAACCGAAAGGATCATCGTCTCCTCGGGCGGTGCACCCAGCTCGTCCCAGGCTGCATTGAATTCCTGCGTCACGTCAGTTCCGCAAACAAACGAGTCGGCCAGCGACATCACCGATGGCCCGAGAAAGAAGCCGGCGTCGCCTTGCCGCCGCAGATAGCCAAGGCCGAGCAAGGTGTGGCACAAGGCGTGCACGCTGCTTTTCGGCAGACCCAGGCGAGTCGCCAGGCGGGCCAATGTCATCGGCGCGCGCTCCTGGGCCAGCAGCGCGAGCAGCGCCATGGCCCGGGAGACCGCAGGCACACGCTGCCCCGATGCCGGCGTCGGCACTGCCGCTGCAAAACGGGGCGCAACCGTTTCAACGGGGCGCAGCATGACGGATGTCGATCACAGGCAATGGGCGAGGTATCCAGATGGCGCCGACCGGGCTGCGCGGCGATCGGCAACCCCGACGGGCGGGACGGTTCGTTCAGCAGCACGAAGAGGATTCAGAGTGCTGAACGATGGAGTCTAGCCCGCTGCCGCGCAAATACCGCGACTTCAATTCATCTTTGCGGGTAAACACCGGGCATTGAACCCGGAGGACAATTGCGCGATGGCCAAGACCCCTTCTTTCGAGATCCCTTCGGCTGCCCGCCCGGCGCAGCGTGACCTGAGCGACGCTGAATTTGCCGAACTCGACGACTTGTTGGCGGCAACCCCCGAGCCGCTCGAGTCACTCGACGTGGTGATGCTCGACGGCTTCTTGTGCGGTGTATTGGTGCAACCTGTTCTGATCGATTCTGCCGAATGGTTGCCGGCGGTCTTCGACCTCGATATGCGCCCGTTACCAGCCGAGCACGACCCGGCATGGCGTGCTCGCTGTACCGAGCTGATCCTGCGCCGTCATTCGGCGCTGAACCGCGCGATTGTCGAAGATGGCTGGTTCGATCCGCTGGTACTCGAAGCCGACGAGGACGCCAGCGCCGACGACGCCAGAGGGCAACCGGGGCAAGCAGCTGACGATGATCCATTGGCCGGCTTGAGCCCGACATCCAGAGCCCTGATGCCCTGGGTGGCCGGCTTTCAATGCGCGACCGCCAGTTTTCCCGCACTGCTCGACATGCCCGACGAGGCCGTCGCACTGGCGGTGGCGAGGCTGTTTCGGCACCTGCCCGCACAAACTGACGAAGAACGCGAGGTGGTGGCGACGCTCGACCGCGAATTTCCGTTGGCCACGCTGGAGGATGCGATCGAAGAGATGGTGGTCACGGTCGCCGATCTGGCGGATCTGACCCGCGATGCGCGTTATCACGTCGATACCGTGCAGCGTGACGGGCCGAAGCTCGGCCGCAATGATCCCTGCCATTGCGGCAGCGGCAAGAAGTACAAACATTGCCACGGCAAATGACCCGTTGCGCCGACCGGCCGGAGGCAGCGCCGGCGACCTGGCCCTGATGCGAATTCAGCTGCTGTCCGATCTTCACCTGGAAACCGAGCGATTCCAGGCCGAGCCTGCTGCCGATGCCGACTTGCTGGTTCTGGCGGGTGACATCTGCAGCCGCTGGGACGGTTTTGAGCAGTTCAGGGATTGGCCGGTTCCGGTGATTGCGATAGCCGGCAACCACGAGTTCGACCAACGTGAGCTGCGCGACGCGCTGCCCGCCTTGCGCCGCCATTGCGACAGCCTGTCGATCCGCCTGCTCGAGCGCGAGTCGCTGCTGATCAGCGATCGCGACGGCCGGCGCGTCCGCTTCGTCGGCACGGTCCGCTGGAGTGATTTCGACCTGTTCGGCGACGCCGATCGCGACCGCGCAATCCGCGCCGCAACCTACTATGTGCGGGTGATGCAGGCGACCCGCGGCCGTGCGGTATTCGATGCCGAAGCCGTTCGAGACGAAGCGCTGGCCTGCCGCAGCTGGTTGAAGGCCGAGTTGTCGAAGCAGCCGGATCCGCTGCATGGCCACTGGGACGCCACGGTCGCCATCACCCACTACGCGCCGAGCTTGCGCAGCGCCGATCCGCGTTACGGGCGGCAACCCGGCACCGCAAGCTTCTGCAATGCCGATGATGACTTGCTGCCCTGGGCTCAACTGTGGATCCACGGCCATCTGCATTGCCGACACGATTATCTGGACCGCCACTCGCAGGGTGTCACGCGCATCGTCAGCAATGCCCGCGGGCATTCACAGCGCGGCGAGACCGACGGCTTCGACCCGTTGTTCACCGTTGAAATCTGATCGGCACGGCCGAACGCCACGGCGCGGCGACGCCAACAGTCACCCGCCAGCTTGCGCTGGCACAAACTCACACGGCGGCAATCGTGTCAAACTCAAGTCCTGTTTTGCAGGAGGACGACCACCATGAAGATCCTGATCGCAGTGGACGGCAGCGCGTATACCAAACACATGCTGGCCTACATCGCCGCGCACGATGAGTTTCTGGGCGCTGGCCACGACTACACCGCATTGAATGTCTCGGCGGCATTGCCGCCGCGCGCCAGCGCGATCTTCGATCGCGAAATGCTGAAGACCTATCACGACGACGAATGCGAACGGGTTTTCAAGCCGATTCGCAGCTTCTTCAAGAAGCAGGGCATCGAGGCCCAGTTCATGACAAAGGTGGGCAGCGCTGCCGATGTGATCGCCCGCACCGCCGACAGCGGCAAATACGACCTGCTCATCATGGGCTCACACGGTCACAGTGCGCTGGGCAATCTGGTGATGGGGTCGGTCACCAATCGGGTGATTGCGCACTGCAAGACCCCGGTACTGTTGATTCGCTGACGCCGGCTATTGCGCCGGCACGGCGCGGGGCAGGCTCAGCTGCCTGCCAGCCCGTTGAAACAACTGCCGAGCAGCATCGTGATGATGCGTTCATCGTCGTATTGACCACCAGCCTTCAGCAAACCGAGCACCGGATCACAAGCGCGGGCGAACAGCGTGTAGAGGATGACCTCACCGGGCAGCGCCTTGTCGAGTGAACCGTCGGCCTGCGCCGTCTCGATCCAGCTGCCGAGTTTTTCGCTGACTTCCATCAGTCGGTCGATATAGACCTTGTTGCCCATCAGCGCCGAGCGAAGGCTCGAATTCTGCGCCGGCAGCGACGGCATTTCGCCGGCCAGCTGAACCTGCATGGTCCAGCGTGCCACCGCTCGCAGCCGCTTGATCGCCCGGTCTGGCGTTGGCTCCGCGCTGTCGACCTGCAATTGTTCGATGAAGCCGAGCGCCCGATCGAGCACACGAATCATGGCCGCGGCGGCCAGCTCTTCCTTCGACGCAAAGTGTTTGTAGAGGCTGGCCTTGGCGACGCCGACATCGGCGGCAACCTCGTCGACCGTCATCGCCTCGAAGCCCTTTTCGGCCAGCAGGCGATTGACCGACGAGACGATCGCGTCCTCGCGCACCTGCAGGATCTGCTCACGAAACGACTTCTTGACCATCACCTATTGTAAACGCGCAACGTGTATTTTGTACGGGTTGGTCGCAAAAATACCAATCAGTCGCGTTCACCTCAACGCGTCCCGATATCAACCACCGGGTTCAGCAGGCGTTGGTAAAACGCCATTGCTCAACTGCTCGCGCGGTGCCTCGAACGGAGGTCGGTACCGAGCGGCAACAAGCCTGCCGGTGATGATGGGCGCTGGGCTTTATCGACCGCGAACCCAAGCAGAGGCGGCAACATCGAGTCGAGGCTCTGGTCGAGTCCGATCTCGACACCCATGCCGGCCCGATCGGTGTCGGGCCGCTGACGAACGTTGCGCAGCTCCTTCACCCAGATCCAGACCGGATACCACATGACTCACCCCCCGAGTGTCGAGACGAATCGTGGACGCACGATCCATGGTGACGATGTCGGCAGGACTCGTCACCTTCTGAAGCAGTGTCGTCAATGGGTGACGGCAGTTCTGTGACGATTTGCAATGCAATCGATGCGCTGTTGTGCTTGTGCAACGAGCGCAACCAACGCGGGCCCGAGTCTATTTGGCGGTCGGCATCACAAACTCGGCGCCTTTGGCAATGCTCGCTGGCCAGCGCTGCATCACGCTTTTCTGCTTGGTGTAGAAGCGCACGCCTTCTTCGCCATATGCGTGCATGTCGCCGAACAGGCTCTTTTTCCAACCGCCGAACCCGTGCCATGCCATCGGCACCGGAATCGGCACATTGATGCCGACCATGCCGACCTGAACGCGACGCGAGAATTCGCGCGCCACATTGCCGTCGCTGGTGAAGCACGCCACCCCATTGCCATACTCGTTGCCATTGACCAACTCGATCGCAGCGGCAAAGTCGGCCACTCGCACACAGGCCAATACCGGGCCGAAAATCTCGTCGCGGTAGATGCTCATCGTCGGCGTGACGTGATCGAACAGCGTGCCCCCGGTAAAGAAACCACCCTCGTGCGCCGCTACCTTGAAGGCGCGACCGGATACGGGATCGACGCGACCATCGACAACCAGCGTCGCGCCTTCTTCAACGCCGCTGGCGATGTAGCCTTCGATCCGATCGAGCGCCTGACGGGTCACGATCGGCCCCATCTCGGCATCGAGCTCCATGCCGTTTTTCACCTTCAATGCCCTGGCGCGCTCGGCGAGCCTGGCGACAACCTTGTCGGCCACATCACCAACCAGCACCGCCACGCTGATTGCCATGCAGCGCTCACCGGCCGAGCCGTAGCCGGCGCCGATCAGCGCATCGACGGCCTGCTCGATGTCGGCATCCGGCATCACCACCATGTGGTTCTTGGCACCACCCAGCGCCTGCACCCGTTTGCCGTGGTGCGCGCCGGTCTCATAGATATGGTGCGCAATCGGCGTCGAGCCGACAAAACTCAAGGCCTTCACATCCGGATGAGTCAACAAGGCATCGACCGCCACCTTGTCACCCTGCACGACGTTGAATACGCCATCCGGCAGGCCCGCCTGCTGCAGCAGCTCGGCCATCAGCAGGCTCGGTGACGGATCACGCTCGCTGGGCTTCAGGATGAAGCTGTTGCCGGTGGCCAGCGCCACCGGGAACATCCAGCACGGAACCATGCACGGAAAGTTGAACGGCGTGATGCCGGCCACCACGCCCAACGGCTGGCGCAAAGTCCAGTTGTCGATTCCGGTCGACACCTGGTCGGTGAAATCGCCTTTCAGCAATTGCGGCACGCCACAGGCGAATTCGATGATGTCGATGCCGCGCGAAACCTCACCCTGCGCATCGGTGAAGACCTTGCCGTGTTCGGCAGTGATCATCGCGGCCAGCGTGTCCTTGTGCTGATTGACGAGTTCGAGAAACTTGTTGAGCACCCGCGCGCGCCGGATCGGCGGCATATCACCCCAGGCCGGCTGGGCGGCCTTGGCCGCCGCCACCGCGGCGTCGACTTCGTCAGCTGCCGCCAGCGCAACCTGGCGCGCAACCGCGCCAGTGGCCGGATTGAAGACGGGCTGGCGTCGGCCACTGCGGCTGCCGACCCTGCGGCCGTTGATGAAATGACCGACTTCGGTGGTCGCGGTGAAGGCTTCGGGTGCGCCCATGTCTGGCTCCTTGTACTGATCGAGCCTGCGAGTCTATGGGCTGCCGAAAGTCAGAACAAGGCGCGTTCGATCTCGGAAAAACTGGTGGCGATCTGCGTGACGACGATGGGCTTGCCCAGTTGACGCTCGATCTGCGCTCGCGAGATTACGCCGCGAACCCGCAGCGGCTCGTTCGAGCCGTGCCTTTCCACCACCAGCAAGTGATTCCGGCCAAAACGCTTCAGGGTCGCAATCAGGTTGCTGACGGTTGCCGTCTGCAGCACATCCAGATCGATCGCATCGAGCAGGTTCAGCGGCGTCATCACATCGCCGACAGTCAATTCGTCGAAATGCACATGGCGCTCGTTGACCAGTTGCATCGGCCGGTCGCCGCTGATGTCGGTACTGGTGATCAGGCCGCCGATCGCCGGCATGTCGCTGACAACGAACAACATGCGAACGCCCTGGTTGATCATCATCTGCTCGGCCTGCCGCAGACTGGTCAGAGGGCCGGTGGTCGCGGCACGCACCTGCGCCAGATCGGTCATCACGGCGATCGCCGGTGAATCCTCGGTGACCGGCTCGTGGATCACCCGCTGCAACTGCGCGCCTGACATCCGGTCTTCGAGGCGAAAGGTGTTGATTGGTGCTTCTGGGTTCAAGAGGGGCTCCCGGATTCGAGCAGGCAACGGCCACTTCAAGCGCGGCAGGACTGAGAAAAGCTTACGCCGATATGGCTTGCTTCGCCAGCGCCGAAACGCAACAGCCCTCTGCGCGGGTGGGTGGCGGCGACAATCGACAACATCATGCGCATCGACGAAATCCGCCAACAGCTTGCAGCGGCCGGCGCCGGACCCTTGCACGTGCAACGCATCCTGCGCTTGTGGGCGATGGCACTGCCGCAGCACTCAGGCAAACGCAAGCCGGAGGATTTTTTGCCGGCGACCGTTCGTGATGTCTTGCCCGCACTGATCAGCCAGCTGCAGACCTTGGCCAGCTTGCATGCCCAGTTCCCCACCGACGACGGCTCATCGCGATTGCTCGTTCGCACGCGCAACAACGAACTGATCGAAAGCGTGCTGCTGCCGCGCGACGGCGTGTGTGTGTCGACGCAGATCGGCTGCGCGGTCGGCTGCGTGTTCTGCATGACCGGGCGCAGCGGTCTGCTGCGCCAGCTCGGCAGCGCCGAGATCGTTGCCCAGGTGGTGCTCGCGCGCAGCCTGCGACCGGTGCGCAAAGTCGTTTTCATGGGCATGGGCGAGCCGGCGCACAACCTCGGCAACGTGGTCGAGGCGATCGATCTGCTGGGCACCGCGGGTGGCATCGGTCACAAGAATCTTGTTTTTTCAACGGTTGGCGACGCCCGCGCATTCGAGTGGCTGCTCGGTCTGACGCCGCGGCAGGTGCGGCCGGCGCTGGCCCTTTCACTGCACACCACCGATGAAGAACTGCGCCGGCAATTGCTGCCGCGCGCGCCGCAGCTGGCGATCAGCGCGATGGTCGCGATGGCCGAACGGTATGCACGGTCCAGCGGCTACCCGACCCAATACCAGTGGACCTTGATCGATGGTGTCAACGACGGCCCGACCGAGCTCGACGGCATTGCGCGTCTGCTTGTCGGCAAACACGCCATCCTCAATCTGATTCCGTACAACAGCGTTGCCGACTTGCCGTGGCGCCGCCCTGAATGGGCGCGCTGCGAAGAACTTGCAAGGCAACTGCGTCGCCGCGGCGTGTTGACGACGCTCAGGCAATCAGCCGGACAGGCCGTCGACGCCGGTTGCGGGCAGTTGCGGGCCCGCACAATCGGTCGAGCGGCCGCACCGCTCGCGGTCGTAGCGTCCAGCCGGCCGGTCCATTGGATTTCCGCTCATTCGACCGCCGGCCATCGACCGGACGGCGGTCACCCAGCCATTGACGCCATAGGAGCCCGACTTGCTACGCGCTGACATCACCATCAACAGCCTGCATGAAAACCAGCAGGGCTACCTGCCGGGCCGATTCGGTCTGACCATCACCGAACTGAGCTGAGGGCCGGCTGCAGGCCGGCTTCGAAGTGCAGGACTGGATGCTCGCACCAAACGGCTTCCTGCATGCCGCCAGCGTGGTGGCACTGGCCGACAGTTGTGCCGGATATGCCTGCCGCGCGCATCTGCCCGAGGGTGCGAAGGGATTCACGACGATCGAGCTGAAAAGCAATTTTCTCGGCACCGCCCGCAGCGGCGCGATCCGGTGCGTCGCCGAAGCCGAACACCTCGGTCGCACGACCCAGGTCTGGTCGGCTGTCGTCTACGGCCCAACGGAACTGGGCGGCAAGAAGATGGCGCTGTTCCGCTGCACGCAGATGGTGTTGTGGTGAGCGCCCCGTTCACGCGGCAACCTGCGCCAGTCGCCGCAGCGCTCGGCGACGCCGAGCTCGAGCAACTGCAAGCGCTGCTCGACAGCGTGCCGCCACCGCTGGAAGCGCTCGATGCCAGCATGCTCGACGGTTTTTTGTGCGGCCTGCTGGTGCAACCGACGCGTATCACCGAAAGCCGCTGGCTGCCCTGGGTGACCGACATCGAAGGCGGCGCCGCGCTGCCCGCGGGTTTCGACAGCACGGTGCTGCAGGCGCTGATCCGTCGTCGCCATGCCGAGCTCGAAGCTGCCATCGGGCGCCGCCAATGGTTCGATCCCTGGGTTTTCGAGCTCGATGTCGAAGGCGATCGTGGGAATGATGACGAGGCCGACGAAGCCGATGGATCGCCGCCCGAGGTCGATGCTGTCTACCCCTGGGTGGCCGGTTTTGTCAGCGCGCTCGATCGATTCCCCGGGTTGATGAGCCGGACCGGGCCGGCGCTCGACGATGCGCTGGTGTTGTTGTACCGCCACCTCGACCCCGACGATCTCGAAGACGCCGACGACATCCTGCTGGCGATCGAGGCGCTGGAGCCGCCGCAAAACCTGGCGGTTGCCGTCGAGGAACTGGTTCGCGCCACCTTGTTGCTGGCCGACATCGGTCGGCCGTTGGCCAATCAATTGACCAGCAGGCCCGGCTCGAAGCCGCGCCGCCGTCGCAGCGGCGCTGAGGATCCGACCTACGGGGCGCTGAACAGTCGCTGGGCATGCAGTCCGAGGCCGGTCACGACGCTGGCAGAAACGATCGCCGCTGACCACCCGAGCATTCGGAAAGACAGCCGAGATCCGCTCCGCGAGCAGCCGCATGCCGGTGGATCCACCGGTGAAGAACAGACTCGAAATGCGGTCGGGCGCCAAGCCTGCCTGGGCTGCGGTCTGCAGCGCTGCGGCGACGATCGCGTCGATATCGGTGTCGATCGCGGCCACGGCCTGCGCTTCGCCGAGCTCGACCGCCAGCCGGTTCTCGACCAGCCCCAGATCGATCAGCGTGCGGCCGCCGTCGGCCACCTCGATCTTGGCCTGCTCGGCGCGCGCGGCCAGTTCGTGGCCGAGGCGTTCGTCGACCACAGTCATCAGCCGCTGGTGCTGCAAGGCATCGGCATAAAAACGGCGCATGCCACGCAATTCGGCGACCCGCTGCGGGCTGTAGACGGTATTGATCAGGTGCCAGGTCGCCAGGTCGAAATAGACGCCACTCGGCACCTCGCGTGCTGGCGCGCCGGCCAGTGGTGGGGCCGAAGGCGCGAAAGCCGAGCGCCGGCAGGATGCGGTCGAGTTCGATGCGGCGGTCGAAATCGGTGCCAGCGATGTGCACGCCATGGTTGGCCAGCACGTCGTCGCGCCGATCGATGCGCCCGGCCCGCTGCGGACCGACCCGGACAACCGAAAAGTCGGAGGTGCCGCCGCCGATATCGGCGACCAGCACGATCTCCTCGTCGACCACCGACCGCTCGTGTGCAAACGCAGCCGCGATCGGTTCATACTGAAACTGCACCTCGGCAAAACCGACCCGTCGCGCCGCCGCTTCGAGCGAGGCCTGCGCCTGCGCGTCGCGCAGCGAATCGTCGTCGACAAAGCGGACCGGCCGCCCCAGCACCACCCGATCGATGGTGGTACCGGCGCGTCGTTCGGCGCAGCGCTTCAGATGCAACAGATAGCCGGCGATCACGTCGAGATATTTGACACCGCGGCCGCCACCGGTATCGGTGGTCTGGTCGACCAGTGCCGAGCCGAGAATGCTCTTCATCGATCGCATCAGCCGGCCATCGAGGCCATCGACATACGCTGCAATTGCGGCTCGGCCGAAGGCCCGCGGCGGCCCGTCAAGGTCGCTGCCTTCGACAAGATAGAACACCGCGGTCGGCATCGTCGAGTGGCCGGCTTCAAGCTCGACCAGCTCCATTGAAGCGGGACGCTCGCGGTCGGCAATCGCGATGGCTGAATTCGACGTGCCGAAATCGATGGCGCAGAACGGTCGGGCGGCTGAAGCTCGTTGCATCTGGGCCGGCTTTTCAGCTTCCGATCACGCCACCGTCGTCACGCCGGATCACCACCGTCGCCGATCGCGGCCGGTCGCCAGGCTTGCCGTCGGGCCAGGTCGAGTCCCAACCCATTCCGCCACGATTACCCGATGATTCACCGGGATGCTGCACGTTGATGAACATCGTCTTGCCGTCGGGGGTCACGCGTCGCGCCGGTGATTTCGCAGCCGTTCGGGCCGGTCAGAAAACGCCGCACCTCGCCGCTGCGCGGGTCGCAGGCCAGCATCTGGTTGTTGCCGATGCGTTGCAACTCGCCCTGGCCGAGTCGCGAGGTCGAGGCGTCGGTCTGGATCCACAACAAGCCGCGCTGGTCGATGCATCAGCCCGTCGGGACTGGCAAAAGATATCGCCCTGGATGTTGCCCTTGGCCTCGGCACGCTCGTTGGCCGGGTCACCGGCCAGCAGCAGATGGTCCCAGCCGAAGGTGTCGCCATCGAAATCGCCGTCCTCGCGCCAGCGGATGATCTGGCCCATCACGTTGTCGGCGCGCGGGTTGGCCGCGTCGACACCGGGTTTGCCGGGCGAGCCGCGTTGGCTGTTGTTGGTCAGCGTGCAATAGACATCGCGGGTCGACGGGTTGATCGCCAGCCACTCGGGACGGTCCATCCGGGTTGCGCCGAGCAGGTCGCTGGCCTGGCGGGTCTTGATCAGCACCTCGCCCTGGTCGGCGAAGCCGTTGGCTGCGGTCAGCGGCCCCTGGCCATGACGCAGCGGGATCCAGCGGCCGCGGCCGTCGGCGTCGAAGCGGGCCACATACAGGCGTGCCGTGATCGAGCAGTTCGCGATTGGCCTGCGCCGCGCTCACGCCGGGCCGCGCCGGCGCGATGGCATCGCGGCTGACGAAGCGGTAGATATATTCGAACGCCGCATCCTCGCCCGAATAGACCACCGCGCGGCCGCTGCGCGTCACCGCCACCCAGGCGCCTTCATGCGCGGCGCGGCCGAGCGCGGTGCGTTTGACCGGCGGCGCGGTCGGGTCCATCGGATCGACCTCGACGACCCAGCCGAAGCGGTTGGCTTCGTTGGGATGGCGAACCGCATCGAAGCGCTGGTCGAATTCGGCCCAGCCGTACCAGCCCTTCTTCGGCAGGCCCCAGCGCCGCTGGTGCGCATCGGGCGGGTCGCCGGCATCGAAATAGCCGTTGAAGTTTTCCTCGCCCGACAGGTAGGTGCCCCACGGCGTCTTGCCGCTGGCGCAGTTGTTCAACGTGCCGAGCACAGCGACACCTGTCGGATCGGCGGCGGTGCGCAGCAGCCGATGGCCCGCCGCCGGCCCGCCCATCCGGCACGGCGTGCCGGCGGTGATGCGGCGCGCATGCGGCGACGGCCTGACCATCTGCCAGCGGCCCGCGCCGATCGGCCGCGACCTCGATCACCGAGATGCCGTGCGCGGCCTGCGATTTGGCCACCTTCTCGGCCGACCAGTTGGCCGATGCCGTCGGGATGCAGCAGGCCATCGTCGGCATATTCGTGGTTCATCACCAGCAGGCCGCGCCGCGAGCCGTCGAGCGGAAAATAGTGGATGCCGTCGTGGTGCATGCCCATCTGCACCGCCTGATCGGCCGCGCTGTTGCCGGCATCGGCAGCAAACGCCGGCATCTGCCCCGCGATGCCGACCGGCTCGCCCCAGGCCGCCAGCGTGGTCGTGTGGTAGCCGCGGCGGCACGACGACCGTGTCGGCATGACCCAGCGGGAATCGACTGAAAGCCGATCAGCGGGCGCGCCGCCACCGGCCAGGCTGCGGTGGCCGGGACGACATTCGCGCAGCCGGCGAGCAGCGGCGGCAACAATGCCGCCGATCGCAGCAGCGGCGCTGCCGCGCACGACCCGGCGACGCGCCGGATCGCTCAACTCATGAATGCTGGGGTTGGCTCGATGGATTGCTGTTCTCCATCGTCGAGAAATCTTTGGCCATCGGATGCGTTCTGCGGCATCACGGTTGCAATGCTGCGGCTGATTATCCGCGACGGCGCCGCGCAAATCGCCGACCGCGTCTCACAGCTTCTCGGATTCCCCCGATCGCGGCTGCCATTTCATCAGCCGCTTTTCGACGCAGGCCGACCGCGCCGTCGAGCGCCAGCGCAAACGCCGTCAGCACCAGGATGCCGGCCATCACGGTATTGATGTCGAACGAGCCTTCGGCCTGCAGGATCAGGTAGCCGACGCCACGCGCCGAGCCCAGATATTCACCGACCACCGCGCCGACGAAGGCCAGGCCGACGCTGGTGTGCAGCGAGCTGAAGACCCAGCTGGTCGCACTGGGCAGATAGACATGGCGCAGCAGCTGGCGCTGGCTGGCGCCGAGCATGCGGGCATTGGCCAGCACCACCGGGCTGACTTCCTTGACGCCCTGGTAGACGTTGAAGAAGACGATGAAGAAGACCAGCGTGACGCCGAGCGCCACCTTGCTGGCGATGCCGAGGCCGAACCAGACCGCGAAGATCGGCGCCAGGATGACCCGCGGCATGCTGTTCAGCGCCTTGATATACGGGTCGAGAATCGCCGCAGCCAGCGGGCTCAGCGCCAGCCACAGGCCGCAGGCCAGGCCGAGCGCGGTGCCGATGCCGAACGCCAGCACGGTTTCGATCAGCGTCACGCGCCAGGTGTTCGTAGATGTCGCGATTGACGAAGAACCAGTCCCGGATGCGGCTGAAGATCTGCAGCGGCTCGCCGAAGAAGAACGCCGCCTGGCGATCGTTCTCGAAGACGAAGGTGCGGCAGCAGCCCCGGCACGGTCAGCAGATGCCAGAGGCCGAAGATCGGCATCAGCAGGCCGAGCTGCCACAGCCGCAATGTCGCCGGTGCGGGGACGAATCAGTTTCCACATCGCTCAGGCCGCCTTTCAACTGTTGCTGATAGGCCTTCAGGACCTCGTCGCGCAGCACCGCCCAGATCGCACTGTGCAAGGCCGAGAAATTCGCGCCGTGCCCTTGATCTCGGCGACATCGCGCGGGCGCTGCAGGTCGATGGCGAATTCGCCGATCGGCCGCGCCGCCGGTCCCGAGCTGAGAATCACGACGCGGTCGCTCATCGCGATCGCCTCGTCGAGGTCGTGGGTGATGAACAGCACCGCCTTTTTCTTCGACGACCACAAGCTCGAGCACCTCGTTTTCCATCAGCTGCCGGGTCTGGATATCGAGCGCCGAAAACGGCTCGTCCATCAGGATGATGTCGGGGTCGAGCGCCAGCACCTGGGCCAGGCTGGTGCGCTTGCGCATGCCGCCCGACAACTGGTGCGGATAGCGATCGCCGAAGCCGCCGAGGCCGACCCGCTGCAGCCAGGCCTCGGCCTGCGCACGCGCGTCGTCGGGCGCGACGCCGCGAAACTCGAGCCCGGCCATCACATTCGACAACGCGGTGCGCCACGGCATCAGGCTTTCGGTCTGGAACATGTAGCCGGCGCGCCGGTTGATGCCGTCGGGCGCACGCGCCAGATCCTCGCCGAAGACTTCGACCGTGCCGGTGCTCGGCGCCAGCAGGCCGGCCGCCATGTTCAGCAAGGTGCTCTTGCCGCTGCCGGTCGGGCCGACCACCGAAACGAATTCGCCGGCGTCAATCGGTCAGGTCGACGCCCTGCGACCGCGGTATAGCGCTGCCCCGGCGCGTCGGCCGAGACGAAGGTGCACGAGACGCCGCTGAAGCGCAGCGCCGGCGCGCCGGCCGGATGCGTCGTCATGCCTTCGGATACTTCGCCATCGCCTTCTTGACGAAGGCATTGGTCTGCACCGCGCCGAGGTCGAACTTGACGCTTTCGAGCTTGTCGTCGGCGCTCTTCAGCGCACGCAGCGCGGTGGCCGGGCCGGCTTCCGGGAAACATGCCGTCGGGCGACAACGCCGATTTGCTGGCCATGAAGGCGTCGATATAGACCGCCCGGTCGCCGAGCAGATAACTCTCCGGAACGGCCTTCACGATATCGCTCGGCCCGGCGGCCTGGATCCAGCGGTCGGCACGCACCATCGCATTGGTCAGCGCCTGCACGGTATTCGGGTTCTTGTCGATGAACGACTGCGGCGCATACAGGCAACCGGCCGGCATCGGTCCGCCGAAGACCTTTTCGGATTCGCTGACGATGCGGGTGTCGGAGACGATCTTCAGGTCGCCGCTGCGCTGCAGCAGCGTGATCACCGGATCGAGGTTGCTGATCGCATCGATCTGCCCGGAGCGCATCGCCGCCACCGCGCCGCTGCCCGCGCCGACGCCGACGATCGACACATCGGTCGGCTTCAGCCCGGCCTTGGCCAGCACGAAATTGACCATCACGTTGGTGCTCGAACCCGGCGCGGTGACGCCGATCTTCTTGCCCTTCAGATCGGCGACCGACTTGTAGTCGGGCATCGTCTTCGGGTTGATGCCGAGCACGATCTGCGGCGCCCGGCCCTGCAGCACGAAGGCGCGCATCGGCTGGCCCTTGGCCTGCATGTTCAGCGTATGTTCGAACGCGCCCGAGACCACATCGGCACTGCCGCCGACCACCGCCTGCAGGGCTTTCGAGCCGCCGGCAAAATCGGCGACCGTGACATCGAGACCTTCGGCCTTGAAGTAGCCGAGGCTCTCGGCAATCGTCAGCGGCAGGTAATACAGCAGGTTCTTGCCGCCGACGGCGATCGTCAGCTTGGTTTTCTCGAGCGCCTGCGCGCGGGCAAGATGCGGGACTGACCAGCGCTGCGGCGCTGGCGGCAAGAAGGGTCCGACGTTGCATGAAAATACTCCTGGGCTCGATTGCTGCAGATGAGATGCTTGATTGTGCCGCGTCAGCCGCCGCACAATGGCCGACATGAAAACCGTCCTGATCACCGGCGCCAGCCGCGGCATCGGCGCCGCCTGCGCCGCCGACATGCGCCACGGCTCGGCTGGGCCGTCGCCGTCAATTACAGCCGCGATGCCGGGCAGCGCAATCGGTGGCAGCCCGGGCCAGGCCATGCGGCGCTGCCGCGATCGGGCCGTGCAGGCCGACGTCGGCGGACGAGGCCCAGGTGATGGCGATGTTCGCGCGCATCGATGCCGAACTGCCGCCGCTGCGCGGCCTGATCAACAACGCCGGCGTGGTCGATCATGCAGACGCGCGTCGACCAGATCGAGCATCGGCGCGAATCCAGCGCATGTTCGCGATCAATGTCTTCGGCAGCATGCTGTGCGCGCGCGAAGCGGTCAGGCGGATGAGCACGCCGCACGGCGGCGCTGGCGGCAGCATCGTCAACCTGTCGTCGGTGGCGGCGACGCTCGGTTCGCCGGGCCTGTATGTCGACTACGCGGCCGAGCAAGGGCGCGATCGACAGCTTCACCGTCGGCCTGGCGCGCGAGGTGGCGACCGAAGGCATCCGCGTCAACGCGGTGCGGCCCGGCATCATCGATACCGAGATCCACGCATCGGGCGGCCAGGCCGATCGTGCGCAGCAGTCGATCGGCGCTGATCCCGATGCGCCGCGTCGGCCGCGCCGACGAGATCGCCGCGGCGATCTGCTGGCTGCTGGGCGACGGCGCGAGCTACACGACCGGCGCGATCCTCGACGTCAGCGGCGGGCGCTGACCGCCGGCGCAATGCGCCGCCCGCCCCCGCACCCCCGCACCAGCGACCCATTCCGTGCGAATACTGCTCGTCGAGGACGACAAGATTCTGGCCGACGCGCTGTGCCGCGCGCTGGTCCAGTCGGCCTATGCGGTCGATGTCGCCGATACCGGCGAACAGGCCGACAGCGCACTGGTCGCCCAGGCCTACGACCTGGTGATCCTCGATATCGGACTGCCGGGACTGAGCGGCCTCGACGTGCTGCGCGCCTGCGCAACCGCAAGTCGCACGTGCCGGTGCTGATGCTGACCGCGCTCGATACGCTGGCCGACCGCGTGCGCGGCCTCGACCTGGGCGCCGACGACTATCTGGCCAAACCCTTCGACCTGCCCGAACTCGAGGCGCGCGTGCGCGCGTTGCTGCGGCGCGGCACCAATGCCACCACGCCATTCCTGCAGCACGGCCGGCTGCGCCTGGACACCGTCGGGCGCCGCGTGTTCCACGACGACCAGCCGGTCGAGCTGTCGGCGCGCGAACTGGCGGTGCTCGAGTTGCTGCTGATGCGCGAGGGCCGCGTCGTCAGCAAGGAGCACATGGTCAACCATCTGTACGGCTGGGACGACGAGGTGGGCGCCAACGCGATCGAGGTCTACGTCTACCGCATCCGCAGAAAGCTCGAGCCGCTGGGCTGCGAGATCCGCACCGTGCGCGGCATGGGCTACCTGATGGAACGGATCGATGAGTCGGCCTTGAGCCGCGGCTGCAGAGCAAGCTGCTGCGCTGGCTGCTCGGGCCGCTGCTGGTGCTGCTGGTGCTCGATACCGCGGTCAACCTACTGGACTTCGCTGAATTTCTCGAACCGCGCGCACGACCGCTCGCTGCTGGAGATCGCCCGCGAAGTCGCGCTGCACGTGAAGGCCGACCGCAGCGGGCCCGCGGCTGGAGCTGTCGCCGGCGGCCGAACGGATCCTGCTGGTCGACGAGGACGACCGGCTCGTCTACCGGGTGGTCACCGAAGTCGGGCGCGCTGATCGGCGGCAACGCCCGGTTTGCCGATCCGCCGGCTGCGCTGCGCAAAAGGGCGGCGAGCCGATGTTCTACGGCGACGCGCAGCAGGGCACGCCCGTGCGCGTGGCCGCCGCCTGGATGCCGCTGGACGGCGACGACGGCGGATCGGGCCAGGTGCTGGTGCAGGTGGCCGAGACGATGAACAAGCGCAACCGGCTGGCCTGGGAGATCCTCGCCAACGTCGTCGTGCCGCAGCTGCTGCTGATCGTGATGGCGATCGGCGGCCGTGTATCTTCGGCATCTCGCGCGGGCTGCTGCCGCTGAAGCAGTTGCGCCACGCGGTGTCCGACCGCTCGCACCGCGACCTGACGCCGATCGAGATGGACGACGTGCCCGGCGAAGTGCGGCCGCTGGTCGAGGAAGTCAACGAGCTGATGCAGCGCCTCGGCAAGACCTTCGACTTCCAGAACCGCTTCATCGCCGACGCCGCGCACCAGCTGAAGACGCCGGTGGCCGGCATGAAGGCGCAGATCGAACTGGCGCTTCGCGAGGACGATCTGCAACGCGTGCGCCACTCGCTGGCGCAGCTGTATGTCGGCGCCGACCGGCTGTCGCGGCTGGTGCAGCAGCTGCTTTCGCTGGCGCGCAACGAGCCCGGCGCGATCGACGACGGTGCAGCTGCAGGCGATCGACCTCGACGCCTTCGCGCTCGACATCAGCATGGAGTGGGTGCCGCTGGCGA
Organism: uncultured beta proteobacterium; assembly: GCA_963843805.1. GTDB lineage: Bacteria > Pseudomonadota > Gammaproteobacteria > Burkholderiales > Burkholderiaceae_C > Ideonella_A. Next base: position 52,521 of record CAWJLY010000002.1, read on the forward strand.
TCAAGAAGGATGTCGACCTCGGCTTCGAAGGCGCCGGCCGGCCGGTGCTGATCGACGCCGAGCCCGACCGCCTGCGCGAACTGGTCAACAACCTGATCGACAACGCGGTGCGCTACAGCCGACAGGGCGGCCGCGTCACGGTAGCCGTCGGCCGCGCCGCCGACGGGCGGGGCCGGCTGGCGATCAGCGACGACGGCCCGGCCATTCCGGTCGAGGAGCGCAGCCGGATCTTCGAGCGCTTCCACCGCCTGCTCGGCACCCATACCGACGGCAGCGGCCTGGGCCTGGCGATCGTCAGCGAGATCGCCACGCTGCACGGCGCCAGCATCACGCTGGAGGAAGACGAGGACGGCATCGGCAATACCTTCAGCGTCTTCTTCCCGGCCATCGGTAGCGCCGCGCCGCTCGTTGCGGCCACGGCATGATCGGCGCTGTAAGCCTGGCGACAGCTTGGCGACATCTTGCTGACAGCGCGGCGGCAGAAAGGCGTCAGCCGGCGCCGCTAACCTCGATCGCAGCGGAGCCGGCGGTCGGCTCCGTCGCCGTCTTCGAGGAGTCCCGATGTCGTTTGCCAGCCCCGAGTTCTGGATCGCACTGCTCCAGATCATCATGATCAACATCGTCCTGAGCGGCGACAACGCGGTGGTCATCGCGCTGGCCAGCCGCTCGCTGCCGCCGCCGCAGCAGAAGAAGGCGATCATCTTCGGCAGCGTCGGCGCCATCGTGCTGCGCCTGGTGCTGACGTTCTTCGCGGTGATGCTGCTGGCGCAGCCTTACCTCAAGCTGGTCGGCGCGGCACTGCTGCTGTGGATCGGCGTCGGTCTGCTGAAGGGCGACGACGGCGAAGGCGACCTGGAGGCGCATTCGAACCTGGCCGCGGCGATCAAGACCATCATCGTCGCCGACCTGGTGATGAGCCTGGACAACGTGATCGGCGTCGCCGCTGCTGCGAAGGGCAACGTGCCGCTGCTGGTGATCGGCCTGGTCATCAGCATCCCGCTGATCATCTACGGCAGCACGATGATCCTGAAGCTGATGGGCCGCTTCCCGATCATCATCACCATCGGCGCCGGCCTGCTGGGCTGGGTGGCCGGCGAGATGGCCGTTTCCGATCCTGCGCTGACCAACTGGATGACCGGCCACGAGATGGTGCACATGCTTGCACCGGCGGTCGGCGCCGTGCTGGTCGTGCTGACCGGCAAATGGCTGCTGAGCCGCTCGGCGGCATCGAGCGGTGTTGCCCCGGCCGAGCAGGCCGCCGGCTGATCGCGAAAGAGATGCCCATGAAACGGATTCTTTTACCCGTCGATGTCGGCGAATCCGAGCAGGCTGGCTGCAGCGGTCGACGAGGCCGTGCGGATCTATGCGCAAGAGCCGGTGACGGTGCATCTGCTGAACGTCCAGCCGCTGGCTGAACGGCCATGTGGCGATGTTCTTCGATGCCGACGAACTGGACGCCTTGCGCTTGAGCGCCGGTGCGGAGGCGCTGGAGGTGGCGCGGGCGTTGCTCGAACCAGCACAACGTGCCGAGCACCAGCAACGTGCGGATCGGCCGCCGCGCCGAGACGATCGCCACCGCCGCGCGCGAACTCGGCTGCGACCGGATCGTGCTGGGCAGCAAGAGCACAAGCGGTCTGGCCGGCATGGTCTTCGGCTCACTGGCCCAGCAAGTTCGCCATCTGCTCGGCGGCTCCAGCAGCTGTCAAGTCATCGGCACCTGAGGCGACGCGCCGCCACTGGCCTTCTACCAGCGGTGTTGCATCAGCGCCGTTCGACGATCACCGGCACCAGTTGCAAGGAACTGCGCAGACGTTGCGCCACATCGGCGGCCTGGTCGCGATCGGCATAGGGTCCGGCCTGCAGGCGATGCAGGTCGGCATCGCTGCGCACCGACAAGGCTGACGCAATCCAGCCCAGGTCGGCAACCACCTGGCGCTGAAACTTTTCGGCGCCGTCACGGTATCGGAAGGCACCGAGTTGCACCCAGTAAACGCCGGGCTCATTTGGCAAAGTCAGCTGTACGCGAGCGGGGTCGACGCTTGGCAACGCCGTCACGGCGAACGGTGCCGGAGCAGCGACCGGCATCGGTGTGGCGATCGACTGGCTGGATATCGTCACCGGCAACGGCAGCGCCGCCTGGGCGATTTCCTGCACGGCGTTCGCTGTCGGTTCGCCCGGAGTCAGTGCGACAAGGTCGGGCTTGGGTACGGCAGCGACGACCGGCGCCACCTGTCGCGGACGCCGGACCCATCCGCTGTTTTCTGACGTGACGGCGGCGACTGCCGGCGGCGCGGCCGGGTTCACGCCGCGTCGCCAGGTGCCCGCCTGGATTTCGCTGGCGGTGATGCGTTCGATCTCGACCGGAGCCACCCCGCGCAGCAGATCGAGCTTGAAGGCTGCGGTGTAGCTGAGATCGATGATCCGCCCCACATGAAACGGGCCACGATCGTTGACCCTGACGATCACTTCACGCTGATTGGCCGGATTGCGAACACGCACATAACTCGGCAGCGGCAGCGTCGGGTGTGCAGCGGTCATCGCATACATGTCGTATCGCTCGCCGCTGGCCGTCGGCCGGCCATGAAATTTACGCCCGTACCACGAGGCCAGACCACGCTCGCTGTGCGCCAGGTCGTCGGTGATTGGCGTGTAACTGCGGCCCAGCACCTCGTAGGGACGCATCGGCCCGCTGCGCAACGGCTCGATCGTCGGCTCGGCATCGGGAATGCTGGCCAGATCAGTCGGCGGCGACAGGCCGGGGCCATCGGTGTCCGAGGCGGACGCCGGGCCTGGCCGAGCGGGCTTGATGCCGCCGGACGCCGAACGCTGGCTGCCACCACTCGCACACGCAGCCAGCACAGCTGCGATGGCGACAACGAGCATCAAGCGGCCTGCCCGTGCGACGCCCGCGGCGTCGCGACGCGGCAGGCACGGCGAAGCAGGCGGCTGGGATTGCGACATGGGCAACACCCTAACCGAAACGGCCGCAGCGCGCCAAATCGACACACGGCCTGCGTTGTGGAGTCGGCACATCGCCGACTCGACATGAGGCGCTGCTATCTCGTCAATTGGCGCCGACCAACCCCGCTTGAACCACGCCACCCGCCAGCGCACGCACCGCACAGAACTTGAACTCGGGAATCTTGCCGAACGGGTCGAGCTTGGGATTGGTCAGCCGATTGATGGCCGCTTCGGCATAACAGAACGGAACGAAGACGGTGCCGGGTGGCGAGCCTTCGTCGGCGCGTGCATACAAGGCCACCTCGCCTCGCCGCGACTCGAGCGTGACAACCGCGCCGGGCCGAATGCCGATCCGCTGCATGTCGATCGGGTGCATCAAGGCAACCGGATCAGGCTCGATGGCATCGAGCACACTGGAACGCCGCGTCATGCTGCCGGTATGCCAGTGCTCAAGCTGTCGGCCGGTGATCAGCACCAACGGATAGTCGGTATCGGGCTGCTCGTCGGCACGGATGACGCCGGCAGGAACGAAGCGCGCACGGCCGGTCGGTGTCGGGAATCGGGCCACGAATTCGACCCGATCCCCCGGGTCGCCTTCATTGAGACACGGATAGGTGACCGCGCCATCGTCGAGCAATCGCTGCCAGGTGATGCCGGCAATGCTCGGCATGCTGAGCCGCATCTCGTCGAATACCTCGCCGACGTTGGCGTAGTTCCAGTCGAGCCCGATGCCTTGCGCCAGTTGCTGGATGATCCACAGATCCTGGCGCGCATCGCCCGGCGGCGTCACCGCAGCCTGGCCGAGCTGCACCAGCCGGTCGGTATTGGTGAAACTGCCGGTTTTCTCGGCAAATGCACTGGCCGGCAGGATCACATCGGCGAAGGCTGCCGTTTCGGTCAGGAAGATATCCTGCACCACCAGATGATCGAGCTTGGCCAACGCCGCGCGCGCATGGTTGGCGTCGGGGTCGCTCATCGCCGGGTTTTCGCCCATCACGTAGAGGCCGCGAACCTTGCCGTCGTAGGCGGCGTCCATCACCTCGACGACGGTCAGCCCCGGTTTGTCATCGAGCGGCATGCCCCACAGTTTTTCGAACTTGGCGCGAGCAGCCGGGTTGTCGACCCGCTGGTAGTCGGGGAACATCATCGGGATCAGCCCGGCGTCGCTGGCGCCCTGCACGTTGTTCTGGCCACGCAATGGGTGCAGGCCGGTGCCGGGTCGGCTGATCTGGCCGGTCATCAGCGCCAGCGCGATCAGGCAGCGCGCATTGTCGGTACCGTGGATGTGCTGGCTGACGCCCATTCCCCACAGGATCATCGACGCTCTCGATGTCGCATAAAGCCGGGCCACTTCGCGGATGGTAGCCGCCGAGATGCCACACACCGGCGCCATCGCCTCAGGCGAATAAGCGGCCAGGTTGGCTTTCAGCTCGTCGAAGCCGATCGTCCGCGCGGCGATGAAATCAGGCGCTGTCAGACCCTCTTCGACGATCACGAACATCATCGCGTTGAGCAGCGCCACATCCGTATCGGGCTTGAACGCCAGATGCCGGTAGGCCAGCCGGGCGAGGTCGCCGCGCCGCGGATCGAGCACGATCAGCTTGGTGCCCTGCTTGACCGCATTCTTGATGAAACTCGCCGCCACCGGATGGTTCACGCTCGGGTTGGCGCCGATGATGATCACCACCTCGGCCAGCGGCCACATCGCGAACCGGGTTGGAGACCGCCCCCGAGCCGATGCCTTCCAGCAAGGCCGCAACCGACGAGGCATGGCAAAGCCGGGTGCAATGGTCGACGTTGTTGGTCTTGAAACCCGTACGCACCAGCTTCTGGAACAGATAGGCTTCCTCGTTGCTGCCTTTGGCCGAGCCGAAGCCGACCAGCGCCGCCGGTCCGTGTTGCTCACGGATGTCGACCAGCCCTTTGGCAGCAAAGTCCAGCGCCTCTTCCCAACTGGCCTCGCGGAAGATCTCGCGCCAGTTGTCGGCGTCGAGAACCACGTCGGCCGTCTTCGGCGCATCGGCGCGACGGATCAACGGCGTCGTCAGCCGCTGCGGATGGTGCGCATAGTCGAAACCGTAACGGCCCTTGACACACAGGCGGCCGTCGTTGGCCGGCCCGTTGCGGCCCTCGACATGGATGATGGTGTCGTCCTTGACGTGGTAGCTGACCTGGCAGCCGACACCGCAGAACGGGCACAGCGAATCGACAACCTTGTCGGCCGCCATGCTCGGCGCCACCACCGCGGCACCGGCCGCGACACGGCTGACTGCTCGGGATGACCGAGGTCAAGGCGCCCGTCGGGCAGGCCTGCACACATTCGCCGCAGGCGACACAGGTCGATTGGCCCATCGGATCGCCCTGATCGAAGACGATCTGCGCCTGCGCCCCGCGGAAGGCCAGGCCGATCACATCGTTGACCTGTTCGTCGCGACAGGCGCGCAGGCAACGGGTGCACTGAATGCAGGCATCCAGGTTGACCGCGATGGCGGGGTGCGACAAATCCTGCGCCGGTTGCACGCGCGCAGCAAAGCGTGGCTCGGCAACTCCCATTGCCTTGGCCCAGCCGCTCAGCTCGCCGAAATCTCGCGGCTGTACCGGCGCATCGTCCACCGCCACACCCGCTGCGGGCTCGCGCGGCATATCCGACATCAGCAGTTCGAGCACCAGCTTTTGCGACGCCACGGCGCGCACGCTGTTGCTCCGGACCTGCATGCCGGCACTCGGCGCGCGGCAGCACGAGGCGGCCAGCACCCGCTCGCCGTCGACCTCGACCATGCAACTGCGGCAGTTGCCGACCGGCTCGAGGCCATCCTTGTAGCAAAGGTGCGGGATCTTCACGCCGTTGCGCTTGGCAACCTGCAGAATGGTTTCGCCGGCCAATGCAGAGACGGGCTGGCCGTCGAGATGGAAATCGATCTTTACCGCAACGGCAGCGACCAGCGGCTGATTCAGGACGGCGCTCATGCCGGTGCTCCCAGTTCTTCAGGAAAATATCTGATCACGCAGTCGACCGGGTTCGGTGCTGCCTGGCCGAGGCCGCAGATCGACGCATCGCGCATCACCAGCGACAGCTCGGCGAGCAAATCGGTATCCCAGCTGTCGCCGGCGATCAGCGCGCGGGCCTTGCTGGTGCCGCTTCGGCACGGCGTGCACTGGCCACAGCTTTCGTCCTCGAAAAAATGCATCAGGTTGCGCGCGGCGTCGGTGGCCCGATCCCAATGGTTGGCGCTGCGCGTCAGCACCATCACCGCGGCCGAGCCGATGAAGCCGCCGTGTGGCTGCAAGGTGTCGAAATCGAGCGGGACGTCGGCGAGCCGTTCAGGGAAGATGCCGCCCGATGCGCCGCCTGGCAGGTAGCCGTACAGCGTGTGCCCCTCGGGCAGGCCGCCGCCATACTCCTCCACCAGCTCGCGCAGCGTGATGCCGGCCGGCGCGATGTGCACGCCGGGATTGTTGACGCGGCCCGACAGGGAAAAAGAGCGCAAGCCGGTGCGGCCATTGCGGCCGTGCGACGAGAACCAGCCCGGGCCGCGCTCGAGGATCTCGCGCACCCAGAACAGGGTTTCCATGTTGTGTTGCAGGGTCGGGCGGTCGAATATGCCTCGCTGTGCGACATAGGGCGGGCGCAGGCGAGGCATGCCCCGCTTGCCTTCGATCGATTCGATCATCGCCGACTCTTCACCGCAGATGTAGGCGCCAGCGCCGCGCCGCAGTTCGATTGGTGGCAGGCGGTCGCGCGGAATGCCGGCCTGCGCCAGCGCCGCCGGCAAGGCCGCCAGTTCTTCCTCGAGCAGCGTGCGAATGCCGTGGTATTCGTCGCGCAGATAGATGTAGATGGCTTCGACCTCGACCGCCCAGGCGGCAATCAACATGCCTTCCAGGAAACGATGCGGGTCGCGCTCGAGAAAGACGCGGTCCTTGAAAGTGCCGGGCTCGCCTTCGTCGATATTCACGGCCATCAGGCGCGGGCCGGCTTCAGCGCGCACGATGCTCCATTTGCGGCCGGTCGGAAAACCGGCACCACCGAGACCACGCAAACCCGAGTCGGACATCTGCCCGATGACCGACTCGACCGGCAACTGGCCCCCCAGACAATCGGCCAGAAGCTTGTAGCCGCCCGTTTCGCGGTATTCGGCGAAACGCCGGGCCGACGCCGGCACCTCGTCGCGGCCCTGGTTCGCGGCCACCGCCAGCGCCACCTCGGCGCTGCGCGCCCGGATGATCGGCTTCTGGCCGACCACCACCACCGGCGCCTGTTCGCAGCGGCCGACACAAGGCGCGGGGATCACGCGCACATCGGCCTGCAACAGGTCCGGCAACTTGGCCAGCAGGTTCTTGGCGCCAGCCAGTTCACACGACAGACCATCGCACACCCGCACCGTCAGGCGCGGCGGCGTCGGCAGTTCGCCATTGGCGTCTTCACGAACGACATCGAAGTGGTGATAGAAACTGGCAACCTCGAACACCTCGGTCTGCGACAGCTTCATCCATTTGGCCAGCGCGGCGAGATGCGGCGTCGCCAACTGGCCGAGTTCGTCGTTGATCACATGCAGATATTCGATCAGCAGGTCGCGGCGCGGCGCGGCGTCGCCGAAGCGCTGCTCGATCAGACCGGTCACTAGAGCCAACGCGTCGCCGTCGACCCGGCGGCCTTTGGGTTGCTGGCGCTGGCGCTGGCGTTGCGTCGGCAGCTGATCGCTCAGCTGCTTCAATGAGATGCTGGTGATGTTCATGGGGTGCAAGCGTAGACAGGAATCGGCGTTTGGTTATGCTCGGCCGTTCATATCTGACCGCGGAGCATGGCCCGACTGTGCACCCGCAACGCCATGCTGCAAATCCGCATCCGCCCGCAATGGCAACTCGGCGCCACCGAGGGTGACGAGGCCAGCGCGGTCGACAGTACTGCCTTGCTGAGCCTGCTCGCTGCGGTGCAGGAGACCGGCTCGCTGGCGCAGGCAGCGCGCACCCTTGGCCAGTCGTATCGCCATGCCTGGGGTCAGGTGCAGCGCGCGCAAGCGGCATTCGGCCAGCCGCTGATCGAAGGCGGCCGCGGCCGGCCGTCGGCGCTGACGCCGCTGGCGCAGAAGCTGATCTGGGCCGACAAGCGGATCAGTGCGCGGTTGTCGCCGCTGCTCGAATCGCTGGCGTCCGAACTGGAAGGCGAACTGGCGCGCAGCGTCAGCCCGCTGCGCGCATTGCGCCTGTATGCCAGCCACGGCTTCGCCGTTGCAGCGCTGGTCGAGCGGCTGGAAGCGCTGGCGCTGCCGGTCGAACTGCGCTATCGCAACAGCCTCGACTCGGTGGCCGCCTTGTCGCGAGGCGAATGTGACATGGCCGGTTTCCACATCCCGATCGGTGAATTTGCCGAGCCGGCAGCGCGCCGCTATCGGCCGCTGCTGCGCGCCGATTCGCATCGCCTGGTTCATCTGGCCGTGCGTCGCCAAGGCCTGATCGTCGCCACCGGCAACCCGAAACGAATCGTCGGCCTGGCTGACCTGGGCCGCCCTGATGTGCGCTTCGTCAACCGGCCCGAAGGCTCGGGAACGCGGGTGCTGACCGAACTGCTGCTGCAAAAAGCCGGGCTCGCGCCACGTGACGTGGATGGCTTCGACGATACCGAGATCACCCATTCGGCAGTCGCGGCCTTCATCGCCAGCGGCATGGCCGACGCCGGTATCGGCGTGCAGACCGCCGCCCACCGATTCGGCCTGCCGTTCATTCCACTGTTGCGTGAACGGTACTACCTGGCGGTGCCGGCGGCAGCGATGGGCGAAGAGCCGCTGCTCGGCGCGCTGGGGGTGTTGTCATCGCCCGGCATGAAGGCGCGCATCGCTGCACTGGCCGGTTATGAGGCGGCTGAAACGGGACGGGTGCTGACGCTGGATGAGGCGGCCGGCTGACTGCGTCACAACCTGCAACAGCGGCATCGCCTGGAGCTGGAACCGTGAGCAGCCAACTCACAGCCAATGCTGGTGCGACCGGCAGGAATCGAACCTGCGCCTAAGCCTTCGGAGGGCCCAATGATATCCACTTCACCACGGTCGCCGTGAGCCGTCGATTCTAGCTTGCCGTCGCAAGCGGCAATCCTGACCCATTGCCGGCGCCGTTGCGAGCGGCCCGTGCGCCCGACGATTCCGATCGAGCCGGGCACCTATAATCGCGGGTTTGACGTGATTCGGCACGGCCGGGCGAGGGGCGCCCGGCTGGTGTTGTTGGTCGTCGCATGTCGTCGTGGCCGCCTGGCCGGATGACGCCTACACCGGTCAATCAAAAAGCTTCGAGGATTTCATGAGCGACGCCCATTCCCAGCACGACGACAGCCCGCACGAAGGGCCGATCAAGACGCCCAAGCAACTGATCCTGGCTGTCACGTTTGCATTCGTCATTCCGATCGTCGCGATCATTCTGCTGGCAACTTTCGTGACCAGTGACAAGCAGCCGGCAGCCGGCAGCGACGGTCTGGGCGCTGAAGCGGTCGCACAGCGAATCCAGCCAGTCGGCATGGTTGTCGTCAAAGACAGCTCGGATCCAAGCGCGATGAAGTCCGGCGAGCAGGTTTTTGCTGCCCAGTGCTCGGCGTGTCACACCGCTGGCGTGGCCGGCGCGCCGAAGATCGGTGATGCAGCGGCCTGGGCGCCGCGCATCCAGACTGGCTATGAAGCATTGCTGAACTCCGCGCTGAAAGGTAAAAACGCAATGCCTGCGCAAGGCGGCGGCGACCACAGCGATTTCGAGATCGGCCGCGCGGTGGTCTACATGGCCAACAAGTCAGGTGGCAATCTGGCTGAACCGAAGATGCCGGCAGCGGCAACGGCCGGGGCGGCCAGCGATGCCTCAGCAGCGGTGACCGCGGCGGCGACGGCAACCGCGCCAGCGATGGCCCCTGTACCGCAGCCGCCGGTCGCACCTGCAGCGACTGCGGCGGCCACCGCGACTGCCGCCGACACCAAGACTGCATCGGCAGCCACAGCGCCGGCTTTGTACACACAGGTCTGTTCGGTCTGCCATGTGGCCGGAGTAGCTGGCGCGCCGAAGTTCGGCGACAAGGCGGCGTGGGCGCCCCGCCTGGCAGCCGGCATCGATGGACTGACCGCCAGCGTGATCAAGGGCAAGGGCGCGATGCCGCCGCGTGGCGGATCGAGTGGCAGCGACGCCGAGATCAAGGAAGTGGTTACGTATATGGTCGGGGCGGTCAAATAGACGATTGACCGGCGCCAACCGCTCAGCCCAAAAAGCCGGTGCTTGTCACCGGCTTTTTTGTTGCCCGCGCTGTTGGCGGTTTTCAATGCCAGCGGCGGCGAGCGGACTGAGCACAAAGCCGAACTGCGCGGGCAAGGAGGCAGCCATCGCCTCGGCGACTTGCCAGCTGCCGCACTCGACCTGCGCCGCGGCGAGCGTCATGTCCTGCGTGTGGACCAGCCCGAAGCCGAGGTCGGTGACCAGAAACAGGTGGCCAGTCTCGTCGGTCAAAGCGCTGCTGAAGCGGGCGGGCACGCCGGTGTGGCTGCGGATCGACAAACTGCCGTCTTCGCTGTCAGACAGCCGCCAGATCCACGGTGCGACGTCGAGTTCGACATAGACACGCTGCGGGCCGTTCTGGAAAAACCAGGCACCGTCGGCATCGGCCGCGTAGTTGCGTTCGATGAACTCGCGCAGCTTCTGGTGCTCGATGTGGCTGCCCCTGGCCTGCGCAAACGGCCCTGCTGCCTGCGCCTGTTCATCGCGCAGAAACCACTCGCCGCGCGAATCGAGGCCCAGCCAGCCACGGCAAGCCGGCACATTGGGCCACTTCTGCAACGCCGCCTTGACGATCTCGTCCATCGAAGCCAATCCCCAGAAGGTATTTCAACCGACATCCGGCGCATCGAGCCAGGCCAGCACCTGCCGGGGCATCGTCAAGACGTCACCCGGCGGCGCGCCGGCCGGAAAACCGACGTGCCCGCCCTCGGCCGGTTGCCACAAGCGCACATGGTGCCCCACTTCGGCTTCGCGAGGCAGTGAAGCGGCGGGGACAAAAGGGTCATTGCGCGCATTGAGCACCAGGGTCGGAATGCGAATCTGTGCCAGATGCGGCTTGGCCGAGCCGCGTGCCCAATAGTCGTCGGTATCGCGAAAGCCATGCAGCGGCGCCGTGAACACATTGTCGAAATCGTACAGGTTGCGCGCTGCGAGCAGACGATGACGATCGAACAGCCCGGGATGTTGTGCCAGCTTGGCCAGCGCCTTGGGCACCATGCTGCGCAAGAACATCCGGGTGTAGACCTGCCGATTGAAGCCTTGGCCGATCGCGTGGCCGCCAGCCGCCAGATCGACTGGCGACGAAACGGCCGCTGCCGCGTCCACCGTGATGGCAGCGCTGCTGCCAGCCTCTTCGATCCAGCGCAGCAGGGCATTGCCGCCCAGCGAGACGCCGACCGCCAACAGCGGCCCGACGCCTGCCGGGTGGAGCTCGCGAAGGCGCTGCAGGATCCAGCCGATTTCCTCGTAATCACCCGAGTGGTAGGCGCGCGGTGCATGGTTCAACTCGCCTGAGCAGCCGCGGAAATGCGGCATCACGAAATCCCAGCCGAGTTGTCTTGCCTGGCTGGCAAAGGCCTGCGAATACGAACTTGCCGATGAACCTTCGAGGCCATGAAACAGCACCAGCAGCCGGCGCTGCCGGGCACCGGCCGCAATGGGCTGACGAAGCCAGTCGAGATCGATGAAATCACCGTCTGGCGTGGCCCAGCGCTCGCGTTCGAAACGCGGTGCGCTGTCGAGATGGCTGCGCGCGAACAAGGCCGGCCAGACTGTCTGCAGATTGCCGCCCCAGTTGCCAGCGCCAGCCAGCCAGCGCGGTGCCCGGTAGTCGATCATGGCCGGCGGCTCAATGCAGCACCGATGCCGACTCAGCGATCTCCTGCATCTCACGCGTCGATCCCGGGCTCGCGTGGTGCACCACCAGGCGCCAGCCAAGCCCTGTCTTGATGTAGACATTGGTTGCCAGCACCCAGGCCGTCTGCAGGCCTTCGTCACTCATCACGCGAATCCGCTCGACCACGCTGTGCACCGACGTGGAATGCGTGCGCACATGCCGCACATGGGCCGGCTCGGCATGAATCGGGCCGTTGCTGAACATGTTGTCGAAGCTCGCGCGGATCGCCTGCGGCCCGACCAGCCGCGGACCGCCCGGGTGGACACAGGCAATTTCGTCGTCATCGGCCCAGATCGACATCAGTCGCTCGATGTCGCCGTGTTGCAGCGCTTCGTAGAACTGCTGCTCCATCTCGTCCGGCGAGGCCAGGTGAACGACCGGTGGCTTGCGACTGGTCATGGTTCGATCAACCCATCGTTGCAGACCGCAGGCATCACGGCTTCGCCTTCTGAATCGCAATCGAACGTCTTGAACATCGTGCCAGGATTGTACGAAGGCCCATGCATCGAGCTCGCCAGCCAGGCTTGGCGGTCGCTGCCGAAGCCGGTCGATGGCGACGCCCGAGCAGCAGACCCTAGAATTCCCCCTACATGCGACGCGCCCCTGCCGACTGGTCAAGCAAAAACGAGGAGCTCGCCAAACTGCTGTCACGTGCCGGTTTGGGCGATCGATCGGCGTTCGCCGGCGTCTACCAGCGCAGCAGTTCGCATCTGTTTGCAATCATCCTGCGTATCAATCGGGACAGGGCGCAAGCCGAAGACATTCTGCAGGAGGTATTTGTCAATGTTTGGCGAGCTGCGGCGGGTTTCGACGCTGCTCGGAGCCCAACCCATGACCTGGCTGACCACCATTGCCCGCAACCGAGCGATCGACAGCCTGCGCCGTCACAACAGTCAACCCCGGCTGAGCAGCAGCCATGGCAGGGACGACGAGGACATCGATGTGTACGATAAAACTGCCGACGATTCGCCCGGACCGCTGGAACTGCTGAACCAGGCGTCGTTGGCCAGACAGCTGCAGCGTTGCATGGAAGGACTCAGCGCGCCGCAACGTCAAAGCCTGGCATTGGCCTATTTCGACGGTTTGAGCCACGCCGAAATTGCCGACAAGATGGACCAGCCACTGGGCACCGTGAAAAGCTGGGTGCGCCGTGCCTTGCAGGCGCTCAGGCCCTGCCTCGACGCCGACTACAAGATCGACTGAAGCAATGGACTACAGCCGCCCTGAACTGGCCGATCGTCTGGCTGCCGACTATGTGTCTGGCACCCTGCGTGGCGCTGCGAGGCGCCGCCTGGAGGCGTTGCTGCCGGCACATCCGGTGCTGCGCGATGCGGTCCACGAATGGCAGGATCGGCTGGCCCCGCTCAGTGCCTCGATCAACCCGCAAGCGCCGCCGCCTGCCGTATGGACACAGATCGAGGCCCGCATCGATGGCCGCGGCGAACGTGTCACGGCGATGCGAGCGCGCCACTGGTGGCAGGGCCTGGCCTTCTGGCGCAGCGTATCGGCATTTGCGACGGTGGCCGCCGTCAGCGCCTTGTTGCTGCTGGCCAATCCGGCGTCAGTACCTGCTCCGATCATCGTGGTCCTGAATGCCGCCCCGCCGGCCGGCGGCGGTGGTGGCAGTGAGGTCACCACGGCCTCGTTCGTTGCCAGCATCAGCGGCGACGGCCGGGCGGTCGTGACACGTCCGCTGGTCAAGGTGGCGATGCAAAACAACGGTTCGCTCGAGTTGTGGGCTCTGCCACCGAAGGGCGCGGCTCGCTCACTGGGTGTGATAGCTGCCGACCGAGCCACAGTCGTCAAGCGCGACAAGCTGCTCGACGGAACGGACGCCCTGGCAGTCAGCCTCGAGCCGCCCGGCGGCTCGCCGACCGGAGCGCCGACCGGGCCGGTGCTCTACGTCGGCAAACTCGGCACCTGAACCGGCGCAGTGCCCTGGGCACGGTCGAGCATCGCTTCCAGCGCCTCGTCGGCGCGTTGCGGCGACAGCTCGGTCAGGCAACGGGTATGACCGAAGCGGCAGACGCGGTCGAAACACGGCGCGCAGTCCAGCCCCAATTCATCCTTCATCCACAACACGGCGGCGCGGCGATTCAGCGGCGGCGTATGTTCGGGGCTGGTCGAGCCAAACATCGCCACCTGAGGCACGCCGAATGCGGCGGCCACATGCATCAGCCCCGAATCATTGCTTGCCACGCCGCGTGCCGCCGCGATCAGCACCATCGCATCGAGCAGCGGCAGCTTGCCACACAACACCTGGCAGGCTCCCGGCGATATCGGCGGCAGCGGCGGCCGCAATGTTCTCGCACGATTCACGCTCCTTCGCCGACCCGAGCAGCAGCACTGGCAGTCCATGGCGTCGGTGCAGGGTGGCGGCAAGCCGCGCATAGTGGGCAGCTGGCCAGCATTTGGCCGGCCCGTATTCGGCGCCCGGTGCAAATGCGAAATAGCCACCGGGCACCAGCCCCTGGCGGGCGGTGACCTCGGCGAGCCGGGCCGGCGCAAACATCATGCTCGGCTGCGCGGCCATGTCCTCCGGCGTTGGCGGGCCCGCCAACGCGCTGTAGAACGCAACCATCGGCGGCCGGCCTTGCGGATTGCGCAGGCGCTCGGTCAACAAACCCCATCGGGACTCGCCGTGATACCCGACGCGCCTCGGGATGCCGGCCAGAAACGGCAACAACGCCGATTTGAATGAATTGGGCAGCACATAAGCGACGTCGAACCGGCCACGCCATTGCGCCGCCAATCGGCGCCGGGCGCCCAGATCGAGACGGCCGTGCGCAAACGGCAACTCGATCACCTCGTCAACCTCATCGATCGCCCGATACACCGGCGCCACCCACGGCAATGCAGCCACCGTCAATTGTTCGCCACGCGCCGCCAGCCGCGCCAGCAACGGCTGGCTCATCACCGCGTCGCCGATCCATTGCGGTGCCACCACCAGGCTTCGAGTCACCTCAGTGCCAAGGCTCACCAGGCTGCCGACCGGTCAGTGCGCGTGGATTTTCTCGCCCGCGCGCAATCGGTAGACCGTCCCGCAATAAGGGCACTTGGCTTCGCCGGTGGTGCCGATATCGAGAAAAACCCGCGGGTGGGTGCTCCACAAACTCATTTTCGGGTTCGGACAAAAAACCGCCCCTGGCCCGGCCATGTCCTCGGCGCCGACCTCGACCACTGCAACAGGCTGTTTCATCGTGCGGCTCCGGCGTCAGACCTTGCTCAACCACTCGAGATATTTCGGATTGCGGCCGTTGACGATGTCGAAGAACGCAGCCTGGATCTTTTCGGTGATCGGCCCGCGTGAACCGCTGCCGAGCTCGATCCGATCGAGTTCGCGGATCGGCGTGACTTCGGCTGCGGTGCCAGTGAAAAAGGCCTCGTCGCTGATATATACCTCATCGCGGGTAATCCGTTTTTCAACCAGCTTCAAGCCCAGATCCTGGCAGATCGCCAGAATGGTGTCGCGGGTGATTCCGTTCAAGGCGCCGGCTGACAGGTCGGGCGTGTAGACAACGCCTTTCTTGATGATGAACAGGTTTTCGCCCGCGCCTTCGCTGACGAAGCCGGCGGCATCGAGCAACAGCGCCTCGTCATAGCCGTCATCGAGCGCCTCCATGTTGGCCAGGATCGAATTGGTGTAGTTGCTGACCGCCTTCGCCTGCGTCATCGTGATGTTGACGTGATGGCGGGTGTAGCTGCTGGTCTTGACGCGGATGCCGCGCTTCATGCCGTCTTCACCCAGGTAGGCGCCCCACGGCCAGGCGGCGACCATCAGGTGAATGGTGTTCGACCGCGGGCTGACGCCGAGTTTTTCGTCGCCGATCCAGACCAGCGGGCGCAGGTAGCAACTCTCCAGCTGATTGACGCGAACCACCTCGCGCTGCGCATCCATCACCTGCTCCATGCTGAACGGGATCTTCATGCGCAGGATCTTGGCGCTGTTGAACAAACGCTCGGTGTGCTCGCGCAACCTGAAGATCGAGGTGCCCTGCACGGCCTTGTAGGCCCGCACACCTTCGAATGCGCCGCAGCCGTAGTGCAGCGTGTGGGTCAGCACGTGGATCTTGGCGTCGCGCCATTCGACCAGCTTGCCGTCCATCCAGATCTTGCCGTCGCGGTCGGACATCGACATCGGATTGCCTCTTCAACGTAGTGGGTCCGTGATTCTAGGCAATCGGCGCAGCACGCCACCCTCACTCGCCGGTGCCGTCCTGCGTCACGTCCGGCGGGCGCTTCAGCGTCCAACGCTGGCAGCGCCCGTCGACCAGTTCGACATCGACGCTGACGCCGCCTGCATCACGCCAGCGAAGCGTCTCGACCACCGGGCCGGGAGCCTTGTTGTCAACGGGTTTCACGGCTTCGCCCAAACTTCGTGTCAGCCCGAGGATCGCGGGCAGCCGCATGCCTTCGCGCAATCGCGCGTTGAGCATCACCGCGCTGGCGACATGACCGATCGGCGCCTGCCCGGCGGCCCGCAAAGTGCGCATCGTGCGATTGAATTGCAGCAGCAACACGAAGCATCCCGCGCTGATTGCAAACAGCGCGCCCTGCCAGCCGAAGCGCAGCCAGGCCGCGCCGATGGCAGCCACTGCGAACGCCCAGTTCCACCACGGCCGCATCACAGGCTGCGCACCAGTTCGATCGCCTGTTCGATTCGATCGACCGGATGGATGGTCAGCCCTTCGATCGACTTCTTCGGTGCATTGGCCTTCGGCACGATCGCGATGCTGAAACCGAGCTTGGCGGCCTCCTTCAGGCGCTCCTGGCCCCGCGGTGCCGGCCGCACCTCGCCGGCCAGACCGACTTCACCGAACGCCAGAAAACCACGCGGCAACGGCTTGCCCCGCAATGAACTCTGGATGGCCAGCATCACCGCCAGATCGGCAGCGGGCTCGCTGATTCGCACGCCGCCGACGGCGTTGACGAATACATCCTGGTCCATGCAGGCAATCCCGGCATGGCGATGCAGCACCGCCAGCATCATTGCCAGCCGGTCACGATCGAGACCGACGCTGAGGCGGCGCGGGCTTGGCCCGCCGGAATCGACCAGGGCCTGCACCTCGACCAGCATCGGGCGCGTGCCTTCGAGCGTGACCAGTACACAGGCACCGGGGACCGGCTCGCCGTGTGTCGACAGGAAAATCGCGCTCGGGTTGCTGACGCCTTTCAAGCCGCGTTCGGTCATCGCGAAGACGCCGATCTCGTTGACCGCGCCGAAGCGGTTCTTGATCGCCCGCACCAGCCGAAAGCTGCTGTGCGTATCGCCTTCAAAATACAACACCGTGTCGACGATATGTTCGAGAACGCGCGGGCCGGCCAGCGTGCCGTCCTTGGTGACATGGCCGACCAGCACCATCGTCGTGCCGCTGGTCTTGGCACTGCGCGTCAGTTGCGCAGCACATTCGCGAACCTGCGCCACCGACCCCGGTGCCGATGTGAGTTGATCGGAGTAGAGGGTCTGGATCGAATCGATGACACAAAACGCCGGCTGCTCGGCAGCCAGGGTCGCCTGGATTTTCTCCAGATTGATTTCCGCCAGCACCCGCACCGCCGTGCCCGCCAGGCCGAGTCGGCGCGCACGCAGCGCGACCTGCGCCGTGCTTTCTTCGCCAGTCACATACAGCACCGTCATCTGTTGCGACAAGGCATCGACAGCCTGCAGCAACAAGGTGCTTTTGCCGATGCCGGGATCGCCGCCGATCAGGATCACGCCCCCGGCGACGATGCCGCCACCGAGCACGCGGTCGAGTTCGTCCTGGCCGGTCGGGGTCCGGGCGATGTCGGCCGCATCGATCTCGCTGAGCGTGGCCACCGGCTGGCTGCGGGCCAGCGATTGATAACGGTGCCTGGCGCCGCCGCTCGCTTCGGCAACACCCTCTTGCAAGGTATTCCAGGCCTGGCAGTGCGGGCACTTGCCAAGCCAGCGCGGGCTGGTGCCGCCGCATTCGCTGCAGGTAAAAACGGATCGTTCCTTGGCCATGGCCGATTGTCGCTGTGCCGACGGGCGGATCACCGGACGCGGCACGCGCGGGCTGTCCGGTGCCTGGAAAACGACCGGGCCGCTCGGCCGGGGGCCCCGGGGTGGGCCTTTGCCACAGCGGGTTTCCCACAGGATGAGGTTGGTCACCGGGGGCGATCACGGCGGATACACTCTGCCGCTTCGCAGCCAAGGCGTGCTCTTGACGGGCCGTGCTACCGGGGCGGTCGCCTGGCAGTCCCAGCAGTCGTTCGCCGCGATTGCATCAACGCACCGACCGTGTATGAACCGACGAATCTCCCATTGGCTGGCCGCGGCGCCTCTGCTTGCACTGGGCGCCCCCGTGGCGGCGCAGGGGTTGGCCCTCTCCCCGACAAGCTCGGGGCAGGCGACTGCCCCAGCGGGCACCGACCAGGCCGAAGCCATGCTGATGCTCGATTACCAAGTGGTTCCGGTCACCGGCAACAAGTCGGTCGACTTGCTCGGCGTCAACCTCTTGAACCGATTCGACGACTGGTTGTACCTGGGCTTTGGCGCCCACGCGCCGCTGTTCAAGGGCGAATACGGCGGATTCATGGTCTTCAATGCGACGGCCCACGCGCAGCGCAAGCTGTTCGGCAACGTCTTCGCCGACGCCGGCTTGTCGCTGGGCGGCGGCGGCGGCGGCAAGAGCGTGCAGCAGACCCGCATCATCACGGGCACCGGCGGCTTCATCAAAGCCTACGCCGGCCTGGGTTACGACTTCGGCTCATTCTCGCTCGGTACCAACGTCTCACGGATCAAGTTCCTCGATTCCGCGATCGACCACACCCAGTTCAACGTGTTCGTTCAGGCACCGTTCTCCTACACCATCGGACCCTACGCCCGCTCGGGCCAGCCGGCGCTGCTGTCGGCCGACGGCTCAGCAACAGCCGACAGCGAGAACATGCTGACGTTCGGGGTCGATACCCTCGACCAGATCGATCCGCAAGGCTCGAACAAATCCACCATCGGCCTGATCGACATGCAGTTCTCGCATTTCATGACGCCCGACAGCTACTGGTTCTTCAGTGCGGCGGTCGGCTATCGTGGCAGACCGCTCTACAACCATGCCTTCGGCGGCGCGGGTTACCGGGTCAAGCTGTCCCCAGGTGTCGCGCTGTACGGTCAATTGGGAATCGGATCCGGCGGTTACGCGCCGGAAATCATCGATACCGGCCCGGGCGTGCTGGTCTACCCGAAACTGTCTGCCGAGTACATGATCAGCAACAACCTGGGTCTCACGCTGTCGGCGGGCTACATGTTCGCGCCGAAGGCCACGTCCAGGAACTACACCTTCGGCGCCGCCCTGAACTACCACATCCACGGGGCCGGTGACGGCTCGCGCAGTGACGGCGTCTACAGCGGCTATCGTTTCAACCTGTTCCCGCAGACCCAGTCGAACGTGAAGTTCCGCGGCGACGACCAGCCCCGGCTGAACATGCTGACGATCCAGATCGACAAGCTGATCAACGAGCATGTCTACATACCGGTTCAGGGCAGCGTTGCCTACAACGAATACCTCGGATACCCGGGTTATGGCGAAGTGGTCGGCGGCGTCGGCTTGCAGACCCGATTCGACAAGACCGACCGGTTCCAATTCTTCGGGCAGGTGCTGGTCGGCGCCAATCCCCACGGGCCGATCTTGAAAGGTGGGGTCGGCTTGAACTACAGCGTCAACGAGCGGTTGGCGATCTACGCCACCGCCGGGCAGACACTGGCCCGTTTCGGCGCCATTGGCCAGAAGTTCAGGGCCGACTACGCCGGCATCGGGGTCACGTATCGCTTCTCGATTCCAAATCGATGAGGCTGCCCGCTGACATGTCACGTTTCGGCCCGCATCAGGGCCACCAATCGAGGATGCGCCTTGGCTATTCAATCGTTTGAAACACTCCCGGACGACGACCGGGCGACCCAGGTCCGGACGGCCCGGCGTTCGCGTCAGCGGTTGCGTCGGCTGGCCGTCTGGCTGGCGATCGGTACCGGCATGGTCGCTGCACCGGCCAGCGGTTTTGCGCAAGCCGCACCTGCGGTCGATGCCGCTGTGCAGCGCAGCCTTCCGCTGACCTGGCGGGTCGGTGCCGAGCGGCTGCGGCTGCCGGGCAACGAATCCTTGGGTCTGGTCAGCACCTCGGTGCTGCTCGGAATCGGCAATGGCTGGCAGGTCGGCCCGATGGTGCAAGGCGCCGCCACCGGACAGCGTGGCGGCTTGTTCGTGATCGGTGGCGAGGCCTTGTGGCGAACCGACGGCCCGTGGGGCAGCCGCCTGGAGGCCGGCCTGGCCGTCGGCGGCGGCGGCGGCGCGGCGCTGCCGGTCGGCTCGGGGCTGATGCTCAGGCCACACCTCGACTGGTCGTGGCCGGTCGGCCCGGGCTGGCTGGGTGTCAGTGCGTCGCGCGTCAGCTTTCCGGACGGCCGAATCGGATCCAACCAGGTCGGCCTGGTATTCGCCGTCGATGACCAGTTTCGATACCAGCGTGCCGGCTCAACCGCTGCCGGCGACGGCGCTCGCAACGGGTTCGGATTCGATCGCTTCTGGCTCAACGTCGGCCAGTACCGCGTCGGCAACGGCGGCCACCATGGCTATGGCGGCCTGCGTGCCGACCACTGGTTGAGCCCGGGCACTTATGCCAGCCTGGAGGCGGCCGGTGCCGCACAGGGTGGCGCGGACGGTTATGCGGAATTGATGGTCGGCCTGGGCAAGGAGTGGCCGCTGTGGCAGCTTGCCGACGGCACTGGTGCAACGGCGCCGCATCTCGGCGTGCGCGCGGCCCTGGGAATGGCGGGTGGCGGTGCCGTCGATACCGGCGGCGGTGCGCTGGTCAAGCTTGCAGCGACCGCCCGCTGGGATTTGCCCAACGACACCGTGATCGGCCTTGAAGTCGGGCGCACGATCGCACCCGACGGTGGGTTTCGCGCCACTCACCTGCAGGTCTCGCTCGGTTTTACTCTCGACCGCCCGCTGGCGGCGAGCCCGTCGAACGCCCGGCTGCCGCTTCGCCGCGATGATTTCGAATGGGGGGCGGTGATCGGCCACTTCCCTGGCATGGACTACCGCAACGGCAGCAGCGGCGCGGTGCAGACGGTCGGAATCCGGATGCGCCGTCCGCTCAGCCCTGCGCTCGACGAGCACCTGCAGCTGACCGGTGGCGTCCACTTCGCCGCCGGTGGCAAGGCAGGTGCCTACGGTGCCGGCCTGATCGGCCTGGCCTGGGCGACGCCGCTTCAGCAATCAGGTCTGCAGTGGGGTGTCGAGTTGCTGGGCGGTGCCGCCGGCGGCGGTGGCATCGACAGCCAGGGTGGTGCGGTCGTGCAACCGATGGTCCGTGTCGGTTGGGCCGACGGGGCGCACCGCTTGCTGGTCGGCGTCGGCCAGATCGAATCGATCAAGGGCCGCCTCAGCAGCCCGGTGGTCGAGCTGAGCTACAGCCTGGCGTTCGGCGCTGCACGACGCTGATCGCTTGTCACCCCGGCCAACTTGACGGATGCCCGGCGCCGCCGCTCGCGCCGAGTTGGCCGTCGCCGGCGGCGGTGCCTGGCGGTAGACGCCGGCCACTCCGTATCGGCCACAGCAGACCGCCGCTTGGCCAGCTGTCGCTCAATCGTCGGCGCGCCCGCGATCGGCCTTGGTCTGCGAGCGTTGACGTTTCGATTCGAGGCGGCGCAGCTTGGAAGCGAAGGTCGGCCGGGTCACTCGGCGAAGCCGGGGCGGCAGGGCCACGCCGGCAACCAGGTCATAGAGGCGAGCCAGCGCATCGATACGGTTTTTCTCCTGGCTGCGTGCGGTCTGAGCCTTGATGACAACAACCGCATCGTCGCTGATCCGCTGATCGCGCAATGCCAGCAGCCGCGCTTTCCAGTCGTCGGGCAACGACGACGCATGGATGTCGAAGCGCAGGTGCACTGCACTCGACACCTTGTTGACATTCTGACCTCCGGCACCCTGCGCGCGAATGGCGGTGACAGTCGATTCGGTTTCGAGCAAGGCGCGCAGTTGCTGCGCTTGCGCGGCCGCCAACATCATTGCCTGTCGCCACCGGCGGCTCGCCCGGCGCGCTGGCCGGCCCAGGCGACAAGCGCCGTGACGAGCATCCCCCAGGCCACATCGACCGCGCTGACCAGTACCGGCCAATCGCGCAGTGTGGCCAGATTGGTCAGATCGTAGGTGGCATAAGCGAAAAACCCCAACGCCGCGCCAAGCACCGGCGCTGTGGACGCCGTGCCGCCCTGCAGAGCCGGCCGGATGCAGAAGATCACCACGCCGAGCGGATAAATCAGATAAAACGCCAATGCCGCCCCGAGGCGCGGACTGGCCGCCATCAAATGGCCGATATTCGCCTGATAGAAGTCGGCTGCCAGCAGGCCCAGCCAAACGGCATCGAGGACTGCCAGCACAGGCAGGCACACCGCATAAGCGACGATCAGTGATTTCATGGCGCTGGTGCGGTTGTTGTTCATTGCTCGACCACTCTGACTGGAACGCGTTGAGCCAGGGCACACATCAATTCATAGCCGATCGTGCCGGCCGCCGCGGCGATTTCATCGATGCCCAGAACCATGCCGCCACTGCTGCGTCCCCACAAGGTGACTTCGCTGCCGATTTCAGCCGACGGCACCGGGCCCAGATCCACGGCCAGCATATCCATCGAGACCCGGCCCACCAGCGGGCAACGGATACCGTCGACCAGCGCCGGCGTTGCGCTTGCAACGACGCGCGGGTAACCATCGGCGTAGCCGCAGGCAACGATGCCGATTCGCATCGGGCCGCGGGCAGTGAACTGGCTGCCGTAGCCGACGGCGTCGCCGGCCTGCAGTTGCTGCGTGGCGATCAGGCGGGCGCGCAAACTCATCGTCGGTTGCAGATTCCAATCTGCACTGCTGTGCTGCGGATGGTCGGGTGACGAGCCGTACAACATGATGCCGGCGCGGATCCAGTCGGACCCCGGCTCACCGCCGAAACGCAAGGTGGCGGCGCTGTTGTACACCGACCGATTGCCCGGCAGGTCGGCAGTGGCCGTTGCGAAGGTCTGCGCCTGCGCAGCGATCCCCGCTGCGGTGTCGGCGCCTGCGAAATGCGTCATCAAGGTGATCGAATCAACCTGGGTCAGACCCGACAAGCGATGCCACGCCGATCGGTAGGCGGCCGGCGTGAAGCCCAGCCGGTTCATGCCGCTGTTCATTTTCAGAAAGACATGGTGTGGGTGTTGCGTCTTGTGGGCGGCCAGCCAGTTGATCTGCTGTTCGCAATGCACCGTATGCCACAAATCCAGGCGGGAACACAACTCCAGATCACGTGGCTCGAAGCAACCCTCCAGCAGCAATATCGGCCCGCGCCAACCGAGTCCGCGCACGCGTTCGGCCTCGGCCAGATCGAGCAGCGCAAACCCGTCAGCCGCCAGCAGGCCGGGATAGGCACGCTCGATTCCATGTCCGTAGGCGTTGGCCTTGACGACCGCCAGCACTCTGGAGTCGGGTGCGCAGGCCCGAACCCGCCTCAGGTTGTGCACCAGAGCGTCGATATGAACAAGGGCTTCGATCGGGCGCGGCATCGGCCGATTCTGCCGCAGCGCCGCTTTGCCAGCGAAAGGCCTTTCGAGACACGCGTGCTATAAACCGCGCCCGGGAGACAACGGGCAGACAAAGACCCGACAAAGCGATCCAGCGCAGCCGACACGCGCCGCCTGAAAGGCAAGTTTCAGCGAATGAAAAAAGGTTTTTACACCATCATGTCGGCGCAGTTTTTCAGCTCATTGGCTGACAACGCGCTGCTGGTGGCCGCGATCGAACTGCTGAGAACTTCCCAATCGCCGGCCTGGCAAATCCCGGCGTTGACGCCGATGTTCGCGTTGTTCTATGTCGTGCTGGCGCCGTTCGTCGGCGCATTTGCAGACGCGGTACCAAAAGGCCAGGTGATGTTCTACTCGAACACCATCAAGGTGATTGGCTGCCTGATGATGCTGT
This sequence comes from uncultured beta proteobacterium, assembly GCA_963843805.1. Classification (GTDB taxonomy): domain Bacteria; phylum Pseudomonadota; class Gammaproteobacteria; order Burkholderiales; family Burkholderiaceae_C; genus Ideonella_A. The sequence continues at coordinate 76,361 of CAWJLY010000002.1, forward strand.
TCGGCAGCCACCCGCTGCTGTCGTATGCCATCGTCGGGCTGGGTGCGGCTGCTTATTCGCCGGCCAAATACGGCATCCTGACCGAGCTGCTGCCGCCGTCTCAACTGGTCAAGGCCAACGGCTGGATCGAGGGGCTGACAATCGGCTCCATCATTCTCGGCATCCTGCTGGGTGGCCAGCTGGTCGGGCCGCGACTCGCGCCACTGTTGCTCGGTTTCGATCTCCCGTTTATCGATACCGCCGTTGATACACCACCCGAAGCGGCGATCGCTTCGATGGTGCTGGTGTATATCGTGGCCGCTATCTTCAACTTGTACATCCCGCGCACCGAAGCCCCGCTGCAACGCCTGGCCGGCAGCCCGCTGGTGCTGCTGCGCGACTTCTCGCATTGCAACGCGCGCCTGTGGAACGACAAGCTCGGCCAGATCTCGCTGGCGACGACGACCATGTTCTGGGGCGTCGGCGGCAACTTGCGAATCATCGTTTTTCCATGGGCTGCGGCAGCGCTCGGCTACACAACGACCCAGGCATCGTCACTGGCCGGCGTGGTCTCGGTGGGTGTTGCCGTCGGGGCCATCGTGGCGTCGATGAAGATGCGACTCGACCGGGCCACCTCGGTGATTCCGCTGGGCATCGTGATGGGCGCTCTGGTGATCGGCCTGAACCTCATTCGCGATGTCTGGGTTGCGGTTCCATTTCTGATGCTGCTTGGTGCGGCGGGCGGTTATCTGGTGGTGCCCATGAATGCGTTGCTGCAACACCGCGGCCATAACCTGATGGGCGCCGGCCGCTCGATTGCGGTGCAGAATTTCAATGAACAGGCCTGCATCTTGGGCCTCGGTGCGTTCTACACCGGCATGACCCGACTCGGGTTGTCGGCATTCACCGCCATTGCGCTGTTCGGCCTGGTCGTCGCAGGGGTGATGGAGGTCATCCGGCGCTGGCACCGCAGCAACTGCATCCACCACAAGGTCGAGGTCGACCGACTGCTCGCGCTGGCGCGAATCGACAAACACTGACCCCGCCGGCAGGCGATCGGCGGCGGCGGCGGCTGACGATCGGCAACCTGCCGCCGAACGGAACCACCCAATGGCCGATCCCGCCACCAGCATCTACGACTTCGAAGCGCTGTCGATCGACGGCAAACCGGCCGCCTTTTCGACTCAGCGGGGCAAGCTGCTGTTGATCGTCAACACGGCCAGCGCATGCGGCTTCACGCCGCAGTTCGGCGGCCTCGAACAGCTGGCCAAGGACTACGCCGAGCGTGGCCTGGTGGTGGTCGGCTTTCCGTGCAACCAGTTCGGTGAGCAGGATGCCGGCAGCAACGACGAAATCGCCAGCTTCTGCCAACTCAACTACGGTGTCAGCTTCCCGATGATGGCCAAGGTCGATGTCAACGGCGACGCCGCGCACCCGCTGTGGAAATGGCTGGCCAGAGAAGCGCCCGGGTTGCTTGGCAGCAAGTCGATCAAGTGGAACTTCACCAAGTTTCTGGTCGGCCGCGACGGACAGGTCATCAAGCGTTTTGCGCCAACCGACAGCCCGGAGTCGCTGCGCACGGATATCGAGGCTGCGCTGGCGGTTTGAAATCGATCGCCTCGGGGCGGGCTGGATAATCGGGCTTTCCACACACCGCCGCGCTGCCACCATGTTTCACCATGTCGACCCCTATCCCGGCGACCCGATCCTGTCGCTGAACGAGGCCTTTCAGAAAGACCCGCGCAAGGACAAGATCAACCTGTCGATCGGCATCTACTTCGACGACGCCGGCAGGATTCCGATGCTCACGTCGGTTCGCGAAGCCGAGTGGCGAGTGGTCAAGGAGGCCGGCGCGCGACCCTACCTGCCGATGGAGGGTGCGGCCAATTTCCGCAGCGCCGTGCAGCAACTGCTGTTCGGCGCGGATTCGCCGGCCGCACAGGCCGGTCGCGTGGTCACCATCCAGACCGTCGGCTCCAGCGGTGGCCTGAAGGTCGGCGCCGATTTCATCAAGCGTTATTTCCCGGCCAGCCAGGTCCATGTCAGCGACCCGACCTGGGACAACCACAAGGCGGTATTCGGCGGCGCCGGGCTGGCGGTCGCCAGCTATCCTTATTACGACGCACAGACCGGCGGGCTGCGCTTCGACGCGATGCGTGACGCATTGCGCGGGTTGCCGCCGCGCAGCGTGGTGCTGCTGCACGCCTGCTGCCACAACCCGACCGGCGTCGATCTGAGCCGCGAACAATGGCAGGCGCTGCTGCCGGTGCTGCGCGAGCATGAGCTGATCCCGTTTGTCGATCTGGCCTATCAAGGCTACGGGGACGGGCTGAACGAAGACGCGTTTTCGGTGCGGCTGCTCGCCGAATCAGGGCTGAGCTTTTTCGTGGCCAACTCGTTCTCGAAAAACATGAGCGTCTACGGCGAACGTGGCGGCGCGTTGAGCGTGGTCTGCCCGAACCATGCACAGGCCGACAATGTGCTGGGTCAGCTGAAGGCCGTGGTGCGCAGCAATTATTCGAGCCCACCGATGCACGGCGGCCAGCTGGTTGCACGGGTGCTGACCGATGCCGATCTGCGCGCGCAATGGGAGACCGAGGTCGAAGCGATGCGCACCCGCATCGTCGCGATGCGCCAATCGCTGCATGCGGTGCTCAGTGCCAAACTGCCCGATCGCAACTTCGACTATTTTTTGAAACAGCGCGGCATGTTCAGCTATACCGGTTTGAATGCGGCGCAATGCGACCGCCTGAAAGAAGAATTCGGCGTCTATCTGGTTCGCTCGGGCCGCCTGTGCGTGGCCGGACTGAACACCGGCAATGTCGAGGCAACCGCAGTGGCCATCGCCGCGGTGTTGAGCCGCTGAGGTGAGCGCTGGCCCTGGCGTGCCACGCACAGCCGGCGGGCCGTCCGCGGGTGATCTGCATCGGCCAGACGCCGCTGCGGTGCGGCCGGCCACGCTCGACGAAGGTGCCGAAGGTGTCGACTCGCTCGGAGCCGACCAGCAACTCGTGCTCGGCGCGCTGGCAATCGGCTGGTCAGGCAAGAGCCGAAACTGGGTGATGGTGTTTCTGACTGAACTGGATGCGACAGATGCCAAGGGCCGTCGCTTCACCGGTGAAGGCATCCAGCTGCTGATCCGCGGGTTGGCGCAGGCCGGCTGGCTGGTCGATGTACCACAACGCATCGGTTTCTGGCAGGTCGCGCCGGCACGCCGAAGCGCGGTTTTTCTCGACACCATCGACAGGCACGGCCTCGCACCGCTGCGCGATGCCTTGGCCTCGGTATCGCGCTTCGACGACTCGGTGCCGAACTCGTGGACTCATTTCGTCGACCTCGAATCGGCTGCAGCGATCGTCCGGCTCGAAACCTTCGGTGGCGTGCCGTTCGAGAAGGTCTCGCGCATGCGCGACTACTGCCGGCTGCGGCCTCGGTTGGACCGATGTCGTGCAGGCGGCCATCGGCTCGGAGCTCGACGACCGCTTGTTCGCCCGGCTCGAACCCGACATGCAAACGGTCATCCTGGAGCAATCGCTCGAACGTCTGACGGGCGAATGGAAGGCACCGCGGATCGCAGCCATCGATCTGGCACGTCAGCAGATTGCCCGGCTACCGGCTGCCGAGCACACCGGCACGCTGCGGCTGGCATTGGCCGAGTGCATGTCTGTGGTCGAAACACCCGCAGCAATTGTCCGAGTTGCTGCAACCGCTGATCGACGCTGCCCGGCAACGGCCTGTCCTGCGTGGCAATGACCCGTTGCGCGCGCACGCCGTGCAAGCGCAAGCGGTGATGGCGGCCTGGGCTGCGTTGCAAGGCCGCTGGAGCGAAGCCGAACAGGGCTTCGAGCAGGTGCTTGCCGAACTGAAGGGGTTGCAAGGCAAACGCAAGGGCCTGTTGCCCGAACTGGTGGCACTGCCGTATGTGCTGGCCTTGCTGGCGCAGGGCTCGCCGGTTCACCTGGAGCGAGCGCTCAAATTCTGCCTCGCCGAAAGCGGCAAACGGCAGGCGTCGGCCGACAGCGGCTGGGGCCTGATCGCGCTGGCGATCCAGGTGCGGCGAGGCGACAACCGGCTCGACCTCGGCAGCTTCAAGCCACTGAGCGACCAGCATCATGTCTACCGCATCGACCTGTGGCGCTGGCTGATGCGGGCCTGGCTGAAAACCGGCAGCGACGCCATCGAGCTGCATCCGCGCGAACAGGATGCCGCACAACGCCTGCGTCAGCGCCTGCATGCGCTCGGGCTCGACGGCGCTGGGCGATCAGCTCGATGCCGCGCTGGCCCGATTGCAAGCGCAGCCGACCGCGCCGGGCTTTTTTGTCGCGGCCAATCAGGAAGGCTGGCAGCTGCGCTGGCCGAACTGGCGACCCTCGGCGGCGCCGGTGCCAGTGGCAGCGTCGATGCCGAGCAGACGAATCGACTGTTGTGGGTGCTCGACATCGGATCCGACGGGCGGGTCCGCGACCTGCAGCCGTTCGAGCAGAAACGCGGGCCGCGCGGCTGGGGCAAGCCGCGCGACGTGTCGCTCAGTCAAGCTGGCCAAGGCCGAAGGGCTGGCGCCGCGCGACGCGGCGGTGGCGATGGCGCTGCGGCCGTTGCCGTTCCGGCGAGCGCGGCTATCGTTTCGATCTGGCCGCCGCGGTCGTCGCGCTGGTCGGCCATCCGGCGCTCGAACTTGCCGATGCGCCCGGCATCGCGATCGAACTGATCGAAGGCCAGGCCGAACTCGATGTCACGAAGTCGGCGATTCGGTTCGACTGCGGCTGGTGCCACCGCTGCGCGCCCGATCAGTCGACTGCCGCTGGCGCCTGGTCGCCGTCGGTCGACCGAACTGAAGGAGCAGGAGGCGCTGCGCCTGGTCACCGTGCTGCGCGACGGCCCGCAACGGGCGCGGCTGATCCGTCTGTCGGCCGATCAGAAACGCGCGGCGCAATTGATCGGCGAGCAACTGGTGGTGCCGAAATCGGCGCTGCCGCAAGTGCAGGCGGTGCTGCAAAGCCTGGGCAGTCATTTCCAGGTGCATGCCGATGTCGTCGCACGACCGGCACGCAGGTTCGCGACGTGACGGCCGAGGCGCGCCTGCGCGCCGAGTTGTCGCCGCATGGCGATGCGCTGCATCTGCGGCTGGTGGTCGCGCCGCTGGGCAGCAGCCGGGCCGCGGCTGGCGCCGGGCCACGGGCGCAGCCGCCTGCTCGCCGCAGTCGACGGCGAAACCGCTCGGTGCGCAGCGCGATCTGGCGCTCGAACGCGAGCCATCTCGAGGCGGTGCTCGATGCCTGCCCGATGCTCGATGCCGCTCAGCTGATGGCGGTGCCGAATGGCTGATCGAAGCGCCCGACGATGCCCTGGCGCTGCTCGAACGGCTGCCGACGCTGCCGATGCGTCGCCGGCATCGACTGGCCGCAAGGCAAGCCGGTGCGAGTCGAGGCAGCCGGCGTCGGCCAGCTCAGGGTGCAATTGCGCAGCGGCCGCGAATGGCTGGCGTTGCAGGGCGGGGTCGCGATCGACGAAGCGCAGGTGATGGGCCTCGAGCAACTGCTCGACTGGACGCGGTCCGCGCAGCAGCCGTTTCGTCCCGCTCGGCGAAGGCCGCTACCTGGCACTGACGCAGGAACTGCGCAGCCGGCTCGACGAACTGGCTGCGGTGGCGCAGCCGACCGGCGGCCGCGCGGCGTCGCGGCCAGGCCGGCGAACTGCAGGTATCGCCGCTGGCCGCCGCGCTGGCTCGATGCGACACTGGCCGGCAGCCGGTTCGACGCCGACAAGGCGTTCGAGTCGCGGCTCGCAGCGGCTGCAGCAGATCCAGGCCACGCAGCCGCCGCTGCCGGGCACGCTGCAGGCCGAATTGCGGCCGTATCAGCAGGAAGGTTATGCCTGGGCGATGCGCCTGGCCGACGGCCGGCTTCGGCGCCATCCTGGCCGACGACATGGGCCTCGGCAAGACGCTGCAGGCGCTGGCAATCCTGCTCGCACGCGGCTGGCGGTGGCCCGGCGCTGGTCGTCGCACCGACCTCGCTCGGCGGCAACTGGCTGGCCGAGGCGCGGCGCTTTGCGCCGAGCCTGACGGTCGGCGTATTCGGCGAGGGCGAACGCAGCGCGATGATCGACGCCGCCGGCGGCCGGCGACGTGGTGGTCGTCTCGTACCAGCTGCTGCTGATCCATGCCGGCCGATTTCGGCCGGCGGCAGTGGCACACGATGGTGCTCGACGAAGCGCAGGCGATCAAGAACGCGACCGCCAAGCGCTCGCAGGCGGCGTTCGAACTGCAGGCCGATTTCCGCATCGCGCTTGTCGGGCACGCCGATCGAGAACCGGCTGTCCGAGCTGTGGTCGATCATGCGGGTCTGCAACCCCGGCCTGCTCGGCAGCCGCGAAGCAGTTCAACGAGCGTTTTGCCGGCCCGATCGAGCGCGACCGCAACCGCCAGGCGCAGCGCACGCTGCGCCGGCTGATCGCGCCGTTCGTGCTGCGCCGGACCAAGGCGCAGGTGCTCGACGACCTGCCGCCGCGCACCGAAACGACGCTGGCGATCGTTGCCGATGCCGACCGAACGCGCGCACTACGAAGCGTTGCGACGACAGGCACTGGCGGCGGCCGAAGCGGCGGTCGCCAGCGACAAGCCCGGACAGGCGCAACTGAACATCCTGGCGCAGCTGACCCGACTGCGCCGCGCGGCCTGCGACCCGCGGCTGGTCAGTCCGCAACTGGGCATGGTCGGCGCCAAGGTGAAGGCGTTTGGCGAACTGGCGGCCGAGCTGCATGCCAACGGACACAAGACGCTGGTCTTCAGCCAGTTCGTCGACTTTCTGGCGCTGCTGCGCGAGCCGCTCGACGCCGCCGGCATTGCCTATCAGTACCTGGACGGCTCGACGCCGGCCGCCGAGCGCACACGTCGGGTCGCCGCGTTCCAGGCCGGCGAAGGCGACCTGTTCCTGATCAGCCTGAAAGCCGGCGGCTTCGGCCTGAACCTGACCGTTGGCCGACTACGTCGTGATCGCCGACCCGTGGTGGAATCCGGCCGCCGAAGACCAGGCCAGCGGGCGCGCTCACCGCATCGGCCAGCAGCGACCGGTGACCGTCTACCGGATGGTCAATCAGGGCACGCTGGAAGAAAAAATCGTCGCCATGCACCAGCACAAGCGCGAACTCGCCGACAGCGTGCTCGATGGCGGCGAGGTGTCAGCGCTGCTCGGTGCGCGACGAACTGATCGAGTTGATTCGCGGCGAGAACGCGCAATCATCAGCTGACTGAGCCGACCCGGTCAGGACGAAAAAAAGGGCAGGCCATGCCTGCCCTTTCGGTGCCCAACAAACAATTCTTATTTGGCTTTCGATGCCTTGACGTCGGCGGCGACTTCAGCCTTCACCGCTGCGGTCTTGCTGCCGGCAACAGCCTTGTCGGCGGCCGAATCGACCATCGTCTTGCCGACCTTCTCGTTGCATCGATGGATCTTCTTCTCAGCCTTCAGATCGGCCTTGGCAGCCGTCTTGTCGGCTTTCGCTTCGGCCTTCATCTTGTCTTCCGGATCAGCCTTGGCGGCTTTGGCATTCGCCTTCTTCTTGGTCTTCGCGGCGTTGGCCGAAGCCTTGTCCATCTTCTTCTCGGCCTTGTCGATCGCCGTCTCGACCTTGGCATCGGCTTTGGCGTCGACCTTGGCTTCGGACTTCTCGGCTTTCATGACCTTCTGGTCAGCCTTCATCTCGGCCTTCATCTCGGTCTTCGCAGCAGGCATCGCCGCTGTTGGAGCCGAGGCGGCGGTTTGGGCGTAGACGCTGCCAGCGAGCAGCGCCGGGATCAGCGCAAGTGCAAATTTGTTCATGGGGAGTCTCCAACAAGGGGTGGACCATCCGTTATTCGGACGGCGTCCAAGCACAACGCGACCCCCGACTGGCGGTTGACGGCCAGCTGCAAATGATTGCAACGCGATGTGTTCGTCGAGGATCAAGCCGGCAGGTCCATCATGCGCGACTTCGAATCCCGGTCACGATACCCGGTCCGAGCAGAATGACGGCACTGACAAGTACCCAGACCCTGCGGCACTCCGGCCATGATCAAGCCCCAGGCGATGTCTCCGATCAGTCTGGCACCGTGCCGCGTTTGCCAGCATCAACCAACGACAATTGCTCATGAATCCATCCCTGCATCAACTCAGTGCCGCGGACCTGCTCGCCGGTTATCGAAGCGGCGAGTTGTCTCCGGTCGATGTGATGCGCGACACCTTGCAACACGTCGCGGCCTGGGAACCCCATCTGCATGCCGCCTTCGCATTGCAGGCCGAGCAGGCCATGGGTCAGGCCGAAGCGTCACAGCGTCGCTGGCGTGACGGCGCGCCGTGCGGAACGCTCGACGGCGTGCCGCTGACCTTGAAAGAGAACATCGCCACTGCAGGCATACCGATGCCGCTGGGCACCGCCGCCGGCAATCTGCAACCGGCCCGGCGCAGACGCACCACCGGCGGCCCGTCTGCGCGAGGCCGGCGCCATCCTGACGATGAAAACAACGATGCCCGATTACGGCATGTTGTCGTCAGGCCTGTCGAGCTTTCACCCGCTGACGCGCAACCCGTGGAATCTGCAGCTGAACCCGGGCGGCAGCAGTGCCGGCGCAGCGGCCGCGGCGGCTGCCGGCTACGGCCCGCTGCATCTGGGGACCGACATCGGTGGTTCGGTGCGTCTGCCCGCCGGCTGGTGCGGGATCTTCGGCTTCAAGCCGAGCCTGGGCCGCATTCCGATCCATCCCCCGTATGCCGGGCGGGTTGCCGGGCCGATGACGCGCAGTGTTGCCGATGCCGCCTTGATGATGGGACCCTTGTCGCGCCCGGACGGGCGTGACACCATGAGCCTGCCCTGGCAGGACATCGCCTGGAACCAGCTTGACCGCGAAGTCGCCGGGCTCAAGCTCGGGCTCTGGCTCGAAGCCGGATTCGGTCTGCCGCTGGATGGCGAAACCCGCGCTGCAATCGAAGCTGCGGCCCACGCGTTCGAGCAGGCCGGCGCGTCGATCGAGATCGTGCCGCCCTTCTTGACCCGCAGCATGGTCGAGGGCATGGACGATTTCTGGCGCACCCGCTCGTGGCTCGATATCTCGGCGCTCGACACACCGCGGCGCGCGTTGGTCTTGCCGTTCATCGTCGACTGGGCGCGGGCCGCTGAAGGAATCAGCGGCGAGCGGGTGTTTCGTGGCTACAGCCAGATGGGGCTGATGCGCGATGCCGCAGTTGCTGCCTGCTCGGGTTTCGACTATGTGCTGTCGCCAACCGCGCCGATCCCGGCATTCGCCGCCGAACTGCCATGTCCGACCAATGATCCGGCTCGCCCGTTCGAGCACATCGCCTACACGCTGCCGTTCAACATGAGCGAACAACCGGCGGCCAGCATCAACTGCGGCTATACCGAAAGCGGGTTGCCGATCGGCCTGCAGATCGTCGGCCAGCGCCATGACGACCTCGGTGTGCTGCAGATTGCCCGGGCCTGGGAGCAGATGCGGCCCGCACCGGCGCCGTGGCCCGAGCCGCCAGCGCGTTGATCGAGCAGCACCGGCGCAGCCTGTCGGCCGTTGCTGCGGCTGATAACCGGCAGATGGCGTCTGGTCGGATCGGGTCTGCGGCAATGCCGTCACTCACCTTAAAGTGCGCCGATGGATGAAGCTTCCAAGCCCGCGTATCGCCACGGCCAGAGCCGGTGGCAGGCTTTTTCAGCCTCGGCGGTCAGCGGTTTCCACTGGTACGCCGGCTGGCTGGTCAGCATCAGCTGGAAACGCTTCATCGTCATTTCGGTGCTGCTGCTGATCGGCGCCAACATCCTGGGCAACATGCCTCCGTTCAGCTGGACGATCAGCGAGCACGTGGAGACACTTCCGCCGAGCACCAAGAAGCCGCCGAAGAAGAAGGACCCTCCGCCGGTGTCAGCGAGCCCGCCCGTCAGCTATGACGTGCGGATCGACGAAAGCGGCGTCAAGATCACACCCCGTCACGCGGCCTCTGCGCCATCCGCTGCGGCCTCCGTGGCCAGTGGCAAGGCATCGGCATCGCCTGCCGAGCCACCGCAGCCGCCCGCACCACCAGCCCCCGCCGACCCGCCGGCAATACCGGTCCAACCGCCGCTGCCATCGGTGACGATCAAACTGCCAAAAGGGGCCGATACCGACGAGGTTCGCGCTGCCATCGAGGAAGCTCGCCGCGATATCGAGAGCGCCATTGCCGACTCGCGCGAGGCTGCCGCCGACGCGGCACGCGAAGTCGCAGAGCTCGGCGAGGCCAGGCCGCGTATCCGCGTCACACGGGTGCAACTCGGCGAAGTGCTGATCAACCTGGTCATCTTGCTGATTCTCAGTTCGGCCGTGATCAAATTTGCCTACAAAGGCCGCATGCAGGCTGAAACCAAGGCCGCAAGGGCGACCGAGACGGCTGAGAGCGAATCGTTGAAGCGCCAGGTGATCGAGGCGCGGATGGCGGCGATGCAGGCCCAGGTCGAGCCACATTTCCTGTTCAACACGCTGGCCAGCATCGATCATCTGATCGAGACCGATCCCCCGCGGGCGTCGAAGATGCAGAAGAACCTGATCGCGCTGCTGCGGGCCAGCATGCCGTCGATGCGTGAGCTGAACCCGGGCAACAGTACAAGCACCCGCGATCTGGGACGAGAACTCGCCGTCATCAGACCGTATCTGGAAATATTGAAGGTGCGGATGGAAGAACGCCTGAGCACCGAGATCCGCGTCAGCGATGGTCTGCTGTCGGCCGAGTTTCCGCCGATGATGTTGCAAAGCCTGGTCGAAAATGCGATCAAGCACGGGCTCGAGCCGAAGGCCGAAGGCGGCCATCTGCTGGTCAGCGCCGAGATCGTCCACGGCAAGCTGGAGGTCACCGTCGCCGACAGCGGGCTCGGCTTCGGCAAGGCGGCCACCGCAGGCACCGGGATCGGGTTGTCGAATATCCGCGAGCGACTGCAGCTGTTGTATGGACACAAGGCTGCGCTCAAAATATCCGAAAACCGCGGCGGCGGCACGGTCGTGACCATCACCGTGCCCTATCTGTCAACCAACGTCGACGGCCTGGCAGCCTGAAACGACAGCCAATGACAAAAGCCCTGATAGCCGATGACGAACGCCTGATGCGCGAGCAGATCCGCGCCCGCCTGGCCGAAGTCTGGCCCGAACTGGAAATCATTGCCGAAGCGCGCAACGGGCTCGAAGCGGTCGAGCTGACGGCGCAGCATCATCCGGACATCGTCTTTCTCGATATTCGGATGCCCGGCCTGACCGGGGTCGACGCCGCGCGCCAGATCGCCCAGTTGCCGACCCACGACGACTCACCTGCAGGCGACGACTGGCCCGGTTGCGAAATCGTCTTCATCACGGCCTATGACCAATATGCGGTGGAGGCCTTCGAGCAAGGTGTGGTCGACTACGTGCTGAAGCCGGCCGAGCGCGAGCGCCTGCGTCTGACGGTCGAGCGAATCCGTCACCGAATCGGCGCTGCGCGAGCAGACCGATCACGCCTCGACGGCAGCCGGATCGAGCTCGACGCTGCCGACTCATACGCCCGCCATGCAGGACCTGCTGCAGAAGCTCGCCGCGCAGCTGAGCCCGGCGCCGCCAGCGCGGCTGCAATGGATCCAGGCCAGCGTCGGCCAGAGCATCCAGATGATTCCGGTCGACGACGTGCTGTTTTTCATCTCCGACGAAAAATATACCCGGGTGCAGACGGCAAGCGTCGAGGCGCTGATCCGCAAGCCGATCAAGGAACTGCTGGAGGAACTCGACATGACGCAGTTCTGGCAGATCCATCGCAGCACCTTGGTCAATACCCGCGCGATTGCCGGTGTCGGCCGCGACTTGCGTGGACGGCAGATCGTCAGCATCAAGGGGCACCCGCAGAAGCTCGAAGTCAGCCGCAGCTTCAGCGGCCTGTTCAAAGGCATGTAGCGCTGGCCCATCCGCGCTACCGGGGGCACCGCAGCACATCGTCGATGACGCGACGCTTGTTCAATAATGCGTCGCTGCACCAGGCGGTGCCCAACCGGCGGAGCCCACACACCCGCCAGCGATATCAGGACGGTCACATGCGCGCAATTGGCAGGCGGAAAATGCTGCGACTGACGGTGGCAGGAAGCGGGCTGGGATTGGCAGGGTCGAGCGGGCTGGTCGGGTTGGCGATGGCCGCGACCCCAGCCGCTGCGGCCGACGCCGAGCTGGGCATTGCCACCATCCTCGACGGCAAGGCGCAACTCCTGCGAGACGATGACCGCCTGCAGTTTGTCGAAGGCACCCGACTGCTGAGCCAGGATATCGTCGAAACCGCGCCCGACTGCCGGCTGCTGCAGATCGAGTTCGGCGATGGGCTGATCGTCGATCTGGGGCCCTCGACGCGGCTGCTGATCGATCCGCAGTTTTATGGCGAACGTGGGCGCTTCGCCCGGGTTTATCTGCTCAGCGGCTGGATCAAGGTCAAGGGGCCGCCGGTCGCCAAACGGAGCGAAAAACCCCCTGCTGAAGCGGCGCCGATTCCGCTGCTGGCATCGCCGGCGATCGATCTGCTGACCGCCAGCGGCAGTGTGGTTGCGATGGTTAACGACAGCGCTGTTTCGATGTTCGTCGAGTCGGGCCAGGCGGCAGTCGCCGAGCGCCTGAACGCCAAGCCGCTTGGCGCGACCGTGCCACTGAGCAGCGGGCAGTTCCTGCAACGTGCCGGCCAGCCAAAATCGGTCGTCTCGCCGCGTCCCTCGCCGGCCTTCATCGCCCAGTTGCCGCGCAGTTTCCTCGATACCCTGCCCGAGCGGGCGGCGATGTTCAAGGGCCGCAACCCGGCGCCGAAAGTCACCGGCCCGATCACCTACGCCGATGCCCGCGATTGGCTGTCTGTCGAGTGGACGCTGCGCCGACCGGCCATGAAGCGCTGGCGATCACTGACGCGTGATGCCGAGTTTCGCAAGGCCCTGGTCGACAACATGCCGGCCCACCCTGAATGGGACCGCGCACTTTTCCCGGAAAAGTACCGCCAGGGCAATTGATCGGTGCGAAGCGCTGGCAATCTCGCGTCAGCCCGTTAAGCTCTCGCAACAGACGCTGCCGAGTTGCATCGGCATCGCGCCGTCTTCCGAGGATCCGCCATGAAACTGCTGCTCAAATTCAATCTTGTCTTTTTGCTTGTCTTCGTTGTCGGGCTGGCCATTTCGGGTGCCATCGCTCGTTCGCTGCTGCAGCGTGACGCCCAGGCCGAAGTGATCGACAGAGCCCGGCTGCTGATGGAGAAGGCCAGCGTGGTCAGCTCGTACACCGCCAACCAGGTCGCACCGCTGCTGGCGACACAGATGAAATACACCTTCCTGCCGCAATCGATACCGGCCTATTCGTCGACCGAAATCATCAACGCACTGCAGAAGACCTATCCGGATTACAGCTACAAGGCTGCCATGCTCAACCCGACCAACCCACGCGACCGCGCGGTGGCGTGGGAAGAAGATGTGATCAACCAGTTCAAGAAGGGTTCGAGCCTGACCGAATTCGTCGGCACCCGCGACACGCCGACCGGCCAGGCGCTGTACATCGCCAAGCCGATTGTCATCACCAACGAGCGCTGCCTGGCCTGCCACAGCACGCCCGATGCGGCACCGAAGCCGCTGGTCGACAAATACGGCCCGGGGAACGGCTTCGGCTGGGTGATGAACGAAGCCATCGGCGCACAGGTGGTCTCGGTGCCGATGACGCTGCCCTTGCAGCGCGCCGATCGCGCCTTCGGTGTGGTGATGGCGATGCTGGCCGGTGTTTTCCTGTTGATCGGCGTGACGCTGAACCTGATGTTGTGGAAGCTGGTCATTCAACCGGTCAGTCGTCTGTCGGCCTTGTCGGATCGGGTCAGCATGGGCGAGCTCGATGCACCCGAGTTCATCGTCAAGTCGAAGGACGAGATCGGCGTTCTGGCCGATTCGTTCGGCCGCATGCGCAAGAGCCTGGTTCATGCGATGAAGATGCTCGAAAGCTGATTCGGCGAGTTATCCGGCAGTACAACAGCAGTCATGGACCATCCCAGGCAACTCGGCAAATATCCGATCAAGGCGGTGCTCGGCGAAGGTGCGATGGGCGTCGTCTATCGCGCGCACGATCCGGATATCGGCCGCGAAGTGGCGTTGAAGACGGTGCATGCCAAATTGCTCGCCGGCGACAGACGACACCCCTGCCGACGCAGCCGATGGCATGGCGGCCCGGTTTCGCAATGAAGCGCGCGCAGTGGGCCGGCTTTCGCACCCGGGAATCGTCGCGATCTACGAATACGGTGAAGACGCTGGCACCGCCTTCATCGCGATGGAATATGTCGAGGGCAAGACGCTCGCGCAGCTGCTGGCCAACGGCCCGCCGCTGCCCGAGGCCGAAGTGCTGCGCGTGATGGATCAGCTGCTCGATGCGCTGCAATGTGCGCACCAGTTCGGCGTCTGGCACCGCGATATCAAACCCGCCAACCTGATCATCACGGCCGGCGGGCGGGTCAAGCTGACCGACTTCGGCATCGCCCGCATCGAAAATGCCGGTCTGACGATGGTCAATGCGCAGATCGGCACGCCGGGCTACATGGCACCCGAGCAATACACCGGCGAAGGCGTGGACCACCGCTCCGACCTCTACGCCTGCGGCGTGCTGCTGTACCGGCTGCTGACCGGCCGCAAGCCGTTCGAAGGCGCCGCCGCGTCGGTGATGTTCAAGGTGATGAGCGAAGACCCCGTGTTGCCCAGCCAGATCACCGATGGTGTTCGCGTCGATGGCTACGACGATGTCATCCGACGTGCATTGGCGCGCGATCCAGCCAATCGTTTTGCGTCGGCGGCAGAGTTTCGTCGCGCCTTGTCGCAGCGGCTCGAAGCAAACACTGGTACACGGCTCGGCAGTCACCGACATGCCCACGCTGGTGTTGCGAATCCCGTCTGCGGCAGCGCGGTCGCCCAGTGCGCGGGTCGGCACCGTCCCTGTCGACGCGTCACAGGGCGGCAGTGCGGCCAGGGGCTTGACCGGCATGACCAGCGCCGCGACCGCGCTCGCACCAACCGGCTGGGATACCGATGTGCTGCTGCCGATCGAGCGCGCACTGGCCAGCATCGTCGGGCCGATGGCCCGCGTGATGGTCAAGCGCGCGGCTCGCCAGTCGCCCGACCTGGCCGCATTGACCGAGCTGTTGGCGCTGCAGATCGACAGTGCGACCGACCGCGCCCGGTTTGTCGCCCGTCTGGAAGCCGGTACCGGCACGCACACGGCACGGTCGATGGCCCAGGGCTCGGCAGCGGCCGCAGGTTCGCCACCGACAAGCAGCGGTGCTGCTCAGGCGCTCAGCGAGCAGGCATTGGTCCACGCAACGCGGGTCATGACTGCTCACCTGGGGCCGATTGCGAAAATCCTGGTCAAGAAGGCCGCCGCCTCTCATTGCGATCAAGCCGGTTTCCACAACGCGCTGCTTGGCCTGGCCGACGGTGTCGACAAAACGCGTCTGCTGCGCGAGCTGCAAGACTCCAGTTGAGACACCGAAGCCTGGCAGTCGACGAGCGGGCGATCGGCTGCCGGCAATTCGCCGGACCGGATCCCGGTGACCGGCCCCACGGCCGATATGCTGATATTCTGGATCCTTCAATTCGATCCCCCGACTGGAACTGGGCGTGACGAAGATTCTTCCTGCCGACCTTCGCGGCAAATTGGCGAGGGCATTCGGCTCGCTGAAGCTGCGCTTCACAGTGGGCACCGTTGCTGCACTGGCGCTCGGCATTGGCCTGACGACGGTGACGCTGGTGCAGCGCACCGAGCGCGACACCTTGGCGGCCGTTCGCGAGCGCGAACTGTCGGAGGCGACACGGACCGCATCCGCGCTGTCGCGGCAGGCTGTCGAACTGCAACGCGCCTTGATCATCGCGGCCAAATATTTCGACGCGTCGGCGCTCGAAACCGAACAGGGAACTGATCGCTTCCTGCTCGAGTTGCCGATCCTGCGCACGATGTTCACTTCGCTGTACATCGCCGATGCCAAGGGCCGGATGCGTTCGCTCATCGATTCGAATGGACTGTCCCACCCGACTATCGACCTCTCCGATCGGGACTATTTCCTGCGGGCGACTCGCGAGCGGCGCCCGATCGTGTCCGACGTGTTGCCCTCGCGCAATCAGCGGCGACCCGATCATCGTCTTCGCGCAGCCGCTGATCGACGCCAAAGGCGTTCACGGCATCCTGGCCGGTAGCCTGAACCTGAGCGAGCGCGATTTGCTCGTCGATCTGGTCGCTGCCGCCAATGACAGCGACGACTCGCTGCGAGTTGTCTCCGACGGCAAGGGTCGCATCCTGGCGCACCCCGATCGCAAGCTGCTGATGTCCAGCCTGTTCGCCGAGCCCCGTCTGGCAGAGGCCGCGAAGCGATGGCAGGACAGCGGTAGTCCGGTCGAGCCGGACGGTCTGACCATTCCTGTTGCCGCCGGTGTGGTCACTGCCGGCGGGGTATCCGGGCCGGACTGGGTCGTCTGGCGAGTGGTCAGCCAGGAACAACTGTTCGCGCCCCTGCACAGCGCCCGCCAGCATGCGCTCGAGCTGGCGGTGGTGTTGATTGCATTGAGCAGTGCCCTGATGCTCCTTTGCTCGTGGTGGTTGCTGCGGCCGTTGAAGCAGGTTCAGGAGCGGGCCATGCGAATGGCCGATCCGGCCGTCGACCCGAGCGCCGGCTGGCCATCAGCTTCAGGCGAGATCGGCGATCTGGCCGGCGTGCTGCGCGAGATCGGCGCCGAAAGGTCCCGCCTCGAAGCGTCGAACACGCAACTCCTGCAGCAACTGCGCTCGGTGATGAGCAACGCACCGGTGGGCATCGCATTTACCCGCGACAAGACGTTCGAGTTGGTCAGCAGCGAGTTCTGCCTGCTATTGGGTCGCAGCGAGCGCGAACTGTTGGGCCAGCCGACCCACATCATCTATGAATCGCGCGCCGACTTCGAGACCTTGGCTCCACAAGTGAAAGCCGCATTTGCTGCGGGACAAGCCTACGTCGTCGACGTGCGCATGTGCCGAGGCGACGGCAGCCCATTCTGGGCTCATCTGCGCGGCCGGCCGGTCGACGCCAACGACAGCGCGTCGGGAACGATCTGGACCATTACCGATGTCTCCGACGCCATCCAGGCACGCAGCGAGCTCGAGTGGGCGGCTCATCACGACGCGTTGACCGGCCTGGCCAACCGACCGGCATTCGAGCGGCGCTTGCGCAAGGAATTTGCGTCGCAACCCCATTCGTTGCCACCCATACTGATGTTGATCGACCTCGACCACTTCAAGCAGATCAACGACAGCGCCGGCCACCCGGCAGGCGATACGGTGTTGTGCGCAGTGGCCACGACGCTGCTGGCGCGCATGCGCAGCCGTGATCTGGTGGTGCGTCTGGGCGGCGACGAATTCGCGATCCTGATCGACAACTGCCCACGCGACGCCGCACATCGTCTGGCGATCGATCTGAGTCAGGCCATTGCCGCACTCCAGGTACCGGGAGGTCCCGGCAAGCTTCCGTTCGGTGCCAGCATCGGCATCGCCGAGCTGCACGCGACATTCACGGATCCCGACGCCTGGGTGAAAGCCGCCGACAAGGCCTGTTACGAAGCGAAAGCACGCGGGCGCAACCAGGTGCGCTTCGCTCCACCGCGCCGTGATCGCTTTCGGCAGGTGGCAGGCGGCTGAGCAGCCGCCGCGGCCAATCCGGCTCAAGATGTCAGGGGCGCAGCACTCTTGGCAGCCCGGGCGGCTGCCGCAGCGCGCAGCGCTTTCAGTTTTTCGCGCGGGTCGATGCTGGCGGTCGCTTCGAGCAACTTCATCTCGCCGATAAAACGGCTGGGCACGGCCACCACTGTTTCACGCCCCTTCTTGCGCCGGCGCAGCACCCCGATCGCCAGATTCAGGCGGGCGCGCGTGATGCCGACATACATCAGGCGGCGCTCCTCTTGGAGGCGCTGCGGCGTCATGTCGTCGTCATCGCTGCGGAATGGCAACAAGCCTTCGTTGACACCGGCCAGCAACACATGCGGCCACTCCAGCCCCTTCGCGGCATGCAGCGTGCTGAGTGTGACCACATCCTGTTCATCGCTGCGTTCAGCCAGGCTGATGATCACGCTGATCGACTGCGCCACATCGAGCACACTTTTCTTCTCGGTCTCGACGCTGAGCCCGCCATCGTTCTCGATCTCGCCGCCGCAACGCTTGGCAATCCAGGCGACAAAATCGAGCACGTTGGTCCATCGCGCCGCAGCCAGCTTGTTGTTGTCCTCACCATCGTGCAAATGCTGTTCGTAACCGATCTCTTTCAGCCAGCCGTTCAGCAGCAGCTTGGCGTCCTCCGCGCCGACGGTCTGGCGCGCGCGAAACTGCAAGTCGTTGACACAGCGCCCGAACTCATGCAACGAGCCGATCGCCCGTGAACTGAGCGCGCCGGCAAGGCTGTCGGCAAACAGCGCCTCGAACAGGCTGCACTTCCATTTCGATGCAAATTCACCCAGCGTGGCCAGTGTCTGGTGGCCGATGCCGCGGCGCGGGGTGGTCGCTGCGCGCAAAAAGGCCGGGTCGTCGTCGTTGTTGACGAGCAGGCGCAACCAGGCGCACAGATCCTTGATTTCGGCCCGATCGAAAAAACTCTGGCCCCCTGAAACCTTGTACGGCAAATTGGCGCGGCGCAGCGCCTGCTCGAAGATCCGCGCCTGGTGGTTGGCACGGTAAAGAATCGCAAAATCCTTCAACGCAACGCCGCCCAGCCCCGCCGCGCTGCCGGTGCTGCCGCCTTTTGCCCGCTCGCTCTGGATCAATGCGACCGCGCGCTCGGCTTGATGCTCCTCGCCGTCGCATTCGAGCAGACGCACCGGTTCACCTTCGCCGAGGTCGCTCCACAACTTTTTCTCGAACAGTTTCGGGTTGTTGCCGATGACCGCATTGGCCGCGCGCAGGATGTGCCCGGTCGAGCGATAGTTCTGCTCCAGCGCGATCACCTTCAGGCCGGGATAGTCCTGCGGCAGGCGGCGCAAATTGTCGATCGTGGCGCCGCGCCAGCCGTAGATGCTCTGGTCGTCGTCGCCGACGGCGGTGAACATCGCCGCGTCACCGACCAGCGACTTCAGCAACTCGTACTGGATGGCGTTGGTATCCTGGTATTCGTCGACCAGCACGTAACGAAGGCGGGCCTGCCATTTGGCGCGAACCTCGTCGTGGCGTGCCAGCAGCGTTCGCGGCAGGCTGATCAGGTCGTCGAAATCGACCGCCTGGTAAGCCGCCAGGCGCTCCTCGTAGCGCTGCATCACACGTGCCGCCAGTTGCTCGTCGGCGTCGCTGGCCTCGGCTACCGCCTGGGCACTGTCGAGGCCCTGGTTCTTCCACATGCTGATCGCCCATTGCCAGCGCCGCGCCAGCGCAATATCGGTGGTGCTGCCGGCATCCTTCAGGATGCCCAGCACATCGTCGCTGTCGAGAATGCTGAACTGCGGCTTCAGGCCGAGCTTGTCGCCATCGCTGCGCAACAATTGCACGCCCAGGGAATGGAAGGTGCTGATCAGCAGCTTCTTGGCCGCCCGAGGCCCGACCAATGCGCGGGCTCGTTCGCGCATTTCGGCGGCGGCCTTGTTGGTGAAAGTGATTGCGGCAATCTGCGCCGGCGCATGGCCGGCCTCGAGCAGCCGTGCAATCTTGTGGGTGATCACCCGCGTCTTGCCTGAGCCGGCGCCAGCCAGCACCAGGCACGGGCCGTCCAGATAATGCACTGCCTCCATCTGGGCAGAATTGAGCGTCGCAGGAGCTGACAAGGGAAGCGGTCGCAGGATCGTCGGCCAATACCGACCGGGATACGAGCCCGGATCATAGCGGCCGCCGCTCTTGCGATACTTGCAGCCCATGAGCGTCATCTTCGCCGTCACCCTGCCGTTTTTCGGCCTGGTCCTGTGTGGCTATCTGGCCGCGCGGCAGGGCGTTCTACCGTCGGCCGCCATCCCGGGATTGAACACCTTCGTTCTCTTTTTTGCGCTGCCGTGCATGTTGTACCGGTTTGGCGCCAGCATGCCGTTTGCCGACTTGATCGACGCCGGACTGATGCTGGTCTATCTGACCAGCGCGCTGATCATGGTCTTCTTCAGCATTGCGGTGACCTGGGCGAGCAGCCCGCAACAACCCGGCGTCGATCTGCGCAATGCAGCGTTCGGCGCGCTGGTTGCAGCGTTTCCGAATACCGGGTTCATGGGTGTACCGCTGCTGGTCGCACTGATGGGCCAGCAAGCCGCCGGCCCGGCGATCGGCAGCATCCTGATCGACCTGATCATCACCAGCACGTTATGCATCGCGCTGGCGCAGGCCCAGCATCAGGCGATCGACGACGAAACCTATGCCGACCCGGCCGACCGGCCGAACGCGGGTGCCGCCGCGCTGCGTTCGTTGCGCGGCGCGATGACCAATCCCTTGCCATGGTCGATCGCCCTGGGCGCGACCGCTGCCGCAATCGGCTTTGCGCTGCCCGGTCCGCTCGACCAGATCGTCAAGATGCTCGGCGATGCGGCCACGCCGGTGGCCTTGTTCACCATCGGCTCGGTGCTGTGGCGTGCCGGCCAACATGCGCATTCCCGCACGCCGGTCGCTCAGTACCTGCCGGTTGCCTTGATGAAGCTGCTGATCCACCCGGCACTGGTGCTCAGCGTCGGCCTGGTCGCCAAATCTTTCGGTCTGGACGTTCCGGCGTTCGGCCTGACCGTGCTGGTACTGGTCGCTGCGCTGCCGAGCGCCAGCAACGTGTCTTTGCTGGCCGAACGCTTCGGCGCCGACAACGGCCGCATCGCCCGCATCATCATGGCCAGCACGGTACTCGCCTTCGGCAGTTTCTCGCTGCTCGCCTGGCTGTTCGGCGCATCAGCGGCCTGACGCCAGCAAGCCGTGACAGGCCAGGAACGATCAAGCGGACGCGGTGGATCCGGCTCTGCCGGTCCACTCGCGTCCCGCATCATCATGGCCGGAACCGAACTCGCCTTCGGCAGCTTCTCACTGCTCGCCTGGCTGTTCGGCGCATCAGCAGCCTGACGCCACACGCCATGACAGACCAAGAACGATCAAGCGGACGCGGTGGATCCGGCTCTGCCGGTCCACTCGCGTGCCCTGCAGGCCGCGCCGGGCAAAGCGGCCCGGCTCCTCGCAGGCACGGAAGGTCCACTGGACCTTTCGTGTCCGGGCTCGGCCCCCCTGGGGGGGAGCGCCGTCAGGCGCAACGGGGGGGGTCGTCATATCGCGAGCGGATCGACGTCGATGGCCCAGCGGACGATCCGCTGCTCGGGCAGCGAACGGTCGCGGCGCAGGCCGTGCAAGGCGGGCAGCCATGCGGCCAGGAAGCGCTGCAGGTGGGTGCGCGACACGCTCTCGATCAGCATCTGCATCCGCTCGACATTGGCGATTCGCGCAATCGCCGTCGGCACCGGCGGATAGATCGAGACCCCTGCCAGCCATTGGGCGGCGTCAGCATGCGCAGCGGCCAGCTCGGCGGCCGCATGCAGAAATGATTCGGCGGCAGCGGCGCTGCGCGCGTCGGCCCGCAACAGCGCCAGGTGGGAGAACGGCGGCAGGCCGGCGGCGCGACGCTCATCGAGCTGCCCGGCTGCAAAGGCGGCGAAATCATGTTGGCGCAGCGCCGCATACAGCGGATGCGCGGCATGCCAGGTCTGCACCCACATTTCGCTGCCGGTGGTACGCCCGGCATCACGTCCGGCACGGCCGGCCGCCTGCATCAACAGCGCGAACAGCCGCTCGGCAGCTCGAAAATCACTGCTGAACAGTGCGGAATCCGGGTTGACGGCGGCGACCAGCGTGACGCGGCGAAAGTCATGTCCCTTGGTGATCATCTGCGTGCCGACCAGCACGTCGACATCACCGGCATGCACCGCGCCCAGCCGGCTTTCCAGCTGGCCCTGGCCACGCGTGCTGTCGGCGTCGATACGGGCGACCCGCACCGGGCGGTCGGCGATGTCGGCCAGCGCCAGCACCATTTGCTCTTCCAGGCGTTCGGTACCGCGTCCGACTGGCGCGATATCGAGGTTGCCGCATTCCGGGCAAGCCCGCGGGACGCGCTCGGTGAGGCCACAATGGTGACAGCGCAGGGTTCGGTCGAGTTTGTGAAAAACACGCCACGCGCTGCAGTTCGGGCAACCGCTCTGCCAGCCACATTCGCCACACTGCAGTACCGGCGCGTAGCCACGACGGTTCAGGAACAACAAGCTCTGTTCGCCACGCTCGATCCGCAGACGGATCGCCGCCAGCAACGGCGGCGACAGTGCCTGCGCCGATTGGTCCTTCGGCAGCCGCGACATGTCGACCAGCTGCACGTTTGGCAAGGCGGCACCGCCGATCCGCGAAGGCATCGCCAGGCGAAGGTAACGCCCGTCGTTGGCGCGTTGCCAGCTCTCCAGCGACGGCGTGGCCGAACCGAGCAAGACCGTTGCCTGCTCCAGCCGCCCACGGTAGACGGCCAGATCGCGGGCTGAATAACGCGCGCCGTCCTGCTGCTTGTATGACGGATCGTGTTCTTCATCGACGACGATCAGGCCGAGCCGGGGCATCGACGCGAAAACGGCCAGACGGGTGCCGAGCACCAGATCGGCATGGCCCAGATGGGCGAGCAGCCAATTGCGCAGCCGCTGCGCCGGCGTCAGGCCGCTGTGCAGCGAGACGATCACGCGACCGCCGAAACGCTCGGCGAAACGTGATTCGAGTTGCGGCGTCAGGTTGATCTCGGGGACCAGCACCAAGGCCTGGCGGCCGCGCTGCAGTGCATCGGCTGCAGCACGCAGGTAGACCTCGGTCTTGCCGCTGCCGGTATTGCCGTGCAGCAGAATGGTTGTGGCAGCTGAGCCTGGCGCTGCCTGCGTCATCGCCAGCAGGCGCTCGATCACCACTTGCTGTTCGTCGCTCAGCGGCGGCGGCTCGCGTCCGGCATCCGCTTGAGGCGGCTGCCGCAACCCGCGCTCGATCTTCGAGAGCCGCCGCCGCAAGCGCAGATCGTCGAGCTTTCGCAACTCGGGCGGCAGCACGGCCAAGGCGACCTCGCCGACCCCGCGCTGGTAATAAGCGGCGCTGAAATCAACCAGTGCACGCCAGGCATCCGACAGCGCAGGCAAGCTCGGCAACGAGGCAACAATCGATCGAATCTGCCACTCTGACGCCGGCGCGTCCGCGCCCGCCACCCCAGCAGCCGAATCGGCCGATGACGGCCCGTCCCAGACGATTCCGGCCACTTCCCGCGTCCCCAGCGGCACCCGGACCAAGGTGCCGGGTGGCAACGGCCCACTGGCCAGATAGTCGAGCGGGCGGGCCAGTCCACTGTGCTGAGGCGCCTCGACGGCAACGGCCAACCGTATTGGAGGTGGTCCTGATGGTTCAGACATCGACTGGGGAACTTAGCGCAGAAAGCTCAGGATCTTTTGCGGAAACATCCCTAAGCCCATGATTGGATTCGGCTTTTATGACTTTCCCACTTTTCCTGTGGATAACTTTGTGGGCAATTCGCACGAAGCCACGCTAAATGCTTGATATAGCTGGTGTCGCTGTCGATTGCCCGGTTTCGAAGCAGGCGTCAACGGTCAATAGAATCAACAACTTGCAGCGGTTTACCGAATCGGCGCTGGCGCAATGCAACATCTGTCACGACAAGAGCGGGGCCTGTACGTTTTGGGGATAAGTCAAGCGCTGCAAGCCTGACAAGCAACAACTTTTCCGCTTGACAACTGGTCAAGGCAGCGCTCTCCAGCATTTGTCGGGGCTGCAGCGTGATGTCAGGAGTTTCCCTGAGATGCCGCCGCCCGCGCCAACGGACACTCAGGCGGGCTGCCGCATGATTCGCGAATGGCGGTGAACGGCCTCGACCAGGACGCTGACATGTTCAGGCGGCGTATGCTGGCTGATGCCATGGCCCAGATTGAAGATGTGGCCTGCGTAACCACCGGCCGCATCAGTCGGTGTCCCGAAAGACTGCAGCAGCCTGAGTACCTCGGCGTCGATCCGGTCCGGCGGCGCAAACAGCACATTGGGGTCGAGATTGCCCTGCAGCGCAACCCGATTGCCCACTCGCCGTCGCGCCGACGCCAGATTGACGGTCCAATCGACGCCGAGAACCTGCGGGGCGAGATCGGCCATCTCTTCAAGCCAGAGGCCACCACCTTTGGTAAAGACGATCTGCGGGATCGGTTGGCCTTCGTGTTCGGTCTTCAACTGCGCCAGCACACGCCCGGTATAGCTGAGGCTGAACTCCTGAAATGCACCGTCGGCCAACACGCCGCCCCAGCTGTCGAAAATCATCACCGCCTGGGCGCCGGCCTCGATCTGCGCATTCAGATAGGCGGCCACCGCTGCGGCATTGATGGCCAGCATCCGATGCATCAGGTCGGGCCTCGAATAAAGCATGCTCTTGACCAGCCGGTAATCGTCCGAGCCAGCGCCTTCCACCATGTAGCAGGCCAAGGTCCACGGGCTGCCGGAGAAGCCGATCAGCGGCACCCGGCCATCGAGCGCCCTGCGGATCGAAGTGACGGCGTCGAATACATAGCGCAACTTGTCCATGTCGGGGACCGCGAGGGCGTTGACGGCGGTCTCGTCACGCACCGGATGGGCAAATTTCGGCCCCTCGCCCAGCGCAAAGCTCAAGCCAAGCCCCATCGCATCCGGTACCGTCAGAATGTCGCTGAACAGGATGGCGGCGTCGAGTGGATAACGCTCGAGCGGCTGCAAGGTGACCTCGGTGGCCAGCGCCGGATCGGTGGCGAGCCCCATGAAGCTTCCGGCCTTGCCGCGGGTGGCCCGGTATTCCGGCAGGTAGCGGCCAGCCTGCCGCATCAGCCAGACGGGCGTATGGTCGGTCGGTTGTCGCCAGCAGGCGCGAAGAAAGCTGTCGTTGCGAAGCGGTGCGAACATCGCCGAATTATCATCCGACCTCAACCCCGACCGGAGGAGTCCATGCTTGCCGCCAATATTCTGAAGACGATCGGCAATACGCCGCACATCCGAATCCAGCGCCTGTTCGGGCCCGATGCCAAGGTTTATGTAAAAAGCGAGCGCAGCAACCCGGGCGGATCGATCAAGGATCGGATCGCGCTGGCGATGGTCGAAGCCGCTGTGGCATCGGGCCAGCTGACGCCGGGCGCGACGATCGTCGAGCCGACATCGGGCAATACCGGGGTCGGCCTGGCGATGGTGGCCGCGGTGATGGGCTATCCGCTGATCCTGGTGATGCCCGACAGCATGAGCGTCGAGCGTCGACGGCTGATGCTGGCGTACGGCGCCCGCTTCGAATTGACGCCGCGCGAGAAAGGCATGAAGGGCGCCATCGCACGAGCGCAGGAATTGCTGAGTGAAATACCAGGCTCCTGGATGCCGCAGCAATTCGACAATCCGGCCAATATCGAGGTGCACGCGCGCACCACGGCGGCCGAGATCGCTGCCGATTTTCCCGACGGCATCGATGCCTTGATCACCGGCGTGGGCACTGGTGGCCATATCAGCGGTTGCGCCCAGGTGCTGAAGGCCAAGTGGCCCAAGCTGAAGGTGTTCGCGGTCGAGCCCACCGCCAGCCCGGTAATCAGCGGCGGCGCGCCCAGCCCGCATCCGATCCAGGGCATCGGCGCAGGATTCATCCCCACCAACCTGTTGACCGACCTGCTCGACGGCGTGATCCAGGTCGACGCCGAGCCGGCGCGCGAGATGGCACGGCGCTGCGCGCGCGAGGAAGGCATTCTGGTCGGCATCTCATCGGGCGCGACCCTGGCCGCGATCGCAAAGAAGCTGCCCGAACTGCCAGCCGGCGCCACCATCCTCGGCTTCAACTACGACACCGGCGAACGCTACCTGTCGATCGACGGCTTCCTGCCGGCCGAATAAAGCTCGCTCTGGATCGGCCGATATGAGGGATGCCACGCGCGCCCCTCAACCCTACCGGCCGATCCCTCATGAATTCACAGAAGTTCCGTCTTGTCACCCGCAGCGATTTCGACGGCCTGGTTTGCGCCGTGTTGCTGAAGGAGCTCGACCTGATCGACGAGATCAAGTTCGTCCATCCTAAAGACATGCAAGACGGCAAGGTGGCGATCACCGATCGCGACATCACCACCAACCTGCCCTATGTCGACGGCGCCCATCTGGTGTTCGACCACCACTCGTCGGAAACCGTTCGAAATGGCGGGGTTCGACCCGCCAAGCACATCATCGACGAACGCGCACCGTCGGCTGCCCGAGTCGTCTTCGACCACTATGGAAGTGGCGCGTCGTTCCCGCGGATCGCGCCCGACATGATGGCCGCGGTCGACAAGGCCGACTCGGCGCAGTTCAGCCGCGAGGAAATCCTCGATCCGAAAGGCTGGGTCTTGCTGAACTACCTGATGGACGCGCGCACCGGACTCGGGCGTTTTCGCGATTTTCGCATCAGCAACTACGCGCTGATGATGGACCTGATCGAGTACTGCGCGACGCACGGCATCAACGACATTCTCGGCCTGCCCGATGTCAAGGAGCGGGTCGAGCTCTACAACGAGCATGCCGCCAAAGCGCGGCAACAGATCGAGCGTTGCAGCACCCAGCATGGAAACCTGGTGGTGCTCGATCTGCGCGATGAAGAGACCATCTGGGCGACCAACCGCTTCATGATCTACGCGCTGTTCCCGACTGCCAACATCTCGATTCATGTGTTGTGGGGCGTGCAGAAGAGCAACACCGTTCTGGCCACCGGCAAATCGATTCTCGACCGCAGCAGCCGCACCGATGTCGGCCAACTGATGCTGCAATACGGCGGAGGCGGCCACCATGCGGCCGGCACCTGCCAGGTGGCCAACGACGATGCCAGCCGCGTGCTGGCCGAATTGATTCGCCAGATCAATATCGACGGTTGATCTGTAGCGATTGGCGTCCGGGAGGTCGGCATGCGGGTAGCATCTGTTGTCCCATTCCCGGAGCATCCGCAATGATTCGACGATTCTGGCTCGTGCTGATGTTGCTGGCCGCCAGCGGCCTGACGGCCTGTGGCTACAACGATTTCCAGCGCCTCGATGAAGAGGTCAAGGCAGCCTGGTCGGAGGTACTGAACCAGTATCAGCGCCGCGCCGACCTGATTCCCAATATCGTTGCCACAGTGAAGGGCGAGGCCAACTTCGAGCAGGAAACACTGACCAAGGTGATCGAGGCGCGCGCCAAGGCGACGTCGATCCAGGCCACACCCGAACTGGTCAATGATCCGGCCGCCTTCGCCCGCTTCCAGCAGGCACAAGGCGAACTCAGCGGCGCTCTCAGCCGGCTGCTGGTGGTCAGCGAGCAATATCCGAATCTGAAGGCCAACCAGGGCTTTCAGGATTTGCGCGTGCAGCTCGAAGGCACCGAAAACCGCATCACCGTCGCTCGTAACCGCTTCATCAAGGCGATCACCAGCTACAACGTGCTGATCCGCAGCTTTCCGAGCAACTTGACGGCGATGGTGATGAGCTACCAGTTGAAACCGACTTTTGCAGTAGCCAACGAAGCTCAGATTTCGGCACCGCCGACGGTTGATTTCGGCAAACCCGCGCCGAAGTGAGCCAACAAGGCATTGCCGACGCTGCGACCACTTGTCCGCCGCGCCATGCGGTGCGGCGGGATACGCTGCTGTGGCTGATCGCGGTGCTTTTATTGTTCAGCATTGCGCCTGCAAGGGCGCAGGATGTATTGCCGGTGCCGCCGCTGAGCGGCCGCGTCATCGATCAGACCAGCACGCTCAACGCTGGCCAGCAGCAGGCACTCGATTCCAAGCTGGCCGCGCTGGAAACCGAGACCGGCAGCCAGGTGGTGATTCTGCTGGTGCCGACGACGGCGCCGGAAGACATCGCCGCCTACTCGCAACGGGTTGCCGACCAGTGGAAGATCGGCCGTCGCACAGTCGGTGACGGGGTGCTGATCGTCGGCGCGCAGGGCGATCGGCGGATCCGCATCGAGGTCGCAAAAACGCTCGAGGGGGCGATTCCGGATCTGGCAGCCAGGCGAATCATCGACGAGCAGATCACACCGGCATTTCGCAAAGGAGATTTCGCCGGCGGCTTGAACTCGGCGGTCGACTCGGTAGCCGCTCGGATACGCGGCGAGGCCCTGCCCGCGGTCGCCAAGGAGCGCGCAGGGTCTGCCGAGGGCTTACGATTTCGGCACCTTGGCGATGTTCTTCTTCATCGGCGTGCCGCTGATCGGTGGCGTCCTCAGCGCAATCGTCGGACGCACGTTTGGGTCGTTGATCACCGCCGGGGCGGTTGCCGGCGTCGGCTGGCTGCTGACAAGCAGCATCTTGCTGGGCATAGCGGCCGGCTTCGTGGCCATTGTGCTGGTCGGCGCGCTCGGCGGCGGCGGTCGCCGCTTACGACGTGGCGGCGCAGCACCCATCATCTGGGGGGGTGGCGGCGGTTGGGGCGGGGGCGGAGGTGGCGGTGGATTCAGCTCCGGCGGCGGCGGTGATTTTGGCGGCGGCGGTGCGTCCGGAAGCTGGTGAAACGGGGCCGCCCATGAACCGTTGGACGCGCATGCTTCGCCACCGTTGGCTCGACGAGCGCTACGCGCGACGTGTCATTGGCGCTGCCGGGCTCGCCCGGATAGAAGCTGCAATCAGGCGCAGCGAGCAGTCTCACAGCGGCGAGATCCGAGTCTGCATCGAGGCCAGCCTGCCGTTGTCGTATCTGTGGCGCAACGCCGATCCGCGCGAACGAGCCATTGCGATGTTTGGCAAGCTCCGCGTCTGGGATACCGAGGCCAACAATGGTGTCCTGATCTATCTGCTGCTCGCCGACCACCAGATCGAGATCGTCGCCGACCGCGGCGTGCAACGCCACGTCGGCGATGCGCAATGGATATCCATCGTCAACGGTTTGGCTGAATCGTGTCGTGCCGGCCGCTTCGAAAACGGAATTGTCGAGGCCATCGATCAGGTCGACCAGCTGCTGCGACGGTTCTACGCACTGGCCGACGGCGCCATCAACCCCAACGAGTTGATCGATCCGCCCGATATCCGATAGAGCCGGTCTTCAGTGCCCCGCCGGGGGAGGTCCCGCAACGGGTTGCCGGCTTGCCCGGTCGCGGCGCTTCACGGTTACCCAGATCCCGGCCCCGACCGTGACAACGACCCCGGCATAGATGACCCTGCGGATGCTTCGCCGCGCCAGCATCCCGCCGGCGATCGAGACAAGCAGCGGGTAACGACGGGCAAATACGACTGCCTGCATGACGCGTTGCGCGACACCGGCAGCCGCTGCACGTCGAGACGGAGTGGACGGCTGCAATACGCTGTTGGCCAATCCGGTCGGCAAGATGGCACGCACGCCGCGCGCCATGATCTGGCGAAGACTTGCCGCGTCTCGCAACTCGGCGGTGTCACTGGTCAATTGCACTCGCTGAAGCGAAATTCGCGTCAGCAGCAACTGCTTGCGTGCCAGCAAATCGTTGTCGCTATCGGCCATGGTCAGGTTCAGTGTGGTTCAGTTGCTGCCGGAGCACCGCGCAGCACGACAGCGTCGCGTTTCAGCTCGGCGTTTGTTTCGTGCATCAAGCGGGGTTGAGCAGTGACCTGTTTTTTCAGGACGAGAATCAAGATGGCGCCAAGCAACAGATAGATTCCGCCCATTGCCGCCAACCCCCAGGGGCCCGCCCGGCCCCACAGCAGTACAACGGCAAAAACCGACAAGGTGACCATGCCAACGACCAGGAACAAAATAGCCACCAAGCCGATGCCGGCCGACTTCAGCAAGTGCCGGCGCGCAATGGTCAATTCAATGGTGGCCAGTTCCAGCCGGCTCTGAAACATCGTCAGCGCCGTGCCTGCAGCCTTGCGGAAGGCGTCGAACAAACCCGGTTCACTGCTCATCTGGGCGCATCCGACAAAGGCATCGCACGCACCAGATCAGCGCCGGTTGAGCAACAAGCCGACCACCACACCTGCAGCGGCGGCGGTGGCAATCGACTTCCAGGGGTGATCGTGAACATAATCGTCGGTGGCGCGCGCAGCCGCCTTGCTGGTGGCGACAACCGACTCTTGCGCGTCGTGCAGCTTCTCGCGCAGGGCGCGCAACTGCTCCATCGCCCGCTCGCGCAACTCGACGGCCTTGTCGCCGCCAGCGCTTGCCGCCTGATGGAACATGTCTTCAGCACTGCGGATGGCGTTCTGGACGTCGGTCGACAGGTCTTCGTTGGTCGGAGCTTCGTTCATGGTAGGCCTCTTCAGTAGGACGGATGTCGGCAATCCATCGGTGTGCGGGGGGTACGAGTCAGAGGGACTCGCCTGTGCGCCAATCGTTCCGTCTCATTGTGAACGAATTCGCATTCGGCGCGAGCGGCGAGTTGCTGCCGACCCGTGATGCTGATGCCGTCTCGCACGGGCGCACGCGCCGGTGTGCTATTTCTTTCTGAAACGGCGCAACGCGGCGATCTGGGCGGCCATGGCGGCAAATTCGCCCTGCGCCTTGGCGAAATCGATGTCGCTCTTGGCATTTTTCATGGCATCTTCGGCGATCTTCTTCGCCTCGGAGGCCTTCGCCTCATCGAGATCGCGACCACGAATCGCGGTATCGGCCAGCACGGTCACCGTTCCAGGTTGAACCTCGAGAATGCCCCCGGCAACAAAAACGAATTCTTCCTCGCCGGTATCGGCCCGGATGATCCGCACGGCACCCGGCCGGATGCGAGTGATCAGCGGCGTGTGCCGGGGATAGATCCCCAGCTCGCCCATTTCGCCGGGAAGAGCGACGAACCTGGCCTCGCCCGAGAATATCGATTCCTCGGCCGAAACCACTTCAACTTGCAAGGTGCTTGCCATCAATACTCCTGCGACCTGTGAGGCGCCCGATCAAGCGGCCGCCGTGGAACCGGCTTTGCCGGGCCAGCAGCGGCGCCCCCTGGGGGTGCGCCTTCAGGCGCTCCGGGGGGTCAATTAATCTTCTTGGCCTTTTCGAAGGCTTCGTCGATCGTTCCAACCATGTAGAAGGCCTGCTCGGGCAGGTGATCACACTCGCCGGACACGATCATCTTGAAGCCACGGATGGTCTCTTTCAGCGGCACGTATTTTCCGGGCGAGCCGGTGAAAACCTCGGCGACGTGGAACGGCTGCGACAGGAAACGCTGGATCTTGCGGGCACGGGCGACCGCCAACTTGTCATCCGGCGCCAACTCGTCCATGCCGAGAATGGCAATGATGTCACGCAGTTCCTTGTAGCGCTGCAAGGTGCTTTGCACCGCACGCGCAGTGTCGTAATGTTCCTGGCCGACCACGTTCGGGTCGAGCTGACGACTCGTCGAATCGAGCGGGTCGACCGCCGGGTAGATACCCAGTGAAGCGATTTCGCGCGACAACGCAACGGTCGAATCGAGGTGGGCAAAGGTGGTGGCGGGCGATGGGTCGGTGTAGTCGTCGGCCGGCACATAGACGGCCTGGATCGAGGTGATCGAGCCGACCTTGGTCGAGGTGATCCGCTCTTGCAGACGACCCATCTCCTCGGCCAGCGTCGGCTGATAGCCCACGGCCGACGGCATGCGGCCGAGCAGCGCCGACACTTCGGTTCCGGCCAGCGTATAGCGGTAGATGTTGTCGACGAAAAACAGCACGTCCTTGCCTTCGTCGCGGAACGATTCGGCGATGGTCAGCCCGGTCAACGCGACGCGCAGGCGGTTCCCCGGCGGCTCGTTCATCTGGCCGTAGACCATCGCAACCTTGGATTCCTCGAGGTTCTCAAGGTTGACAACCCCCGAATCCGACATCTCGTGATAGAAATCGTTGCCCTCGCGGGTGCGTTCCCCGACACCGGCGAAGACCGACAGGCCACTGTGTGCCTTGGCGATGTTGTTGATCAACTCCATCATGTTGACGGTCTTGCCGACACCGGCGCCGCCGAACAGGCCGACCTTGCCACCCTTGGCAAACGGGCACACCAGGTCGATCACCTTGATGCCGGTCTCCAGCAGATCTTGCGACGGGCTCAGCTCGTCATAGGCCGGCGGCTTGCGGTGGATCGAAGCGGTCAATTCCTGGCTCGACGGCCCCGCGCTCGTCGATCGGGCGGCCGAGCACGTCCATGATGCGGCCCAGCGTTGCGCGGCCGACCGGCACCGAGATCGGCTTGCCGGTGTTCTGCACCATCAATCCGCGACGCAGGCCGTCGGACGATCCCAGTGCAATGGTTCGAACGACGCCGTCGCCGAGTTGCTGCTGGACCTCGAGGGTCAGCGTCGGCGCCTTCCATCTTCAGTGCGTCATAGATCCGTGGCAGCTGCGTCGCGTGGGAATTCCACGTCGACCACCGCGCCGATGCACTGGACAATCTTGCCGGACGTTGCAACTTCAGCCATTGTTTTTCCTTTGAATCAGATTCTTTGATACCGATGCACCGCGCTCAGACCGCAGCGGCGCCAGCGACGATTTCGGACAATTCCTTGGTGATCGCTGCCTGTCGCGTCTTGTTGTAGATCAGCTTCAGTTCGCCGATCACGTTGCCGGCGTTGTCGGTTGCCGCCTTCATCGCCACCATGCGCGCCGACTGCTCCGACGCCATGTTCTCGGCGACAGCCTGGAAGACCAGCGCCTCGGTGTAGCGGATCAGCAATTCGTTGATCACCGACGCCGCATCGGGCTCGTAGAGGTAATCCCAGCCATGCTTGCTGTCGGTGGCCATGCTTTCGGCCGACAGCGGCAGCAACTGCTGCACCACCGGCTCCTGTTTCATCGTATTGATGAAACGCGTGTAGCACAGATAGACCGCATTCAACCGTCCTGCGGAATAGGCGTCGAGCAAGACCTTGACCGGCCCGATCAACGATTCAAGCTGCGGCTTGTCGCCCAGGTGCGTGGCGTGCGAGACCACCTTGGCACCGATGCGGTTCAGGAAACCGAAACCCTTGTTGCCGATCGCCACCGCTTCGGTCTTGACGCCGGCTGCTTCCAGCTCCCTCAGCTTGGTGGTCGTCGCGCGCAGCAGATTGGTATTGAGACCGCCGCACAAACCCTTGTCGGTGGTGACAACGATCACGCCGGCGATCTTGGCGGCATCGAAATGCTGCATGAACGGGTGCTTGTATTCCGGCGTCGCCTGCGACAGGTTGGCTGCCAGGCTTCGAACCTTCTCGGCATAGGGTCGGGCCGAGCGCATGCGCTCCTGCGCCTTGCGCATCTTCGAGGCGGCGACCATCTCCATCGCCTTGGTGATCTTCTTGGTGTTCTCCACCGATTTGATCTTGCCGCGTATCTCTTTTCCAGCAGCCATCAGTTTGCCCCCACGTCGCTACGCTCCTGCCCCCCGAGGGGGCGCCTCGCACTTCGGCCGGGAGGCGCCAGGCTTGCGCCCGCCTGACGTCACTGCGCTTCCTGCCCCCCGAGGGGGCGCCTCGCACTTCGGCCGGGGAACCCGTCCGAGGCGAGTTGCTTGATCGGAAGCATGTCGTTCATCAGGCGAAGGATTTCTTGAAGGCGGTGACGGCAGCGGTCAGCTCGGCTTCGGAATCCTTGTCGAGTTGTTTGCTGTCTTCGATCTTCTTCAGCAGCGCGGCATGGCTGGCTTTCAGGAAGGTGTGCAGGCCGGCTTCGAAAGCCAGCACTTTTTTCACATCGATATCGTCCATGAAGCCTTTGTTGACCGAAAACAGCGTCGCCGCCATCAGCGAAATCGGCAGCGGCGAATACTGCGACTGTTTAAGCAGTTCGGTCACGCGCGCACCACGGTCGAGCTGCTTGCGGGTGGCTTCATCGAGGTCGGACGCAAACTGCGCAAAGGCCGCCAGCTCACGGTATTGCGCCAGGTCGGTGCGGATACCACCCGACAGGCCCTTGATGACCTTGGTCTGCGCCGATGAGCCGACCCGCGAAACCGAGATGCCGGCGTTGATGGCCGGACGGATACCGGCGTTGAACAGCGATGTTTCCAGGAAGATCTGCCCGTCGGTGATCGAGATCACGTTGGTCGGAACGAAAGCCGATACGTCACCGGCTTGCGTCTCGATGATCGGCAGCGCGGTCAGCGAACCGGTCTTGCCTTTGACTTCGCCGTTGGTGAACGCTTCGACATAGTCGGCGTTGACACGTGCGGCGCGTTCGAGCAGACGGCTGTGCAGGTAGAACACATCGCCCGGATAGGCCTCACGGCCCGGCGGGCGGCGCAGCAGCAGCGAAACCTGGCGGTAGGCAACGGCCTGTTTCGACAGGTCGTCGTAGATGATCAGCGCATCTTCGCCACGATCGCGGAAATATTCGCCCATCGTGCAGCCCGAGTAGGCCGACACATATTGCATGGCGGCCGATTCGGCAGCCGATGCGGCCACCACGATGGTGAATTCCATCGCGCCGTTGGCTTCGAGCGCACGCACCACGTTCTTGATCGACGACGCCTTCTGGCCGATCGCAACGTAGATGCAGGTCATGTTCTGACCCTTCTGATTGATGATCGTATCGATCGCCACCGCGCTCTTGCCGGTCTGGCGATCACCGATGATCAGCTCGCGCTGGCCACGGCCGATCGGCACCATCGAGTCGATCGACTTGAGACCGGTCTGCATCGGCTGATCGACCGATTTCCGCGCGATCACGCCCGGTGCAATCTTTTCGATCGGCGCGCTCAGTTTGGCATTGATCGGGCCTTTGCCGTCGATCGGTGCGCCCAGCGCATTGACCACGCGACCCTTCAGTTCGGGGCCGATCGGAACCTCGAGAATCCGCCCGGTGCACTTGACGGTGTCGCCCTCGGAGATGTGCTCGTATTCGCCCAGAATCACCACGCCGACCGAGTCACGCTCGAGGTTCAGCGCCAGGCCGAAGGTCTGCGCGCCGTCGGGCGCAGCCGGAAACTCGAGCATCTCGCCCTGCATCGCGTCGGACAGTCCGTGCACGCGGCAGATGCCGTCGGTCACCGAAACCACGGTGCCCTGGTTGCGAACGTCGGCCGAGGCACCCAGGCCCTCGATGCGGCTCTTGATGAGTTCGGAAATTTCAGCGGGATTCAATTGCATGGTCTATTCTCCTGTCTGTGCGTTGCACCCTGCACATTCGCGGGCCGAAGCGGTCGGCGGCGATGGGCGGGCGCTGGGTCGAAGCCGATACGGTGGTCAGCGCGCCGGCCTCAAGCCGTCAGCGCCATCTTCATTTGTTGCAGGCGGGCCTTGATCGAGGTGTCGAGCACTTCATCGCCGACCACTACCCGGATTCCGCCGATCAATTCGGGCTCGATCTCGACCCGGCCGGTCAGCTTGCGGCCAAAGCGTCGCTCAAGCGTGACCAGCACATCGTCGAGTTGGGACTGGTCCATCTCGAATGCG
This sequence comes from uncultured beta proteobacterium, assembly GCA_963843805.1. Classification (GTDB taxonomy): domain Bacteria; phylum Pseudomonadota; class Gammaproteobacteria; order Burkholderiales; family Burkholderiaceae_C; genus Ideonella_A. Next base: position 111,627 of record CAWJLY010000002.1, read on the forward strand.
CTGTAGACCACCGCCTCCGACACACCCGACTGCGCGTTGGCCAGCGCATGGAACTGCGCTGCCAGTTCGGGCATCGCAGCCAGCCGGCCGTTTTCGATGACCATTTTCAGCAAGTTGGTCGTAGCCGTCGACAACGGCCGCCCAACCACCGAGACGATCAGCTCCTGGATCTGGTCGGAATTGCTGAGCGGGCTGTTGGCCAGCTGCAATACCTGCGGATCACCAGCAACGGCGGCAACTGCCTCGATTTCCTCGACGCTGCGCTGCAGTTCGTCGCCACGAGTCACCTTGAACAGTGCCTCGGCATAAGGACGAGCGATGGTTGCGATTTCAGCCATGGCTCAAAGCTCGGTTTTCAGCCGGCCCAACAACTCGACGTGAACGCCGGCGTTGACCTCGCGGCGCAGGATCTGTTCCGCACCCTTGACGGCAAGCTGCGCAACCTGGTCGCGCAGGGCCTCGCGAGCCTTGATCGACTCCTGCTCAGCCTCGGCCTTGGCAGCAGACACGATCTTGGCGCCTTCATCGCTGGCCCGCGTCTTGGCTTCCTCGATCATGCTCTGCGCCAGACGCTCCGCATCGGCAAGCCGTTGGGCGGCGTCGGTGCGGGCGGCGGACAGCTGGGCTTCGACGCGATCATTGGCCGCGCTCAGTTCGGCCTTGGCACGGTCGGCAGCCGACAAGCCTTCGGCGATCTTGTTGGCGCGCTCGTCAAGCGCCTTGGTGATCGGCGGCCAGACGAATTTCATCGTGAACCAGACGAGGATCAGAAAGACGATCAACTGGGCGATCAGCGTAGCGTTGATGCTCACGTTATGGCCTCTGCAACAAAAGTGGTGAAAGCGGCTTTCGGGCCGCCGCGGTCGCGCTCGGCACGAAAACTTATTTCGGCAGGTTGGCGATCTGCGCCAGGAACGGGTTGGCAGTGGCGAACCACAGCGCAATACCGGTGCCGATGATGAACGCTGCGTCGATCAGGCCGGCCAGCAGGAACATCTTGGTCTGCAACTCGTTCATCAGCTCCGGCTGGCGGGCAGCGGATTCGAGGTACTTGCTGCCCATGATGCCGATGCCGATACAGGCGCCGACGGCGCCCAGACCGATGATCAGACCAGCGGCAAGCGCAACAAAGCTAATGACTTCCATGATGACTCCTTCTTGGGGTTGTAGAAAAAACAAAAAAACGGGAACAGCTGCGGGCCGACCGCCCCTGACGGGACGGCCCGGCACGGGTCAATGGGAATCGTGGGCCTGGCCGACGTAGACCAGCGTCAGCATCATGAAGATGAAGGCCTGCAGCGTGATGATCAGGATGTGGAAGATCGCCCACGCCGAACCGGCAACAATGTGGCCGACGAACAGCGCAAGACCGGTGCCGGTCAGTGCGAACGCCCCGCCCATCATCGCAATCAGCATGAAGATCAGTTCGCCGGCATACATGTTGCCGAACAGTCGCATGCCGTGCGAGACGGTCTTGGCGACAAATTCAATGATCTGCATCGCAAAATTGACCGGATACAGGAACCACTTGTTGCCGAACGGCGCCGTGAACAACTCGTGGACCCAGCCGCCCGCACCCTTGATCTTGATGTTGTAGAACAAGCTGACAAGCAACACACCCAGCGACAAGGCCATCGTGATCGATAGATCGGCGGTTGGCACGACTCGCAAATACGGCAGGTGCAGGCCTTTTTCGCCAATCACCGGCAACAGATCGACCGGCAGCAAGTCCATCGCATTGAGCAGGAAGATCCAGATGAATACCGTCAGCGCCAGCGGGGCGACGAGTTTTCGGCTTTGGGCGTTGTGGACGATCCCTTTCGCCTGACTGTCGACCATCTCGACCAACACCTCGATGGCCGCCTGAAAGCGCCCCGGTACGCCCGAGGTAGCCTTGCGCGCAGCCAGCCAGAGAATCCAGCAACCCAGCGCGCCGATGACGACGGAAAAGAACACAGAATCGAGGTTGATGACCGAAAAATCGACCACCGATTGTTGTTTGCCGCTCTGCAGATGCTGCAGGTGGTGGATGACATATTCACCTGCGGTGAGGGTGTGGCCTTCGGCTGCCATTCTTGATCCTGAAAACGAAATTCCTCAACGCCCGCGCCACAGCAGCGCGAACCAGTTCACCTTGATGCACACCACCATGGTCAGCAGCAACGCCGGCCAACTGAGCTGGGGCACCACCCGAGAGGCGATCATCAACATCGCAATCGCCGAGCCAATCTTCAACATCTCCCACACCATGAACCTGGCGGCAGCGGAGACCGCCGACGAAGCCCACCGGGTCATGCCGCGCGCCAGCAAGGCGCTCGGCAGAACCGTTGCCAAGGCACCGTAAAGTGCCGACCACGCAACCGACGACCGGCCCGACCCGATCCACGCCACCGCAACGCAAAGCACCCCCGCAACCATTTGCACCCATACCACCCGCCAGGGCGACACCATCTTCAACTGGCCGCGGATCTGGCTCGCTTCGTGCGCGCTCAAGGTCCTGAATTCCCGCTCGTCAGCCGTATCTTGAAAGGACATCGAAATTTGGGGCGCCAGAGCCGGTAACGCCTGTCAGCAGGTTGGCCTTTCGGCCTGTCGACTTCTCGGTGCATGCACCACAACAGTTCCGGACAATCGAGCATCCAGCTGCAGCAAAGCCTCGGAATTATACGAGTAAACCCGCCCTAGCCAAAACAGTGGGGGTCGATCATCGAGTCAGTCGGCATAAAAATGGGCCGGCAGCCCCGGCACATCGACCCGCAGGCTCAACAGACAACCAGCCCATGGCTGGACGCCGAGCTCCTCGGTGGGCCGGCCATGGCTGGCTGTGGTGATATAGAGCGTTCGCAGATCCGCACCACCGAAACAGACCATCGTCGGGCACTGCACCGGAAGGTTGAGCTCACGCGTCACGTCGCCACAAGGCGACAGCCGCAGCAGCCGTGCACCTTCGAACATGGCGACCCAATAAAAGCCTTCAGAGTCGACAGCTGCGCCATCCGGTCGGCCGCCGTAGTCGGCAAGCAGCTGTCCGGGACTGCGCGCCGCAAATTGAACAAAGCAACGCTGCCTCGACAAGGCGCCGGTCTGCAGATCGACATCGAAGGCGTCGATGCGGTGCGCCTTGGTATCGCTGCAATACATCGTCCGCCCATCAGCGCTCCAAGCCAGGCCGTTGGCTACCGTGATGCCTCCGAAGCGGCGCTCGAGTTGATCGAGATCAAGGCAATAGACGGCGGCCAGCGCCGGTGCCCGTGGCTCATAGATGGTGCCGACCCAGAAGCGGCCTTGCGGATCGCATTTGCCGTCGTTGAAACGTTCGCACGCCGGGTTGTAGGGTGGCTGAACAATCCGCGTCTTGAGGCCTGTGACCGGGTCGAATCGCCACAGGCCGTCGCGCATTGCCAACAGCAGCCCGCCGCCGGCAATCGGCGCGCAACTGGCGACGTCGGTGTCGAACGGCCAGTGCTGCTCGGTTTTGCTGCGCGGGTCCAGGCGGTGCAGGCAATGCCCCGGAATGTCGCACCAATAAAGCGCCTGCTCGTGGGGGTGCCACATCGGTGATTCGCCGAGTTGGCAGCGGGTGGCCGAGACCAGTCGTACGGCTGGCTCGGGCCGCGGCTTCACAGCACCGAAATCTCGATCGACATCGACAACTCACAGGACTCGCCGGGCAGCAGAGAGTGCAGCCCGTGAGCCAGCGGATCGGCCATGTGGACCGCGTTGGGCACGTGACTGCAGGGCGCCAGAACGAAATCGCCCCGATCGGGATGGCTTTGCAGAACGAGGTACGGTGTCTGCGCCCGCAATTGCAACGAGAAGCGCTCGTCGCGAATACGCGCCGGCCCGCTCCAGCCCTCGAAGGCATGGTCGAAATCGAGGTGCGACACATTGCCGTCGATTCCCGGCTGATTGACCTTGCGGATCGGCAGGCCGGTCACATCAGCTTCCCAGCGCTGGTCCAACTCGATGTGCAAGCGGCTGCGCGGACGCTTCGGAAAATGCAGCCACCAGCCCAGGCCCACCGGCTGCGGCAGCGAGTCGGTATTGGTCAGGATCAATTGCATGCCCAACGCATTGGGCGTCAGGTTGACATGCTGGACGGCGTCGAAGGCGTAGGGCCAGTCGCCATCGGCCTGATGGCTGAACTGCATCACGGCATCCTGAGCGGTATGCGAGACAATGGTCCACGGTCGTCGCCAGCCGACCCCATGCAAGCCGTGCGGCTCAACTGACATGTCCGGCGCAACCACCTGGTCGCGGCCCTTGAAGCGGAATCGCCCATGGCCGAGCCGGTTGGCATAGGGCAGCAATGGAAAACACGCCGCCTGCGACACATCGTCGAGCTCAGCCGGGGCGACCGAGCGCAAGACCGGCGTATCGCGATGCCACAGGCCGGCCACACAGGCGCCGGCATCGGCACGCAGCGCAAGCCGCAGTGCACCCGCATGAAGCTCGAATCGGCCGGCCGCTGTCTCGCCGGGCGCTTGATCAATGGTGAGGGATTCAGGCAAGCTCGGCTTTCAAGTAGTGGGCGCCAGCAATCGGATTGAAATAGTACGGCGGAATTTCTTCGAAGCCGAATGAAGCGTACAGCTCGCGGGCGGCTTCCATTTCATCCAGCGTATCCAGCAGCACCGAAGAATAGCCTGCGCGGGTAGCCGCGTCGATCAAGGCCTGTACCAACACGCGCCCGATGCCGAAGCCGCGAAATGCCGGACGCACATAAAGACGCTTCATTTCACAGGCGTTTGGATAGTCGCAGTCCGGCAATGCACGCAGTGCGCCACATCCTGCAATCGCACCTTCGACGATCGCCAGCAGCAACTGGCCGCCCGGCGGACCGTAGGCGCCCGGCAGACCGGCCAGTTCGCGCTCGAAATCCTGAAAGCACAGATCGACTCCGAGACTGTCGGCGTACTCCCGAAAGATCAGCGCGCATTCGTCAAGCAATTCGGCGCTGCCCGGATGGAGCAGATCGATCTGCGCCCGTGGCGAACCATCCGCGTCCGGTTCGCCGTCGGTTCTAGGCATCGGACGATCTCAGCCGTCGCATCGGATCGGTGCGGGAAAGCGCCATTGCCATTGTGTTTTGCCGACGCGCCTGCATGGACCGAACGATAACGGGAGGGCAGGCGTTTGCACAAGCCATCCAACCTCGCTCTGTCGGATTGGGCCGCGCTTCCGGTACCATTGCGGCGCGCAGCGAGGCGGCTTGGCAGGCAGGCAGCCGTTTCGGCGTGCCTTGCGACGCCATGTGTTTGCCTGACGCGCTCGCCGCCCCGCCCGCCGATCCCCAGTTGCCTCGCCTGATTTTCCCGCGCCGATTCTGAAGATGCACCTCGCAATGTCCGCTGCCCGCCAAGCCCTCGCCAGAATGTTGTTGCTGAGCCTTGGCACGCTGCCGCTGCTCGCTTCGGCCCAGCTAACGAGCGGGGGCATATTCAACACCCCGACCTACGGCATTACCGCGCCGTCGCAGCGCGCCGCTCCATCCGAGCGCGCGGGCCGCCGGGCGGACCCAGCGACCAGGGAAGACGATCGGCTGCGCAGATCTGCCGATGACCGCAGCCGCAGCGACGATCAGCGGATCGAGGACGGAGTCGACCGGGATCAGGATCGGCGTCGCCTTGCACTGCCGCCTGCGCCGACCGAATTCCAGAAATTTGTCGAGCAGGCGACCGGTCGGCTGCTGCAACCATTCGGCAGCCGGTTTTTTTCCGACAGCGCCGACGCCGAGCTGTCCCCCGACAACATCCCGGTTTCAGCCGACTATATCGTCAGCCCCGGTGACGAGATCGTCCTGCGCGCGTGGGGCTCGATCGATGTCGATTACCGCAGCAGGGTCGACCGTAACGGCCAACTCAACCTGCCGAGGGTCGGCAGCTTCAACGTGGCAGGCGTCAAGGCATCGGACCTCGAGGCGCATCTGCGCGCTCAACTCGGCCGTCTGTTCACCAATTTCAGCCTCAGCGCGACGCTCGGCCAGTTGCGCGCGGTGAAGGTCTTCGTTGTCGGCCCTGCACAACGGCCCGGCGTCTACACGCTACCGAGCCAGTCGACCTTGTTATCTGCTGTGGTGGCGGCCGGTGGTCCGGCGTCGAACGGCTCGATGCGCAAACTCAGTTTGCGCCGAGGCGGCAAGGTGGTCTCGGAAGTCGATGTCTACGACTTCCTGGTCACTGGCGACAAATCGCGTGACATCCAGTTGGCTGCCGGCGACGTTGTCGTTTTCCACAGCGCGGGACCCCGCGTCGCACTGACCGGCGCGACCGATACCGCAGCGGTTTACGAGTTGCGTGAAAGCGGCGAATCGGTCGGCGACATTCTTCGGTATGCCGGCGGCGCATCGGTGCTGGCCAATCCCAACCGGGCTCAACTGGAACGCATCGATCCGACCACACAGGCCAGTGCAGCGCGTTTCGTCGAAGCATTCCAGCTCGATTCGGCGGGCATGCGCAAGCGTTTGCAGGACGGCGACATCGTGACACTGCTGGCGATTTCTCCGCAGTTCGCCAATGCCGTCACGCTGAAAGGCCACGTCGCGCAGCCTCTGCGATATCCGTTCACGCCCGGCATGAGGATCCGCGACCTGATTCCCGACCGCGACGCCTTGATCACAGCTGATTTCTATCGGCGCAAGAATCTGCTGGTGCAGGTGATCGACGAAGACGAGTTGCTGCCAGACGAGCGATATGGCGCTCAGGACCGGTATGCTGATCGCAATCGAAGCCTGGATCGTGTGCGCAACCCGGACGCAAGCCGCGAGCGGGTGCAGCGGAGTTCCGATCCGGGCACCGAAAACATGCCGTCGCGCCAGCGGCGCAATTCCGAACGTTCGCGAGATGTTGCGGCAACCGAACTGGCCAAAAAGTCACCTGCGGCATTGTTCGAGGAGTTGAATTGGGACTATGCGGTTGTCGAACGCCTCAACAAGGTCGACCTGACGACCCAGGTGATCTCGTTCAATCTCGGCAAGGCGGTCCTGCAGGGCGATCCGCAGAACAATATCGAGCTGCTGCCCGGCGATGTGGTGACGGTCTACAGCCAGAAGGATATTCGTGTGCCGGTCGGCCGCCAGACCCGTCTGGTGTCGATCGAAGGCGAAGTGTCGGCGCCGGGGGTCTACCAATTGTCGGCCGGTGAAACGCTGAAGCAGATCTTGAGTCGCGCGGGCGGCTTGACGCCGCAGGCGTATCTGTACGGACTCGAATTCAGCCGCGAAGATACTCGGCTGCGCCAGACCGAGAACCTGAAACAGGCGATCGCCCGACTGCAGGCCTTGTCGGCAACGCAGACCGCGCGCGACGCCGCCAATCGGCGCGACGACGCGGGAATCGGCAATGTCAGCGCAGCGGCTACTCAAGCCCAGCTGACGCGACTGTCGCAGGTGCGCCCGAACGGCCGCATTGCCCTCGAACTGACACCCGAATCGACAACGATCGACGCCCTGCCCGAGCTGCCGCTCGATCATGCCGATCGAATCCTGATCCCGCCGCGTCCGGGGTTCGTCACGGTGGCCGGCGCAGTGGTCAACACCAATGCGTTCTTATGGCGGCCGGGCCGTACCGCAGGTGACTATGTCAAGTTGGCAGGCCTCGACGAGGCGGCCGAACCATCAGCGATGTTCATCCTGCGCGCCGACGGCACGGTCAGCCATGCAAACGACAAAAAAGGGCTGTTCGGTTATGGCGGTCTGCAATCGCAGCCGCTGTATCCGGGCGACGCGATCTTCATCCCGAATCAGCTTGATTTCGAAACCTGGGGACGAGCGTTCGTTCGCAATCTGAAGGACTTCTCGCAGATATTCGCGCAGTTCGGCCTCGGCGCGGCAGCGATCCAGACGCTCAAATGATGCCGCCCGCGCCGAACATGAACGACAACAAAACGTCTGAAGATTTCGACGATGAGGACGACGGCCCGCAGACCAGCATGGTCGAGGTGATGACCTGGCTCGGCGAAAGCAAAGGCCTGCTGATCCTGTCGACCCTGCTGGCCACGGCAATCGCCGTGGTTATCGCATTCACTGTGGCCGCCCAGTTACACCGCACGGACTTCACTGCTGCCACCTGGCGCCCAGCAGCAAAGCGGTTCCGCCGCAGCGCTGGCGTCGCTGGGTGCACTGGGCGGATTGGCCGGCGCTGCATCGAAAACACCGGACGAGCTGTACGTCTCGCTGCTGAGCAGCGACACGGTGCTGCGCTCGCTCGATCAGCGCTTCAAACTCCAGGAGCGGTACGACTACCGAAGCTACGAGCATCTGCGCAAGCGGATCGACGGCTACATCTCGATCGCCGCCGACAAGAAAAGTGGCGTGATCACGCTGACAGGTAACTGACCGTGATCCGAAATTCGCCGCCGATCTGGCCAACGCCCATGTCCCCGAGATCGGCAAGATACTCGACCGGCTGGCGGTCAGTGAAGCTCAGCAGCGACGCATCTTTTTCGATCAGCAACTGCAGACAACCAAGGAGAAACTGATTGTCGCCGAGCAGGACCTGCGGCGGGTTCAAGAACGGTCGGGGGTGATTGTTCTGGACAAGCAGGCCGAGGCGCTGATTGGCGGGGCGGCGCAGTTGCGTGCGCTGATCTCCGAGCGTGAAGTGCAGTTGCGGGTGCTGAGGACCGGCGCCACCGAGCAGAACCCGGAAGTGATCCGGCTCAACTCGGAACTCGCCGGCTTGCGCGCGGAACTGTCCAGGCTCGAATCTCGACGCGCCAAAGGCGATACCGACAATGCGCTGGACATTCCAGTCGGGCGCTTGCCGGAGGCCGCGATCGACTACATTCGCGCCCGGCGCGAACTCAAGCTGCAAGAAACCTTGCTGGAGAGCATGATTCGCCAGTACGAAGTGGCCCGCCTCGACGAAGCCAAGGAAGGGCAGATGCTGCAGCAGGTTGACAAGGCCGTGCCACCGGACTACCGCTCGTTCCCGCCGCGCATGCTGTGGGTGGCCGGCGGTGCAATGGCCGGCTTCCTGCTGGCCGTTTGCTGGATCGTGCTTCGACGTTACGCCGCCTTGGCTCGGGCGGATGACGGCGACGACGGCGAATCCTGGCGAGCGCTCGGTCGCGCCTGGCGATTGCGCGGCTGACCCTCGGCAAACCGGTTGTACGTCAAACGCAGCCGAATCCGCCGCTCAGCCTGACTGTTCCGCGCGGCGTATCCAGCACAGCATGGAGCGCTGGCTTCGATTCGCCGGGTTCGAGCACGACCTGATCGAGTCCGATCGCCGTCCACGCGCGTTGCAGTTCGAGTGGCCGCTCCGATCTCGCCGTCAGCGAACGCAAGCGCACCCCGCCATCGGCCATGGTGCTGGTCGGATGTCGGCCTTGCCATTCGATCAGCGTCGGCAAGGCGCCGTGGTGTTGTGGAACACCGTCGCCGCGCACGGTGATTCGCCAGCGCAGTTTCCCCTCGGCCGTCTGGCGTGACGCCGAAACGATTTCGCCGACGTGTTCACCTTGGCCCGCGAGTTCAATACATGCGCGCGCCAGATCGGACGATCGCGCGACCGCATGCACGAGGCGCGGCGCCTGCTTGATCAAATCGCGCTGCAGCGGATCGTCGAGCCCGAACCAGCGTGATCGGCCGGCCGCGGGCGGCTGGGCGGCCAAAGGATCGATTGCAATGATTTCCAGATAGGCGTCGGGCCAGTCGGGCGCTGCAATTCGCAGCAACAGATTGTGGGTTGCCATCAGTAGATGACGTCCCCCGGGCAACGGCGACACGCCGAACGTATCGACGCACCATTGCGCGCCCTGATCGAGGTTGTCGGCAGCAACAACCAGATGATCGATCCGGCAAACGAGTGGCGCCGACAGCGCTGAAGGATCGGGGTTCAAATGCGGACCACCCCTTCGATCAACGGCACCACATTCCCGCCAACCCAGACATCGCCAGCGCGCCGGTCGAGGTAGACCCGGCCAGCCCGCCCCATCGCCGTTCCCTGGCTCGCAACATAAGCGTCGGGAGCCAGGCCGCAAGCCATCAGCCATTGCGCCAAGCTTGCATTGAGGCTGCCGGTGACCGGATCTTCGTAGCCCGGCGACGAACCGATGAAAGCGCGAACCTCGAACTGCGCCGGACCATCCGGCCAGCGGGCGACCACACCGAGCTGGAGCCCGTCAAGCAACGCATAATCCGGTTGCACGGCAAGCAATTGCTGCCGATCGTCGATCATCACGGCGACCCAGCCTGGCCCGTTGTCGACCCACTGCGACTGGATGATCGAGGTGGGCGTCAGGCCAAGCGCCAAGGCGATTTTCGCAAGCACATCAGGGGCCACCGGACCGGTGCGAAGCAAGGGCGGTGCCGCAAACGCGAGCCGCTGCGCACCTTGCCTGATGCGGACCAGCCCGACCTCACATTGCTGAACGACAAATTCGCCGGCCGCCTTGCCGCCGCCGGACAGCCACACATGGCAGCTGCCGAGGGTTGGATGGCCGGCAAATGGCAGTTCACCGCCGGGCGTGAAGATGCGCACCCGGTAATCGGCCCCGGGCAAGGTCGGCGGCAGCAGAAATGCCGTCTCGCTCAGATTGGTCCAGCGAGCAAACGCAGCCATTTGCGCGTCGTCGAGGTCGACGGCGTCAATCACCACCGCCAGCGGATTGCCCTCCAAAGCTTGGTCAGCAAAGACGTCGACCTGAGCAAATCGACGCGTGATCATGCGGCGACCCGCCGCACGACTCGCGCTGTCGAGCGGACTGTTTCGCGCAAGACCTCGGCCAACAAGGCAACGCCGGTTTCGATCTGCTCAGGCGACACGGTCGCAAAGCTCAGCCGCAGGCAGTTGGTTCGCTGCGGCTCGAAGAAGAAGGCCGCGCCTGGAACATAGGCCACGCCGCGGTTGGCGGCCAATGCGAGCATTGCCGAGGCGTCGCAGGCCGTTGGCAGTTCAATCCAGAAGAACATCCCGCCAGCAGGCTGTTGCCAGCGGCAATCGGCGCCAAGGTGCCGCACGAGTGCAGACTGCATCGCGTCGCGTCGCACACGGTAGGCCGTGCGCACGGACGGCAGATGACGATCGAACAGACCATCACGAACCGCTTCGAAAACAATTCGCTGGTTCAGGCTCGGCGTGTGCAGGTCGGCAGCCTGTTTGGCCTGCAGCAGCTTTGCGAACACGGCAGATGGGGCCACTACATAGCCGACCCGCAGGCCCGGCGCCAGCACCTTGGAAAACGACCCCATATAGATGCAGCCCTCGGGCCAACGTCCTGACAGGCTGGGCGGCGGTGGCGCGTCGAACCAGAGTTCGCCGTATGGATTGTCTTCGACGACAGGCAGGCGGTGCGCGCGCGCCGCATCGATCAACGCGGCCCGCCGCGCCTCGCCGATGCAATGACCACCGGGGTTCTGGAAGTTCGGCTGCAGATAGAGAAAGCGGCAATCGGCCGCATCACGCAGTCGTTCGGGCAGCGGACCGTCATCATCACTTGCCAGCGCGACATACCGAGGCTGCGCCAGCGCAAACGCCTGCAATGCGCCGAGATAGGTCGGCGATTCGACGGCGACCCCGCTGCCAGGATCGAGCAGCACCTTGCCGACCAGATCGAGCGCCTGCTGGGAGCCGGTGGTGATCAGAACCTGTGCCGGGTCGATGCGCTGACCCCGCTCGGTCAAATGCGCAGCGATCCACTCGCGCAGCGGGCCGTAACCCTCACTGGCGGCATATTGCAGCGCCTCGTGGGGTGTATCGCGCATCACGCGATCAGCCGCGGCCCGCAGCTCTGCCAACGGGAAGCCCGAGGGTGACGGCAGTCCGCCAGCCAGCGAAATGATGCCAGGCCGTTCGGTCATCTTGAGGATTTCGCGGATCGCCGACGGGTTCATCTGCGCGGCGCGGCGCGCCATCCGGATCGGTGATTCAGCGTTGTGCGTATCGGTTTTCATGACATCCGTTCTTCCGCGCCCCATCAGCAGCAGGACGGCCCACGGCCATCCGTTTGCCGACAAATACCGTGGCAATCACCGCGAGAGAGCAACTGATCGTCAATGCGTCGAGTCGTTCGCCGAGGATCGGCACCGCAAACAGCAAGGCGGCAAACGGCTGGACCAGTTGCACCTGGCTGACCCGAAGCGTACCGCCCAGCGCCAGCGCGCGGTACCAGGCAAAGAAGCCGAGCCACATCGAAAACACTGTCACGTAGGCAAATCCGCCCCATGCAGCCGCGCGCGCCGGTGCGACTGGCCAGCTGGCGAGCATCAGCGGCAGCGTCAAAGGCAAGCTGCCGACCAGCACCCAGCAAATGACCTGCTCGGCCGGGACCGTCGCCGATACCTGGGCACCGGCGACGTATCCGATCGCCGCACAGCCGACCGCCAGCAACAGCAGACCATCGGCCGCGGACAATCCGCCGCTCCCTTGCAAGGCCGCAAAGCCGAGCACGATCGAACAGCCAGCGACGGCGCACAGCCAAAAACCGCGGCTCGGACGCTGTCGCAAGTGAAAAGCGGCCACCACCGCGGTTGCCAGCGGCAGCATGCCGGTGACGACAGCTGCGTGCATGGCATTCACCTCGCGCAGGGCCAAGCTGAGGAACAACGGGAAACCGATCACGGTGCCACCCGCGCAGACAGACAATGCGCGCCAATGGCAGCGGGCGAGCCAGGGCGACCGGGTGGCCAGCAACCAGGCGATGCTCAACAAGCCGGCAATTGCTGCACGTCCGGCTGTGACAAAGAGCGGCGGCAGTCGAGGTTCGTCGATCGAGCCGACCGCCAAGCGCGTCATCGGCAGGGTCAGCGCAAAGATCAACACGCCGAGCAGACCGAGCCAGAGACCGCGGGCTTCCTTCGAACGGGTCGGCGAGAGCTCGGGCGGCTCACCCGAGCGGGTCGATACGACGATGGCTGCGTGGCGGTTCATCGCCCCAGTCTAAACGCCTGACACATACAGAAGCAGTACACTTTTAATCACAGCATGCAAACTGTGTGGCCACCCCCGGCAGCACACGAACCTCATGATCGATCTGCCATTGCCCGGCCTTTCGCGCGGCTCGAGCGCCGGACTTTCCGACCAGCTGGCATTGCGTTATGGCGATCTGATTCGCCAGCGGCTTCTGGCGCCTGGCAGCCGGCTGCCGTCGATCCGCGATTGCGCGAACCGCCATTGCGTCAGCCCCAGCACGGTGGTTGCAGCCTATGACAAGCTGCTCGGTCAGGGCTTGGTCGAAGCACATCGACAGCGCGGCTTCTTCGTTCGCGAGCCGGTCGCCTCACGTCGCCCCGGAGATCGCACCGATGCGGAACTCCATGGGCGCCCCCGATTGCCGATGCCGATCAGCGCTACCACGCTGATGCGGGGAATGTTTCAGGCGCCCGGCGACCGGCCGATGCCAGGGCTCGGCACCTTGCCGATCGACTGGCTCGATCCGGCAATGCTGGTCGCTGTGCTGAAGAAGGCCTTCAAGGCACCCGGTCCGTCAGGGCTCAGCCTCCAATATGGTGAGCCGGCCGGCGATGCCCGGCTGCGTCAGGCGCTGGTCCACTCTGCTGGCGGAGCGCGGCATTTCGACACACGCCGGGCAGATCGTCACCACCGTCGGCGCAACTCACGCGCTCGACGTGGTGACCCGCACGCTGCTGCGCACTGGTGATTCGGTGCTGGTCGACGAGCCCGGCTGGTCGGTCGAATACGCCCGGCTCGCAGCGCTGGGCATGCGCGTGTTGCCGGTGCCGCGGCGCGACGACGGACCCGACCTCGCAGTCATGGAGCAGTTGATCGAGGCCCAGCCAGCCGAGCAGCGCCCGCGGCTGTATGTGACGGTATCGGTGTTGCACAACCCGACCGGCGGATCGCTGTCGCTGCAAGTTGCACATCGCCTGCTGCAGTTGGCGCAACGCCAGTCTTTTTCTATTCTTGAAGACGACAGTTATGCTTATCTGGCGGCGCCGCATCTGCCCCGCCTGGCGGCGCTCGACGCATTGGAAAGAACAATCCATGTCGGCGGCTTTTCGAAAATCCTTGCGCCGAATTTCAGGGTTGGCTTTATTGCCGCGCCCACTGAAATGATCGAGCGTTTGATCGACACCAAGCTGCTAAGCACCCTGACAACCCCCGGGATCACCGAATTGGCTCTGGCGATCTGTCTTGAATCGGGCCAGCTTCGGCGCCATGCCGAGCGGATTGCCCACAAGCTCGATGCGGCCAGGGCACGCACGCGTGCGCCTTGCCGAAAGTCACGACTGCCAGTTTGCGACTTCGCCGCAGGGACTGTTCGGCTGGCTCGACGTCGGCTGCGACACCGAGCGGCTGGCCCGCGACATGCTCGATGATGGCTGGTTGCTGGCGCCCGGCAGCCTGTTTCATGCCACGCCGCGTCCGACCAGCCTGATGCGAATCAATTTCGCCAGCACGCAGGATGCCCGGTTCTGGAAAGCGATGGCCGCCGCCCGCAGCCGGATGCGCCGCGATTGATACCTCGCAGGTGAAAAGGCGGGTATGCATTTTTCTGACGCCCGCCTATAATGCTCGACGGTCGTTTGTCGGGTATTCCGGCGAACGCCAGCTCAGGAGCCCCGTTTGGCCAAAGAAGAATTGATCGAGATGCAAGGCACCGTGACCGAGGTGCTGCCGGATTCACGATTTCGCGTCACCCTCGAAAACGGTCACCAACTGGTCGCCTATACCTCGGGCCGCATGAAAAAGCACCACATCCGGATTCTTGCCGGCGATGCGGTTTCGCTCGAAATGTCGCCCTATGACTTGAGCAAGGGTCGCATCACCTTCCGCCACATTGAACGACAAGGCGGCGGTGCACCGGCAGCCCGGCGCCGCGCACACTGACGCCACGCACACTGGCCGCGCATTCTGCCGCAGCGGTACCGGAGGACCCGGGGCTGGCTCGGCCCGGCTGCGAGGGTGAAATTCTCAGGCCCTGACGCTCAACGCTTCCCAGCGCTCAAGCGCTTCGAGCAACAAATCGTCGATCTGCGCACAACGCTGTTGCGCAACCGTCGCCTTGGCGGCATCTGAAACATAGATCGCCGGATCGGCAAGCGCCTTGGACAAGCCGGCCTGCTCGGCCTCGAGCGCCTCGATGCGCTTCGGCAACTCGTCGAGTTCGCGCTGCTCTTTGTAACTGAGCTTGGCCTGCTTGGCGGCAGCGGGCTCGCTGGTCTTGGCTGAGGCGCCGCCGCGCGGCGGCGTGTTGCGAGCCTTTTCGGCCGCAGCCGCTTCAGCACGCAGCGACAATGCGCGTGCACGCTGCAACGCCCAGTCTTCGTAACCCCCTTCGTATTCGCGCCATTGGCCAGGCCATCCGCCGGATTCCGGGCTGCCTTCCCAGGCAATCGTGCTGGTCACCACGTTGTCGAGAAATCGACGATCGTGGCTGACCAGAAACACCGTCCCGTTGTAGTTCTGCAGCAATTCTTCGAGCAGTTCGAGGGTATCGATATCCAGATCGTTGGTCGGCTCGTCGAGAACCAGCACATTGGCTGGCAGGGCGAAAAGGCGGGCCAGCAATACCCGGTTTCGCTCGCCTCCGCTCAAGGTACGGACGGGAGAATTGGCGCGTTCAGGCGAAAACAGAAAATCGTTGAGATAACTCATCACGTGTTTTCGCTGGCCGGCAAACTCGACCCATTCGCTGCCCGGACTGATCGTATCGGCGAGCGTTGCGTCGAGATCGAGGCTGGCGCGCATCTGGTCGAAATACGCCACTTCCAGCCGAGTCCCTTGCCGGACGCTGCCACGGGTCGGTTGCAGTTCGCCGAGGATCAACTTGAGCAGGGTTGTCTTGCCGGCACCGTTCGGGCCGATCAGGCCAACCTTGTCGCCGCGCAGGATGGTGGCGCTGAAACCGTCGACGATGGTCTTGCATTCGACGCCTTCGCCAAACCTCATCGTCACGTCCTTCAGCTCTGCAACGATCTTTCCGCTCGGCGTTCCTGAGTCGACTTCAAGCCGCACCTGGCCGAGTGAATCGCGTCTTGCCTGGCGTTGCGTACGCAACGTCTGCAGGCGCTCGATGCGCGCGACGCTGCGCGTGCGTCGCGCCTCGACCCCTTTGCGAACCCAGACCTCTTCCTGTGCGAGCAATTTGTCGGCGCGTGCATTGGCCAGCGCCTCGGATGACAGCTGCTCGTCCTTCAGACGCTCATAGGCGGTGAAGTTGCCCGGATAGCTGCGGATCTGCCCGCGGTCGAGTTCGATGATGCGGGTGGCGACCGCATCGAGAAAGGCCCGGTCGTGGGTGATCAGCATGACGGCGCCGTTGAAGCCACGCAACAGCTCTTCGAGCCAGGCGATCGAATCGAGATCGAGGTGATTGGTCGGCTCGTCGAGCAGCAGGATTTCCGGCACTGCCACCAATGCTTGAGCCAGCGCGACACGCTTTTTCATGCCGCCACTGAGTTCGCCCACCGCCCGCTCACCGGCCAGGTGCAGGCGATCGAGTGTGGTTTCAACCCGTTGCTCCCAGGTCCAGGCGTCGAGCGATTCGATTCGCGTCTGCAAGGCATCGAGATCAACCCCATCGGCGTGTTCTTCGTATTGCTGACGAACCGAACGGGCCTCGGCGACCCCTTCGCTGACCACCTCGAACACGCTGTGCCCGGCATCGAAAACCGGCTCCTGTGGCACATAACGGATGCGCAGACCCTGCGTCATCTGCAGCAGTCCGTCATCGAGCTTCTCCAGCCCGGCAATCACTTTCAGCAGCGACGACTTGCCCGCGCCATTGCGGCCGATCAGACCCAGGCGCTCGCCACCTTCGAGCGAAAAAGCCGCGCTGTCGAGCAGCGCGACGTGGCCGAAAGCGAGTTGGGCGTTGGACAGTGAGAGCAGGGCCATGGGGGATTTCAAAGAACCAAGCCTGCGATTATCCGATGCCCGGTGCGCCGAGCCGGCCGGATCGGCCGCACCCCTTTACACGCGTCGATCTGCCGCGGCCTTGCCTGGCGCAAATACCCGATCGCTGTTGCGAACGCCGTTGCTCCTGGCCAGCGCCGCCTCCAGCGCATCGACGAAGACCTTGGCTACATCAAACCCGGTCTGCTTCATGATTTCCTGGAAGCCAGTCGGGCTGGTGACGTTGATTTCGGTGACGCAATCGCCGATCACGTCGAGACCGACCAGCAACAGGCCGCGGGCCGCCAGCACCGGGCCGATCTGCTCGGCAATCTCGCGGTCGCGCGCTGACAGGGCCTGGGCAACCCCTTTGCCACCCACCGCCATGTTGCCGCGGATCTCGCTACCTTGCGGAATTCTTGCCAGCGAATGCGGAACCGGCATGCCGTCGATCAGCAGGATGCGCTTGTCGCCTTGCGTGATCTCATGCAGATAACGCTGCACCATCACCGACTGCGCACCGTCGCGGTTCAGGGTCTCGATGATGCTGCCCAGATTGAGCCCGTCCGGTCCGACGCGAAAGATACCTGCGCCACCCATGCCATCAAGCGGTTTCAAGATGATGTCGTGGTGCTCGGCATGAAATTGCCGGATCTCGTCAGCCGCGCGAGTCACCAGCGTCGGGCCGATGAAATCGGCAAATTCGAGGATGGCCAGTTTTTCCGGATGTTCGCGCAAGGCCCGCGGGCTGTTGAACACCCGCGCGCCCTCGCGCTCGGCCTGGCCGAGCAGGTGTGTGGCGTAGAGGTATTCCAGATCGAACGGCGGGTCGGTTCGCATCAAGACGGCATCGACTGACGACAATTCAAGCGGCGTGGCCGCCGAATTGGCAGTGTCATCATCGAACCAGTGGGTAACCCGCTCGCCCGGCTTCGAACAAGCTGCGGCAGCAGTCAAACGGATCGCCCTGGCGTTGGCCAGCACCTTGCCGCCACGTTGCCACGACAGGTCCTGCGCCCGACAAGCCCACAAACGATGGCCGCGAGCGGCGGCTTCGCGCATCATGGCGAAGCTGGTGTCCTTTGCGGTATTGAAGCCTTCGAGCGGATCGGCAATGAACAGCAGTTGCATGGTGAACGCCAAGGTGGAACGGCCGCGATGCTGCCGCGATCGAAACCGGAACTGTTGCACAAAACTGCCCTTGACGCCTTGCTGACTCAACCCTCGAACAAGCGGCGCCAGCCCTGCAGGCCCAAGCCCCGCAAGGTTTCGATGTTGCGCTCGACGATCCGGTCGGCGTCGGCGTAACCTGCCAGCGCTCGCTCGACGCTGCATTCACGCAGCAGGTGCAGCAACGGATACGGCGAACGGTTGCTGTGATTCTCGATCGCATCGGCTTGACTGTCGGCAAAGCAGTAATCAGGATGAAAGCTGGCAATCTGGATTTCTCCGACCAGATCGAGTTCGTCGAGACAACGATCGGCCACGTCGAGAAAATCGTTGTAGTCGTAGAAGTCGGTGAGCACCTGCGGATGGATCAGCAGGCTTGTTTCGACCTGCCGCGGATCGCTGGCGACAAGCAGTGTCAATTCGTCGAGCAGATCGGCGCGCAGGCTTTCTGCGCTTCGCGCGCTGCTGCAGACGAAGCGGATCGCCTGCCTGGCGCGCACGGCTTTGGCAAACGGACACAGGTTGAGGCCGATCACCGCCTTGTCGAGCCAGTCCCGGGTATCGGCGATGACCGTCTGCGAGTCGATGGCCGCGGACGGCACCCGGCGGCGATCAGATTTCAAGTTTCGAGCCCAGCTCGACGACCCGGTTGGCCGGCAGACTGAGAAAATCGGCCGCAGCGGCCGCATTGCGATGCATGCTGGCGAAAATCTTTTCGCGCCAGATCGACATGCCTTTGCCGATCGTCGGGATCACGATATCGCGCGACAGGAAATAACTGGTATCCATCGGATCGATCGCCACCCCGCGCCCGCTCAGGAGTTTCAGGGCCTGCGGCACATCGGGCTCGTTCTTGAAGCCGAAATGCAAGCTCACCTGCCAGCAGTCATGGCCCAGCGGTTCGATCTCGCAGCGTTTGTTGAAGCCGACCCACGGCAATTCGTGGTGCTCGACGGTGACAAAAAGATTGGTCGAGTGGAGCACCTTGTTGTGCTTGAGGTTGTGCATCAACGCATTCGGCGTGACCCCTTGCTCGCTGACCAGAAAAACGGCAGTTCCCGGGACTCGAATCGGCGGACTGACGAACACTGCCTGCAGAAAGCTGTCGAGGTCGATGGCGTCCTCACGCAGGCGCTCGCGCATCAATTGGCGGCCCTGCTTCCAGGTCATCATCAGCATGAACATCGCCGCGCCGATGACGACCGGAAACCAGCCGCCGTCGAACAGCTTGACGATGTTGGCCGCAAAAAACGTGAAATCGACGACGAAGAAGAATCCGGTGGCGGCAAGCGACAGCGTCCACGGATACTTCCAGCCATAACGGATCACGAAGAAGGTCATCGTGGTGGTGATCAACATGTCGATCGTCACTGCGATTCCGTAGGCACCTGCCAGTCGACTGCTGGAGCCGAAGGCAAGCACCGCCAGCACGATACAGACGTACAGGCTCCAGTTGACGAACGGAACATAGACCTGGCCGGTCTCGGTGACCGATGTATGGGCGATTCGAAGGCGGGGCAGATAACCGAGTTGAACCGCCTGTTTGGTGACCGAAAACGCGGCCGTGATCAGGGCCTGAGATGCGATTACGGTGGCGCAGGTTGCCAGGCCGATCAACGGATAGACCGCCCACGATGGCGCCATCTCGTAGAACGGGTTCCTGACGTTCTCGGGATGCGCCAGCAGCATCGCGCCCTGCCCGAAATAATTGACCAGCAGCGCCGGCATCACGAGACCGAACCACGCAGTGCGGATCGGACGCTTGCCGAAATGGCCCATGTCCGCGTACAGGGCTTCGGCCCCGGTGACACACAACACGACCGACGCCAACGCGACAAAGGCGACGTCGGTATGCAGGACAACGAACGACAACGCGTAATGCGGACTGATCGCCCACAGGATGGCCGGGTTCCGGCTGATATGGATCGCGCCCATCAGCAGCAGAACGATGAACCAGACGACGGTGACCGGCCCGAACAGACGGCCGACTCGGGCTGTTCCGAAGCGTTGCATCACGAACAGGACGGTCAGCACCAGCAAGGTGAGCGGAACGACGAAACGATGCAGCCCCGGTGCCGCGACCTCCAGCCCTTCGATGGCCGACAACACCGATATGGCAGGGGTGATCACGCCATCACCGAAGAAAATCGCAGTACCGAAGATACCGATGACCAGCAGAATTCGTCGCAATTCGGGCTTGTGCTTGACCGCCTGCGAAGCCAACGCCAGCATGGCGATCAGGCCGCCTTCGCCGTTGTTGTCCGCGCGCAGGATCAGCACCACGTATTTCAGCGAGACGATGATCGTCAGCGTCCAGAAAATCATCGACAGCACGCCGTAGATGTTGGCTGGCGTGAGCGGCACATGCCCGTGCGCAAAAACCTCTTTCAGCGCATACAGCGGGCTGGTACCGATATCGCCGTAGACGATGCCGACTGCGCCCAGCGTCAGCGCGGCGAGGCTCGATCCATGGGAGGGTGGATGCACGGGTCAGCGCGGCCTTGGGCAATCCGCGACGGGTCGACAGGTACCCATTGTCGTTGCGCGCGGCGCAGCTTCGCGACGTCGACCATCAAGCACCTGCATGAACGGCGGATCAGTTGCCGCAGGACAACATCATCCCGATCCGATGATCGCTTGCCCGTCCACGGCGCGCGCGGGCGGCGTACTCAATCGTAGACCTCGGCCTCCGGGTCGGTGGCCTCGAGCTCATACGATGCCGCCACCATGGCCAGCCGGGCGACCACGCCGTACATGTAAAAGCGGTTTGGGGCACTGGCACCCGGTTTGGCACCCAGTTTTGCGAACTGCCCCGACTCGGCAAACGCCAGCGGCACGTAATCGGCGCCCGGTTCATCGAGATTTTCGTCGGGGCCACGCTGCGCATGGACGCGATAGAAGCCACCGACGACATACCGATCGATCATGTAGACGACCGGCTCCGCAACCGCGTCGTTGACGCGTTCGTAGGTGGGAACCCCTTCCTGAATGATCACCTCGCGCAGCGGCTCGCCACTGCGCAGGCCGCTCAGCCGGTTGCGCATGTGGAGGCCCAGCTCGGCGATTTCCTTGGCGTCGCGTAGCGTCACGACCGCATTGCCGATCTGCCCGGCATCGGCCTTGACAATCACGAATGGCTTTTCCTGAATGCCGTATTCCTTGTACTTGCGGCGTACCTTGGCCAACAACGCATCGGCATGGGTGGTCAGACACTCGACACCCGCATCGCCCGTCAGGTCGACATCATCGCAGCGGGTATGCATCGGGTTGATCAACCACGGATCCATGCCGAGCAGCTTGGCAAACTTCTTTGCCACTTCTTCATAAGCATGCAGATGCTGCGATTTGCGACGCATCGTCCAGCCTGCATGCAGCGGCGGCAGCAGATACTGCTCGTGAATGGACTCGAGCGATTGGGGAATACCAGTGGCCAGATTGCTGTTGAGCAGAATCGTGCACGGGTCGAAATGCTTGAGTCCCAGGCGTCCGCGGGTCCGCACAAGCGGCTCCAACGTCAGCGTGCTGCCGTCGGGCAATTCGATCGGTGTGGGTTCGCGGACGTCGTCGTCGATCGTGCCGAGCCGCACATTCATGCCGGCGTGATGAAAGATCTGCGTCAACTGCGCAAGATTCATCAGGTAGTTGGCATCCGAGCGACGGCGCTCGGGGATCAGCAGCAGGTTTTTCGCCTCCGGGCAGATTTTCTCGATCGCCGCCATTGCGGCCTGCACCGCCAACGGCAGCATCTCGTTGGTCAGCAGATTGAAGCAGCCCGGAAACAGGTTGGTATCGACCGGAGCCAGCTTGAACCCCGCATTGCGAACATCGACCGAGGTATAAAACGGCGGCGTGTGCTCCATCCATTCGAGACGAAACCAGCGCTCGATCGCCGGCAACGATTCGAGAATGCGCTGCTCGAGCTCGTTGATCGGGCCGGTCAGTGCGGTGATGAGATGAGGAACCATGGCTGCCCAGCAGTGCGGAAACGAATCGTTGGCGGATTCTAGGCATGTGGGACCACAAGCCCGCGATGCAAGTTCAAAATCGGGATAGGGGCCGGCCATTATTGGCCGGTCCCCTCCCACACCACCCGGCATGCGGGTCCGCACCGGGCGGTTCGAGAAGTTGAGGTCATGAGAGACGGGGTAAACCCAATCGGTCGAACCAGGCGATCGTCAGCACGCTGTTCAGCAGCTTCGCGCTGTTGCGCCACCAGCGACGGCTGTTCGCCGCCACGCGGCAGGCGACATTTTCTGGAGCGCCCATCCGCCGCAGTTCGCGGTACATCGTGGCGCCGCGTTTCCATTGCTTGAGCTGGATTGCGCGCAGCCTGTGGCGCAAGCCTTCGTCCAGCTCTCGCCAGACCGAGGGTGTTTGCGCCAGCCCGAAGTACGCCTTCCAGCCCAGTAGATAGGGCCGCAGCCCATCCACCACGCCCTGCATGCTGCGTCCGCCACTGCGGCGCGTCAGTTGCCGCACCCGCTGCTTGAACGTTGCCAGCGGCTTGTCAGCCACCCGGCGTTTGACCTCGCCTCCCCGCGCTACCCACAAGCTGTAGCCCAGGAATTTGCGGCCGAACACGCTGGCCACCGCACTCTTGGCTTCGTTGACCGTCAGGTGCAGCTTGCCATACAGCCGCCTCAGCAGTGCCATCACCCGCTCGCCCGCCTGACGACTGCGAACATAGACGTTCGCATCGTCGGCGTAGCGCACGAAGCAATGGCCCCTGCGTTCCAATTCCTTGTCCACCTCGTCGAGCATGACGTTTGCCAGCAGGGGCGACAGCGGCCCGCCTTGCGGCGTGCCTTGGTATCGCTGCTGCACCACGCCATCGCTCATGATCCCGCTGTCGAGATAGGCACGGATCAGCCGGATCACTCCGGCATCCCCGATGCGTTTGCTCAATCGGTCGATCAGGATGTCGTGGTTGACCCGGTCGAAGAACTTTTCCAGATCAACATCGACCACGACCCGCCGGCCCGACTGCACGTACGCCTGCGCGGCCAATACCGCGTCCTGCGCTCGCCGCCCTGGCCTGAAGCCGTAGCTGTGCTCGCTGAAGGTGGGGTCGAGAATGGGTTGCAGCACTTGCAGCAGTGCCTGCTGGATCAGCCGGTCCACCACCGTCGGGATGCCCAGCTCGCGCTCGCCTCCGTCCGGCTTGGGGATCGTTACCCGTCGCACCGGACTGGGCCGGTACGTCCCCTTCAGCAGCCGCTCTCGGATTTCGGGCCACGCCGTGACCAAGTGTCTTGCGGTCTGGTCTATGTCCAGCCCGTCGACCCCTGCCGCGCCTTTGTTGGCCCGCACCCGTTTGAACGCCCTTTGAAGGTTCTCTCTCGTGAACGCGGCGTGTAACAACGCCGCGTGGGGGTTGCCTGTGTCGTTCGGCTCACGTCGCGGGTCCGAGGCTTCGTCGCTGACAGACTGACGCCCGGCTTCACCGCGCGCTTCTTCCGTCCGCCCCGCTCGCGCGGGCATCTGACGCCTTGCCTCGGACATCGACATGTCGTTCGACACTCCTTCTCGTTCGGCCCTTCACCGTGCCCTCCCGTCTCGCGACTGGCCCCGGCTACTACGGCCTCTGCTGACTTCTCGCTCCGGCTCACCACCGTCGCCCTTTCAGGCACAAGGCGAGATCTCCCCAGGTAAGAACGCACTCCTTCGCTGCACAACCGCCGGATTTACGCCGCCTGACGCTTGATCACGAGAGCTTCGCGGTCTTTTGCCCGCTCGCCCTGGTCGGCACCGCCTTCTATCCGGTTCTTGTTCATCGGCTCGCAGCTTCGCTCCACGCTTCCTCCCCACGCTCGGTCGCCCTCTCGCAGTTGCGCTTCGCTTCGTTCGCTGTGATCAACTTACGGCGGGACTTGCACCCGCAAGAGTGCGCCCATGCTGGGCGCAC
>CAWJLY010000003.1:0-304132 GCA_963843805.1 uncultured beta proteobacterium
CTTCTTCTTCTTCTTCTTCTTCTTCTTCTTCTTCTTCTTCTTCTTCTTCTTCTTCTTCTTCTTCTTCTTCTTCTTCTTCTTCTTCTTCTTCTTCTTCTTCTTCTTCTTCTTCTTCTTCTTCTTCTTCTTCTTCTTCTTCTTCTTCTTCTTCTTCTTCTTCTCTTCTTCTTCTTCTTCTTCTTCTTCTTCTTCTTCTTCTTCTTCTTCTTCTTCATCACCTCATCCATCATCATCATCATCATCCTCGTCCCCCGGGAAAAAGTCGGCAATGCCCTTCTTGTCGCCTTCGGACGTCGATCCGAGCAGCCACATCAGCAGAAAGAACGCCATCATCGCCGTCACGAAGTCGGCATAGGCGATCTTCCACGCCCCGCCATGCGCTGCATGGCCGCCCTTCTTCACCCGCTTGATGATGATCGGCTGCAGCTTCTTCGCGTCACCGGCCATATCGTTCCCCGTCAACGTATTCGGGCAGCGAAGCCGGCCATCGATCGGCGCCGCGATCCGGCTGGCCGGTGCGCCGAAGGCGCTGCGCGACGGGCCATCAATTTCTTGCCTTTGACATGGCCTTCGAGTTCGGAGAAGGTCGGCCGGTCGCCCGAATACAGCACCTTGCGGCCGAATTCGATCGCCACCTGCGGCGCATAGCCCTGCATCGAAGCCAGCAAGGTGGTCTTGATGCATTGCAGTTCCTTCGATCCGTCCTCGACCTTCTGCTCGAGCAGGCCGCCGAGCGGCTCGACGAAACCGTAGGCCAGCAAGATGCCGAGGAAGGTTCCGACCAGCGCCGAGCCGATCATGGCGCCGAGCACCGCCGGCGCCTGGCCGACCGAGCCCATCGTATTGACGACGCCGAGCACCGCGGCGACGATGCCGAATGCCGGCAGGCCGCCGGCCAGCCGGCCGATCGCGGCCACCGCGGCATGCTCTTCCTGATGATGGGTATCGATCTCGCTGTCCATCAGGCTTTCGATCTCGTGGGCGTTCAGATTGCCCGAGACCATCATGCGCAGATAGTCGGTGATGAACTCGACCACATGGTGGTCGTTGCCGACGGTCGGATATTTCTGGAACAGCGGCGAGCCGTGCGGATCCTCGACGTCGGCCTCGATCGACATCAGGCCCTCCTTGCGCGCCTTCTGCAGCACGTCGAACAGCAGCGCCATCAGCTCCATGTAGCGGGCCTTGCTGTATTTGCTGCCCTTGAAGCATTTGCCGATGCCGGCCAGCGAAGCCTTGATGACCTTCATCTGGTTGTTGGCCAGGAAGGCGCCGAGCGCCGCGCCGAGGATGGTGATCAGCTCGAACGGCAACGCGGTCAGGATCACGCCGATATTGCCGCCGTGCACGATATAGACGCCGAAGATGCAGGCAAGTGCCAGGGCCCAGCCAACGAGAACAAACATGGTCTATTGGTCCGATGAATCGGCACCGCGAATGTGTGCCAACTGTTCCCGTTATCGGAGTTCCATCGCCCGGCTTGAGCGCGATCGCCGCTTCGACCGGCCACGCGGCGAGCGAGGGACTAAGCCACCGGCGGGCCTGGGCACCCGCTGCGTCGCGCGATGTCGGCCAAAAAAAACGGACCCGGGGGCCCGTTGTGGAACGCACACCATCGATGTGCGAGGAGGAGACGCGCGAAAAAACAAATCGAACGGCGGTGGACCAAGCAAGCACCCGCCGGCCTGCGCCATCGGCCGCCACCCGCCAGCGATCCTGACCCGTCGCAACCCGTTATCGGCGCCGACTCGCGCAACTTGACCACTGCATGTCAACTCAATGCATCTTGATGCCGCCGACCGCCTTGCCCTTGCCGGCACGCGCCGGCGGGCTGCACAGGCCGCAGACATAGTGCTTGGCGATCTCATGCGGATGGGTGACGAAATGGCCGCCGCAGCGTGAGCATTCGGTCATCGTCAGCATGCCGTTGTCGACGAACTTGACCAGCCGCCAGGCCCGCGTCACCGACAGCAGCGCTTCCAGGCCCTGCCCGCGGTCTGCTCCTGGTACAGCTGGTAGGCCTTGATCACGGTATCGATCTCGTCGAGCTCGGCAACCTTGTTCAGGTATTCGTGGATATTCAGGAACAGGCTGGCGTGGATATTCGGCTGCCAGGTCATGAACCAGTCGGTCGAGAACGGCAACTGGCCCTTGCTCGGCGACTTGCCGGCGACTTCCTTGTACAGGCGCAGCAGCCGCTCGTACGACAGGTCGGTCTCCGACTCGAGCACCTGCAGGCGCGCCCCGAGGTTGATCAGCGTGACGGCACGCTCGATCTGCCGGGCTTCGGTAAGAATGCTCTTGACGCGCATGATAGGTGCTCCGCTGTTCGGTGCTGAAAAGATCGGTATCGGCGATTCAGGCGGCTTCGCGATGGCGCCCGGCCATCAGGATGCTGGCGTGCAGGCGGCTGGTGGTATCGTTGGCCGCGCCCTTGCCATGGTTGGTCAGCAGGCCCCAGACCAGGTCGTCGTCCATCCGGAAGCGGCACAGCAGCGTGTTGCCCGAAGCGATCTTCATCATCTGCGCCGGGCTCAGCAGCGCGAGCATCGCCGCGCTGTCCTCGCTGATGCCGAGGCGGAACAGCGCCTGGTCACGGTCGGCGCGGATCAGGCTCTGCGCCAGCATCAGGTACGACAGATTGGCTTCGCGGATTTCGGTGAGGATCTGGTCGGTGTTCATGGTGGGTCCTTGGTTGGTCAGTCGGGTCGGTCGGCGGATTTGGGTCTGGTCTCTCGCGTTGCCTTGTGTCTCAACGTGAAACGGATTGTGAAGATCGGAAATCGACCGGAACATCAGGTCATCTCTGTGGCTTGAGTCCATGTTTTTCTGTGCGGGGTGTAAGGGAAATTCCTACAGGCGCCATTGCGCCAGGTTTGAACCCGCCCCGGACTTCGGTGGAGCGACGCTTCCTCGCGATTCGGCGCTCCCGAGGCATTCGCCTGAGACTAACTTGCAACAACTGGCGCTATCGGCCCTCGACCGGTTCCGGATATTCGACTTGAAAAATAGCTGCCTCGTCGTGGCGGCCTGTCCCTTCAAGCACAACAGCGAGATTGTGCGCAGCCAGCCAACTGCCGCGTCCCGGGAATGTCGCCGACCGACCGGTCGGCCGACATTCCCGGGACGTGGCAGTTGGCTGGCTGCGCACAATCTCGCTGTTGTGCTTGAAGGGACAGGCCGCCACGACGAGGCGGCTATTTTGCGAGTCGAATATCCGGAACCGGTCGAGGGCCGATAGCGCCAGTTGTTGCAAGTTAGTCTCAGGCGAATGCCTCGTAAGCGCCGAATCGCGAGGAAGCGTCGCTCCACCGAAGTCCGGGGCGGGTTCGAACCTGGCGCAATGGCGCCTGTAAGACTTTCCCTTACACCCCCCACAGAAAAACAAGGACTCAAGCCACAGAGATGACCTGATGTTCCAGTCGATTTCTGATCTTCACAATCCGTTTCACGTTGAGACACAAGGCAACGACGAGAGACGCAGACCCGAGATCTTCCGACCGACCACGACTGACCAACCAGGCACTCATCATGAACACTGACCAGATCCTCACCGAAATCCGCGAAGCCAACCTGTCGTACCTGATGCTGGCGCAAAGCCTGATTCGCAGCGACCGCGACCAGGCGCTGTTTCGGCTGGGCATCAGCGAAGAGAATGCGGCGCTGCTGGCGCAATTGAGCCCGGCGCAGATGATGAAGATCGCTTCGGGCAACACGCTGCTGTGCCGCTTCCGCATGGACGACGATCTGGTCTGGGGCCTGTTGACCAACCACGGCAAGGGTGCGGCCAACGACACCACCAGCCGCCTGCACGCCAGCATCCTGATGGCCGGGCGCCATCGCGAAGCCGCCTGAATCAGCCGATTTCAGCCGATCTTTTTTCAGCACCGAACTGCAGAGCACCTTCATCATGCGAGTCAAAAGCATCCTCACCGAAGCCCGACAAATCGAGCGTGCCGTCACGCTGATCAATCTCGGGGCGCGCCTGCAGGTGCTCGAGTCTGAAACCGATCTGTCTTACGAGCGCCTGCTGCGCCTGTACAAGGAAGTGGCCGGCAAGTCGCCGAGCAAGGGCCAGTTGCCGTTTTCGACCGACTGGTTCATGACCTGGCAGCCCAATATTCACGCCAGCCTCTTTCTCAATATCCACGAGTACCTGAACAAGGTGGCCGAGCTCGACGAGATCGACACCGTGATCAAGGCCTACCAGCTGTACCAGGAGCAGACGACCGGGCAGGGCCTGGAAGCGCTGTTGTCGGTGACGCGTGCCTGGCGGCTGGTCAAGTTTGTCGACAATGGCATGTTGACGATGACAGCGTGCTCGAAGTGTGGTGGTCAGTTCGTCACCCATCCGCACGAGATCGCCAAACATTACGTCTGTGGCCTGTGCAGCCCGCCGGCACGCGCCGGCAAGGGCAAGGCGGCAGGCGGGATCAAGATGCACTGAATTTATTTCGAGCAGTGGCCCTCAGGTTCGCGGGCCGGCTGCCGATAACGGGTTGTGGTACCGCCAAAGATCGCTTGCGATGGCGTCCGATGGCGAGATTGGCGGGTGCTCTGCTTGGTCCCCGTCGATCGATTTTTTCATCGCTGTGTCTCCTCCTCAGCACATCCGAACATGTGCTTTCCAAACGGGCCCTCGGGCCCGTTTTTTTTGGGCTACGAGGCAAATGCTCGACGTCAGCGACTTCATGTGGGAGTGCCTTCAGGCCCGCTCGGATGAGGCTTGAAGGCCCTCGCACAGGAAATTGCCGCGTGACCGAGTCGCATTGACGGTCACATCTCAAGACGCAAGACGGCTGACCGATAACGACAACAGTCGGCACACGTCCTGATGTGCACTTTTATCGGACCAAAAGACCATGTTCGTTCTTGTTGGCTGGGCCCTTGCACTTGCCTGCATCTTTGGCGTCTATATCGTCCACGGCGGCAATATCAAGGTCATCATCACGGCGCTGCCGTTCGAGTTGATCACCATCCTCGGGGCTGCGCTGGGCGCCTTCCTGGCCAACAACCAGATGAAGGTGATCAAGGCCTCGTTGGCCGGCGTCGGCAAATGTTTCAAGGGCAGCAAATACAGCAAGGCCCGCTACATGGAGCTGATGGCGCTGCTGTTCGACATCTTGCAGAAGGCGCGCAAGGAGGGCCTGATGGCGATCGAGGCCGATGTGGAGGATCCGCACAGTTCACCGCTGTTCCAGAAATATGCGGCAGTCGGCAGCGACCATCACATTGTCGAGTTCATCACCGACTATCTGCGGATGATGGTGTCAGGAAACCTCAACGCCCACGAGATCGAAAGCCTGATGGACAGCGAAATCGAGACCCACCACCAGGAAGAACATGCCGCGGTGGCCGCGATCGGCCGGCTGGCCGGCGGTCTGCCGGCATTCGGCATCGTCGCGGCGGTGCTCGGGGTGGTCAATACGATGGGCTCGGTCGGCCAGGCGCCGGCGGTCCTCGGCGGCATGATCGGCTCGGCGCTGGTCGGAACCTTTCTCGGCATCTTGCTGGCCTATGGTTTCGTCGAGCCGCTGGGCGGCTTGCTCGAGCAGAAGGTCGAAGACGGATCGAAGGAACTGCAATGCATCAAGACCACACTGCTGGCATCGATGCAGGGATATGCGCCGCAGGTGGCGATCGAATTCGGCCGCAAGGTTCTCTATTCGGGTGACCGTCCGACGTTCTCCGAGCTCGAAGGCCATGTGAAGGGGAAGAAATGAGTGGAGTGACCCCCCCCGGAGCGCCTTCGGCAGCCTTGCATGCCGCGCCGGGCCTTCCAGCCCGGCTCCTCGCCAGGCGCTGAAGGTCCGCCGGACCTTCAGCGTCCGGGCTTGGCCCCCCCAGGGGGGCGGCGCCAGTGGACCGGCAAAGCCGGATCCGCGGCGCCTGCTTGATGGGGGCCTGACTTCGTCGGCCCGTTCGGACAGTGGGTTGTCGTCTGATCCAGGAGTGAATCATGGCCGGTGACGCGAAGAAGCTGCAGCCGATCATCATCAAGCGGGTGAAGAAGGGTGGCCATGCGGTGCATGGCGGGGCCTGGAAAATTGCCTATGCCGACTTCGTGACGGCGATGATGGCGTTTTTCTTGTTGATGTGGCTGCTCGGGTCGACGTCCGAAGGCGACAAGAAGGGTATTGCCGACTTTTTCCAGAACCCGATGAAGGTGTCGATCAATGGCGGCGGCTCGGGATCGGGCGATTCGTCGCACGTGATCAAGGGTGGCGGTACCGATCTGTCGCGGCAGAACGGTCAGGTCAAACGCGGCGACATTGAGGCACCACGGTCGACAGTCAACCTGCTGGCGCTGAAGGAAGAGCAGCGCAAGGCCGAGCGCGAGCGGCTCGAAGAGCTGAAGGAGAAGGTCGGCGATGTGCTGGCGTCCAACCCCAAGCTGGCCGGCATGAAATCGCAGATCCGCCTCGATCTGACAAAGGACGGCTTGCGTATCCAGATCGTCGACGAACAGAACCGGCCGATGTTCGACAGTGGCAGCGCGGTGGTCAAGACCTACATGCGCGATCTGCTGCAGGAGATCGGCTCGGTGCTGGCAGAGGTGCCGAACCGGCTGACGCTCGAAGGGCATACCGATGCCCAGGCCTTCGGCGGCGGCGGGCGCGGCTACAGCAACTGGGAGCTGTCGAGCGACCGTGCCAATGCGTCGCGCCGCGAACTGCTGGCCGGTGGTTTGCCTGATGGCCGAGTGTTGCGGGTGCAAGGCCTGGCGTCGAGCAACCTGTTCGAGCGCGACAGCCCGAACAGCCCGGTCAACCGGCGGATCAGCATCATCGTGATGAACCGCGACGCCGAAGACCGCATCTTTTCGACCGCGCCCGAAACCGCCGAGGCGCCAGCGGTTGAATTGCCGCCGCCGATCGGCAAGATTGCCGCGCTGGGCGCCAACCGCACGCCCTGAACTGCAGGCGGGCGGGTCAGGCCGGCGCCCAGAAAACCGCAAACTGGGCGGCCTCGTCGGTCCAGCAGCGCCCGCGGTCGAAGCCGGCATCGCCGAGCAAGGCCTCGAAGCCCGACACCGAATATTTGTACGAGTTTTCGGTGTGGATGCGTTCACCGGCGTTGAACCGGCGCGAACCGCCGCGCCAGGTCACCGTCAATGATTGGCGGGCTTCCAGATGCATCTCGATTCGGGATTGATCGGCGTTGTAGGTGCCGATGTGGCGCCATTGGCGCGGTTTGAAATCGCTGCCGATATGCTCGGTTCAGGTGCAGCAGCATGTTCAGGTTGAATGCGGCGGTCACGCCCAACGCATCGTCGTAGGCCGGCTCCAGGATGCTGGCCGGCTTGACCAGATCGACCCCGATCAGCAAGCCACCGCCGCCCGCTCGAGCATGCAGCCCACGCAAGAAGCCCGAGGCCTGCTCGGGCGTGAAATTGCCGATGCTCGAACCCGGATAGAAAAACACCGGCCGACCCGTGATCATCTCGGGTGGCAACTGCAGCGAGCTTGAAAAATCGATGCCCGACGCCAGCCATGACGATTTGCGGATGGGCGCGTGCCACCCGGCCCAGCGCTTCGCGCAGAAAATCCACCGAGATGTCGACCGCCACATAGCGCTGCGGCTGCAAGCGCCGGGAACAGGCTGCTTGCCTTGGCACAATTGCCGGCGCCCAGGTCGATCAGGCTGCCGATCGGGCCGATCGTCTCGTGCCATGTCGGCCGCATGGGCAGCGAAGATGGCCGCTTCGGTCCGCGTCGGGTAGTACTCGGGCAACTCGGTGATGGCTTCGAACAGCTTCGAGCCGAGCCGGTCATAGAGGAATTTCGGCGATGTGGTGGCGGCGGGCGCCATCAGACCCTGCAGCAATTCGACCTCGATGGCGGCCGGATCATCTTGATGAATTTGCACGAACTGCGGGGGTTCTTCCGGCTCGGTCTGGTGATGCATGGCTCGGCATCCTATCGTGCCTCGATACGGTCCGTGCGCCCGATCCTGTCGGTGATGTGGTGGGCGACAATCGAAACCGCCAGTGCCGGTTGCTCGGATCAAGGACCGACATCGCGCACTGAAGTCATTTGCGACCATGACCCAACGACCCACTGAACCCGTCGAAACCAGCCCTTTGCCGGCAATGCCACCGGCCGATCTGGCCGGCAGACATCTGGTGCTCGGCTTGTCCGGCGGCATCGCCTGCTACAAATCGGCCGAACTGCTGCGCGAACTGATCCGGGCCGGTGCCAGCGTGCAGGTGGTGATGAGCGAGGCCGCAGAGCAGTTTCATCACGCCGGTGACGATGCAGGCCTTGTCGAACCGCAGCGTCTACAGCAGCCAGTGGGATCTTCGCGAGCCCAATGCGATGGCGCACATCAACCTGACGCGCGCCGCCGATGCGGTGCTGGTGGCGCCGGCCAGCGCCGATTTCATCGCCAAGCTGGTGAACGGCATGGCCGACGACCTGCTGAGCCTGATGTGCCTGGCGCGCCCGGCGCACAGCTGCCCGCTGCTGCTGGCGCCGGCGATGAACCGTGAGATGTGGTCGCACCCGGCAACCCGGCGCAACCTGCTGCAGGTGGTCGCCGATGGCGCCCGCTTGTTCGGCCCGGATGCCGGCGAACAGGCCTGTGGCGAAGTCGGCGATGGCCGCATGCTCGAGCCGACCGAACTGCTGGAGGACTTGATCGCCTTTTTTCAACCCAAACCGCTGCTCGGCAAGCGGGTGCTGATCACGGCGGGGCCGACCTACGAGCCGATCGATCCGGTGCGCGGCATCACCAACCGCTCGAGCGGCAAGATGGGTTTCGCAATCGCCCGCGCGGCCCGCGAGGCCGGCGCCGAGGTGATGCTGGTGGCCGGGCCGGTTGCGCTGCCCACGCCACGCGGCGTGCGGCGCAGCGATGTCATGACGGCGCAGCAGATGTTCGAGCTGACGATGGCCGAAGCGCCGCGGCACGATCTGTTCATCGCCACCGCTGCAGTGGCCGATTGGCGGCCGGCGCAGCCGTCCGACCACAAGGTGAAGAAGCAGGCCAGCCAGACGGCACCGAGCTTCGAGTTGGCTGAAAACCCCGACATCCTCGCGGCGGTGGCTGCCTTGCCGGTGGCGGGCGCCTCGCGCCGGCCTTATTGCGTCGGCTTCGCCGCTGAAAGCCGCAACCTGCTCGAGCACGCGAGGGAAAAACTGCTGCGCAAGAATGTGCCTTTGATCGTCGGCAACCTGGGCCCTGAAACCTTCGGCCGCGACGACAACCGTCTGCTGTTGGTCGATGCCGACGGCCAGCGTGAACTGCCGCGGGCCGGCAAGCTGGCGTTGGCCCGCCAACTGGTTGCCGATATCGCCGGCCGGATGGCGACTGCCGCCGCCGACACTGAACGCCTGCCGATGACAACCACCGTCGACTTCCGATTGCTCGACCCTCGGCTGGCCGACCAGTTGCCCGCCTA
Organism: uncultured beta proteobacterium; assembly: GCA_963843805.1. GTDB lineage: Bacteria > Pseudomonadota > Gammaproteobacteria > Burkholderiales > Burkholderiaceae_C > Ideonella_A. Next base: position 9,404 of record CAWJLY010000003.1, read on the forward strand.
TGCCACGCCAGGCAGCGCGGGGCTCGACCTGCGCGCCTGCATCGACGAGCCACTGATCCTCGAGCCAGGGCAGACACAACTGATTGCGACCGGCATCGCGATTCACATCGCTGATCCCGGCTTGGCCGCGATGATCCTGCCGCGTTCCGGTCTGGGCCACAAACACGGTATCGTGCTTGGCAATCTGGTCGGTCTGATCGATTCCGACTATCAGGGGCCGTTGATGGTCAGTGCCTGGAACCGCGGCCCGGTGGCTTATCGGATGGTGCCGCTGGAGCGAATCGCGCAGTTGATCATCGTGCCGGTGGTCCAGGCCGGCTTCAGGCAGGTTGACGATTTTGCGGCCAGCAACCGCGGCAGCGGCGGCTTCGGCTCGACCGGCAGCGCTTGAGCCGGCCGCCGGTCAGTGCAGTTTGGCGCTGGCAGGGCGCGGCGGCAGGATGCTGATCGCCGGTGCTGCCCCCACGCTGCCGGCCTCGATTTCCTGTTCGCTGGCCGGGCGCACATCGCGAACAGTCAGCGCCAGGCGCAAGCGCCAGGCCGGCCAGCGGGTGGTTGCCATCGAGCACCACATGTTCGGGATAGACCTCGGTCACGGTATAGATGGCGTCGGCGGGCATGTCGGGCGTCGCAGCGCCTTCGGGCACGCCATCGAATTGCATGCCGGGTTCGAGCCCCTCGGGAAAGATCGAGCGCGGCTCGAAAAATACCAGGTCGCTGTCGTAGTCGCCGAAAGCGTGCTCGGGTTCGAGGTGCAGTTCGGTTTCGAATCCCGCCTCCTGATCGAGCAAGGCCTCTTCGACCTTGGGCAGCAGGTCGTCGCCGCCGACGAAGAATTCGACCGGGTCGCTCAGTTCGTCGATCAGCTCGCCCTGAGCGTCGTGCAGACGCCAGACCAGACTGACCACGCAGGGTGCTGAAATCAACATGGCGGAATGATCGACACATGCATTGAGGCCGTGCGGCGGGTCGGGCAGACCGGCACAATCCAGCCATGTATTCGACCATCGATCCCGACCGCGCCGAGTCCATTGCTCGGGGGCCTGAGCCCGCAACAGTTCATGCGCCGTCACTGGCAGAAAAAGCCGCTTGCTGGTGCGCCAGGCGATGGCCGACGTGCATGCCGCCGCTGAGCCGCGGCGAGCTGTTCGCGCTGGCCGCGACGCGACGATGTCGAGTCGCGGCTGGTGCGCAGACGCCTGCGCGGCTGGCAAATGACGCCAGGGCCGATCAAGCGCGGCGGCACTGCCGGCGCTGCAAGCAGCCCGGCTGGACCCTGCTGGTGCAGGGGCTCGATCTCCATCTCGACGGCGGCGCACCGGCTGCTGTCGCAGCTTCCGCTTCGTGCCCGATGCCCGGCTCGACGACCTGATGGTCTCGTATGCCAGCGACGGCGGCGGCGTCGGCCCGCACGTCGATTCATACGACGTCTTCTTGCTGCAGCTGCAGGGCCGGCGGCGCTGGCGCATCGGCCGCGTGGCGCAGCCGCGAACTCGAGCCGCGGCGTGCCACTGAAGATCCTGGCGAATTTCGTCGCCGAGCAGGAATGGCTGCTCGACGCCGGCGACATGCTGTACCTGCCGCCTGGCTGGGGCCACGACGGCGTTGCCGATGGCGAGATGCATGACGTGTTCGATCGGCTTTCGCGCCGCCGCGCGCGACGAATTCGCTCGCGAGGTGCTTGCAGCGCAGCCTGCATGCAGCGGCCGAATCGCGTCGACCGCGTCGGCCGCGTCGCCGCTGTATCGAGACCGCGGCCAGCCGGCGACGACGAAATCCGGCGCAGATTCCCGACGCGATGCAGGACATTCGCCGCCGAGGCAGTCGCCCGGCTGGTCGGCGACTCGAAGGCGCTGGCCTGCTCGCTCGGCGAATGGCTCAGCGAGCCCAAACCGCAGGTCTGGTTTGACGAAGCGCCGCCGATTGCGCCACAATGGCGGTGTGCGGCTCGACATCCGCACCCGCATGCTGTGGGACGAGTGGCATATCTTCATCAATGGCGAATCGTTCCGGGCCGCCGGCCGCGATGCGCACCTGATGCGCCGGCTGGCCGACCAGCGCGTTCTTGGTGCGGCCGATCGGGCGCGGCTCGGCCCGCAGGCTGCGCGGCTGCTCGCCGAGTGGGCATGCGCCGGCTGGCTGGCAGCGCACGCTGAACCGGCGGGCAGCCGATGAGACGCAAGCAACGAGGAGTTCGATCAATGGAAAGACGATTGACCGATGACGGCGCATCCTGCACCCAGCCGCTGACCGTCAATTTCTCGGCCGCGGCGAATTCCTGGCGCCTGGCGCCTGGCGCTGGCCATGATTGCCGAACGCGGCTGCCGCGAAATCTATTTCAGCGACAGCGATTATGCGGACTGGCCGCTCGGCGAGATCGCCACCATCGACCTGCTGACCCGCTGGGCGATGTCGCATCGCACAGCTGATCGTGCTGGCGGCGCAATTCGAAACACTCCAGCGGCAGCACCCGCGCTGGGTCAGTTGGCGGCGGACCTGGTCGCACGTGGTGTCGTGCCGGCAGGTCGCCGATGCCGACTTGACGTCCATCCCAGCGATATTGATCGCCCCCGGGCTGCTGAGCCTGCACGTGCACGATCGCGTGCATTTCCGTGGCCGACTGGCGTTTCCAGCGCGCTGAAGAGGTGCGCGACTGGGATGAGCTTGACGCTTTTTTGCAACGCTCGCACGAGTCCTTCCCGGTAACCAAGCTGGGACTCTAGGGTAAGCTGCCTATTAGGTTTATACTTAGAGGCTAGGCACTGGAAAGGTTCCGAACTTTCCTGCCTGTAAGAGTTGAGTTCCGCATTGGGCTTCGCTGTGCAATTGGGGAACTCACAATTGCCGGTACATATGTTCGACCTTCTGATCTGAGGAAAATTATGAAATCGACGCTTCTGTTGGCAACCCTTGTTGCTGCCTTTCGCTCTGGCCGCCTGCAGCAAGAAAGAAGAGCCGATGCCGTGCTCCTGCTCCTGCGCCTGTTGTCGAAGCCCCGACGCCGCCGCCCCGGCTGCCGACATGGCCGCCTCGGCCGTCACCGGCGCCGCTTCTGACGCTGCCGCCGCAGTTGGCGACGCCGCGAGCTGCTGCCGCCGCCGTCGGCGACGCCGCATCGGCTGCCGCTTCGGCCGTCAAGTAATTCAGCTTCGCGCTGATGGAAGCCGCCTTCGGGCGGCCTTTTTCATGGCCGGTCGCGCTGGCCGGCTGGTCGCTCAGCGGACATCGAGCCAGCCGCGTGCCGTGTTTTGGGTCGGCAACGACGATATCGTCCGGCCGTGCACCAAGCGCGTGCGCCAGCGCGGCCTCGCGCCAGCTGCGGGGTATTGTTGCGCTCGCTCAGGTGAGCGGCGACGACGTGGCGCAAGCCGCCATGGGCGACGGCGGCGAGGATTGCGCCGCTGCAGTGACATTGCTCAGATGGCCGAGCCGGCCGCCGATTCGCGCTTTCAGCGAGGCCGGATAGCGCCGACGCCGCGAGCAGGGCGGAGTCATGGTTGCACTCGAGCAGCAGCGCATCGCAACCGCTCAGATGGTCGACAGGTGTGGTGGTCGCGCAGCCGGCGTCGGTCAGCACGCCGAGGCGGCTTCGGCCGTCGCTGAAGGTGACCTGCAGCGGCTCCCTGGCATCGTGCGGCACGGTATACGGCATCAGACGCAAGCCGCGGAAACTCGATCGCCTCGCCGTCACGGGCGAAGTGCGGTCGACTCACCCGCCGGTTCGCTGCGTTCGCCGCGACTGTCGGTCTCGGCAAACAGTGAATCGCCGACCGGTGGCTGGCGATTGATCGCGCGCCAGGTGCCGCGGCTCATCCACAGCGGAATCCGGTGGCGGCGCGACAACGCCAGCGCACAGCCGACATGGTCGCCATGCTCGTGGGTGACGAAGATGGCATCGAGCTGCTCGATGCCGATGCCGACCCGCGCCAGCCGCGCGACCAGTTCGCGCTGCGAGAAGCCGCAGTCGAGCAGCATCCGGGTGGTGCGGCTGCCGTCGCGTGCCTCGATCAGGCTGGCATTGCCGGTGCTGCCGCTGCCGAGGCTGCAAAAGCGCATCGGCGGCGGCGCGCTCTATTTCAGATCGTCGACCAGCAGGCGACGATGCGCCGGCCGGCATCGCCGTTTTCCGGGGCGCCTTGCGAATCGAGCACCTGAACGGTGCTGGCTTCGCCATCGCCCTTGACCAGGACGCGGTAACGCGCCGGTGGCGCGATCTTCGTCTTGTTGCCGAACATGCGCGCGAAGAAGCCGGGCTCTTCCTTGCCGGCCTGCGCCGGATCGACATAGCGGACGAAATAGGTGCCCTGCGCTGCGATCGCGGTCTTCGACGGTGAAGCCGCCGCGGTCGAGCGCCAGGCCGACGCGGCGCCAGGCGCGGTCGAAGGCGTCGTCGACCTGCAGCGTCGGCGTCGGCTGGTTCGGCAGCAGGCGCGCGCGCGCCGGGCCGGAGGTCGCGCGTGGCGACCGCGGTCTTGGCGGTTTCTTCCTTGGCGCCGAGGTGAACCATCAGGCGCTGCAGCAGTTCGGCTTCGAGCTGAGGATCGCTCGGCCGAGGCTGCCAGACGGTGCGTGTCCTTGGTCGCGTGGCATAGACCTCGACCATGCCGCGGTGGCTGATGTAGACCTCGCTGCCCTTGGTGCCGCGCTCGACGCGGGTGCGGAACTTGTCCTTCTCGCCGGTCGAATACACCGAATCGATCACCGAGCCCAAGCGTCTTGCGGATGATGTCCTGCGGCAGCTTGGCGCGGTTTTCCGCCCATTCGGTCTCCATCACGCCGGCCGCCGCGTTGTCGACGGTCAGCGCCAGGCCGCGGTCGCGCCAGAAGCGTCTGCAGCTGCGGCCACAGTTTTTCCGGCGGCATCGAGCGTGACCAGCCAGCGCTCGTCGCCATGGCGCTCGATGCGCAGGTCGGCGCTCGGCTGCGGGAATCGCTGCCGCGCGACGTCGGCGTCGCCGCGCCCGGGCTGTACTGCTGGAAGGTCGACGCGCTGACGACGCCGCCGGGCTGCGGTGCGCGGCTGTCGCGCGACAGCTGGCTCAGGTCGGGCGGAACTTCGAGGCCGGCCGTGCGGTTGGCGGTGCCGCGATAGTCGACCTTGTCGCCGGCGGCCAGTTTTTCGACCGACGAGCAGGCGCCGAGGCCGACCAGGATCGCGGTCAGGCTCAGACAGGGCGCTGCGCGGCGCCGGATAGGATTGGACAGGGACACGTTAGATATCTCCGAGGGAGCCGGTCCATGCCGGCGCCAGATACTGATAAGACGCGACGGAAATTCGAATCGGTCGACGCCGGCTCAGAGCAGGCCCGAATCCTTCATGGCCTGCTCCACTTGGCCTCGCCGGCGGCGGTCAGCGGCAGGATCGGCAGGCGCAGGCCGGCGCCGCAGCGGCCCAGCCGGGCAAGCGCCCATTTGGACGGCGCCGGGCTGGGCTCGCAGAACAGATGCTTGTGCAGCGGCAGCAGCTGCAGGTGCAGCGCCGTCGCTTCGCGAACCCGGCCTTCGATCGCCGCCATGCACAGCTCGTGCATCGCGCGCGGCGCGACGTTGGCGGTGACGCTGACATTGCCCTTGCCGCCGAGCAGCATCAGCGCCACCGCGGTCGAGTCGTCGCCCGAACAGACGGCAAAACCGGCCGGCGCCTGCTTGATCAGCCAGGCCGGCGCGGCCGATGTCGCCGCTGGCCTCCTTGATGCCGAAGATGCCGGGGATCTGCGCCAGCCGCAGCGTCGTCTCGACCGACATGTCGGCCACCGTGCGGCCGGGCACGTTGTACAGCATCATCGGCAGGTCGACCGCTTCGGCGATCGCCTTGAAATGCTGGTAGATGCCTTCCTGCGACGGCTTGTTGTAATACGGCACGACCGACAGCGAGCAGTCGGCGCCGACCTTGGCTGCGTAACGCGCCAGCTCGATCGCCTCGCGGGTCGAATTGCCGCCGGTGCCGGCCATGATCGGAACGCGGCCCTTGGCATGTTCGACCGCGACGCGGATGATCTCGCAATGCTCGTCGACCGAGACGGTCGGCGATTCGCCGGTCGTGCCGACGACGCAGATGCAGTCGGTGCCTTCGGCGACATGCCAGTCGATCAGGCTGCGCAGGCCGTCGAAATCGATGCTGCCGTCGTCGTGCATCGGCGTGACCATCGCAACGATGCTGCCAACAATGGGTTTCATGCGGAGATCCTTGGGGAATCGGCGGATTTTAGCCGCGCCGGCAAACGCAGCCGCTGCGGCCTGCCGATCACAACGGATAACGGCGCGGCTGCGCCGACACCGCCGACTGCCCGGCGCCACCATCGGCGTTCGAAACAGCGGCGATGCGCTGCACGTAGCGGTCGGGCTCGGCGAGGAAGCCGTCCTCGTAGCCGAGCACCCGCAGTCCGCCGCAGCGGTCCAGCAATTCGCCGTGCGCGAGCAGGAAGTCCGGGTTCGACGGTTTGCCGACGCTGGCTTGGTCGACACTGAAGGTTTCGTAGATCAGCAGGCCGCCCGGCAGCAGGCTGTCGAGCAAGCTGCGGCCACAGCGGCCGCCACAGGTAGTTGGTGACGACGACGGCGGCGAAGCGCGCGGCCGTCCAGCGGCCAGGCCTCGGCTTCGATATCGGCGACGACGACCTCGACGCCCGGCAAGCTCGCGCAGCGGCTCGACGGCGGCGGCATCGCGGTCGACCGCGGTGACCTGCAGGCCGCGTGCCGGCCAGCCAGCGCACATGGCGGCCGCTGCCGCAGGCCAGGTCGAGCACGCGCGCGCCGGCCGGCAGCAGTGCCGCCCAGCGGACGACCCAGGCGACGGCGCCAGCTGGCTGTGGCTGCGCGTCTGCCGTGCCCATCAGAAGCAGCTCCAGAGCTGCTGCGCCATCTGCATCATCATCTCGGGCTGCCGGTAGGCAGCGAAGACCAGCAGCAGGGCAGCGATGGCAGCCGCCCAGTCGCAATCTGACCGCCAGGCAGCCGCCGTCGCCGGCGTTGCGCCATGGATCGATCGGTGATCGGCATCATCAGCCGGCCGGCGCCAGCCGGGTGATCGCCGCCTCGCGAACCGGCAGATTGGCCAGCGCGGCAAAGATGCCGAGCGCGACCGCGATCCACCAGACGACGTCGTAGCTGCCGGTCGCGTCGTACAGACGCCCGCCCAGCCAGACGCCGAGAAAGCTGCCGACCTGATGGCTGAGGAAAACGAAGCCGCCAAGCATCGACAGATATTGCACGCCGAAGATCTGCGCGACCGTCGCATTGGTCGGCGGCACGGTCGACAGCCACAGGATGCCCATCACCGAGGCAGAAGATGTAGACACTCATCGGCGTCAGCGGCAAGGTGAGAAAGGCACGATCGCGACCGAGCGCAGAGATAGATCGCCGACAGGATATATTTCTTCGGCATGCGCTGCGCCGAGCGAGCCGGCCGCATAGGTGCCGAAGACATTGAACAGGCCGATCAAGGCCAGCGCCGTGGTCGCGACATCCGGGCCCAGTCCCTTGTCTCTCAGATAGCTCGGCATGTGCACGCCGATGAAGACGACCTGGAAGCCGCAGACGAAATAGCCGGCCATCAGCCAGCGGAAGCTCGGGTAGCGGAAGGCCTCGCGCAGCGCTTCGCCCATGCTTTGCTGCAGCCCGGTCGATGGGGCGAGCGTGGCGCTCTTTCAGGCCGAAGGCCAGCGGAATGATCAGCAGCGACAGGCAGCCGAGGATGAACAGCGCGTTCTGCCAGCCGAAGCCGCCGATCAGCCAGTTTTCCACCGGCACCATCAGGAACTGGCCGAACGATCCGGCGGCTGCGGTGACGCCCATTGCCCAGCTGCGCTTGTCCGCCGCCACATTGCGGCCGATCACGCCATAGACCACCGCATAGGTGGTGCCCGACTGGGCCAGGCCGAGCATCAGTCCGGCGCTGCCGGTGAAGGCCAGCCCCGAGGTGGCCAGGCCCATGCAGCACCAGTCCCAGGCCGTACAACACGCTGCCGATGAACAGCACGCGCAAGGCGCCGAAGCGGTCGGCGATCGCGCCGGCCAGCGGGCCGGCAAGCCCCCAGGCCAGATTCTGGATCGCCAGCGCAAAGGCAAAGGTCTCGCGGCTCCAGCCGCGGTCCATCGTGATCGGCTGCAGCCACAGGCCGAAACCGTGGCGGATGCCCATCGACATCGTGACGATCATCGCGCCGCAGAAAAGCACCTGTCGCATCGACAACGTGGCGGCGGCAGGGCGGTCGATGGCGAGCGAGGACATCGCGCGAATGTAGCCAATCGCGCGCCGATGCTGCCGGCGCGGGCGGCTGGCACCGGCTGCCTACAATCCGCGCGCCATGGCAAGCAAACGCGCTGCAAAAACCCGCCGCATCGCGTTCGCCTATGGCGAGGCGTCGATCCGCGTCCTGAAAGGGCTCGAGCCGGTCAAGCAGCGGCCGGGCATGTACACCCGCACCGACAACCCGCTGCACATCATCCAGGAGGTGATCGACAACGCCGCCGACGAGGCGCTGGCCGGGCACGGCCAGCACATCGACGTCACGCTGCATGCCGACGGCTCGGTCAGCGTCGTCGACGATGGCCGCGGCATTCCGTTCGGCCTGCATGCCGAAGAGCAGGTGCCGGTGGTCGAGATCGTCTTCACCCGGCTGCATGCCGGCGGCAAATTCGACAAGGGGGGCGGCGCGGCCTACAGCTTTTCCGGCGGCCTGCACGGCGTCGGCGTCAGCGTGACCAATGCCTTGTCGAAGCGGCTCGATGTCACGCGTCTGGCGCGAAGGCCAGGTCGCGACGATCGGTGTTTGCCGGCGGCGATGTCGTCGAGCCGCTGACGCTGCGCAAGCCGACGTCCGGCGAGCGGCGCAGCGGCACCACGGTGCGCGCCTGGCCCGACCCGCGCTATTTCGACAGCGCCGAGTCTGCCGCGCGCACGAACTGACCCATCTGCTGCGCAGCAAGGCGGTGCTGATGCCCGGCGTCAAGGTGTACGCTGACGATCGAAAAAACCGGCGACGTGCAGACGCTGGCAATACCAGGACGGTCTGCGCGACTACCTGACGCAGAACCTGCATGCCGATCCGGTGATCCCGTTGTTCGAAGGCGCGCATTATGCCGATCGGCGGCGAGACCGAGAATTTTGCCGAAGGCGAGGGCGCTGCCTGGTGCGTCGCCTTCACCGAGGACGGCGCGCCGATGCGCGAAAGTTATGTCAATCTGATTCCGACGGTGGCCGGCGGCACCCATGAGTCCGGCCTGAAGGATGGCCTGTTCGGCGCCGTCAAGGGTTTCATCGAGCTGCATGCCTTGCTGCCCAAAGGCGTCAAGCTGATGCCCGAGGACGTGTTTTCGCGGGCCAGCTTCGTGTTGTCGGCCAAGGTGCTGGACCCGCAGTTCCAGGGCCAGATCAAGGAGCGGCTGAACAGCCGCGACGCGCTTGCGGCTGGTCACGACCTATGTCAAGCCGGCGCTGGAGTTGTGGCTGAACCAGCATGTCGAGATCGGCAAGAAACTGGCCGATCTGGTGATCCGTCAGGCGCAGACCCGGCAGCGCGCCAGCCAGAAGGTCGAAAAGCGCAAAGGCTCGGGCGTTGCCGTCCTGCCGGGCAAACTGACCGATTGCGAGAGCCGCGACCTGGGTTTCAACGAGCTTTTTCTGGTCGAAGGCGACTCGGCCGGCGGCAGCGCGAAGATGGGGCGCAACAAGGAAACCCAGGCCGTATTGCCGCTGCGTGGCAAGGTGCTCAATTCGTGGGAGGTCGAACGCGACCGGCTGTTTGCCAACAACGAGATTCACGATATCGCGGTGGCAATCGGGGTCGATCCGCACACCATGGAAAGTGCCGATCTGAGCGGCTTGCGCTACGGCAAGATCTGCATCCTGAGCGACGCCGATGTCGATGGCTCGCACATCCAGGTGTTGCTGTTGACGCTGTTTTTCCGTCACTTCCCGAGGCTGATCGAAGCCGGCCACATCTTTGTTGCGAAGCCGCCGCTGTTTCGAATCGATGCGCCGGCGCGCGGCAAGAAGCCGGCGGCCAAGATCTACGCGCTCGACGACGGTGAACTGGGCGCCACGCTCGACAAGTTGCGCAAGGAAGGCACCCGTGAAGGTGCCTGGTCGATCAGCCGCTTCAAGGGCCTGGGCGAGATGAATGCCGAACAGTTGTGGGACACCACGCTGAACCCCGATACGCGGCGGCTGCTGCCGATCAGCTATGGAGCGGCGGGTCATGCCGCCACGGTCGAATCGTTGTCGAAGTTGATGGGCAAGGGCGAGGCTCAATCGCGGCGCGAGCTGATGGAGTTGCACGGCGACGATGTGGAGGTGGATGTTTGACAGCGGACGACCCGTTGGTCTCGGTGGCGTTGATTCTTCATGTCATGAGTCGAGCGAGACCGAGGCCGGCGGGTGGCCGGATGCCTCCATGTCCCTCCGACGCCGCCTGCGGCGCCGTCTCCTTCCTTTACTTGCGGCATCCGGCCACCCACCGTCCTCGGCCCGCACCATTGCTGAAGCGCCGAAGGCGTTCGGCGAGGGTCCCCGTTGGTGGGTGAGCGGCGGGGTGGGTTGCCCGTTCTGCGGAGGTAAAGGAGGAGGAAGCGGCCGTTCAGGCCCTGACAGGGGACACGCAGCAGAACAGGGCAGCCCGGCCCGATGCGGTCGCTCCGAACTGGGAATGAGGCGGCTTTCGACATGGCAAGTGCAAGAATGTGACAACCAATCCACACCTGCCGACGATTTCCCAGATGCTCATGAGCAAGCCATCGCCCCCGATCCGCCTGCGCCCGACCATGTTGTCCGATCTGGATTTCGTGCTGTCCGTCGAGCAGGATCCGCTGAACCTGCCCTTCATCACGCCGTGGGAGCGCATCCAGCACGAAGGTGCGGTGCGCTTCCCGGACTTTCGCCATTTCATTGTCGAAGCGGGCAGCCACTACGCGTCGGCCGGTTTCGTGATCCTGCAGGGCTGCCGCAATCCGCATCGTTCGATCGAACTGAAGCGCATGGTGCTGCTGCCAGCCATGCACGGGGCCGGAATCGGCCGGGCGTGCCTGCGCTGGCTGGCGCAGATGGCGTTTCGTGATCTGCAGGCGAATCGGTTCTGGCTCGACGTCAAGGGCTTGAATCTTCCTGCTCAGGCCTTGTACCGCAGCGAAGGTTTCGTCGAGGAGGGCCGGCTGCGTGAAAGCGTGAAGACCAGCGAAGGCTATGACTCGCTGATCGTGATGTCGATGCTGGCCAGCGAGTACGCTCGGCGACCCGAAAACCCATCCTCCTGACCCTTTGCCGCCGGCGGCAGCCGGCCGGCCCAATTTTTCCAGCATGAACGATCTGTTTTCCCAGCCGGAAGCCTTCGATGGCGAGAGCGGCGCCACCGGCCTGTCTGCCTACGCCGAACGGGCTTATCTCGAATACGCGCTGAGTGTTGTCAAAGGCCGCGCGCTGCCCGATGTCTGCGATGGGCAGAAGCCGGTTCAGCGCCGAATCCTGTATGCGATGGAACGCATGGGTCTGGCGTTTACAACCGCCAGCGGACCGAAGGCGGTCAAGAGTGCACGGGTGGTCGGCGATGTGCTGGGCCGCTTCCATCCACACAGCGACCAGGCCGCCTACGACGCACTGGTGCGCATGGCGCAGAATTTTTCGCAGCGTTATCCGCTGATCGACGGCCAGGGCAACTTCGGCTCGCGCGATGGTGACGGGGCAGCGGCGATGCGTTATACCGAGGCGCGGCTGGCGCCGATCACACGTCTGTTGCTCGACGAGATCGATGAAGACACCGTCGACTTTGTCGCCAACTACGACGGCTCGACCAACGAGCCGCGGCAATTGCCGGCCAGGCTGCCGTTTGTTCTGCTCAATGGTGCCAGCGGCATCGCGGTCGGTCTGGCGACCGAGGTGCCTTCGCACAATCTGCGCGAAATTGCCCATGCAGCGATTGCGCTGATCAAGGATGCGTCGCTGTCCGACGATGCGCTGGCCGGCTTGATTCCGGGGCCGGACTATCCGGGTGGTGCACAGATCATCAGCAGCAGCGACGACATCCGCGCGGCCTACGCCAATGGCCGCGGCAGCCTGAAAGTCAGGGCTCGCTGGAGGATCGAGGATCTGGCGCGTGGCCAGTGGCAACTGGTCGTCACCGAACTGCCGCCCGGCACCAGTTCGCAGAAGGTACTCGAAGAAATCGAGGAGCTGAGCAACCCGAAGATCAAGGCCGGCAAGAAGGCGCTCAGCGCCGATCAATTGCAGCTCAAGACAGCGCTGCTGCAGGTGCTGGATGCGGTGCGCGATGAATCGAGCAAAGAGGCTGCGGTGCGTCTGGTGTTCGAACCGAAAAGCCGGACCATTGCGCAGCAGGATCTGATCACGACGCTGTTGGCGCAGACCAGCCTGGAGACCTCGTCGCCGATCAACCTGACGATGGTGGGTGCCGATGGCCGACCGACGCAGAAAACTCTGCGCCAGATTCTGCTCGAATGGATCGGCTTCCGGATGGCGACCGTCGAGCGGCGCAGCCGGTACCGGCTGGCCAAGGTGCTCGACCGCATCCATGTGCTGGAAGGCCGGCAGCTGGTTCTGCTCAATATCGATGAAGTGATCCGGATCATTCGGGCCAGCGACGACCCCAAGCTGGCATTGGTCGAGCGTTTTGCGCTCAGTGATCGGCAGGCCGAAGACATTCTCGAGATTCGGCTGCGCCAACTGGCTCGGCTCGAGGCCATCAAGATCGAACAGGAGCTCGATGAGCTGCGCGGCGCGCAGGGCAAGCTGGAAGACATCCTGAACAGTCCGGCTGTTCTCAAGCGCACGGTGATCAAGGAGATCGAGGCCGACGCGAAGCAACACGGCGATCCGCGGCGCACCTTGATCCAGGCCGATAAAAGGGCGGTGGCCGAAGTCAGGCTGATTGACGAGCCGGTGACCGTGGTGGTCAGTCAGAAAGGTTGGGTGCGGGCGCTGAAGGGCCACGAGATCGCAATTGCCAGCCTGCAGTTCAAGGCCGGTGATGGCTTGCTGGCGAGTTTCAGCTGCCGCAGTATCGACCCCTTGCTGGTTTTCGGCAGCAATGGTCGAGTCTATTCGACGCCGATCAGTCTGCTGCCAGGCGGACGCGGCGATGGCCAACCGATCACCACGTTGATCGACATCGAATCAGGCAGCCAGCCCGCTCACTATCTGGCGGCCGACCCGCAGCAGACTGTCGTACTCGCCAGCACCGGCGGTTTCGGCCTGCTCGCCCAGGTGAGCGATCTGCTCAGCCGGCAGCGCGGGGGCAAGGCGTTCATGAACCTGGAAGCGGGTGAAGTTCCGCTGGCACCGCAGGCGGTTGGTGAGTCGACTCAGCTGGCCTGTCTGTCGCAGAGCGGGCGATTGCTGGTCTTTGCGTTGGGCGAACTGAAACGCCAGCCCAATGGCGGGCGCGGCCTGACGCTGATGGATCTGGATGCAAAAGACCGTCTGCTGGCGATCAGCGTCTTCGAGCACAACCTGAGCGTCTTCGGCAGCAGCCCGCGTGGCAAACCCAGGGAAGAGTTGATGAAGCCGGCCGGCTGGTCGGGCTACATCGGCAAGCGGGCGCGCAGGGGCAAGGCCGTCAGCGCGTTGAGAGCGCAGGGCTTGCGCGCAGCCGATTGAGACGTTGAGGCGCCAGATAAGTGTTCGCGCAGGCCGATGATCAGCGCACTTGCAGATCAAAACTTCCCAATGCCTGCGCTCGGCCGTTGATGAGCAACTCGACACGATGTTCGCCGGCATGGTGGCGTCGTGTCGTCAGCTGCGCCAGCGTGATTCGTTTGCCGAGGCACACCGACTGGCCGGGTTCGAGATCGATCCGTTTCAGCTTGAAGACCTTGGCGCTGCTGCCGCCGTGGGCCTTGACGTAGTGCACAACCAGATCGACCAGCGCCGATTGTCGACGGCGCAGCGGGTTGTGCAATTCACAACCGATTCGCAGCGTATCGCCGATCGATGCGGTGCGCGGGCTGATCGAGATCTCGCGCAGCGAAAGACGCGGCGTGTCGCCGTAGCCGAGCAGCGCCAGCGCCTCGCTGCTGCCTTGCTTGACGGCCGAGCGCAGCGCATGCTCGACGATCCAGCGTCGCTCGGGGCTGGCATCGATGAGCCAGCGCGTGGCGGTGTCGATCAGATGACCGGGATGGTCCTTGCCGATGTCGTTGAGGTTGTTGGCCACCGACCGGCGAACGTAGATCGACGGGTCGTCCTTCAGCTTTTCGAGCAGATCGAGCACGGGTGCCGGATCGCGCTGAAATGCGCGCAGCCGGCTGGCCCAGGGCAGACGGGGCCGGGTTCCTTCGCTGACAAGCCGGCGTACATGCTCGCTGGCATCGCCGGTCCAAGCGTCGAGCCTGGCCAGCGTGCGCGCCGGATCATGTTCGATGAAGGCGCGGATGCTGAACTCAGCGGTGAAGCGCTGTGTCAGCGCGTGTTGCAGCCGCATCGACAGATCGAAGTGGTCGAGCCCATAGCGGCCGACGAACAAGACATGCGGCAGGTACAGGAATGGTGCCATGCCATGATTCGAGTGACCGCCGAGAATCGGCCCGAGCGATTGCAATACCACTTCACCGGCCGTGGCGAAGTCTTCCGGCAGATGGCGCCGCATCGTGACTGCCAGGTGATCGGCCCGCGCCATCAATTCGCGTTCCTCGAAGCCCGCCAATGCGTCGAATACAAAGGCCGCGGCATCGAACGCCGGCCAGGCCGTCTTCACCATGCCGGCGATCTCGGCAACCACCGCGGGGCCGAACCGGCTTTTCAGCGTCTGCGCCACGGCCAGGGTCAGGTGGTGCGGCCGGCTCAGCGCAACGGCCTGCGCACCACCCGCAACAGCGCCAGCGCCAACGCAACGAACAGCGCCAGGCTCCAGAACTCATAAGGAATTCCGAGCAGATCGACCGCGGCATCGGCGCAACTTGCCCGCGCCGAAAATACATCGGGCAGCGCACGGTCGAGATGCATGGCGCCGATGATCTTGTCGGCCAGCGTCAGGTTGCACGATGCGTTCGCTGCCGCAACAAAATGTTGCCAGAGCGCGGTGGCGATTCCGCTGGCTGAGAGCAGCAACGCAAGCGCTGCGCCGACGCGCCGGCCGAACGGGCTGGACCAGACAAGTGCCAGAACGCAGGCCAGCGCGATCGCCAGAAAGATCACGCGTTGCAGCACACAATACGGGCAGGGCTCCATGCCGAAGACATGCTGCGAAACCAGCGCAGCGCCAACAGCAGCCACCGAGCCCAATGCGCCGCCGCCGAGCAGCCAGGGCGACACCTTGCCGGGTTCGTCGAATGAATACCTGCTCATTCGACCTCGGCAATCATCTCGATCTCGACGCAGGCCCCGAGCGGGATCTGCGCGACCCCGAAAGCGCTTCGCGCATGGGCACCGCGATCACCGAACACCTCGCCGAGCAGTTCCGAGCAGCCGTTGGTCACCAGATGCTGCTCGGTGAACTCGGCAGTGCTGTTGACCAGACTCATCACTTTGACGATGCGAACCACCTTGTCGAGCCCACCGGCCGCCGCCTGCAGCGTGCCCAGCAGATCGATCGCCACCGCACGCGCAGCCTGCTGGCCGGTGGCCGTGTCGATGTTGCGGCCGAATTGTCCAACCCACGGTTTGCCATCGCGTCTGGCGATATGGCCCGAGACGAAGATCAGATTGCCGGTGCGAACGAACGGCACATAGGCCGCTGCAGGCACCGAAAGCGGCGGCAGCGTGATGCCCAGTTTTGCCAGCCGATCGGCGACGTTGGAAGAGGCGGTTGCCATGGCGTGGAATCCCGCCGAATGGGGTGGCGGCGAGCGTTGGTGAGGGGGGTGCAAATCCTACACTGTGTCGATGCAGGCGATCTGGTCGGGCAGTGTGGCAAATGCCGGCCCGGCACGCGCCCTGGCGGCCGGCTGGATCGCGGCCTGGATCGCCGTCGCATGTCTGGCATGGCTGCTCGGCGTGGGCCTGCAGTTGCAGCAAGCCGATCTCGATCCACTCGACGTTCAGCGCGCGGCAACGGTAATCGCCGCCTCCGGCCTCTCGATGGCCGCGCTATATGTTGCCTGCATGCGCAGTGGTCGATTCGGCGCCGGTGGCACGTCAGCATGGTGGGCTGTCGCCATCCTGTCATGCTGCTCGTGTGCGCTGGGGGGCTGGTCGACCACCGGCTGGATTGCAACGGTCCGAATGGCGCAACGATTGCCGGCCGAACTCGAAGGCATCGATCTGCTGGTGACCGGCGTGGTCTCCGATCTGCCACAGGCGGCGCCGGGCGGACTGCGTTTTGTCTTCGACCCCGAAGCGGCTTTCGCGGCCGGGCGCGCGGTACACCTGCCACCGCGATTGAGCCTCGGCTGGTATGCAGGACGTGATGAAGCCGCCGCGCTCAGTGACACGCAACGCAGCCTTCGCGCCGGCCAGAGATGGCAGATGACGCTCAGGCTGCGGCGGCCACACGGCAATCTGAATCCGCATGGTTTCGACTATGAGCTCTATCTGTTCGAACGCCAGCTGGGGGCGACCGGTTATGTCCGCGAAGGTCCGCGGGCGCCAACCAGGCTGAGCGACGATGCCGGCTTCCGCCTGGCGAGGCTGCGCCAATCGGTGCGCGATTCGATCCGCCGGCAGGTTGCCGACCCGCGCGCCGCCGGCGTGCTGGCGGCATTGACGGTCGGCGATCAATCGGCGATCGACCGTGACGATTGGCAGCTCTTTCGCGATACCGGCATTTCTCACCTTGTCGCCATCAGTGGTCTGCACGTGACCATGTTCTCCTGGTTGGCCGCCGGGTTGATCGGTGGTGCATGGCGGCGCAGCGAGCGGGCATCACTGTGGCTTGCCGCTCCCCGCGCCGGCCGGTGGGGAGGTCTGCTGGCCGCGGCCGGCTACGCCGCGTTTGCCGGCTGGGGTGTGCCGGCGCAACGCACCCTTGCGATGCTCGCTTTGGTGGTCTTGCTGAATACCCTGGGCCGACGCTGGCCTTGGCCGATGGTTCTGTTGACCGCTGCAGTGCTGGTCACCTGCATCGATCCGTGGGCCTTGTTGCAGCCCGGTTTCTGGCTCTCGTTCGTCGCGGTGGGCTTGCTGCTCGCAGCCGAGGCGGCGCATGAGGCGCCGGCTGCTGCACCGTCGCAGCGGCGAGCATGGCAAGCCGCGTGGTTCTGGGGCAGCAGCCGGCTATGGCAGATGTTGCGCAGCCAGGCCGCGGTCTCCGTCGGGCTCGCGCCGCTGAGCCTGATTTTTTTCCAGCAGGTGTCGCTGGTCGGACTGCTCGCCAATCTGGTGGCGATTCCCCTTGTCACCTTGGTGATCACGCCGCTGGCGCTGCTGGGTATCGGTGTAGCCTGGCTGTGGCAGCCCGCGGCATGGTTGCTGCAACACATGTCGGCGTTGCTGGCCTGGCTTGCCGGTTGGCCGATGGCGGTGTGGACGGTTGCCGCCGCCGGTCTGGGAGTCCGGCTGGTGGCGATGCTCGGTGCGCTGCTGGCGGTGCTGCCGCTGCCTTGGCGTCTGCGTTTGCTGGTGTTGCCGCTGGTCCTGCCACTGCTATTGCCGGCGCGAATCTCGCCGGCCAGGGCCGCTTCGAAGTGGTGGCCGTCGACGTCGGTCAGGGAACCGCAGTGCTGATCCGGACCCGTTCGCACCTGCTTCTGTACGACACCGGCCCGCGCTACTCGAGCGAAAGCGATGCCGGCCAACGGGTGTTGTTGCCCCTGCTGCGAGGTCGCGGCGAGAACCGGATCGACACGTTGATTCTCAGTCACCGTGACAGTGATCATGTCGGCGGCGCGGCTTCGGTGATTGATGCGCTTGCAGGTCGGTGAACTGCTTGATTCGCTGGAGGATGATCATCCGCTGCGCAGCAAGGCAGTGGTCAGACGCCGTTGTCTGGCCGGCCAGCGTTGGGAATGGGATGGTGTGTCGTTCGAAATCGTTCATCCCTTGCCGACCGACTATCCCGGCACCGGCAAGCCAAATTCGATCTCCTGCGTCTTGCGGGTGGACGGCAGTGCCGCAGGACAGCGGTTCCTTGCTGGTGACCGGCGATATCGAGCGCTTGCAGGAACTGGCACTGGTTTCGCGCGAAGCCGGCCGCTTGCAAAGCACCGTGATGATTGCGCCGCATCATGGCAGCCGGACATCGTCGACCGCGCAATTGATCGACGCGGTGCAGCCTCGGGTGGTGGTTTTCCAGTCTGGCTATCGCAACCGTTTTGGCCATCCAGCGCCCGATGTCGTCGAACGATACCGTTCGCGCGGAATTGCCATCGTCGAATCGGCGCGTTGCGGGGCCTGGTCATGGCAGGGTGACGAGCCAGGCCGGGAAGCCGCCTGCGAACGCCTACTGCATCGTCGTTATTGGCACGATCGGACGCCGCCGTGACGGTGTCCGCCAAATTCGATGCAAGGCCGGTGCTTCGCTGCATGACCTGGATTGGCGTCAAACTGCCGGACTGGATGCATGTCGTGGGATGATGGGGTTTGGCAATTGACGTGCCGGTCCGGGTGGGTGGCTTGCCTGTGCTGCAACAGCGAGTGGCCTGAAATTTGCTTCAAAGTGGCCGAGGAGTGTGCCGATGAGACAGAGCTTCGACGAAATGAATATCCGGCTCCGGCGAGGGCGAGCAGGCCGTCCGCGAGCATTACCGGCTGTACGACCGATGGCTTGCCGAGCAGGACGATGATGTGATGCGATCGCAGCGCGAGGAAGCGGAGATGATCTTCCGCCGCGTCGGCATCACCTTTGCGGTGTATGGCGCAAATGACGACGGCAAGTCGGGGACCGAACGGCTGATTCCCTTCGACCTGATTCCGCGGGTGATTCCGGCGCATGAGTGGGCCGAACTGGAAGAAGGGTCTGCGTCAGCGCGTCACCGCGATGAACCGCTTCATCCACGATGTCTACCATGGCCAGGAGATCATCCGCGCCGGCTCGATACCCGCCGAGCAGGTGCTGAAAAATGCCCAGTTCCGGCCCGAGATGATGGGCGTCGACTGGCGTTCAACACCTATTCGCATGTCGCCGGCGTCGACATCGTTCGCGCCGCAAACAGCGACGGCAGCGGCAGCTATTTCGTTCTCGAGGACAACCTGCGAGTGCCCAGCGGCGTCAGCTACATGCTGGAAAACCGCAAGATGATGATGCGGCTGTTTCCCGAACTGTTCAGCAGCCACCGGATCGAGCCGGTGGCCCATTATCCCGACATGCTGCTCGAAACGCTGCGTGCGGTCGCGCCTGCCGCCGCGCTCGATCCGACCGTCGTCGTGCTGACGCCGGGCATGTACAACAGCGCCTATTTCGAGCACGCCTTCCTGGCCCAGCAGATGGGCGTCGAACTGGTCGAAGGCCAGGATCTGTTCGTGAAGGACAACTTCGTCTACATGCGAACGACGCAGGGGCCCAAGCGGGTCGATGTGATCTATCGCCGGCTCGACGACGACTTTCTCGACCCCGAGGTATTCCGCCCCGATTCGACGCTCGGCTGTGCCGGGCTGATGAAGGCCTACCGCGCCGGCAACGTCAATATCTCCAATGCGCTGGGCACCGGCATCGCCGACGACAAGTCGATCTATCCGTATGTGCCGAAGATGATCGAGTTCTATCTCGGCGAGAAGCCGGTCCTGAACAACGTGCCGACCCACCTGTGCCGGCTCGATTCCGACCTGCGCTACGTGCTCGACCACCTCGAAGAACTGGTCGTCAAGGAGGTCCACGGCGCCGGCGGCTACGGCATGCTGGTCGGCCCGGCGGCGAGCAAGCAGGAAGTGGCCGATTTCCGCGCCGCACTGATCGCCGATCCGTCGCGCTATATCGCGCAGCCGACGCTCAGCCTGTCGACCTGCCCGACCTTCGTCGAGTCCGGCGTCGCGCCGCGCCACATCGACCTGCGGCCGTTCGTGCTGTCGGGCACCGAGGTGCAGATCGTGCCGGGCGGGCCTGACCCGGGTCGCACTGAAGGAAGGTTCGCTGGTCGTCAATTCATCGCAGGGCGGCGGCACCAAGGACACCTGGGTGCTCGAATAATGATGAGCGCATTGCTCGGGAGCAATCAAGATGCTGTCTAGAACTGCAGACCATCTGTTCTGGATGGCTCGGTATATGGAGCGGGCAGGTCAAGCCGCGCGGCGGCTTGCGGCGCAGCCAGAATACCGTGGCGCGCGTCAGCGCGCAGCGGGGTTCTCGGCCGAAGGGGAGAACGAAGATGCTGTCTAGAACTGCAGACCATCTGTTCTGGATGGCTCGGTATATGGAGCGGGCAGGTCAAGCCGCGCGGCGGCTTGCGGCGCAGCCAGAATACCGTGGCGCGCGTCAGCGCGCAGCGGGGTTCTCGGCCGAAGGGGAGAACGAAGATGCTGTCTAGAACTGCAGACCATCTGTTCTGGATGGCTCGGTACATGGAGCGGGCAGGTCAAGCCGCGTGGCGGCTTGCGGCGCAGCCAGAATACCGTGGCGCGCGTCAGCGCGCAGCGGGGTTCTCGGCCGCAGGGGAGAACGAAGATGCTGTCTAGAACTGCAGACCATCTGTTCTGGATGGCTCGGTACATGGAGCGGGCAGGTCAAGCCGCGCGGCGGCTTGCGGCGCAGCCAGAATACCGTGGCGCGCGTCAGCGCGCAGCGGGGTTCTCGGCCGAAGGGGAGAACGAAGATGCTGTCTAGAACTGCAGACCATCTGTTCTGGATGGCTCGGTACATGGAGCGGGCCGAGAACACCGCCCGCATGCTCGACGTCAACTACCAGACCTCGCTGCTGCCGCAATCCGCTCACAGTGCCGAGATGGGCTGGAAGGGCCTGTTGAGCATCTCCGAACTGAGTGGCGACTTTGCCAAACGCCATGGCGAGGTCACGCCTGACAGCGTGATGAACTACATGGTGCTCGACTCGAGAAATCCGTCGAGCATCCGCAGTTGCCTGAAGGCCGCGCGTGAAAATGCGCGCGCCGTGCGGGGTTCGCTGACCACCGAAGTCTGGGAAACGCAGAACCAGACCTGGCTCGAATTCCAGCGCATGGCCGACGATTGCGAATTTCTCGAAGATCCGTCCGACGCCTTCGACTGGGTCAAGTTTCGCTCGCATCTGTCGCGTGGAGTCGTGCTCGGCACGATGCTGAAGGACGAGGCGTTCCACTTCCTGCGGATCGGCAGCTTTCTCGAACGCGCCGACAACACCGCGCGATTGCTCGACGTCAAGTTCCACGCCTTGCAGAGTGACGTTCGCGGCGTGACCGAAACGATTGCGGGCGGCATGAGCCAGGTGCAAGACAGCTCTGGCGCCGATGCCTTGCCCGAGGTCGACAAGGAGGTCGAATTCGACTTCTATCACTGGTCGGCGCTGCTGCGCTCGGTGTCGGGTTTCGAGGTCTATCGCAAGACCTATCGCAATGTGATCCGTCCGGAGAAGGTGGCTGAACTGATGATTCTTCGTCAGGACATGCCGCGCTCGCTGGCGTGTTGCATGAACGAGGTGATGGAGAATCTGCGCATCGTTGCCAATCAGCAATCGGGCGAGACGCTGCGACGGGTCGGCCGCCTGTGTGCCGATCTGCAATATGCACGAATCGAGGAGATTCTCGAGACCGGGCTGCACGCCTATCTGACGCAGTTTCTCGAGCGCGTCGGCAATGTCGGCGTGGCGATCAGCCGCGACTTCCTCGTTCCGGGCGAAGCATGATCCGGATGACGTCTGTCGAGCGCGAGTCCGTTTCCGTCTGGAGTATTGAATGTCGATCCACGTCGCGCTGAATCACGTGACCCATTACCGCTACGACCGGCCGATCAATCTCGGACCGCAGGTCGTGCGGCTGCGTCCGGCGCCGCATTCGCGCACGCGCATCCTCAGCTATTCGATGCGCGTCGAGCCGGCCACCCATTTCATCAACTGGCAGCAGGATCCGCAGTCCAACTATCTGGCCCGGCTGGTCTTTCCCGACAAGACGACCAGTTTTCGCATCGAGATCGATCTGGTCGCCGAAATGGCGGTGCTCAACCCGTTCGACTTCTTCCTCGAGCCGGCGGCCGAGCACTATCCGTTCAGCTATGAGCCCGAGCTGGCGACCGAACTGGCGGCCTACATGATCAAGGCGCCGGCGACGCCGGCTTTCGAGGCCTACCTTGCGGAGGTGCCGCGCGACAAGACGCCGACCAACGATTTCCTGGTCGCGCTGAACCAGCGCCTGCAGCGAGATATCGCCTATCTGGTGCGGATGGAGCCGGGCGTGCAGACGCCCGAGGAAACGCTGGTCAATGCCAGCGGCTCGTGCCGCGATACCGGCTGGCTGCTGGTGCAGCTGCTGCGCCATCTGGGCCTGGCCGCGCGTTTCGTCTCCGGCTATCTGATCCAGCTGAAAAGCGACGTCAAGTCGCTCGACGGCCCGAGCGGCACCGAGGTCGATTTCACCGACCTGCACGCCTGGTGCGAGGTCTATCTGCCCGGCGCCGGCTGGATCGGCCTCGATCCGACCTCCGGCCTGCTGGCCGGCGAGGGCCATATCCCGCTCGCCTGTTCGCCCGAGCCGTCGTCGGCGGCGCCGGTCAGCGGCGCGATCGACGAGTGCGAAACGACCTTCGAGCACTCGATGTCGGTGAGCCGGGTCTGGGAAGCGCCGCGCGTGACCCTGCCGTATACCGAGGAGCAATGGGCGGCGATCGACCAGCTCGGCCATCAGGTCGATGACGACTTGCGCAAGTCGGATGTGCGGCTGACGCAAGGCGGCGAGCCGACCTTCGTTTCGGTCGACGACCGCGAAGGCGCGGAATGGAATACCGAGGCGATGGGTCCGACCAAGCGCCTGCTCAGTGCCGATCTGATGGACAAGCTGCGCGCCAAATATGGCGCCGGTGGCCTGCTGCATTATCGGCCAGGGCAAGTGGTATCCGGGCGAGCAGTTGCCGCGCTGGTCGCTCAACCTGTACTGGCGCAAGGACCGCGAGCCGATCTGGACCCATCCCGAGCTGTTTGCCGAGCGAGCACCGCGACGACGGCGTCACCGATGTCGAGGCGCGCCAATTTCTGCTCGGCGTCGCCAAGCGGCTGCGGCCTGGATCCGCAATTCATCTTCCCGGCCTACGAGGACACCTGGTACTACCTGTGGCGCGAGCGCAGGCTGCCGACCAATGTCGACCCGTTCGATGCCAAGCTGTCCGATCCGCTCGAGCGCGAGCGGCTGCGCAAGGTCTTCACGCAGGGGCTGGACAAGGTCGTCGGCCATGTGCTGCCGATGATGCGTTCGCCTGGCGTGCAGCGTTCGACTCGCTGGCGTGTCCGGCCCGTGGTTCCTGCGCAGCGAGCGCTGCTATCTGGTGCCCGGCGATTCGCCGTTGGGTTTTCGGCTGCCACTCGATTCGCAGCCCTGGGCGTCCGAATCCGACCTGCCATGGGTTCATCCGCCCGACCAGACGCAGAAATTTCCACCGTTGCCGGTTTATCAGCGGCTGCGTTATGTCACCCAGACGCCGCAGGCCGGGCCGCGCCGGCGTCGCGGCGGCTGATCCGACCGGCGGCAGTTTCGCCGACCGCTCGCGCGCCGCAATGAACGTGGCCAGCACGCCGCCGATGTCGCTGCAGCTGCAGTTCGAGCGCCGGCACAGAACGAGTCGGCCGCCGACGTCGTTCGCACCGCGCTGTGCGCCGAGCCTCGCGGTGGACGTCTTTATCTGTTCATGCCGCCGGCCACTGCGCTCGAGGACTATCTGGAGATCGTCGCCGCGATCGAGGATACGGCGCTCGAGCTGAAGCTGCCGGTGATTCTCGAGGGCTACGAGCCGCCGAAGGATCCGCGGCTGTCGACGCTGCGCGTCACGCCGGATCCGGGCGTCATCGAAGTCAATATCCATCCGGCACACAGCTGGAGCGAACTGGTCGACCAGACCACCCACCTGTACCAGGCAGCGCACGAGACGCCGCTTGTCGACCGAGAAATTCATGCTCGACGGCCGCCACACCGGCACCGGCGGCGGCAACCATTTCGTGCTGGGTGGTGCAACCGTTTCCGATTCGCCGTTCCTGCGCCGCCCCGACCTGCTGGCCAGCATGGTCGCCTACTGGCACAACCACCCGGCGCTGAGTTATCTGTTTTCCGGCCTGTTCGTCGGTCCGACCAGCCAGGCGCCGCGCATCGACGAGGCGCGCAACGATTCGGTCTACGAAATCGAGATCGCCTTTGCCGAACTGAAGCGCGTCACCGCCGCCGACGGGCCGGCCATGCCCGCCGTGGCTGATCGACCGCATTCTGCGCAACCTGCTGATCGACGTCAGCGGCAATACGCACCGCGCCGAATTCTGCATCGACAAGCTGTATTCGCCCGACGGGCCGACCGGCCGGCTCGGCCTGCTCGAGATGCGCGCGTTCGAGATGCCGCCGCATGCGCGGATGAGCCTGACCCAGCAGCTGCTGATGCGCGCGCTGGTCTCGCGCTTCTGGAAGCAGCCATATCGGCCGGCCCAGCTCAAGCGCTGGAATACCGAGCTGCACGACCGCTTCATGCTGCCGCATTTCATCTGGGAAGATCTGTGCGACGTGATCGACGAGCTGAACGATGCGGTTATCCGCTGAAGATCGAATGGTTCGCGCCGCACCTGAATTTCCGCTTTCCGCGCCTCGGCGATTTCCAGGCGCGCGGCGTCGAGGTCGAGCTGCAGCTGGCGCTCGAACCCTGGCATGTGATGGGCGAGGAGGGCGCGCCCGGCGGCACGGTGCGCTTCGTCGATTCGTCGGTCGAGCGGATCCAGCTCCGGGCGACCGGGCTGGTCGGCGAGCGCCATGTGCTGACCTGCAACGGCCGCGTCGTTCCGCTGCAGCCCACCGGCAAGATCGGCGAGTTCATCGGCGCCGTGCGCTACCGGGCCTGGCATCCGACTTCGGCGCTGCACCCGACGATCGAGGTCGACGCGCCGCTGACCTTCGACCTGGTCGATACCTGGATGAGCCGCTCGATGGGCGGCTGCCAGTACCATGTCGCGCATCCGGGTGGCCGCAGCTACGATACCTTCCCGGTCAATGCCTACGAGGCCGAGGCGCGCCGACTGGCGCGGTTCTTCCGGGTCGGCCATACACCGGGCGCGATGACGGTCAGCCCGGAGCCACGCAACCCGAACTTCCCGTTCACCCTCGATCTGCGGCGCGCGCGGGCTGATCTTGAATGCGCCGTCACGGACTGCTGACGTGCGGCCAGCCGGTCGACACTTTCGCCCAGCCCTGACCGATCGCGCGAGACGATGCTGAACAAGCTGCTGTCCGGCTATTCGCCGCTCGAAGGCCGCTACGACGAGCTGCTGGGCGCCGACGGGCGAGCCGCGCCCGCAGTGGGATCGATTCGTGCGCTCGCTGCGCGCGCGCGAAGGTCCGGAGATCCGCGAGACGCTGTCGCTGATGGAACGCGAGATCCATCGAGAGCGGCATCACCTACAACGTCTATGCCGATCCGAAGGGAGCCGACCGGCCATGGGAAGTCGATCCGCTGCCGCTGCTCTTGTCGACCGACCGAATGGCAGGGCATCGAGGAGGGCATCGCCCAGCGGGCCGGCATTGTTGAACCTGGTGCTGGCCGATATCTACGGGCCGCAGAAACTGCTGCGCAGCGGCGCCATCCCGCCGCCGGTGATCTTCGGCCACAGCGGCTTCCTGCATCCGGCGCAGCATGCGCAGCCGCCTGGCGGCGTCCACCTGTTCCACTACGCGGCCGATCTGGCGCGTTCGCCGGATGGCAACTGGTGGGTGGTCGGTGACCGCACGCAGGCGCCGTCGGGGGCCGGCTATGCGCTGGAAAACCGGCTGATCGTCTCGCGCGTCTTTCCGCAGATGTTTCGCGATCTGCATGTGCAGCATCTGGCGTCGTTCTTCGATGCCTGGCGCGAGTCGCTGCTGCGCTGGGCGCCGAAGCGGCGACGGTCCGCCGCTGATCGTGCTGTTGACGCCCGGTCCCTACAACGAGACCTATTTCGAGCATGCGCTGCTCGCCCGCTACCTCGGTTTTCCGCTGGTCGAAGGCAATGATCTGACGGTGCGCGACGGCCGGGTCTGGATGAAGACGGTCGAGGGGCTGAAGCGCGTGCATGCGCATGCTGCGCCGCCAGGACGACGACTACTGCGATCCGCTCGAACTGCGCAGCGATTCGGCGCTGGGCGTTCCCGGTCTGACCGAATGCGCGCGGCGCGGCAATATCCTGATCTGCAACGCACTGGGCGCCGGCGTGCTCGAGTCGGGCGCCTTGCTCGCCTATCTGCCCAGGACTCAGCAAACGCCTGCTTGGCGAGCCGCTGAAACTGCCGTCGGTGGCCACCTGGTGGCTGGGTGAGCCGTCGGCGCTTGAGCGAGGCCTGGCAGCGGCTTGACCGGCTGATCATCAAGCCGCTCGAGCGATCGCCGCCGAGCCGGCGGTGTTCGGCGTCGATCTCGACGCGGCGGCGCGCGCAGAAGCTGCGCGAGAGATCGCGCTGCGGCCGTCAGCGCTACGTCGCGCAGGAGTGGGTGCATGTGTCGCAGGCGCCGGTGCTCGAGCGCGAAGGCAGCCGGCGTCATGGCACCGAGCATTTGCGCGCCCGCACCGTCGGCCTGCGCGTCTTTGCCGTGGCGACGCCCGACGGCTACCGGGTGATGCCCGGTGGGCTGGCGCGGGTCGCCGGCGACGTCGATTCGCGCATCATCGCGATGCAGCGCGGCGGGCGGTCGAAAGATACCTGGGTGCTGTCGGACACGCCGGTCAATGCCTCGTTCAGCCTGCTGACGAGAACCATCAGGCGCTGCAGAATCTGGTCAGCCCGAGTGCCAACCTGCCATCGCGAGCGGCCGAGAACCTGTATCTGGTTCGGCCGCTATGGCGAGCGCTGCGATGCCAGCGCGCGGCTGCTGCGGGTGGCCATCGAAGGGGTGCTCGACGAGCCACTCGAAGAGGCCGATGCCACTGGCGCCGGCGGTCGTTGCTGGCGCAGCCGCTTCGGGCTGATCGATTCGGCGAAGAGGAAATCGGCCTGCAGCTGCTGCGTGCGGCCACCCATCCCGAACGAGGGAATGAGCCAGCAGCTGCGCCAGCTGTCGCGGTGCGCCTTCAACCTGCGCGACCGCATGTCCGAGGACAACTGGCGCAGCCTGAACGCGCTGGTCGCCGATCCGATCTTTCAGCATGGGCCTGAGTTCGTCGCTGGGCCTGCCGATCGCGCTGGTCTGGCTCGACAAGGCGGTCACATCGATGATGACCCTGTCGGGCTTCGTGCTCGACGGCATGACACGAGGTCTCGGCTGGCGCTTCCTCTCGATCGGGCGGCGGGTCGAGCGGCTGGCGACGCTGTGCGCGGTGCTGCAGGTGGCGATCGACGAAGGGCGCGCGCACCGGCTGGACTGGCTGCTCGCGCTGAACGATTCGACGATGACGTTTCGCTCGCGCTATCTGGTGGCGCCCGAATGGCTGCCGGTGCTCGATCTGTTGCTGCGCGACGAGACCAATCCGCGCTCGATCGGCTTCCAGCTGAAGGGTCTGTGCGAATTCGTCGACAAGCTGGAGGCGCGGCACGGGCCGTTTCGCCAGTCAGGAATTGCTGCCGGCGCTGGATGCGCTGCGGGCGTTCGACGCCCGCGATCTCGATCCCGAAAGCGAGGCACTGGCCGCGCTGCTCGAACAATTGCAGCGGTGCGCGCGCTCCGTCTCCGATGAACTGAGCCACAAGTTCTTTTCGCATGCGGTCTCCCGCAGCATGCTGTCGCTGGCCGCATGACGACCTCAGCCTTGCCCGCCGCCGTGGCGTTCACGCCTTACCGGGTCGAGCACCAGACCCACTACACCTATACGGCGCCGGTGTCGCAATCCTGGCAGGTGGCGCGGATGACACCGCGAGAAACGCCGTGGCAACGCGTGCTGGCTCACCAACTGCACATCGATGCCGCTGCCGGACGAGCGCCATGAGGCGGTCGACAGTTTCGGCAATGCGGTCCAGCATTTCGGCCTGCAGACGGCGCACCGAATGCTGCGCGTCAACATGAGCTGCGAAGTTCTGAGTGTCGGACCGCGGCCGCCGTGGCTGAGCAGTGAGGCGATCGACCTGGGAACGGGTGCGCGATCAGATCGGCGCTGCGCAGCCTGGCCGACGACCTGCTGCCGGCCAGAATGAGCGAGCCCACGCCGCTGCTGCCGCTTTCCGAGCCCGCGCGCCGCTATGCGATGCCTTCGTTGCAACGCGGACGCGGCTGGTTCGACGCGGTCAGCGACCTGATGCACCGGATCCACCGCGATTTCGAATTCGATCCCGAAGCGACCACGGTCAGTACCAAGGTCGACGAAGTGCTCGAGCATCGCCGCGGCGTCTGCCAGGATTTCGCCCACCTGATGCTGGCCTGTCTGCGCAGCCTTGGCCTGCCCGCGCGATATGTGTCGGGCTATCTGCTGACCGATCCGCCGCCGGGTCAGCCGCGCCTGATGGGCGTCGACGCCTCGCATGCCTGGGTCGCCGCCTATGCGCCGTCACATGGCTGGGTCGAGTTCGATCCCACCAACGACCAGTGCGCCGATGCCCGCTACATCACACTGGCCTGGGGCGCCGATTTTGCCGATGTGGTGCCGCTGCGTGGCGTGATCCTCGGCGGCGGGCGAGCAGGACATGACCGTGACGGTCAGCGTCATACCGGTAGGCTGACTGAAAAGACTCGCTCCGGGGCAAGCCCCGAAGAGATGACCTGCGTCGCCTCAGTTGCTGGCCGCCGGGGCGGGTGCCGACGCCACAGAGGGTGCGACGACTGCGGGCGCGGCAACCAGTGCCGGCGCGGCTACCACTGCCGGGGCAACAGCCGCCGGTGACACCATCACCGCCGCTGGTGCAACGTAGCTCGCCGTCGCCGCAGGCAAGGGCAGCAGCGGCACGATCAGCAGCGCGACGATGTTGATGATCTTGATCAGCGGGTTGATCGCCGGGCCGGCGGTGTCCTTGTAAGGATCGCCGACGGTGTCGCCGGTGACCGCGGCCTTGTGTGCCTCGCTGCCCTTGCCGCCGTGGTGGCCGTCCTCGATGTATTTCTTCGCGTTGTCCCAGGCGCCGCCGCCGGTGCACATCGAGATCGCGACGAACAGGCCGGTCACGATCGTTCCCATCAGCAGGCCGCCGAGCGCGGCCGGGTCCGAGCAGCAGGCCGACCAGCGATCGGCACGACCACCGGCAGCAGGCTGGGAATCACCATTTCCTTGATCGCCGCGGTCGTCAGCATGTCGACGGCACGGCCGTATTCGGGCTTGGCCGTGCCTTCCATGATGCCCTTGATCTCGCGGAACTGGCGGCGCACCTCGACCACCACCGAACCGGCTGCGCGGCCGACCGCTTCCATCGCCATGGCGCCGAACAGGTAGGGAATCAGGCCGCCGATGAACAGGCCGACGATCACCTTCGGATCGCTCAGGTCGAAGGTGACGTGCATGCCGCGGCCTTCGAGCGAGTGGGTGTAGTCGGCGAACAGCACCAGCGCAGCCAGGCCGGCCGAGCCGATGGCATAACCCTTGGTCACCGCCTTGGTCGTGTTGCCCACCGCATCGAGCGGGTCGGTGACATCGCGCACGCTGGCCGGCATGTTCGGCCATCTCGGCAATGCCGCCGGCGTTGTCGGTGATCGGCCCGTAGGCATCGAGTGCGACGACGATTCCGGCCATGCTCAGCATCGCGGTCGCCGCGATCGCGATGCCGTACAGGCCGGCCAGCTGATAGGCGGACGAGGATCGACAGCGCAGACGAACAGCACCGGCCAGGCGGTCGAGCGCATCGAGACGCCGAGGCCGGCGATGATGTTGGTGCCGTGGCCGGTGGTCGACGCCTGCGCGATGTGCTGCACCGGCTTGTAGTTGGTGCCGGTGTAGTACTCGGTGATCCAGACCAGCGCAGCGGTCAGCACCAGGCCGACCGCGCACGAGCCGAACAGCCGCATCTGGGTGCCGGCGCCGAGCGCGTCGTCGGGCATCACCATCCGGGTGATGAAGAAGAAGCCGACCAGCGAGATCACGCCGGCGATGATCAGGCCCTTGTACAGCGCCGGCATCACGTTGCTCATGCCGGGCGAGGCCTTGACGGCGCTGCAGCCGATGATCGACGCGATGATCGAGAAGCCGCCGAGCACCAGCGGGTAGATCACCGCCGACATCGGCGCGCGCGACGACGACGATGGCGCCGAGCGCCATCGTCGCGATCAGCGTGACCGCATAGGTCTCGAACAGGTCGGCGGCCATGCCGGCGCAGTCGCCGACGTTGTCGCCGACGTTGTCGGCGATCACCGCCGGGTTGCGCGGATCGTCTTCGGGAATGCCGGCCTCGACCTTGCCGACCAGGTCGGCGCCGACGTCGGCGCCCTTGGTGAAGATGCCGCCGCCGAGCCGGGCGAAGATCGAGATCAGCGACGAGCCGAAGGCCAGGCCGAGCAGCGGCTTGAGCACGCTCGGACAGGCTGCGGTCGGGCGTCAGGTTGCCGTTGCCGATCAGGAACCAGAAGAAGATGCCGACGCCGAGCAGGCCCAGGCCGACCACCAGCATGCCGGTGATCGCGCCACCCTTGAAGGCGACATTGAGCGCCGGGCCGATGCCCTTGCGTGGCTGCCTGTGCGGTGCGCACATTGGCGGCGACCGACACATTCATGCCGATGAAGCCGCAGGCGCCCGACAGCACCGCGCCGATGACGAAGCCGACCGCGGTGGTGCCGTCGAGAAAGATGCCGATCAGGATCGCCAGCACCACGCCGACGATGGCGATCGTCTGGTACTGGCGTCGCAGATAGGCAGCCGCGCCTTGCTGGATCGCGCCTGCGATCTCCTGCATGCGCGCGTTGCCGGCGTTCTGGCTGAGGATCCAGCGGCGCTGAAAGAAGCCGTAAAGAACCGCGGCCAGGCCGCAGGCGAGGGCGAACGTCAGGCGCCACGTTCGTGGATCATCATAGGGAGAGATTCCTTCCTCGAGTGTTTGGATGCTCGGTTGTCCGGCACTGCAGCGGCGCGCGAGCCGGCCCGAAACTGCGCGGATGCTACGGGATGGCCCGCGCGAAGGCAACGCGGGCGGCATGGTGTTTTCCAGCGGATCGCAGCGGATGCTGCAGGCGGCCGTCAGTCGGCAGCAAGTCGCGGCCGCTTAAAATCGGCGCTCTTTCCAAGTGTCGACCCACCATGAGCCTGCACAACGTGACGCCCGGCAAGAAAGCGCCGGACGAATTCAACGTGATCATCGAGATTCCGATGAATGCCGACCCGATCAAGTACGAGGTCGACAAGGAAAGCGGCGCGATGTTCGTCGACCGCTTCATGACGACGGCGATGCACTACCCGTGCAACTACGGCTATATCCCGCAGACGCTGGCCGATGACGGCGATCCGGTCGACGTGCTGGTGATCACGCCCTATGCGCTGACGCCGGGCGTCGTCGTGACCTGCCGGCCGATCGGCGTGCTGATGATGGACGACGAGGCCGGCGGCGACGCCAAGCTGCTGGCGGTGCCGATCGACAAGATCCTGCCGATCTATACCCACTGGCAGAAGCCCGACGACATCAACCAGATGCGGCTCGAAGGCGATCCAGCATTTCTTCGAGCACTACAAGGATCTCGAGAAGGGCAAATGGGTCAAGGTGCAGGGCTGGGAAGGTCCCGACAAGGCCGCGCGCGGAGATCGTCGCCGGTGTCGCCGCCTACCAGGCCAGCCAGAACAGCCGGTTCGGCCGGAGCCGGGCTGCCGGCGCTGCGCGGTTGCCGGCCAGTGCGGCGCCCGCGTCGCGCTGACTGCATCGAACTTATCGCTCCTGGCCGGGGTCTGCCATGCATCCGTCCGCTCAGCTGCGTAGCCTACCGACCATGGCCTCGATCGATCTTCGCGTGCATTCCTCTTCTGCCTGTCGCACGCTGCCTGTTCGGCGGCTGCGCTGGGCACAGGCGTCAAGCCGCGCACGGCCGATTCCGCCCGGATCCGGGATCGAGCATGTCACCTCGGTCGAAGGCATCGACGAATACCGGCTGCCCAACGGCCTGCAGGTGCTGCTGGTGCCGGACGACTCGAAGCCGACGACGACGGTCAACCTGACCTACCGGGTCGGCTCGCGGCACGAGAGCTACGGCGAGACCGGCATGGCGCACCTGCTCGAGCACCTGCTGTTCAAGGGCACGCCGACGCATCCGCGAGGTCTGGTCCGAGTTCACCAAGCGCGGGCTGGCCGCCAACGGCAGCACCTGGCTCGACCGCACCAACTACACCGCGCAGTTCTCGGCCAACGACGACAACCTGCGCTGGTACCTCGGCTGGCAGGCCGATGCGATGGTCAACAGCTTCATCGCTCGCAAGGACCTCGACAGCGAAATGACGGTGGTGCGCAACGAGATGGAGCGCGGCGAGAACAACCCCGGCTCGATCCTGTTCTAGCGCCTGCTGTCGACGATGTTCCAGTGGCACAACTACGGCAACAGCACGATCGGCGCGCGCAGCGACGTCGAGAACGTCGACATCCCGACGCTGCAGGCGTTCTATCGCCGCTATTACCAGCCCGACAACGCGACGCTGATCATCTCCGGCAAGTTTCCGCAGGCCCAGGTGCTGAGCTGGATCGAGCAGACGTTCGGCAAGCTCGAAGCGGCCGCAGCGCAAGCTGCCGACGCTCTACACGCTCGACCCGGTGCAGGACGGCGAGCGCGAGGTCACCCTGCGGCGGGTCGGCGGCGTGCCGCATGCTGTATGCCGGCTATCACGTGCCGCCGGCGGCGCATCCCGATTTCGCGGCGATCGAGGTGCTCGACCTGGTGATGGGTGACACGCCGTCCGGCCGGCTGCACAAGGCGCTGGTCGAGCAAGCAAGCTTGCCGCATCGACCTTCGCGTTCACCGCCGGGCTGGCCGACCCCGGTTTCGCGGTCTACGGTGCGCAGCTCGCGCCCGGGCCAGGAGCCGGACGGCGGCGCAGGCGGTGCTGCTCGAGACGCTCGAGTCGGTGCGCGCAGAAGCCGATCACCCAGGCCGAGCTCGATCGCGCGCGCACCAACTGGCTGAACGGCTGGGAGCAGTGCCTTCACCGATCCGCAGGTGATCGGCATCTCGCTGAGCGAAACCGTCGCGCAGGGCGACTGGCGGCTGTTCTTCCTGACCCGCGACCGGGTGCAGGCGCTGCAGCTCGCCGATCTGCAGCGCGTTGCCGAGCAGACCCTGCTGCCGTCGAACCGCACGCTGGCGCCGCTATGTGCCGACCGAGCAGCCGCAGCGCGCCGCGTTCGCCGGCGCGGGTCGACATCGCGCAGACCATGCGCGACTTCAAGCCGCAGGCGGCGGCGGCGCGGGTCGAGGTCTTCGACGCGTCGCCGGCCAATATCGACAGGCGCACGCAGCGCTTCAAGGTCGGCGGCATCGATGCCGCGGTGCTGCCCAAGGGTACGCGCGGCGACGCGGTGCAGGCGATGCTGACGCTGCGCTTCGGCGACGAGAAGAGCGCTGTTCGGCAAGGGCGAGATCCCCGATACGCTGGCGGCGCTGATCGACAAGGGCACCGCAGCACGCTGAACCGCCAGCAGGTCCAGGATCGGCTGAGCGAGCTGAAGACCGAGCTGTCGGTCAGCGGCGGCGACGGCCGCGTCACGGTGCGGCTGCAGTCGCGCCGCGAACACCTGCCGGCGGCGATCGGACTGGTGGCCGAACTGCTGCGGCAGCCCGGCGTTGCCCGCCGATGCGCTGGACGAGATCAAGCGCCAGACGCTGGCTGCGGTCGAGGAGCAGCGCAAGGAGCCGGCGTGCGGTGCTGTCCAACGCGCTCGCCCGCCATGGCAACCCGTATCCGCGCGGCGACGTGCGCTATGCGCGTACCTTCGACGAGATCGTCGCCGACGTGCAGTGCGGTCACGCTGGACCAGTTGCGTGACTTCCACCAGCGCTTCTACAGCGCACGCGACGGCGAGTTCGCCGCCGTCGGCGATCTCGATGTCGGATGCGGTGCGCGATGCCCTGCAGCACGGGCTTTGCCGACTGGACCGGCGGTGCTGCATTCACGCCGATTGCCGCAGCCGCTGGTCGACGCGCCGCCCGAGCGCATGCTGCTCGAGACGCCCGACAAGCAGAACGCCACCATGGCGGTGCAGCTGGGCGCTGCCGCTGTCCGACAACGATGCCGACTACCCGGCGCTGATGATGGCCAACCATCTGCTGGGCGCGCGGCGGCAGTTCGCGCCTGTGGAGGCGCATCCGCGAAGGCGAGGGCCTGTCGTACGACGTGCGCAGCGGGGTCAGCTGGGGCTCGTTCGAGCCGAATTCGCAACTGGAGCGCCAGCGCCATCTTCGCGCCGCAGAACCGCGCCAAGGTCGAGGCGGCGTTCACGCGAGGAACTCGCACGTGCGTTGAAGGACGGCTTTACCGCCGCCGAATTGGCCGAAGGGCAGCGTGGCCTGCTCAGCTTCCGCCAGCTGAGCCGGGCGCAGGACGGCGGCCTGACCGCGGCGCTCGCCAACAACCTGTATCTCGGCCGCACGCTTCTGCGCAAGTCCGCCGAAGTCGATGCTGCCCTGGCCGCGCTGACGCTCGATCAGGTCAACGCCGCGCTGCGCAAATACGTCAAGCCCGATCAGTTCGTCAGCGGCTTCGCCGGCGATTTCAAGGCCGGCAACTGACTCGCAGACGGGTTCTGGCCAGCAAGCGCGGCTCGCCCCGCGCAGTCTGCGGCTTCCGGCTCTGCCGGTCGCCGGGTGCCCCCTCGAGCGACGCAGGCGCTCGGGTCCATGATAGGCCGCCGCTCGTTCAGCTCGTCCATGTAGCCGGCGATCCCGCGCCTTCGCGCGCCAGGAAGTCGCCCACCGCCTGGGCGAAACTGCGGATGGGCCAGCCAGTGCGCCGAATGGGTCTGCACCGGCATCAGGCCGCGCGCCATCTTGTGCTCGCCCTGCGCGCCGCCTTCGAAGCGCCGGTAGCCGTTGGCGATGCACCACGCCAGCGGCTGGTAGTAGCAGGCTTCGAAATGCAGGCACGGCACATGCTCGATCGCACCCCAGTAGCGGCCATAGGCGACGCCCTGGTCGGGCTCGCAGCGCGATCAGCGAGCTGGCGATGCGCTGGCCGCCGCGCCAGGCGGTGAACAGCAGCCAGTTGTCGGCCATCGTCGTGGGCCATGCGTGCGAAAAAATCGCGGGTCAGGTAAGGCGTCGAGTGGTGGGCGCGGTAGGTCAGCGTGTAGCAGCGGTAGAAGAAGTCCCAGTCGGCGGCGGTGATCGTCGCTGCCGAGCTGGCAGCTCGAATATCACGCCGGCCTCGCCGACGCGGCGTCGCTCCTGAGCGATCTTCTTGCGCTTTTCGCGCTGCAGGCTGGCCAGGAAATCAGCGAAATCGGCGTAGCCCGGCTCGCGGTTCTGCCAATGGAACTGCACCGTGCTGCGCAGCATCCAGCCGGAAGCGCCTGCACTCGTCGGCCAGCGTCCGCTCGGCCGTCGTCGATGAACAGCGCGTGCACCGACGACAGCCTGGCGTCGGCGGCCAGCTGGCGTCATCGCCTGCAGCAGGACAGGCGCAATGCGTCGTCGACGGCCAGCAGCCGGCTGCCCGGCACCGGCGTGAACGGCACCGCGTTCAGCAGCTTCGGGTAGTAGCGCAGGCCATGGCGCTGGTAGGCGTCGGCCCAGGCCCAGTCGAAGACATATTCGCCGTACGAGTGGTCCTTCAGATAGACCGGGCAGGCGGCGAGCAGATTCGCCATCGTCCTCGACGGTCAGAAACTGCGGCAGCCAACCGGTCGCTTCGGTTGCGCAGCCGCTTCGATGCAGCGCGGCCAGATATTCATGACGCATGAACGGGCGTGGCGGCGGCCTGTTCGGCGAGCAGCCGATTCCAGCGTTGCGCCGTCGATGCGGCAGGGGTCGTCGTGAACCCGGATGACATAATCTTTCGACATCGTTGTTGGTTGCATATGTCCACGAATCCATTGGTCGAAATCGCCGGGATTGCACCCGTCTCGGTCGAACGTCTCGTCACCGTTCACAGCGGCTCGGTGGCGATGCGAGCTGAATTCTCACGGCATGTCCGTGTGCCTGTGGAAGAGCTCGTCGCAATGACCCCTGAATTGCAGCGCGATCGACCGCTTCGAGCGGAGCAGACAATTTGAGCGACCAGCGTTATTTCGGCAATCTGCACAACCACGATTTCGCCCGCGTTGCGGTCGGGCGTGCCGCGTTGCCGGGTCGCCGATCCGGCGTTCAATGCCGCGCAGACGATCGACTTGCTCGAGCAGGCCGCCGCGCGCGGCGCCAGCCTGGTCGCTTTTCCGGAACTCGGCCTGAGCGCCTATACCTGCGACGATCTGTTCCACCAGCGCAGCCTGCTCGACGCCTGCATGGCCAGCCTGGCGTCGATCGTTGACGGCGTCGCAGTCGCATGGCTTGCGTGGCCATCGTCGGCCTGCCGCTGCGCGTCGACCATCGGCTGTTCAACTGCGCGGTGGTGGTGCACCGCGGACGAATTCTCGGCGTGGTGCCCAAGACTTATCTGCCCAACTACGGCGAGTTCTACGAGGCGCGCCAGTTCAATGCGGCCGACGACGCGCTTGTCGACCGAGATCGACTTGCTCGGCCAGCGGGTGGCGTTCGGCTCCAGGCTGATCTTCACGCGCCGCGGACATGCCGTTCTTCAGCGTCCACGTCGAGTTGTGCGAAGACCTCTGGGCACCGATTCCGCCGTCGAGTTTTGCTGCGCTGGCCGGCGCGACCGTGCTGGTCAACCTGTCGGCGTCCAATATCACGGTGGGCAAGTCGGGCTACCGCCATCAGCTCGTCGGCCAGCAGTCGGCGCGCTGCCTGGCCGCCTACGTCTATTCGTCGGCGGGTGCCGGCGAATCGAGCACCGACATGGCCTGGGACGGCCAGGCGCTGATCTATGAAAACGGCGAACTGCTGGCCGAATCGGAGCGCTTCAGCGGGCAGTCGCACCTGACCACCGGCGACGTCGATCTCGAGCGCGTGTCGCGCGAGCGCATGCGGCAGACCAGCTTCGGCCAGTCGGTTCGCCGCCACGCCGCCGAGTTGCAGCGACTTCCGGACCATTGCGTTCACGCTCGATCCGATGCGCGACCGGCCGATGCCGCTGCAGCGGTCGATCGAGCGCTTTCCCTATGTGCCGGCCGATCGCAGCCGTCGCGACGAGCGTTGTGACGAGGTCTACAACATCCAGGTGCAGGCGCTGGTGCAGCGGCTGGCGTCGAGCGGCATCTCCAAGCTGGTGATCGGCGTTTCGGGCGGGCTCGACTCGACCCATGCGCTGCTGGTCTGTGCCAAGGCGATGGATCGGATGGGCCTGCCGCGAACCAATATCCTGGCCTACACGATGCCGGGCTTCGCGACCAGCGCGCGCACGCTCGACCAGGCGCGGCGACTGATGGCGGCGGTCGGTTGCAGCGCCGCGGAAATCGACATCCGTCCCAGCTGCCTGCAGATGTTCAAGGATCTCGGCCATCCGTTCGCCGAAGGCAGCCCGCAATACGACGTCACGTTCGAGAATGTGCAGGCCGGCGAGCGTACCAGCCACTTGTTCAGGCTGGCCAACCATCACCGGCGATGGTTGTCGGCACCGGTGATCTGAGCGAACTGGCGCTCGGCTGGTGCACCTACGGCGTGGGCGACCACATGTCGCACTACAACGTCAATGCCAGCGTGCCGAAGACGCTGATCCGCCATCTGGTGCGCTGGGTGGCCGAGACCGGGCAGATCGGCGCGCAAGGCGGCGACGTGTTGCTGGGCATTCTCGACACCGAAATCAGCCCCGAGCTGGTGCCGGGCAACGTCGGCCGATCAGCCCGGGCAGAGCACCGAGGCCATCATCGGGCCTACGAGTTGCAGGATTTCAACCTGTACTACACGATCCGCTTCGGTTTTGCGCCGACGAAGCTGGCATTTCTGGCGCTGTCAGGCCTGGGGCGACCGTGAACGGGGCGCCTGGCCCGACGAGCCGCACGACGGTCCGCAACGAATATCGATTTGCCGACGATCAAGCGCACCTTGCGGATTTTCCTCGGCCGGTTTTTCAAGGGCAGCCAGTTCAAGCGAAGTTGCGTGCCGAATTCGCCAAAGGTCGGCAGCGGCGGCTCGTTGTCGCCGCGCGGCGACTGGCGTGCGCCGAGCGACTCGGAGTCGGCGGTCTGGCTGGCCGATCTGGAACGGATTCCGGACGACCTGGCTGCTTGAAACGGGCGGCTCGCCTGCTGCGGCGACCCGGGCTCCGGCGGGCTTGCCTTAAACTAAAGTTTGTCCGGCTTCAGGAGTTCGCCATGAAAATGATCACTGCGATCGTCAAACCTTTCAAGCTGGAGGAGGTGCGCGAAGGCCTGGCCGAGGTTGGCGTCACCGGCCTGACGGTGGTCGAGGTCAAGGGATTCGGGCGGCAGAAGGGCCATACCGAGTTGTACCGCGGCGCCGAATATGTCGTCGACTTTCTGCCCAAGGTCAAGGTCGAGGTGGTCGTCAAGGACAGCGATGTCGAACGCTGCATCGAAGCCATCGTGCGCGCCGCCAAGACCGGCAAGATCGGCGACGGCAAGATCTTCGTCACCAATATCGAACAGGTGGTGCGCATCCGCACCGGCGAGACCAACGAAAACGCGGTCTGATCCAGCGGCACGGCCCCGAGCGACGTCCGCTAGATCTGCGATAGTCGTCGGGGGCGTCGGCATCGACTGCCAGCGGCGTGCAGTCGGTGCCAGCAATCGTCGGCATCGGTCGCCGACCTGCAGCAGCTGCTGCTGCTCGACGTCGATGAATCCGCTGCGCTGCGCATGATCCAGAAATTCGAGCAGCAGATCGTAGTAGCCGGCGACATTGAGCAGGCCGACCGGCTTGTCGTGGTAGCCGAGCTGGCGCCAGGTCCAGACCTCGAACAATTCCTCGAACGTGCCGATGCCGCCGGGCAGCGCGACGAAGATGTCGGCCGCCTCGGCCATCGCCTGCTTGCGCTGGTGCATCGTCGAGACAACGCTCAGTTCGGTCAGGCCCTCGATGCGCGACTTCGCGGTCGACCAGCGAGTGCGGGATCACGCCGAGCGCGGTGGCGCCAGCCGTCAGCGCCGCATCGGCCACCACGCCCATCAGGCCGGCACTGCGATCCGCCATAGACCAGACGCCAGCCGCGCTCGCCGATCGAACGACCCAGGCGCGCGCTGCGGCTGCGCATACTCGAGCCGCGCGCCGCCGCGCGAGCCGCAGAAGACACACACCGAAAACCGTCTTGTCATGCGGGCAGCCTTCCAGCTCAGGCAAACCGCTGCCAGAGCGCGGCAATCCAGACCGTGCCGCAGGTCAGCAACGACAGCATGACCGCGGCACTCGCCAGATCCTTCGCGCGGCGCGACAGCTCGTGCCATTCGAACGATACGCGGTCGATCGCGGCCTCGATCCCCGAATTCAGCAACTCGACAATCAGCACCAGCATCACCGAGCCGGCAAGCAGCGCCGTCTCGACCCAGCCGCGGCCGATCCAGCAGGACAGCGGCAGCAGCGCCGACGGCGAGCCAGACTTCCTGGCGGAATGCGCTTTCCCCCTGGTAGGCGCATGCGCAAGGCCGGCGAGCGAGAAGCCGGCCGCATGAACGATCCGGTCGATGCCGGTGCGGCCTTTGTGCGGATTGCTCATAAGCGCCGCATTGTGCCGCGCGGCCCGCCAGCTCGGCAATGCCGGCGGCGGTATCCGTCGATCAGCGCGGTTGGGCGGCAGTGACTCGATGGTCGACCAGCCGGGTTCCGCAGACGACATCATGAAAGAACTGGCGCTGCGGATGCAGTCGGGTCAGCAGCGCATAGGCGCCACGCCGGCGAGCAGAATGCCGAAACTGTTCGCCGGCACCGTGTCAGCCCCGACATCCACAGCCACAGCAATGCCGGCGCGAACCACAGATAGCTGACGCAGGTAGCGCGCCAGTCCGCGGGCCTGGCTGATCGGCCGCCCGGCAACGTCGACCACGCGGATGTGCCAGGCCCTCATGGCGACCGTCTGGCCGCCGTGCGACCAGAACCAGACGAAATAGATCGCCAGCACGACGAACAGGAAAGCCTGCAGACCGTGCCGGCCGGTCAGCGCATGGCGCTGCTGGGTCAGCGGTCGAAACAGATAGCCGGCGATCATCACGACGCCGAACAGCAGCACGCCTTCGTAGACGAAACAGGCCATGCGGCGCCACAAGCCGGGCGCCTGCAAGGCAGACTGGAGCGGCGATGTCGACGGTTCGGCTGGTCTGCCGCCGGTGCCGTCCGTCATGGCCGCGGTACCGGCGCGGCGCTCCGATCGTCGTCGTGCGATCGGCGTCGCGGCCGCGCCTTGCGGGCCGCGCTTCGGCAGCAGGGTGGCCTTGTCGACGAAGCCCGGCGTGGCGGCGATCTTCGGCAGGCCGGTCTGTTGATGCGGCGGTGGCGTCGGCGGTTTCGTGACCGTGGTCGTCGATGCGCCCGGGCCGGCCTTCAGCATCGTCGGCGAGATCGCCTGCGGCTGGGCGCCGAAATTCGGATTCGTCACCAGATTCGATTTGGCGGTCGGAGACACCGATTTCGCCACGGTCTGCAGGCGCGGTTTGCCCGCTCGCGGTTTTTGCGCGGGCGTGGCACTGGCAGGCGGCGCAGCGGCACGGGCGGCAAACTGCTTCTTCTGTTCGTTGGGCAGCGCCTGGTAGGCATCCCATCGTTGTTCGCGGTCTTCGGCGCCGGTTCCGGTGCGCTGCGACTGGATGAAGCGCAGCCGCGCCTCGCCGCGCTCGGCGGGCGTCATCCGCGCCCATTCGGCCATCCGGCCCTGGATGCGCTGTTGCTGATCCGGGCTCATGGCGCGGCAGGCGCTGAGCCAACTCGACCCATTTGAGCTTCTGCGATGCCTGACAGCTGCGCCCAGTCGCGCTCCAGCGGGGCCAGCGCCGACCGTGCCGCCGGTGCTGAGACTGCTCCAGGGCGTGTCGGTGTCGCCGATCGGACGACCGCCGCGGCTGGCCGGCTTGCGGTTCGATCCCCTGCGGGCGGGGCGGCCTCAGCCGGCCGCGTGCTCAGTCCACGCCACGCTGCAGGCCAGCGACCAACGCCGATAAGCCGACAGAGGCCCGTTTCATCATTCGGCCAGGGCCCGATTGGCCGGTGCTTTCAGAAACTCGACAAAACCGGCGTCGCGGTAGGCCGCGGGCGGCAGATCGCCGCCGAGCAGCTGCAGCGTCGACATCGGCGGCCACTTCGATCAGCTCCGGCTCGTGTTCGTACTGGATCAGCAACAGCCCGGCCACCAGCACCAGCAGCGGCAGCACCGAAGCCCAGCGCAGCCAGCGCGAGGGCCTTCGCCGCCGAACAGCGCCAGCGCCGGCCCGAACTGGACGCCGCGTCAGCCCGCGGCGCCGACAGTCGCAGGTGCAGCTCGGCGCTGCTCGAGCGCACGCTTGCGCGCGAATCGAGCCGCTCGGCCGACGTCATGCGGCAGTCGCTCGCTGCGCTCGCTGAGCATCGAGGCGAGGCGAAGCCCGAACCGGGCCTCGAGGACCTCGGCGGCAACCGGTGTTGGCGATGAGGACTGACGGGGATTCACAGCGTGATACCTCGAAGTTTGAGAGCCTTGGCCAGTGCATGCACGGCCCGCGAACAATGGGTCTTGACGCTGCCTTCGGAGCAGCCCATTGCCGCGGCCGTCTCGGCAACGTCGAGTTCCTCCCAATAACGTAACAGGAAGGCCTCGCGTTGACGCCCGGGCAAGCGTTCGACCTCGGCATCGATCAGGACCATGACCTGGTCCTCGGCAACGCTGTCGGCGGCGCTTTCCTGCTAGCGAGGCGTTGTCGCGCGACTCCAGCGCTTCCAGGATATCGAAGTCGCCGTCGCCGTCGCCGCCGTCGAAATCGGTGAAATTCTGGAACAGGGCGTTGCGCACCTTCTGCCGACGAAACCAGTCCATCGTCGCATTCGACAGGATGCGCTGGAACAGCAGCGGCAATTCGGCGGACGGCCGGTCGGCATAACTGGTCGACAGGCGGATCATCGCGTCTTGAACGATGTCGAGGGCGGCGTCGTCGTCGCGGACCGCATAGCTGGCTCGCTTGAAGGCCCGCTTCTCGACGTTCTTCAGAAAATCGGAGAGTTCTTTGTCGGAAGCCAAAGGGTCTTGCCTTGCACAGGCAGGGTTGCAGGCGGCTGCGATTATCGCACCGGCTCGCTGCCTCGAGCCGGGAACGTCGAGCCTGCAGGGAAAACCAGTGCAATAATCCGTGGTTGCACAACAGTCAGGTCAAAGGCAAGTCCGTCCGACCTGGATGGCTGGCCGATGACCACCCCGGTACCGGAGCCGCCCCACGAAGGCGAACGAAGGTGCACCAATGGTTTTTCGTCAGAGAAATTCACAAAGGTTCAACATGGACATGTCTGCCGCGGAAATCAAGCGCGCCACTGCGTCGCCTCCGCACGATCCCCCTCCGAAGAAATCAACGGCTCCGAAATCCTCGTTCGCGCCTGCAGGCCGAGAACGTCAGGTACCTCTGGGGCTACCCGGGCGGTGCCGTCCTCTACATCTACGACGCGCTGTACAAGCAGCAGACGATCGAGCATGTTCTGGTGCGCCATGAACAGGCCGCCGTTCACGCTGCCGACGGCTATGCGCGCGCCACCGGCGAAGTCGGCGTTGCGCTGGTCACCTCGGGCCCCGGCGTGACCAATGCGGTGACCGGCATCGCCACCGCCTACATGGATTCGATTCCGATGGTGATCATCACCGGGCAGGTGCCGACCGCCGCGATCGGTCTCGATGCCTTCCAGGAGTGCGACACCGTCGGCATCACGCGCCCGATCGTCAAGCACAACTTCCTGGTCAAGGATGTCGCCCAGCTCGCGGTCACGCTGAAGAAGGCGTTCCACATCGCGCGCAGCGGTCGGCCCGGGCCGGTGGTGGTCGACATTCCGAAGGACGTCTCGCTGAGCAAGGCGGTCTTCGAATACCCCGCGAGCGTCGAGATGCGCTCGTACAACCCGGTGCGCAAGGGCCATGGCGGGCAGATCCGCAAATCGGTGCAGCTGCTGCTGGCCGCCAAGCGGCCGTACATCTATTCGGGCGGCGGCGTCGTGCTGGCCAATGCCGCGCGCCGAACTGCGCGAACTGGTCGCGATGCTCGGCTTCCCGTGCACCAATACCTTGATGGGGCTCGGGCGCGATCGAAGCCAGCAATCCGAA
The DNA here is from genome assembly GCA_963843805.1 of uncultured beta proteobacterium. Classification (GTDB taxonomy): domain Bacteria; phylum Pseudomonadota; class Gammaproteobacteria; order Burkholderiales; family Burkholderiaceae_C; genus Ideonella_A. The sequence continues at coordinate 52,509 of CAWJLY010000003.1, forward strand.
ATTCCTCGGCATGCTCGGCATGCACGGCACCTACGAAGCCAACATGACGATGCAGCACTGCGACGTGCTGCTGGCCGTCGGCGCGCGCTTCGACGACCGGGTGATCGGCAATCCGAAACACTTTGCGTCGGTCGAGCGCAAGATCATCCATGTCGACATCGACCCGTCGTCGATCTCCAAGCGCGTCAAGGTCGATATCCCGATCGTCGGCGACGTCAAGGAGGTGCTGCAGGAGTTGATCGCCCAGATCAAGGAAAGCCGCCTGTCGCCGGACAGCGCCGCGCTGTCGGCCTGGTGGAACGAGATCGCCGACTGGCGCAAGCGCGACTGCCTGCAGTACAAGGGCAGCACCGAGGTCATCAAGCCGCAGTATGTCGTCGAGAAGCTGTGGGAGCTGACCAAGGACAGCGACGCCTACATCACCTCCGACGTCGGTCAGCACCAGATGTGGGCGGCGCAGTACTACCGCTTCGAGGAGCCGCGACGCTGGATCAATTCGGGCGGCCTCGGCACGATGGGCGTCGGCCTGCCGTATGCGATGGGAATCAAGCTGGCCAAGCCCGATGCCGATGTGTTCTGCATCACCGGCGAAGGCTCGATCCAGATGTGCATCCAGGAGCTGTCGACCTGCCTGCAGTACAACACGCCGGTGAAGATGATCTCGCTGAACAACCGCTATCTCGGCATGGTGCGGCAGTGGCAGCAGATCGACTACGGCGGCCGCTATTCGCACAGCTACATGGATGCGCTGCCCGATTTCGTCAAGCTGGCCGAGGCCTACGGCCATGTCGGGCATGAAGATCGAGCGGCCGTCGGATGTCGAGGGCGCATTGCGCGAGGCGATCCGGCTGAAGGACCGCACGGTGTTTCTCGATATCCGCACCGATCCGACCGAAAACGTCTGGCCGATGGTCAAGGCCGGCAAGGGCATCAGCGAAATGCTGCTGGGGTCCGAAGACCTCTGAGCCGGCGGACAGCCGCTGCGTCAGCGCGTTACCGCACGCTGCCGCTCGACGGCTGAAAGCCTGTTCGAAGACTGCGGACCGATCGATTCAACCAATCCAGTTCAAAGCGTGGCCAAGGGCTTGCCGGTTACCGCCGGCCGCCTGAAGAGCGCGCCAACATCATCATGAAACACATCATTGCCCTGCTGCTCGAGAACGAGCCCGGCGCGCTGTCGCGCGTCGTCGGCCTGTTTTCCGCCCGCGGCTACAACATCGAGAGCCTGACCGTCGCGCCGACCGAGGATCCGTCGCTGTCGCGGATGACGATCGTCACTTCGGGTTCGGACGAGGTGATCGAGCAGATCACCAAGCACCTGAACCGGCTGATCGAGGTCGTCAAGGTGGTCGACCTGACCGAAGGCTCGTTCACCGAACGCGAACTGATGCTGATCAAGGTTCGCGCGGTCGGCAAGGAGCGCGACGAGATGAAGCGCATGGCCGACATCTTTCGCGGCCGCATCATCGACGTGACCGAGAAGAGCTACACGATGGAGCTGACCGGCGACTCGAGCAAGCTCGACGCCTTCATCGTCGCCATCGACCGCAGCGCCATCCTGGAAACCGTGCGCACCGGCACCAGCGGCATCGGCCGCGGCGAGCGCATCCTGAGAGTTTGACACCACCCCCGTAGCGCTTGCGGCGCACCCGATCGAGGGCGCGCCGCCGGCGGACCGGCCAAGCCGGATCCGCGGCGGCCAATTGATTTCAAGACCCATCCATTTTCTGGAGAGAACACATGAAGGTTTATTACGACAAGGACGCCGACCTGAGCCTGATCAAGGGCAAGAATGTCGCCATCATCGGCTACGGCTCGCAGGGCCATGCGCACGCGCAGAACCTGAACGACAGCGGCTGCAAGGTCATCGTCGGCCTGCGCCGCGGCGGCGCCAGCTGGGACAAGGTCGGCAAGGCCGGACTGAAGGTCGCCGAGGTTGCCGATGCGGTGAAGAGCGCCGACGTGGTGATGATCCTGCTGCCCGACGAGCAGATCGCCTCGGTCTACACCAACGACATCGCGCCGAACATCAAGGAAGGCGCTTCGCTGGCCTTTGCGCACGGCTTCAACGTCCACTACGGACAAGTCGTTCCGCGCGACGACCTCGACGTCTGGATGGTGGCGCCGAAGGCGCCGGGCCACACGGTGCGCAACACCTATACGCAAGGCGGCGGCGTGCCGCACCTGATCGCGGTGCATGCCGACAAGTCGGGCAAGGCGCGTGACCTGGCGCTGAGCTATGCGGCGGCCAACGGCGGCGGCAAGGCCGGCATCATCGAGACCAATTTCCGCGAAGAGACCGAGACCGACCTGTTCGGCGAGCAGGCCGTGCTGTGCGGCGGCACGGTCGAACTGATCAAGGCCGGTTTCGAGACGCTGGTCGAGGCCGGCTATGCGCCCGAGATGGCCTATTTCGAGTGCCTGCACGAGCTGAAGCTGATCGTCGACCTGATCTACGAAGGCGGCATCGCCAACATGAACTACTCGATCTCGAACAACGCCGAGTACGGCGAGTACGTGACCGGGCCGCGGATCATCACCGACGAGACGAAGAAGGTGATGCGCGACGTTCTGAAGGACATCCAGACCGGCGAATACGCGAAGAACTTCATCCTCGAAAACCGCGCCAACGCGGCGACGCTGCTGTCGCGCCGCCGCCTGACTGCCGAGCACGAGATCGAGGTCGTCGGCGAGAAACTGCGCGCGATGATGCCGTGGATCAAGGCCAACAAGCTGGTCGACAAGAGCCGCAACTGAGGCGGCGTTTGCTTCGGCAGGGCTCTGCTTCGACGGCGCAGGCCGCTGCGGCCGACAAACGCTGAGCGCAGGCCGCAGCCGGCGAGTGGCCGATCGCTGCGTGTCCGCCGCCGCCGAGCCTGAAGGCGCCTCGGCGCCTCCTCTGAGTCCGGGCATCCGACCAGTTGCGACGCTGCACTCGCCAGGAGCTGCGTCGCCGATTTGGCACTGGTCTGCGACGGCAGCGTCCGACCGACGGCTGGCCTGGACGCCGCTGTTGTATCCTCCGCCCATGAACGATCCATCGCCGGACGATCCACCGGCCCGACCCCGCCGCAAGGGCATCTACGTGCTGCCCAACCTGTTCACGCTGGCGGCGCTTGTTCGGCGGCTTCTATGCGATCGTGATGGCGATGAACGGTCGCTTCGAGCAGGCGGCGATCGGCGTCTTCTGCGCGATGGTGCTCGACAGCCTGGACGGCCGGGTCGCCCGGCTGACCAATACGCAGAGCACCTTCGGCGAGCAGATGGACAGCCTGTCCGACATGGTGTCGTTCGGTGCGGCGCCGGCGCTGATCGTCTACGAATGGGCGTCTGAAGGGCCTGGGCAAGCTCGGCTGGGTCGCCGCCTTCGTCTACTGCGCTTGTGCTGCGTTGCGCCTGGCGCGTTTCAACACCAACCTGTCGGTCGTCGACAAGCGCTTCTTCCAGGGCCTGCCGAGTCCGGCTGCGGCGGCGCTGGTGATGGGCTTCGTCTGGGTGCTCGACGACCTCGGGTTCAAGGGCGCGCGCGAAGGCCCCTGGCTGGTCTGGACGGCGTTCGCGATGACCTTGTATGCCGGCCTGACGATGGTCACCAACGTGCCGTTCTACAGCTTCAAGGACCTGAGCCTGAAGCGCTCGGTGCCGTTCATCGTGATCGTCGCGATTGCGCTGGGCATCGCGCTGATCAACGTCCATCCGCCGCTGGTGCTGTTCGCGATCTTCTGCATCTACGGCTTCTCCGGCTATGCGGTCTACGTCTGGAGGCGCGCCAAGGGCCGGCCGGTCAGCGTGATCGCCACGTCGACCGACGAGCCCGAGGAAGAAGGCCTGCATCGCTGATGCACGAGTTGCCGTCCTGCGTGCTAATATTCCGCGCCATGAACTTCGTCAGCGCGATCCTGCTACCGCTACTGCCTAGAGGTGCCCCGGGCTCGCTGATCGTTCACGTCCAATCGTTTTCGTTCCAACGGCCCGCTTGCATTTGCAGCGGGCTTTTTGTTTTTGCGCTTCACCGCGGAGAGTTTCATGAGCAACGGCAACAAGCTGATCATCTTCGACACCACCTTGCGCGATGGCGAGCAGTCGCCCGGCGCTTCGATGACCAAGGACGAAAAACTGCGCATCGCTCGCCAGCTCGAGCGGCTGAAGGTCGATGTGATCGAGGCCGGATTCGCGGCCTCGTCGAACGGCGATTTCGAAGCCGTGCGTGCCATCGCGCTGGCGATCAAGGACAGCACGGTGTGTTCGCTGGCGCGCGCCAACGACCGCGACATCACGCTGGCCGCGCAGGCGCTGGAAGGCGGTCACTCGACCCGCCTGCACCTGTTTCTGGCGACCAGCGCCTGCACATGGAAAAGAAGCTGCGCATGACGCCGGACCAGGTGTTCGAGCAGGCCCGGCTGTCGACCCGGTTCGCCCGCAACCTGAACGGCGATGTCGAGTTCTCGCCCGAAGACGGCTACCGATCGGATCCGGATTTCCTGTGCCGCGTGCTCGAGGCAGGTGATCGACGAAGGCGCGACGACGATCAACATCCCCGATACCGTCGGCTACGCGGTGCCCGAGCTGTACGGCAAGTTCATTCGCAGCCTGCGCGAGCGGATTCCCAATTCGGACAAGGCGGTCTGGTCGGTGCATTGCCACAACGACCTCGGCATGGCGGTGGCCAATTCGCTGGCCGGCGTGATGATCGGCGGCGCGCGCCAGGTCGAGTGCACGATCAACGGCCTCGGCGAACGCGCCGGCAACTGTTCGCTCGAAGAGGTCGTGATGGCGGTGCGCACGCGGCGCGACTATTTCGGGCTCGACCTCGGCATCGACATCTCGCACATCGTTCCGGCCTCGCGCATGGTCTCGCAGACCACCGGCTTCGTCGTCCAGCCGAACAAGGCGGTGGTCGGCGCCAATGCGTTTGCGCATGCATCGGGCATCCACCAGGACGGCGTGCTGAAGGCGCGCGACACCTACGAGATCATGCGCGCCGAGGATGTCGGCTGGAGCGCCAACAAGATCGTGCTCGGCAAGCTGAGCGGGCGCAATGCCTTCAAGCAGCGTCTGCAGGACCTCGGCATCGACATGGAGTCCGAGGCCGAGGTCAATGCCGCGTTCGCGCGCTTCAAGGAGCTGGCCGATCGCAAGAGCGAGATCTTCGACGAGGACATCACCGCGCTGGTGATGGACGAGGCCACTGCCGCGGCGCACGACCATTACCAGTTGCTGTCGCTGTCGCAGCATTCGGAGACCGGCGAGCGCCCGCATGCCAAGGTGGCGTTCTGCGGCCGGCGGCGTCGAGCACCATGCCGAGAGCGATCGGCAACGGCCCGGTCGATGCCAGCCTGAAGGCGATCGAGTCGCGAGTCGGCAAGTGGCGCCGAAATGCTGCTCTATTCGGTCAACGCGATCACCTCGGGCAGTACAGAATCGCAAGGCGAGGTGACGGTGCGGCTGCAGCACGGCGGCCGGGTCGTCAATGGCGTCGGATCCGATCCCGACATCGTCGTGGCCTCCGCCAAAGCCTATCTGGCGGCGTTGAACAAGCTGCACAGCAAGACCGAACGGGTGCCGGCCCAGGGTTAAATGTCACAAACTGACATTGCTCGATTGTTCACTTTAGGAACGTCGGGTAAGTTTTTGATCTTGCGTGCATTTTTCTGATGCTCTACACTGGCTGAACTGAATTTTCCGGGGGACGGCGTGCACGCATTGAGCAAGTTCGTATCAATTTGTTCGATGGTGGCCGGCATGGCACTGATCGGGCGCATCAGCGCCGGCGTTCGCCGGTGCGTCAGGGAAGAAGGCCGGTTGCCTCGAAGAGCGTGCGCGCAGGCGCACAAGGCCAAGGCGCGGCAGCGTGCGCAGTTCGCGCCGGGTCGTCCGGTCTGCGCCGGTGCGCATCGAACCGGCGATCGCCGTCGTTCGGCCAGACTCTACGGCCTGCACCAGACCAACGATGCACTCGACCTGAAATCGAGCGTCGCGCTGGTGCTCGATCAGGATACCAACGAGGTCCTGTTCAGCAAGAACCCGATGGCCGTGCTGCCGATCGCGTCGATCACCAAGCTGATGACCGCGCTGGTGGTCGTCGAAGCGGGTCTGCCGCCCGACGAAATCCTGACGGTCACCGATGAGGATGTCGATACCGAGAAGAACAGCCGCTCGCGCTTGCGCGTCGGCACCCAGCTGACCCGCGGCGAAATGCTCCATCTGGCGCTGATGTCGAGCGAGAACCGCGCCGCCCATGCGCTGGGCCGCCACTATCCGAACGGTCTGCCGGCGTTTGTCGCCGCGATGAACCGCAAGGCGCGCGAGCTGCAGATGGCCGATACGCGGTTCAACGACCCGACCGGCCTGTCGAGCCAGAACCAGTCGAGTGCCCGGGATCTGGCGACGCTGGTCAAGACGGCCTACCGGCACCCGATCATCCGCGAGCTGTCGACCTCGCCCGAATATGCGGTTCAGCGTCGGCGACCGGCAGCTGCAGTACCGCACGACCAACAGCCTGGTGCTCAATCCGAGCTGGGAGATCGGCCTGCAGAAGACCGGCTATATCTCCGAGGCGGGGCGTTGCATGGTGATGCAGGCCAGGCTGGCAGGCCGCAAGCTGATCATGGTATTTCTCGATTCAGCCGGCAAATATTCGCGGCTCGGCGACGCCGAGCGGGTGCGGCGGTGGCTGACCGACTCGTTGCCTGGCGTCTCGATGGCGCCTGACAGTCAGGTGTTCAAGTGCCGAAACTGACGTCCTGATACCTGCGCCGCCAGCGCGCTGCGCCGACAACGGTTGCGTTGTCCCTGGTCAGGTCGGTGTGGCGGGCGCGGTGGCCGAGCGCTGCAGAAATCTGGCTCGCGGTGGCCTTCAGGCGCGCCCAGCCATTCCTCCTGCAAGCCGGTCGGCCGGCGCTGAAATCGACAGGCCGGCGACCAGCCGTGCCTGGTCGTCGAAGATGCCGGCAGCCATGCAGCGCACGCCGAGTTCGAGTTCTTCGTCGTCGCGCGCCGTGCCGTGGCTCGTGACCTTCGCCAGTTCACGTTCGAGAGCCGGCAGATCGGTGATGCTGTTGCGCGTGTGGCCGGCCAGGCCGGTGCGGGTGGCATAGGCGCGCACGCGCTGCGGGTCGTCGTGGGCCAGGAACAGCTTGCCCACCGAAGTCAGGTGCAGCGGCGCGCGGCCGCCGACCGCGCGCACCACCTGCATGCCCGAGCGTTCGCTGTAGGTGCGCTCGATATAGACGATTTCGTCGCCCTGGCGCATCGACAGGTTGACCGGCTGATGGGTCAGCTTGTGCAGTTCGCGCATCGGGCCGATCGCCGCATCGCGCACGTCGAGCCGGGCCTTGACCAGGTTGCCGAGTTCGAGCAGCCGCATGCCGAGCCGATAACTGCCCGCCTGCGGGCGGTCGACGAAGCGGCCGATCGTCAGGTCGTTGAGGATGCGATGCGTGGTCGATGGGTGCAGGCCGGTTTGCTCGCTGATCAGTTTCAGCGGAACCGGGTCCGGGATACGATGCGAGCACATCGAGCAACGCAAAACAGCGTTCGAGAACCTGGATCGAGGGCGACTTCGTGGTCTTGGTTCTTCATCGGCGCATTTTCGTGCAGATCGGCCTGATTCTGCATGGCGGAACTCGCGATTCGCCTTGTGGTTGAATCTGCACATCATCCCGGGCCGACTGAGCACAGCGGTGAGGACGTCTATTTGGTCGAGCAATGGACACCGAATGGATTTTTCGGCGCGAATCGGCTTGTTGTGTTGCCCCGCGCTTGTCTGACGCGGTGCGCGACGGCACTGCGCGCAGGGCATGGGTGCGCCGTTCGATTTCGTCGATGGCGATGCGGCCGACTTCGAAGAACTAGATCGAACACCAGGAAGTCGATCTGGTGCTGCTCGACGCTGTTGCCGCCGAGCCGCGACGACGACGCCGACTGGTCGCTTGCTCGCCGCCCGCAAGCCGGTCGTCCTTGTATGCCGTCCAGTCTGACCGGCGCGATCACCGGCGACGCGAGTGCCCGACGCACTGGCTGGCCGCGATCGAGTGCGGCGTGCAGGACATCCTGTCCGACGCCGAACTGCTGCAGCCATCGAGCCGGTCTGCGCCTGCGCGCCGCGGTGATGCGGCATCGGGTGGGTCAGCAGGCGCGCCACGCCTATTCGACCGATCTGAGCACCGGGCTGCCGCACCGCCAGCAACTGCTTGAACACATGAACCATCTGCTGGCGCTGCGCGAGCGTGAACCGGCGCCGATGGCGGCGCTGGTGCTCAGTGTCGACGGCATCGCCGCCACATTGCAACGCCTCGGCGACGAAGCGGCGGCGGTGCTGCGGCGCAAGCTGGCGGTGCGTCTGCGATCTTGCCTGCGCGCCAGCGATGTCGTCGCCGCACTCGAAGCGCGACAATTTCGCGGTGCTGTTGTCGTGGGTCGACAGCGCGGCCAATGTCGAAGGCGTGGTCGCCAAGCTGTTGGCCGCGGCGCGGCGGCCGTTCATGCTCGGCGGTCAGCCGATCGGCTTGGCGGTCAGCATCGGCATCGCGCGCTATCCGGAGGATGGCAACGATGCCGCAGCCTTGCTGCAAAAGGCCATGTCACAGGCCAGCCGACAGCTGAAGCAGGGTGACCTCTTCGCGCGGCCGGTCCACGCGTGGCGCGCCAGCTGCCAACGACGATGACGCGTGAGCGGGCTGCGCGCGGCCGAGCGAATACGCGGTACACAGTTGATGCCCTGCGCCCGGCGACCGATCGGGCCGCCCGGTAAAATTCGGCTCTCGGCGGCCATCGGCCGCGGCGCACAGTCCATCGAAAGCCCCGGCATGAAAGCCTCCGAGATCCGCAGCCAGTTCCTCCGATTCTTCGAATCGAAGGGCCACACCGTCGTCGCCAGCAGTCCGGTGATTCCCGGCGACGACCCGACGCTGCTGTTCACCAACGCCGGGATGAACCAGTTCAAGGATGTCTTCCTCGGCTTCGACAAGCGCCCGTACAGCCGCGCCACGACCAGCCAGAAATGCATCCGTGCCGGCGGCAAGCACAACGACCTCGAGAACGTCGGCTACACGGCGCGCCACCATACCTTCTTCGAGATGCTGGGCAATTTCAGCTTCGGCGACTATTTCAAGCGCGATGCGATCGTCTACGCCTGGGAAATGCTGACCGAGGTCTTCAAGCTGCCGGCCGACAAGCTGTGGGTCACGGTCTATGCCGAGGACGACGAGGCCTACGAGATCTGGAACAAGACGATCGGCGTGCCGGCCGAGCGCATCGTGCGCATCGGCGACAACAAGGGCGCGCGCTACGCCTCGGACAATTTCTGGATGATGGGCGATACCGGCCCCTGCGGCCCGTGCACCGAGATCTTCTACGACCACGGCGCCGGAGATCGCCGGCGGCCCGCCGGGCTCGCCCGATGAAGACGGCGATCGCTACATCGAGATCTGGAACAACGTCTTCATGCAGTTCAACCGCGACGAGGCGGGCGTGATGCACAAGCTGCCCAAGCCGAGCGTCGATACCGGCATGGGACTGGAGCGGCTGGCCGCGGTGCTGCAGCATGTGCACAGCAACTACGAGATCGACACCTTCGTCAACCTGCTCGACGCCGCCCGGGAAGTGGTCGGCCAGGCCTGCATCGACCGATGCCGGCCGCGCGCTGCTGCAGGCCGCCGGCCGCGACAGTCCGTCGCTGAAGGTGATTGCCGACCACATCCGTGCCTGCAGCTTCATCGTCGCCGACGGCGTGATTCCCGGCAACGAGGGGCGCGGCTACGTGCTGCGCCGGATCACCCGGCGGGCGATCCGCCATGGCTACAAGCTCGGCGCGCGCCAGCCGTTCTTCCACCAGCTGGTGGCGGCGCTGGTCGCCGAGATGGGCGAGGCCTATCCCGAACTGCGCCAGCAAGCAGCAAGCGCGTCACCGACGTGCTGCGCCAGGAAGAGGAGCGCTTCTTCCAGACGATCGCCAACGGCATGGAAATCCTCGAATGCGGCGCTCGCCGCGGGCGCCGGCCGGATCGACGGCGAGGTCGCCTTCAAGCTGCACGATACCTACGGCTTTCCGCTCGACCTGACCGCCGATGTCTGCCGCGAGCGCGGCGTCAGCGTCGATACCGCGGGCTTCGATGCGGCGATGGCGCGCCAGCGCGAGCAGGCGCGCGCCGCCGGCAAGTTCAAGATGGCGGCCGGACTCGAATACAGCCGGCGAGGCGACGCACTTCCATGGCTATGAGGAGCTGATCCACGAGCAGGCCGGCGTCGTCGCGCTGTATGTCGACGGCACGCCGGTCGAGCAGGCGGCTGCCGGCGACGATGTCGTCGTCGTGCTCGACCACACGCCGTTCTACGCCGAAAGCGGCGGTCAGGTCGGCGATACCGGCGAACTGCGCAATCCTGGCACCCGCATCATCGTCGAGGATACGATCAAGGTGCAGGCGGCCGTTTTCGGCCACCAGGGCCGGGTCACCGAAGGCGTGGTCCGGGTCGGCGACATGCTTCGTGGCCCGGGTCGACGCCGAGCGCCGCGCGCGCACGATGCGCAACCACAGCGTCACCCACCTGATGCACAAGGCCTTGCGCGAGGTGCTCGGGCAGCATGTGCAGCAGAAGGGCTCGCTGGTCGATGCCGAGCGCACGCGCTTCGACTTCGCCCACAACGCGCCGATGACCGAAGCGCAGATCCGCGAGGTCGAGGTCAAGGTCAATGCCGAGATCCTGGCCAATACGCGCGACCGAAGTCGCGCGTGCGTGCCGATCGACGAGGCGCAGAAGCTCGGCGCCATGATGCTGTTCGGCGAGAAATACGGCGACGAGGTGCGGGTGCTCGACATCGGCAGCAGCCGCGAGCTGTGCGGCGGCACCCATGTGCAGCGCACCGGCGACATCGGCCTGTTCAAGGTGGTCGCCGAAAGCGGCGTGGCGGCCGGCGTGCGCCGCATCGAGGCGATCACCGGCGACAACGCGCTGGCCTATCTGCAGCGGCTCGAATCCACCGTCAGCCAGTTGGCGGGCAGCCTGAAGAGCGCACCGGCCGAAGTGCCGGCGCGCCTGGCCCAGCTGCAGGATCAACTGCGCCTGCTCGAGAAGGAGCTGGCGGCGACCAAGGGCAAGCTGGCTTCGAGCAAGGGCGACGAGTTGATGGCGGCGGCGGTCGATGTCGGTGGGCTGCGGGTGCTGGCGGCGCGCCTCGACGGCGCCGATGCACAAGACCCTGCGCGAGACGCTCGACAAGCTGAAGGACAAGCTGAAGACCGCGGCGATCGTGCTGGCCGCGGTCGATGGCGGGCGGGTTCAGCTTGCCGCCGGCGTCACCGCCGACAGCATCGGCAAGCTGAAGGCCGGCGAGCTGGTCAACTTCGTCGCCCAGCAGGTCGGCGGCAAGGGTGGCGGCAAGGCCGACATCGCGATGGCCGGCGGCACCGACCCGGCCAGGCTCGACGAGGCGCTGGCGTCGGTTTCCGGCTGGGTGCGCGCAGCGGCTTTGAGCGCGCAGTCGGGCGCCATGCCACCGCAAGCTAGGGGGGCGGCCGGTCGGCGGACGCCTGGCTGCTTGCCAAGCGGCGGCGCGATCCATATGGTTGCGCATGCCGACCGCAACCACGATTTGCCGCTTCATCATGTCGGTGCCGGACGATTGCGGCAGCCAGCCGGAAGTGGCCCTGCCGTGGCTGATCTGGCCTTCGAAACAGCGCCTGAGCTGGAACGTCGGCTCGGCCTGCAGCCCGGTGCGCTCGGCACGGCGCTGATCACGCTGCTGGGCAAGCTGCCTGCCGGTCTGTGCATCCAGGAGGCGGCCAACGGCCGCTGTCTGTTCGCCAACCAGACGCATGGCCGATCTGTTCGGGCGACTACCGGCTCACGATCGTCGGCCACGAGGTTGCCGAATGGCTGAACCTCGCACCTGCGCCGGGACGCTGCGACAGAACCCGGCACCGTTGCAGCCAATCACCCGCTTGCGCCAGCCCTCGCAAGCCAGTCGCTGGCCGTCAGGATCGACGGCCAGTTGCGCCATTTCTCGCTGTATCAGCACAGGCTGGCTGTCGTCGATGAGCACATGCCCCATTTGTTCTGCAGCATCTGGCTTGAATCGGCATGCCCGGACGGCGAAATCGATGGTGCCGACGCCATGCCGCGCGGCTCGATGGTCTGCCCGACCCGCTCGCGCGGCTGCGGGCGAGGTCGATCAGGACCAGTTGCGCCGCGAATGTCGGCGACCCGTGGTCGATGCCGCCCGCCGCAGATTCGACGATCAGCTATCGGCGCGAACGTCGAACTGTCGGCGCGCGAGCATCGCGAATTTTCGCTCTTGTATCGTTGGGCGTCGATCGATTCGAGCCCGACCTGGCCCGCCACGGCGCACGTGCCGATCGGCGATCGCGGACGTGGTCGAGCGGTTGCTGCACGCCGGTTGCGGCGCGCTGGACGCCGTGTTGCAGCTCGATGCGAACACGCTTCATGGTGCTGTTCGCCGGTGTCGGGCTGGCCGACCGCCCATGCGCGGGCCGAGCGCCTGCGTGCGGCGCTGCGCCAGCCGAAACCGTGCGTCTCGATGAGGACGCCTCATGGCTTCACGGTATCGGTGGGCGTGGCCAGCTATCCGCACACGGCGCGGACATCGCCGACGCTGTTCGCTGCTGCCGCCGACGGCGCTCGAGCACGCGATGCGCCGCGGCGGCAATCAGGCCGCGCTGGCCAGCATCCGCTTCGACAGGCGCTGAGCCGCCACCGGGCCGTCGTCAGGCCTACTGCAGGCCCTTGTAGAGCATATAGCCGGCCAGCCCGAACAGCAGCAGCGCGAACAGCGCCTGAGGTGCCTGACGTTCAGCCGGTGCGCGGTCGCACGCCGATCGGCGCGGTGGTCACGCTGGCCAGCGAGACCACGAGCAGTGCCGGCAGATAGAGAAAGCCAAGCGTGCCCGGCGGCATGTCGGTCGAGTGACCAGCCGGCAATCACATAACCGAGCGTGCCGGCGAGCGCGATCGGAAAGCCGAGCGCGGCCGAGGTGCCCACCGCGCTTGTGGATCGCGACGTTGCTGGCGACCATGAACGGCACCGAGATGAAGGCGCCGCCGGCGCCGACCAGCGCCGCCAGCAGACCGATCAAGCCGCCGGCGGCGACCATGCCCGGCGGCTGCGGCAACTGCCGGCTCGCGTGCGGCTTCAGGTCGAGCAGCATCTGGGTCGCCGAGAAGCCGACGAACAGCGCGAAAAACAGCGCCATCGCACTGGACGGCAGCCATTTCGCGATCTGCGCGCCGAGCATCGATCCGACGACGATGCCCGGCGCCAGCAGCCGGACGATGTCCCAGCGCACCGCGCCGCGCGCATGCTGGGCGCGCACCGACGAGACCGACGTGAAGCAGATCGTGGCCAGCGATGTGGCGACCGCCATCTTGATGATGTGCTCGGCGGGAAAGCCCTTGACCGTCAGCAGCAGCGTGATGAACGGCACCATCATCATGCCGCCGCCGACGCCGAGCAGACCGGCCAGGAATCCGGTAACCGATCCGAGCAGCAGCAGTTCGGCGATCGAGTTGCCACTCTAGGCCGAGGGCCAAGTCGCCCCCAGCAGTTTCAGCACGGCGCGCCATTCGGCCGGCTGCACCGGCGTGATCGACAGGCGGTTGCCGCGGCGCAGCACCAGCATCTCGGCCAGCTCCGGCGCGCTGCGCATTTCGGCCAGCGACAGCAGCCGGGTCTTTGCGACGAAGCTCGACGTCGACATGCAGCCAGCGCGGCTCGTCGAGGCTCGATTTCGGGTCGAAATAGGGGCTTGCCGGATCGAACTGGCTGGCGTCCGGATAGGCTGCGCTGGCCACCCGCGCCAGGCCGGCAATGCCGGGCTGCGGGCACGACGAATGGTAGAACAGCACGCCGTCGCCGATCTGCATCTCGTCGCGCATGAAATTGCGCGCCTGGTAGCTGCGCACGCCGGTCCACGGCAGGTCTGCGCGGCGCGCGCTCGAGATCGTCGATCGAGCTCTCGGAAGGCTCGCTCTTCATCAGCCAGTGACGCATGGGTCGCAGCGGTCAGCCTGAAATCGGCAGGAGGACGGGGAAGGTGTCCGCCGCAAACCGTGGGCCGCATTCCTGAACCCAGGGTTCAGGTGGGCGAGGTCAGCTCGGCTTCGGGTTCATCTGACGCGAGACGATCACACCAACCGAGCGATATTCCAAGCCCTTGCTCGCGAGAGCATCGGTTCAAGGAAATATAAAACCCACGCAGATGCGACGGACAGGATCCATTCTAAGGCGCATGCGACCGGCGCCTGCCGGATCAGAACAATCGTCCGTCTTCGCCGAGTACATCGTCGAGACGGCGGACCAGGTCCGTCGATGTCGACGCTGGGCGCCGACGAATCGTCCGATTGCGGTCTGCGGCGAGCGCCGGCTCGCTTCTGGCGGCCGGTCGCATGGCCAGCTGATAGCCGAGATTGAGGGCTGCCAGCACGGCGATCCGCTCGCGCGCCTTGACCTTGCCGGCGTCGCGGATGGCGCTCATTTCGCGGTCGACCTGGCTCACCGCATCGAGCAGCGCCGCCTCGCCGCCGTCGGGGCAGCCGAGCACATAGCTCTGGCCCATGATCGTCACTTCCATCTGCTTCATGGCTTGCCGTCCTCCTGTGCGGCCGCCGCGATGTCGTCGGCATCGCCGGCGGGCTCGGCCCGGTGGATCTCGTCGGCAGCCGATCGAGCAGGGCGTCGATCCGGCCGCGCGCGGCATTCAGTCGCAGCTTGCAGGCTGTCGCGCTCATGGCCGAGCGCGGCAAGCTGCTGCTCGAGCAGGCCGTTGGTGCGCTTGAGCTCGCTGTGGCGAAGCAGCAGCCGCTCGACCCGATCGGCGAGGTCTTCCAGTGTTGACATGGGCTGCGCTTGTTTCTCCGGCGGCACCCCGGGCGGGCATGCCAGCAGATTGTAGGCGCGCCAGCCCGGGCCACGCGAACCGGACCAACGAAACGATCGGCGGCGTCGGAGCTCGACTGCTAGACTCGATCGCGTTTGGTGCTCGCGCCGGCGTTCACGCCGGTGCAGTTAAACGGGAAGCAGGAGGACGCCGCCCCACGGGCCGGCTGCCAGCCTGCGCTGCCCCCGCAACGGTCAGCGGACGAAGATATCGCTTGTCGATGTTTCTGCTCATGCGTACATGCCACTGGGGCCCGGCCCTGGGAAGGTCGCGTGGGTTGGTCCGCCAGCCCGGATACCGGCCAGACTGCGGCTGCTCGTTCGGGGCAGCCTTGTCGCCAACATCTGCGGGGAAGCGGATGCGGGCATTTGCCGAGAGTCCTTTTCCATGAGATCTTTTCTTGTCCAGGTGCGCCGAGCGCCATTGGCTGGCGGCCGCATGGCCCTTGTTGTCGACCCTGTTCGTTCTTTCAACCGCCGTCCACGGCGCAGACCCGGCTCGACCCGGTGGTCGTCACCGCCACCCGCAAGGCGCAAGCCTTGTCACAGATCAGTGCCGATGTGGTGCTGATCGAGTCCGCAACGATCCGCGCCAGTTCGGCAACCACGCTGGAGGATCTGCTGCGCCAGCAGGCCGGCGTCCAGTTGTCGCGCAACGGCGGGCCGGGCCAGAGCGCCAGCGTGTTGATCCGCGGATCGGGCGCCGGCAGCACGGTGGTGCTGATCGATGGCGTGCGGGTCGGTTCGGCCACGCTTGGCCAGACCGCGCTGGAATCGATCAGCCTTTCGCAGATCGACCACATCGAAGTGCTGCGCGGGCCGGGGTCGAGCCTGTACGGTGCCGACGCGGTCGGCGGCGTCGTGCAGATCTTCACCCGCCGGGGCAGCGAGGGTCAGCAGGTTTCAGCGCCGGGCTGCGGTCGGGGGCTACGGTTCGCGACTGGCCGATGTGTCGGTGGGCGGCCGATCCGGGCGTCTTGACTACGCCCTCGGTCTTTCGCATGAACGCAGCGGCGGTGTCTCGGCGCTTCGCCCCGGCGACCTGTTCGGCAATTTCAACCCCGATCGTGACGGATTCAGGCGCAATGCATGGAATCTGTCAGCCGGCTTTTCGCCGACCCAGGACCAGCGAATCGGCGTGCAAGCAATGCAAAGCCGCAACGATGCCCGTTACGACGCCAGCGAGTTTGCTGCCGCCGACATTTGCGCAGGACAACAGCCCCGATTTTCACAGCCGTGTGCAGACTCGGTTGCTGGCGTTCGACTACCGCGGCCCAATTCGGGCGCAACTGGAACAGTCAGTTCAAAGCTGTCGCGCAACGAGGACGATTCGGATGCCGGTGGCAATACCATCGACCGATTTCTGACCCGGCGCGACCAGGCGACCTGGCAGAACGCGCTTCAATATGTCCAGCGACCAGCAACTGGTCGTTGCAGTCGAGCGGCTGGTCGAGAAGGTCGAGGGCACGCCGTTCACGACGCCGCTGTCACGAAGCAACAACGCACTGGTGCTCGGTTACAGCGTGCGCTTCGGCCGCCAAGTGGCTGCAGGCTGATCTGCGACACGATGACAACTCGATCTACGGTGGCGTCGGTACGGGTCGAATCGGCTACAGCATCGAATTGGCGAGCGGATGGCGTGCGCGTGCGCTGGCCGGTACCAGTTTTCGGGCACCGACCTTCAACGACCTGTTCTATCCCGGCTATGGCGTGTCGACGGTCGAACCCGAACGCGGACGAAGCATCGAAGCCGGTTTGAACTGGACGCGATCAACGCAGCGAAGCCGCGATCACGGTCTTTCGCAACCGCGTCGAGCAAGCTGATCGCCTACGAAGCCGATCGAAAATTCTGTCCTGCCGGCGCCGGCCTACGATTTCGGCTGCGCGCGCAATCTCAACCAGGCCAGGCTGCAAGGCGCCAGCCTCGTCTGCCGCGCATGAAGTCGGCGCCTGGAAACTGCGCGCGGTCGGCCGATCTGCTCGATGCGACCGATTCGCGAACCGGGTGTCAGGCTGAACCGGCGTGCGGCGCATCAGGCAAGCGTCAGCGTCGACTACGGGTTGGCCGGCCCATGGAGCGTCGGCGCCACTGTGCTGGTTTTCGGCGCGCGGCCCGATGTCGGGCGCTCAGCTGGCCAGCGAAACCACGCTCGATCTGCGAGCGCGCTGGCGACTCGACTTGCAATGGCAGATCGAGGCCAGGCTGCTCAATGCCGGCGGACCGCGATGTCCAGCCGGTGCGTGACTACCAGGGGCTTGGCCGACAGGCCTGGATCGGCCTGCGATATGTCGGGCAGCGGCTTGTAGCGTCGATGCGAGCAGGGCGTTCGAGCAGGTCTGCTCAAGCTGGTGGCGACCGTGCTGGCTGCTTGGTCGGCACTGCGTCAGCACGCTCGCGGACTGCCGATGCGGCGATGCCGGTGCAGGGCGCAGGCGCCGTTGGCGATACGGGACGACCGCGGCGTCGAGGTGCGGCTGGCCGCGCCGGCGCAACGCATCATCAGCCTGCTGCCGTCGCTGACCGAAACCGTTTGCGCGCTCGGCGCCTGCGCCCGACTGGTCGGCACCGACCGCCATTCCAATTTCCCGGCGCAGGTCAACGCATTGCCCAAACTCGGCGGGCTCGACGATGCGCAGGTCGAACGCATCGTCGCCCTGAAGCCCGATCTGGTGCTGCTCGCGATCTCGTCGCGAATCGTCGAGCGCCTCGAAACACTGGGCATCACGGTGGTCGCACTCGAGCCGCGCAGCGAACGCGATGTTCGACGCGTGCTCGATCAGGTCGCGCAGCTGGTCGGCTCGCAGGCGGCGCCGGCCGTCTGGGTCGGCATCCAGGCCCAGGTCGAGCAGGCCGTCGGGCAACTCGACCCGGCCGCACGCGGGTTACGCGTGTACTACGAGGCGGCCAGCGGACCGTATGCGGCAAGCGAGACATCGTTTGTCGGCGAAGCGATGCGCCGGCTGGGCTTGCGCAACATCGTGGCCGGACGGCTCGGCCCGTATCCGTTGATCAATCCGGAGCTGGTCGTCGCCGCCGATCCCGAGCTGATCATGATCGCTGCCCGGGATGCGGCCAGCCTGGCTGCGCGCCCCGGATGGCAACACGTCAAGGCGCTGCGCGAGAACCGCCTGTGCCGCTTCGGCACAGGCGAGGGCGATATCCTCGCGCGTGCCGGGCCGCGAATGGGCGAGGCGGCACTGTTGCTGAGCAGCTGCATCAACCATGCACTGGTCGAGTCGCCGCTCGCCGGCACCACAGCGGCGCAGCAGCGATGACGCTGTCGAGGTCACTCGCAGCGATGCTGATTGCGGCCGCTCTGTTGGTGGCGGTCGGCCTGGCCATCGGCAGCAGCGGTTGGTCGCCGCCGTGGCAGGCAGATGCCGACGATGCGACAACGGCGCGAATCGTCTGGGAGATCCGGCTGCCGCGCTCGCTGGGTGCCTGGGCAACCGGGGCATTACTGGGTCTCGGCGGCGCCATTGCACAAGGTCTGTTTCGCAATCCGCTGGCCGACCCCTACCTGTTGGGCAGCGCATCCGGCGCGTCGTTGGCCGTCTCGATTGCATTGGCCCTGTTCGCAACCGGTGAGTCGACGGCTGCCTGGCAGGCGCAGATCGGGCTGACCGGTGCTGCCTTTGTCGGTGCATCGGCTGCCGTGCTGCTGACGTTGACGCTGGCCAAGGGCATGCAGCACGGGCTGCGGTTGCTGCTGGCCGGCGTCGTGGTCGGCGTCGTGCTCGGTGCCGTGAAGGAGCTGATTCTGTTGTCGACGCCGCAGATCATGCGTTCAATGCAGGCCTTCATGCTCGGAACAACCGCTTTCATCAACTGGCACGGCGTGTTGTTGCTGCTGCTGCTGCTGATCGTCTGCCTGATTGCCGCACTGGCCGGACGGCGCACCCTCGACGCCTTGTCGCTCGGGGAGTCGACCGCACGAAGCCTGGGCGTGCAACTCGGTCTGGTGCGCGTCTTGCTGATTGCCACCATGTCATTGGCGACGGCCGGCGCCGTCGCGCAGGCTGGTCTGATTGCCTTTGTCGGCCTGGTCGCCCCCCATCTGGTTCGCAGCCTGGGCCACGCGGTACACGGCGCCCTGCTGCTGTTGTCGGCCGCTGCTGGAGGCCTGCTGCTGCTGGCCGCCGATGTCACTGCGCGCTGGGTCATCGCGCCGCAGGAGTTGCCGGTCGGCGTCATCACCGCGGTACTGGGCGGCGGTTATCTGTTGTGGCTGATGCACAGCCGGCCGCCAGGTGTGCTCGAACGGTGACCGCCGCCGAGTCGACTGCGGCGGTCAGCGCCGAATGGCAGGCGGTATACCTGTCGTCCATTCAGATCCTCGGTCCGTTGCGACTGGCGATCAGCGCTGGCAGGTGGACAGCGGTCGTCGGCCCCAATGGTGCCGGCAAATCGACCCTGTTGCGGGCCTTGGCCGGCTTGCAGGCGACCGAGGGTCAGGTCTTGCTGCACGGCCGCAAGCTCACCGATTGGCCAGCTGCCGAACGGGCCCGCAAGCTGGCCTGGATGGGGCAAAGCGAAGGTTTTGCCGATGGGCTGACCGCTCATGAAGTCGTCATGCTCGGGCGCCTGCCGCACCGTGGCTGGCTGGCGCCACCCGCGGCATCGGATCTGGCGGCGGTCGAGCGGGCGATGCAGCAGACGCAATGCTGGCAGTGGCGCGGTCGGGCGCTCGCCACCTTGTCGGGCGGCGAGCGGCAGCGGGTCCTGCTGGCCCGTGCGCTGGCTGTGCAGGCCGGCGTGTTGCTTCTTGATGAGCCGCTGAGTCATCTGGATCCACCCCACCAGGCCGACTGGATCACGCTGGTGCATGGTCAGGTGAAAGCAGGCGTCACCGTGGTCAGCGTGCTGCACGAGCTGAACATTGCACTGCAGGCCGATTGCCTGATCGTGATGGCCGCGGGCCAGGTCAGGCATCAAGGCTCGCCCGAAGACGCGGCAACCCGGGACGCGCTGCAAGCGGTGTTCGATCAACGCCTGCGTTTTCTACAGGTCGAGGAACAGTGGTTGGTGTTGCCGAGGGCGCCGGATTGAACTGGCGCAGGCGTGTTCAGCGATTGGTTGCATCGGTCTGCAGACAAACCACCGCCATTGCTGGAACCGCCTGGCCGGCCTCGACGCGAACATTGAAGTCCACGCACTGCGCGATCTGCAATCCGGCAGCGGCCAGTGCAGCGTCGACATGGCGGCGCTGGTGGGCGTAGCGGCCATTGGCTTGCAGGATCAGCGCCGCGTCCGCTTGATCGGCGAGCGTTTCAACCGTGAAGGCGAACCAGCCGCTGCCGCGCAGCGCGCCCGCGGCTGCGGCGGCCAGATCGAACAGGTCACCGACATAGATCAGGGTGTCGGCGCAGATCAGGCCGTCGAAAGAAGCCTCGTTTCGGCGCAGGAAGCTGACCAGTTCGACCTGCAGCAATTCGTCGTAGATCGCCCGTTTGCGTGCCTGCGCCAGCATGCCGGCCGACAGGTCGCAGCCGACCAGACGTGCAGCCCAGGGTCGAACCAGAACGCCGCACAAGCCGGTGCCGCAACCCAGGTCGGCAATCGCCAGTCGCGCTTGCGGCACTGGCAGCAGCTGCCGTACACAACTCAGCAGCTGTTGGGGGGCCTGGTACTGCAAGCTCAGCAGATGGCGATCGAATTGGTCGGCGTCGCGGTCGAACACCGTACTCAGATAGGCGTCACTGGCGCGAGCCGGTGGCAACTCACCGTTGCAGGCCGCGAGGTGGTGCAGCAAGATCGGATTGCCAGCATCCACCTGCAGCGCGCGCCGGTAAAGCTGCGCCGCCTCGTTGATCCGTCCCTGCCTGCACTGGGTGGCAGCCAGATTGCCGAGCGCTTCGCCGAAATCCGGCTGACGCAGCAGACACTCCTGGTACGCCTGTTCAGCCTGCTCGAAGCGATGCAAGGCGAACAGGATATTGCCGAGGTTGTTCCACGGTCCCGGTTCGGCCGGCAGGCTCTCGATGGCGCGGCGGACCAGGGCCAGGCCCTTTTCGCTGTCGCCCTGCCGATGCCGTAGCACGCCGAGAAAATGCAGGGCGTCGGCCTGTTGCGGCCACCGACTCAGGATCGCCTGCAGAGTCTGGGCGGCACGAGCATCCTGCCCGCTTTGCAGCAGAGCCACGGCGCGGGCGAGCATTTGCTTCTGGGCCAGTCTGGCGGCAGGGGCGGCGGATCCCATGACCTCAGGCCGTCAGCTCAAGCGCGCGCGCGATACTCGAACGTGGCACTGTCGGCCGCGGCACCTTGAACGGGAACCAGCGCCGCACGTCGTCTTCGAGGCCGATGCCGTGCATGTAGTTGTAGAGCGCCTTCTTCAGCACCAGGCCCAAGGCATCGTGATCGACGCCGCTCGGATCGATGAAGGCGATGTCGTTCTTTGCAAAGCGACCGGTCGGCAGCGCCTGCAGCTCGACGCCATAGTCGTGCGGGTGCAGGCCGACCGGCGAATGCACGGTGCAGGCAAAGCGGTGGAAGAAGCCGCTGTGGATGCAGCCGTTGGCAAACAGCTGCCGCACGTATTCGAGGGCGTCGACGGTGTCCTGCACCGTCTGTGTCGGAAAGCCGTACATCAGGTAGGCATGCACCAGGATGCCTGCGTCGGAAAAGGCCTTGGTGACGCGGGCCACCTGGTCGACCGAAACGCCTTTTTTCATCAGCTTGCAGCAGGCGGTCGGACGCCACCTCCAGCCCGCCTGAGATCGCGATGCAGCCACTGTCGGCGAGCAGGCTGGCACAACTCGGGCGTGAACGATTTTTCGAAGCGGATATTGCCCCACCACGAGACCGCCATCTCGCGGCGTCTGATCTCGACGGCGAGCGCCTTCAGCGATTTCGGCGGTGCGGCCTCGTCGACGAAGTGGAAGCCGCTCTGGCCGGTCTCGTCGATGATCGCCTGCATGCGATCGGCCAGCACTTCGGACGACGCGGCGTCGTAGCGCGAGATGTAGTCGAGGCTGACATCGCAGAAGCTGCATTTCTTCCAGTAGCAGCCATGGGCGACCGTCAGCTTGTTCCAGCGGCCGTCGCTCCACAGCCGGTTCATCGGGTTGAGCATGTCGAGCAGCGACAGGTAACGATCGAGCGGCAGCCCGTCCCAGGTTGGCGTGCCGATTTCATCGAAGGCGATGTCGGGCTCGATCCAGTTCCGATAATCGCACCGTCGCTTGCCCGGGATCGCGCACGAAGGTGCGCACCAGCCGCTGCGCGCGAGCGTTTGCCCTGCAGATGCTCGAGCAGCGCCAGCAACGGCCGTTCGCCGGCGTCCAGCGTGACGAAATCGAAGTAGTCGAAGACGCGCGGCTCGGCCAGTTCACGCAACTCGGTATTGACGAAGCCGCCACCCAGCACGGTGACGATCGACGCATCGATCGCCTTGATCGCCTGGGCAATGCGGAATGCCGAGTAGACCGCGCCGGGAAATGGCACCGAGAGCAGCACAATGGTCGGCTGATGGCGCGCCAATGCCTGTTCAGTCAACTGTTGCAGGCATTCGTCGATCAGGTTCGGCGGGGCCGCCAGTGCATCGGCCAGCGGATCGAAACTGGCCTGGCTTTGCGCCAGCTTCTCGGCATAACGAACGAACTCGAAACGCGGATCGATGGCGTCGCGCAAGACATCGGCCAGATCGTTCAAGTACAAGGTTGCGAGGTGGCGCGCGCGGTCCTGCAAACCCAGCGCGCCGAAGGCCCACGCCAGCGGGTCGCCGCCGTCGTCGTCGACATAGGCCTCGAGACTGTCGAAGCGCTGGCCTTCGGGGAGGAACTCCCGGGTATTGATGCGGTGCGCCAGCGTCGGATCGCGGCCTTGCAGAAAAGCGATCACCGGACCGATGCTCGAACGATAGGCGGCGTAGTGCGCGGCGAACGCCACCACCGGGGCGCTGCGCTCGGCTGGGTGCAATGCGGTCGACGCAGGCCTTGACGAGGTCCAGCCCGTCGCTCGACAACAGCCGCAGCACCAGCGCCAGCGCCAGATCCTCCTGCACCGCATCGAAGCCGCGCGAGCGCAGGAAGCCGGTCAGGTAGGCGGTCGACGGGTAGGGCGTATTGAGCTGCGTCATCGGCGGAATGATCGACAACACGCGCAGAGATCGCGGCATGGAAACAGGGCTCGTCGTGACGTGCACGGTCAGCCGATTGTCAGCGATGCCGGCACCGACAACTGCCAGCTCAGAAGGCGATCAGCTTGACCTTGACACCGCGCGACGCCAGCGAGCCCTGCGCCCGCTGCGCCGACTGCCGGTCGGCAAACGGCCAGATCACCACTCGCCATTGGGCACCGGTGCGCATCAGCTCAGCATGTGCGCCGGCTGGCTGGGGCTCGGTCGGCAGGTCGAGCAAGCTCATCCGAAGCATCGAGCCGACGCGGCTCCGTGTCGGCTCGGCCGCCAGGGCGAACACCTCGGAGGGCGTGCTGGTGGCCGTTGCCGCTGGCGCTGTCGAGGCTGCTGGCGGCGCGCTGCTGCGCATCGTTGCCGGCTTGGCGTGTCTCGGCCGCGATGGGGCTTCTGGCTCGACTGACGGCTGGGGGGTTGAGTGCGTCACCGACTCATCGAGCGCAACGGATTGACCGATGGCTGGCAGCTCAGTCCTGCCTTCGACCATTGCAGGCGCCGCCAGGTTGCTGTTCTCCACCGCGCTGGCCGCGGCGGCAGCCGTAGCCGCAACTTGAACGGCAACAGCGCCCGGCGCGTCGAGCGGCACCGATGCCGGCTGCACCGGCGGGGCAGCCGCACGCGCCGCGAGCGGCGCGCCGGTGGCGTTGGCGGCGAGCGCCAGGGGTTCACCCCTGTCGATTGGCGACAAGGCTGACCACGCCAAGGCCAACGTGCCGGCAACCACCGTTGTGCACAGAAGGGCGAGCAACCCGGACAGGCGGCGCCGGCTCCACAGACGAGGTCCGACGATGGCCGGCTTTGCACCATGGCCAACCAATATGCGAAGCCGCGTCGAACCGACCTCGATGGCTGCGGTGCGAAGGTAGCGCGTGCAGCGGGCAGTGGACGCCTCGGCGGCTGCGGGAGGAATATCGCGTTGTGGCCAATCGGCGCTGCCCGGGCGTTGCAACTCGCCATGTCGTCGCGCAAACTTTGCCACCAGACGCGGTTGCAACGGGGCGATGAAGTCCTCGTCGAACAGCGCATCCGCGGCTGGTTTGCGGCCGATTCGAAATTGCCCGCATAGACCATGCAATCGACGTTTGATCTCGACCAGCGCAGTGCCGATGTGGCCGCCGACAAGAGGTCCTGCAGCCGCCGACGGTGATTCGTCACCTGCAGCAGGTGGCGCCGCTGCAAACGGCAATGCGACAACGCCGATCCCGCTGACCTGTGCCGGTGTGATCCGCCGGGTCAGTGCATTCCTGTTGTGCCAGGCAACGATGCGATCGATCAGATCGGCATCGTGGGATCGATCCGGTGTCGGGTGGTCCATTCGCGCTTGCGGTATCACCCCCTCTTATCGGACGACGGCGCCAGGAGTTGAGCCGGGATTTCCCCTGTCTGGCAGCGCGATTCCGATCAGCTTTTTTCGACGGCAAACAGGTCCCGGGGAGGGCCATTGACGCTGCCGAATACCTTGCGACCGTAATCGCACCAGCGGGCCACCGCGCAGACTCCACACAGCGGTTTTCTCGCCTGGCAGACATAGCGTCCGTGCAGGATCAGCCAGTGATGCGCGTCGACCCGATACGCAGCCGGCACACGATCCAGCAGCTTCAGTTCAACCTCGAGCGGATTTCGACCGGGCGCCAGCCCGGTGCGGTTGCTGACCCTGAAGATGTGCGTGTCGACAGCCATCGTCGCTTCGCCGAAAGCGACGTTGAGCACCACATTGGCGGTCTTGCGACCGACACCGGGCAAGGCCTCGAGTTCAGCGCGGGTGCGCGGAACCTGTCCCTCGTGCTGTTCGACCAGGATCTCGCAGGTGCGGTACAGGTTCTTCGCCTTGTTGCGGTACAGGCCGATCGTCCTCAGGGCCTCGGTCAGGGCTGGCAGGCCGAGCGCCAGTATCCTGCGCGGCGTGTCCGGCACGTGCAAACAAGCGACGCGTCGCCTTGTTGACCCCGGCGTCGGTAGCCTGCGCCGACAGCAGCACCGCAGCCAGCAGCTCGAAAACATTGCTGAACTCGAGTTCGGTTTCGGGATTCGGATTGATCGCCTTCAGCGTGGCAAAGAATGGCTCGATATCGGCGCGTTTCATCGGTGTCGCGCGCCGCTCAACCGGCGCGCCGCGAACGCGCCTTTGCCAGTGCGGCTGCAATCGCCTGCTGGCGGGTTTGTGCGTCGACACCTGCGGACCCGGGCGGCCGGCTTGCCGCCTGCGTGGCCAGGCGTGCCGATTCAGCCTGTTCGAGGCGGTGGATGCGCTCGCTGCGTTGCCGATAAAGGCGTCGCGATTGATCAGCCTGCTGCTGGCTCCAGGCATCCCAGCCGCTGGCGCCGGGCGTCGCGATGTCGAGGTGGATGCAATCGACCGGACACGCTGGCAAGCACAGTTCGCAGCCGGTGCAAAGGGATTCGACGATGGTGTGCATCTGTTTGGCCGCGCCGACGATGCAGTCGACCGGACAGGCCGTGATGCACAAGGTGCAACCGATGCACGCTGCCTCGTCGATCCAGGCCAGGCTGCGAGGGCATTCCTGCCCACACGATGGGTCGAGGGGCAGGGGTTCCCGGCCGGTCAGCTCGGCCAGGCGGGTAATTCCCTGCTGCGCCGCCCGGTGGACAGCGGTTGATCGGCGCGCCATCCACGATGGCCTGGGCATACCGCTGGCAGTCGGGCTCACCGCATCGGGTGCACTGGGTCTGCGGCAACGCTGCGTCGATACGGGCAACCGCTGGGGTGCAGTCGGCGACGGTCGGCGGCAACGCTCCCCGTCGCATGCTGTCGATCGGACCGCTTACGCAGCCCGCGATTTGCGAGTGGCCTTAACGGCTGGCCTGGCTGCAGCACCCTTGCGAGGTGTCGGCAGCTTGGCCACCGGAATGGGCTTGGTGACTCCGGCAGGACTGCCTGCCAAGCTGGTGCGGCTGATCGCTTTTCGGGCCACCTGCGGGTCGACGGTGTGCAGCGGACTGTCGGCGCTTGCCAAGACAGCGGCGGCTGGCTGCCGCTGTTGGGACGCCGCCTGTTCATAGGTGGCAATGAACGTACGGACCTCCGGATAAACCTTCTCGCGCCAGCGGCGGCCCGAGAAGATGCCGTAGTGCCCGGCACCTTCGACGTCGTAATGGAACTGGTTCTGCTTCGGTGATGCCGGTACACAGGCCGTGCGCCGCACGGGTCTGGCCAGCGCCGGAAATATCGTCGAGCTCGCCTTCGATCGTCAGCAGCGCCGTATCCTTGATGTCCTGCGGCCGCACCAGCTTGCCAGCCGACCTCCCAGGTGCCGTTGACCAGCGAAAAATCCTGGAACACGGTCTTGATCGTGTCGAGGTAATACTCGGCGGGCATGTCGAGCACCGCGTTGTATTCGTCGTAGAAATCGCGGTGGAAATCGACGCTGCCGTCGTCGCCGCGTATCAGGTCGAGAAAATAGTCGTAATGCGACTTCATGTGCCGGTCCGGATTCATCGAGATGAATCCGGTGTGCTGCAGAAAGCCTGGATAAACCCGCCGGCCGGCAGCCGGGATAGTTGACCGAGACGCGGTGGATGACGTTGTTCTCGAACCAATCGTGGCTCTTGTTCGTCGCCAGGTTGTTGACGGCGGTCGGGCACAGACGGGCGTCGATCGGCCCGCCCATCATCGTCATCGAGATCGGCGTGCGCTCGCCGGCGCTGGCCATCAGCGAGATCGCGGCCAGCACCGGCACGGTGGGCTGGCAGACCGAAACCACATGGACGTCCGGGCCGATGTGGCGGATGAAATCCTGCACGTAGTGCACATAGTCGTCGAGGTGGAACGGACCGGCTTCGAGCGGCACCATTCGGGCATCGGTCCAGTCGGTGATGAAGACCTTGTGATCGGCCAGCATCGCACGCACCGTCTCGCGCAGCAGCGTGGAGTGATGGCCCGACAACGGTGCGACGATCAGCACGGTCGGTTGCGTTTTCATCAGTATCGAGCGCAGCGGCATCGTCGGTGAACCGCTTGAAGCGAAGCAGCCGGCAGAACGGCTTCGTCGACCGCCACCTGCTCTTGCACGGCGACATCGGTACCGGCCACGCGTGAGCTGCGGATATTGAATTCGGGTTTTTCGTATTCCTTGGCCAGCCGGTTCAGCAGATCGAAACCGGCCGAGATCCGCGGCGAACCTGGCAGCGTGGCAAATGGCGACAGCTTGTTGCTGTACAGCTTGGCAGTGGCGCTGGCAAACTCTGCAAACGGGCTCAACAACGCACGCTGGGTTTCATACCACTGGTAAAGCATTCAGTCTCCTGTTGCCGGGTCGGTCGCCGAAGGCGGCGTCACGGCAAATTGTTCAGCTAGCGATTATGCTGCACTGCAGCAAATTTGTCGATCGCACGCCGCCGCGCGCCGGGGATCGGCGCGCCGGATCGCAATATTGCCATTGCGTCGCATCGACCAAGCCGCCATAAGCGGCAGTCTGCACCCACATTCAACAGACCGCAGCGATCGCCTTGACGACCGCGTCGATGTTGTGTTGATTCACCGCAGCAAGGCAGATGCGACCCGAATCGAGCCCGTAAATGCCGAATTCCTTGCGCAGCCGCGTGCATCTGGTCGCGGTTCAAGCCCGAATAGCTGAACATGCCTTTTTGCTGGGTGATGTGGTTCATCGAATCGACACCAGCCGCCTGCAGCCGCTCGACCATCAAGCTGCGCATCTGCTTGATGCGCATGCGCATCGGCGCTGAGCTCGCCCTCCCACAGCGTGCGCAATTCGGGCGTTCCGAGCACATGCGCCACAACCTGTGCCCCATGAGTGGGCGGGTTGGAATAGTTGGTCCGGATGACGATCTTCAGCTGGCTGAGGACACGCGCCGCTTCATCCTGGCTGGCGCAGACCACGCTCAGCGCACCGACCCGCTCCCCATAAAGCGAAAAACTCTTCGAGAAAGAGGTCGAGACGAAAAAATCGATGCCGGCTTCGAGAAACTGCCCGACGACTGCGCCGTCCTCCGCCAGGCCTTCGCCGAAGCCCTGGTAGGCCATGTCGAGGAAGGGCACCAGCCGCCTGGACTTGACCGTTGTCGATCACCTGTTGCCATTGTGACGGCGTCAGGTCGTAGCCGGTCGGGTTGTGGCAGCAGGCATGCAGCACGACGATGGTGCCGGCCGCTGCCGCATCGAGGGTTGCCAGCATGGCGTCGAATTCGATGCCGCGCCGCGCTGCGTCGTAGTAGGGATAGGTCGACGACCTCGAATCCGGCCTCGGTAAACAGGCCGCGGTGGTTTTCCCAGCTCGGGTCGCTGATCAGCACCTTCGCCGCTTGGATCCAGGTGGCGCAGGAAATCGGCACCGACCTTCAGGCCGCCGGTCCCGCCGAGTGCCTGGATGGTGGCGACCCGGCCATCGGCCACTGCCACGCTGACGGCGCCGAAAACGAGCGCCTGGACCGCCTTGTCGTAGGCGGCAATGCCGTCCATCGGCAGATAGCCACGTGGTTTGGGCGGCTTCTGCAGTTGCCGTTCGGCTTCGCGCCACACACTTGAGCAGCGGCAGCTTGCCGTTTTCGTCGGTGTAGACGCCGATTCCGAGATTGACCTTGGCCGGGTTGGGGTCGGCATTGAACTGTTCGCTCAGGCCCAGGATCGGGTCGCGGGGGGCCATTTCGACAGCGGCGAAAAGCGATGCCATGGGGCAATCCTTCGGTGCGTGGGAGGCGGGTAAGCGCCGATTGCGATCGTCCGCCGCCTGTTTTGACCACCGGCGGCGGTTTCGGCTACTCTTTGCGGTTGCCCGCCACGCGGCGGGCCGAATCCAGCCCCATATTTTATCTGTCATGAACAAACCCGAACGCGCGTTGCTGATTGCAGATCCGGCGCCTGCGGCTGATGCGGCAGGCCAGCGGCCAATTCGTCGATTTTGCCGATTCGCCGTTCAAGCTGTTCCAGCCATACGGGCCGGCGGGTGACCAGATGTCTGCGATTGCCGGACTGGCCGAGGGAATCGAAGACGGCCTGAGTTTCCAGACGCTGCTCGGGGTGACCGGTTCGGGCAAGACCTTCACGATGGCCAACGTGATTGCGCGCATCGGCAGGCCAGCCATCGTCTTCGCACCGAACAAGACGCTGGCGGCGCAGCTGTACAGCGAGTTCCGCGAATTTTTTCCGAATAACGCGGTCGAATATTTCGTCAGCTACTACGACTACTACCAGCCCGAGGCCTACGTTCCGCAGCGCGACCTGTTCATCGAGAAGGACAGCTCGATCAACGAACACATCGAGCAGATGCGGCTGTCGGCGACCAAGAGCCTGCTCGAGCGGCGCGATGTGGTGATCGTCGCCACGGTGAGTGCGATCTACGGCATCGGCAACCCGGCCGACTACCACCGCATGGTGATGACGGTGCGCGCCGGCGACAAGATGGGCCAGCGCGACATCATCGCGCAGCTGATCCGCATGCAGTACCAGCGCAACGAGGTCGATTTCGGCCGCGGCACCTTCCGCGTACGCGGCGACGTCATCGACATCTTTCCGGCCGAACATTCCGAGCTCGCGATCCGCATCGAACTGTTCGACGACGAGATCGAAACGCTGCAACTGTTCGATCCGTTGACCGGGCGGATCCGCCAGAAGATTCCGCGTTTCACGGTCTACCCGTCGAGCCACTACGTGACACCGCGCGATCGCGTGGTTGTCGCGATCGAGACCATCAAGGAGGAGCTGCGCACCCGGCTGGCCGAACTGGTGGGCACTCGGCAAGCTGGTCGAGGCGCAGCGGCTCGAGCAGCGCACCCGCTTCGATCTGGAGATGATGCAGGAGATCGGCCACTGCAAGGGCATCGAGAACTACACCCGGCACCTGTCCGGGCTCGGCGCCGGGCGAGCCGCCACCGACGCTGGTCGACTACCTGCCGCCCGATGCGCTGATGTTTCTCGACGAAAGCCATGTGCTGATCGGCCAGCTCGGCGGCATGTACAACGGCGACCGGGCGCGCAAGACGACGCTGGTCGAATATGGCTTTCGGCTGCCGAGCGCGCTCGACAACCGGCCGCTCAAGTTCGACGAGTTCGAGACCAAGATGCGCCAGGCGGTTTTCGTCTCGGCGACGCCGGCGGCCTACGAAAAGGAACACGCCGGCCAGGTTGTCGAGCAGCTGGTGCGGCCGACCGGCCTGGTCGACCCGAGCATCGAGGTGCGGCCGGCCAGCGCGCAGGTCGACGATGTGCTGCAGGAGATCCGCGAGCGCGTCGACTTGCACGAGCGGGTGCTGATCACGACGCTGACCAAGCGCATGGCCGAGCAGTTGACCGACTATCTGGCCGACAACGGCGTCAAGGTGCGTTATCTGCACAGCGATGTCGATACCGTCGAACGGGTCGAGATCCTGCGCGACCTGCGGCTCGGCAGCTTCGATGTGCTGGTCGGCATCAACCTGCTGCGCGAAGGGCTCGACATTCCCGAGGTATCGCTGGTGGCGATTCTCGATGCCGACAAGGAAGGGTTTCTTCGCAGCGAGCGCAGCCTGATCCAGACCATCGGCCGCGCGGCACGCAACCTCAACGGCAAGGCCATCCTGTACGGCGACCGCATCACCGAATCGATGCGTCGGGCGATCGACGAGACCGAGCGGCGGCGCAACCGCCAGATTGCGCACAACCTGGCGCAAGGCATCACGCCGCGCAGCATCAGCAAGCGGATCAAGGAGCTGATCGACGGCGTCTACGGCGACAAGCCGGGCAAGGACGACGCCAAGGCGATGCATGTGGCGGCGGAGGTTGGCGCGTTGAGCGAGAAGGACCTGGCGCGGCGCATCAAGCTGCTGGAAAAGCAGATGTTCGACCATGCGAAGAACCTGGAGTTCGAGAAGGCCGCCCGCATCCGCGACCAGCTTGCGGCCCTGCGCGAGCAGGCTTTCGGTGCGTCGGGCAGCGACAATATCGCTGCCGACGGCGGGCTGAATGTCGACCGTTGCAGCAGCCGTCGATTCAGGCGGGTAAACCCCTTCGGTCGATTTCGGGGTCGCTTCTAGAATCGATTTTTGTGCACCTGCACAAGTCGCGCGGCTTCGTCGTGGCGGCCTTTTCCCGGTTCCAGGAGTCTTGTTCATGGTTCAGTCCCGTCGCGCCGCATCAGCGGCAGCGAATGCCGACGACGACGTCGAAATTGCAGCCTGGTCAGCGCCTGCTGAAGAAATACCCGAATCGCCGGCTCTACGATACCGAAACCAGCAGCTACATCACCCTGGCCGATGTCAAGCGAATGGTGCTGGATACCCAGGATTTCGTCGTCCGCGATGCCAAGACCGGCGAAGACCTGACGCGCAGCATCCTGCTGCAGATCATTCTCGAAGAGGAAACCGGCGGCGTGCCGATGTTTTCATCGGGCGCGCTGGCGCAGATCATCCGGTTCTACGGCAACGCGATGCAGGGGGTGATGGGCCCTTATCTCGAGCAGAACCTGCGGCCTTCGCTGAAATGCAGGCCCGGTTTGCCGAGCGGTCGAAAGGGCTCTACGACCCGAAGGTGATGTCGCCTGAACTGTGGACGCAATTCCTGACCGGTCAGGCGCCCGCCGTGCAGAACCTGATGGGCGGCTACCTGGAGCAGTCGTCGCACGGTGTTCGAGAAGATGCAGGAGCAGATGAAACAGCAGACCGAAACGCTGTTTCCCGGCATCAAGCCGCCGAAGCGCTGAGCAAAAAAACGCGGACGTCGCCACGCCGCCGGGCGGCAGCAGCGCGGCAACGTACCCAGGCCGGCTCGGCCCGATGCGCCGGCATCAACCGGTGGTTGAGCCGAGCCTCAATCGAATTTGGCACCCGATTCCTTGACCACCCGCGCCCAGCGATCTTTTTCGCTCTGAATGAAGGCGCCGAACTGGGCCGAGGTCCCGGGCCGCGTTTCGGCGCCCAGTTTGGCCAGGCGTGCCTGCATGTCGGGTGTCGCCAGCAGCTTGGTCACCACGGCATGGAGCGTCGCGATCACCGCGGGCGGCGTCGCGGCCGGCGCCGCCATCCCCTGATACGAACCCGTCTCGAAGCCGGGCATGCCGGCGGCTTCAGCGACCGTGGGAACGTCTGGCGCAGCCCCGAAGCGCTTGCCGCTCGAAAGCGCCAGCGCCCTCAATTTGCCTCCCTGAACCAGCGGCCAGGTGGCGACCATGCCGTTGAACATCAGATCGGCCTGACCGGCCGCCACATCGTTGAGGGCTTGCGAGCCGCCCTTGTAAGGAACGTAGGTCCAGGTGATACCGTTGCGAAGCGCAAATTCAATACCGGCCAGATGGTTGGCGCCGCCGGTGCCCGAATTGGCAAAATTGAGCGAGTCGGGCTTGGCCTTGGCGAGTGCGATCAGTTCGCGCACATCTTTCACCGGCAATTGAGGGCTGACGGCCAGCACGTGCGGCGAGTAGGCCACCATTGCCACCGGCGCGAAATCCTTCACCGGATCAAAAGGCAATTTGGCAAAGACGCTCGGCGCAATCGCCAATGACCCGATGTCGGTCAGCAGCAGCGTGAACCCGTCGGCTGGCGCCTTGGCCACGAAGTCGGAACCCAGATTGCCGGTCGCCCCCGGCTTGTTCTCGACGATCACATTGGCTCCAAGCTGCTCGGACATCCCGGAGGCCAGCAAACGCGCCAGGATATCGGACGTGCCGCCCGCCGGGTTGGGTACAACGATCTTGACCGTCTTGCCCGCAAAGTGGGCGCTGCCCGGCTCGGCGGCCCAGGGGGTTGGCAAGACGGCCAGGCCGGCCAACAGGGCGGCTGCCGAGGCGACGAGCGAGCGACGATGGCGAGCGTTGATGTTCATGGAGGTCTCCTTTTGCCGGTAGTCAGTAGAGGGTGAATCGAGGGAGGCTTCGCAGGGGTGCACTCGTGATGCGCCATTGCGGCTCAGCGCGGTGATGAAATGGTCATGCCCGTTGGCCGCATTCGACACTTTCACGGGTCCAGCGGCGCGCCTGTTCGCTCAAGGTCAGGCCAAGCCCGGGCCGGGTCGGCACCAGCATCCGGCCATCACGAATCTGCACGCGCTCTTCGAACAGCGGCTCCAGCCAATCGAAGTGCTCGACCCAGGGCTCGCTCGGATAGGCCGCGGCGAGGTGAACATGCAACTCCATCGCGAAATGGGGCGCCAGCATCAAGCCGGCATGCTCGGCCAGTGCAGCAATTTTCAGAAACGGGGTGATGCCGCCGACCCTTGGCGCATCGGGCATCAGGTAGTCGGCAGCGCGCTGGCGGATCAGCTCGGCATGTTCGAGCGTGCTGGTGAGCATCTCGCCGGTGGCGATCGGTGTGTCCAATGCGACGCAGAGTGCGGCGTGGCCTTCGTTGTCATAGGCGTCCAGCGGCTCTTCGATCCAGACCAGGTTGAACGGCTCGAGGGCACGGCACATTCGTTGCGCGGCGGGTCGGTCTCCATTGCTGATTGGCGTCGACCATCAATGCCATGTCGTCGCCGAGTTGTTTGCGCACCGCCGTGACGCGCTCGATGTCCAGTCGCCCGTCGGGTTGGCCGACTTTCAGCTTGATGCCGCCGATGCCGCGCTCGCGTGAAGCCGCGGCATTGCTCACCAGCTGGTCGATCGGCGTGTGCAGGAAGCCGCCGGAGGTGTTGTAGCACTGCACGGCCTCGCGATGTGCGCCAAGCAGCTTGGCCAGTGAAAGCCCGGCGCGGCGCGCTTTCATGTCGTACAGCGCGACGTCGAAGGCGCCGATGGCCTGCGTTGCCAGCCCGCTGCGGCCAGCCGATGCGCCGGCCCAGCACAGCTGAATCCACAGGCGGGCAATGTCGTTCGGGTCCTGGCCGAGCAAGGTCGGAGCAATCTCCCTGGCATGGGCAAACTGGCCGGGCCCGCCGGCCCGCTTTGCATAACTCAAGCCCAGCCCTCGATGCCCGCCTCGACTTTCGATCTCCACGAAAAGCATGGCGATCTCGGTCATCGGCTTTTGCCGACCGGTCAGCACCTTGGCGTCGCTGATCGGCTGGGCCAGCGGCAGATAACACGAGGACACCCGAATCCAGGCGATGACGTCTGCATCGCTGGGCGACGCGTTCAAAACGGGGTTCATCAGCCATGATATCGGCATCACGGTGCCCGTGACATGCATGCCCTGTCGTGGCGAGGTGGTCGCGGGTCGATCGTCGGCCTGGGTCTTCGCATCGTTCAGCGAGACTGCACGCGACTGACTGCTACCGCGCGGTGCCGGCGTCACGCCGAACGCGCGAAATCCCCGCCGATGCGGCGTTGCATCGACTGCCGCTGACGCCCGCCGCGACGAAGGCCACTGCAGATCGGTGAAAATTGCCGACATGAACCAAGATTTGCCCACGGCTGCCACTCAGGGCAGCCCGAAGATCGGCTTCGTATCGCTCGGCTGCCCGAAGGCGCTGACCGATTCCGAGCTGATCCTGACCCAGCTCAGAGCCGAGGGCTACGAGACTTCACAGACCTTCGCCGGTGCCGACATGGTGATCGTCAATACCTGTGGCTTCATCGACGACGCCGTCAAGGAGAGCCTGGACACCATCGGCGAGGCGTTGGCGGAAAACGGCAAGGTGATCGTCACCGGGTGTCTCGGTGCAAAAGGCGGCGACGGCGCCGACAACCTGGTGCGCAAGATGCACCCGAGCGTGCTGGCGGTGACCGGCCCGCATGCGACCCACGAGGTGATGGACGCGGTGCACCGGCATGTGCCCAAGCCGCACGATCCGTTCGTCGACCTGGTGCCGCCGCAAGGCATCAAGCTGACGCCGCGCCACTATGCCTATCTGAAGATCAGCGAAGGCTGCAACCATCGCTGCACCTTCTGCATCATCCCGAGCATGCGCGGTGACCTGGTCTCGCGGCCGATCGGCGACGTGCTGGGCGAGGCGCAGCGGCTGTTCGAATCGGGCGTCAAGGAACTGCTGGTGATCAGCCAGGACACCAGCGCCTACGGCGTCGACATCAAGTACCGCACCGGCTTCTGGGACGGCAAGCCGGTCAAGACGCGGATGCTCGACCTGTGCGCCAAGCTCGGCGAGATCGCTGCCGGCTATGGCGCCTGGGTGCGCCTGCACTATGTCTACCCGTATCCGCATGTCGACGAGATCCTGCCGCTGATGGCCGATGGCCTGGTGCTGCCTTATCTCGACGTGCCGCTGCAGCATTCGCATCCGGCCGTGCTCAAGCGCATGAAGCGGCCGGCCAGTGGCGAGAAAAATCTGCAGCGGATCGAGCGCTGGCGCGAGATCTGCCCGCCGATCGTGATCCGCAGCACCTTCATCGTCGGCTTTCCCGGGCGAGA
This sequence comes from uncultured beta proteobacterium, assembly GCA_963843805.1. Classification (GTDB taxonomy): domain Bacteria; phylum Pseudomonadota; class Gammaproteobacteria; order Burkholderiales; family Burkholderiaceae_C; genus Ideonella_A. Next base: position 87,786 of record CAWJLY010000003.1, read on the forward strand.
CCGACGAGGAATTCGACCATCTGCTGGATTTCATGCGCGAGGCGCAGATCGACCGTGCCGGCTGTTTTGCCTATTCGCCGGTCGAAGGCGCCACCGCCAATGACGCTGCCCGATGCCGTGCCAGCCGGAGATCCGCGAGCAGCGCCGGGCGCAGTTCATGGCGGTGGCCGAGCAGGTTTCGGCCGACAAGCTGAGCCAGCGCATCGGTGCGACGATGCAGGTGCTGATCGACCATGCGCCGGCGCTCGGCCGCAAGGGTGCGACCGGGCGCAGTTATGCCGATGCGCCCGAGATCGACGGCGTGGTGCGCCTGCAGCCGCCGGAAAAGGCGTCGAAGATTCTGAAGGTCGGCGAATTCACGCGCGCCAGAATTGTCGGCACCCAAGGGCACGACCTGATCGCGCTGCCGATCTGACCATAGGCAACATCAAAGCCAAGGCCGTCATGGACCCGAAGACCACCGCACTGATCCACCATCCCTATCGGCCCCGGCCGGCTTCGAAGCCTTGCGCGCCGGCCGTTCACAAGGCGTCGACCGTGGTATTCGCAGATACCGCCGCCCTGCACGCGCGCGACTGGAAAGACAAGTCGGGCTATACCTACGGCCTGCATGGCACGCCGACGACCTATCTGCTGGAGGAGCGAATCGCCGCGCTCGAAGGCGGTCTGCAATGCCTGCTGCTGCCCAGCGGGCTGGCTGCGATCACGCTGGTCGACATGGCCTTGCTGAATGGCGGCGATGTCGTGTTGGTGCCCCACAATGCCTACGGCCCGGGCAGCTGGTTTGCCCATCATGAACTGTCGCGCTGGGGCATCCGTCATGGCCTTCTACGATGCGCTGGACCCGGCATCGCTGGATGCTGCGCTGGCTGCCGAGCCCGCTGCCGCGACGCGGCTGGTCTGGCTTGAAGCGGCGGGCTCGGTGACGATGGAGTTTCCGGATCTGCCGGCGCTGTTGTCGATTGCGCGCTCGCACGGTGCAATCACTGCGCTCGACAATACCTGGGGTGCAGGCATCGCCTTCGATGGTTTTGCGATCGACAAGGATTCGGCTGGTCAGCCGCGTGGTGCCGACATCTGCGTTCAGGCGCTGACCAAATACCCGTCCGGTGGTGGTGACGTGTTGATGGGGTCGGTGACGACTCGCGACGAGGCGCTGCATCTGCGCTTGAAAGGCTGTCACATGCGGATGGGCTGGGGGGTCGCTGCCAATGATGCCGAACTGGTGTTGCGCTCGTTGCCCAGCCTGGCGATCCGGTATGCAGCCCATGACCGGACGGCGCGTCGGCTGGCAAGCTGGTTGGCCGCGCGGCCCGAGATCGATCAGGTGCTGCACCCGGCGTTGCCCGGCTCGCCAGGCCATGACCATTGGCGCGAGCTGTGTGGTACCGAAGGGGCCGCGGCCGGGTTGTTCTCGATCGTCTTCAATGAGCGCTTCTCGTTGTCCGCCGTCGATGGCTTCGTCGATGCCTTGACGCTGTTCAAGATCGGCTATTCATGGGCCGGTCCGGTCAGCCTGGCGGTGCCCTACGATTTGAAAGCGATCCGTGGCGCCGAGGCGAGCGGTGCAGGTCTGGTCAGGTTTTCAGTCGGGCTGGAGGCGGCTGACGATCTGATCGGCGATCTGGAGCAGGCGCTGCAGGTGCTGGGCTGACCGATCCAGGACGTCGCTTAGCGCCGAGGCTCACGCCTTTGATGAGACTTTGTGTCTCATCAATCGTCCCTTCTCCCGCTCCCAGTCTTTTTTCTTTTCGGTGTCGCGCTTGTCGTGTTCGGCCTTGCCTTTGGCGAGTGCGATTTCGGCCTTGACGTGGGCGCCTTTGAAGTGCAGGTTCAGCGGAACCAGGGTGAAGCCTTTCTGCTCGACCTTGCCGACCAGGCGCTTGATCTCTTCCTTGTGCATCAGCAGCTTCTTGGTGCGGTCGGCTTCCGGGCTGATGTGCGTCGAGGCGCTGCGCAAGGCGTTGATTCGGCAGCCGATCAGAAACAGCTCGCCGTCGCGGATCACCACATAGCCGTCGGTCAGCTGGACCTGGCCGGCGCGGATGGCCTTGATCTCCCAGCCTTGCAGGACCACCCCCGCCTCATAGCGTTCTTCGATGTGGTAATCGAACCGGGCGCGCCGGTTTTCTGCGATCGACATGGTGGGCAAGATGAGGCCGCTGCCTCTCAATACAATCGTTTCATTGTATGAAGCACGTCAAGAAGTCCGTCCTGCTTTGGTATTCGGCGTCGCAGATGTACCGCCTGGTCACCGCGATCGAGGACTATCCGAGCTTTCTGCCGTGGTGTGAAAAGGCCGAGGTGCTTGCCCGGCACGACGGCGGCGTCACCGCGCGGCTGCACCTGGCGTATGCCGGCGTGCGCCATGCATTCACAACCCGCAACACGCACGACCCTGATCGTGCGGTGCGAATCGATCTGGTCGACGGGCCGTTCTCGTTGCTCGACGGTCATTGGCAGTTTTTTCCGCTGGCCAAACCCGGTGCCGACAAAACCGAGCCCGACCAGGCCTGCCGCATCGAGTTCGAGATGCGCTACGCGTTTTCGAGCCGCCCGCTCGAGGTTCTGGTCGGCCCGGTCTTCGACCGGATCGCCAATACCTTCGTCGACGCGTTCGTCAAACGCGCCGCACAGGTTTATGGCTGATGTATCTGCGCCACCGGTCGACGCCAGTATCGATGTCGAGGTCGTTTTCTGTGCATCGAGATCGGCAATCGACAGCACCCGGCTCAAGCTGCCGATCGGTACCAGCGTCGACGATGCATTGAAGGCTGCCGGCCTCCCGGGTCGGCATCCGCAACTCGATCTGGCAGGCAGCCGCATCGGCATCTGGGGCCGTGTGGTGCCGCTGCAGCAGATCCTGCAGGACGGTGATCGCGTCGAGGTGTACAGGCCGCTGCAGATCGAGCCGAAGGAAGCCAGGCGGCTGCGCCAGCGTCATCAGGCCGTGAAGCGGGCACTCGAAAAAAGCTGAACCCGTTGATCAGCCCCGCGTTCGGGGCAGTATCGACAGGCTATTTGCAATCGCTCGCGATGATCTTGCGGATCCGGGCCTGCTCGTCGCCGCGTTGCTTGTCATCGAGAATTTCGCGCTCGCCCTTTTCGTTCACTTTTGCAATTCGCACACCATCGTCGAGCAGCTTCAACTGACCGCGGGCACGCAGGCAGTTGTCGGCGCGTGTTGATGCCAGGCGGGCTTCGTCGGCCTTCTGCTTGGCTGCCTTTTCCTCGGCGTCCTTGCGCAGCTTGGCCTCCAGCGCCGGTTCGGTGGCTGCCGATGCGGCAGAAGCCGCAGCGACCGGTGCCGGCGTTGCATCGACCAGCGACGGCCCGCTTGGCGACGGCGGCACTGCGCCGCGCTGCATGCCTTGCGGCCGCTCGAGAATGGCACGCTCGGGAATGCTTGCCGGTGGTGGCCGGTCGCTGTAGACCACGCGCCCGCCGTCGCGCCATTTCCACTGCGCGGCGGCTGGCATGGCGAGCGTCAAGCTGATGAGGGCGACGAAAACAGCGGCTGCGAGGCGTTCCATGGCTTTTCCGCGTTGATGCGTGGGCGACGACGAAGCCTGCAGTGTAGCGATCAGCCCGCCGCCGCGATCGAGCGCGATTGGTTGATGGCCTGCGTGATGCGCACGACATCAGGGTCGGCAAACAGCTCGCCGATCGATCGCTGCAGTTTGCGGCGCCAGTTCGGATGTTGATCGACGGTGCCAGGCAGGTTCATCTGTTCGGCTTCTGCGCCGAGATCCTCGATCTGCACCAGCATCAGCCGGCTCGCTGTCTTGCCCAGGTAGACATGGGCCGCCTCGACCAACCTGGCGATTGCAGCGGCGGTGGCTGGATCGCCCGCGTTCGGATCCGCCAGGTGCGCCGCGGCGGCCGGCGCCAGATCGCCGTCAGCAACCAGCGCGGCAATCAGCGCCTCGCGAGTCGACTGGCGAAACTCGATATCGCGTTGCGCGCCATGCGCGTCCGCGTACAGGTCGAGTTCACTGCGCCACGCCAGGTCGCGGCCCGTCCACAGGCCGGCCAGCGTGGGCAGATCGTGGGTCGAGACCGCTGCTGCTGCCATTGCGGGGTAATGCGACGGTGGCAGGAACGCGCCATCGCCGTGTTCGCGCTCGAACATCAGCACCCGATAAGACAACAAGGCCCGCGACTCGGCATCGGCGCGAAAGCCTTCTGGCACGGTGCCGAGGTCCTCGCCGACCACCAGGCATTGCTGGCGCTGGCTTTCCAGCGCGACGATGGCCATCAGATCATCGAACGGGTAGGCCACATAGCCGCCAGCAGCCGGACCGGCGCCGCTGGGCACCCAGTACAGCCGTTTCAGGCCGATCACATGATCGATCCGCACGGCGCCGGCATGGCGCATGTTGGCGCGTACGGCGGCAATGAATGGTGCGTAGCCACGCTGCCGCAGCGCCACCGGATTGAATGGCGCCAGACCCCAATCCTGGCCTTTCGGGTTGTAGGTGTCGGGCGGTGCGCCAACCGAGGCACCGGCCACCAACAGCGACTGATCCGCCCAGGCTTCGGCACCGCCGGGATCGACCCCGACAGCGACATCGCGGTAGATGCCGGTGCTCATGCCGAGTCTGCGCATCAGCGCTGCAGCTGCGCCGAGTTGCCGGTCGGCCTCCCACTGCAGAAACTTCGAGAATTCGATTGCATCGGCATGTGCCGCGGCAAATGCGGCGACCTCGGGCGACGTGATGTCGCGAAAGGCCGCCGGCCAGTCGCGCCACGACAGCCCGTCACCGGCTGCCAGTCGATGCGCCTGCAACGCCTCGAACAACGCAAAGTGTTGCAGATCGGTCCCGCCCAGCTGCTTGAAAGCGGTGAAGTCGAGGTCCTGTTCGCCAGCCGTCTGCCGATGCGTGTGTACAGCCAGCTCGTCGAACAAGGCCCGCAGCACCTCCAGCTTGAGCTGCCAGACATTTTGATAGTCGACGAACTGGCTGGCGCGAGCCGCCTGCAGTCGGGCCTGGAAGCCTGGCGAATCGACCAAGCCGCGCGCCGCAGCGCACTCGGCGTAGCCGGGCACCATTTCGACATCGATATAGACCGGATTCAAGAACATCCGGCTCGACGGTGAATAAGGGCTCAGATGCAGCGGATTGGCCGGGAACAGGGCGTGCAGCGGATTCAGGCCGACCGACGAAGCCCCTTGCGCCGCCGCATGATGAGCCAGCTCGGCCAGATCTGAAAAATCGCCGATCCCCCAGTTGCGAGCCGATCGCAGTGCATACAACTGAGTGGTGATCGACCAGTCGCGCGGCGCAGCTTGTTGCCAGTGTGGCGGGGTCCAGCAGCGCGGCGGAGCCACGATCAGCTTGCTTTGCACACGCTCGCCATCGACTCCGACTGTGAGCCGGTGATACCCGGTCGGCACGCCGTCGAGTGCGATGCGCAGTGACGCTTGCACACCGGTCCCCTCGGGTGCCGTGACACCGCCGACGCCGCCGCCGTGCTCGAACTCGATCTGCCATGGCACGTCTTGCTCGCCGCTGCGGGTACGCCAGGCGGTGACCAGCAGCTGACCTTCGGTCGCCACCAGCACCGGGTCGAGCGGCAAATCGGTGCCGGCTGCGGCAAGCGAAGCCGCCACCGCCTCGTCAGAGCGGGCGTCCAGACCCGCAGCGGTGCACAACAAGCGAAGGCTGGAGTCGCTGACCGAGCAGTCCTCACCGGCGGCCGACACATAGTGGCGAAGCACGCCGAGCCGATCGGCCAGACGGTGCAGCGCTGCAGACGAAACGGAGGGTTGGTGACTCATGCGGGTGTTGTCGGGGTCGATGAAGAAGGGGCGCTGCTTGAAAAGCGTCGCTGAGCACTGCAAGCGAGCGACGCTCATGTGAGTATCTACCGAGTTTGACCCGCAGCACAGGCGCGGGCAGCACAAGGCGGCGTGGCGCTCGTGCAAGTGGCTGCGCAGGTCCGCAAGCGGGGTGCGACTGATAGAATCGCGTGCTCCCCGGAGCCTGTCAGACGACGGGCTTCGAACCCGATGTGGCGTGCGCTGCGGTACGGTTCCCGGGGGACGGGTCGATCGTGGATGACCCGGCCCCATCCTCGTCCAGGAGCTTCTCTCATGCGCCTTCTAGGCAAAGCGCTCACATTCGACGACATCCTGCTGATTCCCGCGTTTTCGCAGGTGCTGCCTCGCGATACCAGCCTCGCCACACGGTTGTCGCGCAACATCATGCTGAACCTGCCGCTGGTTTCGGCGGCGATGGATACCGTGACCGAAGCGCGCTTGGCGATCACCATTGCGCAGGAAGGTGGCATCGGCATCGTCCACAAGAATCTGACGCCCAAGCAGCAGGCTGCCGAAGTGGCACGGGTCAAGCGCTACGAATCAGGCGTGTTGCGCGATCCGATCACGATATCTTCACGGGTGCCGGTGCGCGATGTGATCGAACTGTCGCGACAACACGGCATTTCGGGCTTTCCGGTGGTCGACGAAGGCCGAGTCGTCGGCATCGTCAGCGGCCGCGACCTGCGCTTCGAGACCAGGCTCGACGCGCCGGTGCGCGACATCATGACGCCGCGCGAGCGCCTGATCACCGTCGGCGAAAACGCCACGCTGGCCGACGCCAAGGCCTTGATGCACAAACACAAGCTGGAACGCGTACTGGTCGTCAACGAGGCCTTCGAGCTGCGCGGGCTGTATACCGTGAAGGACATCACCAAGCAGACCAATTTTCCGCTGGCAGCGCGCGATGCGCAGGGCAAGCTGCGTTGCGGCGCCGCGGTGGGTGTCGGTGAGGGTACGGAAGAGCGCGTCGATGCGCTCGTCAAGGCCGGCGTCGACGTGCTGGTGGTCGATACCGCCCATGGCCACAGCGCCGGCGTGATCGAACGGGTGCGCTGGGTCAAGCGGAACTATCCGCAGGTCGACGTGATCGGCGGCAATATCGCTACCGGTGCCGCTGCGCTTGCGCTGGCCGAGGCGGGCGCCGATGGCGTCAAGGTCGGCATCGGGCCGGGTTCGATCTGCACCACGCGGATCGTCGCCGGTGTCGGCGTGCCGCAGATCACGGCGATCGACAACGTCGCCACGGCGCTGGCCGGCAGCGGCATTCCGCTGATTGCCGATGGCGGCATTCGTTATTCGGGTGATATCGCCAAGGCGATCGCCGCCGGTGCCCACACCGTGATGATGGGCAGCATGTTTGCCGGCACCGAAGAGGCGCCCGGCGAAATCGTCCTGTTTCAGGGTCGCAGCTACAAGAGTTATCGCGGCATGGGCTCGATCGGCGCAATGCAGCAAGGCAGCGCCGACCGCTATTTCCAGGACAACACCGGCGCCAATCCGAATGCCGACAAGCTGGTGCCAGAAGGCATCGAGGGCCGCGTGCCTTACAAGGGCTCGATGGTCGGCATCCTGTTCCAGATGGCCGGCGGTCTGCGCGCCAGCATGGGCTATTGCGGCTGCGCCAGCGTCGACGATCTGCGCGACAAGGCCGAGTTCGTCGAGATCACCTCGGCCGGCATTCGCGAGAGCCATGTTCACGACGTGCAGATCACCAAGGAAGCGCCGAACTACCGGCTCGAATGAGCGGTGCGATGAGCGACGGCACATGCACTGAGCCGTCTCGGGGCATCGACGAACCGGTTGCCGCGGCGGCGGCGGTCGGTGCCGGCAACCGCAAGCCCAGGACGGCCGCGATGCCGTTCATCATGATCACCGTGCTGCTCGACATGATGGCGATCGGCCTGATCGTGCCGGTCCTGCCGGCGATCGTCGGCCTGTTCACCGGATCATCGGCTGAGCAGGCCTTCTGGTACGGCGCGGTAGCCTTCAGCTTCGGCTTTGCCAACTTCTTCGCTGCGCCGGTGCTGGGTGCGCTGTCCGACCGGTTCGGTCGGCGCCCGATCCTGCTGCTCGGATTCTCCGGCCTCGCATTGAGCTTCATCGTCACCGGGCTGGCAACGGCGATGTGGATGTTGATCGTCGTGCGAATCTTCAGCGGCGCCATGCAGGCCAATGCTGCCGTGGCCAATGCCTATGTTGCCGACATCACGCCCGCCAGCGAACGGGCCCGCCGCTTCGGCTTGATCGGCGCCATGTTCGGCCTCGGCTTCATCCTCGGCCCGGCGTTGGGCGGGCTGCTTGGCGCGATCGATCTCCACCTGCCGTTTTTCGTTGCCGGTGGGCTGGCGATCTGCAACTGGCTGTATGGCTTTTTCGTGCTGCCCGAGTCGTTGCCGGTGGACCGGCGCCGGCCATTCGAGTGGCGGCGTGCGAACCCGTTTTCTGCGCTCAGGCAACTGCGCGCGCTGCAGGGTGTCGGGCCGCTGGTTGTCGTGATCGGGCTGGCCGCGCTGGCGCAGTTCACGTTGCATGCGAGCTGGGTTCTGCACAACAGCTTCAAGTTCGGCTGGGGCCCGGCGGAAAACGGCTGGTCGCTGTTCGTCGTGGGCATCATGTCGTTTCTGGTGCAGGGCGTGCTGCTGCGCCCGCTGCTGAAGATCTTCTCGCCACAGCGCCTGGCCAGTATCGGTCTGGTCGGCTCGGCGCTGACCTATCTGGGCTTTGGCCTGGCCACCGAAGGCTGGATGATGTATGTGGTGATCGTCGTCGGCACGCTGCTCGGCGGCGGGGCACAGGCCGCGATCCAGAGCCTGGTGTCGAACGCCGCCGATTCGCATACCCAGGGCCAGACCGCCGGCTCGGTTGCATCCTTGACCAGCCTGATGGCGGTGATTGCGCCGATCATCGCAGCGCCGCTGCTCGGCCTGGTTTCGCACCTGCCGCGTGGCAATGTCTGGATCGGCCTGCCATTCATGTTCTGCGCGTTGCTGCAGGTGATCGGCGCCTCGATCGCGATGTCACATTTCCGCCGGCAAAGCGCCGCGTTGCAACCCGCAGCGGTTGCCTGACCCTTCTCGACCACCATGCACGACAAGATCCTCATTCTCGATTTCGGCTCCCAGGTGACACAACTGATCGCGCGGCGGGTGCGCGAATCGCACGTGTATTGCGAGATCCACCCGAACGATGTGTCGGACGACTTCGTCCGCACATTCGGCGCCAAGGGCATCATCCTGTCGGGCAGTCATGCCAGCACCTATGAAGATCAGACCTTGCGCGCGCCGCAGGCGGTTTGGGATATCGGCGTTCCGGTGCTCGGCATCTGCTACGGCATGTTCGCGATGACGGTGCAGCAGGGCGGCGAGGTCGAGCCATCGAGCCATCGCGAATTCGGCTATGCCGAGGTGCGGGCACGTGGCCATACCCGCTTGCTGCAAGGCATCGAGGATTTCGCCACCGCCGATGGCCACGGCATGTTGAGAGTCTGGATGAGTCATGGCGACAAGGTCACCACGCTGCCGCCCGGCTTCAAGCTGATGGCCAGCACGCCGAGCTGCCCGATCGCCGGCATCGCCGACGAGAGCCGCGGCTACTACGGCGTGCAATTTCATCCCGAGGTGACACACACCGTGCAGGGCAAGGCGCTGCTCGAGCGCTTTGTGCTGCAGATTGCCGGCGCACAGCCCGACTGGGTGATGCGCGATCACGTTGCTGAAGCGGTGGCGCTGATCCGCGAACAGGTCGGCGACGAAGAGGTGATCCTCGGGCTGTCGGGTGGCGTCGATTCGAGTGTGGCTGCAGCCTTGATCCACCGGGCGATCGGTGACCAGTTGACCTGCGTCTTCGTCGACCACGGCCTGCTGCGCCTGCACGAAGGTGATCTGGTGATGGACATGTTTGTCGGCAAGCTGCACGCCAAGGTAATTCGCGTCGATGCCAGCGAGCTGTTTCTCGGCAAGCTGGCCGGCGTGGCCGACCCGGAGGCCAAACGCAAGATCATCGGCGGCGAGTTCGTCACCGTCTTCAAGCAGGAAGCAGCCCGATTGACATCGGCCGGCGCCAAGGGTGCGAAGTGGCTGGCGCAAGGAACGATCTATCCCGACGTGATCGAGAGTGGTGGCGCCAAGACCAAGAAGGCGACGACGATCAAAAGCCATCACAACGTGGGTGGCCTGCCCGCTGAACTGGGCTTGAAGCTGCTTGAGCCGCTGCGTGACCTGTTCAAGGACGAAGTGCGCGAGCTCGGCGTGGCGCTCGGCCTGCCGGCGGAGATGGTCTACCGCCATCCGTTCCCCGGGCCCGGCCTGGGCGTTCGCATCCTCGGCGAAGTCAGGCGCGAATATGCCGACCTGCTGCGTGCCGCCGACGCGATCTTCATCGAGGAGTTGCGCAGTTTCCGCGACGAAGCGAGCGGCAAGAGCTGGTACGACCTGACCAGCCAGGCCTTCGCCGTTTTTCTGCCGGTCAAGAGTGTCGGCGTGATGGGTGACGGCCGCACCTACGACTATGTGGTGGCGCTGCGCGCGGTGCAGACCAGCGATTTCATGACCGCGGATTGGGCCGAGTTGCCGTATGCGTTGCTGAAGAAGGTGTCCGGCCGCATCATCAACGAGGTGCGCGGCATCAATCGAGTGACCTATGACGTATCCAGCAAACCGCCGGCGACGATCGAGTGGGAATGAGGCAAGAAGGTCTCGTGGTGTTACCGGGTATCCCAAGATAACCCGATATCAGGACAGGGGCCCCACCAGACAGAGGGCGGCTGTTCGATGAAGGCCTGTCCGACGGCCGGACGCACAGTTCGGACGATGGTCAGACTGTTGAAACTTCAGCCAATGCAGGAAACCCGGTCGCCTGGCTGGTCCATCCAACCAACCCATGGTCGTGCCGGGCGGCCCTTGGCTACCGGTCATAAATCCTGCAACGCAGCCTGCAGATGCTGCTGGAACCGCTCCGGGTCGCCGAGTGCGTTGGCGTTGAGCAGCGCCAGCTTGACCAGAAACAGCTCGGTTTTTTCGGGCCCGGCCTGGTCGATCGCACGGGCCAGTGCGTCGTAGACGGTTTCGAGGCCGGGGATGGTCAAGGTCTGGTGATTGGCAGGCATCGGGGCGCTCATCTTGTAAGCATGACGTGGTCGAGGGCTGTCTGCAGGCGGGGGGCATCCAGTGCCAGCCAGCGGGCGCAGACATGTTGGTCGGGGCGCAGCAGATAGGCGGCGCCGCTGGCCTGCACGCCGTAGCGGCGGCGAAAGTGGCCGTCGGCATCCGGCAGCGTGAGGTCGGCTCCGGCCACCGCGGTGGTGGCACCGACCGCCGTCACGCGCAGCGAAATGCCACGTCGTCGGGCGGCTGTCACCACGTCCTGCAGCGGCTCCGGAATGGCTTGGGCTGCGCTGAAATAGATCAGGTCGAATCCGCCGCCCAGGTGGTCGAGCAGGAAGTCGTCGGCAGACAGGCGAATGTTCTGCGGCGGCGCTCCATGGCCCGGGCCGCACGTGAACAGCGCATTGTCGTCATCGGGACTGTTCAACATCGAATCGGAATATTCGTGGGGACGCGAGGTACGCCAGTGATACAGCGGGCGCACGAACGCTTCGCTCAGCGAAAGCGACAACACTGCATCGCGCAGCAGTCGAAAGCCGCGGCTCGGCGGCGCCATGAAGCGGGTGCTCTTGCCGGCCTCGTCGATGATTTCGCGCGCCGCGCCGACGCGCTCGATGCTGTGGTTGGCCAGCAGCTTGTCGCCGGCCAGCCCCTTGACCACGAAGGCCAGGTGCCAGGCCAGCGACTGCGCATCCTGGAAGGCGGTGTTGGCGCCGCGTACGCCGAAGATCGGCAGCAGATGAGCGGCGTCGCCGGTGAAGATGACCCGGCCGTGTACATAGTCGGGCAGCGTCAATGTGCGCGCCGAGTAGACCGATGACCAGTCCATCTCCCACGGGGTTCCGGCATGGCCGATCATCGCCAGTTGCGCATCGATTCGGGCCTTCAGCGACTCCGGCTGCAACGCCTGTTCGGGCGTCTCGCCGGCTGGCAACTGGTAGTCGACGCGCCAGATGCCGTGTGGCTCGCGGTGCATCAGGATGGTGTTGCCGGGGTTCCAGTCGGGGTCGAAGTAGGCCAGCCGCTCGGTCGGTAGCGGAAGGGCGATGCGAATGTCGGCAATGACGAAGAATCCCTCGTACGAGGATCCCTCCAGTTGCAGCTTCATCGCGGTGCGAATCGGCGAGCGGCCGCCGTCGGCAGCGACCAGCCACTCGGTCTGCAGCGTGTAAGCGCCTTCCGGCGTGTCGATTTCGATGCACGCCAAGTCGGCCTGTTGCGTCACCTTGACGAACTTGTTGCCCCAGCGCAAGTCGATCAACGGGCTGGCCGCACAGGCGTCGAGCAGGTATTCCTCCAGGTATTGCTGCTGGATATTGATGATCGGGAAAAAGCGGTCGTCGGCATCGTGAGGTGCTTCCATGCGGAATACACGCTCGCCGCGGTAATAGGAATTGCCGAAGCGCCAGGGCAAGCCGCCCGCGGTCACCCGGTCGGCCACGCCCACCTGTTGCAGGATCTCCATCGAGCGGCGCGTGAAACAGATGGCGCGGCTGCCTTGCGACACCTGCAGTTCCGAGGTGATGACCACGCTGGGCACACCGTGGCGCGCCAATTCGAGCGCACTGACCAGGCCGGCCGGGCCGGAACCGACGATGACCACCTTCTTGCGGGCCTGCGCCGGATGGGCCGAGGCCAGCCAGGGCTGATGGACCTTGTAGTCGTAGTAGATCGAAGTGCGAGCTTCGGTGGCGGGGTGGTGCATGCTGGTTGGTGCCGCGCTGGCTAGTGGCGGTCGAGCAGGATCTGCCCGAAAAAGGCAGCGAGTTCGTCATGCGCGTGCAGCGGCAAGACGTTGGACACGTATTGATCAGGGCGGACCACGACCATCACGCCTTGTTCACGGTCGATGCCGCGCATCTCGAAAATGTCGGCGCCCGCCTTGAAATCGGGGGTGTAGGCTTTTTCATAATCGATCAGCGCGAAGCATCCTTTGCGCGGCAGCAGGATCGACGGCAGTTTGTCCACCTGGATGTCGCGGTGCCCTTGCTGGAAGATCGCGCGAACGTCGATGACGCTGTCGATGTCGACCCCGCTCGGCGTGAAGCGACGGATCGGTGAACCGGGCGATCCGGCCAAAAATTCGGCGAGCTCGCGCAGCCGCTTGCCGCTCGGGTCGGCAAACATGTAGATGCGCCAGGCGCCGTCGGCACGGGCGGCATGGCCCAGCTGAACCGGCTTGGCGTCGGCAAGGCGCACGACGGGTGCCGAGTGAAATCGCATGCCGATCGTGAAACCCCTGGCCAGATTCTGGTGCGTCGCCGACTCGGCTGTCAGCACGGTGGTCGGCGCGTACCGGGTTGCCACACCGGCCGTGTAGCGGCCCGACTTCACGAAATAGGCCTGCAGCGCTTGTGGATCGACACCGCCGAGTTCCGGGCGGCTCGGATCCTTCGGCTGCGACGCCATGATCGTCGACCACTCCTTGTCGAAATCGATGAGCCCCTGGGCAATGGCATGGCGCTCGGCGGAATAGGTGCGCAACAGCTCCGGCCTGGCACGTCCATCCAGCACCGAGGCCAGCTTCCAGCCGAGATTGAAGGCATCCTGCATCGAGACATTCATGCCCTGGCCGGCTTTCGCGCTGTGGGTGTGGCAGGCGTCGCCAGCGATGAAGACGCGCGGCAGACGCCAGCCGAGCTGGTCGGCCGGCACATCGTCGAACCGATCGGTGACCCGCTGACCAACCTGATACACCGCGAACCAGACCACACTCTTCACGTCAAGCGTATACGGGCGAAGCACGCGCTGCGCGGTTGCGATGACCGACTCCTGGGTATGCTTGCCACGGAAGGCCTCGCGGTCGCTCGGGTCGATGTCGCCGAGGTCGACGTAGAGCCTCACCAGGTAACCACCCTCGCGCGGGATGAGCAGGATGTTGCCCTCGTCAGCCGACTGGATAGCAGCTTTGAGGCGGATATCCGGAAAGTCGGTGGTGGCCAGCATGTCGACCACGCCCCAGGCATGGTTGGCGAAGTCGCCGCGCGGCACGGCACCAATCGAAGCACGCACCAGGCTGCGTGCGCCGTCGCAGCCAACCACATATTTGGCCCGGACGGTGGTCTGCGATCCCCTCGCCAGGTCGCGCAGCGTGACCACGACCGGATACTCACCTTCGGATTCGACTTTCAGCGTGACGAATTCCAGCCCGTAGTTGGCCTCGAGCCGTGTCGGCGACAAACGCATGTAGTCGAGCAGGTATTGCTGCAGGCGTGCCTGGTTGACGATGAGGTGCGGAAACTCCGACAGGCCGTCCTCGGTGTCCTGGATCCGGCCGGTACGCTCGATCCGTGTCCGGTCTTCTTTCGATGGCCGCCAGAAAACGGTCTCGTTGACCCAATAGGCCTCGCGCATCAGCTTCTGCCCGAGCCCGAAAGCCTCGAACATCTCTACCGTGCGACAAGCAATGCCGTCTGCCTGACCGACCCGCAGCGGGCCATCGCGACGCTCGATCAGTCGGGTGCTGATGCCCGGAAAATTCGACAGCTGCGCGGCCAGCAAGGCCCCTGCAGGCCCGCTGCCGACGACAAGAACATCGACGGCGCCCGGAAGCTTCGCCGCCAGCATGTCGGGGTCCCCTGGGGTGTAGCCGTTCAGATAAAACTGCATGTTTCCTCCGTCGTCAGGCCCACCTGTCAGCTCGCCCGGCCTTCATGCCCGAAGTGAAGACCGAATCACCTGCAACTGGCGGCAGACAAGTCTAAGTCGCCTTGCTGCAGCAGCTCACTCCTTGGGCGAGTGACGGGTGACAGTCAGCGGGGCGACCACGCCGACGGCGGTCCACGGCTGCGAGGCAAAGCCGAACTCGGCCACCGCGCAGGTCGGCATGTCGACGATGGCATTCGACAACTGGTGCGCCAGCTCGGTGAACTCGGGGTTGTGGCCGAACAGCATGACCTGTTGCCGGTCGGGATCGAGGCCGTGGACAATTGCAAGCAACACGCCAACGCTGCCTGCATACAAGCGTTCATCAACGAGGATGTCGGCGCGGCCGTAGCCGAGCTGGTCGGCAAACAGCCGAGCCGTTGACAACGCGCGCAGGGCAGGGCTGGAGATCATCAGGTCCGGCACCAACCTGCGCGCTGCAAGGCTTGCGCCCATCGTCGCGGCATCCTGCTTGCCGCGCTCCGTCAACGGCCGCTCGCGATCGGACCTGGCCGCGCTGCCATTGCTGGCATGGGCATGCCGAACCAGAATCAAGGTGCTCATCGTCATGTCTCCAGGCGTCTGACTATTTTCGGTGCCCCGCTGCCTCGATGCTACGACGGGCCGCGGCCAACACCGGTTCATCGTTCGGTCGTTGCTTGTCCAGACGTGACGGCCGATCCGGACAAGGGCAAGTGGTGGATGCCTCAGCGGGAAGCCGGGCAATCGGTGATTCGACAAGCTCGGCTAGCATCACCGGGATGTCATCTTCTGATTCGGACGCCACCATCAGCGCCAGCCCTGTGTCCCACAGGCGCCCGACCAGCATCACGGTTCACGATGTCGCCCGTGAGGCCGGGGTCTCTGCGATGACGGTGTCGCGCGCCGTCAATGCACCCGACCGCATGCCCGAGGCGACGCTGGCCAAGGTCCGCGCAGCCATCATCAAGACGGGTTATGTTCCCAACCTGTTGGCCGGAGGCTTGCGATCGCAGCAAGAGCCGTTTCGTCGCCGCGCTGGTGCCGACGCTGATCGGCCCGGTGTTCAACGAGACGGTGCAGGCGTTGACCTCCGAACTGAGCCGTCGTGGCTATCAGTTGATGCTCGGCCAGACCGGTTATGCCGACTCCCGGGAAGAAGACCTGCTCGACGCGATCATCGGCCGCCGCCCCGACGGCATCGTGCTGACCGGCACCATGCATTCGGCTGAAGACACGACGCAAGCTGATCGCCTCGGGCATTCCGGTGGTCGAGACCTGGGACACGACGACCACGCCGATCGACATGCTGGTCGGCTTCTCGCACGCCGCCGCTGCCGAGGCCGTATGTCGGTACTTCCACGCGGCCGGGCGACGCCGGCTGGCCGTGATCGGCGCCGACGACGAGCGGGCGGTACGCCGCGAAAAGGCCTTCGTCGATATGGCGCGCCGATTGCGCCTGCCCGAAGCCGCGCAATTCATCAGGTGAGTGCGCCCACCACACTGGGCAGCGGACGCAGCGGCCTGCGCGTACTGCTCGAAAAACACCCGGACATCGACGCGCTGTTCTGCAGCTCCGATCTGCTGGCACTCGGCGTGCTGATCGAGGCGCAGACCCTCGGCATCGCGGTGCCGAAGCGGCTGGCGCGTGATCGGCTTCGGCGACCATGAATTTGCCCGCGATCTGCAGCCGGCGCTGACCACGGTGCGGATCGACGGCAGCCGAATCGGACGGGAAGCGGCGCGCTGCATCGTCGAGCGGGTCGAGGGCAACCATCTACCCGGTTCGATGATCGATATCGGCTTCAAGATCATCGAACGTAGCAGCAGCTGATTCCTACTCAGACCCTGGGTTGTCACCGCTTGCGCAGGCGGCGTTGCTGGGATCTAGGGTTTGTACTGAATGGCAAATCATTGACGACCGATTGCGGTATCGTTAACAATGCACTGAATGTTAACCTTAACATTTTCGTGAACCATTCAACTTTTGGCCAGCAGGAGACGATATGAGCGGCAGATCCAGATCGGAATCGAAGGGCTTCAGCCCGCACTACAACGTGGTGGCAAAGGGCGCGTCGCTGAGTGCTATCAGCGCCGTGCTGATGATCAGCGGTTGCGGCGGTAGCGATGACTCGCCGACGGTCGTGCAAGCCACACTCAGCGCGCGGTCGAAGGCAAAGTTGACCGTGGATACCTTTCAATTCAAGGACTTGAATGGCAATGGCAAGCTTGATCCCTATGAAGATTGGCGCCTATCGCCCGAGCAACGCGCCAACGATCTTCTCGCCAAGATGACACTTGCGGAAAAGGCAGGCATTGTCAACGCGAGCAACATCACACCGATCGGCGGCAACTACGCATCGGCAGAAATCGGTGGAAATCCCGCCTGCGCTGCCGGCGAAACCGGTAAGAAGTATCTATGTGAGATCACCAGCGGTTCCGGGGCAGCCGGGATTTGGGGCACGACCCGAATGATCAACGAATACAACGGTCGATACTTCATCCTTCGATCTAACCCACCCACTAAAACATTGGCGACCTATCTGAACAGTTTCCAGGAGGTCGCTGAGGAATCGCGGCTTGGTATTCCGGCTGTAATTATTTCAAACCCGAGAAATCACGCTGCCGCCGGGTTAGGTCTGTCTGAAGCCTCTGGCGTCTTTTCTTATTGGCCAGGAACTTTGGGGCTGGCGGCCACTCAAGACCCGGCGCTGGTTCGCGACTTCGCGGAGACGGCGGCCAAAGAATGGCGGGCCACCGGAATTCGCAAGGGATACATGTATCAAGTTGAAGCCGCCACGGAACCCCGCTGGACGCGCAACAACGGCACCTTTGGTGAAGACCCAGACCTTGTCGCGAATATCTCTCGGGAACTTGTTCTTGGTTTCCAGGGCGCCACGCTCGGTCCGGATTCCATCGCATTGACCATGAAACATTATCCTGGCAACGGTATCGCGGTTCGAGGGGTGGATTCTCACGACGAGCCTGGTAAATTCGCGATCTATTCGACAGCAGGCAGCTTGGTAAAGTACCAGCTGAAGGGATTTCAGGCGGCCATGGATGCTGGCGTCTCATCGATAATGACCAACTACCAGCAACCGAGGAATGCGGGTTCAGCGACACAATTGCCTCAGTCCTACTGGTACACCTTGGCCCAACAATTCGAAGAAGTCGGTCAGGCTTACAACGCCAAATTTATCGCCTATGCGCTTGAGGTCATGGGATTCAAAGGATATTTGAATACCGATAGTCAAGTTGCTGTGGATGGCAACCAGGTCTGGGGCGTCGAGAATCTGACAGTGATGCAGCGCTTGGCAAAATCATTGAATGGTGGCATCAGCTTACTGTCAATCGCCTCATCAGGACTTGCAACAGCCAATCCGATTGTTGCGCCTAAAGAAATCGTCCGAGCGATCAGTACTGGATTGGTGTCGGAAGCAACCTTGGATAAGGCGGTAGTGAGACTTCTGAAAGAGATGTTTACTCTCGGGTTGTTCGAGAATCCGTATGTGGACCCGATAGCAGCCGAGACTGTCGTTCATTCTGCCTCAGCCCAAGCGAAGGCAGATATCGCACAGCGCAAATCCGTCGTGCTATTGAAGAATGATGGCAATGTCCTGCCGTTGGTCAAAACGTCGTCCGGCTACGGTCAAGATCTATGGCGAAGTATTCGCTAGGGCGAACGCTGCGACGTTGACAACCGCCTTGCGAACAAAATTGGCGACGCAGTATCCGACGGCCACGATTGTCACGGACTACAATCTGGCTACTCATGCCATATTGATCGTACAGCCCAGCACATTTACAGGGACAGATGCCCAAGGGCCGTATGTCAAGATCGCCTTGGACACGGAAACCGGAGTCGATGTTGCCAAGATCCAGGCCATCGAAGCAAAGGCAAAAACGATCATCTCGGTCAACTTGGGTCAGCCGTGGCTCCTCAATGCGATCGAGCCTGCCGCCGCTGCGATCGTCGGAACCTATGACATCACTTCAGATGCGCTGTTCGATGTGATTACTGGTGTATTCAAGCCCACCGGCGGTCTTTCGATGGGCATTCCAAAGGATCAGGCTGCCATCGACGCAAACGCTTCCGACGTCCCTGGCAACTATGAGTCGTACGACTATGCGTACAAGGACTCGAAGGGAAATACATACAAGTTCGGATACGGACTCAGATACAACTGATTGACGCTCGCGTTCTTGCGGTGGCACTGTCGCCTTGATGGGATGGTGCCGTTCCGCAATTATCAGTTGCACAACTTCATCTCTGTCTGAGCCGACTGACATAAATCGGATTCGACAGGCCAAGCACCCGCCTCAGCCATGCGCGCCGATTCGCTGAGATTTGCCGAAACATCAGCTCAGTTGCCACTCGGCTTATGAAGCGCCTGGCGTAGAGGATTGCCTACAGGACACCGCGGCACGGCCTCATCTAAGCCAGAATCCGGCAACGCGAATAACGAGGAGAACCTTTGCCCACCCCATTGATTACCCAGCTCCAAGTCATCCCTGTCGCCGGCCGCGACAGCATGCTGATGAACCTGAGCGGCGCCCACGGGCCGTTTTTCACCCGCAACATCGTCATCCTCACCGACAGTGCCGGCCACAGCGGCGTCGGCGAGGTGCCGGGCGGCGAGAAGATCCGCCAGACGCTGGAGGATGCGCGCGAGTTGCTGATCGGCCAGCCGATCGGCAACCATCTGCAGATCCTGCAACGGGCACAGCGCCAGATTTGCCGACCGCGATGTCGGCGGCCGCGGCCTGCAGACCTTCGATCTGCGCATCGCGATCCATGCGGTCACCGCGCTCGAATCGGCGCTGCTCGATCTGCTCGGCCAGCACCTCGAGGTGCCGGTCGCCGCGCTGCTGGGCGAAGGCCAGCAGCGCGACAAGGTCGAGATGCTCGGTTACCTGTTTTTCATCGGTGACCGAGCCAAGACCGATCTGCCCTACGTCACCGATCCGGGCGCTGCCGACAGCTGGTCACGGCTGCGTCACGAGGTGGCGATGACGCCCGAATCGGTGGTCAGGCTTGCCGAGGCGGCCTACGAGCGCTACGGTTTCAACGATTTCAAGCTGAAGGGTGGCGTGTTGAGCGGTGAGGACGAAGTGGCGGCGGTGACCGCCATCCACGAACGTTTTCCGCAAGCTCGCGTGACGCTCGACCCGAATGGCGGCTGGCTGCTGAAAGATGCAATCCGCCTGATGCGCGACGCGCGCGACGTCGTTGCCTATGCCGAAGACCCGTGCGGCGCCGAAGACGGTTTCTCGGGCCGCGAAGTGATGGCCGAATTCCGCCGCGCCACCGGCCTGCCGACGGCAACCAACATGATCGCCACCGATTGGCGGCAGCTCAGCCATGCGCTGTCGCTGCAGTCGGTCGACATCCCGCTGGCCGATCCGCATTTCTGGACCATGGCCGGCTCGGTGCGCGTGGCGCAGACCTGCCGCGATTGGGGCCTGACCTGGGGTTCGCATTCGAACAACCACTTCGACATCTCGCTGGCGATGTTCACCCATGTCGGCGCCGCCGCACCGGGCAAGGTCACCGCGATCGATACCCACTGGATCTGGCAGGACGGCCAGCGCCTGACGAAGGAGCCGCTGCAGATCGAGGGCGGCTTCGTCGAGGTGCCGAAGAAGCCCGGCCTTGGCATCGAGCTCGACATGGCCGAGGTCGAAAAAGCGCACCAGCTCTACAAGCAACACGGTCTTGGTTCACGCGACGACGCGACGGCCATGCAGTACCTGATTCCGAACTGGAAGTTCGATCCGAAGCGGCCTTGCATGGTGAGGTGAGGGCAGCGTTGGCCTAAAACTGTTACCTGGTTTGTAATCGCTGCATGGCTCATGATCATGTTCACGACGACAACACCCATGCCGCTGCGCATCACCATCTGAAAGAGCCCGCAAACGGCTCGCACGGCACCGCCTCCGCACCGCCAGACAGCACCTGCAGCGCCGGCTGCGGACCGGCCGGCCGCGCCTCCACTCCGGTGTCGGGCCCTCACACGCCGGGTTTGCGTTTTCGCATCCCTGCGATGGATTGTTCGAGCGAGGAAGCCGAAATTCGCCGTGCCGTCGACGGCATCGAAGGCATCCGGTCGATGATTTTTCGGCTCGGCGAGCGCAGCCTGCGCCTCGATGCCTCGCCTGAGATTGCCGAGCACGCCGCCGCTGCGATCCGTCGCGTCGGTTTCGACGTGCAGCCATGGCCCGACGCGACGGCCGGTGACGGCGGGGCGCACGCTGCGGGCGTCGATCACGATCACGAACATGCGCCGGAAGTCGGACTGCCCCGTCTGCTGACGGCGCTGGCGTTGGCAAGCGCAGCCGAGTTGCTGTCGTTTTTGCTGCCCGACACCTTGCCGTACAAACTGATGGGTGGAGCGCTCGCCGGCGCGGCCATCTTTGCCGCAGGCTTCGATGTCTTCAAGAAAGGCCTGACCGCGCTGCGCCATGGGCGCCTCAACATCAATGCCTTGATGACGGTGGCGGTGGCCGGTGCCTTCGTGATCGGCCAATGGCCGGAGGCGGCGATGGTGATGGCGCTGTACGCCATCGCCGAACTGATCGAGGCGCGGGCCGTCGACCGCGCGCGCAATGCAATCGGCGGGCTGCTGGCGATGGCGCCGGAAGAAGCCAGCCTGCGCCAGCCGGATGGAAGTTGGCTGATGGTTGCGGTCGCCGCGGCACCAGTGGGTGCCGTGGTGCGGGTGCGGCCAGGCGAGCGGGTGCCGCTGGACGGTGTGATCGTCGACGGCAGTTCGGCGATCGACCAGGCTCCGGTCACCGGCGAAAGCATCCCGGTCGACAAAGGGCCGGGCGATCCCGTCTTTGCAGGCACCATCAACCAGACCGCCAGCTTCGAGCTGCAGGTGAGTGCGTTGGCGTCTGACTCGACGCTGGCGCGAATCATCCATGCGGTCGAACAGGCGCAGGGCAGCCGCGCGCCCACCCAGCGGTTCGTCGACCGGTTTGCGGCGATCTATACGCCGGCGGTTTTCGTGATGGCTCTGGCCGTTGCATTGGCAGGGCCGTGGCTGTTCGGCTGGACATGGCTGGTGGCGATCTACAAGGCGCTGGTGCTGCTGGTGATTGCCTGTCCGTGTGCACTGGTGATCTCGACGCCGGTGACGGTCGTCAGCGGGCTCGCTGCAGCGGCGCGGCGTGGCATCCTGATCAAGGGCGGCGTGCACCTCGAACAGGCCCGCCTGATCAAGGCCATTGCGTTCGACAAGACCGGAACCATCACCGAAGGCAAACCTCGACTGGTCGAGTGGACAGTTGTCGACGCAGGCTCCGAGCGGTCTGACGTGCAGCGCATTGCCGCGGCACTTGCCGGTCAATCGGATCACCCGGTGTCGAAGGCGATTGCCGGCGCGCTCGGCAGCGGTGCCGAGGCGCTTGGTGTCGAAGCGAAAAATTTCTCCGCCATGGCTGGCCGCGGTGTGGCCGCTGATGTGGACGGCACCGGCTACGTGCTGGGAAACCAGCGCCTGATCGAAGAGCGCGGCCAATCGTCGCCAGCCCTCCAGGCCAGTCTGCAACTACACGAGCAGGCGGGCCGCACGGTCAGCCTGCTTGCCTGCGCTTCGGGCGTGCTGGCCGTCTTTGCGGTGGCTGACACCATCAAGTCATCGTCGAAGCAGGCCATCGTCGAACTCGCAGCCCTGGGGGTTGTGCCCGTCATGCTGACCGGCGACAACCAGGTCACCGCGCTGGCGATCGCGGGTGATGCCGGGCTGAGCGATGTGCGCGGCAATTTGCTGCCTGAGCACAAACTCGCCGCCATCGAGGCGCTTCAGGTGCAGTACGGACCGACGGCGATGACCGGCGACGGCATCAACGATGCGCCCGCCCTGGCCCGTGCCGATCTGGGTGTGGCCATGGGTGCGGCGGGTACCGACATCGCAATGGAAGCCGCCGATGTCGTGGTGATGAACGACGACCTGCGCCGCATACCCGAGACGATCCGCCTGTCGCGCAAGACGCATCAGGTGTTGTGGCAGAACATCTCGCTGGCACTCGGCATCAAGTCGGTGTTTCTGGTGCTTGCGCTGTTCGGCAATGCCAGCATGTGGATGGCGGTGTTTGCCGACATGGGTGCCAGTCTGCTGGTGGTGTTCAACGGACTGCGGCTGCTGCGAGCGACTCGACGCGACGACGTGCCGAACTGACTGTTTGCCGCGTGACGATGTTTTGACGGGCCGAGGTTCTCGTCGCCCATGAAGGTGGCGCCGCCGGTCCTGCAGTTCAGTGCGCCTCGGCGGCCTTGGCGGCTTCGATGGTGCCGGCCGCGTCTTCCTTGGCACCATTGAAGAAGATGTTCAGCAAGACTGCGGCAACGGCGGTCAGCAGGATGCCGCTTTCCAGCAGCGGATGCAGCGTGTGCGACATGTGTTGGGTCCAGCGCGGCGCCACCAGCGGAATCAGGCCGAAGCCGATCGACAGCGCAACGATGTAGAGGTTGTGTCGGTTGCCGCGGAAGTCCACGTTGGCCAGGATGCGAATGCCGGTGGCGGCGACCATCCCGAACATGACGAGGCCTGCACCGCCCAGCACGAACTGCGGAATCGATTCCACAAACGCCGCCATCTTGGGCAACATGCCGAGGACCAGCATGATCACGCCGCCGGCCACGCAGACCCAGCGGCTTTTCACGCCGGTGACGCCGACCAGGCCTACATTCTGCGAGAAGCTGGTGTACGGAAAGGTGTTGAAGATGCCGCCGATCAAGGTGCCCAGCCCGTCGGTGCGCAGACCGG
Organism: uncultured beta proteobacterium; assembly: GCA_963843805.1. GTDB lineage: Bacteria > Pseudomonadota > Gammaproteobacteria > Burkholderiales > Burkholderiaceae_C > Ideonella_A. The sequence continues at coordinate 111,107 of CAWJLY010000003.1, forward strand.
CTGCAAGCTCGGGCTGACTGATCTTCTTGCCGGTGAGATCCGACAGCGCCAGGAACATGCCGGTCGATTCGATCATCACCACAATCATCACCAGCGACATCGTGAGGATCATCACGATGTCGAAAGTGGGCATGCCGAAGGCGAACGGCGTGACCACATCGAACCAGTGCGCCTTGCCGACCTTGTCGAAATTCATCTTGCCAAGCGCGATGGCGATGGCGCAGCCGGCCACGATGCCCAGCAGCACCGAGATATTGGCGAAAAAGCCCTTGGCATATTTGACCAGCAGCAGGATGAAAATCAGTACCGACGCGGCGATCGCCATGTTGTCGAGCGCGCCGTAGTTCGGGTTGTCGACCATCGGAATCGGCCCCGCGAGTTTGAGCACCGGGGCGGCCGCGCTGGCACCGGCGGCTGCAGCGGACGCGGCGGCTGCCGCTGCAGCGGCCTTGGCGTTGTCGACCATGGCGACCAGCTTGGGAACGTCGGTCGATTGCGCCAGAAACGCCGCTCCGCCCATCGCCCAACCCACGCCGACGCGCATCAGGCTGATGCCGATGATGGCGATGATGGTGCCGGTGACCACCGGCGGGAAGAAACGCAGCAGCTTGCTGACGATCGGCGCGATGATCATCGAGATCACGCCGGCGCCGATGATCGCGCCGAAGATGGCCCGCGCGCCTTCGACGCCGGGCTGGGCGTTGGCAAAGGCCACCATCGGGCCGACTGCGGCGAAGGTCACGCCCATCATGACCGGCAGCTTGATGCCGAACCACCGGGTCATGCCCAGGCTCTGGATCAGCGTGACGATGCCGCAGGCGAACAGATCGGCAGAGATGAGCAGCGCGACCTGTTCGGGTGTGAGCTTGAGCGCCCGCCCGACGATCAGCGGCACGGCAATCGCGCCGGCGTACATCACCAGCACATGTTGCAGGCCAAGCGCCGTCAGGCGTCCGAGCGGCAGCTTCTCATCCACGGGGTGGACCGTCATCGTTGTCATCGTGGCTTCCTGTCGGGTTGGGCGGGATGGAACTGGGGCAGCGGGCAGGGCTGGGTGCGGATGCGTCAATGGGTCGGCGCACCCGACTCGAACCAGCGCTTGATGAGCGCGCGTTCTGCGTCGGTGATCTGGGTTGCGTTGTTCATCGGCATCAGCTTGAGGATGGCGGCCTGCTGGTAGATCGCCTGGGCGTGCTGCCGGATCAGCTCGGGCGTGTGCAGGGCGACATTCTTGCTGAGCATCTGGGGGTTGTGGCACAACACGCAACGCTCAGTGACGATGCCTTGAATCTGCGCGAAGGTGGCAGGCGCAGCGAGCGCCTGGGCCTGCTGCGGCGCTGGCCGGATCGCCCAAAGCGTGACAAGCAGCAGCAGCGTGCCGATGATGGCCCAGTGCCACGGCACCGGCTTGTCGTAGGCCAGCGCCTTGTGCCGCAAGGCGAACGACAGGCGGATCAGCGCGCCGGCAACCATGATCGCGACCAGCACCACCCAGTTGTATTTCGCCCCGTAGGTGAAGCCATAGTGGTTGCTCATCATCGAGAACAAGACGGGCAACGTGAAGAAGGTGTTGTGTACGCTGCGCTGTTTGCCGCGCTGGCCATGGACCGGGTCGACCGGCTGGCCTGCCTTGATGGCAGAGACGACGGTGCGCTGGCCGGGAATGATCCAGAAAAACACATTGCCGCTCATCGTCGTTGCGATCATCGCCCCGACCAGCAGGAAGGCGGCGCGCCCGGCGAACAGGTGGCATGACAGCCACGATGCAAATACGATCAGCACGAAGACGCAGCCACCGACGATCAGATCGCCGTTCTTGCCGCGACCAAGCGTGCGGCAGATCAGGTCGTACAAAATCCAGAAGGCGATGAAAAAGCCGAGCGCGGTGATGATCGCCGCGGCCGGTGACCAGTCGAATACCGTCTTGTCGATCAGGAAGGTACTGGCGTTGAACAGGTAGAGCACCGTGAACAGTGCAAAGCCGGTCAGCCAGGTCGAATAGCTTTCCCACATCGACCAGTGCAGCTTGTCGGGCACATAGCCGGGCGAGACCGGGTATTTCTGGTGGTGGTAGAAGCCGCCGCCATGCACGCCCCACTGTTCGCCGCCAACACCTTTGTCGGCATCGGTCGAGTTTTTGGGAGGGGTCAGGCTGTTGTCGAGTGAAACGAAATAGAACGAAGCACCGATCCAGGCAATGCCCGTGACGATGTGCGCCCAGCGCAGCAGCAGGTTGACCGTGTCGAGAAGGTAGGCGTCCATGTCGATGTCCTCAGAGAGTCAGGGAAGCTCGGGGCGACATGCCTTGAGCTTCCCCACCACAGCGGGCTCTGTGAGGATCGGACCATCGCAACCGCTGATCAGCGGGCACCGCGGCGACTTGATGAAACTGTATACAAGGTTGAGTGGCATGTGCATCTGGGTTTACCCTTGACTCACCGTTGCACAAAATGTGCCGGGTGGGGCAAAACGGTACTGGTCGCAGTCGCATCCCGAGGCAGTAGCAGGCGTTATAGGGATTGATTTCATCGCAGCAGTTCGACTCTGCTGAATCGCGCCGTCTTCGTGAGCGGCCCCGGCAGCTGTTTGCAAAGAGCTTTGTAACTGTATACACTTCGTCGAACGAATTCGCTTCCCGAGTATTCAGCATCCGTCATGGCATCGCTCAAGCCGCGCCTTAAAGTCATCGACCGCTCCGATACGGCAGTGACGCCCGATCCGGCCAGCGCGACCGATCGCATCGTCGATTCGATCACTCGCGCCATCGTCGAGCGACGGCTGATGCCCGGCACCAAACTGGTCGAGCAGAAGATCGGCGATATCTTCAAGGTGTCGCGGACCATCGTGCGCCAGGCCTTGAACCAGCTCAGCCGCGACCGGCTGGTGACGCTCGAGCCGGCGCGCGGCGCGTTTGTCGCGATGCCCGGCATCGACGAGGCTCGCCAGGTGTTCGAGATGCGCAACATGCTCGAGTCGGCCATGATGGGTCAGTTGTGTGCGCGAATCACCGCTGCTCAGGTCGCTCATCTGCGCTCGCACCTGCGCGATGAGCAGCAGGCGATTGCGCGTGGCGATGTCGCAAGACGAACCCGGTTGCTCGCCGATTTTCATGTCGTGCTGGCCCAGGTGCTGGGCAACGACGTGCTGGCCGAGACGATGCGTGATCTGCTCAGCCGTTCGCAGCTCATTTCGCTGATGTATCAATCGTCGCTTTCAGCCGACGAATCGCACCGTGAACATGAACAGGTGGTCGAGGCGATCGAGCGGCGCGATGCCAAGGCGGCCACCCGGCTGATGGCCGATCACATCAGCAGTGTCGAGCGCAACTTGCGCACTGCGCCGGGCTCCAGTGATCTCGACCAGATTCTGCAACCAGCTTGAGTGCCGATGAACGCGACTTCAGACTACCCGAATCCTCGTTATCCGCGTGACCTTCGCGGCCACGGCCGCCATGCGCCCGAAGCGCGCTGGCCCGGCAAGGCCCGCGTCGCGGTGCAGTTTGTCCTCAACTACGAAGAAGGTGGCGAAAACTCGGTCCTGCATGGCGACGCCGGCAGCGAGACTTTTCTGTCGGAGATGGCCAGCCCGCCGGCCTATGCAGCGCGCCACCTCAGCATGGAGAGTGTGTACGAATACGGCTCACGTGTCGGTGTCTGGCGCATCCTGCGCGAGTTCGAGAAGCGCGCTCTGCCGTTGACGATCTATGGCGTCGGCATGGCGCTGCAGCGCAGTCCGGAAGTGGCATCGGCCTTTGTCGAACTCGGCCACGAGATCGCCTGCCACGGCTGGCGCTGGATCAACTATCAGCACATCGACGAAGCAACCGAACGCGAGCACCTCCGGCGGTGCATCGATGCCGTCCAGGCAGCCACCGGCAGCCCGCCGCTTGGCTGGTATACCGGACGCGACAGCCCGAATACACGTCGGCTGGTGGTCGAACATGGCGGCTTCGAATACGACAGCGACTATTACGGCGACGATCTGCCGTTCTGGCTGCAAGTGAGAAAGTCGGACGGCAGTCTGGCGCCGCACCTGGTGGTGCCGTATACGCTCGATAGCAACGACATGCGCTTCGGCCTGCCGCAGGGTTTCAGTCACGGTGACCCGTTTTTCCAGTATCTGCGCGACGCCTTCGATGTCTTGTATGCCGAGGGCGAAGACCGTCCAAGCATGATGAGCATCGGCATGCACGCGCGAATTCTCGGCCGGCCGGGTCGGATGCGTGCATTGCAGCGCTTTCTCGATCATCTCGAGCAGCACGATCGCATCTGGGTGCCGCGCCGCATCGAGATTGCCCGCCACTGGAAAGACGCCCATCCGTTCGATCCGTCGACGGCCTTTATCTGGGAATGAAAAACCGATGACCACGCTCACGCTCGATATCCTCAACGCCGCCGACCAGCCCCGATTTGTCGAACTGCTGGCAGGCACCTACGAACATTCGCCATGGGTCGCTGACCAGGCGTGGAACCGTCGGCCCTTCGCCACGCTGGCTCAGCTCAAGCTGGCGCTCGCCGATAGCGTGCGCGACGCGGGCCGCGACCAACAGCTGGTGCTGATCCGTGCCCACCCTGAACTGGCTGGCAAGGCGATGGTCAGCCAGACGCTGACTGCTGAATCGACCAACGAACAAGGCAAGGCCGGCCTGACTGACTGCACGCCGGACGAGTTTGCGAAGATCCAGCGGCTCAATGCCGATTACAACCAGCGGTTCGGCTTTCCGTTCATCCTGGCCGTTCGCGGACCGCGCGGGCAGGGCCTGACCAAGACCGAGATCATTGCCACTTTCGAGCGGCGGCTGGCCCATCTGCCCGACTTCGAAATGGCCGAAAATCTGCGCAATATCCATCGCATTGCCGAGCTCCGCCTCGACGACAAGTTCGGGCAGCAGCCCGAGTTGGGCAATCTGGTCTGGGACTGGGCCGAGCGCCTGTCGACCCACAGCGATCCCGGCTTTGCCGAGCGTGGCGAATTGACCGTGACCTACCTGACCGATGCGCATCGAGCGTGCGCACAACAGTTGGCGCACTGGATGCGAACCGATTGCGGCTTCGACGACGTCGAGATCGATGCGGTCGGCAATGTCGTCGGCATCTACCACGGTACCGATCGCCAGGCCAGGCGCCTGCTGACCGGCAGCCACTACGACACCGTGCGCAATGGCGGCAAATACGACGGCCGGCTCGGTATCCTGGTGCCGATGGCCTGCGTGCGCGAACTGCATCGCCAGGGGCGCCGCCTGCCATTCGGCTTCGAGGTGGTCGGTTTTGCCGAAGAGGAGGGCCAGCGCTACAAGGCGGTATTTCTCGGTTCGGGTGCGTTGACCGGGCAATTCGACCCGCGCTGGCTCGACCAGCCTGATGCCGACGGCATCACGATGCGCCAGGCCATGGCGCACGCCGGCCTGCGTCCGGACGATATTCCCAAGCTCAAGCGCGACGCCGGCGCCTATCTCGGCTTCGTCGAGGTGCACATCGAACAGGGGCCGGTACTCAATCGCCTCGACTTGCCGCTGGGCATCGTGACCTCGATCAATGGCAGCGTGCGTTACATGGTCGAGATCGTCGGCATGGCCAGCCATGCCGGAACAACCCCGATGGATCAGCGCAGCGATGCCGCGGTTGCAGCCGCCGAGCTCGTGGTCTATCTGGAAAAGCGTGCCGGCGCGGTGCCCGATCTGGTCGGCACGGTGGGCATGCTGCAGATACCCAACGGGTCGATGAACGTGGTGCCGGGCCGCTGCGTGTTCAGCCTCGACATCCGGGCTACCACCAACGAGGTGCGCGATGCCTGCATTGCCGACACCCGCGCCGAACTGTCGGCCATCTGCGAGCGCCGCGGGCTCAGCTATTCGCTCGAGGAAACCGTGCGTGCCGCCGCCGCGCCCAGTGCGCCTGCGTGGCAGCGGCGTTGGGAGCAGGCCGTCGAGGCGCTCGGCCTGCCGGTGTTCCGGATGCCCAGCGGCGCCGGCCATGACGCGATGAAGCTGCACGAAGTGATGCCGCAGGCGATGTTGTTCATGCGCGGCATGAACGCCGGCATCAGCCACAACCCGCTGGAGTCGGTCACCAACGACGACACCGAATTGTGTGTCCGCGCCTTCCAGAATCTGCTCGAACAACTGGCTGCTGAATTGTCATGACACCTGCCCAATATGTTGCGCTCGATACGTGGGTCGATGCCCACTTCGACGACGAAGTCCGCTTTCTGCAAGCGCTGGTTCGTGTGCCGACCGACACGCCTCCGGGCAACAACGCGCCGCATGCGGTCCGCACGGCCGAGCTGCTGAAGGCTTTCGGCTTCGAAGCCGAAAGCCACGTCGTGCCACAGGCCGAGGTGCAAGCCTGCGGCATGGAGTCGATCACCAACCTGGTGGTGCGACGAAAATACGGTGACGGTCCAATCGTCGGCCTGAATGCCCACGGCGACGTGGTGCCGCCCGGCGAGGGCTGGAGCCACGACCCCTACGGTGGCGAGGTGGTCGACGGCAAGCTTTACGGCCGCGCCGCTGCGGTCAGCAAATGCGACTTCGCGACATTCACCTTTGCGATCCGCGCACTCGAGTCTTTGAAGCTGCCGCTGCACGGCAGTGCCGAACTGTATTTCACCTACGACGAGGAATTCGGCGGCGAACTCGGCCCGGGATGGCTGCTCGCCAAGCAGATCATCAAGCCCGATCTGCTGATCGCTGCCGGCTTCAGCTACCAGGTGATCACCGGACACAACGGCTGCCTGCAGATGGAAGTCACCGTACACGGCAAGATGGGTCATGCGGCGGTGCCGGACACCGGCGTCGACGCGCTGCAGGCGGCCAACCGCATCCTGACCGCGTTGTACGAACAGAATGCGATGTACCGCAAGAAGATCAAGAGCGCGGTCAAGGGCATCACGCACCCCTATGTCAACGTCGGCCTGATCGAGGGCGGTACCCATACCAACGTGATTCCCGGCAAGGTGGTGCTGAAGGTCGATCGCCGCATGATCCCCGAGGAGAATCCGGCCGAGGTGGAAGCGACACTGCACCGCATCATCCGCGACGCAGTGAGCCAATCGCCCGGCATCACAATCGATATCCGGCGCCTGTTGTTGGCCAATGCGCTGCAGCCGCTGGACGGCAACCAACCGCTGGTCGACGCCTTGTGCGCCCATGCGACAACGGTATTCGGCGAGCCCGTCGAGGCCGCGGGAACACCGCTGTATACCGATGCCCGCTTGTTCAGCGAGCAGGGTATCCCGGCCGTCTTGTATGGCTGCGGCCCGCGCACGGTGTCCGAGAGCAATGCCAAGCGCGCCGACGAACATATCCAGCTCGACGATCTGCGCCGGGCAACCAAGGTACTGGCGCGCAGCTTGGCGCAGTTGCTGGGCTAGAGCCTCAGATGCCCGCGTACCACTGGTAACCCTGGTCCTCCCAATAGCCGCCGTTGCCGCCGGCGATGCGTGAGAAGTCGTCGACCAGTTCGATGCGCATGATGTATTTGGCGTGTTTGTAGCCCAGCTGGCGTTCGACACGCAAGCGCAGGGGGGCGCCGTTGGTGATCGGCAGTGTCTGGTCGTTCAAGGCGTAGGCGAGCAGGGTCTGCGGGTGGCGCGCATCCTGCATGTCGATGCTTTCGTAGTAGGGCTGCTCACCCTCGGCGCCGTCGAAGGTGTCGGCGCAATGGAATACGACATATCTCGCGGTCGGCCGGGGCTTGACGAGATCGAGCACACGAGACAACTGCACGCCGGTCCACTGGCCGATGGCGCTCCAGCCCTCGACGCAATCGTGGCGGGTGATCTGGGTGCGTGAAGGCATCGCGCGCAAGCTGGCCAGTGTCAACGCAGCGGGTGCGTCCACCAGACCGTCGACGACCAGTTTCCAGTCTGCAAAACCGGTCGCCGACAGGGCCTTGTAGGCGTCGCTGTCCGGGTCGGTATTGCCATTGCCGCGAAAAGACGGCGACAGGTCAGCCTTCGTGAATTCCTGCGCCATCGTCTGGCCTGCGGCCCCGACAGCTTGGCGCACGGCGAGGCTGAGGGTTTCGCCAGTCGACAGCAGTTGCACGAATGACGGGTTGGCCGCCAGGCGGTCGCAGCCACCCAGCAGCATGGCACCGGTGCCACCCAGCGCGCGCTGCATGAAGCGGCGCTTGGCCAACCTGGCGGGTGACACTTTCAATTGCTTGCCTGTCATCGCGTTTGCTCCGGCGGGTTTGCCTGATCGTTTGAGGTGGGGCTCGGCAGATCTTTGGCCTGGCTTGTTGTACTGATCCGAAAATGCCCCGTCACCATCGAACGCAGCTGGTTGAACACACCGCTGATCAAGACTTCGAACACATGGATGGCGACAAAGGCGACGAGCAGCCAGGCGACGATGAAATGCACCGAGCGCGCCGACTGTCGGCCGCCGAACAGATCGACCCAGCCGGGAAGCACCGAATCGAGCCAGGGCGACATCGCCCAGCCGGCCAGAATGATCAGTGGCAGCAGGCCGAAGATCACCGCCAGATAGGCCAGCTTCTGCAGCACGTTGTAGTCGCGTGCGGCTTCGCCCTGCGGATGGCGAAAGCGCAGGTGATCGCGGATCGAATGGCCGATGCCGCGCCAGTCGCGCCGCGTCGGTGCCAGATCGCGCCGCAGGTGGCGACTGAAAATGGCGTACCCCACATAGACCAGGCCGTTGAGCACCAGCAACCACGCAAAAAAGAAATGCCACAGCCGGGCTTCTGCCAACGAGTAATGGCTGGGAATGGTCATCCAGGATGGGAAGGCGACTGCGGCGGCCTGCCCGTCGGAACCCTTGGCCAGGCCCAGCAAGCCGGTGGTGTCGAACTCATGACCGAAGACGCGGGTGTAGCCGACCTGCCGCCCGTCGATCGTTCTGGAGCCGATCTCGAAGAACGAAGGCTTGCCGGTATAGGACGATTTGCCCCAATCGAGCGACGGGTGGGCATTGAAGATCATCAGGCCGCTCATCAGCAGAATGCTGAGCGACAACACGTTCAGCCAGTGGGTCAGTCGCACCGGCCAGCGGTGGCGCAGGTAGAGGTAACTGTCGGGCCGACGTGGGGCTCCGGGTACCGAATCGGACATCGCCTTGATCTCCATGCCATTCCCGCCATGATTGGCGCGACCTTCGCGACCAGTGCCAGCAGCATCGGCGTCGACGGTCCGCCAGCGGGACTGAACGAGCGCAACACTGCTGCAACTTCAGGATTGGTCGCGTTGTCCCGGCCGTGCTTACACCGGAGCAGCAGAAGCCGTTGTCCGACGCGCAGCGAGGACCCGCCCTACAGTGCTGACCGGCGGTCTGCCCTACAACTGTGCAGCCGTGCCTGCACATCCAACATTGAAGGAAGCCGATGGAACGTCGCACTCCGGTCGCATCAGATCAGCCCGCTGCCAGCCGGCACATCCGAGACGAAAAGGTCGATCCGCCCGACCTTCGGCAGTTGCCCACTTACCGGCAGATCGTCGAGATCGGCAAGGCCGCCGTCAGCGCCTGGGTCGACGACCGGGCAGCCAGCATGGGCGCAGCGCTGGCCTACTACACCTTGTTTTCGATTGCACCGCTGCTGCTGATCGTCATCTCGGTGGCCGGCATCTGGTTCGGCGCCGAGGCCGCGCGCGGTGAGATATTCGGCCAACTGCGCGGTCTGGTCGGCGAGGAGGGCGCGGTGGCGATTCAGGCCCTGCTCGAAAGCGTCAACCGTCCGGCTGGCGGCGTCGTCGCCACCTTGTTCGGCTTGGCCCTGATGCTGGTTGGTGCTACCACGGTATTTGCCGAGTTGCAGGATGCACTCGACCGCATCTGGCGTGCGCCGCCGCGGCAAGGCAATGGTCTGTGGGGCCTGTTGAGGGCCCGCGTGTTGTCGTTCGGCCTGATTCTGGGAATCGGCTTTCTGCTGTTGGTGTCGCTGGTGACCAGTGCGGTGCTGACGGCCTTCGAGAAGTGGGCGACCCCACATATCGTCGGCTGGGAATTGCTGCTGGCCATCCTCAACCAGGCGTTCGGCTTCGCTCTGGTGGCTGCGATGTTTGCGATGATCTACAAATTGATGCCCCGGGTGCGAATCGAATGGCGCGACGTGGCCTTTGGAGCGTTCACGACGGCCACCCTGTTTACCTGCGGCAAATGGCTGATCGGCCTGTATATCGGCACCACTGGCGTCGGCTCGGGTTTTGGCGCAGCCGGCTCACTGGTCGCCTTGCTGGTCTGGGTGTATTACTCGGCGCAGATCTTTCTGCTCGGTGCTGAATTTACCTGGGTGTATGCACACACCCACGGATCACGAATCCATGAGGAGGTGCCGGATCCGCAGCCGGTGCAGACAGCCTTGTAGCGCCTTGAACAGAGCAACGTCAGCCGAGGCTCTTCACGCCACCGTCGTCGAGGATCTCCACTTCCGGGCTCATCGAAACCATCGTTGCCGGACCGAACATCGTCGCGAAGGCCACGTCCTTGGCATCGCCACCGGTTGCGATGGTCACCACATGCGCCGGATCGACCATTCCGGTCGGATCGAACATCACCCAACGCCCCCCGATATAGGCCTCGAAAACCGCATGAAAATCAGGCGGAGGCTCGGGGAACCGGGAATAGCCGGCAACCAGACGCGCGGGGATGTTCAAGGCGCGGCAGAAGGTGATCGACAGATGGGCCAGGTCGCGGCAGACACCGGCGCGCTGCACGAAGACATCACGGGCGGTGGTCAGCGGGTTGCTGGTGCCGATGCGGTAGACGATATTTTCGCGAACCCATTCGGTGACCGCCTGAACGCGCGCATAGCCGGCTTCCGCCGAGCAAAACAGTTGTTGGGCGGCTGCCGACAGATGATCGGACTCGCAATACCGGGACGGCATCAGAAAATGCATGATGTCGTCGGGCAACTCGTTGATCGGCGACTCGGCAGCCTGGTAGTCGATCGGATCGATACGCTTTTCGACCACCGCCTGATAGCGCAGCGACAACAAACCGCTGTTCGCCTGGATACGGAACATCCGGTTGCCGGATTCGGCAAGCGCGTGCAGACGGCCTTCGAGCGGCGGCTCGATCACCAGCGATTCGCTGCAGATGCGCTGCCGGTCACCGTTGTGCGCGTGGATCAGGAAGACAAAATCACAAGGGCCGCCGACCTCGTAGACCAGCGTGCTGTCGATCTTCATGCGGCTGTGGCGGATGACCGCGTCATTCGATGCATCGTCGGGACGGGCCGATCGGGGCGAGGTCAGGGTGGCTTCACTGAGGCGGGGTGGGTTTTCGGTCATGGCTTGAGAATCATTGCAAAAAGGGCGCGCGAGAATGCCGACGCGGTTTCGTGTCGTTCAATGGCCCGGTCAGCAGATTGGACGCTGCACCTGACGGCGGTGACATCGGCAGCGACCCCCGGCGGCCGTAGGAGAATGCCGTCAACCGGATTCCGCCCGCAAGTTGTTCTCAAGCGGTGGACGGATCGGCCTTGGCGGGCACCGCTGCCAAATTGTTCTTGGCGGCTCGCTTGACCGCATCGGTCAACCGCTGGGCCGACGGCGATTCACGGGCCCAGTGTTGCCAGAAAAGCGTCACGTCGACGCAGGCGCCTGGTAACAACTCGGTCAGTCCGGGGCGCTTGGCCAGATGCTGCTCGGGGACCATTCCCCAACCAAGGCCCAGTTCGATGGCGGTTTCGAAGGCCTCGACGGCCGGGGCGAAATGGCGTGGGTAATTCGGCTGGCGTAAACCGAATTGCTGTTCCAGGAATGCATCCTGCAGCGCATCCTTGCGATTGAAGATGATCGCCGGTTGGGCCAGCAGCCGATGCACCGAGAGATCACCTCGCGGTGTCCGGCAGGCCTGCACCACCGCAGGGGCTGCGACGCAGCGGTAGCGCATGACACCCAACGGCTCGGCAATGCAGCCGCGCATGGCGGTGGCCAGGGTCGTCACGCAGCCGGTCACGTCGCCGCTTTTCAGCGCATCGTGGGTATGGTCCTGATCGTCGATCACGATCTCGAGCAACAGGTGCTGGCGCTTGAGCAGCGCGGCCACGCCCGGCAGGAACCAGCTGGCCACCGAGTCGGCGTTGATCGCCACGCTCAGACTTTGCCAACCAGGCGCGCTGGTGCCAGCAGCTTGCAGGCTGTTCAGCAGGTCGCTTTCCATCATGCGCACCTGCTTGACATGCGCCAGCAGCGTCTGCCCGGCTGCCGTGGTGCGCACCGCTTTGCCACGCACCAGCAAACGCTGCCCAAGCTGATCTTCGAGTGCCTTGATGCGCAGCGAAACGGCCGGCAGGGTGAGCGACAGTGATTGGGCCGCCGGCCCGAATCCGCCGTGTTCGACGACCGCGGCGAGCGCTTGCAGTTGGCGGGCATCCAGCATGGTTCGATTGATAAAAAATTTACCGATAGAAGTTTAATTCAATTCGATTCAACGAAACGATGTTTCGTCCGACACTTGGCACCAGCGAGCGGCTGGCGTGCTTGCCGCTTTGCAGCCACCACTTCACCATTGTTTGACGAGATTTTTTCGTGACCTTCGCTTTCCCTGCTTTTTCGGCCGGCATGTTGCTCAGCCTCTCGCTGATCATGGCCATCGGTCCGCAGAATGCACACGTGTTGCGGATGGGGCTGATGCGCCAGCACATCAGGCTGACCGTTCTGGTCTGTGTTGTCTCCGACGTGGTGTTGATCGGTCTCGGCGTGTTGGGTCTGGCCCAGATCGGCGGACTGTCCGACAAGTTGTTGGGTGCGCTGATCGGCGGGGGTGCCTTGTTTCTGGCCGCTTGCGGCTGGCAGGCATTCAAGCGATTCCTCGACCCGGCTGCGCAGCGAGTGGCTGCAACGCAAACGGCGCCAGCAACGGCCGCCACGATGACTGCGCGCCAGGCGGTGCTGGCCGCATTGGCCTTCACCTGGCTGAACCCGCATGCCTGGATCGATACCGCGGTGCTGATCGGCACCGCGTCACTGGCTTATGGCCCGCGCGACAACGCCGTATTCGGCCTTGGCGCGGCGGTCGGTTCGCTTGTCTGGTTCGTGGCGCTCGGCGCGGCCACATTCTGGCTTGGCCGCCGACTGGTATCACTGCAGATCTGGCGCGCGCTCGACGGGCTGGTGGCCTTGATGATGACGGCCACCGCGGGGTGGTTGCTGCTGGGGTTGTTCTGATCGCGGCAATCGATGCCGGATATAGATGCCTATAATTTGCATCTTGTTTTCAGGCAGGTCGAATGTCGATCCATGCCGCGCGCCCGCCCCACTCGGCGCGTTCGAATCAGTCAACGATGGCAACCGAATTTCCCGGATTCCCGAGCCCAGGCGCGGGTTTTGAAGTACCACTCGAAATGCTTGCCGCCTGCCATCTGCGATTTGAGCAGCAGACAGCTTGCCTGCAACGCTTGGCCGGGCATGTGAGCCGGCATGGTGCCGATGCCGACGCACGTGTTGCCGCCGCCAGTGCCTTGCGTTATTTCGACACCGCCGCACGGCACCATCACGACGATGAAGAAATCGATTTGTTTCCGGCCTTGATCGAGTCGATGGCCGGCTCCGACGCGGTCTGTTTGCGCGATATGGTCGCCTCGCTCACAGCCGATCACCGCGAGCTCGAGCGCCTTTGGGTCGGGCTTCGGCCGACGTTGGAGCGCCTTGAAGGTGGCGAGGCCGTTGTGCTCGATGCCGCTGCAGTCGATGGTTTCGCTCAGCGCCAGCACCGTCATATCGCGCGCGAAGATGCCGAATTGCTGCCGATGGCGGTTCGTCTGCTCGGCAACGATGAACTCGATCGGATCGGTGTGGCGATGCGGCTGCGCCGTGGCGTCGAATGGCCTTCGTCGTGACAGGCGACACCCCTAGAACCACAGCTGAAGCGGTCGATCAGCCCCGCGCCGGGTTCCAAGATGGCAAGGCAGGGGCTAAATTCGGCACCATGAGCCGCTCGATTGAAGTCAAGCCAGACAACGCGTCACCGATCAAGGCCACGCTTTTGTGTGTCGACGCCGATGCCGACAGCTTGGCGTCGTTGGGCAACTTGCTGACCACCGCCGGGTATCGTGTCCTGTTGGCCAACAATGGTGCCGCTGCACTGGCGTTCCTCGACGTCGAAACCGTCGAGATCGTCATCTCCGACATGCGGCTGCCCAAGATGACGGGCGCGCATTTCCTGCAGCAGGTACGCGAGCGCTGGCCCCACCCGCTGCGGTTTCTGTTGACCGGGCAGGCCGAGTTGACGTCGATCATCGACGCGATCAACCATGGCCAGGTGTCGCGCACCATCGCGAAGCCATGGGTCGAGGCCGATCTGCTGGCGCTGGTTGACGACGCCTTGCAACAACAGGCAGCCCATCGCGAGCAGCGACTGGTCGCTGAACTGGCGAAGGTTCGCAGCGAGGAGTTGAACGCACTCAACTCGATCCTGCAGAACAATGTCAGCAACAGCCTGGAAGAGCTGTCAGCCGCCAATGAGCGGTTGAAGGAAAACCTGGTCGTTACGCTGAAGGTATTTGCGAGTCTGATCGAGACCCGTGATGAACATCTGGCGGGCCATTCGCGGCGGGTTGCCAACCTGGTGCGTCAACTGGCGACCCGGCTCGGGCTCGATGCCGCGCTGGTGCGCGAGGTCTTTTTCGCTGCGCTGCTGCACGATCTCGGCAAGCTCGGTTTTTCTGACGAGATGCTCAGCACACCGCTGTCAGCGATGAGCGTGCGTCAGGTGCGCGACTACCGCGAGCATCCGGTTCGCGCCGAGCAACTGCTGATGCCGCTGCAGGATCTGCGCGGCGCGGCTGCAACCGTGGGTGCCCAACTCGAACGGGTCGACGGCACCGGATTTCCGAATCAGCTGAAGGGACGGGCGATTCTTGTCGGCGCTCGAATCCTGGCGGTGTGCAGCGATTTCGACAAGCTGCAGATCGGTCTGCTGGTACCGCGCAAGTTGACGCCGAAAGAAGCTCAGCTGGTGATCGTTGCAGGCAGCGGCAAGCGCTACGACCCGTGGGTGGTCGACGAATTTGTCCGCATGCTCGACCGCGACACCGCCGACACCGTGGCGAGTGCGGCCAGTGAGCCGGGCGAGATGATCGTCGGCGCTTCGGCCCTGGTCGGCGGCATGGTGCTGGCGCGCGACCTCATCGGGCCCAGCGGGGTGATGATGTTGTCGGCCGGACATCCGCTGGACATGCGGCTGATTCAGAAAATCGCCCACTTCGAGAAGTCGATCGACGGCGGGTTGACGATCTACGTGCGGGCGCCTTGAATCTGGTGCGTACCTGGTGGCGGGTGCTGCGCCAGTTTCATCGTGACGGGCTTCCGGCCTCGGGCGACGACAAGCTCAGCAGAAACGCCAGCAGGTCATCGAGCTGACCCGCGGTCAGGCCCAGCGGACGCAGAATGCGTTCGCCTTCGGCATGCAGCCGCTCTTCGTCGATCTGGTTGTAGTGGCGCAGTACGTCACTCAGTGCCGGCAAGCTGCCATCGTGCATGAAAGGTGCGGTGTACGCCAGGCCACGCAAGCCGGGGACCTTGAACTCGCCGAAATTGCGGTGGGTGGCCAACACGTGGCGGGTCGCTACGCCACCGGCACCGCCGTCGTCGGCATGGCGGCCCAGGCGGTTGAAGGGGCTGCCGTGCAAGCTGGCCAGCCCGCCATGACGGCCGCTGTCGACACCCCCCGAGGCCAGAAAATGCGGCAAGCCGGTGTCGCCGAATTCGCCATTGGTGAATTGCGGGCCGGCGTGGCAGAGGCTGCAGCGGGCGTCGCCGATGAACAGCCGCAAGCCCCGTTGTGCGGCTTCCGGGTAACGGGCGGCTGTTGCGGCATCGTTGCGCGCCAGCGCATCGCGAAAGACATCGAATGAAGTGCGTGGCGAGACCAAGGTCGATTGCCAGGCGGCGAGCGCCTTGGCCAGGTTGACCAGCAACCGTTCGTCGTCATCGGCGGCCGGCGGGCCGAAGGCTTCGGTATAAGCCTTGCGAAGTGATCGGTCCCGGCGTAGCAGACGGGTGGCGCCGGCCAAGCCGACACCCATCTCGTCGTCACGGACAATCGCGCGCAGGCTGGCCGACCACAAGGAATCGCTGGCGCCGTCCCAGCCGTACCAGCGGCGGCCGGCACTGTCGACAACGCTGGGCGTGTTGCGAAAGCCCTTGGCCTGGCCCATCGCGGTGGCGCGTCCATCCTGGAAATGGCGAGCCGGGTCGTGGCAGCTGGCACACGACACCGCGCCCCCGCGCGACAGCCTCCGATCGCTGAACAGGCGTTTGCCCAAGGCAATCGCCGCCGGGTTGGCTGCGTGGCGATTGCTCGTATCGGCAGGCACCACAGTCGGCCACGGCCCGTGCGACAGAATGGCCGCCTGCTCGGCAGCGTTGAAGTCGAGCGCATGGGCCGCGCCTACCAATACCAACCCGACTGCAAGACCCAGCCACTTCACGGCAGATCGATCGCCTGGCTCAGCTTCTGAATCTGTCCGCGGTGTCGCAACTCGAAGGCCAGGTCCCAGCGTCCGCGCATGTGCCACAACAAGCCCTCGACCCGCCACCGGCCGGGACCGGCGCTGGTGACCGACGGCTTGTAGTTCATGCCGTGGCGGTGCGCCGGCATCACCGCATCGACGCCGAGCAACTCGACATCGGCAGGGCAGGCGCGCACATCGATGGCAAATGCTTCGCTGACCGCGATGACCGGTTGGTCGACGAGTCTCCAGCCCAGTGTGACTGCATTGCCGTCGATGAGCTGGCCATCGCCCGCGGACAACGGGCAGGCCATGCTGCCACCGACCAACAGCCAGGCGCCCAGTGCACCGATCGCAGCCTTCATTGGCTCAGCTTGCTGCGCAGATCGCCAAACAGGCGTTCGCCGTTTTTCGACGCAATCTGCTCGGCCACCGGCGGCGGCAGATCAGCCAGCCACTCGCGCGACCAGCGGGCATGTTCGCCCACATAGTGCCAGCGCTCGGGCGTGAAGGTATCGGTGCCGACCACGAAACGGTCGGGAAATTCGAGAAAAGCCTCGCGCCATGCGGCATCGACCTTGCCGCTGCTGGCATGGTCGCTTCGAAAAGCCAGATCGCACCATAGCCCCGGGTATTTGCGCAGCATCTCGCGCACCTTCTCGGGCGCTGTCGAAGCCGCTGTGCGCCCACAGGATGCGCGCCTTCGGGTCCTGCTTGAACTGACGCTCGATCGCATCGGCGTCGGAATGAGAATGCAGGAACAGGCCATGTTGACGCGCCAGTTCGACCACGCGCCGCATCACCGGCAAGTCGGCATCAGCGCCGAACACGTGATACTCGCCGATCGCCACGTAGCGGTATTTTGCCAGCCTGGTTTCGAGGTGGCGCACGATGCTGTCGTCTCTGACCCAACTGCTGATCTCGCCGCGCCGGCGATACGGCCGCAGCACCGGCAGTACCAGATCGGGTGCGGCCTCGAACAGCATCTGCGTGCCGTCGTCGCTGCTGCTGCTGACCATGGCGCCGCTCAACCCTGCCTTGCGCAGCAGTGCCACCGCGGCGGCAGGCGGCAGGTTCTCCCACGCGTCGTGGCTGTAGTGCAGATGAGCGTCGAAGATCGGCAGCGGCGTGGCGGCGGTCGCGCTGCTCAGACAAACGGCAGCGGCGGCTGCGGCGAACAAGGTGGCGATGGTCGGTCTGGCCATGGTGGGCGCTCCGGTGATGGTTCGGTCGACCTCGCGGGAGCAGTCCGGCCGATTTCGGCTACAGAATAGCGGTTTCGACAGCAAGAGGTACCGGCATGGACGATCTGGTGTTCTACTCGAATCCCCAATCGCGCGGACGCATTGCCCACTGGATGCTCGAAGAATCGGGCCAGCCTTACAAGACCGTGTGGCTGGAATACGGCCCGGCGATGAAGACGCCCGAGTTTCTGGCCATCAATCCGATGGGCAAGGTGCCGACGCTGGTCCACGGGCATGTGGTCATCACCGAAGCGGCGGCAATCTGCACCTGGCTGGCCGATCATTTTGTCGACGCCAATTTGATGCCGGCGCCGCATCATCCGGCGCGCGCCGCGTTTTTCCGCTGGATGTTTTTTGCCGCTGGCCCGCTCGAGGCCGCTACCACGGCCCGGGCGCTCGGCTGGCAGGTGCCTGAAGGGAAGGGCAGCATGGTCGGCTTCGGCAGCCACGCCGAAGTGATCGATGCGCTGGAGAAGGCGCTGTCGCCGGGGCCCTATATCTGCGGCGATCAGTTCACCGCGGCCGATGTCTATGTCGGCTCGCAGATCGGTTGGGGAATGATGTTCGGCAGCATCGAGAAGCGGCCGGCCTTCGAGGCGTATTTCGGCCGCATCAGCACCAGGCCGGCTGCCCTGCGGGCGAATCGGATCAACGAGGAGCGGATCAAATTGTCAAAGCCCTGAATGCGGGCCCGTATGCACTGTCCGCGGGTCGATCATCAAAGGTCGACCACCAGCACCGCACCCGCCTCGACCGTGCGCGAGCAGCACAGGATCACGCGCTGCTCACGGTCTTTCTTGCCGAGCACGAAATCACGATGTTCAATGGCGCCTGAAGCGGCCGCGTCATAGGCTGTTGCACAAACCCCGCACAAGCCATCGCTGCATTTGGTGTCGACCCGGATGCCGGCTTCGGCCAGCATGTCGGTTGCGCTCTTGTCGGCCGGCACCTTGATCGTTGCGCCGCTGCGTGCCAAGCGCAATTCGAACGGACGATCGACCCAGGCTTCGGCCTCAGGCACGCTGAAATATTCGCGGTGCAACGCGTCCTCGGGCCAGTCGCGGGCGCGAGCGGCCGCAAAGACGGCGTCCATGTAGCGCGGCGCACCGCAGCAATACAAGTGGTTGCCGCAAGCGTACGGCGGCACCAGCGCGGGCAGATCGGCGCGCCGGCCCTCATCCTTGAAGTGCAAGGTCACTTGCTCGGCCCATCGGGCCTGTTGCAGATCGTCGAGGAAACCTGCGCTGGCGCGGCTGGCGGCACTGTAGTGCAGTGCAAACGGCTTGCCGATGGCATGCAAACGGTGCGCCATCGCGATCATCGGTGTGACGCCGATGCCACCGGCAAACAGCAGGCAATGGGTGGCATCTTCATGCAGCGGAAAGTGGTTCGCCGGCCGCGTGATGAAAACACGCCGCCCTTGCCGAAATGCGCGGTGCATCAGGGCTGATCCGCCTCGCCCTTGCGCTTCTCGCAGCACGCCGAGCACATACCGACTGCGGTCGGCGGGGTCACCGGCGAGACTGTATTGGCGCTGGTATTCGGGTGCGATCACGACGTCGATGTGGGCGCCGGCATCGAACGGCGGCAGCTCGGACCCGTCGGCCGAGACAAACTCGTATCGCGCGATACCGGCCGTCATCTCTTCGCGTCGCTTCAGCAGCACCGGAAACACCGGTGGATCGCCCTCGGGCATCTTGAATGGAGGCGCCAGGCCGTCGAATTGGCCCGCCGCCAATCGCTGCTTGTATCGGGCGGGGCTCAGCAAGGCTTGGTAGCGCTCGATGCCTTCATCGCGGTTGGCGGGGAAGGGAACCGGAAACGGCGGCGGCATCTTGTCGGCCGGATAGACCGCCAGCGTCTGCTCTTCGTAGCGAAGATCGAGATCCTTCTGCAGCCCGCGCTGGTTGGTTTGCGCGGCCTGCACATAACGCCCGGTCGCGCGGTCGAGTTCGATATTCCACCACCAGGTCTTGACCGGATTGATGCTGCCACGGTCGAGCTGGTCGTCGAGCGCGGCCAGCGCCTTCGCGCTGCCCGGCACATTCATCGCCAGCCAGCGGAAGCCGCTTTCGGCAAACAGGCCTTCGAGGTTCCATGGGCAGGTTTTCATGCAGCGCCCGCACATGCCGCCGGCCGCATTCGTGATGCGGTAACGCGCACATTTCTCGGCGTCGCTTTTCCAGATCTCGTAGCCGTTGTACATCAGCTTCGGGCCGGCGGTGATGGCGCCCGACGGACATTCGCGCGCGCACTTGTTGCAGCTTTCGCAAAAGCGCTGCAAGCCGAAATCGATGGGGCGGTCGAAGGCCATCGGCATGTCGGTGGTCACCGTGCCACTTTTCAGACGCGGGCCAAGGAAGGGGTTGAGGATCACCTCGCCGATCCGGCTGACCTCGCCCAGCCCCGACAGCAGCAGCAATGGCGGCTGCAGCACATCGCCGTCGAGCACCGAATGCACCCGCGCCGACCAGCCGAGCCGGCGGATCTGCTCGCCGATGATGCCGCCCAGCATCGAGAAGCGCAGGTAGGCGCGCATGCTCTGCGCGACCGAGATCCAGTCGTCGCCGCTGGCGCCTTCCATCGTCTCGTGGCCCTGGTCGAGCAGCAGATTGACGGCGTTGGCGTGATAGGCCGGCATCACGTTACCGCCGGCATCGTGCGAGTAATACGCCCACTCGGGAACCGCGCACATGCCGACCGCGTCGACGCCCAGGTAATAGGCCGTTGCCTTCAGCCTGTCGGCATTGCGCTGCGGGTCGGCCGTGCTGGGCGACACCGGGCCGCGCGCCTCGCCGAACTGCAGCAGCAGCAAGGCGCCGAGTGCCCGCCGCGCACAGGCACCGATCGGGCTTTTCATCACATAGTGCGCGTTCTTGGCGCCGTCCTGCACCGCACGGCCCAGATCGCCGAACAGTGCGCGCGCAAAAAAATCGGCGCGCTTCGGAAAACGGGGCACGCGGTCGTGGTCGATGAAGGTGGTCGGCTGGTCGCGCCGCTTCAGCGTCTCGAATGGAAACGCGCCCAGGCGGAAGTCGCGCCGCCCGTATGCCTCGCGATTGAAGGCACTTTTCAATGTGCCCTTGCCGAGCCACCAGGCCGGGCCGTGCGAGCGGCTGCGCTGTTGCTGTGTCGCCAGCGGCAGGTCGGCGCTCAGCGCCAGATCGGTCGTCACGGCTGCCAGGCCGAATCGGCGATCGACATACGGGTTGGAGCCATCGGGCAAGCTCAACCCGGCCGCCACCGCGAGCTTGCCGAGATCGACATCGCTGCAGGTCGCCGAATGGGCGCGTCCTTCGTAGCCGAGCATGCGCAGATAGGTCGACAGCAACACCGCAGTCTGCGCGCCGAGCACCGCCGCGCGCTGCGCCTGTGTGCCTTGGATCCAGTCGCAGCCGCGCTCGTCGGGCCGCGGATCGCGAGGGTATTCGATCAGGATGGCGATGGCGTGGGTATGCGGCCGCAGCGGGTTGTCGATGGGGCCGTGCTGCTTGCGCGCCGACTCGAGCACGTCGGCCAGGATCATGTCCATGCCGGCCGCGAAACTCTGCGGCTGGCTGGCCTCCAGTTCGGCGCCGAGCTCGGCCACCATCGGATTGCGGATCGGCGCGGCGAGCAGCGCATCGCCAGGCAAGACACAGCAACCCATCATCGACGCGTCGAAATAATAGCCCGCGGCTTTCAGGTGATTGGCGCGTTGCAGCGGATCGTCTGGGATCTCGCCGCGCTGAAGATTGACCGCGCCATCGCGCACCAGATCGAACATCGCGATGAATCGGGCGATCGCGTGTTTCAGCGAGTGCGGGTCCGGGTCGTCGAACGAGAGCGTCTGCATCGCGGGCAGCGCCGACAGATCGGGCGCCTCGGCGCTGCGCGTCAGCCGTTCCAACGGGTAAGGGCCAAGGTGAACGGGCCGATTGCGGTAGGAGAAAAGTCGTTGCATGCGGGGTCGGGCCGAGCGCGATTCCAAGCCCATTTTGGCCGACAAACGGTTCGGGTCCGCATCCCACCGCTGTTCCGCCGATGCACCTGCAGCCGGTGAACTGCCCGTTTGCGACCATTCGCGACCATTCGCAACCGTTGGCGACCGCCGGCGACCATTGGCGCCCATCTCTCTTGAGCGTTGGGGTGAGCGGGCCTACAGTGTGTTCCGCGGGCGATCTCGGGCCCATCCCGGCCGCCCGGGTGTTCTGTTGAGACCAAGGCTACTCATGAATCGATGTGCATGACCTCTTTGTCCATGACTCCAGCCACGTTGCCGCTGCCACGCCAACGCAGCCTGCTTGGCGTTCTGGTGGCGACCGCGGTCGTTTCTGCCGCTGTCGCCGCGATGTTGACGCTGGTTGTCGCGACGACCGGCGGCTTCGGCTCCAATCTGCTGGTTTCCGAATCGATCGGGCTGTCGATTGTTGCCTGGGTGATGCTGTTGCGGCGTCTGCCGCTGGTTCGCCGGCTCGGCGGAGGCGTGTCGACATTGGTCGTGACGCTCGTCGCGACGCCGCTCGGCTATCTGAGCGGTTTCAGCTTTGCGTCATTCGTTCGTGGCTGGCCGCTCGAACAGGCCTTGACGGGCTCGGGGCGCGTCGTCGCCATCACCACCACCTTGCTGGTGACGGGCGTGATCGGTTATGTGGCGTGGATGCGCGGCCGGATCGCCAACGAAGCAGCCGCTCGGTCGGAGGCGCAACGACTGGCCGCCGAGGCCCAGTTGCGCCTGCTGCGTACGCAGATCGAGCCGCACATGCTGTTCAATACCCTGGCCACCTTGCGCTCGCTGGTCGACGATGATCCAAAGCTCGCGCAGGCGATGATCGATCAACTGATTACCTACCTGAGGAGCGCGTTGACCGCATCACGTACCGAGGCGATCACTTTGCGCCAGGAGTTTGCCCAGCTGCGCGCCTATCTGGAAATCATGGCCCTGCGGATGGGGCATCGGCTGGCTTTCAGCCTGGATCTGCCGGACGCCTTGCAAGGTGTCACGGTGCCACCGATGCTGCTGCAACCGCTGGTCGAAAATGCGATCAAGCATGGCCTCGAACCCAAGGTCGGCGGCGGCCGGATCGACGTGGCGGCGCAGCGTGACGAGCGCGGGGTCGGGATCGTCATCACCGATACCGGACTCGGCCTTCCGCTCGAAGCCGGGCGCGTTGGCGAGCAATGCGACGGTGAGGGTGGTTATGGCCTGCGGCATGTTCGCGAGCGCCTCGCTGTGGTCTACGGGCCGCAGGCTTCACTCACTCTCGATCGCCATGCCCCGCACGGCGTTTGCGCGACCATCCGGATTCCCGCATGAACAGCACCGCCGCTGCAATCCGCCCCACCGCCCTGATTGCCGAAGACGAGCCCGTCCTCGCGCGCACGCTGCTGCGGCTGCTTGGCGAGGTCTGGCCTGAACTCGAAATCGTTGCGGTCGCCGAAGATGGCCTGGCGGCCAGCGAACTGGCGCTTCAGCACACACCCGACGTGATCTTTCTCGATATTGCGATGCCCGGCAGAACCGGCCTGCAGGTCGCCGAGGCAGTTGCCGACGATTGGCCCGAGGGCCGCGCCGAACCGCTGTTCGTGTTCGTCACGGCCTACGACGAGTTCGCCGTTGCCGCATTCGAACGGGCCGCCGCCGACTATGTGTTGAAACCGGCCACTGCCGAACGGCTGCGCGTCACCGCCAACCGCCTCGTGCAGCGGCTGGCCGCGCGCAGCGCTTCGCCGGGCGCTGGCGCCATGGCAGGATTGATCGAGCGCGTGCAGGCGATCTCGGTGCCGTCCGGCGTGGCGCACGACGAGCGGATCAAGGTGATCAGGGCTGGCGTTGGCAATACCGTTCGCATGATCCCGGTCGCCGAAGTGATCTGCTTCGAGGCGACCGACAAATATGTCAACGTGGTCACCGCAGGCGGCGAGGCGCTGGTTCGCATGAGCTTGCGTGAGCTCGTCGCGCGAATCGATGGCGCCGACTTCACCCAGGTTCATCGCAGCATCCTGGTCAATAGTCGGATGATCGACAGCGCCACACGCGACGAGAACGGCCATTACAGTTTGAGCCTCAGAGGATTGAAGCGGCCGGTTCGCGTCAGCCGGGCCTTCGGGTACCTGTTCAAGCCGATGTAGATGCAGGCGTTGCATGTCCAGGTGATCGGCGTGTTGCGCCGCGTGCTGTGCCGGTGTTCGCATGTCGGCGGATGACCAGCCCAGGTGGCTGCGATGGCGGTCGATCCGCAGTCAGGTGCAGAGGTCCTTGATATCTTGCGGAATGGCGATGGCGCGGATCCGGTCCGGATCGTCGGGATGACGGGTCACGAAGGCGCGCACTTCGGTGCCTTCGCACAACAGGTCGTCACCACGGCGGATCACATGGCGATGGGTAAATGTTTTAGCCGCCCATGATTCGATCGACGTCGACACCTCGATCGTTTCACCGTAGCTGGCCGGCTTGAAGAAGCGGGTGTGGATCTCCAGCAATGGGGTGCCGACGATGCCGCGCGACTTGACCAGCTCGCGCCACGGCGGCAGGCCACAGGCGATGAAAAAGGCCAGCGACGACTGGTCCATCCAGCGACTGAAATTCGGGAAGAAAACGATGCCGGCGGGGTCGCAATCGCCGAAGTGGACATCGACGCGGTGCACATGCGTCCGGCGGCCGGGCGCACGATCGGGTGGTGGAGCGGATGCAGAACTCATGGGCTACGTTCGTCGATCATAGGACAACCACGACGTGCCGACGATCTGGCGGGACAGGGCTTGGCGTTCCCCTAAACTGGCGGCATTCGAGCCTGTGTACGTGCGCCAGACTTGCCACCCCTGACCGAACCCGAAGCGATGGCCCAACGCCCCAATGCCGTCCTGTGGAAACAGCTGTTCCGGCGTTCGCGGGACAACATGAGCCTGCAGGCGCAGATTCGCGAGATGCTGGTGTCGGCCATTCTCGATGGACACCTGCCGGTCGGCGCGCCGGTTCCTTCGAGCCGCGAGCTGGCCGAGCAGCTCGAGGTGGCGCGCAACACCGTGGTGCTGGCCTACCAGCAACTCAGCGACGAAGGCTATCTGGTGTCGCGCCAACGCAGCGGCCATTTTGTCAATGCGAGCATCATTGCCGGCCGCGCTGCCGGTGTTCATTCGGCTCCGGATATCGGTGCAGCTGAAGTGGCCCGGCGCCAGCCCGGCAGGATTCCGGATTGGTCGGGCCGGTTGCAGCTGCACCCGACCGCGCAACGCAGCATCGCCAAACCCGCCGACTGGCAGAACTATCCCTATCCGTTTCTCTACGGGCAATTCGACAATGGCCTGTTCCCCACCGCCGAATGGCGCGAGTGCTGCCAGAAAACCTTGTCGGTGCTCGACATCCGCGAGTGGGCGCCCGATCTGATTTCGCGTGATGACGAGTCGTTGGTGCAACAGATCCGGACCCGCGTGTTGCCCCGCCGCGGTGTGTGGGCAACGGCCGAGGAAATCGTCATCACGGTGGGCGCCCAGCATGCCTTGTATCTGGTTGCCGACCTGCTGGTGCGCAAGGCGATCCGGGTCGGCATCGAGGAGCCTGGATATCCTGACGCGCGCAACATCTTCGCCAGCCGCACCAGCCAGCTGATGCCGCTGGCGGTCGATGCCGATGGGCTGCTGCTCGACGACTGCATGCGCACGCTCGACTATGTCTACACCACGCCGAGCCACCAGTGCCCGACCGGCGTCACGATGCCGATGGCACGTCGTGAAGCGCTGCTGCGGATGGCCGAGGAGTCGGATGTCGTCATCATCGAGGACGATTTCGAAAGCGAGAACCGCTTCGAGGGCGACCCGATTCCGGCGCTGAAGAGTCTGGACCGGAATGATCGGGTGATCTATGTGGGCAGCCTGTCGAAAAGTTTTGCCCCGGGTCTGCGCATCGGCTACGTGGTGGCCGCTCCCGAGTTGATCGTCGAGCTGCGCGCCTTGCGCCGGCTGATGTTGCGGCATCCGAACGCCTTCATCCAGCGCGCCTTTGCACTGTTTCTTTCGCTCGGCCACCACGACGCGCACTTGCGCAAGATGGCGGTCGCGCAACGTGAGCGCTGCGCGATCGTGCTCGATTCGATGGCGCGCCATGCACCACAGTGCGACGTGGTGCCCGTTATCGGCGGCGGCTCGTGCTGGGTCAAGCTGCCGCCTGGCATTGCCGCTGCCGAGTTGGCCCAGCGTGCCGCTGCCCAGGGCGTGCTGATCGAGCCGGGCGATGTCTTTTTCATGTCGGAAGAACCCCCAGGTGGCTATTTCCGGCTCGGCTACCAGGCGATCGAGGCCGCTGCCATCGACGCCGGCATCCGCACACTCGCGTCAGTGCTGGCGACCCTGCAGGCCGACCGGCTGGATCGGAGCAAGCTTGCCACCGGCAAGCGTGGGTAAACCCGCAAGCCCTGGACCCATGGATTGACTCGATCTGGTGCTAACTCGACCGGCAAGCACCTGACTATCCTTCGTCTGGTCGTCAATCCGGTGCGGCACTGCTCTTGCATTCAGATCGGCTACCGGCGCGGCCTCTGCCACTCCACTCAATTCAGGAGATTTTGATGAAGTTCAAGACCACATGCCTCGTTTCGCTGTTCGCAGCGTCTTCGTTTTTCATGGCCCACGGGGCGATGGCCACGACCTTCAAGGTCGCCGTGGGCGACGCGCAGGGCAGCGCGCAATGGGAAATGGCCAGCAAGTTCAAATCGGCATTCGAGGCCAAGACCGCTGGCAAACACAAGATCGACCTGTTTCCGAATGGTCAACTCGGCAGCGAAGAAACCACCGTCAACGCCGCCAGCATCGGCACCCTCGACATGTCGGTGCTGGCCATCAACAACGTCACGCCGTTTTCGCCCACTGTCGGCATCTTGACGTTGCCCTACGTGATCCAGAGCGCCGAAGAGGCGAAGAAGCTGGTCACCGGCGACATCGGCAAGGAGCTGACGGCCAACACCGTGCGTGATGCAGGCGTGCGGATCGTCGGCTGGACCTTCACCGGTTTTCGTGTGCTGACCAACTCGAAGAAACCGGTCAAGACGCTGGCCGACCTGAAAGGCTTGAAGATCCGCGTGCCGAAGAACGAGATCATGATCGCCTCGTATCAGGCCTGGGGCATCAACCCGACGCCGATGGCCTGGTCGGAAACCTTCACGGCGCTGCAGCAGCGCGTGGTCGATGGCCAGGACAACCCGTACATCACGGTGTCGTCGATGAAGTTCAACGAGGTGCAGAAGTACATCACCAACATCCGCTATGTCTTCTCGCTCGAGCCGATCATCGTCGGTGAGGCGACCTTCAAGAAGCAGCCGGCCGACGTGCAAAAGGCGATCATCGATGCTGGCGCCGAGGCCACCGAGCACAGCTACAAGTGGCTGCTGGAGTCCGAGGAAAAGATCCGCAAGGAGCTGACCGCCAAGGGCATGCAGATCACCGATCCGGCCGATGGCGAGAAGGAATGGATCGCCAAGGCCACCACGGCGGTCTGGCCCAAGTTCTACGACAGCATCGGCGGCAAGGACAAGCTCGACCGCGTGCAGAAGGCCCTCGGCCGCTGATCCCGCCCCATGCGACCGCCTGATGGCGGTCGCCGTCGTCGAACCGTGTTTGCGGTGCGGGCCTTGCGGCCTGCACTGATCCGAAGGGTCGTCCCATGTCCGCTACCCGCAAGACACTCGCCTTGCTGAACAACGCCGAGACGTTGCTGTGCGAGGTGTTGCTCGCCGTTTTCGTGACCTTGCTGTTTGCGCAGATTCTGGCCCGCCAGCTGTTCGGCTTCAACATCGCCTGGAGCGAGGAACTGTCGACCTACATGTTTGTCTGGTTTGCCTACCTCGGCGCGGTTGTCGCCGCCAAGATGTCGGCCCACAACCGCGTCACGGTGCATTTCCAGCTCATGCCGAAATGGCTCGCCAAGACCCTGCTGACGATTGCCGACCTGCTGTGGGTGGCCTTCAACATCTATTTTGTCTGGCTCAGCTACGACTTCGTCTTCAACAAGATGAACCTGTTCTGGAAGGCACAGACGCTGGGCGTGCCGATGAAGTACATCTACATGATCCTGCCGATCGCATTCTCGCTGATGACGCTGCGGATCTTGTGGAACATCTACCTGCGGGTTTTCAAAGGGATCGAGCCGCTCGACCCCGAGACCGAAGAGCTCGAGAAACTCAAGCACCAGGCTGACGCCGTTTCGGCTTGAACGGCCACGACTGGACACACGATCATGGAAGCCTACATCCCGGAACTGCTGTTCGGCGGGTTCATCATTCTGCTGTTGCTCGGTGCGCCGATCACGGTGGCGTTGGGCGGCGCCGGCATGGCGGCCTATATCGCCCTCGACAAGGATCCGATCGCACTGGTGCAGATTGCATTCAACTCGGTGGGCAACTTCCCGTTGATGGCGTTGCCCGCTTTCGTGCTGGCCGGTGCGCTGATGGAGGCGGCAGGCATATCGAAGCGGCTGGTCGACATTGCCGAGACACTGGCCGGGCCGATCACCGGCGGCCTCGGCGCGGCCACCGTGCTGGCTTGCCTGTTTTTCGGGGCGATCTCGGGGTCCGGGCCGGCCACCACGGCGGCGGTCGGCATGTTGATGATTCCGGCGATGACCAAGCGCAACTACGAGCGCTCGTATGCGTCGGCGGTGACGGCGGCTTCGGGTGGCCTCGGCATCATCATCCCGCCGTCGATCCCGATGGTGATCTTCGGCATCTCGGCGCTGGGCATGAACCCGCCACCCGAGGCGATCGAGAAATTCGGCCAGTTCTCGTCGATATCGATTCCCAAACTGTTCGTGGCGGGCGTTTTCCCGGGCATCGTGATGGCCGGTGGCTTGCTGATCATGAACTATTTCATCTCGAAGAAGAACGGCTACACCGGGTTGAGCGAGACCTGGTCGCTGGGCGAAATCGGTCAGTCGCTGAAACGCGGCTTCTGGTCGATCCTCGCGCCATTCATCATCCTGGGCGGTATCTACACGCGGACTGTTCACGCCGACCGAATCGGCGATCGTCGCGATCTTCTACACCCTGTTCGTCGGCCTGTTCATTCACCGCGAGCTGAAGCTGGCGATCGATGAAGGCGGCGTTGCGCACCACCACCTGGATCACCGGACGGGTGCTGCTGATCCTGTTCACGGCCACCGCATTCGGGCGCCTGCTGGTCGAGCAGCGCATCCCGGCACAGATCGCCGAATCGATGTTGACCCTGACCAGCAACATCTACATCATCTGGGCATTGCTGATCGTGTTTCTGCTGTTCGTCGGCATGTTCATGGAAACGCTGGCGGCCATCCTGATCCTGGTGCCTGTGCTGTTGCCGGTGATGTATACGGTGGGCGCCGACCCGACCCATGTGGGCATCGTCGTCATCTGCGTCCTGTCGATCGGCTTCATGACACCGCCGCTCGGTGAGAACCTGTTCGTGGCCTCCGGAATCGGCGGCGAGACGGTCGAGAAGATCATCGTGCGCGTGATGCCGTTCGTCGTCATCTCGACAGTGGCCGTTTTCCTGATCGCCTATGTGCCGCAGATCTCGCTCTGGCTGCCGTCGATGATGGGGTATTGAGGCAAGACGGCGCAGCCTTGGCGTGGCCTCACGGGGTGCTGGGAACGGGCATCACCGAGTCGAGCCTGCCGGACGTCGACGCCAATTCAGCCCCCGATTTAAAGGCAGCAGTCAGTCACTCACCGACGTTACTTCCTGACTGGAATCGGCGTGCCTCGATCCACCGCCACCGCGGTCAGGCTGTTCTGCGGCGAGCCTTCGATCACGCGGTCGGAGTAGGTCAGATAGATCAGCGTATTGCGCGTGACGTCGACCATGCGCACGACACGCAGCTTCTTGAAGATCAGCGAGATGCGTTCGCTGTACATCTCGTCTTGCAGTGGAATCGGCTTGGCAAAACTGATCGGTCCGGTCTGGCGGCAGGCAATCGACGCCTCGGCCTTGTCTTCGGCCAGACCGAGCCCGCCTTTGATGCCACCAGTCTTGGCGCGTGAGACAAAACAGGTCACCCCGCTGACGCCGGGATCGTCATAGGCATCAACGACGATCTTGTGATCAGGACCGATCAACTTGAAGACGGTGTCGACCTCACCAACCCGTTCGGCACTGGCCGGCAACGCGCAGGCCAGCGCTGCGGCGACGAGCGCGGAAGGAAGCCGTGGCCGGCAAACTCGGAAGGGAACGGTGGCTGACGTGTTCATGCAAGGCTCCGAAATACAACCCGAGTCTACAAACCCTCCTGAAATACGGGTGCCGGGCCGCTGTGCACGGCCAGAATCTCCGACGCCAGCCGTCGGACCTCGCGAACCAGCAGCGCCAGATCGGCACGGGTGGTGCGGTGGTTGGTGATGTTGACGCGGATGGCGTTGCGGCCATTGACGAGGGTGGTCGACGGTGCGGCAATGCCTTCGAGTTGCAGGCGGATCACGATCTCGTCGTTCAAGGCGTCGATCGCTGCGTTGTCCCGATCGGCGGCGTTGACGCGGAAGCAGCAGATGTTCAGCGACACCGGCGCCACCACCTCCATGTGCGGCTCGGCCGCGACCAGTTCGGCCAGATATCGGGCCTGCTCACAGTTCTGGGTGATCAGCGCGCCGAGCCGGGCGGTGCCGTACTCGGCGATCTGCGCCCACACCTTCAGCGCCCGAAAGCCGCGCGAGAGCTCGGGCCCATATTCCACCGGCCAGGGGTTGCCTGCGGCCAGCCCCCGTTCTGCACCTTTCAAATACTCCGGCCGCTCTGAAAAAGCCAGTCGATGCAATTGCTCCGAACGCATCAGGATGAAGCCGGCGTCGTAATTGACATGCAGCCACTTGTGAAAATCGAACGCCAGCGAATCGGCGCGCTTGATGCCGCTCAGGCGCGGTCGCACCCGCTCGCTGAGCACGCCGAATGCACCGAACGCGCCGTCGACATGGAGCCACAGCTGCTCGGTCTGCGCGATATCGGCCAGCGTTTCCAGATCGTCGATGGCGCCCACATTGACTGCGCCGGCGGTGCCGATGATGGCGAACGGTGTCAGACCATCGGCACGGTCTGCGGCAATCGCCGCCTGCAATGCGGTGGTGTCGATCTCGAAGCGGTCGTTGACTTCGATCTTGCGCAATGCATCAGACCCCAACCCCAGGATATCGAACGCGCGCGCAACACATGAATGGGTCTGCGCCGAGGTATAGCCGACGAGCTGACCGCGCCCGGTGTTCTGCAAGCCACGCTGGCGGCTGCTGAAATCGAAGCAGCGGTCGCGCGCGGTCTTCAGTGCGATGATGGTGGCCATCGACGTGCCGCTGACAATCAGTCCGCTGGCGTCGGCAGGAAACTCGAACAGGTCGCGACACCAGTCGACCACCTGCTTTTCGACATACATGGCGCCGTGATCGCGCCCGCCCAGGTTGGCGTTGATGGCGGCTGCCGCGATTTCCGCGATCAGGTTGCCGGGGGTGCCTGAGCCGTGCACCCAACCGAAAAAACGCGGGTGGGTGTTGCCCACGCCGTAAGGCAGCAGCGCTTGCATGCGCGATTGGGTGGCTTCGGCACCGATTCCGTGGACCGGCAACCGAGCCTGGAAGGTGGCCTTCATGTCGTCCGGGAACGCGGTCCAGACGCGGCCCTCGCGGTTGCTCTGCATCTTGTCGACCGCCGCATCGAGCATCCGGTGGGCTTGTTCCCGGAACACGGTCCAGTCGAGCGGATCGAGCGACTGTTCCGGCCCGGCGTTCCGGTTGGTTGGAATGGGCTTCATGCGGTCTCTGTGTTGACGGATGCGTTGGCTGCGATCGAAGCGGCGACGCCGACGATCTGCCCGATCAGCCGGCAGTCCTGCGGCGTCAGCGACAGCGGCGTGCGCAGATCGAGCAGATGGCTCAAGACCTGCACCGACTGCGGCATCGGCGGCTGCTCGGCCAGGTAGTGCCAATGCTGGTAGTTGCTGGTGAAGGCAACAGGCTTGGGCAGGCCGAACCATTTGATGTAGAGGCCACGCACGCCGCACTCGGCGACAAAGCGCTCGATCTGCGCTGCTTGCAGATCAAGTGAAAACTGGATCGAACTCGCAACGAACGCTTCCCGGGGATCGCGCGTCGGCAGCGACACGCCCGGCGTCTTCGCCAACTCGCGCGCCAGGTCGGCATAGATGCGGTTCCACCGTTCACCGCGCTCGGGCAGCAACGCCAGTTGCGGGCCGCAGCAGCGCCGCGGCCAGATTCGACATGCGCATGCTGAAGTTGGGTGTGACGTAACGCCAGCGCTCGAAAACCTCGGGCGCCGGGCGCAGGATGTGCTGGTCGTACATCATGTAGCAGCCCGACATCAGGATGACCTGCGCCGCCAGATCGTCGTCGTCGGTGACCAGCAGGCCGCCTTCGCCCGAATTGATGTGTTTGTAGGTCTGGCTGCTGTAACAACCGATGCGACCCCAGGTCCCGGTGAGGCGGCCGTCCCAGCGAGCGCCCATCGTGTGCGCGCAATCCTCGACCAGCGCCACGCCATGGCGGTCGCAGATCGCGCGCACGGCGTGCAGATCGGTGATGTGGCCGCGCATGTGCGACAGCAGGAAAACCCTGGCGCCGCTGGTCGCCGCCTTGTGCTCCAGATCGGTCAGGTCGGTGGTGTAGTCGGCCGTGGTCTCCACCAGCACCGGCTGGGCTCCGGCATGGGCAATCGCGCCAGGCACCGGCGCCAGCGTGAAGCTGCTGGTCAGCACCTGGTCGCCAGGCTTCACGCCCAGCGCCTTCAGCGCCAGAAACATCGCAGC
Source organism: uncultured beta proteobacterium (assembly GCA_963843805.1). GTDB lineage: Bacteria > Pseudomonadota > Gammaproteobacteria > Burkholderiales > Burkholderiaceae_C > Ideonella_A. The sequence continues at coordinate 143,509 of CAWJLY010000003.1, forward strand.
GCCGCATGAACTCACCGCCACGCAATAACGGCTGCCCACATAGGCTGCGTATTCCTGCTCGAGCAGCGAAGGTTCCGGGACGCCTGAACCTTGTTCTCCGTAACGGTGCAGACGACCGCTGCGCATGCAGCGCGACCGCCTGCTCGATCGCGGCTTCCGGAATCGGCTCGGAGTTGCTCAGATCCTGGCCGAACCAGAGGCCGTCGGCGCTGCGCGGCTGGTCGACCGTTGTGTCGTTCATCATCTCGCTCCCATCGCACGCACGTGGTTGACTTCCTGATCAAGCGGACGCCGCGGATCCGGCATTGCCGGTCCGCCAGCGGCGGCCCCTTGAGGGGGTGCGCCGAAGGCGCTACGGGGGTGGGTCATCTCAGTGTTGGTGACCTTGCAGCGTGCCGAGGTCGAAATGCTCTGCAGGGTAGTACTTCTTCAAGCGAATGTCGCCGGTGCGGGCGTGGCCTTCCATGCCCTCGAGACGAGAGATGCGCGCTGCAACCTGGCCAACCTCTCGGCTGGCGGCGCGGTTCAGGCGCTGATACGTCACTGTCTTGATGAATTTGCCGACGCTCAGGCCGCCCGAATATCGCGCGGCGCCGCGGGTCGGCAGGATGTGGTTCGGCCCGGCGCATTTGTCGCCGTAGGCGACGGTCGTCTCTTCACCGAGAAACAGTGAACCGTAGTTGGTCAGGCGCTGCAGCCACCAATCCAGATCGGCGGCCAGCACCTGCAGGTGTTCGGGCGCATAACGGTCGCTGATTTCGCAGATTTCTTCGCGGGTCGAGGCAAACACCACCTCGCCGTAGTCGCGCCAGGCCGCGGTGGCCGATGCCCGTGCCGGTTCGGGCAGCGCGTCGATGACGCGCGGCATGATCTCGATCACCTTCAAGCCCAGCTCGCGCGAGGTGGTGTAGAGCCAGACCGGCGAGTCGGGGCCATGTTCGGCCTGGCCGGCGAGGTCGGCGGCGACGATTTCGACGTCGGCATGTTCGTCAGCGATGATCGCCGATTCGGTCGGTCCGGCGACCACGTCGATGCCGATGCTGCCGAACAGCGTGCGTTTGGCTTCGGCGACGAAGCGGTTGCCGGGGCCGACGATGATGTCGGCCGGCGCCTTGGCATACAGCCCGTAGGCCATCGCAGCAATCGCCTGCACGCCGCCGAGTGCCAGCACGGTATCGGCGCCGCACAGGCGCATCGTGTACAGGATGGCCGGATTGACTCCGGCCTGCTTGTGCCCGGGCGACGTGGCGACGATGTTGGGAACGCCCGCCACCTTGGCGGTGCACACGCTCATGACGGCCGAGGCAGCATGTGCGTAGCGTCCGCCCGGTACGTAGCAGCCGGCGGTGTTGGCTGGAATCAGCTTCTGGCCGGCAACCAGGCCACTCACCAGCTCGACCTCGAATTCAGTCAGCGAATCACGCTGGCGCTGCGCAAAATCGCGCACCCGCTGATGGGCGAACGCAATGTCGTCGCGAACGCCGGCGGGCACAGCCTGCGCAGCGGCAGCGAAGTCGCTTTCGTCGAGCACGATCTTGCCGCTGTAACCATCGAGGTCGCGGGCATAGCGCTCGACCGCTTCGCGGCCCTCCCGCTTGATTTCGGCGAGCATGCGCTGCACCGTCTCACCGGTGGCTGAGTCGATGGTCTCGGTCGGCGGGTTGGCCTTCTTGAGATATTGCGTGGTCATGCTGGTTTCCTCGATGGGTTGGTCGTTGTGCCGATGGTAGGCAAGGGCCGTGGTCGGCGTTAGAGCCATAATCGAGTTTGTCTGGGGCCAGAATCAGTTTGTCGATTTCGATTGCTCCGTCACTCCCTTGCAATCCCATGCGTCCCGCACAAGCCACCACCGACATCTGGGCCCGGCTGCTGCCGCGGTTTTCCGGCAGCAGTGCGACCATACAAGGCCGCATCAAGGAGATGATGGTGCGCAGCATTCTCGACGGACTGGTGCCGATCGATGCGGCCGTGCCGCCCAGCCGATCGCTGGCGTTGGCGCTCGGCGTGTCGCGCAATACCGTGTCGCTGGCGCTGCAGATGCTGGTCGACAAGGGCTTCCTGGTTTCGCGCGAACGCAGTGGCTTGTTCGTCAATCCGGACATCATGCTCGGGCAGGCCAGCCGCAGCAAGAAGTCCGGACGCATCGGACAATCGCGTGGCCTGGAGCGGACGCTTGAAAAGCGTCGTCAGCCAGCAGCGCAACATCGCCAAACCAGCCAATTGGCAGGACTTTGCCTATCCCTTCGTCTACGGCCAGTTCGATGCCAGCCTGATGCCGCTGGCCGACTGGCGCGCCTGTTCGCAGCAGTCGCTGCTTGCGCCGGCGGTCAGGAAGTGGTCACAGGACCACGTCGATCGCGACCATGACGGGCTGGTCAGCCAGATTCAGCACCGGCTGCTGCCGGCGCGCGGCATCATCGCCGAGCGCGACGAGATTCTGGTCACCAGCGGTGCACAGATGGCGTGTTATCTGCTGGCCAATGTGCTTGTTGGCAAGACCACGGTGGTCGGCATGGAAGAGCCCGGCTATCCCGATGCGCGCAACAATTTCGAGTTGTGCAGCGACCATGTCATGCCCCTCGCTGTCGACGAGGACGGGCTGGTTCCGTCACGTCGGCTGGCGCAGTGCCGCTATGTGTATGTGACGCCCAGCCACCAATGTCCGACCAGCGTGACGATGCCGCTGGAACGCCGCCATGCGCTGCTCGCGCTGGCGCGCAAGAAAGATGTGGTGCTGTTCGAGGACGATCACGAAAGCGAACTCAATTTCACCGGGCGGCCGCTGCCGGCGTTGAAGAGCCTGGACCATGAAGGCCGGGTCATCTACCTCGGCAGCCTGTCGAAGACACTGGCGCATGGCTTGCGGTTGGGCTATGTCGTCGCGCCATCCGAACTGATTCACGAGCTGCGCGCGATGCGCCGGCTGATGATGCGCCACGTTCCATCGAATGTCGCGCACATCGCCAGCCTGTTCATCGCTCAAGGGCATCATGATGCGTTCATCCGCAAACTCAACATGACCTATCGCGATCGACGCCAGATCCTGCTCGATGCATTGGCGCGCTGGCTGCCCGACTGCACGGTCAGCGTGGCGCACGGCGGCTCAGGCGCATGGCTGCGCGGGCCGGCCGAACTGGATGCCTCGGCGCTTGCCGAGGCGTGCCGGGCGCGGGGAGTGTTGATCGAGCCCGGCAGCCCTTTCTTCGCGCGGCCTGGGGCGGCGAACCAGAACTGTTTCCGGATGGGCTATTCGGCAATACCGAGTGCGGCCATCGAGGCCGGTGTGCGCGAGATGGCGCGAGGCGCGCCGGCAGACACCCGGTGCAGGTTCGTAGCAGCGCTTCAAGCCGCGCTTGCGGTTTGCCGAGATCGCTGAAGCGCGGCTTAGCCGCTCCTTCAGGACGTACAGGCCCTACGCCGCAATCGCCGGCCGATCCTTCCGGTAGGCATTCTTCACGGCAATCTTGCCGTCGCGAAACGTGAACACGTCGACCATCCGGGCCTCGACGCGCGAGCCGTCGGCCTTGCTGCCCTTGAACGTGGTCTCGGAAACGCCACGATCACCGGCGACGAAATGGTCGCCGTCGAGCCAGGCGGCGTCTGCAAAGGTCTGCCAGGCCAGCTGCGAAACCCTGGCGCACCTGATCGCGGCCGATGAAGCTGCGGCCAAGCAGGTCGGGGCCGGCCACCGCGTGGAATTCGCAATCGTCGGACATGAAGCTCATCAAGCGCATCGATGTCATGGCGGTTCCAGGCATCGCCGAATGCCTTCAAAGTTTCGACGGTGACGGCTTGATCGCTCATCTGATTGCTTTCCAGGGTTCGTGAATGCCGGCAGCTTAGTCCCGACTGAGCGCCTCACGTAGGACCAGTTGCGGCGATTCGCTGGAGCCAGCCTGGCGGGCGCGCTGCTGGACTCATCAAAATCCCGCAACTGGTGCTAACCGGTACTGCATCGGCGCCGCTAGTCTTCGGCCATCGCCAAAATGAACCTGGCCTGTATTCGAGCTTCGGCCGAAGCAGGCCTTCCGGAGAGATCGCATGGACATGTCATCGCCAATCCGCCCGACCGTGCTCGACCGGTACGACCCGCAATACGACCCGCTGGTGGCGGCCAACCCCGGACGCGGCAAGGCGTATGCACCGACCTACTGGGTCGCCAGCGCCGGCACGCCGCCCTGACGATGACGGTCCGGTGAATGCCGATTTCGATGCCGACGTTGTTGTCATCGGCTCGGGATCGACCGGCATTTCCACCGCCTTGTACCTGGCGCAGGAACACGGCATCCAGGCCGTGGTGCTCGAGGCCAACCAGACCGCCTGGGGCTGCTCCAGCCGCAGTGGCGGCCAAGGCCAGAATGCCAGCGGCCGGTTGAAGCGATCGCAGTGGATCGAGCGTTGGGGCATCGACGTGGCGAAGAAGCTCGATGCCGAGATCCGGACCGGCTTCGAAAATTTCAGGACCTTGACGCGGGAGATCGATTGCGATGCCTTCGACGGTGGCCACCTGTATCTGGCCCATCGACCTGGCGTGCTCGATGGCCTGCGCAAGGAGGCTGAACTGATGCGCCAGACATTCGGCTATGCCACGCGCATGCTCACCGCCGAACAGGTGCGCCGCGACTATGTCGACGAGCGCGAGAACCACGGCGCGATGTTCGAGGCCGAGGGCATCGGCATCCATCCGCTCAAATTCACCTTCGGCATGCTCCGCAAGGCACGTGCGCTGGGTGTTCGCATTTACCCGGCGAGCCCGGTGCAGGGCTGGCAAACCGTCAACGGCATCCACCATCTGCAAACGCCGGGCGGGGTGGTGCGCGCCAGACGGGTGGCGGTGTGTACCGGCGGCTACACCGGTCAGAAACTGTCGCCGCTGCTGAAGAACCGGCTGCTGCCGATCCTGTCCAACTCGGTCGTCACGCGGGTGTTGACCGACTGCGGAGCTCGAGGCCTGCCATTTCAACTCGCCGAAGGCTCAGACCTTCATGACCGATACGCGCACGCTGCGTTTCTATTACCGCCGCCTGAAAGACAACCGGCTGCAGCTGGGCAGCCGCAGCGCGATCACCGGTGCCGAGGCCGAAGATCCGATCCACCTCAAGCTGCTGACCGATGCGATTGCGCGAAAATTTCCGCCGCTCGCCGGTGTGCCGATCGATCATTCCTGGTGGGGCTGGGTCGATGTCAGTCATGACATGATGCCGCGCATCACCCGCCCGGATGCCGGCCAGTCGGTCTGGTACGCGGTCGGGTATGGCGGCAACGGCGTGTCGTTCTCGACCTGGGCCGGCAAGCGACTGGCCCAGCGGGTGGCCGGCAAGGATGGCGGACAAGCGGTATTCGATCTGCCGATCTACAACTCGCCGCTGCCGTACCCGAACATGTTCAACAAGGTCGAGTCGCAGGCCTTCGCGCCATTCAGGAGACTCGGTCAGCAGTTTCTGTACAAATGGTATGCGTGGAAGGATGCGAACGCTTGAGCGAAGCGCCGCGATAGCGCGGTGCTCGACTTTTGAGGCGGTCGCCGTCGGCTGATGCCGTTCGGTCTAAGATCGGCGACCTCATGGATCCGACCCGCCGCCGATCACCGATCCGTCATGGCGTTGCCTGGCTGCTCTGGCTGGCCATGTTGGTGCCACTGGCACAGTCGACTGCGCTCGTGCACGGCTTGTCGCATGTCCGCGCCGAGTCGAGTGACCAGCGCCCGAGCCAGCGCCAAAACGATCAGGCGCCGAAGGCCAACCATTGCGACCTGTGCCTGGCCAGTGCCGCGCTGGCCGGCGGTGCGTTGCCGGGACATCAGCCCTCGCTGTGCGACGAATCAGCACATGATTCAATCGAGCCCGCAGGCACGACCAGCGTTTGCGAGCGTTCGCCGAATCTTGGCTATTGGGGCCGCGCACCCCCGTTCTCCTTGCATTGACCTTGCCTGAGCGCCCCCGCATCAATTGCGGGTGGCTGCTTTTATCTGTCTTGTCTGGAGACTTTTCATGTTCAAGTTATTGCCGGCGGGCATTGCCCTCGCCATGGCATCGCCGTTGGCGTTTGCCGACTCCCCGTCTGACATCGCAGCGCTGCGACAGGAGCTGGATGCAATGCGAGCCGCCTACGAGGCCCGCTTGAAGTCGCTCGAGCAGCGCCTGCAGGCCGCTGAGTCGAAGACCCTCGCGGTGCCTGCGCCTGCGCCCACACCCGTCGCGGCGCTACCGAGTGCGCCGGCCGCTGCTTCGGCTTCGGGTGGGGGCAATACCTTCAACCCGTCGATCTCGCTGATCCTTTCCGGCACCTACGCGCGCACGTCGCGCGACCCGTCCGACTACGCGATCAGCGGATTCGCGCTGCCCAGAGGCGCCGAAACCGGCCCCGGCACCCGCGGTTTCAGTCTGGCGGAATCGGAGCTCGGTCTTGCCGCGAGCATCGACCCCTGGTTGCGCGGCGTCGCCAACATCGCGCTGCATCCCGACGACTCGGTATCCGTCGAGGAGGCCTATCTGCAGACCACTTCACTCGGCGCCGGACTGGTGGTCAAGGCGGGTCGATTCTTCTCCGGCGTCGGCTACCTCAATGCCCAACACGCGCACAGCTGGGATTTTGTCGATAACCCGTTGGCCTACCAGGCGATGCTCGGCACGCAATACGCTGACGACGGGGTGCAGATGACCTGGCTGGCGCCGACCGACCAATTCATCGAACTCGGGCTCGAACTCGGTCGCGGCCGTGGTTTTCCCGGCGGCGACAACAGCCGAAACGGCGCCGGCATGCTGGCCCTGACTGCACACACCGGGGGCGACTTTGGCGACAGCCACAGCTGGCGGGCCGGGCTGTCCGCGCTTCAAGGCAAGGCCGATGACCAGCAACTCACGGGCCTGGACGCCGCCGGCAACGCGGTCAGCAATGCCTTCAGCGGGCGCACCCGGGTGTGGATGGCCGACGCGGTCTGGAAATGGGCGCCCAACGGCAATGCCACCCGAACCAGCTTCAAGCTGCAGGGCGAATACCTGCGCAGCACGCGCGCCGGCAGCCTGCTCTACGACGTCGGAAATACCAACAGCGCCGGCGCTTATCGGGCCACGCAATCGGGCTGGTACCTGCAGGGCGTCTATCAGTTCATGCCGCGTTGGCGCTTGGGCGTCAGAACCGAACGGCTGGATGCTGGCAACCCGGACTATGGGCTGAATGCCGGCTTGCTGGCAACGACCAGGCTATCGACCACACAAGAACACGCTGATGGTCGATTTCAATCCCAGCGAGTTCTCACGCCTGCGCCTGCAGCTGGCGCGCGACAACGCCCGGCCGGGCGGGCCTGACAACCAGCTTTTCCTTCAATACCAGATGAGCCTGGGCGCCCATGGCGCGCACCGGTACTGATCGCTTCGGGAGATGTCGATGATCAAGTTCAAGACCCTTCTGCTCGGCGTTTCGCTGCCGCTGGTGCTGCTGCACAGCTTGCCCGTCGAGGCGGCGCTGCGTGTGCTCGCCTGCGAACCCGAATGGGGCGCACTGGCCCAGGAGCTCGGCGGCAAACTGGTCGACGTGTCGGTCGCCACCAGCGGATTGCAGGACCCGCACCAGATCCAGGCCAAGCCCAGCCTGATCGCCCGGGCGCGCAACGCCGATCTGGTTGTCTGCACCGGTGCCGAACTCGAAATCGGCTGGCTGCCGGTGCTGTTGCAGCAATCCGGCAATGCCAAGGTGCAGCCAGGCCAGCCCGGCAATTTTGCGGCGGCCGATTTTGTGCGCAAGCTCGATCTGCCGACCCAACTGGATCGATCGCAAGGTGACGTGCACGCCGCCGGCAACCCGCACATCCAGACCGATCCGCGCAACATCGCCCTGGTCGCCGCCGCCCTCGGCGCGCGCTTGCAGCAGATCGATCCGGCGCATGCAGCCGACTACGCCAAGGCTCAGGCCGATTTCAGCCAGCGCTGGCAACTGGCGATTGCCCGCTGGACCACGCAGGCCGCGCCACTTCGCGGTGTTTCGGTGGCATCGCAGCACAAGGCATTTGTCTATCTGTACGACTGGCTGGGTCTGAAGGAAGTGGCCGTGCTGGAACCCAAACCCGGCGTCGAACCGTCGGCATCGCATCTGCAGACGGTATTGGCAACCCTGAAGGCCGCGCCGGCGCGCATGGTGCTGGTCGCGGCGCTACCAGGACGCACGCCCGTCCGAATGGCTGAGCAAGAACGCCGGCATCGCCGCCGTCAAGGTCCCGTTCACCGTCGGCGGCACCGAAGGCGCGAAGGACTTGTTCGGATTGTTCGACGACACGGTGGCGCGTCTGCTCGCCGCCGGCAGCAAGCCATGAACTGGGCGGCGCTCGATTGGGGCATCCTCGGCCCGGCGCTGATTGCCGGCATGCTGGTGCTGGCCACGCATGTCCCGCTCGGCACCCAGGTGCTGGACCGCGGCATCGTCTTCATCGACCTCGCCATCGCGCAGATTGCCGGCCTCGGCGTGATTGCGGCCGACGCGATCGGCATGCCCGAAGGCGGCATGGCGGTGCAGCTCGCCGCGGTGAGCGCCGCATTGCTCGGCGCCTTGCTGCTGACCTGGACCGAGCGCAAGGCGCCCCGACAGCAGGAGGCGCTGATCGGCGTGATGTTCATCCTCGCAGCCTGCGCCGGAATTCTGCTGCTGGCCGGCAATCCCCACGGTGGCGAACACCTGAAGGAGCTGCTGGTGGGACAGATCCTGTGGGTCACCACCACGCAGCTGCTGTGGCTGGCTGGCGTCTCGGCGTTGCTGCTGGCCGCACTTTGGCTGGGCTGGGTCGAGCGGCTGGGTCGCTTCGGCTTCTACGCTGCTTTCGCACTGGCAGTGACGGCGTCGGTGCAACTGGTCGGGGTCTATCTGGTGTTCTCCAGCCTGATCATTCCTGCACTGGCCACGCGGGCAAGTCTCGGCCGCCGCAGACTGGCACTGGGCTATCTGCTGGGTGCCACCGGCTACGGGCTCGGCCTGGCCCTGTCGGCATTGCTGGATCTGCCCTCCGGGGCGGTGATCGTCTGGACGTTGGCGATTTGCGCCATCTGCTTCGTGGCTTTTCAGCCCGATACAAAGGCCGTGGCGGACGCCGACCTGGCGCACTGACAATTGGCACACGAGCCTGCGAAAGCAGGTTGACGTGCAGGCTTTCTTCGTCGTTGACCACCGCCGCGATCGTCGACCCCGTCATGGCGGCCGCTGTCGAGTGCCGACAGTTACAGCGGCTATTGACGCCGCTATCGGGTCGGGTGCGGTGACGTGGCGGACTTTCGCCAGCTCACAACAGCTGCCCCATCCGCAGCGCTGCCGCCTGCATCGCGGGCAGATGGGCGAGCGCCTGCTCGACCGACATGCGGGCGCGCGGTGCGTGGGTGGCGAGCGCCGCCCGGACGCGGCCGCCCGCATCGCGCACCGGCACCGCAATGGCGACCAGGCCGATGATGAATTCCTCGCGGTCCAGCGAGTAACCGGCAGCAGCGATACGGTCGCATTCGGCCTGCAGCAGTGCTGCATCGGTCAGCGAGTTTTCGGTCAGACGTTCGAAGTTCAGCGATGCCATCAGCAGCGCACGCCGCTCGGCCGGCATCGTCGCCAGAAACAGCTTGCCGCTGGCAGTGCAATGGATCGGCACATGGACGCCGACATCCAGCGTCAGCCGCCAGGGCCACGGCGCTTCGACGCGGTCGAGGTACAGCACCTCGGCGCCATCGAGTGTCGTGTAGTTGCACGTCTCCTTGACTTCGGCCACCAGGTCGGCGATCACCGCGTGGCGCAGGCCACTGACGGTGCCGTGGTTCAAGGTGTCGAAAGCCAGCTTGCGCAACGCGGGGCCGACCACATATTCACGCTCGTTCTCGCTGCGAGAGATGAAGCCGCTATCGACCAGCTGCATGCACAGCCGGTGCGCGGTTGCCTTCGGCAACGCCAGGTAGTTCGCGAGATCGGCCAGCGACAACGCGCGGCCTTCGTCGGCCAGCTTGGCCAGCAAGCGCAGGCTGCGGGCTGCCGATGAACCGGTGGTCGAGCTGTCGGAATCCGATTTCGATTCGAGCATAGGGAAACCTCTAATAAACGGAACGTTTCATTCCGAAAAAATCATCATATGATGCGAGCTATCGGAACATAACGTTCCACTCTAACGGCAAAAGACCCTTTCGCGAATGAGCAGGGCTGCTGGCACAACACGGACGACTCAAACAATGGCCGAGGATTTTGATTACATCGTGGTGGGGGCCGGGTCGGCTGGTGCCGTGCTGGCGTCGCGTCTGAGCGAGGATCCGGCGACCAAGGTCCTGCTGCTGGAAGCCGGTCCGGCCGACAACTCGTTCTGGATCCACTTGCCGATCGGTTATGGCAAGACGATGTGGAGCAAGAAATACAACTGGTGTTTCTACACCGACCCGGATCCCAACATGAACGGTCGGCGAATCTACTGGCCACGCGGCAAGACGCTCGGCGGCTCCAGTTCGATCAACGGCTTGATCTATATCCGCGGCCAGGCCGAAGATTACGACCACTGGGCAGCACTCGGCAACGATGGTTGGGGCTTCAAGGACGTGTTGCCGTATTTCATCAAGTCCGAAACCAACCAGCGCGGCGCCAGTCGATACCACGGCGGTTCCGGGCCGTTGCGGGTGTCCGATATCGGTGCGCGCAATCCGTTGATCGAAGCGTTCATCGGTGGCGCCCAGCAGATCGGCGTGCCGCGCAGCGACGATTTCAACGGCGAGCGGCAGGAGGGCGCAGGCTATTACCAGCTCACCACCTGGAAGGGCTGGCGCTGGAGCACCGCCAAAGGCTATCTGAAGCCGGCGCGCCAGCGCAGCAACCTGACCGTGGCTTGCGAGGCGCAGGCCACCGGCCTGGTGCTCGACGGCAAACGCGCGGTCGGCATCAGGTATCGCCAGGGCGGCACGGACAAGCTTGCCCGCTGCAGCGGTGAAGTGCTGCTGTGTGCCGGGGCGATCCAGTCGCCGCAACTGCTGCAGTTGTCGGGAATCGGTCCGGCCGACCTGTTGCGCAGACACGGTGTCACCGTGGTTCACGATCTGCCGGGCGTTGGCGAGAACCTGCAGGATCATCTGCAGATCCGGCTCACCTTCGAGTGCACGCAGCCGACCACCAACGATCAACTCAACTCGCTGTTCGGACAGGCCAGGCTGGGCCTGCAATGGCTGCTGCATCGCAGCGGGCCGCTCGCGGTGGGCATCAACCAGGGTGGCTGCTTCATGCGCGCCTTGCCCGACGAGAACAAGACGCCGGACATCCAGTTTCACGTTGCGACCTTGTCGGCCGACATGGCCGGCGGCAAGGTCCACCCGTTTTCGGGAATGACGCTGTCGGTCTGCCAACTGCGACCCGAGTCGCGCGGCCATATCAGGATCCGCTCGAGCGATCCGTTCGAACCGCCTGAAATGCAGCCGAACTATCTGGCCACCGACCTCGATCGCCGCACCAATGTGGCAGCCGTCAAGGCGGCGCGGGCGATTGCCGCGTCGCCGGCGATGAAGGGCCTCATCAAGCGTGAAGTCAAACCCGGGCCTGACGCCGACGACGACGCCGCGCTGCTCGAATACTGCCGCAACAACGGTGCGACGATCTTCCACCCGAGCGGCACCTGCGCGATGGGCAGCGACCCCTCGGCAGGCGCCGTGGTCGACGCCCGCTTGCGCGTTCACGGCATGCAAGGCCTCCGCGTGATCGATTGTTCGGTGATGCCGACGCTGGTCTCGGGAAACACCAATGCACCCGCGGTGATGATGGCCGAGAAGGCCGTCGACATGATCCGCGAGGACGCCCGCAAGGTCTGAACCAGGCACGCCGCCCATCAACGTTCCCGTCCGAAACCGGAGTTTCATCATGACATCTGCATCCGAACACCAGAAGGCCATCCGCAAGGTGGTGGCCTCGGCCCTTGTCGGCGCCACCATCGAGTGGTACGACTTCTTCCTTTACGGCGTTGTCGCCGGAATCGTCTTCAACAAGCTCTATTTCCCGGGCAGCGACCCGGTCGTTTCGACACTGCTGGCCTACGCGACCTTCGCAGTCGGCTTCATCACCCGCCCGCTCGGCGGTGTGATCTTCGGTCACTTCGGCGACAAGCTCGGCCGCAAGAGCATGCTGGTGCTGACGCTGATGATCATGGGCGTTGCCACCTTCATCATCGGCCTGGTTCCGACCTATGACCAGATCGGCATCTGGGCGCCGATCGCGCTGCTCGTGCTGCGCATCTGCCAGGGCATCGGCCTGGGCGGCGAGTGGGGTGGTGCGGTGTTGATGGCCTACGAATATGCACCGAAGGAAAAGCGCGGCTTCTACGCGTCTTTGCCGCAGATCGGGCTGGCGATCGGTCTTTGCCTGGCCTCAGGTGTTGTCGCGCTGCTGTCGTACCTGCTCACCGACGCCCAGTTTCTCGCCTGGGGCTGGCGGATCGCCTTCCTGCTGTCCGGCGTGATGGTCTTCGTCGGCATGTATATCCGCCTGGCGGTCAAGGAGACGCCTGAATTCGCAGCGATCAAGGAGCGCAACGAGGCCTCGGCGATCCCCTTCGTCGACATGATGAAGCGTTATCCCGGCAATATTCTGAAGGGCATGGGCGCGCGCTACATCGACGGCGTGTTCTTCAACATCTTCGGCGTCTTCTCGATCGGCTACCTGACGTCGACCTTGGCGATCAGCCGTTCGCAGGCGCTGGTCGGCGTGATGGCCGCGGCGGTGGTGATGGTCTTCACGATCCCGTTCTTCGGCCACCTGAGTGACCGCATCGGGCGCACCCGGGTCTACATGTGGGGCTCGCTGATCACCGCGGCCTCGGCCTTCCCGGGCTTCTGGCTGATGACGCACAGCGGTGGCGACATCATGCTGATCTGGCTGTCGATCATCGTTCCGTTCGGCATCTTTTATGCCAGCGTGTACGGACCCGAGGCCGCTCTGTTCTGCGACCTGTTCGACGCCAAGGTGCGCTACACCGGCATCTCGTTCGTCTACCAGTTCTCCGGCATCTTTGCCTCGGGTATCACGCCGATCATCGCAACGGCGCTGCTCAAGTCGGGCGGCGGCCAACCCTGGCAGATCTGCGCCTACGTGGTGTTTGCCGGCGTGATCTCGGCGTGGTGCGCGTGGCTGATCGGGCGCGACAAGCTGCGCACGGCAGCGATGCCGCAAGGGCTGGCGGCCTGATCGGCGCGGCGGCGGAATCGCGCTGCTCCTGGGCCGGTTCTCGAAGGCGGGCTGCAGTCTTCGAGACGCTTCGGCTGCTGCCAAGGACATGAAACGCTAACGCCACAGATCGAACCCGGCACGCAACACGCCCAGCGCGGAGATGACGATCAGCAGCGTCAACACATGGCGACGATAGCCGGCCGGGTCTGCGTTGGCGAATGAATGCTGGCCAATCCAGATGCCGGCCAGCATCGTCGGCGCGAGCAGCAGGGCCCAGCGCAAGGTGTCGGCATTGAGCAGGCTGATGCCATGGCCAACTGGAATCAACCCCGCGCACACCAGCACATAGATACCGGCGCACAGCAGAAAGCTGATCATCGTCGCGCGCAGCGCCGCGGCTGGTACGCGGGCCGCCGCCATCAGCATGGCGGCCGCGACGCCGCCGCTGGCCGTGACACCGTTCAAGAGTCCGGAGGCGACGCCTGCGCCGGCACGCAGCTTCGTCGTTGGTGCCAGACTGCGCGTGCTGGCCAGGCGCAGGCCGAGTGCGGTGCAAAGCAGCGCGCAGCCAACCAGCAGGCGCAGCAAGGTCTGGGGCAGCCAGGCCAGCATCGCCACGCCGATTGGAATGAAGATCAGGTTGCCGATCAACAACCAGCGCAGCCAGTCGTGATCGGCGTCGCGCCAGGCGCTGCGCCACATGCTGATGCTGGCCAGAACTTCGAGGGCCATCACTGCCGGAACGACGGTGGCCGGTGCGGCGAACAACGACAGGCCGGCGACTGTCAGCGCCGAATAGCCGAATCCGGCAAATCCGCGAACCGCACCAGCGCCCAGCGAGACCAGCAAGCCGGCGATCAGGGTCGGCAGCGGCCATGACAGCAGCGTCATCGCCGGTCGTCGGTCGGCAGGCGGCGACCGGTCGAGCGGTGGGCGGGTTGCCGATTGCGCCGAGGTGGAACGACGCTTCGGCGAATCGCAACCGCCGAGGCCGGCTCACTCCATCTTGATATTCGCATCCTTGACCAGCTTGGCCCATTTGGCCATCTCGGCGTGCACCACCTTGCCCAATGCATCGGGTGTACCCCCAACGCCTTCGCTGCCTTGCCCGAGCAGCCTCTCACGAACCTCGGGATCGGCAACAACCTGGTTCAATGCCTTGTTCAACCGCTCGATGACGGGTTTCGGCGTCTTCGCGGGCACGAACATGGCGTACCAGGAGTCGACCTCGAAATCGGCCACGCCTTGCTCCTGCACCGTCGGCACATCGGGGAAGGCTGCGCTGCGCTTGATCGTGGATACACCGAGGGCGCGCAGCTTGCCCGTCTTGACAAACTGAGCCGCCGCCGGAATCGACACCCACAACATCGGTACCTGACCGCCGAGCACGTCGTTGATCGCCGGGCCGCCGCCCTTGTACGGGATATGGGTGATCTTGGTGCCGGCGCGCAGGTTCAGCAGTTCGCCTGCGAGGTGGCTCGGCGAGCCATTGCCAACCGAAGCAAATTGCAACTGCTCCGGCTTGCTCTTGGCCAACGCGATCAGTTCAGTGACATTCTTGGCCGGAAAGTTCGGCAGCACAACAAGGATCTGCGGCAGCGACGCCACCGTGCCCACCGGCTCGAAGTCTTTCAGCGTGTCGAACGGCAGCTTCGGGAAAATCGCCGGGTTGATGGTGTGCGAACTCAGCGTGAACAGCACCGAATAGCCATCGGGCGCGCTTTTCGCCGCGACGTCAGTGCCGATCGATCCGCCGCTGCCGCCGCGGTTCTCGATGATGATGGTCTGGCCGAGCAACTGCTGGAACTTGCCTTGCACGATGCGGGCAATCACATCCGTTCCACCACCGGGCGGGTAGGGCACGACGAACCTCACCGGTTTGTCAGGATAGGCCGACTGGGCCTGCGCGAACATCGGCGCCGCGGTCATGACCGACGCGAGCGCAAGCAGCGCGGCGCGACGAAAAGGGCTGGCTGGTTTCATTTGTTGTCTCCTCGGGTGGATGGGATGTGGAACGTGAAAACAAGCGGCCGGACATGCAGCGTCGACCCGGCCCCGGGACAGGACACCCGGTCAGCGGGTCACCATGTCGACCAGCTTCAATCGCTGAACCTTGCCCGATGGCCCGCGTGGCAACTCGGTGACGAAGCGGAACAGCTTGGGTGTCTTGTAGCGGCCCAGATGCTGCTCGCAGAAGGCGCGCAATCCGGCTTCGTCATACTCGTGGCCGTCGCGTGGCACGATGCAGGCCAGGATTTCCTGTCCGTAGTGCTTGTCGGGAATACCGACTGCGGCGGCTTCGAGCACCGCCGGATGGCGCAGCAGCACCTCGTCGATCTCGCGCGGCGCAATATTCTCGCCGCCCTTGATGATCAGCTCCTTGATGCGACCGGTGATGAAATAGAAGCCGTCGGCATCGCGGTGGCCCAAGTCGCCGCTGCGCAGCCAACCATCGGGCGTGAAGCTGTCGGCGGTGGCCTGCTCGTTCTTGTAGTAGCCACGCATGACGTTCGGACCGCGAATCACGATCTCGCCGGTCGTACCGTCCGCCACCGGGCGCAGGTCGGCGTCGACCACGCCGGCTTCGCAGCCCGAAGCCTTGCCGACCGAGCCGAGCTTGCGTCTGGCCGGATCCATCGGGTTGCTGAACGCCGGCGCAACCGTTTCGGTCAGTCCCATGGTTTCGACGATGCCGATGCCGAAACGCTGCTCGAAGGCACTGAGGTGGTCGGGCGGTAGCGCGGCGGATGCCGAGCGGCAGAAGCGGATGCGCTCGGCAAGGATCGCCGGCGCGTCGGCGCCTTCGAGCAGGTACGACACCATCGTCGGTACCACGTTCAGCCAGCTGCAGTGGTGATCCTGCGCCTGTTGCCAGAAGCGCGCGGCCGAGAACTTGGGCGTCATCGCCAGGCTGCCGCCATGCGCCAACGGCGCCAGCATCGTCACCGCGAAGGCATTGATGTGATACAGCGGCAACACCGCCAGCACGCGATCATCCTGCGTCAGCGCGTGTTCTTGGCTGACCGATCGCGCGTTGGCTGCCAGATTTGCCTGCGTCAGCATGACGCCCTTCGGCCGGCCGGTGGTGCCCGAGGTGTACATCAGCAATGCCATCGCGTCGGCTGCCGGCCCGGCGGCGGCGGCGTCGTTGCTGCGGCTGCCAGCCGGCGGGGCCGGAACCGACGCGGCGTCGGCCGCGGTCACCACCACCGCCACCTCGCGTTCGATGCCGACCAGCAGGTCGCGCACCATCGCCTCGCGATCCGGGCTGACGAAGACGAGCCTGCAATCGGAATGATCGAGCACGTAGCTCATCTGCTCGGCTTGCGACAGCAGGTTGACCGGGTTGACGCACCAGCCGCCGGCCATCGCGCCGAGCAGGATGCGCAGGGTCTGCAGCCCGTTCGGCATCACGACGCTGACCACGTCGCCCGGCTTCGAGCCATGGGCACGCAGCAGCGCGGCGACCTGCGAGCGTGCATCGGCCAGCTCGCCGAAGCTGATGGTCTGCCGGGGGTCTTCGGTGTCGACCGCATAGACGGCGTCCGGGCGGCTGCCGGCCTGCCGCTCGATCAGCTCGTCGACGGTGACGGGATTCGATGGGCTCATGGTCGATCCCTCGCTCAATGCTGACCGTAGCGCGCGAAATAGCTGCCGAAGATCTCGTCGTTGCTCGGTACCCGCTCGGCGATCGGGCTGGAGATCCGCGTGATGTTCAGGTAGTGGCGGTAGTTCATGTTGTCGGAGAAGTTGTTGCCGCCCCAAGTGCCGCAGCCCATCGACAGCGAGAACGGCAGCCCGTTGTCGAAGCTTCCGCCGGTGGCGATCGAATGGGCCTGGTTGACGATCACGCGGGCGACCGGCAGTGTCAGACCGATCTTCATGGCGCGTTCGGGCCGCCCGGTGTGCAGGCCGACCGAATGGCCCGCGCCCTGGAAGCCGTAGATGCGCCCGACGATGGCGGCGGCGTCGTCGACATCGCGGGCGGTATACAGGGTGAGCACCGGGCTCAGCTTCTCGCCCGAGAACGGGTGCTCGCTGCCGACTCCGGTCTCGTCGACCATCAGCAGGCGCGGCTTGCGCTCGGCAACGTCCGACAAACCCGCCAGTTCGGCAATCACCAGCGCCGACTTGCCGGTGACCGCGCCAGACAACTTGCCATCGGGCCACATCACCTTTTGCAGGCTGGCCTTGCGGGCCTCGTCGAGCAGCACTGCACCACGCTGCTCGAGCGCGGCGATCATGCGACCACGCACCGACTCGACGATCACCAGGCTGTTCTCCGATGAACAGCTGGTGGCGTTGTCGAAGGTCTTCGAGCGCATCACGCGATCGGCCGCGGCGTCGATGTCGGCGGTCTCGTCGATGATGCCGGCCACGTTGCCCGCGCCGACGCCGAAAGCCGGCGTGCCGCAGGTATAGGCGGCACGTACGTTGGCCTGCGAGCCGGTGGCCACCACCAGATCGCAGCGCCGCATCAGCTCGCCGGTCGATTGCTTGCTGATCGGCGCTTCCAGCAGTTGCACCAGATCACGCGGGGCGCCGATCAGGTCGAATTGCGCATGGATAAACCCGAGCAGCCGGGCTGCCGTGCTCCAGCCCTTCGGCGAGGGCGCGACGATGACCGCGTTGCGGCCCTTCAAGGCGTTGATGACCTTGTTGGCCGGCGTCGCGCCCGGGTTGGTCGACGGTGTGACGGCGCAGACCACGCCGACCGGCCGCGCGATCTCGACGATGCCGGTGGCGGCATCCTCGCGGATCACACCGACGGACCTGGCGCCTTGCAGATCGCGCAGAAGACCGAGCGTCTTGCGGTGGTTCTTGCGGATCTTGTCCTCGACGTTGCCGATGCCGGTATCGGCCACCGCGAGTTCGGCCAGCTCGCGGTTGCGCGCCGGCTCCATGATGGCCCAGCCGGCGGCAGCGACGAGTTCGTCGACGCGTTGCTGGTCATAGGTGTCGGCGATGCGTTGCGCAGCGCGTGCGCGTTCGACCATCTCGGCCACCGTGGAGTCCGCAGTCGAGGCGTGGTCTGGATGATCTTGCATGGCAGTTCTCGTTCAGGAAAAAGGGCGGGCCATCAAGTGCTGGCCTGGCAGGTGACAAATTCTTCGCAGCTCTGGCGAGTCATGCGGTCTTTCTGGGCAGGCTGCCGCCCAGGGCCTGGCTGATGGCATCGGCCGTGGCGGCAAGTTCCAGTCCGAGCTGGCGGATCCGGCCGGCGTCCATTCGCGCCGATGGCGCACTCAGGCCGGCAGCAGCGATCACCTGGCCATGCTGGTCGAAGATCGGCGCGCCCAATCCGCTCACGCCGAGCCGCCATTCCTCGCGATTGACCGCATATCCCTGGCGGTGGATCTGCGCAAACTGAGCGCGCAGGGCGGCGAGATCAGGCACGGTTTTCGGCGTATGCCGAGGCAATGGCGATGGCAACGCCGCAAGGCCGGCGGCGCCTGCAAAGGCCAGCAGGACCTTGCCGGTCGCGACGCAATGCGCCGGCGCGCGGCCGCCGATTTCCGAATAGGCACGCACCGGTTGCGGGCTGTCGATCTTTTCGAGATAGACGATCTCGGCGCCCTGCAGCACCGACAGGTGAATGGTCTCCTGCGATCGATGCGCGATGGCCGCCAGATGCTCGCGGGCGACGCGGCGCACGTCCAGACCATCGGCGGCCCGGCAACCGAGTTCGAACAGGCGCAAGGTGCAGTAATAGCCACCACTGCCAGCGTCTTGCGCCACATAGCCCAGCTCGGCCCATGTCTGCAGGGTGCGGTGGACGTTGCTGGGATTGAGCGCTGTCTGCCTTGCCAGTTCGGTGACACCACACGGCGCGCCGATCTTCAGCAAGTGTTCGAGCAGCTGCACCCCCTTGACCAGTGTCTTGTCCATTCTATTATTTGGAATATGCTTCCATATATTAGAATGATGGCTGCTGACGATGGTCAGGTCAATGCGGGTTCACCCGAAGGGCGTGTCCGCATTCGCCGCGGGCGAGGTGCTGGTCAGGCCCGGCTGGTGGTGCTGGGCCTGGGCCAGCTCGCTCAGGAAACGACCTGGTAATACAGATTCTGCGGATGCTTCGCCTGAGCGAAGAAGAACCAGCGTTCGGCAAGCAGGCCCGGCACCTGCACCAGCAACGCAAGCAGCCATGCGGTCGACCCGCCACCCGCCAGCCCCCAGGCGATGAGCAAGGCCGGCAGCACGAAGCAGCACGCCAGGAAAATCACCTTGATCTGCTTGATCATCGCCTGCGAACGGCCATGAAAGAACTCGCGCGTATTGAACGAACCGGCCGACATGCCCATCGACTTCTGAGCCAGCTGCGGCGATCTGATTCCGGTGGCGCTCTGCAACGTCGACTGGTGTCTGAGGGTGGCGTTGTGACGCAGGCTCAGCGCGCGGGTCAGCCAGGCGAGCAGGGTGACCAGCAAGGCGGCCGGGCCGGATAGTCGAAGCAACGCCGGTTCGGCGCTGACAGCGGCGAGTGCACTGGTCAAGATCAAACCCGATGACAAACCGATCAGCGTGAAGTTGACGAGCGTCAGCGGTTGCGCCCATTCCTCGATGAAACGCAGGCAGCGGTAGATCATCGCCGTGCAGTACCACAAGACGAATGCCAGCACGATGGCGGCGACCGGCAGCAGCGGGCTGGCGACTCCCGCGCGCAGCGCCAGCCACCAGATAGCCGTGATGCCGATGAATGCCGGCAGCACGATGACCTCGCGCGACAACCACGAGGTACGCCACATCAAGGCCGCGCGCCAGGCGCGCTCGGGTCGCCCCAGGTGGGCGAACGATGCGGCCAGTCCGGCCAGCGACATCAACACCGCCAGCAACAGGCCGCCGGAGACGAAGCCGCCGGCAAGCGGCAGACCCGCCAGCACGGCCAGCGCCAGCACAACCACCAGCCCTTGTGCAGCGCCGGCGATGGTCGTGAAGATCACGACCGACATGGCGGGGTTCATGGCTTCGCCTCGGTGAACGCGGTTGCCGCCGATTCGGTGATTCGACGCGGCAGGTAGCGGTTGGCCGGGCGGGTTTCCCACTCGGGCATCAGCTCGTAGCCGCCGCGCTCGCGAATCGCTCTGGATACCTCCGAATCGGGATCTTTCACATCGCCGAACAGGCGCGCGCCGGTCGGGCAGGCCTTGACGCAGGCAGGCTTGCGATCCTCAGGCGGCAGGTGCTGGTCGTAGACCCGGTCGACGCACAACGTGCACTTGGTCATCACCTGGCGCACCTCATCGATTTCGCGGGCACCGTACGGGCAGGCCCAGGCGCAGTATTTGCAGCCGATGCACTTGTCGTAGTCGACCAGCACGATGCCGTCTTCCTTGCGCTTGTAGCTGGCGCCGGTCGGACATACCGGCACACACGGCGGATCTTCGCAATGCAGGCAGCTTTTCGGGAAGTGGATGGTGTCGGTGCCGGGAAAGATGCCGGCCTCGTAGGTCTGCACGCGGTTGAAGAAGGTGCCGGTCGGGTCGGCGCCGTAGGGGTTCTCGTCGGCCAATGCGCCGGCCGAACCGGAGGTGTTCCACTGCTTGCATGACGTCACGCACGCGTGGCAGCCGACGCAGACATTCAGGTCGATCACCAGTGCCAACTGCTTGGCCAGCGTCTCGCCCTGTTCGGCACGGATGCGACCTTTCGGGGCTGTCGCTGCAGCCGGGGAGGGTGCCGGCGCGGTCGCCACCGCATTCTGCTTGAGGATGTCCTTCAGCCAGCTGATCATGACGATTTCCTCCGGCCCGCGAAATAGGTCAACACGCTGACGGCTTTGCCGACGACCCCTGGAACGGCCGGCGTGGCCTTGATCTGCGGGAAGGTTTCCTGCGGCTCTTCGGGTTCGGCCGGTCGGATGCGCACGCGCACGTCGTACCACCCCGCCTGGCCGGTGATCGGGTCCGAGTTGCTGATCGTCTTGTCACCACGCGCGCCGTCGAACGGCAGCTCTTCGGTGATCAGGTGGTTGAGCAGAAAGCCCTTGCGCGACTCGTCGGAACCCGGTGCGAGTTGCCAGGCGCCGTCGGCCTTGCCGATCGCATTCCAGGTCCAGACCGTGCCGGGCTCGACCGCCTCGCTGGTGCGGATCATGCAACGTACCTTGCCCCACTGGCTTTCGACCCAGCACCAGCCGCCGTCGGCGATGCCGGCCTTGGCCGCGGTGGCCGGATTGACGTGCAGGTAGTTGTGGCTGTGCAGCTGGCGCAGCCAGGCGTTCTGCGAATCCCACGAGTGATACATCGCCATCGGCCGTTGGGTGATCGCGTTCAGCGGGTAGGCGGCCAGGTCGGTGGCGGCCTCTTCCAAAGGCGCGTACCAGAACGGCAGCGGGTCGAAATACTTCTCGATGCGCGCGCGCAGTTGGTCGGGCGGCTGGCGCCCGTCGGTCTTGCCCTGGGCGGCCAGGCGGAAGGTCTGCAGCGGGTCGGCGTAGATCGCCAGCTGCACCACATCGTTTTTCTGCCGCCAGCCCTTGTCCTTCGCAAAATCCAGGTATTCGCGATTCCAGTTGCGCATGTAGTGCATGGTCTCGGGCATGTGGTACTGGAACACGCAGTTGTTCTTCTCGTAGGCTTCCCACTGGTTTGGGTTGGGATCACCGCGAAGATGCTGGTCACCGTCCTTGCCACGCCAGCCCATCAGAAATCCGATGCCCGGCGCCGGCTGGAAGTTGACGATGAAATCGGTGTAGCCGCTGAACTTGCGACCGCCTTCGGGTGTGGTGAAGGCCGGAAACTTGAGGCGCGATGCCAGTTCGATCAACACCTCCTGGAACGGCTTGCACTGGCCGGTCGGCGGCAGCACCGGAATGCGGACCGAATCGACCGGGCCATCGAACTCGGAGATCGGCCGGTCGAGCATGCCCATCACATCGTGGCGCTCGAGGTAGGTGGTGTCGGGCAGCACCAGGTCGGCGAATGCCACCGTCTCGCTCTGGAACGCGTCACACACCACCAGGAAGGGAATCATGTATTCCCCCTGGTCATCCTTGCGGTTGAGCATCTCGCGCACCGCCAGCGTGTTCATCGAGCTGTTCCACGCCATGTTGGCCATGAAGATCATCAGCGTGTCGAGGCGGTAGGGGTCGGCTCGCACGGCATTCGTGATCACGTTGTGCATCAGCCCGTGGGCCGACAACGGGTGCTCCCACGAATAGGCGTGATCGATGCGGATCGGCGAGCCGTCGGGGTTGATCGCCAGCTCCTCGGGGTTGGCCGGAAAACCCAGCGGCGCAGCATTCAACGGCGTATTCGGCTTGATCATCTCCGGCGAGTTGAAGGCCCGGTAGTTCGGCACGATGTGGCGCGGGTAGGGCGCCTTGTGACGAAACCCGCCGGGCGCGTCGATGGTGCCGAGCACACTCATCAGGATCGACAAGGCACGCACGGTCTGGAAGCCGTTGGAGTGCGCAGCCAGGCCGCGCATCGCGTGGAAGGCCACCGGGCGCGCCTGTGTGCTCGGGTGTTGCCTGCCCCAGGCGTCGGTCCACGGGATCGGCAACTCGAAGGCCTGGTGCAACGCGGTCTCGCCCAACTCGCGGGCCAGTTTGCGGATTCGATCGGCCGCAATGCCGGTAATCGCCGACGCCCACTCGGGCGTGCAGGTGGCGACGCGTTCGCGCAGCAACTGGAACGACGGCGCCACCTGGGTGCCGTCGGTCAGCTGATAGTGCCCTTCGAGCGCCGGGTCGCAGCCGTCGGCGATGCCCTCGGGGTAGGCGTTCAGTACCTGGCCACTCGGCGTGTCCCAGACCAGCTTGTTGTGCGGCTCGCGGCCATCGCCTGGCGGGCCTTTGGCCGGATCGGGATCGAAGGCGAACATGCCTTGGCGATGACCGTCGTCGAGCACGACCAGTTGCGGCGCGTTGGTGAATCGCTTCAGAAAGGCATGGTCGATCAGGTCGTTGCCGATCAGCTCGTGCAGCAACGCCATGAACAAGGCGCCATCGGTGCCCGGCTTGATCGGAATCCACTCGTCGGCGATCGCCGAATAGCCGGTGCGAATCGGGTTGATCGAAATGAAGCGCCCACCGGCGCGCTTGAATTTGCTGATCGCAATCTTCATCGGATTGCTGTGATGGTCCTCGGCGGTGCCGATCATCACGAACAGCTTGGCGTGGTCAAGGTCGGGGCCGCCGAATTCCCAGAAGCTGCCGCCGATGCTGTAGATCATGCCGGCGGCCATGTTGACCGAACAGAAGCCGCCATGTGCCGCGTAGTTGGGCGTACCGAACTGGCGTGCGAACAGGCCTGTCAGCGCCTGCATCTGGTCGCGGCCGGTGAACAGCGCGAACTGCTTGGGATCGGTCGAGCGGATCTTGCCCAGCCGCTCGGTCAGGATCTCGAAGGTGCGCTCCCACGAGATCGGCTCGAACTCGCCGGCGCCGCGCTCGGCGCCGGGTTTGCGCAGCAGCGGCTGGGTCAGGCGGGCCGGTGACACCTGCTTCATGATGCCCGCCGAACCCTTGGCGCAGATCACGCCCTTGTTCAGCGGGTGATCGGGGTTGCCGTCGATGTAGCGCACCTCGGGGCCGTGTTCGCCTTCGCGCAGGTGCACCCGGATGCCGCAACGGCAGGCACACATGTAGCAGGTGGTGCACTTGACCTCGGTCGTGACCGGGCTTGCCGGCGCCGCGAGCGGATCATGCAGTGGTTCACTCGAAAGCTGTTTGAACACCGGCTGTCTCCTCGATTTTTGCCGATGGTAGTGTCTGTCGTGCATTTGAAAAAGCGGACAATACCGGTCATCATGATCGATAAAACTGATCAAGAAGCCAGGCTGCGGCTGAGCCTTCGCCAGCTCGAGGTTTTTGTTGCGACGGCTCGATCGGGTTCGACCCGTGCGGCGGCCGGCCGGATCGCGCGCTCGCAATCGGCGGCCAGCAGCTCGCTGGCTGATTTGGAGGCAACGCTCGGCGTCGAGTTGTTCGACCGCGTCGGACGGCGACTGGTGCTCAACGAAAACGGCCGTGCGCTGTTGCCGAAGGCAACATCGGTACTCGACCAGTCAAACGAGATGCAGCAATTGTTTTCGCACGAACATGTCACGCCGCTGCGGGTCGCGGCAAGCCTGACGATCGGCGAGGTGCTGCTACCCGAGCGAGTGGCGAACTGGAAGCTGACCCATCCGGGCAGCCCGGTGCAACTGATCATCGGCAACACCAGTGAAGTGATTGCTGCGGTGGTGGCTTTCGACGCCGATATCGGATTCATCGAAGGCCCGCAGACCCACCCCGACCTGATCGTCAAGCCGTGGTTGCGTGACCAGCTCGTGATCGTCGCTGCTGCCGATCATGCGCTGGCCCGGGTTCGGGGCAGCGTCGGCGTGAAGCAGCTGCGCGATGCGCCGTGGGCACTGCGCGAGCATGGCTCCGGCACCCGTGAGGCGGCGGACCGCTGGCTGATCGATCACCTCGGCGTGATGAACGTGGAGTTCGAACTCGGCAGCCCCGAGGCGATCAAGCGCCTGGTGGCCGCCGGTGCAGCAGTGGCCTGCCTGTCGCGGCATGCAGTTGCAAATGAACTGGAGCGCGGCAGCCTGATCGAACTGCGCACCCGCCTGCCGCCGGCCGTGCGCAGCCTCGCGATGGTGATGCACCGTGACAAGCGTCTTGGCCGCGGAACGGCGGAGTTCGTGCGCAGCTGCGAGGCGGCCGGCGAGGAGACCGACAGGATGAAGGTGACCGGCCGGCCAACCAGGCTCGGCAAGCCACTGCACCAGCGTGCCGGGAGATAGATCTGCCGCTCAGTGAGTGGCCGCGACGGCGGGTCCGGCGAAGCTTGGCGCCGGCTGACTGTCGATGCGCACATTCACGCAGGCGGGTCGGCCGCTGTCGAACGCTGCTCGCAGTGCCGCTGCCAATTGCTCGGGACGCTCGACCGCGGCGCCATGGCCGCCCAGCGCCTGCGCGGCCAGGTCGTAGCGCGCTGTCTCGCTGAGTGTGCAGCCGATCAGCCGGTCAGGGCCATAAGTGCGCACCTGGATGACATGCTCGGCGTTCCAGCGCAGGTCGTTGCCGATGACGGCCGTGAAGGCCGCGTCTTCTCGAACGGCGGTGTCGAACTCGGTAAAGTGGAAGCCGGCTGTGCCGTCGCCCATCAGCACCACGACGCGCGCTTGGGGCCGCGCGATCTTGGCTGCGATCGCATAACAGATGCCGCCGCCGATCGCCCCGGCCATGCCGTTGATCAAGCGCACGGGCGCGCTGCAAAAGGCCTGCGCCCATTGCCCGAACTCGCCGCCGTCGCAGACGAGGATGGTATCGGGCGTCGCCTCGATCTGTGCCTGCACCGCCCGGCACAGCGCGGCCGAGCCGATCGCTGCAGCCGGCGTCGCCGCTGAGCCGGATACGGTGCGATCAGCGCGCGCGCTGGCGACGCTGGCGATCCACTCACCGCGGTCGGCCGTGGCAGCGCTGCCTTGTTCGGCCAGGGCGTCCAGCGCGGCCGATGAGGCAAGTTGACATCGCACGCGCAGCCTCGCGCCGAGCGCGCGCTCGGCACGGTCGAGGGCCGGGAGGTCAGGGTCGATGACAACCAGCGCAGCCTGCGGCCCGAAGGCGCTGCGGCCGAAGCCAAGGGTGAAGTCGAGCGCCTTTCCCGCAAGAATGACCAGATCGGCCTCGGCGATGCGTGCTGCAACCGTCCCCAGCGAAGGGTCCCGCAAGCCGCGCGGACTTTCCATCGGAATGATCGGCACCTGCAAGGCGGTGGCACAGTGATGCAGGGCTGCGCTGCGGTGTGCCCGGCAGTCGGCAGGGCCGACCAGAATCAGTGGCTTGCGTGCGCTCGCCAGAAGCCCCGCAATGTCGGCCAGCAACGCCAGAGGCAAGGGCGCCGGCTCGGCCGGTGCGGCGCGGGCCGGCAGGCTGTCGATCAGTGAGTCGGCCGTCAACAGGTCGAACGGCAGTGCCAGGTGCACAGGCCCCTGGCGAGGCTCCAGCGCGATCGCGATCGCGCGATCGATGGCCGGCGCCAGCGCGTCGATCGAGCGCACGCGCTCGGAAAATTTGGTCAGCGGTTGTGTCATCGCGCACTGGTCGAGTTCCTGGAACGAACCCATCCCGTCCTCGCTGAGCGGCGAGTCGCCCGACAACAGCAGCAGCGGGCTCTCCGAATGACGCGCCGAGAACAGCGGCGCGATCCCGTTCGATACGCCCGGCCCTGCAGTCAGAAGGGCAACGCCGACTTCGCCGGTGACCTGCGCCCAGGCATCGGCCATGAAAACGGCAGCGGCTTCATGGCGCACGTGGACGATGCGGATGCCTGCGTCGAGGCAGGCGTCGTAGATGGGCATGATCTGGTTGCCAGACAGGCTGAAGATCGTGCGCACACCCTGGCGCTTCAATGCGCCGACGACCAGTTCTGCTCCAAGCATCGAATTTCCCTTTTGCGGCGCGTGCGCCGCAGACGTGCGGCTGCGGCATGCCTGCTGCCTGGTGTTGGCGTGCGCCCATCGCACGCCAGCTGCTTACATCTTGCTGTCGATGATGCCGAGTTGCTCACCGAGGCTTCGGTACAGCTGATATTGCGCGCGGACGAACTCCTTGGTTTCCTCGGGCGACTTGATGTAGGGCACCGAGCCGGTCAGCGCCGTTCCTGCTTGCCAGGCTGGGTCGGCCGCAACAGTCTTGAGCACCGCGCTCAGGCGATCGCGGATCTCGACCGGCAAGCCGGGCGGGCCGAAGATTGCGCTCCAGCCGACGATCTTTTCCATTTCCGGGTAGCCCAACTCCCGTGCGGTCGGCAGGTCGGGCAGTGCGGCCATGCGTTCGTGGTTGGTCACCATCAACGGGCGCAGTGTGCCAGCCTTGATGTGACTCATCGACGGGCCCATGCTGCCGCAGGCGAATTCGGTCTCGCCGGCCAGCAATGACAATGTCGCGTCGCCGGTGCCCTTGTAGGGAATCTGCGTCGGTGCGCGATCGCCCACGTTGAGCAGCCTGAACAGCTGGCGCGGGCCCATGTCGTTGGTGGTCAGCGTGCCCGCGGTGGCGAAATTGAGTTTTTGCCCGTTGCTGCGGATTGCCTTGGCCAGGTCGTCCAACGTCTTGTAGGACGACTTCGCGCTGACCATGCAACCATAGGGATTCAGCTCGAGCGTGCCGATGAAGGTGTAGTCATCCCACTTGTATTTGGTCGAGGCCGGCTGGATCGCCGGCAGAATGGCCTGCGATCCGGTGCGCGCCAGCAGCAGCGTGTAGCCGTCGGGCGCCGCGCTGACCACCTGGGCCGAGCCGATCACGCCGCTGGCACCGGTCTTGTTGACGACGATCACCGTCTGGCCAAGCGCCTTCTGGGCGGCAGCCGCAAAGTTGCGTGCGGCCAGATCGGCGTCACCACCGGCGCTGTAGGGCGCGATGATGGTGATCGTCCGGTTGGGATAAGCACCTTGTGACCATGTGGGGCCGGCGCCGATCATCGCGACCGTGAAGGCTGTGCCGGCAAGCAGCCGGGTCGTGAATTTCCTGCGAATCTGGTTCATCGTTGGGTCTCCTGGGGGTAGTAAAGGGGATCGCCCGGGTCTGCTGGCCGGTTCGATCGGTTCGGGTCTGCGCCCTGCTGCCTTGTCGCATTCTGGCGGTTTCGAATGGACGCTTGGTCGACGAATTTTCCTGGCTATCTTGCGATCGTTGGCGGATACGGTCCGATTTCAACGCGGCCTGAGAGTAGCGGGTTTACGTGACGGGCCCGTGTTGTCGGTCATGGCGTGATTTCATGCAGGTTTGAATTTCGGTATGGCCGCCTCGTCGCTGATGTCCTCGAAATGCACCTTCACCCGCATGCCAACGCGAATGTCTTCGGGTTTGCAGTCGGTCACCTGGGCATACATGCGCGCACCGTCATCGAGATCGACCAGGCAGAGCAGCACGGGCAGATCGTCTTGCCAACCGGGGAAGTTCATCGCGACGACACGCGAAATTGTGTACGAATAAACCGTCCCCTGCGGCTTGGCGTCGGTCCACACCAGGTCCCGACTGCCGCACTCGATGCACCAGGGCTTGGGATGGAAATTGAACGTGGCGCATTGTCCGCATCGTTGCAGGACCAGCTTGCCCTGCTTGGCTGCGGTCCAGAACGGACGCGTCATCTCGGTGATCACGGGCAACGGCTTGTCGGCGTAAGTGGTCATGATCGATCAGGGCTCGGTGGAGAAGATGAGCGAAATGCAACTGCGGCCGGGTCTGCCGTACGGAATACCGCCGAAGCCGCAAGCGGCGCCGATGCTGGCGTCCTTGACCTGCCGCGGGCCGGCCTCGCCCCGCAATTGCCGGACCGCTTCGACCAGCGGCATGAAGCCACCGATCGCGCCACCCGGCTGGCCCCCCGACAACTGGCCACCGTCGGTCGACATCGGGAAGTCACCGTCGAAATGAAGGTTGCGTTCCTCGATGAACTGGCCGCCTTCGCCCTTCTTGCAGAAGCCGTAATCCTCGACCGTCATCATCGAGATGAACGGATAGTCATCATAGGGTTGCAGGAAATCCAGATCCTGGTGTTGCACGCCGGCCATCGCCATCGCTTGCGGTGCGGCCTGCGAAAAACCGGTGGTCGTGATATCGGGCAGGCTGCGCGAACCCTGATAGAAGTTGTTGGATTCGCCAAAGCCGCGGAGGTAGACGGGACGGTCAGTCAATGAACGGGCGGTCTTGGCCGAGGTCACGATGTAGGCGAGCCCGCCATTGACGATGGGCACGCAATCGAGCAGTCGGATCGGGTCGGACAAGACGCGTGAAGCCATGTATTCATCGAGCGTGAACGGCGTGCGGTAGATCGCCTCCGGATTGAGCGAGGCGTGGTAGCGGTTGGAGACCGCGATCTTGCCGAGTTGCTCGAACTTCAGCTTGTGCTCGTGCATGTAGCGAGTCAACACCAGCGCGAACTGCGCCGTTGCACCCATCAGGCCAAACGGACCCTGGAAATCCCAATATACGCCGCGGGTCCGCTCGGGCGACAACGGCAGCCCCGGCGCAATCGACGGCATGTTCAGCGGCGTATCGGCGCCGACCACCAGCACGCGGTCGACGATGCCCGACCGGATCATCGCCGCGGCGCGGATCAGCATCGCCGCCGCCGACGCGCCGCCCTGATCGCCGCGAATCAGCACCTGCGGGCTGATGCCGAGGTTCTCGGCGGTGGCGGCCGACCAGTTCACGGTATGGGCCACCTCGGCGTGTGATACACCGAGCCCTTGCCCGTCGAAATCGTTCTTCGACAGGCCGGCCTGCTGCAGTGCCTGTTCCGCCGCCCAGGCGATGTAGTCGTCGACGGTGCGTAACGGCTCTCCGGGCTTGGCTCGGCTGTATGGGGTTCGCCCGCAGCCGACGATGGCAACTTCTCCTCGCATGGGTCGGGTCCTCGGTGTGTGTGGTTGTCTTGCTCGAACGCTCGGCGCTGATCGAATGGGCAAATGGTGACGCGCACTCGCCCATCCGGCCAGTTTCGAATTCAAATGTTCGATATTCATCGAGCAAATACCAGCTAAGATTTGTTCGACCTCAATCGTCCGCGCTCTCACCCCTGTCCATGGATTTGCGATCGCTCGACCTGAACCTGTTGCTGGTCTTCGATGCGGTCTACCGGGAGCGCAGCATCTCCAAGGCGGCGGTCGTGCTGCACCTGTCGCAGCCGGCGGTCAGCAATGCATTGGCGCGGCTGCGCAGCCGGCTCGACGACCCGCTGTTCGAGCGCAACGCGCAGGGCGTGTCGCCGACACCGAGGGCCCGTGCTCTGGTCGAGCCGCTGCGCCAGGCCCTGACCATCCTGGAGCGTGTACTCAGCACCGACGATCCGTTCGACTTCGCCAATTCCGATCGCGAATTCGTCATCGCGGTCGAGGACTACGGTGAAACCGTCATCCTGCCGCGCTTCGTGGACTGGCTGGCCGATGCGGCGCCGCGGGTCCGGATCAACATTCGCCCCGAGCCGAGCCTGTCGCTGATGTCGGAATTGCGTGACGGCACAGTCGATCTGGCGCTCGACTACTTTCCGATGCGCCAAGAGGGCTACAAGAGCCAATGCGTGCTGACCGAGGGCTTGATCACGCTGTCACGTCGCGATCACCCGGGCGTGGGCGAAACGCTCGATCTGGCCAGCTTCCTCGAGTTGCGGCATGTCGCGGTGGCACCGCGCACCCGCACCATCCCGATGATCGACCTGGCATTGTCCAAGCGCGGCTTGAAGCGGACCATCTCGGTGACCGTTCCGCATTTCATGTCGATGCCGGTGATGGTCCAGCACTCCGACATGATCTGTACATTGCCCAGGCGAATGGCGCGCCTGTACGCCGACCACTTCCATCTGACGGCGCATCTGGTGCCGCTGCGCATGCCGGAGTTTCCGGTCTATCTGATCTGGCACGACGCGCATGACAACGATGCGGGGCATCGCTGGTTGCGACAACATCTGGTTCAGTTCTCCGAGCGTCTCTGATCAACACCACGGGTCCGGTCGCCGTGCGGCGTGGCCGCTGCGTGGAATGCAGGCGGTATTCAGCGGATCAATAAGCCTTCTCATCAGAATCCATTGGACGCTGGCCCGGCGCGTTGCATAGACTGGACGCATCGTCGAACACGAGACATCGACTGGAGGAGCACCCGGTGCAATACGCCACACCCGATGCGCAGACGCTGCGCAAGGCGGCCATGAAGGACGTTTCATTCGACTGGCAGGACCCTTTGCTGCTCGAGGCGTTGCTGTCGCCTGAAGAACGGATGATCCGCGATGCGGCGCGCGATTACGCGCAGGAATGCCTGATGCCGCGCATTCTCGCCGCACATCGGCACGAGACCTTCGACATCGCCGTCATGAAGGAGATGGCCGAGCTCGGATTTCTCGGAGCAACCATCGAGGGCTTCGGCTGCGCAGGCATCAGCTATGTCGGTTATGGCTTGATCGCGCGCGAGTTCGAGCGGGTCGATACCAGTTTCCGATCCGCGCTCGGCGTGCAGACGACGCTGAGCATGATGCCGATCTACCTGTTCGGCAGCCAGCAACAACGCGAACGCTATCTGCCGGCAATGGCCCGCGCCGAGCTGCTCGGCTGCTTCGGCCTGACCGAGCCAGACCACGGATCGGACCCCGGCGGCATGAACACCCGTGCACGCCGTGTCGACGGTGGCTATCGGCTGTCGGGTACCAAGACCTGGATCACTCATGCGCCGATCGCCGATCTGATGATCGTATGGGCCAAGGATGACGACGGGAAGGTCGGCGGCTTCATTCTCGAACGCGGCATGGCCGGTCTGGCCACCAGCAAGATCGAGGGCAAATTCTCGGTCCGTGCGTCGCCGACCGGACAGATCCTGATGAACGAGGTGTTCGTCCCTGACGAGCAGCGCCTGCCGCAAGCTCACGGCATTGCAGCGCCGTTCGCCTGCCTGAACAACGCGCGCTTCGGCATCTGCTGGGGTGCGATGGGCGCCGCCGAATTCTGCTGGCATGCCTCGCGTCAATATGCGCTGGACCGAAAGCAGTTCGGTCGGCCGTTGGCCGCCAACCAGCTGGTGCAGAAAAAGCTGGCCGACATGCAGACCGACATCACCCTGGGCCTGCATGCCTGCCTGCATCTGAGCCGGCTTCGCGACCAGGGACAGGCGAGCCCGGAGATGGTGTCGCTGCTCAAGCGCAACAACGCCGGGCGTGCTCTGGACATCGCCCGGCAGGCACGCGATATCCACGGCGGCAACGGGATCTCCGACGAGTACCACGTGATCCGCCATCTGCTCAACCTGGAAACCGTCAACACGCTGGAAGGCACGCACGACATCCATGCGCTGGTGCTGGGACGGGCGCAGACGGGCATTTCGGCCTTCAACGGATGAAACGAATGATGCTGACGGAACAGTCCCGACGTGCGGCCGTCACCGGCCTGATCAATCCCCGCTCGATTGCCATCATCGGGGCATCGGCGGATTTTGCGAAGATCAACGGAAGGCCGTTCAAACACCTGCTCGACAAGGGCTATGCCGGCCGCATTTTGCCGGTCAATCCCAAATACCGCGAGATCGCCGGCCGGCCGTGTTACCCCTCGATCGAGGCACTCCCGGAG
The DNA here is from genome assembly GCA_963843805.1 of uncultured beta proteobacterium. Taxonomy (GTDB): domain Bacteria; phylum Pseudomonadota; class Gammaproteobacteria; order Burkholderiales; family Burkholderiaceae_C; genus Ideonella_A. Next base: position 175,714 of record CAWJLY010000003.1, read on the forward strand.
GCCGCCGATCTGGCCATCGTCGCCGTCCCGGCGAAGGAGGTCGTATCCAGCATCGAGCAGCTGGGCCGCCGAGGCGTGCGGGCGGCCGTGATATTCAGCTCCGGCTTCGGCGAGATGGGCGAAGCGGGCAAGGCGCTGGAAGCGTCGTTGATCGACAAGGCGCGTGAATGCGGCGTGGTGTTGTGCGGTCCCAATTGCCTCGGCTTCATCAACGCATTCGACAACGTCTACGCCACCTTCAGCCAGTATGCCGATGGTGAAACCGGAGCCGGCCCGATCGCCTTCGTCACCCAGTCAGGCGCATTCGGAACCGCCATCGCCGCACTGGCGCGCCAGCGCGGGCTGGGTTTGGGCTATTTCATCAACACCGGCAACCAGGCCGACCTCGCATTCAGCGAACTGATGATGGCGGTGATCGAGGATCCGCGGATCCGGGTCGCCGCCGGTTACCTGGAGGGCTTGAGCGATGGCGCTGCGCTGGTTCGCCTGGCCGTCCGTTGTCAGCAGCTCGGCAAGCCCTTGGTGATCACCAAGGTCGGCCGCAAGGCGTCGGGTGCGCGGGCCGCGGCTTCGCACACCGGCGCGCTGGCGGTCGAGGACGATGTGTTCGATGCGGTGATCCGCCAGTACGGTGTGCTGCGCGCCCGCAACGAAGAGCAGATGCTCGACATGCTCGAGGCGCTGGCCCAGCCGCGCGTGGCGGGCGGCAACGGCCTGGGCATCGCCACCCAATCCGGCGGGGCCGGGGTGATGATGGCTGACCGTGCCGAAGAGATGGATCTGACGGTGCCGCAGCTGTCGGCTCAAACGCAGCGCCGTCTCGGCGAGGTGATGCCGGCCTTCGGAGCCGCCGGCAACCCGGTCGACGTGACCGGTCAGTTCGTTGCGCGGCCCGAACTGCTCAGCGAATCGGTGGTCGCGCTGATGAACGATCCGGATGTTCATGTCGGCATCGTCTGGCTGCAGCTGATGACCGCGCATGTGGACAAGCTGGTGGCCATCTTTGCCGAGATCAAGGCGCGTACCGACAAGCCGTTTTTCGTCTGCTGGGTGGCCGCACCGGCCGAGGCCGTGCGACGCCTGCACGAGCTCGGCATCGTCGTGTACCCGGCCGGTGAACGGGCGGTCGAGGCGGCCGCCGCGCTGGTGCGCTTCAATGCCGCGCAGCAGCGTCTGGTTGCCAGCGTGGCGATCGAGGATGTCGATCAGCTGCCGTTGCCAGCCGGCCTGGTCGAAGGGGTGGCTGATTCGGTGCAGGCCAGCCGATGGTTGCGCGAGGCCGGCATCCCGATCGAAGAAGTCGGCCTGGCGACCAGCGAAGACGAAGCCGTCGCCTTGTGGCGATCGGGTGGGCGTGCGGTGGCGTTGAAGATCGAGTCACCGGATATCCTGCACAAGACCGAAATCGGCGGTGTGCTGCTCAAGCTGGACGACGAAGAGGCCGTGCGACGCGGCTACCGGACCTTGCTGCAACGGGCGACCGATGCCATGCCCCAGGCGCATCTCAAAGGCGTGCTGGTGCAGCCGATGTCCAGCGGCCACCTCGAGCTGGTGGTGGGCGTGCAGCGCGATCCGGTGTTCGGCATGGTCGTGATGGTGGGCCTGGGCGGCATCCTGGTCGAGGTCTTGAAGGACGTGGTCTTCAGGCGCGCGCCGTTCTCGATCGAAGAAGGCGAGCGCATGCTCGCTGAGTTGCGGATGGGCGCGTTGCTCGACGGCGTGCGGGGACAACCGGCGGTGGACCGCAGGGCCATCGCGCGCCTGCTTGCCAACCTGTCGCGCTGGGCGGCACGCATGCAGCCGATGCTGGCCGAACTCGACTTGAATCCGGTGCTGGTCGGCAGCAACGGGCCCGTTGCGGTCGATTGCGTGATGGTGCTGCGCAAGGCTTGACGCTGTTTTTCGAAAGGTGCGCCAAATGGCTCGCGTAGCGCAGAATCTGGTGGTGGTCGGCGGCGGCATCATGGGTGGCGACATCGCCTTCCTGTTCGCGGCCGCGGGCTGGGCGGTCGAGGTGGTCAGCCCGTCGCAGAAGACGCGCGACGCGCTGCCCGCGCGCATCGATGCCGCGATGACGATGGCCGACCTGTCGGCCGACGCGATGGGGCGGGTCAGCACGCACGCACGGCTCGAGGACATCGACTGGGCACCGGTCGATCTGGTGGTCGAAGCGGCGACCGAAGACCTGGCGCTCAAGCAGCAGCTGTTCGCCGCAGATCGAGGCGCTGGCCGGCGCGGACGTGCCGCTCGCGACCAACACCTCGAATTTCCCGATCGGCGAGGTCGGCAAGACTGCTGAAGCACCGACAGCGTTTTGTCGGGCTGCATTTCTTCATGCCGGCGCACCTGGTGCCGCTGGTCGAGGTGATCAGCAGCGAGGCCACCGACCCGCAGATTGCGCAGGCGCATCATCACCTGATGAAATCGCTCGGCAAAGCGCCGATCTGGGTCAAGAAAGACGTCCCCGGATTCGTCGGCAACCGCATCCAGCACGCGATGATGCGCGAGGCGCTGTATCTGATCGACGAGCAGTGGTGTCGCCCGAAGACGTCGACATCGCGGTGCGCTTCGGCTTCGGTTTCCGCTTCATCGCCTGCGGCCCGATCATGCAGAAGGAGATGTCGGGCTGGGACACCAACTGCCGCGTCGGCAATGCGTTGTATCCGCATCTGCACAACGAGGCTCGCGTGCCGGCCGGGCTCGAACGCATGGTGGCCGAAGGACGCGCCGGCATGAAGACCGGACACGGCGTCTGGCAATGGACGTCGGAGAGCGCAGCGGCCGAGAAGGCCCGCATCGAGCGCGTGCTGAAGGCCGGATTGGCGCTGCTGCAGGACACCCGCTGACCGACGCACCGCGACCCCGCGGCTGCGCTCGGCGGGACGCCATTGAGGCGTTCTCTCGAAACGAAAGGCGATGACCGCGACAACACCGATTCCGAGCTCAAGCTGAAGCTCGGCAAGCTGTGGGAAGCAAAGGCTGGCCGACACTACCGTTACATGATGGTCTTCGAAAACAACCCGATCGACGGAGCCGAGCGCCTGTCCGACGCGCTGGCCAAGATTCGGCAACTTTGAGTGCCACGTCGGGCCACGGTGGGACTGAGGTCGACGGCAAGCGCCGCACCTAGCGCCGGCCCGTGACGCCAATCAAATGCACGATGTCGTCGAACACCGGATTGCCCAGCGCAACCGACAGGTCGAGCGCAATGTTGCTGCGGTAGTACGGGCTGAGGTCGAGGCCGACGCCGATGCCGTAGATTTCGATGCCCCCGGCGCCGAGCGGCGGTCGACCACGTCGCGCAGGTGCTGGTCGAGGTAGTGGTCGTCATTGGCCAGCGCGGTGGCACCGTCCATCGGGCTGCCATCGGAGATGACAAACAGCAGGCGGCGCTGATTGTCAGCACCCTGGTCAAGTGCATCGAGGCGGTTGCAGGCCCATTCGACCGCCTCGCCGTCGATGCCCTCGCGAAAGATGTCGGGCTTCAGCAGTGCAGCGATGTCGCGGCGAACCCGGCGCCACGGGCGTTGCGCATCCTTGAAGATCAGGTGGCGACGTTCGTTGAGCCGGCCGGGCGAGGGCGGTTTGCCGGCGCGTCGCCACTCGCGGATCGCCCGGCCGCCATTCCATGCGCCGGTGGTGTAGCCCAACACCTCGCTGTCGATGCCGGCCAGCTCGAGCGCGCGGACGAACACGTCGACCAGCATCGCGATGGCTTCGATGTGCTGTTTCATCGACCCCGAGCAATCGATCAGGAAGCTGACCACGCTGTCGGCGCGCGGAATCTGCCGATCGGTGCGGAACAGGCGCCGTTCAGCTGGCGAGGTGATCAGCCGGGTCAAACGACGGCCATCGATGCGGCCGGCTTCCTGTTCGTCGTCCCAGCCTTCAATGACGGGCTGCGCCAGCATCGCCTGCAGCCGCCTCGACAGGCGGGCCACATTCAGCCCTTGCTCGGTAATCCGGCGGTCGATGCGGCTCCGAAATTCGTCAAGCTCGGCGCGTCGCACCAGGCTCGCTGCAACGATCTCTGACTCGAAAGCGTCCGTGAAGACACGGTAACCAGAGGCCGCATCAGTGAGCGTCTTGCTGCTGCCTGAGACGGCGAGGGCCATGCCGTCGTCGACCTCGGCGTCAAAATCGATCAGCAGCTTGAAGTCGTTTTCAGCGTGACGAATCGTCGGCTTCATCGTCAGCTTGTGCGGCAGCCGAGGCGGGGTCATCGCCGATGCGCAGCCGGTCTGCGATGCGCTCGGCAATGTCCAACGCAAACACCGCATAGGCCTGCTGGTCGAGCCGCGCGCGGCGCAGCCCGGCCAGCGCCGTGCCGATCAACGGCGAGAGCGAGATGCGAGTCGATTCGATCAGGTCTTCGGTTTCCTCCATCACGCGGGTGCCGCTGACCCAGCTGCGCGCCACCTGGGCGACCGTGTAGAGCAACATGCCGCGCGAGGTCTCGGTCAGGCGGCTGTGATGGAAGTCGGCCGACCAAGCCTCGAATCGGTGCTGCAGGTTGTGCGCGATGCCCGGCATGTCGACGCCCGCCATCGCCTCGACGCGGCATTGCTCGAGCAACTCGAAGACCCAGCGTTCGACCGGATCGGCCGGGCACAGGCTGCGGTGCAGATCTGCGTCCGACCAACGCAAGCGCAGCGCGATGCCATCGGCGGCGCCGCGGAACGACGCGAAATCATCGTGTTCGAGTGATGGCTGCAGGTGCGGGCCGAACAGCGGCAGCGCCCGGTTGCCGCGGTGCAGTCGGCGCGAGCGGAAATACAGGTCGCGCTCGCCGCTGATGGCGCGGATCGATGCCGCGCACAATTCCTCGATTCGCTGCTGCGCCCGCGTCGCGGCCGGCGTCGCCGGGGTCGGGCTGTTCACGCCGAGGGCGCCGGTGGGGTGCTGCAGCGACTCTTCGAGTTCCATGTCGAAGCAGCGCTGGAAATATTCGGCAACGATCGGCCGCTCGGCGTCGTCGCACTTGTTCAGGAACGACAACCTGAAGGCCAGCGCCGGGTCGCGGAAGATTTCGCAGTTTTCGGCCCAGGTGATGACGGTACGCGGCGACATCAGCGTCGACAGGTCGCCGGCGGCAAAACCCTTGCGCGTCAGGTCGGCCAGCGCGACCATCTGGCCGATCAGCTTGCGGCCCTTCTCGTAGTCCTTGCCCGGCACCCGCGCCAGCACGATCGCCACCTCTTCGTCGCGCGGCAGGTAGTTCAGCGTCGCGACGATATTCCAGCGGTCGATCTGCGCATGGTTCAGGCGCTGCGCGCCGTGGTACATGCCGTTCAGGTTGCCCTGGCCCAGCGTATTGGCGGTGGCGAACAGGCGGAAGTACGGGTGCGGGCTGATCACCCGGTTCTGGTCGAGCAGCGTCATCTTGCCGTCGCGCTCGAGGATGCGCTGGATCACGAACATCACGTCGGGCCGGCCGGCGTCGTATTCGTCGAAGATCAGCGCCACCGGGCGCTGCAAGCGCCCACGGCACGATGCCTTCCTGGAACTCGGTCACCTGCTGGCCTTCGCGCAGCACCACCGCATCCTTGCCGATCAGATCGAGCCGGCTGATGTGGCCGTCGAGGTTGATGCGAACGCAAGGCCAGTTCAGCCGCGCCGCCACCTGCTCGATGTGGGTCGACTTGCCGGTGCCGTGCAGGCCCTGCACCATCACCCGCCGATTGCGGTTGAATCCGGCCAGCAGGGCCAGCGTCACATCCGCATTGAAGCGGTAGGCGTCGTCGATGTCGGGCACATGGTCGTCGCGTTCGCTGAATGCGGGCACCCGCAGGTCGGAATCGATGCCGAAGGTGTCGCGAACCGAAACGCGTCAGGTCGGGTTGCAGTTGGGCTGTATCGGTCATGCCTCGGCTCCTTGGTCGGCACGCAGGCCGTTGTCTTCCCACATGTCGGCGTCGATCGCCGCCAGCGCATGCGGCGGCCTTGCGCAGCGGTGGCAGCAGATCGCGCACCTTGTCGATGCCCACGCGCATGATCGGCGCCTGCACCGCGATGCCCAGGTTCGAGCGGCCGCTCGGGTTGGGCACCAGCACCGCGATGCACAGCAGCCCGGGCAGAAATTCCTCGTTGTCGAGCGCGCAGCCTTCCTTGCCGACACGCTGGATCTCGCGCTTCGAGCGCGTCGAAATCGGTCAGCGTCCGCGGCGTGAAGGCTTCGAGCGGCGCATGCGCCATCAGCCGGCGGCGCTGCGCCGGGCTCATCTGCGCCAGAAACAGCTTGCCGCTGGCCGAGCAATGCGCCGGCACGCGCGAGCCGGGGTGCAGGTAGAAGCGCAGCGGGGCCGGGGTCTCGACGCGGTCGAGGTAGATCACCTCGTTGCCCGACAGCGCGGTCAGGTTGCAGCTTTCGCCGATCTCCTCGACCAGGCGGCGCAGCACCGCGTGACGCGCGCCGTGGACGCTGTTGTTGAGCAGCAGGTTCTCGGCCAGCCGGCGCAGGCGAACGCCGGTGCTGTAGTGGCGGCCGTCACTTTCGCGCTGCAGCAGGCCGGCGGCCTCGAGCTGCTGCAGCATGCGGTGCAGCGTCGGCTTGGGCATTCCGGTTGCATCGACCAGGCCCTGCAATGAATAGAGCTGATCGCGCGATGCCATCACCTCGAGCAGCGAAAACAGCCGCATGGTCGGGGTGTCGCCGTTGATTTCGGTCAGATGTGGCTGAGCGGGGGTTGACGATGTCCATGGGCTGGACTCTAACAAAAATACAAAAAACTGTACATAGCGTACGAAAAAATGAAAAAAGTGTTGACCGGACGATTTCGAGCCCATATAGTTCGGTCACGTTGATGGTTTTCGGAACCATGCGTACCGGAATTTAAATCTGATCCGCACCCAGGAGACCTTCCAGATGAGCAAAGCACCCGCCACCGATCGCCGCGCAGCCGTTACCGGCCGGCAGAAAATGACCCCGTCCGAAGCCTTCGTCGAGACGCTGGTCGCCAACAACGTGACCCACATGTTCGGCATCATGGGCTCGGCCTTCATGGATGCGATGGACATCTTCGCGCCGGCCGGCATCACGCTGATCCCGGTCGTCCACGAGCAGGGCGCCGCCCACATGGCCGACGGCTATGCCCGCGTCAGCGGCCGCCACGGCGTGACGATCGGCCAGAACGGCCCCGGCATCAGCAACTGCGTGACCGCGATCGCCGCCGCCTACTGGGCGCACAGCCCGGTGGTCATCATCACGCCGGAAACCGGCACCATGGGCATGGGCCTCGGCGGCTTCCAGGAAGCCAACCAGCTGCCGATGTTCCAGGAGTTCACCAAATACCAGGGCCATGTCGTGCAACCCGAACCGCATGGCCGAGTTCACGGCGCGCTGTTTCGACCGCGCGATGTCCGACATGGGCCCGACCCAGCTGAATATCCCGCGCGACTATTTCTACGGCGAGATCACCTGCGAAATCCCGAAGCCGATGCGTGTCGATCGCGGCCCGGGCGGCGAAGACAGCCTGAACGCTGCGGCCGAACTGCTGGCCAACGCCAAGTTCCCGGTCATCCTGGCCGGCGGCGGTGTGGTGATGGGCGATGCGGTCGAGGAGTGCAAGGCCCTGGCCGAGCGCCTCGGTGCACCGGTGGCCGTCGGCTACCTGCGCAACGACGCCTTCCCGGCCAGCCACCCGCTGTGGGCCGGCCCGCTCGGCTACCAGGGCTCGAAGGCGGCGATGAAGCTGATCGCGCAGGCCGACGTGGTGATTGCGCTGGGTTCGCGCATGGGCCCGTTCGGCACCTTGCCGCAACACGGCCTCGACTACTGGCCGAAGGATGCCAAGATCATCCAGGTCGAGGCCGATCACACCAACCTGGGCCTGGTCAAGAAGATCTCGGTCGGCATCTGCGGCGACGCCAAGGCGGCAGCCAAGGCCTGACCGCGCGCCTGGCACGGCAAGACGCTGGCTTGCGATGCGACCAAGGCCGAGCGCGCCAAGACCATCGCCAGCGAAAAGGCGGCGTGGGAAAAGGAACTCGACGGCTGGACGCACGAGAAAGATGCCGTTCAGCCTCGACATGATCGAGGAGAACAAGAAGGAAAGCCGTTCTCGGGCGGCGAATACCTGCACCCGCGGCAAGTGCTGCGCGAGCTGGAAAAGGCGATGCCCAAGCGTGCGATGGTCTCGACCGACATCGGCAACATCAACTCGGTGGCCAACAGCTACCTGCGCTTCGAGGAGCCGCGCAGCTTCTTCGCGCCGATGAGCTTCGGCAACTGCGGCTATGCGCTGCCGACCATCATCGGCGCCAAGCTGGCCGCGCCGGATCGCCCGGCGATCGCTTACGCCGGTGACGGCGCCTGGGCGATGAGCATGGTCGAGATCATGACCTGCGTGCGCCACGACATCCCGGTCACCGCGGTGGTCTTCCACAACCGCCAGTGGGGCGCCGAGAAGAAGAACCAGGTCGATTTCTACAACCGCCGCTTCGTCGCCGGCGAACTCGACAACCAGAGCTTCGCCGAACTGGCCAAGGCGATGGGTGCCGAGGCGATCATCGTCGACAAGCTGGAGGAGGTTGGCCCGGCACTCAAGCGTGCCACCGACATGCAGATGAACGAAGGCAAGACCTGCGTCATCGAGATCATGTGCACCCGTGAACTCGGCGATCCGTTCCGCCGTGATGCACTGGCGAAGCCGGTTCGCCTGCTCGACAAGTACAAGGACTACGTCTGAAGTGTTTGGCCCACCCCCGGAGCGGCTTCGCCGGCGTGGCAGGCCGCGCCGGGTCTTCGAGAAACAATACATGCAAAGTCCAGCACAAGAAGACGTGATCGTGTCCAGCGGCTATTCGCATCCGCATCTGCGGGCCATCGTTGAGCGGGCACGCGGGCAGGGCGCCATCGCGGTGGCGGTGGCCTATCCGTGTGACGCCGCGTCGATCGAGGCGGCGGACACCGCGGCGCGGGCCGGATTGATCCGGCCGCTGCTGGTCGGCCCGCGCAAGCGCATCGAGGCAGCGGCTGACCAGGCAGGTACCTCGATCGATCGTTTCACGATCCACGAGACTGCCGACGATGCGCGCGCGGCGGCTGCGGCGGCCGTCACCCTGTGTCGTGAAGGCACGGCATCGGCGCTGATGAAGGGCTCGCTGCACACCGACGAGTTGCTCGGCGCGGCAGTCGGCAGTGCCGGTGGTTTGCGTGGCACGCGGCGCGCCAGCCATGTCTTCGTGATGGATGTGTCCACAGTCGACCGCCCCCTGCTGATGACCGATTGCGTGGTCAATATCGCGCCGACTCTGGTCGACAAGCGCGACATCGTGCAAACGCCATCGAGCTTGCGCATGCCTTGGGCATCGACGCACCGAAAGTTGCCGATCCTGTCGGCCGTCGAGACTGTCAACCCGGCGATCCAGAGCACGCTCGACGCTGCGGCCTTGTGCAAGATGGCCGACCGCGGCCAGATCAGCGGCGCAGTGCTCGACGGGCCGCTGGCTTTCGACAATGCGATCTCTGCCGCGTCGGCTCGCAACAAGGGCATCGTCTCCGCGGTGGCCGGCAGCCCCGACATCCTGCTGATGCCGAGCCTGGAAGCCGGCAACATGATGTACAAGCAGCTGGTCTATCTGGCGGGGGCGGAATGTGCCGGGCTGGTGCTCGGCATGAAGGTGCCGATCATCCTGACCAGTCGGTCCGATTCGGTGACCAGCCGCGTTGCTTCGTGCGCGCTGGCCGTGCTGGTCAGTCACCGCATGGCGGAAAAATCGGCATGATCACCGCACCACAACGTGCCGAACACCCGCGCGCCTACACCAAGGCGGCCAATCTCTGGGACCTGCTTCGCAAGCTGGTGCCGGGCTCGGCGCTGGCGTCGGTTGTCGCGATCGCGGCCACATCGGTCTCGACGCTGCATGGCGGCCCGCAATTGCTGTACGCGCTGCTGTTCGGCGTGGCTTTCCACTACCTGAGCCAGGAGGTCAAAACCCGGCCCGGCATCGAGTTCTGTGGCCGCGCGGTGCTGCGCCTGGGCGTCGGCCTGCTCGGCGCGCGAATCACCGCAGCGCAGATCGTCGGCCTCGGCTGGGAAACCGCGCTGACCGTCGATCGCCGCTCTGGTCACGACGATGGCATGTGGCCTGCTGGTCGGCAAGAAGCTCGGCATGACACGGGCGCAGCGGGTGCTGTCGGGTGGCGCGGTGGCGATCTGCGGCGCCTCGGCAGCGCTGGCGATCTCGGCCGTGCTGCCGCGCGAGAAGGATGGCGACCGATTCACGCTGATGGTGGTCGTCACGGTGACCGTGATGTCGACCATCGCGATGATCGCTGTATCCGCTGATCGCCCGCCTGCTCGCGCTGCCGCCGGAACTGGCCGGGCTGTTTCTCGGCGGCACCATCCACGACGTGGCGCAGGTGGTCGGCGCCGGCTACATGATCAACCACGAGACCGGCGACATCGCAACCATCGTCAAGCTGTTCCGGGTCTCGATGCTGACCGTCGTGGTGGTGATCGTCGCCGCCGCCTTCAAGACATCACGCGAACGGGCGCAGGCCGAATCAACGCCCGGCGCGCACAGCCCGCCAAACAGGCGCTGGTGCCGTGGTTCCTGTGGCTGTTCATTGCGATGGTGGTGCTCAATTCGGTCGGCGTTTTTTCAGCCCCGGTGCAGGCCGGCTTCAACGATGTGTCGCGCGGCTGTCTGGTCGTCGCGATCGCTGCACTGGGAATGAAGACCAGTTTTGCCCAGCTTGCCCGCGCTGGCTGGCGGCCGCTCGCTCTGATCGTCATCGAAACGGCCTGGATCGCGCTGTTCGTGCTGGGCGTGATCATCGTGTTGCACTGAGTCGCTGGTCGTCTCAAGCCCGAGCCCCGATTGCGCCCATTGCACTGGCCACGCGCTGATCGAGCGCGCTGCCAAGCTTGCCGGTGATGGCCACTGCGGCGCGCTGCGCCAGCATCTGCTCGAACTCCTGCGGACCTGATCGGTCTGCACGCTGCTGATCTGATCGAGCAGTTCGGCCTGGCCGCGCACCCGACCGAATGCGAACAGATCCTGCGCTGCCGCCTCGACCCGCTGCGCAGGGCGTTCTGCGCCACGCAGACTCGCTGCACCGTGATCTGGTTGCGCGCACGCGCCAGATCATGCGGTGCGATGCTGGCCGCATGGGCAATCAGCAGTCTTGTCAGCTCGGCAAAAAACTCGTCGAGCTTGCGATGGCGTGGTCGACGCCTCGATGACGAACTGGCCACATGAATCGCTGATATCGGCCGAACAGGCCGCGTGGTAGACCATGCCGCGCCGCTCACGCAACTGATCGAGCAGCGGTGAACTCATGCCTTCGCCGAAAGCCGCCGCGGCAACCAGCGCCGCATGATGGGCTCGCGCAGCGACGCGATCGGAAAGCCGACCACCACATGCGCCTGGCTGTAGCCTCCGAACTTGCGCGTGCCGATGCCACCGACATGAACCGGTCGATCGATGCCGTTGTCGGTGCCAGCTTGCAGCGTACCGAACGCCTGCTCCGCTGCGCGCACCATCCGTTGCGGATCGACCGCACCGGCGACCGCAACAACCATGTTGGCACCGCTGTACTGATGCTCGACATAGGCCACCAGATCGTCGCGCGTGATCCGCTCGATGTTGCTGCCGGGTACCGATCACCGGCCGCGCAAACGCGTGCGGCCCGAAACAGAGCCGGTCGAACAACTTGAAGCCGGCCGACACTGCATCGTCGGCATCCTCGTCGAATTCCTGCAGGATGACCTGTCGCTCACGCTCGAGTTCATCCGCGGGGAAGCTGCCGTTGCGAACGATGTCGCCCAGCATGCGGACAAAATCCTCCGCATGTTCAGCCAGCCCGTTCATGTGGAATGCGGTGTGGTCCTTGTCGGTATGCGCATTGACCTCGGCGCCGAGTTGCTCGGCATCGAAATTGATCTGCTGGCAACTGCGCTCCTTGGTGCCTTTGAACGCCATGTGTTCGACAAAATGGCTGATGCCGTTCAGCCGCTTCGATTCATGCAGGCTGCCGCTGCGGACAAACACGCTGACCGATGCCGTCAGCGAAGCCGGCAGCCGGATCGTCACAACCCGAACGCCGTTCGGCAACGCGACGACGTTGGTGTCGGTGGTTTGGCTTGTCATTGAAGGGTTGATTGCTGCGTGAGATCTGGTCGGGGATTGTGAACCGACTTGCCTTGAGACCCCGCCCACCGATCTGTTCGCGATGGCCGAGCGAGGCCGAGAACGGCGGGTGGCCCAATTCCTACGTGTCCCCCACCGACCGCCTGAAGGCGCTCGTCTCCTCCTTTACCTCCGGAATTCGGCCACCCGCCGCCCTCGGCCCGGACACGAAGCAGCGCATCGAAGTCGTGTTGGAAACCTCGTCGGTGGCAGGCGTCGGGGTGGCCGACCCTGTTCTGCGGAAGTAGAGGAGGAGTCCGCCGCCGTTCAGGCAGGCGCACGGGGGACATGGAGCAGAACAGGGTCGGCCACCCCGACGCTTGCTCGGTCGTGGAACGACGTGGCATCGGTGGCCGGCGGCTTTCAAGGGAAAGCGTCAACTCCCTGAAGTGAACGGGTCAGTGAACGTTCAACTGCCTTTCGAGCTGATCGAGCACCCGATAACACGACAACACCTTCGCCACGCTCGAATTCGGCTCACGGCCTTCGCGGATCGCAGCAAAGAACTCGCGGTCCTGCAGCTCGATGCCGTTCATCGACACATCGACTTTGGATACGTCGATTTGCTCGTCCTTGCCGTTGAACAAGTCGTCGTATCGGGCGAGGTAGGTTCCGCTATCGCCGATGTAGCGGAAGAAGGTGCCGAGCGGCCCGTCGTTGTTGAAGCTCAGGCTCAAGCGTGCAGATCGCGCCGCTGCTTGCCTTCAGCTGGATCGACATGTCCATCGCGATGCCCAGCGTCGGATGGATCGGCCCCTGCACCGCGTTGGCCTGCACGATCTCGCCGCCGGCCTGATACGCGAACAGATCGACCGTGTGCGCTGCGTGATGCCACAGCAGGTGGTCGGTCCAACTGCGCGCCTGGCCCAGCGCATTCATGTTGGTGCGGCGGAAAAAATAAGTCTGCACATCCATTTGTTGCAGCTTGAAATCACCGGCATCGATCTTCTTGTGCAGCCACTGATGGCTGGGGTTGAAACGCCGCGTATGGCCCACCATGGCCACCAGCCCGCTGCTCTTTTGCAGCGCGGCCACTTGCTTCCGCACCTTGCAGGGTGTCGGCCAGCGGAATCTCGACCTGCACATGTTTGCCGGCCTTCATGCAGGCCATGCTTTGCGCGGCATGCATCTGGGTCGGTGTGCACAAGATCACCGCGTCGACCTCCTTGATCGCCAGGCTGTCGGCCAGGTCGGTGGTCACATGGTCGATGCCGTATCGGGCGGCGACTTCGCGGGTTTTTTCGAGATCGCGGCTGACCAGCGAAATCACTTCGACACCATCGATATGCTTGATGCCATCGAGGTGCTTGATGCCGAATGCGCCGGCGCCGGCCAGCGCGACCTTGATCGTCTTCATGCGGGGTTCTCCAGAATCAGGTGGCCGACAGCGGTGTTGGATGCCGGCACGTGAAAAAAGCGGTGCCTGACAACGGGTTTCGCACCGCCGTCGATATCGGCCATGGCGCCGCGTGCAATCAGCCACATCACCAGTTCGATGCCCTCCGAACCGGCCTCGCGGACGTAGTCGATGTGCGGCACTTTCGACGAGCCCGTCGGGATCGGCAATCAGCCGATCGAGGAACCGGTTGTCCCACTCCTTGTTGATCAGCCCGGCGCGCGGTCCTTGCAGTTGGTGGCTCATGCCGCCAGTGCCCCAGATCTGCACATTCAAGCGGCTCGTCGTAACCCTCGATCGCGCGGCGGATCGCCTGGCCGAGCATGAAACAGCGCCGACCCGACGGGATCGGGTACTGCACGACATTGACCGCAAACGGAATCACCGGGCACGGCCATGCGGCAGGTGAACCACACATCAGGTTGAGCGGCACGGTCAGCCCGTGGTCGACGTCCATCTTGTTGACGATGGTCAGGTCGAAATCGTCCTGGATCACCGATTGGGCGATGTGCGACGCCAGTTCGGGATGGCCCACCACCTTCGGCACCGGCCGCGGCCCCCAGCCTTCGTCGGCGGGCTGAAACTCGGCCGCAGTACCGATCGCAAAGGTCGGAATCATGTCGAGGCTGAACGCGGTCGCATGATCGTTGAAGACCAGGAAGATGACGTCGGGCGGGTTGTCCTTCATCCATTGCCTGGAAAACTCGTAACCCTTGAACAGCGGCTGCCAATAGGGCTCTGCGGTCTTGCCAAGATCGATCGCCGCGCCGATTGCCGGCACGTGCGAGGTATAGACGGATGCGGTGATGCGCGCCATCGTCAGGATTCCTTTGTTTGCTTGTTGCCGGCCGCACCCTGTGGCTGCCGGTGGGCCTGCGCATCGCCTGCCTCGCCGATCACCCGATTGCCTTCGACCGAGCGGCCGCCGGCGATCATCATGTTGCGGTATTCCTCTTCGGTCATGCCGGTCATGCTGCCGGCCATCTGCTGAAAACTGCGACCGTCGGTGGCGCCGATCTTGGCGAGGAAATAGATGTTGCCGCCGAGCGAGATGCAGCGGTTCAGGTCGCGGTCGAGCACCGCCTGCTTCTGCGCCTCGCTCATCGGCCATTCATCGAGGTAGGCCCGCTCGTCGGCCTTGAAGCGGACCCGGTTGTCGGCTTTCATCAGCGACATGCAGAACTGGTTCAGGTGGTAGCCCAGCCGCGACTGCTCGGCGTCGAAGATCGTCGTGCCGGGAACGTCAAGGTAGGGTTTTTGCAGCGACATCGGTTCAGACCTCCTCGGGCCAATACAGACGCATCGGATTGTCGACCAGCAGTTTTTGCTGCAATTCGGCGGTTTGCGCAATTTGCGGGATGAAATCGACCAACAGGCCATCGTCGGGCATGTGGTCCTTCAGATTCGGATGGGGCCAGTCCGTTCCCCACAAGACGCGATCGGGAAACTGCTCGACGATGCGCCGCGCGAACGGCACCACGTCCTGGTAGGCCTGGCGCTCACCATCCAGCGCCTTCGGACCGCGAACGCTCAGCCGCTCCGGGCAGCTGACCTTGCTCCAGACATTCGGATAATCGCGCATGAACCGGATGAAGCGCTCGAACTCCGGACCGTCGACCGGCTTGCCGACGTCCGGGCGGCCCATGTGGTCGACCACGATCGTGGTCGGCAACGCGGTAAAGAAGTCCCACAGCTCAGGCAGATCGACGGCCTCGAAATAGATCACCACATGCCAGCCGAGCGGCGCAATGCGCGCGGCGATTTCCAGCAGTTCGTCCTTGGGCGTGAAGTCGACCAGCCGCTTGACGAAGTTGAACCTGACGCCGCGCACGCCGGCAGCATGCATGTCCTGCAGTTCGCGGTCGGTCACGCTGCGCTTGACCGTTGCCACGCCACGCGCCTTGCCGTTCGAATGGACCAGCGCATCGATCATCGCCCGGTTGTCGGCGCCATGGCACGTTGCCTGCACGACGACGTTGCGAGCAAAGCCGAGGTGATCGCGCAGCGCATAGAGCTGCGCTTTCGACGCGTCGCACGGCGTGTATTTGCGCTCAGGCGCAAACGGAAATTCGGCGCCGGGGCCGAATACATGGCAATGTGCATCGACCGCGCCGGCCGGCAGCTCGAAAGCCGGCTTCGACGGGTTGGCGGTCCAGTCGAGCCAGCCGGGGGTCTTGGTGAAGGTATCCATTGGCATCTCTCTCAGTTGTCTGCTTTCCGCTCACGCTGAGCCAGGATGCGGTCCGCCTCGGTTCTCCAATCGGCGCTGCGTGCAAACTCCGCGCTGCCGCGGCTGCCGAAAACCCCGCCGTCGGCGAGATCGGCAATCCACGCCTGGCGTTGTGCCGTACCCGCCGCGGACCAGGGCTCGAGCCCCGCTTCGCGAACCGTCTCGGCCACTTCACGAACTTCTTCGCTGCGCCGCCGGCCGTGCTCGATGACTCGCTGGAAAAAATAGGCCGCCTTGCGCTTCCCAGTCGATGGCCGGGAAGGTTTCGTGCAGCGAGGCGATGACCTCGTCTTCGACACCATAGGCGCGCGCGGTCGTGAAACTTTCGATGATCATCGCCTCCAGCCCCTTGATCATCACGCTGCGACACATCTTGGTGGCCGATGCGATGCCGAGCCGGTCGCTCGCCACCTTGGCCTCGAAACCGAGCTGCTGCAGGTAGCGGCGCCAATTCGGCGGCTCGGGCGCCGCCGAGCAGCAGCGGCACCTTGATCCGGTAGGGCGGGATCGAGGTCATCACGGCGCCCTCGACATAATGCCCGCCAGCGCCGTCGATCAATGCGGCGGCCCGCTGCTTGGCGCCCGGCGAGGCGGAATTGAAGTCGAGCAGCCAGCAGCCCGATCGAATCCCGGGAGCACAGGCGCGGGCGACAGCGACGGCCTGGCTGGCGGTCACCGCACTGATGATCAGATCGGCGCGCGCGGCCAGCTCCGCAGGTGCGGTGCACAACACGACCTGGTGCGACGCGGCGTGTTGCCGCATCGCCGAGCCTGCTTCACCGTCCAGCTTGAGGTCGTACGCACAAACCCGCATGTCCTGCTGGCGAAGGTCTTCGGCCAGGATCCGGCCGACTTCTCCGTAGCCGACGAGTCCGATCTGCCACTGACTTGCTGTTTTTGCTGGGCTGGTCATATTTCTCGATCAATCGATATATTTCAAGCCGGCTTTTTCCAGCGGCTCGCGCATGTTGTACATGTCCAGGCCCAGCGTGCCGGCGGCAAACTTGGCGCGTTTTTCGCCTTCGAAGGATTCGCGCTTCTCCGCCGCGTCGGCAACCTGTTGCGCCATGGCCGCCGGAACGATCACGACGCCGTCGGTATCGGCCACGACGACGTCGCCCGGATTGACCGACACACCGGCACAGACCACCGGAATGTTGACCGAGCCCAAGGTCGCCTTGATCGTGCCCTTGGCGTGGATCGCGCGGCTGAAGACCGGGAAGCCCATCTGCTGCAATTCATCGACATCGCGGCAGCCGCCATCGATGATCAATCCCTTGGCGCCACGGCCCTTGAACGAGGTGGCCAGCAGGTCGCCGAAAAAGCCGTCGTTGTTGTCGGTGGTGCACGCCGCCACCACCACATCGCCAGGCTGAATCTGCTCGGCGGCCACATGCATCATCCAGTTGTCACCGGGCTGAAGCAGCACCGTGACGGCCGGGCCGCACATCTTGGCGCCAGCGTAGATCGGCCGCATGTAAGGCCGCATCAGGCCCATTCGGCCGAGCGCCTCGTGAACCGTCGCAACGCCGAAACGCGACAGTTTTTCAACCGCTGCGCGGTCGGCGCGGACGATGTTGCGTTTGACAACGCCGAGGGTGCTGGCCAGATTGCTGGTCGCTCATGTTCATTTCCCCTTCGCTTTGAGTGCGTCATCCAGGCGCGGGAAGACACGCCGCGCATTGCCCTCGTAGACCTTGTGCCGGTCGTCGCCGACGACGATGGTCGAGGCCTCGATATAACGCTTGGTATCGTCGTAGTAGTGGCCGGTTTCGGGGTCGATGCCGCGCACCGCGCCGATCATCTCGCTGGCAAACAGGATGTTGTCGACCGGGATGACACTTGGTCAGCAGGTCGATGCCCGGCTGGTGATAGACGCAGGTGTCGAAGAAGATGTTGTTCAGCAGGTGGTCCTTCAACAGCGGCTTTTTCAGCTCCTGCGCCAGCCCGCGGAAACGGCCCCAGTGGTAGGGCACCGCGCCGCCGCCATGCGGGATGATGAAGCGCAGCGTCGGGAAATCCTTGAACAGATCGACTGGTCAGGCATTGCATGAACGCGGTCGTATCGGCATTCAGGTAGTGCGCGCCGGTGGTGTGGAAGCAGGCATTGCAGCTGGTGCTGACATGGATCATGGCCGGGATGTCGAGCTCGACCATCTTTTCGTAGATCGGGTACCAGTGGCGGTCCGACAGCGGCGGGCTGGTCCAGTGACCGCCTGAGGGATCGGGGTTCAGGTTGATGCCGACGTTGCCATATTCCTTGACGCACTTTTCGAGTTCTGGAATGCAGGTCGCCGGATCGACACCGGGCGATTGCGGCAGCATCGCCGCCGCAATGAAGCGATCCGGAAACAGCTGGCTGACCCGATAACAGAGCTCGTTGCAGATCGCCGCCCAGGTCGACGAGACCTCGAAGTCTCCGATGTGGTGCGCCATGAAGCTGGCGCGTGGGCTGAAGATGGTCAGATCCGAGCCGCGTTCGTTCATCAGCCGCAACTGGTTGGTCTCGATCGACTCGCGCAGCTCGTCGTCGCTGATTTTCAGATCGGCCGCGCGGGGTTTGACCGACGGGTCCTTGATGCCGGCAATCTGCTGGTTGCGCCAGTTTTCCAGCGCCTTGGGGGCGGTCGTGTAATGGCCGTGGCAATCGATGATCATGCGGGGGTGTCTCCGGTTGAACCGCGGTGCCTTGTGCCGCACCGTTTGAGCGGGAAGAAGGGATCGGAGTGGTTTCAACCCGATCTGACGCTCGATTCTTTGCGATTGCCGACATCCGCGCAACGTGGGCCGATGGATAGCTGCCATAGCGCTTCGGCATGGCGCCGTCCTGACCCCACGGCTTGGACCGACAATCGACGATCCGAACCTGTTTTCGTCACGTTGCTGCTGCCAATGGATCTTCGCCAGATCGAATATTTTGTCCAGGTTGCCGAACTCGGCAGTTTCAGCAAGGCAGCGCAGCTGTTGTCGATGGCGCAGCCGGCGCTCAGCCGCCAGGTGAAATCGCTCGAGGTCGAACTCGGCCAGGTGCTGCTGCTGCGCAACGGCCGCGGCGTCACCTTGACCGACGCCGGGGCGTTGTTCCTGAAGCATGGCCATGGCATCTTGCACCAGGTGCAACGGGCCCGCGATGAGTTGAAAAACTCGCTCGGAAACGAAGGCGGCAAGATTGTCGTCGGCCTGCCACCAAGCCTCGGGCGTGGTCTGACGGCGCCGCTCGCCTCGGCGTTCAGACAGCGCTTTCCGGGTGCCGAACTCGCCATCGTCGAGGGATTGTCGTCACATCTGGCGGAATGGCTGGCGGTGGGTCGGGTTGATCTGGCCTTGTTGCTCAACCCCGACCCACGGCCCGAAATCGATCTGGCGCCGGTTTTCGAAGAGCCGCTTTATCTGGTCGGGCCGGCTGTCGCTGCCAGTAACGAAAACGCCGAGCCGGTTGAATTTCGCTCGATCATCGATTTTCCGCTCGTCATACCCGATCGGTTTCATGCAATCAGGCGGCTGGTCGAAACCCGCGCCGCCCACATGGGACTGAAGTTGACGATCGCGATGGAGGTGGCATCGGCCGACGGCATGCTCGATCTGGTCAAGCTCGGCTTCGGCTACGCCATTTTGCCGATCAGCGCACTGTTGCGACGCGAGGCCGTCGTGCAATATCACCCGCGTCAAATCATCAACCCGCATCTGCCGGTGCTGGTCACCACCGCGGTTTCGGCGGCCCGACCGCTCACGCCCCTTGTCACCGCAACCCGGCAACGGATCACCGAGCTGGTCCGCGAGGTGGTGGCGCGTTCACCGGGACAGGCAAAGCGTCGCGGCAGTTGCTGATGGTCCCGGCCGGCGACGCTCGAACGGCATGGCACCCTGGGTGCCCGAGCCTGATATTCTTGTCCCACGATGAAACCCTGCGGCATTCACAAACCCGTTGCTCAGCCGATGCGCCGCGGTTGCCTCATTGCCGGCGCCGCCTGTGGCCTGGGCTTGATGATTGGCGGCTCAGCCCACGCCGGCGCTGCGGCGAAGGGCGATGTGATCGCCATGCCGGCGCTGCCGTTGATCGACGGCGGCCGGATCGAGCCCGCTGAGTGGAAAGACCGTGCCGCAGTCATTGTTTTCTGGGCCACCGACTGTGCCTATTGCAAACGCCACAACGCGCGTCTCGACAAGTTGTACCAGGCGATCGGCGCCCGCCGCAGTGACTTGCTGATTGTCGGCATCGCCACTGACGGCGATCTGCAGGCGGTGCGCCGACATGTTGCCGACCACGGGCTGCACTTTCCGGTTGCCCTCGAGCCGCCGGGCCTGCGATCCATGCTGACCGATCGCCGTGTCATTCCGACGACCATCCTGCTTGACCGCCAGGGGCGGTTGTTGTTTGCCATTCCCGGCGAGATGTCCGAAGAAGACTTGTTGGCCGTGGGTCGACAACTCGGCTGAGCGGCGGCTGTCAATTTCACGGAGTCATGCAATGACCCTTGTCAGTCGGTTTTTGCGCTGCAGCGTCATGCTGAGCGTGGTTGTCGCCGGCGCGCTCAGCGCGGCGGTCGCCATCGCGGCGCAGCCCGCGGCCGAGGTTTTCCGCGATGCCGACCTGGCGCTCGGCGAAAAGCTGATCAAGGACAACGGATGCGTGGCATGCCACGTCGGCAAGGTCGGTGGCGATGGCTCGTCGATCTACAAGCCGACCGGGCGAATCAATACGCCGGGCTTTTTGCGCGGCATGGTCGAGCAGTGCAATACCGAGCTCAACCTCGGTCTGTTTCCGGAAGAAGTCTCCGCCGTAGCCGCGGTTCTCAATCGCGATCACTACCGCTTCAAATAGGCGTCTGCGGCGGTGCGCGAGCAGCACCGAAGCGGGTCTTGTTCAGGTGTATCCTGCACCCGCAGAAGTTTGCCAGATCATCAGCAAGGGGCCGACCCAGATGGAAACGAGATCGATCAACAAGCGCTGCAACACCGGCTTGGCGCTGGGTCATTCAACGAGCCAGCCGCGTTGCGGTGGCCCGGTCGCTTCGCCTGGCGATGCCTTCGGGCGTGCTGGTTGTCGATGCGGCTGTCGCGAGCGCCGACACGACATGTGGCTTGCTCGCCATGTCCGTGAAAGCTGAGCGCAAGCCCGAAAGCTTTCGGGCCGCGCTCGCCGCCGAATCGCCGCTGCAGGTGATCGGTGCCATCAATGCCAACCATGCCTTGCTCGCCAAACGGGCCGGCTATCGGGCCATCTATCTGTCGGGTGGCGGCGTGGCGGCCGGCTCGCTGGGGCTGCCCGATCTGGGAATCAACACGCTGGACGATGTGTTGATCGACGTGCGGCGGATCACCGATGTCTGTGATGTGCCGCTGCTGGTCGACATCGATACCGGATTCGGCCCCAGCCAATTCAATATCGCCCGCACCGTGCGCAGCCTGATCAAGGCCGGCGCATCGGCCTGCCATATCGAGGACCAGGCCGGCGCAAAGCGGTGTGGCCACCGGCCCGGAAAAGAAGTTGTCGCAACCGGTGAAATGGTCGATCGGGTACGCGCCGCTGCCGATGCGCGCACCGACGATGAATTCTTTCTGATTGCGCGCACCGATGCCATCGCCACGCTTGGTGTCGAAGCCGCCATCGAGCGCGCGCTGGCGTGTGTCGAGGCGGGCGCAGACGGCGTATTTCCGGAAGCCTCGCTCGATCTGGCAACCTACCGGCTGTTTGTCGATGCCTGCAAGGTGCCGGTGTTGGCCAATATCACCGAGTTCGGCCACACCCCGCTGTTTACCCGTCGACGAACTGGCCGGTGTCGGTGTGGCGATGGTGTTGTACCCGCTGTCAGCGTTTCGTGCCATGAACAAGGCGGCTGAAGCGGTTTACCAGGCGATTCGCCGCGACGGTGGCCAGGCCGCTGTGATCGATACGATGCAAACCCGCGAAGAGCTGTACGACCGCATCGGTTACCACGAGTTCGAGCAGCGGCTGGGGCGCGGCGGGTAGCGGTCAACTCATCACCGGCCTTGCGAAGCAGGCAACTCGCGCCGTGCCGGCAGACACGTGATCAAACCTGTCCGGCAGTGAATGTGCCGTCGCCGTACGGCGCAGCGGCAAATTCGGGCAACGTCTCGGCGGCGTCGCTGTATGTCTGCAGTGCCGGATAACGGCTTGCGATGACGATCTCCGGAATGGTCATCTGACAGAACTTCCAGGTTACCGCAACGCAGATGCCGGCATCATCGATGTCACCTTGCGCCGCCGGCAATCGCCGTGTGCCAAGCTGCGCTTCCATGCCTGCGCAGGCGGCGAGCAGCTGGCCGCGGACACGGTCGATCCAGGGCTGATACTGGATATCGGCCGGCCGCAAGCTGCGCTCGTAGATGATCTGCACCGCCTTGTCGCAAGCCGCCAATGCCAGACCGACCAGACGCAGCACCGCTCTCAGCTGGTCCGGATCGGTCGGCGCCAGTCGCCGAGCCGGGCCGGCCAACGCTTGTGCATAAGCCAGGATCAGCGTCGAGTCCATCAGCGTGCTGCCGTCATCGCAGACCAGCGTGGGCGCCTTGACCACCGGGTTGATTTCGGCGAACTCATCAAAGGTGCGGAACACCGACAGCGAGCGGTGCTCGAACGGCAGCCGCAGCACCTGCAGCGAAATCGCCACTCGACGCACATACGGCGAATCGAGCATTCCGAGCAGCAACATCGAGATCTCCGTCAGGCGTAGCGCAATTCGGTGGTCTTGCCACCAAACACGCGGTACGAAAAAATCGTATAGCCGGCAATCGCCGGTACCGAGATGCACACGCCGATCAGGATCACCTTCAACGCCGCCGGGCTGCTGGCGGCTTGCCAGATCGTCAGCTGATCGAGCACGACAAAAGGATAGATGCTGTAGGCGAGGCCGAGAAAACCGAGCAGAAAAACCAGCAGCAGCAGCACGAACGGCAGCCAGCACAAGGGGCCGCGCACGGCACGTACGTCGAGCAGCGCACGCACCGCGACAAGGCAGACGGCGGTCATCAGCGGAATCGCCATCAGCGCGATGATTCCGGGCAGCGAGAACCAGCGCCCGCGGACGGTTTCACTGACCCATGGCGTGGCCATTGAGATCAGAATCAGCCCGCCGACCATCGGCCACCAGGCCAGTTTGGCCCAATCGACCGCGCGCTGCTGCAACTCGCCTTCGGTTTTCAGGATCAGCCAGGCCGCACCCATCATCACGTAGGCCATCGGCAATGCGATGGCGATGGCGCCGGCAAATATCGGATAGTTCCAGCCGGTGCCGAAGCCACTGACAAAACGACCGAGCATCCAGCCTTGGGAGACCGACTGCCAGCATCGAGCCGGCGAAAAACAGCCGGTCCCAGGTCGTCTTGTGGGTGTCGCGCGCCTTGACCCGAAAATCGAACGCGACTCCACGCAAGGTCAGACCGACCAGCATCAGCGCCACCGGCAGGTACAACTCGCCGAGCACCAGTCCGTGCGCCTTCGGAAAGGCAATCAGCAGGATGCCGACACCGAGCACCAGCCAGGTTTCGTTGGCGTCCCAGAACGGCCCGATCGATGCCACCATCACATCTTTTTCATCGGCCGTGGCGCGATGCATCAGCATGCCCACGCCCAGGTCGTATCCGTCGCTGATCACATAGACCAGCATCGACACGCCCATCAATGCCATGAAGATCACCGGTAACGCGGTGTCGAAGCTGAACGCCACGTCGGTCATCGGCTGCCTTCGGGAATCAGGCCGGATGTTGCCACGCCGGCCGGTGTGGCGGCCTGTTCACGTCTGTCTGTTTCCAGCACCTGCTGCGGCTTCTCGGCCATGTATTTGAGCACCGTGACATAGGCCAGGATCAGCGCAATGTAGAGCGCGATGTACAGCGCCAGCGTCAGGCCGATCATCGACGACGGCACCCGCGACACCACATCGGCCGTGCGCACCATGCCGTAGACGATGAAGGGCTGGCGGCCGATCTCGGTCACGTACCAGCCAGCCACTGTGGCGATCCAGCCGGAGAAGGTCATCCCGGCGAACAGCCACAACAAGCGGGCGCGGCAGGCGCTCGGGCTGCCAGCCAGCGCGCCGATACAGCCACCAGCCCAGCCAGCTGCTGGCCAGCATCAGCAGGCCCATGCCGACCATGATTCGAAAGCGCAAAAAACACCGGCAGCGGCGGCGGATGGTCTTTGCCAAAGCTGTTCATTCCCTTGATTTCGCCGTCGACGTCATGGGTCAGGATCAGGCTGCCGAGTCTGGGGATCGCGATCTCGGCATGGTTGCGGCGCTGTTCGGCGTCCGGGATGGCAAACAACAGCAGCGGCGCGCCGCGTTCGGTGTGCCAGATGCCCTCCATCGCGGCGATCTTTGCCGGCTGATGCTTCAGCGTGTTCAATCCGTGCAGGTCACCGACGAAGATCTGCACCGGGATCAGCAGGGCTGCCAGCGTCAGGCCGACTCGCAGCACGCGCGGTGCCGATCGCTCGGCCACGCCTTTCAGCAACTGCCACGATGCCAGCCCGGCCAGCAGGAATGCGCAAGTCAGCGCCGAGGCCAGCATCATGTGCGTGATGCGATAGGGGAACGAAGGGTTGAAGATGACTTCACTCCAGCTCACGACGTGGAATACGCCGTCGCGAATCTCGTGCCCGGTGGGTGTCTGCATCCACGAATTGAGGGCAAGAATCCAGAAAGCCGACAGCGTGGTGCCGAAGGCGACCAGGAAGGTGGCCATCAGGTGCACCCGCTCGCTGACCTTGCCATGGCCGAACAGCATGATGCCGAGAAAACCGGCTTCGAGGAAGAATGCGGTAAGCACCTCGAAGCCGAGCAATGGCCCGGCGACATTGCCCACCTTCTCCATGAAGCCCGGCCAGTTGGTGCCGAACTGGAAGCTCATGGTGATGCCGCTGACCACGCCCAGCGCAAAACTCAGTGCGAACACCTTGGTGAAGAAGCGGTACGCATCGAGCCAGCCATCCGCCAACGCCGGGTCGCGATCTTTGGTGCTCAGCCAGCGCCAGCGAAAAAACAGCAACAGCCAGCCCAGCGCGATGCTGATGGTCGGAAACAGGATGTGGAAAGTGATATTCGCTGCGAACTGCATGCGGGCGAGAATCAGCGCGTCCATCGAGATCCCTCGGTCTGCGCAACGCCAGCTACCCGCAGCGCGACGCCGCCGGGCGATAGCCGAGTCGCAAAAAATCGCATGCCTGACTGTAATCCCAAGCGCCGTGCCGCGCCCCGCACCGACCCGCTGGACCGTCGCGCCGCCGCTCAGCCGGTCATCGGTGAAGCCGACGCTGCACCGTCAGTCGCCGATTGAACGCAGTGCGGGCCCGCCGGTGACGGGGCAATGCCGGCCACGGCGTCGGACGCCCGCTGCCACGAAGCCCGCTCGGGCTTCGTGGCAGGCGCCTCACTTCTTTCGAGCGGCCGATGACGGCCTTCGAATCACTCTTCTTCAGCGCGTCGGACATGCCGATCAACACGCCACTGGCCAACATGGCATAGCCGTCGATCATGGCCTGCGGTGGCCTTCAGGCCCAGTGCCCGGCTGTCGCGAAGGTTCTGCTGCGCCGAGTCCATGAACTGCGCCAGGGTCGCCGCTGCCTGCGCACCGGTGCCGGTGCCCTTGCCCTGGGTAGCGGTCAGCACGCCGGCCCAGGCCTGCTGCATCGGCCGCTTCGGCGTCGGCCGCTGCCTTGCGCACCGCAGCGAACAGGCTGTCTTCCATCTTCTCGATATCGGACAAGGCCTTCTTCAATTGCGTTTCGCGAACGCTGACGCCCTGGTCGACCATCTGCTGCAAGGCAAGCCGGTTGGCCTCGACCGCCTTTTCCAGCGCATCGTCCATGCCGGAGACCGCCTTGTTGAGCAGGCCCTCGACATCGGCCGCCGCCAGCGGGTTGCTGGCGGCCCCGGTGGATGCGGCCTTGGTGACAGTGCCCAGCACCTGCTTGATGTTGGCCA
Organism: uncultured beta proteobacterium; assembly: GCA_963843805.1. GTDB lineage: Bacteria > Pseudomonadota > Gammaproteobacteria > Burkholderiales > Burkholderiaceae_C > Ideonella_A. The sequence goes on from CAWJLY010000003.1 coordinate 201,419, forward strand.
GCGTCAGCTCGCGCCCTTGCAGCGCCTTCAGCGTGGCTTCGGTGACCGCCTTGCGCAAGGTCTCGCCCTGCTGGGCGGTCGCTTTGGAGAACTGGCTGATCAGCGCGTCCTGATCGATTCCGTGCTTCATCATGGGATCGCTCCTCATTGCATGTGTTGACCGCCGTTGATCGCGATATTGGCGCCGGTAACGAACGCCGCCTCTTCGGATGCCAGATAGATGATCAGGCCGGCCACTTCTTCGGGCTTGCCGAGCCGGCCGAGCGGAATCTGCGGAATGATCTTGGTGTCGAGCATTTCCTTCGGAATCGCGGTCACCATCTTGGTGCCGATATAGCCCGGCGAGATCGTATTGACGGTGACGTTCTTGCGCGCCACTTCGAGCGCCAGCGCCTTCGTGAAGCCGTGCACGCCGGCCTTGGCCGCCGAATAGTTGGTCTGGCCGAACGCGCCCTTCGAGCCGTTGACCGACGAGACGTTGATGATGCGGCCCCAGCCGCGCTCGACCATGCCGTCGGCAACCTGCTTGGTCATGTTGAACAGGCTGTCGAGGTTGGTGCGCAGCACGGCGTCCCAGTTGACCTTGTCCATCTTCTTGAAGGTGGTGTCGCGGGTGATGCCGGCGTTGTTGACCAGCACGTCGATCGCGCCGGCCTTGGCTCTGTACCTCGGCAACCGCCTTGGCGCACGAATCGTAATCGGCGACGTCGCACGGCAACGGCGTGCATCTCGTAGCCGTTGTCCTTCATCTGCTTGACCCATTCGCCGTGGGTCTTGTTGCTGGGCGAATAGGTCACGACCACCTTGTAGCCGGCATCGGCCATCTTGGTCGCGATCGTCTCGCCCAGTCCGCCCATGCCGCCAGTGACCAGTACCACGCGTTGCTCGTTGCTCATTGTCTGCCTCCTTGTTGCAAAAATGGAAAATGGACGGTCTCCAAAACGGCCGGTTCCGCAACGCCCATAGCGGAACCGGATCGAACTGCGTTGTCGGCCGCAACGGTAACGCGCGCCGAGCAACCCGACAAGTATGCGTCAGCCAATCAGTGCTCAGCCACCTTTCGTGGCGGCCCATTGTGGCGAGCCGCTGTAGCATCACGCCATGAAACACGCAACTTTCGATCGCCGGACCCAGGACGTCGGCAATCTGGTCGAGTTCGGCCATCTCAACGTGCGGGTGCCCGACCAACAGCGGGCAATTGCCTTCTACGTGACGGGCCTGGGGCTGACTCGCGACCCCTACCTGCAGACCGGCACCGACAACGCCTGGATCAATGTCGGTACCAGCCAGTTTCACCTGCCGACCGGGCCGGCCCAGCAGTTGCGTGGCAGGGTCCACCTGGTGATGCCCGACTTGCAGGCGTTGCAGGCACGGCTCGATCGGGTGCGGCCGTTGCTGGCCGGTACGCAATTCGAATGCCAGCCGGGCGAGCAACACGTCGATGTCGTTTGCCCGTGGGGCAACCGGATCCGCGCCCATGCGCCCGATCCGCGCCGATTCGGCCAGATGAGGCTCGGCATGCCGTGCATCGACATCGATGTCCGGCTTGGTACGGCGGCGGCCATTGCGCGCTTCTACCGCGAGATTCTCGGCAGCCCGGCCAGTGTCGCCAGCGACGACGAAGGCGAATTTGCAAGGGTTCCGATGGGGCTCGGCGAGAGCCTTCGGTTTCGCGAGCGTCGACGTCGATCTGCCGGCCTACGACGGACACCATCTGCAGGTCACGGTGGCCGATTTTTCCGGCGTCCACCAGCGTTTGCTCGATCGCGGCCTGATCACCGAGGAGAGCGACCAAAGCCAGTACCGCTTTCAGGATATCGTCGATCTCGACAGCGGCGCCGTGTTGGCCACCATCGAGCACGAGGTGCGCAGCATGCGCCATCCGATGTTCGGGCGGCCGCTGGTCAACCGCAATGCAGCCGTCGATGGCGGTGCGCCGTATGTGGCCGCCTACGAGGCGACCAGCTGGCGCCTGCCGCCGGGCTGAGCGTGGGCTCAGCCGAGGCAACGGCCTGCCCGGCCCCGGCTGGCTGCGCATGCTGAACGTCCTCACGATCACCGCGCCGATCTACCTGCTGATCGGCGCGGGTTACGCTGTTTGTCCGGCGGGGCTGGATGAGCGGCGCCCGACGTACGCGTGATCGGCCGGTTCGTCGTCAATTTCTGTGTGCCGGCGTTGTTGTTCACGGCCATCACCCGGCAGCCCATCGACCGCGTGCTCCAGTCGACTATCTGCTCGTCTATGCTGCCGGATCGCTGCTGGCGCTGGTCGGCGTCACGTTGTTTGCTTTGCGTATCCGTGGTGCGTCGATGTCGCTGGCCGCGATGCAGGCGCTGGGCGCGACCGGATCGAACAGCATGTTCGTCGGCTACCCGTTGGCGCTGCAAGTGATCGGTCCGACGGCCGGCGTGGCGTTGGCGCTTTGCACGCTGGTCGAAAACCTGCTGATCCTGCCGCTGGTGCTGGTGATGGCTGCGGCGCGCGGGGCAGGGCAGCGGCCGTCGGCGGTGCTGCGCACCATCGCTGCCGCTCTGCTGCGCAACCCGATGATTCTGGCCATCGGTGCCGGCCTGCTGATCTCGGCAACCGGCTCGGCGGTCCATCCGGTGCTCGACCGCGCGGTCGGGCTGGCCGCCGCGGCAGCACCGCCAACCGCCTTGTTTGTCATCGGCGGCTCGCTGGTCGGCTTGCATCTGGGCGGGATTCGCACCGATCTGGCCGTCGTCTCGCTCGGCAAATTGGTCGTGCATCCGTTGTGTGTGCTGTTGTTCGTTGTGCTGCTGCCGCCCGCCGATCCGTTGTTGCGTGCTGCAGCGGTCGTGTACGCCGCCGTTCCGATGCTCAGCATCTATCCCGTGCTGGCGCAGCGTTATGGCCATGAGAAGTTTGCCGCCGCCGCCTTGCTGGCAGCGACGCTGGCCTCGTTCGTGACGATCAGCATCGCGATCGCGCTTGATTCCGGCGGGTTGGAAGCTCCACTAGCGTCGACCTAGTCACGCCGCCAGACGAGCCCGAGGGCGCGAAGTTTGGCCCACATCGACAGGCGCTCGTCGGACACTGCGTCGAGAAAATCCGACAGCCTCTTCGACTTCGCCATCGTATAGAAGGTCAGCGCCGCGGTGGCCACGAAGACGACCCCGAACCACGCCAGCTTGCGGCCCAGCGGTGCATCGGCCTCGGCCAGCAGGTTCATGCCGAGAAAACCGGTGGTGACGGTGCCGACCAGGCCGAGAATCGTCACCACGGTCAGCCGCACGACGGTATTGGCCTGGCGGCGCAGGCTGTCGGCATCGAGGTAGCTGTTCATGTCGGCCATCCGCTCCTTGACCTCGACATAGAGCGGATCGAGCCCGAGGTGCTGCGAGCACAGCTGGAACAGCGCGCGAACCTGCACCTGCTCGGAAATCTCGTGGAACCAGTAGCGGTGGGTGAAGCGCAGAAAACCTTCGAAGCTGCGGCGAATCGCCCGCTTGAACTGGCGCACGCTGGCGGCGTCGCCGATGTCGAGCGCCTTCAGCGCCTCGACCAGCCGGTCGGAAAACATCAGCAGCGATGCCTTCTGCAGGTGCGCGATCAGGAACAACAGGAAATGCTGGTGCCGGAATTGGGCCAGCACGCCGCGGTCGCGACAGGCGTAGAAGCTGCTCTTCGCATCGCCAACGACGACGATCGAATGGCCGCTGCACAGGTAGCGGGTATTCGGCGCCGCACCGCCTTCGGCCCAGAAGCGGTCGTAGCAGTAGCGCTGCTCGAAATCGGCCAGGTGTTCCTCGGCAAACGGCAGCCCGTTGTCGGACGGCCGATGCCGTGGGCGCCAGTTCCTCGACCGCGCTGCCGGCGCCGGTGACCAGCCCCAGCCGGATGAAATCACTGCGCGTCAGGGCCGTCGGATCGTCGATCGCCAGATAGGCCATCATCGGCATCCGGTAGTACTCGATCTGCCGATAGCGCAGCGCGCCGGGCTTTTCGCTCAGGTCGTTGACCAGCGGGCGAAGCATGAAGTCCCAGTGGCTGGCGATCCGCGGTGCGCGATGAGCGGCGACATGGCTCAGAAAGGCATCGCGCTGCTGAGCGTCGGACGCGGCCAGCACCGTTGCCGTCGGCGGCCAGCCATTCGACGCTGTGCAGGCAGTGCAGGGCATGCCCTTGATCGTCCCAGCCCGCCGGATAGGCGCGGCCGAAGCGGTACATCAGATCCTGCGCCTGCGTCAGTTCGAGCGAGCCGGCGGTGACCTCGACGTTGAGCATCACCACATCGACATCGAAGAAGAAATACAGGTCGACGTGGACGATGTCGAGCATCACCGGCGCGTCGCCTGGTCTGGTCACCGCCCGGACGCGGGCGACGTCGTGGCGCCGGAAAACCCGCATCGGCGGGCCCGGATCGCCGGGCTGCGCGCCGTCTGCGCTGCGCCCTTCGCCATAAAGGAAACGCTGGACATAAGGCAGAAAGGTGACGAACTCGTTGTAGTGCCGTTCGTGGAAGCCTTCGCTCTCACCGGTATATTCGTCAACCACTTCGTGCCAGGGCGAAGCGCCGTCCGAGCGTGCGAAGAATCTCCCATGGCCGTTGATGCGCCGAACCGGCCACCGGCATCAGACGCAGCGGCCACAGCAAGATCTGCCGCAGCCGGCGCACGCGTGGTGTCCGGACGGCTGGTGGCTGGGCCGAAATCGGCGGCGCGGCAGGTTCGCTCATGGCGGAAGTGTAGGCATGATGTGGGTTGCTGCGCCATGGTGTTGCCGCGCCATTCAAACCTCGCCAGAACGGCTGCCCGCGGCGCGGGGCAGCATCATCGACTTTTTCGACCGAGCCCACCGATGGCAACTTTGCTGATCAGAAACGCGCGTGTGCTGGTCACGATGGACACCGATCGACGTGAGATCGCCGAAGGCGGAGTATTTGCCCGAGATGGCGTGATCGAGGCAGTGGGCCCGACACTCGAACTGCCCACACAAGCCGATGAAGTCATCGATGCAAGCGGCCAGATCGTCTTGCCCGGGCTCGTCAATACCCATCACCACATGTTCCAGTCGCTGACCCGGGCGTTGCCGGCAGCGCAGGACTGCGAGCTGTTCGACTGGCTGCGCGCGTTGTATCCGATCTGGGCCCGTTTGACGCCAGAGATGCTCGCGGTATCGACCCGCACCGCCATGGCCGAATTGCTGTTGTCGGGTTGCACGACGACCAGCGATCACCTGTACCTGTTTCCGAACGGCTGCCGGCTCGATGACTGCATCGAGGCTGCAGCCGACATCGGCATGCGTTTTCATGCGGCACGCGGATCGATGAGTGTCGGCCGGTCAACAGGCGGCCTGCCGCCCGATTCGGTGGTCGAGGACGAAGCGTCGATTCTGCGCGACACGCAGCGGCTGATCGAGCGTTGGCACAACCCCGGCCGATTTGCCATGCAACGCATCGTGGTGGCGCCTTGTTCGCCGTTTTCGGTCAGCCGCGAGCTGATGCGCGAATCGGCGGCGCTGGCGCGCAGCTACGGCGCTGCGCACCGCGTCAGCCTGCATACCCATCTGGCCGAAAACGCCAGCGATATTGCGTACACCCGCGAGAAATTCAATTGCACGCCGGCCGAATACGCCGAACAACTCGGCTGGCTCGGTCCCGACGTCTGGTGCGCGCACTGCGTGCAGCTCGATGCGGCAGGCATCGCTGCGTTCGGCCGCACCGGAACCGGGGTTGCGCACTGTCCATGCTCCAACATGCGGCTGGGCTCGGGGATAGCGCCCACCCGGGCGATGTTGCGCCGCAGGCGTGCCGGTGGCGATCGGCGTCGACGGGTCGGCATCCAACGACGGCGGCCACCTGCTCGCCGAGGCGCGGCAGGCGATGCTGCTGCAGCGCGTCGGCGGTATCGGCGCACCGCTGACGGCGCGGGAGGTGCTGGAGATGGCCACCCTCGGCGGCGCGCAGGTACTCAATCGCGACGACATCGGCGCACTGGCCCCGGCCATGGCAGCCGATCTGATCGGCATCGATCTCGATCAGATCGGGCTTGCCGGCGCCTTGCACGACCCGGTCGCAGCGTTGCTGTTCTGCCAGGTGCCGCGAGTCGCGTGGAACGTCGTTCACGGGAGAGTCCTGGTGCGCGATGGCGAACTGACAACGATCGATCTGCCCAAGCTGATCCATCAGCACAACTTGTTGGCTGCCGAACTGGCCGCCCTGTAGCAGCGCGGCCGTTCTGCACCAGGCGCAAACGATCGGGTGGGCCCGCATTTGGTGTTGCAGGACCACACTCGATCAATTCGGGCTGCCACCGGTCACTTGGTACAAGTATTATTTGCAGCGAAAGAGGAGAACCATGACCCAGCGATTGACGCGTATCTGCCGCTCGGTCGGTGCCGATTTCCGGATCGCTGCCTCGATCGGTTGCGCCTTGGCTTCGGCGTGCGCTTTCGGTCAGCAGGCGCTGGCCAGTGACCCGCCGACAATGCGCAAGAGCAATCCGAAATCGACCACGGTTGGCCTGGATGGGGCCGCAAGCGTGTCCCCGGCTTCCGAGGTCGTCGCGCCAAAAAACTACTGGTTTCCGTTGATCGAGATTCTGTCGCTCAACATCGTGATCAATCGGGCCAACAACCTGTTCGGCAGCAGCACCGATTACCAGGTCACCGTGCCATCGATCAAGCGCAACCTCAGAGGTCCGTGGGTGACCGACAACGATCCCTTCGACGTCAATCAGTTTCTGCATCCCTATCAGGGCGCGTTGTATTACGGCTTTGCGCGCTCGAGCGGCTACGATTTCTGGGCTTCAATGGGCTACACGTTTGCTGGCAGCCTGATGTGGGAAACGCTTGGCGAGCAGACACCGCCGGCACGCAACGATGTGGTCGCCAGCGGCATTGCCGGCAGTTTTCTCGGTGAGCCGCTGTTCCGGATGGCGCACCTGGTGCTTGAAAAAGGCAACATGTCGCGTACTTGGCGTGAACTGGCGGCGACTGCGATCCATCCGTCGGTCGGCTTCAATCGCTTCCTGCTGGGTGAGGGCAGCGGTCGTTTTGTCAGTGGCGATCCGGCCTATTACGCCCGTCTGCAATTGGGGCTGAGCGGTGTGGCGCAGCGTGAATCCGGTACATCCAGACGAGAGAAGCGTGGCGCGGTGCTGGCTGACTTCTCGATGGAGTACGGGCTGCCCGGAAAAACCGGCTATTCGTACCGGCGGCCATTCGACTATTTCAGCTTCCAGGTGATCGGCTCCAGCGCGAACATCGTCGACAACCTGCTGACACGTGGCTTGTTGGTCGGCACCGACTATCGCTACGGCGACAACTATCGAGGCATCTGGGGCCTGTATGGCAGCTACGCCTACCTGGCACCCCAGGTATTCCGCGTTTCGAGCACCGCACTGTCCATCGGCACAACCGGCCAATATTGGCTATCGGACGAAAATGCCTTTCAGGGCACGGCAATGGCGGGCATCGGTTATGCCGGCGCGGGCACGCTGGGTGGCACCAGCGAGCGCGATTATCACTACGGCCTGGCCCCGCAATTGGTGGTCGCGGGGCGCTGGATCTATGGCGACCGCGCCTCGCTCGACGTGACCGCGCACGAGTACTACGTGAGCCGCGCCGGCGGCGACCGCGCCGGCCACGACAACATCGTCCGGGCCGACGCCTCCTTGACCTGGCGGGTCAAGAACGAACACGGCGTCGCGATCAAATATTTGTACAACCGGCGCGATGCGTCGTATCCCGATCTGGGGCGGCGGACGCAGACCAACGCCACCATCGGCCTGTATTACGTCTTTCTCGGCAAGGACCGCCTGGGCGCCATCGATTGGCGGCAGCACTGATGGGCGCCACTGCGCTGCGCTGGCAAATTTCGTTCGGCGCAAGCGAGGGTTGATACAGCTGGCTGGTGCTGGATTTCGATTGTTGCCATCTTTTTTATTGGAGGGGTCGGCGATGGCCATCGATATCCATGCACTTTGGGATTTCGCCGACCCTGCGGCCAGCGAAAGGCGGTTTCGCGATGCGCTTGCGGGTGCCAGCGCAGATGGCCGCTTGATCCTGCAAACGCAGATCGCCAGAAGCCACGGCCTGCGGCGCGATTTCGACCAGGCGCGCGAGATCCTGGCTGAGGTGCGGACCCATCTCGAAACGGCGAGCGCCGAGGTTCGTGCCAGGTATCTGCTTGAGCTCGGGCGCAGCCATGTTTCGGCAACCCACCCTGCAGAATTGTTGACCGTCGACAACCGGGAGCGGGCGCGCCAGCTGGTCATGCAGGCCTTCACCGTTGCCGAGCAGGCCCGGCTCGATGCCTTGGCGGTCGACGCCTTGCACATGATGGCGTTCGTCGACATCGACCCCGAGAAACAGCTCGAGTGGAATCGAAAAGCCGTCGCCTGCATGGAGCGCTCCGAGCAGCCCGAAGCCAGGCGCTGGGAGGGCTCGCTGCGCAACAACCTGGGGTATGCGCTGCATCTGAAGGGCGACTACGACGGCGCCTTGACGCAGTTCGAGCTGTCGCGCGCCGCCCACCAGAATGCCGGACGGTTGCGCGCTGTGCGGATTGCCGACTGGATGATGGCCTGGACCTTTCGCGCCCAGACGAAATTCGATGAGGCGCTGGCAATCCAGCTTCGGCTCGAGAACGAGTGGGATGCCGACCGCCAGCCCGACCCTTATGTGTTCGAGGAACTGGAGCTCATCTATCGGGCGTTGGGTGACGACACACGTGCGGCGCATTACCACGAGCGCTTGAAAAACGCACGGCAGTAAGGGAAGGGCCCCCAGCTGGATCGCAGCGGGAGCCGCGCTGTCAAGGAGCGGACAAGCTCGCGCCGCCTGCCGATCAGCCGCTACCATCTGGCATTCGATCGATTGCCGTGGAGGTATGCAATGTCGTCCGGCAAGATTCTGGTTGCCCAGGGAGGTGGCCCGACCGCGGTCATCAACCAGTCGCTGGTCGGCGTGGTGCTCGAGGCGCGGCGCTTTCGCGAAGTGACCCGTGTCTACGGCGCGCAGCACGGCGTGCGCGGCATCGTCAACGAGGATTTTGTCGACCTGACGCAGGAAACCAGCCACAACCTCGAACTGGTCGCCGAGCACGCCGTCGTCGGCGCTCGGCTCGACCCGCGACAAGCCCGACCTGAAATATTGCCAGGAGATGTTCAAGGTGCTGAAGGCGCACGAGATCGAGCATTTCTTCAATATCGGCGGCAACGATTCGTCGGACACCGTTCGCATCGTCGCCGAAGAGGCGCGAAGGCCGGCTATCCGCTGCGTTGCGTCCACATCCCGAAGACCATCGACAACGATCTGGTGCACAACGACCATACGCCGGGTTACCCGAGCGCGGCGCGTTTCGTCGCCCAGGCCTTTGCCGGTGCCAACCTCGACAATGCGGCGCTGCCGGGGGTCTATGTCGGCGTCGTGATGGGCCGCCATGCCGGCTTTCTGACCGCTGCCGCCGCGCTGGGCAAGAAGTTCGCCGACGACGGCCCGCACCTGATCTATCTGCCCGAGCGCAGTTTCGATATCGATCGCTTTCTGGCCGATGTGAAGGCGGTCCACGATCGCCATGGCCGCTGCGTGATTGCGGTCAGCGAAGGCATCCACGATGCAAGCGGTGAGGCCATTCTGGTCAGGCTGGCGAAGGACCCCGAACGCGATGCCCATGGCAACGTGCAACTCAGCGGCACCGGCGCGCTGGCCGATCTGTTGTGCGAGGAGATCAAGAGCCAAACTCGGCATCAAGCGGGTTCGTGGCGATACCTTCGGTTATCTGCAGCGCAGCTTCGTCGGTTGCGTCAGCGATGTCGACCAGCGCGAGGCGCGCGAGGTCGGTGAAAAGGCTGTGCAATACGCGTTGTGGGGCGACCGCAGCGGCTCGGTGGCAATCAAGCGCAACGGCTACTACTCGGTCGACTACGAACTGCTGCCGCTCGAAGCGGTGGCCGGCAAGACGCGAACGATGGAAGATGAGTTCATCACCGCGTCAGGTACCGATGTGACCGACGCGTTTCGCCTTTATCTGCGGCCGTTGCTCGGCTCGGGCATGCAGGACGCGTTCCGCCTGCGGCCAAATCCGGTGCCGAAAATCCTCAGACCCTGAACGCACACGACATGGCCGAAGCCTTCATTGTTGCCACTGCGCGAACCGCAGGCGGTCGCCGCGGCGGTCAGCTTGCCGGTTGGCATCCGGTCGATCTGGCGGCGCAGATCATCGATGCGCTGGTTGCGCGCAGCGGCGCCGATCCGGCTGCGATCGACGATGTGATCCTCGGCTGTGTGGGCCAGGCCGGTGAGCAGTCGAGCAACATCGCGCGCAATGCCGCGCTGGCGTCGTGCCTGCCGCGAATCGGTGCCCGGCAACCACCATCGACCGGCAATGTGGCTCGTCGCAGCAGGCGCTTCATTTTGCGGCGCAGGCGGTGATGTCGGGCACGATGGACATCGTCATTGCAGGCGGCGTGGAAAGCATGTCGCGGGTGCCGATGAACATGCCGTCGTCGCTGCCGCGCCAGAACGATCTGGGCTTCTACATGAGCCCGGTGCTGCAAGCGCGTTATCCCGCCGTCGAGTTCAGCCAATTCGTTGGTGCCGAGATGATCGCAGGCCAATACGGCCTTGATCGCGAGCAGCTCGACGCCTACGCGTTGTCGAGCCAGCAACGGGCTGCCGCGGCAACGCGGGCGGGCCACTTCGATGCCGAGATCGTTGCGCTGCCGGCGCGCCTGGCCGATGGATCAACCAGTGGCGCAATGGCGAGCATCGACGAAGGCATCCGTTTCGATGCCACTGCGCAAAGCATCGGCGCGGTCAAGCTGCTTGAGCGGCAGCGGCACCATCAGCGCCGCCAATGCAAGCCAGATCTGCGACGGCGCCTCAGGGCGTGATGGTCGTCAACGAGCGCGGGTTGAAGACGCTCGGCGTCGAGCCGCTCGGCCGCATCCTCCACCTCAGCGTGCTTGGCGGCGACCCGGTCGATCATGCTCGAAGCACCATTGCCGGCCACCCGCGCGGCCCTGAAAAAATCCGGCCTCACGATCGACGACATCGACCTGTTCGAAATCAACGAAGCATTTGCGGCGGTGCCGCTCGCCTGGCTGCAGGCAACCGGCGCCGACCCCGCCCGCCTGAATGTCAACGGCGGCGCGATTGCACTGGGCCATCCGCTGGGCGCGTCGGGCACCCGGCTGATGACGACGTTGGTCAATGCGCTGCACCGGCGTGGCAAGCGGTACGGGCTGCAAAGCATGTGTGAAGGCGGCGGCATGGCCAACGTGACCATTGTCGAGCGCCTCTGACTGAAAAGGAAGAACAGATGCCGGGTCCGTTGTCTGGCTTGAAGGTGGTCGAGATGGCCGGGCTGGGCCCGGCGCCGTTCTGCACCATGATGCTCGCCGACATGGGCGCGCAAGTGATCCGCATCGAGCGCCCGCCTTCTGGCGCGCCGCCGATCGTGGCAGGCGCCTTCGATGTCACCGCGCGTGGCAGGCCGGCACTGGCCCTCGATCTGCGCCAGCCGCAGGCCATCACCACGGTGCTCGATCTGGTTGCCGGCGCCGATATCCTGATCGAAGGTTTTCGCCCCGGTGTGATGGAGCGGCTGGGCCTGGGCCCCGAGGTCTGCCTGCAGCGCAACCCGCGGCTGGTTTATGGCCGCATGACGGGTTGGGGGCAGACCGGGCCGCTTTCCAAGACTGCCGGCCACGATATCAACTATGTCGCACTCACTGGTGTGCTGCATGCAATCGGCAGCCCCGATCGGCCACCAACAGTGCCGCTGAATCTGGTTGGCGATTTTGGCGGCGGCGCGATGATGCTGGCTTTCGGTGTGATGTGCGCCGTGCACGAGTCCAGACAATCCGGGCATGGCCAGATCGTCGACGCGGCGATGACCGACGGTGCCGCACTGCTCGCCGCGATGATGTTCGGCATGAAGGCCGCAGGCGCATGGACCAATCGGCGCGGCGGCAATCTGCTCGATGGCGGCGCACCGTTTTACGCGACCTACACCTGCGCCGACGGCAAATATCTGGCAATCGGCCCGCTCGAGCCGCAGTTCTATGCGCAGCTGCTCGAGCATTGCGGGTTGGTCGACGATCCGGTGTTTGCGGCGCAGAACGACACCAGCCGTTGGCCGCAAATGAAGCAGCGGCTGACCGAGGTGTTTGGCAGCCGCAGCCGCGATGAGTGGTGCACGGTCTTCGAAGGCAGCGATGCCTGTGTGGCCCCGGTGCTCGACTGGGATGAGGCATCGGGGCATCCGCATAACCAGGCGCGAGAAACATTCGTCACGGTCGATGGCGTGGTTCAACCCGCGCCGGCACCACGCTTCAGTCGAACGCCTGCCAAGCCGCCGAACGCCGCCGCCCGGCTCGACTCCGGAGAAGCTGCGCTGCTGGCCTGGGGCATACCGCCCGCACAGATCGAAAGCCTGAAAGCAAGCGGCGCGTTCTGACGGCCTGGCCAGCCGTGTCAGCCGCTCGGTGATGCGTCGGGTCGCGCGCGACGCGTGCTGCGCAGCAGTCGCAGAAAATCAGGCCGGAAGGCGCGCGTCTCGCCGTTCGCCAACTGCACCGTGATGCTCAGGGCGTCGGCAGCCACCACCTCGGCCGAGCCGTGGCGACGGGTCCTGACGCGCTGGCCCACGGTAAAAACGGGGTCGGCCTTGACAATGATCGCGTCTGCCGATGGTTGTTCAGCAGGTGCAGCGCCGGCTCGGGCAATCGATGCCTCGTGTTCGGCCAGCCGCAGGCAGTTGTCGCATGTGCCGCATCGCTCGGTGACCGGCTCTTCTTCGAGGTGAGCAAGCAGCTGACTCCAGCGGCAACGTCCGCCCTGCGCATAGGCGACCATGCTTTCGAGCATCGCCTGATCGCGGTCGGCCTTTTGCCGGCAACGCTCGATCAGCGGCGCAATCGCGTCGTCGCTGATCGACGGCTCTCGCAGGCGCCACCGGCCGTCGACGTCGGCAGCCACCAGCCCGTCGTTGCGAAGCACGTTCAAGGCGACCGCGATCTTGCGCCTCGATCGCGGTCCCTGGCCGGCTTCGCAAAGCGTCTCGATGCTGGCGCCGTCAGCCAACGCCTCGGGCTGCGTCAGGCCTTGCACGATGGCCCGAAAATCGTCGAGGTCAGGGTATCTGCCGGCGAGGAAGAATTGCTGGACCGAGCGATCCGCATCGACAAACATCAGCGTGCACACGGCTGGCTGGCCATCACGCCCAGCGCGCCCCGATTCCTGGTAGTAGGCGTCGAGCCCGCTGGGCATCTGATGATGGATGACAAAACGAATGTCCGGCTTGTCGATCCCGAGGCCAAAGGCGTTGGTCGCCACCATCACGCGGACCCGGCCTTCCATGAAGTCGTCCTGGTTCTGCAGCCGGCGCGACGCGCTCAGCCGACCGTGATACAGCGTGACCTTCTGATCACTGGCAAGCAGTGCCGCATGGACCTCTTCGGCCGCCTTGATGGTGGCGGTGTAGACGATGCCCGAGCCGGTGCTTTCGGCAACCAGTTCGACCAGCCTGGGCAATTTGTCCTGCAAGCGCGAAAAATGCTCGGCACGGTAGTGCAGGTTTTCGCGGTAAAGATCGGTTCCGATGACGCCGGCTTGCGGAATCCCGAGCACTTGCGCGACATCGTCGATGACCTGCTGTGTTGCTGTCGCGGTGAGCGCCAGCACATTCGGCCGGCCGAGCGCTTCACGCGCCGCGCCGACCGCGATGAATGCCGGCCGAAAATCGAAACCCCACTGCGAAATGCAATGCGCCTCGTCGACGACCAGCAAGCCGACTTCGCGCGATTGCAGCGCCGCCACAAACTCGCCGTCTGCCAGATGCTCGGGCGTCGTGAAGACAATCTTGGCGCTGCCGTCGGCGATCGCCTGCTCGGCCTGCTTGCGTTGGGCGGCGTTCAGTCCACTGTGCGATTGCACGGCGTCGATGCCGAGTTCGACCAACCCGTCGCATTGATCCTTCATCAATGCAATGAGTGGTGACACAACGACCGTCCGCCGTGTCGACAAGGTGGCCGGCAACTGGTAACACAGCGATTTGCCAGCGCCGGTGGGCATCAGCGCAAAGGTCGGCAAGCCGGCCAGCACGCGGTCGATCACCCGCTGCTGGCCCGGGCGCAAGAATTTGAGACCGAAGATTTTGCGCAACGCCGACCGCAGCCTGGCATCACTGACCCGCTCGCGAACCCGTCCCATCAGCGGTCGCGGTCTGATCGACTCGGGCTGGCCTCGGTCGAGGCAGTCGGCGAATCGTCTTCGTCCACGAGTTGGTCCAACGCGCTGTCGAGTTCTTCGTCGGATGCCGCATCGGGCGCTTCGCCGATACCGCCCGTGATTCGATCGGGCATGATGTCGGCACCGTCACGCGGCGGCGTGCCCGCTGCACTGGAGCGCTCCCCGGTGCCCAGCGAGTCGGAATCACTGCCGGCGTCAGTCGGTGTCGCTCCCCATTCGCCCGGGTTGTCGGGCGATGTGGCCATCGGCTGCTCGCCCTGCACATCACTGCCCGAATCTGAACTGTCGCTGGGGCCGAGGCGATCGACATCATTGCCGGGGGAACGTTGCGGCGCGCGCTCGCCGCCGAGGATGCTGGAATGGCTCATGTGGGTGAGATCCGTGCTGCCTCTGTCGAGGCGATGGATCGATGCTCTCCCAACCGGCGGTGCGGCGAAAATCGGCCTGGTTCCCGGTCGGCGGTAGGTTTTTTCCTGCGCCCGCCCGATGGCGGGCCGATCGACCTACATGCTGCGCCGATACTGGCCGCCGACCTCGAACAAGGCATTCGTGATCTGGCCGAGCGAACACACGCGGACGGCTTCCATCAACACATCGAAAACATTCCTGTTGTCGATCACCGCCTGCTGCAGCCGCTCGAGCATCGCCGGTGATTCGCCAGCGTGGCGCTGCTGAAACTCGGCCAGGCGCTGCAGCTGCGACTGCTTCTCGTCATCGGTCGAGCGTGCCAGCTCGAGTGCGTCGGGAACCGGATCGCCGTGCGGGTTGCGGAAGGTATTCACACCGACGATCGGGTACTCGCCAGTGTGCTTCAGCATCTCGTAGTGCATGCTCTCTTCCTGGATCTTGCCGCGCTGGTAGCCGGTTTCCATCGCGCCCAGCACACCGCCGCGTTCGGCGATCTTCTCGAACTCCTGCAGCACCCTCTCTTCGACCAATTCGGTCAGCTCGTCGATGATGAAGGCGCCCTGGTTCGGATTTTCGTTCTTCGCCAGGCCCCATTCGCGGTTGATGATCAGCTGGATCGCCATCGCGCGGCGCACGCTGTCTTCGGTCGGCGTGGTGATCGCCTCGTCGAATGCATTGGTGTGCAGGCTGTTGCAGTTGTCGTAGATCGCGATCAGCGCCTGCAGCGTGGTGCGGATGTCGTTGAACTGGATCTCCTGCGCATGCAGTGAGCGGCCCGATGTCTGCACATGGTATTTGAGCTTCTGGCTGCGCTCGTTGGCGCCGTATCGCTCGCGCATGCTGACGGCCCAGATGCGTCGTGCAACGCGGCCGAGCACGGTGTATTCCGGATCCATGCCGTTGCTGAAAAAGAAACTCAGGTTCGGCGCGAAATCGTCAATGTGCATGCCGCGCGCCAGATAGGCTTCGACGAAGGTGAAGCCGTTGGACAGCGTGAAGGCGAGCTGGCTGATCGGGTTGGCGCCGGCCTCGGCGATGTGATAACCCGAGATGCTGACCGAGTAGAAATTGCGCACGTCGTGATGAACGAAATATTGCGCGATGTCGCCCATCACCTTCAGGCTGAATTCGGTGCTGAAGATGCAGGTGTTCTGGCCCTGGTCTTCCTTCAGGATATCGGCCTGCACCGTGCCGCGCACATTCGCCAGCGTCCAGGCGCGGATCTTCGCGGCCTCGGTGTCGGTCGGCTCGCGGTCGTTGTCGGCCTTGAACTTGTCCAGGCTCTGGTCGATGGCCGTGTTCATGAACATCGCCAGGATGGTCGGTGCCGGGCCGTTGATCGTCATGCTGACGCTGGTTGCCGGGTTCGTCAGGTCGAAGCCGCCATACAAGACCTTCATGTCGTCGAGCGTCGCGATGCTGACGCCCGAGTTGCCGACCTTGCCGTAGATGTCGGGCCGCAGGTCGGGGTCGTTGCCGTACAGCGTGACCGAATCGAAAGCCGTCGACAGGCGTTTGGCCGGCATGCCGGAACTGAGCAACTTGAAACGCTTGTTGGTGCGAAAGGCATCGCCCTCGCCGGCAAACATTCGCGTCGGATCCTCACCTTCGCGCTTGAATGCAAAAGTGCCGGCGGTATACGGAAACGAGCCCGGCACGTTGTCGAGCATCAACCATTTGACGATCTCGCCGTGGTCTTCGTAACCCGGCAGCGCGACCTTGCGAATCTTGCTGCCCGACAACGTGGTGTAGATCAGCGAGGTGCGGATTTCCTTGTCGCGGATCTTCACCACGTATTCTTCGCCCGCGTAGGCCTTCTGCATCTGCGGCCACATCGCAAGCAGCTTGCGTGCATCCGTAGCGAGCCGCGTTTCGCGCTGCTCGGCCAGATTGATGGTCGCTTCGGCGGCGCGCGGCTTGTCGGGTTTGCCTTCGGTCAGCATCGCCGCTGCGGCGCGCAGCTGCTGGATTTCGCGCACCAGCCGCGATTGTTCGATCGCACGGCGTTTGTACTCACGTACCGTATCGGCAATCTCGGCCAGGTAACGCGCTCGCGCGGCGGGAACGATCGGTACCTGGTGGGTGCTGTGGCGCGTGGCGGCTGGCGGCAGCCGGCTGTTGCCAAGCGGCAAACCCAACTCGGCCAGGCGGGGCAGCAAGGCCTGGTACAAGGCGGTCACGCCGTCGTCGTTGAAACGGCTGGCCATCGTGCCGAACACCGGCATCTGATCGGGCGGAACACCGAAGGCTTCGCGGTTGCGCTGCACCTGCTTGGCCACATCGCGCAATGCATCGGCCGCGCCCTTGCGGTCGAACTTGTTGATCGCAACGAACTCGGCGAAGTCGAGCATGTCGATTTTTTCGAGCTGGCTGGCGGCACCGAATTCGGGTGTCATCACATACAGGGGTACGTCGACCAGCGGCACGATGGCGGCGTCTCCCTGGCCGATGCCCGAGGTTTCGACGATCACGATATCGAAGCCGGCGACCTTGACCGCATCGAGCACATCGGGCAGCGCCTGGCTGATTTCGCTGCCGAAATCGCGCGTTGCCAGACTGCGCATGAAGACGCGCTGCTCTGAATTTCCTTCCCCACTGAGGGAGGGTAGGGTGGGGGTCGCGGTGGCGGACGCTGCGGTTCCCTGCGCCTCGGCTGCAGGCCCCCATCCCGGCCTTCCTCCAACGGGGGAAGGAGCGATCGGCGCTGCGCGATGCCAGGGTTGGATGGCATTCATGCGGATTCGGTCGCCGAGCAGCGCGCCGCCGCTCTTGCGGCGCGACGGGTCGATGCTGATCACTGCAATCTGCAAGGCGTCGCCCTGGTCGAGGCGCAAGCGGCGGATCAGCTCGTCGGTCAGAGAGCTCTTGCCCGCGCCACCGGTGCCGGTGATGCCGAGGACCGGCGTCTTGACCTGCCTGGCCTGCTGGCCGAGTTCGGCCTTCAACGCCGAATCGACGCTGCCGTTTTCCAGCACGGTGATCAGTTGCGCCAGCGCGCGGCGCGCTGGCTCGTCAGCGCCCTTGATCGCATCGAGCGTGGTTGGTGCATGGCTGGCCAGATCCTGGTCGGCCAGCATCACCATCTCGCCGATCATGCCGGCCAGACCCATTTTCTGGCCATCCTCGGGGCTGTAGATGCGAGCCACGCCGTAGGCCTGCAACTCGGCAATCTCGCTCGGCACGATCACGCCACCGCCGCCGCCGAACACCCGGATGTGTGCACCGCCGCGCTGCTTCAGCAGATCGACCATGTATTTGAAATATTCGACATGGCCGCCCTGGTAGGAGCTGATGGCGATGCCTTGCACGTCCTCTTGCAGCGCAGCGGTGACGACCTCGTCGACCGATCGGTTGTGGCCCAGGTGGATCACCTCGGCACCCATGCCCTGCAGGATGCGCCGCATGATGTTGATCGCCGCATCATGGCCGTCGAACAGGCTCGCAGCGGTGACAAAACGCACCTTGTGGCTCGGGCTTGTACTGGGCAAGCGCCTTGTATTCGGCGGACAGATCGGTCATTGGCTGGTCTCCTGGTTCCGCACTGTACGGGGCAAGATGTGCTGGTGCGACAGCTCAGCTTTCGAGGCGGAAACCCACCTTGACCTTGACCTGGTAGTGCGCCACCTTGCCATCTTTCACATGGCCTCGGGTCTCGACTACTTCGAACCAGTCGATGTTTCGAACGGTCTTCGACGCCGTCGCCAACGCTTGTTCGATGGCTGCGTCGCTGCCGGTCGGCGAAGACCCGACGAGTTCGAGAATCTTGTAGACATGGCTTGTCATTGGTGCCTCCTTGACGGTAGTGTTGGTGCAGGCATGCGCTGGCATCGGCATGCCGAGGACAGCCCACGCCGCGAAGCCAGCGTACACCAGTGACGCCCGCCTTGCCATTCGGGATGGCCGGTTGCTGCACACCCGCCGTCAATCTTCAACTGCAGCAGCCATAAAGGCAAAGGCCTCTGTCGATGCGACAAAGGCCTTTTGGTTGCAGCTGTTGAGCAGCCGCACGATGCAGATCAACGAATCGTCGCCATCTGCCGGATCGCGGCAGATCAGCGCAAGCTCGTCAGAAGCGGTGGCGCAGACCGATCGAGACGCTGGTCGAATCGACTCCGGCGGCGGCTGTCACACCACCGAGCATGCCGGCTTGGCCGGGTGCCGCCTGCGCCAGATTCTTGTTGTTGAAACGGGCAACCACAAAGTTCAGGTCGGTGCGCTTCGAAAAGCCGTAGGTGAATGCAGCACCGAAGGACGAAGTGTCCGAATTGCTGCCGCGGCGGTCGTCCAGATAGCTGTAGGCGACATACAGTTTGTGCAAGCCCATCGGCAGCCGGTAGCCGACGTGATAAAGGCGTGAATTCTGTTTGACGGCGCTGATAAATGCGTTTTGTACAGTGAGTGCGACCGGTGCCGGCGCGTTTTGGGCAATCAAGCTCGGTGCAATGGATGAGAGCCCGGACGGGTTGTTGTCCTTGATCTGCATATATTCACCCACGATCGTGCCCGGCCCGACTTCGGCGGACACCCCGGCAATTGCGGTGCTCAGCGACTTCTGGCCGAACTCGTTCTCGCGGGTGTTGTAGGCCAGGCCGGCAGCAAACGCGGGGGTCCTGTAGATGCCATTGACACCGATGAATCGGCCGGTAGCCGCGTTCCCTTCGCGCAAACCGTACATGATCGCCGCAGAGACGGGGCCCTGAACGATCCGGTACGCCACCGTGTTGCTCAGGCGAATGTCAACCGTTGGCGGGAACGACCCCACCTGACCACCTGACAATGCCGACTGGGTTTCCGTCGTATCGAACGCAGCCGCCACTTCGTAGCCCGGCGTATATTGCCGGCCGGCCAGAAAACCGCCGAACGGCGTGACCAGGCCGACATAAATCTGCCGATCCCAGAATCGACCATCGAGGTTGACGCCGAGTGTGCTGCCGATGCTGGCACCGACCCCGGAAACCGCCGCCTGCAGTCCGGGAGCCAACCCGAGCAGTGCGGCGTTGGAGAAACGATCGGGCAACTGCGAGCCCGACTGCGGCCGGTTGTTGATGCTGCCGGTATCGACTTCGAGCCGGTGCTCCATCGTGAACAAGGCACGGTATCCGCCGCCGATGTCTTCGTTGCCCTTGAAGCCGAGCCGCGAGCCGTCCATGATGCCGCTGACCAACTGGTTCTGGCTGCCGCCGCGCAGTCCCGAAACATGGGCGTAGCCGGCGTCGAGAACGCCATAGACCTGGACATTGCTCTGCGCCATTGCCAAGGGGGCTGCAGCGCCAAGGGCTGCCACTGCGATGATTTTTTTCATTGGTCGGTCTCCGGTGCTTCGATCAACAGTCGATTGTGGCGGCCGCCTGCCTCTTGGCAGGGCACATGTCGCGCAATATCCACGCACAATTTCCCTAGGGCATGACCGGATTGACTTGTTTAAGTCAGCAGCGGCTGTGAGCCCCGCGAGGTGATCCGATCATGTGGCTTACGTGATCAAGCCGCCACCGCGCCGAACAGGCTGGCTGGCGGCGGTGGTCCCGGTCGGTTGCTGGCGGCCGGCCCGCTTCAGGGCTTGGCCAGTTCGATGATCAACATGTCGACACGCCGGTTCGAGGCGCGGCCTGCAGCTGAATCGTTGCTGGCAATCGGATCCGCCTGCCCCTTGCCTTCGCCGAGCATCCGGCTCGCCGGCACGCCCTGGGCGACCAGATAATTGATGGCTGCGCTGGCCCGCGCCTCCGATAACTTGTCGTTGAGTTGGGAATCGCCGGTGTTGTCGGTATGCCCGGTCACTTTCATCGACAAATTGCCGTAGGTCTGCAACCCGTTGGCAAGCTGTTTCAGAAACTCGGAGAAGCTCGGCGTCAGCGCCGAACTGCCGGTTGCGAACGCGGTGTCGCCGGTGGCGCGCAACAGCAGGGCGCCGGTTGCCGTTCTCGTGATTTCGACGTCCTTGTCGTTGCCGACCCGTTTCAGGATCGTTTCCAGCACATTGACCTGTGACGGTGCGACCGGGGCATTGGCCACCGGTCTGGCCGGTGCCGCCATGGGCCTCGGGGCCACCGCGCCGCCGCCGGGTTTCGGCGCCGGTGGTGGCGGCGCTGATGGTGGTGCAGGGGGCGCCGCGCAGGCAGCCAGCAGTATGGCTGCACCCATGGCGGTCAGCTGGTTCAGTCGGAACGGGTTCATCGGGAGACCTCCGGTTGTTCGGTGTGTATCCGCATGTTTCGGATTTGTCGAACTTAACACTCGGCGAATCCAAACGCCAGCACCGACCTGGGGAACGCCCGACACGTCGCGCACCGTTTACACCGATACCTGGATGACTTGCCGCACCACCGGATAGATCTGGCTTTGCCAGCGTTTGCCGCTGAACACACCGTAATGTCCGGCGCCAGCCTGCACATAGTGGGTTCTCATGTAGGGCCGCAAGCTGGTGCACAGGTCTTGTGCGGCTAGCGTCTGGCCGATCGAACAAATGTCGTCGCGCTCGCCTTCGACGGTCAGCAGCGCGGTTCGCCGGATGGCTGCAGGATCGATGCGGCGGCCCTGCACGGTCAATTTGCCGCGTGGTAATTCGAAAGTCTGAAAAACCTTTTCGACGGTTTCAAGATAGAAATCTGCGGGCAGATCGGCCACCGCCAGATATTCCTCGTAAAACGTTCGAGTGGCTTGCGCTCTGAGGAGCTGATCGATATCGGGCTCGGGCTCACACAACAACTCGTAATACTCGCGGAAAGCCTGGCGGTGGCGTTCGGCATTCATGCTGATGAACGCCGTCAACTGGACGAATCCCGGGTAGACGCGGCGCCCGCCGCCAGGATGGCGCCATGGCACGGTACTGATCAGGTTTTTCTCGAACCAGCGGATATCCTTGCTCGATGCCAGCTTGTTGACCTCGGTCGGGCTGATTCGACAGTCGATCGGTCCGGCCATCAATACCAGGCTGACCGGCGTGGCGGGGTTGTCGTCTTCGGACATCAGGGCGACGGCAGCCAGCGCGGCCACACAGGGCTGGCAGATCGAGACCAGGCTGGCGCCCGGCCCGATGACTTCGAGAAACCCGATCAGATGCGCGGTGTATTCGTCGAGACCGAAGCGTCCCTCGCTGAGCGGCACCTCGCGAGCGTTATGCCAATCGGTGATGTAGACATCGTGGTCGGCCAGCATGCTGCGCACGGTATCGCGGAGAAGGGTCGCGAAGTGGCCGGACATCGGCGCTGCGATCAGCACCTTCGGCTGATCGATGGCGCCGGCCTTGCGGAAGTGCAGCAGCGTGCAAAACGGCGTGACATGTGCGGCCACCTCGGTGATGCCGATATCTTCGCCGTTGGACAGCACGCTCGGCAAGTCGAACGGCCGCCGGTAGTGGGTGACTTCTGCCAGGTCGAAGGTCTGGCAGGCTGCCGACCAGCGCCGGCTCGGCTGCATATCGGACAAGCCGAAGCGAGTGGCGCTCAGCAAAGGCGCAGTCGCCCTGGCCAGCTTGCGAATCGGCGCCATCGCGTCGGAATGAGCCTGGTAGGCGTGATACATCATCGTTGCTCCATGCGGCTTGTCGGTGGGCTGTTTACTGACCGGCCTGCAACTTGTGCGCCAGCGTGCCGGGCGATGGCACAGGGCTTGCACATCTGCCTGGTCCGATTCACCAGCCCGCCCCGGAGACTGTCCGCCATGCGCAAACCCGCCACCTCCTCCAAGACCGGGCGACAAGAATCGACCAGGGCGCAGGCCACGCAGAGCGTGCGCTCGAGCGCCAGCCTGACCCTGAGCAGCAAGAACTATTCGTCATGGTCGCTGCGGGGCTGGTTATTGGTCAAATTCTCCGGTCTGCCGTTCGAGGAGGTGATGGTGTCGCCTGACGACGCCGATGCCCGCAAGGAGTTGCTGCTGCTGGCACCGTCGATTCGGGTGCCATGCCTGACCCACGATGGCGCCAAGGTGTGGAATACGCTGGCGATTGCGCAATATCTGAACGAGATCTGTCCCGACGCCGGCCTGATGCCAAGCGAGCGCCTGGCGCGCGCACATTGCCGTTCGGTCAGCGGTGAGATGAACTCGGGTTTTGCCAACCTGCGATCGGCGTTGCCAATGAACCTGAAGGCCCGGCACCCCGGCTTCAAGGTGTGGGCGGGCGCCCAACCCGACATCGACCGGATCGTCGAGATCTGGACCGAATGCCTGGCCCGGTACGGCGGGCCATTCCTCTACGGCAGCGAACCGGGGATGGCCGATGCGATGTACGCCCCGGTGGCAACCCGCTTCCTGACCTACGACGTGAGCCTGCCGGCGGTGTGTGCTGCCTATTGCGAGACCATCATGGCGATGCCGCAGATGCAGGAATGGGTTGCAGCGGCCAAGCTGGAGCCCGACGACATCGAAGAGCTCGATATGGATTTCTGAGCGCTTTTGTCCGCCGGCATCAAGCAAAAGTCAAAGGCCGCCGGCGCAGCGACCCGCCACCGCTGCGGCTGATGGCGATCCGGACGCCCGCTAAGCCCAGGGTGCAGGCGCCGGAACCTCGCAAGGGCCCTCGGCATCGATGCTCGAAAAATCGGCCGGGCTGACGATCTCGATATATTCCATGTCGGGCGAATAGTCGAATAAAAAGTGGGTGATGCCCGGGCGCTGATGGACGCAGTCGCCCGCCTCGACCAGGGTTTCCCGATCTTCATACATGAAGCGAGCCCAGCCCTTCGTCATGATGACGATATGGAAATCGGCCCCATGGCGGTGCCAGCCGGTGCCCTTTTCGGGTGCCTTGTTGGCTTTGACGAGCTGGGCGATCACCTTGCCCCCGGTGGCGGCTTCGACGCCCAGATCGCGATACAGAAAGAAGTCGCGCAGACCGTCGCTGCGCCATGGCGTTTCTCCGGCCTTGATGTGAGAGAACTGGGTTCGGGTGCTGTCCAACATGATGGCGGTCCTGGCACGAGTTGAAATGTGCAGGTGCAGCATGCATAAGCCGTTCCAGTCGATCTGGAGGGCCCAGCCTTCAATTCGAACGCCGAAATTCTTGGCGCGCGGGACGGCCTGTGATAGGGTTCATGTGGGTCTGGGTATTCTGGATGGTGCTGATCGGGCGTATCGATGTACAGGCTTTGTTCCCGCTTTGAAACCGGCGCCATGTGTGAGTGGCATCAGTGCTCGGGCTGCGAATCGCCGCTTCAGCCAGGCGAATTCGAGGCAGCGCGCATCTGGTTGCGCGGCTTGCTGCTCAACGACGGCCAGGGTGCCAATCTGCGGGCCATCGCCTATCAAGGCATCGACCGCGCAGGTCTGACGCATCGCAGCGTGGTCGAAGTCGTCGACGAGCTGGCGTGGAAGATCAGCAGCGGCCAGATCAAGGTTTGTCAGCGGCAGCGGGAGGTTGACGATCCGGCGACTGTTGTCGGCCCGCTGGCACCGCGGGCAGCGCCGGCGCCGGCGCCGAGCAGCTCGCGATCACGTTCGGCGCCGGTCGCCCCGCCTCCGCCCGAGCCCACGACGATGCCGCGCAATGTCGACGCCGCGGCGGTGGCGGCGGTGCTGACCGAAGCGGCAAAAAGCGGCGCGCCGTTCTGCGAAGTCTGCGAAAAAGCCCGCGTCGAGCGGGAGCGGCAGACTGCCGGGGCGGCTGCGTGATCAGTGATTCACTTCGCCGGCAGATCGAACTCGCGCTTTGGCCGGCCGGCGATTCCACGCCGGGCACCTTGTGGGCGGTCCTGGATTGCGCCCGCGATCCCCGCATCTACCGCGAGCTGGCAGTTTCGCGCCTCGACTACCAATGTCTGTACAGCGGCGACCTGGCCACCGAGTTGAAGGTGGTGGCGCCGCACATGGTCGAGTTGGCGCCGCGCTACCGGTTCACCCGCACCTTGCTCGACTCATGCTGGGGCAACAGCTGGGGCATTTTTGTTCGCATCAATGATGGCACCACGCTGCGCCATCACTTGCGCAAGCTCAGCACCGTGCTGACCGAAGATGGCCGCAAGCTGCTTTTTCGCTACTACGATCCACGGGTGCTGCGTGCTTATCTGCCGACCTGCACCCGTGACGAGTTGCAGCAGATGTTCGGCCCGATCAGCCACTTCTACGCTGAATCAGCCGATGCACGATCGAGCTTGCATTCGTTCGCCTTCGATGGTGCGCTGATCAGCGACCGGAGCATTGCGCTGACCGTCGATGCCGCTGCGGCCTGAGCTCACAACGTCAGCCGCCAGCCCTCGACCAGCGCGCCGGGCGTGGTCACCGACGCCAACTGGCGTTCGCCATAGGTGCTGCTGTCGGGCAGCAGCTGCGGTCTGCCGCGTCAGGCCGAGCAGGCCGTTGCCGAACATGCGCAGGAACGAATCGTCGAAGCGCATCACCTGCAGCGGTTCGACCAGCTTGCCGCCCTCGACCCAGAAGCATGCAAACCGGGTCATGCCGGTCATTCGGCAGGCTGCGCGATCCGAATAGTTCAGATACCAGAGGTCGCTGACTAGCAGGCCGGTGTCGAGGGCGCGCAACGCGTCGTCGATGTCGAGCGAGCCGGCCGCCAGGCTGAGCGAGTCCGGCGACTCGCCGGCGTTGGCACCGTTGGTCGGCAGCCCGTATTCGCGCGCCGAGCGTGGCGAGGTCAAGGTGTCGCGGGCGACGCCGCCCTCGATCAGCGTGATCGTCGTCGGGCTTCACGAAGCCCTCGTCGGTGAACGCCGGCGACAGCCCGCCGGCCGTGGCCTCGTGCAGATCGAAGCCGTCATGCAGCCGCGCGCTGCCGTCCTTGCTTGCCCCGGCCAGTCGCATCAGGCTCGACGTGCCGGTGCGCCGCTGCACGGGTTCCCAGCCCGCTCCAGGCCAAGGTGCCGAGCAGCTCGCCCATCGCCGCCGGCGTAAAATAGGCGCGGTAGGTGCCGGCGTTCAGCACCCGCGGCGTGCTTGGCCAGCAGAGGCAGCCGACGCGCGGCTCCGGCCAGGCGCTCGGCGAACGTCGTCGCTGTCCCAATCGGTGCCGGCATATGCGGTCTTCACCGCCTTGTCGCCCGACTGATACAGGCACCAATCGAAATGGAAACTGTCGACCGCGTGCCAGTTGCGCTGGCCACGGCTGTCGGCGAAACCTCGAACCACCGGGCCGCCGGCATAGAAGCCGACCAGATCGAGCCCGCGCGCGGCGTCGCAGACCGTGGCAATCAACTCGCCAGCAGCCGGCAGCCTGCCGCTGCGACGCCGATCGGTATTGCAGACCGTGTCGGGCAGCAGCAACCAGTCGTCGACCGGCACCTGAGGCAGGGCGCCGATCAGCTGATCTCGCTCGGCGACACAACAAGGCGCAGTCCGCGTCGAGCTGACCGCTCAGGCTCAGCGTCGATTCGATACGCCGGCCGCCCTCGACAACCGCCAGCGCTTGCATAGGCCTGCGTCGACCGCGGTTGCCTGCCGCACTCGTGCCTGGTTGAAGCGGATGAACTGGCTCGATTCCGCCTTCAGCAGCAGGCTGATGCGCTGCGGCTGCCGATGCCGTCGTGCACACGGCGTCGGCGAGCGCACTGAAGAAACGGTGTCGGTGAGCGAGCAGCTCGCCATCAGTCGTCCCCCCCGAATACCGCGACACCTGCAGAACTTGCAGGCCGGCGCCGCGTGGCCGACCCGGATCACCTGCGACGGTTCGCCCTTGCCGCAGAACGGCGTGCCCATCACCTCGAAGGTCGATTGCATCGCCGACCATCGCCAGCGAGCGCCAGAAGGTGGCGCTGATGCCGCGGTAATTCGGGATTGCGCACCACCTCGGCGAGCCGGCCGTTGCGGATCACCTGGCCGTATTCGCAGCCGAACTGGAACTTGTTGCGCGAGTCGTCGATGCTCCAGCTCAGGTTGGTCTTCATCATCACGCCGAACTCGATGCTGGCGATCATCTGCTGCAGCGATCGACTCGCCGGGCTCGATATTCAGGTTGCTCATGCGGTCGATCGGCGCGCGGTTCCAGCTGCTGGCGCGGCTGGTCGCCACCGCGCCGAGCTGCACGCCCAGCTGCGCGGCGCGCGCCTGCGACAGCTCGCCGCCGAGCGGGCGCTTGCAGCATGCCGTGTTCGATCAGCAGCTGGCGCTGCGCCGGCATGCCTTCGTCGTCGAAGCGCGAAGCTGGCAAGCTGCTCGGCGCGGCTCGGGTCGTGGCTGACGTTCGAGCAGTTCGCTGCCGTAGCGGTAGTGGCCGAACATGTCGAGGGTGACGAAACTGGTGCCGGCGAAATTGCGCTCGTCGCCGAGGATGCGGTCGAGCTCGAGCGGATGGCCGATCGACTCGTGGATCTGCAGCATCATCTGGTCGGGCATCAGCAGCACGTCCATCTCGCCGCTCGGGCACTGCGGCGCCAGCGTCAGCTCGATGGCCTCGCGCGGCGACCCGCGGACCGTCTTCGCTGAAGCGCGCCCGCTCCAGCACCTCGAGGCCGCCCTGCTGGCAGTAGCCGTTGTACTGGCCGGCTGCCGAGCGGGTCTGCGTCACGCCGTTGGCAAATGCGGTGGCCTGGATGTTCGGGATCACGAACTGCCAGTGCTGCGCGCATCGGCGCCGTCGCTGGTGATGAAGCGCTGCTCGACGTCGAGCGTCCACAGGCTCGCCGCCCAGTCGACGATGCGCGGCGTCGAGCCGGGTCGCGGCATTGACCGAGCGCAGCAGCTCGATGCGCTCGACCGCAGCGTCGATGGACGCACGCGGCCGTTCGGTGCGGCTCGCATAGCGACCCGAGCGTGCGCGGCGGCGCTCGACGTCGACAGCGTCGACGACAGCTGCGCCGCGCCACCGCATGCGCCAGTTCGCGCGCCCGCGCGAACGCCTTCGCGCAGGCCGGCTTCGCTGGCGTCGCCGGTGGCGGCAAAGCCATGGCCGCCGCGGTCGACGACAGCGACCATCGCGCCGCGGTCGAGGCGCCGGCTCGGTGCCTGCGCAACACCCTGGCGTACGTTCAGTTCCTCGGAGCGCTCGACCACGCCGCGCACCGACCAGCGGCCGACGGCCGCGGGCTGCGGCGCGCTGCGCAGTCGATCGGCAGTCGGTCGAGCATGACGGTCGTCCGGAAGCCAAAAAAAGGACCGCGCCCCTGCGGGGCGCGGCCTGGGTTGATCAGGCCGGTCTGCGGCTGCCAACCGCAGACCGGCGATCCCGGCGGGCGCTCAGAGGCCGGCGGCCAGCACCTGCTGGAAGAAGCCGCGTGCCGCCGCATTGCAGAACGGCGGCACCAGCTGCCGTGATAGGCCTGAGTGACGGCGCTGGCGCCGCCATCGGTGGCGCCGGCCGCAACCGCCTGCTGTGCCGTGCTCGCCTTGGCCTGTGCGAAACCCGCCCTTGGCCGCGGCGTACGGATCGGCTGCACCGGTCGGCGCCGAATCGACGTCGAGCACCGTCAGGAGGCCCGGCGCCGTCCGGGCCGGCGACGGCGCGCTCCAGTAGCCCTGCATCAGCTGCGTGTTCAGGCTGTAGAACACGGTCGGGTCGGCAT
This sequence comes from uncultured beta proteobacterium, assembly GCA_963843805.1. Taxonomy (GTDB): domain Bacteria; phylum Pseudomonadota; class Gammaproteobacteria; order Burkholderiales; family Burkholderiaceae_C; genus Ideonella_A. The sequence continues at coordinate 229,493 of CAWJLY010000003.1, forward strand.
TGCCAGCGCACAGCAGCACCGGCCGCGTCGGCGTCCAGTTGCGCAGGTCGTTGAGCTTGGCGGCGATGCGCAGCGGATGCTTCGGTGCGGCCGCTGGCGCGCCGGTCGTCGGCGTCGGCACCGCGCCGTCCGGATTGGCGATCGCATCGAGCAGGTAGTTCAGTCGCGCCGAGTTGGTGATCAGCGGGCTGGGACCGAAGCCAAGCGCGAACAGCGGCGCCAGCGCTGCCGGGGTGCTCGGCGGCGTGATCGCATTCAGCGTCGGCTGCAGCGATGGCGGTGAGCCGGCCGGCGCGGTCGGCGGCGTGCTGCTGAACAGCGCGGTCTGCGGCAGCTTGCCCTGCTGGATCAGCGTCGCGATGGGAGTCGGCGACGGCAGCAGCGTATCGATGCCGGTGGCATAGTTGGCGCTGTAGATGTCGGTCAGGTTCGTATATAGGTTGCCGTAGGCCTTCTGGTAGGCATTGACCAGCAGCGGCGTGAAGATGGTCGCGCCGAGGTTGACATTGCCGTAATAGACCGCATCGCCGAAGGCGGCCAGCGCATACGGGCCCGACATCGGCGCCGACGCCGTGACGGTCTTGCCGGCCGCCTGCAACGCCTTGTGGGTTGCCATCGCGACATGGCCGCCCTGCGAATAGCCGGTGATGAACAGCTTGCCCGAATCGGCCGCGTTGACATTGCCAAGCGCCTTGCGCGCAGCGGTCAGCGCATCGATCATGTCCTTCGACTGCTGGTCGGCGACCAGGTAGGGGTGGTACGGCAGCGTCGAGTCGTCGTAGCCGGCGTAGTTCGGCGCAACGACGATGAAGCCCTGCGCCGCATACATCGCCGCGACCAGCAGCGCCTCGCTGTAGGCCGCATTGGTGCTGTCGAGCACATTGGCGATGTTGTAGTTCTTGGCGGTGGTCGTGCCGTGGGCGTACAGCACGACCGGCCGCGCACCGGTGCAAGCCGGATCGGTGCCCACCGGCACCATCAGGGCACCGCTGGCATTGGTTTTTTCGCCGGCCGCGCCGACCGTGCCGTACTGCAGATAGTTGAAATCGACGCCGCATTTGGGCGGGCCGGCGACCTGCAGCAGGCTGCGGCCTGATGCGCTGCCGTTCAGGCTGGCCAGAAAATCGGCCGCGCTCAGCGTCGTTACGCGCAGCGGCGGGTTGGTGACCAACGAACCGCGGTCGCCGCTGGAATCGGTCTTGATGCCTTCTTCAGACCCGCCGCCGCAAGCGACGAGCAGGGCCGTTGCCGTGAAGGTCACGGCGATTCCAGCGTAGCCGGACGTTTTACTCATATTGGATCTCCCGGTTTGAATCGAACGATCGTTCGTTTCTCAACGGAGCATGCTAATCCTTGCTCAACAAGGCGACACCCCGGGACAGTACCGATAGACGAAACAAGCGCTGCAACCTCGATTCATTGGTTGCGGCGCAGGCGGTGTTCGATCACTCCCTCGAGCGGGTCGTGGGGGTTCAGCCAGTCCGCGCGATCGAGCATCTCGAGCATGTCGCGCCGGCCGGCTTCGCTGCGCAGACGAATGCCGTTGGTGCTGAAATCGATGTCCTTGCTGGCATCCTCGGCGCTCAGCCGCGGCGCTTGCAGATGGGCGACATGCATGGTGGTGGCGCAGCCCCAACCCGCCAACTCGCGGGCGGCGCGGCTTTGCGCCTCGGCTGGCGCCGATCTGCGCTGCCAGTTCGCGAATCACATGTCGCAGATGATGAATCTGCTTCTGCCGCGCGATCTGGCTTTGGTGCCGGCTGGCGTACTGGATATCCTTCTGCCGGGCCACGACCTCGTTGATGCTGGCCGGCTCGGGGCCTTGCGGGTGCCACACATTGACCGCGAAGATCAATGAGCTGTGCCGGGGATGGTCGTCGAATACCGCTTCGATCGGGGTGTTCGAATAGACCCCGCCATCCCAATAGGCCTCTTCGCCGATGCGCACCGCAGCAAAGGCGGGGGGCAATGCGCCCGATGCAACGATGTGATCGATCTGCAGCCGCATGCCGTTTGCTCCGGCTGTCGAAATAGTGCATCTGCCCGCTGGCAACGGCAACAGCGCCGACGGTCAGGCGCATGGCCGGCTCGGCCAACACCTTGGGATCCAGCAACCCGGCCAGGGTGTCGCGCAACGGCTGCGTGTCGTAATACGACGCCTGTTCAACCCCAACCTGCCTTTGCGGGCACAACCAGGCGCCCGGTCGCGGGCTGAAAAAGCCGTCGATGCCCTGGGTAATCGTGCCGGCGTTGGCCAGTGTCTGCCCGAGCGTGGCGTCGAACCACCGAGCCAGTTCGTTGCCGGGCTGCTCGACGCGGCGCCAGAATGCAGCCAGGCGCTCCCTCCGCTTGTCAGGGCGGTTACCGGCCAGCAGCGCTGCATTGATGGCTCCGATCGAGGTGCCGATGACCCAGTCCGGCTCGACACCTCGTTCGAAAAGGGCCTCGCATACGCCCCATTGATAAGCCCCCAGCGCGCCGCCACCCTGCAACACCAGCACGGTTTGCAAGGACGCAGAAGCCGCTCTGCGCGAGATCGACAAATTGCGGCTGCGTGGCGTCGGCATCTATTCAGGGGCTCGCGTTGGCGGACTCTTGCTGCGCCCGACAATGAGGCGAAGCCGCATGGTCAATCCGCGTCCGCCTCGCCGATCGGCAGGCATGAGCAGAACAGGTTGCGGTCGCCGTAGACGTTGTCGACCCGGCCGACCGGTGACCAGTATTTGGTCTGCCGCAGACTGGCCAGCGGATAGGCAGCAGTTGCGCGACTGTAAGGATGGGCCAATCGTCCTGCAGCAGGGCTTGCGCAGTGTGCGGCGCCGCCTTCAGCGGGTTGTCGTCGCGTGGCCAGGTGCCGCCTTCGACTTGGCGGATCTCGTCGCGGATCGCGATCATCGCGTCGCAGAAGCGATCGAGCTCGGTCAGCGGTTCACTTTCGGTCGGCTCGACCATCAGCGTGCCGGCGACCGGGAAACTCAACGTCGGCGCATGGAAGCCGTAGTCGATCAGCCGCTTGGCGACATCTTCGGCGGCGATGCCGCTGCTTTCTTTCAACGGCCGCAGGTCGAGGATGCATTCATGGGCCACGCCGCCGCCCGCGATGCCGTCGACGTTGCCGCTGAAGTGGATGTCGTAGTGATCGGCCAGTCGAGCCGCGATGTAGTTGGCGCTGAGGATCGCGGTTTCGGTTGCCGGGCGCAGGCCGTCGGCGCCCATCATCCGCATGTACATCCAGCTGATCGGCAGCACCGCGGCATTGCCCAATGGTGCAGCCGACACCGCACCGACCGTCGAATCGGGATCGAGCCCGGCGCTGTGATGACCGGGCAGGAACGGCACCAGATCCTCGACCACGCAGACCGGCCCGACCCCCGGACCGCCACCGCCGTGCGGGATGCAGAAGGTCTTGTGCAGATTCAGGTGGCTGACATCGCCGCCGAATTCTCCCGGTGCGGCAATGCCGACCAGCGCATTCATGTTGGCGCCGTCGACATAGACCCGTCCGCCGTGGCGATGCACCATCGCGCACAGCTCCTTCACCTGGCGGTCGAATACGCCGTAGGTCGACGGGTAGGTGATCATCACCGCGGCCAGTTCGGCGCTGTGCTTCTCGCACTTGGCTTCGAGGTCGGCCATGTCGACGTTGCCTTCGTCGTCGCATCTGACGACCACGACGCGCATCCCGGCCATCTGTGCGCTGGCCGGGTTGGTGCCGTGCGCCGACTCGGGGATCAGGCAGACCTTGCGCGCGGCGTCGCCGCGCGACTCGTGCCAGGCCCTGATCGCCAGCAGCCCGGCATATTCGCCCTGCGATCCGGCATTGGGCTGCAGGCTGATGCCGGCATAGCCGGTGGCCTGGCACAGCCAGTCGCGCAACTGGCGGTCGAGCAGCGCATAGCCCTGCAGCTGATCGGCCGGCGCGAACGGATGGATCTGCGCGAATTCCGGCCAGGTGATCGGGATCATCTCGCTGGTCGCATTCAGCTTCATCGTGCACGAGCCGAGCGGGATCATCGAGCGGTCGAGCGCCAGATCCTTGTCCGACAGGCTGCGGATATAGCGCAGCATCTCGGTCTCGCTGTGGTGGCGGTTGAAGACCGGATGGGTCAGAAAGCCGCTCTTGCGCTGCAAGCGCGGCGGGATCAGCGTCGCGATGCCGGTTTCGTGCGCGCCGAAATCGGGCACCGGGCGGCCATCGGCGAACAGGCTCCACAGCGCGAGCAGGTCGGCGCGGGTGGTCGTCTCGTCGAGCGTGATGCCGAGCGTGTCGGCGCTGGCGGCGCGCAGGTTCATGGCCGAGCCGCGCGCGACGCGCGAGCAGTTCGTCGCGCCGTCCGCCGACCTCGACCTGCAGCGTGTCGAAGATGCGGTCGTGCAGCAGCCTGCAGCCGAGCTGGCGCAGCCCGTGCGCCAGGATCGCGGTATAGCTGGCAACCCGCAGCGCGATCCGTTTCAGGCCGGCCGGCCCGTGGTAGACCGCATACATGCTCGCGATCACCGCCGGCAGCACCTGCGCGGTGCAGATGTTGGACGTCGCCTTCTCGCGCCGGATATGCTGCTCGCGCGTCTGCAGCGCGAGCCGGTAGGCCGGGTTGCCGTGCACGTCGACGCTGATGCCGACCAGCCGGCCGGGCATCGAGCGCTTGAATTCGTCGCGCGTCGCGAGGTAGGCCGCATGCGGGCCGCCGTTGCCCATCGGCATGCCGAAACGCTGGCTGTTGCCGACGACGATATCGGCGCCGAATTCGCCCGGCGGCAGCAGCAGCGTCAACGCCAGCAGATCGGCGGCGACGATCGCCAGGCCGCCGTTGTGCGTGCACCGCGTCGACGATCGGGCGCAGATCGCGCAGCTGCCCGTTCAGCGCCCGGATACTGCAGCAGCACCGCGAAGGCAGGCTGCTGCGCGACATCGGCGGCGATCTCGTCGGCATGCTCGGCAATCGACCTCGATGCCGAGCGGCCGCGCGCGCGTGCGCAGCACCTCGAGCGTCTGCGGCAAGCACATCGTGGGCGACGACGAATGCGCGTCGCACTTGCTCTTGCCGACACGCAGTGCCAGCGTCATCGCCTCGGCCGCCGCGGTGGCCTCGTCGAGCATCGACGCATTGGCGATCGCCATGCCGGTCAGGTCGGTGACCATGGTCTGGAAATTGACCAGCGCCTCCATCCGGCCCTGCGAGATCTCGGCCTGGTAGGGCGTGTAGGCGGTGTACCAGGCCGGGTTCTCGAGCACGTTGCGCAGGATCACGCCCGGCGTGATGGGTGCCGTGATAGCCCTGGCCGATGAAACTCTTCAGCACCTGGTTGTTCGCCGCGATGCCGCTGCAGCTCGGCCAGCGCCTGCGCTTCGCTCGAGGCGGCCGGCAGCACCATCGGCTGGCTGCGCGCGATCGAGCGCGGCACGATCGCATCGATCAGCGCGCTGCGGCTGAAATGCGGCTGGCCGGGCGCGATCGCCGCCAGCATCGGGGCCTCGTCTTCGCGGCTCGATGCCGATATGGCGGGCGACGAATTCATCGTCGGCTTCGAGTTCGGCAAGCGGCGGGTGGGCAGACATCAACATGGTGGATCGGATTGCAGCGGAGATCGGCGCGTGCCGTGCAGGAGCGTTCAAAGGCTCTTGACGAGTGCGTCGTAGGCCGGCGTATCCATCAGCTGCTCGAACTCGGTCATGTCGCTGAGGCGGACCTTGAAGAACCAGCCGTTGCCCAGCGGGTCGCTGTTGGCCAGCGACGGATCGGCGCGCAAGGCCTCGTTGACTTCGACGATTTCGCCGCTGACCGGCATGTACAGGTCGGCGGCGGCTTTCACCGATTCGACGACGCCGGCCACATCGCCCTTGGCGAAGGTCGCGCCGACCTCCGGCAGCTCGACGAACACCACGTCGCCCAAGGCATCCTGCGCATGCATGGTGATGCCGACGGTGGCGGCTTCGTGGTCTTCGATATTGATCCATTCGTGGTCGGGCGTGTACATCGTGGTCATCGGGGTCTCCTGAGGTGGGCGGTTCGGGTCGGTGAGTCGAAGGCAAATCCAAACAAGTTCAGCCGCGGAACATAGCGATGCGGAGCAAACGGCATCGGTGTCACGCGCATCGGCAGCGATTTGCCGCGGACGATGGCGTGGACCTCGTGATGAGACTGGCTGTGATCGATCGGCAGATAGGCCATCGCGATCGGCTGGTCGACGGTCGGCGCCAGCGTGCCGCTGGTGACGACGCCCAGCTTGTGGCCGTGGGCAGTCGACGATGGCGCTGCCTTCGCGCACCGGAACGCGCTCCAGACCGACCAGACCGACCCGCTTGTTGCTCGGGCCGGCGGCCAGCTGCGCATCGATTGCCGCGGCGCCCGGGTAACCACCGGCGCGTTCGCCACCGGCGCGCCTGACTTTCTGGATCGCCCAGCTCAGGCCGGCCTCGATCGGTGTGGTCGATGGGTTGATATCGTGGCCATACAGGCACAGGCCGGCTTCCAGGCGCAGCGTGTCGCGCGCGCCGAGCCCGGCCGGCTCGCACTTCGGGCTGTGCCAGCAATCGACGGGCGAGATCCCTGGCACGCTCGGCGGCGACCGAAATCTCGAAGCCATCCTCGCCGGTATAACCCGAGCGGGTAACAAAACAATCGGCTGTCGGCCAGCTTGAAGACGCCACCCGTCATGAAGGTCAGCTCGGCGACGGCGGGTTCAGTCGCGCCAGCGCATCGACCGCCTGCGGCCCCTGCAGCGCCAGCAGCGCGCGATCGTCGAGCGGCTGAACCTGGCAGCGGTGGCCGATGTGGGTGATCAGGTGCTGCCGTGTCGGCGTCCTTGCACGCCGCATTGACGATCAGAAACAGATCGCCGAAGCCGCTGCCGGCTTCCGGTCTGCACACCATCAGGTCGTCCAGGATGCCGCCGCTTGAATTGGTGAACAAGGCATAACGCTGCTTGCCGACGGCCAGCCCGATCGATGATCCATCGGCACCAGGCTTTCCAGCGCCGCGGCGCTGTCGGCGCCGACCAGACACAACTGGCCCATGTGCGAGACATCGAACAGCGCGGCGTGGCCGCGGCACCATCGATGCTCGGCGATCAGCCCGTCGCGATATTGCACCGGCATCTCGTACCCGGCAAAGGCCACCATCCGGGCGCCGAGTTCGAGGTGCAACTCGTGCAAAGGCGTGCGGAGCAGGGCGGCTGGCGGGCTGATGGTCAAGTCGGTCTCCGAAGGCAAACAGATCCGGCCATGGCGGGTGCCAAGCCTGAAACGATGCCCTCTCTGTCCGCTTTACCTGAGAGATTGATGGCGCCGGACCGGCCACCACTTGCCCCTTCGGTGGGCCTGCTCGGGGCCGACCTCTCTCCAGCGAGGAACGCCTGCGGATCCACAACCCGCGGGCGCTTGCCAGTCCTTTTGCCTGAGCGTTCGAAGCGTTTCGAGCCTCTGCGCCTTCGGCGGCTTGCCTCGCCAGGGCCCGGCGGATGATCCGGGCTGGCTGGCAAACTCTCTCCTGGCAGACGCAGTATAGCGGCCGGCCCCAGCCGGCAGCCATGCCGTACTTCCACGAAATCAGGCCGGGCGGATCTGCTCGAAGGGGCATGCCGACACGTTATTCTCGACCCGCGCCAAGGCGTCGACGGCAGCGCCGTCGAGTTCGCCTCACGGCATTCCAAGGACAAGACATGACCAGCATCTACGAACAAGGCCTCGACAAGTGCGCCGCCAATTTTGTTGCCCTGTCGCCGGTCAGTTTTGTCGAACGCAGCGCCGAGGTTTTCGGCGATCTGCCGGCGGTCATTCACGGCAGCCGACGCTACACCTGGACGCAGATCCGCGAACGATCCGCCCGGCTGGCCAGTGCCCTGCAAGGTCTCGGTATCGGGCGCGGCGATACCGTCAGCGTGATGTTGCCCAACACGCCGGAAATGGTCGAAGCGCACTATGCGGTGCCGGCGATCAATGCCGTGCTCAACACCTTGAATACGCGGCTGGACGCCCGCCTGCTGGCCTGGCAGCTGAACCATTGCGAAGCACGGGTGCTGATCACCGACTGCGAATTTGCGCCGACGATCGGCGAAGCGTTGCGCATTCTGCGAGCCGAGTTCGGGCGCTCGCCGGTCGTCATCGATGTCTGCGACAGCGAATACGACGGTGACGTTCAGCGCGTCGGTGACCATGAATACGAATCCTGGCTGAATGCGCACGAGCCGCTTTTGAAGCTGGCCGGCCCGCTCGACGAATGGGATGCCATCGCGGTCAGCTACACCAGTGGCACCACCGGAGACCCGAAAGGGGTCGTCACCCACCACCGTGGCGCCTATCTGAACGCCGTCAGCAATGCGGCGACCTGGACGATGCCGCATTTCCCGGTCTATCTGTGGACCTTGCCGATGTTCCACTGCAACGGCTGGTGTTTTCCGTGGACGGTGGCGATGCTCGGCGGCACCCATGTCTGCTTGCGCCGGGTCGAAGCCAGGCCGATCCTCGATGCAATCCGCGACCATCGGGTCGATCACTACTGCGCCGCACCGATCGTCCACAACCTGCTGATCGCAGCGCCGGCCGAGTTTCGCGAAGGCATCACCCAGCCGGTTCGCGCGATGGTCGCCGGTGCCGCGCCGCCCGCCTCGATGATCGAGGGCATGGCGCGAATCGGATTCGACATCACCCATGTCTACGGCCTGACCGAGGTCTACGGGCCGGCTTCCGTTGCGGTCAAACGTGCCAGTTGGGCCGATCAAAGCCTGTCGGAGCAGACCCGACTGAACGGGCGCCAAGGCGTCCGGTATGCGCTGCAGGAGGGCATGACGGTCATGGACCCGCAGACGATGCAGCCGACACCCGGCGGATGGCCAGACGATGGGCGAAATCATGTTTCGCGGCAACATCGTGATGAAGGGTTACCTGAAGAATCCCGCCGCCACCACGCAGGCCTTCGACGGCGGCTGGTTCCACACCGGTGACCTCGCCGTCACCGAGGCCGACCGCTATGTGAAGATCAAGGATCGCAGCAAGGACATCATCATCAGCGGCGGCGAAAATATCAGCTCGCTCGAGGTCGAGGATGCCTTGTACCGTCACCCGGCGGTGTTGGCCTGTGCGGTGGTGGCGCGACCTGACGAGAAGTGGGGCGAGGCGCCGGTTGCCTTTGTCGAGTTGCAGCCCGGGGCCGAGGTCGGTGCCGCTGAATTGATCGCCCATTGCAAGGCCTTGCTCGCCAGCTACAAGGTGCCGCGCGATGTGCGCTTCGAACCGATTCCGAAAACCTCGACCGGCAAGATTCAGAAATTCGCCTTGCGTGACCGCGCGCGAGCCGCGTCCTGACATGCCGCGCCGACAAGATCACCCAACCGACCAGGACGATCCCATGACCACCGATGACCAGCTGGTGCTGCGCGAGCAGGACTCGAGCGGCGTGTTGACGCTGACGCTGAACCGCCCCGATGCCTTCAACTCGCTGAGCGAAGCAATGCTCGCCGAGCTGCAATCCCGATTCGAGTCGGTTGCCGATGATGAGTCGATCCGGGTCGTGGTGCTGGCCGCCAATGGCCGAGCCTTTTGCGCCGGCCACGACTTGAAGGAAATGCGCGCCGAGCCGTCGCTCGACTATTACAAGCACCTGTTTGCCGCCTGCGCACAGATGATGATGGCGATCCAGCGGCTGCCGGTGCCGGTGATCGCCAAGGTGCAGGGCATCGCCACCGCCGCCGGCTGCCAGTTGGTGGCGATGTGCGACCTGGCGATTGCCGCCAGCCAGGCCCGCTTTGCAGTCAGCGGCGTCAACCTGGGCTTGTTCTGTTCGACGCCCAGCGTGGCACTGAGCCGCAACATGGGCCGCAAGGCGGCGTTCGAGATGCTCGTTACCGGCGATTTCATCAGCGCCGAAGAAGCCCGCAACAAAGGCCTGATCAACCGCGTGGTGCCTGCCGACGAACTCGACGCGGCCACTGCGGCCTTGGCTGCCAGCATCACTGCCAAGCCGCGGGCTGCCGTGGCGATCGGCAAGGCCTTGTTTTACCGCCAGCTCGAAAAGGGCATTGCCGCCGCCTACGACGATGCCGGAACGGCAATGGCCTGCAACATGATGGACGACGCAGCGCTGGAGGGTGTTCAGGCCTTCATCGACAAACGCAAGCCGAACTGGAGCCGCTGACGGGGCGGCCTCAGGGCGTCGCCTTGTAGGTGCTCAAGGGCGGGTTGCTGCCGGGCGCCTCGTCGGTATTGGTGATGGAAAACTTGCGCGCCTTCGCGAAGTAGGTTTTCCAGGCGGTGGTGTAGGTCGACCGCGCCTTCTCGGCATCCGCCGTCTTGATCTTCTTGTTTGCAAAATCGATGTCGAGAACCGGAATCGCCTCGGTACGAAAGTAGTTCAGCAGATCGGCGCGGTGGCAGCTTTCGTGAAAGCCGAGTGTCACCTGGCCGGCGTTTTCGTCGGACTGGGTGGTTCCGCGACCGTAGGCGGCGTCGCCGTCGGGGTCGCCGCTGCCGTATTCGGTGATGATGTCGATCGTCCAGGCCAGGTCGTTGGTGACCTTGTCGACATGCCCGGTATCGTCTGAATGGATGATGACCTGAGCGCCGTTGTTGACCTCGCTGAACGAGGTCAGCGCACCCTTGATGCCGGAGACACCTGACGCGTCCGCCAGCAGCTTCAAGGTGAGGATTCCTTGCGCGACTTCGGGTGCGGCATTTGCCGCTACCCGGGGCGGCGGTTGCCGCACTGCTTTGGCTGCCTGCGCATTCGCTGCCAGCGTGACCAGATCCGGCTCGACGTGGCGGCTTTCCGGAGCCTGCGGATCGGGCAGCAACTCGCCACCCAGGGTGCTGCCCAGCGTCGACGGCGGCCGGAAGTTTCCGCCACCGCCAGCACCGAGCGGCGAGTCGGGGTGGGCCACCCGCCCGCTCTGGTTGAGCCACGCCGCCGGCACCGTGGCGGCGCGCAGCTTGCTTGACATGCAGTCGCACATGAGGTGCCTCCTGACGGCGTGACGAACCAAAAAGATGCCTCGATTATCGGATCGACGCACGCGCCTTGTGCGGACAAACATGTGGCATGTGGCACGCTGGCGGCCGCAATGGCATGATCGCCGCCGTTTCTGTACCGAGGCCAATGCCATGGACATGCCCACCAATCCCCTGGCCATCGACTGGGATGCGCCGGCGAGCCTGCCACCGTTCCAGCAGATCCGCCCCGGTCATTTCGCAACGGCGCTGAATGCGGCGATGCAGGCCCATCGAGATGAACTGCGGCTGATCGCAAACCAGCCGGCAGCCGCCGATTTCGACAATACGCTGGCTGCCTTCGACCGCGCCGGCGAGGCGCTGCGCCGCGCCGAGGCGATTTTTCACAGCCTGGCAGCATCTGCCACATCGCCCGAACTGCAGGCTGTGCAACGCGAGATGGCGGGGCCGCTGGCGGCGCACTGGTCGGCGGTGCGCCAGGACGAGCAGCTGTTTGCGCGCATCGATGCGGTGCATCGACAGCGCGAGCAACTCGGGCTGACGACCGAACAGCGGCGGCTGGTCGAGCGGGTTCACCTCGACTTCGTCCGCTCGGGTGCGGCACTGGCGCCCGACCAGCGCCAGCGGTTTGCCGCGCATCATGCAGCGGCTGGCCGAACTGACGACCGCCTTCGGGCAGAACGTGCTGCACGACGAGTCGTCGTATCGCCTGCCGTTGCCTGACGAGGCCGCCATGGCGGGCCTGCCCGATTTCGTGCGCGCGGCGGCACGCCAGGCAGCAGCCGAGCGCGGCCTCGACGGCGCGGTGATCACCTTGTCGCGCTCGCTGATCGTGCCGTTCTTGAGCTTCTCCGAGCGCCGCGACCTGCGCGAAGCCGCCTGGCGCGCATGGACCGGCCGCGGCGAACACGACGGCGAGCACGACAACCGGCCGATCGTCCGCGAGATTCTGGCGCTGCGGCGCGAACAGGCCGCACTTGCTGGGCCACGCCAATTTCGCCGACCATGCCTTGACCGACACGATGGCCGGCACACCCGAGCGCGTCTGGGCGCTTGCTCGACGACGTCTGGCAGCGCGCATTGCCGGCCGTCGAACGCGAACGCGCGATGCTGGTCGAGGCGATGCGTGCGGCGGGGCAGGGCGGTGTCATCGAGGCCTGGGACTGGCGCTACTGGGCCGAAAAGGTCAGGCAGAACCACTTTGCGCTCGACGAAGCGCAGATCAAGCCGTATTTCCCGCTGCCGGCAATGGTGGATGCGGCCTTCGATTGCGCCAGCCGACTGTTCGGCATCCGCTTCAAGCCGCGCGACGACCTGCGCGGCCTATCACGCCGATGTGCGATGTCTATGAGGTCAGCGGTCGCGGACGGCGCGGCGATCGGCCTGTTCCTGCACGACAACTTCGCCCGCGCGACCAAGCGCAGCGGCGCCTGGATGAATACCATCGCCAACCAGCACCGCAACGGCGCGGCGCAGTTGCCGGTGGTGCTCAACAACAACAATTTCGCGAAGGCCGCACCGGGCCAGCCGACGCTGCTGTCGCCCGACGACGTGCGCACGCTGTTCCACGAGTTCGGCCACGGCCTGCACGGGCTGCTGTCGAATGTCAACTATCAGCGCCTGTCGGGCACCCGGGTGCTGCGCGATTTCGTCGAACTGCCGTCGCAGCTGTATCGAGCACTGGGCGCAGGAGCGCGAGGTGTTGCGCCGCCACGCGCGCCACTGGCAGACCGGCGAGGCGATCCCCGATGCGCTGATCGACCGCATCGAAGCGGCGCGCCAGTTCGGCCAGGGCTACGAGACGGTGCGCTATACCGCCAGTGCGATCGTCGACATGGCGATCCACGAGGCGGCCGAGCCGGTCGACGATATCGTCGCCTTCGAGGCCGCGGTGCTGGCCGAGCGCGGCCTGCCGCACGGCGTCGGATTGAACCACCGGCTGCCGCATTTCCAGCATCTGTTCGCCGGCTCGAGCTATGCCGCCGGCTACTACGTCTACCTGTGGGCCGAGGTGCTCGATGCCGATGCCTACGATGCCTTCCGTCGAGGCCGGCAGCCCCTTCGATCCGGCCACTGCCGAGCGGCTGTATCGCTGCATCTACAGCCGCGGTGACAGCGAGGAACCCGGTGCCGCCTACCGCGAGTTCCGCGGGCGCGATGCGCGGATCGAGCCGATGCTGAAGGATCGCGGGTTGATCGAATAGGAGCCGGCGTGCCGCAAGGCAACCGGCTATCGCACCGTTGGCAGCGCCATCAGCCGCGATCGATCCGGCCCAGATCCTCCGCTTTCGCCAACGGATAGAGCCGAGCAGCAACCCGGCGCTGCAGCTCGCAAACAGATCTGCAGGTCGGGCGCCAACCGCCGGGTCGCGCCCGTCGTGCCTTGCGCGCCGCGTTCCCACAACGGGTGCAGCCGCTCGCGCTGCGCTTCGATCGCCTGCGGCAACCTGCTCATGCCAGAACGCCGGATGGGCGGCGTCGGCCCATTCGCCGCGGCCGCGGCCATGGTGGGCCACTGCCAGATAGGTCAGCAGCGCCGCCTGCGCCAGATCGTCGAGCACCTCGTCGGTCCAGGTCAAGGTCGGCACGTCGACGCCGCGCAGCAGGTTGTAGCCGCGTGCCAGGCCGGCAGCACCGAGCGCGCCGAGCACGCCGCCGGCCAGCAGACCGCCGCCGAGCGTCAACCCGCCGGTCAGCAGGTCGGCCTTCAGCCCGGCCAGCGCGCCGGTCACCAGGCCGCCCCACATCGCGGCGCGCTGTTCGTCGAGCCGGCGCTGGGAAGCAAAATGCTCGGCCAGCGAGGTCAGCATCTGCGCGCCGGCCTTGCCGTCGAGGCCATGCAGTTCGATCAGCCGGTCGGTGGTTTGGCGAACGTCGGCATCGAGCCGCTCGGCGAGGTTCTGCATCGCCAGTTCGCGCGGCGTGACGCTGCCTTCGCGGCGCAAGCCCGAGCGCGGCACCGAAGGCCTTGACGCGGCCGGCCAGGCCGGCCTGCGCAATCACTTCGCGGTCGAGCGCGGCGCGCGCCAGCCGCTGCGGCAAGCACCTCCATCGACGCCTGCCAGGTGGCTGCGTTGCGCGCGACCCAGGCCGCCTGCAAGCCGCTCGAATGCCGGCCTGCTGCTGCGCGCCGGCAGCAGCCGTTCGATCGCCCGCAGCAAGCACCGCCTCGGCAATCCAGCAACGGGCAAATGCGTCGAACGCCATCACCTCGCTGACGCCCGCGATGGCGCAGGCATCGCTCGCGCCAGCGCGCGATTTCGGCAGCTTCGTCGGCTGGCTGCGTGCGGCGGGCCGAGCTGGTTCAGCAGCACCAGCACCGGCTTGCCGATCAGCCCCAGCACATCCAGTTCGGGGTCGAGGTAGCCGGCGTCGTCGGGCTCTTCGGATGCATTGACCAGATACAGCACGACGTCGGCCTGCGTCGAGCACATGGCGCAGCGCACGCTGGTTCAGCCAGAACGAGCGGTCACGAAAGCGATCCCAGACCTCGCCGAGAAACCAGCCGATCGGTTGGCCGGCACTGCGCCAGCCGCTTGGCCAGCCGCTGGCTGTCGCCGAAACCCGGCGTATCCCACAGCTCGAGCCGGTCGCCGGTCGGCGACTCGATCATCAGCGCGCGCTCGAGGTCCTGCGTGACATGCGCCTCGTCGCGAACCTCGCCGATATCGCGGCGCAGCAGCGTTCGCGCCAGCGTCGTCTTGCCGACGTTGGTATGCGAGATCAGGCTGATCGAGATCGTGACGGGCGAGCTCATGCGGTGTCCGGTGCGGACCGTTCGCCGAGGTCGACGAACAAGGCCGGGCCGGCGCCGATCTCGTCGAGCAGCTTCTGCCAGGCCGCGCGGCGATCGGCCAGACGGCGCGGCAGGTCGGCGCCGGCCAGGCGTTGGCGAAAGCCCGATTCGTCGATCATCACCCGGCATGGTGGATGTCCCGGTAGCGCGGCGGCGCGCTGTTGCGCGCTGCGAATGAACGCGCCATGAGTTTCGCGCTCGGGTGTGGCGCTGAGCGCAAACAACGGCAGCAGCCACTGCACATCGAGCCGATCGAGTGCTGCGCCTGGCCAGTCTTCGGCCGGCATATCGTCGACGCCCGCAGCCATGTTGGCGAACAGTTTTAATTGAAGGCCCGGGCCGAACTCGTGATCAATCGGCGGCAGCGATGCCCGGCAGCAGATCGCCGGCCAGCCGGTGGCCGCATGGCATGACAGCCACCGACTGGGCTGCCCGGCCGCTGGCGCGTGTCTGGCGCTGCAGCAGGCGCTTGAAATAGCGCTCGTCGCATCGGCAGCGGAAACTGCCGCTCCAGTTGCCGTGCGCGCCAGCATCGCCGCGGCGGCCAAGGCCAACCGCGGCAACATGACCAGTCCGGTGGTGATGGCATACCAGTGAATCCAGCGCGCGGCGTTTTCGCCCGGCCCCCGGCTGAAACGCAGCGTCTCGATCTGCGCGGCATCGGGCAGCGACACGCCACTGATCGCCTGTGCAGGCGCCAGCACGATGCCCAGCCAGTGGTGGACAAACAGGGCGTCGACGAAGGTGCTGTCCCAGCCGGCCCTGAACTCGAAAACGAGGCCGCGCGCATACAAGGCGAGCAGGGCGCCTGCGGCGACCGCGAGTGCCGCCAGGTGAAAGATGCCGGCCAGTCGTGCGCGGTCGATGGGTTGGCGGGCAAGCGTCCAGTCGGCCACGAACCGCTTCGCTGCAGGTGGTGCAGAGTCACCCAGGCGATGCGCCGAAAACTTGCTCGCCAGCATCGACACCATGCCATCGATCCGGTTTGGCGACCGGTCTGAATGCCGCGCAGCCAACGGCCGCCACACGGCCGCGCCGAGCAGTACGGCATAGACCGCGATATTCCAGGCCATCAAAGCCAGCAATGGCGGCGCGAGCAGATTGACCTGACCGGACGGACCGAGTGCATCGGTTGCCAGCCCGGCAAGCAAGGCCAGCACCAGCAGCGCCGCAACCACGACCGCGACATGGCCGTTGCCGGCGCTGCCGCGGCGCAAGCTGGCCATCGTTGCATCGCGTTCGGCCAATCGCTCGCTGGCCAGCAGGGCGCGCTCGGCGACGAAATGCTCACCCGTCGATTGCTCGCCGATGCGTCGCAAGGCCTCGGCGTCGGCCCAGTCGGCATCGGCTGCGGACCAGATCGGCGACGACGGGGACATCGGCGCGTCCGCAGCATCGACGTCCTCGACCGCGCGAACCAGCAAGACCTGCCGCGCCTGATCAGCATTCATGCCGCACCGAGCGCGAGGGCGCAACCGCGAGGCGTCGGATCGTCAAGGGATGCGATCGCGGCCGGCGGCTGCAATCACATCCCCGAATAATTCGGCCCGCCGCCACCTTCGGGCGTCACCCAGACGATATTCTGGGTCGGGTCCTTGATGTCGCAGGTCTTGCAGTGAACACAGTTCTGCGCGTTGATCTGCAAACGGTCCTGGTCGTCGGGGCCTTTGACGAACTCGTAGACACCGGCCGGGCAGTAGCGGCTCTCGGGCCCGGCGTACAAGGCCAGGTTGATATCGACCGGCACACTGGCATCTTTCAGGGTCAGGTGCGCGGGCTGCTGCTCTTCGTGATTGGTATTGCTGATGAACACGCTCGACAGACGGTCGAAGGTCAGTTTGCCGTCCGGTTTGGGGTAAGTGATCTGCGCACAGTCGGCGGCCGGTTTGAGATAAGTGTGATCGGCGGCGCTGCGGTGAAGGGTCCACGGCGGCGCCTTGAAGCCGATCTTCGGCAGCAGCCACTGCTCGATGCCGGTCATCAATGTCGCCGTGCTGCGCCCCTTCTTGAACCACTGTTTGAAGTTGCGCGCACGATCCAGTTCGGTGTACAGCCAGCTGTCGCGAAACGCCTGCGGGTAGTCGCTCAGCTCGTCGTGCTGTCGGCCACCGGTGACGGCAGCGAAGGCCGCATCGGCGGCCAGCATGCCGGTCTTGATCGCGGCGTGGCTGCCCTTGATGCGGCTGGCGTTCAGATAGCCTGCCTCGCAGCCGACCAGCGCCCCGCCGGGAAAAACCGTTTTCGGCAGGCTCAGAATGCCCCCGGCCGTGATCGCGCGGGCGCCATAACCGATGCGTTTGCCGCCATCAAGATATTGGCGGATGGCCGGGTGCGTCTTCCAGCGCTGAAATTCCTCGAACGGACTGAGCCACGGGTTGGCATAGTCGAGACCGACGACAAAACCGAGCGCCACCTGGTTGTTCTCGGCGTGGTAGAGAAACGAGCCGCCGTAGGTCGCATCGTCGAGCGGCCAGCCGGCGGTGTGAATGACGAGGCCGGGCTGGTGTTTGGCCGGATCGATCTCCCACAACTCCTTCAGCCCGATACCGTAGCTTTGCGGATCTTTGCCTTCGTCGAGCTTGAACCTGGCAATCAGCTGCTTGCCCAGATGGCCGCGTGATCCTTCGGCAAAGATGGTGTATTTGCCGTGCAGCTCCATGCCGAGCTGGAAGCTTTCCATCGGCTCGCCGTCTTTGCCGATACCCAGGTTGCCGGTCGCGACACCCTTGACGCTGCCATCGTCGTTGTAGAGGATTTCGGCCGCAGCAAAACCGGGGAAGATTTCGACGCCGAGCCCTTCGGCTTGCTGGCCGAGCCAACGCACCACGTTACCGAGGCTGACGATGTAGTTGCCGTGGTTCTTGAAACAATCGGGCAGAAAAAATTCGGGTGTCGCCTTGGCGCTGGTCTCGTTGAGGAACAGAAACTTGTCCTCGCTGACCGCTTGAGTCAGCGGCGCATCGAGCTCTTTCCAGTTCGGCAGCAATTCGCCCAGGCCGGCCGGATCCATGATGGCGCCGCTGAGGATGTGCGCTCCCGGCTCGGAACCCTTCTCGAGCACCACCACCGAGATCTCCTTGCCATGCTCGGAGCCCAGTTGTTTCAGACGAATCGCAGTCGCCAATCCAGCCGGGCCGCCACCAACGACGACGACGTCGTACTCCATCGACTCGCGCGGGCCATGGGTTTCCAACAGCGCTTCAGGGGTCATTCAACATCCAGTCGACAGGTCTTCGATCGTGCGGCTGATTGTAACGACGCTGGATTCGATCAAACGGTCGGTCTCACCCGGCCGAGGCGGCACCGACGCTGATGCAGGGCCTTGCAGTCGGCTCGATTCGAAATGGCTTCGTGCTATCTTGCCAACAGGCGAGCCGGCCGCGTTTTGCTGCTTTCGAACAATCGGCCGGCCTTGCTTGCACGCCAGGCGTGGCAAAAAAATCGGAGCCAACATGACTTACCAGATCGATCTGTCAGGACGCGTCGCGATGATCACCGGCGCGTCGAGCGGGCTCGGCACGCAGTTCGCCAAGACGCTGGCGCGGGCGGGTGCGGCGGTGGTCTTGTCCGGGCGTCGCATCGAGCGATTGAAATCACTGCGCGCCGAGATCGAATCCGACGGTGGCGATGCCCATGTGGTCAGCGTCGACGTGACCGATGTGGCAAGCATCAAGGCAGCAGTTGCCCACGCCGAGACCGAAATGGGTGCAATCGACATCCTGGTCAACAACTCGGGCGTCAGCACGACGCAAAAGCTCGTCGATGTCGGCGAAGACGACTACGACTTCATCTTCGATACCAACACCAAGGGCGCCTTTTTCATGGCGATGGAGGTCGGCAAACGGATGCTGGCGCGTGCCAAGGGTTCGGCGCCCGGCACCTTCACCGGTGGTCGGATTGTCAACGTCGCATCGATGGCCGGTCTGAAGGTGATGAGCCAGATCGGCGTCTATGGCATGAGCAAGGCGGCGGTGATCCACATGACCCGTTCGATGGCGCTCGAGTGGGGCCGCTACGGAATCAACGTCAACGCCTTGTGCCCGGGCTATATCGACACCGAACTCAACCATCACCACTGGCAGACCGACGCCGGTAAAAAGCTGATCGACATGTTGCCCCGCAGACGCGTCGGCCAGCCGCAGGATCTGGATTCGGTGCTGATGATGCTGTGCGCCAACGAGAGTCATTTCATCAACGGTGCGGTCATACAGGCGGATGACGGATTTGCAGTGTGATGACCCACCCCCGTAGCGCCTTCGGCGCTCCCCCTCAAGGGGGGCGAGACCGGACGAGAAAGGTCCGGCGGACCCTTCTCGCCTGGCGAACGGCCGGGCCTGCAGGCCCGGCGCGGCCTGCAAGGCACGCTGGCGGGCCGGCAAAGCCGGATCCGCTGCGTCTGCTTGATGGTCTTGCTGTCCGCTGGCCTTCTGTCCCGCGATGAGACCCTTATCCCTTTTGGAAGCCCGTGTGCTCGGCGCCTTGGTCGAGAAGGCGCACACCGTTCCCGACAGCTACCCGCTGTCGCTGAACAGTCTGCTGTCTGCCTGCAATCAGAAGACCGCGCGT
The DNA here is from genome assembly GCA_963843805.1 of uncultured beta proteobacterium. Classification (GTDB taxonomy): domain Bacteria; phylum Pseudomonadota; class Gammaproteobacteria; order Burkholderiales; family Burkholderiaceae_C; genus Ideonella_A. Next base: position 248,794 of record CAWJLY010000003.1, read on the forward strand.
GACCCGGTCATCCAAGCCACCGAGGCCGAGGTGCAGGATGCGGTCGATGCGCTGAAAGGTCTGCATCTGGTCTTCGAGAGCAGTGGCTCGCGGGTCACGCGGTATGAACACAACATGGGGCGTGTGCTGGCCGTGCCGTCACAGTCGGTGGCGTTGCTGGCCACGCTGCTGCTGCGCGGCCCGCAAACCAGCGCCGAACTGCGTGCCAACTGCGAACGACTGCATCGGTTTGCCGACAGCTCGTCGGCCGAGGGTTTTCTCGATGAACTGGCACAACGCGCGCCTGAAAAAGGCGGCGCGCTGGTGGTGCTGCTGCCGCGAGCACCCGGTGCACGCGAGGCCCGCTGGGCGCAGTTGTTGGGTGGCCCGATCGATCTGTCGTCGCTGCCGGTCGCCACCGACAGCGCCGACTTTGTTTCCAGTGGCGAGATCGCTGCACTCAAGGCGCAACAGGCCACGCTGAGTCGACAGGTCGCTGAACTGCGCGATCTTGTCGAACGCCTCTATACCGAACTCGGCGGTGACCCGCGACAAACAGGCCGAGTAGCCGGAGACCCGATGAAATTCGAATTGCCTGACGACAAGAAGCTTGCGTTCGAGATGACGATGCCGATCCGCTGGGGCGATCTCGATGCCATGGGTCACGTCAACAATACCGTGTACTTCCGCTATCTCGAAATCATCCGCATCGCCTGGTTCGATCAGCTCGGTACGCCCCCCAATCCGAACGGCGAAGGCCCGGTGATCGTCAATGCCTTCTGCAACTTCATCCGGCAACTCGAGTACCCGGGTGACATCCTGGCCCGCCATTACGTGGCGCAACCCGGCCGCAGCAGCTTCGAAACCTATGTGACGCTGGAGCGCTGTGACCAGCCCGGCGTGATCCATGCCGAAGGCGGCGCGCGCACGGTGTGGGTCGATTTCAGGCAGCAGAAATCGGTGCCGATTCCGGACTGGTTGCGGGCGCAGCTGGTTTGAGCGTGTGCGGGTGAGCAGATTCTTCGAAGCAATCGTGCCTGAGGCACTCCCAATGAAATCTCATTTGAAGGCCCGGAAACATTCCCCGTCGACCTGTTGTTCTTCGCCTTCTGTGGGAGCGCATTCAGGCGCGATCGCCCCACTGACAGGTCACCCAGCTTCCAATCTCAAGCCGACAACAAGCGATTCACCAGTTCCGGCGTACTCGCCGCGCCATATTTCTTCATCAACCGCGCGCGATAGACATCAACGGTGCGCGGGCTGATCAGCAATCGCTTGCCGATCAGCTTGCTGGTCAGGCCGTCGATCAGCAACGCGGCGATTTCGCGTTCGCGTGGCGTCAGATCGAGCTTGAGCTGCCGCCGCGACGACAAGTCCTCGAAGCTCCAGATGCCGGCCGCATGGGGCTGCCGCGAATCGAGCGCGCGCCCGGACACATGGCACCAGAACAATTCGCCCGGCCGCCCGCCGCCGACGCGCCGCATCACCCGTTCGTCGGCATACCGGCCATGACCGTCGAGTTGCGCCAGTATTCGCTGGCCGGTGCGCTCGAATTCGGCCTGCGAGGGATACAACACCTCGAAGCTGCGGCCGACCAGCGCCCCACGCGTGGTGCGGAACATGTCGAGCATCGCGTGATTGCAGTCGACCATCAGCCGTTGCTCGGACAACACCAGGCCGACGGGTGCCATGTCGAACGCGATGCGGTAGTCGGGGGCGGGTGGCATATCTGTGCGGGCGCGGTGTTGTAGATGAAGGCATGACGGGTTTGACGAGCAAGGGTTAACACCGAGCTACCTTAGGCGATTTTACGTACCCCCTACGTAATCGGTTACGCAGTACGCTTGGTCCTGTCGTGAAACGCAATGTGCGTGGCACTTTTCTTCGGGGACTTTGGATGAAAAAGCTCTATCCCAGCGCAGCCGCTGCGCTCGATGGTCTGGTCAAGGACGGCCAGTTGATGGCCGTCGGCGGCTTTGGCCTGTGCGGCATCCCCGAAGCACTGATCGCCGCCTTGCGCGACAGCAAGGTGAAAGACCTGACCGTCATTTCGAACAACGCCGGCGTTGACGGGTTCGGCCTCGGCCTGCTGCTCGAATCGCGGCAGATCAAACGCATGATCTCGAGCTACGTCGGCGAGAACAAGGAGTTCGAGCGCCAGTACCTGGCCGGTGAACTCGAGCTCGAATTCACCCCGCAAGGCACCCTGGCCGAGAAGCTGCGTGCCGGCGGTGCCGGCATCCCGGCGTTTTTTACCCGCACCGGCGTCGGCACGATGGTGGCCGAAGGCAAGGAGACCCGCGAGTTCGACGGCCAGACCTACGTGATGGAGCGGTCGCTGCTGCCCGATGTGGCGCTGGTCAAGGCCTGGAAGGCAGACAAGAGCGGCAACCTGATCTTTCGCCGCACCGCACGCAACTTCAACCCGGCCTGTGCGATGGCCGGACAGGTGACGGTGGTCGAGGTCGAGGAGATCGTCAACACCGGCGATTTCGATCCCGATGCGATCCACCTGCCGGGCATCTATGTGCACCGCGTGGTCGTCAATGCCCATCCGGAAAAGCGCATCGAAAAACGCACGCTGACCGAACAGAAATCAACCGCAGCAGCAGGAGCCTGAGCATGGCCTGGACTCACGATCAAATGGCGGCCCGCGCGGCCAGGGAATTGCGCGACGGCTATTACGTCAACCTCGGTATCGGTCTGCCCACGCTGGTGGCCAATTTCGTCGACCCGGCGATCGAGGTGTGGCTGCAAAGCGAAAACGGCATGCTCGGCATCGGACCGTTTCCGACCGAAGACGAAGTCGACGCCGACCTGATCAACGCCGGCAAGCAGACCGTCACCACCATCCCGGGCTCGTCGATCTTCGGCTCGCACGACAGCTTCGCGATGATCCGCGGTGGCAAGATCAATCTGAGCATCCTCGGCGCGATGCAGGTCAGCGCCAAGGGCGATCTGGCCAACTGGATGATTCCCGGCAAGATGGTCAAGGGAATGGGCGGCGCGATGGACCTGGTGGCTGGCGTCAAGCAGGTCGTCGTGCTGATGGAGCACGTGGCGAGGAAGAAGGACGGCAGCACCGACCTGAAGATCCTGCCCGAATGCAGCTTGCCACTGACCGGGGTGGGCGTGGTCAATCGCATCATCACCGATCTGGCGGTGCTCGACGTGACGCCCGCAGGATTGAAAGTGGTCGAGATGGCGCCCGGGGTGACGCGAGAAGAATTGCAGCAGAAGACCGGTGCGCCGCTGCACTGAACCGCTCGGCGTTTTTTTGTAGGAGCGGCTTCAACCGCGCTTCTGAATCCTTCAGCTATCCCGAAGCGCGGCTGAAGTCGCTCCGACTGGTCAATTCATTCAAGTCCTCATCGCTTGGCAGCGGCCGCAAGCGCCCGCGCTGCCTGTACCACCAGTTCCGGGCCTTTGTAGATGAAGCCGGTATAGATCTGCACCAGATCGGCGCCCGCCGCCCTTTTGGCGACCGCATCGGCCGCGCTCATGACGCCGCCGACGCCGATGATCGGATAGGTGGGGCCCAACGCCGCGCGCAGCTGGCCAATCACCCGGTTCGACGCCTCGAATACCGGCGCGCCGGACAGGCCGCCGGTCTCGTTGCCGTGTGGCAGGTGGGCCACTCGTTCGCGGGCAATCGTCGTATTGGTTGCAATCACACCGTCGATCGCATGTTTTTTCAGGGTGCCGGCAATCGCTGCGACCTGATCGCTGTCGAGATCGGGCGCGATCTTGACGAACACCGGCACCGTGCGGGCATGCAGGCGGGCCAGTTCGCCGCGCCGTTCATGGATCGCGCCAAGCAGACCATCCAGCGCGGCGTCGCCTTGCAGGCTGCGCAGGTTGCTGGTGTTGGGGCTCGAGATGTTGACCGTCACATAGTCTGCGTGCGGGTAGACACCGTCGAGACAGGCCAGATAGTCGTCGACTGCGCGCTCGATCGGCGTGGCCGCGTTCTTGCCGATATTCAGGCCGAGAATGCCGCCGTTGCCGCGAAAGCGCGCGCGTCGCACGTTGCGGACAAAGGCATCGAGCCCCTCGTTGTTGAAACCGAGCCGGTTGATCAAGGCCTGTGCCTGCGGCAGGCGAAACATGCGCGGCTTCGGATTGCCGGGCTGCGCCTTCGGTGTCACGGTGCCGACTTCGACAAAGGCAAAACCCATCGCGCCCAGCGCATCGATGCATTGGCCGTTCTTGTCGAGCCCGGCCGCCAGCCCGATCCGGTTCGCGAAGTTGAGGCCTGCCAGGCTGACGGGATCGTCGATGCAGGGCTGCGTGATCACACCGATCAACGGCGTGTGCTGGATGCGCGCCAACGCGCCGAGCGTCAGGTCATGGGCCTGTTCGGGGTCGAGGCCGAACAGGAACGGGCGCGTCAGCGCATACGGGATGAGAGGCATGTCGATAGGGTTCCGCGTGCCGCTGTGTGGAACCACGCACACGGGCTGGCGCTATAGCGTCTTGGATAATCGCCGATTGTCGCAAACGCCCGGCTGCTGCCCGTGACCCCGATGACCCAAGACGAACTGAAAAAGCAGGTTGCGCAAGCGGCGCTGAAGCATGTCGCCGCGTTGCCGCAGCCGTCCGCTGGCCTGGTGATCGGCGTCGGCACCGGCTCCACCGTCAATTTTTTCATCGATGAGCTGGCCAGCATTGGCAACCGCCTGGCCGGCGCGGTCTCGAGCAGCGAACGCAGCAGCGAGCGGCTGCGCTCGCACGGCATCGCCGTACTCGACGGCAGCCAGGTCGAGAGCCTGCCGGTGTATGTCGACGGTGCCGATGAGATCGACGGCCGCGGCTACATGATCAAGGGTGGCGGGGCTGCACTGACCCGCGAAAAGATCGTCGCCGATCTGGCCGAGCGCTTCATCTGCATCGCCGACGAATCCAAGCGGGTCGAGGTATTGGGACGCTTTGCACTGCCGGTCGAGGTGATCCCGATGGCGACCGGGCAGATCGTCCGCGCATTCCATCGCATCGGTGGACGCGCCGTCGTCCGCGCTGGCGTGTCGACCGACAACGGCTGCGCGATCGTCGATGTTCACGGCTTGTCGATTGCCGATCCGCCGGCGCTGGAGGCTGAAATCAATCAATGGCCGGGGGTTGTATGTGTTGGCATATTTGCCCGCAACAAGGCTGACATGTGCCTGCTCGGCAGTGCGGACGGTGTGCTGAGCCTGACCTTTTGACCCGACCCTGCTGATCGGGCCGCGCAATTCTTTGTGGCTGCCAAACGGCCAGTCTGCAAAATGCGCGTAACCTTCGCCCATCGATCCACGCAGGAGCCCGGCTGATGGCAAAACCAAACTATTCGTTCGAGAAACGCCAACGCGAGTTGGCCAAGAAAAGAAAAAAAGAAGACAAGGAGCGTGAAAAGGCCGATCGCAAGGTCGGCGGTGACGCTCCATCGAACGATGAAACCGGTGCTGATGCCAGCGAGCCGGGAGTGGCACAGTCGCCTGCGGGACCCGCCGCATCGATCTGAATCCGGCTGATTGCCCGACAGGCCGGATTCTCAGAAACCGTTGGCAGCCGAGCCCGGCCCGTCGGATGGTTCGCAATCATGAGTCGGGTCGTTGCCTCGATGTGCTGCCCGGCGCCGATTGGCGCGGCTCAGGAATCGTGCCGGATCGATGGCATCGAGCAGGTCTGCCTCCAGCGGTACCGGTGCACCGGTCATCATCGCCGCCAACACCTGCGCGGCCAGCGGCGACCAGGTGAGGCCGCGTGAACCGAGCGCCGTCAACATGAACAAGCCCGGCTGCCGCGGCACGAAACGGGGCTGATCCCATGCCCCGCCACTGCCACCGGCCCAGGCTGCGGGGACGGCACCGATCAGCGGCAGGCGATCGCTGGCGACACAACGCCAGGCGGTGCGGCCGGCGAAGCGACTGATCGGCAGACGGCCGATCGGATCGAACTGCGCACTCAGCAAGGCAAGTCGCGAGGCGTTTTCGCGGTGATCGGCGGCGCGGATGCCGGCGTCATCATCCGCCGGCTGCGAGGTCGCGCCGAATATCAATGAGTGGTCGATGGCCGGCAGCACATAACCCGCGCCGCTCAGCGGCAGAGCCGGCGCCCGGACGTCGGCGGGCAGTTCGTCGATCTGGCTGGTCTGGCCACGCACCTGTTGCAGCGGCCAATCGATCGGCGCTGCCGCCAGGCCATCGAGCAGCCGCTGCGCGCCGCCCGCGTTGGCCAGCACCAGGCTGTCGGCAGCGGCAATCGGGTTGGCATCACGGTCCAGCAAGACCCATTGATCGGCAACCCGCCGGATGGCGTCGACTTGTACGCCGCCGATGAAATGGCAGGCGGCCGCCGCGCGGTCAAGCCAGCATGCAGCCAGCCAGGCCGGTCGCATCCAGCCGCCAGTCGGGTAGAACCAGGCCGGTTCGGTGACGGCAATCCCGGCCATGATCGACGCCTGGGCGGCGTCCAGGGCCTGCACAAAGTCGGCGGGCAGCCGCAACTTGTCGAGCACCGCCTGCATGGCCGGTTGATCGACCAACTTGCTGCCCAGGCGCAACAGGCCATCGACCGAGCCGGATGTGACACCTTGACGGGCCGATCCGGCCAACAGCCGGCGGAAGGTGTTGCCGGCTTCGAGCGCTGCAGCACGGTTGAAGCGGGCGTGGTGGCCGTCATGGGCATGAACGACTCCGTGAAAGACGCCCGCGCCATTGCCGGAAGCCTCCGCCGCCGGCGCGTGATGGCGATCGAGCAGCGTCACCGAACAACCCTGATCGACCAGCGCCGCGGCGGTGGCGCAGCCGGCCAGCCCTGCACCCAGCACCGCGACATGACGCCCGGCCGCCACGGCCGCGATGCGACGGGCTGGCGGTCTGCTCGGGCTGAAGTGCGGTTTGAACAGGCCGCTCAGCGTTGCCGCGGATTTTTCATCGGCGGCCAGCGACTCGACCTCGAATCCGGCCGCGCGCAAACCGTCGGCCAGCTGATCATCAGTCGACACGCTGGCGAGCGACGCTGCAGGCGCCGCCAGACGGGCCAGTCGTTTGCCGAGTCGCGGCTGCCAGCTCGAACCGCGCGCAAGCTGGTCCGGCTGGTCGAGGAAAAAAGCGTCGACACGGGCCACCAGTTCGCTCAGCCCGTCGGCCGGCTCGGTGACGGCGAGCAGCAGCCGAAGCCGCCCCGACTCGAATTCCAGCCGGTGGATATTCGGCGTCAGCGCGGGCCACGCGGCGACGAGTCGAGTCGCCAGCGGCGCCAGGGCCTCAGGGCGCGGCGTCTGCCGCAAGACATCGGTGCTGGGCGGGTGCCGATCGAACGCGATGTAGTGCAGCGTCCGGCACCGATGCGGATCGGCACGCCAGCTGTTCCAAAGCCGAAGAAAGCGATCGCCAGCGCCGAAGCCCGTCGCCAGCACGACAAACTGATCCCGCCCCGCCCATCGTCGCCGCAGATCGGCGATGCCGATTGCTTCACGAGTTGTCATCGGCCACGCTGGCTGGCCAGCCAATCGAGCAGGCGGGCATTTCGCCGCTTGCAGCCGCCGGCAGACGCCTGCCTAGGATGATGTTGCAACACCGCCAGCCTGTTGGCGGTGGCAGGGTCGAAAGGCATCAGCGCGCTTCGACCATCGTCGCGAGCGACCTTCAGACCCGCTTGCGGTACTCGTGAGTGCGGGTATCGATCTCGATCTGGTCGCCGGGCGCCACGAACAACGGCACCGAAACCTCGAAACCGGTGGCCAGCTTGGCCGGCTTCAGCACCTTGCCCGAGGTGTCGCCCTTGACGGCCGGTTCGGTGTAGACCACTTCACGAACCAGGCTGGTCGGCAGTTCGACCGAAATCGCCTTGCCGTCGTAGAACACGACCTCGACCGGCATCGCATCTTCGAGATACTGGACCGCGTCGCCCATGTTCTCGGACTCGACCTCGAACTGGTTGTATTCACCGTCCATGAAGGCGTACATCGGGTCGGCGAAATAGGAATAGGTGCAGTCCTTCTTGTCGAGGATCACCTGGTCCATCTTGTCGTCGGCCTTGAAGACAACTTCGGTGCCCGAGTTGTTCAGCAGGCTTTTCAGCTTCATGCGAACGGTGGCCGAATTGCGGCCGCCGCGGCTGTATTCGGTGCGCAGCACGACCATCGGGTCCTTGCCCTGCATGATGACGTTGCCGGCGCGAATTTCCTGTGCGGTTTTCATGGGTATTTCCGTAAGTTTCCGCGGCTTCGACTGGGTGCAGGCGCGGACTGGGTTCGGCGTGACGGACGTTTTTGTCGCCTCGCCGCGCAAAGCCCACGATTTTAGCCGTGCTTCGGCGACGAAGGCGCGCAGGCGGCTCAGAAGATCCGCCTGCGCCAACAGATATTCGCGCCAGGCGAGACAACGGGCTTGCCAGGGCCGGCGATCCGCAAGCAGGAGAGGCCAGCCAGCATCCGGAGCCGACCAGCCATTCCAGCCGCGCCAGAGATGGGTCACGCCGTCCGCCAGCGCTGAATCGTTGCCGCCGATGGCCGGATCGAAAAAGCGCGCCAGAAAGGCATCGGCCTTCGGCCGGTCGGCGCCATCGGACTGCGGATAAAGCTGCCAGACGAACGGGCGCCCGGCCCATTGCGCACGCACCGCGCTGTCTTCGCCGCGCACCCAGTTGATATCGCAGCTCCACAGCAGATGGTCGTAGTCGGTCTGCGTCAGCCAGGGCAGGGTGATGACCCGCAGGCCGCCGCGCTGCATCGTCGGTCCGAGCAGATCGCTCAGCGCCGCGCTGGCCGCGCCGGCGGTGGCCAGCAAGGCAGTCGGCGGTGGCGGCCGCTTTGATGTCCGAGCGCAAGCGTGTTCGACCAGACCGGCCAACGGGGCGTCGGGATAACAGAAGATGCTGAAGGCCTGCTCGCCTGGCCGCAGGCACGATTCCGTTGCCGGCCAGCCATGCGCCGCGGGTCGAAGGCTTGCTGCCGGCGCTGCAGCCCCGGCTCTCGCAACAGGCCGCCGCTGCGCGCACTGAAACCGGGAAAAAAAAAGTGCTTGATCAGCCCCGCTGCCGGCCCGTGCGATCTGCGGTGACGGCAGACGGTGGCTGCGCTCGGCATGCGGCTCGGCGCTCAGGTATTCGAGATTGATCCAGGCCGGCTGACAGCCGGCTGTGCTGCTTCATCGCGGCCATCCGAGCGACGAAAGCCGCCGGCGGATCGCAGCCGAAAGCCTCGATGACGACATCGCCGGGCGCCACGTCGCCGCCTCGGTCCAATCGCAGCACGCTGACCAGCGGATGGGTCGTCGGGCATGTCCGGGCGCCATCCAGGCGAGGGCGCTGGCGTCGTCGACCCACAGCCGCACCGGCTGGCCACTCTCGGCCAATTGCGACGCCAGCCGCCAGCAGACACCGATATCGCCGAAGTTGTCGACCACACGGCAAAACAGGTCCCAAGGCATCGGCGCATTATCGGTCTGGCCAACGCGGCAGAATCGGGACCGTTGATACCTGCATCATGACGATCCGCAACCCAGCCCCGCCGAGCCCCTCGGCCAATTGCCCGACCAGCCTGCCACCGCTGCAATCGGCGAAGCCGCCGCGCGAGCAATTGCTGGCCGATGTCGCGGCCTTGCCCGGCCTGCCCGGCGTCTATCGCTATTTCGATGCGCACGGCGCGGTGCTTGTATGTGGGCAAGGCGCGTGACCTGAAAAAGCGCGTCTCCAGCTATTTCCAGAAGAACCATGGCGGCACGCGCATCGGCGTGATGGTCGGCAAGATCGCCCGCCTCGAGACCACTGTCGTGCGCTCGGAAGCCGAAGCGCTGCTGCTCGAGAACAACCTGATCAAGTCGCTGAACCCGCGCTACAACATCCTGTTCCGCGACGACAAGAGCTATCCGTATCTGAAGATCACCGGCCGTCGCGACGCCGATGCTGGCGCTGCCATCCCGGCAACCAGCGCCGGCTTGTATCCGCGGATGGCCTACTACCGCGGTGCGGTCGACCGCCGGCACCGCTACTTCGGCCCTTATCCGAGCGCCTGGGCGGTGAAGGAGTCGATCCAGCTGCTGCAGAAGGTGTTCAAGCTGCGCACCTGTGAAGATACGGTCTTCAACAACCGCACGCGGCCGTGCCTGCTGTACCAGATCAAGCGCTGCTCGGCGCCCTGCGTCGATCACATCGCGGTGGCCGACTATGCGCGCGACGTGGCGCATGCCGAGCAGTTCCTGCAAGGCGAGCAGCAATCGCTGATGGACGGCCTGCAGCAGCAGATGATGGCGTTCTCCGACGCCTGCAGTTCGAGCAGGCGGCCGAGATCCGCAACCAGCTCGGCGCGCTGTCGCGGGTGCTGCACCAGCAGGGCGTCGAGGACAACACCGGCGTCAGCACGCGCGACGCCGATATCCTCGCCGTCAAGGTGCAAGGCGGACGGGCCTGCGTCAATCTGGCGATGGTGCGCGGTGGCCGCCACCTGGGCGACCGGCCGTATTTTCCGACCCACCTCGAGGATGCCGCGGCGGTCGAGGCGCTGGACGACGACGCGGGCCGACGAAGCCGTTCCGGCAGTAGTCGCCGATGGCGAAACGACACCGTCTGCGCGGCAGGCCGTGTTGCCTGCGAAGTCGCGGTGCAGGTGCTCGAGGCCTTCATCGCCCAGCATTATCTGGCGTGGCGGTCTGCCACCGCTTGCTGGTGCTCAGCCACCCGGTCGACAAGAGCGCTGATCGACGCCTTGTCGCTGCACAGCGGCATCCGGCTCACCGTGCAGCACCAGCCGCGCGGCCAGCGCCGCGGCTGGCTCGACATGTGCATCAAGGGCGCCGAGCTGCGGCTGGCGCAGCTGCTGGCCGAGGAGGGCTCGCAACAGGCGCGAACCCGCGCGCTGGTCGATGCGCTCGATCTGGCGCCCGAGCAGCTCGACCGGTTCCGCATCGAATGCTTCGACATCAGCCACACCGCCGGCGAATCGACGCAGGCCTCGTGCGTGGTCTTCGAGGGCCACAAGATGCAGCCGGCGCAATACCGCCGCTACAACATCGAAGGCATCACCGGCGGCGACGACTATGCGGCGATGCGCCAGGTGCTGCAGCGCCGCTACGGCAAGATCGCTGCCGCGCTGGCCGAAACCGCGGCCGCAGCAGGAAGCAGCCAGCTGCAGTCGAGGCGCTCACTGACCAATCGGCCGATCCGGCGCCCGCCGATGGCGGCCGTCGACGCACCGAGCCGCCGAACCGGCGGCTGCGCCTGCCCGATCTGGTGCTGGTCGACGGCGGCAAGGGGCAGGTCTCGATGGCGCGCGAGGTATTCGCCGAGCTCGGCCTCGACCTCGGCTGATCGCCGGCGTCGAGAAGGGCGAGGGCCGCAAGGTCGGCCTCGAGGAACTGGTCTTCGCCGACGGCCGGGACAAGATCTGGCTCGGCCGCGATTCGGCCGCGCTGATGCTGGTGGCGCAGATCCGCGACGAGGCCCACCGCTTCGCGATCACCGGCATGCGCGCGCGGCGCGCCAGCGTGCGCACCGGCGGCAGCTCGCTGGAGGAGATTCCCGGCGTCGGACCGAAAAAGCGCGCCCGACTGCTGCAGCGCTTCGGCGGCGTGCGCGGCGTCGGTCACGCGAGCGTCGACGACCTGATGACCGTCGAAGGCATTTCGAGACAACTGGCCGAGGAGATCTACCGTGCCCTTCATTGAATGCAAGACCGGCTCAGCCGGCGCCGGTCGACAGCCCGTTGCCGCTCGCCCGACGGCCCGGCGCAGCATTCGCCTGGCTGCGCATGACGACAGTCGCCGGCGTGCTGGCCGGCTGCTCGAGCCCGTTGCCGGTGCATCGCGCCGCTGCCGAGCGCCGCCGCAGGCCGTCGACCGATCCCGTCATCGCGCCAACGCCGATGTCGCGCCGGGCGCGGCCAGCCTGCAGCCGCCGGCGCCGGTTCGAAACTGGGACGAATACCGGCTTGCAGGCCGCGCAGCGCCTGATCGCCGCCAATCCGGGTGCACGTATCTCGGCGCAGGTGCCGGAAACGCTGCTGGCGATTCCGGTGCTCGAGATCGAGGTCAATGCCGACGGCAGCGTGCGCCGCATCGACGTGCTGCGCCATCCGCGGCAGGCCAAGGATACGACCCAGCTGGCCATCGATGCGGTGCACCGCGCGGCACCGTTCGGCAGCGTGGCGCGGCTGCCGCGACCATGGAAATTCGCCGAGACGTTTCTGTTCAACGACGCACGCCAGTTCAAGCCGCGATCGCTCGATTGAAGCCCGCTGGCACGCGTTCAATCCGGCAGCGCGACTCGAAAGCCGGCACAATCGCAATCGATGTTCTTCAATCTGCCGACACTGCTGACCTGGGCACGAATCGTGTCGATTCCGTTGATCGTCGGCGTGTTCTATCTGAACATCGCGGCCGGGATGCAGAATCTGCTGGCGACGGTGCTGTTCATCATCGTCGCCTGACCGACTGGGCCGACGGCTATCTGGCGCGCCGGCTCAACCAGACCTCGGCGTTCGGTGCCTTCCTCGATCCGGTCGCCGACAAGTTCCTGGTCGTCGCCGCGCTGCTGGTGCTGGTCCACCTGAACCGGCTGCATGCGCTGGTCGCGCTGGTCATCATCGGCCGCGAGATCGCGATCTCGGCGCTGCGCGAATGGATGGCGCAGATCGGCGCGGCGCGCAGCGTTGCCGTGCACATGCTCGGCAAGCTGAAGACCGTGGTGCAGATGGTCGCGATTCCGTTTCTGCTGTATGACGGCTGTCTTGCTCGGCATCGTCGACACCCATCTCTGGGGCACGGTGCTGATCATCGTCTCGGCGGTGCTGACGATCTGGTCGATGGTCTATTACCTGCAGAAGGCGCTGCCGGAAATCCGCGCCCGGGTGCGCTGAGGCAATCGCCATGAAGCGCGATTTCAGCCGAGCCACTTTCCGGCACGAATGAACTTCCGCAGCCGATGGCGCGTCTCGTCCCGCCGTCTGATCCGCGCCATGCCGTGGGTCTTCGTGCTGATCTGGAGCACCGGCTTCATCGTCGCCCGCTTCGGCATGCCGCAAGCGCCGCCGATGAGCTTTCTGACGATCCGCTACGGCCTGTCGATCGCCTGCTTCCTGGTCTGGGTCGTGCTGTCGGGCGCCGCCTGGCCGCGCAGCCGCGCGCAATGGGCTGCATCTGGCGCTGACCGGCGTGCTGATGCATGCCGGCTATCTCGGTGGCGTGTGGGCTGCGGTCAAGGCCGGCATCGGCGCCGGCACGGTGGCCCTGCTGGTCGGCCTGCAGCCGGTGCTGACCGCGATCTGGATCAGCCGCAGCGCGGCTGCCGCGCGCCGGTGACGCCGCGCCGCGCGGCGGGTCCAGCCGCCCTGCGGCACGATCGGCAGCGGTGCAGTGGCTCGGCCTGGCGCTCGGCTTCGGCGGCCTGCTGCTGGTGGTCTGGCGCAAGCTCGGCGTCGGCGAGGTCGATGGCTGGAACCTGTCGCTGGCGCTGCTCGCGTTGGTCAGCATCACCGTCGGCACGCTTGTATCAGAAGCGCCATGTCCAGCCCTGCGATGTGCGCACTGCCAGCATCGATCCAGCTTGCCGGCGCCTTGCTCGTCAGCCTGCCATTCGTTGCGTTCGAGTCCGAGGCGATTCGCTGGAACGCGATATTTCTTCGGCGCGATGGCCTGGTCGGTGCTTGGTCTGACGCTTGGCGGCAGTTCGTTGCTGTATCTGCTGATCCAGCGCGGTGCGGCCACCAAGGTCACGAGCCTGCTGTTTCTGGTGCCGCCGTGCACCGCGCTGATGGCCTGGCCGCTGTTCGGCGAAACGCTCAGCCCGCTGGCCTGGGGGGCATGGCGCTGACCGTGATCGGCGTCGCGCTGGTGGTGCGCTGAGCTGCGACCCGACCATCGCGTTGCAGCAAATCTGCCGCTGTCAATGCGGGGAAAGTCCGGTCGGCGAATGGCTTCCAATATCGGTCAACACGAATAGAATCCGCTTCCCGCGCCTGGTTCGTGCCAGGCGTGCCAACCGATTCAGAATTCGACCCGGCAGTGTCGACAGGCGCTGCCGTCTTCAGACCATTCAATGACACACGCTACATGCACCGAGAGAGGGCCTTTTCGTGAACAAATCCGAACTGATCGAACACATCTCCAAGCAGGCCGACATTTCGAAGGCGGCCGCCGCCGGGCGCTGGAAGCCCTGATCGGCGGTGTCAAGTCGACGCTGAAAAAAAACAACAGCGTCTCGCTGGTCGGCTTCGGCACATTCAGCGTCAGCAAGCGGGCCGCGCGCAGCGGCCGCAACCCGCGCACCGGTGCGGCCATCAAGATCAAGGCCGCCAAGGTGCCGAAGTTCCGCCCGGGCAAGGCGCTGAAGGATGCGTTGAACTGAACGGTCGGTCTGGCCGGCGTCGTATCTGGCCTTTCAAACGGCGTCGGCTAGACGGCAAGGTAGTCCCGGGTGCTTAGCTCAGTTGGTAGAGCGGCGCCCTTACAAGGCGTAGGTCGGGGGTTCGAGCCCCTCAGCACCCACCAATCCGGGAACGACGGCATCGGGCGTGCCGCCAACGGCGCACCGGCGCGCCACGCTGTGGCCTGTCGGGTAAACTAGGCGTCAAATCAAGCCAAAGGCGAACCTCGGTTCGCCTTTGTTGCATCTGGGCCCGTGTCGAACGGTGCTTGTCGCTCATGCGGTGCGTGCAGCGCCAGCCAGCATCGTCTGCACCACGCCCGCACCGTTACCTTGAGGCCATCTGATGTTCGACTTCATCCGCAATCACACGCGCGTGCTGTTTTTCTTCCTGATCGTGCTGATCATCCCGTCGTTCGTCTTCTTCGGGCTGCAGGGCTATACCAACATGGACAGGGACCAGGCGCAGGTTGTCGCCAGCGTCGGCGACATCGAGATCACGCAAGGCCGAACTGGACGCCGCGCACCGGCAGCAGATCGAGCGCATCCGGCAGCAGTCGCCGGACATCGACACCCGCATGCTCGATACGCCCGAGCATGCGGCAGGAAACGCTCGATGGCCTGATCCGCGAGCGGCTGACTCGTCGTCGCCGCCGACAAGATGCACCTGGTGACGACCGACGAGCGGATGCTGCGCCTGTTCCGCGAGGATCCGCAGTTCGAGTTCCTGCGCAGACCCGACGGCAGCGTCAATGCCGACGTCCTGGCCGCGCAAGGCATGTCGTCGGAGAGTGTTCGCGCAGCGGCTGCGCCAGGATATTTCGGCCAGCCAGGTGCTCAAGGCGATCGAAGCCACGGCGCTCGCGCCGGCCGCCGCGGCATCGGCCGCACTCGATGCCTTCTTGCAGCAGCGTGAGGTGCAGGTGCAGCGATTCGAGCCGTCGGCTTTCGCCGCCAAGGTCAAGCCGACCGATGCCGAGACTGCAGGCCTACTACAAGGAAAACGCCGCGCAGATTCCAGGCTCCCGAGCAGGTCGATATCGACTATCTGGTGCTCGACGCCGACAAGCTGCAGCAGAGCGATCAACATCGACGAAGAAGAGCTGCGCAAATATTATGCGCAGAACGAGGCGCGCTACAGCACGCCCGAAGAGCGGCGGGCCAGCCACATCCTGATCAAGGCCGACCAGTCGAGCATCGGCCGAGCAGCGCGCCGCGGCCAAGGCCAAGGCCGAAGCCCTGCTGGCCGAGGTCGCGCAAGAACCCGCAGACGTTTCGCCGAGGTGGCGACGAAGAACTCGGACGATCCCGGCTCGGCAGCCAATGGCGGCGACCTCGATTTCTTCGGCAAGGGTGCGATGGTCAAGCCATTCGAGGAGGCCGTCTTCGCGCTGCAGACGGACTGGATCAGCGATGTCGTCGACCAGCGACTTCGGCTTCCACATCATCAAGCTGACCGGTATGCGCGGCGGCGAAAAGCGCAGCTTCGAGGCGGTGCGGCCCGGAGATCGAGGCGCTGCTTGCGCAAGCAGCTGGCGCAGCAGAAGTACACCGAGCTGGCGGTCGAATTCAGCAACATCGTCTACGAGCAGGCCGACAGCCTGAAGCCGGCGGCCGACAAGTTCAAGCTCGAACTGCAGACCGCCAAGGGCCTGACGCGCAGCCCGGCCCCCGGCGCGACCGGCCCGCTGGCGTCGCCGAAGTTGCTCGAGGCGATCTTCTCGACCGATGCGATTCGCAACAAGCGCAATACCGATGCGATCGAGATCGCACCCACGCAGATGGTGCGGCCCGCGTGACCAGCCATGCGCCGGCGCAACCAGGCCGCTCGCCGAAGTGCGCGCGCAGGTGGTGGCCGCGGTGACCGACGAGCAGGCCGCTGCGCTGGCGAGCAAGGCGGGCGAGGCGCGCCTCGCCGAGCTGAAGGCGGCGCCGGCGAACCGCTCGTCGAGCGAAGGCGGTCACGATCTCGCGCGCCCAGCCCGGCCGAGCTGCCGCCGAAGATGCATCGATGCGGCGCTGCGCGCGCCGCCGGCAAGTCGTTGCCCGCCGTGGTCGGCGTCGACCTCGGCCTGCAGGGCTATGCGGTGGTCAAGGTCAACAAGGTGCTCGGCCGCAGATACCAAGCCAGCCGACGACGCCGCCGCTGCGCGAGCGAATACGCCAAGGCGATTGCCGATGTCGAGACCCAGGCCTACTACGAAGCGCTGAAGCGGCGCTTCAAGGTCGAACGCAAGGGCGCTCGCCAGTGCAGCAGGTGGCGCAGCGAGCGCCGCGGCAAACTGATTGAAGCGTTCGGGCGATCGGCCGGATGGGATCGGATCGGGGCCCGGCGACGGCCTGAGCGCCGATCTTATCGTTTATACTCGTCGGCTCTGCGGTGGCTGTAGCTCAGTTGGTAGAGTCCAGGATTGTGATTCCTGTTGTCGTGGGTTCGAGCCCCATCAGCCACCCCATTTAGAAGTTTCATGACGGCTCATGCCGTCTCGACGAACAGCAAAGCCCCCAAGTAGATCAACGACTTGGGGGCTTTTTTGTTGCCGGAGAGCTCACGAGGTGTCATGACCGTCACCAGGGTCCGCCGGACGCCGTACCGGGACTGGCCTGTGATTGTCGGTGATGCCGGAAAATGCTACTCTGCCGAGGTCTCCAATCATCATCGGGGAACGACCATGATCGGGAATTTCGCCAGCATCGGAAAGATGCTGCAGGCCGTCGCGAACAACGTGAAGCCGACGCAAGGTGTGATGGGCGGCCTGGGCAACACGGTACAGGGGGCTGCCCAATCAGGGCCCATGGCTGCGAAGGCGGCGGCCATGCAGGCTGCGCAGACAAGACCGGGCAATCCGGTTCAAAACGCGGCCCAGATGGCCCAGAACGCAGCGATGGCCGCCACGAAGGCCGCGCCGGTCATTCAGAAGGCCGCCTACATTGCAGTTCTGCACGAAGCGATCGCCAAGGCCGGCGACTCCGCGTCATTCAACCTCGAATTTGAAAGAAGCGAGCTGATGACAAAGTTTCGCAATATTTCCGCTGTCAATTATCAACATATGATGATGCAGGAACATTTGGCTGACGCAACCCAATTCATGACTCTGGTTTCCGAATTGACCCGCAAGATGACCGAAGCAAGCAGGAACGTCGTCAGCAATTTGAGATGACTTGGTCCGCGCTGGCAGCGGTGACCCCGACCGAGCGCGATTGCTAGTACGTCGTTGCTACCGGAGTCTGCGCTCTAGCGCTTGAGCAGCCGCCTGTACCAGGGCGAGGACGACCGATTGCCGTCTTCGCGGCCAGCGGCAAGGCCGGGCGGCGGGGCAACCTGGCTCGGCTCGACATTGTCCAGAATCGCCTGCGGGCGGTCGTAGACCATCCGCCGCGCTTCGTCCTTGCCGACCATGGTGCCCGCCCGCTCGACCGCTTCGGCCATCTGCGGGTTGCGCATGTTGGCCGTATGGGCGTCGCTGGCGATCAGGTGCACCAGGCCGTCGTCGAGCAACCGTTCGCTCCAGCGACGCGCCGGCTTGCCGAATTTGCCGAGCAGCGCGCCGGCGGTGATCTGCATCCAGACGCCGCGCCTGGCCAATGCGACGAAGGTTTCGTAGTGGCCTTCGATCCAGACCAGCCGTTCGGGATGGGTGATCACCGGCGTAAAGCCGGCCGCCATGATGTTGAAGACCGATGACTCGAAATGTGGCGGCGCCACATGGTGCGACGGCTCGAGCAGAAAATAGCGCGAGCCGTTGAGCGTCGGCACGCGGCCTGTTTTCAGGCCGTCGAGCAGTTCGGGCACCAGATGGGCATCGGCGCCGACGACCAGCTTGCAGCGGAATCTTGAAGACATCGAGCGCCTTCTGCAGCTTGTCGCGCTCGGCGTGGATGCCGTCGCTGTGGTTCATGTACATGCCGGGATAGATGTGCGGCGTGCACGCCATCACCGTCGTGCCATCGGCGACCGCAATGCGCGCCATCTCGAGCGAGATCTCGAGCGTCTTCGCGCCATCGTCGATGCCGGGCAGGATGTGCGAGTGCAGGTCGATCATGGTGCGCCGCCAGGCTTGAGCGGCTTCAATTCGAAGTCATCGAAAAACATGACGCCGGCGATCCCGGCCTTGGCTTCCCAGGGCGCCGTCGTTTCGAGTTGCATCCTGACCGCCCCGCCGCATTCTGCCGGCACCGCACATCCGACGCTTGAACGATTCCCATTTCCGCTCCGTATCCTTCATCGCGGCCGTCTGCGCAAAACGCTCACCGCCGGCAGCGCAGCGCAACGCCCAGACCAGGCCCTCGTCGGTTCGCACGCGGTCGCTCATGTAGCGGCCGCTGAACCGGTATTTGCGCGCGAACAGCAACACCGGCTGCATCATCATCGGCTGCGGCAACGCGGTGCGGCCGGTCATCTCGACTTCCATCATCAGGCCGTCCTGCGGCGCCGCCGTCACCTGGCTGACTCCGCAGGCCGCGCGGGCCCGCTGGTTTCCTCCGGCCAATACCAGTCGAAGGCGCGGCGGATCGAGCGCTGGTCGAAGCCGGGATTGAACAGGCCTTCGGGAACCTTGCCGCGCAACGACACCCACAGCGTATAGGCGTCGAGCCAGTTGCCGTCGCGTTGCAGCCGCTCGATCATCGCCAACACCGTGGCCGGATCGAGGATGCCGAGTTGGCTGCCCTGGCTGACATAGGGCTGCATCAGCACCACCGGCACTTTGGGATCGAGGCTGGCCAGCATGCCGTCGAGCCAGCGGGTTTCCGGGGTCAAGGTGGCCAGCACCGCATCCTGCGCTTCCGGTGTCAGCATCAGCGCCGCCAGCGGCTTGCGCGCCACATTGCCGTGGCCGCGCTCGACCATAGCGCACCAGCGCCTTGGCCAGCCGCGGCCAATCCTTGGCACGCAACGCCGCTATCGGCTTCCACCGCCAGCACATGCGGGTTGTACGGGGCAAATTGCCTGCGAACGGCAGCACGGTTCGGCGCAGCGGATCTTTGTTCTGCCACAGCACCTTGGTCAGCCGTGCCCAGGTGTGGCCGTCGCCGATATTGCGCTGCAGGTGGTCGAGATAGACCTGCGTCGAGTTGGCATCGGCATCGCGCGACGGGTAGTCGCTGCAGCCGTCTTCGAAAGGCCATTCGCGGATCCAGCAGCCCCGTTCGATCTGCTGCGGCAACGCCCAGACCCAGACCAGCCCCGCCAGCAACCAGCCAGATGGCCAGCCAGCCGGCGAACAGCATGCGGCGCGTGGATGCGCGTGCCGCGGCTGCTCATTCGGTTTCCCGCAAATTCAGCTCGGCCAGCACCGTGCCGTTGGGCGTGCCCCAGAACTCGGCGGTGAGACGGAAATTGGCGGTGCGGAAAAACGGTGGCTGCGAACTTTTGGCCTGCAGCACCAGGGTTCCTCGAACTTTCAAGACCCCCGGCGCCATTGAATCCGACCAATCGACCCGCGAGACGTCGACTTCGGAGAAGTCACGCATGACCCGCAGCGCCGGCCTGAACAGCGAACCCTTGACGTTCATCTCGGTCAGGTAGGCGTTGGTCCGGTAGGCGACAATCGGACGCTCGAGCACCGCGATCAGTTCTCTCAGGTAATGCATCGCGCGGGTCGTGTCGACCTGCCACACCTGCGCTGATGCTTCTGGCGCCGGCTTGCCACTGCCTGACGTCGGAGCTGGCAGGCGCTGCCGCCAGCCGGATCGGCGCTGCAGAGGGCCCGGCGCTGGCTGGGGTTGGTGCCTGCACGACCGCTGGTGCCGGGGCTGCAGCTTGCAAACGAGGCGCTGCCGGGTTCCGCGCCTCGGTTGCAGCCGCCGCCGCTGTCGATTCGGGTTGTGCGTCGGATCGCTGGGCCGCCAACCGAGCAGGATCAGCCGGCAACAACGGGCTTGAAAAAACCGGTGCACGCGCGGGCACAGCCGCCGGTGCCGATGGCAAGGCGGACGGCTTGGCAACTTCCGCGCGCGCATCGGCCTTCGACTCGGAGTTTGCAGTGACCGGCGTCGCCGACGCGCCCGGCTTCATCCGGGCAGACAAGTCGGTTGTCACGTCGCCGCTTTTCCGTTCGATGTGTTCCGGCAGTTCGGCCTTCGCCAATACCGTCGGCGGTGCCGGCGGCCTGTTTGCCAGCTCTGGACGAAGCGGCGCAGGCACAACAGGTTTGTCAGCGGGTGTCACCTCCCGTGCAGGAGCGACCGTCTGATGGCGGCAGCTTGGCCGGTGGCGCGCTGCGCGCGACATCATCCCGGCCGGTCGAGGCGCCTTGAGCAACAACGGTGGATGACCGGTGGCGCTTTGGCGGGGGTCGGTTTGGTCGAGGGATTGTCTGCCTCGACATCACGATCTGCGCCAGCGGCAGCCGGCCGGATGTCGTTCGATTCGCGCCGAACCTTGTCTTCGGAGTTGCGTGACGCAATCAAGCTGCGGTCGTCGCCGTGGCTGCTGGCCATGCCAGCGCCAGCAAGCCCGCAGATCACTGCGCCAACCCCGGCTGCCACGGCCGCCGGTGCGGGCCAGCATTCGGATAACGCGCCGTCAGCGAGTGCCAGCGTTCCGCCGGCGTGACACGATGATCGATCTGGCGCGATGTTGAGCGCTGCCGGCCGCGCGCGCGCGCTCTGCCGAACCGGCATTGCGATGCCTTGCGATCAGCCAGTTCTTCGTCGTAGCGACGACGCTGCTCAGGATCGCTCAGGACGCTTTCTGCGCGATTGACAGCACCAGCTGCATTCAGCGGCAAGCCCTTGATGCCCATGTCGGGATGGGTCAGTCGGATCAGGTTGCGGTATCGCGCACGCAGCGCGTCGGGCGTACAGGCGCTCGGCGCCAGACCGAACAACTGGTAGTGCGTGGCCTCGGGCGCAAAACAGGCGCGCGCGATAAACAGCACCGCGGCCTCACGCAGGGGCAGCGGCCTGCGCCTCGAGTGCCTTCGGCAGCCGGCCGAGCGCCCAGGCGGTCAAGCGTGTCGAGCCCCGCATGCAGTTCACGCGGCTCGCCGAGTCGAACCGGGTATTTGCCCGGCGCGCGCCCGAAGTCGAGCAGAACCTTGGCCAGCGTTTGCTGCTTCAGCTCGTCGAGCGGTTCATCCACGTCAAGCCTGCTTCAGCGACGGTTCGGTCGGTACGTAACTGGCCGGAACCTTCGGCGGCTTCGACTTCGGTGCGTCGCTGGCGCCGTAGCCGTAATAGTTGTCGTAGGTGTAGTAGGCCGTGTTCTGGGCCGTCGTCTTGGTCAGCACCACGCCGCGCGGCACGATGCCGGCGATGCGCAGGCGCTTGAATGCATCCTTGATATGGCTCTTGCGAGTCTGGCTGGCCTGGGCCACATACAAGCACCGATTCGACCTGATTGCCAAGCACCAGCGCGTCAGCCAGGCCGAGCACCGGCGGGCCGTCGAAGATGATGTATTCGGCACCTTTGGCCGCAACTCGTCCATCAGCTGGCCGAGCCGCGGGCCGGTCAGCAACTCGACCGGGCTCGGCGGAATCGGGCCGGCCGTCATGACCCACAGATTGGGCACATCGGTGCTGCGCACCAGGTCGCCTTCCGGATGGCTGCCTGCCAGGTAGTTCGACAGGCCGGCGCTGTTGTCCATGCCCAGCAACTTGTGAATCGTCGGGTTGCGCAAGTCGGCGTCGAGCAGCGCCACCGGCAATGCCGAGTTGGGCGAAGTTGATCGCCAGCGCCAGCGAAGTGGTCGATTTGCCTTCGCCCTTGGTCGTGCTGGTGACCACCAGCCGCCGCGGCGCGCCCTCCGATGTCGAGAACTGCAGCGCCGTGCGAACCGACCGATAGGCCTCGGCCACATGGCTGCGAGGGTCGGCATGGGCAATCATCGCGATGCTGGTGTTCTCGGCCTTGCTGCCTTTGACCTTCGGAATCACGCCCGAGCAGCGGCACCGCCAGCATCTTCTCGACTTCGTCGGCGAACTTGATCGAGTCGTCGAACGACTCCATCAGGAAGACCAAGCCAAGCCCGAGCACCAGGCCGGCCAGCAGACCGATCGCCGCATTCAGCGCGATGCGCGGCTTGTACGGGAACAGCGGCACCTCGGCCTTGTCGACCACCTGGATGTTGTTGGTTTCGACACCGCCGGCCACGCCGACTTCCTTCACCTGCTGCAGCAGGCCGTTGTACAGCTCGCGGTTGGTATCGACTTCACGCTTGAACAGATTGAAATCGACGCTGCGCTCCTGGCCGACGACGATTTCCTGCCGCGTCTGCGCCAGCCGGGTGCGGATCTGGTCTTCCTGCCGCTTGGCGGTATCGGACTGGTTCTTCACCGAGTTCAGGATGCTTTGCACCTCGATCTTGATCTTCGCGTCGAGATCGTCGATCTGCGCCCGCAACTGCTGCATCTTCGGAAAATCGGACTTGTAGATCTTCGAGTTTTCCTGATACTCGGCGTCGAGCTTCGAGCGCTGCGTCTTGTAGTCCTGGATCGTCTTGCTTTCCAGCACCGGACGCGACATTTCAGGCGCGCTGCGCACGGCCTCGTATTCGGCCTCGGCCTTGATGCGGTCCTGTTCGGCCTTGCTCAGCGCGGTCGAAAAATCGAGAAAGGTCTGGTTGACGACGTTGGTCTTTTCGTCGAGCGTCAGGATGTTGCGTGAGCGCGCAAAATCCTGCAGCTTGCGCTCGGATTCCTCCAGCCGCGCCTTCGTCAGACCCAGCTGGGTTTCCAAGAAAGTTCTTCGCATACGACGACGATTCCATGCGCCGCTCGAGATTGAGCGCAATGAACGATTGCGCGACCGAATTGGCGATCCGCGCTGCCAGCTGCGGGCTCGGGTTTTCGACGTCGACCTTCAGCACCGACGAATTGCGCAGCTGCTGCACCTTGACCGCCCGCTGAAATGCCTCGACGACCTCCGAGCGATTGAGCTGCTCGACACTGTTGGCGGCCGGCACGCTGAGCTTGCTGTAGCTCGATTGGATGCGATCGGCGATATTCTCGACCATCGCCATCCAGCCGGTGTCGTCCTTGTCGAGTCGCTTCGGCTTCGCCGGCGATCGGCCTTCTCGTCCAGCTTGCGAGGCACCGCCTGCAGCAGGCCCTGGCGGTCCAGCCCCAGTTCGTCGATCACGCGCTCGGCCAGCACGCGGCTTTGCAGCAGTTCGAGCTGGGTGCCCATGCGCGTGCGTTCATCGACATCCTGCATGCCGCCTTGTTCGTCCTGGCCGAACTTGACGACCCGCGCGGCGCGCTTGTCGACCTGCAGCGTGGTCGACGCCAGATACTGCGGCGTACGGACAAAACTCAGCAGCAGCGCGGCCAGCAGGCCGACGATCGCCACCGACACCAGCATCCATTTGTGCTTGACGACCAGCCGCCACAGATCGCGCAGGTCGAGCACGTCGTCGCCACCCTGCGGTGCCTGCGCCGAGGCGTCCCAGGGCAGGCCCAGCTCCTGCTGGCCACGCAGCGCGAGCGCGGTTTGCGGCGGCATTCCGTTGCCGATCGAAGGCAAGTGGTCCGGGCTCTGTCGTCGATGGTCTTGTGCCATTGGGTGCGTGAAAACTCAGAAAAACGGGGAAATGCAACGGCGTCGCAGGTCGCAGCCAGCCAGCAGTCACCGATCAAGACGATGGTTGGTGCGGGCGCTGACTCAGCGAACGTTGCCGACGCTGGCGGCGAAGGGGTTCAGCGTATCGAGGATGTCGCGGAACAACGAGTCGCGCAGCGCGGTGCGGGCGCTGTTGCGGTTGACCACGACCACATCCTCACCTTGCAGCAGCGGATCCTTGCACTTCGCCCTTGCGGATCTTGTCGACGTTGTATTTTTCGACCACGTTCTGACCATCGGGCGTCAGGCGGAAGATCATCACCTGCTCCATGTCGGCCAGCGGCGCGCTGCCACCGCCCAGCGCCAGCGCACGCAGCAGCGTGATCTGGCCGGTCAGCGGGTAGATGCCCGGCTTGATCACCGCGCCGTCGATGGTGATGCGCTGGGTCGTGAATTCCTTGATGAAGACCGAGATCTGCGGATCCTGCAGATATTTCTTGCCGTATTCGATGGCGATCAGCGCCTCGGAGTCGGATCCGGTCAAGCCCGGCCACCTGCAGCGACCCGATCAGCGGCAGCGTGATGAAGCCCGACGAATTGACGCGTACCGAGCGCTTCAACTCCTTGACGCCGAACACCTCGACCTCGAGCAGATCGTTCGGCGCAATCTTGTAGTCGTCGCCGACGATGCCCGGCACCGGCAGACCGCTCGGCCGTCGGATCTGCGGTCGGCGACGTGGCAGCAGCGGCCTCGGCGGCAGTCATGGTCTTGTCGGTGGTGGCATCGCGAAGCGGCGCAAACGGCTTGGTTTCGCGTGATTCGACGGGCGAGGTCGTGGCCGGCGTCTTGGCGGAGCCGCCGGCTTGGCCGTTGTCTGCGCCCATGACGGCCGTCGCCAAGACCCACAGGCAAGCCAGACCGGCCAAGCGTGGCCACGGCAGAGGTGATTGGAATTCGAACGTGCTTGATCATGGCGGTACACAGTGTTTCGGGCGGCACCGAAGCCGATGGCAGACGCCCGAAAAGACGCCGATTGTAGTAGGGCGGTGATCATCGACCTCGCTGCGTGACGATGAATCCCCATGCCGTCGGCAGCCCTACTAATGGCATGGCTGCGGCGGGCTCGAGACCGCTGCAAACGGCCGCCGCCAACGGTCAAGAATGCGACAACCCATTCGTCCAGAGTGGCGCAGGCAGACTCAGCCGTCTGCGTCGTCCATGCGCAACGGACGCAAGAAGCTGCCGAGCAGAAAAGTCGCAATGATGGCCAGGGCGGGAATGTGCATGTTGAATTCGACCCGGCTGTGCAGCAGCAGCGCCAGCGCGCCGAGGCCGCAGAACCAACGGATCGGCAGCGCGAACGAGCGCCGGCCACCGCCGTGGCGCCGAGCGCGAAGCAGCCGAATGAATTGATGGAAGACCAACGCCAGCAGCGCCGCCGCGACCAGCAGCACCGGGGCGCCGAGTTCCATCAGCAATTGCGGATAGTCGTTGTGGGCATCGGCGACAAAGCCCGCCGAATCCATCGCCTGGAAGCGCGGAAAAACCGATTCGAAGGTGCCGACGCCGCTGCCCCAGGGCCACAACTCACGCGCGCCTGCGTAGGTGCTTTCGGTGTAGCCGCCGCGAACCTCGGCATCTGACTTGCAGCGACTCGCCCTCCAGACGCGCGCCGATACCCTCGACGCCGACCGATGCCAGCGCGGCAATGCCGAAAACCGCCAGCAGCGCCAACATGCCCAACCGCTGTCGCAGCGTGATCCGCGATCCGAGATAGGCCATGATAGACAAAGGACGAAATCAGCAGCACGATCATGCCGGAAAACAGGCCGCCCCGCGACTGGGTGGTCAGGATCACCACCATCAAAGCAAAACCCAGGAACATCCACAGCGGCCGCAGCGCCGCATGGGTCATCCACGAAGAACTTGTCGCCGCGGAGCATGTTCATCCTTTTTGCTGGCGCAGCAGAAAATAGAACCAGACCGGAATCAGCATCGCCAGCAAGTCGGCCAGATGGTTGCGGTTGTTGAAAGTGCCGTTGATCCCGCCCGGAAAATTCGAACCGAAATAGAAAGAACGACTGCGCGCCCTGCACCAATTGCAGCAAGGCCAGCACGGCCTGCACGACGGCGGCCAGGATCAGCAGGCCCAGCAGTTTTTCGATCGACGTCGTGGCGCAGCGTCAATGCCGCCAGAAATACGGCGGTCAGCGGCAGCGCCGACCACATCGCCGCCCAGGTGGCGTCAGGATGCAGACTCAGCGGCAGCGCAGATGGCAGCGCCGGCGCCCGTGCTGGCCAGCGCGTCGAGGTATTTCTGATGGCCGGCCAAGGTTCGACCAGACGCGTGCGTCGATCGGAATCAGCTGCAACAGCGACATCCAGATCGGCGACGTCGCGACCAGACCGACCAGCAACCACCACCAGAGCGGCTGCGTGCCGCGGATTCCGTGCGATGGCATCGACCGCTGAGCGGCGCTCGCCGGCAGCCGGCAGCCAACCGAAAGCTTTGCCGCGCCAGCGATAGCGGCCAGCAACGCCAGACCCAAGCGCCAGCAGCGCGGCCATCGCCACCTGCCGGTTGCCGCCGCGCACAATCGGCGCGAACAGCAGCAATGCGCCAAGCAATAAAAAAACCAGCCGATCAGAAAATCGGCTGGTTTTGGATGAAGAAAGACTGGTTGCGAAAGCTCAATCAGCGTGCCGAGACGACGTTGTCATCCTCGGTGTTGTTCACATCGATTGCGCCAATCGCGATGATGCCTGCGGCGACGCCGAGACCGACGCCCAGCGCCGGCGGCACCAGCCGCACCACCTGCACCGAAGCCACCCGACACTGCCGGCTTGCGCCACGCGGTGGGTATCGAACATCTGGCTGACCGAAGCCTGCAGTTGCGCACAAGGCAGCTTTGAATTGACCGTGAAGTGCTGGCTGCCGGTCAAGTCAACGGTACAGCCGTTGTTCAAGACGACGCTGGCGCGGCCATTGGTCGGCACCATCACGGTGTTGCCGTCGACAAGGCGCAGTGCCGTGGGCGGCCTTGGTGGCGAAGCCTTGGCCGCCGACGCTGATCGTTGCCCTTGGCCACGCTCAGGTAGCCGACGCTGTCAGGCGTGCTTGGCTGCGAAGAAGCACGGCACACCGGCGATCAGGGCGAGAGCTGCGATTCTTTTCATTCAGGGCTCCTTGATAAAACATTGATGGCGCGATGCTAACCCATGTTTCCAGCGTCTCGCCAAGAAAAACAAGGCCACGTCGCAATTTTTCTACATTACCACGGTGATCTAGGGGGCGACCCGCAGCCGGACGGTAGAACAAGCCGGGAACGCATCGACACGCAGTCACAAAAACGAGATCCGGCGCGACGCCCCGATCTCCAGCGAGATGCTAACTCACTTATCGGCAGCTCTTGTAGGAAAAATAGCCAGCTGTTGGCAGTTTTATACGCTGGTATCAGCTGAGCCAGTTCCCCGCCCATGCCTGCGGCCGAATCCGCTTGGCTGCTCAGCCAATCCAACACAATCAGCCTCGATGCCCAGCCCGACCCTTTCGCCAGAACGCTTCCCACGCCTCGACGTCCTGCGTGGCTTGGCCATGGTCTGGATGGCCGCGTACCACTTCGCGTACGACCTCGACCATTTCGGCGTGATCCGGCAAGACATCTTCCACGACCCGGTCTGGACCATCCAGCGCACCGCCATCCTGTCGATGTTTCTATTCAGTGCGGGCGTGGGGCTTGCCATCGCCCGCCACGCCGAGCAGAGCTGGCACCGTTTCTGGCGCCGCTGGCGGCAGATCGCGGTCGGCGCGCTGCTCGTCAGCCTTGGCTCATGGCTGATGTTTCCGCAACAGCTTCATCTTTTTCGGCGTGCTTGCACGGCATCGCACTGATGTTGATCCTGACCCGGGTCGCCGGTGGGGCCGGCCAATGGCTGTGGCTCGGCGGCGCGGTACTGATTTATATGCCGTTGTTTTTTCACCATTCGTGGTTCGACAGCCGCTGGCTATCGTGGCTCGGTCTGGTCAGTCACAAGCCACGCACCGAAGATTTTGTCCCGCTTGCTGCCATGGATGGGGGTGATGTGGTGGGGCACGGCGGCAGGGCTCTGGGCGTTGAGCAGGCGGCCCGTTCTGTTGCGCGGGCCGCTGCCCGGATTCGGCGAGCCCTTGTTTCGCACGCTGTCCTGGCTGGGGCGCTGGTCATTGAGCTTCTACCTGTTGCATCAACCGGTGCTGATCGGCGGCCTGCTGGGCTTGAAGGCAACTGGGGTGATCTGAGCGTCTGCGCGGCCATCGCAACTGCAGGCGCCGCGATCTCCTGCCCTTAGTCTTAGTCACACCCCGTTTCAGCCATCCCGCTCAAGTTTCCCCCGCGCCCGCCGACAACCCGGTAACCGGCAAGCCTTTCTTGCCGTGTCGGGCCCATCGGGCCGGGAGTGAGCCATGTTGACCAACGCCGTTTCATCTGCCGTAGGACGCCTGTACGCAGGGGCCACTGCCGTCGAGCCGCGGCTGTCGGTCCAGCGCATCGAAGCCATCGTTCGCCTGGCCAAAGCCAGTGCCAGTGCGGCGCCCGAGCATGACGGCGATCGCGGGCACGCTGCCCAGCGCGCTGCGCTGACGAAAGGTGTGCGAGAGGTTTTCGAATCGGTATCGAGCAGCGACAGCGTGCTGGGTGCACTGAGCGACTCCCCGGGTGCGTCTTCTGCCGCCGACGCAAACGGCAGATCAGCGCAAGCAGCCACCGCCGCGACGCCCGATCCGCATCTCGAAGCTTCGATCCTGCGCTTCATCCACGCCGTTTTTCGCAGCGTTGCCGAGGCCGAAGCCGGGCCGGGTGACGATTCGGCGCTCGAAGTCGATACCCTGCTCGGCCACAGCGTCGGCATCGACGTTACCCGCTCGGCCTATCCGGCCTTCAGCCGCAGCCGCGAAGTACTCGGTGGGCGAATCGAGGCCTTGGCCGATCGCCTGCAGGCCGACGGCAGCGAATTCGACCGCCTGGTCGACGACGACGGCAGCAGCGGCGATCCGGCAGGCGAGCTCAACCAGTCATTCGCCGATGTGTTGCGCTCGCTGGGCGTCACGCTTGCCGGCGCGACAAGCGCCGATGGCAGGCCCGCCCAACCTACCCGAGGCGACCTGGTCGGCCTGATGCACAAACTTGCCCACGCGATGCAAGGCGCGCCGCCGATCAGCGAAGGCCTGCCAACCGTCGGTGGCCTGCTGCACGCCCGCGCCTGAGCAAGCACGCCTTCACACCGCGGCCGACGTCTGCGGGCGCGCTTGCACTCGTCCCAACGGCATGCGCCATCCCTAATTCCCGCACCGCAGAAGCGCCCGATTTGCCTCAGCATTGCCACCTCCGGCATAGCAGACAGGCCTGACGCCATGAACATCAGCTTCACCCACCACGGCGCGGTGCGCGGTGTGACCGGGTCTTGCCATCAACTGAACTTGCCCGACGGGCAGGCGGTGCTGATCGATTGCGGCCTGTTCCAGGGCGCTGAGACCTCGCCCGACGGCGCCGGGCCCGACAAGCTCGAGGTGACGTTCCCGATCGACAAGCTGCGCGCCTTGATCGTCACCCATGTGCACATCGACCACGTCGGCCGCATCCCTTATCTGCTGGCCGCCGGTTTCAAGGGGCCGATCTATTGCAGCGAGCCATCGGCGCTGTTGCTGCCGATGGTGCTCGAAGATGCGCTGGAAGTCGGCTTCACCCGCAACAAGGCCTTGATCGCCAAATTTCTGGCCTTTCTGCGCCAGCAACTGGTGCCGCTGCCATACAAGCAGTGGCAGACGGTGATCGCCGGCTCGCCCAGCCTGCGGGTTCGCCTGCAGCCGGCTGGCCACATCCTCGGCTCGGCCTATGTCGAACTCGATGTCGAGCACCTCGGCGACAAGCAGCGGGTGGTCTTTTCGGGCGATCTGGGCGCCCCCTACACGCCGCTGTTGCCGGCGCCGCAATCGCCGCTGTCGGCCGATGTCGTCGTCATCGAAAGCACCTATGGCGACCGCGTGCACGAAAGCCGCAAAAACCGTCGCGAGCGCCTGCAGGCCTTGTGCGAGCACGCCTTCGGCAATGGCGGCACGCTGCTGATCCCGGCCTTCAGCATCGGCCGCACCCAGGAGTTGCTGTACGAACTCGAAGACATCATCCACCGCAACGGCGATCGCCTGGCGGCCAGCGGCATCGCCTGGAAAGATCTCGACATCGTGGTCGATTCGCCGTTGGCCGCCGATTTCACCGCCGGCTACGCCAAGCTCAAGCCGCACTGGGACGCCGAGGCACGTCAGCGCGTGACTGCTGGCCGCCACCCGCTGGCTTTCGACCAGCTCACCACCGTCGCCGACCATCAATCACACCTTCGGATGGTCGACAAGCTGGCGCGCAGCGGCGCCCCGGCGATCGTGATCGCTGCCAGCGGCATGTGCAGCCGGCGGGCGCATCGTCAACTATTTGAAGGCGATGATCGGCGAGGCCCGCAACGACGTGTTGTTCTGCGGCTATCAAGCTGCCGGCACCCCGGGCCGCGCCATCCAGACCTACGGCCCGCGCGGCGGCCATGTCGATTTCGACGGCCAGCGCTTCACCATCCGCGCCGCCATCCACACCCTGGGCGGCTATTCAGCCCACGCCGACCAGGCCGACCTGCTCAATTTCATCGGCCGCATGCGCAGCCCGCCGAAACAGGTGAGGGTGGTGCATGGCGACGAGGGCGCCAAGCTGGAACTGGCCAAACTGCTGCGCCAGCGCCATCCGGGCCTCGAGGTGGTGATTCCGTGAGCGTCGGTCAGGCAATCACTGCCGCAACGCCTGCGCCGTGCCGCGCAACGCCGGCGGCGATTTGGCGTCGATCACATAAATCGGAATCTGCGAGAGATAGGCCTCGTAACGCCCTTTGGCGTCGAAGCGGGCGCGGAAATCGGATCGATCGATCATCTCCCCCAACGCCGGCACGATGCCGCCGCCGATGAAAACGCCACGCCGCGCGCCCAGTGTCAGCGCCAGATCACCGGCCACGCTGCCCAGCAGCCTGAAAAACAGATCCAGCGCCTGCGTGCAGATTGCGTTGCTGCCATTCTTCGCGTGCTCGGTGATCTGCCGCGCGCTCATCGATTCGAACGGCGTGCCGGCGGTCACGGCGCAGGCCCGGTAGAGATTGACGATTCCCGGCCCGGACAATGCGCGCTCGGCCGACGCGCGGCCGAATTCACGGCGCAATTCGCGCAGGATCGCATCCTCCCAATCATCGGCGCCGGCCAATGTCACGTGGCCACCTTCACCGGAGATCGCGCTGTAGGCGCCATCGCCCGCCGGCAGCAAGCCGCCAACCCCCAGACCCGTTCCGGCGCCGAGCAGCCCCCAAGCCGCGTCGAGTGCCGGCATCCCGTCGCCGACCGACCGCAACTCATCGTCGCCGAGTGCCGGCAGCGCCAGTGCCAGCGCGGTGAAATCATTCAGCACCAGCAGCCGCTCCAGCCCCAATGCCGCCTTCATCGCCGCGGTCGAAAAGCGCCACTCCCGATTCGTCATGGCAACCTGATCGGCCGTCACCGGCGCCGCGATGCCAATGGCTGCTGCGGTCGGCGCAAGGGCGGTGTGGTGGCGCAGATAGTGCTCGGCCATCTCGATCACGCCCGAAAATTCGTCGCAGTCGAGCACCGTCTCATCGCGAAACACGCCGTCGTCGTCGCCCGTCTGCAGCGCAAAGCGCGCATGGGTGCCGCCGATATCGCCGAGCAGATTGATGGTGGTCATGAGGGTGCGGGTCGTCGAGCGATTCAGCTTTCCGCGGCCGCGTCCACACCACCCATCACCGTGACTGAACCCGCCATCGACATAGGTGATCTCCGCCGTCACGCCGGCCGCCAGGTCCGACAACAAGAACGCCGCCACATTGCCGACATCGTCGATCGTCACGTTGCGCCCGAGCGGCGCGGTTTTGGCGACTGCCTCGAGCATCTTGCCAAAACCCTTGATTCCGGACGCCGCCAGCGTCTTGATCGGCCCGGCCGAAATGCCGTTGACGCGCACGCCCTGCGGGCCCAACGCCGCGGCCAGGTAGCGCACGCTGGCCTCCAGCGAGGCCTTGGCCAGCCCCATCGTGTTGTAGTTCGGCACCGTCCGCACCGAGCCCAGGTAGGTCAAGGTCAGCAACGAACTGCCCGGCCGCAACAGGCTCTTCGAAGCCTTGGCCATGCCTGGAAAGCTGTACGCCGATATATCGTGGGCAATCCGGAATGCCTCGCGTGACAAGCCATCCAGCAGGTCGCCGCTGATCGCCTCGCGCGGCGCAAAGCCGATGGCATGGACAAAACCGTCGAACTGCGGCCAGCTCTGCGCCAGGCTGCTGAACATGGCATCGATCTGCGCGTCGTCGCCCACATCGCAGTCGAAGACCATCGTCGAGCCGAACTCGGCGGCGTAGCCGGTGATCCGGTCCTTGAAGCGCTCGCCGACATAACTGAACGCCAGCTCCGCGCCCTCGCGGTGACAGGCGCGCGCAATGCCGTAGGCAATCGACCGGTTCGACAGCACCCCCGTGATCAACAACCGCTTGCCGGCTAGAAAGCCCATGCGTGGTCTCCGAGAAACAAGTCGGCACATTGTGTCTCGGTTTGCTGGCGGTTGAAATCCCCCCTGCAACGCGCTACAATGCTGGTTTTCCAAGAAAGCTGCATGGGCGGATTCTTCCGGCCCATTTTTTTTGCCTGATCGATTTTGAATCGATCAATTACCCTGAAAAGAACCCGCATTTCGTGAACTGGCTGGACGCCGTTGAACGCACCGTGACCGCCCTCGGCTACGACTTGGTCGATACCGAGCGCACCGCGGGTGGTTTGCTGCGCGTGTCGATCGACCGCATCCCGGGCAAGGCGTACGACACCGGTATCGGCGAGTTCATCACGGTCGACGATTGCGAAAAAGTGACGCGGCAGTTGCAGCATGTGCTGGAGGTCGAGGTGGCGCCGTACGAGCGGCTCGAGGTGTCGTCGCCGGGGCTCGATCGGCCGTTGAAGCGCGAGGCCGATTACCAGCGCTTCGTGGGCGAGCAGGTGGCGTTGACGTTGAAGCTGCCGTTTCAGGGGCGGAAGAAATATCAGGGCGT
Organism: uncultured beta proteobacterium; assembly: GCA_963843805.1. Taxonomy (GTDB): domain Bacteria; phylum Pseudomonadota; class Gammaproteobacteria; order Burkholderiales; family Burkholderiaceae_C; genus Ideonella_A. The sequence goes on from CAWJLY010000003.1 coordinate 281,733, forward strand.
GTTGGAGCATGGGGAACAGGAAGGGCAGTGGCGGGTGGTGTTGGGCGGAGAGAAGAAGCCGGTGGGGGGTTCCAAGCGGGTCAAGGCGCGGCTGAAGCCGCTCAGTCAACCCCAACCGGCCGTCGATGGCGTTGCCACAGCGGCCACGGCCGCGCTTGCGGCATCGCCCACCCGGCAAGCCCTCACCTTCACCCTCGCCGAGGTCCGCGAGGCCCGGCTGGTGCCGGTATTGGATTTCAAGGGGCGCCGCTTTGCAGAAGCTGCCGAGCAGCAGCAGGCGGCCCCATCGACGTCACCAGCCAACGAGCTGGTAACGGGTGATCAAGTAGACGGAGGTCGTGACAAATGAATCGCGAGTTGTTGATGCTGGTGGACGCGATTTCGCGCGAGAAGAGTGTCGAGCTGGAGGTCGTATTCGGCGCTGTCGAATCGGCATTGGCCTCGGCGTCGAAGAAGCTGCATGGCGGCGAAGTCGATATCCGTGTCAGCGTCGACCGCGACACCGGCGAGTACGAAACCTTCCGCCGCTGGCATGTGGTGCCGAACGAGGCCGGCCTGCAGCTGCCCGATTCCGAAATCCTGTTGTTCGAGGCCGCCGAGCAGATCCCCGACATCGAGGTCGACGACTACATCGAAGAGCCGGTTGATTCGGTCTCGATCGGCCGCATCGGCGCGCAAGCTGCCAAGCAGGTGATCCTGCAGAAGATCCGCGACGCCGAACGCGAGCAGCTGCTGACCGATTTCCTGTCGCGTGGCGAAAAGATCTTCGTCGGTACCGTCAAGCGCCTCGACAAGGGCGACATCATCGTCGAGTCGGGCCGCGTCGAAGGCCGGCTGCGCCGCAGCGAGATGATCCCGAAGGAAAACCTGCGCACCGGCGACCGCGTTCGCGCCTACCTGGCCGAGGTCGACCCGACCTTGCGGGGCCCGCAGATTCTGCTGTCGCGCAGCGCGCCCGGCTTCATGATCGAGCTGTTTGCGCAAGAAGTGCCCGAGATCGAGCAAGGCCTGCTCGAGATCAAGAACGCCGCCCGCGACCCAGGCAGCCGCGCCAAGATCGCCGTCGTCTCGCACGACAAGCGGGTCGACCCGATCGGCACCTGCGTCGGCGTGCGCGGCTCACGCGTCAATGGCGTGACCAACGAGCTGGCCGGCGAACGGGTCGACATCGTGTTGTGGTCGGCCGACCCGGCGCAATTCGTGATCGGCGCCTTGGCGCCGGCCAATGTGCAGTCGATCGTCGTCGATGAAGAACGTCACGCGATGGACGTCGTCGTCGACGAAGAAAACCTGGCCATCGCGATCGGCCGTGGCGGCCAGAACGTCCGGCTCGCCAGCGAGCTGACCGGCTGGCGAATCAACATCATGACGGCCGAGGAATCGACCGCCAAGCAGGATCGCCGAATCCGAAAGCGTTCGCGCCATCTTCGTCGACAAGCTCGACGTCGATGCCGAGGTCGCCGACATCCTGATCGCCGAGGGCTTTTCCAGCCTCGAAGAAGTGGCCTACGTGCCGATGCAGGAAATGCTCGAGATCGAAGGCTTCGACGAAGACACCGTCAACGAGCTGCGCACCCGTGCCAAGGATGCGCTGCTGACGATGGAGATCGCCAGAGGAAGAACGCGTCGACGATGTCTCGCAGGATCTGCGCGACCTCGAAGGCCTGACCCCTGAACTGATCGTCAAGCTGTCCGACGGCAACGTCAACACGCGTGACGACCTCGCCGACCTGGCCGTCGACGAACTGACCGAGATGACCGGCATCGGCGAAGAAGATGCCAAGGTGTTGATCATGAAGGCGCGCGAGCACTGGTTCACCACCTGAGCCTGCTGCAGACCGCCCTCCACGTACCACCCGCCCGAAGTCGCAAGACAAGCAAGACGAAAGCAAGGAAGCAACAATGGCCGTGACCACCGTCGCACAACTCGCCGCCGAGCTCAACCGCTCTGCCACTGCACTGCTGGAGCAGCTGCAGCAGGCCGGCGTCGGCAAGGCGTCGACTGACGACGCCTTGACCGAAGTCGACAAGGAACGCCTGCTCGACTACCTGCGCACCAGCCACGGCACCACTGCCGGCAGCGAGCGCAAGAAGATCACGCTGACGCGCAAGTCGACCAGCGAGATCAAGCAGGCCGACGCGTCTGGCAAGGCCCGCACCATCCAGGTCGAAGTGCGCAAGAAGCGCACCTTCATCAAGCGCGACGATTCGCCCAGCGGCGTCGAAGAGCAGACACCTGAAAACGACGAGGCCGATCTGGCCGCGCCGCGAGGCCGAGGCCGAGAAACAGGCCGAGGCGCTGCGTCAGCAGGAGGACGAGCTGGCAGCCCAGCGCAAGGCGCGTGAAGACGCCGCCCGCGCCGAACGCGAAGCCGCCGAAGAGGCCCGCCAGCGCGAAGCCGCTGCCAAGGCGCTAGGCCGATGCGGCAGCCGAGGCTGCCGCCGCACTCGAGACCGCCAAGACCGGGGTGACTGCCGACAAGGCGGCCGACAAGACCGGCCAAGCCGGCTGCCAAATCAGCCAAGGCCACCGCCGCTGCACGTGCGGCCGTCCGAGGCCGAAGCCGCTGCGCTGAACGCCAATGCGCGCAACCGCGGCCGCGCTGCCGCCAAGACGGCCAAACCCGACGAGCCAGCGCCGCCGAGCGAGCCGGTGCCAGTGCCCGATCGCGACGCCGCGATCGCCGACGACAGCGCCAAGGAAGCCGTCGCCGCCACCGCCCGCCCCGACCCCGCTGGAGGCGCCGAAAGGCCCGCTGCGCGTGATCAAGGCGGCCGACGTCGTCGACGAGGAAAAGCAGCGCGGCCTCGATCTGGCCAAGCGCCGCAAGGCCGCCGAAGACGAAGCCTCGGCGATCCGCGCGATGATGAATGCGCCGAAAAAGGTGCTGACCGCGAAGAAGCCGGAAGAGCCGCGCCAAGGTCGAGCCCGGCAAGGAAGGCATCAAGGGCACGATCCACAAGCCCGCCGGCACGCCTGGCGCGCCGGGTACCGCCGCCGCCAAGCCGGGCGACAAGAAATCGGTCAAGTCCGAAAAGCTGTCGTCGAGCTGGGCCGACGATGCCGCCAAGAAGCGCGGCCTCAAGACGCTCAACAACGCCGGTGGTGGCAACCGCCCGGGCTGGCGCGCGCCGCGCGGCGGCCGCCGTGGGGGCCGGGGTGGCGACGACAGTTCGCCGTCAACCTTCGTCGCGCCGGTCGAGTTCCAGGTGCAGGAAGTGCACGTCCCCGAGACCATCAGCGTGTCCGATCTGGCGCACAAGATGAGCGTCAAGGCCGGCGAGGTGATCAAGCACCTGATGAAGCTGGGCCAGATGGTCACCATCAACCAGCAGCTCGACCAGGAAACCGCGATGATCGTCGTCGAGGAGATGGGCCACACCGCGATGGCCGCCAAGCTCGACGATCCGGATGCCTTCCTCGAGGAAGAAAACGAAGCCGAAGGCACGCACGAATTGGTCGCGCGCGCGCCGGTCGTCACCGTGATGGGCCACGTCGATCACGGCAAGACCTCGCTGCTCGACCAGATCCGCCGTGCCCGCGTGGCCGCTGGCGAGGCCGGTGGCATCACCCAGCACATCGGCGCCTATCACGTCGATACGCCGGGCGGCATGATCACCTTCCTCGACACCCCGGGCCACGCCGCGTTTACCGCGATGCGTGCGCGCGGCGCCAAGGCCACCGACATCGTCATCCTGGTGGTGGCGGCCGACGACGGCGTGATGCCGCAGACCAAGGAAGCGATCAGCCCACGCCAAGGCGGCCGGCGTGCCGCTGGTCGTCGCGATGAACAAGATCGACAAGCCCGATGCCAACCTGGAGCGCCTGAAGAGCGAGCTGGTGGCCGAGCAGGTCGTGCCCGAAGAATTCGGCGGCGATTCGCCGTTCGTGCCGGTGTCTGCCAAAAGCGGGCAGGGCATCGACACGCTGCTCGAGGCGGTGCTGCTGCAGGCCGAGGTGCTGGAACTGAAGGCGCCGATCGACAGCATGGCCAAGGGCCTGGTGATCGAAGCCAAGCTCGACAAGGGCCGCGGCCCGGTCGCCACCGTGCTGGTGCAAAGCGGCACCCTCAAGCGCGGCGACGTGGTGCTGGCCGGATCGAGCTTCGGCCGGGTGCGCGCCATGCTCGACGAAAACGGCAAGGCGATCGCCGAAGCCGGCCCGTCGATTCCGGTCGAGATCCAGGGCCTGACCGACGTGCCGCAAGCCGGCGACGAGTTCATGGTGCTGGCCGACGAGCGCCGTGCCCGCGAAATCGCCACCTTCCGCCAGGGCAAATACCGCGAGGTCACGCTCAACCGGCGCCAGGCCGCCAAGCTCGAAAACATGTTCGAGACCATGGGCGAAGGCCAGGCGCAGGCCTTGCCATTGATCGTCAAGGCCGACGTGCAGGGCTCGCAGGAGGCCTTGGTGCAGAGCCTGGTCAAGCTGAGCACGGCCGAAGTCAAGGTGCAGATCGTTCATGCCGCGGTCGGTGGCATCAGCGAGAGCGACATCAACCTGGCGATCGCATCGAAGGCCGTGATCATCGGCTTCAACGTTCGCGCCGATGCGCAGGCCCGCAAATTGGCCGAAGGCAATGGCGTCGATCTGCGTTATTACAACGTGATCTACGACGCGGTCGACGAGGTCAAGGCCGCGATGACCGGCATGCTGGCGCCCGAGCAGAAGGAAGAAATCATCGGTACCGCCGAAATCCGCACCGTCTTCGTTGCATCGAAGATCGGCACGGTGGCCGGCTCGATGGTCACCGCGGGCGTGGTCCGCCGCGGTGCCCGGTTCCGCCTGCTGCGCGACAACGTGGTGGTCTACACCGGCGAAGTCGAAAGCGTGCGCCGCCTCAAGGACGATGTCCGCGAAGTGGCATCGGGCTTCGAGTGCGGTATCAAGCTGAAGAACTACAACGACATCAAGGAGAGCGACCAGCTGGAGTTCTTCGAGGTGAAGGAAGTGGCCCGCACGCTGTAACCGCACCATGCGACACAAACGCGCCATCCCCAACCGCAGCTTTCGCATCGCCGACCAGATCCAGCGCGATCTGGCCGAGCTGATCCGTGAGCTGAAGGATCCGCGAATCGGCATGGTCACGTTGCACGCTGTTGAAGTGACTGCGGATTACGCCCACGCCAAGGTGTTTTTCTCGGTGCTGATCGGCAGCCCTGAAGAAAATGAGATCGGCCTGAACGAGGCCGCCGGGTTTTTGCGCAATGGGCTGTTCAAGCGCCTGCAGATTCACACGGTGCCGACGTTGCATTTCGTATTCGACCGCACGACCGAACGCGCGGCGGAGTTGAGCGACTTGATCAAGCAGGCGAATTCGATGCAGGCGAAGGATTGAGGATCGCGGCGGGGTTTCGGAATTTGATCTTGGCTGCGCCGGGGGGATCGTGGGGCGCCGGCCCCTCACCCCAGCCCTCTCCCCAGAGGGGCGAGGGGGAACACTCTGGCTTCTGCGGTGGCGGGAATTTCTTCTCCTCAGAGGGGACACTGATGGAGGCGAAGGGTTGAGGGTGGAAGGGCTTGGGGGATTGATCTGGCTGCGCGGTGGGAATCGTGGGGCGCCTGCCCCTCACCCCGGCCCTCTCCCCGGAGGGGCGAGGGGGAACACTCCAGTTTCTGCGGTGGCGGGAATTTCTTCTCCTCAGAGGGTGCACCGATGCAGGCGAAGGATTGAGGGTAGGCAGGGCTTGGGGGATTTGATCTGGTTGCGCGGTGGGAATCGTGGGGCGCCGGCCCCTCACCCCCAGCCCTCTCCCCGGAGGGGCGAGGGGGAACACTCCGGTTAGCGGTCCCGCGAATTCCTTCTCCTCAGAGTGGGCCCGATGGAGGCGAAGGGTTGAGGGTTGCGGGGCTTGGGGGATTTGAACTTGGCTGCGCGGTGGCGATGGTGGGGCGCCGGCCCCTCACCCCAGCCCTCTCCCCAGAGGGGCGAGGGGGTAACAGCGGAGAAACCGTTTGTCGCCGAATTGAATTTCCCTCGCCCCTCTGGGGAGAGGGTAGGGTGAGGGGTAACGCGCCGCCCCGATCCCACTCGCAGGCACCGCTATCTTGACCCTTGCTAGCTCGGTGGGAGCCCACCCGCAGACGCAAACCCCCCACACGCGGCACGGCAACGCCCTACATGTCCAAACCCCACACCCCCCGCCCGCGCACGATTCGCCGTCCGGTCCACGGCGTCCTGCTGCTCGACAAACCTCTGGGCCTGTCGAGCAACGACGCCTTGCAAAAGGCCAAGCGCCTGTTGCGCGCTGAAAAAGCCGGCCACACCGGCACGCTCGACCCCTTGGCGACTGGCCTGCTGCCGCTGTGTTTTGGCGCCGCCACCAAGTTCTCGCAAGTCAGCCTCGATGCCGACAAGCGCTACATCGCGACGATCCAGCTCGGCATCAGCACGACGACCGCCGATGCCGAAGGCGAGGTTACCCAAACCCGCCCGGTCGAGCTTGCCGACGGCAGCCCGATCACCCGCGCCGACGTCGAAGCCGCCTGCGCCCGATTCATCGGCGTGATCGACCAGCTGCCGCCGATGTATTCGGCATTGAAGCGCGACGGCAAACCGCTTTACGAATATGCCCGCGCCGGCATCGAGGTCGACCGCGACGCACGGCAGGTAACGATTCATGCCATCACGGTGATCGCAGGTGTCGATGGTCCGAATCATGTGGGAGCGCCTTCAGGCGCGACAGCAGAGGTGGACCGACAATCCATCGCGCCTCATGTGGGAGCGCCTTCAGGCGCGATAGCAGAGGTGGACCGACAATCCATCGCGCCTGAAGGCGCTCCCACAGAACACCAGCCTCAGCCTCAGCCTCAGCCTCAGCCCAGCCACAGCCACAGCCAGTCAGAGCCCAGCCCCAGCCACAGCCTCAGCCTCAGGCCCAGGCCCAGGCCCAGGCTCAGGCCCAGGCCCAGGTCACAGGCTCCAGGCCGAGGCCCAGGCCCAGGCCCGATCCGAGCCGCAGCCCGAGCCCACGCCGCACGGCCCGATTCCTGATCAGAACCTCGGCGCGAACCGCTACATTTTGGACATCCGCTGCTCCAAGGGCACCTACATCCGCACCCTGGCCGAAGATATCGGCAAGGCACTCGGCTGCGGCGCGCACCTGGCGGCCCTGCGCCGCACCGAAACCGGCCCGCTGACGCTAGCAAACGCGCTGACCCTGGAGCAACTCGAAGCCATGGATGAGGCCGGCCGCGATGCCGCGCTTCATCCTGCCGACATGCTGCTGGCCGACTGGCCGATCGTCCGTCTGCCAGCGGAAGACGCCGCCCGCTTCCTCAGCGGCGTCCGCCGCCGCCTGCCGCTGCCCGACGCGCCGCATCTGCGCGTCTACGGCCCCGAACCGAAAGCTTTTCTCGGCAGCGGCCACATTACCGCTGGCGAGCTGATCAGCGACCGCCTGCTGAGCCCGATCGAGGTGCAAGGTCTGCTCGATTCGACCGGTCCAGCCGCTGACCCACGCCCCTGAGGTTTTCCGCACCGTGCAGGTCGGCCATGACACGCGGCACCCGCTTGTTCAGCGTCTCCTCAAATCACCGACGCCGTCAGCATCCCCTGCGCCATCTGATGATTGTTGCGGGTCGACGGAGCAAACATCGTCGACGATGCCTCGCTGCCCAGCGCGCCGAAGCTCGCCATTGCCGAGACCAGGTTCTGCGCCTGGCTGTCGAGCAGCACCGATCCGTCGGTGAACCGGAACTCCTCCACGTGCCACGCATTGCCGAGGTACCAGTTCTGGATCACCAGCTTGTCGGCACCGGCCGATGCATTGAGCAGCACCTCGAGGTTGTTGCCGGACTTGGCGAAGGCCACGTCGCTTTGCCGCACACTGCCGACGAACTCGATCCGGTCCTTGACGCCGGCGGTGGCATCGTTGTCCTGGATCGTATCGACGCCGCTGCCCAAGCCGAACCGGTAGGTGTCGGCGCCGGCCGCGCCGATCAGGATGTCGTTGCCGCCCGCACCATCGAGCGTGTCGTCGCCGGCACCGCCGTTCAAGGTGTTGACGGCGCCGTTGCCGACCAGCACGTTGTTCAGCGTATTGCCCGTCGCATTGATCGCGTTGGGGCCGGTCAGCGTCAGGTTCTCGACATTGCTCGCCAATGTGTACGACGCACTGGCCAGCACCGAATCATGACCCTGGTTGGCAACTTCGGTAATGACATCGCCGCTGGCGTCGACGATATACAGATCGTCGCCAGTGCCGCCGATCAGCTTGTCGTTGCCGGCACCACCATCGAGCGTATCGTTGCCGGCATCACCGGTCAGCGTGTTGCCGGCGGCATTGCCGGTCAGCCGGTTGTTCAAGGTATTGCCGGTTCCGCTGAGATTGGTTGTGCCGAGCAGGATCAGGTTCTCGAGGTTGGCACCGAGTGTCCAGCTGAGCTTCGCCGATACGGTATCGATGCCCTCGTTGGCCACCTCGACGATCGAGTCCTTGCTGTTGTCGACCACATACCAGTCGTCACCCGCGCCGCCGGTCATCGTGTCGGCACCCGCGCCGCCATCCAGGGTATCGCTGCCCGCCAGGCCATATAACTTGTTGGCGCCGGCGTTGCCGAGCACGATGTTGGCCAGTGAGTTGCCGTAACCGTTGATGGCGTTGCTGCCGGTGAGGGTCAGGTTTTCGACATCGTTGCCGAGGGTGTACGAAATCGAACTCTGCACCAGGTCGATGCCCTCGCCAGGCTGCTCGATCACGACATCACCGATGTTGTCGACCACATAGGTGTCGTTGCCTTGCCGGCCGGTCATCGTGTCGGCGCCCACACCGCCATTCAAGACATTGGCCGCTGCGTTGCCCGTCAAGACGTTGGCCAGGCTGTTGCCGGTCGCGTTGATCGGCGCCGAGCCGGACAACTCCAGCGCTTCGACGTTGTTCACGTTCAGCAGCGTGAACGATAGGCTGGCAATCACACGGTCGTTGCCCTCGCCAGCGTTCTCGATCACGACGTCGCTGACGCTGTCGACGATAAAGATGTCGTCGCCGGCACCGCCTCTCATCGTGTCGTTGCCCGGCCCGCCGTCGAGCCGGTCGTTGCCGGCCAGGCCGTTCAGCTGATCATTGCCCGCCAGGCCGTTCAAGGTGTCTGCGTTCGCAGTCCCGTTGAGCACATCGTTGCCGGCGGTGCCGATGGCGGTTCTGGCCAGCGCGTCGATGGTGGCGCGGCTCCACAGGGTGCCGTCGGCGAACGTCACCGACTCGATGCCTGTGAAGCGTGACCCCGTCGGTAGATGCGCCGAATGTCAATCGGTAGCGGCCGGCATTCGCGCCAGCCACGTCGGCCACCACTTGCACGCCGGCCGACGTGAACCCGCCACCCAGCGCCAGTACATCCGCAGTGCCCGCCGAGTCATCGATCTGGTCCATGCCATCACCCGGGTTGAACACATAGCGGTCATCACCCGCCGAATCGCCGATGATGTCGTTGCCCGGCCCGCCAATCAACGTGTCGTTGCCCGCATCGCCGAACAACGTGTCATTGCCGCTGCTGCCCATCACCAGGTCGTTGCCGCCGCCGGCTTCGATCGAATCGTCGCCGGCCAGTCCGTCCAAGGTATCGGCGCCCGCTGTACCCATGATGAAATCGTCGCCTGCCGTAGCGGCATAGACGATGCGGGCGTCGACATCCGACCGGCTCCACGTCGTGCCATCGGCAAACCGTACCTGGTCGTTGGCATTGAGCATCAATTGCACCGTGTCGCCCGTGGTCTGCAAGCGAAGCACAATTCGGCCGCCGTAGCTGGGCGAACAGACGATGTCGCTGGCCAGGATGCCGGCCCCGAATTCGACGATGGCGCCCAGGGCGGTCGGCTGGTTCTCGATCACGTCCTGCCCAAATCCCGGATCGAACCGGTACACATTGCCGCCAGGCCCGCCAAACAGCCGATCATTGCCGGCGCCGCCGATCAGCACGTCGGTATCCTGACGGCCAGAAAATCCTGACCAATCACCGGCCCGCAACGCGTCATCGCCCGCGCCGCCGTCCAGCGTATCGGAGCCGAGCCCTCCGCTCAAATCGTCATCCCCCGCACCGCCGGTGATGAAATCCGCATCGCGGAACCCGCTGATCACGTCGGCGCCAGCAGTTCCACTGAACAACTTCCGCAGAATCTGGTCCCGCGTCCAGATCGTGCCTTCGGCGAAGTGGATTTCGTCGGGCAACTGCCGAACGTAGTCGACCTGCACTTGGCTGATCGATCCACCGCTGGCCAGACCGAACTGAACCACTGAGTTGCCGGATGCGCTGATGCCGACATCATTGGGCGCGATGCCGCTGCCGAACTCGATGATCGTGCGGGTACCGCGGGTCGAATCCAGCACGTCGAGCCCATCCCCACGCGAGTAGACGACCGTATTGGTTCCGGCATCTGCAAACAAGGTGTCGTTGCCCGTGCCGCCGATCAGGCGGGCTGCGCCATCGGCGGCGAACAGCCAGTCGTTTCCACCGTCGCCACGTAGTACGGAGCCGTTCCCCACGCCGTACAAGGTGTCATTGCCATCGCCACCGGTCAGCTGCGCACCGTCGGCGCCATTGAACAGCAGATCGCTGCCTGTCGTGCCGCGGTTGGCTGCGGCGTAAACAGCCTGCCTGTCCCAGGTCGTGCCATCGTTGAATTGCAATCCCGCCAGAGTGGTTTTGGATCCACCGCGCCAATCAACCGTCGAGTCGAGCCAGTCCGATCCGCCGTTGACCGAAAGCCGCAGAACAGCCTCGGCAGTTGGCCAGGGGCTCCGTTGTCCCGACGAGTCGTATATCGGAGAGTAGGCGACATCGCGCCACTGCAACTGCAGGTCTGATGCCTTGATGGATCCGCCAAGTTGCACGGTGGCGCCCCAGCCGCCGATCATCGTGTCGTGGCCTGAGCCGACACCGAATGCGACGGTATCGTTGCCCGGCCCGACGATGAGCTTGTCGTCGCCCGCGCCGCCGTCGAGCCAATCGTCGCCATATCCACCGTCGAGCAGATCGTTGCCGGCTCCGCCACGGATCGTGTCGTGGCCTGCGCGACCGGTGATCGTATCGTTGCCGGCTCCGCCGTCGATGCTGCTGTCCAACGAGGTCAACCGGATCACGTCGTTTCCGCTGGTCGGCGCTGCCACCGTTGCCGCGACCAACGCGCCGACGTCGATCGTCGAGCCATTGGCAAAACGGATCTGCTCGACCGGATCGACCACGCCAGCGCGGGTGCCGAGGGCGCTGAAGGTGACGGTCGTGCTGTTGGATCTTCCAGCGCACGACGACGCTGTCGATCTGGTCGGCGATATCCGTATCGACGTGCTCGGCACGAACGACACCGTCACATCGGTCGGGTTGGCCGCCAGCTGCAGGATGTCGAAGCCCGCGGTCGTCGTGCCGCCCTGCTGAAGATCGAGCCGATCTTGACGTCGCCGTCGCCGGCCTTCACCTGGTAGATGTCGTCGCCCGGCCCGCCGATCATCCTGCCGCCATCGGCCCCGGCGTCGAGCGTATCGTTGCCGGTGCCGCCGTCCAGATAGTCGTAGCCGGCGCCGCCGCGCAGCGAGTCATTGCCGCCCATGCCGAACAAGCTGTCGTTGCCGGCGCCGCCGTCGATCACATCATCCGATAGCGAAACCGATGATGCTGTCGTTGCCTGTCGTCGCCACCAGGCTCTTGCTGCGCAACTGGTCGAAGGTCCAGACCGTGCCGTCGTTGAACCGGATGGTCTCGATATGGCCGGCGCCGGCATTGCCGACGGGTCGACCGCATTGCGGATGTCGACGATCAGGTTCCATGTCTGCAGCTTGAAGCCATTGCCGGTCGAGCTGACGGTGGTGTTCTGCGGCGTGATATTGGTCGAATAGAACTGCAGGCGATCGTTGCTGCCGCCGAAATCGTCGATCGTCCAGGTCTGGTACTTCGCCGCCGCCGATCCAGCCGGTATTGCGCACGTGGTAGCTATCGTTCGAAGTCGATCGAGGTGTCGATCGCCGTTCCGCGAAACGCCGGTGTAGTAGCCGAGGCTGAACTGGTACTGGTCGTCGCCTTCGCCGCCATCGAGAAAGTCTCTCGAATCGAAGTCGCCGCCGATCAGCGAATCGTTGCCGGCGCCGCCGATCAGCGAGTCGACGCCGCGGCCGGCGTACAAGGCATCGTCGCCGAGGCCGCCGATCAGCGTGTCGTTGCCGCGATCGCCGTAGATGGTGTCGTTGCCTGCCCGGCCATCGATGCGGTCATTGCCGGCCAGGCCGGAGATCGTAGTCGCCGATCGGCGTCAGTGTCAGATCGTCGTTGCCTGCGGTGGCCGATGGCATCACGTCGACACTGCGGTCGACGATCTGCTGCCAGCTCAGGGTGCTGCCGTCGGCCAGCCTGATCTCGTCGACCGGCTGCGCGCCGCTGAGCGGACGGCCCGAGGCGTCGGCCGGCCGTGAAGCGCAAACCATCACCGATGGCGTTCAACGACAACACAAAGTTGTCGGATGCAACGCGGTAGATCTTCAGGTCAGCGCCGTCGAAGCCTTCGTCGAGCTCGAGCACATTGAGCGGCGCCGGGCTACCCGATTGCGCCGGCTGATTGCGCCGGATGGCGCGAACGTCGTCCAGGCCATCACCGAGCGACATCGCCAGGTGGCGCCGGCGCCGGTATTCAAATTGATCACGTCATTGCCTTGGCCGGCATGGATCCGCGCATCCTGATGCGACACCGTCAGTTGATCGGCCTTCGCACCGCCCAGCAGCTGGCCGCCTGGCGCATTGGAGGCGACCGTGACCGGCGTCTTCAGGCGCGAGCCGACCAGGGCCTCGAAAGACAAGCCGCCGGTGTCGGTCTCGATGCGTCGGATGCTCGGAGCTCAGGCCGTTGTCGATCACGACTCCCTGCTCGCTGCTCCAGGCCAGCGTCAGCGGACCGTCGACACCGGCCGATTACCTGGATGTCGGCCAGGTTGACGCCTTTGAAATCGATCACGTCGTGCCCGGCAACGTCGATGATGTTGTCGGCATAGACGTCGGCCGCGTCGGACGCAGCAATCACATACGTATCGTCGCCATCGCCACCGCGCATCTCGTCGCCGCCTGCGCCGCCGATCAGCAGGTCGTTGCCAATGCCGCCGATCAACAGGTCTCGGCCTTCGCCGCCGAGCAGGGTGTCGGCACCGTTGCCGCCGTCCAGAAAATCGTCGCCGGCGCCGCCATCGAGCCAGTCGTTGCCCAGGTGACCGGCGAACACGCCCAACCCGTCGCCATAAAGCCGATCGTTGCCGATGCCGCCGATCAGCGTGTCGTGGCCGCCGCCGCCCGTCAGCTCATCGTCGCCGGCGCCGCCGTCGAGGTAATCATCGCCGTGAAAGCCGATGGCAAGTCGAGCTTCATCGCTGTCGCCGAACAACCAATCGTTGCCGCTGCCGCCCAGCAGCCAATCGGCCCCGCCTTCGCCTTGCAGGTAGTCGTCGCCGTCACCGCCGTCGAGCCGGTCGTCGCCATGAAACGACGGATCCAGCGCCACGATGCCGGCCCCCGGCGTGCCGCCGCCATCGCCCCACAGCCAATCGGCGCCCGCGCCACCGACCAGCACATCATCGCGGCCGCCGCCCACCAGCTCGTCGTCGCCGTCGCCACCGTCGAGGTAGTCGTTGCCGTTGACCGCCATCGGCGTGTCGATCGTGATTGCGGTCGTCGCCCCACAACTTGTCGTTGCCGAGTCCGCCGTAAACCGCGTCGTCACCGCCCTGGCCGATCAGGGTGTCGTTACCGGCGCCGCCATCGATGATGTCGGCACCCTGTTGATTGGACGCCGTGTAGCCCACGGCGCCCGGCAGGTTGTCTGCCCCGCCGTCGCCGAAGATGCGATCGTTGCCCGCGTCGCCGTACAGGATGTCATTGCCGCCCATGCCGGTGATTTCGTCGGCGTCGTCGCCACCGTGCACGGTGTCGTTGCCGGTGCCGGCCAGCACAAAGTCCAGGCCCGGCCCTGCATCGATCAGATTGCCGGCATCGCCTGCCTGCTGGTCGCCGATCACGCTGACGCTGAGGGTTGCAGGATGGATGCCTTCCGCATCCGGCCCGGCCGACTGGGCAATCCAATTGAATCCACGGCCCAACACAACCGGCTGGGTAATTGGCGGCGGCGTGTACGACGTGCTTGGTCGGATACGACATCAAGCCATTGCTCGATCCGAAGATGAAGTCGTTGCCGGCGCCGCCCACCAGCGTATCGGCGCCCATCCCGCCGTGCAGAACATCGTTGCCAAGCCCGCCATCGATGAAATCGTCGCCCCCGCGGCCAAGCAGCGCATCGTCACCGGCCATCCCGCTGATGCTGTCGGCCGCTGCCGAGCCGCCAATCAGGTCGGCCGCCCCGGCCTGCGCACCCGCACTCGTGTAATTGCCGTCGGCCGACATGGCGAACTGTGCGCCACCCGACGTGGTCAACTTCTGGAAATCACCCACGTACGGCACGCCAGGTGCTGGCGCTGGCGCCGCGGCGGTGCCCAGTGTGATGCCGAGTTGGCCTGGTTTCCAGTTGCCCACCCGGATCACGTCATTGCGATCCTTGAAGGTGATGAACAGGTCGTTGTGCGATGCGTCAACGGCAACCTCGGTGAAATTCAGTCGTTTGTCTGCTGTCTGCCAGATGCCATCGCCGACCTTGTAGGCCGCGGTGCCGTTGAGCACGCCCAGGCCTTCGACCTGGATTTTGCCCAGACCATCGCTGTCGACGATGCTGTCGAATCCCCAGCCGTTGTTCATGATGTAGGTGTCGAGGCCCTGGCCGCCGAGCAGCGAGTCGTTGCCTAGGCCGCCGTCCAGAACATCGGCGTCTGATCCCCCGAGCAAGGTGTCGTTGCCGTCGCCGCCGTTCAGCACGTCCAGCCCGGCATTGCCTTCGAGGTAGTCATTGCCGGCAAGGCCGTTCAGGTTGTCGTTGCCGAGGCCGCCGTACAAATGATCCTGCTTGGAACCGCCAGAAAGAACCTCGTTCGCGACGCTGCCGAACAATGTCTGCCGGCGGGCGCTGTCGGGGGTGACCAGATCCGTGCCGAGCCTGATTTCAACCGGCAGCCGCGGGTCCTCGTTGCGGAAAAGACGATTGCCGGCATTCGTGTCCAGGATGGTGGTGAAGGTATTGTTGGTCTCGTTGCGGAAATTGAGCCAGTAGAGCAGCTCTGCCCGATCCTTCAAGTAGTTGGTGGAAAACGTTTCTCGCCCGGCGTCGCGGTCCGCCTGGCTCAACGATTTGTCGGCCTGCCAAGTCGTGTAGGTGCTGCCCCATACCGTGCTCAGTGCGGCTTCCAAAACCCCGGGGATGTCTGTCGACACCACAACTGGGCTCAGCGAAACCAGGCTGGTGAACGCGCCGAAATCCGTCCTTGCCTGGGAACTCAGCTCGCCGAGAGAAGGGCTGATGCGTAGTTTTCCGATCAACTTTCCAGAAGCTTCACTGTCCGTTAGCGCCTTTAAATTGTTATGGAATTTGTTGCGAGTATCCCAGTCTCCAAATCCTCCTGCTCCCTCCAAGGCTACAGTTTTCTCTGCTCTTGAGTCGGTTAAGACCCGGCGCAGGCCATCCAGAATATTTTCAAGTGCATCGAATTCGTAATTGGCATTTTGAAAAAACCTGCAGGGGTCCGGTTGGTGGCGATTTCAATAATGGGAAAAAATTTCTGAAGTGAGAACGATGGGTCAAGCTGAAGCATCGCGCGCTGAAGAGCCAGAGAATCACCCAGCAAAGTTAACGCGTGACCGCTTCCGAGTCGTACAAAAAATCTTTAAAAAAGCCCTCGACTGCGACGGCTGAGACTCGATCGCGACCCGGACAGTTTTGCCGTGGGTGCCGGAGTTGGCGACGAATTCCAGTTGCGAATAGTTTCGTATCCGAAAACCTGGGTGACTTTGGCCATCGATGAATGAGTTAGTTTCACCCCCATCTGACTCGTTATTGAACAGATTTTTTAGAAAATGGACGACATTTCCGGAACCGAATTTGACACGCGTCGCATTGAGCGCCCAATGATAGCGAGAATCCGCGTATATTGAGGTGTCATTGATCGGACTGTTTTTTACTTTATCAGCTGCAAGCCATAACGCTCGATTAGAATCATTGACCATGGTTCTGGCATAATCCGGGTCTTTCAGAGTTTGGCGAAAGAACATGATCATCTGTTCTAAACTGCCAGATACCGTATTCCAAGTGCCGCGCCCAGCACCATTGAAAGTTACTGTCTCCCCAAAGACGATTCGCTCTGTTCTATTCGGAGCGGAATGAATTTCCGTAAAAATCGTTGCTAAGTGACCTCCAAGGCTGTAACCGGTCACGTTTAGTATTGCGCCATCCGGGAGAAGATTTGGTCTGCTCCGGAGCCAAGCGTAATACTGCTCCAACGCATCCAGTTGGGCAAGTGCAAATCCGTTAAATGAGACCTCCGTCAAATCTGCGCCGGATACGTCTCTCTCCCGATCTCCACCATTGGCGGCGGTTTGGAACTCGGTAGATCGAATTGCGATTGTGTAGAGTTAGTCAGGTTTCCAAGGGTATCTTTTTTCTGAATAAGAGTGGCAGAGAAACCCGTATTTGGAAGGATATTTGGCTTGTTATTGCCATCGCCTACTATTCTGGATGGGCTGGTAGGGTCATCCGACAATTGATGCAAAACTTGAAATTTCGAATCAAAGTCGGAGATTTGCGCATCGGTTAGCCTAGTATACCCAATGTATTGGCCGTTGATGGGATTCCCAAGCGTCTTACGATTTGCGCCAATTCGCAACTGATTCGAAGCGGCGGCGCCGAATACTGTGAATCCTGTTCCAGGTACGACTCAGCAGCAACCTGCTGAAGTAGTAGTCGTAGAGATCCGCAGCTGTTCAGGTTGGCCATTTCGTGTCCTCTCAATTTTTAACTGTCGACTGCTTTTGGCGGCATGGGGTGCAAGTCTTGTGTAGATACTCGCGAAATCGTTTAGGCATGACTTTTGGAGGAGCGACGAGAAAGGGTAAGCGTGCAACGTGTTCCCCACCGTAGCTGTTGTAAGCTAGCGCGACTACAAACGGCACCTTGCAACCAAGAATTACTGTTGGGCGATCTTTATACGGGAGGTCCAAAGATGAATTGCCGCCGCACGTCCGATAACTTCCTGTGTGCGTTTGTCGTAAACAATTGATTCAGCTCCAGATATCGAATTTTCGCGATCCAGAATTCGCTTCGTTCCTCTCCAAGTGAACGCAATCGCGGCGCTTGGTCGGTCTAATTCCAACATCTTCATAGGACTGGCTCTGGAGGATCGTCGCTTAAAATTTTGACTCGATATCCGGACATCTGAATATAAGGCTCAGGATATCGGCTTGCCAATAACCATTCGCCGTGGCTCTTCAACAAACTCGTAAGTAAGACTGGGTGAGTTGACCAACGAAACCGCCAGTAAGGATATTGTCTTGCGAGTTATGCCTCTGCCGCTGCACAACGGGTGCCTCCCAATCGAATCGCGCTTGTGCCTGTGCCGTGCTGTAAGCGGGCATTGGGCGCGCGTTATAGATCCCGGGTTGGCCAGGATCGATTCTGAGTAACCACTCCCCAGCCTCCGTATCACAAAGATGCTCGAAATACTGCCGGCTGACGTTCGGGCACCCCCGGCAACCACGCCCTCAATTTCGCCTTGCCAAAATCAAACGGCACCGTCTTCGCCACCTCGTCTGGCAGCTTCAAGTTATGCGCGATACGCGCCTCCTCCGTGTCGAGCCACTGCTCGGGGATCGGCTCTGTCTGCCCGGCCACTTTGACGAATTTGGTCCAGACGACGGGGACATGCGGCTCGGCGGCTTGGCCGCTGGCGACCATCACCAGCATCGGCGCGCCCAGGGCCGCCAGCCAGCGGAGCAACGTCTTCATCGACAGCCTCATGCCGGCCTCCGGATTGGCGGCGATGACGCTTTGGCTGCCCGATCGGACGAGCGACACATCCCCTTCAACAGGTCCCACAGCGGCGGGCAGGCCGACGACGACAGACGGGGTTGAAAAGGGCAGGGGGCGGCTACTGGGTTCATCGCACTCTCCAACGGAAAGGAGGACTGCTTCAGGTTCAGACCGATCGCAAAGATTTTGCGCTTGGCCCGATGGCTCAAATTTCTGGGCAATGTCGGGGAGCCCAGACTGTGTATGAATCCAGTCTACGCAGCGGTTTGTCGCTGCGACTCCCCACTTCGGGTGTCAATCGGAACCTTGGTCAACGCGATGCACTTCGGTCCATTTCAGTTGGTGTCCGTTCGGTAAGGCGAAGTTGCATGACACTCTGATCACGACAGCATTTCGAGAGGATCCCCATGGCCACATTGACTGTCACCGTGCGCGGGCAGGTGACGTTCCGAAAAGACGTGCTGCAACACCTCGGGATACGGCCCGGAGAAAAGATCGAGCTCGAACTACTGCCAGACGGCCGGGGCATGCTCACAGCGGCCCGACCTGCCGCAACCATCGACAACTTTGTCGGTTTGCTCGCCGGCAAGACAAAAAAGCTTGCCACCCTTGAAGAAATCAACACTGCGGCGGCGCAAGCTTGGGCAGGTCGCGCGTGAAGATCGCTGTCGATACCAACGTCCTCGTTCGTGCGGTCGTGGCTGACGATCCCGTCCAGGCAAGGGTCGCAGCCAAGGTCTTGACCGACGCCGAATTGATCGCGGTGGCAACACCCTGCCTGTGCGAATTTGTCTGGGTGCTTCGCTCCGTCTATGACTTTCAAGCCTCGGATGCCGCCCAGGCAATCCGTGCGTTGCTTGCCACCAAAAATGTGGAAATGAACCGGCCCGCTGTGGAGGCCGGCCTGTCGATGCTCGAAGCGGGTGGCGATTTCGCCGATGGCGTCATTGCCTACGAAGGCGCCTGGCTCGGTGGCGAAACCTTTGTTTCATTCGACAAACAAGCGGTGGGCCTTCTCACGGCACAGTCGCGATCCGCGCGTCTTTTGTGACGGCGGGCAGCGCCATCAGGCGCGGCCCCCCATCACCACAACCGCCGGCACCCGAAAGCCACCAGCGCCGCATCGCATGTCACCAGCGTCAGCCCTTCCAGCTCGCTCTGTGCCGCCAGCATCCGGTCGAAAGGATCGTCGCGGTGGTCGATTGGCCAGGAACCAGCGCGCAAGGCGTGCCGTGCATTGATTGCCAGCGATGTGAAGCCGTCGGCAACGATCAATTCGGCAAACCGGGATGCAGCATCCGGCACTTCGGCGAGTTTGCCCAAGCGCTGCTTGGTGGCAAGTTCCCAGGCGCTGGCCGCACTGACGAAGATCTCGTTCGCTTCGTCCATGATGGCGCTGCGTGCGGCAGCCGACAGCCGCGTGTCGTCAGTCCACCACCAGATCAGTGCGTGCGTGTCGAGCAACAGCCGAAGCGGGCCGCCGGTCTCGCTCACTCACGGCTCCCAGGCACGCAATTCCTCTTCCGGCAAAACGTCGAAGAAATCGTCACCGAGCCGTCCTGCCAAGCGCCCCGGCTGACGGCGCGCTGGCGCGTTAGCCAGCGGCATCAACCGGGCGTAGGGCTTCCCAGCCTTTGCCAGGATGATTTCCTGCCCGGCATGGGCCTGATCGAGAAGGCAGCGCCGTCCTGCAGTACGTTGACCGGGGGCGCTCATGGCCGGCATTATGACCGACTTCAAGGTCGTCGTCGATTAGTCCACTGTGGGTCAGGAACGCTGATCGCACGCGTCTTGGCCTACGGAAGCGCTGCCGACGAAGCGATGACCAAGCGACTGAGGTTCTTGCGTGCGTAGTAATCCCGAACTCCTGAAGAAGGCGCGGCGTCGAGGACATCAGCGGCCGGACCGCATCGTGCTGAGCGCCGCGTGAGCGAATCGCGCCGTGAAGCCTGCCCGATGCTGCTGTACACCCCCAACCGCAACCGCGAGCTTTCGCCGTATGATGGACGGCTTTGTGCCGAATCACCAAGTACGCCGCCAACGCGAAGCTGGCCACGCCGCATCAGCTTCATGAACGAGTGGCCAACTGGCGAAAGGTCGGCCCGACATCGAGCTGGTGCGCCAGGGCATCGGCTCCGATCTGCGCATCGGCTACAGCTTCCTAAGGCCGGGAAGCGGCTACGGCGCAGCTGCTTCCCGAAGGTCGTTCAAACTCGGCGAGCAACGCGCCGGAGCACGGCCATGATCCTGCTCGTGCTGCGAAGCGTGGAAGCCGTCAACGACGCGCAGAAGCAGCGTGCTGGTCGACAAGGTCGATCGCACGCTTCGGCGCAGATCTGCGCGGCACGCACCTTCGCGCTGTGGGGCCTGGCCGTTCAAGCCCAACATCGACGAATCGCGAGGCTCCCAGTCCGCTTGCTCTCGCGTCGCTGCTCCGACGGCACCCAGGCCGGCTCACGACCCGGTGGCGAGCGACGAACCGGCGCGGATTCGATCAGCCTTCGGAAAGCTGCAAGAGTTCGGCCTCGAGCACTTCTACAGGTATTCCCACGGAGCTACTCCTCAGTTCGAAACCACAGCTTGCCACAATTCGCGGGGCCTGAGGGCAGGCCCAAAGCGGTTGCAACTGCGATTGCAACGAAATCCACCCTTGGATACAACCCGACAAGGTCATGGTGTTGTGTTGGCGTAATCCCCCCACACCGCAGCTTTCCCCCAACACTGAAATTTGCCGCACCGCACAAATCGCCGACAATCCCAGGTTATTCCAAAATCGGCACCCAATGACCCGACAGATCCGCAACATCGCCATCATCGCCCACGTCGACCATGGCAAGACCACCATGGTTGACCAGCTGCTGCGCCAGAGCGGCACCTTCCGCCAGAACGAGAAAGTGGCCGAGCGCGTGATGGACAGCAACGATCTCGAAAAAGAGCGTGGCATCACCATCCTGTCGAAAAACTGCGCGGTCGAGTGGAAGGGCACCCACGTCAACATCGTCGACACCCCCGGCCACGCCGATTTCGGCGGTGAGGTGGAGCGCGTGTTGTCGATGGTCGACAGCGTGCTGCTGCTGGTGGATGCCGTCGAAGGCCCGATGCCGCAAACCCGCTTCGTCACCAAGAAGGCGCTGGCGCTGGGCCTGAAACCCATCGTCGTCGTCAACAAGGTCGACCGCCCCGGCGCCCGCACCGATTACGTCATCAACGCCACCTTCGACCTGTTCGACAAACTCGGCGCCACCGAAGAGCAGCTCGACTTCCCCGTCGTCTTCGCCTCCGGCCTGAACGGCTGGGCCACGCTGGAAAAAGGCGTGATCGGCACCGATCTTGCCCCGCTGTTCGACGCCATGCTCGAACACGTGCCCGCCCACGCCGGCAGCCCGGAAGACCCGCTGCAACTGCAGATCTGCAGCCTCGACTACAGCACCTACGTCGGCCGCATCGGCATCGGCCGCGTCAACCAGGGCACGCTTGAAGCCCATGCAGCAGGTGGCCGTCTACAGCGGCCCCGACAGCACCCCGTTCATCGCCCGCGTCAACCAGGTGCTGAAGTTCGAAGGCCTGGAGCGCCAGCAAGCCACCGAGGCCGGCCCCGGCGACATCGTGCTGATCAACGGCATCGAAGACATCGGCATCGGCGTGACCCTCACCGAAATCGAGCGCCCGGTACCGCTGCCGATGCTCACCGTCGACGAGCCGACGCTGACGATGAACTTCCAGGTCAACAACTCGCCGTTGGCGGGCAGGGAAGGGAAGTTCGTCACCAGCCGGCAGCTGTGGGACCGGCTGCAGCGGGAGTTGCAGAGCAACGTGGCGCTGCGCGTGTCGGAGACCGACGAAGACGGCATCTTCGAGGTGATGGGCCGCGGCGAACTGCACCTGACGATCCTGCTGGAAACCATGCGCCGCGAAGGCTACGAGCTGGCCGTCAGCAAGCCGCGGGTCGTGTTCCGCATGGAAGGTGACGAGCGGCTCGAGCCGATCGAGATGGTGACCGCCGACGTGGAAGACCAGCACCAGGGCGCCGTGATGCAGGCGCTGGGCGAGCGCCGCGCCGAGCTGGTCAACATGGAGCCGGACGGCATGGGCCGCGTGCGGCTGGAATATCGGATCCCGGCGCGCGGGCTGATCGGGTTTCAGAACGAATTCTTGAACCTGACCCGCGGCACCGGCCTGATCAGCAATATCTTCGACGGGTATGAGGCCTTCAAGGGCGAGATCGCCGGGCGCAAGAACGGCGTGCTGATCAGCCAGGACGACGGCGAGGCGGTGACCTATTCACTCGGCAAGCTCGACGACCGCGGGCGGATGTTCGTCAAGGCCGGCGATCCGTTGTACGAGGGCATGATCATCGGCATCCACAGCCGCGATAACGATCTGGTCGTCAATGCGGTGCGCGGCAAGCAGCTGACCAACTTCCGGGTTTCGGGCAAGGAAGATGCGATCAAGATCACGCCGCCGATTCAGTTGACGCTGGAATATGCGGTGGAATTCATCGCCGACGATGAACTGGTGGAGATCACG
>CAWJLY010000004.1:0-128072 GCA_963843805.1 uncultured beta proteobacterium
GCCATCGCCGCACCGCAACTCTCGCCCCGGCCAAAGTCCCGACTAACGCAGGCCTAACGCCACGGAGCTGGAATTTGATCCCGCTAATGCTAACCACCTGTGACAAAACGAGAAGGCGAACGCATGACCCGTGTGTGAACAAATTAGCCACCACAACCAGTGACGATCGTGCACAATCTCTAAGCGTTTATCGGTCCACACACTCAGCGGGTAACGATGTGTTTTGGGCGAAGACTTCAGATAAATTGCAGAGGGATGCGTAATGGCTGATACCGATGAGCAACTTTCGCGCAAAGGTTGACCAAGCAATGATTTATGCGCCGTCTAAACGGCTTGCGCATGTGCTTCTGGTCGCCCGAGCATATGCGATGGCCTATAACAATCAAACTATTGTGCTGCGGAGCATAAAACTAAGGCAACGGGCTGAGGCTGAATTTGCGACGTTTCTCCTATCACTGGTCCTTCCAAGTGTCGTTGGAGGTTTTGTTGGCGCAATAGTAAGTGGCCAAGGTCAGAAAGTTGTACGTCAACTTGCCGAACATTCGAGCAAGTATCGTTGGGGTATGGCATTCGATGTGGTCAAAACTGTTACTTCTGACATGGCGAAGGCGGAAGTCCGGATCGTGTATCAGCACCTTCTTGATTCAGGAGGATGGGAATCTTCGTCGATATCTCCTACTGAGTTCCTATCCAATGTCCAAGGATCTATAGCGGAGTTTGTCGCAGCTGCCGCCGATTCGCTTAACGCGTCAAGGTTGGGCCGCTCACCTCACAAATACAGAGATGTACTTTCAGGTTTGTATTACAGTTCGTTCATCCGGGATGCGCCCGAGATTAGTGATCTTTGGAGCGTCAGTGAACTCGCTCCTGCCCTTGAAGTTTTTCTTTGGGTGGAGTGGGCTAATCGCCGAGACACCAAGTATTGGGTCGACGTTATTTCGCGCGTTACTGAGGTACACGGCAGCGGATTCTCTGAGCGCATGAAAACCTTTCCGGATGCAGCAAAGGTAATGGAGCTCAACCCGATCCTTGAACGGCTTGATTTGTTGCGCGTTGGGCGGGCATCTATTTCTCGAAGGGATCCCGGACCTGAACAACTATCGCTTCTTAAACATTCTGTGGGTCAGGCATCTTGCACCTCATTACCAAGGGACATTGCTTGGTGATCTGCTGAGAACGCCTCGCAGACAAAAGCAGAGTTCCTGTCCCATTATACAGGAGACCCCATAGCTTCCCCTTGATGTGATGTAGGGAGGGGAAGTTGCAGCCTCCGGACTTCGGATACCAGAGCTTGTCCCTCCATAATCTCATTTGCTATTCAAAGGCTGGAAGTTTACGACGCTGCGTTAGCTGACAGCCAACAGAAGCGGATGGCATTCGCACCGTCCTTACTGCGACCAAAGTTGCGGTTGTTGGTCGGCATGCGCGAATGACTGCTGTGGCCAGGTTCTGATCTGCCTGACGGCGTCGGCGAAGGCCACGCGTAGACCGGCCGCTCGCAAGGAAAACCTTCGCTCGCTTCAATGGGTCGGGTTCAGTCGATCAGCTTAGATCGACGAATGGCTGGAGTTGGAAGTGTCGCTGCCGTTGGGCAAAGCCCAGGCATCGGCCCAGTCACCGATGAACTGTTCACTCTCTATCAGCCCTGGGGGCACGGTTGGGGGCAGGATGGCTTGACGGCACAACAACAAGTGCCGCAATTCCTGGCTTCCAGACGATCTTCTTGATTCCTCCCGCTCCGCCAAAGATAGGGTTCAAGCCGTCTCACAACGTCTCACGAACCACGCTGGAAGCCCCGTCATACGGGGCTTTCGCGTTTCAGGAATCGAAACTCTCGCGGTGGAAGTACCGGTTCGACGCGACGAGAAGCGCTTGGCGCTGGGCCACTACCCAACCGTCAGATTGGCCGACGCTCGTCGAGAGCGAGCCAAGGCCAAGGGCCTGCTGGCGGCGGAAACTGATCCAACCGAAGCGCGCAAGAACGCCAAGTATGCGCGCTCGGCGTCGCAGGAACCGCGGAGTGCTCCGGCAGTCGAGTTGACAACTGTTGTCAAGCTGCGCAGAATCGTTTGATGAGCCGCCAAACCATGAGCTTTGCGCTCCCCGATTCGATGCGCGAATACATCGACGATCGGGTGGCCGCTGGCAACTACGGCAACACAAGCGAATACATCCGCGACTTGGTGCGCCGGGATCAGGAAGAGCAGGCCAGGAAGCGACTTCGAGATCTGATCGAAGAGGGTTTGGCATCCGGGCCTGGCCGCCATCGCACCAAGGCCGATGACAAGGAACTGCTGGCCATCGCTCGCGGCGATATCGAGTGAAGCCGGCGGTGCTGCGTCCGCAGGCGTTGCGCGACCAGCAGGCCGAAGCGCGCTACTACCGCGCCGAAGGCGGGATAAGGGTGGCCATGAGGCTGGTCAAGGCAAGCAACTCGGCGCTTGATCAGATTGAACTGGACCCTGGCATTGGCTCTCCGGCGCTCGGCAAGCGGTTGGGTATTGCAGGTCTTCGGACATGGCAGGTCGCCAAGTTTCCGCTGCTGTGGTTCTACTTCGAACGCCGGGACCAATTGGATGTCGTCAGGCTGCTGGGTCAGCGTCAGGACATCGCGACGATCCTGGGTGCCGAGGTACCCGCGAGCTGAACAGACCGCGGATCGACGGTGCCGACTTCTGTGTGCGGCGGGGCGTGAAGTGCTCGGCTGATCCAAGTCCATGTCCGGGGTCGCCAGGGTCAGAGGTTTCTCTGTCCGACCTTGAGTTGCATCGCCACCCCGACGGCAGCCGGCGTCGCCACGGGCACGGCCTACATCGTCAAGCTGGAGAACACCGGCAAGTTGCCCGACCGCCAGCGTCGGGCGAGCACACCCGTCGCCGAACGCGCCGAGTTGCACACAGTGGTCGTCGATTCCGGCGGCGTGCTGCGGATGGGGCGATGGCGCCGGGCACAGACACTGAGACTGCACCACCTGAAGCTCGCTAAAACGCCGCCGACAAGCTCAGACGAAACGACCTGGATTCGATCGGGTGAAAGTGGACGTCGTCGGTCCCGCCGACTGCCTCGCCCTGCAGGCGCGAGCCGTAGTAGTAGTCGATCGCCGAGGCCTGGCGGTTGGTCAGGTTGTAGGCTTCCAGCGCCACCGTCAGCTTGGGGCTGATCTTGTAGCCGATGCGGCCGTTCAAGGTCGTTGTGCTCTTGGAGCGGACGCTGTTGTCTTCGACCAGCGGACGCGGTCCGAAGTAGCGAGCCTGCAGCGCGCCGAACCACGGTCCGATGTTGTCGAAGGCCAGCGCAACCGACGCCACGCCTTCCACTGCCCCCGGAATGCGTTGCCCTGCCGGATCGGCATCCCGGAAGCGGGCCCTGGCGAAGGCTACATCGGCATCGATGGTCAGGGTGTCGTTCAGCTTGTAGTAGTTGGTCAGCTCGAAGCCGGATCGCCGGCTCGGACGGCCGGCCTCGGTGGTTCCTGCATCGCCGACGAAAATCAACTCGGAGCTGAAGTCCAGCCGGTACAGGGAAAGCGCCGTCTGCAGACCAGGCAACAGCGAGGTGCGGACGCCGACTTCCACGCCTTTCGAGCGGGCCAGCGGCGTCACCGGGTCGGCCGGGTCGCCGGTCTTGGGGTCGATGCGGGTCACGGTGCCGCGCGCGTCGTTGCTGTGGAAGCCGCGGCCCATGTTGAGGTAGAGCTCGGTCTTGTCCCAGGGCCCGGCGATCAGGCTCAGTTTGGGGTTGACCTGCGTCGCCGTCTTCTTGCCGGAATTGGCGGCCAGGTTGCTGCGCACGTCGAAGTGGTACTGGTCTGCACGCAGCCCGGCCACGGTGCGGAACTTGGGCGCCCATTGCGTGGAATTCTGCAACCACAGGCCGACGCTGGTCTCGCGGATCTGGTCCTCGCGGGTGATGGACAGGGTCTGCCGCGCCTTGGTATTCAGCAAGGCATTGTGGATGTCGTCGTGCTGGATGGACACGCCCACCTGCTGCTCGCTGTCGCGGCCGAGCAGCGGCATCTGCCACGTGTGCCTGGCGTTCAGCCCGACCATGTTGCGGCGATCCGGTTGGGCGAACTGGTCACCGTCCACTGGGTTGTCGAGGAAGTACGTGAAATTGGAAAACAGCTGCAGGCCCCAATGCGCGACGTAGGCGTTGACCTCCGTGCGTGCGCTCTCGGTGGTGCGGCGCCAGGCGCCGGACAGGCTGACGCGATTGGCCCGGCCGCCATCGGTGGTGTCGATGGCGTCGAACCGGCCCAGCGTGCCGCCATCGACCGCCCGTTTCGGGATCTGGTCGGTGGCGTTCCATGACGCCTTGTAGCCCATGGCGGTGACGTTCCAGCCGTTGGCCAGGTCGCCCTGCGAGTAGCGCAGAACGGCGTTGACCTTGTGGTACTTGTCGGGGTTGGTGAACGGACCATCGTTGTGCATGGCCTCGAGGGCATACAACCATCGGCTGTCGGGTGTTGTCGTGGCCTTGGGGCTGTCGGCCAACAAAAGGCGCCGGTAGCCGTTCTGGCCCAGGCCGATGTTGGCGATGCCCGACGGCAAGGCGTCGGCATAGGTGAGTTCCACCGCCCCGGCGGAGGCGAAGTCGCCTTCATCGGCGAAGTACGGGCCCTTCTTGTAGCGCAGACCGGTGGCCAGTTCCGGAATCAGGAAGTTCAGATCGGTCCAGCCCTGGCCATGCCCGTGGCTGCGCTGGTTGACCAGCATGCCGTCGACGGTGGTGCGCAGGTCGGTACCGTGGTCCAGGTTGAAGCCGCGCAGGTAGAACTGGTTGGCCTTGCCCTCGCCACTGTGTTGGCTGACGATCAGCCCCGGCGTGGCCTCGAGCAGTTCGCCGGGCCGGTAGGCGGTGCGCGCTTCGAGCTGCTGTTTGGTCACCGTGCCGACGCTGGCGGCATCCGCCACGCCGACTTGTGCGGTGGTCTGGCCGGTGATGACCACCTTGTCGAGCGTCTGCTCACCACCCGCACGCGCGGGCGTCAACGCACCCAACGACAGCAACGCCGCACCGGTCGCGGCAGCGAAACCTGCGGTGCAACGAGGCCGGTGATGGGTGCGGAACGGGATGATCGATTCGATCGGGCGCGCTCGAAGCAGCGCAGGGTTGGACAGGCGGTCGCGCGGTGGCGCCACATCGAAAATGGATGTCATGGAAATGCTCCGGGAGCGACCAGAGTCGCCGTGGCCAAACGAACGGAACCCGCAGAGGAATTCCGTTGACGGGGGCCTGCGAGAACAGGCCCTGTTCAGCTCTGCTGGTGCCGGGGCGGCCGCTCGATGCGGTCGGGATCTGTCTGAACCATCGACAGATTCGATGGCGGCGACACAATCCTGACGGCGATTTCGCCGACGTTGACGCGATCGGTCAATGGCGGGGTGTCGACGTCAGACGACATTCGCTTGACGCTGACCGCAGGGGAGGGATCCAAAGGCGCGTCAACGATTTGCACAAGCGAGGAATCGTCCGGTGCGTGGCTGTGCACCACGTTGCCGTGGAAATGCAAGGCCTCTCCGACGCTTGATGCATGAACCAACAAGGAACCGTGCCCTTGGCGACGCGCGCCATGCCCGGCACGTTCCCTTCGCGGATCGGTCAACGTGAGCAGCGGTGCCGCCACTGTTGCGACGATTGCCGTCGCATGCCGAGCTTGCATCATCTGCCCAGCCCTGCGGACGACCGGCTATCGCCAACGACGCGTGGCCCGATGTGAATGTGGCTGGCGGCGTCGATGCGCTGCACCCCTGCGGCCATGCCTTGCAGAGGCACGCACCACATCAACAGGTAGATGAGACATCGGAATAGATACCGAGCCCGGGATTGCCCGTGACGGGACCGGGTGTCTGACTCAGCGTTGTTGTCGGGGGGCACCATTCGGGCAGGATCAGGCGGATGGAAGCAGTTCCAAACGACTTTATACGAACACCGCCTTGTTTCAGATGCACAACCGAGTTCATGGGCAGCCTGCTCGACGCTTTTCTGCAGTTCGTGCCCAGGTGACCGGGCATCGCAGCGATGATGGGCTGCGCTGTGTTGAAGGCCACTTCGAACTCGGAGTTTTGCCCGGCCTTGACTTGAAGCGATTTCGAGGATCACGTGTGTTGCCTGCTACATTCTCGACGGCGAGCCGGTGGCCGAGAACGCTGCTGCAACTCGACGACGACAAGCCGGGTCTCGGGGTGAGCCTGAAGACCGAGTCCATCGTTCAATTCGACATCGTCGACCAGGCAGCGTGAGCAACATGACGAGACCCTATCAAGGCGTATTCCCGGTCGTGCCGACCACCTTCACCGACGAGGGCGAACTCGACCTGGCGAGCCAGCAGCGCTGCGTTGACTTCATGATCGACGCCGGTTCCGACGGCCTGTGCATCCTGGCCAACTTCTCCGAGCAGTTCGTGTTGTCCGACGATGAACGCGAGGTGTTGACCCGGGCGATCCTCGAACATGTCGACGGCCGGGTGCCGGTGATCGTCACGACCACCCATTTCGGCACCGCCGTCTGCGCCGCGCGCAGCCGCCGTGCGCAGGAGATGGGTGCGGCGATGGTGATGGTGATGCCGCCGTACCACGGGGCAACCATCCGGGTGCCCGAGGCATTGATCGTCGAGTTTTATCAGCGCCTGTCGGATGCCATCGACATCCCGATCATGATCCAGGACGCACCGGTCAGCGGCACCACGCTCAGCGCAACGACTCTGGCGCGCATTGCCCGCGAGGCAGCCAATGTGCGCTACTTCAAGATCGAGGTGCCGCAAGCGGCCAACAAATTGCGCGAGCTGATCGCCCTCGGCGGCGACGCGATCGAGGGCCCGTGGGACGGCGAGGAAGCGATCACGCTGCTCGCTGATCTGGACGCCGGCGCCACCGGCGCAATGACCGGTGGCGGCTATCCCGATGGCATCCGCCAGATCATCGATCCCTACCTGGCCGGCCGCCGCGACGATGCGGTGGCGGCTTATGCGCGCTGGCTGCCGCTGATCAATGTCGAGAACCGCCAGGGCGGCATCCTCAGCGCCAAGGCACTGATGAAGGCCGGTGGCGTGATCGATAGCGAAGCGCCGCGCCATCCGTTCCCGGTCATGAATCCGGCCACACGAAAAGGTTTGCTCGAGGCCGCCGAGCGGCTCGACCCGCTGGTGCTGCGCTGGGGCAGATGATTGCGAGGACCTTCGTCAATGGCATCGGCGGCGAAGGGGGTAGGGCGCGACAACCCCTGTCGACCCTGAGCGAACGGTGTGCCGGATCGCGTCAACCGGGATATAACGGGGAAAACAAGTCACCCGATGAGCAACGATCCAATCCCCACTCAGTCAGCCGAGGGCGTCCAGATCCTCACCGACGGCCCCGTCTGGCGCCTCGTGCTCGACAACCCGGCGCAGCGCAATGCCTTGCGACCAGGCATGAGCCGCGCCTTGGCCGCCGCGCTGCGTGACGCCGGGAGCGATCCGGACTGCCGCGTCATCGTGTTGCACGGCGCAGGCGGCAGCTTCTGCAGTGGCGGCGATGTGCGGGCGATTGCCGAGAATCAGCAAGGGCGACCATCGGCGCAGTTCGATCGCATCGGGCTGCTGAACGAGTTGCTGCGCGCGATCCGCGCCTGCCCGCGGCCGGTGGTTGCGGCCGTCGAGGGCCACGCAGCGGGTGCCGGTGCATCGATCGCTTTTGCCTGCGATCTGATCGTCGCGGCAGACGACGCGCAGTTTGCGATTGCCCATGTGCGCCTCGGCATCTCGCCCGATGGTGGCGCCACCATGATGTTGCCGCGTGCCGTGCCGCTGCAACTTGCCAGCGAATGGCTGCTGCAGGGCAAGCCGATCGCCGCACAGCGTCTGCACTCGGCGGGCCTCGTCAACCGCCTGACCGAGACTGGCGATGCGGTAGCCGAGGCGATGCGTTGGGCCGCCGAACTCGCCGACGGGCCGCCCGATGCGATGGCATCGATCAAGCGGCTCGTCAATGATGCGTGTCTATCCGATCTGGATCGGCACCTCGAGCAAGAGCGACAAGGGTTCATCCAGACCATGTTCGGCGCTGAGGCGCGTGCCCGGGTGCAACGATTTTTCGAGCGCAAACGCGGTTGAGCGAACGACGGGGTGCGCCATGGTTTGAAATTGGCAATATTTGCCGGAAACCGGCAAAATCGGTCGAAACCAAACCCATTTCCGGTATCCTTTGTTACTGATTGCGACCGACCGCACAACGGGAAATCAAACGCGCCTAGAGGAGCCCTGATGGCTGCGCGAAAGCGAAAAATCAGAAAAGAGTCTGCCTTTCTGGCTGGCCCCCTCGATGAGCAGCCAACCAGCGGGACGCTCGCCGAGCCCTCTCCAGGTGCCCGAGAAAACGACCGGGCATCGGTTGACGATCCCGACTTGCCGCTGCCGCTCAACGACCTCATTCCTGTGATGACTTCGAGCGCCAGCCAGGCGGCGCCGGTGATTCCGGAGTTCCACCGCGCGGTTTTGCCCGCCGGTCCAGAATCGTCGAGCAACCGGCCGCGCCTGAGCGTTGATCAAGCCAGAGGTCGACGCCCGATCCGTCGATCCGAATTGCGCGCGACTCGCTCGCGCGTGCTGCTTCGATCGATGGCGGCCGTGCTCGGGCTGGCCGCGCTGATCGGATTTCTGCATTTCATCGCTTTGCCGGTGATCGACGGGGCCTGGCTGCATTCCGTCAACCGCTGACGGACGGCACAGCAGCACGGCACGGCACGGTACGGCTGCTGTGTTCTAGACTCGCTCCGAGCGGCGGCAAGTCGTCGTCGCCACCCTGTCCGAGAGCAGCCATGCCGGGTCTGAACTTCCATCTGCGGATCTGGACCGTCGCGCTGTCGCTCCTCGCTGCGCCACTGGCCAGCCACGCCACCAGCATCGAGTTTTTCAGCCCGCAAGGCGAGGTGGCGCAGGTGCGGCAGATCAGCTTGCGTTTTTCCGAGCCGGTGGTTGCATTCGGCGAGCCGCGTCTGCCCGATCCGGTGTCGGTCCGCTGTACCGGTTATGCGCCGACCGGCAAGGGCCGCTGGCTGGACCAGCGCTCATGGGTCCATGATTTTCCCGACGCGTTGCCGCCGGGCAGCCGTTGCGCAGTGGCCTTGCGCAGTGAATGGAAGCCGCTGGCCAGTGCATCCGCGCTGAGCGGGCGCAGCTCGTTCGGTTTCAATACCGGCGGGCCGGCGGTGGTCGGAATCTGGCCCTACGAAGGCGCGACGATCGAGGAAGACCAGCATTTTCTGCTCCGACTGAACGGCCCGGCGGTCGATTCGACGGTGGCTGCCCATGCCTGGTGCGAAGTCGAAGGCATCGGCGAGCGACAGCCGGTGCAAGTTGTGGTTGGTGCCGCGCGCGATGCGGTGTTGCAGTCGCGCAAGATCAGCGGCGCCAAGGCCGAGCGGGCGCTGCTGCTGCGCTGCCCGCGGCCGCTGCCGGGCAATGTGGCGGTGCGGCTGGTCTGGGGCGCCGGCATTGCGGCCAAGGCAGATCGCAGACTGGTGACGACCACATTGCAACGGTTCGCGTTTCAGGTGCGCGCCGAATTTACCGCCGACTTCAGCTGCGAGCGCGAACGTGCTGCGGCCGATTGCTTGCCGATTCGTCCGGTATCGGTGCGTTTTTCGGCGCCGGTGAAACGTGAACTGGCGGCGCAGGTGCGGCTGGTAGCAGCCACCGGCAAAGCGCTCGAGCCGGTGTTCGACCATGATGAGCAGGCGCTGGAGGTCAATGAGATCCGCTTCCCCGTGCCGCTGCCGATCAACCAGGGGCTGCGCCTGGAGATGCCGAAGGTGATGGCCGATGTCAGCGGGCGTATGTTGGCCAACGCGGCCAGTTTTCCGCTCACGGTGAAGACAGCCGATGCGCCGCCGATTGCCAAGTTTGCGTCGTCGCCGTTCGGCATCGTCGAAAGCGCCGACCCGGTCGTGCCGCTGACGCTGCGCCATGTGCAGCCGGATCTGCGGGCGCCGGCCGGCCGGCCCGATGCGCCGGGCAATGGCGTGCGTGTCAAGCGTCTGGATGTCGATGCCGACATCTTGAGCTGGTTCAACAAGCTGCAGCGTTACCACGAACGCACCCTGTCGGCCGAGCAGGCCGGGTTGCCGAAATCGCAGTGGACGGTGATCGAGCGTGAGCGCGATTCGCGTGGCCGCAGCGTCGAGCGCACGGTCGAACGGCAGCTTGGCACCCGCGAGTTGTCGCTGCTGAACAAGCTGCCCGGCGTGCGGCGGCTCGATCTGCCGCAGTTGCAGGGTGGTGATCCGCGGCCGTTCGAGGTGGTCGGCATCCCGCTGGGCGAGCCCGGTTACCACGTCATCGAGATCGAATCGGCGCGGCTTGGCCAATCACTGCTCGACAAGCAAGCGCCGCTGTTCGTGCGCAGCGGAGTGCTGGTCACCAACCTGGGCGTGCATTTCAAGCTCGGCCGCGAAAACAGCCTGGTCTGGGTGACCAGTCTCGATCGTGGACAAGTGATGCCGGGTGCCGAGGTATCCGTCTACGACTGCTTCGGTAAACGGCTCTGGAACGGGCGCAGTGATGCGCGCGGGCTGGCCGAAATCAAGCTGGCACTCGATCCCGAGATGGGCAGCTGCCCCGGCGAATCGGGCTTTTTTGTCACCGCGCGGCGGATGGTGACGGACGGCCCGTTCAAGGGCCGCAACGATGTGTCCTTCGTTTTCAGCAACTGGCAGCAGGGGATCGAAAGCTGGCGCTTCGGACTGCCGACCGGCAGTGGCGCACAACCCGAGATGCGCACCCACACCGTCTTCGATCGCAGCCTGCTGCGCGCTGGCGAAACGGTATCGATGAAACATTTTGCTGCCATCGAGACCGGCACCGGCCTGGCTGCCGTCTCGCGCACCGAGCTGCCGAACCGGCTGCGGATCATCCATCAGGGCAGTGGCGAAGAGGTGGTTCAGCCGCTGGCCTGGGATGGCGTGCGCAGCGCCTTGTCGAGCTGGACCATCCCGGTGGCCGCCAAACTCGGCAGTTACGAGGTGGTGCTGGAACGCGAAGCGGCGGCCGCCGGTGGCGACGATCGACGTCGCAGCCGTTGGACCGGTGGCGAATTTCGGGTCGAGGAGTTTCGTGTTCCCTTGGTCGACGCGCGGCTCAACGGCCCCACGCAGGTGCCGATCGCGCCGTCCGAATTGGCTTTTGCCTTGCAGCTCAGCTACCAGGCCGGCGGGCCGATGGCGGCAGCGCCGGCCAGTGCCAGCGCGCTGCTGAAGCGCCGCGACGTGCGTTTCGACGGCCGCGAAGGCTTCAGCTTCGAGCCGCCGACCGACCGCAGCCAACGCCGTGCAGGTGATGACGACGAGTCGGACGATGTGCCGCAGCGCGATGGCAAGCTGGTCGCCGACAAACTGGCGGTGACCACCGATCGCAGTGGCGCGGCAACCATCGTGCTGAAAGAATTGCCGGTGGTCGAACAGGCGAGCGAGTTGCTGGTCGAAGCCAGTTTCAACGATCCGAATGGTGAGACGGCCAGCGTCGCCACCCGGGTGGCGCTGTGGCCGAGTGCCGTGGTTCCTGGCATCCGGGCCGGCTCGTGGGGCAACCACCGCGGGCGCGTCAAGTTCACCGTGATCGCGCTGGATACGGCAGGCCGGCCGATCAAGGGCCAGGCGATGCAGGTGCGCGGCCGCCATACGCAGGTGATCAGCACCCGCAAGCGATTGGTCGGCGGCTTCTACGCCTATGAAAACAGCAATCAGGTCAAAGACCTCGGCAGCCTGTGCAGCGGCACCACCGACGATCGCGGCCTGCTGTTGTGCGAGGCCGATCTGAGCAGCGCAGGCCAGGTGGAATTGATTGTCGAGGCCAAGGATGGGGCCGGACACGTTGGTCGCGCAGCCACCGACATCTGGATCAGCGGTCGCGGCGAATCCTGGTTTGCTCAAGACAACGACGACCGCATCGACGTGCTGGCCGACAAGCTGCAATACGAGCCCGGCGAAACCGCTCGGCTGCAGGTCCGCATGCCGTATCGCGAGGCGACCGTTCTGCTGGCAGTCGAACGCGAGGGGGTGATGGAAAGCCGCGTGCTGACGCTGCGTGGCGTCGATCCGACGATCGAATTGCCGATCCATGCCGAATGGGGGCCGAATGTGTATGTCAGCGTGCTGGCGTTGCGTGGGCGGATTCGTGAGGTGCCGTGGTATTCGCTGTTCACCTGGGGCTGGCGCGAGCCGATCAATTGGGCTCGCGCGTTCTGGTACGAGGGGCGGCAGTATCAGGCACCGACGGCGATGGTCGACCTGGCCAAGCCGTCATTCAAGTTCGGCGTCGTGCCGTTGAAGATCGGCATCGCGGCGCATCGGTTGCAGGTTGCTGTGAGCACCGACAAACCGGTGTATCGGGTTCGCGACAAGGCCATCGCACGGGTCAAGGTCAGCCACGGCGGCAAGCCGATGGCCGGCGTGCAGATCGCATTTGCCGCGGTCGACGAAGGCTTGCTGGCGCTGCGCGACAACAGTTCGTGGGATCTGCTCGGGGCAATGATCCGCCAGCGCGACTGGAGCGTGCAGACCAGCACCGCACAAAGCGAGATCATCGGCCGCCGTCACTATGGCCGCAAGGCCGTTGCAGCCGGTGGCGGCGGTGGCCGTGGCGGCGTGCGCGAGCTGTTCGATACGCTGCTGCTGTGGCAGCCGAATGTCGTGCTCGATGCCAACGGCGAGGCCACGATCGAGGTGCCGCTGAACGATTCGTTGACCAGCTTCCGGCTGGTGGCAGTGGCCGACGCGGCGCCGTACTTGTTCGGCAGTGGCAGCGCCAGCATCCGCGTCAGCCAGGATCTGCAGTTGCTGGCAGGCCTGCCACTGTTGGTGCGTGACGGCGATCGTTTCAGCGCCATGCTGACGCTGCGCAACAGCACCGCCAAGGACATGAAAATCCGCGCCAGCCTGCAGGGCACGGCGCAGATCGGGGGCGCGACGCCGTCTTCGGTGCCGATCGCGCTGGCCGATCAAGATTTGTCGTTGGCGGCGGGCGCAGCCAGCGTCGTCACCTGGCCGGTCGAGGTGCCAGGGCAATCCGTCAATCTTGCCTGGCAGGCCAGCGCGATCGAACAGGGCGGGGGTCAGGCCGCTGACCGCCTGAAGCTGAGTCAGAAGGTCAGCCCGGCGGTGCCCTTGCGGGTCACCCAGGCCAGCCTGCTGCGCCTCGAGGGCAGCTTCACGATGCCGGTGGCCGCGCCGGTGCAAGCCTTGCCAGCCAGTGGTGTCAAGGCCGGCGGAATCGTCGCGGCGGTGCAGCCGAAGCTGAGTGGTGCGCTGCCCGGCATCCGCCGGTTTTTCGAGACCTATCCCTACAGCTGCCTCGAACAGGAATTTGCCAAGGCGGTGGGCCTGGGCGACCGCACGATGTGGGGCAGCCTGATCAATCGGCTGCCGGCTTACCTCGACGCCGACGGCCTGGCGGCGTATTTTCCGCCGCAGGCTGGTGACGCAGCCGCAGGCAGCGACCGCTTGACGGCGCATCTGATAGCGGCGGCCGATGAAGCCGGTTTCGAGATTCCTCAAGCGACGCGGCAGCGCATGTTGCAAGGTCTGACGGCTTTTGTCAGCGGGCGCATCGAGCGACGAACCTGGGCACCGGCCTTCGCGCGCGGTCGCGACCTGGATGTGCGCAAGCTGGCCGCGATCGAGGCCTTGTCGCGGCATCGGCTGGCGCAGCCGGCGTTGCTCGGCTCGATCAACCTGGCGCCGAACCAGTGGCCGACCGCGGCGGTGATCGACTGGCTGCGCATCCTGAAGCGACTCGACGGCATCCCTGACCGCGCCCAGCGCATCACCGAGGCCGAGCAGATCCTGCGGGCCCGGCTGATGTTTGCCGGCAGCGTCGTCAAGTTCAGCACCGAAGCCAGCGATGCCTGGTGGTGGCTGATGGACAGCGCCGATGCCAACGCGGCGCGGCTGATTCTGGCTGTCGTCGACGAGCCAGGCTGGAAGGACGATCTGCCGAAGCTGGTGGTCGGCAGCCTGGGCCGCCAGCAGGGTGGCGCCTGGGCAACGACCACCGCCAATCTGTGGGGCGTGCTCGCGTTGCAGAAATTTGCCGCCCGCTTCGAGGCAGCTGCGGTGGCAGGGCGAACCGAGTTCGACATCAACCGCGCCGGCGCGACAGTGGTCAATCAGCCACTGGTGTTTGATTGGTCGCAGCAGCCGGCGGGCGGTGCGGTGCGCTTGCCGTGGCCGACTGACGCGGGCCAGTTGCGCGCCGAGCACAGTGGCCCGGGCAAGCCCTGGCTCAGCATCCAGGCGCTGGCCGCCATCCCGCTGCTGGCACCGTTCGATGCCGGTTATGCGGTCACCCGCAGCGTCAGCGCGGTGCAGCGCAAGGCCGAAGGCCGCTGGTCGCGCGGCGACGTGATGCGGGTGCGGCTGGAAATCGACGCGCGCAGCGACATGAGCTGGGTGGTCGTCAGCGACCCGGTGCCGGCCGGTGCGACCATCCTCGGCTCCGGCCTCGGCCGCGACAGCGCGATCGGCAGCAGCGGCGAGCGCCGCGAGGGATCGGCGTGGCTGGCCTTCGAGGAGCGCAGTCTGCAGGCCTACCGCGCCTACCACTCGTTTTTGCCGCGCGGCAGACATGTGATCGAATATTCGCTGCGGCTGAACAACCCGGGCACCTTCAAGCTGCCGACGACGCGGGTCGAGGCGATGTACGCGCCCGACGTTTATGGCGAAACGCCGAATGCGGCCATCGAGGTCAGCCCGTGATCGTCGGCGCGGCTCGGCACCTGCTGGCGGCCCTGCTCGCCCTGGGCTGCGTCTCGCCGGCACTGGCATTGCCGAGCTTTGCCGAAATCAAGGCTGCACATCGCCCGTCCGATATCCGCATCCTCGATCGGCATGGTGAGCCGATTCAGACCGTGCGCACCGACCCGGGTGGTCGCCGTCTGGCCTGGGTACCTCTGGATGAGATGTCGCCAGCCTTGCTGCATGCCATCGTGCTCAGCGAAGACCGCCGCTTCTACGAACACAGCGGTGTCGACTGGGCGGCGGTGGCGCGCAGCGCGTGGGCCAATGTGTGGAACCAGCGGACCCGCGGCGCATCGACCTTGACGATGCAATTGGCCGGCCTGCTCGACGCCGATCTGGCGCGGCCCGGCGGTGGCCGCAGTGTCGGCCAGAAAGTGGCGCAGATCGTGGTCGCCCGCCAGCTCGATGCGGGTTGGAAAAAGAGTCAGATCCTGGAGGCCTACCTGAACCGGGTGCCGTTTCGGGGCGAGATGGTCGGCATCGACGCGCTGTCGCAAACGCTGTTCGGCAAATTTGCCAGCGGCCTGGATCGCCCGGAGGCGGCCATCAGCGCCGCGCTGCTGCGAGGGCCGAATGCGTCGCCGGCACTGATCACACGCCGCGCCTGCGCGATCCTGCGCGAGCAAGGCGAATCCTGCCTGGGCGTCGACCTGTTGACTGAAAGCGCGCTGCTGCGCCGGCCGGGCATGCCGTTGGGCGAACAGCTCGCGCCGCATTTTGCGCGGCAGCTCGATTGGCGGCCGGGCGCCGTGCAAATCGAGAGCAGCCTGGATGCGCGACTGCAGCGCACAGCAATCGCCAGTTTGCGTGGCCAGTTGCATGAACTGCGTGGCCGCCACGTCGAAGACGGTGCAGTGCTGGTTCTCGACAACCGCAGTGGCGAGGTGCTGGCCTGGGTCGGATCGAGCGGCGCGTTGTCGGATGCGCGGCAGGTCGATGCGGTGCTGGCGCGGCGGCAACCCGGCTCGACGCTGAAACCCTTCATCTACGGCCTGGCCTTCGAGCGGCGGCTGATCACGCCGGCCAGCCTGCTCGACGATTCGCCGGCCCAACTCGCTACCGCCGGCGGCGTCTATGCGCCGCAGAATTACGACCATGATTTCAAGGGCTGGGTCAGCGCACGAACCGCGCTTGGCGCCAGCCTGAACGTGCCGGCCGTGCGGGTGGCGGCGATGTTGCCGGCCGATGCACTGTTCAACCGGCTCGACGCCTTCGGCCTCGACCTGGCCGAAAGCGGCGGCTACCACGGCCATGCGCTGGCGCTCGGCGCCGCCGATGTCAGCCTGCTGGCGCTGAGCAACGCGTATCGCAGCTTGGCCAATGGGGGCGTGGCCGGCCCGGTCAGCCTGCTGCCGCGCACCGCGTCGGCGCGCCAACCACCGGGCCGGCGAGTGGCCGATGCCGCCGCCGTCCATCTGGTGACCGATATCCTGGCCGACAACAATGCCCGCTTGCTGACCTTCGGCTTCGACAGTTCACTGGCCACACGCGGTTTTGCGGCGGTCAAGACCGGCACCAGCAAAGACATGCGCGACAACTGGTGCGTCGGTTATACCGACCGCTACACCGTCGGCGTCTGGGTCGGCAACGCCAGCGGCGCGCCGATGCACGACGTCAGCGGCATCAGCGGCGCCGCCCCGGTGTGGCGCGCGCTGGTGCAGGCCTTGCATCGTCAGCACGTGTCGAAGCCCCCGGTGCGGCCGGCGGGTGTGGTGGCGATGGATATCCGTTATCAAAAGGGCGACGATGGGCGCGACGCACATGGCATCGAACCGCAGCGTACCGAACTGTTTCTGTCCGGCACCGAACAAGCGCTCTGGCGCGGTGGTACCCAACTCGCCAGTGGCGGCCGACAAGCGGCCAACTTCGGCATCCGGCGGCCACGCGACGGCAGCATCTTCGCGCTCGATCCCGACATCCCGCCGCAAGCGCAACGCATCGTCTTCGAAGGCGAACCCGGCACCTGGCTGCTTGACGACCAACCGATCGGCAACGGCCGCACCGTCACCTGGCCGCCATGGCCCGGACGGCATCGGCTCAGCCTGCGCGCGCAGGGCGGTCGAATCGTGCAGACGGTTCAGTTCGAGGTGCGGGGCGCGGGCGTGAAGGCGGTGGCGGTGAAGAGACCTGGATCGCGATAACGGTTGGCGTCGGATCGGTCTGTCGTCGCTTGCTGAGCGAGTGCGGAGGATTCCGGGCAACCGGCTCCGTCCTTGTCCCCCGGCCAAGTTCGCAAACGACGGCAACGCTGACCAAGTCCCCGCGAGTGGGGCGCACCGTGCAGCGGGATGAGCGGCAAGTCGCAGACCACAGCCATAACCCCCGCCATGGCGAGGATCCGCAACGCCGCAGACTGCCCGCAGCGAACCTGCGTTCGCCGCGAGCGGGTTGGTCCAACGTTGTCCTGACTGACTCTTCGGGTCGAGTCGATCCGGACCTTGTTGCCCGCTTGAGGATGAGCGGTGCACGGTTGCCGGAGCCTTGCCTGGATCTGAAGTGCTGCCATGCCGGTGGGTGTTCCGCTACCTGTGGTCAATGAGATGCGCGCCATCGCGGACGACCGGCGCTCGCCGTTATGCTCCACGGCCGATGACACCACTTCCGATCCGGCCGCCCGGCCCGCTGGCCAAGCTCGCGTCGCCCAGGCTGGGGCGTGTGTTCGACCGCGAGCGCGTGTTCGCGGCGCTCGACGGCTTGTCCTCGATGCCTGGGCTCTGGATCGCGGCCGCTCCAGGCGCGGGCAAGTCGACTGCCGTCGCGACCTGGCTGCAGGCACGCGCGCGACGCACGTTGTGGCTGCAGGTCGATGCCAACGACGCGGACCCCGCCACGCTGGCGCAGTCGCTGGACGGGCTGATCTGCACAGCGGCCGGACGCACCCAGGCATGGCCGACCTTCGGGCCTGACGACGCCGCTGACATCGCGGGCTGGCTTCGCCGCCGCGTGCGTGGGCATCTGCATGCGCTGCCGCCGCCGTGGACGCTGGTCTTCGACAACGTGCAAGAGCTGCCCGCCGACAGTGCGCTGCAAGTCGCGCTTGCCCAGGCCCTGGCCGAGTTGCCCGACGGCATGCAATGGGTGTTCGTCAGCCGCGAGCCGCCCCCGGCGGCGTTCGCCGCCGCCATCGCGCGCCAGCAACTCGCTCTCACCGACGCGGCGCTGCTGTCGTTCGACGCGGCCGAGACGCTGACGTTGACGCGGCTGCACGGGCGCCCCGATGCGATGGCGCAGGCGCTCGCCGCCGCGCAAGGCTGGGCCGGCGGCATGACCCTGATGCTGGTGGGTTCGCCGGCGGGCGCAGCGGTTCCGGGACCGGCGGCACGTGAGCGGCTGTTCGACTATTTCGCCGGGGAGGTGCTCGCCGGTATCGATGTCGACGGGCAGCGCGCCCTGGGTGCCGTGGCGCTGCTGCCCGCGGCCGACCAAGCTTTGACAGCGGCCCTGACCGGTCGCGAAGATGTGTTCGCGTGGCTCGAGCGGCTCGCTGCGCAAAGCCTGTTCACCGACCGTCGCGAGATCGAAGGCGCTACGGTCTATGTCTTTCACGCCCTGTTCGCGGAGTTCCTGCGCAAGCGACTCGAGACGCTGCTGCCAGCCCCGCAGCGGCAGGCGCTGGGCACGCTGGCCGGGCGGCTGCTGCTCGAGCATGGACAGCCCGACGCCGGACTTCGCCTGCTGCTCGATGCCGGCGCCTTTGACGTGGTGGCCGCGGAGCTGACCCGCGAAGCGCCGGCATACGTCGCGGCCGGCCGCCTCGCGGCACTGCGCTCTCATCTGGCTGCCCTGCCGGCGTCACACCAGCGCCCGTTGGCCTACTGGCGCGCGCTCTGCGCGCTCGATGGCGAGCCGGCCCAGGCACTGGTCGATCTCGACCTCGCGCTTGGTGATGCCGGCAGCGATGCGGACGCCGCGCTGGCCGCAGCGGCCGCGCGTGCCGCGGCGCTGCTGGCACTGGGCCGCCCGGCCGCGCTCGACGGCTGCCTGCAGGTGCTTGACGCGCATGCCGCACGTGCCGCGGAAATCGCTGCCGCGGATGCTTCCGACACCGACGGCGACCGCGCGCTGCGCATCGTGCCGGGGATGTTGGCAGCGGTGGTCTACCGTGCGCCTTGGCACCCGTTGGCCGAGGTCCTGGCGGCGCGCGCCGAGCACCTGCTGCATCGCGCGTCGGCACCGGGGCAGCGGCTGCTGCTCGGCACGCTGGCCTTCCATCTGCTGTGGCGCGGCCACGTGGATCGGCTCGAGCGCATCGTCGGCCACATCGACACGCTGTCTTCTCTCACCGCAGCCGCGCCACGCGCCTTGCTGCGCTGGTGGGGCGTCGGCGTGCTCGTCAAGACGCTGCTGGGCCGCAACGACGAGGCGCGGGCGGACGCACGGCGCGCACTGGCCCTGGTCGAGTCCGACCCGGCGCTCGCGCGTGAACGCGTCGGATTCGAGTTGCAAGCCATGCTCGTCGCACTGGCCGAGGGCAATCGTGATGCGTCGCGCCGGCATCTGGCCGCCGCTGACCGGGCACTGTTGCCCGAGCAGGCCATCGAGCGCAGCACGCTCGAGTTGCAGCGCGGCATCCTGGCGATGCTCGAGCAGGACGCGCCGACGGCCCTGCGCCTGATGCGCGCCGCGGCGGCCAGCGCGCGTGGCAGCGGCTTTGCGATGCGCGAGCACATCGCCCTCATCGCTCACGCGCTCGCGGCCGCCTTTGGCGGCGCGCACGACGAAGCAGCGCAGACGCTGGACGAGGTCTTCGCGCACCCCTTCCATGCCACCTGCCGCTGGCACCACTGGGTGGGGGGTGCGGTGGCGGCCTACGCGGCGCTGCAGCGGGGCGACGAGGCGGCGGCGCTGACCTCGCTGCGGCACGCGCTCGGCGCTGCGGCCGCGCACGGCTTTCGCCACGGGCCGATGCTGTTTGCCTGCGGCGACATGATGGCGCGCCTGATGGCAATGGCGCTCGCGCACGGCATCGAGCCGGCCGTCGCCCGCGACGTGGTGCGGCGCAATGCGCTGAAGGCGCCGCCGGGTGCCGACGTTCACTGGCCATGGCCGCTGCGCGTGCACGCCCTTGGCGGCTGGCGCGTCGAGCTCGATGGTGCCCCGCTGCCGTCGGGCCGCAAGGAGAGCCGGCGCCTGCTCGAACTGCTGCGGCTTCTCGCGAGCAACGGTGAGGCGCCGCTGCCGCAGTCGACGGCCATCGACGCGCTGTGGCCCGACGCCGATGGCGACGCCGCGCACAATGCGCTGGACAACGCCTTGCACCGGTTGCGCCGCCTGCTCGGCGGTGACGACCGCGTCCCGCTGCGGCATGGTGCG
The DNA here is from genome assembly GCA_963843805.1 of uncultured beta proteobacterium. Taxonomy (GTDB): domain Bacteria; phylum Pseudomonadota; class Gammaproteobacteria; order Burkholderiales; family Burkholderiaceae_C; genus Ideonella_A. The sequence continues at coordinate 20,080 of CAWJLY010000004.1, forward strand.
CTGGCGCTGAATCCGCAGCAATGCTGGACCGACGTCGGCGCCCTCGAGCGCCAGCTGGCTTCCGTCGAAGCCGCGTCGCCGGCGGCACTGGCCGGCGCGGTGCAGGGGCTGCGCACGGCCTACACGGGCGTGCTCTTGCCCGGCGACGAGACCGCCGGCATCCCCGCGCGCCGGGCGCTGCTGCACCGGCGCGTCGTGCGTACGCTGCGCGACGCGGCGCGCCGGCTCGGCGCCGCCGGCGACGCCAGCGCCGCCGACAGCACCGCGGCGGCGGCCGACGCGCTCGGCGACGGCGAATCGCTATCCCATCGCTAAGGCCGCGTGACCGATCCTGCGATTGCCGGCGCCGCATCTCGGCGCCACACCCCAGGAGCATCATCGATGGCCTTGCACCTCACTCCCACCCGACGCCAGCTGCTGCTCGGCGGTGTCGCCCTGCTCCACGGCGGCCTGGGTAGCCCGACGCCCGCATGGGCACAGCCCGGCCCGGCAGCGCCGGGCAACGGGCTTCGGATCTTGACCACCGCCCCGGGCGGCACGGTGCCCGACATCGTCGCGCGCCGCTACGCCGAGCAACTCGCTGCGGCGAATCCCGCCGGCATCATCGTCGACAACCGGGCCGGTGCGGCGGGCCGCATCGCGGTCGCCGCGCTGAAACAGGCCGCGCCCGACGGGCAGACCCTGCTGCTGGCGCAGGGCGCGGTGGCATCGATCTATCCCTTCCTCTACCCGAAGCTCGCCTACGACCCGGCCACCGACCTGCGCGCGGTGTCGCTGGCCGCCGAAGCGCTGATGGGAATTGCGGTGGGGCCGCTGGTGCCCGCTTCGGTAACTGATCTACGCGGGCTGATCGAATGGTCGCGCGCGAACCCGTCGCAGGCCAGCTACGGCTCGCCGGGCGTCGGCACGCTGCCGCACTTGATGGTGGCCTTGCTCGCGGCAGACAGCGGCGCGAACTGGACGCATGTTCCCTACCCGGGTGGGCCGCCCGCGCTGGTCGACCTGATGGCGGGCCGGTTGGCGGCGCTGGCGCTGCCCGAAGGCCTGCTGCGGCCGCAGCTCGCCAGCGGCCGGCTGCGCGTGCTGGCCGTCTCGGGCACGCGGCGCAGCGCGTTCCTGCCCGACGTGCCGAGCGTCGTGGAACAGGGCCTGCCCAGGCTGGCAATGCGGGAGTGGTTCGCCTTCTTCCTGCCGGGCGGCGCCACGCCCGCGCTGGCGGAAGCGGCTTCGCGCCGCATTCGCGACGCCGCACAGCAACCGGCTCTGCAGGCCGCGCTGGCCGACGCCGGCATGACGGCGACAGCCGGCACGCCCGACGAACTGCGCCAGCGCATCGCCGACGAGCGGCCGTACTGGCAGCAGGTGCTGGCGTCAACCGGCATCCGGGCCGAATGAGCGCTCCCGCCCGGCCGCCCGAAGGGAGTGCTCGCGTCCCTCGCGGAGGGACCCGCGCAGCGGAGGGTGCACCAGTGAGTACCCCGGCCACGCAGGCGGCTGCCTGGGACGCGGCTGCTGACGGCTGGGACCGTCACGGCCCGCTGGTGCGTGTCTGGTTGCGCGAGGCCAGCGCAGCGATGATCGATGCCGCAGGCGTGCGCCCCGGCCTGCGCGTGCTCGACATCGCCGCAGGCGCAGGCGACCAGACGCTCGACATCGCGCGCAGCGTCGGCCCGGGCGGCGAGGTGCTGGCCACCGACCTCTCACCGGCCATCCTGGCGCGTGCGGCCAGCCGGCTGGCTGCGGCGCGTGCAGCGGGCGAAGCGTTGGCGCCGGTGCGCACCCGCGTCGCCGACGCCCAGACCTTCGAGCCTGACGGTCCGCTGTTCGACGCAGCCGTCTGCCGGCTCGGACTGATGTTCTGCCAGGATCCTCTGGCCGCACTGCGCGCGACGCACAGGGCGCTGGCTCCGGGCGGGCGCTTGGCGGCGCTGGTCTTCGCGGGTCCGGCGGGCAACCCCTGCATCACCACGCTGGTGAAGACGGCCTTCGAACGAGCCGGTGCGCCGCCCGGCGACCCGTTCGCTCCGGGCACGCTGCTGAGCCTGGGTCGTCCGGCGCATCTGCGCGAACTGATGGTCGAGGCCGGTTTCCATGATGTCGAGGTGCGCGCGCTGGCCGCGCCGATGCGGCTGCCGAGCGTGGGTGACTACGTGGACTTCGTCCGCCATGCAGCTGCGCCGGTGATCCGCCTGGTCGACGAACTGCCACCTGACCAACGTGAGGCGGCCTGGGCCGAGATTGCGCGTCGGCTCGAACGATTCGACACCGACGCCGGATGGTCAGGGCCGAACGAGTTGCTGCTGGGCTCGGGTACGCGGCCCGCGGCTGCCGGCAGTCCGAACGAGTAGCGGATCCGCCAGGCCTGCATGCCCAATCGCCTTGAGTCGCCAGGCGCTCGGCACTTTGGCCGCGCCGGACAGCAAGTCAATCAATGCGCTGCAGCACCCGCAACGAATAATCGATGGCGCGCACATCCTTGGTCAGCCGGCCGATCGAGATCCGGTCGACACCCGTGGCGGCGATTTCGCGAATCTGATCGAGCGTCACGTTGCCCGAGACTTCGAGCAGCGCCCGCCCGGCGTTGATCGCCACCGCCTCACGCATCGTCGCGAAATTGAAGTTGTCGAGCAAGACGCTGCGCGCGCCAGCGGCGAGCGCATCGCTCAACTGCGCCAGGGATTCGACTTCGATCTGGATGCCGACTCCGGCATTCAATGCCTCGGCATTGGCCAGCACCTGGGCGATGCCGCCAGCTGCTGCGATGTGGTTCTCCTTGATCAGGATGCCGTGCCAAAGCGCCAGCCGCTGGTTCTGCCCGCCACCGACTCGCACGGCGTATTTCTGCGCCTGGCGCAGGCCGGGGATGGTCTTGCGGGTGTCGAGAACGGCGCAGCCAGTCGGGTTCGGCGACGCATCACCGATGGCATCGACGTGGGCGCGGGTCAGCGTGGCCGTCGCCGACAGCAGCTGCAGAAAATTGAGGGCAGGGCGTTCGGCCGACAACAGGCCGCGCGCATTGGCCGTGATCATGCAGACCAGCTGATCGGCGGGCATTCGCGCGCCTTCTTCGAATTGCCAGTCGACCACGGCCGTCGGGTCGAGCGCTCGGATGCAGCCGTCGAACCAATCGCGGCCGCACAAGGTGGCAGCTTCCCGGACCAGCAGGCGGGCCTTGACGCGCTGGTTTGCCGGCACCAGTTCGGCGGTCCAGTCGTGTTGGCCGATATCTTCGGCCAACGCGTCACGGATGTTGCGCTGCCTGGCCTGATCCAGGCTTTCGTTGTGCTCGAACATCGCGAAACTCAATGATCAATGACCGTGTCCGCCGCCATCATGCCGCGCCGATTTTCGGCACCAGGCCGGCGCCGCGGGTGGCTTCGGGGTGATCGCGAACAAAATCGAGCATGCGGTCGATGCAGCGATGGGCGCGGCGGCGGATGTCCTCGTCGACATGGATCTCGCCGGTGCCGTGCTCGAGCGCGTCGACCACGCCTTGCAAGGCATTCATCGCCATCCACGGGCAGTGTGCGCAGCTTTTGCAGGTGGCGCTGTCGCCGGCCGTGGGCGCCTCGATCAATGTCTTGCCAGGTGCCAGCTGACGCATGCGGTGCATCAGGCCGTTGTCGGTGGCGACGATGAAGGTCGGCGCATCGAGCGTGCGCACCGCGTCGAGCAATTGCGTGGTCGAGCCGACCACATCGGCCAGCCGAACGACCGCCTCGGGGGATTCGGGGTGCACCAGCACCTTGGCCTGCGGGTGCTGCTCTTTCAGCAGTTCGAGTTCGAGCCCCTTGAACTCGTCATGCACGATGCAGGCGCCGTTCCACATCAACATGTCGGCGCCGCTGGCCTGCTGGATATATCGACCCAAATGCCGGTCTGGCGCCCACAAGACCTTCTTGCCCTGGGCTTGCAGGTGCTGCACGATGGCCAGCGCACACGAGCTGGTGACCATCCAGTCGGCGCGGGCCTTCACCGCTGCGCTGGTATTGGCGTAGACGACGACTTCGCGATCGGGATGGGCGTCGCAGAAGGCGGCAAATTCGTCGGGCGGGCAGCCGAGATCGAGCGAGCAGGTGGCGTCCAGATCGGGCATCAGCACGCGCTTTTCCGGGCTCAGAATCTTCGCCGACTCGCCCATGAAGCGCACCCCGGCGACGATCAGCGTACGGCCCGGGTGATCGCGACCGAAGCGCGCCATCTCCAGCGAATCGGCAACGCAGCCGCCGGTCTCGAGCGCCAGATCCTGCAGATCGCCGTCGACGTAGTAATGCGCGACCAGCACCGCGTCGTGTTGCTTCAGCAACTCCTTGGCGCGGGCCTTGGTGCGTTCGCGCTGCAGTGGCGTCAGTGTCGGCGGCGTCTTGGTCCACGCCTGGGCGACACAGCTGGCGCCGCTGGCATCTTGTTTGGTGTAGTCGAAAAGAATCTGGCTCATGAAGCGTTTCCCTGCAGGCGTGGCCGAATCGTAGCCCAGAAGAATCGGCTGCCTGCCGGCAACCGCTGCGACCCCGCCATCTGCGGGGCTGACCGGCCAATGACAAGGCCGCCGTGCGGCCTGTCGCCATCGGGATGCGTGGCGCGCTTGCCGTAAAGTCGAGCCATGGCAAACAAATCCTCATCAGAAGGCGCTGGCGTTGCAGCAGCGGGTCGCAACAGCAGCCGTCCAGGCGGGCATCTGCTGGTCGAAGCCTTGATCGCACAAGGCATCGATACCTGTTTCGGTGTGCCGGGCGAAAGTTATCTGGCGGTGCTCGACGGCTTCTACGAACACCGCGAGAAGATCCGCTTCATCGCTTGCCGCCACGAAGGTGGCGCCACCTTCATGGCCGAGGCGCAGGGCAAGCTCAGCGGCCGGCCGGGCGTGTGTTTCGTGACCCGCGGGCCGGGTGCCACCAATGCCAGCATCGCGGTGCACACGGCGTTCCAGGACAGCACGCCGCTGATCCTGTTTGTCGGCCAGGTCGCCAGCGACCAGCGTGATCGCGAGGCATTTCAGGAGGTCGACTACCGGCAGATGTTCGGCCCCGGAACGCTGGGAATGGCCAAGTGGGTCGGTGAGGTACATCACGCCGATCGCCTGCCCGAATATATCGGCCGCGCCTTTCACACCGCGATGCAGGGCCGGCCCGGGCCGGTGGTGCTGGTCTTGCCGGAAGACATGTTGACGATGCAGACTGCTGCCGCCGTGCTGCCGCGTGCCGAACCCGCGCAATGCTGGCCAACCCCGGCGGCGCTCGACGACCTGCGAGGCCGTCTGCTGGCCGCGCAGCGCCCCTTGCTGGTGGTTGGTGGCAGTGGTTGGGACGCCGCAGCCTGCGGCGCCTTGCAGGGCTTTGCCGAGGCCTGGAGACTGCCGGTCGCCTGCGCCTTCCGGTTTCAGGATCTGTTCGACAACCGTCACCCCAACTATGCGGGCGATATCGGCATCGGCATCAATCCGAGACTGGCGGCTCGGGTGCGTGAGGCCGACCTGATCGTTGCCATCGGGCCGCGACTCGGTGAAATGACGACCGGCGGCTACAGCCTGCTGGCGGTGCCGCGGCCGCAGCAAGGGCTGGTGCATATCCACGCCGGTGCCGAAGAGCTGGGACGGGTCTACGCGGCCGATCTGCTGATGCAGGCCAGCATGGCCTGTGCCGCCCCCGCGCTGGCCGGCCTGACGGCGCCGACGCAGGTCGCCTGGGCCGATTGGACGGCAGCGGCGCAAGCCGACTACCAGGCCAATCTGTCACCCACCGCCGTTTCGCCGCTCGATATGGCGGAGGTGGTGAAGGCCGTGCAACGGCTGGCGCCTGCCGATACCGTCTACACCAACGGCGCCGGCAACTACAGCGGCTGGTTGCACCGCTTCATTCAATACCCGAGCCTGGTTCAGCATGGCCGCAGCCAGCTTGCGCCGACCTCGGGCGCGATGGGTTATGGCGTGCCGGCGGCCGTTGGTGCCGCCTTGTTGTACCCCGACCGGTGCATTGTCAATCTGGCGGGTGACGGCGATTTTCTGATGACTGGCCAGGAACTGGCCACTGCTACCGCCTATGGCGCGGGCCGAGGCCGCGGCAAACTGATCAGCATCGTTGTCGACAACGGCAGTTACGGCACCATCCGCATGCACCAGGAACGCGAATACCCCGGCCGGGTCAGCGGCAGTGATCTGTTCAACCCGGATTTCGCCGCGCTGGCGCGATCCAACGGTTGGCTGGCCGGTGAACTGATTACCTGCACCGAAGCCTTCGAGCCAGCGTTCAGGCAGGCGTTGGCAGCCGACCGGCCGACCCTGATCCATCTGAAACTCGATGCCGACGTGATCACCAGCCGCACCACGCTGACAGCGGTGCGGGCCAGTGCCGAGAAACGCTTGGCAGGCGGTTGAAACGGGCGGCGTCCAATCCAGAAGGCCTGCCGCGAGGCGCCATCAGAAATACAACGCGACGACTTCGGCGACCTGGCCTTCAGCGATCACCGGAATGGCGAGCAGGCTGGCCGTTTTGCCGCTCGTCGGGTGGTCGGACACCTGTGCAACGCCGGTCTCGAATGCCACGACGATGGCATGCTGGCCGCTGCTTGCCAGCGACGGGCCGTCGCCACCTGCGGGCAATGCACCCTCGGCTTCGCTGAAACCGAGCCCTCGCTGCAGCGTCGACCCATCGGCCGCGAGGGCCCAGGTCTCGATGCATTGCGCGATCGGCGCCTTCGAGGCTGACAGGAAGTTCAGCACGTAGTGGTGCCGGTCACGTGAACTGCATGGCAGGGCGAGTCCGCGCTTGATGCCGATCGGATCGGTCGACTCACCGCGCAGGAAGCGATTCGATTGACCCAGGTCGTCGATCAGTACCGCCGCACCGCGTTGCCAGGCCAGGCCCGCCAGCCCGGTGCCACGGGGCAGATAGGCATCGCGGGACAGCGCTGAGAGTCCTTCGCCGCCGGCGCCAAAATGGCCGTCGACCAGGCTCATGTCGGTGCTGACACGCGGATCGTTGTGCCACAACTCGATCGCCCCGGCGCTTTGTTCGGGATCGCCACAAAACAGCACCAGCACGCAACTCAGCTGCTCGAATATGAAGATCGGCAGTGCCACCGCACAATGGATACCGGCTGCGGCGGCCATTGCTGCACGTTGAAAATAGCCACCGTCGAGCCGCGTCAGCATGATCGGGTGGCCGTTTTCCCAGGCCCGACCGGGCAGCCCCTCGCCACGTCCGAAACACATCGCTCGCGACTGGGTGGCAAAAGCTGCTGCGCTGCCGAACAACCCGTCGGCAAACTCGAGCATGCTGCCGTCGGCCGATGGCGTCCAGATTTCGCAGGCCTTGATAAAACTGTTCATGGTGATCCGATTTGCAAGATCTGCGCCACACGCCGGCTGCGTGTGGTGTCTGAGCCGTCCGGTCGGGCGACTTTCGTCAACAATAGCGCCCACGCGCCCATCGGCGTGATGATGTCGCTTGTTCAAGGCGATGCAAATTGCGGAGGTTCTCACGATGAGTTCAGACACCCCTTTGGTTTCAACCTGTGATCTCGGTGACCGACACAAGGCCAATGGCGACGACCGCCTGCGCGTGCTGCCGCCGGTCTTTCATCACTATGGTGGCCAGAAACGTTTTGCCGGTCTGGTCACCACCGTCAAATGTTTCGAAGACAACTCGTTGGTCAAGGCGGCACTGGAGGGACCGGGTGAAGGCCGAGTCCTCGTTGTCGATGGCGCAGCCTCGTTGCGGCGCGCGCTGGTTGGCGGCAACATCGGTGCGGCGGCAGCCAAGAACAACTGGGCCGGCGTGCTGGTCAACGGCTGCGTGCGCGACAAGGCCGAACTCGAAGCAGCAGCGGTCGGCATCTGCGCACTCGGCCTGATTCCGTTGCCAACCGAGCGGCGCAACGAAGGGCAGCGCGACGTGCCGGTACAGATCCAGGGCGTGTGGATCAGGCCGGGCGATCGGCTGGTGGCCGATGAGGATGGGGTGGTGGTGGTGCCGGCTGAAGGCTGATTTTTGTGATGGGTTTGAAGCGCGGCCTCAAGCCTCGAACAGCGCAAGGACCCGATCCATCCCCCCTTCGACCACCGACACCATTGCCCGCTCACGCACCGCTGGCTTGGCATGAAAGGCGATGCTCAGACCGGCCTCGCCCATCATCGGCAAATCGTTGGCACCGTCGCCGACCGCAATCGCCTGTTTCGGGCTGATCGCCAGCTGCGTACAAATCTCCAGCAGCGTTCGCCGCTTCTGTTCGCCGTCGACGATATCGCCCCAGGGCTGGTCGACCAGCCGGCCCGTGAGCTTGCCGTTGCTGATCTCCAGCACGTTCGATCGCGCGTAGTCGATCGACAGCCGCTGCCGCACCCGCTCGCTGAAAAAGGTGAAGCCACCCGAAGCCAGCAAGGTCTTCAAGCCGGCGGCCCGGCATGCAGCCACAAAGGTTTCGACGCCTGGATTGAGCTGCAGGCGCTGTTCGTAGATGTCGTCCAGCGCGGAAGCGGCAATGCCTGCGAGCAAGCTGACCCGCTGGCGCAGGCTTTCCTTGTAGTCGCTGATCTCGCCACGCATCGCCGCTTCGGTGATGGCAGCCACCTCGGCCTTGCGACCGGCTGCCGCCGCGATTTCGTCGACACATTCGATATTGATCAGCGTCGAATCCATGTCGAAGGCCACCAGCTTGTAATCGGTCAGCCGCAATGGCGGCGTCACACCGCGCAACAGCAGGCCGGGAAAGGAGGGCGTGGGCGTGGAATCGGTCATCAACGACTTGGCGGCGGTTGGCGGCGGGTTGCCGAAATCGGAGCGGTGCGGTCTAAACTTCCGCCGGTGCACAGATTATCGGCCCCCTTCAGCAGGAGGAAGCAGCGATGGCAGGAGGCATCTTCGTCAGTTATCGGCGCGATGACGCGCGACAGGCAGCCGGTCGTCTGGCCGATGATCTGGCCGACCGCTTCGGCAATGCCAATATCTTTCGCGACATCGAAGGGATCGAACTGGGCGTCGATTTTGTCGAAGCCCTGAACCGTGCGCTCGAGGCTTGTGTCGTGATGCTCGTGCTGATCGGCCCGCGCTGGCTCGATATTCGCGATGCCAAGGGGCAGCGCCGTCTCGACGATCCTCGCGACTGGATCCGGCAGGAAATCTCCACCGCCTTGAATCGCGGCATCCGGGTCGTTCCGGTCTTGATCGATGGCACCGCGCTGCCGGACGAAGACAGCCTGCCCGACGATCTGCGTGCGCTGGTTCGCCGCCAGGCGCTCGAGGTCGCCGACAGCCGCTGGCGCGGCGACATTCAGCGTCTGGCCGACACCCTGGTGCGGGTGCCGGGTCTGGCGATGCAGCAGCCGAGCGATGGGCCGCCACCGGTCGCGCCACCGTTGGTGCCCCCGCCGGTCGCGGCCAGCGCGCCGGTGCAGCCAGCACCGGGTGCTGGCAAGAAGTGGCTGAAGATCGGCATCTATGCCGTTGTCGCCCTGGGCATCGTCAGCTATATCGCCGATGAATTCAGGCCCAGTCAAGGCGGCAGTCCAGCCGTCGACCTGCCACTGGTCGTACCTCAACAGGCGCCATTGATCGCCACACCGTCAGCGCCGGCCGGCAACGCCTCGGCCATCCCGAACCTTGCCGGCATGTGGCGAACGCTCGACGGCGAGACCTACCAGATTTCGCAGCAAGGTCGGCAGATCAACCTGACCGCGTTTTCCGCTGGCCAGAACGTCGGCGGCGGCCAGGGCCAACTCGACGGTCAGATGCTGCGCTTGACGATGACGATGGTGATCAACGGCGTGCCGCTCGCCGCGGCCAATTGCCAACTGCAGGCGACAGCCGATTTCATCCGCTTCGCCGGGGTCTGCCAGAGTGGCAACGGCCAGTTCACGGCGCAGATGTTCCGCTGAGCGCCGCCGCAGCGGTTGCAGGCGCGAGCTTGGGCGGCCCGAGCGCGCGCAAAACCTCTCGGATCGCCTGAGCGCGCTCCTTGGCAGCGGGCAATGCGCGCTCGATTCGCAGCTTGTCGTTGCCGGCCAGCTTGATATGGCGATTTTTCTGCACCAGTTCGATGATGCGGATCGCCTCGATCGGCGGGTTCGGTTTGAAGGTGATCGACATGCCGGCCGGCGCCGCATCGATCTTCGCCACGCCATACGGTTTGGCCAGCACCCGCAGCCGATGCACATCGAATAACGCCTGTCCTTGCGCCGGCAGCTTGCCGAAGCGGTCGGTGATCTCCTCGAGCAATCCGTCGATCTGCTCGTTTTTCTCGGCGCTGGCGAGCCGTTTGTAAAGGTTCAGGCGGGTATGCACGTCGCCGCAGTAGTCGCTTGGCAAGAGGGCCGGCGCGTGCAGATTGATCTCGGTGGTGGCGTTGAACGGGCTCAACAGGTCGGGCTCGTGGCCGGCCTTCAATGCGCGCACCGCTTCGGCCAGCATCTCGTTGTAGAGCTGGAAGCCGATTTCCATCATGTTGCCGCTCTGGTTTTCGCCCAGCACCTCGCCGGCGCCGCGGATTTCCAAGTCGTGCATCGCCAGGTAAAAGCCCGAGCCCAGCTCCTCCATGTCCTGGATCGCCTGCAACCGCTGCGCGGCCTGCTTGGTCAGGCCTTCGACCTCCGGAACCAGCAGATAGGCATAGGCCTGGTGATGGCTGCGACCGACCCGGCCGCGCAGTTGATGCAACTGGGCGAGGCCGAACTTGTCAGCTCGGCTGATCACGATGGTATTGGCGCTTGGCACATCGATGCCGGTTTCGATGATCGTCGAGCACAACAAGACGTTGTGGCGTTGTGCAACGAAATCGCGCATCACGCGTTCGAGTTCGCGCTCGGGCATCTGGCCGTGAGCGATCGCGATGCGCGCCTCGGGTAACAGCTCAATCAGCTTGTCGCGCCGGTTCTCGATCGTCTCGACCTCGTTGTGCAGAAAATAGACCTGACCGCCGCGTTTCAATTCACGCAGGATCGCCTCCCGGATGGTGCCGGTCGATTCATTGCGGACGAAGGTCTTGATGGCCAGCCGGCGCTGCGGTGCGGTGGCGATCACGCTCAAGTCGCGCAGGCCTTCGAGCGCCATGCCGAGGGTTCGCGGGATCGGCGTGGCGGTCAGTGTCAACACGTCGACCTCGGCGCGCATCGCCTTGATCGCCTCCTTGTGACGAACGCCGAAGCGGTGCTCCTCGTCGATCACCAGCAGCCCCAGGCGGGCGAACTTCACCTTGTCGCTGATCAGCTTGTGGGTGCCGACGACGATGTCGATGGTGCCGTCGGCCAGGCCTTCGAGCGCGGCCTTGATTTCCTTGGCCGAGCGAAAGCGCGACAACTCGGCCACCTTGACCGGCCAGCGTCCGAAGCGGTCGACGATATTCTGGTAATGCTGCTCGGTCAGCAGCGTGGTCGGTGCCAGGATCGCCACCTGCTTGCCGCCGAGCACGGCGACAAAGGCGGCGCGCAGCGCCACCTCGGTCTTGCCGAAACCGACATCGCCGCAGATCAGCCGGTCCATCGGCAGTGGCGAAATCATGTCCTGGATCACGGCATGGATCGCCGCCTGCTGGTCGGCGGTTTCCTCGAAGCCGAAACTGGTCGCAAACGCCTCGTAATCGTGTGCCGAGAAGCGGTGCGAATAGCCTTCGCGCGCGGCGCGACGGGCATACAGGTTGAGCAGTTCGGCGGCGGTGTCGCGCACCTGCTCGGCCGCCCTGCGTCTGGCCTTTTCCCATTGACCCGAGCCGAGCCGGTGCAGCGGCGCCTCGTCGGCACTGACGCCGGTGTAGCGGCTGATCAGGTGGAGTTGGGCGACCGGCACGTACAGCGTCGCCTTGTCGGCATATTCGAGGTGCAGGAACTCGCTGTCGCCATCGCCCAGGTCGATGTGTTTCAGGCCGACATAACGCCCGATGCCGTGGTTGGCATGCACCACCGGATCACCGACCTTCAACTCCGACAGATCCTTGATCAGCGCATTGACGTCGCTGACCTGCTCTTGTTTGCGGCGCCGCCGTGCCGTGGGCGAGGTGGCGAACAGCTCGGTTTCGGTGATGAACTGGATCGCCGTGTCGGCGGCCGGTTCGTGCCAGAAAAATCCTTCGGCCAATGGCGCGACAACGATTGCAAACGGCTCGTCGCCAGCCTGGAACTCAGCCAGCGAGGCGATGCTCGGCGGATCGATCCGGTTGTCGCGCAGCAACTCGAGCAGGCTTTCGCGGCGACCTTCGCTTTCCGCGGCCAGCAACACGCGGTGCGGCGTCTGGCCGAGATGGATCTGCAGCTTCTTCAGCGGATCGGGCGAGCCGCGATCGATGCTGATATCGGGCAGCGGGCGCGCCCATTCGACCGGCTCGCGGCCACGCAGCGACAGGGTCGGAAAGCCGCTGCCGATGGTGAAGAAGTCTTCCGGCTTCAAGAACAGATCCTCGGGCGGCAGGATCGGCCGCTCGCGATCGTGCTGCAGAAAGCGGTGGCGTTCGCGGGTATCGGTCCAGAATTTTTTCAGCGCTTCGTCGACCTCACCGTGCAGCGCAAGTTGGGTGCCGGCGCCGAGATAGTCGAAGATCGTCGCCGTGTCGTCGAAGAACAGCGGCAGGTAATACTCGATGCCGGCGGTGGCGATGCCGGCAGCGATATCCTTGTAGAGCCGCACCTTGGTCGGATCGCCTTCGATGCGCTCGCGCCAGCGCGATCGAAAAGCGGTCCGGGCTGCCTCGTCCATCGGAAATTCGCGCCCGGGCAGCAGCTGGACGGACGGCACCGGGTACAGACTGCGTTGCGTATCGGGATCGAAGGTGCGGATGCTGTCGACCTCATCGCCGAACAGATCGACGCGGTACGGCACCGCCGAGCCCATCGGAAACAGATCGATCAGGCCGCCGCGAACCGCGTATTCGCCGGGCGAAACCACCTGGCTGACATGGCTGTAGCCGGCCAGCGTCAGTTGCGCTTTCAGTGCCTGTTCATCGAGCTTTTGCTTCTGCTTGAAATTGAACGTGTACGCAGCCAGAAAACTCGGTGGCGCGAGCCGCACCAGCGCGGTCGATGCGGGCATCAAGACGACGTCGACCTCGTTCTGGCGGATTCGCCACAAGGTGGCGAGCCGCTCGGAGATCAGATCCTGATGCGGCGAGAAGGTGTCGTAGGGGAGGGTTTCCCAGTCCGGAAAGACAGCGATGCGCAGGCCGGGGGCAAAAAACGCCAATTCGCCTTCGAGCCGCTGGGTATCCGCCGGGTCGGCGTTGACGATCACCGTCAGGCGTTGCAGCGCCGTCTGCTGCATGGCCAGACGGGCCAGCAGCAACGAATCGGCCGAGGCCATCGGGCGGGACAAAGTGAAGCGTTTTCCGGGGGCGATGACAGGCAGTTGCATGAGTGGTTCAACAAGGCACTTCGCCCCGGCGCGGGGGCGTCGGGGCGTGCTGGCGCCAATTGTAGGGAGCACCGGCGCATGCAGCGGGTCCGCGGGTTTTGCATCACGCGTCAACGCCGCAAAGGCCCTGGTCGACGCAGATGGGCTGGATGGTCACCGGCTTGCCTATACTTCGCGCGGCCGATCGATGCAACGGCCTTTTCATGAACCGACCTCTACCCGCGCCCGCTGCACGCTGCTTTGCCTTGATCCCGTGTGCCGGGATCGGCAGCCGGGCCGCAACCGCGTTGCCGAAACAATATGCCCGGCTGGCCGGGCAGGCGATGGTGGCGCACACCGTCGACGCCTTGTTGCGAGTCGAACGCCTGCAGCGGCTGCTGGTCGTGGTGGCCAGCGACGATTCCGAATTCGAACGACATGTGGCCGCCGATCGCTCCGTCCGTCTTCAGGTCATTCGCCGAGGCGGCGCCAGCCGCGCCGAAACCGTGGCCAATGGCCTGGCCCATTTGCTCGAATCGGGCGCCGATGCGGACGACTGGGTGCTGGTGCACGATGCCGCCCGCTGCCTGATTCGCAGCGAACAGGTCGACACCTTGATCGATGCCTGCTTCAACGATCCGGTCGGCGGGCTGCTGGCGTTGCCGCTGGCCGATACGCTGAAGGACGAACAACAGGGGCGGGTTGCAGCCACCGTCGCGCGCAGCGGCAAATGGCTGGCGCAGACACCGCAGATGTTTCGCATCGGCTTGCTCGGCCAGGCGCTGGCCACCGCGGGCCCGGCGGTGACCGACGAAAGCAGCGCGCTCGAGGCGCTTGGCCATCGTCCGCTGCTGGTTCCCGGCACTGCGGAAAACATGAAGCTCACCTATCCTGCCGATTTCGACATGGCCGAACGTCTGCTGAGGACTCGCTCTTGAACGCCAGCACACCGCGACAGCCGGCAGCTTTCCCGCTAGTGCGTATCGGTGAAGGCTGGGACATCCATGCCCTGGTCAGCGGGCGCCCATTGATCCTCGGCGGCGTCTCGATTGCACACAGCCACGGCTTGCTCGGCCATTCGGATGCCGACGCCTTGTGCCACGCAGTCACCGATGCGCTGTTCGGCGCCGCCGCGCTGGGTGATATCGGCCAGCATTTCCCGGATACCGACCCGCGTTACAAAGGCGCCGATTCGCTGGCTTTGCTGGCGCAAGCGGCGCAGCGTGTGCGTGCAGCCGGCTGGCAGATCAACAACATCGATTCGACCATCATCGCGCAGGCGCCCAAACTCGCACCGCACCTGCCGCAAATTCGTCAAAGCCTGGCCGGGGCGCTCTCGATCGACCTCGACCGGGTCAGCGTGAAGGCCAAGACCGCCGAAAAGATGGGGCCGGTGGGCAAGTTGGAAGCCATCGAGGCGCGCGCCGTCTGCCTGCTGGTCGCAGCGGGCGAGGCGTTCCGCGACGCCTGACCGACCCGCCCGGTCGATTGCGGATTTTCTAGCCGGTCTTGCGCAGGCGGATATTGATCAGCAAGCCGCCGTCGTTGGCGTTGAGCAATTCGAGTTGACCGCCCATGCGCTGGATCGCCTTGTCGACAATCGCCAGCCCCAGGCCGGCGCCGGTTGCCGCGGTTCGTGCCTCGTCGCCGCGGTAGAACGGCGTGGCCAACTGATGCAGCTTGGCCGGGTCGACGCCGCTGCCATGATCGCGCACTGTCAGCGTCACGCCGCCGCCATGGCGTGAATCGCTGACCTCGACCCGGGCCGCCTGATCATCGCCATTGCGCCCATAACGGCGCGCGTTCTCGAACAGGTTCTGCAACACCCGCGACAACTCCGTTTCGTCGGCCAGGACACGGGTTTGTGGTGACACTGTCGAGACAATCCGGATCTGCCCGGGATCGCGGAAGTTGCCCAGTTCGCGGTCGACCAGCGCTGCCAGATCGACCGGCATCAGCTTGACCTCGCCGGGCCGTGCGTAATCCATGAATTTGTCGATGATGGCGTCGAGCTGCGCAATATCGGACGCCATGTAGCGGCGCGCTTCCTCGTCCTGCACACTCATCTCGGCTTCGAGGCGCAGCCGCGCCAGCGGGGTTCGCAGATCGTGCGAGATGCCGGCCAGCATCACGGCACGGTCCTCTTCGACCTTTGCCAGCTCACGTGCCATCCGGTTGAAGCCCATGTTGACCTCACGAATTTCACTGGTCAACGTGGTCTCGTCGAGCCTTGAATCGTATTCACCGCCACGGATGCGGCTGGTCGCCGATGACAGATCGCGCAGCGGCTGGTTGATCAGTCGGGCGACAGCTGCCGATCCCAGCCCGGTGGCGAGCAGGGCGATGCCGACCCAGCTCAGCCAGGTGCTGGTCGCCATCGACGACAGGCGCGACGCGTCGGCCAGTATCCAGTACGGATCCTTGTCGAGCGTGAAGCCGACCCACAGGCCGGGTAAGCCATTGACCGCACTGGCGACCAGGGTGTCCGGGCCCAGACGCTTGCGCAAGGCTTCGCCGGTTGCGCGGGTGAAGCGATCCTTCTCATACGGGGTCCAGCGGTCGCTCGGTTCACGCAGCGTCAACTTGATGCTGCCCGGGTCGGACATGCTTTTGACCAGGGCGACGCGGTTGATGCCGTCGACGGTTGTCAACACCGCGCGCGCCAGATTGACCAGGCTGGCGATCTGCTGAGCAGCCTGGGCTGCGCGCGGTTCGTCTTCGAGCGCACGAAAGGTCTGCGTCCACGCGCCAACGCCGCTGGCGAGCAAGACTGCCAGCAGGAAAAAGGTGCGCCAGAACAGGCTCAGAGCGACCCGGTTTTGCGGCACCGGCCCGCTGCCACGGGTGTTCGACGGCTTGGCGGCCTTGGGACCTCGCAGCTTGCCACCAGCCCCGCCAAGCGCGCCGGGCCGCTGCACAGCGTCAGGCAACACCGTCCGGGACGAAGACATAGCCGACGCCCCATACCGTCTGGATATAGCGGGGCTGTGCCGGATCGGGCTCGATCATCTTGCGCAAGCGCGAAACCTGGACGTCCAGGCTTCGATCAAACGGCTCGAACTCGCGGCCACGCGCCAGTTGCGCCAGTTTGTCGCGCGACAGCGGCTGGCGGGGGTGACGAACCAGCGCCTTCAGCATCGAGAATTCACCGGTGGTCAAGGCCAGCGCTTCGCCATCCTTCGACAAGCGACGCAGTGCCAGATCGAACTCGAACGGGCCGAAAGTCACCGTCATCGCGTCTTTCGACGGCGCACCCGGTGCCTCCAATGCCGGCCGCCTTCGCAGCACGGCATGGATACGCGCCAGCAACTCGCGCGGATTGAAAGGCTTGGGAAGATAGTCATCGGCGCCAACTTCCAGGCCGACAATGCGATCGACATCCTCGACCTTGGCGGTCAGCATGATGATCGGTGTGCGGTCGTTCGCGGCGCGCAGGCGACGGCAGATCGACAAGCCGTCCTCGCCGGGCAGCATCAGATCGAGGACGATCAGGTCGATGGTTTCGCGGGTCAGCAGGCGGTTGAGCGCGCGGGCGTCCTCGGCCAGCAGCACATCGAAACCTTCCTGCGACAGGTAACGACGCAGCAGGTCGCGGATTCGCGCGTCGTCGTCGACGACGACGATTCGATCAACGCGGTTGGCAGGAACACTGGACATGAGGAACGACCCTGGATATGTAACAGCCGCCATTCTGCGCAGCGAAATCGACCGATTCGGCTCGATCTGACCATCTGTTACAACTGCGCGCTGATCGATGGAGCTTGTTGCAGCTTCCAGGCTCCAATAGCGACATCACCTACCGGAAAGCCTTCTGATGATGTTTTTTTCATGCTCAAGATCAATCGGCCTCACCGTGGCCATGACAGCCACGATGCTGGTGTTGTCGTTGCCTCTGTCCGCACGAGCCGATACGCCGCCACCGCAGGGCGTCGTCAATCTATCGGCCAGCGCCAGCACCGAGGTGGCCAAGGACTGGATCAGCGTGACGCTGTCGACTCAACGCGAAGGCAGTGAAGCAGGCAGTATCCAGACCGCCCTGAAGCAAGCACTCGATGCCGCGTTGCAAGAGGCGCGCAAACTGGCCAAGCCGGGGCAGGTCGAATTGCAGACCGGCAACTTTTCGCTTGCGCCACGCTATACAGCCAAGGGGCAGACCAATGGATGGCAGGGCAGTACCGAGTTGATCATCGAAGGCCGCGACATGGCCACCATTGCCCAGTTGACCGCACGGATCACCACCTTGAGCATTTCGCGGGTGGCTTATGGGCTGTCACGTGAGCAGCGCCAGAAGGCCGAGTCGGACGTGACCGCGCAGGCGGTGGGCAACTACCGCGAGCGCGCCGACGAGCTGGCGCGGCTGTTCGGCTACAGCAGCTACACGATTCGCGAAGTCAATCTGTCGGCGAGCGGCCCGCAGCGCGAATACATGCCACAGGTGCGGGCGATGGCGATGTCAGCCAAGGCAGCGGACGAGCCCTTGCCGGTCGAGGCCGGCAAGGCGACCGTCACGGTCTCGGTGAACGGCTCGGTGCAGTTGCTGAAATAGGCGGGGCCTTTTTATGGGGTCGTGCCGTCAGGCAGGAGGGCTCGGCTTGAAGCGCCTTCGCCCCTGAAGGCGCTCCGACAGAATTCGACTATTGCGCGGTCCAGCCGCCGTCCATTGCCCAGGCCACTCCGCGAACATTGTCGGCAGCCGGTGAACACAGAAAAACGGCCAGTTCGCCGAGCTGCTCGGGCGTCGTGAATTGCAGTGACGGCTGCTTCTCGGCCAGCAACTGCTTCTTCGCCTCGGAGTCGTCGATCTTTTCCGCGGTGGCGCGTGCATCGACCTGCTTTTGCACCAGCGGCGTCAGCACCCAGCCGGGGCAGATTGCGTTGACGGTGATGCCACTCGTCGCCGTTTCCAGTGCAATCGACTTGGTCAAGCCGACCACACCGTGTTTGGCGGCCACATAGGCGGATTTCTGTGCCGATGCGACCAGACCGTGTGCCGAGGCCACGTTCAGAATGCGACCCCAGTTTTTTTGGCGCATCGACGGAATTGCCAACCGAATCGTATGGAAATTCGAGCTGAGGTTGATCGCGATGATCGCGTCCCATCGCGCTGGTGGAAAATCCTCCACCGCGGCGACATGCTGAATGCCGGCGTTGTTGACCAGGATGTCGACGCCACCGAATTCCTTTTCGGCGTAAGCCATCATCGCTTCGATCTCGTCGCTCTTGCTCATGTCGGCACCGTGGTAGCCGACCTCGGTACCGAGCGTGCCGACCTGCGCCTTCGCAGCTTCGACCTCGCCGAAACCGTTCAGCACGATGCGGGCGCCCTGGCGGGCCAGGCAGATCGCCATGCCAAGACCGATTCCACTGGTCGACCCCGTGATCAGTGCCGTTTTTCCGTTGAGCATGCCGAACTCCCGATGGTTGTTAGCATTGATCATAAAAGACCGCAGTGGCGCGGCCAGCGCCTGCTGCCGATCACCACCCGATTTTGTGCTTCGACGTCTCGATCCGACATGACACCTGCCGCCTCCAGCCAGACCGAACCCCGACTGCATCACGTCTCGTGCCTCGATGCCGGCGGTCTGCATCGCATGGCGTATTGGGAATGGGGCGATGCGGCGAACCCGCGGGTGTTGGTCTGTGTGCATGGCCTGTCGCGTCAGGGGCGTGATTTCGATGAGTTCGCGCAAGCCATGCAGGACCGCTACCGGGTGATCTGTCCCGATGTCGTGGGCCGCGGGCAATCGGACCATCTGGCCAATCCGAACGGGTACCAGATACCGGCCTATGTCGCCGACATGGTCACGCTGCTGGCGCGGCTGAATGGACAGACGGTGCACTGGGTCGGCACCTCGATGGGCGGGCTGATCGGCATCGGACTGGCCGCATTGAAAGGCTCACCGATCGAACGCCTGGTACTCAACGATGTCGGCCCGACGATCACCGCGCAGTCGCTCACGCGAATCGGCAGCTACCTCGGATTGCCGCTGCAATGGCCGAGCGTCGACGCCGCGGCCGACTATCTGCAGACGATTTCCGATGGTTTCGGCCCGCACAGCCGCGAGCAGTGGCTGGCACTGAGCCGTCCGATGCTCAAGCCGATCACCGGAACCGACGGCAAGCCGGCGTGGGTGGCCCACTACGACCCGGCGATTGCGCTGCCGTTCAAGGCCGTCACGCCCGAATTGGCGGCCGCGGGTGAGGTTCTTCTGTGGCAGGCCTACGATTCGTTGCGCTGCCCGACGCTGCTGCTGCGCGGCGCGCAATCCGATCTGCTGACGCCGCAAACCGCGCGCGCGATGACCGAGCGCGGACCGAAAGCCGAACTGTTCGAAGTGGCCGGCGTCGGCCACGCACCGATGTTGGTTCAGCCCGACCAGATCGAGCGCGTGCGGGAGTTCCTGTTGCGCTGAGCACCGATGAAGACTCGCACCATCGATTCCGGTGCAAGCGAGGTCGATCCCGGCGCCGCCGCAATCGTCGCGCTGACCGACGATCACCCGCTCGACGCCGAAGCCGAACTGCGTCGCGCGCGCGACTTCGCAACGCCGTTGCTGACGGGCCAGGCGCTCGATACCGGCGAGATGGCGCTGGCGCATGCCGAGGGCGTGGCCGCCATTCTGGAGGCGATCGGCGCCGCGCCATCGATGCGTGCCGCGGCCTATCTGGTCTACGCCGGTGACTTCCTGCAGCGGCCGGAAGAAGTGGTGACCAAGGCATTCGGCGCCTCACACGCCAGCCTGGTGATGTTCACCCGCAAACTGGTGCAGATCCAGCGCGCAGCGCGCTCGGCGCAACTCGCTGCCGAGCAGCAGCGGCTCCAGGCCGAGCGTGTGCGCAAGATGCTGCTCGCTTTTTCGCAGGATCTGCGGGTGGTGCTGCTGCGTCTGGCGTCGCGCTTGCAGACGCTGCGTTTCTACGCCGCGTCGCGCGTCGACTGCCCGCTCGAGCTGGCGCGTGAATCGATGTCGGTATTTGCGCCCTTGGCCAACCGCCTCGGCATCTGGCAGATCAAGTGGGAACTCGAAGACCTGGCTTTCCGCTTTCTGCAACCCGCCGACTATCACGCGGTGGCCCGCCTGCTCGATGAACGGCGAGTCGAGCGCGAGCGCAGCGTCGAGCGGTTTCGCTGCGAACTGGCCGACCTGCTGAACGGCCAGGGTCTGAGTGCCGACGTGCAAGGCCGCCCCAAACACCTGTACAGCATCTGGAAGAAGATGCAAGGCAAGGCGCTCGACATCGACCATGTGTTCGACTTGCGGGCCACCCGTGTGCTGGTTGAGCAGGTCGCCGACTGTTACGCAGCATTGAGCCGGGTGCATGGCCGCTATGCCC
The DNA here is from genome assembly GCA_963843805.1 of uncultured beta proteobacterium. Taxonomy (GTDB): domain Bacteria; phylum Pseudomonadota; class Gammaproteobacteria; order Burkholderiales; family Burkholderiaceae_C; genus Ideonella_A. Next base: position 40,722 of record CAWJLY010000004.1, read on the forward strand.
CGGTCGATTCCGAGTTCGACGATTACATCGCCAAACCCAAACCCAACGGTTACCAGTCGCTGCACACGGTGGTGCGCGACGATGCGGGCCGAGCCGTCGAGGTGCAGATCCGCACCGCCGACATGCATGCCCACGCCGAACATGGCGTGGCCGCGCATTGGGCCTACAAGGAGGCGGGATCGAAGGCTTACAGCGGCACACATGCGGTGGCCCGCACCGATGTGCAGCTGACCGAGGCACGCAAGTCTGTGCTGCGTGAGCTGCTGGCCTGGGAGCGCGACCTGAATGATCCCGCCGCTGCAGCGGGCGACAACACCGCTGCGGCACAGGCCAAGCTGGCCGACCCGCGCATCTACGTGTTCACCCCGCAGGCCGCGGTGGTCGATCTGCCGGCCGGTGCCACGCCGCTCGACTTTGCCTACGCCTTGCACACCAACCTCGGGCATCGGTGCCGAGGGGCCAAGGTCGACGGGGCCATGGTCTCGCTGAATACGACGCTGCAAAGCGGGCAGACGGTGGAAGTCATCAGCAGCCGCGAGGGCGGTCCGTCACTGGACTGGCTGAATGCCGAGCTCGGCTATCTGCACAGCCCGCGCGCCCGCGCCAAGGTGCGCAGCTGGTTCAACTCATTGCAACAGGCGCAGACCATCGCACGCGGCCGCGATGCGGTCGAGAAACTGCTGCAGCGCGAGGGCCGTACCGCACTGAAGCTGGAGGATCTGGCGCATCAGCTCGGCTTTCGCACCGCCGACGCCTTGTTCGAGGTGGTCGGCAAGGACGAATTCTCGTTGCGCAACATCGAGATCGCCCTGCGCCCGATCGAGCCGCCGCCAAGTGCCGACGAAGTCATTGCGTCGAAGCGCCCCTGGCGCAGTGCGGGTGATGCGCCGCAGGGCAGCGGGGTGCTGGTGGTCGGCGTCGAGTCGCTGATGACCAGCTTGTCACGTTGTTGCCGGCCGGCGCCACCTGACCCGATCGGCGGCTATGTGACACGCGGCCGCGGCGTCGCCATCCACCGCAGCGACTGCAGCAATTTTCGAGACATGATGGCGCGCGCTCCCGAACGGGTGATCACGGTGGCCTGGGGCCGCAAAGGTCGGAAAGGTTCGAAAGCGTCGAAGGACAGTGACGAGAAGCTTTACCCAGTCGACATCGTTGTCGAAGCAACCGACCGTCAAGGCCTGCTGCGCGACGTGACCGAACTGTTCGCGAAGGAAAAGATGAACGTCAGCGCGGTTCATACCCAGTCGGTCAAGGGGCACGCACTCGGCACGGCCTGGATGACGTTCACGATCGAAGTGGCCGATACGGGACGCTTGCCCAAGGTGCTGTCCGAAGTGGCCCGGATTTCCGGCGTGCGCCATGCCCGGCGCCGCTGAAGGATGGCCTGCGGCCAGGTTCGCATCCTCCAGATTGCAGCAAGTTTGGCTGTATACTGAGAGGCTTCAGGCGCGTAGCTCAGCTGGTTAGAGCACCACCTTGACATGGTGGGGGTCGGAGGTTCGAGTCCTCTCGCGCCTACCAGAATTGGTAGGAACAAAAGCCCAGGTCGGTCATTGATCGAGCTGGGCTTTTTCTGTTTTCATGCGGCGCCTTGGTTTGGTTGTGGCCACTCAGTCCACCTCAGTTGAAGGCCAAGTCGATAATGGCGCGATGCATTCTCGGACACTGCAGCGGGCCGTCCCATTGTTTGCGGCGTTGCTGGCGTGCCTGGCGGGATGCGGCCGCAAGGAGCCCGCCATCCAATACAAGTGTGAGGCCCGCGGCGAACGTTTCCACTATCGAGAAGGCTCGCGGATTGCACCGGCCGGTATCGATGTCGTGCAGTTCTCGCTGCAGACTTCAGGCGCAGGCTACGAGATCAGCGCCGACCCGCCACTGCCAGAGATCGCCGACCGGGAGGTCTTGCGCGACGCGACGCGCAGCAGTGATGCCGAGTCCGTCTATCTGCGCGACTGGACCGATGCGAACAGCCGGCAGCGGACGGTAGCTTCGCTGGTGATCAACACGGTCAGTGGTGACGTCCGGCTGTTCTATCACCGCTGGCTGCCGCCGGACGGATGGCGGGATTCGGACCAGTTTCTCTATCTGGGCACTTGCCGGAAGGTTGGCGGCGGGGGCGCTGTCGGTTGACGTCAAAAAAAGCGTTCAACGAGCTTCCTGCGCGAGCAGCCGCTGACCTTTGTCGGACGACTGCGATCGGCTGAGCTTGTGGGCAGTGCACGTGCGTTGCCGACGCACGCAGAGCACTCCAGGAAGCTGGAAAGCGCCGCCGGTGCCTCATCCGCTGGCGGAACGGCTACTTGGCGACAGCTCTCACGGATATGTATAGACGTACGCGCTCGGGTAGTAGCGGTTTGCCACCACGTTCAACGTCTTCGGCGTGCCATAAGCATCGACATCGTTGGGCAGCAGCAGGCGTCTGGACATCAGGTCCTGCGCGGCGACTTTACGTTTGGCAAACAGATCGGCGCTGTTGGTATAGAGATCGGCCAGCGACGGACGCGGGTCGCCTGCCAGACGGGTTGCAGGCGTCTTCGCCAACGGTACCGACTGCCCTGCGCCCTCGCACCCATCGGTGCCATCAGCCTTGCCGCCGTAGTCTGGCGAGCGCAGCGCCCATCCCGAATTGGTAGCGGTGGGCCACACGACTTCGGGCAATCGGACGCCCGCAATCTCGTTGCCCACCGCATCAACCTTGGACACCGAGTTCGGATAAAAGGCGCCGGTCGGGATTCCCGGGATCTTGCTCGCGATACCCTGGTCGATCTGCGAACCGAAATCGAAATAAGAACGCACCGTCACCAGTCCCGAGTAGAGGTTCAGGCTGGCGGGCAGCGTCGGGAAACCGATGCTGGCCTGCGGCACCGCGCCAATTCCCAAGGCTGAATAAGGGCCCCGATTCGCGAAGACTGCAGTGCCCTTGTCAATACTGGCGTGAGCGCTGGGGGGCGGCAAGGTGCCGCCGATCCAGTCGTCGAGTGCCACCCACAAGGCCCGCAACAGCGGATTGGCCTCGACTTGCGAACCGAACTGCAGACAGGTGGTTGGCGCGGTGGTGGTGTTCGCACCGCCGCCGTGTGGCCCGCTGGCGACCAGATAATTGCGTACGTTGGCGGGCTCTACAACGTCCAGTCCGGTGTTCGGGTGCGTGGTCAGGGTCGAGCCGGCCTTGACCCACGTCTCGTTGCTCGAGAACACATTCATGATCTTCGGGCAGGTGTCGGTCGCTGTGCAGCGCACGTTACGGCCATCGGTCTTACCCGTAATGGCATCTGTGGTGGTCGTGTACGAGAAAGGAAACAGGCCCTCCATCTGCGCGATGTGGTTCTGTCGGTTGCGCTCGGTGCGCCCGACCTGCGCGAAACGGTAGTTGATGCCCAGGCCGTCGCCGCCTCCGATCCAGTTCAAGGCGCCGTCGAATACCTTGCGGCCTTCGGTATCCTGGTTGAAACCGAGCCATACGAAATCGTTCATCAGCCTTGCGGGCTGTGACAGTGTCCACGACGAGATTGCCTGAACATCGCCGGCCAGCGGATTGGGCGTACCCTGGTTGTCAGCTTTAGCGTTGCGCAGGAAGGCGAGCACGTCTCGGACAGCAGCCAGGCCCAGGCCAGCGATATAGGGATCCTTTGCGGTATAGGTCAGCTCGTAGATCCAGCCGCGCTCGAATGGCGCGTTGCCTGCCAGAGCGATCGTGTTCGGGCTGGTCCAGGACCACTGGTTGGCTGCCAGCGGAACCGCCGGATCGGTCAGGTATTGGCGCTTGGTCAGCTTGGCCTGCGCCGTATCGGTGGTGACGGTGTTGTAGTAGGTAGTGAACGAGGTGCTGGTCAGGTTGTCGAAGACGATGTACTCGTAGCTCGGGCCGGTGATCGAGCTGCCGTCAGGATTGCGTGCGATCGGACCGGTCATCTTGATCGTATCGGTCGCATTGGCAGCAAACGGTTCCTGGTCCCAGCCCGACCAGACCAGCGTGTAGCCCTTGTTCATCAGGAATGCAGGATAGGCAGCTCCCGACACCGTGGCATCGGCTGCGCCGTTGACCCCGGGATTGTTACCACCGCCGGTGCCGTTGAAACCGCCAAACAGCTTGCCGCCGCGATTGGGAGCCTCATAGAAGATCTTGTGGTTGCCCTTGGTCGAATCAGTTGGTTTGAGGATGAAGAACTCGGCGCTGTATTCCACCATCCCGGTCGCCGGGTTCTTGTCAGCCAGCGCAATGTCCGCGATGACCTGGTTTTTCGGATCGTTCGGGTCCACCTGGCCATAGGCCACGCCACGGATTTTCTGGTAAGTGCCTGCAGTTCCGAATGATGTGCCGCCGAAGCTCAGTGCTTCGCTCTTGGCAGTATCGATCACGATCCGGGTGATTCCTTGCTGCGGACGGGGCGGCGAATCATTGCCGCCGCCACAGCCGGCGAGCGCCAGCGAGATGCAGCCCAGAACGAATGCCGACTTCAAGCGCGGGTTCTGCATATCCGGTCTCCACAGGGCGAGGCAGTGCCGTTCGGGGCGATCGGTTGACGTGCGTGCGCCGAATGATGTTAGGACCAGCGATCGACCCACTGGAATCGGGTTTTCCCTGCGTGGTGCAAATCCCACCTCGGGGCCATCCGGCGGCCCAGGCCTGAAGAACCCCCACGTCAAGCTTTGGCGTTGACGCTGCCGTGCAGGGCGCGTTGGTAGCGACTGCGCCGGACGAGCGAGGCAGCGCGTCTCGGCGGCCGGCCGACAAGTCGGCAAATCTCATGTTCCGATGGTGATCGACCGCCGCTTCTGGTCTGATGCGGAGCATGAAGATGAACCGATCGGATCAAAAGCACAAGGCCCAGCGACGCGAGCGTTGGCAGATGTTGCTGGAAGCTGCGCTGGCCCATCCGTCCAGCTCGCCGCCGGGCCAGACCGTCGGATCGCTGATCGCCGACCTCGACGGCAGCGGCATAGCCGATGCGCTGGAGACGCTGGACCCTGATCAGCGGCGTGAACTTGTGGCAGCACGTGTCGCCGCAGCGCCGCGGCCAGGTGTTGGTCGAGACCCACGGCGAGGTGCGGCGTGGGCTGATCGAGTGGACGAGTCCGGCCGAGCTGGCCGATGCGGTCAAGGGGCTCGATCTCGACGACCTGTCCGATATCGACGCCGATCTGCCGCCCGCCGCGCTCGAGGCCGCGCTGGCACAGATGGATCCGCAGCGGCGACGTCGCTTCGAGCGGTTGCGCGGCTATCCCGATGACTGTGCCGGTGGTTTGATGGACGATGATCCGGTGTCGGTCGGCCCTGACGTCACTGTGGCGCAGGCCGTGCAGACGCTGCGCAGCCATCGGGCGACGCTGGGTGTCTTGCCTGAGCACCTGCATGCCTTGATGGTCGTCGACGGCGAAGGCCGCTATCGGGGCATGGTCGAACTGGCGGAACTGCTGATCGGCGATTCGTCGCAGCGGGTGGCCGAGCTGATGACGCGCCAGGGCGATGCAATCCCTGTCGAGACGCCTGCCGACGAGGTGGCGCGCCGCTTCGAAGATCTGAATCTGCTTTCGGCGGCAGTCGTCGACGCCGATGGCCGCTTGATCGGGCGCATCACCGTCGACGATGTGGTCGACGTGATCCGCGACCAGGCCGAGCGCTCGCAACTGGCCAATACAGGCCTCGACAAGGAGAGCGACACCTTCGCGCCGACCTGGGTGGCCAGCCGCCGCCGAGCCGTCTGGCTTGGCGTCAACCTGTGCAATGCGCTGGTTGCCGCATCGATCATCAGCCTGTTCGCAAAGACGATCGATCAGCTGGTCGCTTTGGCGGTGCTGATGCCGGTGGTCGCCAGCATGGGCGGCGTCGCAGGCACGCAGAGCATGGCGTTGGTGATCCGGGCGATTGCGCTCGACCAGGTGCATGGCGGTGCCCGATGGCGTCTGCTGCGTCGCGAAATGACCGTCGGCGGGCTCAACGGCGTGTTGTGGGCGCTGGTTGTTGCCGCCGTCGCGATGGTCTGGTTCGGCAGCCCGGCGCTGGCCGGTGTGTTTGCGGCGGCGGTCGTGCTCAATCTGGTGATTGGCGTTTTTGCCGGCACCGGTATCCCGATGCTGCTGTCGCGGATGGGCATCGATCCGGCGCTGGCCGGCGGCGTGGTGCTGGTGGCGCTGACCGACGCCCTCGGTTTCGGGATATTTCTGGGGCTGGGCAGCGCCTTGCTGCTTTAGGGCAACGCTGAACAAGTCCCACGCGGCGCGCGCATCCTCGTTGCTGGCGCACTCGCGGGAACCTGTTCAGCGTCGCCTTGACGAGCCGCCATTCAGTCAGTGGATACGCCGCGCCAGATAGACTGCGGCCCGTTGCAGCAGGATCAGCGCCGCGGTGATGCCCACCGCGATGCTGAACATCGCCAGGTTGCTCTCGTCACTGGCGCGCAGACCGAAGCTGAGCGCCGTGGCGACCGCCGGCGGATGCATGGCATCGAGCAGGACCATTCCGACGATCGCGAGCACCATCGCGGCACCCGCCGAAATATAGCCGGGGCCGATCGTCGCATAGGTGACAAGGCCGAGCGCCGCGGCGCCGATCTGCGAAATCACCAGTGTGCGTACGCTGTTGACCCGGTGGTTGGGATCCAGATAGATCAGGAAGGCGCTCGAGGCCAGCGAGGCGAACAGCAGCCGTTGCTCGCTCAGCACCTCGACGAATGCCAACACCAGCAAGATCGTCGCCGTCGGCATGATCGCCAGCAGCAGCTCGCGCCGCAGCGACATCCGCCGCAGGTGCGGCGCAGAAATCTTGCTCATCGCAGCCGTTGCGGCTCAGGGCCGGGCTCGGGCCGCAGCGCCGGCGCTTCCTGGCGCGCCAGGTCGCCCTCCATCTCGCGCGCGAGGAAGAAGTTCAAGGCGGTGCGAATGACGGCGATTGCCGCCAGCTTGCCGATCCGATCCCAGGTCGGCGCAATCGACGTCGACAAGATGTCGGCGGCCAACTGCAATTCGAGGGCCAGCATGAGATAACGCGCGAACGACAGCCGGATCGGCGTGAAGCTGTGGCCAGAACCTGACATCGCATAGCGCACCAGCCCGATCACCGCAATCACGATCCCTGCTGCAATCACCAGCGCGCCGATGGTCTCGACAAGCAGACGCAGCCACTCGACGCCCGCCTGTACCCAGCCTTCGACCTGCTCAAACGACATCCGCTCCCCGCTGGCGCTAAAACGTGCGCCGCCCGATACCAGGCTCGACGCTACTTTCGTGAGTGCCGCCGGCGCCGGCAAAGTTCACTGACGGTCGCAAAATTGCACAGCCGCCGCCGGCAGGCTGCCGCCCGGGAGCGGATGCAGCGCAAAATCCGCCCTTCGATCCGCCAATCAGCTCATGAAACTCGCCCTTGCATGATCCTGGTTACCGTTGCCGGCTGCGCGGCGACCAGTGGCGTCGTCGCCATCGGCAGCGACAGCTGGACAGTCACCCACCAAGACAAGGGTCCACTCGGCTCGCTGGGCGAACTGCGGGCTACCGCCTACCGGGAAGCATCGTCGTTCTGTGCAGCCATGGGCAAGGAGTTGCAGGTGCTTCGCATCGACGATACACCGTAGGGCAATGCCGGGTGTTCACCGCAGATCGCAGCCAAGCGATCCAATCGATCATTTCTTCTGATATTTATCGATCAAGCGGGTCGCCTCTTCAGCCAGCTTGGGTCCGTCGATGCCTTTTTCGGCCACCTGCTGGAACCACACCGCACGCACGCCGGCGGCAGCGCGCGCCCAGCGTTGGGTCTCGGCCGGGTCGAGCTTGATGATGTTGTTGCCGGCCTTCTCGATCTGCCCGCGGCCGATCACATCGCCCTGGGCCATCGCGCGGCCGAACAGCGCGGCGGTATCGCTGCCACTGTTGGCGTCGATGACCTTCTTCAGGTCGGGCGACAACTTGTCGTAGCTGGCCTTGTTCATCACGACGGCGAAGGTCAGCGTGTACAGGCCCTTGTCGCCGGAGAAGGTGGTGTGGTTCTTCACGATCTGGTGCAGCCGCAGCGACGGCACCACTTCGAAAGGAATGGTCGTGGCGCTGATCACGCCCTTCGACAAGGACTCGCCGATCGAGGTGACCGGCATGCCGACCGGCGTGGCGCCCAGCTGCTCGAGCATGATGTTGATGACCCGCGAGCCACCGCGAATCTTCATGCCTTTCAGGTCTTCGAGCTTGTTGATCGGCTCTTTGCTGTGGAACAGACCCGGGCCGTGAACGTGGGTGGCAATCAACTTCACGTCCTTGAATTCGTCCATTGCATTCTTCTGCACGAATTCATGGAAGGCGCGTGATCCCGACTCGGCTGCTCCAACGGTAAACGGCAGCTCGAAGGCTTCGGTCTTGGGAAACCGGCCGGGTGTAAAACCCATCACGATCCAGGCCAGGTCGACCACACCATCCTTGGCCTGATCGAACAGCTCGGGAGGCTTGCCACCGAGCTGCATGCTCGGGAACAGCTGCACCTTGATGCGGCCGCCGCTGTCTTTCTCGACCTTTTGCGCCCACGGCTCGATCGCCAGATGCGGCACATTGGCCTGCGCTGGCAGGAACTGGTGAAATCGAAGCGTCACGTCCGCGGCCAGTGCGGCGGGCAAGACGGCAAGCAGCGCCAGCGCGCCGAGAATGGGTTTGATGCGGAATGTCATGAGCCGGCTCCTGTTCGAGTTGAAATGGTGACGCATCGACACGCCTGCCGGAATGTGGAAGTCCACAAAGTCCACTGACGCGGACGAGGGTATCCCGATCCAATTGATCCGCGCCACAGTTGCGCAGCGTGAGCGGGCAGGGTAGTGGATCGCAGCCAGTCGCCAGTGCCCCGCGCGGCCGCCGGCTGGTCGGCTGGCAAGACGGCGTCCTCCAGATCGACGATCACCGCATCGGTGGCACCGGCCAGCGCCGTGGCATCACGCTCAGGCCGGTCTACAGGGACGAACAGCCGGGCTCGCAGCGGCCGCGACACGGTGTCAGCCGAGAAAGTTGGCAATTGAATCGGTATCTGCCAACGACCAGACCTGCCTGATCACCGCCTTCATCTCATGTTCGCTGGCACCGCCGCGATAGGCAGCCAGGCGCATCGCCTTGTCCTCGATTTCAGCCCGCGACAGACTGTTGCCCGGGTCACCCTTGGGCTCGTCAACGCGGGCCTCGAAGCTGCGGCCGTCGGTGGTCTCGAGCAGAACCTTGCCGATCCAGCGCGCGGGATACGCGGCGTCGACTTCGGCGTCACGAACCATCTCGACCTTGTCACGAAAAGCCACCACGTCGGCGTCGCGGAAGCAGGCGTCGAATTCGGTCAAACCGGCGCGGCCCTGGGTGGCGATCAGTCCAAGCACGGTTCCCATCGAAAACTTGGCCTGGTGCACCGTCTGCGGATCGATGACCGGGCCGAGCACGTCGATCGCGCCCTGATGCACCTGGGCGGTCACCTTGCGGACCGCATCGGCAGCGATCCGGTGCTCGGTCATCAGCTGCAGCAGTGCATCGGCGGCCGGGTGGGTGTGACGACACGATGCGTGAAATTTGAACGAGGTCTCGGCCAGGGTCCAGCGGCTGCCCAGTCGATCGGTCAGCCGTGCCGGGTCGGCATCGGTCGACATGCCGGCGGCCATGCCGCGCGAGCCCTCCAGGATGTGTTGCGCGCCGGTGAAGCCGTCGGCAGCCAGATACGCCGCGGTCAGGCCCGCGGAGGCAGCGTGTGCGGTGTGCAACTGCTTCGAATCGGCGGCGTCGCGCAGGAATTCCCACAAGCCGGCCGACTGGGTGCCGGCCGAACCGAAGGCATGCAGCATCTGTGCCGGCGTCAGCTGCAACAGCCGACCGACGGCCGCCGCTGCCGCCAGCGTGCCGGCCGTGCCGGTGGTGTGAAAAACCTTGTAGTGGGAGCGGCCGAGAAATTCGCCGACGCGGATGCCGACTTCATAACCGGCAACCGATGCCGTCAGCAACTCGCGGCCCGACGAGCCCAGCGCCTGCGCAACCGCCAGAGCAGCCGGAAAAACCACCGCTGCCGGGTGGAAAACCGAGCCGTTGTGCACATCGTCCTGCTCGGCAACATGCGACGCGGCGGCGTTGATCGCTGCCGCAACCAGCGGACTGCTGGTCTTGCGATGGATCAGGATTTCCGACGGGCCGCTGGCCGGGCCCATCTGCTCCATGAATGTCGCCATGCTCTCGACGGCCCGGGCGCTTTTGCCGGCCAGTGCCGATGCAAACCAGTCGAGGAACAGATCTTCGGCGCGGCGTACGACGGTATCGGGAATCGACTCGAATCGCAGCCCGGCGGCAAAATCGGCCAACGCGCGGCTGGGGTGATCATGGGTCATGGTCGGTCTCCTGAAGAATGTCTGCTCACCCAGCAATCATCTGTCATCAGCACGCTGGATGCGGCAATCGGGTATTGTCGGACCAGGCGATTTTCGCGATCCAGTTGGTTCGCCACCGCAGGTCGGTCACGGACACCAGAATGCCCGCGGTCTGGATGCTGGCCAGATGCCGGCCGCGTTGCGCGGTCCACTCGTCGAGCGCCAGCCCGAGGCATTTGCAGCGGGCCTCCATGTCGGCCCAGCGACCGGCAAATCGTCGACGTGCTTCGCTCGCATCGGTCGCACCAGCCACATCGCTGGCCGCCTGCGGGCCGAGATAAAGTTCGGCATTGGCAAGCAGCTCGGGCCGTTCAGCGCTGACCAGGCTGGCGAGCCCGACGACGTCGATGCCGACCGCTCCGGCCGGACACCAGGCGAGCAAGGACACACCGGCTTCGTGACTGATCGAGACCGGCCCGGCGCCGCGCCGTTCGGGTGGCAGATCGAGCCAGCGATTCGCGAAGGTGGCGCCTGCCTGCCGTTGCAAAGCCGCTCGCAGCAGCCGCCGGGCGGCCATGCGGTCGTGGCCTGCGGCACCAGCCGGGTCAACTTGATGGCGGATCGCCAACACCTCGATGGCGGGCCAGTCGGCGGGCCGGTTCTCGATCCGACAGCGGCGAAAAAACGCGGGCTGGTTGGCGGCAGACTTCTCTGCGGGCGCAGCCGGCGACCACACGGCGCTCATTGCTGCACCGCCGGCACGCCGCGCCATGCCGTTGCGGCGGGCAAGCTCTCGCCCTTCATGACCAGGGTCATCGGTCCGAGTTCAACGTCATCGCCGACCTGCGCGCCGTACAACACGACGCTGCGCGGCCCGAGCGTCACGCGCTCGCCGATGCGCACCCGATCGATCTTCATGATGCGGTCTTCGAACAGATGGGTCTGCGGGCAGCCAGGGCGTTGAGCTCGCTGTGGGCGCCGATCTCGACGCAATCGAATTCGGTGATGTCGGTGGTGTCGAGCCAGGCCGACGGCGCGATCCGGCAGCCGAGCAGGTTCAGCGCCAGCGGCAGCATGGGCGTGCCGCGAAGGTAGCGCAACACATTGGGCACCGCAATGCCTTCGTACATGTTGCTCACCGCCTCGGACAGCCAGACGAACGGCGTCCACATCGGCGCCGCCCGGGGACGGTAACGGCCGACCAGCAGCCACTTGAGGATCGCGACCCAGGCAAAGGTGGTGAGCCCGTACAGGATGCCGGCCAAGCCCGAGTTCGAGCGCGACCAGATGCCAACGCTCGCTGGCGGCCAGCGGCATCGCATCGAGCACGATGGCGTAGCCGATGGCGATCACCAGCGCATGCGGCGCGGCGATGCGGAAGGCTTCGACCAGCCCACGGGCGACGCGCCGTCGCATCGGCGGCCGGTAGGTCAGCTCGGCGGGGGCATGCATCGGCGCCTCGCGCGCCGGCAGGTGCATCGGTGGCGAACCGAGCCAGGTGTCGCCGGGATGCATCTCGCCGTTGGCGGGCACCGACGACAACACGCCGATCAGGACGTTGTCGGGCAACACCGTGCCATCGGGCAGGTAGGCGCAGTTGCCGACAAAGCTGCGGTTGCCGATCACGGTCGGCTCGCACGGTCATCCAGCCGCCGATGATCTGCTCGTCGCCGAGCATCACGGCGTCGGCGATGAAGGTCTCGTCGCCAAGCGTCAACACGTCGGGCACGACGCCCAGTGCGGTCGACAGTTCGGCATCACGGCCGACGGTGGCGCCGAGCAGCCGGTACCAGGCGGCCGAATAGACGGTGGCATAGATACCGTGCAGCACGGCAAGGCTCGATTCCTGGATCTGGCTGACCAGCCACTTGGCCAGATAGCGGTTGCTGTGCACCGGCCACGACCCGGCCACCATCCGCGGCAAGAAACGTCCAGCGGATGCCGGCCGACAGCAGCGCCGTCAGCACGATCATCACCACGCTGGCCGGCAGCGCCAACGCAAAAAACTTGGCCAGCCGCAACATGAAGGCTTGCCAGGCGCTGATCGAGCCGTCGTCGAGCAGCGGCTGCACGGCCAGGTCGGGCACGTCGAGAAAGTCGATCAGCATGAAGGCCGGGAAAACCGGCATGAAAAATGCCACGGCAACCCCGAGCGCGCCGATCACGAACAGCAGCGCCTCGACGTTGCGGCGGCGTCTTGCTGACCGCGGGCCGGGCCGGGCGGGTGGATGGATCGTCGGCGCCGACATCCTGGGCTGGCGAGCCGGCCCAGATGCGGCCGGCCGGAATCTGTTCGCCGTCGCTCAGCGCCGACTGGCCCTGCAGATGCGCGCCAGTCGCCGATGCGCGACCCCGCCTGAGATCACGCAGAACGACCCGACCGCAGCATTCGCGCCCGATCTCGATCCGGCCCAGGTGCAGCATGCCGCCCTTCACCAACGCATTCTCGAGGTTGACCCCATTGCCGAGGCTGACCCCGTCGGCAAGCTGCAACAGATCGGGCACCCGAACGGTGATCGAACCGATCATCACCTCCGATCCGATGGTCGCGCCGAGCGCTCGCAGCCAGCCGACATAAAGCGACGATCCGGCAATCATGTAGGTCGGCGCCGCTTCGACCAGGCGGTCGGCAAGCCACCAGCGGAAGTAGATCCAACCCCACAACGGATACGTTCCGGCAGCAAGCCGGCCGGCAACCAGCCACTTGCCGGCCCAGGCAGCAACAAACTCGAACAGGGTCGCCAGCACAAACGTCAGCGTCGCCATGAAAACGGCAAACACGATCGAGTCGTCCGGTTCGCCGGTGAAGAAGTGGTAGGTGAAAAACGGCGCCAGCCACTGCGCCATCTTCAGCAGCACGAGCAGCGGCAACACCAGACCTTGCGCGATGCCACAGCGCCAGCGACGCCAGATCGAGTGAAGCACGAACGGACGCGGCGCCGCCGCCGAATCGTTGCCGACAGCTGCCTGTGCGGCATCGGCCTGATCCTGCAAGGCCTGCGCAAGCACGCCGACGCGTCGCAGGCGGTAAATGTCACGCACACTGGCTCGGCTGAAGCGTGGATCGGCGCGCACCGCCGATACCAGCCGGGCAGCCATCAGCGAATGGCCGCCGAGATCGCTGAAAAAATCCATCTCGCGGCGCACCGCCTGGCCCGGGAACAAGCGCTGCAAGGCGGCGAACAACACGTCTTCGGCCGCGCTTTCCGGGCGGTCCGAGTCGCTGCTGACACGTCGGGTCAGGGGCAGCGCGCGCAGCGCCTTGCGGTCGATCTTGCCCGACGCAATGCGGGGCATCTCGGTCAGCAGCTCGAACTGCGACGGCACCATGTAGGGCGGCAAAATGGCTGCGAGCGAGCGGCGAAGTGCGACGCTGTCCGGCGCGGTGGCACTGCTGGCTGCAACCAGGTAGGCAACCAGCTGGTCGTCTGCATCGTCCTGGCGCAGCAACACGGCCGCCGTGCCGATTCCCGGTTGCCTGGCCAACACGGCCTCGATTTCACCGAGCTCGACGCGAAAGCCACGGATCTTGATCTGGTCGTCGGTGCGGCCCAGGCACTGCACCTGGCGATCGGCGTCGATGGTGGCCAGATCGCCGGTCCGGTACAGCCAGGCGTCATCGGCGCCCAATGCCCAGGGGTTGGCCAGAAATTTGCGTGCGGTGAGCTCCGGCCGACCCAAGTAGCCCTGCGCGACACCCGGCCCGGCGATGCACAGCTCGCCGGTTTCACCGAGCGCCCGCAGTTGCAGTGGCGCGGCTGTACCTGCCGGCCAGGCATCTTCGTCGATCGGCTGGATGATCATCAGGTCGTAATTGGGCAGCGGACGGCCGATGGTCACTGGCGCGCCGGGCTGCAGCTCGGCCAGACTGGCCGATACCGTCGCTTCGGTCGGGCCGTAGGTATTGAAGACCTGTCGGCCGGGCCGAGCCCAGCGATCGACCAATGCGGCCGGGCACATCTCACCACCGAGATTGATCAAGCGCAGCCCGGGCACATCGTGTGCAAACAGCGCCAGCAGCGTCGGCACCGCATGCAGCACTGTCACGCCGTGGTCGCCCAGCAGGCGCGGCAGCAACTCGGGATCGCCGGCGGCGTCGGGCGGGCCGATCCACAGCGTGGCGCCGACCAGATAGCTGATCCAGATTTCCTCGAACGACATGTCGAACGAGACTGAAAAGCCCTGGTAGACCCGGTCGCTGCTGCGCACGCCGAGCTGCGAATTTTCGCTGCGCAGAAAGTGGCAGATGCTGCGCTGCGAAATGGCGATGCCTTTGGGCTTGCCGGTCGAACCCGAGGTGTAGATCACATACGCGGTATGTTCGGCCAGCGCCGCTTCGCGCCGGCGCGCCAGCGTGCCGGATGGCAGCGGCGCCAGCAACGTCTGCCCGCCAATCAATGTGATGCCCACCGGCAACGGCGGCAAGGCGTGGCTGAGTTCTTCGGCCGTCACAAGTGCCACCGCCTGTGCATCCTCCAGGCAGGCGGCAACCCGGTCCGCAGGGGTCTGCGAGTCCAATGGCAACCAGGCGGCGCCGGTCTTGGCGATCGCCAGCTGCAGCACCAGCAGCTCGATTCCTCGGGGCAGCCACAGCCCGACAATCGCACCCGGCCGCACGCCGTGCGTCTCGATCAGACGATGCGCTGCGGCATCGGCCATCGCGTCGAGTTCGGCATACGAGACGCTGCGATCGCCAAATATCAGCGCGATCTGCTTCGGTTGCGCGGCCGCGGTGAACTCGAACAGATCGGCCAGGATCTCGTCGCCGAGCAAGTCGGGCCGGCGCGGGCCGCGCAGGATCTCCGGCAGCGACTGGTTCATCGACGCGTCATCGGCGGCCAATCCGCTGCCATGCTGTGTCGCGGTGGCTGTGCCAGGCGGGAAGCCCGCATGAACGCCTGCAACTGCTTGTCAGACCGCACCGGCACTTTTCAGCTGGTCGATGGTTTCGCTGCCATAACCGAGCGCCGACAAGATCGCCTCGGTATGTTCGCCCAGCGCCGGCACTGCATCCATCCGGGCGTCGGTCGCGCCCGGCGGCAGCAGCGCCGGCACACTGCCTGCGGGTGTATCGACATCGACCCAGCGGCCGCGTGCAGCCAACTGGCGATGCGCCCACACATCGGCCATCGAGTTGACCCGTGAATTGGCGATCTGCGCGGCATTCAAGCGGTCGACCACCTGTTCGGCTGAAAACCCGGCAAACGATTGATCGATCAACGCCTTCAATTCGGCACGCGCAGCGCTGCGTTTGGCGTTGCTGACAAAACGCGGGTCAGTGGCCAGATCGGGCTGCTCGAGCACGCGGGTGCAAAAGGCCTGCCATTCGCGCTCGTTCTGGATGCCGAGCATCACGCTTTGGCCGTCACCGGTCGGGAACGGGCCGTAGGGATAGATCGTAGCGTGCGCGGCGCCGGCGCGCGTGGGTGGTGCGGCGTCTTCGAAGGCGTAATAAAGCGGGTAACTCATCCACTCGACCATGCTTTCGAGCATCGAGATGTCGATGCGTTTGCCGAGGCCGGTACGGCCGCGTTCGATCAAGGCCGACAGGATGTTGGTATAGGCGTACATGCCCGCTGCGATATCGGCAATTGAACAGCCGGCCTTCGACGGTTCGTCGGGTGTGCCGGTGATCGACAGAAAACCCGACTCGCTCTGGATCAACAGGTCGTAGGCCTTGGCATCGCGGTACGGGCCGGGGTTGAGCGGGTCATCGCCGTAGCCCGAAATATCGCAGACGATCAGTTTCGGATACGTCGGGTGCAAGCTCTCGAACGACAAGCCCATCCGCGCGGCAGCGCCGGGCGCCAGGTTTTGCACCAGCACATCGGCATCGGCCAGCAGCTTGCCGAGAATATCCGGCGCCTGCGGATGTTTCAGATCAAGGCTGAGGCTCTCCTTCGAGCGGTTGGTCCAGACGAAATGCGAGGCTTGGCCACGCACCCGCTCGTCGTAGCCGCGCGCAAAATCGCCGACGCCAGGGCGTTCGACCTTGATCACGCGGGCGCCCAGGTCAGCCAGCTGGCGGGTGCAGAACGGCGCCGCAATGGCATGTTCGAGCGTGACGACGCTGATACCTTCGAGCGGACGGGTCATGTCGATCGCCTTGCTCAGAAGCTGCGCGGCAAGCCGAGCACATGTTCGGCCACATAACTCAAAATCAGATTGGTCGAGATGGGTGCCACCTGGTAGAGACGGGTTTCGCGGAATTTTCGCTCGATGTCGTATTCGGTCGCAAAACCGAAACCGCCGTGAAATTGCAGGCAGGCATTGGCAGCCTCCCACGAGGCCTTGGCGGCCAGGTATTTGGCCATGTTGGCTTCGCTGCCACAGGGCAGGTGGGCGTCGAACAACTCGCAGGCGCGCCAGCGCATCAGGTCGGCGGCCTCGACCTCGATCTTGGCTTCGGCGATCGGGAACTGCACACCCTGGTTCTGGCCGATCGGGCGGCCGAACACGACGCGTTCTTTCACATAGGCAGTGACGCGGTCGAGAAACCAATGGCCGTCGCCGATGCATTCTGCGGCGATCAACGTGCGCTCGGCGTTCAGACCGTCGAGGATGTATTTGAAGCCCTTGCCTTCCTCGCCGATCAGGTTGTCGGCCGGAATCTCGAGGTTGTCGAAGAACAACTCGTTGGTTTCGTGGTTGACCATGTTGGCGATCGGACGCACGTCCATGCCCTTGCCGATGGCATCGCGCAGATCGACCAGAAAGATCGACATGCCGGCAGTCTTTTTCTGCACATCGGCCAGTGGCGTGGTGCGCGCCAGCAGGATCATCAGCTCCGAGTGCTGGATGCGCGATATCCAGACCTTCTGGCCGTTCACAACATAACGATCGCCCTTTTTTACCGCGGTGGTCTTGATCTTGGTGGTATCGGTACCGGTGGTCGGCTCGGTCACGCCCATCGACTGCAGGCGCAATTCGCCGCTGGCGATCTTCGGCAGATAAAGCTGCTTCTGCGCCTCGGAGCCATGGCGCAGCAAGGTACCCATGTTGTACATCTGACCATGACAGGCGCCCGAGTTGCCGCCGCTGCGGTTGATCTCTTCCATGATCACCGAGGCTTCGGCCAGGCCGAGGCCGGAACCGCCGTATTCCTGCGGAATCAGCGCGGCCAGCCAGCCGGCGTCGGTCAGCGCCTTGACAAAAGCCTCCGGGTAGGCGCGCTCGTGGTCGACCTTGCGATGATATTCATCCGGAAACTGGCGGCACAGGTCGCGCACGGCGTCGCGGATGTCGGTCAATTGGCGATCAGGGCTCATGACATTGCGTATAGGGGGGTGGGTCGGATCAGGCCAGTCCAGCCAGCACCTGCATTGTCAGCCAGCCATCGTGGTCACGGGTCCACAAGCTGACGTGTCGATCCTCGTCAGGCTGGCCACAGACCGTGAGCCGGCTGCAGTCGGATTCAGTCGTCGACCGCGCGGCGCCGTCTCAGGCGTCAGTCGAGATGGCCTGGCTGGTGTGCTGGGGAATGATCAGCTGCCCGTCGGCATTGGGCACCGCGGCGATGCTGATCAGCGGCGCCGATGAAATGACGGCGCCGAAAATCGTTGCGAACGACACGTCGGCGGCGTCTCGGCCGGTGCCGAAACGCACGAATCCCATCGGAATTGCGGTGCCGGACGGGTCGAAGATGTACCAGCGATCGCCCAGAAAGGCCTCGACATAGGCATGGAAATCGGTCGGACCCAACGCCGGATCGGCGCCGTAGTCGACGCCGGTGGCAAAACGTGCCGGAATGTTGACCGCCCTGCACAAGGCAATCATCAGGTGTGCGAAGTCGCGGCACACACCCGCGCCTCCAATCAAGGTGTCGACTGCCGACGTGTTGGTGTCCGACGAATTCGACGTGAACGCGGTGCGTTGCAAAACCCAGTCGCGAATGAACTGAACCCGCGAATGGCCTTGCAGGCATTGGCCGAACTCGCGACCGGCGAGCTTGAGCAGCCGGTCGGATTCGCAATAGCGGCTGGGATAGATCGAATTGAGCAACCGTGTCGGCACCCGCGCAACCGGAACTTCGGCGATCACCGATGGATCGGCCATGTGGTGTTGCAGATCGATGGTGGCCGAGTAGGACACCCGCAACGGCCCCTGTGACGCGCGGATTCGCAGGTAACGATTGCCGCTGGCCGGGTCGGTATCGACGACGCCCTTGATGTTCTGGCTCAAGACCAGCAACTCGTCGACGACACGCTGCTGCTGCGTATGCGCGGCATGAATATTGAAGATGAAGTCGGCGGCGGGGTCGAGAATCTCGTAGTCGAGATCGAGTGACAGCTTGAGACGGATCATTCCGACAAGACCGCCGGCTGGCGCGTATCGCCGGTGGATGTCGATCGACAGACAGGATTCATCGTGGGCTCCGGCGAAAGCCCGACGTTAGCACTTGCGGGTCAACCCTGGCGCCGCGTGCGCGGCTGGCCTCACGGCGTGTCGAGCGACGCAGCCGGATCACCGGCGTCGGCAGCCGCAATGATGGCCTCCAGTTTTTCGGCGACCGGCAACCTGTCCAGCGGGATGACCGTCACCCTGGCCACTCCCGCGCTCAGGATTCCGAGCAGGCGCGCGGTGCTGGGCGAAACATCGATGATGCGGCCTTTGATGAACGGCCCGCGGTCACGAATCGTGACCAGCGCGGTGCGGCCATTGAGCAGATTCGTCACCATCGCCTTGCTGCCCAGAGGCAACGTCAGGCTGGCGGCATTGTCGGACTCAGGGCGCATCGGCGTCCCGTCGGCCATCTTGCGGCCGCTGAATTTTTGCGCGTAATACGACGCATATCCGACGTGATGGGGGTGCGAAGCTGGCTTGCGCACCGGGCTGCTGTTGGCTGTCGGGCTTTGCAGGTGGGCGCCGGGTGGATTGGCCCAACTCGGCATCGCCAGAGCAACGGTCGTCAGGGATGCAACAGCAACAGCGAAGCGCACCAATGGCGGTTTGCCCGCCACCAGCAGCTGCAGCCGCGGCCGTTTGGACGCGGCCGCGGACATGCGTGTGTAGCCGAAAGATCCATCCGATCTGGTCATCGATGCTCCATGCGAATGACCAGGCCTCGAACCGCCGATGACTAGAAAAGCCATCTCGGCGACCGGACAGGTCGGCGTCCAGGCGCGGCAAAACGCGTTCCGGACAGGTAAACCCGAGGCGTCAGGGAGAACGCTCGAGCCGAGAGATTTGATGCCGGCCCGCAAGACCGGCGGGCGCGACTTTAACAGCCCGGTGCCGCTGTGTGCACCGGTTCAACCCCAATCAGGCGGCGATGCTGCGGCTGGCTTTGCTGGCGGTTTCGGTCAGCTTGCCGATATTGGCTTCAACGGCGTCGGCGACCTGCTTGCCCGCCTTGTTGGCGCCGGTATAGGCGTCATTGGACGCTGCGACGGCCGACTTGACCAGCGCCAGAGCGTTTTCCGAACCCGGTGCGTTTTTCAGCATGTCGGACATGGTGGCAACAAATTGCGCTTGCACTTCTGCCATCTTGGCTTCGGTGGCAAGGCGCTGGCCGGCAAATGTCGATTCGACAATGGCCTTGACCTGGGTCGCATAAGCCGCCGACTTGGCCGGTGCGTCCTGCAGGGCGCTGGCTTGAATGCGGATCAGTTCTTCCGGGCTGCGCGCGGCCAGCATGGCTTGGGTCGCCTCGGTGGTTTCACCGAGCAGGGTCTTGGCGACTTGCATGTTCAACGCGGTCAGCTGCTCGACGCCCTGGAAGGCGTTGCCAGCGAAGGCGAAAAACTTGTCGACGTTGACGATGCCGGCTTGTTTGAATTGGGTGGTATCGAACATGTGGGTTCCTGGGTGAATTGATTTGAGCGGTGCCTATTGCTGCACTGCAACAAAATCGATTCTACCTGACCGAACGAGATGCGCAAGTCATTTTCTGCTGCACTGCAACATTGGACTGCGCGGTGGTGTCCGACAGCCGGGAGCGTGGTCGGCCGACCCGGGCGGGTGCGGTCGCAGATCAGACTGGGGCATGAAACCCGAGCCACCCAACAAAGCACCAGCGCCGCGCAACCGCCAGCCGGATCGGGTCGTGCCCGATTCGGACCGAGGAACACACATCACCAACGGTGCCGAGGCGAGCAACCTGCCACCGGAGGTCGACACCCCTGACTTGACCAACCCGCAACCGTCGGAAGTCATCCAACAGGCGAAAGACGATCTCGACGACGGACAAGTCGATACCGATCTGCGCTCGACGCCCGGCGTCGATGCAGAGCAGAAGAAAAAACTGCTCAAGCAATCGGGCAGCTGACGGCGAAACAAAAGCGCCGCGGGTCCCGATCCCGCGACGTCGTCGACGCCCAACCGTCCGATCACATGCGTTCAATCACGCAGGCAATCCCTTGCCCGCCGCCGATACACATCGTGATCAGGCCGTAGCGCCCGCCGGTGCGTTGCAGCTCGTGAACCGCCTTCACGGTGATCAGTGCCCCGGTGGCGCCGATCGGGTGACCGAGTGAAATGCCCGATCCATTCGGGTTGACCTTGGCCGGATCGAGCCCCAAAGTCTTGCTGACGGCGCAGGCCTGGGCAGCAAATGCCTCGTTGGCCTCGATCACATCGAGCTGTTCGACCTTCAGACCGGCTTTTTCGAGCGCTTTGCGTGATGCCGGTACCGGGCCGATTCCCATCAGCTTGGGGTCGACGCCGGCATGGGCATAGGACAGGATCCGCGCCATCGGTTTCAGGCCGCGACGCTCGGCCTCGCCACGCTCCATCAAGAGGACCGCGGCCGCAGCGTCGTTCAGGCCCGACGCATTGCCCGCAGTGACAGTGCCGTTTTCCTTCTGGAATGCAGGCTTCAGCTTGGACATGTCCTCGAGTTTGGCGTCCATGCGCACATGCTCGTCGGTGTCGAACATCACCGTGCCCTTGCGGCTTTCGAGCGGCACCGCAACGATCTGCTCCTTGAAATGGCCGGCGGCAATCGCCTTCTGTGCCCGCTGGTGGCTTTCCAGTGCGGCGGCGTCCTGCTGGGCACGGCTGATGTCGTATTCCTTGGCCACATTTTCGGCCGTCACGCCCATGTGAATGGCGTGGAAGGGATCATGCAGCGCGCCGAGCATCATGTCGACGCCCTGGATGTTGCCCATCCGCGCGCCCCAGCGGGCCTGTGGCAGCGAGTAGGGCGAACGGCTCATGCTTTCGGCACCGCCACCAATGGCGATGTCGGTGTCGCCGAGCAGAATGCTTTGCGCTGCGCTGATGATTGCCTGCAGCCCCGATCCGCACAGCCGGTTGACCGTCAGCGCAGGCGTCTCGTTGCTGCAGCCGCCTTCGATAGCCGCTACCCGACCCAGGTACATGTCGCGCGGTTCGGTATTGATGACATGGCCGAAGACGACATGGCCGACATCCTTGCCATCAACCCCCGCGCGGGCCAGCACTTCGCGGGTTACCAGCGCACCGAGCCGGGTCGGTGGCTGATCCTTCAGTGCGCCTCCGTAGGTGCCGATGGCGGTGCGCACTGCGCTGACGATGACGACTTCACGCTGACTCATGGTTCATCTCCTGGATCGGTTCGGTTGAGACTCGAATGATCGCACCGCCGGCTTGCACCTGTCGAGCGGCCAGGCAGAGTCAGCCGGAGCCAGCGGGACATCACGCAGCAGGTGGCCGATGCGGCACGTGCCGTGACGTGCCGTCGTTGCGCAAGAACAATGGTCGGAACGGGATTGGCATCGGCTCGGTGCGCCGATCAAGCGGGCGCCTTGCGTGACAATGGCTGCAAGCGGGCGCGCCAGCCGACGCCGACGATGACGTCTCGGCGACGCGCCCGATCCGGCAGCATTGCCCGCAACCGTCCGATCGCCGATGAGCACACCACCCAGCACCGACCCTTCGATCGTCATCGTCGGCGGCGGGCACGCCGCCGCAGCACTTTGCGCCACGCTGGCCACTGCCGGGCAGGGCCATCGGATCCATCTGGTGTGTGCCGAAGCGGTGCTGCCGTATCAACGGCCGCCGCTGTCGAAGGCGTTCTTGAAGAAATCCGATGAGCCCAGCCAGCCGCACCGCGCCGAGGGCTGGTACGCCGAGATGGGGATTCGAGTCCATCGCGCCGACCCGGCGAAGCGAATCGACCGTGAGCAGCGCAGCCTGACGCTCCACTCAGGCACCTGTCTGCCGTATGACCAGCTGGTGATCGCCACCGGCAGCCGGGCGCGCCGGCTGGCTGCGGTGCCCGATGGCCTCGGCAATGTTTCACTGCTGCGCAGTGCGGCTGACGCGCAACTATTGCGCAGCCAGCTGGTGGCGGGGCGCCGGCTGACCGTGTTGGGCGGTGGGTTCATCGGACTCGAAGTGGCGATGACGGCGCTCGGACTCGGCCTTGAAGTCGAATTGCTCGAAGCCGCGCCGCGCTTGCTGGCGCGGTCGATTTCACCCGAACTGGCCGAGCATGTGCGGCAGCACCACGAAGCGGCAGGGCTGGTCATTCGGCTGGGTGTCCAGGTCAGCGATTTTCAGATCGAGGCCAATCACCTGGTCGCGATGCAGGTCGACGGCGTCAGTCAGCCGGTCGATCTGATGTTGCTCGGGATCGGCGCGCATGCCGAGACAACGTTGGCCGAAGCGGCCGGTCTGGAGGTCGACGACGGCATCCTGATCGACTCCCACATGAGAACGTCGGATCCGTTGATCTTCGCGATCGGCGACTGCGCGCGTTTCCCCGAAGCCACCAGCGGCCAGCGGCTTCGGCTCGAATCGGTCCAGAACGCAACCGACCAGGCCCGCTGCGCGGCCGCCAGCCTGCTCGGCAAGCCGACGCCGTATGCCGCGCTGCCCTGGTTCTGGTCGGAGCAGGGCGACCTGCGGCTGCAGATGGCCGGCCTGATGCCGCAGGGCGGTCAGCGTTGTCGCCGGCCTGGCCCCAGCGACGCCAGCTTTTCGATCTTCCACTACCTGGGCGACAAACTGGCCTGCGTCGAATCCATCAACGCGCCGATGGATCACATGATGTCGCGCAAGCTGCTCGAGGCCGGGAAAAACCCGCCGGCCGAGCAAGTCTGCAATCCGCAGGTCGCGCTGAAATCCCTGCTCTGAACGCTGCGCGCCAGCAAGATCAGAGATTCGACGGCAGCTGCGCCGCTGCGTCGGCCACCGCCAGCGCGGTCATGTTGACGATGCGCCGGGTCGTCGAAGCCGGCGTCAGGATATGCACCGGCTTGGCCGCGCCCAGCAGCACCGGCCCGATCGTCACGCCGTGACTGCTGGTGATCTTCAGCACGTTGAAGAGGATGTTGGCGGCGTCGAGATTGGGCAGCAGCAGCAGATTGGCCGCGCCGCTCATCGTCGACGATGGCAAGAAGCTGCGGCGAATGTCTTCCGACAAGGCGCCGTCGCCGTGAATCTCGCCTTCGCAGTCGACATCGGGCTCGAGCTGCCTGAACAACTCGGCGGCACGGCGCATCCGTTTGGCCGCCGGCCGATTCGACGAGCCGAACATCGAGTGCGACACGAATGCGACCTTCGGCGTCAGCCCGAAGCGACGCAACTCGTCGGCGGCCATCGAGGCGATCTGCGCCAGTTGCTCGGCATCGGGTTCGTCGTTGACGAAGGTATCGGCGATGAACAGCGTTCGCGAATCGAGCAGCAGCGCATTCATCGCCGCGAAATTGCCGGCGCCGGGTTTCAGCCCGATGAC
Organism: uncultured beta proteobacterium; assembly: GCA_963843805.1. Lineage (GTDB taxonomy): Bacteria > Pseudomonadota > Gammaproteobacteria > Burkholderiales > Burkholderiaceae_C > Ideonella_A. The sequence continues at coordinate 64,686 of CAWJLY010000004.1, forward strand.
ACTTCGCACGTGGTCGAGGTGTTGGTCGTAGCGCCCCACCGTGCCGCACAACAGGGCATCGGTATCGCCGCGGCGCAACATCATGGCGCCGATCACGGTGTTGGACCGGCGAAGGATCGATTTGGACATCTCAGGCGTCACGCCTTCGCGCCCCATCAACTGCTGATAGTCCTCCCAATAGGCGCGGTATCGTGAGTCGTCCTCGGGGTTGACAACCTCGATGTTGTCGCCGATTCGCAGCCGCAACCCGGCGCGCTTGATGCGCATCTCGATCACCGCCGGCCGGCCGATCAGCGTCGGTCTGGCCAGGCCTTCGTCGATCACGACCTGGATCGCGCGCAGTACCGGCTCTTCTTCGCCCTCGGCGTAGGCGACCCGGGCCGGGCGCGCCTTGGCCGCCGTGAAGACCGGCTGCATCACCATGCCGGTGTGGAAAACGAAGCGGTGCAACGATTGGCGATAGGCTTCCAGATCGGCAATCGGCCGGGTCGCGACGCCCGATTCAGCGGCAGCCCGCGCGACGGCCGGCGCAATGCGCAGGATCAGTCGCGAATCGAAGGGTTTCGGAATCAGGTATTCAGGGCCGAAGGCAAGCTCCTGTCCTGCGTAGGCGGCCGCCACTTCGTCGCTGATTTCTGCCTTGGCGAGCGCGGCAATCTCGTGCACGCAGGCCAGCTTCATTTCTTCGGTGATCCGGGTGGCGCCGCAATCGAGCGCGCCGCGGAAGATATACGGGAAACACAAGACGTTGTTGACCTGGTTCGGATAATCGGACCGGCCTGTTGCGATGATGCAATCGGGTTTGGCCTGCCGCGCAAGTTCAGGACGAATTTCGGGCTCGGGGTTGGCCAGCGCCAGAATGATCGGCCGATCGGCCATCGACGAGACCATCGCCGGCGTCAACACCCCGCCCGCCGAACAACCCAGAAAGACATCGGCGTCCGCCACCACATCGGCCAGTGTTCGCGCCGAGGTGTGTTGGCAATAGGCGCGTTTGCTCTCGTCGAGTTTGCCGCTGCGCGAATCGTCGCGTTCGTCGTGGATGACGCCGCGCGAATCGACGACATAGATGTTTGTCCGGCTGACCCCCAGACTGACCATGATGTCGAGGCAGGCAATCGCTGCAGCACCAGCACCCGAGGCCACCAGTTTCACATCGGCGAGCGCCTTGCCAACCAGTTCGAGACCGTTGAGCAATGCCGCGCCGGTGATGATCGCCGTGCCGTGCTGGTCATCGTGGAAGACCGGAATCTTCATCCTGCGCCTTCAGTGCTTTTTCGATCTGGAAACACTCGGGCGCCTTGATGTCCTCCAGGTTGACCCCGCCCAGCGTGGGCTCGAGCGCGGCGATGATCTCGATCAGCTTGTCGGGGTCTTTCTCAGCCAGTTCGATGTCGAACACGTCGATGCCGGCGAATTTCTTGAACAGACAACCCTTGCCCTCCATCACCGGCTTGCCGGCGAGCGGGCCGATATCACCGAGGCCGAGCACCGCGGTGCCGTTGGTGACGACGCCCACCAGATTGCCCCGCGAGGTCAGTTCGGCGGCCAGGCCCGGATCTTTCTGGATCGCCAGGCAGGCATACGCGACGCCTGGCGAATAGGCCAGCGACAGATCACGCTGGTTGACCAGCGGCTTGGTCGGCGTGATCGCGATCTTGCCGAAGGTCGGCGCGCGGTGGTATTCGAGCGCTGCGTCACGCAGGGCTGTTTCGGCGGGGGACAATTCGGTCGTCATGGCGGTGCGTGCCTCCTTGGAAGAGCCATCGTACGCGCTTCGACACGCTGAACAAACCCGCGGTCGAACCCGCATGACGAGCACGCTTTTTCCGTCCGCAGACCGCGGCTCGAGAGCCCGGCTCGCCGGGCTGGCCAGACGACTTCAGCGGGGCTTGACGACAGGCTCGCGGGTCATGAACCGCAACTTCGTGACGCGGCTGTCGTTTGCCAGGGCGGCATACTGCTCGGCAATCAAGGCCGCATCGACTGCGACCTGCGCGTACATCGGGTTGACGAACAAGCGGCGCATCGCGCCGTGTTCACGTATGAATGCGTCGTAGTCGACGCCGTCTTTCAGCGCAAACTGCAGGCCAGACAGCCGGTAACTGATCTGGCCGCTGGTTTCGTCACGGATCAACAGCATCGTTTCACTGATGCCGGCTTGGTCGGCAACCTCTTTCGAGCCCAGCACCCGGTGCAATCGGCCGTCCATCTGCACAAGGTGGTCGCCAGCGAGTTGGCGGGTCATGCCGAGTTCGGCGATCGCCTTGCCTGTCAACGCTGGGGCGCCCGGTTGGCTGGCGACCGAACCCGATGCCGAATCGGCCCGGCTGATCGCATCGGACGCCGAGCCGCCGCTCGCGGTGGCCGAAGCGCTTGCGCCAGCTTCGGCAGACAAGACTGTCGTCGTCTGGTGCTGGCCCGGCGTGCCCTCATCACCGCGATGCTGCAAGTTCCAGAGCAGCGCCCCGGCAGCGACAAGCACGACAACAACCAAGATATTGCGCATCGATAAAATTCGACCTGCGGAAATCGTCCGTGTCGAAGCGGCGGCTTCGACACCCTGTCCGCTGCGGCCAGCCTACATGCTGAACGAGGTCAGCACCGGGCGGAAATCGAGCCCCCTGCCTGCATCGCCGGACTTGTTCGACAAATCGATCACCCGGATCTCGAAGTTGCCGTCCAGCTTTTCGCCATAAAACGCATTGCTGTGGAAGCGGAACTTCTGCACCCCCAGGGCGGGCAGCAGATTGGTCTTGCCGCCGGCGTACCAGGCGGTGAATGCGGGTAGCAGCAACGAGCGGGTCTTGGTCTTGGTGTTGACGATCTCGAATTGCAGCAGGCCTGGATTGACCGCCTGGCCCGAGTTGTTGGTGAGGCTCAGGTCGACTCGCATCGTGCCGCTGGTGGCGGCTGCATCGGCGAACGAGGCGGTCGCCAAATTGATACCGGCGCCGTTCGATTTGCTTGGCGCGGATGCGCTGCCGTTGCTGGTCGTCAGTTCGGCGGCACGTCGCCCGGTCGGTGCGGTGTAGGCGATCGCCAGCTTGACCGCCGCGTCGGCATCGACCAGGCCGAAGCCATAGCGGTTCTGGAAATTGAAGCCGGCCGAATTGGCGATCCACGGCATGTCCAGATTCCAGCCAGTGGCCGCTCCGGTGGCTGTGAAACTGGGCATGGTGGCCGCCGATGCAACCACGGTGTCATCGACCTTGCGAGCGGTTTTGGCAAAGATGTAGCCGACATCCTGCCAGGTCAGCGACGGGTTGGCCTCGAGCAGCAGTGCCGCGACCCCGGAGATGCTCGGTGTGGCCGCCGATGTGCCGTTCATCTGGCCGGTGTAGTTGCATGACGGGTCCTTCGACCCGGCGGCGCCGAACAGGTCGGCAACCAATTGGCTGATCATCGCGCCGATCTGCGCAAACAGTCCGTCGCGGTTGGCGACGTTGTTCTGGCCGCTTGCGCAACCGCTGTTGTCGGTCGTGATGATGGCCGCCTCCTGAACCCCGAATTCACCGCCGAAACCGGTGATCCACATCGAAGCGCCGCCGCTTGAATAAGAGGTCGCGCGGCCGTTGTTGTGGAGGGCTGCCACGTTGTAGAAATAGGGCTTGCCGTTGGGCTCGTGGTTCGGGCTGCCGCAGGTCACACCGGCCACATTGGCCAACGCCCCGCCAAGCACACCAGCGTCGGCCGTCAACACGTCGACGCAGTTGACGTCGAGTGACGAGCCGTCAGGCAACGTCCCCTTCATCGCCTGGAACTCGTTGCCGGCCGCCTGGAAATACAGTGCGCCGCGACCGCTTCGAAGGTTCTGGGTGCCGTAGCGGGCAGCCAGTTCCTGGGCCTCGTCGTCGAGCACCGCGGGCGGCGCCGCGTAGTCGGCACCGGCGCTGTAGTTGAAGATGCTGACACCATCGGCGCGTCTCCCGAACAAGGCGACCACCGCCTCGATGCCGGCCAGCGCGCGTGCGCCGAAGGACAGGTAGCTGACCGTGCTGGTCGAGGTGCCGGCAGCCGCCGTGATGCCGACGGTCGGGTAGCCGACCACCGATGCGAACGGAGCAGTGCCGCGCGAACCCGCGCCATTCCAGCCACGCGCGATCGCCACGCCGGCCACGCCGGTGCCGTGATCGAGTTTGCCCTGCGCAGCCGGCGGGCTCGGGTCGGTCGCGTTGGTCGCGAAATTCCACGACAGATTGGCAAGCGCGTTGTCCCGGATGTCTTCATGCCCGATCTCGAGCGCGCTGTCGATGATCGCGATCGTCACGCCGCGCCCGGTGCAACCCGTGCCGCCTTGGTGAACAGTCTCGACCCGGGCATCGAATCCGGCTACCCCGGTGTTGACGGCTGCCGAAACGACCTGGCTCGGCCCGGTATTCTTGAGATGCCAGGCATTGACGTAGAAGGGGTCGTCAGCGCCGAGAACATTGGCAACCCGACCGTCATAACAGGATGCGGCAACTGGAGCGGGAGCGGGTGCGGGTGCGGGTGCAGGGGCCGGAGTGGGTGCCGGCGCTGGAGTGGGCGCCGGTGCAGGTGCCGGGGTGGGCGCAGGTGCCGGGGTGGGTGCCGGGGCTGGTGCAGGCGCAGGCGTTGGCGCAGGCGTTGGCGCGGGGGTCGGCGCCGGAGCTGGAGTGGGTGCTGGTGTTGGGGCCGGAGCAGGCGCTGGTGCGGGCGTTGGGGCAGGAGTGGGCGCTGGTGCAGGCGTGGGTGCAGGAGCCGGCGTCGGCGCTGGCGCCGGTGCTGGAGTTGGCGCCGGCGTCGGCGCTGGAGTTGGCGCCGGTGTCGGCGCTGGTGCAGGTGTCGGTGCAGGCGTTGGAACCGGAGCGGGCGCCGCCGCGGTGGTTGTCGGACCATCGTCGTTGCCGAACGGTCCGCAGGCGCTGACGCTGGCTGCCAGCAACACGAGGCAGAAACTTCTCGGAGACGCCGCCGACAGCCGTGCGCGGCGAGTCGATTTGACGTTCTTTTGCATGGTGTTCCCTCGGGCCCGGCGGGCCATTCAGTTGCCGTGGATGGTCATGAAAGTGGCCGCTCGAGACGGCCACTTGATGTGATCGGCGGGAATGGTCCCGGCGTCGATGTGGCAATTTTTGCCAGGGCTCGAATCGCACGACTGTCCTCGCTGGCGGCGATTGTTGACACCGGTGCTCCTGAAATGCAACAGACGGTTCAGACCCTCTCGACAGGTGTCGCTTTTTATCCAATCGCCATCTGGCCGGCAGCCGTTGCCCGCCGGCGTCGGCCGGCGTACCGAGGGCCACATCCTCAAGCTGCCGGTACCGGTCGCAGGTTCAGCGCTCGCTGCGTCGGGCCATCATCTCGCCGAGGCGGATCGGTGCACCGGCAGCCCAGTCGGCATTGAAGCGCAACGGTCCGGCGGGGAACAGCATCACGACGGTCGAGCCGAGCATGAAGCGGCCCATTTCTTCGCCTTGCCGCAGGGCAATCGTCTCGTCTGCAGCACCGTCGTAGCGCCATTCGCGGATCCGTCCAGGCCGTGACGCATTGACGGTGCCGTGCCAGACGGTGGCCATGCTGCCGACAATCGTCGCGCCGACCAGCACCAGCACAAAGCGGCCGGCCGGATTGTCGAACAGACAAACGAGGCGTTCATTGCGAGCGAACAGACCCGGAACGCCGCGCGCGGTAACGGGATTGACCGAGAACAGGTCGCCGGGCACGTGAATCATCCGCAGCAAGCGCCCGTCGCATGGCATGTGGATGCGGTGGTAATCGCGCGGGCTCAGATAAAGCGTCGCATACCAGCCGTTGTCGAATTCCGCAGCCAAGGTGCGGTCGCCGCCGACCAGGGTCGTGGTGCTGTAGCGGTGTCCTTTGGCCTGGAAAATCTGGTCGACCGCGATCGCGCCACACTGACTGACCGCGCCGTCGACCGGGCTGACCCAAGGCGCATCGGCAATCGGCCTCTGCCCAGGCTTCAGTGCGCGGACGAAAAAATCGTTGAAGCTCGCATAACGGCTGATGTCGGGCTCGGCCGCCTCGCTCATGTCGACGTGATATCGGCCGACAAACCAGCGGATCAGCGCGGTGCTGAAACGCCCTCCGCGGTAGCCGGCGACGAGCCCGGCGAAGCGGGTCAAGCCCTGTTTGGGCAGCAGATATTGGAGCAGGACGGCAAGGCGATCGGACAAGGCGCGGCTTCTGGCAATGGAGGCGCTGCGAGTGTAGCCAGTCGGCCCCAACCGGCGGCCGCAGTCGGGTTCAATCGGCGACGATCAGCGCCTGGAGGTACGCATCTTCACCCGCGCCATCATCATGCGGTGGTCTTCCTGGACGGTCTGCAAACAATCCCTGCGCTCGTTGCCGCTGAAGTTGCGCGCGCAATTGCGCCGTCCTTCGACCAGCGCTGCGCCGGCCTCCTTGCGAAGCGTCACCGGAGACAGCGGCCGGCCCGTCCAGTCAAGGTCGTTGTAGGCCTGCCGAGTCGCCTCGTCGCCCGCTGGCCCGACCGAAGGCGCGGCGCGCGGCATCTGTGCCATCGAAGCAGCCGAGGCCAACAAACAGGCCAGAGCAACCGACGTCAGCCTTTTCGAAGCGCCCCAGCATCCGTTTTGCAGAAGAAAATCCATGGCGAGCATCCTTTCAAGCTGAACATCTTGTAACGTGTCTCCAGCATGACGGGGCTTGGCATGCGAGTCAACTGCTGGAAGCACCCTTCGACGCGACAGCCAATTTGTCGCGGCCGCGCCACGCTGTTGGTGTCGAGTGGGCGCCCTGTGGTTCCACGGATGTGCAAGAACGGCCGATGCGGCCGGCGGCGTCAGAAAATACCCAGGGCGAGCCCTTCGGCAAGCGCAGTTGCCAATTCGGCGCAACGCGAGAGGTCGGCTGCGCCGATCGACTTGTCGGCGAGGATCTGTTCGGGGCTCTGCGCGTGGGTGCAGACAATCAGCGCGGGCGCAATCGCTTTCAGTCGCCAGCCGGTGGCAATCCGCTCGATCTGCCGCGCCGCATTCTGGCCATCGCTGCCGGCGCAGATCAACACGCCGTAGGGGCGCCCGTTGATGCGGCCCAGTGCCGGGTAATAGCAGCGGTCGAAAAAATCCTTCATCAGGCCCGCTACCGCGGCCAGGTTCTCAGGGGTTGCGAACAGGTAGCCATCGGCTGACAGCACATCCTCGGGCAGCGCCTCGACGGCGCGCAGCAGCTTCACGGCCACGGCACCGCCGGTTTGTGCCGTGGCCGCCTCGGCGGCAGCAATCGCCATCTGGCGGGTCCCGCCGGTCATCGAGTGATAGACGATCAACAGCGTCGGCATGGGTCGGTCAGGCAGGTTGCACCGGGTGCGGGATTCCCTTGTGGAACCAGTGCGACATGCGCTGGCCATCCCAATGCAGGCTCAGGTGACCGGCCTGCCTGGCCTGTTTCAGGATGCGCGGCACAAACACCGCGAGGCAGCTTCCGCCAGCGGCGCGAACGCTGTTGTAGGCGATGCCACTCGATCCTCCCTCACGCAGAACACGGCCCAGGGCCTGGCTTGCGCGATAGTCGCCGGGATCGTAGACGGCCGCGAGGGCAGGCGGCTGCGGCGGGTCGGCTGGCTGGCTGCGGATATCGTGCAACTCGCCTCGCGCGTCGGCCTTGATCCAGCGCAGGTCGATATCGATCTCCGGCTCGGCCGTTCGGGCCAGGAAGATCGCACGGTGGTGGCCGACTTCGGCGATGGCGGTCTGCAAGCTGTCGGCCGCGTAATAGACGCCATAAGTGCCGTCGCTGAAACGCGAGCCTTCCGGGTTCAGATGGGTGAAAGCCGCCATGATCAGGCTGGCCCCCGGGCCGCTGACGCGGTCGGCGGGTGCGATCAGCGAGAGCGCATCGGCCTGCTGGCGCATCCGCGGATTGGTCAGCGCCTCGATGGCGAACACCGCATCGAGGTCCTCAGGCGCCGCGATCTCGTCGAACAGACCCACCGTCGGATAGCGGCTGGCGATCAGCCGGTGGCAAGGTGCATACGCCAGGTCGGCGACGCCAATGCGATCGGCAAACAAACGGCTCAGGCCTTGCCGCCGCGTTGCGCGTCGAGGTATTGGCGCACCACGTACAAATCGGCGACCTGGCCAGCCAGCATGCGATCGAGCGCGGATCTGCCACCGAGAAACGGCGCCGCGTTGGGTTTGCGTAGCCACTGATTGGCGCGCTCGGCGGCCGGCAGCAGGATTTGCAGGGCCGCATAGATGCCGAACAGGTACGAGAGGCGTTCGAGCACGTGGCGATCGAGCGGCCCGATCTTGCCCTGCCGCCATTGATACAACGTTGTTCGGCTGACGCCGAGCAGCGTCAGCTGCTCGCTGGTGTTCAGATTCCAGGCCTGCGCCAGTCGCCAGAAACTGCGCAACGCCGCACCGGCCGCCGCCACGGAGTGGGGGTCGACGGGGGAGGGTTGCGGTTTGGCGAGTGCGCTCATCGGAATCTCTCAGTGCCAGCACTGTACGCCACTGAACAATACTATAGATTTTGTTCGCTTGAGAACAGTGTGGACGAAGGGGGTATTCAGCCGGTCAGCGCAATACCGCAAACAGGTTGTTGAAATCGTCGGTCCAGGCGCGCAAACCGTCAATTCGCGGCGGCGTTTGCGGCGGGCCGGCAAAATCACGCAGCGCTGAGGCATCGCGCCCGATCAGCACCCAGTCGGTGCGCCGCAGTCTGGACCCTTCCGCTTCGTCATGAACCAGCACCGCCTGCAGACCCTTTGCCTGCGCATGCGCGAACAGCACCGGCGGCAAGTCGAGGTAGCGGTTGGTCAGATGAAAGGCGAGCACGCCGCCCGGCTTCAAATGGCGCAGGTAGACATCGATGGCTTCGGAAGTCAGCAAATGCACCGGAATGGCGCCGCCCGAAAAAGCGTCGATCGCCAACACGTCATAAGCCTGTGGTGATTCGCGCTCCATGGCCAGCCGCGCGTCGCCCGCGACGTCTTCGAGGCGGGCTTTGCTATCAGCCAGAAAGCTGAACTCGCCGCGTGCCAGCGCAAAAACCCGGGGGTTCAACTCATACAGGCGGTAGGTATCGCCGGGCCGTCCATAGGCCGCCAAAGTGCCCGCACCGAGGCCGACCAGCCCGACCCGCGCCGGGGCCGACGGCAGCCCGTCGAGCAAGCGGCCGACGCCGGAGCTGCGGCCATAGTAGGCCGTCGGTTCGCTGCGGCGATCAGCGTCCAGATATTGCTCACCGTGCTTGACGGAGCCGTGAAACATGACCCGCCGGCTGTCCCGGGGGTGTTCGCCCTTGACGTCGTAGGTTTGCAGGGTGCCGTAGAAATTTCGCTCAGCGACACGCGAATCCTGTCGATCGTCGCGCACCTGCCAGGCCAGGAAGAAGCCGCAGATCAGCGTCGTCGCCAGGCTGGCCGCCACGGCGCGCCAGCGGCCGCGCCAGACCCACGCGCCGAGTGCCGCGGTGAGCAACAGGCCGATGCCCAGTTCGTAATAGGCCGGCAACACCAGCGGCGCCAGCAACCCGACGCCCACCCCGCCCAGCGCGCCGCCGGCTGAGAGCATCAGGTAAAAGCGCGTCAGATGCTCTGGCGCGGGACGTAACCTGGCGGTCTCGCCATGCAGCACCATGCACAAGACGAACAGCGAGCCGACATAAACCGGCACCGCGCTGCGCACCGACGAGCCGAGGCTGTCGACCAGACCGAAGCTCGACACCGCCAGCGCCAGCGCCGCCAGTGGCACGAACAGGCCACGTCGATACCAGCGGTCGCTTTCAAAGCAGAAAATGAAGGTCGCGAGATAGGCACTGAGCGGCAGGATCCACAGGAACGGGATCGAGGCCACGTTTTGCGTCACCTGGTTGGTGACCGCCAGCAGCAGCCACGAAGCCATTGCCGGCAGCAGCAGCCAAAGCATCTGTACGCTGCGGCCGGGCAGGCTGGCAGAAGGCCTCACGGCGACCGCCTTCACCGCTTCGCCGGGCGAGGCCGCGAAACGGGTCGCGGTGATGGCGCAAGCCAGGCAAAGCACCAGAAAGACCACAAACGCGCCCGACCAGGCCCAAGCTTGCACGCGCAGCGTCAGATACGGCTCGACGATGACCGGATAGGCAAGCAAAGCCAGCAGGGACGCCACGTTCGATAGCGAAAAATAGCGGTAGACGCGGGCACCCCAGGGCGCTCGCGAGAGCCAGGCTTGCAGCAGCGGACCGGTGCTCGACAGCAGGAAATACGGCAACCCGATGGTTGCGATCAGCAGGCCGAGGATCCAGATCGTCGGTTCACTGTCGCCGGCCGGTTTCCAGCGGCTGGCGGCGAGGATCGGCAGGCTGGCCAGGCTGGCCAACAACAAGACGCCATGCAGAGTGGCCTGCCGCCGTGGCGCCAGGCGGCTCGAAATCCAGTGCGCATAGGCGTAGCCGCCGAGCAGCACGAGCTGGAAAAATACCATGCAGACCGTCCAGACTGCCGCCGACCCACCGAACCAGGGCAGGATCTGTTTGGCAATCACCGGCTGCACCATGAACAGCAGAAACGAGCTGATGAAGATGGTGACGGCAAATAGCCAAGTGCCAAGGCGCGGGGTGGCGGACGTTTTTTCGGATGAGGCAAGCATGCGGGGATCAGGGCGAAGAAGGGGCTGCCGTCGGTCGACGGCACGGGTATCGGGTCGTCGTCAAAGTGCCTTCAGCAAGGCCATCGCGGCAGCGGGAGCACGTTCCTTGGCGCCACTGATAAAAAACATGAAGACATCGCGCGGCTGGCGAGGGGCGATGACTTCCTCGACGCATGGCAAGCCGACCGGCTCGTCGCCCGCCGCCCACGAGCGCGCGTTGGCGGCCCATTGGTCGATGTCGGCGGCGGCATAGCCGGTAGGGATCTCCGAGTGGGTGCGCATCATCCGCGCGTAGACAAAATCGCCGGTGATGTCGGAAAACGACGGATAGTCGTCGGAATCGCAGAAGACGCTGGCCACACCATGGCGGCGGGCCAGTGCCAGATAGTCCGGTGTCATGAACGACTCATGCCGCACGTCGAGAACATGTCGCAGCGGCAATCCATCGACCTCATGCGGCAGCAACTCCAGAAAGGACTCGAGGTCGACCGGATCGAAGCGTTTGGTCGGCGCGAATTGCCAGACCACCGGTCCCAGCTTGTCGCCGAGCTCGGCAATGCCACTGCCGACGAAGCGTTGAATCGAGTCGCCGGCTTCGGCCAGCACGCGTCGATTGGTGGCGTAGCGGCTGGCTTTCAACGAAAAGACGAAGCCTTCGGGTGTTTCCGCGCGCCACTTTGAAAAGGTCGCCGGCTTCTGGCTGCTGTAGTACGTGCCATTGACTTCAATGGCGGTCAGCTGGCGGCTTGCGTAGCCGAGTTCACGGCTTTGCGGCAGGTCGGTCGGGTAGAAATTGTCTCGCCAGGGCTCGAAGGTCCACCCGCCAATGCCGACCCGGATCGACCCCGTCGTCTTAGTCGGCATGGCAGACACACCAACGGCTGGCTTTCAACTGCAAAACAGGACGCATATCACAACACTCACCAAAGGGTTGAGGGTAAACCCTAGCTACGAGCTAGGGAAAACCCTATAATTGCGTCAAGCGGGTGAGGTTCCGGCCATCCCGTACGGTACGTGGCGGTGATCTCTGAACTGCCGCCACGGCCGGCCGCAAAACGAAAGGATCATCTCATGTTCACGACCTATCGCGTACCGCCGCTTCGCCGCAGTGGACTCGGCGAAGGCGTCCGCCCGATCAACGCCTGGTTTGCCACTCTGAAACGATCGGTGGCCAGCGTCTTGACCAACCCGGCCTGCCGCTCGCGCGGCAAATGCGCGTCCAAGCTGATCAACGCAACATAAGCCGCTGCTCCAAGGCAGCGAAGATCGCGAAATGGGTCTCGCCGCGCGAGTTGCGCGGCAGGCACCTGCATCGCCAGGATAGCCAACCCAAGTGACCGCACACCGATCCCGTCGATCGATTGACCGGTGCGCGCCGACCGTTGCAAGAATCGGTCAGAATCCGGCACCTTCCGTTCGAGGCGCAGAGCCGGCGGCGCAGCGATCAACTCCTGGGTTTCAAGATGACGATCATTTCCTGGGTGGTTGGGGCCATCGCGGTGCTGCTGATCGCCGGGTTGCTGGCTGGTCGGGCCGGCATGCTCAGCGGTCCCGAGCCGACCGGGCTTGGCATTCACAACGGACGTCTGAAAGGCTTGTCGCCGACTGAAAATTGCGTCTCGAGCCAGGCGGCCATGTACCCCGATCACCCGCAGCGCGAATACGCCAGTGTCGAGCCGATCGCGTTGCATGTCGACGGCCCCACCACGATTGCCAAGCTGGTCAAGGTGGTGGCGGCAATGCCCGGTTCAACCCTTGTTGTCAGCGACGCCGACTACCTGCGCGCGCAATTCACGACCCGGTGGTTGAAATTTGTCGACGATGTCGAATTCTGGTACGACCCCGGCAGCCAGGCGATCCAGGTCCGATCGGCATCGCGGATCGGCCGCAAGGATTTCGGGGTCAACCGGCGGCGCGTCGAAACAATCCGTACGGCAGTGGCTGCCTCCTGACGATCCGCGCAGCGCCAACGAGATGAACCGGTTGGATTGCGCTTCGACGATGCCGAGATGGCTGGTCGCGCTGGTGTTCGGCGTGTCAATGCTGCTATCGGCAACGGTCACGGCTGACGAAGCGTCGGGTGCCTGGAACTACCAGATTGCTCCGGGTGACACCCTGATCGGAATCTCGGCTCAGATGCTCGAGCGCCCCGATGATTGGCCGATCCTGCAAAAGCTGAACCAGATTGCCAATCCACGGCGGCTGCCGCCGGGCGGCACGGTGCGCATTCCCTTCGATCTGTTGAAGAAGTCGGCGATGGTTGCGACCGTCATCTACGTGCGCGGCCGGGCCACGCTGACCGGCACGGCGGCAGACTCGAATCGAGTTGAACGCCAATTGCAGTTGGACGATGGCGTCCGTTCGCAGGACGTCATCAGCACCGGCGAGAACTCATCGCTGAGTCTGCGTTTTGCTGATGGCTCCCGTCTGCTGATCGGATCCGGCAGCCAGATCAGCGTGGTCCGCATGCTGGAGATCGGCCGCATGGCGTTGCCCGATGCGCTGCTCGACATCGACCGTGGCAGTGCCGAGATTCACATCGTCCCCAAAGCGGGCCGGCGTTTCGAATTGCGTACGCCTGCGATGAATCTCGGCGTGCGTGGCACCAGTTTCCGCGCCCGCATCGATCCAGCCGGCAAGGCGTCCGGGGTCGAAGTGCTGACTGGCAGCGTCGCCGCGTTGGCCATGCAAGCCCCGGTGCCTGTCAACGCGGGGTTTGGCACGCTGGCGGCGGTCGGCCAGCCGATTGCGCCGCCGCACCTGCTGCTGCCACCAGCCGATCTGGCAGCCATTGCGCCGTTTTTGGAGGGCTTGCCGATCCGCTTTTCGTGGCCGCCGATTGCGGGGGCAGTGGCCTATCGGGCACAAATTCTTGCCGAAGCTGCCGATGAGCAGCTGCTGCTCGATAGCCGGTTCGACCAAGCCGCGGCGCAATTCGCAGATCTGCCCGATGGCAGTTACCGGCTCCGTGTTCGCGGCATCGACGCCAGCGGCCTGGAAGGGCTCGATGCCGTGCGGCCGTTCGTGTTGAAGGCGCGCCCCGAGGCCCCGCTGGCCGGCTCGCCGATTGCCGATGGCACCTCGGTCGGCGCCTCGACCCGATTCGAATGGGCTGCCGTCGCCGACGCCAAGCGATATCGGCTGCAGATCGCACGCGATCCGCAATTCCGTGATCTGGTATTCGACAACCCCGCCATCACGCAGACCAGCCAACGGGTCGATCTGCCCCCCGGCCGGTACTTCTGGCGATTGACGAGCATCACCGCCACCCGCGACGGACGCGACGACGTCGGCCCGGTGGGCGCGGCGCAGGCCTTCGTGCAGCGGGACCTGCCGCCACCTCTGGCGCTGGCCGAACCACAAATCAGTCGCAACGGTGTTCGCTTGCATTGGGATCAGCCGGTACTGGGGCGCAGTGTGCGCATCCAGATTGCCGAGGACCCGGAGTTCCGGCAGATGGCGCTCGATCGCACCACCTCCGAGACCGCCGAGTTTCTTGCCGAACTGGGGCCCGGTGTGTATTACGTCCGGGCCAGGCTCATCTCTGCCGACGGGCTGGCTGGCGAGTTCGGGCCCGTCCGGCGAATCGACGTGCCGTTGCCGCCGATTGCACCCTGGTGGGCGCTGCTGTTTGGCTGGCTTCTGCTTTGAATAGCCTTGGTCAAGCGAGCGGCGACGTCGACCTCGTCGGGCAACGACAGTCACCGGCGAAGAGGTCGAGGCTGCCATGCGAGGCCCTGCCGCAGTAGCCCAGTGAAAGGAACGGGTCACAACACCGAAAAGCGCAAGATCTGGCGGACGGTCTCAAGTCTTGTTCCGTCATGACTGAACGAATCGAAATCCAGTTCGATGTTCAGCGCGATCCCCAAGCTCTCGGGTGGATGCGTGGTTGTAGAATGCATGCATTGAATGCATTCGAGGTGATCGCTATGGCTATGCTGACAGTTCGCAACCTTTCCGAGGAAGTGCACCGTGCGCTGCGCGTCCGTGCTGCCCGGCACGGCCAGAGCATGGAGGCCGAAGTGCGCGAGATTTTGGAGTCAGCGATCAGCCCCAAGGGTCGCGTGAAATTGGGTTCGCTCCTGGCCGACATGGGCCGCCAAGCCAAGCTGAGCGATGAAGAATTCGCGGTGTTCGAGCAGGCGCGGGACAAGACGCCTGCACGCCCGGTAAGCTTCGAATGATCTTGCTCGATACCAATGTGATGTCGGAGCCGCTCCGGCACGCTCCTGAGCCGCGGGTGATCGATTGGATCGACGCCCAGGCGATGGAGACCTTGTTCCTTTCTGCCATCACAGTGGCGGAACTGCGAGCGGGTGTGGCCCTCCTGCCGGCCGGCAAGCGGCGCGCAGGGCTGCAAGAGAACTTGGAAAAGCGCGTGCTGCCTCTGTTTGCTGGCCGGGTGCTGCCCTTTGACCTGGCCTGCACCCAGGCCTATGCGGCGCTGATGGCGAAGGCCCGCGGCGCTGGCTTGGCCGTTGCCACGGCCGATGGCTACATCGCGGCGATCGCGGCGGCCAACGGCTTCGCTGTTGCCACCAGGGACACCAGCCCGTTCGAGGTGGCGGGCGTGACCGTCATCAATCCATGGGCTCAGGCGTGAACATGCGCAGGCCCATGCGGAGTTCGCACCTGTACTTTTCATCTCGGATAAAGCCGCGCCCGTTCCGCAAGGGCGGGGTCTGGATCGTGTCAGCCCATGAACGCAGTAGAAATCGAACCAGCCATTTCAGAGCTGGCTCTGCAACCCTTTGACGCGGCGGAATTCCCGTTCATGTTTCTGGCCGCCTTCGGCAACAAGGACACCGTCAAGCGCCTGCGCACCGGCAACAACAATGCCTCGGAGGTGCCCGGCGGCATGCTGCTGCGCAACACCATCCACCTTGCCGTGTGCGCGGCCCGGCACCGTGGGCGACACGCTCAAGGCGCTGCGCGCCAGCCCGGCCACGACGAAGGCCAAGGCCATATCCAGGAAGCGCGCGACCTGTCCAAGCGGACCTTGCACTTCAAGAACGAACGTAGTCGCCTGACCGACATCAATTTGGCCGATGCTTCGGCACGTCAGATCCAGTGTCGAAACCTGCTGCGCCGCTCGTTGCAACGGGCGCTCTACAAGGACGAGACAGGCCGGCGTCTCTCCGACCCCGACATGGGCCCACTGTTCGGTGGCGAAGCCGAGCCTGACGACATCGAGTCCGGCACCATCTATGTGCTGCGCAGCAAGTCCAGCCATCCTTTCGTGGGTCGAGCACCGCGAGTTGATTCACAATATTGGGGTGACTGGCGGCAAGGTAGAGACCCGCATCGCTGCTGCCGACAAGGATGCCACTGACCTGCTGGCCGATGTCGACACCGTCGCAACCTACAAGTTGCACAACCTGAACCGCACAAGGCTCGAGAACATCTTCAGTTATACGCGTCGACTTGCAACACCTCGCCGGGTACCCGGTTTTTGCGGCGGCGGGCTCACCTTGGGGAGCTGGAACCCCCAAAAACGCCCCGAAATGCAACTACGGCAGGGAGCAAAAAATGCATGAGAATCGAAGCAAATCAACAACTTAGCTCCAAATTGTCACCTTGGCGGTTAAGTGTGGCTCCCATGATGGACTGGACGGATCGACATTGTCGATTTTTCCATCGCCTGATCAGCCGCCGCGCCCGGCTGTATACCGAGATGGTGACCACCGGCGCGTTGCTGCACGGTGACGTCGCGCGGCATCTTCAGCACCATGCGGATGAACAACCTCTGGCCTTGCAACTCGGTGGTAGCGAGCCGGCCGAACTGGCGCATTGCGCACGCCTGGCCGAGGTCTGGCGCTATGACGAAGTCAACCTGAACTGTGGTTGCCCGAGCGAGCGTGTGCAGCGGGGCGCGTTCGGCGCCTGCCTGATGAACGAGCCGGCGCTGGTTGCCGATTGTGTGAAGGCGATGCGCGATGTCTGTGCGCTGCCCGTGACGGTCAAGCACCGCATCGGCATCGACCATGCCGAAGACTACGGCTTTGTCCGCGATTTCGTCGGCACGGTGGCCGATGGCGGCTGCGAGGTCTTCATCGTCCATGCGCGCAATGCCTGGCTGAAGGGACTCAGTCCGAAAGAGAACCGCGATATCCCGCCGTTGCGTTATGCCACCGTCGACCGGCTGAAGCGTGATTTTCCGGCGCTTCGCTTCGTCATCAATGGGGGCATCACCAGCGCCGATCAGATCGAGCAGCACCTGCAGACCGTTGATGGCGTGATGATCGGCCGGCAGGCTTATCACGATCCGTGGTCGATGGCTGACTGGGACGAACGCTTTTTCGGTGCAGCACCGATGCTGCGTGATCGCAACGCGATCGAAGCGGTGATGGTCGGCTACATGGCCGGCCAGCAGGCGGCCGGCGAGCCGTGGAGCCATGTCTCGCGGCACATGCTCGGGCTGTGGAATGGCACACCGGGCGCACGGCGTTGGCGGCAGATCTGGTCGGACCACCGGCTGAAGGGCGAACCGCCCGCCAAGGTGGCGGCGCTGGCTACCCGGTCGCGGCGCGAACACGCTGCCCGAATGCCGGAATCAGCAGCGTCCTGAGCGCGCGTCGACACCCGACGACGATGGGGCCCGGGCCGGCCATGTCGCCAGCACGATGCCGAGCAGCGCCAGCCCGAACGCAAGCCCCTGCACGGCGTTGATCTGTTCGCCCAGAAAGACCACGCCGACCGCGGCTGCACTGAGCGGCAACAAGACGGTGAAGACTCCAGCCGACGATGCCGGAACCTGTTTCAAGCCGGTCATCCACAGCCAGACGGTGACCATGCTCGCGGCCAGCGAATAGAACAACAACAACAGCCAGTGCGAGAGGGCGACTGCTGCAAAGTCGAACGGCGCGGCCTGCCAGAGGCCGAACGGCGTCACCAGGGCCAGGCCCCACAGGTTGACCAGCGCGCTGATCCGCTTGGCCGACAGGTTGCCGGTCAGCCGCTTGCCGATGACCACATAACTGGCCTCGCAAACGACTGCGCCGATCAGCAGCAGGTTGCCCAGCCACGGATGTTCGCCGGACAGGGCCAGGCCACCGATGGCGGCTGGCTGCTTGTTCGCGGCAACCAGTGCAATGCCGCCAATGGCACAGGCGATGCCGGCGATGACCCGTGCCGCGATCCGTTCGCGCAGGAACAGCCACGACAGCAAGGCGACGACACCCGGTATGGCTGCCATCGTGACGCCGGCCGCCAGCGCTGACGTCATGGCGATCCCGAACAGCATGAAGATCGAGAACAGGAAGTTGCCGAGAAAACTTTCCCAGAACAGCAACACGCGGTCGTGCGGCGTCAGCGCCGCCTCGCCGGGCCGACGCCGGACCCAGCCCGCCATCGCCACCGCCGCAATGCCGAAGCGCAACCATGCGAGCAGAAAAACCGGAAAGACGACCACCAGCAACTTCGACAACCCGACATAGCTGCCGACCAGCGCCATGCCGGATGCGAGGCTCAGATAGGCAAGCAGCCGCGATCCGGCACGATCGGTGGAAGCTTGGGGGACGGGTGTCGGTGCGGCGGAAGGCAATGTGACGGCGGGCTTGGCAAACGGCGGCGGATTGTCGCAGACCGCTCGACCATGCCGGTGCGTCTTGCCTTCGGGCGCGGCAGCCCTTGCAAGGCCGGCCGCGCCCGCTGTTTGCCCCCAGATTGACGGGTACTTCTACTGCCGCCGCGGATTGTCCGGTCGGCGATCCAGGCGGTTGGGGACACCGTCGCCGTCGCGATCGCGGTCGTTGCGGTTGCGCACGCCGTCGTTGTCACGGTCGCGGTCGAAGCGATCGGGAATGCCATCGTGATCCCGGTCGGCGCGCCCGCCGCCTCGGCCGTTGGCCCAATGGCCTTGCACCAGGACCCAGCGGCCGTCATGGGCTACCCAGTCTGGCTGTACCCAGTGGTAGCCCGCGCGTTCGCGAATCCAGTGACCCTGCACCCAGACATGGCGACGTCCCTGCCAATCCCAATAACCCGGTGACCAGACCATTCCGCGACGCGGTGCAGGACGAATCTCCTGCCGCAGCGCCGGCGGACCGACGTTGATCGCTATTTGCGCATTGACCGCCGAGCTCGATGTCGAAAAACTTCCCAGCGCTGCCGCCAGAGCCAGTCCGCTGATCCATGCAGTCTTGTTCATTCGAATCTCCAGATGTCTGCATCGGTCTGCACACTCGACAAGGATTGAAGTGTCTGCATTCCGACTTGATTTCATTCGATCACGGCACACCGTGAACAACAAGCGCTGAAACCGGACTTTGCCCGCAGCAACATGCGGAAACCGAAACGTTTCCGGGAGTTACCAGAGGCTCAAGGCGACGCCGCGCAAGTCCCTGCGAGCGTGCGCGCCGCGATGGACCCGACTGGTCAGCGCTGCCTGCGGACGCGGCCGGCCCTGAAATGCATCCGCTGGCCCGCTGCGCACCGTCACGAGCCGTCAGCCGACGCCCGTGTGATCGAGCGTTGCCGATCGCGCTCGGCGCGAATCGCGAGGAGGCTGGCAATCGCCACGGCAACGCCGACGGCGACGATCATCAGCGTGGCCACCGCGTTGACGCCCGGATTCAGTCCGAGCCTGGCGCGCGAAAAAATCACCAGCGGCATCGTCGTCGACCCTGGCCCCGACAGGAACGCCGACAGGACCACATCGTCGAGCGAGAGCGTGAAGGTCAGCAGCCAGGCCGACAGCAGCGACTGCGCAATCATCGGCAGCGTGACCAGCACGAATACCTGCGCCGGGCGCGCGCCGAGATCCATTGCCGCCTCTTCGAGCTGCGGGTTCAGCTCGCGCAGCCGTGCCTGCACCACCACTGTGGCATAAGCCATACCCACCAGCAGGTGGCCGAGGAAAATAGTCACCAGACCGCGCTCTGGAACGCCGGTGGCACGTTGCACCGCCACCAGCATCAACAACAAGGACAGACCGATGATCACCTCGGGCATGACCAACGGCGCGGACACCATTCCGGTGAACAGGCCGCGGCCGGCGAAGCGCCGGTAACGAACCAGCGCAAATGCCGCCAATGTGCCAAGCACGATCGAGCCGGTGGCGCTGAGCAAGGCAATTTTCAGGCTGAGCCAGAGGCCGGACAAGATTTCGTTGTCGTCGAGCAGGCCGACATACCACTTGAAGGTAAAACCGGCCCAGCTGTTCGGGATCGGCGAATCGTTGAACGAAAAGACCACCAGTGCGACGATCGGCAGGTACAAAAAGGCATAACCCGCGATCAGCCACAACCACGACAAGCCGCCGGTAAACCGTGGCCCGAAAACCGTTCTGCGGTGACGCAAGGCATCCGCGTTGACTGCTGGCACCCTAGCGCTGCGCGCGGTCCCGCCAAACGGGTCGCGCGCACTCCCTTTAGGCGGCCGGGCGCTAGCGCTCATCGCGCCGCCTGCCGGCCCTTGGCCTGGAAGTGGCTGAACAAGACCAGCGGCAGCAAGATCAGCAGCACCATCACCACCGCCACACTCGAGGCCATCGGCCAGTCGTTGTTGCTGAAAAATTCATCCCACAACACGCGGCCGATCATCAAGGTCTGCGGGCCGCCCAGCAGTTCGGGGATCACGAATTCGCCAATGCACGGAATGAAGACCAGCATCGAGCCGGCAACGATTCCCGAGCGCGACAACGGGACCGTGATACGCCAGAAGGCCACGGCGGGTGTTGCACCCAGATCGCTGGCCGCCTCGAGCAATCGCAGGTCCATTTTCGACAGATTGGCATAGAGCGGCAGAATCATGAATGGCAGGTAGGTGTAGACCATGCCGATCACCAGCGAGAACGGTGTATTCATGAACCGATCGCCGTCGCCGATCATGCCGGCCGCCAGCAGCAAGTGGTTGACGCCGCTGGCGACCAGCAGATCCGACACCACGCCGCCTTCGCTGAGCAGGCCTTTCCAGGCATAGACACGCAGCAGAAACGAAGTCCAGAACGGCAGCATCACCAGCATCAGCAGCCCGGGCTGCCAAGCCGCTCTGGCACGCGCCATGAAATAGGCAAAAGGGTAGCCGATGGCAGGCACAACAAGGTGGTGATGGCCGCGTATTTCAAGCTCGACAGGTAGGTCAGGATGTAGAGCTCATCCTCCGTGATGAACAGGTAGTTGCTGAACCGGATGTTCAGCTGCCACGCGCCATCGACGACGCTGAGCAGATCGCTGTAGGTGACGCCCAGCATCTCCGACACACTGATGCGCAGCACGATCAGGAACGGCAACAGGAAGAACAGCAGCAGCCAGAGATAGGGAATGCCGATCACCCAGCGGCGGCCCGCGGCGGCACGACGGCGTTGCCCAGGCTTGGTCGATGGGGCTCCAGCGTTCACCGCAAAGCTCACTGCGTCAACACCACGGCTGCCGACTCGCTCCAGCTTGCCCAGACCGGATCGCTGCTGGCCAGCCGGTCGGCACGCAAGCGGTCGGCGTTGACTTCGCTGACCTTCAACATCTGGCCGCTCGACAGCTGCAGGTGATAGACCGACTGGGCGCCGAAATAGCTCAGATCACGAACGATGCCGCGCACCCGGTTGTGCGGGCCGGCGGGCTCGTTGCGCATCAGCCTGATTTTCTCGGGACGGATCGCCACCGCAACCGCATTGCCACGCTGCACGGCAACGCCATGGCCGACCCGGAAACTGCAATCGGCGCCATCGACGATGCAGTGGTCGGCGGTGGCTTCGGCGATCGTGCCGTCCAGCAGATTGACATTGCCGATGAAATCGGCAACGAAGCGATTGGCCGGCGATTCGTAGATATCGCCCGGCGGGCCGACCTGCAAGACCTTGCCCTGGCTCATCACCGCAATGCGGGTGGCCATCGTCATCGCCTCTTCCTGGTCGTGCGTCACCATCACGCAGGTCACGCCGACATCGTGGATGATGTGGGCCAATTCGATCTGTGTCTCTTCACGCAGCTTCTTGTCGAGGGCGCCGAGCGGTTCGTCGAGCAGCAGCAGTTGCGGCTGCCTGGCCAGGCTGCGTGCCAACGCCACCCGTTGCTGCTGGCCACCCGACAACTGGTGTGGCTTGCGCTTGGCATAGTCGGCCAGTTGCACCAGCTTCAGCATCGCCTCGACCTGGCGGGCAATCTGCTCCTTCGGCAAGCCGTCGCGGCGCAGTCCGAAGGCAATGTTGTCCCACACGCTCAGATGCGGGAACAGTGCATACGACTGGAACATCATGTTGATCGGCCGCTCGTAAGGCGGCCGGCCGGCCAGATCGTGGCCATCCAGAATGATCCGGCCGGACGTCGGCGTCTCGAAGCCGGCCAGCATTCGCAGCAGTGTCGTCTTGCCGCAGCCTGACGAGCCGAGCAGCGCAAAGATCTCGCCCTTGGCAATATCGAGCGACACATGGTCGACCGCAACGGCACCGCCGCCAAAATCCTTGACCACGTCGACAATCTGCAGATACGCAGCGGCCCCTGACATCGGTTCCCTTCGAAGGCTACAACGGTGGGCCGGCGCGTCAGGCACGCCGGCCGCAATGGTCAAATCCGATCAGATTCCCGATTTGAAGCTGGTAAAGGCCCGCGTCATGGTGCGTCGCACATCGTTGCCCATCGAGTCGGGTGCTTCCATCCGCGCCATCTCCTCGTCACTCAGAAAGATGGTCGGGATTGTCGGCGATCTCTTTCTTGACGAATTTGCGCGACTCCTTGTTCGGATTGGCGTAGAACACCTTGTTGGTCAGCGTTGCATGCACCTCGGGGCGCAGGATGTAGTTGATGAATTGGTGTGCGTTGCCGGGGTGCGGTGCATCGGCCGGGATCACCATCACGTCGAAGACCAGCACCGCACCGCTCTTCGGCACCAGCACCTCGATCTTCTGGCCGGTCTTGCCGTCGATGGCACGCTGGCGCGCAATGCTGATGTCGCCCGACCAGCCGAGCGCCACACAGATCGAGCCGTTGGCCAGGTCGTTGATATAACCCGACGAACTGAACAGGGTGACCGATGGCCGGATCGATTTCAACAGCGGCCCGACTGCCGCATAGTCCTTCACGTTCTTGCTGAACGCCGGCTTGCCCAGATACCGCATCGCTGCGGGAATGACCTCGGTAGCCGAATCGAGCATGCTGACGCCGCAGCCCTTGAGCTTGCTGATGTATTCGGGCTTGAAGATCAGGTCCCACGCGTTGTCGGGCATCGGCAATTTGCCGAGTGCGGCTTTCACCTTGTCGACATTGATTCCCACCGTGGTGTAGCCCCAGAGCCAGTCGACCGCATACTGGTTGCCCGGGTCGAGCTTGGCAAGTTGCGCCTGGATCGATGGCTGCAGGTTCTTCAGGTTGGGAATCTGCGATTTGTCGAGCTTGCGAAGCAGCCCGCCCTCGGCCTGCACCTTGGCCCAATAAACCGTCGGCACGACGATGTCGTAGCCCGATTTGCCGGCCACCAGCTTGGCGTGCAGGATCTCGTTGTTGTCGAAATTGTCGTAACGAACCTTGATGCCGGTTTCCTTCTCGAAATTGGCAATCGTGTCGTCGGCGATGTAGTCGGACCAGTTGTAGATGTTCAGCACCTTCGGCTCGTCCGCCGCCGACACCGGCACGGCCAACCCAATGGCGCAGGTTGCAGCCAGCAAGCGCGTCAGGCGGGCCAGAGAGTGGATATGGCAGCGGATATTCATGTCGCGTCCTTTGTCGAATTTGTCAGAGAAGGGGCTGGGCCGCACTCAGACCGCACCCTTGCGTTGCAGTTCCGCCAGCGTCTGATCCAGGCAATTGCGAATCAGGCCGACCATCTCGTCGATCTGCGGCCGGGTGATGACCAATGGCGGCGCGATGATCATGCGGTCGCCGACCGCGCGCATCACCAGGCCGGTCTCGAAACAGATGTTGCGGCACATCATGCCGACTTCGAGGGCGGAGTCGAAACTGGTGGAATCGGCCTTGTCGGCCACCAGGTGCATCGCCGCCATCAGGCCGCAACTTTGCACCTCGCCGACCAGTGGATGATCGCCAATCGACGACAGCAATTCGCCCAGATACGGGCCGACATCGTCGCGCACCCGCTCGACCAGCCCCTCGCGGCGAACCAGGCGCAGATTGGCCAGGCCCACTGCGCAAGCCACCGGATGGCCGCTGTAGGTATAGCCGTGGTTGAACTCGCCGCCTTCGTCGATCAAGGTGTTGGCCACCCGATCACCGACCAGTACGCCGCCAAGCGGGATATAGCCCGATGTCACGCCTTTGGCGAAGGTCATCAGATCGGGCTGATAGCCCATGGTTTCACAGCCGAACCAGTTGCCGGTGCGGCCGAAGCCGCAGATCACCTCGTCCGATATCAGCAGGATGTCGTATTTTGTGCAGATGCGCTGGATTTCGGGCCAGTAGGTGGCGGGCGGCACGATCACGCCACCGGCGCCCTGGATCGGCTCGGCAATGAAAGCGGCCACCTTGTCGGCGCCGATCTTCAGGATGCGCGCCTCCAGCCAACCTGCCGCGCGGCGGCCGAACTCGTCGCGATCCAAACCCTGGCCGAGGCCGAACCAGAATGGCTGCTCGATGTGGCTGATGCCGGGGATCGGCAGCCCGCCTTGCGCGTGCATGCCACTCATGCCGCCGAGCGACGCGCCGGCCATGGTCGAGCCGTGATAGGCGTTGTTGCGGCTGATGATGTGCTGGCGCGCCGGCTGGCCCTTGATATCCCAGTAACGGCGCACCATCCGAATGATCGTATCGTTGGCCTCCGAGCCGGAGCCGGCGAAAAACGTATGACTGAAACCCGGCGGCGACACCTCGGCCAGCAGCTCGGCCAGTTCGATCGCGGGCGGGTTCGAGGTCTGGAAGAAGCTGTTGTAGAACGGCAGCTGCTGCAACTGCTGCGTCGCCGCATCGATCAGCTCCTGCTGCCCGTAGCCGACATTGACACACCACAGCCCCGACATCGCATCGAGCATCCTGTGCCCGTCGTTGTCCCACAGATAGATGTTCTCGGCCCGCGTGATCACCCGCGACCCCTTCGCCGCCAGCGCCTTGAAATCGGTGAACGGGTGCAGAAAGTGCGCCGCGTCGGCGGCTTGCCAATCAGCCGTGGTGCGGGTTTTGGAGGAGGTTTGGTTCATCGGTCAAATTCAAATCAGATGGTGCGTGCATTGAAAAGCGAGCGCAGCGAAGCGCCCCAAAAAGGCAAAGGCGCCACCGACATGTGGCGCGCCGGCGTGATCAAGCAACGCCCAAGGATCCGGCTTCGCCGGTCCGATGGGTGGCGCCCCTCGGGGGCAGGAGCGAAGCGACTGGGGGGCCAACATCACACATGCAGCAACAAATGTTCCCGCTCCCACGGTGAAATCACCTTCATGAACTCGGCATATTCGACTTCCTTCACTTCGGTATAAACGGTCACGAAGGCGCGGCCGAGGACGTCGGCCAGATCGGTCTCATCACGCAGCAATGCCAACGCCTCGCCGAGGCTGCGCGGCAATTGAAAGTCGCCAAGGTAGGCGTCGCCTTTGCACTCCGGTGTCGGCTCGATCTGGTTCTTGATGCCGAGGTAGCCGCAGGCCAGCGTGGCTGCCAGTGCGCAATACGGGTTGGCATCGGCGCCGCTGACCCGGTTTTCGATCCGCCGTGCCACCGGTGTCGCTACCGGCGAGCGGATGCCGACGGTGCGGTTGTCGGTGCCCCACTGGATATTGATCGGCGCGGCATTCGAGCGCACCAGCCGGCGGTAGCTGTTGACATACGGTGCAAACAGCGCCATCGCCGCCGGAATATATTTCTGCAGGCCGCCGATATACCAGTAGAACTCGCGGCTGGCACTGCCGTCCTCGTTGCTGAAGATGTTGCGCCCGGTGATCTTGTTGAGCAGGCTCTGGTGGATATGCATCGAGCTGCCCGGCTCGCCGGCGATCGGCTTGGCCATGAAGGTGGCGAACATGTCGTGGCGCAGCGCCGCCTCGCGCAAGGTGCGCTTGAAGAAGAACACCTCGTCGGCAAGGCCCAGCGGATGGGCGTGGAAAAAGTTGATCTCCATCTGGCCGGCGCCGACTTCGTGGATCAGCGTATCGACATTGAGCTGCATCTTCTCGCAGTACGAGTAGACATCCTCGAACAGCGGGTCGAATTCGTTGACGGCATCGATCGAATAGGCCTGGCGCGAGGTCTCGGCGCGCCCGCTGCGGCCGATCGGCGCCTTCAGCGGCACATCCGGATCGGTGTTGCGCGCCACCAGGTAGAACTCCAGTTCGGGCGCCACCACCGGCTCCCAGCCCTCGGCAGCAAACAGGTCGCAGACATGGCGCAGCACCGAGCGTGGTGCAAACGGAATCAGCTTGCCGTTCTTGTCGAAACAGTCGTGGATCACCTGTGCGGTCGGGTCGGTGGCCCAGGGCACGATTCGCACCGTGCTCGGATCCGGCCGCAGGTGCATGTCCTGATCGGTCGGGCTGATGACGTCGTAATACGGCCCTTCGGCGGGAAACTCGCCGGTCACACCCATCGCGACGACTGCCTCCGGCAAGCGCATGCCGCGGTCTTCGGTGAACTTGGTTCGCGGCATGATCTTGCCGCGGGCGACACCGGTCAGGTCGGGAACCAGGCACTCGATCTCGGTGACCCGGTTTTCGTCGAGCCATTGCTCGAGTTCGCTGAAGGTGAAATTGTCTCTCGATACCATGATGAAAAACCTCTGTTTGCCGCGCAGCCGTCGATCGGCCGGCAGCAATCGCTATCGATCGGAACCCGCGGCGGTTGTCTGCAGCGCCGCACGCTGCGTGCGCCGCGCTTCGCAGGCCGCACCGAAGGCGCGCAGCAGACGCATCGACACCGGGTTGTCGGCTGCCTGCCACTCCGGATGCCACTGCACACACAGATTGAACGCTGGCGCCGACGGCATCGAAAATGCTTCGACCAGCCCGTCGGGTGCCCGGGCCTCGATTCGCAAGCCATCGGCCAAGCGGGCGACGCCCTGGCCGTGAACCGAATTGACAACCACTGATCGGCTGCTGCCCAGTACCTCTTCCAGCAGCCCGCCGGGCTCGATCTCGATTGGATGCGCCGGTGCATACAATGCCGCGGCATCGGCATCCTCACGGCCACCCGCGCCGCGGTGTTCGTTGTACCCAACGGTTGTCTGCACCGCCTGCAACAAGCTGCCGCCGAGTGCGACATTGGTTTCCTGCAGACCGCGGCAAACCGCCAACAGCGGAACGCCTGCCGCCAGACAGCGTCTGATCAGTGGCAAGGTCCAGGCATCGCGCTGGGGATCGAGGGGCAACTGGTCGTCGAGTACCGCTTCACCGAAGTGCTGGGGATGCACATTGGCCGGCGATCCGGTCAAGAAGACGCCATCGGCCAGATCCAGCAAGGCGTCGATTTCGCTGTCGGTGGCGTCGGCAACCACCAGTGGCAACGCGCCGGCAAGGCGAACCGCCTGGATATATTTCTGCCCGGCCACGTGAAACGGATGTTCGCCCAGCATGCGGTTGCACGCCGGCACCAGCACCACCGGCAAGACACGGGCGGGGCGCGCCGGTGCGACGTCGACGAAGGAGAGTGGCGGCGGATGATTCACGAGTCGGCTTCGGCTGAGGGCGGCGGTCTCTACACTCGAGGCAGCAAGGGATCGCAGCTCGATTATCAACGTTGGCGCCTGCAGTGATTCCGGGCGGCCGACAACTGAAGCGGCGCAAACAGCCGCCTGAACCTCTCAAAAACTGTCCAAAGGCCCCTGATGAAGCCGGTACTGGTGCTGCAACACCTTCCTGATGATGGACCCGCCTATCTCGCCACGTGGTTGGAGCAGCAGGGCGTGGCGATGGATCTGCGAATGGGCGCCGACGCTTATCCGCCAGACCTCAGCGGCCATCGCGCTCTCGCGGTGCTGGGCGGCGAGATGGGTGCCAACGACGATCTGCCGGCGCTGCGCCACGGTGAGGGGCTGATCCGGGATGCGATGGCGCGCGGCGTTCCGGTGATCGGCCATTGCCTGGGCGGCCAATTGATGGCCCGGGCGCTCGGTGCGCGGGTCGAATCGGCAACACGGCAGGAGATCGGCTGGCAGACCATCGATTGGTCGGCCGAGGCGGCGAACTGGTTTGGTGATGAGGTGAGCGGCGCTGCCAGCCCGGAAGTCTTCGAGTGGCATCGCGACAGTTTCGAGTTGCCGCCCGGCGCGTCATGGCTGGCTGGTAACGGCGCCAGCGCCAATCAGGCGTTTTCGATCGGTCGCCATCTGGCGATGCAGTTCCATGTCGAACTCGACCTGCCCAAGCTCCAGGTCTGGACCGATGGGCACGATCCGGAGCGGTATCGTGAGCAAGGGATCGACGCCCGGTCGATCCAGAGCGTTGCCGAAATCCACCGCGACGTGGCGGCCAGAATGGCCGCGCAGCAGCGGCTGGCCGCGAACGCGTATCGGCGCTGGTTATCGGCGGTTGATTGAAGCTTCGAGCCTCGGTTTGATTCGTACCAGCGAGCGCCGAGCAGCCGACAGCGGGTCGGTCCGCGCACAGCCCTGCGCAGCCACAGAGGCAATGTTTCACCCACGAAACCGTCCATTCACATTGTGAAATGATGCCATGCTGCGCTGCAGCACCAATTTTCATTCTGAAAAAACATGTTCTGCATCATGAAATGGCGATCGTATGTTGTTGATTTGACAGCGAAACTTTTTTAGTCTTATATAAGACATAAGTCTTGGCTGCAGCCGGAGTCGACGGTAGGATGAATCCAGTTCAGATCCACTTCCGACAGCCAGACGACAACCGTTCATTCAAGGAGCCTCCCATGACGACGCAGACCCGAGACCAACAAATCGCCGCAATCGAAAAAGACTGGGCCGAAAACCCGCGCTGGAAGGGCATCAAGCGCGGCTACAGCGCAGCCGATGTCGTTCGCCTGCGCGGCTCGCTGCAGATCGACCACACGCTGGCCAAGCGCGGTGCCGACAAGCTGTGGAACCTGATCAACACCGAACCCTTCGTCAATACGCTCGGCGCGTTGACCGGCAACCAGGCGATGCAACAGGTCAAGGCCGGCCTGAAGGCGATCTACCTGTCGGGCTGGCAGGTGGCCGGCGACGCCAACAGCAACGGCGAGATGTACCCCGACCAATCGCTGTATTCGGTCGACTCGGTGCCCAAGGTCGTCAAGAAGATCAACCAGACATTTGCCCGCGCCGACCAGATCCAGTGGAGCGAAGGCAAGAACGACATCGACTATTTCGCGCCGATCGTCGCCGATGCCGAGGCCGGCTTCGGTGGCGTGCTGAATGCCTTCGAGCTGATGAAGGCGATGATCGAGGCGGGTGCCGCCGGCGTCCACTTCGAAGACCAGCTGGCTGCCGCCAAGAAGTGTGGCCACATGGGTGGCAAGGTGCTGGTGCCCACGCGTGAAGCCGTCAGCAAGCTGGTCGCGGCGCGCCTGGCTGCCGACGTGATGGGGGTGCCGACCATTCTGCTGGCTCGCACCGATGCGGAAGCCGCCGACCTGGTGACCAGTGATGTCGATGCAATCGACCAGCCGTTCCTGACCGGTGAACGCACCGTCGAAGGTTTCTATCGCAGCCGCAACGGCATCGATCAGGCGATTGCCCGCGGCCTGGCCTATTCGGAATACGCCGACCTGATCTGGTGCGAAACCGGCACGCCGGACCTGGAATTCGCCAAGCAATATGCCGACGCGATCCACGCCAAGTTCCCTGGCAAGCTGCTGGCCTACAACTGCTCGCCGAGCTTCAACTGGAAGAAGAACCTCGACGATGCAACCATCGCCAAATTCCAGCGCGAACTCGGCGCCATGGGCTACAAGTTCCAGTTCATCACGCTGGCCGGCTTCCACGCACTCAACTACGGCATGTTCGATCTGGCCTACGGTTATGCGCGCAACAACATGACCGCCTTCGTCGAACTTCAGCAGAAGGAATTCGCCGCTGCCGATCGGGGCTTCACGGCGGTCAAGCACCAGCGTGAAGTCGGCACCGGCTATTTCGATGCGGTGACGACGACGATCGAGGCGAATGCATCGACCGCCGCGCTGAAGGGCTCGACCGAAGACGAGCAGTTCTTCGAGGCCAAGAAGCACGGGTGAAGCAGCTGCTGCGAATCTTGCCGGCGCACATGCGTCGCAGGATTTCGCAGCAGGCAATAGATGAAGCGCGGCTGCCGCTCCTGCGAAAAAAACACGATCGGGCGCGTTTCCCCCTAGGATCGGCTTCAGCCGCGATTCCTGCCCGGCACGACCCTACATCGAACTCTCGAGCATCCCCACATAGTCCTCCCGCGTCGCCAGCCGCGGCCCGGTCTTGTGGCAATGGTCGGCCATCGCGCCATCGATGATCTTGTCGAACTGTTCGCTGCGCACACCCATCGCGGCCAAGCCGTTTGGCAGACCGAGCCGGGCATTCATCGCGCTGATCGCTTCGGCGACTTCGTTGCCCTGGCTGTCGCAGCCGGCCAAGCCCATGGCGTAGGCGATTCGTTGCAGGCGGCGTTCGCGTTGCATCGATTCGGCCTCGGCGTTGAAACGGATCACCGCCGGCAGAAACATCGCGTTGAGCGTGCCATGGTGCAGTCGCGGATCGACGCCGCCCAGGCTGTGGCTCAGCGAATGCACACAGCCGAGGCCTTTCTGGAATGCCATCGCGCCTTGCATGCTGGCACTCATCATGGCCCAGCGCGCATCGCGGTCGCTGCCGTCGCGGGTGGCGCGTTCGATATGCGCCCAGCCGCGCTCCAGGCCGTCGAGCGCAATGCCATCGGCGGGCGGGTTGATGGCTGGCGCCATGAAGGTTTCCAGGCAATGGGCAATGGCATCCATGCCGGTTGCGGCCGTGAGCATCGGCGGCAAGCCCAGTGTCAATTCCGGGTCGCAGATGGCCGTCTTGGGCACCAGCCCCCAGCTGTGAAAGCCGAGCTTGCGGCCGTCGTCGACGATGACGATCGCGCCGCGTGCCACCTCGCTGCCGGTACCCGCGGTGGTCGGCACCGCGATCAACGGCGCGACCCTGTCGGTGATTTTCGGGCTGCCGCCTTCGATGGTTGCGTAGGTTTTCAGCGGGCCGGGGTGCGTCGCCGCTATCGCCACACCTTTGGCCAGATCGATGCTCGAGCCGCCGCCCACCGCAATCAGGCCATCGCAGCCTTCGCGCTGGTAGATCTCGACGGCGGCCCGCACACCGGCTTCGGTCGGGTTCGACGGTGTCTGGTCGAAAACCGCATGGGGCATGTCGCCCAGTGCGGCCAGCGCCTTGTCGAGCACACCGGCGGCGCGTACACCTTGATCGCTGACAACCAGCGGCCGGCTCATCCCGGCCTTCTGGCATTCCTGTGGCAACAAGGCAATGGCGCCAAAATCGATTTGCACCTGCGTGATGTAGTAGATCAATGCCATTTTTGCTCGCTCCGGTCGGTTTATGCTTGGTGCCAATGGTATGGCACCGATGACCCAGCGCTCTGGCTTGTTGACGCCCCGCATGAGCGGGCTGCTCGATCGGATCCAGCGCGCCAACCGTGCGCGGTTTCACACCCTGAGTCCGGCAGACGCGCGAATTGCCTACCGCGCCGGTGCCGAGATTCTCGATCTGCCACGCGCTGCCTTGCCGCGCGTCGACAACTTCAGCATTCCCGCTGCCGACGGCTTTGCGATGGCCGCACGCCTGTATGCGCCATCGGCCGCGACCGGCCTGCCGTTGCTGTTGTATCTGCACGGTGGCGGCTTCACGATCGGCGATCTGGAGACCCACGACAGCCTGTGCCGCCAACTCGCGTTGCGCAGCGGCGCGGCGGTCGTCGCACTCGACTACCGGTTGGCGCCGGAATGGCGCTTTCCAACCGCGGTCGACGACAGCTGGGCCGCATTGCGTTGGCTGGCCGAGCACGCCGGGGATCTGGCGCTCGACGGCAGCCGCCTGGCCGTCGGCGGTGACAGTGCCGGCGGCACGCTGGCCGCGGTGGCTGCGCTGCAGGCGCGCGACAGCGGGCTGCGCCTTGCCGCCCAGATCCTGATCACGCCGGGTACCACGGCGCATTCGGACACTGCCTCGCACCGTCTGTTCGCCAACGGCTTTCTGCTCGAGGCAGTGGATATCGACTGGTTCTTCGACCACTACATTGCGCCCGCGCAGCGAAGCGACTGGCGCTTCGCGCCGCTCCATGCCGACGATGTCGATGACGTGGCACCGGCCTGTGTCGTGCTGGCCGAATGTGACCCGCTGGTCGACGAAGGCCTGGCCTATGCCGACAAGCTGCGCGCCGCCGGTGTGGCGGTCGACCTCGAGCTCTACCGTGGCGTCACCCACGATTTCATCAAGATGGGTCGGGCCCTGCCCGAAGCAATTGCCGCGCAGCTGGCGATCGGCGATTTTCTGCGGCGTGCGTTCGACAGCGCAAAATCCTGAGCCATCCGATTCGACCGCACGCCCAGCCCATGAAACGAAGCGACTTCCGATTTCTCGACCGACTGCGGGTGCGCTGGGCCGAGATCGATGCCCAGCAGATCGTCTTCAACGGCCACTATCTGGCCTATTTCGATACCGCGATGGCCGGTTACTGGCGCTCGCTCGCGATGCCTTATCACCAGACGATGGCCGCAGCTGGCCGGTGATCTGTACGTGCGCAAGGCCACGCTCGACTATCTGGCATCGGCCCGCTACGACGACCTGCTCGATATCGGCATGGCTTGCGAGCGGATCGGCAAGTCGTCGATCACGTTTCAGGCGGCAGCGTTCCGCCAGGAGCGCCTGCTGGTCAGCGGCGAATTGATTTATGTCTTTGCCGATCCGGCCAGCCAGACATCGCGGCCGGTGCCCGACGCCCTGCGTGCCAACCTGCTCGCCTTCGAAGCCGGCGAAACGATGACCCGGCTGACGATCGGCAACTGGTCCGATTTGCAAGCGCCGACCCGTGAGCTGCGCCAGGCGGTATTTGTCGACGAGCAGCAGATTGCCGCCGAAATCGTCTGGGACGATGCCGACGCCGCGGCGGTGCATGGTGTGGTCAGCAACCGCTTCGGCCAGGCGCTGGCCAGCGGCCGATTGCTGCAGCAGGCGCCGGCCGTCGGCCGGATCGGCCGCATGGCGGTCCACCAGGCGGTCCGTGGCAGCCACATCGGCCGCCAGTTGCTCGACGGCCTGCTGCACGCATCAGCCGCCCGCGGTGACACCGAGGTGATGTTGCATGCCCAGGCCTCGGCGATCCCGTTCTACCGCCGATCAGGCTTCGTCGCACGCGGTGAGATCTTTGTCGAGGCAGGGATCGATCATCTGGAGATGGTGATGCGCTTTTGATCGGCTGAAGGCGCTCCTGCGGGAATCACCACCGGTGTGAGATTGCTAGCCCGGCCGCAACACTTTCGCCGGTTTCAGCAGGCTTCGCACTCGGCCGCGCTTGCGTGGCGCCGGCTGCTGCGCGGCGGCAGTGTCGAGTTCGCCGTCATGCACAGGCTCCTGCACGGTCGGGGCATCGTCGTCGACATCCGGGTCGAGTACATATCGCGGCGGCCAGTTGCGCAAGGCCACGCGGCGCAACAAGGCCACGCCATTGGCAGTAAAGCTGCGCTCCAGCACATGGGTGACCAGTTGGCGGTTCAGCTTTTCGGTGATCACCAAAGTCGAACAGCGGGTACCGTAGCTGCCGTCGGCGGTGTGGATGAAGGCTGACGACAAGGCGCGCTCCCACTCCAGCGGAACACCGGTACTTGGCAGATCGGCGTCGGCAGCCGGCTCGCGGTCGGCCAAGGCGGCGAACAGGCCGATCGACAAGGCGTCGATCGACGACGCAGCCTCGATCGAGCGGCTCATCGCCGCTTTCAACTTGTCGACCTTCGGCCACGCTGAATCGAGCCCCGCATTCGACAGCCCATACAGGCCGCGCTCAAGGCGCTTCGGATAACGGCTCCGGTTCGACGCCCAATAGCAGCTGCCGAGCTTGAAATCGGCCATCAGCAGATTGAAACCGTTGTGACCAGACAAGGCGGTTCTCATCCAGAAGCGGTCTGGCGGCTCCTGCCCGGCGAGCCACTGCGAGACGATCCGGCCGCGCGACGGCGCAGCCGGGTCCTGCAGCATCTTCGGCTCGCGCACGTTGGTCAACATTGCCAGCCGGCCGAGCGTCGTCAGGCCGAGCCAGGTGCCACCGGCCTGCATGTCGCGACCACCGAGAATCGCCGGGCCGCCGTTGTCGGGTGTCCACCAGGCCAGCCGCGCCGCCGGCCGGTTGAAAAACTCGTCGCGATTGCCTGCGATCACCAGCGGAAAGCGGCGATCCTGATCGATCGCCAGGCCGATCAGGCACATGCTGCAAAAATTTCCAGCTGGCGCTCGCCGCGGATCAGTGGCGCCAGCACCTCGGCCTCCGAGTCGATGGCGGCCACCAGCGCTTCAAGATCATTCAATTGGCCGCTGACGTCGGCCGCGGCCTCGTAGATCTCCATCATCGTCAGCAAAGCGTCCGCCGCTTGGCCTGGCGAGTCCACACGGCGCAACAGGCGGGCGCGCAGACCGCTGAAACGGTGCCGCAGCGTTTGCTGAAACGCCGTCACCTGTTGTTGCACCGCCGCCTCGTCGGCCAATGCAATGCGGTAATAGATGTACAGCTCGCCAAGGGGTGCGCTCATGCTTCCCCCGGCGCGCTGATCGCATAAGGCAGATCGAGCTGGCTGAGCAGCGGGCCGTCGACCGAATCGAGGTGCAGGCTGCCGCTGTCGAGCAAGGCCAGCTTGACCTCGACCAACGCGCTGTCGCCACTGCCGGTGGCACGCGGCGCGGCGTTGACGACCAGCCCGGCCGGCTGCGCTGCATCGCTGCTGTGATAAACCTCCTGCCCTGGGGTGCACACACCGGCCGCGTCGAAAACGAACATCCTTCGCTTCACGGTGCCGCGGTACTGGCTGCGCGCCACCACCTCCTGGCCGGGGTAGCAGCCTTTCTGGAAATCGACGCCGCCGACGATTTCGAAATTGACCATCTGTGGAACGAACTGGTCGGCGGTCTCGGCCTCGATCATCGGAATGCCGCTGCGCACTTCGAGCCAGCGCCAGTGGTCGAGCGTCAGCGCTGGCGCAGCGTCGGTTGACATGGCGGGGCCAGCAGCGCCTGGCGCGCTCGAGCCCGCCGGGCCAACCCACACCGCACGGCTGATGCCCACGCTGGCGGGCAGGCCGAGCAGATAGCCGCCACCGATGGCAGTTTGCTGCCAGGCCGTTTGTCGATCGAACCCGGCTGCCGCATGCGCGCGCTCGGCGCTTGGCCCGACCAGCCCGCTGCACCGCAGCCGCGATGCGGCGTCGAGTTGGTCCGACCCCGCATCGCCGAGTTTGCATTTGCTGCGCATCACAAACATCGACAAACGCTTCAGGGTGGCGGCCAGCACACTGCGGTGACAGGCCAGCAAAAATTCATCCGGCCCGCTGCGCCAGGCGAAGAAGCTGGCCTGCAAGCGGCCTTTGGCCGAGCAGAAGCCGGCCAGCCGCAGCTCATTGCCTCGCAGATCGTTGAACCCGCTCGTCAATTGGCCATGCAGAAACGACGCTGCATCGCTGCCGCTGGCCCGGATCAGGCCCCAATGGTCGAGTGCAACGGCACCGTCCAACGTGGTCACTGCAGAAGGGCGGTCGGCCGCACCGGCGTCGAGGGTTTCAAGCTTGTCCATCCGCCAATTATGATTGGGGTCCGTTGAGACATCGCCGGGCCGCATCGGGGAAACCATCTCGAGCGCGGCAGCGATTCCATTCATGGCGAAACGAAAACGCAGGGCAGTGCGGGTGGTGGCGTGGTTGGCGGCAACCATGCTGCTGGCGATGCTGGGTATTTTTGTTGCCGGTGTGATGTGGCTGAACCGCCCGCTGCCGTTGCAGGCTGCAAGCGCCGAGCTGTCGATCGAGATGGGCACCAGCCCACGCGAAATCGCGCAGAACTGGGTGAAGGCCGGCGTATCGACATCGCCCTGGCTGCTCTACGAATGGTTCAGGTGGTCCGGCGATTCGCGGCGCATCCGCGCCGGCAGTTACGAAATCGACGCCGGCACCACGCCGCGTCATTTGCTCAGCAAGATGGTTCGCGGTGATGAATCACTCGCCACGGTGCGGCTGATCGAGGGCTGGACCTTCCGCCAGTTTCGAGCCGAACTGGCCAAGGCCGACAGCTTGAAACCGACCACCGCTGCGCTGAGCGACGAACAGATCATGGCCGAACTCGGCGAGCCCGGCCTGGCGCCGGAAGGGCGCTTTTATCCCGACACCTATGCCTACAGCAAGGGCAGCGCCGATCTGGCCGTGCTCAAGCGGGCGCGCAAGGCGATGCAAGGGCGGCTGGCCGCGGCGTGGCAGGCGCGCAGCCCGGATACACCCCTGCGCAGCGCCGACGATCTGCTGACGATGGCCTCGATCGTCGAGAAGGAAACCGGCCTGGCCACCGACCGCGACAAGGTGGCTGCGGTATTCCTGAACCGGCTGAAGATCGCCATGCCGCTGCAGACCGATCCGACCGTCATCTACGGCCTCGGCACGGCCTTCGACGGCAATCTTCGCAAGGCCGATCTGCTGGCTGATACGCCGTTCAACACCTACACGCGGATGGGGCTGCCCCCGACGCCGATCTCGATGCCGGGTAAACAGTCGCTGCTCGCGTCGGTGCACCCGGCGGCCAGCAATGCGCTTTATTTTGTTGCCCGCGGCGACGGCAGCAGCGTCTTCAGCGACGATCTGGTGGCGCACAATCGGGCGGTCAACCTCTACCAGCGCGGCAAGGCCGCCTCTTCCAACTGACCATGGTTGACCCACGAGCCGGCGGGCCAGCGCGCTCGCGCGGACGCTTCATCACCGTCGAAGGCATCGACGGTGCCGGCAAAAGCAGCCACATGGCTGCCCTGGTGCAGCGCTTGCAGGCCGGTGGTGCGCCGGTGCTTGCAACCCGCGAGCCCGGCGGCACTCCGCTGGCCGAAAGCCTGCGCGGCCTGCTGCTCGACCGCCCGATGGACGGCCTGACCGAAACCCTGCTGGTCTTTGCGGCGCGGCGCGATCATCTGACGCAGCGCATCGAGCCGGCGCTGGCGCGTGGTGAAACCGTGGTCTGCGATCGCTTCACCGATGCCACCTTCGCCTATCAAGGCGGCGGGCGCCATTTCGATCGGCACGTGCTGGCCCAGCTCGAAGAATGGGTGCATGGTGGTCTGCAGCCCGACCTGACCTTCTGGTTCGATCTGGACGCCGCCACGGCGGCGGCGCGGCGCGGCGCGGCGCGCGATCCGGACCGTTTCGAAAGCCAGGGTGCCGACTTTTTCGGCCGCGTTCGCGCCGCCTATGCACAACGCTGCGAGTCGGCGGCCGGCCGCATCGTCCGCATCGATGCCGCGCCCGAGCCGGCGGCGGTGTGGCAACAAATTGCCGCGGAGCTCGACCAACGTGGCTGGTGAGGCGACATTGACCGGCTTGTTGCCGTGGCTGGAACAACCGCTTGCGCAAGCCCTGCGCCGCCAGCGTGGCCATGCGCTGCTGATCAGCGGGCCGGCCGGCGTCGGTCAGTTCGAACTGGCCATGGCAATGGCGCGCGCCTGGTTGTGCGAAGACGCCATCGATGCGACGACCAAGCTGCGGCCACCAGGGCAGGGCGCCTGTGGCACCTGCCCCGCCTGCCGTTTGAACGCCGCGCATTCACACCCCGACTTGCTGGTCCTGTTGCCGGAAGCGTTGCGAGCCTCACTCGGCTGGGCTGGCGGCGACGAGTCCGAAGCGTCGTCCGGCAAGGCCAAACCCAGCAAGGAGATCAAGGTAGAGGCAATCCGCGGCGCCGTCGGCTATGCGCAAGGGACCGGCGCCCGCGGTCGATCGAAGGTGGTCGTGGTGCATCCGGCCGAGCGGATGAACGGCATTGCCGCCCACGCGTTGCTGAAAACACTCGAAGAGCCGCCGGGCGTCACCCGGTTCATCCTCGTCACTGCGGCACCACACGCGCTGCTGCCGACCATCCGCAGCCGCTGCCAAGACGTGACACTGGGCTTGCCCGATAACCGCCTCGCCAGCGACTGGCTGGCCGGGCAGGGCGTTGCCGAGCCGGCGGTGATGTTGGCGGCCACCGGCGGACAGGCGCAACAGGTGCTCGAATGGCAAGGGCAGGGCATGGATGCCGCCCGCTGGACCGCGCTGCCTCAGGCGCTGGCACGTGGCGACATCGCCGCATTGGCCGGCTGGGCCTTGCCGCAGATCGTCGAGGTGCTGCAAAAGCTCTGCCACGACGCGATGTGCCGCGCCGCCGGCGCCGCGCCGCGTTATTTTCCAGCCAAGGCCTTCGAACGCCTGCCACGTGCCGAGGGCGCCGCCGGCCTGCAATCATTGGGCGACTGGTCGCGCGAATTGCAACGCATTGCCCGCTTTGTCGAGCATCCCTTCAGTGCCGCGCTGATGATCGATTCGTTGCTGGCGCAGGCGCAAACGGCGTTGATCGCCAAGCCTGAGACAAGTCGCAGCCTTTGAGCCCTGTCGCAGGGCCCCGACTCTCGCCCGATCACTGCTCTACACTCATTGCCATGAGCGACGCCACCATCCGCACCATCCCCGGCGGCCTTCACGACCTGTCGCACCTGCCCAATTTGCCGAGCGGCGGGGTGGGCGGGCGGCCGAGTGTGATCCAGCTCGTTTTCCGCGAAAAAAGTGCACTCTACGCGGCTTATATCCCGTTGATGAGCGACGGCGGCTTGTTCGTGCCGACCACTCGCGACTACAAGCTCGGCGAGGATCTGTATCTGCTGCTGTCGCTGCCTGGCGATCCGCAACGTTATCCGGTGGCCGGCAAGATCGGCTGGATCACGCCGGCCAACGCATCGGGCGGCCGCACCCAAGGCGTCGGCGTGCGGTTTCCGGCCGACGAAAAAGCGCGTGCCCTGAAGATCAAGATCGAGGAAGTGCTGGGCACGTCGATCTCGTCGAGCAAGCCGACGCAGACCATCTAGTGCGTCTGTCGGCGCGCCTGCGCTGGCCCGGCTGCCGGCCGTGATCGCCTGACCTTTCCACCTTCTTCGACAGTCATGTTTTTCGATTCCCATTGCCATCTGAGTTTTCCGCAGCTGCAAGCCGATTGGCCGCAGATTCGACAGGCCATGGCCGATGCCCAGGTCGACCGGGCGGTGTGCATCTGCACCACCCTCGAAGAGTTCGATCAGGTGCACGCGATGGCGTTGGCCAACTCCAACCTGTGGGCCAGCGCCGGTGTCCATCCCGACAACGAAGGGGTTACCGAGCCGAGCGTGGCCAAGCTG
The DNA here is from genome assembly GCA_963843805.1 of uncultured beta proteobacterium. GTDB lineage: Bacteria > Pseudomonadota > Gammaproteobacteria > Burkholderiales > Burkholderiaceae_C > Ideonella_A. Next base: position 103,467 of record CAWJLY010000004.1, read on the forward strand.
CTGGAATTGGCCGGCCTGCCGAAGGTGATTGCCATCGGCGAGACCGGACTCGACTATTTCCGACTCGGCGAACGCAGCGTGGCCGACATGGCATGGCAGCGCGAGCGTTTCCGTGTCCACATCGAAGCCGGCCAGCGCAGCGCCCTGCCGTTGATCATCCACACCCGCAGCGCCTCGGCCGATACGCTGGCCATCCTGCGCGAGCAGGGCGCCGGCCACGGCGTGTTCCATTGCTTCACCGAAACGATGGCCACCGCCCGGGCGGCGCTCGACATGGGCTTTTTCATCTCGTTTTCCGGCATCCTGACCTTCAAGACTGCGCACGAGCTGCGCGAGGTGGCGGCCTTCGTGCCGCTGGATCGCTGCCTGATCGAGACCGACAGCCCGTATCTGGCGCCGGTGCCGTTCCGCGGCAAGACCAATACGCCGGCGCTGGTGCCGTATGTGGCCAGGCAACTTGCGCAGATCAAGGGCATCAGCGTCGAAGAGGTGGCGCGTGTCACGACTTGCAATACGCTCAAGCTGTTCAACCTGCCGGATGATGCTGCGGCGGGCCCCTCACCGAGCGAGAATCAACTTCAATAACCCACCGCAACGGGTTGCTGCGTTTGACGATTCGGCCACGAGACCTGCCAACATCTTGTATCGCCGAAGATTGCTCGGCAACCCTGGAAATCCAATGAGAATTCACTTCAAGTATCTGGTCCAACTGCTTGCGGTCGTGATGATTTCATGCGCACATGCCAGCCCGCAGGAGGATTTGTACATTGCCGTCAACCGCGACGATGCCGGTGCCGTCAGCCGCGTTCTGGAGGCTGGCGCCAACCCGAACGGCCTCGACGACAAAGGCCGCACCATGCTCGGGTATGCGCTGCTCAACGAATCGAACCGCGCTGCCGAGGCCTTGCTGGCGTCGCCCAAGCTGGATATCAACATGCTCAACCGTGCCGGTGAATCGGCGCTGATGATCGCGGCGCTGCGTGGCAATCTCGATTGGGCAAAACGTCTGGTGGCACGAGGTGCGAAGATCAACCACGACGGTTGGAGTGCGCTCCATTACGCCGCCACCGGACCGAACACCGAGCTGCTCGACTGGTTGATCGGCAAGGGCGCCTTCATCGACGGCCGCTCGCCGAATGGCACCACGCCGCTGATGATGGCGGCGCGTTACGGCAGTGAAGCCAACGTGGACCGCCTGCTGGCCGCCAAGGCTGAAATCCGCGCCAGCAATGAACAGGGGCTGACCGCAGTCGATTTCGCAAAGATGGCCGGGCGTGAACCGCTGACTGCTCGGCTGGCCAAATTGATGCCGAAGTGACACGGCCCGGTGCGTGTGCGGATTAACGGTCTGGTTTGTGTAACGGCGTTCGTCGCCAAACCGCACTGACAAATCCGGGCTGCGACCCGACACGGTCGTCAGCATTTCACTGACACCGCAGCTGGCGCTGTCCCGACTGTGCGACCGAGGGGTGGAATCTACATTCTGGTTCATCGCAACCGCACCTTTCGGAGCCCACGATGCAAACCGTCACCCATGCAGCCAACCCGTTCGCCATGATGCTCGACCCGCAATCGATCATCGACGCGATGGACAAGTCGGATCGGCTGGCCAGACTCAGCAGCCAGATCTTCCGGCCGCTCGACAAGCCGATGCTCGGAAATCTGTCAGCGGTTGTACAGGCGTATGACGAGGCGATCGATTACGAGGCCGATCTGAACGATTGAAGAGGTTTGTGCCGCGGTAAGCGGCGCCGCCCGACCACATCGTGATCTGCCAAGATACGCCACGATGTATATTATGTAAACTACACTCGATGCATGCTGAGTTCGTGGTGCTTCGAACGCAGAGGTTGCCGTAGCCGGACGCGAGCGATTCAAACAAGTTCCAACGCCCCGGTGTGATCCGATGCGGATCATTTGCAAGGTGTCGCTACGGCGTCGCGCGCACAATAGGTCGCCATGCGGTGCCCTCGACGACCTTCATGGCTTCTTGGTCGAGAAGATATTCAGCGCGAAAGTTCGGGCGAACCGCCTGAATCCGCGCACGCAGATTGGCAGCGCTTTCGATGACCTTCATCTGCTCCAGCCCATCGAGCCACGCAGAAGTGGAAAGCAGGTGAATATTTCCCGGAAGTGCGTAGGTGTTCGACTCGAACCAGTCGTCCTCGATGATCACCAGCGTCGGGGTGCCCGGATTGACCGTTCGCATGGCAATGACGAAGCTCGTGATCGACAACTCGCCAATGTCCCTCGGCAAAAGGGCCAGCTGTCCGCTTTCCTGCTTGCGCTTGACGTCTTCGAGAGCAAGCGATCCAACCGTCGTGGCAATCACCTCGATACGGTCGCGGTTGTCTCCAATAAACTGCTTGATAGCCCTGGCGTCGGGCAGATCGTCGCTGCGATGCGTCACCTCGAAATCCACCACGTCGGTCAAGACGATGCGAACATCATCCTGAAATGACAAGAGAAGACCAAGCGCGTCGGCGCAAGCCAGCGAAATAAGGGGACCCGAATCCGGCAGTGCGATCCTGATCGCAGCCTTCGCGGTCACTGAGTCGCCCCAGGCCCACCAAGCAGATTCACCATTTTCTTTGCCATCGCATTGCGGGTCGAAATCGGCACGATCGGAAATGGCAGCCCGGCTGCTTTCATCAGCTGCAGCAGCGAACCGTAGTCCTCGATTCCGAGTTCCTTCATGGTGACGCTACGGGGCAGCTTGCCCATCGAATAGCCGGCGAGAGTTTGCAGAACGCCGGACGAACCCGAAGCAGCAATCTGATCGGCCACGGCGATCTGTTGCTCCAGCGCCGAACGCACGAGTCCCGTAACAGACGTTCCGCGGCGTGCAGCCAAAGACTTGGCAGCGGCAAGCAGTTCTTCGTCCAGCGACATGGTGATGTTCATGACACACTATAACGTGCAACACATTTTCGTGAGATGACCGGTAGCGACCTGTCTTGAACCAGTTTGCAGCCGAGCCAGGCTCAACGGCCGGCGTCCAAGTAGATTTTCGCCACCATGCGCTCGAACTCGATGCGCCGTTGGACGGCGACCGGGCTCAACACGCCTTTGCTTTCGAGAATCGTCAACAGTTTCTCCGGCACCCGCAACTTGTCGCCGACGATCTCGACATGGCCGGCGTCAACCTCGATGCGTTCGACCTGCGGCCCGTTGTCGACCCGCGCATTGCGCTGCTCATCAAGGGAGAAGATATCGTCGCTTTCCAGGCAGCGCCCGCCGGGCTCGCGGCGCCGGCAGCTGCCGTGTTCGTCGGTATCGATCTTCAGGTGGCGCACGCCCGCCAGCAGGCGCCCCGGCTCGTTGATGAAGCGCGACGAGTAGGTGATGTCGGCCCACTTTGCGCCGGTGAACGCATGGCAACTCAGCGGCAGCAGGCCGAGCGTCAGCGGATAAAGCCAGCTTCGTCCGCACATGCGGGCCGCCTCGATGCCCGAGAACGGGCCCGAAATCGTCACCAACCGCCAATCGACGCCCTGCATCGGCAGATGCGGCCCCGGCAAGCCATCGGTCATCGCCCGGCGAGCAATCAAGGCGCCCTGGCTGTGGCCGATGACGGTAACTCGGTCGCTTGCCGATTGTTCGGCCAACCGGGTCACTGCGGTGCGCAGCTCGGCAGCGCCTTCGTCGAGGGCTGCCCGGTCGTCGTAGGTAAAACAGGCTGACTGCTGGCCTTGCAAGGCCAACACCTGGGCCAGCGCGCGAAACTGGCCGGACGATCCGAAGCAGCCATGGACCAGCACGGTGATCGGTTGACCGGCTTTCAGCGTCAACCGGCGGTCGGGGTTGTCGGTACACGGGCCCAAGCCGGCAATCGACAAGCTGCGGTCTGCTGCGGGCAGCTGGCTGCGATCCAGATCAGGCGCGACGATGCCGTCCCAGCCGGCGCATCCGGCCAAGGCCGCAAACAGGACTACAACAAGCAATCGCCGGGTCATGTGTCCGGCAGCATAGTGGGTTTCTGCTCGGACTCGCTGCATTCGATCGGCTTTCGCTGCCGGCGCGCCATTCGGACTGTCGGCGTCGCAGTCGACTGAACTACCGCACGACCGCGCAAAGCGCAAAGGGCACTCGTTGGCTGCCAGGGTGTCGCTCGCCCCGCCCCACCCCGCTCACAGGATTCCGGCTTGACCATCCTGCGGCGCCACGGCGCAGCCGGCAATCTTCCAACCCGCAGCCGCCTCGCGCTGCAGTTGATAGACCGCCAACCAGTTGGCCCCGGCGGCATCGCGCAGGTGGACTTTCTGGACCACGACGCCGTCCTGTTCGGTCGGAACAAACCACGATACCGCTGCGGGTTTGATGACCATCGGGTAGCCCGTCCGCACCATGGCCATGAAAGCGCCGGCCTGCGCAAAGCGCTCACGGAGCCCTTCGCTGGCGTACGAAAACGCCCGTTCGGCATCGTCTGCCGCAAACGCAGCCAGCTGCGCCTCGACGACTGCGCGAACCGCCCGCACGTCAGCGTCGGCCACATCGGCGGCCAACGCTGGCCGCAACATCAGCGCCGCGGCCACCACGGACAGGGTGGCCACGCGCCAGGTGTGCCTCAACAACATGGCCAACATGTCGATGCCGATCTGCCTCGTCAGTCAACTATGCAAGATCACGGGCTCAATGCGTATGCGGCGTCTCAGCCAGCTGGCCGCGGATGGCGCCGGCCGGGAACACACTGTTGTGCACGTTGATGTAGAAATTTGCCGGGTTCTTCAGGATGCGCTGCGCGATGCCGGCTTCCTTGGTCGGAAACTTGCCTTCGGTGGCTTCGCTGATGCAATCGCCGGCTTGCCCGTTCTGCGGCCAGGCCAATGCCGCCACCACCGGCCCGTTGCTGCCGCGCGCACCTTCGTGGATATGGGCGGCGCGGCCATTGCCGGGCGCCTGGTTCAACTCGGCCAATTTGCCGTCGACCACGATCGCGTAGCACAAGGTATTCGTATTTTGCGCACCGTCGATACCGAACACCAACGCACGAGCCCGGGCATCCGGGTCGCCGACCATCATGCCTTGCTTGCTGGCGTCGGTGCCAACCTCTTCAACACCCACCAGATTGGCCTCGAGCACCGGATTCAAGTGACCGGCATGCGCACTCGGTGCCCAGACGGCCAGGCCCAGCAGGCTCGAGGTGGCGATGGAAAGCAGGTGTTTGTCGAATGTCATGGTTGGGTCCTCGCGTTGTCTGACGGCAGATGGGCCCCTTCGATGTTGGGGATGCCCACCTATACGCGTGCGGATTGATTTTGGATGCGCGGTTCGACAAGCAATCCCATACGACACCACCACGTCCGCCGACAAACTTGACGTCTACCGTCGCAAACGTGATTTCGCTAGACGCCCGAGCCACCAGGCAAAGTGTGAGTCACCCGGCTGCCCAGATCGCGGCCGTTTGCCGCGGGCCCCCACCCCAGCCCTCCCCCAGCGGGGGAGGGAGTCAGGAACCTCGCTCCGCAAAAGTCGGCGTCTGCACCCTCCTCCAGCAAAGGGTCAGCGCCTCCTCCCTCCCCCTCTGGGGGAGGGCCGGGGTGGGGGCCAGCGGCCGGACGCAAACTCCACCACACTTCCACCTTCAGTGCGAAATCAGCCGCACACGAGCCGCTCGCCAACGCCGCACCCCCCGATGAAAATCACCCACCCCACCCGCATCGTCGACCCGTCGACCGGCCTGACCAAACTCGACCTCGTCCGTTATGTCGAAAGCGTCGCCGACTGGATGCTGCCGCACCTCAAGTCCCGCCCTTGCTCGCTGGTGCGCGGCCCGAGCGGCATCGAGGGCCAGTTGTTTTTTCAGAAACACGGCGACACGCTGAAAATCCCCGGCCTGAAAGAACTCAGCCCCGATCTGATGCCCGACCAGGCGCCGCTGATCGCGGTGCCGAGCCTGCGCGCGCTGCTCGGCGCCGCGCAAATGAACGTGATCGAATTTCACACCTGCAATGCCAAGGCGAACAACTTCGACCACCCCGACCGCCTGATCTTCGATCTCGACCCGGGCAAAGGTGTGGGCTGGAAGCAGGTGCAGGAGGCCGCTGCCTTGCTGCATTCGTTCCTCGACGAGCTGGGCCTCAAATCGTGGCTGAAAACCAGCGGCGGCAAAGGTCTGCATGTGGTGGTGCCACTGGCGCCCAAACACGACTGGGCGACGGTGAAGGATTTTTCACGCGATGTGGTGCAGCATATGGCTGCCGTGATTCCCGACCGCTTCGTCGCCAAGAGCGGCCCGAAAAACCGCGTCGGCCGAATATTCATCGACTATCTGCGCAACAGCCGCGGCGCCACCACCGTGGCTGCATTTTCAGCCCGCGCCAGGCCGGGCCTCGGGGTATCGATGCCGATTGCATGGGAGCAGCTGGCTGAAATAAATAGCGGCGCTCAATGGACCATAACCACCGCGCGCGAATATCTGTCGTTGCAGACCGAAGACCCGTGGGCCGCCTATTGGAAATCGCGGCAAACGCTGACACGGGCAATCAAGCGGCTGGGCGATACATGAGGCAGATTCGGTGGGAGTGCCTTCAGGCACGATGGAGCAGCTCGCAAGGCGGCAATCGGGCCTTGAGGCCCTCCCACAGCAACAAGCCCGATCGTTGCGTGTACGCCAATTCAAACTGGTCAACATACCCACCACGCCGTATCCTCGCAACCCCGGCACGCATTCGGCAGCATCAAAGGATTCAACCCCATGGCCGCTCGTTCAATTGCCTCGCTGACGCTCAGCTTCGGCCTCGTCAGTATTCCCGTCAAGCTGTATTCGGCAACCGAATCGGCATCGACGATCCGTTTCAATCTGCTCTCGAAAGACGGCTCGCGGCTGAAGCAGCAATATGTATCCGAGCAGACCGGCAAGGTGGTCGAGCGCTCGGAAATGGTCAAGGGTTACGAGTTCGACAAAGACCGCTTCGTCTTGTTCACACCCGAAGAGCTGAAAGCGCTCGACGAAGGCGCCAGCCACGTGATCGACATCGTCGCCTTCGTGCCGCAGCAGACGGTCGACCCGATCTTCTACGACAAGGCCTACCTGCTGGCGCCCGACAAGCGTGGCGGCAAGCCCTACGCGCTGCTGCGCGAGGCAATGCAGGAAAGCGGCCGCTGCGCGCTGGCGCGCTGGAGCTGGAAATCCAAGCAATATGTGGTGCAGGTGCGCGCGGTCGAAGACGGCCTGGTGCTGCAGCAACTGCTGTATGCCGACGAGGTGCGCTCGCTGAAGGATCTGAATATCGAGGATGTCGACGTCTCGCAGCCTGAATTGAAACTCGCTCTGCAACTGATCGACCAGATCGCCGAAGACGCCTTCGACCCCAGCGCCTTCAAGGACGAAGAAAAAAACCGCATCCTGGCCGCCATCGACGAAAAGGTCGCCGGCAAACAGGTGGTGGCCTCCGCCCAGCGCGAAGAATCCACCGGCAGCGCCCAGGTGATCGACTTGATGGACGCGCTGCGCGCCAGCCTGGGTAGCAAGGGCGGCTCCTCATCAGCCAAGGCCGCCAGCGCGCCGGCGAAAAAAGCCGCCACCAAAAAGGCGGCTTCGGCAGACGCCACCGCCGATCGCAAATCCGCCCGCCGTGCCGCGCCACAAGCCGACAAGGAGCCTGCGCGCAAACGCGCGAGTAGCTGAGCCTGATCTGTCACGCAGCCTCGCCCGCAGCCGGGCATGCCCCCCCTACTGCCCCCTCTCCCCTGTACCCGGGGGAGAGGGCTGGGGTGAGGGGGTCTCACCCAAGCACCACCCTCACCCCAGCCCTCACCCGCACGCTGGAGTCGGCAGGCGTTATCACGATCCGCGGAGGGGGGCAGAGCTATTCCCCATCCTCTTCCGATATGCGGCAAGCCCACTCCTCCCCAACCTTTCCCGCGGCCGGGCATGCCCCCTACTGCCCCCTCTCCCCTGTACCCGGGGGAGAGGGTTGGGGTGAGGGGATCGCACCCAAGCACCACCCTCACCCCAGCCCTCTCCCGCCCGCGGGAGAGGGGGCGCACCATTCCCCACCCTCTTCCGATATGCGGCAAGCACACTCCTCCCCAACCACTCCCGCGCTCTCCCGCGGCCGGGCATGCCCCCTACTGCCCCCTCTCCCCTGTACCCGGGGGAGAGGGTTGGGGTGAGGGGGTCGCACCCAAGCACCACCCTCACCCCAGCCCTCTCCCGCCCGCGGGAGAGGGGGCACACTATTCCGCCACCCTCTTCCGTATGCGGCAGAGCCCACTCCTCCCCAACCTTTCCCGCTGCCGGGCAGGCCCCGCTGCCCCCTCTCCCCTGTACCCGGGGGAGAGGGTTGGGGTGAGGGGGTCTCACCCAACCACCACCCTCACCCCAGCCCTCTCCCGCACGCGGGAGAGGGGGCAGCACTATTCCGCGCCCCCTTCCGTATGCGGCAAGCCCACTCCTCCCCAACCTTCCCGCGGCCGGGCATGCCCCCTACTGCCCCCTCTCCCCTGTACCCGGGGGAGAGGGTTGGGGTGAGGGGGTCGCACCCCCGCACCACCCTCACCCCAGCCCTCTCCCGCCCGCGGGAGAGGGGCAGACTATTCCGCACCCCTCTTCCGTATGCGGCAAGCACACTCCTCCCCAACCTCTCCCGCAGCCGGGCACGCCCCCTCTCCCCTGTACCCGGGGGAGAGGGTCGGGGTGAGGGGGCTGTGCCGCAACAAGCGCTCCACTGAACCTGATTACTCGTCCACGCTGCGAACGTGACCACCATCCATCCCTACTCCCTGCGCCAACTCGAGCAAATGCTCGGCCTGCCGAGGGCGGTCATCTCGAGCCTGATCGCGGCCGGCTTCGTCACCCCGCAACGTGGCCCGCACAACGCCTACCGGTTTTCGTTCCAGGATGTGGTGCTGCTGCGCACCGCGCATCAGCTGCGCGAGGCCAACATCCCCCAGCGCCGGCTGCTGCGTTCGCTGAAACAACTCAAGGCCAAACTGCCCGCCGAATTGCCGCTCAGCGGCCTGCGCATCAAGGTGATCGGCAACGATGTCGCCGTGCGCGACGCCGACGCGCAATGGGAGGCGCCGAGCGGGCAACTGGTGATGGATTTCGAAGTGATGGCGCCGGCCGCCGCGGGTGGCCAGATCCACACCGGTGATTTCGCAGGACCGGCTACAGCCGCTGCTCCCTCTGTGGGAGCGCCTTCAGGCGCGATATCTGCGCAGGGCACGGTAGCTATCGCGCCTGAAGGCGCTCCCACAAAAGCGCGCTCCGACAAAAGCTGCACCCAAAAAAGGCGCTGCCACAGCTGAAGACCGACAAATCGGTGCCGATCTCTACCGCCTGGCCCTTCGGCAAGAATCCGCCGGCCATTCCAGGCAAGCCGCCAAGACCTACCGCCAACTCCTCGCTGCCGACCCCGCCCACACCGACGCCGCGATCAACCTGAGCGCGCTGCTTTGCGACGGCGGCAATTGCGCCGAGGCCGTGGCCATCTGTGACCGCGCCATCGCCGCCGGCAGCGACCACATCGCCCTGCTGCACTTCAACCGCGCCATCGCACTGGAAGACCTGCCCGACCGCGACCGCGACGCTCAACAGGCCTACCAACGCAGCCTCGAGCTCGACCCGACACTGGCCGACGCCCACTACAACCTGGCCCGCCTGCACGAAAAGCTAGGCCACCAGCAGGCCGCGCTGCGTCATTTCAGTGCGTATCGGCGGTTGCAGCGGTAAGTGCCTTGGATGCGGTTGCGATCATCATTGGCCTGATCTCGCCCCGAAAAACCGACCCGTAGCGCGTCAGTTCGTGCCGCAGCCAGCCCTCGCCAGTGACGGCTTGGTCAGGCAGCCTGCGCCGCACGCATCAAGCGCTCACGGCCCCAGCACGACAAGCCGTGGAAAATAACTCGAATACCCTGCTGGATCGCGTGTCAGCACGCTCAGGTTTGCAACCGCCGCATGTGCGCCGATGAAAAAATCTGGCAGCGGCAAAAGTCTGGTTCCACCTTTGCGCCGATACACGTTGAAAGCTGCCGCCGCCAATGCCGAGCACGACCAAGGCAGCCCGCTGCGCTGAACCTCATAGACATCGAGCAATTCGTCCAGCGCCTGCACATTCGTGCCCGGCACGAGCAGTTCGGTATAAATGATCAGGTTGACGTGCAGCGGCGCTTTCTCGCTGCAGCGTTGGATTTCCTCTACGGCCCATTCGTGCCAGACGCTGGCCGCGTCGATGCAGTCAATCCAGATGTTGGTGTCAACCAGCACACCGGCACTGCCGTCATAGCGCGCCAGATCAACGGCGGCCACGGCGCGGGCTTGCGGTGGCAGCGGCGGTTGTTTCGTCCGCACCTCGGAGGAAGTCCATGATGTCCTGCGCTCCCAACTGCCTGAACTCGGGGCTCAAGCTGCTGCGAACCTTGGCGGCCGCCTGGCGCAGCTTCTCACGTCGATCGTCCTTCACGTTGCTGGACACCGGGGTGATCACGATCTTGCCCCCGTCAAGGCTGAACGAGACCTCGCTTCCGGGAAGCACCCCAGCTGCCGTACGAATGTGCTTCGGTATGGTGACCTGGCCCTTTTCAGTGACATGCATGTGGTTCACCTTGTTTTGGTAAGAATTGGAAGTAGGAATCCTACCGCAACCCGTTGCCCCGTGGGACTGCGCGGCGATGCAGCCGCTGGCGTGACGGCTGCTGGCGACTTCCAGGGGACGCGACTCGATACTCGATGCTCGACCCGCTGACTGTTGGGCTGATAACCAGTTGCTTTGCGGCAGCCGCTGCGCAGTGCTGCGGCCTCCCATAAATCGCGGAACCGCTGGCATCATCACCCCCGCAGGCCGGATCTGTGTAGACTCTTGTGCGAGGAGACACACATCATGGCGACCAATCTTGCGATCGACCCCGACCTGCTTGACAAGGCGCTTCTGGTCAGCGGCGAGCGCACCAAAAAGGCCGCGGTAACCAAAGCGCTGGAGGAGTTCATCGCCCGCCGGCAACAGCACCGGGTTCTCGAACTGCTGGGCAAGCTCGAATGGGATCAATCTTTCAACTACAAGGCCGAGCGCTCCCGCGAATGACCGCGCCAGACAGCCAAGCCTGAAGGTTGCGAGCATGACGCTTTTTGTCGACACCAGCGTCTGGTCTCTGGCTCTGCGGCGCGATGGGTCAGGCAGCGAGCCCGAAGTCAAAGCCCTCATCGACGCGCTCCGCGGATTCGATGGGGTCGTCACCACCGGCCTGGTGTTGCAGGAACTGTTGCAAGGGTTCAGCGGCCCGAAGGCTGCCGCCTCGATCATCGAGCGTTTCGCCGCGCTCGCCATCGTGCAACCCGATCGCGACGACCACATTGCCGCCGCGCAGCTTCGCAACAAATGTCGCAAAGCCGGTGTGCAGCTCGGCACGGTCGACGCCTTGATCGCGCAACTGTGCATTTCCAACGAACTGACCTTGCTGACGACCGACAAGGATTTCACCCACGCCGCCGGCCACTGTGACCTGGCGGTGTGGCCGACCGAGCGCCGAACCCGGCCGCGCTGATCCTGCGCGAACCCAACAGCAGCCCGAACCAGGGCAACGAGCCGTGAGCACGTCGGCCGGCGAGGGCTCGCGGCAGCAGAGCATCGTTCAGGACGAAGTGGGGCGGGTCTGATCAAACGAATCGGGATCACAAGCAATCGGCACCGCAGAGGTGCTGCACTGCTGCGGATCCGGCGCCACAGAGTTGAACCGCCCCGCTCTTTAACCTGAACTGTGGGAGCGCCTTCAGACGCGATTCCCGGCCAGGCACACCGCCATCGGGCCTGCAGGCAGCCTGCCGAACGCAAACAATCGCGCTCATTCGCGCGCGCATCGTGGGGACTACCGCAGCGGTGCACTGGCAGCCGCGGCCACAGCCTTCACGTGCGCGATCGCGACCTGATCCAGCGCGGCCAGGCCCGCCTCAAGATCGATGGCGGGGCATGCGGTGCGTGCGCCCAACAATGACTTGATTCGGTCGACCGGGCGCAATGGCTCGTCGATCGACCAACTGACTTTGGTGGCGCCGGGCAATCTGTCAAAGCGAAAGGTCATCTGGCGCGGGGCACATGCGGCCAGGTCATGCTCGACGACGACACAGATGCGGCTGGGCAACTCGCTGCAGGTCATGACCATTCGCCCATCGTTGAACTGCGGATTGCCGGTCCAGCCGTATACCGAGTTCAGGCCATTGTTCGGGCCGTCGAACGTCCGCTTGACGGTTTGCCTTTCCTTCTCCCACGGAGCCCAGCCGGGCCAGGCATGGAAATCATTCACATTGACGAAGACAACTTCGGCCGGCGCAGCGACAGTGCGGCTGCGCGCAATGTGTGCACTGGCCGGCAGAAGCAAGAACCCGCCAATGGCGGCGATTGCAATGAGAACGGACAGTGACAGCAGCAATTTGCGGGTCATTTGATGTTCGCAGGTCCCTGATCAGATCAAGCTTTCTTGTCGGCCCTGCGCGGCATTCTCGTTCAACCTTGGAGGATCAGATGAACAAAGTTCTCGCCATGGCGGCCCTGGGGCTTGTTTCAAACGGCGCAGTCATGACCCCAGTGTCTGCACAGTCCAACACCGTGTCTGCCTGCGCAAAAGACAACAGTGTGCGCATCGTTGCGGCCCAGGAAACCTGCAAGAACAACGAGACGCGTGTCAGCTGGAACGTGTCAGGGCCGCAGGGCCCTGCAGGTCCGGCCGGACCTGCAGGACCGCAGGGTGCGATGGGCCCGCAAGGCTTCCCGGGTCTGACCGGCGCGACTGGGGCGATGGGGGCGACCGGGGCAAGCGGGGCTGTCGGGCCCGCCGGCGCCATCGGGCCGCCAGGGCCGTCCGGTGCTGTCGGCGCCACCGGGCCCCAGGGGCCGATCGGCCTGACCGGACCAGCCGGCGCGCAAGGACCGGTCGGTCCGCAAGGCAGTCCCGGGCCAGCCGGTCCCTCGGGATCGTCTGGCCCCGCCGGCAACAACGGGACAAATGGCGCGCAAGGCCCGCAAGGAGTTCCAGGCCCTGCCGGACCAGCGGGACCTGCCGCTTCGAACTGCCCGGTCGGTACAGGCTATGTCGACAACGGCGACGGCACGGTGTGCGACAAGTCAACCGGGCTGATTTGGGAAAAGAAGACATCCGGTACCGGCGGCGTGCACGATGTGACCAACACGTACGCTTGGTCAGGCGCCAGTTATGGCACGACGAATGGACGCGATGGCACGCTGTTCACAGTCTTTCTGGCGAAGCTGAATTCCGAAGGCACCATCAACTACAGTTCGATCTGCTTCGCCAACAAGTGCGACTGGCGCATTCCGACGGTGATCGAGTTGAAGTCGATCTTCTTCCTCTCCCCTGCGCGACCAACCCCTGCATCGATCCGATTTTTGGCCAAACGGGGGTGAACCGCCCATCCCGATACTGGTCGACCAGTTGGGACCTGTACAACCCCGGCGCCGCGCTCAGCGTCAACTTCGGCACTGGCGCAGTTCAGTCCGACTACAGGGGTTACGACTCACCAGGCAACTTTGCGCGTGCGGTTCGCGGCGGCCGATGATGGTCGGTTGAAGAACCTCGATGTGAGCTTTCGCAGCAGCTTGGCCATTTCGGCTTGAACACTGGCGATCACCGCGGGCACAGCTGCTATCGCGCCTGAAGGCGCTCCCACAAAAAAACCTGTGCGCGATCGCAAACGGCAAGGAACTGTATTGCTGTGGGAGCGCCTTCAGGCGCGATTGCAGCCGTGGCATGCCACCAATCGCGCCTGAAGGCGCTCCCACAGAACGCCAGCCCCGACTTGGAAAAAGTGCCCGCCGCTACACGGACCCGCCCTTTCGTCCCAAGCCTTCTGCGATGAACGAAAGGACCAGCGTATTGAGCGACACCCCCTCCGCCCTGGCACGCGAAGCCAACCGAGCGTGAACCGTTTTCGGCACGCGGGCAACAAACTTGCCCGACGCAACACCACCCCCATTGGGCGCGGGAACGGGAAGGTGCTTTGATTTCAATGCTGCGATCGTTGCATCCAGCGCATCTTTGCCATTTGCAAGTGCATCTTCGACCGTCTCACCGTCAGAAATGCAGTCCGCGAAATCCAGATAGCTGATCAGGAACCCGCCACCTTCTTCCGCCGCGAGCGGACGAATCTCGAATGGATATTCAATACGTTTGACCATGGCTCATGCTCCTTCGACCAGCTCAACGAACTTCTTGACATAGATTGGCTTGATCGGCCGCCGCGCTGGAACAGGCAGCGTCTTGCCGTCAGAACGGACAAAGACACAATGACTCGAGCCTTCGTGGCGCCAATCGATACCGTGTTGACGCGCAACGGTCTGGATCTGCGGCAATGTCCAATCGCGAGGATTGGTCCGCATCGCCTGCAGAAGCTTTGCGGCAGTGTTCATTGGCCGATGATACTACCGGCAACATCATGGTGTGTGTCATGTGTTTCACCACATGGCACAACTGCAATCGGGCCTGAAGGCCCTCCCACTGAAGCCGCGCCTACAAAATTCACGAGAATCCTGCAACCTGGCCTGCCGACCCGTCCGCGTTAAATTACGCCGATGCCCACCGCCCGCCCCATCATCGCCCTCGACGCCGACGGCGTGTTGCTTGATTTTCACCATGGCTACGCCGATGCCTGGCACCGCGCCTTCGGCGAGCGCCCCACCGAGCGTGATCCGCAGGCCTATTGGCCGGTTGACCGCTGGGCTGTCGAGCGGCTGCAAGGTGATCGCCTCAGCCATTTCGGCAGCCATTTCGATCTCAAGTTCTGGTCGGGCCTGCCCGCCATCACCGGCGCCATCGAGGCCTGCCATCGGCTGCGCGACGCTGGCGGCTTCGATCTGGTGTGTGTCTCTGCCCTCGATCTGCATTTCGAGACTGCGCGCCTGGGCAACCTGCGTGCACTCGGCTTCCCGATCGAGCGGGTGATTGCCACCGGCCACCACACCGGCGCCCGCAGCCCCAAGGCCGATGCCGTCACCACGCTCAACCCGGTCGCCTTCGTCGACGACTTCTTGCCCTACTTCCGCGGCCTGCCCAACCACATCCACGCCGCGCTGATCCTGCGCGAACCCAACGGCAGCCCGAATCAGGGCGACGAGATGGCGCTGGTCCACTCCACCCACCAGGACCTCGCCGCCTTCGCAGAATCATGGTTGAGAAAATAGCTCGCTCGTCGGCGCATCGACAACTACGCCTTCCTCGTGCCATTCGTCGAGGATGAAGACCAGGTCTTCCTGAAGACGATCATCCCGAGCAGGAAGGCCACACGCGACTTCATTGAAAAGGAGCAGCCAACATGACGCTAGACGCATACGAAAAAGAGATTCTCGAAGCCTATGAGACCGGCAAGATCAAGCCGGTTGTCAACAGGGCAGAGCTGCAGCGGCTGCGTGCCGTGGCTCGAGCCACCGCCATCAAGGATCGGCGCGTCAACATCCGGCTTTCGTCGGGTGACCTGCAAGACATCCAGGCCAAAGCGCTGGAGGAAGGCATGCCCTATCAGACGCTCATCGCCAGCGTCCTTCACAAATACGTTACCGGGCGACTGACCGAAAACGTGCGGCCGCCGCCGGTGCGCAAGGGTGTGGGTGGGCGTGGCAGCGGCGCCTGAATCGACTTGCAAAGGTGCCAAAATTGATGCAATATCGATTCATTCTAGATGCGTTAGGGAATCATGCGTGCCACAGTGACGGTTGACGATGCTCTTTACGAGAAGGCCCTCGAGGTCGCCGATCCTGCGATGGACAAGGCTGACCTGTTTCGAGAGGCCATCAAGACCTTCATCAGGGTTCAAGCCGCCAAGCGGCTGGCTGCCCTGGGCTCTTCCTTGCCCGAGATGCAAGAAATCCCCCGACGACGGGGGGACGCCTCGCGATGATCGGGGTTCTCGTCGACACATCAGTGTGGGTCGACCACTTCCGTCTGCACAACAGCGCTTTGACCACGTTGCTCGAGGCGGACATGGTGCTGATGCACCCCATGGTCTTGGGTGAACTTGCGTGTGGTACGCCGCCGGCACGAGCGCAAACGCTGGCTGACATCGAACGACTGCAACAAGCTCAGCAGGCGAGCGTGCGCGAAGTGGTGGACTTCATCGGCCGCGAAAAACTCTATGGTCTCGGCTGCGGGCTGGTAGACATGGTTCTCCTGGCATCCGTCCTGATGACACCGGGTGTCGCACTGTGGACGCTGGACAAGCGTTTGTGCGTTTTGGCCGAAAGGTTCGGGGTCTTGCATCGCGCGGTTCAACATTAGTTCACGCCAGCCCTGCCATCAGCCTGTTGACAATCTGATGCAAGGGGCGCAAGTCGTTCCGGATCGTCTTCCAGACGATTTGCAGGTCTACTTTGAAGTAACCGTGCGTCAGAGCGTTGCGCATGTCGTAGGCGACTGCCAGCGGCAGTTCTGGATGCGCAGCAGCAAATTCAGGATAGCGTGGTGAATTGCGGGTCACACCGGGCGAGCCTCGAGAGTACGGCGGCTCGAAACTTGTCTGGCAAAGCGTTTGGGGTTAGCACATCGACTGGCACACCAAGCAGCTTCCGAAGTTCCAGCCGGATAGCACCGATGTCGAACAAGGTCGTTTCGGGTGTCGGATCGATCAGGATGTCCAGATCGCTGCCATCAGTATCACGCCCGTGCAGCACCGATCCGAAAACACGGGCGTTGTGTGCGCGGTGGGCCTTCACCACCGCACGAATTCCAATGCGGTGGGAATGCAGTGCGTCGGATGGTTTCAGCACTCCTCCACGCATGAGCGCATTGCCAATGCCAAAATCGCCAAGCCCGCAATCGCCCCGTCCACCATGCACTCACCCACCCCGCGCCCCGCCCGCATTCCCCCCGCCAGGCGCGCACCGGCTACCCTCGCCACGCAAACGCTCGTCCTGCTCTGCGGCGCCTCGCTGCTGATGCCGCTCCCGGCCCTTGCCGAAAACATCGCCGTTACCCGCAAGATCGCCGACCTCTACGCCGTCAACGGCGACAACCTGCTGCTGTTGACCAACGATTGCGATGTCTACGCGCTGGCCGCGCCGGCGCAGCTGCTGTCTGATTCGGGCCGCATGGTGCTGCGCTTCAACAACAGCAAGGATGCGGCGGCAAAAACAGCAGCCGCCAAAGCCAGCGCCAGCAAGCCCGCCACCGCTGCGGCCACATCCGCCGCCACCAGCACCGATTGCGACCTGCGCGACATGGTCGTGCCGCAGCAAGCACCGCGCGGCCGCTTCCATGTGCAGCTGAGCTACGACTCGCCCGACTGGTACGCCATCGCCGGCACCAACCTGCTGCTGCGCACCGTCGGCTGCGAGCGCCGCAGCGGCAACGAACCGGCCGTCTGGTTTCAGCCGATGGAAGGCAAAGGGGTGATCGAATACCGCTCCGGCCTGCCCTGCACGTCAGACGGCGTTTTCGGCTCGATGCGCCGGCAGGCCCGCTCGAATTCGGGCGCTGCAACCGTCAAGCGTTGAGCATCGTCGATGGCGAACGACAACGCCACCCACGCCGCGCCGCCGCAAACAGCAACAGATCGACCCGCGATGACCACCCCAACCCTGCGCGACCTGACCCGCCACTTTCCCCACCCCGGCCGCGTCGAAGCCATCCTGCTGCGCCCCGCCCGCGGCGCGCCCGCCACGCAGGTTCAATCAGCCGAAGCCATCGCAACCCAAGGCCTGGCCGGCGACCGCAGCGCCACCAGATCGCTCGAATCCCGTAGGAGCGGCTTCAGCCGCGCTTCCCCCCTCGCGCGCCCCGCTCCCACCACACCCCCAAGCAAACGCCAAATCACCCTCATCCAATCCGAACACCTCCCCGTCATCGCCGCCCTGTGCGCGATGACGGCAACCGATCTCGACCCCGCCATCCTGCGCCGCAACCTCGTCATCTCCGGCATCAACCTGATCGCCGCCCGCAGCCTGTTTGCCGACCAGCCACTGCACCTGCTGATCGGCAACCAGGTCGTACTCGAAATCACCGGCCCCTGCGACCCCTGCTCGAAAATGGAAGCCGCCCTCGGCCCCGGCGCCTACAACGCCATGCGCGGCCACGGCGGCATGACGGCCAGGGTGATCACCGGCGGCGCTGATCAACGTCGGCGATGCGATCACGTGCGCGTGAGTCTGCATTTGGTATTTGTATTTGTATTCCGTATTGGTATTCCGTATTCCGATAGGAGCGGCTTCAGCCGCGCTTCAGCCCCGGCGCAAACCCGTAAAGCGCGGCTAAAGCCGCTCCTACAACAAAACAAAACAAGCCATTACCAGCCCGGCATCCACCACATGCCTCCCCACATCACCCGCCCCGCACCCCCACCCAAACCTTCCCCACCCCCCAAGCCACCCCCGCCCCGATCCCCAGCCCGATCACCTCCGCCCACACATCATTCACCTCAGCCGACCGATACCCCGTCATCGCCTGCAGCCCCTCGATGACGATGCCGAACACCAGCAGCGACACCAACACCGCCAGAATCCGCCCCGGCCACGCCAGGCACCCCAGCGCGGCCATCGCTGCATAGGCCAACAAGTGATCGGCCTTGTCCCATCCGGTGGTCGGCAAAGGGATCTTCTCGCCGGGCATCAGCGAGAGCACCAGCACCACCAGGGCGCAACTCCAGAAGGCCCAGCGGACGAAGGTCTGCTGTTGAACAAGCAGTGGAGTAGCGGGAGCGGTCGAAATACGCGTTTCAGCCATGAATCAGATCGTGATGCCGGTTGGTGTTAACCCGGCAGATCATAGCCAAAGCCGCAGATCGATCGCATGCATCAAGAATTGGCCCGGCACCGCAACTGCCCGGTTCCGGATTCCGGTATTCCATGTAGGAGCGGCTTCAGCCGCGATTCGGCCGCCGCCGGCAGCGCAGTCCGTTGCCCGCAGGAACAGGAATGCGCGGCTCAAGCCCGCCCCTACAAAGCCCGCTTCTGCCCCTCGCCACCCACGGCAACCAATTTCGGCCGCGCACGCCACCGGCGCCTGCATTGACTCATCCGACTGCCGCTGCTCATCATCCTCGACATCGTCAATCGCCAGCGCAACCTCCTGCCGCTTGTCCGCCAACAAGACCCAGTCGACCAGATCGCCACTCGGCTTGTAGCCAGAAACCAGCCGCTGCATCATCGCGCGCACCCCGGCAAGATCCGCCCTGCGCATCATCCCGTCAAGCGCACGCAGATGAGTCTCGAGCTCGCCCCAAGGCAAGAAAATCCTCATGCGCCTTCATGATCCGCGGATGCGGCGTCGGGCTTGCGCCATCGCCGATCAACAGCTCTTCGTAAAGCTTTTCACCCGGGCGCAGGCCGGTGACCTTGATCTCGATATCACCCGTCATGTTGTGCGCCGTCACGCACCCGCAGGCCCGACAACTCGACCATCCGCCGCGCCAGATCGTAGATGCGCACCGGCTCGCCCATGTCGAGCACGAAGACATCGCCGCCGGTGGCCATCGCGCTGGCCTGGATCACCAACTGCGAAGCCTCGGGGATGGTCATGAAATAGCGCGTCATCTTCTCATGCGTCAGCGTGACCGGGCCACCATTCGCAATCTGCTCGCGAAACAGCGGCACCACCGAGCCCGACGACCCCAGCACATTGCCGAACCGCACCATCGTGAACCGCGTCTTGCTGCCGCTTCGCGCGGAATCCCGTTCAGGCCCGATCCCTCATGCGCATCGGCAAGCGCCTGCAACACCATCTCGGCAAGCCGCTTGCTGGCGCCCATCACATTGGTCGGCCGCACCGCCTTGTCGGTGCTGATCAGCACGAAGTTCTGCGACGCCGTGGGCAATCGCGTGACGGGCGCAAACCATCGTGCCCCACACATTGTTGCGGATGCCCTCGAGCATGTTGTGCTCGACCATCGGCACATGTTTGTAGGCGGCGGCGTGATAGACCGTCTGCGGGCTCCAGGTGGCCATGATCTCGCCCATGCGCCGCTCGTCGGTCACCGAGCCGAGCAGCGGCCGCAATTCGATCGAAAGCGAATCTTCGACGCCGACAACGGCGGCCTGCAGCTCCGACTGGTGATCTGGTACAGCGCGTATTCGCTGATGTCCAGCAGCAACAAGCGCCGCGGGCCGCACTTGACGATCTGCCGGCACAACTCGCTGCCGATCGAACCGCCCGCGCCGGTGACCAGCACCACCTTGCCGCGGATGTTGGCCTCCATCAGCGCCTGGTCAGGCGCCACCGCGTCGCGGCCGAGCAGGTCGGCAATATCGAGCTCGTGCAGGTCGCTCAGGTCGACATTGCCGCTGGCAAGTTCGGACAACGCCCGGCAGCGTGCGCACGTGGACGGGAAACTGCCGCAACGACTCGAGGATCTGGCACCCGGCGTGGCCGCTCGATCGAGGGGATGGCCAGCAGCACATCGGTCACGTTCAGTTTATCGATCAGCGACGGCGAGTTCGGCGGGGGCAAAGATCGGCACCGTGTCGAGCGCGCGGCCCTGCATCTTCGGGTCATCGTCGACAAAACCGACCAGCCGATGCTCACCCGATTGCGCCAAGCGCCGAAGCGAGCTGATGCCCTGCCGAGCCGGCGCCATAGATCAGCACGCCCGGCAGCTTCTTGCGATCGACGATGCTGCGATACAGGTCGCCCAGCAACACCCGAACGACCAGCCGGCTGGCGCTGACCCCGATGAACATCAACAGCGGCTGAATGATGCCGACCGTGCGCGGCACGCCGCTGATGCCGATCACGGTGAAGATGAACGCGTAGATCACCGCATACGCGGCACACGCCCTGGCCACCGCCTGCGTTGCCTTCCACCCGGCCGACCTGAAGATCGACGCGTAGAGGTTGAAGTGGGTGAAGATCGGCATGGCCAGAACGACCGACCCGAGCACCGCCCAAGGCGGGATCTCCGACACTGGCAGCCAACGTTCCAGCCGCAAATACAGAGCGATCCAGACCGTCAACGCGCAAAGCGCAATGTCGGCAGCAATCGCCAGCGCCCGCTTGGCCGGGCGCGGCAGTTCCAGAATCTGGTCGGCGAGACCGCTTGCTGTCATCTGCGAGTTTTTCACCATGACAAGAAGTCTTTCAACATTATTAAACGCGACCTAGGAATCGGAGAGTAATGACCCGCCGGCCCCCGCGGAGACGCTACCGCACTGGATAATGATGAGCCCTGAAGGGGCCGCACAGGTCCTTTTACGACCCGATCCTTCGGAACGATAATCGCGGCTTCGCAGGCCGCTGAAACCCTACCACATATTCCCAGTATTTCAGCCAATCGTCAACGCCACTTCCGGCTAATCGTGAACTGGATTTTAGCGCGATCATGGGCGGCGTCTTAAATCGCCCAAGAACGCGTAGAACCGCTCCAGGGGCTTTTGTCCAGACAAGTTGCGTAAGTCATGTGCGGAGGCACGTCGGACATCGGGCGTAGAAGTGGCGCCGCAAATCTGCACAGCGCGATAAGTGGAAACTCCGGGCAGTATGCTGGGCCGAGAACGGCTTGGCGAGAAGGAGTTTTCGATGGTCAAGAAATCAGGGCGCCGCACCCGGCGCACGCACAGTCCAGCGTTCAAGGCACGGGTTGCTCTGGCGGCCCTGCGAGATGACAAGACGCTGGCCGAGTTGAGCACGGAGTTCGAACTGCACCCCACGCAGATCGTCGAATGGAAGCGCCAGTTGCTCGAAGGTGCGGCTGACGTTTTCGGGGGTGCCGGCCA
Source organism: uncultured beta proteobacterium (assembly GCA_963843805.1). GTDB lineage: Bacteria > Pseudomonadota > Gammaproteobacteria > Burkholderiales > Burkholderiaceae_C > Ideonella_A. The sequence goes on from CAWJLY010000004.1 coordinate 125,111, forward strand.
GGCCGCCGCGCCGGTGGACCTGTCCCCCGAGTTCGACACGAAATCCGTTTTTGGCCCAATTTTGGCAAAAGAAGTCGATAGTTCTCATCAACAATATCCATTGGAAATCGCCTGGACGGATGCCGATCCCCGGGAAATTGATGCCCTTCCGTTATCACCACCAGTCGCCAAAATTCATGCAGGTTGCAAACGTTTTGCCGGGCCGACTCTGTAGTGCACGACTGAAGGCCTGATCTACTATCAATCAATTATTTGCGTGCGTGAATTCAGGCGGCAAGGATTCGACCGTCCGCTTTCCATGTCGATAAGTGCTATGAAGCGATTGATTTGCTCGGTGGCAAACTGCCGGAACCATTCACCGGCATTGCAGCCGATGCCATGGATCGCCGCAGGATGCTTCTTCAAAATTATCAAAGTGGTGCACAATCTCCTCAACCGTATGAGCAGGCAGCATGGGATAGAGCGATTTGCCGATATAAAGCGCATCGTTCCGGTAATGAAGGAAAGGTTTCCCCAGTGACAAAGCTTCAAACGCAGCGCCATAGCTGTAGTTACTACGCATGAATTCACCGGCAACTATGTCGCAGTTCTTTAGTACAGCCATGATATCCTTGCGCGCTGAAAGGGGAAACCAGTACACTAGGTCTTCTATGCCCAATTCTGCACAAAGCTTTTTGGTATTGTATATATCATGTCCGTATTCGAACGTAATAATGCAAGGCTTTAGCGATGTCTTTTTGACAAACTGCGAAAAAGCAATAAACAATTTATGGGTATCTTTTCCCGTGAGTACGCCGGTCAAAAGCTTTTTCCAGTTGTGGCGGCAGTGATAGGCGATCAGGAAATCGTGATTTTCTTTGATCTGCTCTATTTGGTTCATGAAACAGCTCTTTATTATTGTCTCATCCGTGTATTCTGGTCGTTACACCATCGGCAACGAAAGATCTAAAAGGCGGGAAGGCATTATGCCCAACGATTTGATGCGGGCGTCTACGTCGACGTCGGACTTCGGCCAGACGATTTTGTTCGTGTTCCGCAAGATGCCGCCGCTGTTGATGGGCGACTAAAACCCATTTCAATAATGCCTTTGCACTACAGCCACCGAAAAACGGAAGGCTGTGCAACTCACCTCCGGCCGGTACAAAAATATCGAGCTTTCTACCGATCTTTCACGGGTCAGCCGGCACAGTCTAGAACCCACAATGAAATGGTGGACGATCGCGCCGGATTTGACGCTTGTTCAGAAAAACAAGTTTTCGGTAGCTTCCCCACGATAGTCGTTTTATACGTGCATTATACTTGTCCGAAAAGCTGTCTTTATCGGGCATGAAATGGGAAATTTCGTTTTCATATAAGAGCAAATCAGCATCATAGCCTTTATCGAGAAGATAACGTAACAACACGAAATGGTTGTTATTCATATTTCCTAGTAGCGCAATTTTCATGGCTTTATAGCTCTTACACGAATATGCAGATTTACTTTAGCACATCAGTATCTTTTGGGTTAGTTTTTCCCTTTCCCTACCAACATTTTCACACCTTCTATGCCAATGTTGGCAATGGCGTCCAATACAGAAAGACCGGGGATAAACTGCTGGTGGCCAGATTGCGGGTAAGAAAACGAGAGTGGGTCGAAATGCGTGTAGGTCAATTGGAGGCCCAGGCGATGAAAGGGTGCGTTCGTTTGGTAATCATCCGCCCCCATGCCGCTGAGGTAAGCGGTGCCGCCAAGCGTTTTTGTGATTTCAGCGTTCATTTCATTGTTCGCCTGTTGAATTTCCATGCCTCTGCTAAATAATACTTGGCTGGTAATACCGAGGGCCTCCCTCATCCGGAGAATGAATTCGCTGTTCCTTTCTGCGACGCACTTTTCTGACTCATCAAAATAATAGGTTACCCACTGCTCAAATTCATAAAAGAAAGGATGTTTTTTGTACGTTTGCAACAACTGTCTTTTTGCTTTTCCCCAGAGTGGGTTTGACGTATCAAGTTCTATCAAGTGAATAGCCTGCATAAAACCGCCATCTGGTCGTTTCAATGGAACGCTGCACCATTCTGCACCTTTCGGATAACTGAATTTTACTCTTTTCAGCCAGCCGGAGTTCTTTACGTCCATCTTGACATCGTATAGGATCACAAAAACATCGCGCAACCATATGAAAAAGCCAAGCCATGGCAAAAAATCAGGCTGATGAATGGCAACCGTTTTTCGATGGTTATCGCTCGTTGTCATAAAAGTGTTCGTCAAAATATGAATCCGGGTGAATCAATACATATAACAATGGGTGCGCGTTTTGTATTGTTCTTTCAGCGAACGGTGGTCGCTGCCAACAGGAGTGCCTCTATTGTAACACTTCCATCTTACCCATTCGCTGTCGCTTACATAAAAGCTTTCATTAAACAGGTTGAACTGCTCACTGTTATCATAAGCTTCGTACAATAGTCCGAAATCGGAGGCCTTATTCGATTTCCAGAAGTCGAGGTTATTCAAACCAGTCATTCCACCATGGCTGGCAACAGCACTGACATCTGTCCCAAACATGCCCTTCAACACTGCCAGGTCACGTCTTAGGCAATCGGCTGCGTCTTCGTTCCATATAGCTGCCTGATCCACAATTTCGGAGTGGTACCCCAGTTCGTGGCCCGTAGCCAGCAGGCGTTTAATGACGCGGTAATTTTCAAATGAAAAAGGGTTGTATTCCGGTGCATGCAAACGCAAAAAAAAGCTGGCCCTTATTCCAAGTTTATTGAAAATATCCACAAGCCGCCCAGTCTTCCGAACGGAGAAATCAATGTCCACCCGGTTGACCAATGTTTTTTCTGGAAAGCACTGATTTTGTTTTCTTTCGTAATACTCGCTGCACGTCAGCACGGTATAGCCGTTTTCAAGCGCCTCGCTGTATTGCTGTTTCAGGTTGGAGAAGGTAAAATGAAACTTCATTATTGCCTGTGTGCCCGCGTT
>CAWJLY010000005.1:0-246140 GCA_963843805.1 uncultured beta proteobacterium
ATATTCCGCGTCAACCACGGAATTGAGTTGGTGTTGCGACGAGCGATGGCAGAAGATCCTCATCAAATTTCCTCAAGTGCCCATGACCCCGGTCGATAAGCATTTCAACGGGGCCTGAATCCCAGCCTCGTGGTCCGGAACAGCCGACCGAGGAACGACAACTGAAAAGGGTTGCGTTCATTCGATGACTGCCGCCGGGCGCTCAGCCGGTCGATACCGGACAGGGTTTAAGAAGTATCGGTAGTCGACAGGCGCGTCGAACGGGGCCAACCACAACATGCTCCGCAAGACGAGTCAAGGCCGGCGTCCACGCCGGGAGTTCATCATCAACGTAATAGGAGCTATTTAAATGCCAATGACCATCAACACCAACGTCGTTTCCCTCAACGCCCAGCGCAACCTCAACATGTCGCAGGGTTCGCTCGCCACCTCGATGCAGCGTCTGTCATCCGGCCTGCGTGTCAACAGCGCCAAGGACGATGCCGCCGGCCTGGCGATTGCCGACCGCATGAATTCGCAGGTCAAGGGCCTGAACGTCGCAGCCCGCAATGCCAACGATGCCATCTCGCTGTCGCAAACCGCTGAAGGTGCACTCGGCAAGGTCGGCGACATGCTGCAACGCATGCGTGAACTGGCGGTGCAATCGTCCAATGCGACCAACAACAAGTCCGACCGCGCAGCCATGCAGGCCGAAGTGACCCAGCTGAAGGATGAGATCGACCGCGTGGCCAGCAGACCTCACTTCAACGGCACCAAGCTGCTCGACGGCAGCTTCTCGAACCAGAAGTTCCAGGTCGGTGCCAATTCCGGCGAAACCATCGACCTTGGGCGCCATCACCAACGTCAAGCTGACCGGTCTGGGCAAACTCTCGGTGGTGACTTTCTCGGCCACCGCGGCGGCGACACCGTGGCCAGCGAGCCACAGGCGCGCTCGCCGCCGGCGATCTCACCATCAATGGCGTCGAACATCGGCGCAGTCGCCGCAGGCGACCGACGCCGCCTCGCAAGGTGCCGATCTGAGCGCGGCAATCAATGCCAAATCTAGCTGAAACCGGTGTATCGCGCTTCCAATGCAGCGACGGTGTCTTGACGTTGACAAATGCCAGTCGACTCAAGTCGGCATCGTCGGTCGCGAGGTGACATCGGCAGCGCGACAACCACGCCTGGCACGATCGGGTCTGACGCCAGCCAGCGCAACATCGACAGTGTCGACCGCAGCTGCTTCGACAGGCATCATGGTCTGTCAGTCGGTACCGCCGAACAGGCCAGTGTCGCCCTGGATGCCATCGACGAAGCGCTCAAGCAGGTCAACAGCGCCCGTGGCACCCTGGGCGCGGTGCAGAGCCGGTTCGAGAATGCAATCGCAAGCATTCAGGTCACGTCGGAGAACATCGCGGCAGCCCGCGGCCGCATCGTCGACGCCGACTTCGCCCAGGAAACGTCGAACCTGTCACGTGCCCAGATCCTGCAACAAGCTGGCACCGCGATGGTGTCGCAGGCCAACCAGTTGCCGCAGCAGGTGTTGTCGCTGCTGCGCTGATCATCGACTCTAGAAGGTCGGCTCGCGCCGACCACAAGAGCCCCGTGCCGCAAGGTGCGGGGCTTTTTCGTTGGAGATCGGAATTGGCGGGATTTCCTGTCGTTGATCGTTGAATCGGGCTCTCAAGTCCTGGAAAAGAATTGCGTCACAAATTTAGCGCACCGGTGACTATCGCCGGAATATTCGACTTCCCAGGAGCCCTCATGGCCCAGACGATCAATACCAATCTGGCTTCGCTCAACGCGCAGCGAAACCTGAACATGTCGCAGTCGTCGCTGGCGACGTCGATGCAGCGGCTGTCTTCTGGCCTGCGGGTCAACAGCGCGAAAGATGATGCAGCAGGCCTGGCGATTGCCGACCGCATGAATACGCAGATTCGCGGCCTCAACGTCGCGGCACGCAATGCCAACGATGGCATCTCTCTTGCGCAGACTGCAGAAGGGTCGCTTGGCAAGGTCGGCGACATGCTGCAGCGCCTGCGCGAACTGGCCGTGCAGTCGGCGAATGCCACGAACAGCATGTCTGACCGGGCGGCGCTGCAAGCCGAAGTAGACCAGTTGAAGAGCGAAATCGGACGCGTGGCCAAGACGTCGTCGTTCAACGGCAAAGCGCTTCTCGACGGCACCTTTACGGCGCAGACTTTCCAGGTCGGCCCGAATTCCGGGCGAAACGATCGTGTTCACCGAGATCACGGACGCCGCGGCTGACTCAGCTTGGCTCGCTCACACCGCCTACGACAGTACACGGCAGCGGGCACTGCCGCTGCAGCACGGGAGCGCTGGCAGCAGGAGATTTGACGATCAATGGCGTTGACATCGGCGTCGTACCGGCTGGCACCGATGCAGCAAGCCAAGGCGCGGCGATTGCTGCTGCAATCAACCTCAAAACCGGCAATACCGGGATCACTGCTATCCGCCGACGGGACAACCGGCGCCATCACCCTCACATCGAAAAGTGCCACGCCTTTTGTCATTGGCGGTTCAGCTGGCAATGAGAATGCAACCGAGGCTGCAGCAGGCTTGACTTTCGGTACGCCGGCGAGAACCACCGTTCTAGGCGTGAAAGAGACAGGAATCGACAATCTGAATGTCTCGACAGCCGAAGATTCCACGGCCGCCATGGACGCGATCGACACCGCCTTGGAGGCAGTCAACCTGGCCCGCGGCACCCTCGGCGCGGTGCAAAGCCGTTTCGAAAATACGATCGCATCGATCCAGGTCTCATCGGAAAGCCTGTCCGCCGCTCGCGGCCGCATCATGGATGCCGATTTCGCGCAGGAAACCGCCAACCTCTCACGTGCACAGATCCTGCAGCAGGCCGGTACCGCGATGGTGGCGCAGGCCAACCAATTGCCGCAGCAGGTGCTGCAGCTGTTGAAGGGTTGATTCCGGCCGCGGCGGCATCGCTGACTGGTGAAGGAAGCGGCATCGACCCAACGCCGGAAGTGAGCTGCTCACTTCCGGCGTTCGTTCTTTGCGCTCAGGTTTCGGCAGCAGTTGCCGATACCCAAACAAACTGAAGGAGTTTCCAGCAGATGGCCATTTCATCTCCGGGCATTGGCAGCGGGCTCGATGTCCAGAGCATCGTTAGCCAACTGGTGGCAATCGAGCAGCGGCCACTGGCCAAGCTGCAGACCCAGCAAAGCACCTACAACAGCCAGTTGTCAGCTTTCGGGCAGGTCAGCAGCAAGATTGCGGCCCTGCAGGACGCAGCTGCCGCCATGGCCAAGCCGAGCGCTTGGTCGATGACGACGTCGACCAGTTCCGACATGACGAGCGTCACGGTCTCGAGTAGCGGCACGGCTGCAAGTGGCGACTATTCAGTCGCGGTAACGCAACTGGCCAAGGCGCAGAATTTGGCATCGAAGCCTTTCCAAAGCACCGACGTGGTCGGCACTGGAACCTTGCGAATCGAGATGGGAAGCTGGAGTGGCTCAACTTTTTCGTCAAAGGACGGCACCTTCATCGATATCGAGATCGGCAGCGAAGACAACACGCTTGCCGCGATGCGCACCAAGATCAATGCGGCAGACGCCGGTGTGACGGCATCGATCGTCAACGACAAGGACGGCGCCAGGTTGGTTATCCGCTCGAAGGAGACCGGAGCCGAGAACGCCGTGCGCATCACCGAACAGGCGATGCGTGAATTCAACACCGGGCCGAACGACGAGTTCGGCAACCCGACGCCCGAGATGCAGATGGTCGCGATCTCCGACGGTGAGCTCGCCTGGCTGACCTACGATCGGCAAGGCAGCGCAAGCTCGGCGATGCAGCAGACCGTCGCGGCACAGGATGCAAACGCGTCGATCAATGGGCTGAATCTGGTTTCGTCAAGCAATACCTTTACCGATGTCGCCGATGGCATGAGCTTTGTCGCCGTCAAGACTACCAGTGCCGACGTGACCTTGAAGGTCGGCATCGACACCGAATCGTTCAAGACCGCGATCAACAAATTTGTCGCAGCCTACAACGCGGTCAACACCACTTTGCGAAGCCTCACGAAATACGACGAAGGCAGCAAGAGTGGCGCCATCCTGCAAGGCGATCGCACGGCAGTCACCATCCAGAACCAGCTTCGCAGCCTGGTCCAGGGCAGTGCCGGTACATCGACCGCCTTCACGCGGCTTGCCGACCTGGGCATTTCGATGCAGCGCGACGGCAGCCTCAGCACCGATGACGCCAAATTGTCGACCGCGCTGGCCAAGCCTGCCGAGGTCGGGTTGGCGATGGCAAGCAGCGCCGACGCAGCTCCTGGCAACCGCGGCATCGCCGCGTTGTTCGAATCGTTCGGCAAAGCGGTCACCGGCACCGACGGCACCCTGACCACGCGAAGCGAAAGCCTGACCAACCGAATCAAGCTCAATGGCAAGGAACAGGACACGTTCAACACCCGTATCGAAGCCACCCGCGCGCGCTTGCTGGCGCCAATATTCCGCACTGGACACCAAGCTGGCCGTCGCTGACCGGGCTCAACAGCTACGTCAGCCAGCAGATCACCAACTGGAACAAGTCGACCAGCTGAGGCGATCCTGGATGGTCCCCGTAACGCCGCCCGCGAGGCGGCGTTTTTCATGGCTGGGGGATGCACCCCAGCGGAATACCCCCGAACAAGGGCTCGAACCCGCGCAACGCAGCCTCAAGCCCGACGCCGGCCGGTCGATATTCCATGCATCGCACCACACACGGGATGTCCTTCGATGTACGCCACCACCAACCTCTTCAACAGCAACAGCAGCAGCAGCCGTCGGCCGAACGCGGGGATGTATGCACAGGTCGGCGTTGAAACGGGTATCAACGCGGCCGATCCGCACAAGCTGGTTGCGATGCTGTTCGAAGGGCTGCTCGATACCATTTCGCAGGCCCGCGGCGCAATGAAGGAAGGTCGGATCGAGGCCAAGGGCAAGGCCATCGGCAAGGCCGTGCGGATCATCGATGAAGGCCTGAAAGGCGGGCTCAGCGTTGAAGGGGGCAGCCTGGCAGCCGATCTGTCGTCGCTGTACAGCTACCTGATCGGCCGACTGATCCACGCCAACATCAAGAACGACGACGCTGCGCTGGAGGAATGCAGCCGCCTGGTTCAACCGCTGCGCGATGCCTGGATGGAAATTCGCGCCAAGGTCGTGACCGGTCCCACACCGTGAACCTGCCTTCCGCTTTGCACACTTCCCACCCCGTGATCATGAACTCGCAACTGCTGAACTACTACGAAGCCATCGAACGCGCCAGCCACGACATGCTGGCCGCCGCCCGCAATGGCAATTGGGATGAGGTGGTCAAGCTGGAAGGCGCCTGCGCTGTATTGATCTCGCAGCTCAAGCACGCCGCCGCGCAGCGGCCGCTGCAGGACGAAGAGAAGCCAGCTGAAGAGCCGCATCATGCAACGCATCCTGGTCAACGATGCCGAGGTCCGTTACCTGGCCGAGCCCTGGCTCGAAGATCTGGACGCACTGCTCGGCGGCCGTCCGAAAACGGTTCACTGAAGCTGCGATGATGGACGCATCCATGGACACCTTGCCGATGCCGCTGGAGCCGCTGGCGCAAGCCCACGGTGGCCTCGACGACTTTCGCATCACCTCGCGCACGCAGATCAAGTCGATGCTGCGCGCCTTGGCCGAAGCGGCTGTTCCGCTGAGCATCAACGGGCCCGATGGATCGATGCTCGGTGCGGTGTTGTGGACCGTCGATTCGATGCGCGACGCGATCAGCTTCAGCGCCAGCGCTGACGATCCCCATCTGCAGGCCATCGTGCAAGGCAACGAAGGCGTGGTGGTCGGCTATATCGACAATGTGAAGCTGCAGTTCGATGCCAACGATCTGGTGCTGGTGCACAGCGGGCGATCGACCGCGCTGAGCTGTGCGCTGCCGTCGGTGGTGTACCGGTTTCAACGGCGCGGCAGCTTTCGGGTACGTCCGATCCTGCGCAGTTCACCGATGGCGCGTTTCGATCATCCCGATTCCGAAACCACCGAAATGCTGCTGCGCGTGCTCGATGTCAGCATCGGCGGCTGCGCGCTGTTCATGCCCGCAGACGTGCCTCAACTGGGCGCCGGGGTGACGCTGCACAACGTCAAGCTGGATCTGGATGCCGATACCCGGTTCACCGTCACGCTGCGTATCCACCATCTCAGCTCGCTGAATGCGGATGCCAAGGGACTGCGGTTGGGTTGCGAGATGTTGCGCCTGAATGCCGGGGCCGAACGGGTGCTGCAGCTGTATATCGATCAGACACAAAAGCGTCGACGCATGATGGCCCTCGATTGAGGCTTCAGCGTCCCGCAGGCAGAACCAGGGCGGGTCAGACCTGCATGTTCATGATGTCGCTGTACGCCTGAACCAGCCGGTTGCGAACCTGCAGCGTGGCCTGAAAGCCGATCTGCGCTTTCTGCATCGCGACCATGGTCTGCTCGATGGTCACATTCGGATTGTCGAGTTGCACTTCGCGCTGCATGCCATTGGCTTCGTTCTGCGACTTGCTGACCGATCCCAGCGCCTGTGTCAGCGCATGCTGGAAGCCGGGCCCTTGCACTCCCTGGCCCCGCTGCAACGGCTGGCCATTGGTCTGCAGCCCGGCACGCGCCGCGGCCTGGGCAAAGTCGAACGGCTTGAGCGAAACATTCATGGCAATCTCCGGCGGCGCCCGGTGCGACGTGGGCAACACGCAGCTGCCGAGGCATGGCCGCAATGCTAGGGCTGCCGGGCTGGCGGCAGCCGGCAAATAGACCGTCCTTCCGTGGCTTGTTCGGCGAATGTGAAGGCGGGTGAGTCCGAATAATCGACGCCACGGACCTTCCCGCCCCTTGCTCGTTCCCGCCCGAAAAATCCCATGGACAACGTCGTCGTCGCCAACAGCCCGATCCAACTGGTAGCCGTCGACAGTTTCGGTGCCCGGATGGCTGCATTGCCGGCTCGCTCGAAACTGGCCTTCGGCGCAGGCCTGGCCGCACTCATCGCGGTCGTCGTTGCGATGACGGTCTGGAGCAGTCAGGGCGATTACAAGGTCTTGTACGCGAACCTGTCGGACAAGGACGGCGGCGCCATCATCGCGCAGCTGTCGCAGATGAATATCCCGTACAAACATGCCGACGGCGGCTCGGCGATCCTGGTGCCGGCGGCCAAGGTTCACGATGTCCGGCTTCGCCTGGCGTCGGCCGGCCTGCCCAAGGGTTCGGTGACCGGCTTCGAGCTGATGGACAACGCCCGTTTCGGACAGACCCAGTTTCAGGAGCGCCTGAGCTTCCAGCGCGGCCTCGAAGGCGAACTGACGCGTTCGATCACCGCGCTCGATGCGGTCGAGAATGCCCGTGTTCATCTGGCGCTGCCGAACCAGAACGGATTCTTCCGCGAGCAGCAAAAGCCGACGGCCTCGGTGATGCTGACGATGCGCGCCGGGCGCAGCCTGGAGCGCAGCCAGATTGCCGGCATCGTGCACCTGGTGTCGAGCAGCGTCCCGGAGATGAATCCGAAGGCGGTCAGCGTGCTCGACCAGACCGGCGCCTTGCTGTCGTCGCCCGACACCAAGGCCGGCGGTCTGGACGCCCAGCAGTTGCAGTATGTGAACCAGATCGAGTCGGGTTATGCCAAGCGCATCCTCGAACTGCTGGAGCCGGTGGTCGGCCGTGAGAACCTTCGCGCCAGTGTCACCGCCGAAATCGATTTTTCGCAAAGCGAAGCCACATTCGAAGAGTTCAAGCCGAATCAGGGCGCCGATGGCAGCATCACGGTGCGCAGCCAGCAGACCAGCGAACAAAGCGGTGGTGGCGGCGCTTCGCTGCCCACCGGCCTGCCTGGCGCCGCATCGAACGTGCCACCAGTGGCCCCTACCGCCCCGTTGATCGGGTAGCGCGCAATCACTGCAGACCGCAGGCGGCAACGCCGCAGGCGGCAGCAGCCGGCGTGAGGCGGTGACCAACTACGAAGTCGACAAGACGGTGCGGGTGACGCGCAACTCGACCGGCACCGTCAAGCGCATCAATGCCGCGGTGGTTGTCAACCACCGCAGCGATGTCGACGCCAAGGGCAAGCCGACCACGGTTGCCCTGAAGGCCGACGAAATCGAGAAGCTCACGGCACTGGTCAAGGAAAGCGTCGGCTTCAACCAGCAGCGCGGCGATTCGGTGCGGGTCGTCAATGCGCCATTCAAGGTCGATCCGGTCGACAAATGGGAAACGCCGTGGTGGAAACAGCCCGAGTTGCTCGACATCGTCCGCGTGGTCGGCATTCCGGTTGCACTGGCGCTTGGTCGGCATGCTGGCGATATTCGGACTGGTCCGCCCGGCGATGAAATCGGCGCTGAAGCCGCTCGCCCTGCCCTCGCCATCTGGCAACACGCTCGATGCCCTGGTCGACGACGATCAGGCCTTGCCCGGCCTGGGCATGGCCCCGCAAATGCAGGCGCTGGAGGCGCCGCAGACCGCCGAACGCCTGGCGCGCGCGCGCACCTTGGCCAAGCAGAACCCGGCGGCGGTGGCCAACATCGTTCGCGACTGGGTCAGCGGTGAGCCGGCCTGAACCTCACGACATGACGAATCTGCATCTGCTGCCCGGGTTGCCACGATGAGCACCAGCGACGAGACCGGTGTCGAAGACGCCGCCATTTTGCTGATGTCGCTGGGCGAGGAAGAGGCCGCCGCTGTCTTCCGCCACTTGTCACCGAAAGAAGTGCAGCGGCTGGGTGAAACCATCTCGCGCCTGAAGGCGATCTCGCGCGAACGCGTCGACCAGGTGATCGACCGCTTCTCCGAACTGGCGGGCGATCAGAGCGCGCTGGTTCCCGACAACGATGAATATGTCCGGGCCGTGCTCAAGCGCGCGCTGGGCGATGAAAAGGCCGCCATCCTGCTCGACCGCATCTTGAAGAGCGGCGACATTGCCGGTATCGAAAGCCTGAAATGGATGGACGGCGCATCGGTTGCCGAGCTGCTGCGCAATGAACATCCGCAGATCGTCGCGGTGATCCTGGTCCACCTCGACCAGGACCATGCGGCCACCGTGCTGAAGCTCATTTACCGAACGCCAGCGCAACGAGGTGCTGGTGCGCATCGCCACCCTCGACGGCATCCAGCCGAGCGCGCTGGTCGACTTGAACGAGGTGATGAGCAAGGTGCTGGCCGGTGGCAACAACATGCGCAAGGCCAGCCTGGGCGGCGTCAAGACCGCTGCCGAGATGATCAACCTGCTCGGCAGCAACGCGGAAACCGCGGCGATCGATTTCATCCGCGAGGCCGATGGCGATCTGGCGCAGAAGATCATGGACAACATGTTCACCTTCGACGACGTCGGCAAGCTCGACGACAAGGGCATCCAGACGCTGCTCAAGGAAGTGCAGAGCGAATCGCTGATCATTGCGCTGAAGGGTGCAACGCCCGCACTGCGCGACAAGGTCTTCCGCAACATGTCGGCCCGCGCGGCCGAGACGCTGCGCGAGGATCTGGAGTCACGCGGGCCGGTGCGCGTGTCCGAGGTCGAAGCCGAGCAGAAGGAACTGCTGAAGATCGTCCGTCGCCTGAGCGACGAAGGTCAGATCGCGTTGAGTGGAGGTGGTGGTGATGACTTCCTCTAAATCGCCGACCAAGGGGCAGATCCGCAACGTGCCGGCACCGGACGGCAGCAGGCCGTCGGTCTACAGCCGTTTTATTCCGCGCGAAGAGCTGAACGACTTTGCAGCGTGGACGCCGGGCACCCTCGACATGGCCGGCGCCAATCCGGATCCGTCGCTGCGCAGCAGGCGGCAAGCACCAGCCGAGCCGCCGGCGGCAGATGCCGACGCTGATTTGCAGACACTGCTCAATACAACCCGCCAACAGTCGTATCAGGACGGCTACCGCGACGGACTGGCCGCGCTGGAGGCTTTCAAGCAGAGCCATGCCCGTACCGTGGCAGCGCAGATCGGCGCATTGCTGACAAGCACCGGTGACCAGCTCGACGAACTGCAGCAGCAGATGGCTGCGGCGCTGGCCGTATCGGCAACCAATCTGGCGCGGCAAATCGTTCGCACCGAACTGCAGACGAGGCCCGAACTGGTCGCACAGGTTGCAACCGAGGCAGTCGATACGCTGCTGCTGAGCGCCCGGCACATCACCGTGCGCGTGCATCCGGATGATCACGACGTGGTGCAGCACGGTGCGTCGGAAGTGCTGAAGGCGCGTGGCGCCCGGGTGATCGGTGACAGCAACGTCGCACGCGGCGGTTGCCTGGTGGAATCGGATATCGGCACCGTCGACGCCGAGATGCAGACCCGTTGGCGGCTGGCAACCGGCACGCTGGGTTGCGATCAACCCTGGCTGCCCGACGATCCGGACACCGCAACCGCTGAACCCGACAACCAACCGGCCGCAGCAGAGCGTCGCGCGGGACGATCATCATGATGAGTTCGCCGCTTGAAAATCATGCCATTGCCGCCAGCGCGGTCGGCGACCAATGGTCGAACTATCTGACCGGGCTCGAGCGACTGTCGGCGCAGCCGCAACCGCTTGAAACGCGTGGCCTGCTGATTCGCGTGGCCGGCCTGGTGCTCGAGGCGGCCGGCATCCGGGTGCCGGTGGGCTCGGTTTGTGAAGTGCGCATGCCTGGCCAACCGCCGGTGCAGGCCGAAGTGGTCGGTTTCTCCGGCGACCATGCCTATCTGATGCCGACCGGCGATATTCACGGCCTGGCCAGCGGCGCCGTCGTGATCCCGCGCCCGACGCCGGTGGTTCCGTTGCGGCTGGGCAGCCAGCAACACCCGTGGCGGCGCAACGAGGACCGCACCCAGCACCTGCCGGTCGGTGACGGTCTGCTCGGGCGCGTCGTCGATTCGCATGGCAATCCGATCGACCGCAAAGGGCCGCTGGGCAGCACCCACAACGCGCCCTTGATCCGCCGGCCGATCAATGCGATGGACCGTGACCCGGTGCGCCGCCCGCTCGATACCGGTGTGCGCGCCATCAACTCGATGCTGACGGTCGGCCGCGGCCAGCGGATCGGTCTGTTCGCCGGCACCGGCGTCGGCAAATCGGTGCTGCTCGGCATGATGGCCCGCTTCACCGAAGCCGATGTGATCGTGGTCGGCCTGATCGGCGAACGCGGCCGCGAAGTCAAGGAATTCATCGAGGACATCCTCGGCGAAGAAGGCCTGCGCCGCTCGGTGGTGGTGGCCGCACCGGCCGACGCACCGCCGCTGACCCGCCTGCAGGGCGCCAACTACGCCACCGCGATCGCCGAAGATTTTCGCGACCGCGGCCAGCATGTGCTGCTGCTGATGGATTCGCTGACCCGCTACGCGATGGCACAGCGCGAAATTGCGCTGGCGATCGGCGAGCCGCCGGCCACCAAGGGCTACCCGCCGAGCTGCTTCGCCAAGCTGCCGCAACTGGTCGAGCGCAGTGGCAATGCCGGCTGCCGGAGGCGGCTCGATCACCGCGTTCTACACCGTGCTCAGCGAAGGCGACGACCAGCAGGATCCGATTGCCGACGCCGCCCGCGGCATTCTCGACGGCCACATCGTGCTGTCGCGCGAGCTGGCCGAAGCCGGACACTATCCAGCGATCGATGTCGAGAAATCGATCTCGCGGGTGATGACCAATGTGGCGATGCCTCCGCACCTCGACGCGGCCAGGCGGTTTCGCCAGTTGCACTCGAAATTCAGCAAGGCGCGCGACCTGATCCAGCTCGGCGCCTATGCGCCAGGCAACGACCCCGACCTCGACCGGGCCGTCAATCTGCACGACGCGATGGCCGAACATCTGCAGCAAGGCATCAATGAAGGTGCGCCGCTGGCCGCCTGTGTCCAGCAACTGCGCGGCCTGATGGCGTGAGCAGCAACGCCAACCGCATGAAAAGGATTGATCGATGAGCGCTTTGCAGCCCTTGTTTGCCTTGCTCGAACTGGCGCTTGCCGAGCGCGACAGCAGCCTGGCCGCCCGCCAGCGCGCCGCCCGTGCCGCCGATCTGGCGACCGGCCAGTCGAACCAGCTGGTGGCGTATCGCAGCGACTATGAGCAACGCTGGTCGACCCAGTTTCGTACCGAGGGTGCGATGCCCGTGGTGCATTGTTATCAGGGCTTCATGAACCGGCTCGGCCAGGCGGTCAGCCACCAGGATCTGGTGCTGCAGCGCACGGCCGATCAACTTGCAGCCGCCGAGCAGACATTGCGCCAGCATGAATTGCGCGTGGCGTCGGTCCGCAAGCTGATCGAACGTCGCCAGCTCGAGCTGCGATTGAGCGCCGACCGCCGCGATCAAAAGGCCACCGATGAATTTGCTGCGCGTGCGTCGAGCCGGATTTCCGGCTTCGGCAGCGCCCTGCGCTGAAGGAAGAATCGACGATGAATGGCGCCATGAATTCAGTTTTGGCCAAGGGGCATCCAGCGGCCCTGCAAGGCACCGCGGCCGCCATCGGCGCGCTGTTCGCCGATGACACCTGTGCACCGACGGGCAGCTTTGCAAATTGCCTTGCCGATCTGCAGGCGCCTGCCGGTGCCACCCTGCCATCGCTTGGCGGCAGCCTGCCGACCGCGGCCATGGCGACAGCACCATCGCCTGGTGGGACGGCCGATCCTGACGGCCTCGCCGGCTGGATCGCCGACCAACTGGGCCTGGCGGCTGAGCCACAAGCCGGCGTCGGCGCCGGCAGCCTGCCGTACAGCCTCCAAGATGGCAGCCGAACAGCCACGGGCAGAAGACCGCTGGCCGATTTGGCATCGCGCGATTCAAGTGCTGCTGCATCGTTGTCCCGTGGCCCCAGGTCAGGCAGCGAAGCAATCAACCCATCCGCCGATCGGCGCTCTCCGGTTGCCTTGGCAGCGAATCAGAAATCTGCCCTCGGAGATCCACACGAATCACGCTCGTGGCGCCAAGCAACCTCGTTCTCAGGCGAGCCGGCAGCAGACCTTGCAGGTGGCCAGTCGGCCAAAGCTGCCGTTTCAGTGATGCCCGCAGGCCGAGGTGAACCGGTTTTGCAGTCGGCTACGCCGCCGACACCGAAACCAGTCGTTCAATTCGACCAGACCTCGCCGGACGGAGAACTGTCCGCAGGACGGATCAAACCGAATGCCGCCGGCCGTGCAGTCGATCCGGCCGATTCGAAGATGACGCCAGGCGTTGCCGATACCGCCTCGCCGGCATCCGCCAATCCGCTTGACCAATTGCAGCCCGTGACTTCGGCCAGCATGGGCGATCTGTCAGGTCAGCTGTCGCTCGACGGCACTGAGTCCGCGCCGAAGACTGACAAGCAGCAGCCGCTGCGAGCCCCTGGTCGCGCAGCAGTCGAGCCGGTGCCAGATTCGAATGAGGTGTTGCCGACCAGCAGCAGCGAACCGGCCGTCGCCGAATTGCCGATCGGCCAGTTGCCACCCGTGACGCCTGCTTCGGTGGCTCAACGCCCGCCTGAGACCAGCCCCGCAAACAGCAAGCCGCTCGACCGCGACCGACCGGCAAGCCAAAAAGTGGTGACGCAAAAGGCAATCGAAACGATTGCCGATGAGCCGCCGCGCAGGCCGCCATCGCTGCGCGACGCCCCCAAGAACGACGGCTCCGAGCTGCCTGTATCGCCCGTCGTGTCGATGCCGTTGCAGCCGCTGCCGTCGGTTGCCGCAGTTCAGCCACCTTCGATTGCATCGTCGTTGGCCCGGCAACCCGAGGACGATGCAACGGGCCTGCTCCCCACCAGTAATCCATCCCTCGCAGACAACGACAGACCTGCCACCCACAACAGCTCAGAGTTGCTCGCATCGCCGGCCGCATTGATGCCGTTCCAGCCACAGCCGCCGGTTGCCGCCGTGCAACCACCTTCGCTTACCTCGGCGTCGGCCGGACAACACCGTGACGATGCAGCAGGCTCGCTGCCCGCCAGCAATCCCTCGCTCGCCAGCCGCGACGAGCCTGCCACGGCCGCGCGTCGCGACCACGAAACAGACGGTCGATCCGGCCAAGCCGCCAGTGCCGGCATGGCCACCGGGCTCGGTGGATCGCAAGCTACGCCGTCGATCGCAAGCGATCGACCGACCCAACCATCGGGAGAAAAAGTCGTCGCCCTGCTTGCCGACGAGGCGCCGAGCCGGCCGATGCGGGCATCAGTCAATGCAGACAAGGCCGTCGAAAGCCGGGCCTCCGTCACCGTGCCGACCACGCCGGCATCAGCTGCGGCATCGTTCGCTTCGTTGCTCGATCAGGCAGCCGCCATGGCGCCGGCCGCCCATCCCACCACCACATCCAGCCCGAGCCTTGCATCGGCCGGCCCGGCGGTCGAGATTCGCTTCGACACGTCACCCCTGGCGGCGCACTTCCGCGAAGCGATCGGCGTTCAAGTGAGCATGCTGGCCCAGGATGGCGTACAAGAAGCCAGGCTGCATCTGAACCCCGCCGAGATGGGCCCGATCTCGATCCGCATCGCACTCGACGGCAACCAGGCACAGGTCGATTTTGCAGTCGACTCGGCAACCACCCGTGCCGTCCTCGAATCGGGCCTGCCCGAACTGGCCAGCGCACTGCGTGAAGCCGGGTTGACGCTGACCGGCGGCGGCGTATCCGATCCGTCGTCATCGCCGCCATCGCCATCGACAAGCCAGCGTCAAGGCGACAGCGCGCAACAGCAGCGCAGCGACGCCCAGGCACAAGCCCAGAGCGGCCGTCGGTCCGCTCACCACGGTGCCGACGAGGCGCCCATGCCGGCACCGGCGCGCCGCATGCAAGCCGGCACCGGCGGGCTCGACCTCTACGCCTGACGCCTGCGGGCAGCGCGTCGGCCCGCACCATCTCGGACACAAGCCAGGAAAGGCGGCGCTTATTGCCGCTTTCAATGCGCCTGCCCGCTTCGACAATCTCCTTCGACAAGGCGCTTTCTGGCGTCATTGATGAACTGAAGGATTTTTGATGGCCACCGCGACCGCCGACATGATCAGCCCCGAAACGCCCAAGGGCAAGGGCAAGAAAAAGCTGATGATCATCGTTGTGGCCCTGGTCGTGCTGCTCGGAGGAGGAGGCGCCGGCGCATTCTTCGTGATGAAGAAGAACGTCACGGCCGCCAACGGTGAGGAGGCCGCAGAGGTGTCGCACGCTGCCGCAGCGCCGCGAGCGGATCACCCGCCGACCTATGTCGCGCTCGACCCCTTCGTGGTCAATCTGGCCGACCGCGAAACCGAGAAATATGCGCAGATCGCCGTGACGCTCGAGGTTTCCGACCCGAAGTTTGCCGAGCAGATGAAGGGCTACATGCCGTCGATCCGCAATGCGATCCTGCTGGTACTGGCACACAAGACCTCGCAACAATTGCTCGATCGCGCCGGCAAGGATGCGCTGGCCGAAGAAATCATGCGTGAGTCGGTGCGTCCGATGGGAATCGAGATCGATCCCGACGACGAAGCCGAAGAGGCCGACGATGGCAAGAAGAAGCGCAAGAAGCGGCGCCCGGTCACCGTGCAAAACCCGGTGACCCACGTGCATTTTGCGAACTTCATCATCCAATGAACGACCTGCCCGGTCAGCAGCGCGCAGCGAGGCCATTGCGATGAGCCAACAGATTCTTTCCCAGGACGAAGTCGACGCCTTGCTGCAGGGCATTACCGGCGACACGCCGGAAGTCGACAGCGTGGACGTCGAACAAGACGGCGTTCGCGACTACGACATCTCCAGCCAGGAGCGCATCGTCCGCGGACGCATGCCGACGTTGGAGATCATCAATGAGCGGTTTGCGCGCAACATCCGCGCCGGACTGTTCGACTTCATCCGCAAGAGCCCGGAAGTGTCGATCGGCGGAATCAAGGTGCAGAAGTACAGCGCCTTTCTGCGCGAGATCGTGGTGCCCACCAGTTTCAACATCGTCAATGTGCGGCCGCTGCGCGGCAGCGGCATGATCGTCTGTGACCCGAATCTGATCTTTGCGGTCATCGATGCACTGTTCGGCGGCGACGGCAAATCACAGACCCGCATCGAAGGCCGCGACTTCTCGGCCACCGAGCAACGAATCATCGGTCGGCTGGTCGGCGTGGTCACCGAGCAATATGCCAAGGCGTGGATCGGCGTCTATCCGCTGGAGCTTGAATACCAACGCTCCGAGATGCAGCCGCAGTTCGCCAATATCGCCACCCCGAACGAGGTGGTGATCGCGACCTCGTTCACGCTGGAAATCGGCGAAACCAGCGGCACCATTCATTTCTGCATTCCCTACTCGACGCTGGAGCCGATTCGCGATGTCCTGTATTCGCCGATCCAGGGCGACGGCATGGAGCCCGACCGACGCTGGGTCAACTTGATGAAAGAGCAGATCCAGGCTGCCGAGGTCGAGCTGGTGGCCGAGCTGGCGCACGCGCCGGCAACCGTCGAACAACTGCTCAGCTTCAAACCGGGCGATTTCATCGAACTGGACTTGTCGCCCGATATCGAATGCAAGGTTGCCGGCGTGCCGATCCTGGCCTGTCACTACGGCACCGCCAATGGCAAATATGCCCTCAAGGTCGATCAACTGTTGACCAGCTCGAACACGAGCTGGCTCGGAGCCCAGCATGTCATCTGAAAATTCCGCAGCATCCACCGACGACGCCGCGATGGCCGCCGAGTGGGCCTCCGCGCTGGCCGATTCGAAAGGCGATGGCGGCGAGATCGTCGATCAGGTGTCGCCCGCCGCCTTCACCAATTTCACGCCGGGGCAAACCAACGCAGCCGGCAACGATATCAACATGATCCTCGACATTCCGGTCCAGCTCACCGTCGAGCTCGGCCGGACGAGGATCCCGATCAAACACATCCTGCAACTGGCTCAGGGCTCGGTGGTCGAACTGGAGACGATGGCCGGAGAACCGATGGACGTGCTGGTCAATGGCTATCTGATCGCCCAGGGCGAGGTGGTCGTCGTCAACGAGAAGTTCGGCATCCGCCTGACCGATATCGTGACGCCCTCCGAACGCATGCGCCGGCTGAGCCGCCACTGAGCGGTCAGTGACGCCGCCTTATCCGCTTTGCCGCAGCGCCGTGTCGGTGCTGCGCGGATACGACATTCCCACCCATGAGCTCCTATTCGCTGATGCCGCTGGTCTGGTTCGTCGCGATCATCGCGATGATCCCGCTGGCCCTGTGGCTGCTCAAGCGCACACCCATCGGCGCAGGCCAGGCACAGGGCATGATGCGCAGCGTCGCGACCTTGCCGATTTCGCAGAACCAGCGGCTGGTGACGGTCGAGGTCGGTCAGGGCGACGAGCGGCGTTGGCTGGTGCTTGGCGTCAGCGCGGGCAGCATCACGACGCTGCATGACATGCCGGCGCAGGCCGAGCTGCCGGTCGATGCCGCATGCGTTGCCAAGCGCCCGCCTTCGCGCAGATGCTGGCGCGGCTGCGCAAACCGGGAGGTTCGGCGTGACGAACCGGTCTCGTCGCTCGGATGCGGCCGCACGCATCGCTGCGCAGCGCTCGGCATTGGCTGCCGCTGTCGATGCTGCCGATGCTGGCCCAGGCGCAGGCGCGCCGCAACCACCGGCACGGCCAGCCTGCCGCTGATGGTGGCGCAGGGAGCAGGCGGCACCAGCTATTCGGTGCCGATCCAGACGCTGCTGTTTTTCACGGCCCTGAGTTTTCTGCCGGCGCTGCTGCTGCTGATGACCGGCTTCACCCGAATCGTCATCGTTCTCGGCCTGCTGCGCCAGGCGATCGGCACGCAGGCGGCGCCGCCCAACCAGGTGGTGATCGGACTGAGCCTGTTTCTGACCTTCTTCGTGATGGGCCCGACGATCGACAAGGTCTACGCCGAAGCCTACCAACCGTTCGCGGAAAACCGCATCGCCTTCGACGAGGCGCTGCGCCGCGGCGAACAACCGATGCGCGCCTTCATGCTGAAACAGACGCGCCAATCCGACGTGATGTTGTTCGCCAATCTGGCCAAGATCGACAGCAGCGTCAAATCCGAAGACGTGCCGTTCAAGGTGCTGGTGCCGGCATTTGTCACCAGCGAGCTGAAAAGCGCCTTCCAGATCGGCTTCCTGATCTTCATTCCGTTTCTGATCATCGACATGATCGTCGCCAGCGTGCTGATGAGTCTGGGCATGATGATGCTGAGCCCGGTGCTGGTCGCCCTGCCCTTCAAGCTGATGTTGTTCGTGCTGGCCGACGGCTGGAATCTGCTCCTCGGCTCGCTGGCCGCCAGCTTCGTCACTTGATGAAGCCCCTCCCGGAGCGCCTCCGGCGCACCAAGGCAAAGCCGGAGGCGCAACGGCTGCTTGAATCCCTGAGCATCGCGGTCGCTTGAATTTTTTCGCCACGTATCAACCGAAGTCCGAGCGCAACCGACTCATGGATCCACAACAAGTTCTCACCATCGGCCAACAAGGCCTCTACACCTTGCTGACGATCGCCGCGCCGGTTTTGTTGACGGTGCTGGGCGTCGGTCTGATCGTCAGCATCGTGCAGGCGGCCACCCAGATCCACGAGGCCACCTTGTCGTTTGTACCGAAGATCCTGTCGGCGGTGGCAATGCTGGCGATTGCCGGGCCCTGGATGCTCGGCAGTCTGGTCGACTATCTGCGACGCATGTTGCAGATGATCCCCTCCGTCGTCGGTTGATGACGAGCCCGGGCCGACGATGCTGACCTTCAGCGAAGCCCAGGTCTGGGCCTGGCTGAGCCCGCTGGTCTGGCCGTTCATTCGTGTGCTGGCGCTGTTCGGCACGCTGCCGGTGCTGGCCCAGCGCAGTGTGCCGGCGCGCATCCGCGTCGGGCTGGCCTTCCTGATCACCTTGTGTGCCCAAGGCTCGCTGCCGCCGATGCCGGTGGTTGCCCTGGATTCGCCGGCAGCGCTGTTGCTGGTTATCCAGCAGTTGCTGATCGGCCTGTCGATGGGTTTTGTCGTTCGCCTGGTGTTCACCGCGGTCGAGCTGGCGGGCGAATTGACCGGCTTGCAGATGGGAATGAACTTCGCCGGATTCTTCGATCCGGCCAGCGGCGGGCAGACGACCGTTGTCAGCCGCTTCTACGGCGTGTGCGTGAGCTGGTTGTTCATCGTGATCAACGGCCACTTGTTGATGATCGCTGCGGTGGTGCAGAGTTTCGAAGCCTTTCCGGTCGGCCCCGAGCCGTTCGCCTTCCTGCGCGCGGTACAGCCTCAGCTGCTCGGCGCGGAAATCTTCCGCCTCGGCTTGTGGATCGCCTTGCCGATGATCGCCATGCTGATGTTCACCAACCTCGTACTCGGCATCATTTCGCGGGTCGCCCAGCAGCTGCAGATTTTTGCGATCGGATTTCCGATCACCGTGTCGGTCGGCCTGCTCGGCGTGATGATCACGCTTGCCGATGCTGGCGATGCCGTTCACCACGGCGCTGGAACGGATGCTGGTGCTGTTCCGCTGATCAGGCCGATCAGATCCAGGCCAGCGTCGCCAACCAGAAGGTGATGCTGACCATGCCGAGCAGCGTGGACAAGAGCACCAGGCCGGCAACATAACCGCCGTCGCCGCCCATCCGCGCCGCCAGCACATAGGCCGAACTGGCTGTGGGCACGCTGCGAAGGCGACGACGATCGAGGCCTGCGGTTTCGGCAAGGCCAGCGCCGACCGCGATGCCAATCGCCACCAACGGCAGGATCGCGTGGCGGATCGTCAGCAACACGGCGGCCAGCCGCGGAGCCGAGTTCAAGCCGCCGATCTTCAAGCCGGCGCCGGCGGCCAGCAATCCGAGCGGCAGCGCAGCGCTGCCGATGCGCTGCAAGCGTCGTTTCCACCGGAGCGGGAAACCGCAGGCCGATGAAGTTGCAGACCAGGCCGGCCATGGTGCTCAGGATCAGCGGATTGCGCAGCAGTTCGCGGTGGTAGGCATGGCCGCCCTGGCGGGCCAGTGGCCAGACCGCACCGACATTGCACAGCGGCACACAGACGGCAATCAACAACGCCATCCAGGCCAGCCCCGAAGGCCCGGCCAGCCGCTCGGCCAATGCCAGCCCGATGAAAGAATTGAAGCGAAAGGCAACCTGAGCGCCTGATGCGTGCTGAAGAGCCGGCACGCCCGGCCAGCGACCGACTGCCAGCGCCAGCACGATACCGATGCCGGCCGTCGCCAGGCCGGCGCCCGCCAGGCTGAAAGTCTGCGAAAGCTGCAACGGGCTGCGCACGATCGAGTTGAACAGCAACACCGGGAACAGCAGGTAGTAGACCAGGCGCTCGGCAGGCATCCCACACTGTGCGATCAAGCGGCGTTGCACGGCAGATCACGAAGCCGCTGAGGATCAACAGAAATTCGGGCAGCAACAACCAGACATGGTTCATGGCTGAAGTTTGCACGATGGTGACGGCTTCAAGGCTGCGTCGCGATCGCATACGATCGCAACAGACTTCTCGAAGCCAATCGATGCCCGACGCAGCGACCCTCGAATCCGACTCGACCAGCCTGGCGCTGATCGATCGTTTCGTCGAGGCGTTGTGGATCGAGGACGGCTTGTCGGCCAATACGCTCGATGCCTATCGCCGCGACCTGGCGTTGTATGCCTCGCTGGCTGGCAACCGACAGCACCCGCGCGATCGACGCCAGCCGCGAATCCGATCTGCTCGCCTACGGGTCTGAACCGGCATCGCCACAGCAAGGCGAGCAGCGCCAATCGGCGGCTGACCGTTTTCAAGCGCTTCTTTCGATGGGCCTTGCGCGAGCGCCTGATCAACGCCGATCCGACGCTGAAGCTCGATGGCGCCCGCCAGACCCGCCCGATTCCGACGAGCCTGAGCGAGAGCCAGGTCGAGGCATTGCTGGCCGCCCCCGACCCAGCCACGCCGCTGGGCCTTCGCGACCGCGCCATGATCGAGTTGCTGTATGCCAGCGGCTTGCGGGTCAGCGAGTTGGTCAATCTGAAGACGGTTCATGTCGGCTTCGCCGAAGGCGCGCTGCGTGTCACCGGCAAAGGCAGCCGGGAGCGCTTGCTGCCGTTCGGCGAAGAGGCGCATCGATGGCTGCACCGCTACCTGGCCGAATCGCGCGCCACGATTCTCGACGGGCAATCGAGCGATGCCCTGTTCATCACCCGGCGCGGCGGGCCGATGACGCGCCAGATGTTCTGGAAACTGATCAAGGCTCATGCGTTGCGCGCCGGTATCGACGCCGACGCTGTCGCCGCATACGCTGCGCCACGCCTTTGCCACCCATCTGCTGAACCACGGCGCCGATTTGCGCGCCGTGCAGATGCTGCTCGGCCATGCCGACATCTCGACGACGACGATCTATACCCACGTCGCCCGCGAACGACTGAAAAACCTGCACGCCAAGCACCACCCGCGGGGCTGAGACGACCTCAGCCCCAGCGGCGGCTCGCGCCAACGCCCAATCGATATGCTCGCGCAGCAGCTCGGTGGCCTGTCGCGTTGCGCCAGCCAATGCGGTGCGAACTTCTGCTGGCCAGACGCGCCCTCTGAGCGTGCCGCTGCGCAACAGGTTGCCCAGCGCCACCGCGATGTTGCGGCGCCAGCGGACGTGGCCGATGCGGCGGATCGCGCTGCCTTCGGTGTAGCGCAGAAAATCGGCCTCGCTCCAGCGCCACAACGTCGAGCAGCGTAGCATCGCCGAACGGCTCGCGAACGTCGAAATCGGGCAGCGCGCTGCGCTGCGCATATTTGTTCCAGGGGCAGACCAGCTGGCAATCGTCGCAGCCGTAGATCCGGTTGCCGATCGCCGGCCGCAACTCGATCGGGATCGGTGCCGGCATGTTCGATCGTCAGATACGAGATGCAGCGTCCGCGCATCGAGCCGGTACGGCGCCACGATCGCCGCGGTCGGGCAGATGTCGATGCAGGCGCTGCAACTGCCGCAGTGATCGGTGACCGGCGCGGTCGGCCGGCAACGCGATGTCGACGAAGATCTCGCCGAGAAAGAACATCGACCCCGCGGCGCGATCGAGCGCCAGCGTATGTTTGCCGCGCCAGCCGATGCCGCTGCGGCTGGCCAGTTCGACCTCGAGCACCGGCGCCGAATCGGTGAACACGCGATGGCCGAACGGGCCGACCTGGCGCTGCACGGCATCGGCCAGCGTGCTGCAGGCGTTGCCGCATGGTCTTGTGATAATCGCGGCCGCGAGCATACAGCGAGACCGTCGCCTGCTCGGGTGAATCGAGCCGGCGCCATTCGATCGCCCGCCAGTCGCTGTGTGTCGGCTGACATGTCGCCGCTCACGCGGCAGATAGTCGAGGCGGGCGGTGATCACGGCTACGCGTGCCGGCGCCGCAGTTCGGCTGGCCGAGCGCGGCGCAGCCCATGGCGCGCCATGTAGTCCATTTCGCCGTGAAATCCGGCTTCGAGCCAGGCCAGCAGTCCCGCCTCTGCAACACTCAGGTCGACACCGGCGACGCCGATCTGGGAAAATCCCAATGCACCCGCTTCGCGCCGCACGAACTGCAGCAGCGCAGAACCATCAACAACAACGCTGGTCAAGAGGGATCTTTCGAGGCTTCGATCATTTGACGATTCTAGAAACCCGCACGCTGGACTGGCCGAACGAGGCTGCCTGCGCCGCTGCCGCGGCAGACGCTCGCCTCGCGCCCCGCGCTGCGCCAGGCCTTCATCACACTGCACGGCACGCTGGGCGCCGGCAAGACGACGTTCTCCCGCCACCTGCTGCGCGCACTCGGGGTCGAAGGCCCGATCAAGAGCCCTACCTACTCGATGCTCGAAGAGTATCCGCTGCGCGTCGCAGGGCCAGCCTGGGACCGCCGCTGCAATGGCCTGGCATTTCGATTTCTACCGCTTCAGCGATCCGCATGAATGGGAGGACGCCGGTTTTCGCGACATCTTCGCCGGCAAGGGTCTGAAACTGGCCGAATGGCCGGAAAACGCGGGCGATCTGCTGCCGACCGCCGATCTCGGAATCCACCTGGTTGCAGGCGACGGTGATCGGCGAACCGCAAGCTTCAGCGCTCATACCGAACGCGGCCGGGGGTTGTTGCCTTGAGCGCTCACTTCCCTGCAGAAGCGGCCTTTGAATTGCAAGGCCATTCAGCGCCTGGCGTCAATCGCCGCTCGGCACTGGCCGGTCTGGGCAGCCTTGTTCTGCTGCTCGGCCGTGCCGAACTCGCCTTCGGCGCCAGCATCGTCGCGGTGCGCGTCTGGCCGGCAGACGACTACACGCGGGTCACGCTGGAAAGCGATACGCCGCTGCAGGCCACTCATTTCATGGTCCAGCAACCGGCTCGGCTGGTGATCGATGTCGATGGCCTCGAACTGAGCCCGGCCCTGCGAGAGATCGTCGGCAAGGTGCGCGCGACGATCCGTATATCGCCGGGGTGCGGGTCGGCCAGAACTTGCCGCGTGTCGTGCGGCTGGTGATCGACCTGAAAAAGCCGATCGCGCCGCAGTTGTTTACGCTTGCAGCCGGTGGCGGCCTACCAGCACCGGCTGGTCTTCGATCTGCTGCCGACCGACCCGCCCGATCCGCTGCTGGCGCTGATCCAGGACAAGGAAGAGGCCGAGCAGCGCGCCGCGCAATCGGTGAAGGATGCGCTCGGCGAATTCATCGGCCGCATCGACCCGAACCGGCCGGCAGCGAGCAGCCCGCCATGGGTTGCCACGCTGCCTGCGCCCGCCGGCAATACGCCGCCAACAGCCGAAGCAGACGCCCGCACCGCCCGACAACGACCCGCCAACCGCCGCCATGCAGCGCAAGATCGATCGGCTGATCGTGATTGCGCTCGACCCCGGCCACGGTGGCGAGGATCCCGGCGCAATCGGCCCCAACGGCCTGAAGGAAAAAGACGTGGTGCTGGCGGTCGCGCTGCAGCTGCGCGACAAGCTCAACGCCCTGCCCAACATGCGGGCGATGCTGACTCGCGACGAGGATTTTTTCGTGCCGCTGCACGACCGGGTGCGCAAGGCGCGGCGGGTCCAGGCCGATCTGTTCGTCTCGATCCATGCCGATGCCTTCATCACGCCAAAGGCGCGCGGCGCGTCGGTCTATGCGTTGAGCGAGCGCGGCGCCACCAGTACCGCGGCGCGCTGGATGGCGAGCCGCGAAAATGCCGCCGACGTCGTCGGTGGCGCCAATCTGCAGGCTGCCGATGCCACCGTGCTGCGCGCGATGCTCGACATGAGCACGACCGCGCAGATCAAGGACAGCCTGCACGTCGGCCGCGAGGTACTGGGCCAGATCGGCAAGGTCGGCCGACTGCACAAGGGCAGCGTCGAACAGGCCGGCTTTGCGGTGCTGAAGGCACCCGACATCCCGTCGATCCTGGTCGAGACGGCGTTCATCTCCAATCCGGAAGAAGAAGCGAAACTGCGCGATCCCGACTACCAGGCCGAACTGGTGCGGGCCCTGAGTGTCGGAATCGAGCGCTACTTCGCGAAGAACCCGCCGCTGGCGCGCAACCGCAGCCTGTGAGCCGCGGCATCTGCCGGTTGCGGCTCAGACCGTGGCTTCGAATCAGCTGCCACCGCTTTCGCGCGCTGCGATCGGCCGGCCCTCCAGGCGCCGAACAATCGCGATCAGCCCGGCACGAAGATGATCGCCCAGATGATCTTGTCGAGGTTGGCCTTGACCCACGGCAAGGTTGCCGAACAACTGGCCGGCGACAGTCAGGGACACGACCCACAGCGCGGCGCCGATCACGTTGTAGGCGGTGAAACGCGAGCGCGTCATCTCGGCCACGCCGGCAACGAACGGCGCAAAGGTGCGGATGAACGGCATGAAACGCGCCAGGATCACGGTAATGCCGCCGTAGCGTTCGTAGAAGTCGTGCGCCTGGTTGAACGCCCGCTTGTTGAAAAATCGCGACTGCTCCCAGCCGAAGACACGTGGGCCGAAATGGCGTCCGATGCTGTAGTTCGTCTGGTCGCCCAGCACCGCGGCAACAAACAACAGCGCAATCGACAGCGGCAGGTTCATCAGCCCGGCACCGCACATGGTGCCGACGACAAACAGCAGCGAGTCGCCCGGCAGAAACGGCATCACGACGACGCCCGTCTCGACGAAGATGATCGCGAACAGCAGGGCGTAAACCCAGGCGCCATGGGTGGCGACGAATTGCGCCAGATAAACGTCGACATGCAGAATGAAGTCGACCAGTGTCAGCAGGATGTCCATGGCTGACGCATTATCCAGGGCAACGCGCTGCGCCCGGCCCATCGGGTCGCCACTGCCGATCTTGGCGATCGACGCCAGCGGGCTCGGCAAGGGTTTTTGGTGTCGTCCAGTCGGCCGAGCGCACCGAATTCCTACAATATCGGCGATGAATGCCCCGCTGGCGCCGCCGCTGCGTCGACCGATCCGCGAACTGCCCGACGAGTTGATCAGTCAGATCGCCGCCGGCGAGGTCGTCGAGCGGCCGGCTTCGGTGGTTCGTGAACTGGTCGACAACGCACTCGACGCAGGCGCCGCCGAGATCGGCATCAAGCTGCTCGGCGGCGGCATCCGTTCGGTGCTGGTCGAAGACAACGGCGTCGGGAATCCCGGCCGGCGAATTGCCGCTGGCCTTGCGCCGTCACGCCACCAGCAAGATCGGCTCGCTGCTCGATCTCGAGCAGGTCGTCGACGATGGGTTTTCGTGGTGAAGCCCTGGCCGCCATCGCAGCCGTCTCCGAATTGAGCATCACCAGCCGGCCCGCCGACTCGACACATGGCTTGCGGCTGGAGGCTCGCAGCGGCGAATTGTTGCCCGCCGCACGTGCCAGTGGCACCAGCGTCGAGGTGCGAGAGCTGTTTTTCAGCACACCGGCGCGGCGCAAATTTCTCAAGTCGGTGGCGACCGAACTGGCGCATTGCGTCGATGCGGTGCGCCGTCATGCGCTGGTCCGGCCCGATGTGGCGTTCACGATCTGGCACGACGGCAAACTGCTTCATCAATGGCGCCGCCAGGACGATGCGGCTCGCCTTGAATCATTGCTCGGTGCTGAATTTCTGGCGGGCAGCCGACCCTGCAGATGGATCTCGGCATTTTGCGAATCAGCGGCCGCGACCGGCCTGCCGGAAGTTGCGCGGACACGAGCCGACCAGCAATATGTCTATGTCAACGGGCGTTTTGTTCGCGACAAGCTGATCGGCCACGCTGTCCGCTCGGCCTATCAGGACGTGTTGCACGGCGGGCGGCAACCGACCTATGTGATGTTGATCGAGATTGCACCTGATCGGGTCGATGTCAACGTCCACCCGACCAAGATCGAAGTCCGCTTTCGTGATGCGCGCGAAGTCCATCAGGCGGTTCGCCATGCCGTCGAAAACGGCTTGTCGATATCTCGTGCCGGTGAAGCAACGCCGGGCGGTGTCGGCGAAGCCAATGCCGCGGCCGATCCTCGGGCAATCGGATCACGCAGCATCGTCGTACGGGTCATCGACGTCTGCAAAGCCATCGCCCGTGGCCGGCGCAGCAGGGTCGGCTGGGCCTGGCGCAGGCCGAGGTCTTGTACGCGCGCGAGCCGCAGCCTGCTGCAGACTGGGCGCCGGGCCTGGCGGGCCCTGACGGCTTGAAGGCGAGCCCTCGCCCTGCCGGATCGGGCCAGCCGGTGTGGTTGGCCACCCCGTCACGGCTGCCGCTGCCGACGCCTGGCCGCTCGGGCCGTGCAGTTGCCCAGATCGCCGGCATCTATATCCTGGCCGAAAACGACAGCGGCCTGATCGTCGTCGACATGCACGCCGCCCACGAACGCATCGTCTACGAGCACCTGAAAGCGGCTTGGCTGCCAGCGACAACCAGGCCATCGACAGCCAGCCGCTGCTGATCCCGCTCAGCTTCAGTGCCACCGCGGAGGAAATCGCCTGCGCGCAGACCCATGCCGACACCTTGTTGCGGCTCGGCCTCGAGCTGTCGTCCGCTGTCGCCGACCACGTTGGCGGTTCGCTCACGCCCCGCAGCGCTCGATGGCGGGGATCGTGGTCGAGCTGGCGCGCAAGGTGCTCGCCGAGCTGGCCCAGTTCGGCGCCAGCGCGGCCGTCGAGCGGGCCCGAGCACGAGATCCTGTCGACGATGGCGTGCCATGGCGCGGTGCGCGCCAACCGCCAGCTGACGCTCGACGAAATGAATGCCCTGCTGCGCGACATGGAGCGCACCGACCGTGCCGACCAATGCAACCACGGCCGACCAACCTGGCGGCAGATATCCGTGCGCGATCTCGACGCGATGTTCTGGCGCGGCCGATGAGCTTGCGCAGCACGCTCCTGGCGCCGCCGCTGGCTGGCGCTGATGGTCGCCGCGGCGATCGGCAGCGGCCTGTTCGCCGGCTGCGCGAGCTTCGATCAGCAGATGCGCAAATGGATTTTCCAGCCGGCACCGGCGCAGGCCTGGCAACGCGAGGCCGGGCGCGCGCAACGCGACGACGGCTTTGTCGACGTCTGGATCGATCACCAGTCGAAGGCCAGCGGGCAACGCGTTCGGCTGCACGCGCTGTGGGCGGAGAACCCCAGCCCCGACGCGCCACTTTTGTTGTATCTGCATGGCGCGCGGCGCAACATCGAGTCGAGCGCGT
Source organism: uncultured beta proteobacterium (assembly GCA_963843805.1). Classification (GTDB taxonomy): domain Bacteria; phylum Pseudomonadota; class Gammaproteobacteria; order Burkholderiales; family Burkholderiaceae_C; genus Ideonella_A. The sequence goes on from CAWJLY010000005.1 coordinate 27,419, forward strand.
TCCGGATCCGCCAGATGCGCGAACTCGGGTTTTCGGTACTCGGCATCGACTACCGCGGCTTCGGCTCCAGCACCGATGAATTGCCGTCGGAGGCCTCCGCGGTCGAGGATGCGATGGCCGGCTGGACCTGGCTGGGGCGCGAACATGCCGGTCACGATCGCTACATCTTCGGCCACTCGCTGGGTGGTGCGATTGCGGTGTCGCTTGCGGTCATCACACCGGATGAAAGCGGCTTGATCGTCGAGGGTACGTTCACCTCGGTCGCCGATGTGTTCCGGAGTTTTCGCTGGGGCTGGTTGCCGATCACCGGGCTGATCGGCAAGCGCTTCGATTCGGCGTCGCAGATCGCCAAGGTCGGATCGCCGGTACTCATCGTGCATGGCAGCAGTGACGGCACGATCGCACCCGATCTCGGCCGTCGACTGTTCGATCAAGCCGTTGAGCCGAAACGATTCGAGCTGATCGACGGTGGCACTCATTACAGTGCCAATCGCATGGGCCGAGCGCAGTATCGCGCATGCGCTTGCAGCGCTGTTCGGCATCGGCAAGCAGCCGGCATCGGGCCACGTGACCGATACTGCCCGCACCGAATGAAGCGGCGGCGCCGCGCGTCGGGTCGAAGCAGCCGCGCTGCAACATCACCAACATTTGAAACCCGCCATGGTCACGCTCAAGCTCAAACCGAAAGCCACCCCGTCGTCCGACGATGAACGCGACCGGGCGCGGCTGAAGACGCCTCGCGCTCCGGTTCGCGGCGTCGGCTCGGGTGTTCGCAGCAGGCCCACGCTGGCCCAGGCGCAGGGCGTTGCGTGAAGAGAAAGACAAGTCGTACCAGTCGCCACAGCAACCATTTGGCGCTGACCGGAAGTCGGACAAGTCCGACCCGGCAAGATCCGCGTGACGCGCCGCGCCGTGCAACCCGGTCGCCATCCAGCGATCGCCCGCGCCCACCGGTCGCGAGCCGTCCGCGGCCGACCGATTCGTCAGCAACCCGGCCGGTGCCGACCTGGCAGGAAAGCGGGTCGAGGCCGGATCGGCAGGCCCCCGCCCGTCAGTCGAATACGGCTTTCGGCAAACCGTCGGCCCGTCATGACAACGTTGTCCGCGACGCCCGTCCGCAACCCAGCCATCCGCCTGCAAGTAGCGCCGACGGCAGTTTGCGCCTGTCCAAATACATGACCGAGCTCGGCATTTCGTCGCGACGGGAGGCCGATGAATGGATCCCGAAGGGCTGGGTACGTGTCGATGGCCGGGTGGTCAGTGAACTCGGGTCGCGGGTCTTGCGCGGCCAGCAGGTCACGGTCGACGCCAAGGCCCGGTTTGTGCAGGCGCAGAAAGTCACCGTGTTGATCAACAAGCCGGTCGGTTATGTCAGCGGCCAGGCCGAAGATGGCTACGAGCCGGCGTATGTGCTTGTCAAGCCGGCCAACCAGTGGAGCGAAGACCATTCCGGAATCCGTTTTCTTCCGCAGCATCTGCGAAGCCTGGTTCCGGCTGGTCGACTCGATATCGATTCGGTCGGCCTGCTGGTGCTGACGCAGGATGGCCGGATCGCGAAACAGCTGATCGGCGAAAACTCGGCGATCGAAAAGGAGTATCTGGTCCGAGTGGCGAGTGCCGATGGCAAGCGGTTGTCGGCGCAATCCTTGGCCTTGTTGCGCCACGGCCTCGAACTCGATGGCCAGGCGTTGCGCGAGGCCGAGGTCGAATGGGTCAATGAAGATCAGTTGCGCTTTGTCCTGCGCGAAGGCAAGAAGCGGCAGATTCGGCGCATGTGCGAAGCCGTCGGTCTGCAGGTGCTGGGGCTGAAGCGGGTGCGCATCGGTTCGCTGATGCTCGGCGACTTGCCGGTCGGGCAATGGCGATACCTTCGTGTCGGGGAAGGATTCGCCTGAGCACCGACGCAGGAGATCCGCCGGGCTGTCGAGGCCCTGACCTGCCTGTGCCTCGCCGGCCCCACCGGGGCGGGCAAGACCGCTGCGGCATTGGCTTTCGCCGAATCGCTGGCGGCGGTGCAGCCAGTGGAGATCATCAGCGTCGATTCGGCACTGGTCTATCGTGGCATGGATATCGGTTCGGCCAAGCCGAGCACGGCCGAGCGCTTGCAGGTGCCGCACCATCTGATCGACCTGATCGAGCCGACCCAGCGCTATTCGGCAGCGCAGTTCATCATCGACGCCCGGCGCTGCATCGCCGACGATCACCGGTCGCGGCCATCTGCCGCTGCTGGTCGGTGGCACCATGCTTTATTTCAAGGCCTTGTTCGATGGTCTCGACGAGATGCCGGCCAGCGACCCGGCGATCCGGCTGGAAATCGATCGCGAAGCGGCCGGTCTGGGCTGGCCGGCGATGCACGCCGAGCTGGCCCGAGTCGATCCGGTCACCGCCGCCCGGCTGCCGCCCACCGACAGTCAGCGCATCCAACGCGCGCTCGAAGTGTGGCGGATCAGCGGCAGGCCGCTGGCCGAGTTCCACCGGCGCAGCGCAGGTGCCGGGCAGCAACGCGCCCGCCCGCCGTTGATTTCGCTGGAGCCGCACGATCGAAGCTGGCTGCACCAGCGCATCGCGGCAGCGTTTCGATCAGATGCTCGCCGACGGCCTGATCAGACGAGGTGCGCTCGGTCTGCGCGCGCGCGGTGACCTCGACGCCACGCTGCCGTCGATGCGCTGCGTCGGCTACCGCCAGGTCTGGGAGGCCCTCGACGCGGCAAGCGATGGCCTGCTCGACGGCGCATCGACCGGCCCTGTTGCGCGAGCGCGCCCTTGCAGCAACTCGGCAGCTTGCCAAGCGACAGCTGACCTGGCTGCGCAGCATGCCGCAGCGCGAGGTCGTTGCCTGTGATGCCGATGACGCACTGCCGCAGGCCGTGGCCGCGCTGCACCGATTGCGCAGCCGGCTCGATCGGACGGCGCTCGCGCATGTCGACTGACCGGCCGCTGCCGCCCATGCTCGAACGTCAGGCAACTCTGCCAAGCGACACGGCGACAACCCGGTATTCAGCGGCGTCGACCTGTCGGTGGCAGCAGGCGAATTCGTCGCCATCCTGGGTGAATCGGGGGTCGGCAAATCGACCCTGCTGAACTGTCATCGCGGGCCTCGAAACGGCCAGTTCGGGAAGCATCACGATCGACGGCGCACGCATCGACCAACTCGACGATACGCGCCCAGGCGCATGCTGCGGCGCGCCAAACTCGGCTTCGTCTTCCAGGCCTTCCATGTGCTTGCCACACCTGACGGTGGCGCAAAATGTCGGTTTGCCGCTGATGCTGATCGGCATCCGGGCCGGCGCTGCATACGACCGGCAGGTTGCCGACGCGTTGCTGGCAGTGGGGCTTGAGGAGTTCGGGCCGCGCTTGCCGCAGACCTTGTCAGGCGGGCAGCTGCAGCGTGTGGCGATTGCACGTGCGGTGGTCCATAGCCCACGATTGATCCTGGCCGATGAGCCGACCGGCAACCTCGATCCGACGACCGCCGAACGCGTGCTGGCGGTGCTGGTCGAGCAGGTTCGCAAACACGATGCCGCCTGTATTCTGGTTACCCATTCGCGCGCGCAGCAAGGCACGCCGATCGACTGCTCGAACTGACTGCGGCGGGGATCCGCTTGGCGACGCCATGACCGGTTGCAAGTCCCGCTCACGGGATCTTTTCGGTGGTCTGTCCTTCCATCGAAATCGAGATCGACCCGCCAAATACGCAGGCCAGCTTGGAACTCTTGTTGAGCGCCGGAAAGAACTTGAGCATGACAGTCGGCGAGCCTGATGCCCATGGCGCGGGCGTGGTCGGCACACACGCTGCCGGCGTCGGCGTACCCAGCGCTGCCGCAGTTGCCGCGATCACGGTCGGGTTCAACTTGGCATTGCAAAGCTTGAACGGCACGATGTTGACGATCGGCTTGTGGTCCATGATGTTGGCGGCCGGCTTGTTGTCGGTATTGACCATGTTGAGCGGCAGTACCACCAGATTGCTGGGGCCGATCCCCATCGAGCACATCAGCGTGGCACCGTGACAGACATGAAATGGCATCGCAATCTCCTGGGTGGCGGGCCGCCGTGCAGCGGCAGGCCCATCGACGTCACTCAATATAGACCGATGTCGATCGGCCACCAAGCGATCGGTGCCGCACACCTCGGCGCGGCATGAACGAAGTCACGCCCATCCGTGCAGGCAGCGCCTTCGCCGAGCTGCGCTGGCAGTTGGCACGCTTGTCCTGGCCCGAATGGCGGCACCAGCCTTGGCGCCACCTGACCGCGCTGTTGGCGGTTGTGCTGGGTGTGGCACTGGCCTTTTCGGTGCAGTTGATCAACGACTCGGCACTGAGCGAGTTCAGCGCGGCGGTGCGCAGCGTCAACGGTCAGCCGGATTTCGAGTTGCGCGCCCAGCGCGGCGGCTTCGACGAATCGATTTATGGCCGTGTCGCCAACGACCCCCGAGTAGCGCTGGCCAGCCCGGTGATCGAGATCGAGACCAACGCCTGGAACGCAGCCGGGGAACGGGTTGCGCTGCGGGTGATCGGCATCGACCCGTTGCTCGCCGCGCAGTTGTCACCCGACATGTTGCCGCGCCCGCGCAGCGACGGTGGCGGTGGCGATTCCCGCAACCGCCTGTTCGATCCGGATGGGGTCTATCTCAATGCGGCAGCACGCCAGCGTCTGGCTGCGCCGGACAGCAATGAGCCGGAATCAAGGTCGAGCGTGAAGTTGCAGGCCGGAATCGAATTGCTCGAGCTGCCCGTTTTCGGCAGCGTCGCAGCCGGCGGGCCGCCGCTGGCGGTGATGGACATTGCCGGCCTGCAGCAGCGCTTCGGCTGGCTCGGCCGCTTGTCGCGGATCGACGTCAGGCTGCTGCCGGGCGCTGATCGGCAGACGCTTGTTGACGCCAGTGGGCACTACCCGCCGGCGTGCGTGCGGCGACACCTGATGAGGCCGCGCAACGGGTCTCGAATGTGTCACGCGCCTACCGGGTCAATCTGACGGTGCTGGCACTGGTCGCACTGTTCACCGGCGCCTTTCTGGTTTTCTCGATCTTGTCGCTGTCGGTCGCCAAACGGCTGCCGCAACTGGCGTTGCTGGGCGTACTGGGCCTCAGCGCCAGCGAAAGATTGCGACTGGTGCTGGCCGAATCGGCATTGATCGGCGCCGTTGGCAGTGTGCTCGGGCTGGCACTGGGCACCGGACTGGCTGCGCTGGCACTGCGCCTGCTGGCTGGCGACCTCGGTGGCGGCTATTTTCCGGGTGTCGCCCCGGCCTTGTTTTTCAGTTGGCCGGCCGCCGTGGTTTACGGCGTACTCGGAATCGCCGCCGCCTTGATCGGTGGTTGGCTGCCGGCGCGAATCGCCCAGCGCATGGCACCGGCTCAAGCCATCAAAGGCCTGGGCCAGGGCGACTCGCAACCCGGCTCGAACGTGCTTGGCCCGGCGCTGATGGTTGCTGGAGCAGCGTTGGCGTTCGCGCCACCAGTCGCCGGCTTGTCGCTGGCCGCCTATCTGGCGGTTGCGCTGCTGCTGCTCGGCGGCATCACATCGGTGCCAGCCGGAGTGGGTTTGCTGCTGCGCGCCATCAAGCCGCCGAGCAGCCCGCTGGTGCTGCTGGCCGTGCAGCGCAGCCGACACCAGCGACAGACGGCAACCATTGCGGTGGCCGGCGTGGTCGCCGCGCTCGCGCTTGCGGTGGCGCTGACGGTGATGGTCGCCAGTTTTCGCGATTCGGTCACGCAGTGGCTGGATACGGTGCTGCCGGCCGATCTGTATGCGCGCACTGCCGGCGGTGGTGCTGCCGAAACGGCGTTCCTGCCGCCCTCACTGGCCGGCGAGGTGGCCCGGCTGCCTGGCGTCGCACGAGTCGAGACGCAACGCGTTACCCAGATTCAGATCGCCGCCGACCAGCCGGCGGTGGCCTTGATCGCCCGCCCGTTGCCCGATCCGCAACGCAGCCTGCCGCTGGTCGGCGAGCTGGTGCCTGCCGTCGACGGCCAGATTGCCGCCTATGTCAGCGAAGCCGTGGTCGCACTGCACGGTGCCCGCCTCGGCGAATCGTTCGCGCTGCCGCTGCCCGATGGCCGGCGCATCGCGGTGCACATTGCCGGCATCTGGCGCGACTATGCGCGGCAAAGCGGGGCCGTGCTGCTCGATGCCGGCGACTTCGAGCGCCTGACCGGCGACCGGCGCGTCAACGACCTGGCGATCTGGCTGGACGACAGCGCCTCGATGGCGGCCATCCAGAACGCCATCCGCGATCGGCTGGCTGCCGATGCGCGGCAGAATCAGGCCGGGTTGATCGAGTTCTCGACCGCAAGCGCGATTCGCGCCACCTCGCTTCAGATTTTCGACCGCAGCTTCGCTGTCACCTATTGGCTGCAGGCGGTGGCAATCGCGATCGGGCTGTTCGGTATCGCGGCCAGCTTTTCGGCGCAGGTGCTGGCGCGACGCAAGGAATTCGGGCTGCTTGCCCACCTCGGGCTGACGCGCCGCCAGGTGCTCACGCTGGTGGCTGTCGAAGGTGCTGTGTGGACGGCGGCCGGCACCCTGCTCGGCCTGTTGCTGGGAATTGCCGTCAGCGTGATCCTGGTCAAGGTGGTCAACCCGCAGAGCTTCCATTGGACGATGGACCTGGTGCTGCCGGCAAGCCGGCTGGCCGCGCTGTGTCTCGCCGTGATGACTCGCCGGCACCGCCACCGCCTGGCTGGCTGCGCGCGCCGCATCGCGGGCGCGATCTGGCGCTTGCAGTGAGGGAAGACTGGTAGTGGAACTGCAGCAAACCGCACGAGTCTCTGGTACAAGATCGCCCATGCTGCAATTTGCCGATATCCAAGCCGCCGCCGCCCGCCTCGAGGGCGTCGCCCACAAGACGCCGGTCGCTGAGCTCGCGCACACTCGACGAGATGCTCGGCATGCAGGTACTGATGAAATGCGAGAACCTGCAGCGCATGGGCGCGTTCAAGTTCCGTGGCGGCTACAACGCCGTCAATATCCTCGACGACGAACAGCGCTCTCGCGGCGTGGTCGCCTTTTCATCGGGCAACCATGCCCAGGCGGTTGCGCTGGCCGCCCAGTTGCACGGTTGCCGCGCCACCATCGTGATGCCCCACGACGCACCACCGCTCAAGCTTGCCGCAACCCGCGGCTACGGCGCCGACGTGGTGCTGTACGACCGCTATACCGAAGACCGCAACGCGATTGCTTCGCGCCTCAGCGAAGAACTCGGCAGCGTGTTGATTCCGCCCTTCGATCACCTGCCGGTAATGGCCGGGCAGGGTACGACGGCACTCGAGTTGCTGCAGCAGACCGAGGCCGACGGACCGCTCGACGCGCTGATTGTCTGCACCGGCGGTGGCGGCCTGCTGTCAGGCTGTGCGGTGGCGGCGAAGGCCTTGCAGCCGTCGATCGAGGTCTACGGCGCCGAACCCGAACGGGGCAACGATGTGCAGCAATCGCTGCGCAGCGGCCAGATCGTCGCGCTGCGCGAGGTGCCGCGGACGATCTGCGATGGCCAGCAGACGCAAGCGGTCGGCAAACACCCGTTCGAGGTGTTGCAGGCCATGGTCAGCGACATTCTGGAGGTACCCGACCCGGTCGTGCTGGACGCGATGCGTTTCGTCTTCGACCGCATGAAACTGGTGCTCGAGCCATCGGGCGCCTGCGCGTTGGCCGCGCTGATGCACCACCGCGACCGGTTTGCCGGGCTTCGTGTCGGCGTCACGCTGTCGGGCGGCAACATCGGAATCGATCGCTTCGTCGCGTTGATGTCCGGCGCCGAAAAAGCCGACTGAGCACTAGTTCAGCGTCGGTGAACCCGGCGCCTGCGCCTCCGGCGGCGCAAACAGCTCGCCGACATCGACCGCATCGAAGTGGTATTTGATGCCGCAGAATTCGCAGCCGACCTCGACCTGCCCGCGTTCCTCGACCACACTGTCGACTTCGTCACGGCCCAGGTTCGACAACATCTGCGCCACCCGATCGCGCGAGCAACTGCAGACGAAGCGCGGTCCGAGATCGCCACGCATCGGCTCGAAGCGGCGCAGCGACTCCTCCCAGAACAGCCGGCGCAGCACACTGTCGACGTCGAGCGTGAGCAACTCGTCGGCGGTCAGCGTCGACGCCAACATGGCAATCCGGTTGAAGTCTTCACTGAGGCCGATTCCGTCCTCGTTGCGTTGCCCGCCGAGATTGCCGTCACCTTCGACCGGCATGCGCTGGATCAACAGCCCGGCGGCGACCTCGTCATTGGCGGCCAGCACCAGGCGGGTATCGAGCTGCTCAGACTGCAGCATGTAGTGCTCGAGCACCTCGCTCAGCTTTTGCAGCGGCTCGCGCTGATCACCAAACAACGGCACCACACCCTGGTAGGGTTGCTGCCCGGGCAAGCGACCCTTCGGATCGAGCGTGATCGAGCAACGGCCGCCGCCTCCCGGATTGAGCAGCGCCTCCAGCCCGTCAGCGTCGCCGACCGGGCCGTCGACCTTTGCGGTCACCCGGAACGCCAGATCCGATTGCACCTCGGCAACCGCCAGCTTGACCGGCCCGTCACCGAACACCTGCAACACCAGCGCGCCGTTGAACTTGATATTCGATTGCATCAATGCACCGGCCGCCGCCATCTCACCCATCAGCGATCGGACCGGCGCCGGCCAAGGCTCGCCGCCCTGCTCGCGGCGCTGCAGCACCTCACGCCAGGCACCGGTCAGGCGGACGATCATGCCGCGCACCGGCAGGCCCTCGAAGAGAAACTTGTGAACTTCGCTCATGCCTTTGCCTCAGGCTGGGGCAGGTCCAGCCGTTGCAGGCCCTGCCGATAGCGACGCGCATTGTCGACATAGTGGGCTGCCGCATGCCGCACGCCGGCAATCTGTTCGGGGCTCAACTGGCGCACCGCCTTGGCCGGGCTGCCGATGATCAGCGAGCCGTCGGGAAACTCCTTGCCTTCGGTGACCAGGGCGCCGGCGCCGACCAGACAGTCGCGGCCGATCCGTGCGCCGTTCAGCACCACCGCCTTGATGCCGACCAGTGACCCGTCGCCGATGCTGCAGCCATGCAGCATCACCAGATGGCCGACGGTGACGTTTTCGCCAAGCGTCAGCGGATAGCCAGGGTCGGCATGCAAGACGCTGCCATCCTGCACATTGCTGTTGCGGCCGATCGTCAAGCGGTCGGTATCACCGCGCAGCACGGCATTGAACCAGATGCTGCTGTTCTCGCCGAGGTGCACATTGCCGATCACGGTTGCGTTGTCGGCCACCCAGGCCGATTCGGCAAGCTGCGGGACGAGTTGATCGAGCTGGAAGATGGCCATGGGATAGGCTTGCCGCTTGAAAGTGACGATTTTAGGCAACCGGATCGCTGGCCATGCGAGGCGCCAGCAAAGCCTGCAACTCGGCTTCGTCGAACCCCGCGGCGCGACGCGCATCGAGATTGAACGGCCCGCGCAGGCGGGGCGCCTGGTAGCGCGCGGCCAGTTCGGCGTCAGTCGAGACCGGATCGAGCCCGCGTTGCGCGCACAACCACCGATACCAGCGGTTGCCCACTGCGACGTGGCCGATCTCGTCGCGCAGGATCCGATCGAGGATCTCGCCGGCGCGCAGGTCGCCGGCGCCGACCAGCTTGGCCTTGATCGGCGGCGAGGCATCGAGGCCACGTGCCTCCAGCGTGCGCGGCACCAGGGCGATTCGCGCCAGGATGTCACCCTTGGTCTTCTCGGCCATCTGCCACAGGGCATCGTGGGCCGGAAAATCGCCGTAATCATGGCCAAGGCTCGCCAGATGATCGCGCAGCAACTGGAAATGCAAGGCCTCTTCGGCGGCCACTGTGGCCCAGTCGCGGTAGAAATCGGGCGGCATGCCGGCGAAACGCGCACACAAATCGAGTGCCAGATCGATCGCATTGAGCTCGATGTGCGCCAGCGCATGGATCAGTGCAGCGCGGCCTGCGGGCGTTGCCATCGAGCGGTGCTTCAGTTCGGTGTGGGCGACCAGCAGCGGGCGCGACGGCCGGCCGGGAATGTCGGCCGCCGGCTCGGCAAAAAGCCAGTTCTCGCCGGCCGGCAGCGCCTGGCTATCGATACCGCGCGCCAAGTCGGCCTTGCGGTCGGGATCGGCGCACAGCAACGCCGCCAGCGCCGCGGCACGAATGCAGTTCATCGTGACAACCGTTGCCCGCTCAATGGCCCATCAGCGCACGCACATGAGCCTGCGTGCCGCTGGCCAGGCCTTCCAGGCTGTAGCCGCCTTCCAGCACCGATACAACCCGACCGCCAGCGGATTCGTCGGCGATGGCCATCAGCTCGCGGGTGATCCAGTGGTAGTCATCGTCGGTGAAATTGAGGCCACCCAGCGGGTCCTTGTGATGGGCATCGAAGCCTGCCGAGATGATCAGCAGATCGGCGCCGAAGCGGCGCAGCGCCGGCAACAACTCATCGGTCATCCGCTGCCGAAACGTGGCTGAGTCGCAGCCGTGGGCCAGCGGCACGTTGACGATGTTGCCTGCCACACCCCGCTCCTGCCGCGCACCGGTGCCCGGATAAAACGGCGCCTGATGGCAGGAGCCGTAGAACAGATCGGGTTGCTCGAAAAACGAATTCTGCGTGCCATTGCCATGGTGCACGTCGAAGTCGACCACCGCCACGCGCTGCAGGCCATGCGCGCGCTGCGCGTGCACCGCGGCAATCGCCGCCTGGTTGAAGATGCAGAACCCCATCGCCCTGTCAGCCTCGGCATGGTGGCCACACGGCCGCGTGGCGCAGAAGACATTGGCGACATCGCCGGCAACCACCGCATCGACGCCGGCACACGCCGCGCCGACGCAACGCATCACCGCCTCCAAGCTGCCCGGCGACATCACGGTATCGCCGGCGTCGAGCGCCTCGTACCCTTGATCGGGCGACAGCGAACTGACCTCGTCCAGATAAGCCGGCGAATGGATCAGCAGCACTTGCTCATTGGTGCCCAGTGGCGCCTCGCGCCAGATCAGATCGGCAAAGTCAGGCGCTTTCAGCGCCGCAAGGACGGCTTGCAGACGCGCGGGCGACTCCGGGTGGCCAGGGCCCGGGTTGTGGTTCAGGCATGCAGCGTGCGTATAGATCGAGGTGGCCATCGGGGTTGTCCAGTTGCAGATCGGCGTGCCGCGAACACGCGGTGCGGTGTCAAAAAAGGAACAGTTCGATAAACAAGGGTTATCCCTCTATCGGGTAAACCCGTACAATGCAAGGTATCGGATCGAACATTCTGGAGCACCATCATGACCACCTACACCCCATCACATCGCCCGCTCATTCTCGGTCAGAGTCGTCGACCGAGCACCGCGCTCAGCCGATTGTCGGCAGAAGCCAAGGCATTTGCTGCGGCCATCATCAGCCCGAACCGGATCATCGGTGAAGTCGAGCAGATGGTTGCCCTGCAACGTGAGGCGACCCGGATTGCGCCGCGCCATCCGCAGCAGGCCCTCGAGCTTCGTCGACGGGCGGCGCGAATCGGCCGTTGAGCAGCGCCGCGCGACGAGTGCGGCTGATGCCGCGCTCGATCGCGCACAGCGCCTGTCTGCAGGGCTACACTCATGAAGCCCAAGCCGATCGCCGCAGCCCGGTCAGCGGTCGACCCACCAGTGAGAAACCCATGACAGACTTGTCAACCCGCCGATTTCTGCAGAGCGCTGTCGTCCTGATTGCCGGCGTCGTTTTCTCAGCCTGTGGCAAGAAGGACGGGCCGGTCACTGAGGCGGCTGCGCCTGCGGCGCCCGTGGCGGCTGCTTCAGCTCCGCCCCCACCGGCCAGAACGTATGCCGTTGGCACCGATGCGGCCTACGCACCATTCGAGTCGCAGAACGAAAAGGCCGAGATCGTCGGCTTCGACATCGAGATCGTCAAGGCGGTTGCCGACAAGGCCGGCATCGAGGTGAAGTTCATCAATACGCCCTGGGAAGGCATCTTCACCACCCTCGACCAAGGCGACCGCGACCTGCTGGTGTCGGCTATCACGATCACCGACGAGCGCCGTCAGTCGATGGATTTCTCCGACCCGTATTTCAACGCACAGCAACTGATTGCGGTCAAGGCCGATTCGAAGGTCGGCAAGTTTGCCGATCTGAAAAAGCTGAAGGTCGGCGTGCAGACCGGCACCACCGGTGACGAGGCGGTGACCAAGCTGCTCGGCAAATCGAGTACCAACATCAAGCGCTTCGAATCGACCCCACTGGCCTTGCAGGAGCTTGGCGCCGGTGGCGTTGACGCCGTGGTGGCCGACAACGGCGTGATCGTCAACTACGTGGCCAACAACGACGCCAGCAAGTTCAAGTCGGTGTCCGACGCCGAGGCCTTTGCCACCGAGCAATACGGCATCGCCGTGAAAAAGGGCAACACCGAGTTGCTGACCAAGGTCAACAAGGCCCTGGCCGAGATCCGTGCCGATGGCAGCTACGACAAGATCTACGCCAAATATTTCGGCGCGCCGTCTGCGGCCGGCACGGCAGCCTCTGCAGCCTCGCGCTGACCCTGCCCGACTCGGCCGATGGATCTGCGCTGGGACATCCTGGCCGGGTACGGCCCGCTGTTCCTCAGCGGCCTGCTGACCACGATCCAGTTGACCATCGTCGCGATCGGTGCCGGTCTTGTACTGGGCGTGCTGCTGGGCCTGATCAGCAGTTCGCGGGATGCGCCGAGGCCGAAGCAGCCCCTGGCCGCCGCCGGCCTGCTGGGCTTGCGATCGATCACAGCCGCCTACGTCACGTTCTTTCGCGGCACGCCGCTGTTCGTGCAGATCCTGCTGGTGCATTTTGCGCTGATGCCTGCACTGATCCATCCGGACAGCGGCTTCTTGCTCGACGGACCGGCGGCGCGCGAATTTCGCCAGTCGCACGGTGCATTCTTTTCCGGCGCGCTGGCACTGACGCTGAATGCCGGCGCCTATATCTCCGAAATCTTTCGCGCCGGCATTCAAAGCATTCACCAGGGCCAGACCCAGGCGGCCTACAGCGTCGGGCTGACCCATCCGCAGGCGATGCGCTTCGTCGTCCTGCCGCAGGCATTTCGTCGCATGATGCCTGCCCTGGTCAACGAAGGCATCACGCTGATCAAGGACTCGTCACTGGTATCGGCGATCGGATTGGCCGAGCTCGCACTTGCAGCGCGCACTGTGGCCGGCGCCTATTCGCGCTACTGGGAGCCCTATCTGGCGATCTCGATGCTGTACCTGCTGCTGACACTGAGCCTCTCGCTGCTCGCCAAGCGGCTCGAAGCGCCCGCTCATCTGCGCGGGCGCTGATCGGCCCGGCGGCGTCGTTGCTGCGCGGCAACACGTCAAAAGACATCGAGGCCAAACCTAGTGTTACTACCTAGAATTGGGTCTGCGCCGACTCATGCACGGTTGCAATTCTTCTGCAACGAGGGACCACCAATGAAACGACACATTTTTCTCGCCGGCGTGGCCATCGTGGCAGCAGGCAGCGCCCTGGCCCAGAGCAACGTCAACGTGTACGGTCGTCTGAATACGACGGTCGAGCGCATGCGCGCCAACAACCAGACCGTCTATCAGCTCAACGACAACTCGTCACGAATCGGTTTTCGTGGCGTTGAAGACCTGGGTGGCGGCCTGCAGGCCAGCTTCCTGATCGAGCACGGCTTTCGCACCGATACCGGCGCGCAAGCCAACACGGCATTCTGGGGCCGCGAGAGCTGGGTTGCACTCGGCGGCGCATTCGGTCGCGTTCGACTTGGCAACATGGGGCCGACCAACGCCTACTTCACAACCGCTGACTACATCAGCATGCACAACCACGACACCGGGTCGTCGTCGGACGCGTTCTACCGGTACCCCGGCACCGCAACCAACATGATCGCGTACACCTCGCCCAATATGGGTGGTCTGGTGATCGACGCACAATTCGGACTGTCCGAAAACACGACGGCGGGCCGCACCCAGGTGCTGACCGCCAACTACGATACAGGCCCGCTGCACCTGGGCGCCAGCTACCTGCAAACCCGCGGTGGTCTGCCAGGCGTGCGTCCGAAGGAATACGGCGCGCGGGTGCTGTACGAGCTCGGTGCGCTGACGGTCGGCGGCTATTTCATCCGCAACGAAGACGAATTCGGCAACAACACCCGCCGCAATGCCTACCGCGCCGCAGCGATGTACACCATCGGCCCGGGCGAAGTCCACCTGAACGTCGGTTATGCCGACGACGTCAAAGGCAATGCCATCGCCAACGACGATGCCAAGCAATTCACCGTCGGCTACAACTACAACCTGAGCAAACGCACCAAGGCCTACACCTACTACACCCGTGTCACCGATGACGCCCGCTTGTACACCGGCAAATTCGGCAGCTTTGCGCTGGGCCTGCGCCACAATTTCTGATCGTCCGCTCGGCTCGTCTGAAAACACCTTTCTGCTCGAAACCAAAGCCGGTCGCGAGACCGGCTTTTTTTTGGGGTTCAGACATTGGCCAGGCATCTGCCACCCGCCAGCCTTGGACGCGCTGGGTCGGGACAGTCGACACGTGCCGATCACCAGCGGCGACTCGTGCCTGGAGGTGACCGCCGTCAACCGTCAACTGCCGCCAGTACGCGCAGATGGGCAGCCACGCTGCGCGACAAGCGCGCTCAGGTTATAGCCACCTTCGAGGCACGAAACGATGCGCCCACCCGCATGCCGATCAGCCACATCCTTGATGCGCCGGGTGATCCATTCATAGTCGGCCTCGACAAGTCCCAGCTGGCCCAATTCGTCTTCCCGATGGGCATCGAATCCGGCCGAGATGAAGATCATCTGCGGTTCGAAGCGCTCCAGCGCCGGCATCCACATCGCCTCGATCATCTCGCGCACATCACCGCCCCGGGTATACGGGGGCACCGGCAGATTGATCATGTTGGTGCCTTTGGGCACGCCGCCACTGCCGGGGTAAAGCGGATGCTGAAAGAAGCTCACCATCAGAATGCGATCGTCGTTGGCAACGATATCTTCGGTGCCGTTGCCATGGTGAACGTCGAAATCGACGATCGCGACGCGCTCCAGCCCGTGAACGTCGAGCGCCCGCCGCGCGGCAACGCAGATGTTGTTGAAGAAACAGAATCCCATCGATTCATCGCGCGTTGCATGATGGCCCGGCGGCCTGATCGCGCAGAAGGCATTGGACGCGCTGCCTTCGATCACCGCATCGGTTGCTGCGACCGCAGCGCCGGCGGCGCGCAGGATCGCCTGCCAGGTGCCCGGGCCAGCCAGCGTATCCGGATCGACATGGCGCGTTTCGCCCGACAGCTGCAGACCAACCATGAAATCCTGCAGCTTGGCGATGTAGCCGCTGCTGTGCGCCGTTGCGACGTCTTTCAGATCGACAATCGGTGCCTCGCGACGGTCAATCGCGATATCGAGCCCGCTTGCCAATAGAAAATCATCGATGGCATCGAGCCGTTGCGCGCATTCGGGGTGATGGCGCCCCATGTCATGCCCGCGGCATTCCGGATGACTGAAGAAGGCAGTTGGCATGACGATCGAAAGGCTGGACTGGATGACGGATACGCCTGCAGTACAGCAGTCGCCCGTCGGTTTTCGGGTAAGGTTGGTCAGATGAGTTCGACTGCCGCCAATCACACCATCCTGCTGACTCGGCTCGTTGATCAGGTTAGCACGATCATCGTCGGCAAGCGGTCGCAGATCGTCGACAGCGTGGCCTGCCTGCTGGCCGGCGGGCACTTGCTGATCGAGGACGTCCCTGGAGTCGGCAAGACCACGCTCGCACACGCGCTGTCGGTATCGCTGGGGCTGCGCTTTTCGAGGGTCCAGTTCACCTCCGATCTGATGCCCAGCGATCTGATCGGTGTCAGCGTCTACGAGCGCGCCAAGGAAGGCTTCGTATTCCACGCCGGCCCGGTTTTCACGCAGGTTCTGCTGGCCGATGAGATCAACCGCGCCGGTCCGAAGACTCAGAGTGCACTGCTCGAGGCAATGGAAGAGCAGCAGGTCAGCGTCGAAGGCGAAACCCGGCCGCTGCCGAAGCCGTTTTTCGTCATCGCAACGCAGAACCCGAGCGATCAGCTCGGCACCTACCCGCTGCCGGAAAGCCAGCTCGACCGCTTCCTGATGTGCATCACGCTCGGTTATCCCGATCACGCCAGCGAACGCGCCCTTCTCGCCGGGACCGACCGCCGCAGTGCGATCCAGAAACTTGAGCCGGTGATGCAGCCGGCCGAACTGCTGGCGATTCAGCAAAGCGTGCTCGATATCCATGCCTCCGAGGCCCTGCTCGATTATTTGCAGGCGCTGATCGCGGCCACCCGCTCGGGCCGCTGGTTCATCGAGGGGCTCAGCCCGCGCGCCGGCCTTGCGGTACTGCGCGCCGCCCGCGCACGCGCGTTGCTCGATCGCCGCAGTCATGTTGCGCCTGACGATATCCAGTCGATCCTGCCGCAATGTATTGCGCACCGGCTGATTCCCGCCGCAGGTGCCGGCCGCGGCCGCATCGAACAGGTTCGCGCGATGGTCGAAGCCGTGCCGGTTCCTTGAAGGCATGACCAGCGGCATGTCGGCGAGCTCCCGACCGCGGGCCGGCATTGCGCTGGTGTGGCGTCAGCGCCTGCGCCGCTGGTGGCAGTTGCGTGCAGCGCCCAGCGACATTCATCTGATGACTCAGCGCAACGTCTACATCCTGCCGACCCGCGCCGGCCTGATGTTTGCGCTGACGGTGGTCACGCTGCTGCTGGCATCGATCAACTACCAGCTGAACCTGGGCTACCTGTTGAGTTTCCTGCTCGCCGGCAGCGGGGTGGTCTCGATGCACTGGACCCACAACACCTTGCGCGGCTTGCGCCTGCACCTGAAGCCGGTGGCCGCGATTTTCGCCGGCAGTCCGGCCTTGCTCGACGTGGTGATGACCGCGCCCGCAACGGACCGGCGACCCCGGTACGGCATCGGGCTGGGTATCAACGCGCCCAGCGACGACCGCCTCAGCTGGGTCGATGTGCCGGCGGGCGGCCAGGTGACCACTCAGCTGTCATTGACGGTTGCCGCGCGCGGCCTGCAGTTGTTGCCACGGCTGACCATTCAGACCCGGTTTCCGCTGGGCCTGTTCCGCGCCTGGACGATCTGGCGCCCGGCCGCCTCGGTGCTGGCCTACCCGCGACCGGAACCGAATCCGCCACTGCTGACGATTGCAGGTGCCGGGGCCGGTGCCGTGCAGCGGCGCAGCAGCGGCGACGGCGACACCGATGGCATCAGGCCTTATCGGCGCGGCGATCCGGTCAAGACCATCGTCTGGCGCAAGGCCGCCAAACTGCTCGACGCCGGCGGCGAATTGCTGAGTCGCGACAACACCGCTGCCGGCAACCAATCGATCTGGCTCGAATGGCAGGCCGGCGCCCCGCTACCGGTCGAGGAGCGCTTGTCACGACTCACCGCATGGGTTCTCGAAGCCGAGCGCCTGGGCCTGCGCTACGGGCTGCGTCTGCCTACCCGGTCGTTGGCGCCCGATCACGGCGATCAGCACTGCCGAAGCTGCCTGGAGGCGCTGGCCCTGTGGCGCTGAATGGCATGACGACAACCGCGCCGACGACCGTGCCCCGGATCGCAGGCGTTGCGCCCGCGCGCTGGTGGGCGCGCCTGCCGCGCGAAAGCCGCGATACGCTTTTTCTGCTGGCGGTGATTGCCTGGACGATCCTGCCACATACCGCCCACCTGCCGGCCTGGTGCATCGCGTTGACTGCGCTGGTTCTGTTGTGGCGCTGTCGTCTGGCCATCACGCTGTCGCCGCTGCCCGGGCGCTGGTGGCTGATCGGCCTGCTGGCGCTGGCCGCGGGTGCGACCTACATGACCCATCAGAGCCTGCTCGGCAAAGAGCCGGGGGTCACCCTGGCGGTGGTTCTGATGGCCTTGAAAACGCTTGAGCTGCGTGCCCGGCGCGATGCGTTCGTGGTCTTTTTTCTCGGCTTTTTCCTGGTGTTGACCCATTTCCTCTATTCGCAATCGCTGCTGGTGGCGCTGGCGATGGTGATATCGGTCTGGGGCCTGCTCAGTGCGCTGGTGCTGGCGCACATGCCGGTCGGTCAACCGGCTCTGCGCCAGGCCGCCGGGCTCGCCGCACGGACCGCGTTATGGGGCACGCCGATCATGGCGCTGCTGTTTGTCCTGTTTCCGCGCGTCGGTCCGCTGTGGGGCGTGCCGCAGGATGGCATGAGCAAGACCGGCTTGTCGAACCAGATGACGATGGGCTCGATAGCCGAGCTGGCGCAGGACAACAGCATTGCGATGCGGCTGCGCTTTCTAAGGCCCGGCGGCGCGCCACCACCGCCTCAATCGCAATATTTTCGCGGCCCGGTTTTCGGCTATTTCGATGGCCGCGAGTGGCGCACCGTCGGGCCGCAACAGGCAGCAGCCTTCCCGCTCTCGCTGCGGCCCCGCGCCGAGCTGGTGGTGCAGGGCCCTGCGCTACCCTACGAGGTGACGCTCGAACCGTTGAAGCTGACGATCCTGCCGCTGCTCGAAGCCAGTCAGGCACCGTCGCAGATCGAGGACTACGTGGTGCGGCAACGCAGCGATCTGCAGTGGATCACTGATCGACCAGTCTACGAGCGCCTGCGTTTTCAGGCACAGGCGCATGTGAGCTTTCGACATGGCCCGCTGGATCCGGTGGTCGGATTGCAGGAATATATCGACCTCCCGCCGGGCTACAACCCGCGAACGCTGGCCTGGGCCGCCGCACTGCGACGCCAGCCGGCCTATGCCGAAGCCGATGCCGGCACGCTGGCCCGGGCGCTGCTGAACCACATTCGCAGCGCCGGTTTTTCCTACACGCTGGCCCCAGGCATTTATGGTGAGAGCGATCCGCGCGCCGCGATCGACGAGTTCTGGCTCGACCGCCGCGAGGGTTTTTGCGAACATTTCGCCGCCGCCTTCGTGGTTGTCATGCGGGCACTGGATATTCCCGCTCGGGTTGTCACCGGCTATCAGGGGATGGATAGCGAACCGGTCGATGGCTACTATGTGGTTCGGCAGAGCGCCGCCCATGCATGGGCCGAATATTGGGCGCCCGGCAAAGGTTGGGTGCGAGCCGATCCGACGGCCGCGGTGGCACCCGACCGGGTCCAGAACCAATCGGTTCTGCGCCCGTCGCCGGGCTTTGTCGAAGGCGCCTGGGAGCGTGTCAGCCCGGCATTCCTGGTCGGCCTGGGCGCCTTCTGGGATGCCGCCAACAACCGCTGGAATCAGTGGGTGCTCAGCTACAGCCGCGGCACGCAGTTCAATCTGCTGAAGTCGCTCGGGTTGTCGGCAGACAGCTGGCAAGACCTGGCCCTGCTGCTGCTCGTATCGATGAGTGCACTGTCGATTGCAGCAGCTGGCTGGGCTTGGTGGGACCGCGCCAGGGTCGATCCGTGGCAGCGCCAGCGTGACCTCATGCGGGAGCGGCTGCGCGCCTTGGGCCTTGCCACCGAAGCGCATCAACCGCCGCGCAGCCTGGCCGCCAGCGTCCGGCAACGGCTGGGCGAACGCGGCGCCGCGCTGGCGGGCCTGCTCGATCGGCTGGACCTGGAGCGGTATGGCCCGTCGGCACGCAGTCGGCCCGACCCGTCGTTGACCCGACAATTCACTGCCGAAGTGCGAGCGATTGCCCGATCGCGAGACCGACGCGTCGAGCCAATGCCGCCGTTGTCGGGATCTCGTTGACACGTCCCATCAAAGAACACTGCCTGCTGTCACCCATGCACTCGCCTGCGACCCGTTCGTTCTCCGCGTCGACTTGTCTGTCGGGCCTGCTCGCCCTGCTGCTCTCGATACCCGCTGCCAGCCACGGTGCGCCGTCCGCTGCCGAGCGTTCAGCCGCCGCAGCCGCCAAATCCGGAGCCGCCAAGAAGTCGAAGAGCCCCGCGCCGAAACGTCGCACCGCCGCTGCCGCGCGTGCCGACGATGCGCCGGACGATGTCTTCTATGGCAGCCGCAACGATGTGCTCGAGTTCGCCGACGAACTGGCCATCCGGCAAGGCCTGGATGCGGCCTGGGTTCGCGCGCAACTGTCGCAGGCAAGATATCTGCCGGCGGTGGCTCGGCTGATGACACCGCCACCGGCTGGCACGGCGAAGAACTGGGCGGCCTATCGCGAACGGTTTGTCGAGCCGGTCCGGCTGCGCGCCGGCCGCAATTTCTGGAACGCCAATCAGCGCTGGCTGGCCGAGGCCGAGGCGCGGTATGGTGTGCCGCCAGAGATCGTGGTGGGCATCATCGGCGTCGAGACAGTCTTTGGCCAGCAGATGGGCAGCTTTCGCGTCATCGATGCGCTGGCCACCTTGGCATTCGACTATCCGGTGGGTCGACGCGACCGCCGGCCGTTTTTTCGTGACGAACTGGAGAACTACCTGCGCATGAGTTCGGATCTGGCGATCGCCCCCGCGAGCCTGCGGGGCAGCTACGCCGGCGCCATCGGCATGCCGCAGTTCATGCCCAGCAGCATCCGCAAATATGCGGTCGATTTCGATGGCGACGGCCGCATCGACCTGCACGAGAACAGCGCCGACGTGATCGGCAGCGTCGCTCACTACCTGGCCGAGTTCGGCTGGCAACGCGGGCTGCCCACCTACTTCGAGGTCGGCGCACCGGTCGATGCCGGCGACCGCGCAGCGCTGCTCGGTCCGGACATCCTGCCGACCTTCAGCGCGCGCGACTTCAGCGAGCGCGGTGCCTGGCTGCCGCCCGCCGGCATTCAACACGAGGGCAAGCTGGCGCTGGTCGAATTGCAGAACGGCAATGCGGCACCGAGCTTCGTTGCCGGAACCGCCAATTTCTATGCCATCACCCGCTACAACTGGTCGAGTTATTACGCAATGGCGGTGATCGAGCTTGGCCAGGCCATCAAATCGACGCGATGAAGCCGCTGCGTGATCCGGCGCCACTGTTGCACAAGGTCCACCTCGAGTGGGGCGGTGTTTCGCCGCTGTGGATCTTCGGTTATGCGTCGCTGATCTGGCGGCCGGAATTCCATGCCGACGAGCAGCGACCTGCCAGCGTTCATGGTTGGCACCGGGCGCTGAAAATGACGTCGCGGATCAATCGCGGGACGCCCGACAACCCCGGACTGGTCTTCGCGCTGGTGCCAGGAGGCTCTTGCCGCGGGGTGGTCTATCGCCTCGAAGCCGGACGCGCCGAACAGGAACTGCAGCGGCTGTGGCTGCGCGAGATGCCCAACGGGGTCTACGATCCGAAATGGCTGCAGTGCCGAACCAACGAAGGCCCGGTCCGCGCCTTGGCATTCACCTTGAGCCGGCACAGCCCCAACTTCACCGGAACAATCAGCGACGACGCGATGGTATCGATCCTGCGAGCTGCCAGCGGGCGTTACGGGCGCACGCTCGACTACCTGATCGACACCGCGACCTGTCTGCGCCAGAACGGGATTCGTGACCGCTCCATCGAGCGGCTGGTGCAACTGGCCAAGCGCCACGGCCTGCACGCCGACCGCGCGTCTGCCGGCAACCCGTCCGACACGCCGAAGACTTGAGGCCGGGTCAGGGCGACGGGACGCCGGGCGCCTGCGGCACCTCGGGCGAACCCGCGGCAATTCGCCGCAACAGGCTCAGATCGGCCTCGGTATCGATATCGAGCAACACACCGCGATCTTTGACCTCGACGGCTGCCGCCGGATACCGTGACAGCAGACGCCTGGCGCCGTCATCGCCGGACAAGACAACCAGTTCGGAATAGAGCTCAGCCGCAAAACCGACCGGATGGCCACGCCGGCCGCGGTATTGTGCGTAAGCAGCTGGATGGTGACCGAGTTGAGACGCGACGGCACGCAGCGTCGCCGGCTGAATCAGCGGCATGTCGGCTGGCAAGATCAGCCAGCCAGCCGAACTGGCACGCGCCGCCACACCAGCCGCAATCGAATACCCCATTCCCAGGGGCTCCGGCGACTCGCTATCCACCTGGGGCAAGACGATGACATCCTTCGATGCAACATGGCGCGAGGCGAGTTCGGCCAGCGCCATGGTGGTGACCACGACAATCGGCAACTGGCTGGCGACAACCTGACCAAGCGTGATTCCGAGCACGGTCGAATCACGCATTTTTTGCGCCAGCTTGTGTCCCGCACCAGTGAAGCGAAAACCGCCACCGGCGGCCAGCACGATGATCGTCGGCTGAGCATTCATGGGTCGGTCGACGTTCCGCCACTGCGCGGCTGTACCAGTCGCAACCAGCAGCTGACTTGGCTGCAAGCGGTGCCGAGGTAGCCGCCTGTTAGATCAATCAACAATGTTGCCTCCTGCTGATGCCTGGCAATTGAAGGACCTGGCATCCCTCGCCAAAACCGGACCGTACAGCATCGACGCGACGGGCAGGCGTTGCCAGAGGGCCTTCACCTAGGGGCTATCCCGGTCGGGATTTTCCAGATAGGGCTGTCGAGCAACTCATGGTTGACGATGGTTCGCGCCACATCAGAGCACCAGCAGCATCGGCCTTGGCGGACAGCCCGGTCGTTGCCAGGCGATGCCTGGCGTCGAATAAACTGCTGGCGATGAACGATCTGTCGGCACTGCGCAAGAGCTACGAACGCGACGAACTCGACGAGCGGGCTTCCGATCCCGATCCGATCCGCCAGTTTCAACGCTGGCTGCAGCAGGCGCTCGATGCCAAGCTGCCCGAGCCGAACGCGATGACGCTTGCCACTGTCGGCGCGGACAATCGTCCCTCCACCCGTGTCGTGCTGATCAAGGGTTGCGACGAGCGTGGCATCGTCTGGTACACCAACTATCACAGCCGCAAAGGCCAGGAACTGGCCAGCCACCCGTGGGCGGCGCTGCAATTCCACTGGGTCGAACTCGAGCGGGTGGTGCGGATCGAAGGGCCGGTCGAGAAAGTGGCAAGCGACCAATCGGATGACTACTTCCAGTCGCGCCCGCTCGACTCGCGAATCGGTGCCTGGGCTTCGCCGCAAAGCCAGGTGATCGCTTCGCGCGCCGAACTGGTTGGCAACGCAGCTCGTTATGCGGCACGGTTTGCGCTGAATCCGCCACGCCCCGAGCATTGGGGCGGCTATCGCCTGTCGGGCGACCGCTGGGAGTTCTGGCAGGGTCGGCGTTCGCGGTTGCACGACCGGCTGCGCTACCGCCGCGACGAAGCGAACGGCGGATGGCTGCGCGAGCGGCTCGCACCCTGAACCACACGGGCAGGCTTACTGGCCGTTCGGTGCAGCACCGTGAGTGAATGGTTCGCGCTGCGAGACCTGCAGGCCTTCAAGCCGATATTGACCGCACTGCTGCTGGCGCCGGTGCCGCTGCTGCTGCTGATCGCGATTGCCGCCAGGCGCTTGTCCACGCATCCGACCAGCAGCCGGCTGCTGATTGCCGTGTCGATCGGTGTGTTGTGGCTGAGCACCACACAGGGCGCCGCTCTGGCACTTGCCAAGGCGTGCGGGCTGCACCCGGAACCGCTGACAACCAGCCGCATCGAGGCGATCGCCGGGCCGCTGGCCCGCTCCAGCAACGCGCCGCGTTTGGCCATCGTCGTGCTCGGCGGAGGTCGCGATGCCATGGCACCCGAATATGGCGCCGCCAGCCTCAGCAACGAATCGCTGCAGCGCCTTCGCTACGGCATCTGGCTGGCGCGGGCGACCCATCTGCCGCTGGCCTTTTCTGGCGGCATCGGCTGGGCGCCGCTGGCCGACGCTGGTGAAACGGAGGCGGCGATTGCCGGACGAATCGCCAGCGTCGAGTTTGGCCTGCCGCTGCGCTGGATCGAGCAAGGCTCGCGCGATACCCGTGAAAATGCCCGGTTGACCAACGAGATGCTGCATGCCGACGGCATCACGCATGTGTTGTTGGTCACCCATGGCTGGCACATGAGGCGTTCGTTGCGTGCGTTCCGCGAGGCGTCGGCCGGCGGATTGGTGATCGAGGCAGCGCCGATGGGCCTGGCAACCAACCAGCAGGGCCCGGTGCTGAACTGGTTGCCGTCGACCGACGGTTTTGCCCGTTTCAGACAGGTCTCGCGGGAGGCTGTCGGGCTGCTTCTCGGAGCTTGAACACAGGTGAATGGCCCGGTTCAGTCGCCATCAGCAGGACTGATTTGCTCAAGTTTGCGCCGGCAGTGCCGACGTTGCTCTATCGGAACTCCGATCGTGCAAAACCCTGGTCTCGCCAGCCAAGGGCGTCACTGATAATGGTGACAGCAGCGCGGCGAACCAGGCCCGGCGGGAGTTGAGAAACGATGCGATACCGAGAACATCGAGAAAAAAGCGCGGAGCTGCTTCGTCTCACCCTGGCCGAAATGGGGAGGCATGAGGCTGCATTCACGCCGGTTACCTTCGCAGTCTGGTACGAGCATCTGGCCGGCATGAATCCCGCGCTGAGTCTGGCGATCACCGAAGATGCGATGGCCGACACCCGTTTCAGCGATCAGACGGTGGAGCAGCTGTACCGCAAATACGTGTCGGAACTCGATGTCGGCAAGGCCGAGCAGATCACCGACCGTTTTCAACGCATGATGGCCGGAATGTCCGATGCGGCCAAGCTGACCGGTGAGACGGCAGGTGAGTTCGGCAACACCCTCAGTGCCCTGAGCACCAACCTGCAGCGCAGCGGCGCCGGACCGCTGGCCGAGTGGTTGAGCGATGCGATGAGCGGCACCGAGCAGATGCAATCAGCCTTGCAGGCGCTCAAGAATCAGGTCACCAGCAGCCAGAAGGAGATCGCTGCGCTGCGCGCCGATCTCGAACGCGAACGGGTCGACTCGACGATGTGCCCTTTGTCACACGTACTCAACCGGCGCGGTTTCGACAGCCATCTCGACGCCATGCTCGGCACGCCGCCAGCGGCCGGGCGTGGCCACGGGTTGGTGATGCTCGATATCGACCATTTCAAGAAGGTCAACGATACCCATGGCCATTTGATCGGTGATCGCGTGATCCAGGCGCTGGGTGAGGTGTTGAAGGTCACGGCAACAACGCCCGGCAGCAGTTGCGCCCGCTATGGCGGCGAAGAGTTCGCGGTATTGCTGCCGTCGACGACTCATGCCGATCTGACCAAGCTGGCCGAGCTGCTGCGCAACCGGGTCAAGGCGATGAAAATCCGCAATCGCACGACCAGCGAAATCGTGGCCACCGTCACCGTGTCGGCCGGCACAGCGATTGCCAGCAGGGGTGAAGACGGCGCCAGCCTGATCGCCCGCGCCGACGCCGCACTCTACAAGTCGAAGCAAGGCGGTCGTGACCGGGTGACGGCAGCCTGACACTCGCGGGCAACGGGCCGGACGCAACGGAACCTCCATGAGCAGCGCAAAGCAGATCACACTCGGCGTCATCGCAGACGATTTCACCGGCGCCACCGATGTGGCCAGCATGCTGGTGCGCGCCGGCATGCGAACGGTGCAGGTCATCGGCGTGCCGCAAGGCCCGGCGCCGGCTGCCGACGCCATCGTGATTGCGCTGAAATCAAGAACCATCGCTGCCTCCGATGCGGTTGCCCAGTCGCTGCAGGCCTTGCACTGGCTGCAGGTTGCCGGCGCACGGCAGTTCTATTTCAAATACTGCTCGACCTTCGATTCGACTGCCGCCGGCAACATCGGCCCGGTGGCCGATGCGCTGCTGGATGCGCTGGGCAGCAACTTTGCGATTGCCTGCCCGGCCTTTCCCGAAAATGGCCGGACCATTTTCCGTGGCCACCTGTTTGTCGGCGACACGCTGCTCAGCGACTCGGGAATGCGCAACCATCCGCTGACACCGATGACCGATGCCAACCTGGTTCGCGTGCTGCAGTCGCAGACCGCCTCGCCGGTTGGCTTGCTGCGCTACGACGACATCGCTCGCGGGGTGCCGCACATCTCGAGTCGAATCGCCGCGTTACGCGCCGATGGCGTGCGGCTGGCAGTCGCCGATGCCATCAGCAACAACGATCTGCGCACGCTGGCACAAGCCTGCGCCGATCTGCCGTTGATCACGGCCGGCTCGGGAGTGGCGCTCGGTTTGCCGGATGTCTACGCCGCCAAGGGCTGGCTCGCCCTCGACGCCCGAGCCGCGGCACTACCGCCTGTTGGAGGACTGGCCGCGGTGATTTCAGGTTCATGCTCGACAGCGACCAACGCGCAGGTGACCCATTGGCTGGAATCCGGGCGACCCGGCTTGCAGATCGATGCCAACGACCTGGCGGCGCAAAAGCCGGTTGCCGAGCAGGCCGTTGCTTGGGCAAGAAAGCGGCTTCCCGACGGTCCGCTTCTGCTGTACGCAACAGCCTCGCCGAGTCAAGTCCGGCAGGTGCAGGAAACAATCGGTGTCGAGCGCGCCGGCCAGCTGGTCGAGCAGTGCCTGGCGCAGATCGCCAGCGGGCTGGTCGACGCCGGTGTACGCCGATTGGTGGTTGCCGGCGGCGAGACATCGGGTGCGGTGGTGCAGGCCTTGGGCGTCTCGGCGCTTCGCATCGGTGCCATGATCGACCCCGGCGTGCCCTGGACCCAAGCCGATGGCAGGCCGCTGCTGCTGGCGCTCAAATCGGGCAATTTCGGCAGCGTCGATTTCTTTGCCAAGGCACTAGGCCAGGTTGCCTGATGGTGGCGGCCGGCGTGCGTTGAAGCCGATGGACCACGCCGCCCTGCGCGACGAAATCTGCCGGGTCGGTCGATCGTTGTTCGAACGTCGATACGTTCACGCCACGGCCGGCAATATCAGCGTCCGTCTGCCCGACCAGAGCGGTTTTCTGATCACGCCGACCGACGCCTGCCTCGGCAATCTGCAGCCCGATCGATTGGCAATGGTCGATTGCAACGGCAACCAGCTGAGTGGCGATCGTGCCAGCAAGACCTTGGCACTGCACCGGCGAATCTACGACGCCGACGCCGACGCGTCTTGCGTCATCCACACGCCACAGCAGCCATCTGGTGGCGCTGACGCTGGCCGGCGTGTGGAGCGAGGCCGATATCGTGCCCCCGATCACGCCGTATTTCGTGATGAAGGTCGGTCATGTGCCATTGATTCCCTACCACCGGCCGGGCGATCCGGCGGCTGCCGATCGGGTCGCCGAAGCCATCTTCCGAGCTCAGGTTGCGCGGGGTGCCGATACGCGCCGTGATGCTCGACCGGCTGGGCCCCAACGTGTGGAGCAATTCGCCCGAGTCGGCCAGTGCAGTGCTCGAAGAACTCGAGGAAACTGCCCGCCTGTGGCTGATGACCCGGCCGCAGCCGACGCCGTTGACCGAACAACAGATCGACGAGTTGCGCCAGCAGTTCGGCGCAAAGTGGTAGATCATCGGGTTTTCAACCCAGCCTTTCGCGCGCCTGCCATGCCACGCTTTGCCGCCAACCTGTCGATGATGTACACCGAGCTCGATTTCCTCGACCGTTTTGCCGCCGCCGCCAAAGACGGCTTTCGAGCGGTCGAGTATCTGTTTCCGTATGCGTATGCTGCCGACGACTTGGCGACGAGGCTCGCCGACAGCGGACTGCAACAAGTGCTCTTCAATGCGCCGCCCGGCAACTGGGATGCCGGCGAGCGCGGCATGGCCAGCCTGCCGGGCCGGGTCGACGAGTTTCGCCGCAGCTTCGTCGAACAGGCGCTGCCTTATGCCGAACGCCTGCAATGCCGGCAGGTGCATGTGATGGCGGGGCTCTTGCCGGCCGGCGCCGATCGGGTCGTTCACCAGACCACCTACCAGGCCAATCTCGACTGGGCTGCCAAACAGGCCGCACCGGCTGGTGTCGATGTGCTGATCGAGCCGATCAACACACGCGACATTCCGGGCTTCTTTCTGAATCGACAAGACCATGCGCACCAGTTGATCGACGACATCGGCGCGACCAATCTGAAGGTGCAGATGGATCTGTACCACTGCCAGATTGTCGAAGGAGACCTGGCGATGAAGATCCGCCAGTATCTGCCGACCGGCCGGGTCGGTCACTTCCAGATTGCCGGCGTGCCCGAACGGCAGGAGCCCGATCGAGGTGAGATCAACCACCCCTACCTGTTCGATCTGCTCGATGAACTGGGCTACGACGGCTGGATTGGCTGCGAGTACCGGCCGCGCGCCGGAACCACCGCCGGCCTGGGCTGGTTTGCCGGCTACCGCGCTAGCCAGCTCTGAGCGCCAGCTGATCGAAGGATCCTGTCATGTTGCCTGCACAGACCAATCTGATCGGTGGTGAACGAAGCGCTGCCGCCTCCGGCCAGACCATCGATGTCGTCGACCCGAGCACCGGCGCGCTGCTGACCACGCTGCCGCGCAGCGACGCCCGTGACATCGATGCGGCGGTGGCTGCTGCGCGCTCGGCTTTCCGTGGTGGATTCGGCAGGCTGACGGCCACCGAGCGCGGCCGCATTCTGTTGCGCCTGGCAGCGCTCATTGTCGACAACCAGACCGAGCTGGCCGAACTCGAATGCCGGGATACCGGCAAGCCGATCCAGCAGGCGCGTGTCGACATCACGGCCTGCGCCCGTTATTTCGAGTATTACGGCGGTGCCGCTGACAAGCTGCACGGCGAAACCATTCCCTACGCAGCCGGTAGCACGGTGATCGCGATGCGGGTGCCGCACGGCGTCACCGGACACATCATTCCGTGGAACTATCCGGCACAGATTTTCGGCCGGTCGGTCGGTGGCGCGTTGGCAGCGGGCAATGCCTGCGTCGTCAAACCGGCCGAAGACGCCTGTCTGACGCCACTGCGCATTGCGGCACTGGCACTCGATGCCGGCCTGCCGGCCGGAGCGCTGAACATGGTCTGCGGTCTGGGCATCGAGGCCGGCGCAGCGTTGGCCGCTCACGCCGGCATCAACCACCTGTCGTTCACCGGGTCGCCGCAAACCGGTACTGCAGTGGCGCAAGCGGCGGCCGCCAACCATGTGCCGGTGACACTCGAGCTGGGCGGCAAATCGCCGCAGGTCCTGTTTGCCGACGCCGATCTGGATGCCGCGCTGCCGGTGGTTGTCAACGCCATCGTGCAAAACGCCGGCCAGACCTGCGCCGCGGGCAGCCGCGTGCTGATCGAGCGATCGATTCATGGGCAGGTTATGGCCTTGCTGAAGCAACGCTTCGAAGCCTTGCGCACCGGAGCCGGCATCGAGGGCCATGACTGCGGCCCGCTGATCAGCCGCCGCCAGCTCGAACGGGTGACAACCATGGTCGACGCCGCGCGCAGCGATGGCGTGTCAGTGGTGGCCCGTTCCAGTCTGGCCAACAACGTCTGCGCCGACGGTTTTTATTTCCCGCCGATGCTGCTCGATCGTGTGCCTTCCGATCACCCGATTGCGCAACAGGAGGTATTCGGCCCGGTGCTGGCTGCATTTGCCTTCGACGATGAAGAGGAAGCCGCCGAACTGGCCAATGCCACACCCTACGGCCTGACCGCGGCAGTCTGGACGCGCGACGGCGGGCGCGGCCTGCGCATGGCACGCCGCATCGATGCCGGTCAGGTATTCATCAACAACTACGGTGCCGGTGGCGGAATCGAATTGCCGTTCGGCGGCATGAAGCACTCCGGCTACGGCCGCGAAAAAGCCTTTGAGGGCCTGCGCAGCTTCACCGCCATCAAGACGATTGCCATTCAGCACGGTTGAGCCGCGGGCGCACGGCAGCGCCGCCGTTGCGGGCAGGCCGATCGACAGCCCCGATTCAGGCCGTTTTTGCAAGCTTCTCGGAAAGCTTGTCGATTTCGGACCGTACGTCGCGCAATGCCGCCGACGTATCAACCGTGGCGCCGATCGCCTTCTGGCACGAGGGGCAAGACAACAACATGCAGTTGAACGCCAGGCCGACCGGCAGCTCGACCCTCCATCGGGTTGACGGTCAGTTCGCTCAACGGCTTGTCGCAGTGTGGGCATACGGCCATATCGGTCTCCTGAGAGGTCAAAAAGCGCGCCACCTCAGCCCTTCAAACGACGCCACGAGGTGTCAGCTGAACGGCTTTGGCGGAGCTGCCCCGAGTATGGTTCGTTTTGCCAGTTCGCTCAACTTCGGGCAGCCGATCGTCGGATGCCAGCGGCGAAACAACTGGTAATTGACGCATGCACCAGCAGGCCGGCAGCTGACAATTCCATCGTCGACCAACGCCGGGCCCGCCCACGGGCAATCAGATGACGAGCGAATTGCATGCCGATCTCGAGGAACTTGCCGAGGCGCAACCCTCTCGCCCATCACTCGCCGCCGAGCCTTTGCCAGCCTTGCCGGGGATATCGATTGCAGGTTTCGCCGCCGCGGTGCTGGCGGGATGCGGTGGTGGTGGCAGCGCAGAAACCGTGCCGTTGGCACCTGCGCCTCCCGCCCCTGCTCCCACTCCTGCTCCCGCTCCTGCTCCTGCTCCCGCTCCTGCTCCTGCTCCCGCTCCCGCTCCCGCTCCGGCTCCGGCTCCGGTTCCAGCCCCGGCCCCTGCCCCTGCCCCTGCTCCGGCGCCAGCGGCCCCGCTGACCCAGGCTCAGGCGGCCCGCTTTCTGGCCCAGGCCGCGCTGTCGGGCAATCGCGTTGAAATCGAGCGGGTCCGAGCTGCCGGGGCTGCTGGCTGGCTTGCCGAGCAGTTCGATATGCCGCGCAGCACCAGCCATGTGGAGTGGCTGCGCAGCAAAGGTTTCGACGCGGCCACCTACAAGAATTCGCAAACCGGCAGCAACAACATGTTGTGGCGCAAGTTGATCGGCAGCCCCGATACCTTGCGCCAGCGTGTCACGCTCGCCTTGTCCGAGATCATCGTGGTCTCGATCTCGAACATTGCATCGACATCATTCCGCTCATTCTCGGCAGCGGCCTTCGCGGATATCCTGGAAGCCAATGCCTTCGGCAACTACCGGGTGTTGCTCGAACAGGTATCGACAAGCACCGCGATGGGCGGCTTCTTGTCGTATCGCGGCAACCGCAAGGCCAATCCGGCGACCGGCAGCGTGCCTGACGAAAACTATGCGCGCGAGGTGATGCAGCTGTTCACGATCGGCCTCACCGATCTGAACATCGATGGCACGCCACGGTTGACCAACGGCGCCACCACCGAGACTTATACCCAGCAGGACGTGAGTCAGCTGGCGCGCGTTTTCACCGGCTGGGATCTCGATACCAGCGTTGGCACGGCTGACACGCCAGACCGCGTGATCCGGCCGATGGTGCAGATCGCCGCCCGCCACGAACTCGGCGAAAAACGCGTGCTCGGCAGCACGATCGCCGCCGGTACCGATGGCGCTCGAAGCCTCAGGCAGGCGCTCGATATCCTGGTCGCCCACCCGAACATGGCGCCTTTCATCAGTCGACAGTTGATCCAGCGCCTGGTGACCAGCAACCCGAGCCCTGCTTATATCGCCCGGGTCGCCGGCGTCTTTGCCGACAACGGCCGTGGCATCAAGGGCGACATGAAAGCGGTGATCAGCGCGATCCTGCTCGACAACGAAGCCCGCAGCGACGCCGCGTTGGCCGACCCGTCGTTCGGCAAGCTGCGCGAACCGCTGCTGCGCTTCATCCAGTGGGCCCGCACCTTCAATCTGAATTCGGCTGACGACAGCTGGAATATCGGCGACCTGTCGGACCCGGCCACACGGCTTGGCCAAAGCCCGTTGCGTGCAGGGTCGGTATTCAATTTTTTCCGGCCCGGTTACGTGCCGCCGAACAGTGCAATCGGCAACCTGGCGCTGTTTGCCCCCGAGTTCCAGATCACCACCGAATCATCGGTCGCCGGCTACCTGAACTTCATGCAACGCAATATCGCCAACGGCATTGCCGGCATGCGGGCCGATTATTCGACCCTGGCCAGTCTGCTTGGCGACACAGCCGCGCTGCTGGCCGAACTCAACCTGATCCTCGCCGCGGGGCAGTTGTCGCCGGCGACCCTGACGGCGTTGAAGGCCGCACTCGACACCATCGCCATCACGACCACCAGCGGGCAGAACAACCGCCTGTACGCAGCGGTGATGCTGGTGATGGCAGCTCCTGAATACCTGGCGCAGAAATGAGTCGCATGTCCATGAACTCCACCGCATCTCGTCGCGAATTTCTCAAGCGTTCCAGTGCGCTGTCGATGGCCGGTGCTGCGGCGCCTTGGGCACTCAACCTGGCCGCACTCGGCGAAGCGGCTGCGGCAGGAGCCAGCGACTACAAGGCGCTGGTCTGCGTGTTTCTGTATGGCGGCAACGACTACGCCAACACCGTCGTCCCCTACGATCCGGCCAGCTATGCGGCTTACCAGGCTCAGCGCGCGGCGATTGCGCTGCCGCGCGAATCGCTGGCGTCGACTGTCCTGAATCCGGCAACCGCGCTGCCCGGCGGCCGGCAATATGCGCTGGCAGCACAGCTCGCACCGCTGGTGCCGATCTTCGATGCCGGGCAGATGGCCGTGCTGTTGAATATCGGTACCTTGGTGCAGCCGACCAGCAAGACCCAATACGCCAACAAGTCGGTGCCACTGCCACCCAAGCTGTTTTCGCACAACGACCAGCAGTCGGTCTGGCAATCGTCATCGCCCGAAGGCTCGACCTCTGGCTGGGGTGGCCGGATCGGCGACCTGTTCGCCGCCGGCAATGGCAACGCCAGCTTCACGTGCATCAGCGTGGCCGGCAATGCCGTCTATCTGGCGGGCAAACAAGCGGTGCAGTATCAGGTGACCAGCAACGGCTCGGTTCCGTTGACCTCGCTGCAGGCACCGCTGTTCAGCTCGCAGGCCTGCTCGAATGCCTTGCGCGCCTTGGTGACAGCCCCGCGCAGCCACTTGTTCGAAGCCGAACACAGCCGGGTGATGAAGCGGGCCATCGATGCCGATGCGCAATTGAGCGCAGCGTTGGCCGCAGCCACGCCACTGGCGACGCCGTTTCCATCCGGCAACAGCCTGGCGTCGCAGCTGGCGATGGTGGCTCGATTGATCTCGGTGCGCGCCACGCTCGGCACCCGCCGTCAGGTGTTTTTTGTTTCACTGGGCGGCTTCGACACCCATGATGGAATCCTCACCGACCATCCGGCGCTGATGACCACGGTTGGCGATGCATTGGCCGCTTTCCATGCGGCGACGGTCAGCCTGGGCGTGGCGTCCGACGTCACGACCTTCACCGCATCCGATTTCGGCCGCACCCTGACAACCGATGGCGACGGCTCCGACCACGGCTGGGGCAGCATGCATCTCGTCCTGGGCGGCGCGGTCAAGGGCCGCAGCTTCTACGGCACACCACCGGTGATCGCCAACAACGGGCCCGACGATGTCGGCCAGGGCCGCCTGCTGCCGGGTATCGCGGTCGACCAGTTCGCCGCAACCCTTGGCAACTGGTTCGGTGTGGCCGATGGCGACATGGCGACGGTGCTGCCGAACATCGGCCATTACAGTTTGCGCAATCTGGGCCTTTTTTCGTGACCGCTGCGGATCCACGCGGCATGTTTCTAGCGCGTCGCGTCGCAGGGTGTCACCGCGAAGAAATCCCGCCGACCCGAAGCGCGACGATCCGCAACGCGAGCCCAGCCGCATCACATCGGCTTTCAAACATTTCAACAGTCGAGTTGTAGCGCTGCTTTCAGATAGCTCGCGGTGCGGCTGCCCGAGACCTGCGCCATTTCGCTCGGCGTACCGCACGCGACCACCCGGCCACCGGCGGCACCGCCGCCTGGCCCGATGTCGAGGACCCAATCGCACTGTGCGATCACGCGCAGTTCGTGCTCCACGACGATCACCGTGTTGCCCGCGTCAACCAGCTTCTGCAACTGCGTCATCAGGCGATCGACATCCGCTGCGTGCAGCCCCGTCGTCGGTTCGTCGAGAACGTACAGCGCGTCGCCGCGTTGCGCTCTCTGCAGTTCCGTCGCCAGCTTGATTCGCTGCGCTTCGCCACCCGACAACTCGGTCGCCGGTTGGCCCAGTCGCAAGTAACCCAAGCCGATCTGCGAGAGCAGCGACAGCGGCCGTGCAACGGCCGCTTCGTCAACGAAGAACGCGTGCGCCTCGTCGACTGTCATCGCCAGCACGTCGGCGATCGACTTGCCGTGCAGGTGGACCGACAGCGTCGCGTCGTTGAAGCGCGCACCTTGGCACTTCGGGCAGGGCGCGTAGACGCTCGGCATGAAGAGCAACTCGACTGTGACGAAGCCTTCACCCTCGCAAGTCTCACAGCGGCCCTTCGGGAGGTTGAAGGAAAAGCGCCCTGCGTCGAAGTGGCGCTGCCGCGCAGCAGGTGTCGCCGCGAACAGTTTGCGCACGTGATCGAAGAGGCCGGTGTAGGTCGCCAGGTTCGACCGCGGCGTGCGTCCGATCGGCTTCTGGTTCACCTGCACGACACGCTTGATGCCGCCGATGCCGCCATGCAGCATCCCGGAGGCGCGCGGCGCGGCCTCGCCTTCGGCAAACGACGTATCGGCCGTCTCGTCGACTTCGGCTGCACCGAGATGCGCCCGCACCAGATCGACCAGCGCCACGGTCACCAGACTCGACTTTCCTGAACCGGAAACGCCTGTCACCGCGGTCAGCAACCCGAGCGGAAACTTCGCATCGACGTCCTGCAGGTTGTTGACGCGGATATGCCGCAATTCGATCCACTCGGCCGCTGCGCGTGGCACGCGAGGAACCACCATCGCCTTTTCGAAAAGGTAGGCCGCCGTTTGCGAATCCGCAACTGATTCCAGGCCGGCGGGGGGTCCGCTGTACAGCACGCGGCCGCCCTTCTCACCGGCTTCAGGTCCGACATCGACCAGCCAATCGGCGCGCCGCATCATCGCGAGATCATGCTCGACGACAAAGATCGAATTGCCGGAGCGTTTCAGCTGTTCGAGCGCATGAAGCAAGGCCTCGCTGTCGGCCGGGTGCAGGCCGGCGGTCGGTTCATCGAGAACGTAAACGACGCCGAACAGGTTCGAGCGGATCTGCGTTGCCAGACGCAAGCGTTGCAGCTCGCCCGGCGAGAGCGTCGGTGTGCTTCGGTCCAGCGAAAGATAGCCGAGCCCGAGGTCCTGCAATGTCGCGATGCGCGCCACCAGATCGCTGCAGATGCGCTGCGCGGCGATGCGTTTCTCGGCCGAGAGGTTTGGCGTGCGACGCGCGTCGTTGGCCGCAGCATGAGCGGAGCCGCCGGCCTTCACGCGCCGGCGCGTGTCGGCATCCGCATCGTCACGGCTCAACGTTGCCCCGGATGCTGCCGCGTCGAATTCACCACGCGCCGCCATCGCGAGCTTGATTGCGAGATCATCCAGCGGCATCTGCGTCATCGCGCCGATGTCGAGCCCCGCAAACGTCACGGAAAGCGCTTCGCGTTTGAGCCGCTTGCCTTCACAAAGCTTGCAGATCGCGCCGATCATGAAGCCCGCGGCGCGCTTCTTCATCAGCGCGCTCTGGCTGGTCGCGAACGTCTGCAGAACATACTTGCGCGCGCCGATGAAGGTGCCCTGATAACTGGGCTCCGTCTTGGCCCGCAGCGCTGCGCGAACCTCGGCCGGCGAGAAACCCGCATACACAGGCACCGTCGGCTGCTCGTCGGTGAAGAGGATCCAGTCGCGTTGTTTCTTCGGCAGCTCGCGCCATGGCAAGTCGACGTCGTGGCCAAGCGTCACGAGAATGTCGCGCAAGTTCTGGCCTTGCCAGGCGGTGGGCCACGCGGCCACGGCGCGCTCGCGGATGGTCAGCGAGTCATCCGGCACCAGCGTGCGCTCGGTGACCTCGAAGACACGGCCGAGGCCGTGGCATTCGGGACACGCGCCCTGCGGCGTATTCGGGGAGAAGTCTTCCGCGTAAAGCATCGGCTGGCGCGCCGGATAGTTGCCCGCTCGCGAATAGAGCATGCGCAACAGGCTCGACAACGTCGTCACGCTTCCGACGGAAGAGCGTGCATTTGGCGTGCCACGCTGCTGTTGCAGACCGACAGCCGGCGGCAGTCCGTCGATCGAATCGACATCGGGAACGCCGACCTGATCGATCAGCCGGCGCGCGTACGGCGACACCGATTCGAAGTAACGCCGCTGCGCCTCGGCGTAGATGGTGCCGAACGCCAGCGACGACTTGCCGGAGCCGGAGACGCCCGAAAACACCACCAGCGAATCGCGAGGGATGTCTACATCGACATCGCGAAGGTTGTGCTCGCGAGCGCCGCGGACGCAAACCATGTTGGTGAAGGCGGCCTTCAGTTGGCCAGCGATCGGATCTCGCTTCATGGAACTGGATCTGGCTACGAAGACAACGACATGGTCGGACATGCGCGGGCTGAAGTTCGCAGGCAAGCGGCGCGCTCGTGTGACGGCGCTTTCCGACAGGGCCGATCCCGAGACGGCGCTTTGTTCGACTGCTTGAACGCAAAGGGGACAGGAGCCGATGATGGATCGCGATAGCGCTCGACGGGTCTGATCGCGGTCAGCACCAAACCGGCTACCCCGGCACGTGCTGCGCAACGCGGTCCGCGATGCCGCACCGTACGGCCGGTTAAGTCGCCCTGACCCCGACCCCGCTCGCGCAGGTGGTGTCGACCGAAGTCATCCTGCCAATGCGTCGGCAGCGCTGCGGTGGTCTTTCTCGGCGAACGCATGGGCCGCTCGTTGTCTTCTGGAGGCGCGACCCGGAGTCGAACCGGGCTATACGGATTTGCAATCCGGTGCATAACCGCTTTGCTATCGCGCCGCATGGATCAGGCAGAGCTGCCTGATTCGATGTTACCGACAAAAAAGGGAAGCCGGAGCTTCCCTTCATTGAAACGTGGAGCGGGAAACGAGACTCGAACTCGCGACCTCAACCTTGGCAAGGTTGCGCTCTACCAACTGAGCTATTCCCGCGAAACTTGCCTTGCTGAACGGCTATCTTGACGCCTACCCGTTTTCAGCAGAGCCGCAATTCTAACCCATTTTCCTGAAGATTGGCAATGAGGCGGCAGCAACCGCAGCCGCCCCATCTGCCGTTCAATGGGTCAATCCGTCGGTGCTCGAATCCGACGATGCAGCCTTCTCTGCCGGCTTGACATCGACCTTGACCGGCTCTTCATCGGGCAGCGCTTCAGGCAATGGTTCGGGCATTCTTTCCAACGCCAGTTCAAGCACGCGGTCGACCCACTTGACCGGAATGATCTCGAGGTGATTCTTGACGTTCTCGGGGATCTCCTGCAGATCCTTCACGTTCTCTTCCGGAATCAGGACGGTCTTGATGCCACCGCGGTGCGCTGCCAGCAGCTTTTCCTTCAAGCCGCCGATGGCAGTGACTTCGCCACGCAGCGTGATCTCGCCGGTCATCGCCACGTCCGCACGCACCGGAATACCGGTCAGCGCGGAGACAAAGGCGGTTGTCATCGCAGCACCCGCACTGGGGCCGTCCTTGGGTGTTGCACCGTCAGGCACATGCACGTGGACATCGCGCTTCTCGAACATCTCATCCTTGATGCCCAATCGGCGCGCGCGGCTGCGAACCACTGAACGAGCCGCCTCGACCGACTCCTTCATCACGTCGCCCAACGAGCCGGTGCGAATGATGTTGCCCTTGCCCGGCATTGCCGCTGCTTCGATGGTCAGCAGGTCGCCGCCGACTTCCGTCCAGGCAAGGCCCACCACCTGGCCGACCTGGTTCTGCTTGGTGGCTTGGCCATAGTCGAACTTGCGGACGCCCAGAAAGTCGTTCAGGTTGTCCTGCGTCACCAGCACCTTGCCGTCGTTCTGCTTGAGCTGGCTGCCCTTCACCACCTTGCGGCAGATCTTCGAGATTTCGCGCTCGAGCGACCGCACACCGGCTTCGCGCGTGTAGTAGCGGATGATGCCGCGGATCGCCGATTCGTCGACGTCCATCTCCTCATCCTTGACGCCGTTGTTCTTGCGCTGCTTCGGCAACAGATAACGCTGCGCAATGTTGACCTTCTCGTCTTCGGTATATCCCGACAGGCGGATCACTTCCATCCGGTCGAGCAGCGCCGGCGGGATGTTCATCGAGTTCGATGTCGCGATGAACATGGTGTCGCTGAGGTCGAAATCGACCTCGACATAGTGATCGCTGAAGGTGTGATTCTGCTCGGGATCAAGAACCTCGAGCAGCGCCGATGACGGATCGCCACGGAAGTCCATGCCGAGCTTGTCGATCTCGTCGAGCAGGAACAGCGGGTTCTTGGTGCCTGCCTTGGTCAGGCTTTGCAGCACCTTGCCCGGCATCGAGCCGATATAGGTGCGGCGATGGCCGCGAATCTCGGCCTCGTCGCGAACGCCACCCAGCGCCATGCGGACGAACTTGCGACCGGTGGCGCGCGCCACCGACTGGCCAAGCGAGGTCTTGCCGACACCCGGAGGGCCGACCAGGCACAGGATCGGCGACTTGACCTTGTCGACGCGTTGCTGCACCGCGAGGTATTCAAGGATACGGTCCTTGACCTTCTCGAGGCCGAAGTGATCCTCGTTCAGCACATTCTCGGCAAACGTCAGATCGTGCTTGATCTTGGTCTTTTTCGCCCACGGAAGATTGACCAGCGTGTCGACATAGTTGCGCACAACGGTCGCTTCGGCCGACATCGGTGACATCAGCTTCAGCTTCTTCACTTCGGCATCGACCTTCTTGCGCGCCTCTTTCGGCATCTTGGCGGCAATGATCTTCTTCTCGAGCTCTTCCATGTCGGCGCCTTCTTCGCCGTCGCCGAGCTCTTTCTGGATCGCCTTGACCTGTTCGTTCAGGTAATACTCGCGCTGGCTCTTTTCCATCTGCCGCTTGACGCGGCCACGGATGCGCTTTTCGACCTGCAGGATGTCGACCTCGTGCTCGAGCTGCTCGAGCAGTTTTTCCAGCCGCTTGTCGACATCGACCAGATCGAGCACCGATTGCTTGTTTTCCAGCTTGAGTGGCAGGTGTGCGGCGATCGTATCGGCCAGGCGCCCGGCATCGTCGATGCCGGCAATCGAGGTCAGGATCTCTGGCGGGATCTTCTTGTTCAGCTTGACGTATTGGTCGAACTGCTGCGTCACGGCACGGCGCAAGGCCTCGATCTCGGGCTTGGCATCGGCCTGCGGCGGCACCGGCGTCACATCGGCGATGAAATGTTCGCCGTTGTCGCGGATTTCGTGCGTATTGGCGCGCTGGATACCTTCGACCAGCACCTTGACGGTGCCGTCAGGCAATTTCAGCATTTGCAGGATGCTGGAGACGCAGCCGACCTCGAACATGTCGTCCGGCTTGGGCTCGTCCTTGCCGGCGGCCTTCTGGGCCACCAGCATGATCTGGCGGCCGGCTTCCATTGCAGCCTCGAGCGCCTTGATCGATTTCGGGCGGCCGACGAACAAGGGAATGACCATGTGCGGGAAGACCACCACATCGCGCAGCGGCAACAGCGGCAGCGTGATCCGCTCGGCGGGTAAAACGGGATGTCCGGACATGAGGGAACCTCTCTTTCTCGTACCCATTTAGGGTCCGAGCGTTCAATTGCAAGAAGCCGTGCGGCAAGCGGTGGTCGCCCGCGACGCGGCACCAATCCCTCAGGCGCTGGCTTTGGCCTGCTCGTGGTAGACGAGCAGCGGAGCCGCTTCTTCTTCGATGGTGTGTTCATCCATCACGACCTTGGCCACGCCATTGAGCGTTGGCAGGTCGAACATGGTGTCGATCAGCGCCAGTTCCAGAATGGAACGCAGGCCACGGGCACCGGTCTTGCGGGCCAATGCCTTGCGCGCGATCGCGAGCAGAGCGGACGGTCGGATCTCGAGTTCGACATCGTCCATTGCGAACAATTTCTGATACTGCTTGACCAGCGCATTTTTTGGCTCGGTCAGGATCTGCACCATGGCGTCTTCGGTCAGCTCGCCCAGTGTTGCGACGACGGGCAGACGACCAACCAGCTCGGGGATCAGTCCGAACTTGATCAGGTCTTCAGGCTCGACTTCGCGGAATACCTCGCCGACGCCGCGCTCGCTCTTGGTCTTGACCGTTGCGCCGAACCCGATGCCCGACTTCTCGGAGCGGTTCTGAATCACCTTTTCAAGGCCGTCGAATGCACCACCACAGATGAACAGGATGTTGGTGGTATCGATCTGCAGGAAATCCTGATTAGGATGTTTGCGACCGCCCTGCGGCGGCACCGACGCCATTGTTCCTTCGACCAGCTTCAGCAAGGCCTGCTGCACCCCTTCGCCCGATACATCACGGGTGATCGACGGGTTGTCGGACTTGCGCGAGATCTTGTCGATCTCGTCGATGTAGACGATTCCGCGCTGCGCGCGTTCGACGTCGTAATTGCAGTTCTGCAGCAGCTTCTGGATGATGTTCTCGACATCCTCGCCGACATAACCCGCTTCGGTCAGCGTGGTGGCGTCGGCGATCACGAACGGCACGTTGAGCAGACGAGCAAGGGTCTGGGCGAGCAAGGTCTTGCCCGAACCGGTTGGCCCGATCAGCAGGATGTTGCTCTTCGACAGCTCGACATCCTCTTTGCTGCGGCTCATGTGGCGCAGCCGCTTGTAATGGTTGTAGACCGCAACCGACAAGATGCGCTTGGCCACTTCCTGGCCGATCACATAGTTGTCCAGACTGGCCTTGATATCGCTGGGGATCGGCAGATCCGACTTGCCAGCCTTCGCGTCGCCCGCCTCGGCAGGAACCTCGTCCCGGATGATGTCGTTGCACAGCTCGATGCATTCATCACAGATGAAAACCGACGGGCCCGCAATGAGCTTCTTGACCTCGTGCTGGCTCTTGCCGCAAAAGGAGCAATAAAGCACTTTTTCGCTCGATGAGCCTTTTTTATCGGCCATGGGTTCGCTCAGGATTCAGGGGAATGGCACACAAATGATAGAACAAAAGCCGCACCGACCCCGCCGAGAGAAAGGCCATCTCCGCAGCGCATTCCTGGCTGCCGAACTCGCGCGGCGACGAGTCGAAGTGGCGGTGGCCCGCGGGGGCGGCCTTGTTCAGGGGCGGTGATCGATCACCTGATCGATCAGACCGTAGTCGAGCGCCTCCGGTGCGGACATGAAGAAGTCGCGTTCGGAATCGAGCCGGATCTTCTCCAGCGGCTGGCCGGTACGATCTGCCAGGATCTTGTTCAGGTTCTCGCGCAATTTCAGAATCTCGCGCGCCTGAATCTCGATGTCCGACGCCTGCCCCTGGGTTCCGCCGGACGGCTGGTGAATCATGATGCGTGAATTGGGCAGCGCCAAGCGTTTGCCCTTGGCGCCGGCGGCCAGCAGGAAAGAGCCCATGCTGGCGGCCATTCCCATGCAAAGCGTCGATACCTGCGGCTTGATGAACTGCATGGTGTCGAATACCGACATCCCCGCGCTGACCGAACCGCCGGGCGAGTTGATGTAGAAGAAGATATCCTTGTCCGGGTTTTCGCTTTCAAGAAACAGCAGCTGCGCGACAACCACATTGGCAGACTGATCATTGACCGGTCCCACCAAAAAAACAATTCGCTCACGCAGCAGACGCGAGTAGATGTCGTAGGCGCGTTCGCCGCGCCCCGATTGCTCGATGACCATCGGAACCATGCCCAGGGCTTGGGTGTCGAGTGCGCTCATGACAGGTATCCTTCGAAAAAGTGAAATCGGAATAGGTCGAATGTTGGGACCGATTATCCGGCCGCAAGAGAGTGCACCGTCAAACAATCAGGGCACCGCCCTGACGGTGCGGTGCCCTGTGGCGCCGGGTGGCCGCGGTGACGTGGCGTCATTCGCCTCAGTTCGGCGCCGCCATCAATTCATCGAACGGCAAGACTTTGTCGACGACCTTCGCCTTTGACATCACGAATTCAGCGACGTTGTTCTCTACCACCACCGCCTCGACTTCGGCCATCCGCTGCCGGTCGCCCAGGTACCAGCGCATGACCTCTGCCGGCTTCTCGTAGCTTTGCGACATTTCTTCGATGTGCGCCTGCAGTTGCTCTGGTTTGGCTTGCAGGTTGTTGGCCCGAACGAGTTCGGCAACGGCCAGGCCGAGACGGACCCGTCGCTCGGCCTGCGGTGAGAAGATCTCGGGCGGAATTGGCGTCTTGTCGGCATCCTTGATGCCACGCTTCTTCAAGTCGGCACGAGCGTTCTCGATCATCCGGTCGCATTCACCCTGCACCAACGAATTGGGCACATCGAGTTCGGCCAGCTTGACCAGACCGTCCATCACCGCGGCCTTGTTGCGGGCCAACACGCGGAACTTGACTTCGCGCTCCAGATTTTTCTTGATATCGGCGCGCAAGGCCTCGACCGTGCCGTCGGCAATGCCAAGCGACTTGGCCAGCGCCTCGTTGACCTCGGGCAGATGTTGCGCTTCGATCTTGTTGAGGGTGACCAGAAAATCGGCCTCTTTGCCGGCCACGTCCTTGCCCTGGTAATCGTCGGGAAACTGCAGCGGGAAGGTTTTCGACTCGCCGGTCTTCATGCCGCGCACCGCCTTGTCGAAGGCTTCGAGCATCTGGCCTTCGCCGATCATGAACTGGTAGGCCTCGGCCTTGCCGCCCTCAAACGGGACGCCGTCGATCTTGCCTTCGAAGTCGATCGTCACCCGGTCGCCTTCGGCTGCCGCATCGGTCTGCGCGCGCTGCGCGAAGCTGCGCCGCTGCTTGCGCAGGATGTCGAGCGTCTTGTCGATCGCCTGTTCGCTCACCTCGGTGCTGACGCGCTCGATTTCCGCACTGGCCAGGTCACCGAACTTGACCTCAGGATAAACCTCGAAGGTCGCGTCGAAGGCAATCTCACCCTCTGGCGCATCGCCTTTCTCGGTAATCTTCGGTGCGCCGGCGACCCGCAGCTTGGCCTCGCTCGCGGCATCGGAGAAAGCCTGTCCGACCTTGTCGTTCATCACCTCGTAGTGCACGGAATAACCGTAGCGCTGCTGCACCACACTCAACGGCACCTTGCCGGGGCGAAAGCCATCCGCCTTGACCGTTCGCGCCAGGCGCTTCAGGCGCGTATTCACTTCATTGGTAATCGATTCAGCCGGCAGCGTCAGCGTGATGCGGCGTTCGAGCTTGTCGAGGGTTTCAACGTTCACGGACATATCAGGAACACTTTCTGAAATCGAAACTTGAAAAAAATTCTGGTGCGCGGGGGGGACTCGAACCCCCACACCATTGCTGGCGTCAGGACCTAAACCTGGTGCGTCTACCAATTTCGCCACCCGCGCTGGCCCTGCAAAACAATGGCGACCCAGCTGCGCCTCGTCTTGAGATAACCGCGGATTTTAACCTTGCCCGCGACCCTGCCCGCAAAGCGGCGTGCAGCACCCGATCACGGGGCTGGCTTGACACGAAACCATGCCGCATACATCGCTGGCAGCGACAGCAGCGTCAGCACCGTGGCGACCAGCAGCCCGCCCATGATCGCCACCGCCATCGGCCCCCAGAAAACGCTGCGCGACAAAGGAATCATCGCCAGCACGGCGGCTGCAGCGGTCAACACGATCGGCCGGCAGCGACGTACCGCTGACTCGACCACGGCCGTCCAGGCCGGCACGCCGCGCGCCCGGTCCTGTTCGATCTGGTCGATCAGGATCACCGAATTGCGCATGATCATTCCCATCAAGGCAACCACCCCGAGCAAGGCAACAAAGCCGAACGGTCGATCGAGCAACAGCAACGCGGCGGCGACACCCGCGATGCCGAGCGGTCCGGTCAGAAAAACCAGGATGCTGCGGCTGAAGCTGTGCAATTGCAGCATCAGCAGCGTGAACATGATGAACAGCATCAGCGGCGCGCCGGCTGCTATCGAGCCTTGCCCCTTGCTGCTTTCCTCGACCGCGCCGGCCACCTCGATCCGATAGCCCGGTGCCATGCGCGTGCGCAATGGCGTAAACAGCGGCTCGACCTGGCCCGTCACGGTGGCGCCCTGAATGCCGTCGACGATATCGCCCTGCACCGTGGCAGCATAGTCGCGGCCCTCGCGCCACAAGACGCCCGGCTCCCAGCCGAAGCTCGGTCGGGCGATCTGGCCGAGCGGAATGCTGCGGCCGCCGGAGGTCGGCACATAGGCGCTCGACAGATCGCTGATCGCATCGCGCTCGGCATGCGGCTGGCGCAGCACGATGTCGATCAGCTTGTCGCCATCGCGGTACTGGCCGACCGGCACCCCGCTGTTGATGGTTCGCGCCGCCTGCGCGATGCCTTGGCTGGTGACACCCAGAGCCCGCGCCTTGGCCTGATCGATATCGAGCCTGACGACCTTGACCGATTCGTTCCAGTTGTCATTGACGCCGCGCAGGTTCGGATTGCCACGCATGATGGCCTTGACCTCATCGGCGTAGATGCGTACTTGGGCCGCTTCCGGACCGACCACGCGGAACTGCACCGGGTAAGGCACCGGTGGGCCATTCGGCAGCAATTTGGCGCGGCCCCTGGCTTCCGGGAACTCGGTTGCCAACAGTGCAGGCAAGCGCTTGCGAAGCGTCTCTCGCGCACGCAGATCACGTGCCAGCAGCAGCACCTGGCTGACATTGGTCTGCGGAAAGATCTGGTCGATCGTCAGCGCAAAACGTGGCACGCCGCTGCCGACCCAGGTGCTGACGCTGGCCACCTCGTCGAGTTGCATCAGACGCTGTTCGACCCGGCGTGTGGTGGCTTCGTTGGCAATGAATGACGTGCCTTCCGGGTACCACAGATCGACCAGTACCTCGAGCCGACTCGAATCCGGAAAAAACTGGTTCTGCACCCGCGTCATTCCGAACACGCCGAGCAGCAGGCTCGATATGGTCAGCGCAATCGTGATCCAGCGGTGGGCCACGCACCAGTTGACGGTGGCGCGAAATCGATCGTAAAACGGCGTA
Source organism: uncultured beta proteobacterium (assembly GCA_963843805.1). GTDB lineage: Bacteria > Pseudomonadota > Gammaproteobacteria > Burkholderiales > Burkholderiaceae_C > Ideonella_A. The sequence continues at coordinate 71,983 of CAWJLY010000005.1, forward strand.
TCGAACAATTCATGCGGGCCTGCACCGCCCTCGCCCGACGCCGCCGCGTGGGGCGGCGCCTTCAACAGGCGGGTGCCGAGATAGGGCACGAAGTAGACCGAGACCAGCCACGAAATCAGCAACGCGGCAGCAGTTACCGCAAAGATTGCGAACGTATATTCGCCCACCGTCGAGCGCGCGAGACCGATCGGCAAGAAGCCGACCGCGGTGATCAATGTGCCGGTCAACATCGGCATCGCGGTCGCCTCGTAGGCGAAGGTGGCAGCGCGCAGCTTGTCGTAGCCTTCCTCAAGCTTGCGAACCATCATCTCGACGGCGATGATCGCGTCGTCGACCAGCAGGCCCAGCGCAATGATCAGCGAGCCGAGCGAGATCTTGTGCAGGCCGACGCCCCAGTAGTACATCGCGACGAAAGTGATGGACAACACCAGCGGAATCGTGATGCCGACCACCAGCCCGGGCCGCCAGTCGATCGTGAAGCGCCAGCTGCCGGGCTTGAAGTGCAGCCCCAGGCTGATGAAGCTGACCAGCAACACGATCAGCACCGCCTCCATCAGCACACCGACAAATTCGTTGACCGAACGTGCAACCACCGTCGACTGGTTCTGGAACTGCTCCATCTCGATGCCGATCGGCAGATCGGCGCGGATCGCGTTGGTGGCCTGCTGCAAGGCCTTGCCCAGCTCGATGATGTCGCCACCGGCGGCCATCGACACGCCCAGCGCAAGCACTTCGCGGCCCTGATGGCGAACCTTGACCTGTGGTGGGTCGACATAGGCGCGCGTGATGGTTGAAAAGTCGCCCAGTTTCAGGCTCGCTGCACCGGCACGGATCGCGAAATTGCGCAGCTGGTCGACGCTGTTGAACTGGCCACCGACGCGTACCTGCACCGAATCGATCGGGGTGGTGATCTGGCCCGCCGACTCGATGGCATTTTGCTGGCCGAGCTGTGCCAGCACCTGGTTCAGATCAAGGCCGAGCTGCGCCAGCCGGAGCTGCGAAATCTCGATGAACAGCTTTTCGTCCTGCGCACCGAAAATCTCGACCTTGCGCACATCCTTGACGCGCAGCAGGCGCTGACGAACCTCGTCGGCCTGCTGTTTCAGTTCGGCATAACTGAAGCCGTCGGCCGCCAGCGCATAGATCGATCCGTAGACGTCGCCGAACTCGTCATTGAAAAACGGCCCGACCACGCCGGCCGGCAATGACCCGCGGGAATCGCCGACCTTCTTGCGGACGGTGTACCAGATCTCGGCCATCTGCTGCGGCGGCGACGAATCCTTGACCTGGAAAATGATCTGCGCCTCGCCGGGCTTCGAATAGCTGCGGATCTTGTCGGCATACGGCACTTCCTGCAGCGTGCGCTCGATCTTGTCAGTGACCTGTTCGGCCATCTGCTGCGCGGTGGCGCCCGGCCAGTAGACGCGAACCACCATGGCCCGAAAGGTGAACGGCGGATCCTCGTTCTGGCCCAACTGGAAATAGGCCGCTGCACCGAGCAGCATCAGCACCACCAGCAGATATCGCGTCAGCGCCGGCCGTTCGATGGCCCAGCGTGAGATGTTGAAGCGCTGGCCCGGCTCGAAACCGGACCCGCCGGGAGAACCCGGCGTCTGGGGTTCACTGTCGGCAGTTGCGCTCATGGTCGGGTCTGGCTGCCAGCGGTGGCCAAAGCGGGCGCACGTGCAGCCCCTGGCTCGGCGTACAACTTGACCTTCTGCCCCGGGTTGAGCACATGCACGCCGGCAGTCACGACAAGTTGACCGGCCTGCAGGCCCGACGTCACGACGGCCTCGTTGCCGTCGATTCCGGCCACCTCGACGGCGTGCGCGCTGACGGTCATGGCCGTCGGGTCGACAATCCAGACGACCGTGCGCCCCTTCTCCTCTTTAAGCGCCGACAGCGGCAGCTTGTTGATGCCGGCCACCCGCGGCAAGTCGACGACGACAGTGGCCGTCTGGCCAAGCCGCACGTCGTTGGCGGCAGCCGGTTCGAGATCGGCCTTGACCAGAAAGGTACGGGTGACCGGATCGGCTGAAGCCGACACCTCGCGCAAGGTGGCGTGCCATGTACGGTTGTTGTCGCCCCAGAGATCGACACGCAGTCCGGCCGGTTCACCGGCCACCTTGCGGACCAGCGCCACCTTGTCTTCCGGAACCGAAAAGACCACGTCGCGCGGCCCGTCGTGGGCCAGCCGCAGCACCGGCGTACCGGCTGCCAGAACCATTCCGGGTTCGGCGTCCACACCGGTCACGACGCCGCCGACGTCCGCCACCAGATCGGCATATCGGGCCTGATTGGTTTGCACCGATAGCTGGGTCCGGGCCTGCTCGGCCTGGGCCTGGGCTGCCTTCAAAGCGGTCTGACGTCGCTCAAGTTCGGCGGCGCCGATGAAGCCCTGCACGCGAAGTTCGTTGGAGCGGGCGAAATCGGCCTCGGCCTGATCCAGCGATGCCTTGGCCGCGGCGAGCGAAGCCTGCGCGCCCTGCTGACCCAGTAGCAGATCGCGTGAGTCGAGTTGCGCCAACACCTGGCCCGCACGCACCCGACTTCCCAGCTCGACGCGGCGTTGCAGCAGCTTGCCGGGCACCCGAAACGACAGGCGAGATTCGGTGCGGGCGCGAATTTCGGCCGCATAACTGATCGATCCGCCTGCGGTATCGGTGGCGACGGTCAACGTCCTCACGGCGCGAACCGGCTCGACCACTGGTGCCTCGCGAGAGCAGCCGGCCAGCAGCAGCAAACAAACGACGAAGGTGGCGACGCGGGTGCGAACGGTATCCATGGCAGCGAGTAACTGACTGATTGGTCAGTAATATAATTGTCACAGCCAAAGCTTGTCAATCGAGTGTGTGGACAATGTCGCCGTGAGCGTCGATCATTACGAGAACTTTCCGGTGGCTTCGGTGTTGTGTCCGCCCCGCTTGCGGCCGGCTGTCGCGGCCATCTACTGGTTTGCTCGAACCGCCGACGACTTGGCCGACGAAGGCGAAGCCTCGGCTGATCAGCGGCTCGCCGATCTGGCCGCGTATCGAAATGACCTGCATGCGGTAGCCGACGGCGAGCCCGCATCGTCCCGATGGCAGCCGGTGTTCACCTCGCTGGCCGAGGCGATGCAACGCTGGAAATTGCCACTGCGTCCCTTCGACGACCTGCTGAGCGCGTTCCGTCAGGATTTGACCAAACCCTGCTACCAGGACCGAGCCGAGCTGCTCGATTACTGCCGCCGCTCGGCCAACCCCATCGGCCGCCTGCTTTTGCATCTGTACGGCGTCGACGATCCGCAGGCGCTGCGACAATCGGATGCCGTCTGCAGCGCACTGCAGCTGATCAATTTCTGGCAGGACCTCGGCACTGACCTGGCCAGAGGTCGCCTTTATCTGCCGCTTGCCGATTGCCTGGAGCACCACGTGGACCCGGATCGCCTGTTTGCCCGCGAAGACAGCGCCGCACTGCGCGCATTGCTGGCCAGCGAGACCCGTTGGGCGCGTTCGCTGATGTTGCAGGGTCAGGCTTTGGTCTTTCAACTCGGCGGGCGCGCCGGTTGGGAGCTGCGCCTGGTGGTCCAGGGTGGCCTGCGAATACTCGACAAGATCGAGGCCAATGGCTTCGATACCTTGACCCGGCGGCCGCGGCTGCGAATGGCTGACGGGCCGCTGCTGCTGTGGCGCGCGCTGCGCGTCACCGATGCGCCAGCATTGTCGTCAAGGCCGGCTGCATGACGTCGGTAACGGATTCACCAGTGCAGCGCAGGGCGGCGCTCAGCCCGCAGCAATATGTGCAGGACAAGGCGGCCGGCAGCGGCTCGAGTTTCTATTACGCATTTCTGTTCCTGCCGCCGCCCAGGCGTGCCGCAATTACCGCGTTTTATGCATTTTGTCGCGAGGTCGATGACGTCGTCGATGAAGTCAGCGACCCAGGTGTAGCCGCCACCAAACTGGCCTGGTGGCAATCCGAAGTGGTCGCCAGTTTTGCCGGGCAGCCGACCCATCCGGTTACCAAGGCGCTGCTGCCATTGACAGCCGAGTTCGGCATCGAGGCCCGCCACCTGTTGGCCGTGATCGAGGGCTGCCAGATGGACCTCAGCCAGAATCGCTACCTCGATTTCGCCGGACTCGCGCGTTATTGCCACTTGGTGGCCGGCGAGGTCGGCGAGGTGGCGGCCAATATCTTCGGCCGCAGCAGCGACAGCACGCTGCACTATGCACACAAGCTTGGCTTGGCAATGCAGTTGACCAACATCATTCGCGATGTCGGTGACGACGCGCGCCGGGGCCGCATCTACTTGCCGATCTCGGAGCTGCAGCAATTCGAGGTCAAGGCGAGCGAGTTGCTGCTGCGCCAGCCACCCTGGGGATACAGCGACCGCTTCCAGGCCCTGATGCGCTTTCAGGCCGACCGCGCCCACGCCATCTACGACGAGGCGTTGGCGCTGCTGCCTGAACGCGACCGGGTCGCGCAGAAACCCGGGCTGATGATGGCCAATATCTACCGCAGCCTGTTGCGCGAGATCGAAGCCGCCGGGTTTCAGGTGCTGCATCAGAAGGTGTCGCTGACACCGCTGCGCAAACTCTGGATTGCCACCCGCACCCACTTGCGCGGGCGTTGAACGGTGGGTCCGAGCCTCGTCAAGCCGGCGCGCGCGTCCCGGATGGCAGTGATCGGCGCGGGCTGGGCTGGATTGGCGGCAGCAGTCGAACTGGTCGACTCGGGCTGCGCTGTCACGTTGTTTGAAATGGCAGCGCAACCCGGCGGTCGAGCCCGCCAGGTGCCTGGCCATGAGGTCTTGGGTGGCATCGACAACGGTCAGCACATCTTGATCGGCGCCTACTGCGAAACGCTCGCGCTGATGCGACGGGTCGGCATCGAACCGGATGATGTGCTGCTGCGTTCACCGTTGCGGCTGGTCTATCCCGATGGCAGCGGCCTGCAACTCGGAGCGGGGCCGGCCGTTCCGGCATTCATCCGCGGCGTGCTGGGCCAGCACCGCTGGTCGTGGCACGAACGGCTGGCGCTGTTGCGTGCGGCTGCTGGCTGGCGCCTGCAAGGCTTTCGCTGCGCGCCTTCTTTGAGCGTCGCCGACCTCACCGCCAAGCTGCCGATCCGGCTGCGCGAGAGCGTGATCGATCCGCTTTGTGTCGCTGCCCTGAATACACCGAGTGATCAGGCGAGTGCAGCCGTTTTCCTGCGCATCTTGCGCGACGCTCTGTTTGCCGGACCCGGCGCAGCCGATCTGCTGTGGCCGCGGCGTCGCTTGAGCGATCTGTTGCCTGCTCCCGCGCTGGCCCGGCTGGCGGCTGCCGGCGCGGACTTGCGGCTGGGGCATCGGGTGCGCGAACTGGCAGCGATGCCGGTGCAAGGCTGGCGCGTCGACGGCGAAGCGTTTTCGTCCGTCATCGTCGCCAGCACGGCGACCGAAGCGACACGCCTGGCAAGACCGATCAATGACACCTGGAGCCGTGTCGCTGAGGGCCTGCGCTTCGAGCCGATCGTCACCCTGAGCGTGCGCAGCGAAGGCAGCCGCCTGCCGCTGCCCATGATGGCGATGTGGTGCGACTCGACCCGGCGTCCGGTGCAGTTTGTCTTCGATCAAGGGCAACTGGATGGCGCCGACGGCTTGCTGACACTGGTGATCAGCGGCGCGGCACCATGGCTGGAGCACGGCATCGAGCCGCTGGCCGCACTGGCCCTCGACCAATTGAGCGAACAGCTCGGTGTCCATTTGAAGGCAGCCCCGCAATTGCTGCAGGTGCTGACCGACAAACGCGCCACCTTTCGCTGCACCCCCGGTTTGCAACGCCCGCCGATGCACATTGCAGAGCGGCTGCTTGCAGCCGGCGATTATGTCGATGGGCCTTACCCCGCCACCCTCGAAGGCGCCGTGCGCAGCGGCCTTGCCGCCGCACGGCAGGCGCTGCGGAGTTGAATACCGATCAACGAGATTCGGGTTCGGCCTTGGCTTCGTCGCGGCCGTCTTCGACCGGCCAATCGCGGATGTACGCTTTCAGCATCCGGTTCTCGAAATCCTGACTTTCGACGACCGCCTTGGCCACGTCATAAAACGAGATCACGCCCATCAGCGTGCTTTGGGCCAGCACCGGCATGTAGCGGGCATGGCGCTCCAGCATCATCCGCCGCACGTCGTCGATCTCGGTGTCGGGCGAACAGGTCAGCGGTTGTTCGTCCATCACGCTGCGCACCTCGCTGTCGCCGACGGTGCCGCGATTGCTTGCCAAGGCCTTGATGACCTCGCGAAAACTCAGCATGCCGACCATCGCGCCGCGTTCCATCACGATCAGCGAGCCGATATCCCGATCGGCCATCGTCTCGACCGCTTCGCGCAAGGATTGATCGGGCGGCACGGTGAACAAGGTGCCTCCCTTGACGCGCAGGATATCGCTGACTTTCATGCAGACCTCCTCGAAAGCATGGAATCAATATAGCCCACAATGCCGCTGCACAAAAGCGCTGCGCTTGCACAGGCGTCTGTGACAGGTCGAATCAGCAGATTTCGGGCCTCGATGTTCAGGCCTCTTTGTCCAACGGAGATGACATGCCCGGTTTCAACGATCCCGGCTTCGACACGCTGGCCTTGCATGCCGGTGCCGGGCCCGACCCGAGCACCGGCGCACGCGCGGTGCCGATCCATCTGAGCACCAGTTTTGTGTTCGAAAGCAGCGACCACGCGGCTGCTCTGTTCAACATGGAGCGCTCGGGACATGTCTACAGCCGCATCAGCAATCCGACCAACGCGGTACTTGAAGAACGCATCTCGGCGCTCGAGGGCGGCATCGGCGCGATTGCAACGGCCAGCGGGCAGGCTGCATTGCACCTGGTGATCGCGACGCTGGCGGGCGCGGGCAGCCATATCGTGTCGAGCTCGGCGCTGTATGGCGGCTCGCACAACCTCTTGCACTACACCTTGTCACGCTTCGGCATCACCACCACGTTTGTCAAGCCGGGCGATATCGATGGCTGGCGCGCCGCCATTCGCCCTGAAACGCGGTTGCTGTTCGGTGAGACATTGGGCAACCCCGGCCTGGACGTGCTCGACATCCCGACGGTATCCGCCATCGCCCACGAGAATGGCCTGCCGCTGCTGGTCGATTCGACGCTCAGCACGCCGTGGTTGATCAAGCCGTTCGAGCACGGCGCCGACCTGCTCTACCACTCGGCGACCAAATTTCTGAGTGGCCATGGCACGGTCGTTGGTGGCGTACTGGTCGACAGTGGCGCCTTCGACTGGGATCGATCGGGGCGCTTCCCCGAGTTGAGCCAGCCCTATGGCGGCTTTCACGACATGGTGTTCAGCGAGGAGAGTTCGACCGGTGCCTTCCTGCTGCGGGCCCGGCGCGAAGGACTGCGTGATTTCGGTGCCTGCATGAGCCCGCACACGGCCTGGCTGATCCTGCAAGGAATCGAAACACTGCCACTGCGCATGGCGCGCCATGTCGACAACACCCGCAAGCTGGTCGAGTTTCTGGCCAGCCACGGGATGGTTGAATCGGTCGGTTATCCGGAACTGCCCGGGCATCCCGACCACGCCTTGGCGGGCAAACTGTTCCCGCGCGGCTGCGGGTCGGTATTCAGTTTCAACTTGAAGGGCGGACGCCAACAGGGCAAGGCCTTCATCGAATCGCTGAAGATCTTTTCGCACCTGGCCAACGTCGGCGATTGCCGCTCGTTGGTCATCCATCCGGCGTCGACCACCCACTTCCGCATGGACGACGCGGCGCTGGCGCAGGCCGGAATCGGGCAGGGAACGATTCGGCTGTCGATCGGGCTGGAAGATGCGGACGATCTGCGCGACGACCTGAATCGCGCCTTGAAGGCGGCGCAGAAGGCAGCCGGAGCCGCGCCATGATCGCGCAGATCGATGGTCGGCAGGCCTATGCGTATACCGGCGGCAAACCGTTCGACCCCGACCTGCCAACGGTGGTGCTGATTCACGGTGCGATCGACGACCACAGCGTCTGGGCCTTGCAAAGCCGTTCGCTGGCTCACCACGGCTGCTCGGTGCTGGCAGTCGACCTGCCGGGCCATGGGCGCAGCGATGGGCCGGCCCTGGACAACATCGACGCGCTGGCCCAATGGTTGCTGCGTCTGTTGAGGGATGCCGGCGTCGAGCGCGCTGGCCTGGTCGGCCACAGCATGGGTTCGCTGATTGCGCTGGCAGCCGCAGCTCGGCTCGGATCCGCCGCGACCGGCCTGGTGATGCTCGGACCGGCCTATCCGATGAAGGTGTCACCCGCGCTGCTCGACACGGCATTGAACGATCCGCTGCGTGCGATCGAGATGGTCAATTCATTCTCCCATTCGAGTCTGGCCAGCAAGCCGTCGGCGCCGTCACCGGGTTTCTGGTTGCGCGGCAGCGCCAGGGCCTTGAACCGGCGCAACCAGAGCCGGTATTCAGCGGCAGGTTTCGGCAATCTGTTCCACGTCGATTTCAGCGCCTGCAATGCCTGGCAGAACGGCCTGGAGGCGGCCGCCAACGTGGTATGCCCGGTCACGCTGGTGGTCGGCCAGCATGATCAGATGACACCCGCATCGGCCAGCCAGCAACTGGCGCAGGCGCTCGACGCCAGGGTCGTCAGCTTGCCCGCAGGGCACGCCTTGATGGGCGAGGCGCCCGATTCCGTGCTGGCGGCGATCCGCGAGGCTTTGCCGGCCAGTTGACGCAATCAGGACCGGCGCGCATCCAGCAGGTCGCGCAGTGGCATGTCGTCGAATGCCGCATTGCGCCAGAAGGCGTCCAGTTCGCTCGACGGTGAAAGCAGCAGTGCGCCGATCAATGGCGCGGCTGCGGTGCGCTCCGGATCGAGCAGCAGCACGTAACGAGCATCGCTGTCTTCTTCCAGTCGACCCACCCAGCCCAGCGCAGCCAAATGTTCGAGCAACGGCTCGACCTGCAAGGGGTCGACTCGCAGTTGTTGGCACATCTGGTGCAGGCCAAGGCCGCCGAGCGACTGCGTGCGCGCCTGTTCGAGCAGCCGCAGCACGGTGATCGCCAACTCGAAGCGCCGCCCCGGGGTGTCGGCCAGCCCGACGACCCGCATCTTCAGGCTGGGGGCATAGGCCGTCATCACCGCGCCCAGCAGTACGATGACCCAGCCGAGATACAGCCAGATCAGGAAAATCGGCAGCGTCGCGAAGGCACCGTAAACCAGTGAATAGGTCGGGATCGACGCCAGGTACAAGGTCAAGCCGCGTTTGGCGAGCTCGAAGCCGATCGAAACGAAGATGCCGCCGGCAATCGCATGGCGCCAGCGCACGTCGGTGTTGGGAACGTAATGGAACAGGCCGGCAATGCCGCCTGCAAGCAGGCCGAACTCGATCAGGTTCAGCAAAAAGGTGACGCCGCCCGGCATCGCATCGACCATGCCCTGCGATGCCGACAACGCGTACGAGGTCAGAGTCAGGCTCGCGCCGAGCAGCACCGGACCGAGCGTCAGCGCGGCCCAGTAGACCAGCACGCGCTGCGCGATCGGGCGCGGCTGGCGCACCCGCCAGATGCTGTTCAGCGTTCGATCGATCGTCAGCATCAAGGCCAGTGCTGTCATCACCAGCACCGCCAGCCCGGCACCACCGAGGCGGCTCGACTGGGCGGCAAATTGGGTCAGCGCCTCGAGCACCGGCTTGGCGATGTTGTCCGGGATCAGGCTCTGCAACAGATACCGCTGCACCGATCCCTGAAACTGGCTGAAGATCGGAAAGGCTGAAAAAACCGCCAGCATCACGGTGATCAGCGGCACCAGCGAAATCAGCGTGGTGAAGGTCAGGCTGCTGGCAGTGATGCCGAGCCGGTCTTCACGGAAGCGGCGCGCCAGCGTGCGCATGGTGTCGAGCCATGGCCATGTGTGCAGCGTCTCGGGCAATTCGGTGACCAGTTCCTGCCAATCCGAATCGAGCGGTCGAATGCGCTGCGGGCGTGGATTGGCAGGCTGATTCATCGCTGGCTATCATGCCATTGATGACAATCGCGAATCAGCAATCAGAGGTGATCGATCCTGCCGCATCGGCAGCAGCAGTGCGCTGGTCGCGCACGCTGGCAGTCGGCAGCCTGCTCGGGCTGATCGCGCTTGGACTGGCGTGGGAATTGTGGCTCGCGCCAACCGGCAATCGCACGCTTGCGCTGAAGGTCTTGCCGCTCACCTTGCCATTGGCCGGCTTGTTGAAGCGGCGCATGTATACCTACCGCTGGGTCAGCCTGCTGGTCTGGATCTATTTCACCGAGGGCGTGGTCAGGGCCATCGGCGACAGCGGCTTGTCGATGAGGCTGGCGATCGTCGAAGTCGGCTTGTGCCTGATGCTTTTTGCCGCGTGCGCGGTTCACGTCCGTTGGCGGCTGCGTCACCCAGCGGCCGACTTGAGCGAGGTTCGATGAAACAGCTGCTGCTCGACCAACTGCGCGAGGTCGTCGGCGCCTCCCATGTGCTGAGCCAGAACGACGACCTGGCGGCTTTCGAAACCGATTGGCGCAAGCGGGGGCGTGGCAAGGCGCTGGCGGTGGTGCGTCCGGGGTCTGCCGACGAAGTCGCCGCCGTGGTGCGGCTGTGCGCAGCACAAGGCACTCCGATCGTGACGCAGGGCGGCAATACCGGCCTGGTTGGTGCGTCGATTCCCGACGCCAGCGCGACGCAACTGCTGCTCAGCCTGACCCGCATGAACCAGGTGCGTTCGATCGACGCCGCCAACCTGACGATGACGGTCGATGCCGGCTGCATTCTGCAAAACGTCCAGCAGGCGGCCGCTGCTGCCGATCTGCTCTTTCCACTCAGCCTGGCGGCCGAAGGCAGCTGCACGATCGGCGGCAACCTGGCAACCAATGCGGGTGGCACCCAGGTGCTGCGTTTCGGATCGGCTCGCGATCTGTGCCTGGGGCTCGAGGTCGTCACCGCGGATGGCGAAATCTGGGACGGCCTGAACGGCTTGCGCAAGGACAATACCGGTTACGACCTGCGCCATCTGTTCATCGGCAGCGAAGGCACGCTGGGCGTGATCACCGGGGCGACCCTGAAGCTGTATCCGCGCCCTGCGGCTACCACCACGGCCTGGGTGACGCTGGACAGCGTCGAGGCTGCCGTGACCTTGCTCCAGCATGCCCAAGCCAAGCTCGGTGCCGGTCTGACCGGCTTCGAATTGATGGGCGAGTTTGCGTTGTCGCTGGTGCGCAGCCATTTCGCCGACTTGCAGCACCCATTGCCTGCCGCCGCCTGGACAGTGCTGCTCGAGCAGTCCGATACCGAGAGTGAAGCACATGCCCGCGGGCTGTTCGAAGCGCTGCTCGAGCAGATGATCGACCAAGGCGTGATCGGCGATGCGGCGATCGCCGAGACCATCGACCAGTCACGCGCGATGTGGCGCCTGCGTGAAAGCATTCCGCTGGCACAGTCGCAGGAGGGCTTGAACGTCAAACACGATATCTCGGTTCCGGTGTCGAGAATTCCTGCCTTCGTCGCATCAACCGATGCCGCATTGGCCGAGGCATTCACCGGTATCCGGATGGTCAATTTCGGCCACCTCGGCGATGGCAATCTGCATTACAACGTGCAGGCGCCTGCCCGGACCGACAGCGCCAGCTTTCTGGCCGACAACGAAAAGGCGGTCAATCGACTGGTCTATGCCGCAGTGGCGGCGCATGGCGGCTCGATCTCGGCCGAACACGGCATCGGCACGCTCAAGCGCGATTCGCTGCTGCAATACAAATCGCCAGTGGCCATCAAGCTGATGCGCAAGATCAAGCGCTCGCTCGATCCGGACAACCTGTTCAATCCCGGCCGGCTGATCGAGCCGTGACGCAAACCAGCTACTGCAACGGCCCCTTCAACGAGGCCGGCAGCGGCAGCGACATGACCTCGATGCCTTCTTCGCGCAAGGCCTCTGCCTCGTCCTTGCTGGCGCGGCCGCGAATCGCACGCTCATCGACTTCGCCGTAGTGGATGCGCCGCGCCTCTTCGGGAAAGCGGTCGCCGACATCGTCGGTATTGGCCATCACATGGCGAACCGCTTGCAGCCACATCGATTGCATCGTCAACTCGCGCTGCGGCGATGCGTCCGCGACCGCCGGCTGGTGACTGACTTGTGCAGGCGCCGATTCAGAATTCTCTGCGAGCGGTTCGCGGATGCGACTTTTTGAGATGCTCAGTCTCGGTGCGCTCGGGATGCGCTCGACCGTCTGGTTGCCGCAGATCGGGCAGACCAGCAATCCGTCATCGATCTGCCCGCGAAAATCTGCTTCGGATGAAAACCAGCCTTCGAAACGATGGTCGAGCGTGCAACGCAGGTTGAAAACCTTCATGCCGCATTATCCCCGAGCATCGAAGGCAGGCGCCAACTGCCATTGCAGCGGCCATCGCCCAGCGCGCCAATGGCGCAACCAGAGCAGGCCGACCAATGTCTTCGCATCGGTCAGTTCGCCGCTGCAAGCCAGCGCCTCCAGGTCATCCAGGCTGGCCTCGCCGACCTCCAGAAACTCGCCTGTTTCCAGATGCGCAGGCCCCGCAGACAGGCCACGCGCGAACCAGATTTCAATGCCTTCGGTCGAATAGGCAATCGCGTTGTGCAAGATGCCGGCGCGAGCCCATTCGCGGGCTGAGTAGCCGGTTTCTTCGGCCAGTTCGCGAATTGCGCAGTGCCAGGGATCTTCGGTGCCATCGAGCTTGCCGGCCGGAAACTCCAGCATCACTCGGGTCATCGGGTAGCGAAACTGTCGTTCAACAACCAGCCGGCCATCGTCGAGCAGCGGCACGATCATCACCGCGCCGGGATGGACGATGTATTCGCGATGCGCGGTGCGGCCATCGGGCAGGCGAACCTCGTCACGCCTGACGTCGAGAAAGTGACCCTGGTAGACCTGCGTCGTACCGATGCAGTCTTCGCGCAGCGCGGCGTCGGCAGGCGCTGGAGACCCGGCCTTCAAGTTCCCAGCGCCTTGACAATGGCCTGCGCACACAGCGCCATCAAGCCGCCGGGCAGAATTCCGAACAGCAGGATCGCCGCACCATTGACGGACAACACACCACGTACATCTCCGGCGGCGACGATCTCGTGGTTATCCAGGGGCTCGTCGAAAAACATGATCTTGACCACCCGCAGGTAATAGAACGCGCCGATCAATGACAGCATCACCGCAATCACCGCCAGCGCGATGAAGGCCGGCACGTTGGTCGACACCAGCGCCTGCAACACGCTCAGCTTGGCATAGAAGCCGACAGTGGGCGGAATGCCGGCAAGCGAAAACATGAAGATCGCCATCACTGCGGCGTACCAGGGGCTGCGCCTGGCCAGTCCCTTGAAATCGTCGATCAGCTCGGCTTCGAAGCCCTGCCGCGACAGCAACATGATGACGCCGAAGATGCCCAGCGTCGTCAGCACATAGGTGACGACATAAAACATCGCCGAGCTGTAGGCATTGGCAGCCGACAAGGTGTTGCCGTTGACCACACCCGAACACAGGCCGAGCAGCATGAAGCCCATCTGCGCAATCGTCGAATAACCGAGCATGCGTTTCAAGTTGGCTTGCGCAATCGCCGCCAGATTGCCGAGCAGCAGCGAGGCGACTGCCAGCACCACCAGCATCTGCTGCCAGTCGACCGCCAACCCCAACATGCCGTCGACCAGCAGGCGAATCGTGATTGCAAAAGCGGCGAGCTTCGGCGCACCGGCAATCAGCAAGGTGACAGCCGTCGGCGCCCCTTGATAAACGTCCGGAATCCACATGTGGAAGGGCACTGCACCGATCTTGAAGGCCAACCCGCTGACCACGAAGACGACGCCGAACACCAACACCGCCTTGTTGATCTGACCGGTACCGATGGCCTTGAAGACCTCGCCGACTTCGAGCGATCCGGTGGCGCCGTACATCATCGACAAGCCGTAGAGCAGGAAGCCGCTGGCCAGCGCGCCCAGTACGAAATATTTCATCGCCGCTTCGGTCGCGGGCGGGTGGTCGCGTCGCAAGGCGGTCAAGGCGTACAGCGACAGGCTCATCAGCTCAAGCCCGAGGTAGACGACCAGGAAGTTGTTGGCCGATACCATCACGCCGATGCCGAGCAGCGAGAACATGCTGAGGGTGAAAAGCTCGCCCTTCAGCATGTCGCGAGTCTCGGCGTAGGGGCGCGCATAAACCAGCGTGATCATCACCGAGACCGTGGCGAAGAAGCCCAGCAGATGACCCATCGGATCGGCAACCACCATGCGCTGCATCGCATAGACGGTTTCGCCCCGATCGAAAGCCATCAGGTGGAGGAAGGCGACCAGCACCAGCGAAAGTTGAGTCAACCAATAGGTCAGCGTTCGCCGCGGATCGGTGACCCACAAGTCGACCAGCGCAACGACGCAGGCCATCACCAACAAGGCGATCTCGGGAACGATGGCAAGCCAGTTCATGTTGTTCATAAGGGTGCGTCGGGCCTCAGTTGAGCTTGGAGACCGCCAGATGCCGCAGCAACTCGCCGACCGAGACATTCATCGTGTCGGTAACCGGCTTGGGATAGACGCCCATCCACAGTACGGCAATCGCCAGCACCGCCAGGATCAGCACCTCGCGCGAATTGATATCGGTGAGCGCCCGCACATTGTCGTTCGCGATATCGCCGAAATAGACCCGCTTGACCATCCAGAGGGTATACGCGGCGCCCGAGATGAGTGCGGTCGAGGCCAGCAGACCCAGCCAGAAATTGACCTTCACGGTGCCGAGAATGACCATCCACTCACCCACAAAACCTGCGGTGCCCGGCAAGCCGCAATTGGCCATTGCAAACAGCACCGCAAATGCAGTGAAGACCGGCATGGTGTTGACCACACCACCATAGCTGGCAATCTCGCGCGAGTGCATGCGGTCATACAACACACCAATGCACAGGAACATCGCACCCGAAACGAAGCCGTGCGAGATCATCTGCACCAGACCGCCCGACATCCCGAGTTCGTTGAACATGAAGAAGCCCAGCGTGACAAAACCCATGTGGGCGATCGACGAATAGGCCACCAGCTTTTTCATGTCCTGCTGGACCAGTGCGACGAGGCCGATGTAGATCACCGCGATCAGCGACATCGCGATGATCAGCCAGGCATATTCATGCGCGGCATCGGGTGCAATCGGCATCGAGAAACGCAGAAATCCGTAGGCACCCAGCTTCAACATGATCGCGGCCAGCACCACCGATCCGCCGGTCGGAGCCTCGACGTGGGCATCGGGCAGCCAGGTATGCACCGGCCACATCGGTACCTTGACTGCAAACGCCGCCAGAAAAGCGAAGAACAACATCGCCTGCACGTCCAGCGGCAGCTTGAGCTGGTGCCAGACGAGCAGATCGAAACTGCCACCCGACTTGAAATAGAGATAGACCAGCGCGACCAGCATCAGCAGCGAGCCGGCCAGCGTATAGAGGAAAAACTTGAACGCGGCATAGACGCGCCGCGGCCCGCCCCAAACGCCGATGATGATGTACATCGGAATCAGCGTGGCCTCGAAAAAGACGAAGAACAACAAGGCGTCGATCGCCGTGAAAACACCGACCATCACGCCGGACAGGATCAGGAAGGCGCCCATGTACTGGTGGACGCGGTCGGTGATGACCTCCCAGCCGGCGATGACGACGATCACCGTGATGAATGCCGTCAGCAAGACGAACCAGACCGAAATGCCGTCGACGCCGAGGTGATAGCGCACGTTGAAACGCCCGATCCACTGCGCGTTTTCCTGGAACTGCATGACGGCGGTGGTCGTGTCGAAGCCGGTGATCAGTGGAATCGTGACCAGCAAACTGGCCATCGCCGCCACCAGCGCAAGCCAGCGGACCGTGCGCGCCTGATCGTCGCGGCCCAGCGCGAGCAACAAGCCGCCCGACAAGATCGGCAGCCAAATGGCAAGGCTCAACAAACCCATGTTCTTGTTCTCCGTGACTCGACTGGAAAAATTCGCTGCAGCAGACGAGGCCGCTTCAACGACCGGTCAAGCCGCCCAGATAGGGCCACAACTGCCAGGTCATCAAGCTGATGACACCCAGGATCATCACCAGGGCATACCAATACAGATAGCCGTTCTGCACGCGGCGCACCAGCTGGGCAATGCCGCCGATGCCACGTGCAGAACCGTTGATCAGTGCGCCATCGATGAAACCGACATCGCCGCCTTTCCACAACCCGGTGCCGAGCATCCGGGCGCCTGCTGCAATGAATTTTTCGTTGAAGGCATCCAGGTAATACTTGTTGTCGAGCAGGTCATAGATGAACGAGCTTCGCGCCTTGATCGCAGCCGGGATCTCGGGTTTGAGCATGTAGAACACGTAGGATGAGACGACGCCGGCCAGTGCCAGCCAGAAGGGCAAAGCGGTCAGGCCATGCGTGGCCATTCCCATGGCGCCGTGGAACTGCTCTTCCATTTCTTTCATGGCCGGATGCTTGATGGCGTCGATGAAGATCGAATCCTTGAAGAACTCGCCATACAACATCGGCTCGATCGCCAGATAACCGATCACGACCGACGGGATCGCCAGCAGAACCAGCGGCCACGTCACCACGCCGCGCGATTCATGCGGTTCATGGACAGGGTGATCGCCGTCGTGGTGCGGATCGTCGTGTTCGCCGGGGAATGGCTTGTGACGGAAACGCTCCTTGCCATGGAAGACCAGGAAATACATGCGAAACGAATAGAACGCAGTGACGAAGACACCCGCGAGGACCGCGAAATTGGCGAAGCCGGCGCCCCACAAGTGCGTTTCGTGAACCGCCTCGATGATGCTGTCCTTCGAATAGAAGCCGGCGAACAGCGGCGTACCGATCAACGCCAGCGAGCCGACCAGCGAGGTGATCCAGGTGATCGGCATGTATTTGCGCAGCCCGCCCATGTTGCGGATGTCCTGGTCATGGTGCATGCCGATGATCACCGAGCCGGCCGCCAGGAACAGCAAGGCCTTGAAGAAGGCGTGCGTCATCAGGTGAAAGACAGCCACCGAGTAGGCCGAGGCACCGAGCGCCACCGTCATGTAGCCGAGCTGCGACAGCGTCGAATACGCCACCACCCGCTTGATGTCGTTCTGGATGATGCCGAGGAATCCCATGAACAGCGCCGTGATCGAGCCGATGACAAGCACGAAGCTCAGTGCGGTATCCGACAGCTCGAACAGTGGCGACATGCGCGCCACCATGAAGATGCCGGCGGTGACCATCGTCGCCGCATGGATCAGCGCGGAAATCGGGGTCGGGCCTTCCATCGAATCGGGCAACCACACGTGCAGCGGAAACTGCGCGCTCTTGCCCATCGCACCGATGAACAGGCAGATGCAGATCACGGTGATCAGCATCCAGGCCTCGCCACCGAAAGGGTTGGCGAAATTCAACGCGGCCAGTTCGTTCGATTGCGCGAAGACCTCGCCGTAGTTCAGGCTGCCGGTGAACGCGACGATCAGACCGATACCCAGAATGAAACCGAAGTCGCCGACGCGGTTGACCAGAAAGGCCTTCATGTTGGCGAAGATCGCCGTCGGTTTGGTGTACCAGAAGCCGATCAGCAGATAGCTGACCAGCCCGACCGCCTCCCAACCGAAAAACAGCTGCAGCATGTTGTTGCTCATCACCAGCATCAACATGCTGAAGGTGAACAGCGAGATATAGCTGAAGAAGCGCTGATAGCCCGGGTCTTCTTCCATGTAGCCGATGGTGTAGATGTGCACCATCAGCGAGACGAAACTCACCACGCACATCATCATCGCCGACAGGCCGTCGATCAGGAAGCCGATTTCCATCTTCAAGCCGCCGACGACCATCCATTCATAGACTGTCGCGTTGAATCGCGCGCCATCCATCGCCACCGCTTTCAGCGTCAACGCCGAGACGACGAAGGCAATCAAGACGCCGAGTATGGTGACGACATGCGAGCCGCGCCGCCCGACCAGCTTGCCGGCAAGTCCCGCAACGATGGCGCCGACCAGTGGCGCCAGGGGCACCACCAGCAACATGTTCTGTGAAAGTTCAGTGGCCATGGGCTCAATCAAATGACCTGTAAAGCCGATTGAAGGGACCCAGCCGACGCCGGGCCGCCCCAAGGCGGCTGGAGCCCCATGGGCCTGGAACGGGACCCCGAGTGTCCCTGGGGGCAGGAGCAAAGCGACGTGGGGGTCGACCCAGCCGACGCCGGGCCGCCCCAAGGCGGCTGGAGCCCCATGGGCCTGGAACGGGACCCCGAGTGTCCCTGGGGGCAGGAGCAAAGCGACGTGGGGGTCGACCCAGCCGACGCCGGGCCGCCCCAAGGCGGCTGGTGCCCCCTCGGGGGGCAGGAGCAAAGCGACGTGGGGGTCGACCCAGCCGACGCCGGGCCGCCCCAAGGCGGCTGGAGCCCCCTCGGGGGGCAGGAGCAAAGCGACGTGGGGGTCAACATACCTTAGCCCTTCAGGCTGTCCATCTCGTCCACGTTGATCGTCGACCGGTTGCGGAACAACACGACGAGGATGGCCAAACCGATCGCCGACTCGGCGGCCGCGACCGTCAGAATGAAGAAGACGAAAACTTGGCCCGCCATGTCGCCGAGGTAATGCGAAAACGCGACGAAATTGAGGTTGACCGCGAGCAGCATCAACTCGATGGCCATCAGCAGGACGATCAGATTTTTCCGGTTCAGGAAGATGCCGATCACCGACAACGCAAACAGGATGGCACCCAGCGAGAGAAAGTGGCCGAGCGTGATCATGGCTGGTCTCCGCTCGATGGCGGGGCCTCGACGGTCGGCGCCATCCTGACCACACGCAGTCGATCGGCTTTGCGTGCCTTCAGCTGTTCGCCCACATCGGAAGCGCGTGAATCCTTGCGCCGGCGAAGCGTCAGGGAAATCGCGGCGACGATGGCCACCAACAGCAACACGGCAGCGATTTGCAACGGATACAGATAACGCGTATAGACCTCGATGCCGAGCAGCTTGGTATTGCCGGCCTGAATCTCGGCAACCGTTGCGACCGGCGCGGCAGACAAGCGAAAGCCACCCAGCAGCACCGCCGCCATCTCCAGCGCAATGATCACGCCCACCAACCCGGCTACGGGAAAATGTTTCCAGAACCCCTCATGCAGCGCCTTGGCATCGATATCGAGCATCATCACGACAAACAGGAACAACACCATCACCGCGCCAACGTAGACCAGCACCAGCGCAATCGCCAGGAACTCGGCGCGCAGCAGAATCCATACACAGGACGCCGAGAAAAAAGCGAGCACCAGATAGAGCGCCGCGTAGACAGGGGTTCGGGCCGTGATGACGCGAAAGGCGGCAAACAGCAGCACCGCCGAAAAAGCATAAAAAAGCGCGGAAGTCGTGGTCATGGTGGTCCTGGCGCTGGGCGAGGCATCGGCGCAGCGGCTTCGGCAAAATGAAGCCGCCTGAGCGCAGACGCCTACCGGTAGCGGGCGTCGGCCTCCTTGTTGGCTGCAATCTCGCTCTCGTAGCGATCGCCGACGGCGAGCAGCATGTCCTTGGTGAAATAGAGGTCGCCACGCTTTTCGCCGTGGTATTCGAAAATGTGCGTCTCGACGATCGAATCGACCGGGCAGCTTTCCTCGCAGAAGCCGCAGAAAATGCATTTGGTCAGGTCGATGTCGTAACGCGTCGTGCGCCGCGAGCCGTCGTCGCGCACATCGCTCTCGATCGTGATCGCCAGCGCCGGACACACCGCCTCACACAATTTGCACGCGATGCAGCGCTCTTCGCCATTTTCATAACGGCGCAGCGCGTGCAGTCCGCGAAAGCGCGGGCTCGCCGGCGTCTTTTCCTCCGGAAACTGCACCGTGATGGTCGGCGACAGAAAATGCCGGCCGGTCAGGGCCAGGCCCTTCAACAATTCGGTGAGCATGAAGCTCGAGAACAGATCTTTGATGGCACTCATGAGGTCAGCTTGCCCGTCAATTCCAGATATTCCATGGCGACTGGATCCACAGGCCGACCACGACCAGCCAGACCAGCGTCACCGGAATGAAGATCTTCCAGCCCAGACGCATGATCTGGTCGTAGCGGAAGCGCGGAAAGGTGGCACGGATCCAGAGGAACATCGTCACCACGACGAAGGTTTTCAGGCCAAGCCAGATCCAGCCCGGAATCCAGTTGAAGATCACACTGTCGATCGGCGGCAGCCAGCCACCGAGAAACAAGGTGACGGCCAGGATCGAGACCAGCAGCATGTTCGCGTATTCGGCCAGGAAGAACATCGCGAACGACATGCCTGAATATTCGACCATGTGGCCGGCAACAATCTCCGATTCACCTTCGACGACGTCGAACGGGTGGCGATTGGTTTCAGCCAGCCCCGAGATGAAATAGACGACGAAGATCGGCAGCAGCGGCAGCCAGTTCCAGGACAGGAAGTTGATGCCGAGCGATGCAAAGCGACCGCGGTCCTGGCCGAGCACGATCTCGGTCATGTTCAGCGTGCCGCTGACCATCAACACGATAACCAGCGCAAATCCCATCGCGATCTCGTAGCTGACCATCTGCGCCGACGCACGCAGCGCACCGAGAAATGCATATTTGGAATTCGACGCCCAGCCGGCGATGATCACACCGTAAACCTCGAGCGATGTGATCGCCATCAGGAACAGCAGGCCGGCATTGATGTTGGAGAGCGCGACCTCCGGGCCGAACGGAATCACCACCCACGCGGCCAGGGCCGGCATGATCGTCATGACCGGGCCGAGCAGAAACAGTGGCCGGTTGGCCGCCGTCGGCACGATGATTTCCTTGAATATCAGTTTCACCGCATCGGCAATCGGCGTCAGCAAACCCCAAGGGCCGACACGGTTCGGCCCGGGCCGAATCTGCGTCCAGCCGATCGCCTTGCGCTCCCACAACGTCAGGTAGGCAACGCAGCCCATCAGCGGCAGCAGCAGCGCAACGATCTTGATCAGCGTCCAGGCAACCGGCCAGGCGCCGCCCAACAGCGTTTGGCCAGTGGCATTGATTTGATCGATCATCGCTGCCTCAGACTTTCTCGACGGTCATCGCGCCGAATGCCGCGCCGAGCGCTGCGGTCGAGGGCAGACCCAGCGGAATGCGGACTGCGCGTGCGGCGAGCCGGTTGTCGATGACGACCGGCAGATCGACAGTGGCTTGCGCGCCGCGACTGAACCGACAGATGGCGCCGGCCGATGTGCCGAGCTCGGCCGCCAGTTCAGGCGACATGCTGGCCAACGGGACCTGGGCATCTGCGGTGAGCTGCAGGCTGGCAGCCCGCCGAACCAGCATGTCGCTGGCATAAATCGGCAGATCGGCAATCCGCTCGATCGTCGACTCGTCGAATGATGTTGCCGGCATGTCCTCGACAGCCATGGGTGCGCGGTTGTCGAGCCGTGCAGCGATCGAATCGGAGTCGCCGATCGCCTGCTGGCGAACCGCATCGGAGGTCTCGAAATCGAAGCCGTCGAGGCCCAGCATGTTGCCGAGCACACGCAAGGCCTTCCAGGCCGGACGCGAATCGCCGAGCGCCTTGACCACGCCATGAAAACTCTGCACCCGACCTTCGGCATTGACGAAAGTGCCCGATGTTTCGGTGAACGGCGTGGTCGGCAGCAACACATCGGCCGCATCGAGAGCGGCCGATTTGAAAGGTGTCAGCGCAACGACCAGTCCGGCACCGGCCATCGCCTTGATCGCAGCCGGCGCATCGTCGATATCGAGCAACGGCTCGATATTGAGCATCAACAAGGCCTTCAGGCTGCCGTCGAGCATGGCCCGGGTATCGAGTCCGCCCGAGCCCGGAGTGGCACCGACCAACTGGGCACCGACGCTGTTCGCCGCCTCGCCAAAAAACCCGACGCGGGCTCCGGTTCGTTCGGCAATCCAGTTGGCCATGGCGAGAATCGCACCGGCCTGCGGATGTTGCTCCGCCGCGTTGCCAAGCAGGATCCACTTGGCATCGCCAGTAGCCAGCGAACTGGCGACTGCCTTGGCCTGCTCCGATGGCTCGGCATCGACCGGTGCCGCCACGCCGGCTCCGGCAGCGATCGCTGCCGCAATGCCGGTCAACTCGCTCAGCCAACGGCCGGGTTCGGACCTGATCGACGTTGCCAGCGGCATCAGCCAGTCGTCTTCGACGGCATTGAGTCGGTGAATTTCGGCGCCCTGCTTGCAGGCCTGGCGCAGCCGCTGCGCAAACAGCGGATGATCCTTGCGAAGGAACGAGCCGATCACCAGCACGCGTTGTGCATTCGATAGTTCGGCGATCGGCCCGCCGAGCCAGTGCGCGGCACCGGCCGCCGGCGCAGCACTGAAATCACGCTGACGCAGTCGATGATCGATATTTTCGCTGCCCAGGCCACGCACGATCCTGGCCAGCAGATGCAACTCCTCGACCGTGCTGTGTGCCGAGCCGAGTGCGCCAATGCTTGCCGCGCCATGCTGATCCCTGATCTGCATGAGGCTGCGCGACACATACTCGAGCGCGGTCGGCCAGTCGGTGGTGGTCCACTCGCCGCCCTGCTTGACCATCGGCTGCAGCAGCCGATCTTCGTGGTTCAGCGCCTCATAACTGAAGCGGTCGCGGTCGGCGATCCAGCATTCGTTGACGGCTTCGTTTTCGAGCGGCAACACCCGCATTACCCGATTGCCCTTGACCTGGACGATCAGGTTGCTGCCGGTGCTGTCGTGCGGGCTGACGCTTTTGCGACGCGACAGCTCCCAGGTACGCGCGCTGTAGCGAAACGGCTTGCTGGTCAGCGCGCCGACCGGGCAGATGTCGATCATGTTGCCCGACAGCTCCGAATCGATGGTGTGACCGAGCACCGTGGTGATTTCGGAATGCTCGCCACGATGGATCATGCCGAGTTCCATGATGCCAGCGACTTCCTGACCGAACCGAACGCAACGCGTGCAGTGGATGCAGCGCGGCATCTCTTGCATCGAGATCAGCGGCCCGGCGTCCTTCGCCAATACAACCCGCTTTTCCTCGTCGTAGCGCGACGACGACGCACCATAGCCGACTGCCAGATCCTGCAGCTGGCACTCGCCACCCTGATCGCAGATCGGGCAATCGAGCGGGTGGTTGATCAGCAGAAACTCCATCACGCTCTGCTGCGCCTTCAAGGCCTTTTCGCTGCGCGTGCGGACGATCATGCCCTGAGTGGCAGGCGTCGCGCAGGCCGGCATCGGCTTCGGTGCCTTCTCGACTTCGACCAGACACATGCGGCAATTCGCCGCAATCGACAGCTTCTTGTGATAGCAGAAATGCGGAATATAGGTGCCGGCGCGATCGGCCGCGTGCATCACGGTGCTGCCTTCGACCACCTCGACCTTGCGGCCGTCGAGTTCGATTTCAATCATGCGAGCACCTGCCCTGCACCGGCCGTGGTCGGGGCCAGCGGGCTCACGGGTGGCGGCCTCAAGCCATGTCCGGCTTCGATCAAGGCGACGAATTCGCCGCGGAAATGCTTGATCATCGCCCGCACCGGCATTGCAGCAGCATCGCCGAGCGCGCAAATCGTGCGACCCTGGATATTGTCGGCAACCGAATTCAACAAATCGATATCTTCCATGCGCCCTTTGCCGTCGACAATGCGCTCGACCATGCGGAACAGCCAGCCGGTGCCTTCGCGGCATGGCGTGCATTGCCCGCAGCTTTCATGCATGTAGAAATACGACAGGCGAAGCAGCGACCTGACCATGCAACGACTGTCGTCCATCACGATCACCGCACCAGAGCCCAGCATCGAGCCGGCCTTGGCGATGCTGTCGTAATCCATCGTGCAGTCCATCATCGTCGATGCCGGCAGCACCGGCGCCGACGAGCCCCCAGGGATCACCGCCTTCAAGGTTCGACCCGGCCGCATCCCGCCCGCCAGGTCGAGCAGATCAGCAAACGAGGTACCGAGCGGTATCTCGTAATTGCCCGGTTTCATCACATCACCCACCACCGAAAACACCTTGGTGCCGCCATTGTTCGGCTTGCCGATGTCGAGGTAGGGCTGGCCGCCGTTGCGGATGATCCACGGCACCGCCGCAAAGGTTTCGGTGTTGTTGATGGTTGTCGGCTTGCCATACAGACCAAAGCTGGCCGGGAACGGCGGCTTGAAGCGCGGCTGACCCTTTTTGCCTTCGAGTGACTCGAGCAGCGCAGTCTCCTCGCCGCAGATATAGGCGCCGAAGCCATGCGAAGCGTGCAGCTGGAAGCTGAAGCTCGAACCGAGAATGTTGTCACCCAGCAGGCCGGCAGCCCTCGCTTCTTCGAGCGCTGCCTCGAAGCGCTCGTACACCTCGAAAATTTCGCCGTGGATGTAGTTGTAGCCCACCTTGATCCCCATCGCATAAGCCGCAATGGCCATGCCTTCGATCACGATGTGCGGGTTGAACATCAGGATGTCGCGATCCTTGCAGGTTCCCGGCTCGCCTTCGTCCGAATTGCAGACCAGGTATTTCTGACCCGGAAACTGGCGTGGCATGAAGCTCCACTTCAGCCCGGTCGGAAAACCCGCCCCACCACGGCCGCGCAGGCCCGACAACTTGACTTCGGCGATCACCTGCTCGGGCGTCATCGGATCGACGCCGGCCGACCCCAGAATCTTGCGCAGGGCCTGGTAACCGCCGCGTGATTCATAGTCGCTCAGGCCCCAGTTGCTGCCGTTCAGATCGGCCAGGATCTGCGGCCCGAGATGGCGCCCGTGAAAGCTGGTGTGTTCGCCGGTGGTCTGGAATCTGGACAGATCAAGCATGGTCCGCTCCAGGCGCTCGGGCAGGCTGGCTGCTCAGCATCTCGATCAGCTCATCGAGCCGTTGATTGTTCATGTAGCTGCACATCTGCCGATCGTTGACCAGCATCACCGGCGCGTCGGCACAGGCACCGAGGCATTCGCTCTTCTGCACGGTAAAGCGCCCATCCGCCGTGGTGCCGCCCTCCGCAATGCCAAGCCGCTGGCAGAGGTGCTCAAGCGCCTGCTGGCCATCACGCAACTGACACGGCAGATTGGTGCACACATTCAGCTTGAACTGCCCCAGCGGCTGCTGGTTGTACATGTTGTAGAAGGTCGTGACCTCGTGGACAGCGATCGGCGGCATGCCAAGCACGGCTGCCACGGCGTTCTCGCTGGCCGCGGAAACGAATCCGAGCTCCTGCTGGACGATCGCCAGACAGGCCATCACCGCCGACTGCTTCTGCTCCGGCGGATATTTCGCAATCTCGCGCTCGAAGCGCGCCAAGGTTGAGGGCAAGAACATAGTCATTCAGTTACGAGGGGCGGAGCCCAATCACCGGTCAATCTCTCCGAACACGATGTCCATCGTCCCGATGATCGCGACCGCATCGGCAATCATGTGGCCACGCGCCATCTCGTCGAGCGCAGCCAGGTGCGGGAAACCCGGCGGCCGGATCTTCAGTCGATAGGGCTTGTTTGCGCCATCACTGACGATGTAGATGCCGAACTCACCTTTCGGATGCTCGACCGCCGCATAGGCCTCCCCTTCGGGAACATGGAAGCCTTCGGTGAACAGCTTGAAATGGTGAATCAGCTCTTCCATGCTCGATTTCATTTCGAGCCGCGACGGCGGCGCCACCTTGTGGTTGGCGGTGATCACCGGACCATCGTTGGCGCGCAGCCAGTCGACACACTGCTTGATGAGGCGATTCGACTGGCGCATCTCTTCGACGCGCACCAGATAGCGGTCATAGGTATCGCCGTTGACGCCGACCGGGATGTCGAAATCCAGGTGCTCGTAGATCTCGTAGGGCTGCTTCTTGCGCAAATCCCATTCGATTCCCGAACCGCGCAACATCGGGCCGGTAAAGCCCAGGTTCAACGCGCGTTCGGGCGAGACGATGCCGATGCCGACGGTTCGCTGTTTCCAGATCCGGTTGTCGGTCAGCAGGGTCTCATAGTCGTCGACGTTTTTCGGGAAACGCCGGCAGAAATCGTCGATGAAATCGAGCAGCGAACCTTCGCGGTTCTGATTCAGGCGCGCGATCGTCCGGGCATTCTTGATTTTCGACGTCCGGTACTGCGGCATCGTATCGGGCAGATCACGGTAGACACCACCCGGGCGGAAATAGGCCGCATGCATTCGCGCGCCCGACGCCGCCTCGTACATGTCGAACAGATCTTCCCGCTCGCGAAAGCAGTAGATCAGCATGTTCATCGCACCGCAGTCGAGGCCGTGTGCGCCCAGCCACATCAGGTGGTTCAACAAGCGGGTAATTTCGCTGAACATCACACGGATGTACTGCGCTCGCAACGGCACATCGACGCCGGTCAGCTTCTCGATCGCCAGGCAGTAGGCGTGCTCGTTGCACATCATCGAGACGTAATCGAGCCGGTCCATGTAGGGCAGCGACTGGATGTAGGTCTTGCTTTCGGCCAGCTTCTCGGTCGCGCGGTGCAGCAAACCGATGTGCGGATCGGCGCGCTGGATCACCTCGCCGTCGAGCTCGAGCACCAGCCGCAGCACCCCATGCGCCGCCGGATGCTGCGGTCCAAAATTCAGCGTGTAGTTCTTGATTCAGCCATGTGAACCTCAAGCAGCCGGCAGCCAGCCGCGCTGAATTTCGGTGCAGGCTGACTTCGCGAGCGAGGTCAAGCGCGAGGCGCGCGGCCGTAGCCAAAATTCAGCGTGTAGGTCTTGATCTCAGCCATTGAGTGTGTCGTGGTGTCGGCGGGGCGCGACCGGTTCAGTGCAAACCACCGTAGAGTTCTTCGCGAATGATCCGTGGCGTGATGTCACGCGCCTCGATCGTCACCGGCTGATAGATCACCCGCTTGCTTTCCGGGTCGTAGCGCATTTCGACATGGCCGGTGGTCGGAAAGTCCTTGCGGAACGGGTGGCCGATGAAGCCGTAGTCGGTCAGGATGCGCCGCAGGTCGACGTGGCCTTCGAAAATGATGCCATACAGGTCGAATGCTTCGCGCTCGAACCAGTTGAGCGAGCTCCACACGCCATTCAGCGATGCCACCATCGGCAGATCGTCATCGGGGCAGAAAACCTTCAGCCTGAGCCGCCAGTTATGGCTGATCGACAACAGATGCGTCACCACGCAAAAGCGCAAGCCTTCCCAGTCGAGATCCTTGTAGCCGCTGTAATCGACCCCGCACAGGTCGATTGCCTGTTCGAAACGAAGGCGCTCATCGTCGCGCAGCAACATCGCCACGGCTTCGTAGTCGGCAGCCGAGACGGTCAGGGTCAGTTCGCCACGATCCGCGACCAGGCGCTTGATCCGGTCGCCCAAGGCGAAGTTCAGGTTTTCCTGCAAGGTTTGCAGTCGGCTCATGGTCGGTGCCCGCTGATTCGGATCAACATGTCAGCGCGCAATCGTATTTTCACGCCGGATCTTGGCCTGCAGCTGCAGGATGCCGTAGAGCAATGCCTCGGCGGTCGGCGGGCAACCCGGCACATAGACATCGACCGGCACGATGCGATCGCAACCGCGAACGACCGAATAGCTGTAGTGGTAGTAGCCGCCACCATTGGCACACGAGCCCATGCTCAGGACCCAGCGCGGCTCGGCCATCTGGTCGTACACCTTGCGCAGTGCCGGAGCCATCTTGTTGCACAGCGTGCCGGCAACGATCATCAGGTCGCTCTGCCGCGGGCTGGGCCGAAACAACATGCCGAAGCGGTCGATGTCGTAGCGGGCCGCGCCCGCATGCATCATCTCGACCGCGCAACAGGCCAGGCCGAATGTCATCGGCCACAACGAGCCGGTTTTCGACCAGTTGATCACCGAATCGAGGCTCGTCGTGACGAAGCCTTCTTTCAGGACGCCTTCAATACCCATGGTTCAGACCTCGCCATCATTCCCAATCCAGCGCACCTTTTTTCCACTCGTAGGCAAAACCGACAACCAGGATCGACAGGAAAATCATCATCGCCCAGAAGCCCGTCGGGCCGATCTCTCGAAGCGCAACAGCCCATGGAAACAGAAACGCAATCTCCAGATCGAACAGGATGAACAGGATGGCGACCAGGTAATACCGCACATCGAATTTCATGCGTGCATCTTCGAATGCCTCGAAGCCGCATTCGTAGGGGGAGTTCTTCGCCGCATCAGGCCGCCTGGGCCCGAGCAGAAAGCCGAGAACCTGCGGCGCCACGCCAACGCCCACACCCACCAGAATGAACAGCAGCACGGGCAGGTAGGGATCGAGGATCATGGTCTGCGGTCGAGGACTTGGATACTCAGGATAGCGCCGCTGCCCTGAACCAACAATCTGGTGCCGACGGCGAGACTCGAACTCGCACAGCTTTCGCCACTACCCCCTCAAGATAGCGTGTCTACCAATTTCACCACGTCGGCCGCACATTTCACCAGCACTGAGCTGGTTCAGATTGCATGAGGAATTGCGCTCTGAACAGCCTCACATTCTAAACGCAAAGAACACCCGCTCCGGGACAACCCGGTGCCTGTTGCATCGCTGCCGATCAACGCGCACCGGCAGCCCGGCTTTCAAAGTTTCCTACTTCGACGCCGCTGCAGACGCTGCCGCTGCAGCGCTGGCGCCGGTACCGCAACCGTCGCCGGTGCCGGCACAACGGCGGCCGGCGGGGGCAGCTCGGAAGCGCCCGGGATCTGCGCCGCGCCGGTTGCCGGCACGATCGGAGCGCTGGCCGCGGCGGCCGGACGATCGAGTACGCTGCCGGTGCTTGGACGCATCATCCGATCGTTGCTCAGATAGGCCAGCAGCAACGTACAGCAGAAGAAGATCGCGGCACACACCGAGGTCGAGCGCGACAGGAAGTTGGCGCTGCCGGTTGCGCCGAACAGACTGCCCGATGCCCCGCTGCCGAACGAAGCACCCATGTCGGCACCCTTGCCGTGCTGCACCAGCACCAGGCCGATCATCGCCAATGCCGCAACGATCTGCAACATCACCACCAGGTTCAACATCCAGTTCATTTGAAGAGACTCCAGAAAAGCGTTCGCTGCGAGTGCGGGCTATCAGGCCGCAGCTCGACAGATGGCCGCGAAATCCGCGGCCTTGAGTGATGCGCCGCCGATCAGGCCGCCATCGATATCGGTTTGAGAAAACAGGGCCGCTGCGTTGTCGGGTTTGACGCTGCCGCCATACAACAGGCTCATCTGGCCGGCCTTCTCGGTCGCCGCCTGCAACTGTTTGCGCAGGCATGCGTGGACCGCCTGCGCCTGCTCAGGCGTGGCGGTGCGGCCGGTGCCGATCGCCCAAACCGGCTCATAGGCAACGACCACTTGCGAAATGCAATGCCCAAGTGCATGGATGACTGCCGACAACTGGCGCTTGACGACCACCTCGGTCGAACCGGAATCGCGTTCGGCCAGTGTTTCGCCGACACAGACGACCGGTGTCAACCCGTGAGCCAGCGCACGTTTGGCCTTGTCGGCAACCAATTGATCCGACTCGCCATGAATGGCCCGCCGTTCCGAATGCCCGACCAGCACATAACGGCAGGCAAATTCGCTCAGCATCGCCGCGGCGACCTCACCCGTGAAGGCACCATTTTCATGTGCCGAACAATCCTGTGCGCCCCAGCCGATGCGGCTGCCCTGCAGCAACATCGCCACATCACCGAGATACGGAAACGGTACGCAGACCGCCACTTCGGCGACCCACGGACCGGCCTTCTTCAACTCGGCCAGCAAGTCGGTATTGGCAACCCGATCGCCATTCATTTTCCAGTTGCCGATGACCCGCTTCAGCCGACCGGAGCTGGCTGGCGCTGAAGGCGGCTGTGCGCCGGTCACCATGTCAGCACCAGCTTTCCGATGTGCTGGTTCGATTCCATCAAGGCGTGTGCCTGTGCAGCCTGGTCGGCCGGAAAGACCTTGAAGATCACCGGTTTGACGGTGCCGGCAACCAGCCACGGCCAGACGGTCTGACGCAGGTTTTTCGCGATCGCCGCCTTGAATGCAACCGGGCGCGGACGCAGCGTCGAACCGGTGATCGTCAGATCGGCGGCGCAGTACCTGACCCGAATTGATCTTTGCATCGTTGCCGCCTTGTGTGGCGATGATGACCAGCCGGCCGTCATCGGCCAGACAGCTCAGCTCGCGCTCGACATAGTGCCCCGCCACCATGTCGAGAATGACGTCGACGCCACGGCCATCGGTCAGCCGTTTGGCCTCGGCAGCAAAATCCTGCTCTTTGTAGTTGATCGCGAAATCGGCGCCAAGCGCCAGGCACGCGTCGGCCTTGTCATCCGAGCCGACGGTGACGATCACCTTGGCTCCTGCCGCCTTCGCCAACTGGATGGCGGTCACGCCGATGCCGCTGCTGCCGCCCTGGATCAACAAGGTCTCGCCGGTCTGCAAGCCCGGCCCGGTCGAAGACATTCGACCAGACCGTGAAAAAGGTTTCGGGCAGGCTCGCCGCTTCGATATCGCTCAGGTTTGCGGGTACCGGCAGGCACTGCTCGACCGGCGCCACACACCATTGCGCATAGCCGCCACCAGCCACCAGCGCACAAACCCGATCACCGATCGCCAGGCCCGCGGCGGCCATCGCCGCGGCATCACCGGATTCGATGCTGCCGGCCACTTCGAGGCCCGGCAGTTCCGACGCACCAGGCGGCACCGGATAGAGCCCCTTGCGTTGCAGCACGTCGGGCCGGTTGACACCGGCAGCGGCCACCCGAATCAGCAGTTCGCCCGGCCTTTGCTGCCGGCTTGTCGTGCTCGGCGAGTTGCAGCACCTCGGGGCCGCCGGGGGCGGTGATTGCAATTGACTTCATGGTGTCTCAGCCTCTTCGGTCATCCAGCCGCCGCTCTGCGCGCCGCTTCGCCTGGCTGCGCATCCGCGGCTCGTTCAAACGCGCGTCGGTGATCAATCCTGCTGTTGTGGCGCGACAGGCGCCGGCGCATCGCGGTCGATCAGGGCTTTCATCGACAACTTGACCCGGCCCTTCTCGTCGGTCTCGAGCACCTTGACCTTGACGATCTGCCCTTCCTTCAGGAAGTCGGTCACTTTCTCGACGCGCTGGTGGGCGATCTGGCTGATGTGCAGCAGGCCATCCTTGCCCGGCAGCAGGTTGATCAGCGCGCCGAAGTCGAGGATCTTGGTCACCGGGCCTTCGTAGATCTTGCCGATCTCGACTTCGGCGGTGATCTCGGCGATGCGCTTCTTGGCGTGTTCGGCCTTGTCGGCGTCGGCCGAGGCGATCGTGATCGTGCCGTCTTCGCCGATGTCGATGGTGCAGCCGGTTTCTTCGGTCAGCGCACGGATGGTCGCGCCGCCCTTGCCGATCACGTCGCGGATCTTCTCCGAGTTGATCTTCATCGTATACAGGCGCGGCGCGAACTGCGACACCTCGGTGTTGGCGCTGCCCATCGCCTCGACCATCTTGTCGAGGATGTGCAGGCGTGCTTCCTTGGCCTGCGCCAATGCGACCTGCATGATCTCCTTGGTGATGCCCTGGATCTTGATGTCCATCTGCAGCGCGGTGACACCCGCCGTCGTGCCGGCCACCTTGAAGTCCATGTCGCCGAGGTGATCTTCGTCACCCAGGATGTCGGTCAGCACGGCAAACCGGTTGCCGTCCTTGATCAGGCCCATCGCGATCCCCGCGACGTGTGCCTTCAATGGTACGCCGGCGTCCATCAGCGCCAGGCAGCCGCCGCAGACCGAAGCCATCGACGACGAACCGTTCGATTCGGTGATCTCGGAGACCACCCGCATCGAATACGGGAAGTCGACGCGGTTCGGCAGCACCGCTGCCAGCGCGCGCTTGGCCAGCCGGCCATGGCCGATTTCGCGGCGCTTGGGTGTGCCGACGCGGCCGGTCTCGCCGGTGGCGAACGGGGGCATGTTGTAGTGCAGCATGAAATGTTCGCTGTACTCGCCCGCCAAGCGCATCGATCTTCTGCGAATCGCGGTCGGTGCCGAGGGTCGCGGCAACCAGCGCCTGCGTCTCGCCACGCGTGAACAGTGCCGAGCCGTGGACCCGTGGCAACACGCCGTTGCGGATCTCGATCTGGCGCACCGTGCGGGTGTCGCGGCCGTCGATGCGCGGCTCGCCGGCCAGGATCTGGCTGCGAACGATCTTCGCTTCGATGTCGAACAGCACGTTGTCGACCTTGACCTTGTCGACCGCGGCTCCGCCTTCGCCCAGTGCCGCCAGCGTCTTGGCAGTCACATCGCGGGTCGCGTGGGTGCGGGCCTGCTTCGAGCGGATCTGGTAGGCCGCGCGCAGCGGCTCTTCGGCCAGTGCAGTCACCTTGGCGTTGAAGTCTTCGTCCTTGGCGGCAGCGGTCCAGTCCCAGGCCGGCTTGCCGGCGTCACGCACCAGCTCGTTGATCGCGGCAATCGCGACCTTGCACTGGTCGTGGCCGTAGACAACACCGCCAAGCATGATCTCTTCGCTCAGTTGCTTGGCTTCGGATTCGACCATCAATACGGCGGCTTCGGTGCCGGCGACAACCAGATCCATCTGCGAATCGAGCAGCTCGGTCTTGCCCGGATTCAGCACATATTCGCCGTTGACATAACCGACGCGGGCTGCGCCGATCGGGCCGTTGAACGGAATGCCGGAAATCGCCAACGCGGCGCTCGATCCGATCAGCGCGGCGATATCGGCCGACACTTCCGGGTTCAGCGACATCACATGGATGACGACCTGCACCTCGTTGTAGAAACCTTCGGGAAACAGCGGACGCAACGGGCGGTCG
Organism: uncultured beta proteobacterium; assembly: GCA_963843805.1. GTDB lineage: Bacteria > Pseudomonadota > Gammaproteobacteria > Burkholderiales > Burkholderiaceae_C > Ideonella_A. The sequence goes on from CAWJLY010000005.1 coordinate 104,574, forward strand.
ATCAGCCGCGAGGTCAGTGTTTCCAGTTCGCTGGGGCGGCCTTCGCGCTTGAAAAAGCTGCCGGGAATCTTGCCTGCGGCGTAGGTCTTCTCGATGTAGTCGACGGTCAGCGGGAAAAAATCCTGGCCCGGCTTGGCGTTCTTCGCGCCGACCACCGTGGCGAGGACAACCGTGTCCTCGATATTGACCAGCACGGCGCCGCCGGCCTGACGAGCAATCTCGCCGGTCTCGAGCACCACCTGGTGCTGGCCCCATTGGAAAGTCTTGGTGACCTTGTTGAACATGCTCATGTGGATCTCCGGTGATGTGCCCGCATGTCTTGGCGCGGGCGTGGTGGATTCCCGAAGCGTCGGCGTCCTGGCGCGGTGCCATTCCAGCGGCGCTGCATCGCAACACCTTTGGAATGACACACCGTCATCAATGGAAGCCTGGCCCCGACGAACGTGAAACGCGGCGAAAACGCAAAGAGCCTGTGCTGGCAATTCCAGACAGGCTCTTCATCGCCGCACGCGCCTTATTTGCGCAGACCCAGCTTCTGGATCAATTCGGTGTAGCGGGCCGCGTCACTGAACTTCAGGTAGCTCAGCAAGCTCTTGCGGGTATTGACCATCTTCAACAGGCCGCGGCGGCCGTGATGGTCCTTCTTGTGGGTCTTGAAATGCGGCATCAACTCATTGATACGCGCGGTCAACAGGGCGACCTGGACTTCCGGGGACCCGGTGTCGTTCGCGCTGCGGGCATGGGCCTTGACGATCTCGGCCTTGTCGGCGGTGGTAGCAGTCATCTTTATTCCGTTCGTGGTATCCGGCATCGATGCCGGACAATCTGGACTTGCGGTCACCAGTGGAACAACCGGTGCCGTGCTGTTCGGCCGCTCGTTTGATTCGCCATTCGGCGCGTCGCGTGCAACCTGCCTGCGCTACCCTCGACCGCCGATTCGTGCAAATCAACGGTCTTCGTGTACGCAAAGCCAGTCGATTATAGCCCGATTGCGCCGCGCAGCCGGTCCACGCCATCCACCAGACGCTGCGGATCGCGTGACGCGAAGCACCAGCGCAGCCAGCCCTCGCCTTCGTCGCCGAATGCGGCGCCAGGTGCCAGGCCGAGGCCGGCCTCGCGGACCAGCCGTTTGGCAAACGCGAGCGAATCAGTCTCGCCATCGACGCGGAAGAAGGCGTACATCCCGCCTTCGGGTGTCGCGACGCTGACGCTCGGTATCGCCGCCAGCAGCGGCAGCAAGGTGTCACGGCAGCGCCGCAGCTTGGCGACAACTTCATCGACCAGAGGCTCACCAACGCGAAGCGCAGCCAGCCCGGCGCGCTGAACAAATACCGGTGAACACGAGGTGTTGAATTCGATCAGTTTGCCGACGGCCGGTGCCAACTGCGGCGGTACGACCATCCAGCCGAGCCGCCAACCGGTCATCAGAAAACTCTTCGAAAAGCTGTGAACCACAATCAGCCGGTCGTCGGGCGTGGCCAGATCCAGAAAGCTTGGCGCCGCAGCCAAGCCGCCGGCCATCCGACGGGCCGGGCCGAAAAACACCCGCTCGTAGACCTCGTCGGCAACGATCCAGGTGCCGGTTTGCCGGCAGTGCGCCAGGATCTGCGCCTGCTGATCGGCCGACAGGGTCCAGCCGGTCGGGTTGTTCGGCGCGTTGACCAGCAACACCCGCGTCTGGGAGCCGATCTGCTCGAGCAGCGCCGGCACGTCGAGCTGCCAGCCGGCCTTGACATCGAACTGCAGCGATACCCGCTTGACCCGACCACCGAGGATGCTGGCCTGCGCGGTCAGGTTGGGCCACAAGGGGACCACCGCAATCACTTCATCGCCCGAGTCGACGATCGCCTGCAAGCCGATCATCAAGGCATTGACGCCACCCGAGCACACCGCGATCCGGTCGGCGCTGACCGGCAGGTGCAGCGACGACATGTAGGCGGCGAGTGCCGCGCGCAATTCGGGCAGGCCGAGATTGGCCGAATAAAAGGTTTCGCCGGCGTGGATCGAATCGGCCGCCGCCTGGCGGATCGGCTGCGGGGTGACCTCGTCGCTCTCGCCGAACCAGAACGGCAGCAGATCGCTCCGGCCGATTCCCGAATCGGCGACTTCGCGGATCTTCGATCCCGGCAACTGGTCGATCAGCAATCGAGAAGTAGATGTCATGACTTGGATTTTCAGGTTTGACCTGCCTCGGCCAGCGCCCAGCGCGGCCTGACGTCGAAATGGGGTTGGGTCTGGACATGAGCGATGCCCCGCTGCCAACGCATGGCCGCGGCCAGCGCAATCATCGCGCCGTTGTCGGTGCACAGCGCCAGCTCCGGATAGTGGACCATTGCGGCGCGCTGCGTTGCAGCCGCATCGAGCTGCCGGCGCAGAAGCCGGTTGGCGCCGACGCCGCCAGCGACAACCAGTCGGCGCAAGCCGGACTGTTTCAGTGCTGCCATCGATTTGGCGACCAGCACATCGACGATGGCTTGCTGGGTAGCAGCCGCCAGATCGGCGCGCTGTCTGCTCGTCATGCCCGGTCCGAGTTTCAAAGCCTGTGTGCGCACAGCAGTTTTCAGCCCGGCAAACGAAAAATCGAGGGTTCCGCTGTGCAGCAGCGGTCGTGGAAGCGCAAATGCGCCAGGCTGGCCTTGCTCGGCCAGCTTTGCCAATTCAGGGCCGCCGGGATACGGCAGGCCAAGCAGCTTGGCCGACTTGTCGAAGGCCTCGCCAGCCGCGTCGTCGATGGTCTCGCCAAGCAGCCGATACCGCCCGACATCATCGACCTGCATCAACTGGGTATGACCGCCTGAAACCAGCAGCGCCACAAACGGAAACTGCGGCGGATCGGCCGACAGGAACGGTGACAGCAAATGCCCTTCGAGGTGGTGGATGCCGAGCAAGGGCCGTTCCAGCGCGGTTGCCAATGCCGCAGCGATGCCAGCACCCACCAACAGCGCACCGGCCAGGCCAGGCCCACGGGTGTAGGCCACCAGATCGACGTCGGCCAGCTCAATGCCGGCGTCGGCGATGACGGCACGGGTCAGCGGCAGCACGCGCCGGATGTGATCGCGCGAGGCCAGTTCGGGAACCACACCGCCATAGGCACGGTGCATGTCGATCTGGCTGTGCAAAGCCTGGGCGCGCAAGGCCGGCTCGCCATCGACAAGGCCGATCAGCGCCACGCCAGTCTCGTCGCACGATGATTCGATACCCAGGACATTCATTCGGCGAGTGTATTCGGCAGCTTCGCGCAGCACCGCATCACCGCATCACCGCATCACCGCATCACCCCATGACGGCCCGGTGGCGCGAATGTTGCACAAAGCTTGGCATGGCACCACCTGCTACCCAGTTGCGGATCGTCATCGTCGCCCCCGATGCGCGCAGTCTCGACTTCGCCGATCCGGACCAGTCGGCCGACGAACTCGCCCGCTCACGCAAATTGCGAATCGGGCTGCTCGAGGGCGGCTACGACATCGTTGCGGTGCTGCCGGCCGATACCTTCTTGCCGCATCGGCTGGCTCAAATCGACCCTGACCTGATCATCATCGATGCCGAGAGCCAGGCCCGCGACACGCTCGAACATGTAGTGCTTGCCACTCGTGAGGCCAACCGCCCGATCGTGCTGTTCACCGATGACGCCGACACCAGTCATGTTCCCGAGGCGATTGCCGCGGGCGTGACGGCGTATGTGGTGGCCGGGCTCGACGCCAATCGGGTGCGCCCGGTTCTCGAGGTCGCGATGGCGCGTTTCCGGCATGAACAATCGATGCGGCAGGAGCTGGCGCAGGCTCGCCAACAGTTGTCCGACCGCAAACTGATCGACCAGGCCAAGGCCTTGTTGATGACGCGTCTGCAACTGAGCGAACCCGACGCCTACGCCCGCCTGCGCAAAACCGCGATGGACAAGGGGCTGAAGCTGGCCGATGTCGCGCAACGCGTTCTCGACATCGCCGACCTGCTGAACTGAGCATCAATCGCCTGGGCGGTGGCTCGTTGCGCACCAATTCAGCAGGTTGCGGCTGGCTGGACCCCCAGTTTTGGTGCGCTGCAACAACGCATCGCCGTCAAAAGCATCCGGACCGCTGGGGATTCGCCTGGCACGGGCTTTGCGTACGAACAAGCAGCAACGCTTCAATGGCGAATCGTTGCCCAGCAGGCAGAACCGCCGGTATCTGCCCGCAAGGACGATGGCGTCCCCACTCCCGAACACACCTTCGGGGGTGAGGACGCTTTTTTTATCAGTAATCAAGGTGAACCGCATCGCCTCGCATCGGATCAACGCATGACTGCGAACGCCAAGGCCCGGCAGCCGACGCTGGCAAGCGGCGGATCGGACCGGCCCGAACTGACCGAGGTCCGGATCGGCTTCATGCCGCTGAGCGATTGCGCCAGTGTCGTGATGGCGTCGCTGCTCGGTTTCGATCGCAAGCACGGAATTCGGATCGTCCCGGTGCGCGAATCGTCGTGGGCCGCCGTTCGCGACAAGCTGGTGGCCGGCAGCCTGGATATGGCGCATGTCCTTTACGGCCTCATCTATGGCGTCCACATGGGGATCAGCGGGTCGCGCCAGGATATGGCGGTGCTGATGACGATCAACCGCAATGGTCAAGGCCTGACCCTGTCGCGCCGCCTCGCCAGCCAGGGCGTCAGCACGCTCGACGCGCTGCAAAAACGCATTCGCGGCGACCGCCGCCGTTACACATTCGCGCAAACATTTCCGACCGGCACCCACGCCATGTGGCAATGCTGCTGGCTGGCATCGGCAGGCATCGATCCGCTGACCGATGTGGACGCCATCACCGTCGCGCCACCACAAATGGTGTCGCACATGCAACGCGGCCATGTCGATGGATTCAGCGTCGGTGAACCCTGGAATCACCGTGCCATCGTCGCCGGTGTAGGCGTCTCGGTCGCCAATTCGCAGGACATCTGGCCGGACCATCCGGAGAAGGTGCTCGGCAGCACCGCCGATTTTGTCGAGCGCAACCCGAACACTGCGCGCGCGGTCGTCATGGCCGTGCTGGAGGCCAGCCGCTGGATCGACGCCAATGACGGCAACAAGAAGCAGATGGCCGATGCCATCTCCGGCCCCGCATACGTCAACTGTCCCGTCGATCACATCCTGCCGCGGATGCTCGGCCAATACCAAGATGGACTGGGCCGGAGCTGGCACGACCCGCTGCACGTCAAGTTCTTCGACGACGGTGCCGTCAATTTTCCATATCTGAGCGACGGCATGTGGTTTCTCACGCAATACAAGCGTTGGGGCCTGCTGCGCGAGCATCCGGACTATCTCGGTGTGGCCGAAAGCATCCACCGGATCGACCTCTACCGGGAGGCGGCAACCGCGCTGGGAATCAGCGTTCCACGTGCTGCGATGCGCAGCAGCACGCTGATCGACGGCGGCATCTGGAACGGCCAGCAGCCAGCCGCATACGCCGACCATTTTCAGATCCGTGCGCCGGCGCTGAACTGCGAGATGGCGTGAACCGGTTTTCGATCACCTTGCTTTTCCAACCAGGAGTACCTCAATGACGTTTCAAACCCGCGGGCTGCACCGTCGCCGCTTCATCGCCGGCACCACGGCGCTCGTCGGCTCGGCCGGCCTTGGCCTGAGCACATCCCTTTCGGCCCAGCCGAAGGCCAATCCGGAGAAGGAAGCGCTCAAGTTCGGCTTCATCAAGTTGACCGATTGCGCGCCGCTGGTCATTGCCTACGAAAAGCGCTATTTCGAGGATGAGGGCTTGAACGTCACACTGGAGGCACAGGCCAACTGGAAGGTGCTGCTCGACCGGGTGATCGATGGCCAGCTCGATGGCGCCCACATGCTGGCCGGCCAGCCACTCGGCGCAACGATCGGCTTCGGCACCAAGGCCGATGTCGTCACCGCCTTCAGCATGGACCTCAACGGCAACGCCATCACGGTGTCGAATGCCGTGTGGGCCGAGATGAAACCGCTGCTGCCGATGGAGGGCGGCAAGGTGAAGCATCCGATCAAGGCCGATGCGCTGAAGACAGTCGTCAACAAATGGAAATCGCAAGGCAAGTCCTTCAAGATGGGCATGGTCTTTCCGGTGTCGACCCACAACTACGAACTGCGCTACTGGCTGGCGGCCGGCGGCCTGAACCCCGGCTACTACACCACCAGCGACATCAGCGGCACCAAGAACGCCGACGTGTTGCTGTCGGTGACGCCGCCGCCGCAAATGCCGTCGACGATGGAAGCCGGCACCATCAACGGCTATTGCGTTGGCGAGCCCTGGAACCAGCAGGCCGTCTTCAAGGGCATCGGTGTGCCCGTCGTCACCGACCTCGAGATCTGGAAAAACAACCCCGAGAAGGTATTCGGCGTGACCCGCGGCTGGGCCGACAAGAACCCGAACACCCACGTCGCGGTGGTGAAAGCGCTGATCCGCGCCTGCATGTGGCTCGACGCCAGCATGGCCAACCGGATCGAAGCGGTGAAACTGCTGGCCAAGCCGAACTATGTCGGCGCCGATGCCGAAGTGATCGGCAACAGCATGACCGGCAGCTTCGAATACGAAAAAGGCGACAAGCGGCCGATGCCCGACTTCAACGTCTTCTTCCGCCACTTTGCGACCTATCCGTTCTATAGCGATGCAATCTGGTACCTGACACAGATGCGCCGCTGGGGACAGATCCCTGAAACCAAGCCCGACAGCTGGTACATCGAGACCGCGAAGAAGGTCTATCTGCCCGAGGTCTACATGAAAGCGGCGCAGACGCTGGTCGCTGAAGGCAAGGCCAAGCCGGCCGATTTCCCGGTCAAGTCGGATGGTTTCAAAGGTCCGCAGGACGGCTTCATCGACGGCATCGTCTACGACGGCCGCAAACCCAATGACTACCTCGGCAAATTCAAGATCGGCCTGAAGCCGGCCGACTCGGTCTGATCGTCGCTGCATCTGCAACCAGGGAATCGACATGGAAACCGTATTGAAGATGATTGGCGCCGGCAGCGGTGGATTGCGCCGCGACCCGCGTGAAATGGCGCGCGGCCTGTTGCTGTCGCTCGGTGTGCCACTGCTGGCAATCGCGATCTTTCTGGCCGCCTGGGCGGCGGTCGCGCCGCGCATCGACACCAGCCTCGGCGCAATCCCCGGGCCGATGCAGGTCGTGGAGCAGGCCAAAGCGTTGTGGGCCGATCACTTCGTCGAGCGGCGCAAGGCGAGCGAGTTCTACGAGCGCCAGAGTCTGCGCAACCAGGAACGCCTCGCGGCCGACCCCGCTTACCAGCCGCGCGACTTCAATTGGACCGGCAAGCCAACCTACCTCGACCAGATCTTCACCAGCCTGTACACGGTGTTCACCGGCTTTCTGCTGGCCACGCTGCTGGCGGTACCGCTCGGCATCCTGGCCGGCTCGTCGAAGATCGTGCAGGCGGCGATCAATCCGATGGTGCAGATATTTCGACCGGTGTCGCCACTGGCCTGGCTGCCGATCGTCACGCTGGTGGTCAGCGCGTTGTATGTGACCACGGGCCCGCCGTTGTTCCAGAAATCATTTCTGATCTCGGCGATCACGGTGACCCTCTGCTCGTTGTGGACCACCTTGATCAATACCGCCATCGGTGTCACCTCGGTCGACAAGGATCTGGTCAACGTCGGCCGGGTCCTGCAGCTGCCACTGTGGACGCGGGTGCGCAAGATCATCCTGCCCTCGGCGCTGCCCTTCATCTTTACCGGCATGCGGCTGTCGCTCGGAGTCGGCTGGATGGTGCTGATCGCCGCCGAGATGCTGGCGCAGAACCCGGGCCTCGGAAAATTCGTCTGGGATGAATTCCAGAACGGCAGTTCGGATTCGCTGAGCCGCATCATGGTGGCGGTATTCACCATCGGGCTGATCGGTTTTGCACTCGACCGGCTGATGCTGGTGGTGCAAAACCTGGTCACCCACCGTTGAACGCGGGGCACCCATGAACCTCGCACTGAAAACCAGCTACGGGTCGGCCGCTGGCAGCGCGGCTGTCGGTACCGCCGCGCGGCCCGTCACGCCCTCACTCGGGTCAATCCCCGTTTCGCCTGCACCCGGCGTCGCGCCAGCCAGCGCAGCACTCGAGTTGCGTCAAGTCAGCAAATCCTACGGCAGCGGCGCGTCGAGGACACGGGTTCTCGACGGATTGGATCTGCGGGTCGAACAAGGCGAGTTCGTTGCCATCGTCGGTTTCTCCGGCAGCGGCAAGACGACCTTGATCAACCTGCTTGCCGGACTGACCCGCGCCGACAGCGGTGAGGTGCTGAAAAACGGCCGACCGATCGTCGACCCTGGTCCGGACCGCGGCATCGTTTTCCAGAGCTACTCGCTGATGCCCTGGCTGAGCGTTCGCGACAACGTCGCGCTCGCCGTCAACCGGGTCTTTGCCAAGGAAAGTGCCGTCGACCGCGCCGAGCGGGTCAAGCGCTGTGTCGGCATGGTCGGCTTGACGCCAGCCATCGACAAGCAGCCGGCGCAGCTGTCGGGCGGCATGCGTCAGCGCGTTGCGGTTGCCCGCGCATTGGCAACCGACCCCGACGTGCTGTTGCTCGACGAACCGCTGTCGGCACTCGATGCCTTGACCCGCGCCAATCTGCAGGACGAAATCGTCCGCATCTGGAGCCAGGCCCGCAAGACGGTGCTGCTGATCACCAACGATGTCGACGAAGCCTTGATGGTTGCCGATCGCATCATCCCGCTGGAAATCGGACCGGCAGCAAAACTGGGCCCTTCGTATGTGGTCGACATCGAACGCCCGCGTGATCGTCGCGCGATGAACCACGATGCGCGTTTCCAGCAACTGCGGGCGCAGATCACGCAGCATCTGCTGCACATGTCACATCAACGCGATGCCGGCAAAGGTGCCGAGATCATCCAGTTGCCGATGCTGACGCCGCGCGAAACCAAGCCGGCGGAAACGCCGACGCTCGCATCGCTGCTGAAGCTGCGTCATGCCGAGACAGCCGAGCGAATCGAAACCGAAATCCGCGCCACTGCCACCAGACGCCCGCAGATCGATGCGATGACACCGCAACGCAGCAGCGACCAGCGCTACGTCGATTTTTCGCAGGTGGTGAAGATCTACCCGACGCCGAAGGGACCGCAGACTGTCGTCGACGGTTTCGACCTGAAGATGGAAAAGGGTGAATTCATCTCGATCATCGGCCACTCGGGCTGCGGCAAATCGACCGTGTTGTCGATGATCGCCGGCCTCACCGGCATCAGCGAAGGCGTGATTGCCCTCGATGGCCGCGAGGTGGTCGACGCCGGACCGGACCGCGGACTGGTCTTCCAGTCACCGAGTCTGGTGCCGTGGCTGAGCGCCTACGACAACGTGATGCTCGGCGTCCAACGCGTCTTTCCGCAAGCCAGCAATGCCGAACGCGCCGATACGGTCGGCTACTACCTGAACCGGGTCGGGCTCGGCTCGGCGATGCACAAGCGGGCCGCCGAGTTGTCCAACGGCATGAAGCAGCGCGTCGGCATCGCCCGGGCGTTTGCGCTCAATCCCAAATTGCTGTTGCTCGACGAACCGTTCGGCATGCTCGATTCGCTGACGCGCTGGGATCTGCAGGAAGTGCTGATGGAAGTCTGGGCGCGCAGCCGGGTCACCGCCATCATGGTGACCCACGATGTCGACGAGGCCATCCTGCTCGCCGACCGCGTCGTGATGATGAGCAACGGCCCGCGAGCGAAAATCGGCAAGGTCATGGATGTGCCGCTGGAACGCCCGCGCAGCCGCGAAACGCTGTTGGCCCATTCACGGTATTACGAGTTGCGCGAGGAATTGATCGGCTTTCTCGAGGATTGTGGTCGGCAGCATTGAGGCAGACTCCAGCGGCAAAGCAGACTCATTGCGGACCGCTACGGTTTACTCCAGAGCCTGCATTCGACGGCCTCAGCCAGAGTCGGGGCGGGCTGCCCTGTTCTGCTCCAGGTCCCCCGACGCCCCGCTGAACGCCGGCGTCTCCTCCTTCACTTGCGCAAAACAGGCCAGCCCACCCCGACTCTCAGCCACCAGCGCCGAGTCTTCAAAAGATTCCCGTTGAATGCCAGCGATTTGTCCGGGCCGAGGTCGGTGGGTGGCCGGATGCCGCAAGTCAAGGAAGGAGACGACGCCGGCAGGCGGCGGCGGGGGGACATGGAGGCATCCGGCCACCTGCCGGCCTCGGCCTTGCTCAGGCCCGGATACGCAAAGACAAGTTGCGATTCCCGCAGCTAGCCCGAACCGCCCATCGTCACGGTCACACTCAATGCAATTCCTTCGCATGATTGATCGTGTAGCGAGGAATCTCCACTGTCAAATCCTTGTCAGCGAGAATCGCCTGGCACGACAGCCGCGAGTTCGGCTCCAGGCCCCAGGCGCGGTCGAGCAGATCTTCCTCGATTTCCTCGGGATCGCCGAGCGACGCGAACCCTTCGCGCACAACCACGTGGCAGGTCGTGCAGGCCGCACTCATCTCGCAGGCGTGCTCGATCTCGACGCCGTTCTCGAGCAGCGCCTCGCAGACAGATGTACCGGGTGCCGCGCTGAATTCCTTGCCCTGGGGACAGATTTCAATGTGGGGCAGAACCTTGATCTTCGGCATCTTCAGAGCACTTCCGGTATGTCAGACATCTTCGATCCGCCGGCCCGCCAGCGCCTTGCGGATGCCTCGATTCATGCGCTCGGCGGCAAACGACTCCGTGCTGGCGGCCAACGCCTCGACTGCGTCGTCGATCGCCGAATGGTCGGTGCTGGTTGTGGTTGACTGCAGCGTCGACATCGCGGCGTTGATGGCGGCGCGCTCGGCTTCGCTCAGCAGATCGCCGTCAGCCTGCAAGGCAGATTGAATCGCCAGCAACAGGCGTTGCGCTTCGACGCGCGACTCACGCAGACTGCGTTCGCGCATGTCGCCCTCGGCGGTGCTGAAGCTCTCGCTGAGCATGCGGGCGATTTCCGTATCCTCCAGGCCATAACTCGGCTTGACGGTCACCGCCGCCTCGACGCCCGAGCCCAGCTCACGCGCGCTGACACTCAACAGTCCGTCGGCATCGACCTGAAACGTGACACGGATGCGCGCCGCACCAGCGACCATCGCAGGGATGCCACGCAGCTCGAAGCGGGCCAGCGAGCGACAGAATTCGACCTGCTCGCGTTCGCCTTGCAGCACGTGGATGGCAAGCGCCGTCTGCCCATCCTTGAAGGTCGTGAAATCCTGCGCGCGACTGGTCGGAATGCTGCTGTTTCGCGGCACGATTCGCTCGACCAGTCCGCCCATGGTTTCCAGGCCCAGCGACAACGGGATCACATCCAGCAGCAACAGCTCGTCAGCGCCGGCATTGCCAGCCAGTGCGTTGGCCTGGATGGCCGCTCCGATCGCGACAACTTCATCGGGGTTCAGGTCGATCAGTGGTGGCTTGCCGAAAAATTCGCTCACCATGGCCTGCACCATCGGGATGCGGGTGGAGCCACCAACCATCACCACACCCTGGACGTCGCCGCGCGCTGCCTTGGCGTCGCGCAACACCTTGCGCAGCGCCGTTGCCGTTCGGTCGATCAGCGGCTTGACAAGGGTTTCGAACTCGCTGCGCGTGATCCGCTGCGCCAGATCGCCACCGGCCAATGGGCAGGCGACGGTGGCGTGATCGCTCGTCGACAGCTTCTCCTTGGCGGCGCGGGCGGCCACCAGCAACGCGCGTTTGTCCTGCGCCGTATCGGCTTTCAGTGCCGATCGCTGCAACGCCCACGCTGCAAGCAGATGATCGACATCGTCACCGCCGAGGGCGCTGTCGCCACCGGTTGCAACAACCTCGAAAACGCCCTTGCTCAAGCGCAGCAATGAAATGTCGAAAGTGCCGCCACCGAGGTCGTAGATCGCTACCAGCCCTTCCGAGCCATGTTCGAGACCGTAGGCGATGGCGGCGGCTGTCGGTTCGTTGATCAGCCGCAGCACGTTCAGGCCGGCCAGTTCGGCGGCGTCCTTGGTGGCCTGGCGCTGGGCATCATCGAAATAGGCGGGCACCGTGATGACCGCGCCGAACAGATCGTCACCAAGGCTGTCTTCGGCGCGTTGGCGCAGCGTGGCCAACAATTCCGCCGACACCTCGACCGGTGACTTGCTGCCGCCGACCGTGTCGATCTTCAGCATGCCCGGTGCATCGGAAAAATCGTAGGGCAGCGCTGAGCGGCCCGCGATATCGGCCGCACCGCGGCCCATGAAACGCTTGACCGAGACGATCGTGTTCTTCGGATCGATCGCCGCCGCGGCCAGCGCGTCGAAGCCGATCTGACGCCGACCTTCGGGCAAGTAGCGAACCGCCGACGGCAGGATTACCCGGCCATGTTCGTCGGGCAGGCATTCGGAGACGCCATTGCGCACTGCGGCGACCAGCGAGTGAGTGGTACCCAGATCGATGCCGACCGCCAGCCTGCGCTGGTGCGGGTCGGGGCTGGCGCCGGGTTCGGAAATCTGCAACAGGGCCATGTCAATTTTCTTCTTCTTGTTCAAACGCTTCGAGGCGACGCTCGACATCGTCGGCAAAACGCTCAACGAACATCAGCGCCCTGACCTGCTGCACAGCGCTGGCAGCATCGGCTCGCTGATCGAGCGTGCGCGCCAGCTCATCGAACGCGTCGCGTCTGAATGCGGCCACGCGGTCGGCCAATGCGGCAACCGACGGCTGATCCGCAGCATCGTCGAGCGCCTCGCGCCATGTCATCTGCTGAGTCAGAAAGTCGGCCGGCATGGCCGTGTTGCTTTCAGCGTTGATCGGTGAACCGGCAAGCTCGCACAGGTAGGCGGCGCGTTGCAGCGGGTCACGAAGGCGCTGATGCGCCTCGTTGACACGTACTGCCCATTGCATCGCGGCACGCTGGGCAGCGGCGCCATCGGCGGCGAATCGATCGGGATGGACCTGGCGTTGCAAGTCGCGCCAGCGGGCGTCGAGCTCGTCACGATCCTGCTCGAAGCGCCGCGGCAGGTCGAACAGCTCGAAATCGTCGCTGTCGAACTTCATCGAGCCGCCAACCCGCGAAACGAACGCCGCGCCGACGTTTGATCCGACCGAAACAGGCCGCGCGCGGATTCAGACGCGAAAAGACTCACCACAACCGCAACGGTCTTTTTCGCGTGGGTTGTAGAACTTGAAACCCTCGTTCAGGCCCTCGCGGACAAAATCGAGCTCGGTCCCGTCGATATAGGGCAGGCTCTTCGGATCGACCAGCACCTTGACACCGTGACCCTCGAACACCTTGTCTTCAGGTGCCACGTCGTCGGCATATTCGAGCTTGTAAGCCAGGCCTGAGCAACCGGTGGTCTTCACGCCCAGGCGCACCCCCACGCCCTTGCCGCGTTTGGCGAGATACCGCGTCACGTGGCGTGCAGCGGCTTCGGTCAGGGTTACGCTCATGTCGCGCTCATGTGTCGTTCAGTGGCTCTCGGCGGTTGCGTCGACGACGGCACCTTGGCCACTCTTGGCGCGGTAATCGTCGACGGCGGCCTTGATTGCATCTTCGGCGAGGATCGAACAATGAATCTTCACCGGTGGCAATGCCAATTCCTCGGCGATGTGCGTATTGCGGATCGTCAGCGCCTCGTCGAGCGATTTGCCCTTCACCCATTCGGTGACCAGCGAACTCGACGCAATTGCCGAACCACAGCCGTAGGTCTTGAACTTGGCATCCTCGATCAGCCCGCTGACCGGGTTGACCTTGATCTGCAACTTCATCACGTCGCCGCAGGCCGGCGCGCCAACCATGCCGGTGCCCACCGTGTCGTCACCCTTGTCGAACGAGCCGACGTTGCGCGGGTTTTCGTAATGTTCAACCACTTTTTCGCTGTAAGCCATCAGATTTCTCCTGCAAATGGTTGCATGGGATCAATGCGCAGACCATTGAATGGTGCTCAGATCGACACCGTCCTGGTACATGTCCCACAACGGAGACAAATCGCGCAATTTTGCGACCCGATCTTTCAAGGTCGCGACGACAAAATCGATATCTTCCTCGGTCGTGAACCGGCCGATCGTCATCCGCAAGCTCGAGTGGGCCAGTTCGTCGCTGCGCCCGAGTGCGCGCAGTACATAGCTGGGCTCCAGACTGGCGGAGGTACAGGCCGAGCCGGACGACACACCGATGCCCTTGATTCCCATGATCAAGGACTCGCCTTCGACATAGTTGAACGACATGTTGATGTTGTGCGGAACCCGTTTCTCCGGATGTCCGTTCAGGTAGGTCTGCTCGATATCCTGCAGGCCGTCCATCAACCGTCGCGCCAGTGCGCGGATGCGTTCGTTTTCAGCACCCATCTCCTGCCCGGCGATCCGGAATGCCTCGCCCATGCCGACAATCTGATGGGTCGCCAAGGTGCCCGAGCGCATGCCGCGCTCGTGGCCTCCGCCATGCATCTGCGCTTCGATCCGCACCCGGGGCTTGCGCCGCACATACAAGGCGCCGATCCCTTTCGGCCCGTAGGTCTTGTGCGAAGCCAGGCTCATCAGATCGACCGGCAGCGTCGCCAGATCAATCGCCACCTTGCCGGTCGCCTGCGCCGCGTCAACATGAAAAATGATGCCGCGCTCGCGGCACATCGCGCCGATGGCCGCAATATCCTGAATCACGCCGATCTCGTTGTTGACGAACATCACCGAGACCAGGATGGTGTCGGCGCGCATCGCGGCCTTCAGCTTGTCGAGGTCGAGCAGGCCGTCTTCCTGCACATCGAGATAGGTGACCTCGAAGCCCTGGCGCTCGAGCTCACGCATCGTGTCGAGCACCGCCTTGTGCTCCGTTTTCACGGTGATCAGGTGTCTGCCGCGTGTCTTGTAGAACTGCGCTGCACCCTTGATCGCCAGATTGTCCGACTCGGTCGCGCCGGAAGTCCAGACGATCTCGCGCGGATCGGCTCCGATCAGGTCGGCGACTTGTTGCCGGGCCTTCTCCACCGCCTTCTCGGCCTCCCAGCCCCAGGAATGGCTGCGCGACGCCGGATTGCCGAAATGTTCACGCAGCCAGGGGATCATCGCGTCGACCACGCGCTGATCGACTGGATTGGTCGCTCCGTAATCCATGTAGACGGGAAAATGCGGCGTCATGGCGTTTCAGTCAGCTGTACAAGAAGTGGGTGAATGCAGGAATGCAAATGCCGCCGGCTATTTCGAGAACGCCGTACCGAGTGCGAAGACCGAATTCGGCGCCGTGATCTTGATCGGCTTGACAACCGGCTGCGACGAAATCGCGCGCTTGACCGGCTGCTCTTCGATCGATACGCCTTTGGCCAACTGCTCATCGACCAGCTTGCGAAGCGAAATCGAGTCCAGATATTCGATCATCCGGGTGTTCAGACTGGCCCACAGATCGTGGGTCATGCAGCGACCGGAATCGTCGCCCATGCAATTTTCCTTGCCGCCGCAGCCCGTCGCATCGATCGGTTCGTCGACGGCAACAATGATGTCGGCGACCGAAATCTCTTCTGATTTACGGCCGAGCGAGTAACCGCCACCAGGCCCGCGGGTGCTCTCGACCAGCTCGTGCCGGCGCAATTTGCCGAACAGCTGTTCCAGATAGGACAAGGATATCTGCTGACGCGAGCTGATAGCCGCCAGCGCGACCGGACCCGAATGCTCGCGCAATGCAAGGTCGATCATCGCGGTCACTGCAAAACGACCTTTGGTGGTCAGGCGCATGAAAATCTCCTGTAACCCGTAACGGGCATGACAAACAAGACAAAACGGAGGGAGTCATGCTTGTGACCCAATCGTCAATGCACCTGAATGGTGCTATTACCCGACTGGATTCGTCAAGTATAACTTAAACCTACTGATTTGGTCAAGTTAGAGCCAGGAAGTTCCCTGCACCGCACTGCTTTGTCGTGGACAGAGTTGCAATCTGCGGCGCGGTGGTTATCCACCAGCAGTCGGGATGGCGGCCGGCAGCGGTTCGACCGGCAATACGACATCGGCGCATTGCGCCCGGTGGCGCAGTGCGTGATCCATCAGTACCAGCGCCAGCATCGCTTCGGCAATCGGGGTAGCCCGGATGCCCACACAGGGATCGTGACGGCCGAAGGTCTCGACCACCGTGGGGTGCCTTTGGCGATCGATCGACGGCCGCGGGCTGCGGATCGAACTGGTCGGCTTGATCGCGATCGAGACCGTGATGTCCTGCCCGGTCGAGATGCCCCCGAGCACCCCGCCGGCATGATTGCTCGCAAATCCGTCAGGCATCAATGCATCACCATGGGTAGTGCCTCGCTCGCTGACGCAGCCGAAGCCGGAGCCGATCTCGACGCCCTTCACGGCATTGATTCCCATCATCGCGTAGGCGATTTCGGCATCGAGTTTGTCGTACAAGGGTTCACCCCAGCCGGCCGGCACGCCATGGGCGGCCACCGCAATTCGCGCCCCACAGCTGTCGCCGGCCTTGCGCAATTCGTCCATATACGCTTCGAGCCGCGATATGTCGCTGCGGTTGGCGGCGAAGAACGGGTTTTCGCTGACATGTGACAGCGACTCGAAGGGAACAACGATGTCGCCGAGCTGGGTCATGTGGCCGCTGAAGCCGATGCCATGGTGCTCGCGCAGCCATTTGCGCGCAATCGCGCCGGCGCCCACCATTGGCGCGGTCAGTCGAGCCGACGAGCGACCGCCGCCGCGCGGATCGCGCAGGCCGTATTTGCGCCAATAGGTGTAGTCGGCATGGCCAGGGCGAAAGGTATCGAGGATGTTGCCGTAGTCCCGGCTCCTCTGATCGGTATTGCGGATCAGCAGGCAGATCGGCGTGCCGGTCGTCTGTCCCTCGAAGACGCCTGACAGGATTTCCACGGCATCGGCTTCGTTGCGTTGCGTCACATGTCGGCTGGTACCGGGCCGCCGTCGATCGAGTTCTGGCTGAATATCGGCTTCGGACAGCACCATTCCGGGTGGGCAACCATCGATGACACAGCCGATCGCCGGTCCGTGTGATTCGCCGAAGTTGGTGACCCGAAAGATGGAGCCAAACGTGCTGCCGGACATGAAAGCCTCGTCGATGCGACTGCGCCAGCGGCTGACAGCCAGAAGCCCGGATTTTAGGGCGACCCCGAATGGGTCCGGCGAGCGTGCATGCCTCGGTGGCCGACGCTCAGCGCTCGCGTCGCCGCTCGACCACGCTTTGGTAGAGCTCGCCGTAGCGCAGCGCAGCCTCGTGCCATGAAAAATCCTGCGCCATCGCACGCTGCATCATCAGGCTCCAGCGGGCGGGGTGCGCAAATGCCAGCTGCGCACGGCGGACGGCTTCGTCGAGCGCCCAAGAGGTGGCGGAGTCGAATACAAAACCGGTGGACCGGCCGTCGTCGGTCGTGCCGTCGCTGAAATCGGCATCGATCACCGTATCGGCCAAACCGCCGACGCGGCGCACGATCGGCAGGCTGCCATAGCGCAGGCCGTACAGCTGGGTCAGTCCGCAGGGCTCGAAACGCGAGGGCACCATCACCGCATCGGCGGCACCCATCAGCGCATGGGCCCATTGCTCGTCATAACCGATGCGCACGGCAATCTGCAGCGGATGGGCAACAGCGACAGCCCGGAACGCCGACTCCAGACTGGCCTCTCCGGTGCCTTGCAAGACCAGTTGCACACCGCGCGCGAGCATCGATGGCAAGGCGTCGAGCAGCAGATCGAGACCTTTTTGCGAACTCAACCTGCTGACGACGCAGATCAGCAGCGAATCATCCCGCTGGGCCAGCCCCATCTGCACCTGCAAGGCTCGTTTGCATGCCAGCTTGCCGCTCAGATCGGACGCATCGAATCGCCTGGCGAGCGCCGGATCGGTGGCCGGGTTCCAGACCTCGCCGTCGACGCCGTTGAGAATTCCCGACACCGTCGCCGAGCGGCCCTGGATCACACCGTGCAGGCCGAACCCCTGTTCGGCAGTGGAAATCTCCGCCGCATAGGTCGGGCTGACGGTGGTCACGTGATCGGCGAATTTCAAACCCGCCTTCATGAACGAGAGCTGGTGATGAAATTCCAGGCCGGTGGCATGCATCAGCCGCGACGGCAAGCCGAGCAGGTGGAAATCACCGGCCGCAAAAAGCCCCTGGAATGCCAGGTTATGGACGGTGAATACCGTGCCGACGTCGACCGCCGGATTGGCCACCAGATAGGCGCACGACATCGCCGCATGCCAGTCATGGGCCTGCAGGATGTCGGGTTTCCAGGCTGGATCCAGCTCACCGGCGGCCAGGTGCGCCGCAACCCAGCCGAGCAAGCCGAACCGCTGGGCGTTGTCTGGCCACTCGCTGCCGTCGCTGTGCTGATACGGGCTGCCGGCTCGGCGGTAAAGAAACGGCGCATCGACAACATAGACCGGCAGATGGCTGTACGGCATTCGGCCGAGCCGCAACTCGACCCGCCCGGCACCGAACATCGCGCCGAGCTGGCAGATCGAGCGCTGGTGCAGGACGGCATCGACGATTGCCGGCAGCCCGGGCAGCACCAGCCGCACCTCATGCCCCTGCTCGGCCAGCGCCTGCGGCAGCGCACCCATCACATCGGCCAGGCCGCCTGTCTTGACCAGCGGAAAGATTTCGGCTGCGGCCTGCAGCAACTTCATTGCGCCAGTCGCTCCAGCATGTCCTTGGTGACCAGCGTGACGCCGCCGTCCGTGCGGTGGAAGTGGGTCGCATCGAACGCGGCATCCTCACCGATCACCATGTCGTCGGGTATGACACAGCCTCGATCGACGACGGTGCGGGTCAACCGCGTGCGTCGGCCGACCTGCACGCCAGGCAACACGACCGACCAGCTGACACTCGAATGCGAATGCACCCGCACGCTCGAGAACAGGACACTGCGAAAGACGTGCCCGGAGACGATGCAGCCCCCCGAGACCAGCGACTCGATGGCGATGCCGCGCCGGTCGCCGCATTGTGGACAAACTTGGCCGGCGGCAGCTGTGACTGGTAAGTCCAGATCGGCCAGTGGGTGTCGTACAGATTGAGCATCGGCACGGTTGCCGTCAGATCGATATTGGCATCCCAGAACGCATCGATGGTGCCGACGTCGCGCCAATACGGCTCTTCGTGAACCCGCGCACCCACCGCGCTGAGCTCGAAAGGATGAGCCGCCGCCTGCCCTTCACGCACGGCGGCGGGAATGATGTCCTTGCCGAAATCGTGTTGCGAATCAGGGTTGTCGAGGTCGCGTTTCAGCGCATCCCAGAGATAGGCGGCATTGAAGATATAGATACCCATGCTGGCCAGCGACGCCTCCGGTCGGCCCGGCATCGGGGGCGGATCGGCCGGTTTCTCGACGAAGTCGATCACCATGTTGTTCTCGTCGACTGCCATGACCCCGAACGAGCTGGCTTCCGCGCGCGGTACCGCAATGCAGCGCGACCGTGCATTCGCGACCTTTGGCCACGTGGTCGGCCAGCATCAGCGCGTAGTTCATCTTGTAGACATGGTCGCCCGCCAGCACGACGATATATTCGGGCCGTAGCTTTCGATGATGTCCTGGTTCTGATAGACGGCATCGGCCGTTCCGCTGTACCAGCTTTCGCCTTCGACCCGCTGCTGCGCGGGCATCAGGTCGACGAACTCGTTCATCTCGCTTTTCAGGAACGCCCAGCCGCGTTGCAGGTGCTGCAGCAGGCTGTGGCTCTTGTACTGGGTAATCACGCCGATGCGTCGAATCCCCGAATTGAGGCAGTTCGACAGCGCAAAATCGATGATCCGGAACTTGCCGCCAAAATAGACTGCGGGTTTGGCACGCCGGTCGGTCAGGTTGTGCAGGCGGCTGCCGCGGCCCCCCGCCAGAACCAGCGCCATGGCCCGTTTGGGCAGTTCCATGCTGAGGACCAGATCGATCGATTTGTCCATGTTGCCTCCTCGCGGCGAAATTCTTTAATGCAGAGTGCCGACGTCGGCAGCCCAGAGCATGCCATGGCTTGGCCCGTATCAGGTCGAAACGTCGCTAATTTCCCGGCGGGAACACGACTTGCATGCAACCGCGGTAACGTTCGTGGCTTGCGCCTATGCCATGGTCGCCTTGCGGCATGTACTGAAAAGGAACCGCTGGTGAGCAACGATGCTTTGCAGATTTCGACTTCGCCCTACGCCGAAACAGATCGACGAGCAACTGCTCAAGAGCGTCGGCACTCAACCCGACCGGGCCAGCCCGACCGAATTGATGCAGGCCGTCGCGCAGCTTGCGCGGCAGCAGTTGTCGGCAGCGCTGGGTCGAAACCCAGCGTGCCGACAGCAGCGCCAAGGCGCGGCGCGTCTACTACCTGTCGATGGAATTTCTGATCGGTCGCACCCTGTCGAACGCCCTTGCCGCTCTCGATCTGCAGCAGTCCGCGTCGGTCGGGCTGCTGCACCATGCCCAATCGCTGGAGTCGATCGCCGAGTGCGAGCCCGACGCCGCGCTGGGCAACGGTGGCCTCGGCAGGCTCGCCGCCTGTTTTCTCGACTCGATGGCCAGTCTCGGGCTGCCGTCGTTCGGCTACGGCATCCGTTACGAATACGGCATGTTCGCGCAGCAGATTGAAAACGGCGCCCAGGTCGAGACCCCTGATCCGTGGCTCGCCGACGGGACGCCGTGGGAGTTTCCGCGCGCCGGCATCAATGTGCCGATCCGTTTCGGAGGCTGGGTCGAGCACGATGGCGAAGGCGAGCAGACGAAATCGATCTGGCGGCCAGCCGGCGAGGTCGCAGCCAAGGCCTATGACATGGTCGTTCCCGGGCACGGGACGAGCAGGGTCAGTACCTTGCGGCTCTGGAAGGCAGTGGCCCCAGCCCATCTCGATCTGCATGCGTTCAATACCGGAGACTATGGCCGCGCTGCCAGCATCAAGAACGAATTCGAGAATATCTCGTGGGTGCTCTATCCGAATGACAGCACACCCGCCGGCCGCGAACTGCGACTGAAGCAGGAGTACTTTTTTACGGCCGCATCGATCCACGACATCGTCTGTCGGCATATCGAAGAGCACGGCGGCCTGGCCAATCTGGCCGACAAGGTTGCGATCCATCTGAACGACACCCATCCGGCGATAGGCGTTGCCGAGCTGATGCGACTGCTCTGCGACGACCACGGCATGAGCTGGAAGGACGCCTGGTCGCAATGCACTCGGGTGTTCTCTTATACCAATCACACGCTGATGCCGGAGGCACTCGAAACCTGGCCGGTGTCGCTGATGCAGCATGTGTTGCCGCGCCATCTGGAGATCATCTTCCGGATCAACAAGGAGTTTCTCGAATTTGCCGCGACCCAGCGGCCAGGTGATCCGGCCTTTCTGGCCAGGTTGTCACTGATCGACGAGCAGGGCGAGCGTCGAGTTCGCATGGCGCATCTGTCGACCGTCGGCAGCCACAAGGTGAATGGCGTCTCGGCGCTGCACTCCGACCTGCTGGTGCAGACCATCTTCGCCGACTTTGCCTTTCTCTGGCCCGAGCGATTCACCAACATGACCAACGGGGTGACACCGCGGCGTTGGTTGCAACAAGCCAACCCGGGGCTGTCGGCACTGCTCGACTCGACGATCGGCAGCTCGTGGCGAAGCAACCTCGACGCCTTGGCGGCGCTGAAAGATCTGCGTGACGACTCCAGGTTTCAACTGGCCTTCATGGCGGTCAAACGCGCCAACAAGCAGCGTCTGGCAGCGCTGATCGAACGCAGTACCGGCATCCAGGTCAAGCCGGGCAGCCTGTTCGACGTTCAGGTCAAGCGCATCCACGAATACAAGCGCCAGTTGCTGAACGTCTTGCATGTGGTCAGCCGTTACCAGGCCATGCTGATCCATCCGCAAGGCATCGACGGCAGTCCCTGGGTGGCCAGAACGGTGATCTTCGCGGGCAAGGCGGCGTCAAGTTATCACATGGCCAAGTCGATCATCCAGCTGATCCACGATGTCGGTTCGGTGATCAACAGCGACCCTCGAATCGGTGACAAGCTGAAGGTCGTCTTCATCCCGAACTATGGCGTGTCGATCGCCGAAGTGATCATGCCGGGTGCCGACTTGTCCGAGCAGATCTCGACCGCCGGGACCGAGGCTTCCGGAACCGGCAACATGAAGCTGGCGTTGAATGGCGCCTTGACCATCGGCACCGACGACGGCGCGAATATCGAGATCCGCCAGCAAGTGGGTGACGCCAACATCTTCATCTTCGGTTTGCGCACACACGAAGTGATCGCTCAGCGTCAGGCCGGCTACCAGCCGATGCGGCACTACGAGTCGAATGCCCGATTGCGCGCTGTGCTCGACGGCATCGCTGGCGGCCAGTTCTCGCCCAGCGAGCCCGGGCGCTACCGTCAACTGGTCGATTCGCTGCTGTGGGGCGGTGACCAGTATCTGCTGCTGGCCGACTATGCCGATTATGTGGCCACCCAGTCACGCGTCGACGCCCTGTTTCGCAACCCGGCGCAATGGGCAGCCACGGCGATCACGAATGTGGCTGGCATGGGCATCTTCTCATCCGACCGGACGATTCGCGAATACGCCACGCAGATCTGGCAGGTCGAACCCGGTTCGCCTTGACCGGCCGCCAAAGGCTGAATCGGCGGATATGGCCATGCCACACCTGACGCCCGGTCAGCCGTGGCCCCTGGGCGCCCACTGGGACGGCAGCGGTGTCAATTTCGCGGTTTTTTCGAGCCACGCACGGCAGGTCGACCTGTGTCTGTTCGACAACACCGGAGTGCGGGAAATCGAGCGCATTCCGCTGCCGATGCACACCGGTGATGTCTGGCACGGGCGCATCGACGGTGCTGCGCCCGGTCTGATCTACGGCTTCAGAGCCAGCGGCCCCTGGCGGCCGGAACAAGGCCACTGGTTCAACCCCGACAAGTTGCTGCTCGACCCCTACGCACGCGACATTGTCGGCCGGTTCGAATGGCGTGCCGAGAACTTCGCAGGGTTGCCCGGTCATCCGGAACGGATCGACAGACGCGACAACACATCCTGCGCGTTGAAAGCCAGAGTTGTCGACGAGCGGGCCGGGGCATTCGATTGGCAAGGCGACCAGCCGCCCGGCATCGCCGCGGCCGACACCGTGATCTACGAACTGCAGATCAAGGCATTCTCGAAGTTGAACCCGGCCATTCCGGCCGCCCTTCGCGGCAGCTATGCGGGCCTCGCCCACCCGGTGTCGATCGCCCATCTGAAGCGGCTGGGAATCACCACGGTCGAGTTGCTGCCAGTCCATTTCCACCTCGATGAACAACGCTTGGCGGCAGCCGGGCTGGTCAATCACTGGGGATACAACAGTCTCGGCTTCTTCTGTCCCGACCCGAAGTTCGCCGCCGGCATCGACGGCCAGTCGACGCGCGACGAGTTCCGCGAGATGGTCAAGGCATTGCACCGCGCCGGCATCGAGGTCATTTTGGATGTCGTCTACAACCACACCGCGGAAAGCGATGCCGATGGACCGTCACTGAGTTTTCGCGGCCTCGACAATGCGGCCTATTACCGCCACCATGTCGATACCGGGCATCGCTGGCAACTCGACAACCACACCGGCTGCGGCAATACGCTGGACATTCGTCAGCCGCGGGTGCTGCAGCTGGTGATGGACTCCTTGCGTTTCTGGGTCGGCGAGATGCATGTCGACGGCTTCCGCTTCGACCTCGCGCCGGTGCTTGGGCGGGGCGATCACGGATTCGACCAGCACGGCGCCTTTTTCACTGCAATCGCACAGGATCCGCTGCTGTCACGCGTCAAGCTGATTGCCGAACCCTGGGATATCGGGCCTGGTGGCTACCAGGTCGGCAACTTTCCGCGCGGCTGGCTCGAATGGAACGACCACTTCCGCGACACCATGCGTGGTTTCTGGCTGCACATGGGCCAAGCCGGCAGCACGACCCGCGGCGATTTTGCGCAGCGCCTGTGCGGCTCGTCGGACTTGTTCGAAAACCGTTCGCGGCGGCCTGCCGAGTCGGTCAACTATGTCGTCTCGCACGACGGGTTCAGCTTGCGCGATCTGGTTTCCTACAACGATCGGCACAACCACGCCAACGGCGAAGCCAACCGCGACGGCCACCGAGACAACATCAGTTTCAACTGCGGCGTCGAAGGTCCGAGCGACGACCCCGGCGTCGAGGCGCTGCGGGCGCGATTGCAGCGGGTCTTGCTGGCCACCACACTGCTGGCGCAGGGAACGCCGATGCTGGCGGCCGGCGACGAATCGGGCC
Organism: uncultured beta proteobacterium; assembly: GCA_963843805.1. Lineage (GTDB taxonomy): Bacteria > Pseudomonadota > Gammaproteobacteria > Burkholderiales > Burkholderiaceae_C > Ideonella_A. The sequence continues at coordinate 128,706 of CAWJLY010000005.1, forward strand.
ACGGTCAAGGTGGCAACAACAATCCGTATTGCCAGGACAACCCGACCACCTGGATCGACTGGAGCAAGGCCGATCGCGAGCTGATCGAATTTACCGCCCACGCGCTGACCTTGCGCAGGCAGCTGTTGCCGTTCGCCAATGACTGGTACAGCTCGAGCCACGACAACGCAGGCGCACCCGCTCTGGAATGGTTGCGAAGCGACGGACAGCCGCTCGAAGGTGATCAATGGCGGCACCCCGACAACCGCGCGCTTGGCTGCCTGATCCGACGTAGCGGGCGGGCGGCGCAACCGCTGCTGTTGCTCGTCAATGGCAACACCGCCGCACACGCGTTTGTCTTGTCCGCCGGCCGGTGGCTGATCGGCTTGGACAGCAGTGATCGGATTGGCAGCGGTCACGACCGGACAGTCGAAGCGTCGCTGCAGCTGCCACCGCACTCGCTGTGCCTGCTGGTCCACGAAGGCAATTGACCCGACGCTCAAGAGCGCTGCCGATCAGTCGATAACCGTCGATGGACATTGGCGACCCCAGCGAAATCCCGACGACGCGCAAGAAGCTGCCTTCGATGCAAGAACTGGGCGCCTTCGATCTCACGGCAGCCCCGCCGACCTCGCATCCGCCAATTGCGGATCCGCCGACCGCACCCCCGCCAGCTCCGTCGACTGCCTCCGGCGGATTGCCGCCGCGCCGACCGACGCCGCAGCAACTGCGCACGGCGCTCGAACGGGCCGACCCGGCTACTCGCAAAAAACTGCTTCGCCTGATCGCTGGAGGTCAGGTGGTCGAGCGCCTCGGCGAGCAGGCAGCTGGTGAATCGGGACAAGCCCATCAGCTGGCCATGACGTGGCGCGGTCCGCCAAAACCGACCGCAGCACCGGCGCCGCGCCAGCCGCCCGATCGTTCGGAGCGCCCAGCCGGGCCCATCGATGGGCCGGTCAACACCGCAGGCAAGAAGCTGCTGCAGATCGACGCCCGGACCGAGTTGCTTGAGGCCGCCCCAAAGCCGCTCAGTGCCGAGCAACGCAAAGCCGCCTTGCAGGCTCAGCTGACAGAGTCGCAGGCGCAAGAGGCGCCACGCAACGAGGCGGGGGCAGCGCACAAGGTGCTGTTTCCGGCCTACGACCCCCGCCAGCACGGCGACGATGTGCGACGGCCCGCCCGCCGTCCCGACGCGCCTGTCGAAGGCCATTTTCCGGCACCACGACAGCCATTTCAGGCCCGCTATCAGCATGCCGACGGCCGGCCGATGAACGAGGAAGAAAACCAGGTCGAAGTGGTATTGCAGCAGGAGCGCTGCGAACAGACGCTCGAGGTATTGGCTCGGGACGGCGTCAACGGGCTGTTGCTGAGCCCGCGCGACCTCGATGCCGCGGTCGAGAACGGCACCCTCGATGAGCCGACCGCGACGCTGCTGTGGAAAACGTGGTCGGCCCTGCGGCCGGTCATCCATGTGATCGACGACGAGCCGACGCGGGCGATCAATGATGGTGACCCGGTGGACACGGCAATCGACACCGCCGTGCAGTTCGAGCAGCCGATGCCGGACGAAGCCGAAGCGATTGCCGAGCCTGGCGCCGCAGAATCGATCGATCCCTTGTTCGTGACCGAGGACGCTTCGCTGCCCGAATCACCAGGCGTCGAGCCTGCAATCGGGCCCCGTGTCGTCCCGAGCGCCGACCTGCTGCCAGCCGCGCCGGCGTCACCATTCACCAAGCCGCCGATCGAGCCGATGCCGGCGATCGTCAGCGCGCCCGTGGTTGGCGAGCCGATACGCGACGATATCTCGCAGAACGCTGGCCGTCGAACCCGACTGTTTCAGCTGCTGCGGGTCGTGGTGTTCGGTGTTGTCGGACTGTGTGTTGCGTACAGCGCGGCGCAGTTCAGCACCTGGGCCTGGCTGCGCTGGGGTCATTGGCTCATTCGGTGACCAGCCGTTTCATCCGGCACCGCGTTGCAGGCGCTGATCGATCTGGTTTTGCGGGCTTGCTCAACCGCTCAGCGCCAATACCTTTGCCTTGCGGCCGCGGCGCGCACTGCGCACCAGCACGGTCGGAAAACTGACCGGCAAGGTCTGCGGAAAATCGCGGCTGAAATGCAGGCCCCTGCTTTCCTGGCGTGACAGCGCCGAGCGCACGATCAGTTCAGCGCAATCGACCAGATTGCGCAATTCGAGCAAGTCGCGATTGACGCGGAAGTTTGCGTAGTAATCGTCGATTTCGCCTTTCAGCAGCTTGATCCGGTGCAGCGCACGCTCGAGCCGCTTGGTGGTGCGGACGATGCCGACATAGTTCCACATCAACAGCCGCAACTCGTCCCAGTTGTGCGCGATCACCACCTGCTCGTCGGCATCTTCAACCTGGCTTTCGTCCCAAGCCGGCAGCGCGGGCAGTTCGGACGGCGCATTGGCCAGGATATGGCTGGCGCAGGTTCGGCCGAGCACCACACATTCGAGCAATGAATTGCTGGCCAGCCGATTGGCACCATGCAGTCCCGTGTAGGTGGTCTCGCCGACACCGTACATGCCTGGCACGTCGGAGCGGCCCTGCAGATCGGTGACCACGCCACCGCAGGTGTAGTGGGCAGCCGGAACGACCGGTATCGGCTCGCGCGCGATATCGATACCCAGCGCCAGGCAGCGCGCATGAATGGTCGGAAAATGTTCGATCAGAAAGGCTTCGCCGAGATGACGGGCATCGAGCCAGACGAAATCGAGGCCGTGCTTTTTCATCTCGAAGTCGATTGCGCGCGCAACGATGTCGCGCGGCGCCAGTTCCATTCGCGCGTCGTGGTTGATCATGAAACGCGCCGAATCGGCATCGATGCCGGGCAGCAGCAGATGGGCGCCTTCGCCACGCAGCGCCTCAGTGATCAGAAAGCTGCGTTCCTCCGGGTGGTAAAGACAGGTCGGGTGGAACTGGATGAATTCCATGTTGCCGACACGACAACCGGCGCGCCACGCCATGGCGATGCCGTCGCCGGTCGATGTATCGGGGTTGCTGGTGTAGCGGTAGACCTTGCCGACGCCGCCGGTGGCCAGCACCACGGCAGCAGCAGCCAATGTCTCGACCCGGCCGCTGTCGATATCGAGCACATAGACGCCGTAACAGCGCGGCGTCTCGATCCGCTTGAGGTGCCGCGAGGTGATCACATCGAGCGCCATCCAGCGCTCGCGAAGCTCGATATTCGGATGTCGCCTGGCTTCGGCCAGCAAAGCGGTATGAATGGCCAGGCCGGTCGCATCGGCCGCATGGGCGATGCGACGCACCGCATGGCCGCCTTCACGTGTCAGATGCAGGCCCAGCGGGCCGTTGGGATCGGGCGAAAAAGGCACACCGCGGGCGACCAGCCATTCGATCGCTGCGGCACTGCTTTCAGCGATGAAGCGCGCTGTTTCTTCGTCGACGAGACCGGCGCCGGCGTCCTGGGTGTCGCGCACATGCGAGTCGATGCTGTCGTCGTTGCCCAGCACGCCGACGATCCCCCCTTGCGCCCAGGCGGTTGCTCCTTCATCGATGCCGCGCTTGGCCAACACGACGACCTGCCGGCTGTCGGCCAGTTGCAACGCCACCGTCAGGCCCGCCAGCCCCGCACCGACGATCACGACCGGAGCGGATGGCACGGTCGACGCCAAATCAGGAATAGCGGGCATGAGCGGCGGCCGAGCCGCATTGCAGCCCGTCATCATCGAGGGAAATCGATTCTATCGGCAGCGCTCGCCGCGTACGCCGATCAGCAGCGCACCGTGGCGGGCCGCCGATCAATGCACAACACGCTCGAAGACGAACTGTCCGTCGACGACATCGACCGGGATCACATCTTTCGGACCAAAGCGGCCCTCGAGGATCAGTTTGGCGACCGGATTCTCGATCTGTTGCTGGATCGCGCGCTTCAAGGGTCGAGCGCCGAATACCGGATCGAAGCCGGCTTTTGCAAGCTGCGCCAGCGCCTGCGCGCTGACGTCGAGTTTCATCTCCATCTTTGCCAGCCTCGTTTCCAGAATCTGCAGTTGCAGACCGGCAATCGCTTCGATATTCCTGGCGTCGAGTGCATGGAAGACCACCGTCTCGTCGATTCGGTTCAGAAATTCGGGCCGGAAATGCTGCTTGACCTCGCCCCAGACGGCCTCGCGAATCAATTCGCTGCTCTGCCCGGCCATCTGCATGATCAGGTGCGAGCCCAGGTTGCTGGTCATCACGATCACGGTATTCTTGAAGTCGACCGTGCGGCCCTGGCCATCGGTCAGACGGCCATCGTCGAGCACCTGCAGCAGCACGTTGAAGACATCCGGATGCGCCTTTTCGACCTCATCGAGCAACAACACGCTGTAAGGCTTGCGGCGCACCGCTTCGGTCAGATAGCCGCCTTCGTCGTAGCCGACATAACCCGGCGGCGCGCCGATCAGCCGGCTGACCGAATGTTTCTCCATGTATTCGCTCATGTCGATGCGAATCAGGTGATCTTCGCTGTCGAACAGAAAGCTCGCCAGGGCCTTGCACAGCTCGGTTTTGCCGACACCAGTCGGGCCGAGAAACAAAAACGAGCCGGTCGGCCGGTTCGGATCGCTGAGGCCCGAGCGTGATCGACGAATGGCATTGGCCACCGCTGTGATGGCCTCTTCCTGGCCGATCACTCGCTGGTGCAGGCGGCCTTCCATCTGCAGCAGCTTCTCGCGCTCGCCCTGCATCAGCTTGGAGACCGGAATGCCGGTGGCACGCGCCACCACTTCGGCAATCTCTTCGGCGCCAACCATGGTCCGCAGCAGCTGAGGGCGGCCTTCGCCGGCCTTTTCGGTCTCGGATGCCTGCGCCTCCTTGAGCTTCTTCTCGAGCTCGGGCAATTTGCCGTATTGCAGTTCGGCAACCTGGTTGAAATCGCCCTTGCGCTTCCACTCCTCGATCTTGAAACGCATCCGGTCGATTTCTTCCTTGAGATGCGCCGAACCCTGGGCTGCCGCCTTTTCGGCCTTCCACACCTCGTCCAGGTCGGCCGCCTCGCGTTGCAATTTGACGATCTCGTCCTCGATCAAGGCAAACCGCTTCTGCGAGCCTTCGTCTTTTTCGCGGCGCACCGCTTCGCGCTCGATCTGCAGCTGGATCAGGCGACGGTCGAGCTTGTCCATCACCTCGGGCTTGGAATCGATCTCGATCTTCACCTTGGCCGCGGCCTCGTCGATCAGGTCGATCGCCTTGTCGGGCAGGAAGCGGTCGGTGATGTAGCGGTGGCTCAGCTCGGCCGCGGCGACGATCGCCGGGTCGGTGATCTCGACGCCGTGGTGAACTTCGTATTTCTCCTGCAGGCCGCGCAGGATCGCGATCGTCGCCTCGACACTCGGCTCGCCGACCAGGATGCGCTGGAAACGGCGCTCCAGCGCTGCGTCCTTTTCGATGTATTTGCGGTATTCGTCGAGCGTGGTCGCGCCGATGCAGTGCAACTCGCCACGCGCCAGTGCGGGTTTCAGCATGTTGCCGGCGTCGATTGCGCCTTCAGCCTTGCCGGCGCCGACCATCGTGTGCAGTTCGTCGATGAAGACGATGGTCTGGCCTTCGTCCTGCGCGACTTCCTTCAACACGCTTTTCAGGCGCTCCTCGAACTCGCCGCGGAATTTGGCGCCGGCCAGCAGCAAGGCCATGTCGAGCACCAGCACGCGTTTGTTCTTCAGCGAATCGGGTACCTCGCCGGCAACGATTCGTTGCGCCAGGCCTTCGACGATCGCCGTCTTGCCGACGCCGGGCTCACCGATCAGCACCGGGTTGTTCTTGGTGCGCCGCTGCAGCACCTGGATCGCGCGGCGGATCTCGTCGTCGCGGCCGATCACCGGGTCGAGCTTGCCCTTGCGTGCCCGCTCGGTCAGATCCAGCGTGTATTTTTTCAGCGCCTCGCGCTGGCCTTCGGCTTCGGCCGAATCGACCTTCTGGCCGCCCCGCACCGCGTCGATCGCGGTCTCCAACGCCTTGCGCGTCAGGCCGTGTTCCTTGGCCAGCGGGCCGATTGCCGACTTGCTGTCAGCAAGCGCCAGCAGAAACATCTCGCTGGCGATGAACTGGTCACTGCGCTTGCCGGCTTCTTTTTCCGATGCCTGCAGCAAGGCGCCGAGTTCTCGGCTGGCCTGCACCTGCTCGCCACCCTGGACCTGCGGCAATTTGCCGATCTCGGTCTCCAGCGTCGCCTGCAATTTGCTGGTATTGACACCGGCACGCGCCAGCAGCGCCTTCGGGCCTTCATCCTGCATCAACATGGCCGACAGCACATGCACCGGCTCGATGTAGGGGTTGTCACGCGCGATGGCCAGGCTCTGGGCATCGCTCAGAGCCTCTTGGAATTTGGTCGTCAACTTGTCGAGTCGCATGGAAATGATCCTCCGTTGCGACCCATTTCAGGCGTTCGGCGCCAAATTCAAGACATCCCGGCCGGGGTAGACGTCAACCGGGCCTAGAGTTGATAGACGACCCGTCGTACCACATCCATTCGGTTTTCCTGGCATCACTTCCGGGGTGGCAGCCCAGCGCGTAGATGGGCATCTGCTGCCGACCCAGACGAAAGATACCGACGCATGATTGCCAGTGCCGGCGCCGTCGGCGCCGTGATGAAGCGACACGCCGTTGACCATGCAGGCCGCGCGCCCACGCAGCGAATTCAGGCCCAGAACAGCCGGCCGAGCCGAAACCCGACAGCGGCACTGCCGAGCGACCCGGCCACATGGGCTGCGGTGTGCGATGCGGCCAGCCCGACATGCCCGCGCTGCAAAAGTGCCAGCGACTCGGCCGAAAAGGTCGAGAACGTCGTCAAGCCGCCAAGCAGGCCGGTGATGATCAGAAGCCGCAGCGTCTCATCCGGGGATCCGACAAACCAGACCATTGCCATCCCGACCATCAGGCCGCCGAGGCAATTGACAAGCAAGGTGCCGATCGGAAAGCCATGCCAGGAGTCGTTGAGCAGCAAACTCAGGCGCCAGCGCAAAACGGCACCGATGGCGGCCCCGGCAGCCACCGCCAGAACATGGACGGCCGACAGCGACGACGCCGACAAGCCCGCCATCAGGCGCCCGCCCCTTGCCCGCTGTTACCGCTGGACAGGCCCCAGCGCGCCAGCGCCTCGTCATCATTGACTCGCGCGTCGACCCAACGCGCACCTGCGGGCGTGTCTTCTTTCTTCCAGAACGGAGCCTGGGTTTTCAGATAGTCCATCAGAAATTCGCAGGCTTGGAAGGCAGCACCGCGGTGTGCCGAACTGACCGCCACCAGCACCACCTGGTCGAGGGGCGCCAGCAGGCCGACGCGGTGGATCACCGTGGCGCCGCGGATATCGAAGCGTTCGAACGCCGCTGCCACCATGGCCTCGACCGCTCGCTCGGTCATGCCGGGATAGTGCTCCAGCTCCATCGCGCTGACGCTCTGGCCGTCATTGCGGTCACGCACGGTACCAATGAAGCTGGCCACCGCGCCGATGCCGGCATCGGCCGCGCGCAAGTCGGCGACTTCCGCACCCAGGTCGAAATCGGCCGTCTGAACAATCACCCGCGTCCGCATGACAGCCTGAGCACGGGCGTGGTCGACGGGACCGGTCATTGCACCCTCAGCCCCCAGTGACCGGCGGGAAAAATGCAACCTCGTCGCCGTCGGCGACGCTGGCTGATTCGGCACACATCGTCTGGTTCAGCGCGCTGCGCAATGTCTTGCCGCGGCCCAACGCCGCCGCATGTCGAGGGCTTGCCTCGATCAGGCGGTCGCGCAGTTCGGCAATCGTGCCACCAGCGCCGAAGTCGACGGTCTCGGCAGCGCCGAGCAACTCGCGGATCGAGGCGAAATAACGGATCTGCAGCGTCATGCCAGCCACTCGGCAAACGAGATGAAAGTGACCGTGTCACCGGGGCGGATGACCTGGCCTGGCGGGTTGTCGACGACACCGTCGCCCCACACAGCGGATGTCAACACACCCGAGCTCTGGTTCGCAAACAGGTCGAGCCCGCCATCGGCGTTACGCCGCACGCGCATGAATTCGCGCCGCTTGTCGGGCCTGGGCCAATCGAAATCGGCGCGAGAGGCGGCGCTGCGCGGCTGCCAGTCGACCACACCCTGCAGGCGCAGCAGCAAAGGCCGGACCGCCAACAAGAACGTGATGAAGCTGGATACCGGATTGCCTGGCAAGCCGATGAACCAGGTCGGTGGATCGCCAGCGGCACCGTCGATCTGGCCGAACGCCAGCGGCTTGCCGGGCTTGATCGCAATCTGCCAGAGATCGAGGCGGCCTTCGGCCTCGACTGCTGGTCTCAGATGATCTTCTTCGCCGACCGAAACGCCGCCGCTGGTGACAATCAGATCGTGACCCGCCGAGGCACTGCGCAGCGCCCTGCGGGTGGCGTCGAGCCGGTCGGGGACGATGCCGAGGTCGGTGCATTCGCAGCCGAATTGCTCGATCAGCGCGCGCAAGGTGTAGCGGTTGGAGTTGTAGATCGCGCCGGGACGCAAGGCTTGCCCGGGCATCACCAACTCGTCTCCAGTCGAGAACAGCGCCACTTTCGGGCGGCGCACGACCGTCAGCGTGGCCGCCCCTACCGAAGCGGCCAGGCCGAGCGCCTGCGGCGTCAAGCGATGGCCTGACCGCAAGACCTCAGCCCCCTTGCGTACATCCTCGCCCTGCAGCCGGATCCATTGGCCAGGTTCGGGTACCGCTGTGATCGATACCGACCCGTCGGCCTGCACCGCACACAACTCCTGCATGACCACCGCATCGGCGCCGGCCGGGATCTGCGCGCCGGTGAAGATGCGCGCCACCGTGCCGGGCTGCAGAGGTTGCGCGGGCTGCCCGGCGGGCACCCGCTGGCTGACCGGAAGCACCGCTCCAGCCTGCGGCACATCGGCACACCTCAGTGCATAACCGTCCATCGATGTGTTGTCGGCCGGTGGCACATCGAGCAGCGAAATGATCGGTTCAGCCAGCACCCTCCCCAGCGCATCGACTGCATCGATGCGCTGTCGCGCAGCCAACGGCCTGACCGGTTCAAGCAGGCGCTGCAGCGCGTCGTCGAGCGAGAGCATCGGCGCTCGCGCCGACATCGGCGTCGACAAGACCTTGGGGCTTGTATTCATATCGCGCGGAGTTGCCGAGCAGGAAGTTGGCGATGCCGTCGACATCGTTCAGATCAAAGATCGGCAGCTGCGTGACGACGGGCAGTTGCAACACATTGTCGGTCGCGACGGCGACCACGAAGGGGTCTTGCGGATAGCTGACCGGTTTGCCGAGGCTGGCCCGCCAGACTTCGATTTTCAACAGATCGGCATGTTTGAAACCTTCAACCAGTACCCAATCGCAATCGCACAGTTCGGCGATCAGCTGGTGAACCGTCGGCTCGACCGGCGAATCGAATTCGCGGATCTTGGCCATCCGGCGATTGGACGCAATCACGACCTCGAATGCACCGGCCTGCCGATGGCGCCAGGAGTCCTTGCCCTCGTGATCGATGTCGAACCGATGGTGGGCATGCTTGACAACCGAGACCCGCTGGCCGGCCTGGCGCAAGCGAGCCACCAGTCGCTCGACCAGCGTGGTCTTGCCCGCCCCCGACCAGGCACTGAAACCGATGACATTCATTCAGACATTGTCGGCCAGATAAGATTTCACCTGATCGACATCGAGCGGCAAGACCTTGAATCGTTTGGGGAGTTGCTCGATGCCTTCGGTGGCTGCTGGACGAGCCGGCTCGCGGCCGGTCGCTTCGACGATGGTGGCGGCAAACTTGGCCGGCAGCGCGGTCTCGAGCACGATCATCGGCACCTCCGGATCGAGGTGTTCGCGGGCGACCTTCAAACCGTCGGCGGTGTGGGGGTCGACCATCAGGCGATAACGCTCCCAGGTGTCTCGGATCGTCGCCAGACGGTCGGCATGGCTGCTGTTGCCCGAGACAAAGCCATGCTCGACCAAGCGTCCGAGATCGTCCGCCGAGAGCGCAAACTCACCATGCCGCGCCAGTTCGTCGGTGAACAGCCGGCGCACGCTGACGCCATCGCGGCGCAGCAGATCGAAGATGAAGCGTTCGAAATTCGAGGCCTTCGAGATGTCCATCGACGGGCTCGAAGTCTCGAAGGTTTCCGCAGCGCTCCGCACCCGGTAGCGACCGCTGCGGAAAAATTCGTCGAGCACCTTGTTCTCGTTGGTGGCGAGCACCAGCTTGTCGATCGGCAAGCCCATCATGCGGGCCACATGGCCGGCGCAAATGTTGCCGAAATTGCCCGACGGCACGGCGAAACTGACCCGCTCGTCATTGCTGCGGGTGACCTGCAGGTAGCCGGCGAAATAGTAGACAACCTGGGCGAGCAAGCGGGCCCAGTTGATCGAATTGACGGTTCCGATGCGGTATCTGCGCTTGAATTCGAGATCGTTCGAGACCGCCTTGACGATGTCCTGACAGTCGTCGAAGACGCCGTCGATCGCGATGTTGTGGATGTTCGGGTCCTGCAGGCTGAACATCTGCGCCTGCTGGAACGGGCTCATTCGCCCGGCCGGGCTCAGCATGAACACGTTGATGCCACGTTTGCCACGCATCGCGTGTTCGGCGGCGCTGCCGGTATCACCCGAGGTCGCGCCGAGAATGTTCAAGGTTTCGCCACGGCGCCCCAGTTCGTATTCGAACAGGTTGCCGAGCAACTGCATCGCGATGTCCTTGAAGGCGAGCGTGGGGCCGTTCGACAGTCCTTGCAGATACAGCCCTGCCCCATCGTCAGGTTTGCCGTCGGCGCACAGGCGAGTCAGCGGTGTGATCTCGTCGGATCCGAAAATCGCCCGGGTGTAGGTACGAAGCGTCAACTGCCGCAAGTCGTCATGCGGGATGTCGTCGATGAACAGCGACAGGATCTCCAGCGCCAGGTCGGCATACGGCAAGCCACGCCAGCGCGCCAACGTCGCCGAATCGATCTGCGGGTAATACGCGGGCAGATAAAGCCCGCCATCGGGTGCCAGCCCCTCCAGCAGGATGTCGCTGAAGCCCCGCTGGATCGGATCGCCCCGCGTACTGATGTATTTCAATTGAGCTCTTCCTTGCGGATGCGAACGATCGGCGCCAGCACGGTCGGCAAGGCTTGCATCTGGGCGATGGCGCGGTTCATGTCGCCTTCGACGGTGTCGTGAGTCAGGATGATGACGTCGGTCTGCGCCTCGCCTTCGGCCGACTCGCGCTGCAGCAGCGCATCGATCGAGATGCCGGCTTCGGCCAGGATTCCGGTGATCTTGGCCAGCACACCGGCCTGGTCGGCGACCTGCAGGCGCAGATAGAAGGCGGTCACCACGTCGACCATCGGCAGAATCGGGGTGCTCGACATCGAGTCCGGCTGGAACGCAAGGTGCGGCACTCGGTGGTGCGGATCGGCGGTATGCAAGCGGGTGATATCGACCAGATCGGCGACCACCGCTGACGCCGTCGGCTCGGAGCCGGCGCCCTTGCCGTAATAAAGCGTCGTGCCGACCGCATCGCCCTGCACCACGACGGCATTCATCGCCCCCTCGACATTGGCGATCAGCCGCTTCGCCGGCACCAGCGTCGGATGCACACGCAGCTCGATCCCGCTGGTTCCGTCCTTCAATTGGCGCCGCTTGGTGATGCCGAGCAGCTTGATGCGATAGCCGAGCTGCTCTGCATACCGGATATCTGCGCCTTGCAGCGAAGAAATACCCTCGACGAACGCCCGCTCGAACTGCACCGGCACGCCGAAGGCAATCGCGCTCATCAGCGTCACCTTGTGCGCCGCATCGACTCCCTCGATATCGAAGGTCGGGTCGGACTCGGCATAACCGAGACGCTGCGCCTCTTTGAGGACAACCGCGAAATCGAGCCCCTTGTCACGCATCTCCGACAAAATGAAATTGGTCGTGCCGTTGATGATGCCGGCGATCCAGTCGATGCGGTTGGCGGTCAGCCCTTCGCGAAGCGCCTTGATGATCGGAATGCCGCCGGCGACGGCGGCCTCGAATGCAACCATCACCCCCTTGTCGTGCGCAGCGGCGAAGATTTCAGTGCCATGCACCGCGAGCAACGCCTTGTTGGCGGTGACCACATGTTTGCCGGCGGCAATCGCCTCCATCACCAGCGCCTTGGCAATGCCGTAGCCGCCGATCAATTCGATCACGATATCGATGTCGGGGTTGGCAATCACCGCACGCGCGTCGGCCACTACCTGGACACCGTCGCCGACCACCTCGCGCGCCCGCGCCGTGTCGAGGTCGGCGACCATCGTGATGACGATGCCGCGACCCGCGCGTCGTTGGATTTCTTCCTGATTGCGGCGCAGCACCTTGAAGGTGCCGGTGCCGACGGTGCCGATGCCGAGCAGGCCGACCTGGATGGGTTTCATGGGGATCGGAACGCTGTTGCCAGCATCCTCGCTAGAACGTCAGAGGAATCACTGACAGGCCATCGGGTGGCCTGTCCGGCTATTGCGCGTGTCGCTTGCGGTAGTTGTCGAGGAAGCGCGCAATCCGCCCGATGGCTTCGTGAAGATCGTCCACGCTGGGCAGGAAAACGATCCTGAAATGGTCGGGCGAGCGCCAGTTGAAACCAGTGCCCTGCACGATCAATACCTTTTCTTCTGCCAGCAACTCATAGGCAAAACGCTGGTCGTCGACGATCGGATACATCGTCGGGTCGAGCTTGGGAAACATGTATAGCGCCGCTTTCGGCTTGACCACCGAAACCCCGGGAATCTGCATCAGCAAATCGTAGGCCAGATCGCGTTGATGGCAAAGCCGCCCGCCGGGCGCAACCAGGTCCTTGATGCTCTGGTAACCGCCCAGCGCGGTCTGGATGGCGAGCTGGCCGGGGGTGTTCGAGCACAGCCGCATCGAGGCCAACATGTTCAGTCCGACGATGTAATCGCCGGCGTGACGCTTTTCGCCCGACACCACCATCCAGCCTGCCCGGTAGCCACACGAGCGGTAGTTCTTGCTCAGGCCGTTGAAGGTCACACACAACACGTCGCTTGCCAGCGCGGCAATGCTGGTGTGAACCTCGCCGTCGTACAGGGTCTTGTCGTAGATCTCGTCGGCGAAAATGATCAGCTGGAATTCACGCGCCAGCTCGACAATCTGCTGCAACACCGGCTCGGGATACAAGGCACCCGTCGGGTTGTTCGGATTGATGATCACGATACCTTTGGTCGACGGCTTGATCTTCGAGCGGATGTCGGCGATGTCGGGCATCCAGCCGCTTTCTTCGTCGCACAGGTAATGCACCGGATTGCCGCCTGCCAGCGCCACTGATGCGGTCCATAACGGATAGTCCGGCGCCGGCACCAGGATCTCGTCGCCATTGTTGAGCAGCGCGTGCATGCTCATCGTGATCAGTTCGGAGGCACCGTTGCCCAGATAGACGTCATCGACAGTGACCGCCGCGACGTTTTTCTGCTGCATGTAGTGCACCACCGCCTTGCGCGGCGCAAACAATCCCTTGCTGTCGGTATAGCCGGCGGCGTCGGGCAGATTGCGGATCATGTCCTGCACGATCTCGTCCGGTGGTTCAAGGCCGAATACTGCCAGATTGCCGATATTGAGCTGGATGATCTTGTGCCCTTCATCCTGCATCTGGCGTGCCTTGTCGAGCACGGGTCCGCGGATGTCGTAACAGACGTTGGCGAGCTTGCTCGACTTGACGATGGGTTTCACGCGTGATCTCCGCCGAGGGCCTGCCTCGTCGCACAAAACCTATAATTTTAGCCTCAGGCTCCTGGCCTCAAACCGGCACACCGGCCCTTGCGGCTGCGAATTCTCTTGAAACTCCAAGCTGATCGAATCGACGGACAAAACGCCATCGCTCGCCACGGGCCCGACGGCGTGATCGTCAACGGCGTCGAATACACACAAAGCGTGATCGTGCCATGGCAAGGCGAGGTGGCGCGCTGGTTGGTTGACGATCCGATGATGCTGCAAGCCGATCACTTTGCGCCGCTGATCGAAATGCGGCCGCAGGTGGTGATATTCGGCAGCGGGCCGACGTTGCGCTTTCCGCCTGCCGGCGTGTTGGCGGGCCTGATGGCCGCTCGCATCGGTTTCGAGACCATGGACAGTGCAGCCGCATGCCGGACCTACAACGTGTTGTTGGCCGAAGGACGCAGCGTGGTCGCTGCGCTGCTGTTCGGCACAGTTCGACCGGCCGGCCAGCCACCGCGCTGACCTTATAATCGTCGGCTACGCGTTTGCGGACGCAACCACACAGAATAGCTCATGACGCCAGCTCTCGATAAACCGCTGCCAGATTTTGAAGCGCTCGCCACCAACGGTGTGAAATTTACGCCTCAAAGCTACCTGGGACAAACCGTCGTTCTGTATTTTTATCCGAAGGACAACACACCCGGTTGCACCACCGAGGCGATGCAGTTCCGGGATCACCACAAGGAATTCGTCAAGGCCGGCGCCGTCGTCTTCGGCGTCTCGCGCGACAACATGGCCTCGCATGACAAATTCAGGCAGAACCTCGAACTGCCGTTCGAATTGATCGCCGATACCGAAGAAAAGCTTTGCCACATGTTTGGCGTGGTCAAGAACAAGATCATGTACGGCAAGAAAGTCAAGGGTATCGAGCGCAGCACCTTTCTGATCGATTCATCCGGAACGCTTCGTGCCGAATGGCGCGGCCTCAAGGTCGCTGGTCATGTCGAGGAAGTGCTCAAGACCGTCAAGACACTCAAATAATCGGCTGCCGAGCGTCAGCGTGCGGCAACGACTGCCGCATCGGCACCCGAGTGCTTGACGTGGCATGTGCATAATGGTCCATGCCCGTCGCTCGCAACGCGCAAACTCCCTCTCAGCCGCCCGGGCAACCGTGCGGCTTTTTTGTTGCCATCACGCCCTAAGAACCGACACATGCCATTGCCCAAGCCGCCTGCCAAACGCGCCGCATTACTGAGCGCTGCCGATTTCGACTCACAGGCTGCCGCCAAGACGGGCAAGAAAAATCAGAAATTGCGGGCTGTCGCGGAGACTTCGCTGTCCGACACGATCGAATTGTTCGATCCCGCTGCCGAGCCCGTTGCACCGGCTGGCGACAGCGTCGTCGCCTCGCATCGCTCGCCAACCGTCGCCGTCGAACGGCCTGCTGTGTCGAGCGTACCGGTGCCACCTGCCGCCCCGGCGCGCAGCAAGCGAAAACAGCGCGGCGCCGGCCCGGCCAAGCTGTTTGTTCTGGATACCAATGTGCTGATGCACGATCCGATGAGCCTGTTCAGGTTCGAAGAACACGACATCTATCTGCCGATGATCACGCTCGAGGAACTCGACGGTCACAAGAAGGGCATGACCGAAGTGGCGCGCAATGCGCGACAGGTGAGTCGCGACCTCGACGCGCTGGCCGCCAGCCTCGAGAACGGCGACAGCAAGGGGCTGGTCGAAGGCCTGCCCCTGGATGCGACCGGGCATCGGGAAGCTGCGGGGCGGCTGTTTTTCCAGACCGGTCTGATCGACGTCAGCCTTCCGCAAGGGCTGCCCCAAGGCAAGGCCGACAACCAGATACTCGGCGTCGTCCAAGCCTTGCGCCAGCAACAAGCCGGGCGCGATGTGGTGTTGGTGTCCAAGGACATCAACATGCGGATCAAGGCCCGCGCGCTCGGCCTGCCGACCGAAGACTATTTCAACGACAAGACGCTCGAAGACGGCGACCTGCTGTACACCGGCACACTTGCCTTGCCGGCCGACTTCTGGGATCGCCATGGCAAGACGATGGAGAGCTGGAACCAGGGCGGCTACACCTTCTACCGCATCAGCGGGCCGCTGGTGCCGGTGCTGCTGATCAACCAGTTCGTCTATCTGGAAGCGCCTGGCGCTGCCCCGCTGTTTGCCAAGGTGGTCGAGATCACCGGCAAGACCGCCGTTCTGCGCACGTTGCGCGAATACGCCAATCCGAAACATGCCGTCTGGGGAGTCACCGCACGCAACCGCGAGCAGAATTTTGCGCTGAACCTGCTGATGGATCCGGATTGCGACTTCATCACGTTGACCGGCACGGCCGGCACCGGCAAGACCTTGCTGACCCTGGCAGCCGGTTTGAGCCAGGTGATGGACGACCGGCGCTACACCGAGATCATCGTGACCCGCGTCACCGTTCCGGTCGGCGAGGACATCGGCTTTCTGCCGGGTACCGAAGAAGAGAAGATGGGCCCTTGGATGGGCGCACTCGATGACAATCTCGAAGTGCTGGCCAAGACCGACGGCGCCGCCGGTGAATGGGGCCGTGCGGCAACCAATGATCTGGTGCGCAGCAAGATCAAGATCAAGAGCCTGAACTTCATGCGCGGGCGAACTTTCCTGAACAAGTTTCTGATCATCGACGAGGCGCAGAACCTGACGCCCAAGCAGATGAAGACGCTGGTGACCCGCGCCGGCCCGGGAACGAAGATCGTCTGCCTGGGCAACCTGGCGCAGATCGATACACCCTACCTGACCGAAGGCAGTTCCGGGCTGACCTATGCGGTCGATCGTTTCAAGGGCTGGCCGCATTCCGGCCACATCATGCTGGCGCGCGGCGAGCGATCACGGCTGGCCGATTTTGCCAGCGAGGTGTTGTAGACCGATGGGCTGTAGCGATGCCTGACGTGATCAGCCTGCAACGCCGTCACCCATGATCCGGATTTGCAGCGAACGGCTGCATCAACGTTGCACATCGTCGTCGAAAGCCTGCGCGTTGAAATCGCGCCCGAGAAATTCGCGAACCCGATCGGCCGGCTGGCGCTGGCGGCCGTTGGCCAGCGAGCGGTCTTCAAATACCGCGATCGCAGCTCAGCGCCAACGCCTCGGCCGTCGGCGACCAGGCAATCGTCTCCAGGGTCGCGAGCGCATTCAGCCGGGTTCGCTTGCCGGATTCGATCACATCAGGGCAGCTGCGAAGCAATCAGGACTCCGCGCCGACTTGGTCCTTGATCTGCTGCAGAGCCGACGGGTCGTCCATGGTGGTCAGGTCGCCCGGATCACGCCGTTCGCAGACGGCCTGGATGGCCCGCCGCAACATCTTTCCCGAGCGTGTTTTCGGCAGCAGCGAGACGAACAGCACCCGCGCCGGACGCGCCACCGCGCCGAGTTGCTGGTCGACGGTCTTCATGATGTCGCCCTCCAGTTTCAGGCGAGCCGCCGCGTCGCCCAGCATCGACGCATCCCTCGCCACCACAAACGCCATCGCGACCTGCCCTTTCAATTGATCGGCGACCCCGACCACGGCCACCTCGGCCACGTTGGCGTGGCTGGAAATGCTTTCCTCGATCTCGCGCGTGCCCAGGCGGTGGCCGGCCACATTGATCACATCGTCGGTGCGGCCGAGAATGAAGTAGTAGCCGTCTTCGTCGCGAACGCCCCAGTCGAAGGTGCTGTAGACCTGCCGGCCCGGCACGCTGGTCCAGTAGGTCTGAACGAACCGCTCGTCGTCACGCCAGATGGTCTGCATGCAGCCGGGCGGCAAAGGGCCTTCGATCGCCACCACGCCTTTCTGGTTTGCGGCGGTCAATTCGTTGCCGGTGTTCTCGTCGAGCAGCATGACCTTGTAGCCGTACATCGCCTTGCCCGGGCTGCCGAATTTGCTCGGCGACTGGTCGACGCCATGGGCCAGCGCAAGAATCGGCCAGCCGGTTTCGGTCTGCCAATAATTGTCGATGACCGGCTTGCCAAGCGCCTCGGTGATCCAGCGCGCCGTCGGTTCGTCGAGTGGTTCGCCGGCCAGAAACAGGGCTCGCAGTGACGACAGGTCATATTTCTTCAAATACACCGCGTCCTGCTTCTTCAAGACCCGCACCGCGGTCGGCGCGCTGAACATCACCGTCACCTTGTATTGCTCGACCAGGCGCCACCAGATCCCGGCATCGGGCCGGGTTGGCAGGCCTTCGTACAGGATGGTCGCCATGCCGGCGATCAGCGGGCCATACACGATGTAGCTGTGGCCGACCACCCAGCCGATATCGCTGGTCGAAAAGAAGGTTTCGCCCGCCTGGCCGCAGAAGATGTGCTTGATGCTGGCGGCCAGCGCCACCGCATAACCACCGGTATCGCGCTGCACCCCTTTGGGCTTGCCGGTGGTGCCGCTGGTGTACAGCGTATAGCTCGGTGCCGTCGAGTCGAGCCAGGTGCAAGCCACTTCGGTCGCCAGGTGTTGCTCGCGCAGCGTGGCGTAATCGACGTCGCGGCCGTCGAGCATCTGCATCGCGGACAAACCGCGGTCCACGATCAGCACCTTGGCGGGTTTGACTTTGGCGAGTTTGATGGCCTCGTCGAGCAGCGGCTTGTAGGCCACCACCTTGCCCGAGCGGCTGCCGGCATCGGCACTGATGATGACAACCGGCTGCGCATCGTCGATGCGGGTGGCCAGACTGCTGCTGGCAAAGCCGCCGAATACGACCGAATGGATGGCACCCAGCCGTGCACAGGCAAGCATTGCGAATACCGCCTCGGCGATCATCGGCATGTAGATCAAGACCCGGTCGCCCTGCCTGACACCGAGCGCCAACAAGCACGCTGCCATCCTCTGCACCTCGGCGTGCAATGCCTTGAAGGTGTAGCTGCGTTCCAGGCCCGTTTCGGTCGACACGAAGATCAGCGCGGGCTGATCGCCGCGGGTTGGCAGATGGCGATCCACAGCGTTGTGGCACAGGTTGATCTGGCCACCGACAAACCAGCGAGCGAATGGCGGGTTGCCGGCATCGCATACCTGGTCGAACGGTTTGTGCCAGTCGACCAGCGCGGCCTGCTCACGCCAGAAGGCATCGGGCTGGTCGATCGAACGGCGGTAGAAATCTTCGTAGGCGGGCGGTGGATGCGACGCGGTCATGACGGTCCTCTGTTTCAGCGCATTTGGAGGCCACGCACTGACGTTGCCCTGACTCGGCGTTGATTCGGCATTCGTCGCCTCGCGATCAGCCGATGCGTACCACCTTGCGGCCGCGAACCTTGCCTTGCATCAAGTCGCCGGCCGCTTCGACCACATCGTCCAGACCGATCTCGTCAGCAACGTCCGCCAATGTCTGCGCGGGCAGCTCTTCGGCAAGCGCACGCCAGGCCTGGCGCCGCATCGCCAGCGGGGCCATGACGCTGTCGATACCGGCAAGCGTGACGCCGCGCAGGATGAACGGCAACACACTGCCTGGCAGATCGGCGCTCTGTGCCAGCCCGCAGGCCGCAACAACGCCACCGTAGCGGGTCTGCGCCAAGGCGTTGACCAAGGTATGGCTGCCAACTGCATCGACCACGGCGGCCCAGCGCTCCTTCTGCATCGGCTTGCCGGCACTGCCGAGGTCATTCCGATCGATTACCGCCTTTGCACCAAGCCGTTGCAGGTAATCCGATTCGCTGGCCTTGCCGGTCGAGGCTGTGACCCGGTAGCCCCGTTTGGCGAGCAATGCGGTGGCCACGCTGCCCACGCCTCCCGTGGCACCTGTTACCAGCACATCACCGTCACCAGGCGCCACCCCGTGGCGCTCGAGCGCGAGCACGCACAACATCGCCGTATAACCTGCCGTTCCGATCGCCATCGCCTGCGCAGTCGTGAAGGCATCAGGCAGCGCAACCAACCAGTCACCTTTCAACCGAGCGCGCTCGGCAAGGCAGCCGAACCGTGTTTCGCCAACGCCCCAGCCGTTGTGGATCACCGCGTCGCCCGGCTTCCAGTCGGGGTGGCTGCTTTCGATGACCGTGCCGGCGCCGTCGATGCCGGGCACCATGGGCCACGACCGCACCACCGGCCCCGTGTTGGTGATGGCGAGGCCATCCTTGTAATTGAGGGTCGAATGAGCGACCGCGATCAGCACATCGCCCTCGGGAAGTGTGGCGTCGTCGAGCGATTCGATCGCCGCGCTGAATCCGGCGTCGCCTTTTTTCAGAACCAGAGCCTTGAACATGTCCCTCTCCCGCAATGTCGGTGACCCGATGGTAGCGGGGCGAATCCCCTGCCGAATCGTCTGAAGTCCAAATACCCAAGGGTAAACGCACAGCGCAATGGGTTGACGCTTGAGGCCCACCCCATATATCCTGCGCGCCATGCTCCAGTTTGGTAACAGATCATTACAGCGTGCGGCGTTTTCCTACATGCTGGCGGGCTGCTTGTGCGTGGCTGCCTTGCCTGCCGAAGCAATGCCGCCGGATGGCAGTGCCGATCCCATCGCGAGGTTGCTTGCCGACCGCGGAATACTGTCCCGGGTCTCGACGCATTCGAATGATCCGGCGACTGCTCCGCTACCGCTCGGCTTTGTTGCGTCAGTCAGAGATCGTGCATCGGAGATGGTACTCAACGCCATGGATTTTCTCGGCGTTGCCTATGTCCGCGGTGGTGATTCGGAAGAAACCGGTTTCGACTGCAGCGGATTCACGCGTTATATCTTCGAACGAAGCATCGGGCTGATGCTGCCCCGTCGCGCCGACGAGCAGGCGAGCGCTGCTGGTTTGATCAGCATTCGCCGCGAGGAACTGAAGCCGGGTGATCTGGTGTTCTTCAACACCTTGCGACGCACCTTCTCTCACGTCGGCATTTATGTCGGCGATGGCAATTTCATCCATTCACCGAAGCCAGGCGGCAAGGTGCGGGTCGAAAACATGAGTGTGGCCTACTGGAGCGCGCGGTTTACCGGTGCTCGCCGACCGGACGCACAAGCCAACTGACGGCAGCGCTGGCCGGCGCCGGCCAGTCGCGGAAAGCCGCTTCTGCGCGGCTTTTGACGGCCAAAACCGGCTGGAAACCCGCCTCTCAAGGCGGCGATCGTGCCGCCCAGGCAAACCGTCTTCGGTCACAGGCACAATTCGCCGATGGCGGAAAAATCCATAACACTTGTCGATCAGCGATATCGGGCTGTCATTCCGGTCGTGCCGGCCCGGCCTCGCCCGGCCAGTGGCCTGCTGACCGATCGGCTCGATCGACCGCTCCACGATCTGCGGATTTCGGTTACCGACCGCTGCAACTTCCGCTGTTCGTATTGCATGCCGCGCGAGATATTCGACAAGAACTACCAGTTTCTCCCGCACGACTCGTTGTTGAGCTTCGAGGAAATTACCCGACTGGCGAGAATCTTCGTCGCCCATGGCGTGAAGAAGATCCGCCTGACTGGTGGTGAGCCCTTGTTGCGCAAGAACCTCGACGTGCTGGTTGGCATGTTGGCCAGCTTGCGTACCGTTGATGGCAAGCCGCTCGATCTCACGCTGACGACCAATGCGTCGGTGCTGGCGCGCAAGGCGCAAGCGCTGAAAGATGCCGGCTTGCAGCGAGTCACGGTCAGCCTGGACGCGCTCGACGATGCCATTTTTCGACGCATGAATGACGCCGACTTCCCGGTTGCCGCGGTGCTCGACGGCATCGCCGCTGCACAGCGCGTCGGCCTCGGACCGATCAAGGTGAACATGGTCGTCAAGCGCGGTGTCAACGACGATCAGATCGTTCCGATGGCCCGGTTTTTCCGCGGCAGCGGCATGGTGCTGCGCTTCATCGAATACATGGATGTCGGTGCCAGCAACGGCTGGCGGATGGACGAGGTGCTGCCGTCGGCCGAGGTGCTGGCGCGAATCGGCGCCGAATTCGAACTGCTGCCGCTGCGCGCAGGCCAACCCGGCGAGACTGCCGAACGCTGGCGTTATGCCGACGGCGCTGGCGAAATCGGCCTGATTTCATCGGTCACCCAGGCGTTTTGCGGTGACTGCAACCGGGCGCGGCTGTCGACCGAAGGCAAGCTGTTTCTGTGCCTGTTCGCCAGTCAGGGGCATGATTTGCGCGCCTTGCTGCGCGGCGGATGCAGCGACCAGCAGATCGCCGCGGCAATCGGCTTGATCTGGAACGATCGCGATGACCGCTATTCGGCGTTGCGCAGCTCACAGACTACCAACCACATCGCCAACACCCCGGCCGAGCCAGGTGCTTCGAGACGCGTTGAAATGCACTACATCGGCGGCTGACATGTGCGAGTTCGGATTTCAGGGCAGGTGGCCGCGATGATCGCCGTTGACCAGATCACCGGTTTGATCCTTGCCGGTGGCCGAGGCAGCCGGATGGGCGGCGTCGACAAGGGATTGCAAACGCACGCCGGCATGCCGTTGGCGCTGCACGCGTTGCTGAGGCTGGCACCTCAAGTGGGCACCCTGATGATCAATGCCAATCGAAATCTGTCGGCCTACGAATCGTTCGGCGTTCCGGTCTGGCCTGATGCGGATACCGATTTCGCCGGACCCCTATCGGGCTTTCTTGTCGGCCTTGAACGCTGCGAAACGCCCTACTTGGTGACGGTGCCGTGTGATTCACCGAATTTTCCGGCTGATCTGGTGGCACGGCTGGCCGATGCGCTGCAACGCGAAGATGCAGACATCGCCATCGCAGCGACTCACGACGAGACTTCGGCCACCGAACCTCGCCTGCAGCCGGTCTTCAGCTTGCTGAAGGCCGGGTTGCTCGAAAGCCTGGCAGGTTTTACGAAATCGGGCCAGCGCAAGATCGACCGTTGGACCGCGCAGCACCGTTGTGCCATCGTGGCGTTCGACGACGCCAGCGCATTCTTCAACGCCAATACCGTGCAGGAACTGCAGGCCCTGCAGACGGTGCACGATTGAGCGCAGCATCCGCCTGCGTCCTGGCCGCCAGATGACCACCTTGCCCACCCTGCAAGAGATAGCCTCGTGCGTCAGCGGATACGACCCGAATGCGCTGCCGGTGGCACAGGCAAAAGCGTTCATCGGCCGGTTGGTACCCCGCGTGCAAGGCATTGAAAGCGTAGCGATCCGCAGCGCATTGGGGCGTGTGCTGGCGCGCGACATTGTCTCGGCGCTGGACGTGCCGGCCAACGACAACTCGGCGATGGACGGGTATGCGCTGTGCGCAGCCGATCTGCAGCTCGATGGCGAAACATCACTCACGGTGGTCGGCACATCGTTCGCAGGCGCCCGCATCCACGCCCCGGCCGGCCGCGGCCAGGCCGTGCGCATCATGACCGGTGCAGTGATGCCAGCGGGTTTCGACACCGTGGTGCCACAGGAGTTTGTCCAGGCCGACGGTGATCGGGTGCGCATTCCAGCCGGCGTGGTGCGCCTCGGCGACAACCGGCGCCTGGCGGGTGAGGATCTGGCGAAGGGTGAATCGGCATTGCAGTCAGGGCGGATCCTCAGTCCAGCCGACCTCGGCCTGCTGGCCTCGCTGGGACAGGCTGAAGTGCCGGTATTCCGCCGCCTCCGCGTCGCCTTCTTCTCGACCGGTGACGAACTGCGCTCGATCGGCGAACCGCTCGATGCCGGCTGCGTCTACGACAGCAATCGCTATACCTTGTGGGGCATGCTGCAACGCCTGGGCGTCGAGGTGATCGACATGGGCGTCGTGCGTGACGATCCGCGACTGCTGGAGCAGGCTTTCATCGATGCGGCCAGCGCCGCCGATGCGGTGATCACATCCGGCGGCGTCAGTGTCGGCGAAGCCGATCACACGAAGCAGGTGATGGCCAGCCTGGGCGACGTGTTGTTCTGGAAAATCGCGATGCGCCCGGGGCGGCCGATGGCGATCGGGCGGATCGGCAACGCCCAACGCACAGACGCCCAACCAGCGATCCTGTTCGGCCTGCCGGGCAATCCGGTCGCCGTGATGGTGACTTTTTATGCTTTCGTTCGCGACGCCCTGCTGACAATGAGCGGTGCGAAGACAGCACCGCTGCCGATGTTGCAGGCCGCCGCCCGATCGGCGATCCGCAAGAAGCCGGGCCGCACTGAATATCAGCGGGGCATTGTCAGCCGCGATGCCGATGGCCGGCTGCATGTCGACATCACCGGCTCACAGGGTTCAGGCATCTTGCGCAGCATGAGCGTGGCCAACGGGTTGGTCGTGCTGCATCACGAACAGGGCAGTGTCGACGCTGGCGGGATGGTCGACGTGTTGCCGTTCGAGGGCTTGATCTGAGCCCGGCGAGGCGCGACACCTCAATCCGGCTTGCCGGCCTCCAGTCGCGGCAGCCCGCCACCGCTGGGCAAGAGACCGGTCTTGCTGTAGATCGCAAGCTTGTCGCGTGTGTCGCTGATATCGAGGTTGCGCATCGTCAACTGGCCAATCCGGTCCTGCGGCGAAAACGTCGATTCGCCTTTCTCCATCGTCAGACGGTCCGGGTGATAGGTCAGGTTCGGTGAACGGGTATCCAGGATCGAATAATCGTTGCCGCGGCGCAGCTCGATCGTCACCTCGCCGGTGATGGCACGCGCCACCCAACGCTGCGCGGTCTCGCGCAACATCAAGGCCTGTGAATCGAACCAGCGGCCCTGATACAGCAAGCGGCCGAGCTTGCGGCCGTTGTCACGGTATTGCTCGATGGTGTCTTCGTTGTGGATGCCGGTCACCAGCCGTTCATAGGCGATGAACAACAGCGCCAGACCCGGCGCCTCGTAGATGCCGCGGCTTTTCGCCTCGATGATGCGGTTTTCGATCTGGTCGCTCATGCCCAGACCGTGACGGCCACCGATGCGGTTCGCCTCGAGGATCAATTCGACTTGATCGTCGAAGCCGACGCCGTTCAAGGCCACCGGCTTGCCTTCGTCGAAGCGCACGCTGACCCGCTCGCGCTTGACCTCGACATCGTCGCGCCAGAACGCCACCCCCATGATCGGCTGGACGATCATCATGCCGCTGTCGAGCTGCTCGAGATCTTTCGCCTCGTGGGTGGCGCCCAGCATGTTCGAGTCGGTCGAGTAGGCTTTCTCGGCCGACATCTTGTAGCCGAAGCCCGCCTTTTGCATGAATGCCGACATCTCCGCGCGGCCGCCGAGTTCGTCGATGAACTGCTGATCGAGCCAGGGTTTGTAGATCTTCAGCGCCGGGTTGGTCAGCAGGCCGTAGCGATAGAAACGCTCGATGTCGTTGCCTTTGTAGGTGCTGCCGTCGCCCCAGATATTGACGTTGTCGTCTTTCATCGCCGCCACCAGCATGGTGCCGGTCACCGCACGGCCGAGCGGGGTGGTATTGAAATAGGTGATGCCGGCGGTCGAGATATGAAACGCACCACATTGCAACGCGGCAATGCCTTCGGCAGCCATCTGCCAACGGCAATCGATCAGCCGCGCCCGCTCGGCGCCGTATTGCATCGCCTTGCGTGGAATCTCATCGTAATCGGGCTCGTCGGGCTGGCCGAGGTTGGCGGTGTAGGCGTATGGAATGGCGCCCTTGTTGCGCATCCAGTGCAAGGCGGCACTGGTGTCGAGACCGCCTGAAAAGGCGATGCCGACCTTCTGGCCGGCGGGCAGGTTCTGGAGAATGGTGGACATCGGTCTGCGCTCAGTCTTTGGCCAGCAGTTGCCAGGTGGTGACGACGGTATCCGGGTTCAGCGACATCGACTTGATGCCCTTGTCGGCCAACCACTCTGCAAAATCGGGATGGTCACTGGGGCCTTGTCCGCAGATGCCGACATATTTGTCTGCCGCAAGGCAGGCATTGATGGCCCGCTCGATCAAGGCCTTGACCGCCGGGTCGCGCTCGTCGAAATCGCGCGCCAGCAATTCCATGCCGGAGTCGCGGTCGAGCCCCAGCGTCAGTTGCGTCAGGTCGTTCGAGCCGATCGACATGCCGTCGAAATGCTCCAGGAACTGTTCGGCCAGCACCGCGTTGCTCGGCACCTCGCACATCATGATGATGCGCAGGCCGTCGCTGCCGCCTTGCGAAGCGCGTTTCAGGCCCCGATCGGCGAGCATGCCCATCACCCGCTCGGCCTGGCCAAGCGTGCGCACAAACGGCACCATGATCTCGACGTTGGTCAGGCCCATGTCGCTGCGCACCCGTTTCAGTGCTTCGCATTCCATCGCGAAGGCCTCGCCGAATTCTTCGCTGACATAACGCGATGCCCCGCGGAAGCCGAGCATCGGGTTTTCTTCTTCAGGCTCGTAGCGTGAACCGCCGATCAGCTTGCGGTATTCATTGCTCTTGAAGTCGGACAGGCGAACGATCACCGGCTTCGGCCAGAACGCGGCGGCGATCGTCGCAATGCCTTCGACCAGCTTGTCGACATAAAAAGCCCGCGGCGAGGCATGCCCACGGGCCACCGATTCGACCGCTTTCTTCAGATCAGGATCGATATTCGGATAGTCGAGGATGGCCTTCGGATGCACACCGATGTTGTTGTTGATGATGAACTCCAGGCGCGCCAGACCGACCCCGGAATTCGGCATCTGCGCAAATTCGAAAGCCAGTTGCGGATTGCCGATGTTCATCATGATCTTCACCGGGCAATCCGGCAGATCGACCTTCTGCACATCGCTGACTTCGGTATCGAGCAGGCCATCGTAGATATAGCCGGTGTCGCCCTCGGAACAGACGACGGTGACCAATGCGCCATCTTTCAGGGTTTCGGTTGCATCGCCGCAGCCGACCACCGCCGGCACGCCGAGCTCGCGAGCGATGATCGCTGCATGGCAGGTCCGCCCGCCGCGATTGGTGACGATCGCGCTGGCGCGTTTCATCACCGGCTCCCAGTTCGGATCGGTCATGTCGGTGACCAGCACGTCACCGGCCTGCACCTGGTCCATGTCGGCGGTGCTGTGGACGATGCGAACCGGCCCGGTGCCGATCTTCTGACCGATGGCACGGCCCTCGGCGAGCACCGTGCCGCTGGACTTCAGCTTGTAGCGCTGCTCGACCTTGTCGGCCTGCTGGCTCTTCACGGTTTCTGGCCGAGCCTGCAGGATGTAGATCTTGCCGTCGCCGCCGTCCTTGCCCCACTCGATGTCCATCGCCCGGCCATAGTGGGCCTCGATCGTCAACGCATATTGCGCCAGTTCGGCCACGTCGGCGTCCGACAGCGAGAACCGGTTGCGTTGTTCCGGCGCGTTGTCGACGGTCTTGACCAGCCGGCCCGATTCGGCCTTTTCCTGCGGCGGCGCAAAAATCATCTTGATCATCTTCGAACCGAGATTGCGGCGGATGATCGCGTGTTTGCCAGCCTTCAGCGACGGTTTGTGGACATAGAACTCGTCGGGATTGACAGCACCCTGCACCACCGTCTCACCAAGCCCGTAGCTGGAGGTGATGAAGACGACGTCCGGGAAGCCGCTTTCGGTATCGATCGTGAACATCACGCCGGCCGCACCGAGGTCGGAGCGAACCATGCGCTGCACGCCGGCCGACAACGCGACCTCGGCATGGGTGAAGCCCTTGTGCACCCGGTAGCTGATCGCCCGATCGTTGTAGAGGCTGGCGAAAACCTCCTTCATCTTGCTCATCACCTCGTCGAACCCGACGACGTTGAGGAAGGTTTCCTGCTGCCCGGCGAAACTGGCATCGGGCAGATCTTCTGCGGTGGCCGACGAGCGCACGGCGAACGACGCATCCGGGCTGTCGGCACTCAGCTTCTGGAAGGCATCCTTGATTGCCGCTTCGAGATCGGCCGGAAACGGCGTCGCCTCGATCCAGCCGCGGATTTCCGCCCCTGCATCGGCCAGTGAGCGCACGTCGTCGGTATCGAGCGACGCCAGCCGTTGTGCGATCCGGTCGGCCAAGCCCTGGTGCGAAAGAAATTGCCGAAATGCATGTGCGGTGGTTGCAAACCCGCCGGGAACGCGAACACCTGTTGCCGCAAGCTGGCTGATCATTTCACCCAGCGACGAATTCTTGCCGCCGACCGTGTCGACGTCCGACATCCTCAATTGTTCGAAAGGCACGACCAGGGCGGTCGCCAGATGGCTGGTTGACATGAAAAAGCTCCGTGATGTGGCAAAAGCGTTGCATTCCGGCGCCAGCCGACCGATTCCGAGCGAGGCTCCAGGAACCTTGTCGCGCACGCCCGCAACAACCCGCAAAGGTTGATCGATCCGGGACCAATGGCATACATGATGGCGCAGACACCGGGCCCGAACGGGCACCGGCAAAAGTTGATGGCTGGATTCTAAGGCGGTGGTCCGTGTCGCTCATCTGTTCGCTGCCGCCCGGTCTGCATGGCAACGAGCTGGTCAACGAGCTGCGCCCTATCATTACGGTGCCGCAAGGCGCCGGTCGGCGCCACGGCGTCACATCAGACCGAAGCGCACCATGGCCAACCAGACCGTCTTCTTCGTTTCGGATGGCACGGGTATCACCGCCGAGACATTCGGAAACTCGATCCTCAACCAGTTCGCGATCAAGCCGAGGCATGTGCGGCGGCCGTTCATCGACACCGCCGACAAGGCCCACCAGGTGGTCCGGGAAATCAACCATCAGGCGGAAATCGAAGGCCAGCGGCCAATCGTATTCGTCACGCTGATTGATCGGGAGGTGCTGGAAATTGTCAAAGGCATGTCGAAGGGACTCGTCCTCGACATGTTCAGCACCTTCATCGCGCCGCTCGAATCCGAATTCGGAATGACGTCGAATCACCGGGTCGGCCGTTTCAGCGACATCGCGAAGAGCCAGCAATATACCGATCGGATCGAAGCGATCAATTTTTCGCTGGCCCACGATGACGGTCAGTCGTCGAAGAATCTGGTCGACGCCGATGTCATCCTGGTCGGCGTCAGTCGCAGCGGCAAGACGCCGACTTCGCTGTATCTGGCGATGCAGCATGGCATCAAGGCGGCCAACTACCCGCTGATTCCGGAAGATTTCGAACGCGGCAAATTTCCGCCGGCGCTGGCGCCGTTCAAGAAAAAATGTTTCGGCCTGACGATCGATGCGGTGCGCCTGAACCAGATCCGCAACGAGCGCCGGCCCGGCAGTCACTATGCATCGATCGACAACTGCAGGCGTGAGGTCAAGGACGCTGAAATGATGATGCGCCGTGAAGGCATCGGCTGGTTGTCATCGACTCACAAGTCGATCGAAGAGATCGCCACGACGATTCTTCGGGATCTGCAGCCGGAACGGTTGAGCTATTGACTTTCGCGCGGACAGGTCTCAGGTGGAGCACGGCAGACGGCGGCGGGGACACGCAGCAGAACCCGCCAGCCCGCCCCGATGATTCGCTCAAATGGTGAAACGTCTGCTGCGCGTTCACGCGTTCATCACACCATGCGCTGCTGCCGTGACGATTCATACAGACAGACCGACGCTGCAACCGCCACGTTGAGCGACTCCATCCCGCCGGGTTGGCCGATTTTCAGCGTGCGGGTGCAACGCCTGCTCACCTCGGAAGACAAGCCCTGCCCTTCATGCCCCATCACCCATCCGCAAGGCCACGGGAGCCGGACCGAATCGATCGATTCGACGGCGTGCGAGCTGGTTGCCAGCAACGGGATCGTCAGTTCGTCGAGTGCGTCAGGCTCGCAGCCCTCGATCAGACGCAAGCAAGAAATGCGCGCCCATCCCGGCACGCAGCACCTTTGGCGCCCACAGGGCGGCGCTGCCCCGCAACGCGAGCACCTGTTCGAAGCCGAAGGCAGCGGCACTGCGCAGGATGGTGCCGACATTGCCGGCATCCTGCAGCCGATCGAGAACCACCGTCGCCAGCGCCGGATCAAGCGCGGGCCGCGTCGGCAGCGCCACCACAAAAGCCAGCGGAGGTGGCGAATCCAGGCTGCTCAGCGCGGCGAGCATCGGATCGGGCAGCAACATGATCTCGGCAGCACATTCGGCCAGTTCGCGAAATGCCGGCTGCTGCCAGGCCGATTCGCTGATTGCTGCCAACCGGACCGGCCAGGCCCGCCTGGCCGCTTCGGTGCACAGATGTTCACCTTCGACCCAGGCTTCGCCACGGTCACGATAAGCGGCCGGCTGGCTGGCGAGTTTGCGCAGGCCTTGCCACTGCGCATTGCTGCGCGACGAGATGGCCTTGACGGAAGGCATCACGGGTTCCTTGTGGATGCCGCGTCGCCTGCATCCGTGTCTACCAGCGTCTCGAAACGGTTGAATGGCGTCGATTCGACCGCCAGCAGGCCGAGCACCTGGGCGACCGGCGCGAAACTGCGGCGGTGTTCGGGGCAGGCGCCGTGGATGCGCAGCGCCTCGAGGTGGACAACCGTGGCATAACCCTTGTGGCGGGCAAAGTCATAACCGGGATAGCGCAGATGAAGCTCCGAGCAGAGGCCGTCGCGGTGCACCTTGGCCAGGATCGACGCCGCGGCAATGGCGGCGATTCGTCCATCGCCGCCAACAATCGGTTCTGCCGGAAGTTCGAGTACCGGTAGCCGGTTGCCGTCGACCAGCACGATAGTGGGACGTAATCGAAGCGCAAGTACGGCACGCCGCATCGCGAGCAGACTCGCCTGCAGAATGTTGAGGCGGTCGATCTCTTCGACACTGGCAAGCGCCACGCTGAAGCACAAGGCCTTGGTCCGGATCTGGTCGACCAGCCGCTCGCGTTGCAGTGCGCTGAGCTGCTTGGAATCACGCAGGCCGGCGATCCGCTGACGAGGGTCGAGGATCACCGCCGCGGCCACCACCGGACCGGCGAGGGGGCCTCGGCCCGCTTCGTCGACGCCGGCAACCAGGCCGACCCGATCGCGGCAAAGATCAAGCCTGGCCGGTGCCCGGGCGCGTTTCCTAGTAGGCAAGGACATGGTCGATGACATCAGCTGCTTCTTTTGCCATGTTGCGGCGCAGAAGCACATGCAGGGATTCGAAGCGCTCGGCGACCCGCCGACAGGCCGCCGGATCATCGAGCCATTGCAGGCCGGCCGTGGCAATGCGTTGCGGTGTTGCGTCATCCTGCAGCAACTCGGGGACGGCGAAATCTTCGAGCAGGATATTGGGCAGCCCGACCCACGGCTGCAGCTGCATGCGTTTCATGATCTGCCAGCTCAGCGCGTTCATCGCATAACAGATGACCATCGGACGCTTGAACAGCGCGGCTTCGAGGGTCGCCGTACCGCTGGCGACCAGGATGACATCGCTGGCGGCCATCGCCTCGTGCGAGCGGCCATCGAGAAGATCGAGCCGCAGATCGGGGGCAACACGCTGCGCAATCGCGATCACCAACTCGCGCAGCCCGGCAACGATCGGCAGCACGAAGCGCAGTTGCGGACGAGTCTGCTGCATCAGCACTGCAGCACCGAGCAGTCGCGCGGCGATTTGTTCGACTTCAGAGCGACGACTGCCAGGCAACAGCGCCACCACGGTTTCTTCATTGTCGATCTGCAAAACCCGCCGACTGGCATCACGCGGTGGAACCAGCGGAATCGCATCGGCCAACGGGTGCCCGACATAACTGGCCTGGATGCCATGCTTGGCATAAAGCGCGGGCTCGAAAGGAAAGATGCACAACACATGATCGACGGCCTGCCCGATCTTGGCAATTCGTCCGGCCCGCCAAGCCCAGATCGACGGGCTGACGAAGTGAATGGTCTTGATGCCCTGCCGCTTCAGGCGTGTCTCCAGGCCGAGGTTGAAATCCGGGGCGTCAACACCGATAAAGGCATCCGGTCGCTCAGCCAGCAGCCGATCGCCGATGGCTCGCCGGATCGCCGACAGCTCGCGGTAGTGCCGCAGCACCTCGACATAGCCCCGCACCGCCAGCTTGTCGTGAGGCCACCAGGCCTCGAACCCCTGTTCGGCCATCCGCGGGCCACCAATACCGAAACTGCGCAGCGTGGGCCAGCGCTGGCGGAGCCCGCCGAGCAGCAAACCCGCCAGCAAGTCGCCCGAAGTCTCGCCCGCCACCATCGCCAAGCGCGCAGCGCCTGGCACTAGCGCACGATGCCGCGTGTGGCGGCGGCCAGAAAGCCCGCCATCAACGCGATGTCTTGGCGGCCCTCATTGTCATCGGCATGCAGGGCTGCAATCGACTCCTTCGCCTTTGCGAAGGTCAGCCCGTCGCGATACAGCAGCCGGTGCATCTGCTTGATGCGCGCGATCCGTTCGGCCGAAAACCCGCGACGGCGCAAGCCCTCGATGTTGAACCCGTGCACCGACAAGGGGTTGCCCGCAACGGTCATGTACGGCGGAATGTCCTGTGAGACATGGCTCTGAAAACCGGTCATCACATGGGCGCCGACCTTGCAGAACTGATGAATGCCGCTCAGTCCGCCGATGATCGCCCAATCGCCGATTTCGACGTGGCCGGCAAGTGTTGCGTTGTTGGCCAGAATGGTCTGGTTGCCGAGCTGCACGTCGTGCGCGATGTGCACGTAGGCCATGATCCAGTTGTCGTTGCCGACGCGGGTGATGCCGACATCCTGCGCCGTGCCGATGTTGAAGCTGCAAAACTCGCGGATCGTGTTGCGGTCGCCGATATGCAGTTCGGTCGGCTCGCCGGCATATTTCTTGTCTTGCGGAACGGCGCCGAGCGAGCAGAACGGGAAAGATGCGATTGTCGACCCCGATCCGTGTTCGACCTTCGATCACGCAGTGCGCCGCAATCGAAGTGCCGGCGCCGATCGCCACATCGGGCCCGATCACGCTGTACGGTCCCACGCTGACGCTTTCGGCCAGCACAGCTGCCGAATCGACAATCGCCGTCGGGTGGATATCGGGCATGTTGCGACGCCTGGCAGACAGATGAGACCGAGGCTCAGCCGATGCGGCGCATCGTGCACATCAGTTCGGCTTCGACGGCGAGCTTGTCATCGACCGATGCGCGAGCCTTGAACTTGAAGATGCCCGACTTCATGCGGTCGAGCGTCACATCGAGAATCAATTGGTCGCCAGGCTCCACCGGACGCTTGAAACGGGCGCCGTCGATGCCGGCGAAATAGTAGACCGTCTTGTCGTCGGATTCGACACCCATCGTCGCAAAGGACAACAAGGCCGCGGCCTGAGCCAGCGCCTCGAGCATCAGAACGCCCGGCATCACCGGCCGCTGCGGAAAGTGGCCACTGAAATACGGTTCGTTGATCGTGACATTCTTCAATGCACGGATGCGCTTGCCGGTCTCGAACTCCAGCACCCGATCGACCAGCAGGATCGGATAACGGTGCGGCAGCTTGCGAAGAATTTCGTGGATGTCCATCATCATGATTGATTCGTGTCGGACGCCGGGCCGACCAGACGCTCGAGCGCACGCAATCTGTCACGCAGACTGTGCAATTGACGCAAGGTGGCGGCGTTCTTCTCCCAGGAAGCATTGTCGTCGATGGGGAAGACGCCGCTGTACAAGCCTGGCCGCCTGATCGAGCGCGTGACCACCGTCGCGGCAGAGATGTGGACATGGTCGGCCAGAGAAAGATGTCCCAACACGATGGCGCCGCCGCCGATCGAGCAATGTTCACCGATCACCGCGCTGCCGGCGATCCCGACACAGCCGGCCATCGCGCTGTGTGCGCCGACCACCACGTTGTGCGCAATCTGCACCAGGTTGTCGAGTTTGACGCCGTCACCGATCACCGTGTCGTCGAGCGCGCCGCGGTCGATACAGCGAATTGGCGCCGATCTCGACGTCGTCGCCGATTCGCACGCCGCCGAGTTGTTCGATTTTGACCCAGTGGCCGTGATCCGGCGCAAAGCCGAAACCATCGGCTCCAATCACGACGCCGCTGTGGACAATCCCACGCGCGCCGATCGTGCAGCCTGCACCGACCACGACCCGCGCCGCGAGCCGAGTGCCGCGACCGATGCGCGCACCGGCGCCGATGAAACACTGCGCACCGATCTGCGCCCCGGCTGCGATCTCTGCGCCGGCTTCGATCACGCTGAGCGGACCGATGCTTGCAGCCGCATCGACCCGGGCCGATTCATCGACGACGGCACTGGCATGAACGCCAACCGGAACCGGCCGACGGATCTGCCGTGCCCACCATTGCGTCAGGTGAGCAAAATAGAGATAAGGGTCGGCACAGCAGATGACAGCCCCGCGGGCTGCCGCTTCGCGTGCAAAGTCCTCGGCGAGGATGACACAGCCCGCCGCGGTGGTTGCCAGTTGCCCACGGTACTGCGGGTTCGACAGAAACGACAGGGTGCCCGGGTCGGCAGCGTCAAGCGGCCCGATGCGATTGATCATCAACGCCGGATCGCCGATCAACTCGGCCGCCGGGACACTGGGTTGCCCCGCCAGCGCGGCGACGATCTCGCCCAGCGCGTAGGCGGCGGCCACCGGGTTATTTGCCCTGAGCGTTCAAGGCCTTGATGACCTTGTCGGTGATATCGATGCGCGCACTGGCAAATACCACGTCCTGCAGGATCAGGTCGTATTTTTCCGATTCGTAGATCTGCTTGATGACCTTGTTGGCACGCTCGACCACCGAAGCAAGCTCTTCGTTCTTGCGCTGATTCAGATCCTCCTGAAACTCGCGGCGCTTGCGTTGGAACTCGCGATCCTGTTCGATCAGATCACGCTGACGGCGGCTGCGCTCGGCTTCGGCCAGGGTCGGTGCCTCTTTCTCGAGCTTGTCGCCGGTGGCTTTCAGCCGGTTGGCGGCGTCGGCCAGATCCTTTTCGCGCTTGGAGAACTCGGTTTCCAGCTTGGCTTGGGCTGCCTTCGCAGGGGTTGCATCACGCAGGACCCGATCGCTATTGACATAGCCGATCTTCATCTCCTGAGCCTGCGTACCGAGAACAGTCAACGCCAAGGCGGCCGCCGTGGCGGTTTTCAACAAAAGGCTTTTCATTAGAACGCGGTCCCGATCTGGAATTGAAGGCGTTGGATTCTATCTTCTGGGCGTTTGCGGATGGGTGTGCCATAACTGAGCTTGAGCGGACCGACCGGCGAAATCCAGCTCAAGCCGACACCGGCCGACGCGCGAAGCGTCGACAGCTGGACCTTGTCCTCGTCACCCCACACATTGCCGACGTCCGCATAAGTGAACCAGCGCAACGTGCGGTCGTTGCCAGTGCCAGGGATCGGCAGGTACAACTCGGCGTTGACGTTCAGCCGTTTCGATCCGCCCAGATAGGCGCCGGTGACGTCGACCGGGCCGAGCGAGCCCTGATCGAATGCACGAACTGTTCCGAGACCGCCGCCATAGAAGTTCTTGAAGATCGGATACGGGCGGCCGCCCAGCCCCTTGCCGTAGCCCAATTCGGCGTTGACGCCCAAGGTGAAACGCCGGGTGATCGGAAAATACTGCTGAACCTGGAAATTGCCACGCAGATAACGTGTATCGCCGAGCACACCCCAATCGAGATTGACACGCGAGTAACGCCCGGTTGTCGGCACCAGCGCACTGTCTCGCTCGTCACGTGCCCAGCCAATGGTCAAGGGCACCGATGAACTGACCGATCCGAACAGCTCGCGGTAGAGGAAATAGTTGTTCGGCAGCGCAGTGGTGCCGCGAATTTCGGTTCGCTCGTAACCGACGCCGAAGAACACCGTGTCGAACTCGCTGAACGGCACCCCGAAACGGACCGAGGCACCTGGCGTGACCAGCGTGTACTCTTCGCCCTGACTGTTCAGCGGCTTGACCGTGCGGTAGAAGACATCGATCGCTCGCGAGACGCCGTCGACGGTGAAATACGGATCGACCGTGCTGACGACGATGGTGCGCTGCGATTTGCTGGTGTTGAGTTCGATGCCCAGATAATTGCCCGAGCCGAACACGTTCTCCTGCTTGATCGAGGCCGTCAGCGACAGCTTGTCGGCACTCGAGAAGCCGGCGCCCAGCAACAGGTTGCCGGTCGGCTTCTCCTTGATGACCAACGTCAGATCGACCTGATCCTGCGAGCCCGGAACCTCGTTGGTCTCGACATTGACTTCACTGAAATAACCGAGCCGGTCGATGCGGTCGCGCGACAACTTGATCTTGCGGGCGTCGTACCACGACGTCTCGAACTGCCGGAACTCGCGCCGCACCACCTCGTCACGGGTCCGGCTGTTGCCAGCGATGTTGATTCGCCGTACATAGACACGGCGTTGTGGTTCGCCCGACAACACGACAACGACCCGCCCGGTGGCGCGGTCGATCTCGGGGCGCGAATCGACCCGCGCGAACGCATAGCCGAAACTGCCGAACCGTTCGGTAAATGCGCGTGTGGTCTCGGCAACGGCCTCGGCCCGGTAGGCTTCACCAGGCTTGATGGTGACGAGATTCTTGAACTCGTCTTCCTTGCCCAGGTATTCACCCTCCAGGCGAACACCGGTGACGGTATACGGCTGGCCTTCGGTCACATTGACCGTGATCGAGATATTCTGCTTGTCGGGCGAGATCGCTACCTGCGTCGAGTCGACGTTGAACTCGAGATAGCCGCGGTTCAGATAATAGGCGCGCAGTGTCTCGAGATCGGCATTCAGCTTGGCGCGCGAATAGCGATTGGCCTTGGTGTACCAGTTCAGCCAGCCGCCGTCGTTGAGGTCGAACAAGCCCTTCAGCGTGCTTTCACTGAAAACGCGATTGCCGGTGATGTTGATTTCGCTGATGGCCGCCGCCGCGCCCTCAGTGATCGTGAAGGTGACGTTGACCCGGTTGCGCTCTTGTGGCGTCACGGTGGTGACGACCTCGGCGCCGTACAGGCTTCGCGTCAGGTACTGGCGCTTCAGCTCCTGCTCGGCACGGTCGGCAAGTGCCTTGTCGAACGGCAGGCCTTGGCCGATGCCGAAGTCCTTCAACGACTTGATCAGGACATCCTTGTCGAACTCTTTCAGGCCGACGAAATCGATGTTGGCAATCACCGAGCGTTCGTCGACGATGACGACGACCACACCACCATCGATCTCGATGCGGACATCCTTGAACAAGCCGGTGGCGAACAATGCGCGCAGGGCTGCTGCGCCTTTTTCGTCGGTGTAGGTATCGCCGACCCGAAACGGCAACGACGCGAACACCGTTCCGGCATCAGTGCGCTGCAAGCCTTCGACGCGAATATCCTTCAACTGGAACGGGTCGACCGCCCATGCCGGTACGGCAAAAAAGGCAGTGGACAACGCGACGGAAAGCGCCGTCAAGGCAAAGCGGGACAAGCGGGATTGGGAGGGCATTCGTGAAATCAGTGCAGGCCCAACAGGCGGGCCACATCGTTGTAAAGGGCCAGCGACATCATCATGAGCATGATCGCCACGCCGCCGCGTTGCAGCCGGTCTAGCCACAACTCGGAGACCGGCCGCCCTGTCACTGCTTCGAAAAGATAATATATCAGGTGCCCACCGTCGAGCATCGGAAGCGGCAGCAGATTGAGCACGCCCAGACTGATGCTGACAATCGCCAGAAAGCCGAGATAGTAGGCCAGACCGAGCCGCGCCGACTGGCCGGCGTAGTCGGCAATGGTCAACGGACCGGACAGGTTTTTCAGTGAAGCCTCACCCGTCAGCATGCGGCCCATCATCTTCAACGTCAGCACCGACATGTCCCAGGTGCGCACAGCCGCCCGAGACAAGCCCTCCCACGGACCGAAACTGACCTCGACCATCTCGGCAGGCTTGCCGATATAGGCTTCGACCCGGCCGACGCGTTGCTCGCGATCGACGATCGTCTTCGGCGTCACTTCGAGCGTCAGGGCATTGCCGGCCCGCTCGACGCGCCAGCTCATCACTTTCGGCTGGCCGTTGGCACCCGATCCGGCATTGGCCCGGATGATCTCGCGCAGCCTCGCGGCATCGGCCACCGGCGCGCCGTCGACGCTGAGCACCAGATCGCCCGCCCTCAAGCCGGCCTTGGCCGCAGCGCCACCGGCCATGACCTCGCCGAGCACCGGCTCGCTGTAGGTTTGCCCCAGCCCGATGCGTTGCATCAGTTTGGCGTCGACTTCGCGCGCGTCGAGCGCCGACAGGTCGAGCGTCAGATTGCGCGAGCCGCGCCCCGCCACATCGCTGACCGCCAGCTGCAGGCGATTGCCTTGCATGGCAGCTTGCGTGACCTCCCAACGCAGGTCGGTCATCGAACGCAGCTCGCGCCATTCGACACCGTCAGTCGACACCTCGCGCGCCCAATCGCCGGCGCGCAAACCAGCCTGGGCGGCGATGCTTTGCGCCGGCGGCGCAGCCAACAAGGCCTTTGGCTCGTCGACGCCGATCCAGTTGGCCGCGGCATACAGGACGATTGCCAACAACAGATTGGCGAACGGGCCGGCTGCGACCACGGCAGCTCGCTGCCACAACGGCTTGCGGTTGAAGGCCATGTCGAGCTGCGCGGCCGGCACGTCGCCTTCGCGTTCGTCGAGCATCCGGACATAACCACCCAAGGGCAGCGCAGAGACGACGAATTCGGTGCTCTCCGGGCTTGCCTGGCGACGCCAGATGACGCGGCCGAAGCCGACCGAGAAGCGCAGCACCTTGACGCCGCAGGCAACGGCAACCCGGTAATGCCCGTATTCGTGGATCACGATCAGCAGGCCGAGCGTGACGACGAAGGCGAGAACGGTGACGATCATCGGGTCAGATTCTGGATGGTGGCACGCGCCGAATGCCGGCCACGCGCATCGAGATCGAGCAAGCCCTCGATGCTGTCAGCATCGCCGGGCGCGGGGATGATCTGGTCGATTGTCGCGCGATTGACGGAATGGATTCGATCGAAGGCCAGTCGCCCATCGAGAAACGCGGCTACCGCCTCTTCGTTGGCGGCATTCAGCACCGCGGTGCTTCCCGCAGGCGCGCGCAATGCGTCCCAGGCCAGGAACAGGCCCGGGAAGCGGACCGCATCGGCAGGCTCGAAGCTCAACGCAGCGAGCCGCGCAAAATCGAGTTGGTCGGCGCCGCTCTGGATGCGTTCGGGAAACGCCAGTCCGTAGGCGATCGGCACCCGCATGTCGGGCGTACCGAGCTGCGCCAGCACCGAATGGTCACGACAGACGACCATCGAATGGATGATGCTCTGGGGATGGATCACGACCTTGAGTTGTTCGGGGGCCAGATCGAACAGCCAACGCGCCTCGATGACTTCCAGCGCCTTGTTCATCATCGTTGCCGAATCGACCGAAATCTTGCGTCCCATCACCCAGTTCGGATGTGCGCAGGCCTGCGCCGGCGTGACATCTTTCAAGGTGGCCGGATCGTGCTCGCGAAACGGTCCGCCGGACGCGGTCAGCACAATATGGTCGATGCGTTCACCCCAACTGCTGCGATCCTCTGGCAGGCACTGGAAGATGGCGGAATGTTCGCTGTCGATCGGCAGCAGCGTCGCGCCGCCCTGCTGCACTGCCTGCATGAAGACTGCACCGCCGACAACCAGCGCCTCCTT
Source organism: uncultured beta proteobacterium (assembly GCA_963843805.1). Classification (GTDB taxonomy): domain Bacteria; phylum Pseudomonadota; class Gammaproteobacteria; order Burkholderiales; family Burkholderiaceae_C; genus Ideonella_A. The sequence goes on from CAWJLY010000005.1 coordinate 167,596, forward strand.
GTTGGCCAGCAGCAGGTACTTGCCGGCCCGGGCTGCTGCCATGCACGGTGGCAAGCCGGCCGCGCCGACGATCGCTGCCATCACGCTGTCGACCTCTGGATGGCCGGCCAGTTCGGACAATGCCGCCTCGCCAGACAGAACCTGGATCGTCAGGCCCGCAGCCAATACGCGGTCACGCAGCTGGCTGGCGGCTCGGGCGTCGGTCATCGCGGCGAACCGCGGCTTGAAACGCAGGCACTGGGCCAACAGATCGTCGACTCGACTGTGCGCCGTCAGTGCAAACACCTTGAAGCGATCGGGATGTCGAGCAACCACATCGAGCGTGTTGACGCCCACGGACCCGGTCGAACCGAGTATGCACAGACTGCGCACCGCGCCCGGCGACAGCGTACTCATGCTGGCCATCCCGGCGGCCGGATAAAAAATTCCATCAGGCCGCCATGAACGCCAGTGCCAGTGGCAAAACCGGCAGCAGCGCATCGATTCGATCGAGCACGCCGCCATGCCCGGGCAACAGACCGCTGCTGTCCTTGGCGCCGGCACTGCGCTTCACCAGCGACTCGACCAGATCACCGACCACACTCATCGCCGCCAGAAAAACCACTGCCAACAACATCGGCAGCGTGCCCAGACGCAGGGCAACCAGGCTGAACCAGCTGGGGCTGGATGCCAGCGCTGGCCAGGAACGGTCGAGCAGCTGCCACAGCAGCGCCAGCACCACAGCGGCGGCCATGCCGCTGTAGACGCCCGCCCAGCTCTTGCCCGGACTGATCGCCGGTGCGAGCTTGCGCCGGCCGAACGCGCGTCCACCGAAATAGGCGGCGATATCGGCAATCCAGACGATGCAAAGCAACGACAAGATGAAATTGATGCCGAGCGCCTTGGCGCTGACCAGCGCAAGCCATGCGGTCCATAACAACAGCAGCCCGATCAACAGGCGTCCGATGGCCGACATCTGCGGCCAGCCTGCGACGCCGGCACGCAGCACATGAACACCGCCGAGCACCCAGGCGACCAATGCGACCAACCAGACAACGCCAGGAACCGACGCGGTCCACCCGGCCTGCCAGGCCAGCCCGCAAGCCAAGGCCAGGACGCCGCCGAATGAATACGCAGCGCCGCCTGCAAGGCCATTCAGGCGTGCCCATTCCCAACCGCCTGCAGCAACCATCAGCAAGGTGAGTGCGGTGAATGGCCACGGCGATGTGGCAAACAATGCCGGCAGCAAAACAGCCAGCATGATCAACGCGGTGATGATGCGTTGCTTCAGCATCGTCCGCCTCGACGCGGCGAAGAATTTCTCATCAGTTGCCCGCCTCGGCAGCGTCGCTGCCGTCCTTGACCATGCCGAAACGGCGGTCGCGACGAGCATATTCGGCCAGCGCAGCGTCGAGTTCAGCCGAATCGAAATCGGGCCACAGGCACTCGGTGAAGATGAATTCCGAGTAGGCCGCCTGCCAGAGCAGGAAGTTGCTGATCCGCACCTCGCCACCCGTGCGGATATACAGATCGGGATCGGGCGCGTAGTTCAGCGCCATGTATTTGCCCAGTCGCGCCTCGTCGAGTTCATCGGAAGGAACACCGTCTTCGAGTGCCCGTTGGCAGGCCTGGACGATGTCCCAACGCCCACCGTAGTTGAAGGCCACCGACAAGGTGATGCGCCCGTTGTGGCGAGTCTTTTCTTCAGCCTCGTTCCAGGCACCGCGAAGCTTGTCGGACAAATGCGAGCGATCACCGATGATGCGGATGCGCACCCCGTCTTCGGCCAGGCGGCCGAGGTACTTCGACGCGGCAAACAACATCAGCTCCATCAGGCCCGACACCTCCTCGCGCGGGCGTTTCCAGTTTTCCGACGAAAACGCAAAGACGGTGAGAAATTCGATGCCGCGATCGGCGCAGGCACGGACCGTCTTGAGCACCACATCGACGCCCTGCTTGTGGCCGACAAAGCGCGGCATGCGGCGCTTTTTCGCCCAGCGGCCATTGCCGTCCATCACGATGGCGATATGGCGAGGCACCTGCGACTCATTGGGCGCCGACAGTTCGGCACTACGGGTCAGGACGGTCGACATGCTGAATTTCAATGAAGCGCCACCGTCAGATCGCCATGATCTCGCCTTCCTTGACGGCGATCATTCGGTCGACTTCGGCGATTGTCCGGTCGGTCAACTTCTGCATGTCGTCGAGCAGGCGGCGCTCATCGTCTTCGGTGATGGCCTTGTCCTTCAACAGCTTCTTGGCTTGATCGTTGGCCTCCCGGCGCTGATTGCGCACGGCGATCTTGGCGTCCTCGCCGGCATGGCGAACCACCTTGGTCAGATCCCGTCGACGCTCTTCGGTCAGCGCCGGCATCGGAACGCGCAACAACTCCCCTTGCGACGACGGGTTGAGGCCCAATTCACTTTCGCGAATGGCACGCTCGATCTTGCCGGCCATCCCCTTTTCCCACGGTTGCACGCTCAGGGTGCGGGCGTCGAGCAGAGTCACATTGGCGACCTGGCTGATCGGCAAAGTGGTGCCGTGATAGTCGACCAGCACCTGGTCGAGAATGCCAGGATGGGCGCGCCCGGTGCGAATCTTCTGCAATTCGGACTTGAAGACCTCGATGGACTTGGCCATCTTCTGTTCGGCGGTCGATTTGATTTCAGCAGTGCTCATCACATTTCCTCAGTGTCCCGGTCCGCGCGGGCTCGGTCGCGGCCGGCTTGTTTTCAGACATGCACCAGGGTCCCTTCATCCTCGCCGAGCACCACTTGTTTCAGGGCCCCGGGTTTGAAGATGCTGAATACCTTGATCGGCAATTTCTGGTCCCGACACAACGCGAAGGCGGTTGCGTCGAGCACCTGCAGATTGCGCGCGATCGCCTCATCGAAACTGATGCGGGCGAAGCGGGTAGCGTGAAGGTCGATCTTCGGATCCGCACTGTAGACGCCGTCGACTTTGGTCGCCTTCAGCACGATTTCAGCGCCCATCTCGGCGCCACGCAGCGCCGCCGCAGTATCGGTCGTGAAAAATGGGTTGCCCGTGCCGCCGGCAAAGATCACCACCTTGCCCTCCTCGAGGTATTGCAGCGCCTTCGGTCGAACGTAGGGCTCGACAACCTGATCGATGGCAATTGCCGACATCACACGCGCCGTCATGCCCTCCTGGCGCATGGTGTCGGCCAATGCCAACGCGTTCATCACCGTCGCCAACATGCCCATGTAGTCGGCAGTGGCGCGATCCATGCCGACCGCACCACCCGCCACGCCGCGGAAGATGTTGCCGCCGCCTATCACGACGGCGACTTCGCAGCCGAGCTGGGTGACTTCCTGAATCTCGCGGACCATGCGGACGATGGTCGCGCGATTGATGCCATAGGCATCTTCGCCCATCAGGGCTTCGCCGGAAAGTTTGAGCAGGATTCGCTTGTAGGCGGTGGGCATGCAGGGGTCCTCTGGTCCTTCAGGTCGACGCGGCTTGCAAGCTCGACGCTGGGTGAAGTCTAGCCGTGCCGGGTGCCTCGTCGGCAAGCCGGCACAAGTCCCGATCAACCGCCCTTCGCTGCTGCCACCTGCGCCGCTACCTCGGCCGCAAAATCGTCGACCTTTTTCTCGATCCCTTCACCGACAACGTACAGCGTGAAGGCCTTGATTGTCGTGTCCTGAGCCTTCAGCATCTGCTCGACGGTCTGCTTGTCGTTCTTGACAAAAGTCTGGTTGAACAGGCTGACTTCCTTCAGGTACTTCTGCACCGAACCGTCCACACGCTTGGCAACAATGTCGGCCGATTGCGCCTTCTTGCCCTCGGCGACAGCGGTCGCTGCATCTTCGGCGGCCTTTTCGGCGGCAATCTTGCGCTCTTTTTCAATCAGCGCGGCAGGTACTTCGGCAGCCGACAGCGAAACCGGCTTCATGGCGGCGACATGCATCGCAACATCCTTGGCCGCCACATCGTTGCCATCAAAAGCGACCAGCACGCCGATCCGCGTGCCGTGCAAGTAAGAGGCCAGCTTGCCGCTACCGGCGTAGCGCATGAAGCGGCGGATCGACATGTTCTCGCCGATCTTGCCGATCAGGCCCTTTCGAACATCTTCGAGCGTCGGGCCGAAGCCATCCTGGCTGTACGCGAGTGCAGCCAAGGCCTCGACATCGGCAGGCTCGTGCTTGCGAACCAGATCGGCGCAGGCCTGAACCAATGCGAGGAACGAATCGTTCTTGGTGACGAAATCGGTCTCGCAATTGACTTCGACGATGGCACCGGTGTCGCCGTCGACGCTGATCGCGACCACGCCTTCAGCGGTTACGCGCGAAGCGGCCTTGCCGGCCTTGCTGCCGAGCTTGATTCGAAGCAGTTCCTCGGCGCGCTCGGCGTCGCCATCGGCCTCGGTCAGCGCTTTCTTGCATTCCATCATCGGGGCATCGGTCTTGGCCCGCAGTGCGGCGACCATGCTGGCGGTGATTGCGGGCATCTTCGTCATCTCCGTTTGTCGTTCCGCACCCGGCAGGGCTGACCTGCTCAGACGGTGCGGGAACAGGGGTTTGGATTGAAAAAGGGGCTGAAGCAGCCCCTTTGGGATCCCACCCGGCAGGTGGGAAGGGCTGGACCGTCAGGCAGTCTCGTCGACTTCGACAAACTCGTCGCCCTCGGCAGCCACGGCCTGGACGACATCGTTATTGGCGTTGGCCTTGCCTTCGAGAACCGCGTCAGCGACCGCACGGGCATACAACGCAACCGCCTTCGCCGAGTCGTCGTTGCCCGGGATCACATAGTCGATGCCAAGCGGTGAATGGTTCGAGTCGACGATTGCGACCACCGGAATACCCAGCTTCACAGCTTCGGCAATCGCGATCTTGTGGTAGCCGACGTCGATGACAAACAGCGCGTCGGGCAAGGCGCCCATGTCCTGGATGCCGCCGATGTCCTTCTCGAGCTTCTCGAGCTCGCGCTGGAACATCAGCGCTTCTTTCTTGATGCGCAACTCGTTGCCGGCCTCGACCTGGCTTTTCATGTCCTTCAGGCGCTTGATCGAGCCCTTGACGGTCTTGAAGTTGGTCAGCATGCCGCCGAGCCATCGCTGGTCGACGAAGGGCATGCCGGCGCGTCGGGCTTCCATCGCGATCACGTCGCGTGCCTGGCGCTTGGTGCCGACCATCAAGATGGTGCCGCGCTTGGAAGCAAGCTGGCGAATGAAACCCATCGCATCGTTGAAGAGCGGCTGCGTCTTCTCGAGGTTGATGATGTGGATCTTGTTGCGATGGCCGTAGATATACGGGGCCATCTTGGGGTTCCAGAAGCGCGTCTGATGTCCGAAATGGACACCCGCTTCCAGCATTTCACGCATCGTGACAGACATGGAGGACTCCAAAGGTTGGTTCTAGAATCCGGCTTGAATCGTGGTGCGGGGCCAGTCGGTCTGACTGGAACTCCCAACACTGCGACACCTTTCAACAGCCGGGTTCGCGATTTTGTCGATCCGTGTAGGAGCTGATGCGCTCCTGCCCCGGAAAAACCCGTCGAGTCTAGCATGCCTCAGTCCACCATCGCCACCGTCGACCTTTTCGAGGCCCGTACGGCGGTCGCCGCCGGTCACCTCCACGCGTCGACCGCGCTGCAGGAGAATCTTCGAATTGCCCGCTCGCCGCGCTGCAGATTTGCCTTCCTTGACCTGTTCGAACAGACCGCCACCGCCGAGGCGGCCGCTGCGGACGCGTTGCGCGACGCGGGTGGGCCGGTGCCGCCGCTGGCTGGCTTGGCGATCAGCATCAAGGCCTTGTTCGATGTACAGGGCAAACGCACCACTTCGGCTTCGAAATTGTTGCAAGGTACCGCCCGCGCCTTGACCGACTGTCCGGCGGTGCAACGTTTGCGCAGCGCCGGTGCGGCATTGATCGGCCACACCAACCAGAGCGAATTTGCGTTTTCCGGCGTCGGCATCAATCCGCACTTTGGCACGCCAGCCAATCCGGCCGTCGCCGACGGTTCGAAGCCGCTGATTCCGGGTGGCTCGACCTCCGGCGGTGCCGTTTCGGTGGGAGCAGGCGCTGCCTGGGCCGCGCTGGGATCGGATACCGGCGGCTCGCTGCGCATCCCGGCCGCCCTGCAAGGTCTGGTCGGCTTCAAGAATACCGCCCGCCTGACACCCGCGGAAGGTTCGATTCCGCTGTCGCCGACGCTCGATACGGTCGGCGCCATCACCCGCACGGTACGGGACGCGGTGCTGCTGCACGGCATCATCGCGGCACGAACGCCGAGGCTGCCGCCACTTGCCCTGCGCAGCATGCGGATCGGCGTGCCAGGCACGCTGATGCTCGACGACCTGGAGCCCGCTGTCGCCGCGGCATTCGAACGCAGCCTGGCCAGCTTGCGCCGGGCCGGCGCGCAGGTTGACATGATCGATCTCGCAGAACTCGGCGAAGTCGCGCAGATCAACGCCAACGGCGGATTTGCACCGGTGGAAGCGTGGGCATGGCATCGCCATCACCTGGCCAGCCATGCAGCCGACTACGACCCGCGAGTGGCTGCGCGGATCCGCCGCGGCGAACAGATGAGTGGAGCCGACTATGTCGACCTGCTGCAACGCACGCCGTGACTGGATCGGCCGGATGGACGAGCGGCTGCGCGCCTACGACGTCCTGTTGAGTCCCACCGTGCCAATGGTGGCGCCGCCGCTGGCTGCGCTGCTTGCCGACGACGCGGCCTTCTTCGCAACCAATGCACGGCTGCTGCGCAACCCGTCAGTGGTCAATCTGCTTGACGGCTGCGCGTTGTCGATGCCTTGCCATGTCGACGGCGAGTTGCCGGTCGGCCTGATGGTCTGGCAGCGCGCGATGGTCGACGACACCGTGCTGGCGGCATCTTTGGCGATCGAGGCGGCGCTCGCCCGACGACCACCACAGGCGGGCGCCTGATATGCGCGTGGCAGTGATCGGCGCCGGGATTGTCGGCGTCACCACGGCATTCGAGCTCGCCAGCGACGGTCATGAGGTGACCGTTCTCGAACGCTGCAGCAGCGTTGCCGCCGAAGGCAGTTTTGCCAACGCGGGTGTGCTGGCACCGGGATATGTCACACCCTGGGCCGCCCCCGGCATGCCGGGCAAGGTCTTGCGCCATTGCCTGAGCCGGCATTCCCCGGTCCGGTGGGGCGGCCGCCCCGCGCCCGGCACGGCTGGGTGGCTGTGGAAATGGTGGCGCAGCTGCAAGACCGAGGTCTACACCCGCAACCGCAGCCGCATGCATCGGCTCGCGGTGGCGGGACGCAGCCGGCGCCGCGCGCTGACCGAGGCGCTGCAGTTCGACCATGAACGCAGCGATGGTTATCTGGTGTTGCTGCGCCGCCCGCAGGAGCTTGACCTGGCGCGCCCCGGCCTGCAGATCCTCACCGATCTGGGCACTCGTTTCGAAATCCTCGATGCCGAGGGTTGCCATCGCGTCGAGCCCGACCTGAACGATGCAACCCCGCTGCATGCCGGTATCCACGTGATCGACGACGAAGTGGCGAATTGCCGCGAGTTTGCCCACCTGATGCGCCAGCATGCGCAAAGGCTCGGTGCCCGGTTCCGCTTTGGCGCCACCGTGCAGGCGATCGACGCCGGTACGCGGCCCGTCGTTCGATATGGCCTGCGTCCGGGCATCGACGACCCCCGCGTTGCCACGACATCACCGGCCCAGACAGTCAGCGAACAATTCGACGCGGTGGTCGTCTGCGCAGCGCTCGGCTCGCGCAGCCTGCTGGCACCGCACGGACTGCAGCTGCCGCTGCTGGCCGTGCACGGCTATTCGATCACGGCACCGCTGCGGCAGCACGAAGGTGACCGCCACTGCGGCCCGATATCGGGTGTGATGGACGAACGCTACAAGATCTCGATCAGCCGCTTCGGCAATCGTGTACGGGTTGCCGGGAGCGCCGAGATCGGAGGCTCGCTGGCACATATCAACGACAAGGCGGTGCAGACGTTGCACCATGTGCTGAACGACTGGTATCCCGGGGTGGCCAGGATGGACCAGGCGCAAGTCTGGAAAGGCGCCCGCCCGATGTTGCCCGACGGCCCGCCGCTGATCGGCGCCAGCGGCGTGCCGGGGATCTGGCTCAACCTTGGCCATGGCTCCAGTGGCTGGGCGCTGGCCAACGGATCGGCCCGCCTGCTCGCCGATCTGGTCGCCGGCTTGCCGCCGAGCATCGATGCAGAAGGGCTGGGAATCGAGCGTCTGTAGGCGGTTTGCGCCGGCCATGATTCAATCGTGTGCATGGAGCGCATTCTTCCGCCGCGGCACCGGCATCCGATCTTCCGCTCGGCCAACTCGCGCCAGATCGAGGCGGCGGCGCTCGCTGCCGTGCGCCCCGATGCTGCCGAACCTCGGCTGATGGTTCGGGCAGGCCTGGCGGTGGCACGCCTGGCCACCGCCATTGCACCCTTTGCCGATCGGGTATGGGTTGCCGCCGGGCCGGGCAACAACGGCGGCGACGGCATCGAAGCCGCTTGCCATCTGCAAGCCCAAGGCCGGCGAGTCACGCTGACGCTGGCGGCTGATGCGGGGCGGCTGCCCGCCGATGCGGCGACCAGCCTGGCGCGTGCACGAGGGGCCGGCTTGCAAGTCGAGGCGCCGAGTGCCGGTCCGGTCGCGCTGGCCGGCAACGATCTGGCCATCGACGCCCTGCTCGGGCTTGGCAGCAACCGTGCACCCGCAGGCGCGATCGCCGATCTGGTCGAGCAGCTGAATCGGCTGCCCTGCGGCGTGCTGGCGATCGACCTGCCGACCGGAATCGATGGCGACACCGGACAGCCACTCGGCAACGCCGCCGTTCGTGCCAGCCACACCCTTGCGCTGCTGACGCTCAAGCCCGGCCTGTTCACCGGTGCGGGCCGCGACCACGCCGGCGACATCTGGCTCGACGAGCTCGGCTGCAACGCAGCGATCCTGGAGCCCGACGCCTGGTTGAGCGGGTTGCAAAGCGCCCAGGGCACCCGGCGGCGCCATGCCAGCCACAAGGGCAGCTTCGGCGACGTCGTCATCGTCGGCGGTGCTCCCGGCATGCGCGGCGCTGCGGTGCTGAGCGCCCGGGCCGCCCATGCCGCAGGCGCCGGGCGGGTATGGGTCGTGCCGCTCGATCGCGACGCTCCCTTGATCGATCTGCTGCGCCCTGAACTGATGTGGCGCCGTGATCTCGACAGTTTCGATGACACCGCGCTCGGTGCGGCAACGGTGGTCTGCGGCTGTGGCGGTGGTGACGTCGTGCGCGAGGTCTTGCCGCGACTGCTTGACCAGGCGCAGCGGTTGGTCGTCGATGCCGACGCATTGAATGCGATCGCCGACACACCGGCATTTGAAAACGTGTTGCAGCAACGTCGCCAGCGCGGCCAGCCCACCATCCTGACGCCTCATCCGCTCGAAGCCGCGCGCCTGCTCGGCGTCGCCACGCAGCACGTGCAGGCCGACCGCCTGCAGGCAGCCGCTGCGCTCGCCGATCGGTACGCTTCGGTGGTCGTACTCAAGGGCTCCGGCAGCATCATCGCTGCACCCCGGCGCATTCCGCTACGTCAATTCGAGTGGCAATGCCGCATTGGCAACACCCGGCAGCGGCGATGTGCTGGCGGGTTGGCTCGGCGGCGTCTGGAGCGCTGTGGCCAGCTCAGGACCCGCGGCCGCTCCGACCGCGGACTCCAGCGCCGGGCAACACGATGCCTTCGACGCTGCCGTCCAGGCCGTCTGGTGGCATGGCGCCAGCGCCGAAGCCGCCGGCGTGCAGGTATTGCGGGCCGGCGACCTGATCGACGAGATGGCGTCCCGACGCGCCCGCTGAGCGGCGCGCCGACACGCCCGGATCAACGGCGTTTGCTGCTTTTCCCGGTCGCCTTGCGCGCCGACGCGCCGGCCGACCGCAGCGGATTCGCGGCCACGCCGGGCGGGGCCTTCGAGCGTCCACGCGCTTGCTTGCGGGTTGCTGCCTTGATGGCGCGATCGCCTTCCTTGACCGCAGCCAGTTCGGCTGCTGCCGAGGCATTTCGATCACGTTTCGAACGAATCCCGGTGGCGTCCTCTTCGCCCTCGCGAACCATCCTGAAATCGATCTTCCGGCCGTCGAGATCGACCCGGCTGACCTGTACCCGCACCCGCGAGCCGATGCCATAACGCACGCCGGAGCGTTCGCCGCGCAGTTCCTGACGCGCCTCGTCGAAGCGGAAATATTCGCCACCCAGCTCGGTGATATGGACCAGCCCTTCGACGAACAGGCCATCGAGCTGGACGAACAATCCGAAGCTGGTGGCCGCGCTGACGGTGCCGCCAAACTCCTCGCCGAGGTGTTCGCGCATGTAGCGGCACTTGAGCCAGGCCTCGACATCACGCGATGCCTCGTCGGCACGCCGTTCGTTGGCACTGCAATGCGCTCCGGCCGCCTCCCACATCTGGCCCTCTGCGCTCAGTTGAGCCGGCTTGGCATTCGGCTTGACAGGCGCCTTGCGCCGTTGCGGAGCGGGATTCTTCACCGGCCCGGTGAGCAGCGGGTACCGCTTGTCGTTGAGCAGCGCCTTGATCACCCGGTGTACCAGCAGATCGGGGTAACGCCGGATCGGGCTCGTGAAGTGGGTATAGGCGTCGTACGCCAGGCCGAAATGCCCGCTGTTGGCGGCCGTATAGATGGCTTGTTGCATCGAGCGCAGCAGCATGGTGTGGATCTGCAGCGCATCGACACGGTCCTTGGTGGCCGCGGCGATGGTCTGAAACTCTTTCGGATCCGGTTCGTCGCTGACCGACAAGCCGAGACCGAGCGACTTCAGATAGTTCTGCAGCAGGGTCGTCTTCTCGGGCGTCGGACCCTCGTGGACGCGGTAGAGCGACGGATGTTTCGACATCGCGATGAAATCGGCCGCGCACACATTGGCCGCCAGCATCGCCTCCTCGATCAACTTGTGGGCCTCGGTGCGCGTACGTGGAATGATCTTCTCGATGCGACCGTTCTCGTCGCAGACGATCTGCGTCTCGGTGGTCTCGAAATCGACCGCTCCGCGGCGCCCGCGCTCCTTCAGCAATGCCCGATAGACCTCGTTGAGGTCGAGCAGATGGGGCACCAGTGCCTTGCGCCTTGTCGCTTCAGCGCCGCGGGTATTGATCAGGATCGCCGCGACCTCGGTGTACGTGAACCGAGCATGCGACCGGATCACCGCCGGGTAGAACTGATAGGCGTCGATCACACCCGTCGGACTGACGACCATGTCGCAGACCATCGCCAACCGATCCTCGTTCGGATTCAACGAACACAGGCCGTTCGACAGTTTTTCCGGCAGCATGGGAATCACCCGCCGCGGAAAATAGACCGAAGTGGCCCGTTCGTAAGCATCCTCGTCGAGCGGCTCGCCGGGCTTCACGTAGTGGCTGACATCGGCGATGGCCACGATCAGTCGCCAGCCGGTCGGCGTTTTCGACCGTTTGCTGGCCATCGGCTCGCAATAGACGGCGTCGTCGAAGTCGCGCGCATCTTCGCCGTCGATGGTCACCAGCGGCACATCGCGCAGATCGATACGGTGCTTGCAGTCGGCGGGGCGCAGCTTGTCGGGCAGGCTGGCCGCCTGCGCCAGCGTGGCAGGCGCGAACTGGTGCGGCACTTCGTACTTGCGCACCGCGATCTCGATTTCCATACCCGGATCATCGATTTCGCCGAGCACCTCGGTCACGCGGCCCACCGGCTGCGAATACATCGACGGCGGCTCGGTCAGTTCGATCGCAACGACCTGCCCCGCCGTCGCGTTGGCGGTGGCGTTTTTCGGCACCAGGATGTCCTGGCCAAACCGCTTGTCTTCCGGTGCCACCAGCCAGACGCCGCTCTCATTGAGCAGCCTGCCGATGATCGGAGCCTTCTTGCGTTCGACGATTTCGAGGATGCGGCGCCTCGGGGCGCCCCTTGCGGTCGAGCCGCACGACTCGCGCCTTGACACGGTCGCGATGCAGCACCGCACGCATCTCCTGCGGCGTCAGATAAAGGTCGGCTTGACCGTCGTCGCGTACGACGAATCCGTGGCCGTCGCGATGACCTTGAACGGTGCCTTCGACCTCGTTCAGAAGGTCGGCTGCCGACGGCGGGTGAACTTGAATAGTTGGTTTTTTTGATGATAGAATCTCGGGTTCCTGAATGCCCAGGTGGCGGAATTGGTAGACGCACTAGTTTCAGGTACTAGCGGGTAACTCCGTGGAGGTTCGAGTCCTCTCCTGGGCACCAAAGATAACAGCAAGCGAGACTAGGCCGGCCCTCACGATGTGGCGCCGGCTTTTTTGTGTCTGGCTGGCCTTGATGGTAGATGTGTGCGGTGGTCAGATGACGAACTTGCGGGCCAGCCCCTCGGGACGCGTATCGTCGTAGTCCTCGAACGGCTGATGGATCCATGGGCTGGTCGGCAGCAGTTCGACATAGTAGTCGGGCGTATAGGTCGATACACCCTTGGTCCAGATCACCGCCGATCGCAACTCGCTGATCGACGGCATGCCACGCAGGCGTTCGACAACCGCGCGCAAGGTGATGCCGGAGTCGGCCAGGTCGTCGACCAGCAGAATACGCCCGCCGAGATCACCGCGCGGCATCGTGATGTATTTCGCCATGTCGAGCCGGCCCTGGATGGTGCCGGCCTCGGCGCGGTAGCTGCTGGTCGACATGATGGCCAGCGGCTTGTCGAAGACGCGCGACAAGACGTCGCCGGGCCGCATCCCGCCGCGCGCCAGACAAAGGATCTGATCAAACTCCCATTCCGACGCGTGCACCTTCAGCGCCAGCCGCTCGATCAACAGATGGTATTCGTCCCAGGAGACATACAGGTGCTTGCCATCGTCGGTCAGCATCGACTTTCCTCTGCAGGTTGGGGGCTCGTCACTCAGGCCCGATACGGGTGACGCATCAGTATCGTATGGTCTCGATCCGGACCGGTCGAGACCATCGCGATCGGCGCGCCGATATGGCGCTGAACGGTTTCCAGGTATCGGCGGGCATTGAGCGGCAAGGCATCCCATTGCGTCAGCCCAGCGGTTACTTCGGTCCAGCCTTCGAAACTTTCGTAGATCGGCTTGCAGGCAAAGATCTCGTCGGCATCGAGCGGCAGGATATCGATCCGGCGGCCTTCGAGCTCGTAGCCTACGCAGACCTTGATTTCACTCAGACCGTCGAGCACGTCGAGTTTGGTGAAACACAGGCCGGAGACGCCGTTGATGATCATCGAGCGCTTCAACAGCGCCGCATCGAGCCAGCCGCAGCGTCGCGGCCGGCCGGTTACCGTGCCGCGCTCCTGTCCGACCGTCGACAGGTGATAACCGACCGTACCCGGCTCGTCCATCGGCAATTCGGTCGGAAACGGCCCGCTGCCGACGCGCGTCGTGTAGGCCTTGGTGATGCCGAGCACATAGTGCAGCAGATCGGGGCCGACGCCAGCGCCGGCAGCCGCATTGCCGGCCACGCAGTTGCTCGATGTGACATACGGATAGGTGCCGTGGTCGATGTCGAGCAAGGTTCCCTGCGCGCCCTCGAACAGCAGATTGGCGCCGTCGCGGTGAGCGCAATGCAGCCGGTAGCCGACATCGGCCAGCATCGGCTTGAGTTGCTCGGCGACCTTCATCGCATGGTCGAAGATCGGCTCGAACTCAAGCGCCTCGGACTTCAGATATCCCGTCAACGACTCGTTGTGCAACGCAAGCAGTTCACGCAGCTTGGCCGCGAAACGTTGCGGATGTTTGAGGTCTTGCACGCGCAGCGCACGGCGTGCGACCTTGTCTTCGTACGCCGGTCCGATGCCCTTGCCGGTGGTGCCGATCTTGCCGGCACCGCTGGTTTCGCGCAGCGCTTCGCGCGCCTTGTCGACTGCCACATGGAACGGCATGATCAAAGGACACGATTCGCTGACGAACAGCCGTGAGCGCACCTCGACGCCGATCGCCTCGAGCCGCTCGATCTCGGCCAACAAGTGAGTCGGATCAACGACCACCCCGTTGCCGATATAACAAGCCACGCCTTCGCGCATGATGCCCGACGGAATCAGCTGCAGCGCCGTCTTCACGCCGTTGATGACCAACGTGTGGCCGGCGTTGTGTCCGCCCTGGAAGCGAACCACGCCCTGCGCATGGTCGGTCAGCCAGTCGACAACCTTGCCCTTGCCTTCGTCTCCCCACTGAGTACCGACCACAACGACATTGCGGCCCGGGGCCTTCGAATTCACTTGCTGCATAAATGGATGGTCCGAAACTGAAACGGGGTATTGGGGATGGCGGTCATGTGGCGGATCAAAGCGAGCGCACGGCCCAGCGACCGTCGATGCCGACCAGTTCGCGATCACACTCGATCGCTTCTCCGCCATGCTCGTGACCGGGCAACATGCAAACCACGGTATCGCCTTGTTCGCGCAGATGGCGTACCGCTGCTCGCAATGCCGGCTCGTCGCTCCATGGTGCGCGGATCGCCGCAACCAATTGCTGCGCCGGCAGCAGGCCTGCGATCAGCTTCACGTCGAGACTGAAGCCCACCGCGGGCCGATTGCGGCCGAATACCGCGCCGACTTCGTCGTATCGCCCGCCCCGCAAGACGGCGTCACTCGAGCCGTCGACAAACACCGCAAAGCGCGAGCCGCTGTAATAGGCGTAGCCGCCGAGATCAGCCAGATCGACGCCGAGCCTGACGTCGGGATGAACCCGCTCGACATGATCGGCCAGCAAACGAAGATCGTCGAGCGCACGCTGCAGTTGCTGGCGCGGCGGCAACACATGCTGCGCCTGGGTCAAGATGTCGAGCGATCCGTACAGGCCGAGCAGCTCGCGCAACCCGCTGCGCGATTCGGCCGGAAAATCGGCAGTGGCCGCGTCGAGGGCCGAAGGGTCTTTCGCAGCCAACGCACTGACCACCGCGGAAAGCCTGACCGCATCGACCGGTACACCGGCCAACAAGGCGCGCACAATCCGCGTATCGCCGAGATCCAATACCAGGCCGCCGATGCCGGCTTTGGCCAGACCGTCGAGCGCCAGATCGATCACCTCGATCTCGGCTTCGATACCCGCATGGCCGTAGATTTCAGCGCCGAACTGCAGCGGCTCGCGGCTGCCACTCGAGCCGGCCGGCCGGGTGTGCAAAACCGGCCCGCAATAACAAAGCCGCGCCAGGCCTTCGCGGTTGAGCAGGTGGGCATCGATTCGCGCCACCTGGGGCGTGGTATCGGCCCGGATGCCCAGCGTGCGTCCGCTGAGCTGATCGGCGAACTTGAATGTCTGCAGATCCAGAGCGTGCCCGGTGCCGGACAGCAGGGATTCCAGATGCTCGAGCAGCGGCGGGATCACCAGCTCGTAGCCACTGCGCCGCGCCCCGTCAATCAGGCCCCGGCGCAACGCCTCGATATGCCTGGCCTGCGCGGGAAGCACATCCGAAATGTGCTCAGGCAACAGCCAAGCAGACGACATGTGAATTCAACAAGTATGTAAAGCGGGCATTGTACCGGCCACTGTCGGCCATCGACACGTCCGATTGCAGCCGGGGGCAGGAGCGAAGCGACCGGGGCCCTATTTCCAGAATACAAACAGCATCGCCACCCCTGCCAGCATGCTCGACAGACCGATGAAGCGGATCTGCCCGTCGCTCATCTTGACGGCGCGCTCGAAGATGTTGCGCCACGCCGACGGACTGAAAAACGGCAACAGGCCTTCGACGACCAGCATCAGCGCCAGCGCGCCCAACAGCAGGTCTCCCACTGCGGCGGCTCCTTCAGCGACGTGTTGCCGGCCCGGCGGGCGTCGCCGGGCTGCCCGCGTTGCGCATCGCCTTGAAGAACTCGCTGTTCGGGTCGACCACCATCACGTCGGACTTGCTGCGAAAGCTCGCCCGGTAGGCCTCCAGGCTGCGGTAGAACTGGGCGAACTGCGGATCGCGGCCAAAGGCCTCGGCAAAAATCGCGGCAGCAGCACCGTCGCCTTCGCCCTTGACTTTCTGCGCCTCGCGATAGGCCTCGGCAACGATCACATCGCGTTGTCGATCGGCGTCGGCGCGAATCTTTTCGCTTTCGGCCGCACCGGTCGATCGCAACTCGTTGGCGACGCGCTTGCGTTCGGATTCCATGCGCCGATAGATCGAATCGGTGATCGTCGCCGAGAAATCGACTCGCTTGATCCGCACGTCGACGATCTGGATACCGAAGGAGGTTGCCTCGTCCGTCAGTCGCTGGCGCACACCCTGCATCACCCGCTCGCGATCGGTGGCAAGCATCTCCTGAACGGTGCGTTTGGTCACCTCTTCGTTGAAGGCCGCCTGCACGATCGGGCTCAGCCGCGATTCGAGATTGCGCACATCCACACCGTTGTTGCGGATGAACTGGCGGGCGTCGGTGATGCGCCACTTGATCAGCCAATCGATCACCAGTGCCTTTTTCTCGGCGGTGAAGATCGGCCGCGTTTCAGGGCTGTCCATGCGTGTGCACACGGCGGTCGAGAAAGACGACGTTCTGAAACGGCGGCGGCATCTTGAACTTGAGGCCCGGGGTGGTCACCACTTCCTTGATCTCGCCCAGGGCGTAGATCACGGCGAACTGCCGCTGATCGACAATGAACAAGGTGGAAAACGCAATCATCAGCGCGATCAACACGCCGGAAACAATCAGACCAATGCGATTCATGTCAGGAAGACTCCGGGTTCAGCGACCATCGCGGTCGCGGCCACGCTGGCCGTCGCGCGAACGGACATCGACCGCCGCGGCGGGCGCGATCGGAGCGGGATCGGCTGCCGCCGGAGCGACCGCGGCATTCGTTTCCACACCTGCCTGCGACAACAGCTTGTCCAGCGGCAAGTAAAGGAGATTCGAATTGCTGCGGCTTTCGACCATCACTTTGCTGACGTTGGAGTAGACCTGCTGCATGGTGTCGATGTACATGCGATCGCGGGTGACGGTGGGTGCTTTCTGATACTGAGTCAACACGCTGGCGAAGCGGCTGGCATCACCTTGCGCCTGCGCCGTGACGCGAGCCTTGTAGCCTTCGGCCTCTTCGCGCAGGCGCGCCGCGGTACCTTGCGCTTTCGGGATGACGTCGTTGGCGTACGCCTGGCCTTCGTTCTTCAGCCGTTCACGATCAGCGCCAGCCTTGAAGGCATCGTCGAACGCCGCCTGCACCTGTTCGGGCGCCTGCACGCTCTGCATGTTGACGTTGGCCACCACGATGCCGGCCTTCAGGCGGTCGAGCTGCTCCTGGATCGACTTGACCAGATCGGCAGCGATCGCATCGCGCCGTTCGTAGAGCACCGAATCCATCACGCTTTTGCCGACGATTTCGCGCACCGCCGATTCAGCCGCCTGGACCACGGCTTCATCGGGATTGCGGTTCTCGAACAGATAGGCGCGCGCATCCTTCAGGCGATATTGAACCGTGAAGCGGATGTCGACGATGTTTTCATCTTGCGTCAGCATCGACGAATCACGAATCCCGGTCGACTGGACCACCGCGCTGCGCCCGACTTCGACCGAACGAAGCTGCGTCACCGGCACGGTTTCGTGGGCCTGAAACGGATACGGCAATCGCCACTGGATGCCGGCGTCGGAGGTATGGCTGAACTTGCCGAACGAGGTGACGACTGCCTGCTGGCCCTCTTGCACGATGAAGATGCCGCTGCCCAGCCAGATCAGCAGGACAACGCCTCCAATCAGACCGGCGCCGATGCCGGCGCTGCGCAAATTGGGCTGGAAGTTGGGGCCACCGCCACCACCGCCTTCCCCGCCCCCGCGTGGCGGATTCGGCCCACGGCCCGGGCCCTTGTTGCCGAACAGGCCACTCAGTTTGCGGTTGAAATCGCGCCACAACTCGTCGAGATCAGGCGGACCATCGTTGCGGTTGCCGTTGCTCAGCGTCAGGTTGTCAGCCAGCGGCCGGGCATGTGAACGGCCGGTTGCCCGTCTGGAAAGCCCCGCAATCAACCGACGCGCCGACAGCAGCAGATCGCGCAGCGGCGAGCGCGGCGGCGGTGGAACGGATTGGATAGTCGATCGAATGCTCATGCTGCGGAAGAATGGAAAACGTTGGGCGAACAATCGACGGCATCGTCGGTCTGCTGTTCGGACTGGCTGGGTGCCGGTGACGCTGCAGCAAACCCTTGCAGGTGCTCATCAGATGGGGGCGCTGCCGTCGGCTTCAAGCTGGTTTCGCCGCGAACCGCGTCGCGCGATCAAACGCCGCAAGGCCGGTAGCCCGTCGTCCGCTGGCCGCGCTGATGAAAACGCGCGGCACCCGCAGTCCGAGCTTCGAGTTCGAACCACATCGGACTGCTTCACGCGGCAATTCGGACGCTTCGAGCCGATCGGCCTTGTTGAACACCAGCAATTGCGGCACATCGCCGGCACCGATGTCGTGCAAGCACACGCTGCACCTCGGCAATCTGCTCGAGCCGGTTCAGGCTCGACGCGTCGACCACATGCAGCAGCAGATCGGCATCGGCGGCCTCCTGCAGCGTGGCCTCGAAGGCCTCGACCAGCTTGTGCGGCAAATCGCGAATGAAGCCGACGGTATCCGACAGCGACAACGAACGCTCGGCTTCTTCGAGATGAAACTGCCGGGTCGTCGTATCAAGCGTTGCGAACAACTGGTCGGCTGCATAGGCCTGCGCCTTGACCAGCACATTGAACAGCGTCGATTTGCCGGCGTTGGTGTAGCCGACCAGCGAGATGCGGAAGGTCTGGTTGCGCTCGCGCGCCCGGCGCTGCGTGCTGCGCTGCTTCTTGACGCGAACCAGGCGCTGCTTGATCGACTTGATCCGATCGTCGATCATCCGCCGATCGAGCTCGATCTGCGCCTCGCCCGGGCCACCGCGCCCGCCGATACCGCCGCGCTGGCGCTCCAGGTGGCTCCAGCGGCGCACCAGCCGGGTGGCCAGATACTGCAGCCGCGCCAGTTCGACCTGCAGCTTGCCTTCGTGGCTTTGCGCGCGCGCGCCGAATATCTCCAGGATCAGCATCGTGCGATCGGCCACCGCGACGCCCAGGTGGCGTTCGAGGTTGCGCTGCTGCGCCGGCGACAGCGCCTGGTCGAACAACACCGCCTCGGCCTGCAAGGCCTGCACCATCGCCTTCACTTCGTCGGCCTTGCCGGAGCCGATGAACAACGCCGGCATCGGGCGCCTTGCGACGGGCGACGACTGCGGGCCACCGGCAGGTCGCCGGCCGATTCGGCGAGCAACGCCAGTTCGTCGAGGCTGTCGTCGAAACCGGGGCGATTGCCGAACTGCACGCCGACCAGGATGGCGCGCGCACGCGGGTCGGTCTCCGACGGCTCGACCTCCGCCTGCGCGAGCGAAACGTCGGCAACGGAATCGTCGGTCGTGGGGTCGATCGGCCGGGCCGACTTGCCGATCAGGCGCAGCGCGACTCAGGGGGTCTGCTCCGGCGCTTCGGCAGCGCTGAAATTGACTGCGCGGCTCGGCACGACGGTCGAGATCGCGTGCTTGTAGACCATCTGCGTGACCGTATTGCGCAGCAGCACGACATACTGGTCGAAAGATTCGATATGGCCCTGCAGCTTGATGCCATTGACCAGGTAGATCGAAACCGGCACATGCTCCTTGCGAAGCAGATTCAGGAACGGATCCTGAAGAAGCTGGCCTTTGTTGCTCACGATATTCTCCGTGTTGGAAAGTGGGACTAGATCCGATGTTACGGTACCACAGCGGCTTGACAAGACCCGGGCGGTTGGCTCAGCTTTCCTTGCCCGGGAAAGGGTTGCGGCTCGAGCGCATCTCGATGCGCAGCGGCGTGCCGGTCAGCTTGAAGTGGGCGCGGATGCGCGCTTCGAGATAGCGCTTGTAGACATCGGTCACATGCTCGAGCGAATTGCCGTGAACGACGACCAGCGGCGGGTTCATGCCGCCCTGGTGCGCATAGCGCAGTTTCGGCCGGAACATGCCGGAGCGCTTCGGCGCCTGGTGCTCGACCGCCTCCTGCACCAGCCGGGTCAGGACCGGCGTCGACATCTTGCAGGTCGCCGAGGCATGGGCGTCGGCAATCGCCTTCCAGACCGGACCCAGCCCCTGCCGCTTGATCGCCGAGATATTCAGCACCGGCGCAAATTTCAGGAAGGCCAGCCGCTGCTCGATCGAGCGCTGCAGCAGCTCCTTCTGATAGGCGTCGACCGCATCCCACTTGTTGACCGCAATGACGACCGCCCGGCCGCTGTCGAGGATATAGCCGGCGATGTGGGCATCCTGCTCGCTGACGCCCTGCGTCGCATCGAGCAGCAGCAGCACGACATTGGCGTCGGCGATCGCCTGCAGCGTCTTGACGACCGAAAATTTCTCGATCGCCTCGAACACCTTGCCCTTGCGGCGCAGACCGGCGGTGTCGATCAGCTGAAACTGCTGGCCGTTGCGCTCGAACGGCACGGTGATCGCGTCGCGCGTCGTGCCCGGCATGTCGAAGGCGACCAGGCGCTCCTCGCCGAGCCAGGTATTGATCAGCGTGCTCTTGCCGACATTGGGCCGCCCGGCCACCGCCAGCCGGATCGGCGCGTTGGCCGTCGGCGTCGGCCTCGTCGTCGGACGTTCGGGCTCGAAATGCGCCAGCGCCGCGTCGAGCAGGCTGCGGATGCCCTGGCCGTGGGCCGCACGAGACCGGATGCGGTTCGCCGATGCCGAGTTCGTGGAATTCACCGAGCAGCGGCGACTCGACCATGCCTTCGGCCTTGTTGGCGGCCAGGATCACGTGCTTGCCGACCGTGCGCAGATAACGCGCGATGTCGTGGTCCTGCCCCGAAACGCCGGCGCGGATATCGACGACGAAAATGACCGCATCGGCCTCGGCGACCGCCTGCCGCGTCTGCTTGCGCCATCTCCCGGACGATGCCGGTCGTGCTGTCGGGCTCGAAGCCGCCGGTATCGACGACGATGAATTCGCGCTCGCCGAGCCGGCCGTCGCCGTAGTGGCGGTCGCGGGTCAGGCCGGAAAAGTCGGCGACGATCGCGTCGCGGCTTTTCGTCATGCGGTTGAACAACGTCGACTTGCCGACATTGGGCCGCCCGACGATCGCGATGACCGGTTTCATCGCGTCGCTGCGCGGGGTCGATTGCCGCGGACACCGTCCGCTTCACTCGGCGCGCAAGCGCGAACAGGCCGCCGGCGCGGGTGACGACCAGCACCGTCTTGCCCACCACCACCGGCGTGCCGACGATGCCGCTGCCGTCGGTCGGCAGCCGAAGCTGGGTCGCGCCGTCGGCTTCGACAGGAAGTGCACCGTGCCCGAGGCATCGCCGAAGACCACCGAATCGCCCGCGATCGCCGGCGTGCCGAGTTGCGCGGTACAGCAGCTTTTCGCTGCTCCAGGCCACTTCGCCGGAGCCGGTCTTCCAGGCCGATGATGCGGTCCGATGCGTCGGCCGCGGCGACCAGTTGCTCGTCGGCAGCCAGGCCGTCGGTGCCGCCGAGGTTCTTGGTCCAGCCGAGCGCGCCGCGTTCGGCATTGATGCAGGCGACCGCGGCCTGGAACGCGCGCGCGCAGACCACTTCGCCGACGCGCACCGCCGGGCCGACCAGATCGGCCAGCCGCTCGATCTCGTTGGTGCCGCGCGGCGCGGCCATCGCGACTTCCCAGCGCACCGAGCCATCGTTCGGGATCGAGCCCGACCAGCCGCGGACCCTGGCCGACCAGCAGGGTATCCTTGTAGGCGGCGATGACGCCGCGCTGCGCCAGCGTCAGCGGATCGCCGGAGCGCCGGATCTCCCACAGCTGGCGGCCGTCGAGCGCATCGAAGGCCCGCACGCTGCGGTCGCTGCCGAGCACGAAGACGCGCTCGCCGGCAACCAGCGGCTCGGTATTGACGCGCACGCCGAGCTTCTTGCGCCAGACCTGGCGGCCGGCCTCGAGCACGACCAGTTCGTTCTCGCGGGTGACGACCGCGGCATAGCGCCCGTCGCTGCCGACGCCGGCGCTCAAGCGGCGCGCCGACCGACGCGCGCCACAACTCGCGGCCGGTCTCGGCCTGCAGCGCGACACGGTGCCGTCGCTGCTGGCGACGGTGAACGCGCCCGCATTGACCGCAATCGCCAGCGGAAACTGGACCTCGCCGATGCGTCTGCTGCCAGACCACCCGGCCGGCGATCGGAGCTGACGATAGTTTCGAGCGGCGCCGGCTTCGGCTTGTCGGGCCCGCTGGCGCAGCCGGCCAGCAAGATGCCGGCGCAATGCGACGCGGCCAGCGAGCGGCTGACGGCCGCAGACTCGCGCGCAGCGGTCGCGCGCGGCAGACTGTCAGAACGGCTCATTGCGCGCCCTCCGGTGCCGCGCCGAGCGCGGTCAGCTTGGCTTCGACGAGGCGCCGATAGGCCAGCTTGCCGTCCAGCGCCTTCCAGGCCTGCTGGTAGGCGGCCTTGGCCTCGTCGGCCTTGTCCTGCGCCAGCAGGATATCGCCGCGGCGATCGGCGACCAGCGCCTCGAAGCCCTTGCGCATTCGGCGGCGTCGAGCTGCTTCAGCGCGGCGTCGTATTGCTTGGCGTCGAACAGCAGGCCGGCCAGCCGCAAGTGCGCCAGCGTCTTGTATTCGTCTTCGACGGCTTCGGCGGCAACCCAGCGCAGCGTCGCCTGGGCGGCTTCGGCCTGGCCCTTGTCGTACTGCAGCTTGGCCGCCAGCAGCCCGCCCTGCTGGGCGAATGCGGTGCGCGGATAGCGCGACTTCAGATCATCGAAGATCTTGCCGACGGTCGCCGCATCGCCGGCTTCGACCGCCTTTTCGAGCTCGTCGTACATGCCGCCGGCGCTGACGGCCTGCTCGCGCTGCCACCAGTTCCAGCCGTTCCAGGCGGCAAAACTGCCGAGCACCGCGATCAGCGCCCAGGTGATCAGATTGCCGTATTGCTTCCAGAAGGCCTTCAGCTGGTCGAGTTGTTCTTGTTCTTCGAGGTCGAGTTGCGTTGCCATGGCGAGAGATCGTTCAGCAAAGGCGAGATTATGCGTTGAGGAGTTCGCGGCCCAGACGGCGACCGCGGCGAGCGGCAGGCTGCGCTGTGCGACGGCGGCGTCGCGCAGGTTCTTCAGCGCGACTTCGCCGCGCGCCAGTTCGTCGTCGCCGAAGATCAGCGCAAAGCGCGCGCCGCTGGCATCGGCACGCTTGAATTGCGATTTCATGCCGGCAAAGCCGGCATTCATCAGCACCGAGACGCCGACCTCGCGCAGCGCTTCGAGCGTGGTCAAGACCTGCGGCAGACCGGCTGGCCCGGGAACCACCGCATAGACCATCGGCGCTGGCGCGACCGGCAGCAGCGACCGAGTTCGTCGAGCAGCAGCAGCAAGCGCTCCAGCCCGAGGCCGAAACCGACCGCCGGCGCCGGCTTGCCGCCGAGTTGCTCGATCAGGCCGTCGTAGCGGCCGCCGCCGCAGACCGTGCCCTGCGCGCCGAGCCGATCGGTGACCCATTCGAATACGGTCAGGTTGTAATAGTCGAGGCCGCGCACCAGCCGCGGATTCAGCCGGTACGGCAGGCCGGCCGCATCGAGCACCGCGCGCAACCGCGTCGAAATGGGCCAGCGATTCGGCGCCGAGAAAATCGGGCAGCTTCGGCGCGGCATCGATCAGCGCCTGCATCGCCGGATTCTTGCTGTCGAGGATGCGCAGCGGGTTGCTGTGCAGGCGGCGCTGCGAATCATCGTCGAGCTGATCGGCATGGGCCTCGAAATAGGCGACCAGCGCCGCGCGATGCGCCTGCCGTTCGGCGGGCTGGCCGAGGCTGTTCAGTTCGAGCCGCACATCGTCGCCTTCGCGCAGGCCCAAGCGGCGCCACAGCGCGCGCAGCATCAGGATCAGTTCGGCATCGACATCCGGCCCGGCATAGCCGAGCGCCTCGGCGCCGAACTGGTGGAACTGGCGCGAACGGCCTTTTTGCGGCCGCTCGTGGCGAAACATCGGGCCGATGTAGTAGAGCCGGCGCCCGCCTTCGCGCAGCAGGTTGTGTTCGTTCATCGCCCGCACGACACCGGCGGTGCTTTCCGGGCGCAAGGTCAGGCGATCGCCATTCATCGAATCCTCGAACGAATACATCTCCTTCTCGACGATGTCGGTCACCTCGCCGAGGCCGCGCACGAACAGCGCCGTCGGCTCGACGATCGGCGTGCGCATGTTGGCATAGCCGTAACGCGCCATCAGGCTGCGGATCTGTTGTTCGAGCCATTCCCAGCGCGCCGATTCAGGCGGCAGGATGTCGCTCATGCCTTTGACGGCTTTCAGGGGTTCAGCCATGTGATCGATTAGAAGGGTTTGTGTGCTCGAAACGAGGCGCGCCTGCTGCTGCAGGCGGCCGATCGACGCGATCGGGGTCAGGCGGTTTCGGCAGGCCTGAGCCTGTTCCGGCCGGCCGTGCGGATCGCCGAAGCGCTTGTCGATATAGGCCGAGACCAGGTCGTGGAACTCGCCGACGATGTTGTCGCCGCGCAGCGTCAAGGCCTTTTCGCCATCGATGAAGACCGGCGCCGCCGGCGATTCACCGGTGCCGGGCAGGCTGATGCCGATATCGGCATGTTTGCTTTCGCCGGGCCCGTTGACGATGCAGCCCATCACCGCCACCTTCAGATTCTCGACGCCGGGATATTTGCCGCGCCAGACCGGCATCTGCGCGCGCAGGAAGTCGTCGATCTGCTTGGCGAGTTCCTGGAAGGTGGTGCTGGTGGTGCGGCCGCAACCCGGGCAGGCGGTGACGCTCGGGTTGAACGCGCGCAAGCCCAGCGACTGCAGGATTTCCAGCGCGATCACCACCTCCTGCGTGCGCGCTTCGCCGGGCTGCGGCGTCAGCGAGACGCGGATGGTGTCGCCGATGCCTTCCTGCAGCAGCAACGCCAGTGCCGCCGTCGAGGCGACCGTGCCCTTGGTGCCCATGCCGGCTTCGGTCAGGCCCAGGTGCAGCGCATAGTCGCAGCGCTGCGCCAGCGCGCGATAGACGGTGACCAGATCCTGCACGCCGCTCATCTTGCACGACAGGATGATCTGATTGCGCCGGCAGGCCGATCGCCTGCGCCTCGCGCGCCGATTCGATCGCCGAGCTGACGATCGCGCGGTACATGATCTGCTTGGGCTCGAACGGCTCGGCCAGGCGCGCGTTGTCGTCCATCATCCGCGCCAGCAGTTCCTGATCGAGGCTGCCCCAGTTGACGCCGATGCGCACCGCCTTGTCGTACCTGGCGGCGATCTCGATCATCTGCGCGAACTGCCGATCGCCCTTTTCGCCCTTGCCGACATTGCCCGGATTGATGCGGTATTTCGACAGGGCTTGCGCGCAATCGGGAAAGTCGCTCAGCAGACGATGGCCGTTGTAGTGGAAGTCGCCGACCAGCGGCACATCGATGCCCATCCGGTCGAGTTGCTCGCGGATGTGCGGCACCGCGGCGGCCGCCTCCGGCGTATTGACGGTGATGCGCACCAGTTCGGAGCCGGCGATGGCCAGCTCCTTGACCTGGATCGCGGTACCGATCACATCGACCGTATCGGTATTGGTCATCGACTGCACCCGCACCGGCGCATCGCCGCCGATGGTGACCAGCCGATCACCCCAGCGCACCTGCGCCTGCAGGCGGTTGCGCGACGCCGGCGCCGCCGGCTCGATGAACGCGTCGAGCGCCGGTTGATCTGCGACCGGCGGTTGTTGATATGGCAGTCACTTCAGTTGCACCCGGGCGATATTTTCGTTGGTCATCGGCGCCAGATCGATCAGTTCGCCGCGGTAGCGCAACTCGGTCACAGCGGCATTGCCGATTTTGACCCGCATCGGCATGACCCCGTCGAGCATCACGGTTTCATCGGGCTTCAGGCTGCGCGACAGCAGCACGCGGTCGCGGCCGTCCTTGACCTCGATCCACGATTCGGCGCGCGCGCGCAACTGCGAGCGCACCGGCGCCCGGCGGCCGGCGCCGCGGCGTCGACTGGCCACCGCAGGCGCGTGGTCCGCGGCGGCCGGCGCCGGGTGCTCGTGCCGGCGGCGCCGGCGCAGGCGACTGCGAGCCGCGGCAGCGCCGGCACTGGCGGCGCGGCCGGATCGGCAGGCGGCATTCGACCGACGGTTTCGGTCGTCGCGTTCGGCGGCAGGATCCGACTTGAACGAATCGATGGCCTCGCTGACCATCGAGACGGTCGACTGCATGAAGCCGTTGGGCAGGAAATACAGCAGCGCGGCCAGCGTCAAGCACCAGCGCCGGCGCCCACAAGGACTTCGCCACCGCCACCCAGGCCAGCGGATCGAGCCGCGACGGATGATCGCGAAACGGCGCATTCAGGCCTTCGCTGACCATTTCGATGCGATGCCCGGAGGCCGGCGGCAACAGCGCCAGCACCGGTGCGGCATCGATCTTCAGGGTGCGGCACATCGCCTGCGCCAGGGCACGCGCAAAGGTTGCATCGGGCAATTCGTCGAAACGCTCGGCCTCGAGCAGTTCGAGCTTGTTCACCCTGACCTTCATCGAGGTGGCCAGCATGTCGATCGACAGGCCCTGTGCCTCGCGCGCCTCGCGCAACATGCGCCCGGCGCCACCCGTGGCGCCGCGTCCGCTGCCGCGGACGTGCCGCTGCCCGTCTCGGACCGCCTCATTCATCGAACCGCCTCCGCTCGAATGCGCCGGCTTCCGGCGATTCCGGGAAACGCGCCGCCAACTGCTCGCCCATCGCGCGGGCAGCCTGGGCGTTGCCCAGCTTGTTCTCGATTCTGTGCGGCCAGCCAAAGCGTCTGCGCATTGCTGACATCGGGCATGCCGTTGACACGCCGCATGATGAAACGGGCCCGCTCGAATGCGCCGCGCTGATACAGCACCTCGGACAGATTGACCGCCGTCGCCGGGTTGCCGGCATCGAGTTCGTAGGCGCGCTGCAAGGTGGCTTCGGCCAGTTCGAAGATTGCCCGCGCGCGCCTGGCAGACGCCGCGCGTCAGCAACGTGCGGGCGGTAGTCGCGATAGCGCGGCACCGCGAGCGCGCGGCTGAACAGCGCGTCGGCCTCGGCGAAACGCGACTGCTGGCACAGATGCCAGCCGTAGTTCTGCATGGCGTCGGCATCCTCGGCATCGAGCGCCAACGCACGGCGGAAACTTTCTTCGGCCAGGCCGTTGTCGCCGAGATTCGAATAGATCAGGCCTCGCAGATTGAATGCCGGCCCCATCGTCGGATCGGCAACGATCGCCTGCTTGACCTGATCGAGCGCAGTGACGACCTGCCCGCGACCGAAATAGGCACTGGCCAATTCGAGCCGACCCGCGCACGACGGGTATGTTCGGGCTCGTCGGACGCAGTGATCCGGTCGGGCGTCGCGGTTCGCGCCATGCCTGGCGCCGAGCCGGGGCTTGCACAGGCCGCCAGCAAGGCCATTCCGGTCAACGGCCACCGAAGACAGGCAGCAGGCTTCTCATCGCGCTCCTCCGGACCGGCTGCCAGCAACGGCTGTTCAGCGCGGCGCGGATGGATTCGGATCGGCGACGCGCGAGCGCGTGCGCTGCCTGACGCGGGTGCGATCCTGCACCTCACCGGCCAACTGGCCACAGGCGGCAGTCGATATCGTCGCCACGCGTCTTGCGCACCGTTGTCACGATGCCCGCATCCTGCAGGCAACGCGCAAACGCCTGCACGCGATCGGCCGGCGAACGCAGCAGGCCCGATGCCGGGAACGGGTTGAACGGAATCAGATTGAACTTGCACGAGACCACCGGCACCGCCTGGCCATCCGCACCACGGCCGCGCACCAGGTCGATCAGTGCACGCGCATGGTCCGGGCTGTCGTTGACACCATCGAGCATGCAGTATTCGAAGGTGATGAAGTCGCGCGGCGCACGCTCCAGATAACGCTGGCAGGCAGCGAGCAGTTCGGCCAGCGGATATTTGCGGTTCAACGGCACCAGATCGTCACGCAACGGATCGGCAGGCGCATGCAGCGAAACGGCCAGGGCGACCGGGCAATCTTCGCGCAGGCGGTCGATCATCGGCACCACGCCAGAGGTCGAAACGGTCACCCGCCGACGCGACAGGCCATAGGCGTGGTCGTCGAGCATCACCCGCAAGCGCCGGCAGCAGCGCTGCATAGTTCTGCAGCGGCTCGCCCATGCCCATCATCACCACGTTGGTGATGACGCGCTGGCCAGCCGGCGTACCCAGCCGCCGGCGCAAATGGTGCTCGGCAAACCACAGCTGGGCAATGATTTCAGCGGTCGACAGGTTGCGGCTGAAACCCTGGTGCCCGGTCGAGCAGAAACGGCACCCGACCGCGCAGCCGGCCTGCGACGAGATACACAGCGTGCCGCGATCTTCTTCCGGAATGAAGACGGTCTCGATCGCGTCACCGTTGCCGACCGAAAACAGCCATTTGATCGTGCCGTCGGCCGAAGCCTGTTCACTGGCGATATCGAGCGGCGTGATGCAGGCCGCACCGCCGAGCTTGTCGCGCAGCGACCGGGCCAGATCGGTCATCTGCGCAAAATCGGTCGCGCCGCGCTGATGAATCCAGCGAAACAGCTGTGTCGCCCGAAAACGCTTCTCTCCCAGCCCCGCACACCATGACGCGAGCCCTTCGAGATCGAAGTCGAGCAGGTTGACAGCGTTCATGCCAGTGCGGATCGATGCCTTTGCAAGAAAGTCGTTGGATGACGAAAACGCGGCGGCGTGTTCAACGACTGTAAACGTTCATCGCCGGAAAGAAGAACGCCACTTCGGCCGCTGCGGTCTCGGCAGCATCCGAACCATGGACCGCGTTGGCGTCGATGCTGTCGGCGAAATCGGCGCGGATCGTTCCCTTGTCGGCCTTTTTCGGATCGGTCGCGCCCATCAGATCGCGGTTCTTGGCAATCGCGCCTTCACCTTCCAGCACCTGGATCATGACCGGGCCGGAAATCATGAAGCCGACCAGATCCTTGAAGAACGGGCGTTCCTTGTGCACGGCATAAAAGGCCTCGGCTTCGCCGCGAGACAGATGTGCCATGCGCGAGGCAATCACTTTCAGTCCTGCGCCTTCGAAGCGGCTGTAGATCTGACCGATCACATTCTTGGCAACCGCGTCGGGTTTGATGATCGACAGAGTACGTTCAACGGCCATCTGATTTCTCCTGAATTTCAATATTGGGCAAAGCCGACAATTGTAAGCGGCCGATCACCGCCCACGCTTGCCGCCACTCCCGCCGCGATTGCCACCGAAGCCGCCACCGCCGCCGCCTCGATTGCCACCTCCTCCCGCGTTGCCGCCTCCACTGCCTCCGCCGCCACCGCGGTTCTTGCGATGAAAGGCATCGGCGCCGATATAGCCGACCGAGGTCTGCAAGGGATCAGGCTCGCGCGGTGCGCCCGGCTTTCGCGGCGCGTTGCGGCCCGGCGCACTGCCACCCGGTCCGAAGCCGCCACCACCTTGGCCAAAACCACGCCCGACGGCACCGCGGCCACCTTGAACGAAGCGGCGATCGAAAGTCTGCTCGAGCGGATTCGGAATGCGCGCCGGATCGAAGTCGTCGTCGAAATCATCGTCGCCGCGCTCGCGTTCAGCGGCCGGTGCAACCGGATAGTCTTCGCGCGGCGCTGGCTGGGGACGCGATGGGCGTGGTCCATTCTGGCCTCCGCCCTGCGGGCCGCGCGGCGACTGGTTGGCCTGCTGCCGGTCACCGCGATCATTGCGGTCGTTGCGGTCGTTGTTCCGGCCCTTGTTGCGCCCGCGATCCTGTTGCTTGCCGGCAGGCGGCGGTCCTTGGCGGGCTTCGTTCTTCGGGCCGCCGGCGAGCTGTCGGATCGCGCGAACGTCGGCCGGATCGAGATCGACCCAGGCCCCGCGCTTGAGCCCGCGCGGCAGCACAAAATTGCCATACCGAATACGGATCAGGCGGCTGACCGTCAATTCAACCGCTTCGAACAGCTTTCGCACCTCGCGGTTGCGGCCTTCGGTGATGACGACGCGGTACCAGCGGTTGGCACCTTCGCCGCCACCTTCTTCGATCGAGCGAAACGATGCCGTCTGGCCGTCGATATTGACCCCGTCGAGCAACTGTGTCTTGTCCATGTCGTCGAGCTGGCCCAGCACACGAACGGCGTACTCGCGCTCGACACCGAAGCGCGGATGCATCAACTGATTGGCAAGTTCACCCGAATTGGTGAACAGCAACAGCCCTTCCGTATTCAGATCGAGCCGACCGACCGATTGCCATTTACCCTGCTGCAGACGCGGCAGACGGCGAAAAACCGTCGGACGGTTCTGCGGGTCGTCATGGGTGACCACTTCGCCGGCCGGCTTGTGATAGGCGAGGATGCGCGGCGGTGGCGGAACGATGCGAACGCGAACCGGCTTGCCGCGCACCGCAATGCGGTCGCCAAACGATATGCGCTGCCCGATGTGGGCGGTTTCGCCATTGACCGAGACCTCACCCTCCTCGATCAGCGCCTCCATGTCGCGCCGCGAACCGACGCCCGATTGCGCCAGCACCTTCTGCAGTTTGGGCGCGTCCGGTTCGGGCAACAAGACCCGCTTGTGCGGCGGCGGCGGTTCCGGCGCCTCGCCGCTGCCCTCGTCGTATTCGCCCGAAATGACCTGGGCAAAAAGCTCACCGGGATCGGCCGGAACGGCTCGTTCCTGGCCTTCTGCGGTGTCGTCGTCCTCGTCATCGCCATCGTCCGCGTCGACCACCGCCGAGGCCATCTGGTCGGGCGCATCCGGGCCACGCCGTTCGCGGTCACCGCGAGCCCCGCGGTCCTTGCGCCGACGACGCCCGCGTCCGGGCACGCCTTCCGAAGACTCGCCAGCCGCGCCAGCTGCCGCAGCGCCACCATCGGCCGCCTCGTTGCCGGAATCGGTGACCGGCTCCGCAGCCGCCTTCTGCTCCGGATCGGCCGACGATTCGTCAGACGATCGGACCACCCGCTGTTCCGTCGAGGCCGGCAGTGCGGCGACGGGCGCCTGCTCGGGCGCGCCGCCTGGCGCAACCGCTGCATTTGACGCAGTCTGCTCGTGGTCTGCCGCTGCCTTGCGCTTGCGCGGCGCCTTCGGTGGCGCGTCGGCAGCCGCTTCCACTTGAACTGATGGTACCGACGCCGCGTTCGGATCGCCATCACCAGCCGCAACCGAAGTTGCGCCAGGCGCCTCGTTGTCCACCGGCTTCGGGCTGCGCTTGCGCCGCACCGCGGCAGGCTTTGCAGCGTCGCCTTCGACTGGGCCGGGATTCTTGGAGAGGTCGACGTCTTCGGTCATGCTTGGGGTTCCATCGGTACGGCGTCCGCCGCAGGTTCGGGTTTCGCCGGCTCTTCATGGCCGGCTGCTGAATTGGCGGGCGGCATTTCAGCCGGTCCGGGTAAAGATGGGTCGCTCGACGCCACGTCGCCGGCAGCTGCCGGCGCGTCTTCCGACTCGACCGGCGCTTCATCGAGCGCAAACTCGGTCTGCGGATTCGCGATCGAGATCGAATTGTCAAGGCGGGCCTGCACCTCGTCGATCGACGCGTTGGCAGCTTCGGACACCGGCAACTGCTCGAGGCTGGCCAGACCCAGGTCGTCGAGAAACTGGCGGGTGGTTGCCAGCAACGCGGGCCGCCCGGGGGCTTCCCGGTAGCCGATAGCCTCGATCCAGCCGCGGTCCTCGAGCTGCTTGATGATCTGGCTGGCCACCGTCACGCCGCGGATATCCTCGATATCGCCACGCGTCACCGGTTGCCGGTAGGCAATGATCGCCAGTGTTTCCATCACGGCGCGCGAATATTTCGGCGGCTTCTCCGGGTTCAGTCGATCGAGGTATTCGCGCATCTCGGGCCGGCTCTGGAAGCGCCAGCCACTCGCCACTGCGACCAGTTCGACGCCTCGCCCCTCCCAGTCGCGAACCAGTTCGATCGAGCAGCATGCGAAGGCTGTCCGGGTTGACTTCGTCGGCAAACAGGTTGCGCATCTCGCGCAGCGGCATGGGTTCGCGGGCGCAGATCAGCGCCGTCTCGAGGACGCGTTTGGCATCCTGGGTATTCATCGGCTAGTGGGCCATCCTCAAACGAACGGGTGCAGGTGTGCAATTCACCGAGGTTTTTCGCGCTTGCAATCGGCTGGCTTGCAAGCTGGGGCTGCAATCAGTCCGCCAGCCAATCGGGCAGACGGTCTGCGGCGACGATTCCGTGATCGCGCGGAGAAGCCCGCTTCGGGCTCGGTTAATTCGAACAAGAGGGCCGAGGCATGCTTCATGCGTCGAGCCGACGACCAGGCCGCGGATCTTCAAGGCGGCTTGTTGCGGTGGCGTGAGGTGGGGAGCCGAATCTGTTGACCGAGCCTGACCCGAACGCTGGTTCCGCAAAACTGTCAATCGCCTGCATTGTAACCAGCCTTGGCAGACCAGCGATCTTTTCACGCTGCAGGGCGGCGCGATGTCAGATCACTGTGGTGTCCTGACATCGCCGGCGGCGGCAATGCAGTGCGGCCCAGGCCGCAGCCATGTCGGGTGGCAATCGGGCATCGAACGACAGGCTGCGGCCATCGGACGGATGCGCGAATGCGAGCCGGGTGGCATGCAATGCCTGGCGCAACATGCCCCAGCGCTGGCGCGCCGCCATACAGTGCATCGGCGACCAGTGGATGGCCCTGCGAAGCCAGATGGACGCGGATCTGATGGGTTCGCCCGGTATGAAGCCGACAGCGTACGGCGGTGAATCGGCCATCGCTGGCCAGTCGCTCGACATCGGTCCGCGCCTCGCGCCCGCCAGCCACCACCGCCATCCGGATCCGCGATTTCGGGTCGCGCGCAATCGGCGCTTCGATGCGCATGCGCAGCCGGCCGGCAGCTACGCCGTGAACCAGCGCCAGGTATTCGCGCCGCGACTTCGCGCGCGGCGATGGCGCGGCTCAGCGCGGTCACCGCCTGCAAAGTCTTGCCGACCACCATCAGCCCCGACGTGTCCTTGTCGAGCCGATGCACGATGCCGGCACGCGGCAGCGTCGCAGCCAGCCCGGTGGTGGGCCAGCAAGGCATTCAGCAAGGTTCCCGACCAGTTGCCGGCCGCCGGATGAACGACCATCCCGGCCGCCTTGTCGATGACCAGCAGATCGGCATCTTCGTGGACGATCTGCAGTGGCAGCGGCTCGGCGCGAAACGCGATGCTTTCCTGCGTCGGCACCAGCTCGAGCTCGACCGGCTGCCCGGCGCGCAGCTTGCGCGATGCCGACGCCGCTACCGCGCCGTCGAGCCTGACATGGCCCTGCGCGATCAATGCCTGCAGATGATTGCGCGAAAACTCCGGTGCCATCTCGACCAGCAACTTGTCGAGGCGTTGACCGTGAAAATGCGCCGGCACGCTGCAGGAACGGGTCTCGAACGGCGCATCGTCGTCGCCGACCCCGATCGCGGCGACCGAGTCGCCGGCCGAGCCGTCATCGTCGGTGTCGATTGCCGGCTCCACGCCGCCCGGGCGCGGGGGGTCAACCCTATAATCTGCGATCATTTTTGACGGAAGACGTGCGCCGCAGGCCACGTACCTGGCCCATGGATCAGAAGCGCTCGATGCCAGAAAAATCCCTGCCCACGACCGCGGTCGGTGGGCGAGTCTCGGGAGCCCTCGCCGCTGCGTGTATCGCGCTGGCGCTCGCCGGTTGCTCGAGCACCCCGCAGGACGAAACGGCCAACTGGACCCCGGAGAAATTGTATTCCGAGGCCAAGGATGAGATGAACGCCGGCAACTACGAACGCGCCGGCACGCTGTTCGAACGGCTGGAGGGTCGCGCGACCGGCACCTTGCTGTCGCAGCAGGCTCAGCTCGAGCGCGCCTATGTCATGTATCGCACCAACGACAAGGCGCAAGCACTGACGATTCTCGAGCGTTTCATCAAGCTGCATCCGACCAGCCCGGCGCTCGATTACGCGCTCTACCTGCAGGGACTGGTCAATTTCAACGACAACCTCGGCATTCTGGGCAGCCTGGCCCGCCAAGACCTCTCCGAGCGCGACCAGCAGGCCTCGCGAGATTCCTACCAGGCGTTCAAGCAACTGGTCGATCAGTTTCCGAGTTCGCGTTATGCGCCCGATGGGCAGCTGCGCATGAACTACATCGTCAACGCGCTGGCCGCCTATGAAGTGCATGTGGCACGTTATTACTATCGCCGCGGCGCCTATGTTGCCGCCATCAATCGCGCGCAGGCAACAGTTCAGGATTACCAGCAGTCGCCGTCGACCGAAGAGGCCTTGTCGATCATGGTCAGAGGCTACGACCAACTCGGCATGAAGGATCTGCGGGACGATGCCCAGCGCGTGCTGGCAAAAAACTTCCCGAACAGCGCCTTCCTCAGCGCCGGCCCGGACGGGGTGGCGGTCACCAAGGCGTCCAAGCCTTGGTGGCAGATCTGGTAGGTGCAGGCGCAGCGGCTTGCAGATAGCTTCAGCCCGCTTCCGGCGTGCACCGCGAATAATCGCGGCTCAATCGCTCTTACAAGGCCCAGAAGCCTACCAAGGCGATCGATCAACCGCCAACGATCGCAGCCAGTCCAGCGCGTCGGCTTCCGAACTGATCATGCCCATCGGTGGCAAGGCCTCACGCAGGCGGCGACCGTAATTCATCCCGGCCATCCGGGGATCGCAGACGACCAGCAGACCGTGGTCGGTCTCGCTGCGGATCAACCGGCCGGCGCCCTGTTTCAGCGACACCGCCGCCTCGGCGACGAAATAATCGGCAAACGCATTGCGTCCGGCGGCCTCCAGCCTGCGCACGCGCGCCTCGACCAGCGGATCGTTGGGCGGCGGAAACGGCAGCTTGTCGATCAGCACACATTGCAAGGCTTCGCCGGGGACGTCGATGCCTTCCCAGAAACTCTGCGAGCCCACCAGCACCGAACGCGGCTCGGCCAGAAAATGATCGAGCAGCTGGCGTTTCGGCACCTGGCCCTGGATCAGCACCTGGATATCGCGTCGCCGCTCGCCTCGAACTCGCTGCGCAAGGCCTCGCCGATCTGACGCAAGGCACGCAAGGTCGTCGTCAGAACGAATGTCCTGCCGCCGAGTGCCGTGGCGAGCCGGGCAGCCAATATCGCAACCGCCTGGCCGTGGCCGCTGTCATTCGGTTTCGGGAAGCCGCGCGGGACATAAAGCCGCGCATGGTTCGGGTAGTCGAACGGACTGCCGACACGCAGGCAGCGCGCCGCTTCGAGCCCCGCCGATTCGGTGAACCAGCTCAACTTGCGGGTCGTCGCCGAGCGTTGCCGAAGTGAAGATCCAGGCCTTCGGCGCCGCCTGCATCTGCTGTGCAAGCGCCTCACGGATGTCCAGCGGCGACTCGACCAATCGCGCCTGATGCACCGACAGATCGATCCAGCGAACCAGGCCGCGGCGCCACCGGCACCGCGAAGCGCCGCGCCAGCGCCGACAGCGATTCGGCGCGGTCGGCGAGCTTGACGAAGTCGGGCGACACCTCGACGACCAGCTCGAGCGCATCCTTTGCGAGCGCCATGTCGCGCTCGAGCTGCGTCAGCGCCAGACCGAAGGCCGGCTGCTCGCTGCGTTCGTCCCAGCGCAGCTTGAAACTGCCGCGCACCTCGCCGATCGCACCGACACAAGCCAGGCGAAGCTCACGAGCGGCGCGATCACAGGCTGCCGAGATTTCCTGCCACGGCGCCAGGCCGCGCGCCTGTTGCAGCCCGATCGCCAGCAGATCGCGAGAAAAATCGATCAGCTGGCCGCTGCCCAGCGTGGTGCCGAGGAACTGCACCCCGGCCTCGGCCAGCTGGTGCGCCTCGTCGAATATCGCCACGTCGACGCTGGGCAGCAATTCGGCCACGCCGCTGTCGCGCAGTGCCATGTCGGCAAAGAACAGATGGTGATTGACGACCACCAGATCGGCCGCCATGGCGTCGCGCCTGGCCTTGTTGACATGGCATTGGCGAAACTCGGGGCACTCGGCGCCCAGACAGTTCTCGCGCGATGAGGTGACCAGCGGGTATCACGCTGCTGCGCTCGTCGAGGCCGTCGAGCTCTGCCAGATCGCCGCTGACCGTGCGTCTGGACCAGACTTCAACCTTGGCCAGCGTGCGCACCGCCCAGCGATCAGGCAAGGTCGCCGACAGCCTGGCCTGCTGCATTCGATGCAGGCACAAATAGCTGCCGCGGCCTTTCAGCAAGGCGATGCTGGTCGGCACCTTCAGCGCATCGCGCAGACGCGGCAGATCGCGCAGAAACAGCTGATCCTGCAGGCTCTTGGTAGCGGTGCTGATCAGGGTTCGAGCGCCCGACAACAACGCCGGAACCAGGTAGGCAAAGGTCTTGCCGACGCCGGTGCCGGCTTCGGCAACCAGCGCGGCGCGGTCGTCGATCGCGTCGGCTACCGCGCGCGGCCATCTGCAATTGAACCTGTCTGCGAACATAACGGGCATCGGCCTGCGCCAACGACCCGCCATCGGAAAACACCTCGGCCACTGCACGGCGCAATGTCGACAGCGGCTCGGAAACAGTGACCGGACAATCGGCCGCCAACGGGGTCTCGGTGGCAGCCAGTGCGAGGTGCTCGGCCACGATCAGGCCGGTTCGGGCGGACTCAGATCGGTTTCCAGCACGGAAATCCGGTCACGCAGCAGCAGGCGTCGCTTCTTCAGGCGGCGCAGCGTCAGTTCGTCGGACGGACACGTCGATCGTGGCCCGATCGATCAGGTCGTCGAGGTCGGCGTGTTCGATCCGCAGCTCGATCAGTTGACGGCTCAACGAATGCAGGTTGTTGTCCATTTGGTGTGTCCACCCTCAAACCCCTCGTCATGCAACCCGCCAGGTGGGTCACGCCAGCGCAGCTGCACGGCCGCGCCCGCGCCGTTTGCAGCGCCGAGCAGAGCAAGAGATGCAGGCCAAAACAATCGCAATCGCCGCGGTTCCAATGGTCGACAACGATTATAGTTTTGCCATGAGCATGGCGATCAGCGGGCACCGATTGTCCGCAGCAACCGGGCTGCACCGTGGCGACCGCGCCTATCAACAAGATCAGGTCGCGGTATTCGCTCACGCGCATGCCGTCGGCTGCGCAATGGCCGTACTGGCCGACGGGATGGGTGGCAAAAGCGGCGGGCGCAAAGCGGCTGATCAGGTCATTCTCACCGCGCAGCAACTGTTCGAGCGATTTTCGCCCGGCAGCGACGACCCGGCCATCGCGCTGAAGCAACTGGTGCTCGAAGCCCACTTGATGATCAAGCTGACCGCCATCACGTCCGAGGAAGAGCCACACAGCACGGCAGCTGCATTCATCATCCAGCCATCACTGCGCTGTCACGCGGTTCATGCCGGCGATTCGCGCGTCTACCATTTCCGGGGGGCCGACATGATGTTCCGCACCTCCGATCACTCTTACGTGCAGCGCCTGATCGACGACGGCGACCTGACCGAAGACGAAGCCAATACGCACCCGCAATCCAACCTGCTGATCGGCTGCCTCGGTACGGTCAAGGAGCCGCCGGTGACGCTGCACGACTTGGGTCAGCTCGAGGTCGGCGATACCGTGATGGCCTGCAGCGACGGCTTGTGGCATTACTTGTCGCCGCTCGAAATCGGCTCGATCAGCCATGCCTTGCCGCCGCGCGAGGCCAGCGAGATGATGATCGGCAAGGCCCGCGAGCGGGCCCGTGGCTCGGGCGACAACCTGTCGCTGGCCTTGCTCAGAGTCGAAGCCCTGGGCTGACGGCCCGCTGCCGTCGCGTCATCCGCAGCAAGGCGAAGCCTCGACCGGGCGTTACTTCGACGGCGACGACGATGCCGGCGGTGGCGAGGGCAGCCGTGCCGGCGGGATCTCGGGACGTTCCGCCAGACCCGCTGAGGATTTTTTCCGATCGTTGCGCTTGGACTCGCGCAGTGCGCGGCGTCGCGCCGCATCGTCACGCCGCTGTTGCGCTGCGGCAGCCCGCTGGGCGGCGGCGCGCTCGGCGGATTCGGCTTCGCGCCGGGCGGCCGCCTGCACGCTGGCCTGACCGGTGTCGCCGCTGCGGACATCGGCTCCACTTCCCGAAGGCAGGAGTGACGGCGATGACGGCGCGAGCGGCGCTGAAACCGCAGGCGATGGTGAACGCTCCAGTGCGGGCAAAGGTGCCAGCCGGGCCAGCGCGTCGGTCTTGTCGCGGATGATCTCCAAGCGCCTGGCCGCGCGTTCGTGGCGCAGATTGCTGTCGATCGCGGCTTCTTCGCGATCGAGCGCGTGCAGGGCGTCGCGGTGACTGGCTCGCGCATCATCGATGCAGGCGGTGACAACGAAGCGCTGCCTGCATATGAGGCGACGCTGCTCAAGCGCGGCGTCGGCCTGGCGACGTTCGAGCCCGATCTGCTCGCGTCGGCCTGACGCTTCGTCGGCCGCCAGCAAAGCAGTCGGCGTGATGGTTGCCACCACCCAGGCGATTGCGCGGATGATGCGGCGAAGGCGGATGCTGCGGCAGAGCGGGCCGCGCGCCCGCCAAGCGAAGAGCGGACCGGAGTTCATGTCAGCGACGTGTCCACCTCGCGGCGGGCCGATCCGAGGTACTGCGCCGACTGCATCTCGTGCAACCGAGAGACCGTGCGTGGAAACTCATGCGCCAGCGGACCTTCCGAATACAACTGCTCGGGAGCCACCGCAGCGGACAGCAACAACTTGACCCGCCGGTCGTACAACACGTCGACCAGCCAGGTAAAGCGGCGCGCCTCCGAGGCCTGACGCGGCGCCATCTGGGGTACATCGGACAGCAGCACGGTATGAAACTGGCTGGCCAGCTCAAGATAATCGTTTTGCGAGCGCGGGCCGCCGCACAACTCGCGAAAATCGAACCAAACCACACCGCCGGCCTTGCGCCGTGCCCGCAGCTCGACGTTGCTCGATTCGCATCACCGGATCCTCTTCACGCGCTTCGGCCAGTCGCTCGAACGCAGCGGTCATCTGCGCGTCGACCGCCGGTCCCAGCGGCGTCAGATAGGTTTCCACCTGCGCCAGCGTCAACGCACGATAGTCGATGCCGGCGTCGACGTCGACCACTTCGAGCTGCTGCTTCAGCAAGCTCGATCGCCGGCAGGATGCGGTCGCGGTGCAGGCCGTTCGGATACAAGCGCATCCGGGTGGAAGTTCGACGTGGTGACGATGCTGACGCGGTTCTCGAACATCGAATCGAGCAGCCGGTGCAGGATCATCGCGTCGGTCACGTCGGCAACATGAAATTCGTCGAAGCAGATCAGCCGAAAGCGCCGCGAAATGCGTTGACCCAGCACTTGCAGCGGGTTGGCGTGTGCCATGCAGATCGGCCAGTTCGCGGTGCACCTCGCGCAAGAACTCGTGGAAGTGCAAGCGGGTCTTGCGCTGCAGCGGCACCGCATTGAAAAAGCAATCCATCAAAAAACTCTTGCCACGGCCGACGCCGCCGTGCATGTAGACCCCGCGCGGGATCGGCGGACGCACCAGCAACTGGCTCAGGCGGCTGCGGCGACGCGCCTTGTAATCGGCCCATTCGCTTTCGCAGCGCGCCAGCGCGTCGAGCGCCCGCAACTGTGCGGGATCGCTCTGGTAGCCGCGCTCGGCGAGCGCCGCGGCATAGACTTCGCGGACGGACACCGGGGCCTGAGGCTCGCCGCTCAGAAGTTGAGCGTGCGTTTGTCGACCGCCAGCGCCGCCTCTTTGGTCGCCTCGCTGAGCGACGGGTGGGCATGGCAGATGCGGGCAATGTCCTCGGCCGAAGCCTTGAACTCCATCGCCACCACCGCCTCGGCAATCAGCTCGCTGGCCATCGGCCCGACGATGTGGACGCCAAGGATTTCATCGCTCGATGCATCGGCAAGAAACTTGACCATGCCGGTGGTATCGCCGAGCGCACGGGCGCGGCCGTTGGCCAGAAACGGAAAGCTGCCGGCCTTGTAAGCGCGGCCAGCCGCTTTCAGCTGCTGTTCGGTCTGCCCGACCCAGGCAATCTCCGGGCTGGTGTAGATGACCCATGGAATCGTGTTGAAGTTCACGTGGCCATGCTGACCGGCGATTCGCTCGGCAACTGCAACCCCTTCTTCTTCGGCCTTGTGCGCCAGCATCGGGCCACGAACCACATCACCGATCGCCCACACGTTGGGCAGATTGGTCTTGCATTCGTCGTCGACCACGATGGCGCCGCGCTCATCGAGCTTGAGATCGATCTTCTCGGCAGCCAGACCGATCGTGTTGGCAACGCGGCCGATCGAGACAATCAACCGGTCGACCTTCAAGGTCTGTTCGCCACCCTTGGCGTCAGCGTACGACACCTCGACGCCTTTGCCCGACGCCTTGACGGCGCTGATCTTCACCCCGAGCTCGATCTTCAGGCCCTGCTTGGTAAACGCCTTGTGCGCCTCCTTGGCGATCTGCTCGTCGACCCCACCGAGAAAGGTCGGCAAGGCCTCGAGAATGGTCACCTCGGCGCCCAGCCGGCGCCAGACCGAACCCATCTCCAGACCGATGACGCCCGAGCCGAT
This sequence comes from uncultured beta proteobacterium, assembly GCA_963843805.1. GTDB lineage: Bacteria > Pseudomonadota > Gammaproteobacteria > Burkholderiales > Burkholderiaceae_C > Ideonella_A. The sequence continues at coordinate 207,925 of CAWJLY010000005.1, forward strand.
CAGACCGAGCTTCTTCGGCACCTCGGTGATCGCCAAGGCCCCGTCGTTGCTGAGAATCCTGTCCTCGTCGAAATCGGCGCCCGGCAAGGCGCGGGCATTCGATCCGGTAGCGACGATCACATGCTTGGCCAGCAGGTCTTCGTCGGCGGTGCCGCTGACCTTGATCTGGTAAGCCCCATCCTTGGCACCGACAAACGAGCCACGACCATGGAAAAACGCCACCTTGTTCTTCTTGAACAGATACACGATGCCGTCGTTGTTCTGCTTGACCACCCCATCCTTGCGCGCCAGCATCTTCGCCAGATCGAGACCGAGCTTGCCGACTTCGATGCCGTGATCGGCAAAGTGGTGGCCGGCGTGCTCGAAATGCTCACTCGACTGCAACAGCGCCTTGCTCGGAATGCAGCCGATATTGGTGCAGGTACCACCAAGCGCCGGCCCACCCTTGGCGTTTTTCCACTCGTCGACACACGCCACGTCGAACCCCAACTGCGCCGCCCGAATCGCCGCGATATACCCACCCGGCCCACCACCGATCACGACAACATCAAATTCCTTGCTCATTTCAACATCCTTTTTTCGTCAGGAAGAGCCGGTTGCCATTCCGACAGTTCCGTCTTCACCGAGAGACGCCCCGACGCCGCACAGCGGCCGTCACCCTCAAGCAGACGCCGTGGATCCGGCTTTGCCGGTCCACCGGCGTCGCCCCCCTGGGGGGTGCGCCGCCAGGCGCTCCGGGGGGGGTCAAATATCAAACAACAACCGCGCCGGATCCTCGAGCGCTTCCTTCATCGCCACCAAGCCGAGCACCGCCTCACGGCCGTCGATGATGCGGTGGTCGTAACTCATCGCCAGGTAATTCATCGGCCTGATGACAATCTGGCCGTTCTCGACCACCGCCCGGTCCTTGGTCGCATGCACGCCGAGGATCGCCGACTGCGGCGGGTTGATGATCGGCGTCGACAACATCGAGCCGAAAGTTCCGCCATTGCTGATCGAGAAGGTGCCGCCGGTCAGGTCGTCGAGCGACAGCTTGGCATCGCGTGCCTTCTGGCCGAACTCGGCGATCTTCTTTTCAATATCGGCAAAACTCATCTGGTCGGCATTGCGCAGGATCGGCACCACCAGGCCACGCGGCGAGCCGACCGCAATGCCGATGTCGAAATAGCCGTGGTACACGATGTCGTTGCCGTCGACCGACGCATTGATGACCGGATAGCGCTTGAGCGCCGCCACGGCCGCTTTCACGAAGAAGCTCATGAAACCGATCTTGGTGCCGTGCTCTTTCTCGAACCTTTCCTGGAAACGCTTGCGCATTTCCATCACCGGCGCCATGTTGACCTCGTTGAAGGTCGTCAGAATCGCGTTCGTCGATTGCGACTGCAGCAGCCGCTCGGCGACCCTGGCACGCAAGCGGCTCATCGGCACCCGCTGTTCAGGTCGGTCGGCCAGCGCGGCCAAGGTCGGTGCAGCGGCCTTGGCCAAGGGGCGCGGCAGGGGCGGCGGTGCCACTTTCTGCAGCGTCGGTGCGGCCGCTGGCGACGGAGCAGCCGCCGGCTTTGCAGCACCGGACTGGATCGCCGCCAGCGCATCACCCTTGGTCACCCGGCCGTCCTTGCCGGTGCCGGCAACGGCCGAAGCAGCCAGATTGTTCTCGGCCAGCAGCTTGGCTGCCGCGGGCATCGCGACATCACCCTTGCTGCCACCACTGCCGCCATCGGCAGGCGCGGCAGGCGCCGCGACCGGGGTGGCGGGCGGCGCCGACGCGGCAGGTACCGGCTTGACTTCCAGCGGGCTGGTCGCCTCGGTGCCTTCGGTATCGATCTTGGCGATCACTTCGCCACTGACACATTGCTCGCCATCACCTTTGACAAGCTGCGCGATCACGCCGGCCGACGGCGCCGGCACTTCGAGCACCACCTTGTCGGTCTCGATCTCGACCAGGATCTCGTCGATCTGGACAAATTCGCCGGGCTTTTTCTTCCACTCGACAAGGGTTGCTTCAGCGATCGACTCAGACAGCTCCGGGACCTTCACTTCTACGATAGCCATGTTTTTCTTTCGGGAGTTTGCCCACCACGTTCCAGGTGGTGGGGTGTCGAGGCTGCCGGTTTTCGAGCCGGCAAATCACGACAGACTTGTTGCGACGTGGTGGGTGCCAACAAGTTATTTGGTGAGGACGAAACCCTTGAGCTTGCCGAAGGCCTGGTCCAGCAAGGCTTTCTGCTGCTCCTGGTGCAGATGGGCGTAGCCGACCGCCGGCGATGCCGAAGCCGGCCGACCGGCGTAACCCAGGCGCTGCCCATCGGTCATGTTTTCGTGGATGTAATGCTGAACGAAAAACCAGGCACCCTGGTTTTGCGGCTCGTCCTGGCACCACATGATTTCGCTCGCATTCGGGTAACGCTTCATCTCGGCAGCGAATGCCTTGTGCGGAAACGGATACAACTGCTCGACGCGGATGATCGCCACATCGGCGCTTTTCTTCTCCTCGCGTTTCTTGACCAGGTCGTAGTAGACCTTGCCCGAGCACGCAATCACGCGCTTGACCTTGTCGACCACCAGCTCGGCGCTGTCGGGAATCACGGTGCGGAATTCACCACGGGTAAATTCGCTCAGCGGCGAGCCGGCATCCTTGTGCCGCAACAGCGACTTCGGCGTCATCAAGACCAGCGGCTTGCGGAACATGCGAACCATCTGCCGGCGCAGCACATGGAAGATCTGGCTGGCGGTGGTGGGTTGCACCACCTGCATGTTGTTGTCGGCGGCCAGCTGCATGAAACGCTCCAGCCGTGCCGAGCTGTGCTCCGGCCCCTGCCCTTCGTAACCATGCGGCAGCATCAGCGTCAGTCCGTTGACGCGGCCCCATTTGACCTCGCCAGAGGCGATGAACTGGTCGATCACGACCTGCGCGCCGTTGACGAAATCGCCGAACTGCGCTTCCCAGATCACCAGCGTATTCGGCTCGGCCGAGGCATAGCCGTATTCGAAGCCGAGCACGGCCTCCTCGGACAACAAGGAGTCGATGACAACGAATGGCGCCTGTCCCTCGGCAACATTCTGCAGCGGCGTGTAGGTGCCTTCGTCCCAACGCTCGCGGTTCTGGTCGTGAAGCACCGAATGGCGGTGCGTGAACGTGCCGCGGCCGCAGTCTTCACCCGACAATCGCACCGCGTAGCCACTGGCCACCAGCGACGCAAAGGCCAGGTGTTCACCCATGCCCCAGTCGACATTGATCTCGCCGCGGCCCATCGCCGCACGATCGGCCAGCACCTTCTCGACCAGCGGATGGGCCTTGAAACTGGCAGGCAAGGTGGTGATCCGCTCGGCCAGCCGCTTGATCTCGGCCGTCGGCAGCGAGGTATCGGCTGCATCGGTCCATTTCTTGCCCAGAAACGGCGCCCAGTCGACCGCATATTTGCTCTTGTGATTGGTCAGCACCGGATCGACGGTATGTTTGCCGGCGTCCATCGCGGCGCGAAACTCCTTGACCATCAGGTCGGGGCCGTCGGCCGGCAACACGCCCTGGGTTACCAGCTTTTCGCCGTACAGGCGACGCGTGCCTTGGTGGATGGCGATTTTCTTGTACATCAGCGGCTGGGTCAGCGCCGGGGTGTCCTGCTCGTTGTGGCCGAGCTTGCGGAAGCAGACGATGTCGACCACGACATCCTTGTTGAACTCCTGGCGGTAATCGAGCACCAGTTGCGTCGCCAGCACCACCGCTTCCGGATCGTCGCCGTTGACGTGCAGAACCGGTGCCTCGACCATCTTCACGACATCGGTGCAATACAGCGTCGAGCGTGCATCGCGCGGATCGCTGGTGGTGAAACCGATCTGGTTGTTGATCACCACATGGACGGTGCCACCGGTGTAGTAGCCGCGGGTCTGTGCCAACGCCAGCGTTTCCATCACGACACCCTGGCCGGCAAAGGCCGCATCGCCGTGGACGATGATCGGCAACACCGAAGCGCCTCGCTTGTCGCCGCGACGATCGAGCCGGGCCCGCACCGAACCCTCGACAACCGGGTTGACGATCTCCAGGTGCGACGGGTTGAATGCCAGGCTCAGGTGAACCGGGCCTGCCGGGGTGCTGACATCGCTGGAGAAACCCTGGTGGTATTTGACATCGCCTGACGGCAGGTTCTCCGGCGCGCTGTGATCGAACTCCGAAAACATCTCGGCCGGCGATTTGCCCAGCGTGTTGACCAGCACGTTCAGGCGCCCGCGGTGCGCCATGCCGATGACGATTTCCTGCACACCGGCCACGCCGCCACGCTGCACCAGTTCGTCCATCGACGCGATGAAACTTTCACCACCTTCGAGCGAGAAACGCTTCTGCCCGACATATTTGGTATGCAGATAACGCTCGAGGCCTTCGGCCGCAGTCAGCCGGTTCAGGATGTGGATCTTTTGCTCGGCGGTATAGCTTCCCTTCGAGCGGATGCTTTCCAGCCGCTGCTGCCACCAGCGTTTTTCGGCTGGATCGGTGCAATGCATGTACTCGGCGCCGATCGAGCCGCAATAGGTTTCGCGCAAGGCCTGCACGATGTCGCGCAGTGTCATCTGCTCGGCGGTCGTGAAATAGGTATTGGTCGCACTGAACGAGATGTCCATGTCGGACTCGCTCAGGTCGTAGAACGCCGGCTCGAGCTCGGGAATCTTCGGCCGTTCGACGCGTTTGAGCGGATCGAGCGTGGCCCAGCGGGCACCCAGAAACCGATAGGCAGCGATCAACGACTGGACATGGACCTGCTTGCGTGCAACCGCCAGGTCGGCCCCGCTGGCCTTGTTGCCGAAGGCATTGGCCTTGGCACGTTGCGCAAACGAGGCGACAACCGGGGCATGGGCTACATCGCGGTTGTCCGAGCCATCGACTGCGGGGACGTTCTGCAGCGCGTCGAAATAGGAGCGCCAGTTGTCCGGGACCGAACCGGGGTTGTCGAGGTAGGCCTCGTACATCTCCTCGACGTAGGGCGCATTGCCCCCGAACAGGTACGAGTTCGACCTGTATTCCTGCATCATGTTCGCTCACCTCATGCGCCGGCTTCCGACGCGATAGTGGGTTGATCAACCTTCCGCGGCTCGGCTTGACCGGTTGGCGGATTGCGACCCGCCTCTGCTGTTGCCAGAAAAGGGGACGGGAAGGACGTGTTTTCCAAAAGCCAAGCACTGTAACACCGTCGAACCAGCCCGCCATTTCGGCCGATGGTCTGGCGCACGACAACGCCATACTCGCCCGGATGCCTGACGACGCCGTCTACCAGACCATCCACCTGCACCGCCAGGCACCGACCAAGCCGGTGCTCGGCGCGCCTTGCAACGGTTGCGGCATGTGCTGCGCCAGCGAGCCCTGCCCGCTTGGTGTGCTGGTTTCGCGGCGGCTTCACGGCCGCTGCGCCGCGTTGCAGTGGCAGCAAGCCGACTCGCGGTATGTGTGCGGGCTGTTGGTCGAGCCGCAGCGATATACCGGCAGCAGGCTTGCGATCGTCAACCGGATGGTTCGCTTGGCCGCAGCGCGCTGCATCGCGGCCGGCATCGGCTGCGATGCCGACGGCGAGGTGGTTGCCAGCTGATCCGCTGCGGTGGTGCGCGGGGTTTCCCTGCTTGCGATGTGGTCGCATTTGGACAAAATCCGAAGCCATCGATCAATCGTATGACCAAAGGATTCGCCATGACGTTTCAGACCTCCACTTCCCGCCGGCTGCTGATCGGATTGGGCCTGGCTGCCTGCGTGAGCGGTGCCTGGGCGCAGACCTATCCCGATCGCCCGTTGACGCTGATCGTTCCCTGGGGTGCGGGCGGAGGCACCGATGCGGTGGCACGGATGATCGCCAGCCTGGTCGAGAAGGATCTCGGCCAGCCGGTCAACGTCGTCAACCGCACCGGCGGCTCCGGGGTGGTCGGTCATTCGGCAATTGCCTCGGCGGCACCCGACGGTTATACGATCGGCATGATCACCGTGGAAATCACGATGATGCATCACCAGAAACTGACCGAGCTGAACCCGACCAGCTACACGCCGATCGCGCTGGTCAATCTCGATCCGGCCGGCTTCCAGGTGCGCGCCGACTCGCCGTACAAGACGATGAACGACGTGTTGGCCGCGATCAAGGCCAATCCCGGCAAGTTCAAGGCATCGGGCACCGGCCAGGGCGGCATCTGGCATCTGGCGTTGGCCGGCTGGCTCGGTGACGCCAAGGTCGACCCGGCCAGCGTGCCATGGGTGCCGTCGAATGGCGCAGCGCCTGGTCTGCAGGACCTGGTTGCCGGCGGCGTGGAGTTTGTGCCGTGCTCGCTGCCTGAGGCGCGTTCGCTGATCGATGCCGGCAAGGTGCGTTCGCTGGCGATCATGTCGAAAACACGCTCCGACCTGTTTCCCAACGTGCCCACGCTGAAAGAGTCGACCGGCTCCGATTGGGCCACCGGCGCGTGGCGCGGCATCGCCGCACCGAAGGGTTTGCCGGCCAACGTGGCGTCGCGGCTCGAAGCATCGGTCAAGAAGGCCTACGAAAGTGCTGAATACAAGAATTTCATGGCGCAGCGCGGCTTCGGCATGTTGTGGGGCAACTCGGGCGAGTTCGCCACCTTCATGGCCAAGGGTGACGCCGACATGAAAAAGGTGATGACCGCGGTCGGCATCGCCAAATAAGCGGGCGCAGCATGCAGCGACATGAAGGGCGTTGACCGCTGGCTGGGACTGGCGCTGATGGTGCTGGCCGGCGCCTTGTTGTGGTCGGGCAGCGCATTTCCCGATGTACCGGGGCAGAAGGTCGGCGCCGGTTTTCTGCCGATGCTGATCGGTGCCGGCATGCTGGCTTGCGGCCTGGCATTGGTGGCTCGCAGCACGCGTGCCGCGCCTTATGCCAGCGAGCCCGCCAGCAAACCGACTGGCGTCGAACATGTCGGCAGCTCGATCGCTGTGGTTGCAGCGATCGTCTTCTACATCGCGCTGGCTGACCGGCTGGGCTTTCTGATCGTTGCGCCGCTGTGCCTGTTCGCCGTCTTCAAGGCGATGCGGGTGAGCACGCTGCCGGCCGTGCTGTGGGCCATCGGCGGCACGCTGCTGGTGCACGTCGCCTTCTACAAGCTGCTGCGCGTGCCGCTGCCCTGGGGCTTGCTGCGCCCGTTCTACTGAAGCGTCGCCAATCGATCATGGATGCCGTTGTCATTGCGCTTCGGGCTCGTCTTTCAGCCGTATGTGCTGATGGTGATTGTCATCGCGGCCATCTACGGCCTGTTCGTCGGCGCGATTCCGGGCCTGACGGCGACGATGGCGACCGCGCTGCTGGTGCCGGTGACCTTCTTCATGGACCCGATTCCGGCCGTTGCAGCGATCGTCACCGCCACCGCGATGGCGATCTTCTCCGGCGACATTCCGAGCGCCTTGCTGCGCATGCCCGGCACTCCGGCCAGCGCCGCCTATGCCGACGAGGCCTATCTGCTGACCCGCAGCGGCCGGCCCGAAACTGGCGCTCGGCGCCGGGCCTGGTGTTCTCGGTGCTCGGCGGCATCTTCGGCGTCGTGGTGCTCAGCGTTGGCGCACCGGCGCTGGCCGAAGTGGCGCTGCAGTTCAGCTCGTTCGAATATTTCTGGCTGGTGATGCTCGGCTTCACCTGCGCCATCTTCATTGCCGGCAACGATCCCGCTGAAAGGCACGGTCTCGCTGCTGCTCGGCCTGCTGATCTCATGCATCGGGCTCGACAACCCGGCCGGCGCGCCGCGTTATACCTTCGGCAATGCCGAGCTGATGGGTGGCATCTCGCTGATCCCGCTGATGATCGGCATGTTCGCGATCTCCGAGGTGCTGCGTTTTGCGGTCACCGTCGAGAAGCCGAAGATGGCGATCGAGCGACCCTTCGGCAGCGTCTTCGCCGGCATGTGGGCGCTGGTCAAGAAATACCCGTTGCAGTTGTTGCGCGGATCGGCGCTGGGCACCGCGGTCGGCGCGCTGCCCGGCGCCGGTGCCGATATCGCGGCATGGATGGCATATGCGATATCCAAGCGTTTTTCCAAGGAGCCCGAGAAATTCGGCACCGGCCATGTCGAAGGCATCGTCGAGGCCAGTTCGGCCAACAACTCGTCGCTCGCCGGGGCTTGGATCCCGGCGCTGGTTTTCGGCATCCCTGGCGATTCGATCACCGCCATCGCGATCGGCGTGCTGTACCTGAAGGGAATGAACCCGGGGCCGATGCTGTTCGTCAACAACCCGCAGAACATCTATGCGGTATTCATCGTCTTCCTGCTGGCGCAACTGTTGATGCTGCCGCTCGGCTGGATGGCGATCAAGGCGGCCAAGCAGGTGCTGCGCATCCCGGCCGGTCTGCTGATGCCGCTGATCATGCTGTTCTGCATCGTCGGCAGCTTTGCCATCAACAACACCGCCTTCGGCATCATCGTGATGTTGATCGCCGGCGTGGCGGCGTTCTTCATGGAACGCTGGGGGTTTCCGGTGGCGCCGACGATTCTCGGCGTGGTGCTGGGCACCATGGTCGAGCAGCATTTTTTCAGCAGCCTGGTCAAGGCCGACGGCAATTTTTTCGTCTTCTTCGAGCGGCCGATCGCCGGGGCGCTGGGTGCAATGACCTTGCTGATCTGGCTGTGGCCGCTGATCGGGCGGGCGCGTCGGGCAGCGCGGCCCGTTCAGCCGACGTGATCAAGGCGACGGTCAACGACGCGGGTTCGCCACCTGGCTGCTGCTGATGATCGTTTCGAAGTGATACCGTGGTGTCGCCACGCCGCTCGCCGATCGGTTGTCGATTTCTGCCAGGCAAAGCGCCCAACGCCCGGCATCGATCGGTTCATATCCGTTTTCAACCGACAGCCAGGCCCAGCGTCCCGGCATTTCGGCAACCAATGCCATCTTTTCGGCATTGAGTCCCAGGGCGAGGCGCAGGCGCCTGCATTCGCCAGCCTCGCGACAATCCGGGCCGAAGCCGTCCGACGGGAGGCTTGAAGCGAAGGTGTTGCCTGTCATGTGGGCTCCATGAAGATCGGACAGCTCATAAGTTATCGCTCGGCAAACAACGGCGCATCGCCCATGCGAGTGTGATGTCGGCAAACAGGCATGGGAAATTCGCTCCACAGCGCCTTGCAGTCGCCACCCACTCCGCCATGGCCACCGACGATCGAGCCGGAGACTTTTTCGCTGCGCCTACCGGACGGCCGCCGCCTGCGCCTGCGCTCGCGTCTTCCACAACGAAACCGCCACCCCGCCAATGATCAATCCGAAGGTCACCGACAGCGAGATCGACGGCGGGATCTTGCCGATCAATCCGACCAGGAAGATCTTCGTGCCGATGAAGACCAGCACCAGGGCGAGCGCGTATTTCAGATAGGCGAAGCGGTGAACCATCGCAGCCAGCGCGAAATACAGCGCACGCAGGCCGAGGATCGCGAAGATGTTGCTGGTGTAGACGATGAACGGGTCGGTCGTGATCGCGAAGATGGCCGGTACCGAATCGACGGCAAAGATCACGTCGACGAACTCGACCAGCACCAGCGCCAGCAACAACGGCGTTGCAAAACGCGCTGTCTTGCCGGTCTTGGCATCGGGCTCGCTGACCCAGAAGGCATTGCCGCGCAGGCCGTCGGTGATCGGCACATGCCGCTTGATCCACTTCAGCAGCGGGTTGTTGGCGAGGTCGGGCATGTGGTCGGCGATCACCCACATCTTGATGCCGGTGAAGACGAGGAAGGCGCCGAACAGATACAGCACCCAGCTGAAATGGCTGACCAGCGCGGCGCCAATACCGATCATGATCGCTCGCAGCACGATCACGCCGAGGATGCCCCAGAACAGCACCCGGTGCTGGTACTGGCGCGGGATCGCGAAGAAGCTGAAGATCATCGCGATCACGAACACGTTGTCCATCGACAGCGATTTCTCGATCACGAAGCCGGTGTAATAGGCCATGCCGCTTTGCGCGCCGAGGTACCACCAGACCCAGGCACCGAACAGCACCGCTGCGCCGATATAGCCGGCCGACAGCAGCAGGCTTTCGCGCACGCCGATCTCCTTGTCCTGCTTGTGCAGCACGCCGAGGTCGAAGGCGAGCAGCGCGACGACGATCGAAACGAACAGCAGCCAGATCCAGGCTGGCTTGCCGACGAAATCGGTGCCGAGGAGCAAGAGCGCTTGGTCCATGAAGTTTTCCCTGCCGCTGAAATGATTGGTAGCCGATGTTCGGCGATCGACAGGATCGAACAAACCAGAGTTACAGTGACCGTTGGTTCGCAATTCACGAAGTGGAGCGATTGCCGTGCTGAACTACCGACACCTTTACTACTTCTGGATCGTCAACAAGGAAGGCGGCTTCATGCGCGCTGCCGAGCGCCTCGACATGGCGGTGCAGACGATCAGCGCGCAGGTGCGCGAGCTCGAAAAATCGCTCGGCCATCAGTTGCTCAAGCCCGCTGGGCGAGGCGTCGAGATGACCGAGGCCGGCGAGGCCGCATTCGCCCGCGCCGAGCAGATCTTCCAGATCGGCCAGCTGATCCCGGAAGAGGTACGCGCAGTCGCCGATGACAAGGTCGTGCGGCTGGCTGTCGGCCTTTCCGACGGCATCTCCAAGCTGGCCGCCCATGCACTGCTGGCACCGGTTCTGGCCACGCCATCGCTGCGCCTGCTGTGCCACGAAGGCGAGACCGAACAACTGGTCGCCGAACTCGCGCTGCACCGGCTCGACCTGGTGCTGGCCTGCCAGGCGGCGCCACCGAATGCCAATCTGCGACTGACCAGCGAGCGGCTGATCGAGTCTCCGGTCGACTGGTACGGGCCGGCCAGCCTGGTTCACAAGGCCGATATCGCGCAGTTTCCGCAATCGCTCGCCAGGCTGCCCGTGCTGCTGCCCACCGGCCACTCCGCCCTGCGCGGCCGGCTCGATCGCTGGCTTGAGACGCACGACCTGCGCCCGGCGATCGTCGGAGAATTCGAGGACAGCGCGCTGCTCAGCGTCTTTGCGGCAGGTGGCATGGGCGTTTTTCCGGTCAGCCGGCTCGGCGCCGACGACATCGCGATGACACGCGGCTTGCGGCTGCTCGGACGCTGCGACGACGTAAAGGAGGAGATCCACGCGATCCGTTCGCGCCGCGGATTGCATCACCCGCTGGTCAATCGCCTGCTCGGCGCTGCACGCGGTTGACATCGGCTCCGGGCGCCGGTCGGATCACCGCGCAGGCACCGTCCATCAACTTCGGTTTTTCCGAATATTCAATCATGGAGATGCTGCTTTTTTGGGACCGGTATCGAGCCTAGTCTCGGGTCTCCCCCATCCTTCAAGGAGATCCGTGATGCAGATCCTTTTCAAGTCCCGTCATCCGCAAGCCAACGAGATGCGCGATCTGGCGCAACAGCGTCTGCGCTTCGTCCTGCGACGGCTGACCTGGCTGGTGCCGCGCGCAACGGTGCGGCTGAGCGACATCAACGGCCCGCGCGGCGGCATCGACAAGCGCTGCCAGTTGGAACTGCGTACCGACGGCGCAGGCACCGCGGTCATCACTTCGGTGGCGGCCGACTGGCGCACTGCAATCGACAACGCCGTGGCCCGCGCCGCACGCATCCTGATGCGCCAGTGGCGCCGCGCAAAAGGTGCGCGTCGCACCCGCCAGCCCGGGATCGCGTACGAGGTCTGAGGCCCATTCCGACAACCCGATCCGAACCCGGAGTTGAACCATGAAACGCATTACCCTGTTCGTGCTGACCAACCTCGGTGTCATGCTGGTGCTCGGGCTGGCGGTCAACCTGCTCGGCCTGAACAGCTTCCTCACCGCCAACGGGCTCAATCTGACCCGTCTGCTGCTGTTTGCGATGGCGATCGGCTTCGGCGGCGCCTTCATCTCGCTGCTGATCAGCAAACCGATGGCCAAGTGGACGACGCGGCTGCAGGTGATCAACGGTTCGCCCGATCCGGACCATCGGTGGTTGGTCGGCACCGTCGAGCGCTTCGCGACCAGCGCCGGCGTGAAGATGCCCGAAGTCGGCATCTACGATGGGCCGCCGAACGCCTTCGCCACCGGAGCATTCAAAAACTCGGCGCTGGTTGCGGTATCGACCGGGCTGTTGCAGTCGATGTCGCGCGAAGAGGTCGAGGCGGTGATCGGCCACGAGGTTGCGCACGTCGCCAACGGTGACATGGTGACGATGACGCTGATCCAGGGCGTGATGAATACTTTCGTCGTCTTCCTGTCGCGGGTGGTTGGTCATGTGGTCGACAAGGTGGTGCTGCGCAACCAGAACGACGGCCCGGGCATCGGCTACTACGTGACGACGATCGTGATGGACATCGTGCTCGGCATCGTTGCGGCCATGATCGTTGCCTGGTTCTCACGCCAGCGCGAATACCGCGCTGACGCCGGCGCCGCGCAGCTGATGGGCCGCAAGCAGCCGATGATCAACGCCCTCGCGCGCCTTGGCGGTCTCGATCCCGGCGAGATGCCGAAGGCGATGCAATCACTGGGCATCAGCGCACGGCCGAACGGTTTCATGGCCTTGTTCTCGAGCCACCCGCCGATGGAGCAGCGAATTGCGCGGCTGCAGCAGGAAGGATGACGACTTCGCCACTCAGCCTGGCAACGCCAAGCGGCGACGCGCCGCTTCATATTCGCCTTTCAAGCGCTCGATCAGCACCCGCGCCGGCACGATTTCCTTGACGGCACCGACACCCTGCCCGCTGCCCCAGATCTCTTTCCAGGCCTTCGCCTTGCTGCTGCCACCGGCGAAATTCATCGCGCTGGCATCGCTTTGCGGCAGCGCATCGGGGTCGAGGCCGGCCGCCTTGACCGAGCCTTTCAGATAGTTGCCAAGCACCCCGGTGAACAGGTTGCTGTAGACGATATCGTCGGAGTTGCTGTCGACGATCATCTGCTTGTAGGCGTCGACCGCGCGCGCCTCTTCGGTGGCGATGAAGGCCGAGCCGATGTAGCCGAAATCCGCCCCCATGGCCTGCGCGGCCAGCACCGCGCCGCCATTGGCGATGGCGCCGCTCAGCGCAATCGGGCCATCGAACCATTCGCGGATTTCCTGCACCAGCGCGAACGGGCTCTTGACGCCGGCATGGCCGCCAGCACCGGCGGCCACTGCGATCAGGCCATCGGCGCCCTTCTCGATCGCCTTCCTGGCGAAGAAGTTGTTGATGATGTCGTGCAACACGACGCCGCCCCAGCCGTGCACCGCATCATTCACATCGGTGCGTGCACCCAGCGAGGTGATGACGATCGGCACCTTGTATTTGGCACAGACCGACATGTCGTGCTCGAGCCGGTCGTTGCTCTTGTGGACGATCTGGTTGATCGCAAATGGCGCGGCCGGGCGATCGGGGTTGTCTCGGTTGTAGGCCGCCAGGGTTTCGGTGATTTCGGCCAGCCACTCGTCGAGCTGTTCAGCCGGCCGCGCGTTGAGCGCCGGCATCGCACCGACGACACCCGCCTTGCATTGCTCGATGACCAGTTTCGGGTTGCTGATGATGAACAGCGGCGCACCGATGATCGGCAACGGCAGGTTCTGCAGGACGGGGGGAAGCGACACATGAACTCCGAAAGTTGGCGACGATCGACAAACACACCCAGCCGCCCGGCGGCCGAGCGATCCGATCAATAAGACTCCAGGGCCAGCGCGGTGACGCTGGCGGCACCCTCGACAATGGCGTCCCGGGTGGCCGGCGCCTTGCTCAGCAGGTGATCGCCGTAGAAGCGCGCGGTGGCAATCTTGGCTGCCAGAAACTCGGCGTCACCTTCGCCAGCCGCCAGTTGCTGCTCGGCAACCAACAAGGCGCGCGCCATCTGCCAGCCAGCCATCAGGTTGCCAGCCAACATCAGATACGGCACCGAGCCGGCAAAAACGTCATTCGGATTCGACTTGCCCTGCGCCACGATGAAATCGACCACGTCGAGAAACGCCAGTCGCGCCGCGCTCAGACGTTTGAGCATGGCTTTGGCTGGCGCGCCGTCGCAGTTCGGCGAGCTCGGCCTCGGTGCCCTCGATCTGGCCGGCGATGGCCTTCGCCGTCGCGCCGCCATCACGTGCCGTCTTGCGGCCGATCAGGTCGTTGGCCTGGATGGCCGTCGTGCCTTCGTAGATGGTGAGGATCCGCGCATCGCGATACAACTGCGCAGCGCCGGTCTCCTCGATGAACCCCATGCCGCCATGCACCTGCACGCCCAGGCTGGTCACCTCGATGCTCATCTCGGTGCTGTAGCCCTTGACCAGCGGCACCATGAACTCATAGAAAGTCTGGTTCTGCTTGCGTGCGTCGGCATCGGGATGGCGGTGCGCCGCGTCGAAGGCGGCAGCGGCGGCCATCGCCATCGCGCGGCAGCCTTCGGTGTAGGCACGCATCGTCATCAGCATGCGGCGCACATCAGGGTGATGAATGATGGTTGCGCTGCCGGCGACCGAGCCGTCGACCGGGCGCGACTGCACGCGATCTCGCGCAAACGCCACCGCTTGCTGGTACGCCCGTTCGGCTACCGCAATGCCTTGCATGCCCACTGCATAACGCGCCGCGTTCATCATGATGAACATGTACTCGAGGCCGCGGTTCTCTTCGCCAATCAACTCGCCCACGGCACCACCGCCGTCACCGAACTGCAGCACCGCGGTCGGGCTGGCCTTGATGCCGAGCTTGTGTTCGATCGATACACAGTGCACATCGTTGCGCTCGCCGAGCGAGCCGTCGGCCTCGACCATGAACTTCGGCACGATGAACAGGCTGATGCCCTTCACGCCTTGCGGCGCGCCGGCCACGCGGGCCAGCACCAGGTGCACGATGTTCTTTGCCATGTCGTGCTCGCCGTAGGTGATGTAGATCTTGGTGCCGAAGATCTTGTAGCGGCCGTCGGACTGCGGCTCGGCGCGGGTCCGCACCATCGCCAGATCCGAGCCGGCCTGCGGCTCGGTCAGGTTCATCGTGCCGGTCCATTCGCCGCCGATCATCTTCGGAATGAAGGTTTGCTGCTGCTCGGGCGTGCCGGCTGTGAGCAGCGCCTCGATCGCACCATCGGTCAGCAGCGGGCACAAGGCGAAGCTCAGGTTGGCGCTGTTCAGCATCTCGATGCAGGCGGCGCCGATCGTCTTGGGCAGCCCCATGCCGCCAAACTCGGACGGATGCTGCAGGCCTTGCCAGCCGGCGGCGCCGAACTGCTCGAAAGCATCCTTGAAGCCGGGGGTTGTCGAGACATGGCCGTCGCTCCAGGTCGACGGGTTGATATCGCCATCGCGGTTGAGTGGCGCCACCACGTCCTGATTGAACTTGGCACAGCCTTCGAGCACCGCCTCGGCGGTTTCCATGCCGGCATCCTCGAAGCCCGGCATCGCCGCCACGTCGTCGAGACCGGCCAGCTCTTTCATGCAGAACAACATGTCCTTGACCGGGGCGCGGTAGCTCATCGCTGTCTCCTGATTCGTCTTCGATGCGCCGGCAGAGCAGCGCGGGCGGTTGCGGTCAGAGCGCCTTCACCAGTTCGGGCACCGCCGCGAACAGATCGGCCTCGAGCCCGTAATCGGCGACGCCGAAGATCGGCGCCTCGCCGTCCTTGTTGATCGCGACGATGACCTTGCTGTCCTTCATGCCGGCCAGGTGCTGGATCGCGCCGCTGATGCCGCAGGCGATATACAGGTTGGGCGCAACGATCTTGCCGGTCTGGCCGACCTGCCAGTCGTTCGGCGCATAACCGGCGTCGACCGCGGCGCGGCTGGCGCCCAGCGCAGCGCCGAGCTTGTCGGCCAGCGGCGTCAGCACCTCGTCGAACTTCTCGCTGCTGCCCAGCGCGCGGCCACCCGAGACGATGATCTTGGCAGCCGTCAGCTCGGGCCGATCGTTCTTGGCGATCTCGCTGCCGACGAAGTTCGACAGGCCTGAATCAGCCGTCGCATCGAGCGTGTCGATGCTGGCTGATCCGCCGCTGGCAGCCGCCGCATCGAAGCCGGTGGTGCGCACCGTGATCACCTTGATCGCATCGATGCTCTGCACGGTGGCGATGGCATTGCCGGCGTAGATCGGGCGGTCGAACGTATCGTCGGATTCGACCCGGATGATGTCGGAGATCTGCCCGACGTCGAGCAGCGCGGCCACCCGCGGCGCGACATTCTTGCCCGCCGCGGTGGCCGGAAACAGGATGTGGGTGTAGTCCTTCGCCACCGCCATCACCTGCGCGGCGACGTTTTCGGCCAGGCCATGCGCAAAGGCCTCGCCATCGGCATGCAGCACCTTGGTGACGCCGGCGATCGACGCCGCGGCCTTCGCCGCCTCACCGGCATTCGAACCGGCGACCAGCACATGCACGTCCTTGCCGCACTGGACCGCGGCGGTGACGGTATTGAGGGTCGCCCCCTTGATCGATTGGTTGTCGTGTTCAGCGATGACGAGAGCGGTCATGGTCAGATTCCTTCTGCGCAAGGTGCGCAATTCGTTCGATATACAAGGACCAGATCAAGCAAACACCGCGGAACCGGCTTTGCCGGGCCGCTGGTGTTGCCCCCTGAGGGGGAGGCGGCCGCAGGCCGCTCCGGGGGGAGCCATCAACCATCAAATCACCTTGGCTTCGTTCTTCAGCTTGTCGACCAGCGTGGCGACATCGGGCACCTTGATGCCGGCGCTGCGTTTGGGCGGCTCGCTGACCTTCAACGTCTTCAGGTGCGACTTGACGTCGACGCCCAGATCGGCCGGCTTGACATTCTCCAGCGGCTTCTTCTTCGCCTTCATGATGTTCGGCAGCGTGACATACCGCGGCTCGTTCAGGCGCAGGTCGGTGGTGACGATGGCCGGCAGCTTGACCTTGATGGTCTCCAGCCCGCCATCGATCTCGCGGGTCACGCTGGCCGTCTTCTGCCCGTTCTCGTCGGCCACCTCGATCTTCGATGCGAACGTTGCCTGTGGCAACCCGCACAGCGCGGCCAGCATCTGGCCGGTCTGGTTGCAGTCGTCATCGATCGCCTGCTTGCCCAGGATCACCAACCCGGGCTGCTCCTTGTCGACCAGCGCCTTCAGCAGCTTGGCCACCGCCAGCGGCTGCAGCTCCTCGCTGGTCTCGACCAGGATCGCCCGGTCGGCGCCGATCGCCATCGCGGTGCGCAGCGTCTCCTGGCACTGCAATACGCCGCACGACACCGCGATCACTTCGGTTGCCACACCCTTCTCGCGCAGCCGCACCGCCTCTTCGATCGCGATCTCGTCGAACGGGTTCATGCTCATCTTGACGTTGGCGATATCGACGCCGCTGCCGTCGCTCTTGACGCGCACCTTGACGTTGTAGTCGACGACCCGCTTGACGGGTACCAGCACTTTCATTGGGTTTCTCCTGGAGATGGACGCTGCGGAAGTCGGCTCATTCTACGAGCCCACCCTGCGACGACGAGAGAGCGCAGACCCGCCCTTGCCGCTCGACAAATCAAATTAGCACGATCGTACTATTTTGCACCAGAACGACGGCGCCCTGCTCATCGGCAGCATGCGCGGCCTCACTCAGGAGAGTGGCGCGGCGTTGCCGCCGGTGACCCTTCGCCACCGCCGCGGGCCGACGGGGGGAGCCCGAAGACGCGGTCGAACGCCCAGGTGAAGGCGATTGCGTAGACAAAGAAGAAGACGAACACGCCGAGATTGGCCACGAATGCGGCGCCGAACGAGATGTCGAGCCAGAACGCCATCACCGGCACCAGAATGAAGACCAGTCCACCCTCGAAGCCGAGCCCATGCACAAAGCGCCGCAGCGCCGACCGGCCGGCGACTGACTGCGTCGCCTCCCAACGCTCGAACAGCAGGTTGAACAGGTAGTTCCAGACGAGAGCGATGGTGGACATGACCAGCGCCAATTGCAGCGACGAACCGATCGGCTCGTCAAACAGCAGCGCCAACGCCGGACCAACCAGCGCAACGGCAAAGAATTCGTACAGAACGGCTTGCAGGATACGGCGGGCAATCGGTGACATGGGAGAACGATAGCAGCCGGCGCGGCACTGCGACCCTGCCTAGGCGCGCCAGGTCAGGCATCGCCTGCCGCCTGTCTGGCATCGCTGATAGTCAGCATTTCCATTGATGGGCGTCGGGTTCGTTCCAGTCGATCAGGCGTCCGCATAGTCGGTATCGATCTGCCTGTCGACCGGCCCCCGCACCGAGCTTCGCTACGCGATGCCAGCCGACTATTTGCCGGCGGCCGAAGACGCCGTGGCCGATGGTGCCGGTGGGGCCTTGCAAGCGCGGGCAAACTCGGCCTGATGCAGTGTCAGATCGACACCCCAGCGCCGCTTCCAGACACCATCGAACAGCGGCCGAAACGT
This sequence comes from uncultured beta proteobacterium, assembly GCA_963843805.1. Classification (GTDB taxonomy): domain Bacteria; phylum Pseudomonadota; class Gammaproteobacteria; order Burkholderiales; family Burkholderiaceae_C; genus Ideonella_A. Next base: position 226,193 of record CAWJLY010000005.1, read on the forward strand.
GTTGCTGACCGCCAGCATGTCGGCCGCGAAACCAGTGCAGATGTCCTCTCGCCGGCAGGTGCCGCTGTCCACACAACGAATCGCGCTGTCGAAGATGTCGATCAGCGTGCGCAGGTCGCTATCGAGCCGATCAGGGCTGATCAGCTTTTCCAGCCGGCTGCCGCGGCTGGCCGTCCGGTCGGCGGCATCGGCGAGCAGCGCGCGCATCAACTTCTCGTACTGGGCGGGATTGAACATCACGTTCTGCACGCGGGTACGCGCCTGCAGGAAATCGGCGCCGAAATAACGCTCGACATAACGGGCCGATTGCGCCCGCTGCTCGGCGGCGACCCGTTGTTGATCCGCGAGCTGGCGCTCCTCGTATTCGCCCCAGCCTTTGTTCCACGCATACACCGCGCCGAAAACGGCGAGGATGATCGTCACTTGATCCTTGTTATTGCCAAGCCATCTCCAGCAAGCGGCGATTGCGTCGTTGCAGCGACTCAGCCATGCGGGCATTGGTGCTCCCGTTGCTGCGCCCGGCTCAATCGGGGCAAGGCGGCGGCCGACAATAGTCGAGCTGGACGCATTGCTGCCTGACCTCGCAGGCATTGCCGATCTTCGCGACCGGGCCGAGCGCTTCGATTGCATTCAAGAGGGCTCTGCGAAGGCCGTCGCCTGCCAGTTCCGGCGGCAGCTTCAGGCCGGCCAAAGCAAGCTGCTGGCGCACATCGGCCCGTTGCAGCGCGGCGGCGACTGCGTCGCCTGCGCGTTTGATCAACGCGTCGTCGACCTTGGGCGCAGCAAACAGGCCGACGAAGCCTTCGACCATCGCCTTGGGTTTGCCGATCTGGCTGAATGTCGGCGCGCCGAAGGTCTGATTGCCATCAGCCGATGTCAGCGCCAGCACACGGAGCCGGCCGGCCTCGACCAAGTCGACGACTCGCGGGAACGGATGAACCGCCAGCACCTCGGTTGGCCCGCTGAGCAAGCCATCCAACCGCTGCGGCGCGCCCTGCCGATCAGCAGCCGGCCAGCGCACGTTGTCGCCGAACACCGCTTGCACGGCGAACGCATTGACCGGGCCAGCGGCCTCGACGTGCAAGGTCGTGTTCTTGTCGATCAGCTGGCGAATATTCACCGCCGGCCCACCGGCTGCGGCAAGCAGCCAGACCGGCCGAATGCCGAGCAGCGCAACCGGCTTGAGACCCTTGCCAATATCCCAGGCCGCCTCGCTGCCGAGAAGGATGAAAGCGCGGTCAGCGCCCGGCGCTTCGAGCAGCGACTTCGTCGCCGGCAGCCCACGGCCATCGGGTCGGTTTTCGACCTCGATCGCCATCGACGGGCTCGACAACGCCGGTGCCAACCGGCGTGCAATCTGGTCGAACAAGCCATCCCGAGGCGCAGGAACAACGAGTCGCCCGCCGGCCGGTTTCGGCGCCGCTGCCCAGCACGCCGGGCCGAACGGCGCAGTCAGCATCAGCAGGACGTGTCTTCGCTGCATGGCGTGCCTTGCGCAAGGATGTCGCGATTGCGGGGACTTTACGTCTGGCGGGTGCGGGCGTCAAAGGGCTGCTTTGTGCGTGCATTTAGCGCTCATTAGCGCCCGCCAGCGCTGCAATCGGCGCGGCGGCGGCGCTACGCTGCCAACCCTTCAACACCCGGCCAACGATGGCAGACTACTTCGCACCGCCTGGCCAGCTGCATGCACGGTGCGCGGTCAGTCTGCCCGCTTCCGAGCCAGCACGGCGAAGTGTGACTAGCTGGCGCGGCGGAATGCGTCGACCCGCAACACGCGTCAGGCACGCTGCGCAACAACCGGGCGGGCCGTCTTTTCACGCCGTCGCGCAGTCGTCTACCATCGCTTGCCCGGCCGAGCCGGGTCGATTTTCCGAACAGCCGGCTGCCCGACCACCGACATGTCCGTTCCGCCTCCTGGCCCTTCCACCGCGCGGACCGGCGTGATGCGATTCGACCGCTACGCGCTCGACCGCAACCGCCGGCAACTGCTCGTCGACGGACAGCCGCTGCCGATCGGCGGGCGGGCGTTCGACCTGCTCGACGAACTCGTCCGTCAGGCCGGCCGCACCGTCAGCACCGACGCGTTGCGCCGTGCCGTGTGGCCGGACCGCAAGGTCGGCGACAACAACCTGCGGGTGCAGATCACCGCACTGCGCAAGCTGCTCGGCGACGGCGTGATCACCCTTCATTCGGCACGCGGCTATCGCTTCACGCTGCCGGTACTGGAAGAAGGCGATGCCGACGGCGCCGCCGACTCGGGAATGGGCAACCTGCCCATCCACCGGCCGCCGCTGTACGGCCGCGACGACGACCTGAAGGCACTGGCCGAGGGCCTGGTCGGGCAGGCCCGCATCACGCTGGCCGGCCCGGCCGGTGTCGGCAAGACGGCCCTTGCGCGGGCGGCAGCCCACCTGCGGCGCACCGACCCGGTCGACGGCGTGTGGTGGGTCGACATGGCGGCGTTCGGCGAGGCGGCCCAGCTGGTCGACCGCATCGCCTCGCTGCTGCAGATCAAGCTGCAGGCCGAGGCGCCGCTGGACGCCCTGGTGCGGGCGCTCGCCGACAAGCGCATGCTGCTGGTGCTCGACAACTGCGAGCACCTGAGCGACGCCGCCCGCGATCTGGCCGACGCGCTGCTGCGGCGCGCCCCCCGAGTGGCCGTGCTGGCAACCAGCCGCCGGGCGCTGAAATGTGCCGGCGAATTGCTGATGCGGCTGGGGCCGCTCGATCTGCCCGTTGGCGAGGGGCTCGCCGCAGCCCGTCACAGCGGCGCGGTGGCGTGGTTCGTCGCACGCGCCCGACGGGCCGACCCGGACTTTGCCTTGACCGCCGAAAACGTCGACGCCGTTGTAGAAATCTGCAAGCGACTGGATGGACTGGCGATGGCGATCGGACTCGCCGCCGCGCGGGTGCCGCTGCTCGGCGTGACCGGCTTGCTCGACCGCTTGAACGACCGGTTTCGACTGCTCACCAGCGACCAGCCGGATCCGCGCGGCCACCCGCAGGCCTTGAGCGCGGCGCTCGACTGGAGTCACGACCTGCTGGCCGAACCGGAGCGGACGGTGCTGCGCCGCCTCGGTGTGTTTGCCGGCAGTTTCGCCCTCGCATCAGTGCAGGCGCTGGCGCGGGACGACTGCCTGGACGACTGGGCGGTGCTCGATGCGCTGAACGCACTGATCGACCACTCGCTGGTATTCAGCGACGCCGGGGCGCTGCAGTCCGGCGCGCCGATGCGCTACACGATGCACGAGAGCGTGCGCCTGTATGTGCGGCAGCGGCTGCAGGCCAGCGGCGAGGCCGCGTCACTGCACGAGCGGCATGCGCGCCATCTGGCCGAACTGGTGCTGGGTGGCCAAGGTGCGGCCGCCTCGCCGGTCGACCTGATGAGCGTGGCGCTGGCCGACGCCGATCACGACAACCTGCTGGCGGCCATCGCCTGGGCGCGTGAACACGACCTGGCGCTGGCGCTCGAGCTGGCCGTCAAGGCCAACCCCTACATGCGCCGACGCGGTCATCACCTGGCGGCACGCCGGATCGGCGCGGCCCTGCTGAACGACGGCCGTTCGGCCGCCCATCCCGAGGCGCTGGTTCGATTGCAGATCGCGCAGGCGGCGATCAGCTTCGAACAGAACGACCTGGACCGGACGCTGGCGTTTTCGCAGGCAGCACTGGGATCGCTGGCAAACCTGCCGCGCCACGACGCGCTGCTCGGCGAGGCCTGGTCCTGGATCGGCGTGACGTACCAGATGCGTGACGAGATCGATCTGGCCGAACCTGCCTTGCGCGCCGCTCTGCACCATCATCGCGAGGCCGGGCGCCAGGCCGATGTCGCGTCCCAACTCAACAACCTCGGCCTGGTGATGGTCGAGCGGCGGCAATTCGAACAGGCGAAGGCCTTGTTCGACGAGGCGCTGTTGCTGAACCGGCAGCTCGACCGACTGTGGGGCATTGCGATGACACTCGAGAATCTGGGCGAGGCCGCCTATGCCGAAGGTGACTGCGAGGCGGCTTACACGCACTGGCACGAGGCCGTGCCGATGATGCGCACGCTCGGCCATGCCTACCAGGAAGCGCTGCTGCTGAACTACATGGGGCAGGCGCTGCGTCGCCTCGGCCAGCGCGATGCAGCGCTGGCCCACGCCAACGAAAGCCGGCGCATCAGCCTGGCCCTGCAACTGGGCGGACTGGTTGCCAACGGCCTGACGCTGCTGGCCACGCTGGCCGCCGACCGCCGCGACTGGCACCGGGCCGCGGTGCTGCTGTGCCAGGCAGACCGGCAGCGCGGCAAGGTGCCAGCGATCGGACCGGTGGCGATCGACCGCCGCGAAACCGAGGCCGCGGTTCGAGGCGAGCTCGGCGAGGCGGCGTGGCAGGCGGCACGACTGGAGGCGGATCGGTTGCTGCCGGAGTCGGCGGTGGGCTGAGCGGGACGCGATCCGCGCGTAGCGGCGCCGGGTCGGTGCGGTGCGGTGCGGTGCGGTGCGGTGAGAAGTGATGGTTGTCATGCGCGTTCTGCGCGATTAGCGGTTTTTAGCGTTGGCGGCGGGCGTAATGCACAGGCCACGACGATGTCGCATCTTCTTCGGGAGGCTGCACCAGGGCATCGGAACCGGCAAACGCATTCACCGACCACGGAGCTCGCCCGCCATGACACCGACCAGCGACATGACCGATCAACGACGGCTCGCAGACGACCTGCTGCCCGACTGCGGACCCGGCAGTCGCCCGAATGCCTCATGGGAACCACGGATGGGAACCTGGTGGCCTCAGGTCGGCGATCGGGATTTCCCGCCTGTGGCGGGCGCGACTCGCCGCATCCAGCGCCGCGAGTTCAAGGACTACCAGCCGTTGTTCATGCTGCTCAACGGCCTGGACATCATCGACGAGGCGACGCGTCGCGAATTCATCTGCATCCAGGGGCCGGTCTGGCAACGCTACACCGAGGCGACCAAGGGCGCCAAGGCGCGTCGCATCACCGTGCTGTTTCTCAGCAACGAGAACAACGGCTTCGACGAGTTGTTGGTGGTGGCCTGCTCGTCGTTCAGGCGACGCCAGCACCACACCAAGTGCCTGTGGAACCAGCATCCACTGGCGCATGGCCTGGATGACGCGGGCTTGCGCCACATCTGCCACGACCTGTCAGGACGGTCGGTGGTGACGTGGCAGGCGGTGCAGCCTTGGCTGAGCCCACAGACGTCACCAGCGTTATCGATGCGCCAGGGGCCCGTCGATGTCACGCATTGCGTGGGCCCGCCGAATTGAAGGAGGAATTTTTTCGACCTGCTATTTCAATCTTTGATCAGGAGCAAGCCATGTTGGGAATCGTGACGGTCAAGAAGGCCGGCAAAAATGATTTTCTGTCAATCGAGTTCGAAGACGTGAAAGTTTCTTCAGGGCAATACGAAGCCAAAGGATTTCACGACGGCAAAGAGGAACTCAGCAAACATCAATTCAAGGGCGGCGCCAGCTGCAAGATCAACGGCATGGACACGACGGCCATGAAGGAGCATCTGGCGCTGTGGAACAGCGTCAACAACAACCAGAAGTATCAGCTGAGCCTGTTCTACAAGGGGCGAAAAAGTATTGGCAAGAATCCCAACGTCTGGTCGTGGATGGCCAAGCTGCTTCAGGCTGGCATTCCAGAACACATCGACAAGACGACACGGGCGAAATGGACGCCTTTCGTCGCATTCACCTGGATCGAGAAAGACGTCATCAACTACGCGACCAACCTGCAGAAAGCCAATCTCGGCGGATTTCGCCAAATGCAGCCGAGGTTCTTGCCCATCAACAACCACAATGGATATTCCGACGACGACGAGTAACCGGCGCGAGCCAGGGCCGTTCGGTGATGCGCTGGGACTCAAGCTGCTGCAGGCTGTGCGCGAATTGAGGGCGTGAACGGCCGCTGAGGGCATTTCGCACGGATGCCGATGACGCAGGCCTTGTGAAAGCCCGTCCTCAGGGATAAAGTGACTTCGCTACTTTGTCCTGCCGGGCATCCAGGGAGCATCGTCATGATCGAAGAAATCGTCGGTTTCGACACGGCCAATCCATTGGTTCTTGCGACCAAGGGATCGGTCGGCCAGAACGGAAACAATTTCTTCGAGGACACCAAGCTGATGCAGGCGATGCTGAACAACGTGCCGCCGGGCAAAGGCGGACCGACGCCCAAGCTGGTGGTCGATGGCAGCCCTGGTCGCTTGACAATCGCTGCAATCAAGCGGTTTCAGGCCGCCAACGGCTGCGTGGCGGACGGGCGGGTCGACGCCCGCGGCAAGACGGTGCACACCTTGGTCAATGCCCAGCTGGCCTCCGGAGCGCCGATACCGAAGTTTTCGGGTCTGCGCGCAGCGACCGCAAAAGAGGTTGGACCCATCCTGTCGGCCGCCAACTTCCCTACCGGTCAGATCAACCGGGCGTCGTCCTTCGTGCAACCGGTTCAGGCGGTGCAGTCCTTTGCCGGGCAGCCCGTCGGCGCACCGCCGCTCGGCGTGCGCGGCAGCACCGGTTTCGGCGCACCGTTCACCAGGTCGGGCTGGATCATCGAGAACAGCGTCGGCTCATTCGACTTCACGGTCAAGGACACCGGCGCCTACGTGTCGCGGATGACGATTTTCCGCGAGGCCGATCCAACCGACCGCTTCAACCTCACCATGGCGGGGGTCATCAAGACGGTCAGCCTCAAGGACGGAGCGCCGCTCGGGTTCGATTTTGCAACGCCGGCCTTCACCTCGACGACCGGGGTGCTGTTTCGCGGTCTGCTCGGCTTCGCGCCCATCTCGCGCGCCAACTTTGCAGGCCTGTGCGGCCTGGCCTTTGCCGGTGTCAACGCGCCCACAGGCCATGGCGTCTCGACGATCCTGTTCCAGTTTCAGTGGGTACCCACTGGCCCGCCGGGAGCCAACACCACATTCGCCATCATGGCCGGCGTCCAGAAGGGCGTACCCGGCCCCAGCGCCGGCGGCGGTTCGGCGATTGCGGTTCCGGTGTGAGCAACCTGAACGACTTGACCGAGGCCAGCTTCAAGCACCGCTCAGGCTGCGCCGCAAAGCGGGCCTCAAGCTGCGTGCGGCGGCAGTCGAGTTACCCAATCCCCGCAATGGTCTGAAGGCGGCTGTTATTTGATCAAGATGCTGCGCCGATCGCTGATCCCGACGGCGCCGGATAGCGCTGAACCCACGGCCGAGCCGCCTCGAAGGCGGCCGACGCGCGGAAGATATCGACCTCCGAGTTGGTCTTGCCCACCATCTGAAGACCGACCGGAAGGCCGTCGCGAGTGAAGCCCGCCGGGATCGAGGCGGCCGGTTGCCCGGTCAGGTTGAATGGATAGGTGTAGTACACCCAGGAGACGATATTGCGATCGGTCAGGCCGGGCGGCGTGTTCAGTCCGACGTCGAACGCCGCCGTCGGCGTCGCCGGGGTAAGCAGCAGGTCGTAGTTGTCGAAGAAGGCACGCAGTTTTTCGCGCAACTCGTAGCGCCGAAAAACCTTGGTGTAGTACGCCTCGGAAGTCTGGCCCAGCGCATCCTTCAGCACGTCGGCAACTGCGGGGTCGAGCAGCTCGCGCTGTTCGGCCAGCACTTTTTTCAGCCGGACGCCCACGCCGGCGTAAAACTCGGAAATCCACAGGTCCACCGGATCGTCGTCGAGTACCTTGTCGACTTCGACGATCGTGCAGCCGAGCTCCGCAAAGACCGCGGCCGCCCTGCGCGTGATTTCGACGACCTCAGGGTCCGGCCGTGCGTAGCCGAGCGTCGCGCTCCACGCGATGCGCATGCCCTTGACGGACTGGCCGCACGCGCCCAGGTAATCGGGCACCGGCCCGGCGACTGCAAATGGATCGCGAGCATCGTGGCCACTGATCACCGACAGCAGAAGTGCCGCGTCACGCACAGTCTTGGCAAGCGGGCCGACATGCGCGAGCGTGGGCGTTGCCGACACCGGGAAGATCGGCACGCGGGCAAACTGCGCCTTGATGCCGAACAGTCCGCACAACGAAGCCGGGATGCGGATCGAGCCGCCACCGTCGGTACCGAGCGCCACCGGTGTGACGCCAGCGACCACGCTCGCCGCCGCGCCGCAGCTCGAACCGCCCGGCGTCTTCGCGAGATCCCACGGGTTTCGGGTGATGCCGGTCAGCGGCGAGTCGCCCACCGCCTTGCAACCGAACTCGCTGGTGGTGGTCTTGCCGATCACGCATGCGCCCGCGGCGATGAGGCGCTCGACCGCTGGCGCCGACACCGCAGCCACGTTGCTCGCCATCGCGCGCGAGCCTGACGTGAACGGCAGCCCCTCGACCGCAATCAGATCCTTCACGGAAATCGGCAGGCCGTGCAACGCGCCGAGCGACCGCCCGGCCGCACGGGCCGCATCGGCGGCACGCGCCTGCCGCAACGCCAAATCGGGCGACAGCGTCACAAAGCTGTTGATCGAGCGCTGCTGGGCCTGCGCCCGGGAAAGGGACGCCTGCGCCACCTCGGTGGCCGAGACATCGCCGTTGCGGATCGCCCCGGTCAGCGCTATGGCGGTGCTGAACTCTTCGAGAATGCCCACGCGGTGCTCCTGCCTTATTTAGCCGCGAGCGCGCGGTCAAACACCGGCTGTCCGCGGACACACAGAACTCGAAGTTGCTTCTTATAGTTGCGATCGATGCCCTTGACGCGATAGAGGTCGTCGCTTTAGATGCCGACCCCCTCAGCGATCATTTTCAACAGTTAGTCGTAGTCGAGCGGACGCTGCTCGCGCAGTGAAATCGAGTTTACGTCCTCGAGGTGCCCGACCTGCAAGCGGCACACCGCGCAGTCTTCGTGGTCGTGGTCGCGGTCGTGGTCACAGTGCGACTCGTCTGTCGGGGCGTGGTGATGGCCGCGCCCATGTTCTTCCGGATGGTGCGCCCCGACCTCATCAATCCACTCGCTGATGATGGACGATTCCTTGTCGAAGAGATCGCCGTCGGTGCCGCTATCCCTTGATGGGCACCTGATCGGAAACGTGCCGGTCGGTTTGAAGATGTCGGCGACCCATCTCGTCGCCGTCGCAGCGTTCATGCGCCTTGCTGTTTCCGGCTCAGGCGCGGGCAACCAATACGATGTCGAGCGCGACCTCGCGCAACCGCGTTCCATCAGATCTCGGCCGGCACCGTCAAGAACCGCATGAGCGCGTTGCGATGGTTGGCCGAAAAGATCGACAGGCAGAACATCGTCGCTCGCGGCAACGCGACATATGCCGTCGCCGATCGGCGATTCGTGCGCAATGAATCGAAAGCAAAGGAACTCGACGGCGACAAGCTGGCGAAGATTTCAGATCCCTACACGGCGATGTCACTGCGGCTGCAAGCAGCGTCCGGGCTGCGACGCGAAGATCATCAAGTGCGACCCTAGTCGGCAGACCGTTCTCAGCACATTTCTTCTACGTCTCTGACGTATAATTCTTCGTGTTATCGATTTTCGAAACGCCTACGTTTGTGTCCGAAGCGGCCAAGATTTGGGCCGATGACGAACGGCTTGAGTTCTTCTCGTGGATTGCCGCGGAACCTGAAGCTGGAGTTGTTATCGCTGGAAGTGGTGGCTGCCGAAAGGTGCGTTGGTCTCGTCCCGGAATGGGCAAGCAAGGTGGCGCACGGGTGATTTATTTCACTCGCCGGGCAGCCGGAGAACTGTGCATGCTGCTGGTCTACCCGAAGGCTGAAAAGGACAACATTCCTGGGCACATACTCAGGCAAATTCGGAGGGAGCTGGAAGATGACAACTCGTAGAGCCAAGCCCGCAACGTCGTCCGGTGAAGCACTCGGACTCAAGCTGCTGCAGTCTGTGCGCGAGATGAAGGCCGGAACGTTTGCCCGAGTCACTCCGGTCGCGGTCAATGAAGTGGTCGAGGCCCGGCAAAGCACGGGCATGTCGCAAGCTGAGTTTGCGTCGGCGCTTCATATTTCCAAACGCACGCTGCAAGAGTGGGAGCAAGGCCGCCGCTCGCCCTCGGGCGCCGCGCAAGCCCTCGTCCGGATCGCCAGGCGTCATCCGGATGTGCTGCGGGAATCACTCACCTAAAGCCCGACCTCAGCTCAAGGCCACTGATATCGGCAACCCCCACTGCCTAACCTCGGCTTCCTTTGCGCGGGCATGTGCGATGAGTTCATTGCGCGCGATGGAAGCGTTACCCTCCGATGCGCGGTTCGGATCGTGGGTGAGGTTCGTGGCGGTGGATTCATGACTGCGCCGCGTCGTCGTCGCGCAGCGCGCGGGTGCCCTTAGCGCGCGTTCCAGAAGCCTGGCCTGGCAGTCGGCGATCAACCTGCGCGTCCCTGTCAGGTCGTTTGGCGGTCGATGACCGACCCCGGCATCATCTTCGGATGGGAAGTGCGCGAGCGAGTGGCACCTGTCGGAAGTCAGCCGCTAACGCTTGGGGAGGACCTGTCAGCCTGGCCACGCCTGCTTGATCGCACTGATGGTCGACGTATCGAACTTCAATGCCGGCACGGAGTCGCTGCCGTCGGCTGCCTGCTGCTTGCCGTTCTTCGTGCCGATCGACATGACCAGTGTTTTCACGAAGACACCGCCGTCAGAGTGCTCGGAATTGGTCAGCCCGATGCCGTGGATCAGTTCGTGCACGAGGATGTGACGTTTCACCGGCCCGCCCACGGGCGTGCCGTCCTTGCCGCCGCTAATGGTCGGAGTAGCAGGCAGCATAATGGTGGCGGAGACCATCATTGCTGTGCCCTTGAGGCCGAGTTCGTCCTCTCCGTGCATGCCGAACCCTTCTCTGGTTCCGAGGAAGACTTGCGCGTCGGCCCGCGTGTCGGTGATCTCGAAGGCCAGTTTGATGCCGTGCTTCTTGAGGAGCGCGTTGAGCGCCATGCGTGCCGGTTCGAGTTCAGTCACCCACGTGCTGCCGGTGAACGTCTCGTTCCGAAACACCTTGAGCACACCGCCCTTTCGGATGCTCTCGCGCCAAGCATATATAGCCATTCACGCTCCCGGGGTTGCTGCTCAAACAGGCGCGTCTCGTCTCCAACTGCAACTAGCCGCTGATGCAATCTGCCCAACTAAGCGATCGAGCAGCTGGCCGATCGCATTATGCTCGCGTGCCACGCACTCATTCGAGTGCCTGCACCCATGCAGGCCAAGTTGAGCTATAGCTGTCAACGCCGAAGTAAATCTGACCCACCTTGAGGTGAATTCGCCGAAGTAAAACTGACCCACCTGGGCCCGATCCGCGCCAGTGGGCGCGGGGTGTTCTTTGTGGTTTGATTTCCTGGTGGTGGGAGGCTGTGGTCATGTGGTCGAAGACGACGGCGGTGGGCAACGCCTTGGCGTTGTCCACGGTCGGCGTCGGTGCGCGCCAGCGCATCGTCCACATGTCCACAGCCTGGCTGTTCATCCGGCCGCCACCTTGCGCGCAGCCTGACCGGCCCGCCGTTTGTCCTTGAGCCGGTAGCTCTCGCCGCTGATCTGCACGATGTGCGCGTGGTGCAGCAGCCGGTCGAGCATCGCCGCGGTCAGCGTCTGATCGTCGGCGAATGCGCCGGCCCACTGCGTGAACGGTAGGTTGCTGGTCAGCACCATGCTGCTGCGCTCGTATCGCTTGGCCACGACGTTGAAGAACAGGTTCGCTTCTTCCCGCCCGAACGGCAGATAGCCGATTTCGTCGACCACCAGCAGCTTCGGGCCGAGCACTGCGCGGTTGAAGTATTCCTTGAGCCGACCCTGGCTTCTGGCGGCGGCCAATTGCAGCATCAGGTCGGCCGCGGTGATGAAGCGGACCTTGTGGCCGGCGGTGACGGCCCGATGCGCGAGTGCAAGGGCGATATGGGTCTTGCCCACACCGCTGGGACCCAGCAGCACGACGTTCTCTGCGCGCTCGACGAAGGCCAAGTGCGCCAACTCCTGCACCTGCGCTTTGGGCATGCCCGACGCATGTGTCCAGTCGATCTGCTCAAGCGTCTTGATCGCCGGCATGGTCGCCATGTTCATCAAGGTGGCGACCTTGCGCTCCTGGCGGGCCCGGGCCTCTGCCCCGAGCAGCCGTTCCAGGAAGTCGGCGAAGCTGGCCTGTTCGCGCGCCGCATCCTGCGCGATCGCCGGCCAGTCGGTTTGCAGCCGTGCGAACTTCAGCTGCTCGCACAGCGCCTGGATGCGTTCGTGTTGCAGGTTCATGCCGCCACCTCCTGCACCACTTGGTCGAGCAGCTCGTCGTAGACCGCCAGCGGGTGCTGCAGACTCTCCACTGGCGTGGCCACGCGTATGGGCAGTCGGGGCGGCGCCTTCAGCGCGGGTGCGGGCAGCATCACGGCGCGCTCCTCGGCCAGCCGCTCGGCCGGCACGACGCCGGTGGTGCCGTGAATCCGCGCATTCGCCACCTGGTCGAGCCAGGGCCGAACGTGCTGGTTTGCGAGCTCGACCGTCAGCTTCAGGCCGGCGGCATTCAGCGTCGCTGCCAGCGGCACCAGGAAGCTGCCCTTCAGGTAACCGTTGAAGCGCTCGACCTTGCCCTTGGTCTTGGCCCGATAGGGCTGACACACCCGTGGCTTGAATCCGCATTCCTCGGCCAGCGCCAGCAGTTCGGTATTCCAGCGGTGCCGGCCTTCGCCATAGGCGTCGCGCTCGATGATGACGCTCTTGGCGTTGTCGAACAGCACCTCGGCACTGACACCGCCGAAGTAGTCGAACGCTTCGCGCAGCGCCGCACACAGCGTCGTCGCGTCTTCGCCGGTGGTGAACTTGACGAAGCTCGCGCGGCTGTAGCCGAGCGTGGCCACCAGCGCGAGCAGCGGATCCCGACCGCGGCGCACGACGGTGAAGTCGGCCTGCATCTGCTTGCCCGGCGGCGTCTCGAAACGCACCAGCGGTTCGGGCGTCGGATTCTTCAGCGGGGCCAGCCACGACTTGAGCTGACTGATGCCGCCAGCGTAGCCTCGCTCGCCAATCTCGCGCATCAGCACGGTGGCCGGAATCCACCGCGGCCGCGCCTGCTCGACGCGCTGGCGAAGGTACTCATGAAACGGATCGAGCTTACAGCCCCGCGGCTGCCTCGGCCCGTACCGGATCGCATCGGCCTCGCGCAGGTACCGACGAACGGTATTGCGCGAGCATCCCAACTCCTTTGCTATCGACCTGACCGACTGGCCCTGCCGATTCAACACTCTGATCTCCACTGTTTGCTCCTGGGTCAACATCGACGGCCAAAAGACCGTCAGCTTCGCCCAAGTGGGTCAGTTTTACTTCGGCGGGGTGGGTCAGTTTTGCATCGGCGGCAACACCTATGCGCTGGGACAAGGCGCCGGGACACAGGTGCTCATCCTGTTGCCGGTGACCTTGATGGTTGGCGCACCGACTTTTCTGTTCCGTGATGTCCTCATGGCCTTGGCCTGGGGACTGAACATGGGCTTCGCCGAATGGGTCATTCGACGCCGACTGCCCTCCACCTGATTTCACCAAGAGAGATTCACATGCGCCATTTTCTTCATCCATTTGCTGCCATCTCGCTGAGCGTCTTGCTTTGCTCCTGCGGATTCATGACCCCGGCTCAACAGTACGCCGGTGAGCGAAAGGGCATGTCAGAGATTGCAGTGATTCAGAGCTACCACGGCAGCCCCCTGGGGGACGAGTACCACGCCACGATTTCGGGCTACTCAAGACGGGCCCAAAGCAGGCCCGTCCGTGGTCAACCGTTTTGGTTTGCCGGGCTTCACCGACTATCCGCGTGAGATTCAGCTGAACCCGGGACGCTATGCCCTCGAGATGTATTGCTTCAAGTCGCTGACCAAGCCCACGTTCCGACCTACCTTCGAGATATCCGTGAAGGCGGGCTACGCCTACACGGTGATGTGTGCCGCTTCCGAGGGCAAGGCCGCCGTCTTCGTCAGCCAGAAAACGCAGATCTTTTAACCCTCGGCTTTTCGGTCGTTTCTGACCCCGTCATGCGCTGATCGTGGTGCCTGCTGGGCTGGCCGCCGCGTATCGATCCCACCTGCTTCTTCAATGGCCCCCAACGGTGGCCAGCCCCCTGGCGTGGGCTCTCTGCGGGGCCTGGTCCTGCGCGCTCGCCACTCATTCCACATCACCTCAAAGGACTTCTCCATGAACAGATTTCGCTTCCTCATTGCGGCCACCATCGTCGCCTCGCTCGCCGCATGCAGTACGGTCTTGCCCGACCGCCCACAGCGGCTTCCTCAGCGACTACACAGCGCTGGCCGGGGGGCCGGATGCAGCCGCCGCAAGCCGGGCTTTGGCAGACCGCATCGATCCCGCCCGCGTGACGGTGGATGCCGTGGCCTGGCGCGTGACGGGCAGCGCCGACATCAGCACCGAAGAGCGCGAGGCCTTGCTGGCCCTGCTGCGCAGCGAGCTCCAGCAACGCGTGCAGGCGCTGCCTGCCCAGCCGCAGGGCCGCCCGGCCGTGCTGCGCGCCGCGATCACCCGCGTTGAGACCGTCTCCCCGCTGCTCAACGCCCTGAGTTCGCTGGTGCTGACCATCCCGCTCGAGCGCGGGGGCGCGGCGATGGAGATCGAAGCCGTCGACTCGCATACCGGGCGCCAGCTCGCGGCTTTGACGCCCGGCTGGCGCGCACCCGTGACGGAATTGATGGCCACGTTTCAGCAAGCTGGCGGCGGCGGAAATCGCTGTTCGCAAGGCTGCCACCGACTTTGTGCTGCTGCTGCAAGCCGCGCCCGATGCCGTGAAGCAGACCGCACTGCGCTGAGTCCTGCTCGGAATAGCCACGCAGCCGGCGACCGCTGGCGGTCGTCTCGCGTTTCGCTGCACTCTTTCTTGCGTGGCCCTATTGCTATTCCGCAATCTGGTCTGACACTCGAACACAGCCCAACGAATTGGAGCACCACATGCCCCGCCTTCTTCAGTGCATCCTGGCCTCGCTGGCTACGCTGCTCGTCGCAGCACACGCGCACGCCTTCGAAGCCGGCTGGATGCAGATCCAGACCGCTGGTGCGACACCAGACGCCCCCAAGACGACGGTCGCTCTGTACTACCCGACGCTGGCCGCGCCGCGAGTCGTCGCCATGGGGCCGTTCTCGGTCGACGCTGCCATCGGCGGCAAACCCGTCGACAAGGTCAAGGCGCTGATCCTGCTCAGTCATGGCATCAGCGGCACAGAGCTCGGGCACAGCGACGCTGGCGCAAGCCCTTGCCCGCAATGGCTATCTGGTCGCCGCGCTCCGTCATCCTGGCGACAACTACCAGGATCGGTCACTGCTGGAGAAGGGCCCCGAGCGCTATTTCGACGAGCGGCCGCGCCAAGCCTCCCGAGTCATCGACGCGATCCTGGCCGACCCGGCTTGGAAGGCCCGCATTGCGGCCGACAGCCCGGGCCTCTCGTGGGTGCGCTTGGACATTCGGCCGGCGGCTACACGGTGCTGGCGTTGGCAGGGGCCAAGCCAGACTTGTCCCGGATGAAGAAGCACTGCCAGGCCGAAGCATCCGAAGACCCGATCTTCTGCGGCCTGGCTCGCCCGGGTGAAGCGACGCCGGCGTCGCCGTGGCCAGCCTCGCCCCTGCCTTCGCTGAAGGACGAGCGCGTTCGCGCGATCGTTGCGATGGCGCCGACAGGCGTGCTGCTCACCGCCGAATCGCTTGCAGCGGTTCGCTCGGCGACCATGATCTACGAGGCCGAGCTCGATCGATTCCTGGTGCCGCGATTTCATGCCGAGTGGGTCGCCAGCAATCTGCCCGCAGCCGAACCTGCATCGGGTGCCCAACGCCTGGCACTTCGCCTTCATGGATACGCCCACCATGTCCATCCCCAGCCACGACGGCGACGTCGCCGCGAACCCGCCGGGATTCGATCGCACTGCGTTCCTGAATCAGCTCGCCGTGGAAATCACGGCCTTCTTCGACAAGACCCTCCTATAACCCGATCATTGGACGTCGCAGCACCATGTCAGCCATCCACCCGTGTGAAGTCCCGTTGAACACAATGCTCCGAAGCTACAAAGACGGGCCGGGCTACGCCGACTGCTACGTCACCGAAGTTCAGGGCGCCATCACGCAGGAAATCTTCATCGAGGCGTTTTACACGTCGCCTTTGTTCAAAGTGGAGAGAACAATTCTCAAGTACCTTGCCTCAAGCCCCGCAACCGATGCTGAGGCAAAGCAGCTTGCGGCGGGCAACGCTACCAAGTTCTCAGCGTGGCGCATCGAGCTGCAGTCGACCTCAGAACTGCTTCTTGCAGACTTCACGGGTTGCACAAGGTCATGGCTCATGGCAACACCAGGCACAGGATCAGTAACGGCGCCCAGTACGTTTCTGTACTTCGGCTCCGCGGTACTGCCGCGCACGAGCCACGGCAACACGAACCCAAGCATGGGTTGGCCCTTCCACGCCCTGTCCGGCTTCCATCGCCTCTATTCACGGCTGCTTCTTTCAGCGGCAAGCCGGAGAGTTGCCCCGGTATAGCAAAACGCCGCATGGTGGCAAAAGGTGTCGATTTGGATGCGTGCCGGTTGACCTGAAGGTGGCGTTGCTGCCACCGGCACGGAACTATGGGGTTCGTTCATTGTCGAGTCGCCCATGCTGGGTCGGCAACGCCAGCTCGGGCCGGCTCGTCCGGTGTCGTACCAGAGCCCCCCGAGCGCCAGCATCCAGACCGGCAGCACTACGTGTTTGAGCGCTGCGATCGGCTCGACCCAGCCGTTCACGTTGCGCAGCGTGGCCAAGCCGCCCAGCAGACTGGCCGACGCGGCGGCCACCAGCAGCCAGCGTGGTGCAGGTGCCGCCGCGCGGGTGAGCTCAATGGCAGCGCACAGGAAAACGAGTTCAGGAACAGTTCTCCCAGAAACTCGCCGATGAAGTTGTCCAGCTGGCTGTTGGAGGCGTCGAAGATCGCGGTGATGGCCTCCCGCGCGTTGGGGGATGCATCCGCCTAGGCGAGTGCAAATTGCCAGCAGGCTGTGCCGCGCAACAGGCCCGCCATCATGGCGGCGCCAGCACCCCAAGGTGCCATCAGCCGATGACGCGACGCCGTAGTGCTCGACAGGTTGTTCGGCAATCGTCGGAAGGCAATCGAACGGCCATGGGCAGCCGTGGCTTCGCGACACAGCGCCCCGACAAGCGGTGGCGCTGGAGCGTGACCCGCGCTCCCGGCAGAAATCGATTGGTCCGGCGAGTGTTTTGCGGCGGAGCGCACCGGTGGCGCGCGCAGGACGTCGCAGGCCGTGCAGGCGCTGGTGGAAATTCCGCCCCGGCAAGTTGTATTTTTATCCGGGTGTTATTGACTCTCTAATTTAACCCGGATAAAATTTGCGGCATGGACCAAGCCATGCCGCTCACCTACACCGCTTTCCTGGAGGGGCGCCGCCTCGCCAGCGGTCCCTTGCACGAGGTCGCCGTGGCCGTGTTGCGGGCGCAGCAGGCGCAACCCGAGGGGCATCCGCTGGTCTTCAGCGATGCCAGCGGCCAGTCTGCCGACCTGGACCTGCGTGGCGGCGAGGAAGCCGTCGCGGCGCGCTACACCGTGGCTGCGCCGATCCAAGCGCCCAAGGGCCGCGGTCGCCCCAAGCTCGGTGTGGTCGCGCGGGAAGTGACGCTGCTGCCGGAACACTGGGACTGGCTCGCCGCGCAACCAGGCGGCGCCTCCGTGGCCTTGCGCAAGCTCGTGCATGAAGCGCGGCGCAAGGGCGGCGACCGGGGCCGGACGCGCCAGGCGCGCGACCGCGCGTATCACGCCATGTCCACGCTGGCCGGCGACCTCGCCGGCTTCGAGGAAGCATCGCGGGCGCTGTTCGCCGGCGACCACGAGCGGCTGGTGGCGCAGATGGCGGCATGGCCGGAAGACGTGCGGGCGTACGTGCTGCAGCTCGCCGAACCTGACCCCGGCTAAGCCGGACCTCTTTCTCTCTTTTGCAACCAGCGCGCGGCTCCGGGCCGCAGCGCTGCGGGCACACGCACGCCCGCGATCCACAGGAGCCCTCATGAACGAGCCAGAAACGACACCCCCCGCCGGACCGGCGCCGACGCTGCGCACTCATTACCTTGCGCTGCTGACACCCCTTGTCCTGACGCACGCGCTGCAAAGCGCGGGCGGCCTGCTCGATGGCTTCTGGCTCGGGCGCCTGCTGGGCGTGCGCGGCATCGCGACGGCCGCGTCGTTCTTTCCCGTGTTCTTCTTGCTGCTGTCGCTGATCATCGGGCTGGGCGCCGGCGCGACCATCCTTGCGGGACAAGCATGGGGCGCGCGTGATGCGGCGCAGGTGCGGCGCGTGGGTGCGACGGCCTTCGTGGCTGCGCTTGGCGTCGGGCTTGCGGTCGCTGTGGCCGGTGCGTGGTCTGCGCCGTGGTTGATGCAAGCGCTCGGCACGCCGCCGGACATCTTGCCGGCCGCGATCCGCTATGCGCGCGCCATGTTGCTGGTGATGCCCTTCGTGTTCGTCACGTGGGCGGGCCTGTCCCTGAGCCGCGGCACCGGCGACGCGCTCTCGCCGATGTGGTCCTTGCTGGCCGCGACGCTGGTGGGCGCGGTGTGCACGCCGCTGCTCGTTGCGGGCACGCCTTTGGGCGCGGCTGGCGTGGCAGTCTCGGCGCTCGTCGCGCAGCTGGCTGCGCTTGCCGTGTTGATCCGGCGCTGGCGTCGGGACGGCCATCCGCTCGCCCCCGGCGCCGGGTGGCAGGACTGCAAGCCGAGTGCGGCCATCGCCAAACGCATGCTGCGCATCGGCCTGCCGGCCGCATTGCAGATGCTGGCGATGGCGCTTGCCGAGATCGTGCTGCTGGGCCTGGTGAACCGTCACGGGTCGACCGCGACCGCCGCCTATGGCGCGGCGACGCAGGTCCTGAGCTGGGTGCAGTTCCCGGCGATGAGCCTGGGCATTGCCGCGGCGATCTTCAGCGCGCACGCAGTCGGCGCGGGACGGCGCGAAAGGCTGCCGGCGATCGTGGGTACGGGGCTGCGCCTGAACGCCGTGGTCACCGCGCTGTTCGTCGTCGCTGCGCACCTGCTCGCGCCGTTCGCGCTGCGCGTGTTCCTGGAACCCGGGCCCGTGCTGGAGCAGGCGGTCACCATCGTGCGCACCGTCGCCTGGAGCGTGGTGCTGCTCGGATGGAGCAACGTGCTGGTGGGCGCGATGCGCGCGAGCGGCGCGGCGCTGGTGCCAGCGCTCCTCAGCATGGCTGCGATCGTTGGCGTCGAATTGCCGGTTGCCGTGGCGCTGGAAGCGCGCTTCGGCCTGGCAGGCGTGTTCTGGGCCTGTCCTGCCGCGTTCCTGGCCATGCTGGTGCTGCACGGCCTCTACTACCTGTCACAAGGAGAAAAAAGATGGACTCTTCCGCCAACCAGGCGTCGCGCTCGGCGCGGCGGGTGGCCGCACGCCAGGCGCGTGACGCCTTCCCGCCGATGGGCATCTACGCCATTCGCGACCGCGCGAGCGGTCACCTGCTGCTCGGCGCGAGCCGCAACGTGCACGCGGCGCTGAACCGCGCTCGCTTCGAACTGGGCATGGGCAAGCACGCGGACCGCGTGCTGCAGGCCGAGTGGAATCGCAGCGGGGTGGAGGGGCTCGCCTTCGAAGTGCTGGAACTCGTGAAGGAACGCGAGGATGCAGGCTTCGACTACGCGGGCGAACTGAAAGCGCTGGAGCAGATCCACCGCGAACTGCAAGGGCTGGCGCCATGAGCGAAGCGAGCATTGCAAGCCTGCGTGGACCGGCACCTCGAGCACGCGGCCTTGGTGTTCATGCTCGACGACGAACTCGGCACGCATCACGGCCTGTCGTGGGCCGACTTCGTGCTGCTGACGGTGCTGGATGCCGCCGGCGGCGCTGCGCCCGCGACGGCGCTCGCGCGCACCTTGCGCACGCCGGCGTCGCACCTGCTGCTGCGGCTGCTGCCGCTGGAGAAGACCGGGCTGGTGGAGCGCGCTGCAGATGGCGACGGCAAGCGCCGTGTCACGCTGCGCCCGCAAGGCCGGCGACTGCTGCACGAGGCGCGGGACACGGCCGC
>CAWJLY010000006.1:0-94211 GCA_963843805.1 uncultured beta proteobacterium
GGATCAGCAGCGAATCGCCTTCGCGGATGGCATCCTGGATGCGCGCGGTGCGCACGTCGACGCCTTCGCGAAAATAGTTGCGCGAGATCTCCTTGAACGGCAGGAAACCGTGGCGATCTTCGCCGTAGTCGACAAAACAGGCTTCGAGCGAGGGCTCGACCCGGGTCACGACCGCCTTGTAGATATTGCCCTTGCGCTGTTCGCGACCTTCGATCTCGGTCTCGAAATCGAGCAGTTTCTGGCCATCGACGATCGCCAGGCGACGCTCTTCGGCCTGCGTCGCATTGATCAGCATGCGTTTCATGTGCACTCCTTCACATCGGCCCTTGTGAGCAGGGCCGGTTGTCTCAACAGCGCCACCGGAAAACCCGGAGGCGACGCTTCGATGCACGAGAAACGTGGAGGAACCGGAAGGAATCGCCCTGGACCGCAGCAATGGGCTGGTCAGCAGACCAGCCGTTGCCGCAGCGTTGGCGCGCGCGTACTTGTGTTTTCAGCGGCGGCCCAGCCACGGTTCAGCCGAAACGGCCGACGGTGGGCAGGCAGGTGGGGTTCGATGCGCAACTTTTCCGCGGCACCCGTGCGCCACACCGTGTCACAGGCTGATGGCCCGAACAGTGTGCGCCGAAGGTGCAGCTGGGGAGGGAGGAGCGTCGACAACATCCGCTTGGATTCACTTGACGCAGGCGAAAGCGCGTTGCAGTGGCGATGCCGAAGCGGCATTTGTAGCCACGCAGATCGTCTCCCGCCTGGAAGACCTTTTACTGAGGTTCGTTCTTGATTTTCTCTGCCATGCCGGGCGATCGATCGCAGAGTCCCTGAAGGACCGTGCCGGTCGAAACCGCATCGACATGTTGCATCACCGGATAACCGGGCCTTGCCCGGCAGCCATGATGTCTCCGCTTGTGCGACGTAAACTCTGAAAAATCAAACACTTACGGCAACAACGTGGCGCGACCGATTATACCGGCCAAACGATTACCAGTCGCCGCACCGCGCCGCGGGCCTGCGAGCGGGCGTCATCCTGCCGCCGCATCGGGCGAATCCAGACCCGCATCAAGCCCACCCGCCCCTACCGTCGCAGCGCCGAGCGTGCGGCATTTGCGGGTTGACGAAGGCTCGGAGGGCCAGCGGCTCGACAATTATCTGGTCAAGCAGCTCAAAGGCGTTCCGAAGACTCATCTGTACCGGGTGATCCGCAGCGGCGAGGTCCGCGTCAACAAGGGGCGCGCCGCTGCCGATACGCGGCTGGCCATCGGTGACGATGTGCGGATCCCGCCGGTGCGCGTCGCCGCAGCGCACGAAGTCGGCACAGCAGGCGATCCGCCAGCTCGTGAATTTCCGATCGTTTTCGAGGACGACTGCCTGCTCGCAATCGACAAGCCGGCCGGCGTTGCGGTCCATGGCGGCAGCGGCGTCAGTTTCGGGGTCATCGAGCAATTGCGCCAGGCGCGGCCGCTTGCACCGTTTCTCGAACTCGTTCACCGGCTCGACAAGGAAACTTCCGGACTGCTGCTGATCGCCAAGAAGCGCTCGGCGCTGCTGGCGCTTCAGGAGCAGTTTCGTCAACGCAGCAGTGATGCGCCGATGGCCAAGATCTACAGCGCCCTGGTGGTCGGCAATTGGCCAGCCAACCACAAGGTGATCGACCAGCCGCTGCACAAATACCTCGACGCCGCCGGCGAGCGCAGGGTTCGCGCGGTTGCCGCTGACAACACCGAGGGTCGGCGCTCGATCACGCTGGTTCGTCTGGCGCAGCAGTTGCCCGGGTTCAGCCTGCTCGAGGTGTCGCTGAAGACCGGGCGCACTCATCAGATCCGGGTTCATCTGGCTTCGGCCGGTCATGTGATCGCCGGTGACGACAAATATGGCGATTTTTTGCTGAACAAGGCACTGGCACGCGGCACCGCCGTGCCGGGCTGCCGTTTCGATCGGATGTTCTTGCATGCGCACAAGCTGCGACTGACCCATCCGCGAAGTGGCGACGCGCTGGACTTGCAGGCAGCGCTGCCGGCCGAATGCGAGGTCTTGTTGCGCGCCCTCGCGGCGGCGACGGCGGCGCGCTGACAATCGACGCTCCGGCAGCGCGCCCGCTGGCTCACCCTTGCAGATTCCGACATGACCCGAGACCGCCGCTTCGATCTGATCGTCTTCGACTGGGACGGCACTCTTTATGACTCGACGGCGCTGATCACCCGATGCATCCAGTCGGCCTGTGTCGATCTGGGCGAGCCGTCGCCGAGCGATCAGGATGCCAGCTACGTGATCGGCATGGGACTGATCGATGCCTTGAGCCATGCGGTGCCCGGCCTGCCGCGTGAACGCTACGGCGAACTCGGTGCACGTTATCGCCATCACTATGTCTTGCGGCAGCATGAGCTGAGCCTGTTCGCAGGTGCGCTGCCGCTGCTCGACAGGCTGAAGCAGCGCGGCCATCTGCTCGGCGTTGCAACGGGCAAATCTCGCAGTGGGCTCGATGAGGCATTGGCGAGCGCTCAGTTGCTGGGTGTGTTCGACGCCACCCGTACGGCAGACCAGACGGTGTCGAAGCCGCACCCGCAAATGTTGCTCGAACTGATGGATGAACTCGGCGTTCGCGCTGACCGTACGTTGATGATCGGCGACACCACCCACGATCTGCTTCTCGCATCGAATGCCGGGGCCGCCAGTGTGGGCGTCGGCTACGGCGCGCATGCGCATACCGGGTTTGCGGCGCACGGGCCGCTCTTTGTCGCCCATAGCGTGAAAGAACTGGGCGATTGGCTTGCCGTCCATGGATAGGCCGGCAGACGCCGTCTGGTTGTGCGCGTCGGCTCGACTGGTCGAGCGTGGGCTGGCCATGTTGTTCGAGGTGCGGCAATACGGCGCGCCGGTACGAGCTTTCGTGCTTCGACACGACGGCCGACTGGTGGCCTACCTGAACCGCTGCGCGCATGTGCCCGCCGAGATGGACTGGTTGCCAGGCGAGTTTCTCGACAGTGAGCGCAGCAGCATCATCTGCTCCATTCACGGTGCGACCTATCGGCCCCGTGATGGCGCCTGCATCGGCGGCCCGTGCGGGCGCGCCAATCTCACAGCGCTGCGTGTCGAGGAGATCGATGCGCAGGTCTATTGGTATCCTTCCACCGCAATCCGGCCGGCAGTTCCGGCCCCTGAAAGTCAGCCATGAGTTCGTCCGATTCCTTTCCGCCCACCTCGCCGCCGAGCGATCGCCCCATCGGACCGACCGATGTGAACGAGCGCGCCGGGCCGCCGTCCTGGACCCGGATGGACAGCGTTGTCGAGCAGTTTGCCCGCGATTACATCCGGGACCGACGCAGTGAGCGCCGCTGGCGGATTTTTTCGCGCCTGTTCTGGATGTTGCTGCTGCTGCTCGTTGTCTGGAGCGTGCTGGCCGCGCGCAACTTGGGGCCGACCCCGAGCGGGCGGCACACGGCCCTGGTCGAGGTACGCGGCGAAATCTCCGCGGATTCCGAGGCCAGTGCCGAACTGCTGGTCGGCGCATTGAAAAATGCCTTCGAGGACACCGGCTCGCAGGCGGTTGTGCTGCGCATCAATTCGCCCGGTGGCAGCCCGGTTCAAGCCGGCATCGTCAACGACGAGATCCGTCGCCTGAAAGCCCTTCACAAGAAAAAAGTCTATGCCGTCGTCGAAGAGGTTTGTGCGTCGGGTGCCTACTACATTGCCGTGGCTGCCGACGAGATCTACACCGACAAGGCGAGCATCGTCGGCTCGATCGGCGTGTTGATGGACGGCTTCGGCTTTACCGAACTGATGGACAAGGTCGGCGTAGAACGCCGATTGATCACCGCTGGAGCCAACAAGGCGATGAACGATCCGTTCACGCCGCAAAACGAGAAACAGCGGGCCTATCTGCAGAGCATGCTCGATCAGATTCATCAGCAGTTCATCCGCGTCGTCAAGGAAGGCCGCGGAGATCGGCTGAAGATCACCGACGATACCTTCTCGGGCCTGTACTGGAACGGCGAGCAGGCCGTTGCGCTCGGCCTGGCCGACAAGATCGGCAACCTCGACTTTGTCGCCCGTGAAGTGGTCAAGGCTGAAGAAATCATCGACTACACCCCGCACGAGAATGTCGCTGAGCGCCTGGCGAAGCGGTTCGGCGCTTCGGTGGGCGCGGGCGCGGTGAAGGCGTTGCGGTCGATGGGCGGGCTCCGCTGACGCTGTGGCACACCCGCAGCGCCGATGCGCAGGCAGCGCCATTCCCATTCATCCTGCCTTCAGCATTCCCTTCGTCTCGATGAACGCAATGACCTCGTCGAGCCCCGCCAGCGTCTTCAGATTGCTCATCACGAACGGCCGCAGGCCATTCGGGCCGCTGCGCATGCGGATGGTGTCGCTGCGCATCACCTCCAGATCGGCACCGACGTAGGGCGCCAGATCGGTCTTGTTGATGACGAACAGATCACTGCGCGTGATGCCCGGCCCGCCTTTGCGCGGAATTTTCTCGCCGGCGGCCACGTCGATCACGTAGATCGTCAGGTCGGACAATTCGGGACTGAAGGTGGCGGCCAGGTTGTCGCCGCCGGATTCGATGAAGACGATGTCGGCATCGGGAAATTTCGCCAGCATGCGATCGACGGCTTCGAGATTGATCGACGCATCCTCGCGGATCGCGGTATGCGGACAGCCCCCGGTTTCGACCCCGATGATTCGTTCGGCATCGAGCGCTCCGGCAACCGTCAGCAGCCGCTGATCTTCCTTGGTGTAGATGTCGTTGGTGACCACGACCAGGTCGTAGCGGTCGCGCAGCGCCTTGCACAACATCTCGACCAAAGTCGTCTTGCCCGAGCCCACCGGGCCGCCGATTCCCACCCGCAGCGGCGGCAATCGCTTGGTGCGTCGAGCAATGTCGTGCAGTCGGTTCATGGTGGCGAGTCGGTTGGGAGATTGCGCGATTTCGAGCAGATTTGATGCCAGGAGCCGGTATTGCTCAGGAGCGGAAGAGGCGCGAGTACTGGGTTTCGTGGCGGGCCGACAGGATCGCCAGCAGGGGCGCATGCGCTTGCCGGGCCGCCGGTGGCAGCGCGATGGCCTGTTCGATCGCGGCCGGAATCTGGTCGACCAGACGAGCGAGCACCCGTTGCGCGGCCGCCTGGCCCAACGGCACGGCCTTGATTGCGGCTTGGGCCATGTTTTCGGCCCAGCTGAAAGCAAGTGCCTGCAGCGCCTGTCGGACAGTCGCCCCGGCGAGTGCCGTAGCCAGCGCAAAGGCCAGTGGCCAGCTCGGGGCGGGACTCAAGCCGGCCAGTTGCGCAATCCGGCGATCGCCTGCATCGGCGTCATTGCGCAGCCACTGGAGGAGGGAGCGGCCGGTCTGCTCGGTCTGCAGGCGAAGTTCAGCCGACTCGCGGCTCTGCAGCACCCAGTCATTGAGCGGCGGCAGTGCAGGCCAGTCGTCGTTTTGCCAGGCATCGTGCGCAGCGGCCGCAACCGCCCAGTCGGCGCGCACCTGCGCCAGCCACATCTGATCGAGCAGCCATTGCGAAGCCTGCGTTTCATTGGTCACCAGCCCGTGTTCGACAGCGGACTCCAGGCCCTCCGAATAGCTGAAACCACCGACCGGCAGCGCCGGCGATGCCAGCCACATCAGACGCAGCGACAGTGCGCCGCGGGAATCATTCATGGCGGTGGCCGGATGATCCATGGTGATGGCCGTGGTCAGGACCGTGACCATGCCCGTGTTCATGACCCTGTGCAGGCGATGCCGCATACGCACCCGACTCAGGTTCGAACGGCATGCACACGTCGCTGACGATCAGATGCATGCCGCGCAGCATGTCGGCCAATACATGATCCGGTTCCAGCAACAGGCGATCGGTCTGCAATTCCAGCGCGATATGGCGGTTGCCCAGATGGTAGGCGGCGCGTAGCAGGTCGAATGGCGAGCCGTGCGCACTGCAATGGCGCACTTCCATCAGTGATTCGTCGGCAGCAATCACACTGAGCAACGAGCCGTCTTCGGCCACCAGCACATCGCCGCCGCGAACGACGCTGCCACGTGGCAGAAAGACACCGATTGGCCGGTCGAGACTGTCGCACGCCTCGAAGCGGCTTCGTTGGCGTTGGTCCCAGCTGAGCGTGACGGTGGCCGCCCGCCTGCGCAAAGCCGGCGCCAGTCCGCGTCCGCCGGCAAGACATTTGGTGATCGTCAACATGGTCGTCAGTGTGCCATCGGTCGGCCAGCGGGATGGCTGAGCATCTGCGGGTATTCTTGTCGCCCATGTACGTGCAGCACTTCGGCCTCGGGCACGAACCGTTTTCGATCGCGCCCGACCCCCGCTATCTGTATATGAGCGAGCGGCACCGGGAGGCGCTCGCTCATCTGACATACGGTCTCGATTCCGGCGGCGGCGTCGTCCTGCTGACCGGCGAGATCGGCGCCGGCAAGACGACGGTGTGTCGATGTTTCCTCGATCAGGTGCCTGTCGATTGCCGAATCGCCTATATCTTCAACCCGAAGCTGACGGTGACCGAGCTGCTGGCGTCGGTTTGCGACGAGTTCGGCGTCGAAGCGCCAGCGGGCGCCAGCCAAGCCACGGTAAAAACCTACCTCGATCCGCTGAACCGTTTTTTGCTCGACGCCCACGCGGCCGGCCGCAACAGCGTGCTGATGATCGACGAGGCGCAGCTGCTTTCGCCCGAGGTACTCGAGCAGCTGCGTCTGCTGACCAATCTGGAGACCAGCGAGCGCAAGCTGCTGCAGATCATTCTGGTCGGCCAGCCCGAGTTGCGCGACATGTTGGCGCAACCCGGTCTGGAGCAACTGGCGCAGCGGGTGGTGGCGCGATACCACCTTGGGGCATTGGACGAGGCCGATACGGGCCGTTATCTGCTGCACCGGCTGCAATTGGCCGGTCTGCACGGCCCCAGTCCGCTCGGCCCGGAATTGCTCCGCAGCATTCATCGGCACAGTGGCGGAATTCCGCGGCGCATCAACCGATTGTGCGACCGGGCGTTGCTCGGCGCGTATGGGCAGGGCTTGGCGGTCGTCGATCGAGCGACCTTGCGACAGGCAGCTGTTGAGGTCGAAGGCAAGCAAGCGCTGCCGCGCCGCGACCGCCCTTGGCGGGATGGTGACTGGAAACGGTTTGCCGCCGGGATGGCGACGGGATCGGTTGTTTTTGCTGCCGGGCTGGTGGCCTGGCGCAATTGGGACGACCGACCGGTGGCAAAGCCGGTGGCAATCGCGCTGGCGACAGCAACGCCAGCCGTCACGGCGCGAAACCATGACGCGCCCGGCGAAGTGGTTTCGCAGCCCGCTGTCGGGCTGGCCGAGGTCGCCTCAGCGGCGGCTCAGGCGTCGCTTGATCGATCGCCGGGTGCCGCCACTTCGCAACCACCTGATGCGGCAGTCGACGCATCGCAGGCATCCCCGATCGAGCTGAACGATCTGGTGAGCGCCTTGCGAGCGGTGCCGGTCGACGAGCAGGCCGCCTGGCGGGCCTTGGCCGGCGTCTGGGGGATCAAGCTCGGCTCGGGCGACGCCTGTCTGGCCGCTGCCCGTTTCCGCTTGGGCTGTTTCGAGAATCGCAGCGGCGGCATCGCCTTGGTACGTCAGCTGGCCCGGCCGGGCATCCTGTCGGTCAAGACTCGGCTGGCCGGCGAGCAACGTGTCCTGCTGGTCGGCGTCGATTCGCGGGCTGCCACGCTGCTGGTCGGCGGCCAGCCTCGCAATTTGTCTTTGATCGATCTGGCGTCGATCTGGAGGGGCGGATTCAGCACCTTCTGGCAGGTGCCCGAGCCGCTGCTTCGAGCGGCTCCCGGTGATGGCAGCGAACCCTTGGCCGGGTGGCTCTCCGAGCGGCTGGCCAGCATCGACGGCGACCCGCCACGGCCGGATATCCGGCAGATCGACAACACATTGCGCGAACGCTTGTTGACCTTTCAGCGCGCCCAGGGTCTGGTGGCAGACGGCTTGCCCGGACCCATGACCCTGATGGCGTTGAACCGCGCAACCGGCGTCGCCGAGCCCCGCCTGGTCAGCGCTCGCTGAACTGCCCATGTCACAGATTCTCGATGCCTTGCGCCGTGCCGAAGCCCAACGCTCGCGAGGCCGCGTCCCCGGTCTTCACCAGACGGCGATCCCGTTGGCGCAGCCGTCCGCGCTGCCGAAGGCCGTGCAACGACGGCCTGGGACGATCTGGCTGGCGGCTTTGCTCGTTGTTGTAGCCGGCGTTGCTCTTTGGCTTCTGCTCGGACGGTCGATATCGACCCGCCCGCCGGCCGACTTGCCTGTCGCCGTGCGGTCTCGGGCGGATGCCATGGCCGATTCAAAAGACTCGATGACTGCAGAGATCGATCGAGGATTGCCGGGCCATCAATTCGCTGTCGAGCCGCCGCCTGCCTCGCCAAGTGATGTTGCCTTGCCCAGACAAGCCCAACTTCCCGAGCGCCGCAACGAAGTGAAGGAATCGACCAGCAAGCCGATGTCCGACAAGGCCCCGACGGGCGCAGCCGGTGCAGCGCTTGCACTGGTGAAACCTTCAAGCGAGGCAAAGACGGCAATTCCGAGTCGTCAGGACCTGGCTGCCGATGTCCAGCGAACCTTGCCGCAGATTGTTGTCAGCGGGTCGGTTTATTCAGCCGACCCGGCTCAGCGCATGTTGGTCGTCAACGGCGAGCTATGGCATGAGGGTGAACAGATACGGCCGGGGCTCGTGCTCGAACAAATCCGTCAGCGCGACGCCGTACTGCGTTACAACGGCCTTCGTTTTAGCGTCGGGCCTTGATGGTCAGCCTGCCGTCACGAATCGATCGGCGCGTGCTGCCTCCAGAACTGAGGAAAAATCGGCTTCCAGCGTTTCAAGCGGTGATGCGCCCGCCAACCAATCGTTGGCGGTGACAAACCAGTGTGCGAGTTCGTCGCCCTCCATCACAGGCGCCAATTCAGCCAGCAATGCACCGATCTCGGGCCTGATCGACATATCGTCGAGATAGAACTGGAACAATGGAATCCAGGTCTGGCACATGTCATTGAAGTGGACGATGTGAGAACCGACGATCCAGCGCGCCAGTTGAGACACCGGCTGCTCACAATGACGTCTCATCAGCAACGCCGCGTCTTCGGCGCTGACAACACCGCCCTGACGGGCAAAAGACGCTGCGACAGGCCCCGTCAACGCTGGCCACGAGCCCGCACGAGCAACACTGGCAACGCGTTCATTTCCAGGACGCGAAACACCGGTTTGTTCGACGGAGGCATGCATGGCGTACGACTCGGGTGGCAAGTTCAGCGCCGACGCAGTTTCAGCGCACCCAGCAGCCGATCGGTCAGGCTGTCGGCTTCAAACCGGCGTGTCAGGGTGGGCAGCGGCGTCGGTTGGCGCAGACGGCGAAAATGCAAGCCGCGCGACAAACCGTGGGAAATATCGAGCGATGATCTGGCTTGCAGGCTGTGCATGGCAATCCTTGTGTGTGGGGTCGGCAGGCCGGTCGGTGGTTCACGCTGGAAATTGCCCAGGTGCTCGGCTGCGACGGATGTATCTTCGATGTTTCGAGTGATTGCCGATGTCGGTGCAGGCTCAGACGCGGTGTAGGCAAAATCCTGCTTTCCGAGTCGGACTGGCCAAACGTCGGGCCGACAACCCGTATGCTTGCCGTTTGGCAAAAAAAGGATCTGGCACAGATGACAGCAAGGACAGCAAGCGATGTGGTGGTCAGTCCGACGAAATTGGGTTCAGCAGTGGCGGCGCTGTTCAGCCAGGCCGGTAGTTCGGCGCGCGAAGCGGAACTGGTTGCCGCGCAGCTGGTCGGTGCCAATCTGACGGGGCACGATTCTCACGGCGTCGGCATGGTTCCACGCTATGTCGAGGTGTTGCTGGCGGGTGACCTTCAGCTCAACGCGCATCCGAAACCGGTGATGGAAGCCGGCGCAATCCGGGTGCTCGATGCGGCCTACGGGCTCGGGCAGGTGGCGGGCCATGAAGCCATGGCGGTGGCGATCCAGGTGGCTCGTGAGCACGGTCTCAGCCTGATCGGCTTGCGCAACAGCCACCACCTCGGGCGGATCGGCCATTGGGCCGAGCAATGCAGTGCGGCGGGTTTGGTGTCCTTGCACTTTGTCAACGTCATCAGCATTCCGATGGTGGCGCCGTTCGGAGGGCGCCAGCCTCGCCTGGTCACCAATCCGATCGCAATCGGCGTTCCGCGCCAAGGCAAGCCGCCGTTGGTGCTCGACTTCGCGACCAGCAAGATTGCGGTCGGCAAGGCGCGTGTCGCGATGAACGAAGGCCGCAACGTGCCACCTGATTCGCTGCTCAATTCGGACGGCGAACCGAGTCTGAACCCGGCCGACCTGTTTGCATCGCCGCATGGTGCGCTGCTGCCGTTCGGCGATCACAAAGGTTCGGGGCTGGCGTTGATGTGTGAAATTCTCGGTGCGGCGCTGTTTGGCGGCCCGGTGCTGACTGGCGCCCCGAGCAGCCGCCGTATCGTCAACAACATGCTGACGATCGCGATCGATCCAGGATTTTTTGCCGAGCATGGATCGATGGATCAGTCGATCGACGAGTTGCTCGAATGGGTGCGCTCGGCACGCCCGGTCGACGAGGCGAAGGGCATCGTTTTTGCGGGCGAGCCCGAACTGGCCGTCCGCGCAAAACGTGCAGCCGGCATCGTCGTCGACGCCACAACCTGGGCTGAACTCGAAAACGCCGCCGAGCTGATCGGGCTCGGCGCCGGGCGCTGGAACGAGCTGGCCGGTGCGAGCCGCAGGCCGGCTTGAGTCAGCCCGCGCCACCCCCAACGTCTTTTAATCTGGAACCGTCTTGAGCATTCAACTTCACACCTTCGATACGCCGAACGGGCGCAAGATCAGCGTGGCGCTGGAGGAGATGGCGCTGCCCTACGACACCCACATCGTCGACATCACCAAGGGCGAGCAGCATTCGCCGGGTTTTGTCGCACTGAGCCCCAATCACAAGATTCCCGCGATCGTCGACCCGTCCGGCCCGGGCGGCTCGCCGATCAGCGTTTTCGAATCGGGCGCGATCCTGATCTACCTGGGTCGAAAAACCGGCAAGTTCTGGCCGAGCGACGAGCGCGCCCAGACCGAAGTGCTGGAGTGGCTGATGTTCCAGATGGGTGGTTTCGGTCCGGCCCCGGGGCAGGTGCACCATTTCATCGCCTTGAAGGACGAAACCGAGCGCCGCTACGGCTTGCAGCGATACATGGCCGAGACGAGGCGTCTCTACGACGTGATGGACAAACGCCTCGCCGGGCGTGATTTTTTTGCCGGCGAGGTTTCGATCGCCGATTTCGCAATCATCGGCTGGGCCTGGCGTCACGAGCGCCATCAGGTCGATCTGGCCGACTTTCCGAATGTTCAGCGCTGGTATCTGAGGATGATGGCGCGCCCCGGTGTCGCTCGTGGATTTTCGGTCGCGCTGCGGCGGCCGGGCTGATCTTCGCCACGACGGTGCGTTCAACGCTGCATGGCTGAATCGAAGCTTGCCGTATACGGGGCGATTGCGGCGAATTCGTCGATTGCGGTGACCAAATTCGTCGTCGCCGGAATCACCGGCAGTTCGGCGATGCTTTCAGAGGGCATTCACTCGGCGGTCGACACCTGCAACGGCGTGCTGTTGCTGGTCGGCATGAAGCTGAGTGCCCGCCCGGCAACGGCCGAGCATCCGCTGGGTCACGGCAAGGAGATGTATTTCTGGAGCCTGATCGTCGCGGTGATGATTTTCGGCGTCGGCGGTGGGGTCTCGTTCTACGAGGGCGTGGTTCATCTGCGCAACCCTGAACCGGTGAGCGACCCGTTCTGGAGTTATGTGGTGCTTCTCGCGGCCGCTGTCTTCGAGGGCGCGAGCCTGCTGATCGCATTGCGGCAATTCAATTCGAGCCGCGGCGCGCGGCCGTTTTGGCGGGCATTGCACGCAAGCAAGGATCCGTCGACCTATACCGTCATTGCCGAAGACTCGGCGGCCTTGATCGGTCTGGGGATCGCGGCGGCCGGCGTGTGGGCAAGCCATGCGCTGGACATGCCCGAGCTCGACGGCGTGGCCTCGCTTCTGATCGGCGTGTTGCTGACGGCGGTAGCGGTGGTCCTGATGCGCGAGTCGCGCGGCCTGGTGATCGGCGAAGGCATCCGCCCCGATACCGCGCAGGCGATCCGTAGCCTGGTCAAAGCTCGAGGTTCGGTGCGTGAAGCGTCGCTGCCCCTGTCGATGTACATCGGAACCAACGAGGTGTTGTTGGTGATGGATGTGCAATTCGAACCAGACTTGCCGGTGGGTCAGCTTACCGTCGAGATCGAATCGATCGAGCAGGGCATCCGCGAGCGTTATCCACAAATGCGGCGGATCTATATCGAGGCCAGGTCAACATTGCCCCAGCCGTTGCCAGCTTGACTCTGGCCGCTGGGCGGATGATCGGATGGGCGGCACGCCAGGGTGCGGCCGATCGGATCAGAACAGAAAATAACGCTGCGCCATCGGCAACACGGTCGCGGGTTCGCAGGTCAGCAGTTGGCCGTCGGCTCGGACCTGATAGGTTTGCGAATCGACTTCCATCTTCGGCAGCCAACTGTTGTGGATCATCTGCTGCTTGCGCACGCTGCGGCAGGCCTTGACTGTGGCAACCGGCTTGTGCAAGTGCAGGGCGTGCGGCAGATCAGCCGCCAGCGCGCTCTGGCTCATGAAGGTCAGCGAGCCGGCATGCAATGCGCCGCCGAAGCTGCCGAACATCGGCCGGTAGTGCACCGGTTGAGGTGTCGGGATGCTGGCGTTGGGGTCGCCCATCGCGGCGGCGGCAATGAAGCCGCCTTTCAGGATCAGCGAGGGCTTGATGCCGAAAAAGGCCGGGCGCCACAACACCAGATCGGCCCATTTGCCTTCTTCGATGCTGCCGACCTCGTGGCTGATGCCGTGGGCAATCGCCGGGTTGATCGTGTATTTGGCGATGTAGCGCTTGACGCGGTGGTTGTCATTCCTGGAATCGGCGTCGCAGACGCCCGTTCGCTCCCTTCCCCCGCTGGGGGAAGGGCCGGGAATGGGGGCAGGCGATTCCAGCAAACCGGCCCGGTCATCGGCTGGCCTCAGCCACCCGCGCTGCACCTTCATCTTGTGCGCCGTCTGCCAAGTACGCAAGATCACCTCGCCGACCCGTCCCATCGCCTGGCTGTCGCTGCTCATCATGCTGATCGCGCCGAGGTCGTGCAACACGTCTTCGGCGGCGATGGTCTCACGCCTGATCCGGCTTTCGGCAAAGGCCAGGTCCTCGGCGATGCTGGCGTCCAGGTGATGGCAGACCATCAACATGTCGAGGTGTTCGTCGGCGGTGTTGATCGTGTAGGGCATCGTCGGATTGGTCGACGATGGCAGAAAATTCTCCTCGCCGACAACGCGCAGGATGTCGGGTGCATGGCCACCGCCCGCACCTTCGGTGTGGAAGGCGCACAGCGTGCGTCCCTTGGTTGCGGCAATGGTGTTCTCGACAAAGCCGGATTCGTTCAGCGTATCGCTGTGGATCGCGACCTGGGTGTCGGTTTCTTCCGCAACACCAAGGCAACAGTCGATCGCTGCGGGCGTCGTGCCCCAGTCCTCGTGCAGCTTCAGGCCAATCGCGCCGGCCTCGATCTGCTGGCGCAGTGCGTCGGGACGGCTGGCGTTGCCCTTGCCGAGAAAGCCGAGATTCATCGGAAAAGAGTCGGCCGCCTGCAGCATGCGCGCCAGATTGGCCGGCCCCGGTGTACACGTGGTGGCGTAGGTACCGGTTGCCGGCCCGGTGCCACCGCCCAGCATCGTCGTGATGCCGCTGTTGAGGGCTTCGTCGATCTGCTGCGGGCAGATGAAATGGATATGACAGTCGATGCCGCCTGCGGTGACGATCAGGCCTTCGGCAGCGATCACCTCGGTGCCCGGCCCGATCACGATATCGACGCCCGGTTGCACATCGGGGTTGCCGGCCTTGCCGATTTTCGCGATGCGGCAGCCGCGCAGGCCGATGTCGGCCTTGATGATTCCCCAGTGGTCGACGATCAAGGCGTTGGTGATCACGCAATCGACGGCATCTGCCGGGCCCGGGCCGTTGATTCGCTGACCCTGCCCCATGCCGTCGCGAATCACCTTGCCGCCGCCGAACTTCACTTCCTCGCCATACCCGCCGGCTTGCAGCGTCAGATCTCGCTCGACTTCGATCAGCAATTCGGTATCGGCCAGCCGCAGGCGGTCGCCAACGGTAGGGCCATACATTTCAGCGTATGCGCGGCGATCGATGCTTGCCATCAGAGCTTTCCTTGCACGAGTGCGCGAAATCCGAACACCTGCCGGTCGCCGGCGTAGTCGACCAGTTCGACGGTGCGTTGCTGGCCGGGCTCGAAACGCACCGCGGTGCCCGATGCGATGTTCAAGCGCATGCCATGCGCGGCAGCGCGGTCGAAGGCGAGCGCGGCATTGGTTTCCGCAAAGTGGTAATGCGAGCCGACCTGAATCGGCCGGTCGGCGCCGTTTTCGACCACGATCGTCACGGTGCGACGTCCGGGGTTCAGCGCGTGGTCGGCGCCGTCGGTCAACAGTTCGCCAGGAACGATTGGCATGTCGTCAGCCTCCTCGGGAAGGTCAGGCATCAAAAAAAGGCAAGCCGATCGACAAACGTCGATGAGCGATCAGCGAATCGGCTGGTGGACAGTGACCAGCTTGGTGCCATCGGGGAAGGTGGCTTCCATCTGGATCTCGGGAATCAGTTCGGCGACGCCCTCCATCACGTCGCTGCGGCCCAGCACCGATTGCCCATCGGCCATCAGGTCGGCAACGCTTTTGCCGTCGCGAGCGCCTTCCATGATGGCCGCACTGATCAGCGCCACCGCCTCGGGGTAGTTCAGCTTCAGCCCGCGCGCCTTGCGGCGCTCGGCCAGCAGTGCTGCGGTGAAGATGAGCAGCTTGTCTTTCTCGCGCGGCGTGAGTTCCATGGAGTCGAAGTTAGCAGATCACGTGCCGGGCTTCGCTGGATCAAGCGCTTGAATTTTTTGTAACAGCCGTTTCAGCTGCGCTTCGGGCTCTTCGCGGATGAAGCGCTGAAGCCGCTCATACGGTCAACACCTGCCGGAGCGGGTATTGACTGGCACGCCGCTTGCGCCCATTGGTCAGGTGACACTTTCTTCTGCGCCCGCCAAGGCTCTCGACCCACCGCTCGGCCCCGCAATGGTGCATCCACAGGGCACCGATGCAGTGCAGCGCGTCGTCAAGGTGCGCCGCGACTACAACAGCTGGGTCGCGCGCGAGACCATGGAAGACTACGCGCTGCGCTTCACGCCGCGCTCATTTCGCAAATGGTCGGCCATGCGGGTGGCGAATACCGCTTTTGGTGCGGCGTCGTTTCTGGTACTCGAAGCCGTCGGCGGCACCTTGCTGGTCGACTATGGCTTCATCAACGCCTTCTGGGCGATCCTGGCCACCGGGCTGATCATTTTTCTCGCCGGTTGGCCGATCAGTGTCTACGCCGCCCGGCACGGCGTCGACATGGATCTGTTGACCCGTGGCGCCGGCTTCGGCTACATCGGCTCGACGGTGACCTCGCTGATCTATGCCTCGTTCACCTTCATCTTCTTTGCGCTCGAGGCCGCCATCATGGCCTATGCCCTCGAACTGGCATTCGACATCCCGCCGGCCTGGGGTTACCTGCTGTGCGCGCTGGTCGTCATTCCGCTTGCCACCCACGGCGTCACGACGATCAGCCGGCTGCAAGTCTGGACCCAGCCGCTCTGGCTGGTGATGTTGATCGTGCCGTTCGTCTATGTGTTCCAGCAGCATCCGGCTGTGCTGCGCGATATCTGGGCCTACGGCGGCGGCGATGCCGGCCAGCCGGGCAAGCCGCTGACAGCCGGTTTCGACCTGCTCAAGTTCGGTGCTGCAATGACGGTCGGCGTTGCCTTGATCACGCAGATGGGCGAGCAGGCCGACTATCTTCGCTTCATGCCCGAGCCTGCGACGCGAAGACACACCAACGGGCGGCGCCGCATCGATCTGCGCTGGTGGTCAGGGGTGATGATCGGCGGCCCGGGCTGGGTGATTCCAGGTGTGCTGAAGATGCTCGGCGGCGCCCTGCTGGCGTTCCTGGCGATCGGTTATTCGGTGCCGCTCGACCGCGCCGTCGATCCGAATCAGATGTATCTGGTCGCCTACGGCGCGGTGTTCTCGAATTACGGCCTGGCCGTGGCCGCCACCGCCTTGTTCGTCTTCATTTCGCAGCTGAAGATCAACGTGACCAATGCCTATGCGGGCTCGCTCGCCTGGAGCAATTTTTTCGCTCGCTTGACGCACAGCCATCCCGGGCGGGTGGTCTGGATGATCTTCAATATCCTGATCGCCTTGATGCTGATGGAGCTGAATGTCTTCCAGGCGCTCGGCAAGGTACTCGGGCTGTACTCCAACATTGCCATCAGCTGGATGATGGCGGTGGTCGCGGATCTGGTGATCAACAAGCCGATGGGCTGGTCGCCCAAAGGAATCGAGTTCAAGCGCGCCCATCTGTTCGACGTCAACCCGGTCGGGGTTGGCGCGATGGGGGTGGCCTCGATCCTGTCGATTGCCGCTTATACCGGTGTGCTCGGCGAGCTGGCGCAGGCCTTCTCGGCATTGATCGCGCTGGTCACGGCGTTCGTGGTGTCGCCGGTCCTCGCCTGGGCGACCGGCGGACGCTACTACATTGCCCGCCAGCCGCTGCCCGAACAGGCTGTGCCGGCCGGCGAAGT
This sequence comes from uncultured beta proteobacterium, assembly GCA_963843805.1. GTDB lineage: Bacteria > Pseudomonadota > Gammaproteobacteria > Burkholderiales > Burkholderiaceae_C > Ideonella_A. Next base: position 16,718 of record CAWJLY010000006.1, read on the forward strand.
CGGCAGCTACAAGCGCCTCACCGGCTGCGTGATCTGCGAACGCGAATACGAGCATGACGACATGGCGTTCTGCCCTGCCTATCGCGGCAGCATCTGCTCGCTGTGCTGTTCGCTCGATGCCCGCTGTCACGATCTGTGCAAGCCCGACGCCCGGCTGGCGGTGCAATGGCGAGCCGCGGCCAAATGGTTGGTACCAGGCGGCTTGTGGCGGCGCCTCGATACCGAGCTTGGCCACTATCTGATGTTGATGGCGCTGGCCGTGCCGGCGCTGGCCGGACTTTTCGTCGCCATCTTTCACCATCAGCGCCGCGCGATGACGGCCGGCGGCAGCTTGTTGACGCGCGAGGCCGAGGCCGCGCTGCAGATGGGTTTTGTCAAGCTGTTCGCCGCGCTGCTGGTGATCAGCGCCGTGGTTGCCTGGTGGCTGGTGCTCAAGCACCGCAGCGCGCAGGTGGCGCAGGAAGAGTCGAATCGACAGACCCACCTGCTGGTCAACGAGATCGAATCGCATCGCCTGACCGACGAGGCGCTGCAGGAGGCCAAACTGCAGGCCGAACTGGCCAATGGCGCCAAGAGCCGCTACATCACGACGATCAGCCATGAACTGCGAACGCCGTTGAACAGCATCATCGGCTACGCCCAACTGCTCGATGAAGATGCCAATGTGCCGCCGCATCGCCGACAGGCGGTCAGCGTCATCCGGCGCGGCGGCGAACATCTGTTGTCATTGATCGAAGGCACGCTCGATCTGGCGCGAATCGAAAGCGGCAAGTTGTCGCTCGATGTCAAGCCGCTGCAATGGCGCGACCTGCTGCAGCAGATCGCCCACCTGTTCGAACTGCAGGCGGCAGGCAAGGGCATTTCGTTTCGTTGCGTGACCGACCCCAATCTGCCCGAGGTGGTTCGAGCCGACGAAAAGCGGCTGCGCCAGATTCTGATCAACGTGCTTGGCAACGCTGTCAAGTTCACGCAGCGCGGCGGGGTCGTCTTCCGCGTTCGCCATGCGCGAGAGATGGCGACATTCGAAATCGAGGATACCGGCCCAGGCATCGCAGCGTCGGAGATGGCGCAGATCTTCGAGCCCTTCGGACGTGGTGCCGCGTCGGGTGCTGGCGGCGGCAGTGGTCCGGCCGGCAGCACCGGCCTCGGCTTGACAATCAGCAAGATGCTGACCGACTTGATGGGCGGCGAGATCACCGTGCACAGCACCCCCACTGCGGCGCCGGCGGCGCAGCACCCGGCTGCCGACGCTGGCGGCGCCGGCACCGTTTTCAGGATCCGCCTGTTTCTGCCCGAAGTCCGGGCAGCAGTGGCGGGTCGGAAGCTGCCAGGCAGTCAGCGGGTCGGCTACAGCGGCGCACGCAAGCGCGTGCTGGTGGTCGACAACGAAGAAGTCGACCGCGGGCTGATATGCAGCATGTTGGTGCCGCTCGGCTTCGATGTTCGGCAAGCGGCGTCCGGCTGGGAGTGCCTCGAGGTGCTGCGCGATTTCAGCCCGGACGCCATCCTGATGGATCTGGCGATGCCAGGTATCGACGGCTGGGAAACGGTTCGGCGTCTGCGCAACGAGCGCTTGAGCGATGCGCCGCTGGCCATCGTTTCAGCAAACGCCTTCGAGCGTGGCGCCGACAATTCGGCTGGCGTGGCGACCGATGATTTCATCCTCAAACCGGTTCGCAAGAATGAACTGCTCGATTGGCTGGGGCGTGCCCTGCACATCGAATGGCGCGAGCAGCGCTTGGTCATGCCCTTGGCTCGAATGAGCGGGCCGGACGTCGGGCCGGAACGGCAAACCGATGGCTTGTCGATCGTTTTTCCCGCTGCGGCAGAACTCGGGGCGCTGCAGACCGTCATCGACCTCGGTTATTTGCGCGGCATCTTGCGCCAACTCGACAAGATCGAGGCCGAAGATCGGCGCTGTGTGGCGTTTGTGATGCAGATGCGATCCCTGGCGCGCAATTTCCAGCTTGAAGCGATGAGCGGGCTTTTGCGGCAGGCGACCGACCGCGTCGATGCAGCCGCCGCAGGCGCAGGATCGCTGCGATGAGCGAGCCGTTGAACCCTGCTTTTTCGGTCGTTGCCGGTGCAACGGATCCGATCGACCGCAGCAGCGCCGACGTGGTGCTGATCGTCGACGACGTGCCCGATAACCTGTCGGTGCTGCACGACGCACTCGACGAGGCGGGATTTACCGTGCTGATTGCCACCGATGGCGAGACGGCATTGCAGCGCGCCCAGCAGGCGATGCCCGACATCATCCTGCTCGACGCCATGATGCCCGGCATCGATGGCTTCGAAGTGGCGCGGCGACTGAAGGCCAACGAAGATACCGCACACATTCCGATCGTCTTCATGACCGGCCTGACCGAAACCGAACATGTCGTCAGCGCGTTTGGCGCTGGCGGTGTCGACTACGTGACCAAACCGATCCGCACCCGCGAGGTGCTGGCCCGCATGATGGTGCACATGCAAGGCGCACGGCAGGCCCGTCACGCCCGAACTGCACTCGACGCCTTCGGTCATGCCAGCCTGGTGGTGCGGGCCAGTGACAGCCGGATCGTCTGGCAGACACCGCTGGCGCGCGGCATGCTCGAGTCGCATTTTGTGAAGCCTGAACTGCCGCCGGAGGTCGCGACGTGGGTGCGCAGCGAAGGCGAGCGGCGCAGCAACGGCCAACCATCACACCCGCTGGTGTTGTCGTTCGTCGGCACGCTTGCGAACGGCGCGGCCGTTTTGCGACGGCCGCACCGCCTGATCTTCACCTTGCACGAGGCCGATGAAGACGAGTGGCTGCTGGTGATGCGCGAAAGTTCGGACCAGGCGGTGATCGACGCAATCGGCAGCACCTTCGGCCTGACCGGTCGCGAAGCCGAAGTCTTGTACTGGTTGGCCAAAGGCAAGACCAATCGCGACATCGGCGACATCCTGGGTACCAGCCCGGCGACAGTGAAGAAGCAGCTCGAGCATGTGTATCAGAAGCTCGGCGTCGAGACGCGAACCGCCGCGGCGTCGCTGGCGATGAGCCGGGTCGGCGCGCTCGGCCAGTCCTGACGACGCGCCATCGCGCTTCTACGCCATCTGTCGTATTGGGAAATGTGGCGCCGCTCCTTAAGCTTTGCTTGTCCGTCAAACAGCACCAGTCAAGCTTATCAAGGAGCATTCATGAGCCTCAGCCGTCGCACTTTTACCCATTCGCTCAGCGCTGTCGGCCTTGCCGCCGCAACCCTGTCATTTGCCGGTCTGGCAACTGCCGCCGATACGATCAAGATCGGCGTGCTGCATTCACTGTCCGGAACCATGGCCATTTCGGAGACGGTCCTGAAGGACGTCGCGTTGATGACGATCGACGAGATCAACGCCAAGGGCGGCGTGATGGGCAAGCAGCTCGAAGCCGTGATCGTCGACCCGGCATCGAACTGGCCGCTGTTCGCCGAGAAGGCCAAGCAGCTGATCGACCAGGACAAAGTGGCCGTCACCTTCGGTTGCTGGACCTCCGTATCGCGCAAATCGGTATTGCCGGTTTTCGAAGAGAAAAATTCGCTGTTGTTCTACCCGGTCCAGTACGAGGGCGAAGAGCTCAGCAAGAACGTGTTCTACACCGGAGCCGCACCCAACCAGCAGGCCATCCCCGCGGTCGAATACCTGATGAGCAAGGACGGCGGCTCGGCCAAGCGCTGGGTGCTGCTCGGCACCGACTATGTCTATCCGCGCACGACCAACAAGATCCTGCGCGCCTTCCTGAAGTCCAAGGGTGTTGCCGACGCCGACATCATGGAGGAATACACCCCGTTCGGCCACGCCGACTACCAGGGCATCATCGCGAAGATCAAGAAGTTCTCGGCCGAAGGCAAGAAGACGGCCGTCGTCTCGACCATCAACGGTGACTCGAACGTGCCGTTCTACAAGGAACTCGGCAACCAGGGTCTGAAGGCAACCGATGTGCCGGTGGTGGCTTTCTCGGTCGGTGAAGAAGAGCTGCGCGGTGTCGACACCAAGCCGCTGGTCGGCCACCTGGCCGCCTGGAACTACTTCATGAGCGTGAAGAGCCCGGCCAACACGGCATTCATCAAACAGTGGTCCGACTATGCCAAGGCGAAGAACATTCCGGGCCACAAGGACAAGCCGCTGACCAACGATCCGATGGAAGCCACCTATATCGGCATCCACATGTGGAAGCAGGCAGTCGAAAAGGCCAAGTCGACCGATACCGACAAGGTGATTGCAGCAATGGCCGGCCAGACCTTCCAGGCACCCGGCGGCTTCATCTCGACGATGGACAAGGAAAACCATCACCTGCACAAGCCGGTCTTCATCGGCGAAGTCAAGGCGGATGGCCAGTTCAACGTGGTATGGAAGACCAAGGGCCCGGTGGTCGCCGACCCGTGGAGCGACTACATCCCCGAGAACAAGGGCAAGAAGAACGTTGTCGACAAGAAGTCGACCGTCGCCTCCAAGTAAGTCGCGCAATCGGACGGTTTGCGGCGGGACCTTCGGGTCCCGCCATTCACTGACCTTCCAGCGATTGACCCGAACCTCGACCGGAAAACGTCTTGCAGACCATTCGCAATGCGAACCCGCTGGCCATCCTGCGCGGACTGTTGCTGGCGCTGAGTTTCGCCATGTCCGGCTCGCCCGCATTGGCGCTGAGCACCGATGAGGTTCGCGCGATGGCCGTCGGCGACAGCGAGGAGCGCATCGCGGCGATCAACAAGGCCGCCATCGGTGGCGACCCCAAGGCACAGGCCTTCTTCCAGGCCATGCTCGACAACGAGGTGCAGGTCGCCGGCGACGAGGTCTATGTCGTGCGCGGCGGCAAGGCGGTCGATGCCGCCAGCGGGCTTGCAAAGCCGCTACCGGCGCAAGCTGACGACATCATCAACAACAACCGGATCCGCGGCGAGCTGAAAGCCGCACTGGCTGCGCTGAAGCTGATGTCGGCCGACCGCGGGCAGCGTGAAGAGGCCGTCAAGGCGCTGCAGGAAGCGCCCGACGAATCGCGCCTGCCGCTGCTCGACAAAGCGCTGGAAGTAGAGACCGATCCGAAGCTGAAGTCGCAGATTGCCTTGTTGCGCGCCGCCATCATGGTCAGCTCGCCGGATCGAGGCCGGCGCCTGAAAGCGGCCATCGTGCTGGCCGAGAGCACCGAGCCGGCAACCAAGGCCCTGTTGATCGAACGCCTGGCTGCCGGCGCCGAAACCGACCCCGAGGTGCGTGCGGAATTGAAGTCGGCCCTGTCCAGCCTGGAAACCCGTCTCGCGTTCGGCGAAAGCCTGGGCGTGGTCTTTACCGGGATCAGCCTCGGATCGATCCTCGTCCTGGTTGCGCTGGGGCTGGCGATCACCTACGGCCTGATGGGCGTCATCAACATGGCGCACGGCGAGCTGATGATGATCGGCGCCTACGCAACCTACGTGGTGCAGAACGTCTTTCGCGCCTGGCTGCCGGCTTATTTCGACGCTTATGTGCTGGTCGCGATCCCGATGAGTTTTCTGGCCGCTGCGGCGGTTGGTGCCATTCTCGAGCGGGGCGTGATCCGCTGGTTGTACGGCCGGCCGCTGGAGACGCTGTTGGCGACCTGGGGCATCAGCCTGGTGCTGATGCAGACCGTTCGCTCGTTGTTCGGGGCGCAGAACGTACCGGTCGAAAACCCGCGCTGGTTGTCCGGCGGGGTCGAGGTTCTGAGCAACCTGACGCTGCCGTACAACCGGATCGCGATCATTGTTTTTGCGGTGCTGGTTTTTGCTGGCTTGAGTTTCATGGTTTCGCGCACGCGGCTCGGTCTGTTCGTTCGTGGCGTGACGCAAAACCGCAAGATGGCGGCTTGCATGGGCGTCAATACGGCACGTGTCGACACCTACGCGTTTGCGCTTGGGTCGGGTATTGCCGGGCTGGCCGGCTGCGCGTTGTCGCAGGTTGGCAATGTCGGCCCCGATCTGGGCCAGGGCTATATCGTCGATTCGTTCATGGTGGTGGTGCTGGGTGGTGTCGGTCAGTTGATCGGCACGGTGTATGCGGCGCTCGGTTTGGGTGTCATCAACAAGCTGCTCGAAGGCTGGGCCGGTGCCGTTCTGGCCAAGATCTTCGTGCTGGTGCTGATCGTTGTCTTCATCCAGAAGCGGCCACAAGGGCTGTTCGCGATGAAGGGCCGCAGCGCCGAGGCCTGATGAGCGACATGCCTGACATTCTTCTCCTGACGAAAGCCGACTCATGAGTGCGGTCCTTCCCGGACGCGGTATCGACTTGCCCCGCAACGGTGTGCCGGCAGCCCCGCTCGCCGAGCCGGTGCAAACGCGTCTGCTCAGCCTGCGTGGCTGGGCTGGCGTGATCGGGGCCTTGCTGGCGGTGGTTGTGCTGGCGCCATTGCTCAACCTGGTGGTTGCCGACGGCAGCGCCTTGCACCTGAGCGACTATGCCGTGCTGCTGGTCGGCAAGATGATGTGTTACGCAATGGTCGCGCTGGCCATCGATCTGATCTGGGGCTATACCGGCATCCTGTCGCTGGGCCACGGCGTGTTCTTTGCGCTCGGCGGCTATGTGATGGGCATGTACCTGATGCGCCAGATCGGTCGCGACGGCAACTACAAGAGCGATCTGCCTGATTTCATGGTCTTTCTCGATTGGAAAGAGCTGCCGTGGAGCTGGGCGCTCAGCGACTCGTTCGTGGCCACCCTGTTGATGGTGGTGCTGGTGCCCGGTCTGCTGGCATTCGTGTTCGGCTTCTTCGCCTTCCGATCGCGAATCAAGGGCGTCTATTTTTCGATCATCACGCAGGCGGTGACGTTTGCGACGATGCTGCTGTTCTTCCGCAACGAGACCGGCTTCGGCGGCAACAACGGCTTCACCGATTTCAAGCGGATTCTCGGCACGCCGATCGCCACGCCGTCGATGCGGATGACGCTGTTTGTCATCACGGGGCTGACGCTGATCGGGTTTTTCCTGTTCGCACGCTGGCTGGTTCGCAGCAAGTTCGGCCGCGTGCTGCAGGCCATTCGCGATGCCGAAAGCCGGGTCATGTTCACCGGCTACGACCCGCTGCGCTACAAGTTGGCGATCTGGGTCATCTCGGCAGTGATGTGCGGCATCGCCGGTGCCTTGTATGTGCCGCAGGTGGGCATCATCAACCCGAGTGAGATGTCGCCGGCGGCCAGCATTGAAATGGCGATCTGGGCGGCGGTCGGCGGGCGCGGCACCCTGATCGGCCCGATCATCGGCGCGTTCTTTGTCAACGGCGCAAAAAGCGTGCTGACCCAGCAGGTACCCGAGTTCTGGCTTTATTTTCTGGGGGGCTTGTTCATCTGCGTCACGCTGTTCCTGCCGAACGGCATCGTCGGGCTGATCGCCAGGTTCAAGCGCAGCAAGACGGAGGAGCGCGCATGACGCCCGATCTCATGCAGGCTGGGGCGACCCGGTTGCGCCAGTCGGCCGAGCAGGCTCTGCAGCGCGACAGCTCCGGCGACCGCGGCGCTTCCTACGGACGAGTCCACCAGGCCGGTGAACTCGACCTGACCCATGGCGCCATCCTTTACCTCGACGACATCACCGTCAGCTTCGACGGCTTCAAGGCGCTCAACGCGCTGAGCCTGAGCATCAGCGCCGGCGAGCTGCGCTGCATCATCGGGCCCAACGGCGCCGGCAAGACAACGATGATGGACGTGATCACCGGCAAGACCAGACCCGACGCCGGCAAGGCGCATTTTGGATCGACGATCGATTTGCTGCGGCTGCGCGAGAACGAGATTGCATCGATCGGCATCGGCCGCAAATTCCAGAAGCCGACGGTTTTCGAGCAATTGTCGGTGTTCGAGAACCTCGAACTGGCGCTGAAGGCCGATCGCGGCGTTCGCGCGTCGATGATGTTTCGCCTGAATGGCGAGCAGCTCGACCGCATCGGGTCGATGCTGAGCCTGATCCATCTGAAAGACAGCGCCCAGCGCACCGCCGGGCTGCTGTCGCACGGCCAGAAACAGTGGCTGGAAATCGGCATGCTGTTGATGCAGGACCCGAAGCTGCTGCTGCTTGACGAACCGGTTGCCGGCATGACCGACGAAGAAACCGAACGGACCGCCGAGTTGTTTCTGTCGCTCGAGGGCAGCCACTCGCTGGTTGTCGTCGAACACGACATGAAATTCATCGGTGAGCTGACGCAGGACAACCCGGCGAAGAAGGTGACCGTGCTGCACGAAGGCAGCGTGCTCGCCGAAGGCAGCCTGGCCGCGGTGCAGGCCAATGACAAGGTCGTGGAGGTCTATCTTGGCCGGTGAATTTCCTGTCGACGCACCCCGCTGCCGACGCCTTCCGCCACTGGGGGAAGGCTGGGATGGGGGCTCTGCGCGAAGCGCCGATCATCTGCCGTCGGCGCTGCCCCCACCCCAGCCCTCCCCCAGCGGGGGAGGGGGCAGACGGAGCTGACGCTGTGATCAAGGTGGAAGGCATCAATCAGTATTACGGCGGTTCGCACATCTTGCGCAACCTCAGCTTCGACGCTGCGCTCGGTGAAGTGACCGTGATTCTCGGCCGCAACGGCGTCGGCAAGACCAGTCTGCTGAAGAGTCTGATGGGTGTCGTGCCGGTAAAGACTGGCAGCATCCACCTCGATGGCGACGAAGTGACACGCGACGTTTCATACGAGCGGGTCCGCAAGGGCATGGGTTATGTGCCACAAGGCCGCGAGATCTTCGGTCGCCTGACGGTCGATGAAAACTTGCGCATGGGACTGGCCTACAAGTCAGGCAGCACGCCGATACCGGCCGAGCTGTTCGAGTTGTTTCCGGTGCTCAAGCAGATGATCAACCGGCGCGGCGGCGATCTGTCGGGCGGCCAGCAACAGCAACTGGCGATTGCGCGTGCGCTGGCCGCCGGCCCGAAGTTGCTGATCCTCGATGAACCGACCGAGGGCATCCAGCCCAGCATCATCAAGGACATCGGCCGGGTGATCCGCATGCTGGCCGACCGCAAGACGATGGCCATCGTCCTGGTCGAGCAGTACTACGACTTTGCTGCCGAACTGGCCGACCAGTACATCGTGATGGAGCGCGGCGAGATCATCAAGCGGGGTCGTGGCAAGGATATGGAAGCGGACGGGGTACGGGGGTTGATGTCGATTTGAGGAGGGTTGCCTTGCATTGTCTCGGACCGCGGATTCCCGCCGGCCCAGGCCCTGACTTCAGTGCCTGCGCAAGCCCAGGAACATCACGGTCGCAACCACCAGCAAACCACCTGCGATCTGGATCAGCGCGATCGACTGGCCGAGAACGGCCCAGGCAAGCACCAACGCAAAGATCGGCTCGATATTCATGATCGCCGAGTTGCCGACCACGCCCAGCTTCGGCAAGACCGTGAACATGATCGTGAACGCGGTGCCATACAGAAATGTCAGCATCAACAGCCCGACCCAACCAACTGTTGTGTGAGGCATCTGGAAGCCGCCTTGTGTGAGCGTCCCGCCCAATGCAATGACGGCGACCAGACTCATCGTGCTGAAGGTACGCAGGCGGCCGTCGAGATCGCCGGCCTCGTGCTGGGTCAACACCAACGCCAGTCCGAACGTGGCAGCAGCCGCCAGCGCGAAGGCAACGCCCACGCCGATGATGCTCCACTGCGCGGCGGCGCCCAGCCCCGATGCGGCACCGAACACGTCGAGCGCAAGTGCCAGTCCGATCAGCATCACCGGCATGGCGCGAACGACGCGCGCTTCGGCGCGGTGCTTGTAGACCAGACGAGCCCAGAATGCCGTCCACAGCGGGTAAGTGTTGAATGCCAGCAAAGCCAGCGCAACCGGCAGCCGCGCAACGGCTGAATAAAGGCAAAGACTCTGCACGCCGACCAGCAGACCGATGATTGGCAGTGCGCGTGTGTGGCGGCGGTTGAGCTTGAGCGAGACGCCCTGGATCACCAGCAGCGCACCGACCACAACGGCGGTGATGGCGCTGCGAAAGGTCACTGCGGTGGCGACGCTGACACCATCGTTGAAAGCCACACGTGCGGCCACGTGGTTGGCCCCCATCATGAACGCGATCAGCAACAGGGTCGCGAAGGCAGTCCCCGATATCGCGGCAACGCGTTTGCCCTGCTCACCGATCACCGGAGAGCCCATTGACCGACTGCGAGACAACGATCGATCGTTCGACCGGTGCTCAACCCACCGGACATGCTGTCATCGGCAACGGGTGTGCCGGTGATCAGGCCGACATCAGAGGCAGGGTCGTCGAGTTGTTTCACAGCGGACTCCGCTTGTGGATCGTTCGGCATTGTCGACGCTTGCAAATACGTCGGACGTCGGGACTTGACTCAAGGGCCGAGCAGTTCGCCGATCGGCTTCAGCTCTTCAACGCGATCACAGATCGTCTTGATTGCCATCAGGATCGGCGCGCCAAGCAGCAGCCCCCACATTCCCCACAACCAGCCCCAGGCCAGCACCCCGATGAAGATGACGACCGGGTCGATTCGACAGGCACGGCTGGTCAGCATCGGTGCGATCAGGTTGCCGGAGATGATATGGATGACGATCGATGCACCGGCCAGTTGCGCCGCCACTCCGAGACTGCCAGACTGTACAAAACCAGCCACTGCCAACGCACCGGCCAGCACGGCCGAGCCGATATACGGAATCAGGTTCAACACCCGGCCAACACTCCCCAGACTGCGGCGCGTTCCAGCCCGAGCAACCAGACGGCCAAGCCGGTGGTGACGCCGACCAACAGGCTGGTATGGATCTGCACCGCCAGATAGCGCTGGATCTGCACATTGATTTCATCGAGTACCTGCAGCGTGATCTTTTTCTGGCTCAGTTTCGGTCCGGCAATTCGCACCATCTTGCGTCTGAAATTGTCGCCCGATGCGACCATGAAAAAGACAATGAAGCAGACCACCGTGAATTGGGCGGCAAATGCCGCCAGCCCCAGCGTTCCTGTCAGCAGATAGTCCTTGATATTGAATTTAGGTTTCTCGATCTGGACCCGCGTTACGCCGCGGTCCGGGACGGGCGCAGCCTTGCTGGATTCCTCGGCGGCCTGCTCGAGGTTGCTCGCGGCACGCTGCACCTTTTCGATCGGGCTTTCCGGCGCGTTGTGGGACTTGCGTACCGTGCGGCGCAGTTTTTCAGCGGCCGCCGGAAGAGATTCGACCAACGCCGTTGCATCATCGGCCAGCGCCCATGCGGTGCCAGCCAGTCCGCCGAGCACGGCCATCATCGCCAGCGGTGATTCCCAGCGCGCGCGGAATCCGCCAGCGCTGCCAGGCGATCGACGGCAGGCGACAAGGCATAACTGAAAATCACCCCCAGCAGCACCGGGATGATCACCGCCTTGGCCCAGGAAAGTGTGTAGATGATGCCGATGATCGCCAGCACGGCCAGCGACATGTTGCGCACGTCGACCGGCATCTGGATGTGGATGCGCTGGGGATCGACCGGAAAAGATGTGACCGGCGGTTCGTCGGTGTCCGCCTGATGGTCTGGCATTTTGTTCTCCATGAATGCGCCGACTTTTGCCTTCACCTGGCTGGCAGGCGAGGGCGGTCGATTCCAGCGACATTCTCGCCGCTTCGTCGATTCTCGATCGGTGACGCTCCGCCTGGGCTGACAATCGAGGCGTCCTTCGCTGCCATTTGCCCGCCATGCTGGTTGTCCACCACCTCAACAATTCCCGCTCGCAACGCGTGTTGTGGCTGCTCGAAGAGCTCGGCATCGACTACGAGATCAAGCACTATCAGCGTGACTCCAAGACGATGCTGGCGCCGCCCGAATTGCGCGCAGTTCATCCGCTCGGCAAGTCACCGATTCTCGGCGATGGCCCCACTGTGGTGGCGGAGTCGGGTGCGATCATGGAATACGTGGTCGAGCGCCACGGCGCGGGGCGGCTGATGCCCGGCGCGGTCGACGCCCGACCACCTGCGTTATGTCTATTTCATGCACTACGCCGAGGGCTCGGCCATGCCGCCGCTGTTGCTCAAGCTGATCTTCGACAAGATCGCCTCGACGCCAGTGCCGTTTTTCGTCAAGCCGATCGTCCACGGCATCGTCGGCAAGGTCTCGGGCAGCTTCATCAATCCGCAACTGAAGCTGCATCTCGATTTTCTCGAGGCCGAACTGGCCGATCGCCCGTGGTTTGCCGGCAGCGAGTTCAGCGCGGCCGATATCCAGATGAGTTTTCCGATCGAAGCGGCGGCGCAGCGCGCTGGCGTTGATGCCAAACGTCCGCGTCTGTTGGATTTTCTGCAACGCATCCATGCCAGGCCAGCGTACCGGCGAGCGCTCGAACGCGGCGGCCCCTACGACTTCGCCGACTGACGCGCATCCGCCTGCAGGCCTCAGGCGCTGACGCCGACGATCACGCTGGAGGCGTTGAAGACGGCGGTGACCGGGCAGCGTTTGCGCAGGCCAAGCTCGCTGGCGCTGATCTCGGTGATGATCGCTGCGATCGTGCCGCCACCGGCGAGATCGACAACCACTTCCGTATTGACCGCGCCCGGCGAGATTCGCGATACCTTGCCGGCAAGCTGATTGCGGGACGAGAGTTTCGCACCGCCCATTGTCGTCATCAACATGATCGAAGAAGCCTTGATCAAGGCCACGGCCGAGCTGCCGGGCTGCAGGCCCAGTTCGAGCCGGCTGTTGTGGGTGATGGTGGCAACAATGGTCTGCCCGCCGATCACTTCGAGCTCGACCTCGTCGTTGACCGCGCCGTCGCGGATGCGTCGAACGGTGCCGGCAAACTGGTTTCGCGCGCTGAACTTCATTGCGAAATGCCCGATCAGCGAATCGTCACATGGCTTGCCCGCCGCGCGCCGGTTGAGCTGCTCGACAAAGCGCTGGTGCTCGGCCTGCAGCCCCTCGAAGTGTCGGACCAGCAGCTCGCCACGGTGTGTCAGATGGGTGTGTCCGCCGCCGCGCCCGCCGGCAACTCGCTCAACCAGCGCTTCGCCAGCCAGATTGCCCATCTGCTCGATCGCATCCCAGGCGCCTTTGTAACTGAGCCCGGCAGTTTTGGCGGCCTGCGTGATCGAGCCCGCTCGCGCAATCTCCGCCAGCAGGGCGATTCGCCGGCTGCCCGCCAGATTCCTGCCGGCGCGGCTCAACCACAGATCCGCGCCGACTGTCAGCGGTAGCGGCGCGGCGGCGCATCGATCGTCAGCCGCTGGCGCAGCGTTCGGCTTGACGGCGGTCGAGCGCTTTGCCACGGAGCGCGATGGTCTCGTCGTCATGCCGATGCTGCACCTGTCGGCAAGGCTTCTGTGACGACGCCGCTTTCCAGGCGAATGACCTGCTCGCCGAACCAGTCGAGGTCGGCGGGATCGTGCGTGATCATCAGGATCGGGATGTCGATCTGCTTCAGCAGGCGGTCGAGCTCGCTGCGGGTGCGGGTTCGCAGCGCGGGATCGAGTGCCGAAAACGGTTCATCGAGCAGCAGCGCTCTGGGCGAGCCGACCAGCGCCCGCGCCAGCGCCGTCCGCTGGCGCTGGCCGCCGGACAACTGGTCGGGAAACTGCGCCGCGACGTCGCCGAGCTCGAGTTGGACGAGCCATCGGTCGACCAGCGCACCGCCAGCCCGGGCGCGCGGATTGAGCCAGCTCCTGGTCAATCCGAAGGCGATGTTGCGGCGCACGTCAAGGTGCGGAAACAGCGCATATTCCTGGAAGACATAGCCAAAGTCTCGCTGGCGCGAGGGCAGATCGATTCCGGCCTGGTGGTCGAACAGACGCCTGCCGTCGAAATCGACATGTCCCCTGTCGGGTCTGAGCAAGCCGGCGATCGCCTGCAGCGTCAATGTCTTGCCGGCACCCGATGGACCGTGAATCACGGTTCGTTTTGCCACGCTGCGAAAGGCGACATTCAGCTCAAACAGCCGCCGACGGCTGACCACCGTCTTGCCGAATGTCGATGTCGAACACCGTCATCGGCCACTCATCGTGCCAGGCGCCCGGGAACCAGCCAGCCGGCGGCCAGCAGAACGGCAATGCAGGTGATCGAGATGATCAGGACCAGTGTGGTTGCCAGCTCGTCCTGCCCGGCCTGGACCGCTTCGTAGACGGCGATCGACAAGGTCTGGGTTCGACCGGGGATGCTGCCCGCAATCATCAGGGTGGCCCCGAATTCGCCCAGCGCGCGCGCGAAGGCCAGCAATACGCCGGCAAGGATCCCGCGCCAGGCCAGCGGCAGCGTGACCCGGAAAAAAACTGCCGCTTCGGACAAGCCCAGCACACGGGCCGCCTGCTCGAGCTGCGGCTCGACATTCTCGAATGCGGCGCGGGCTGCCTTCAAGACCATCGGAAAGGCGACGATGGTGGCCGCGATCACCGCGCCTTGCCAGGTGAAGATCAGGTTGATGCCGAACTGCTCGTCGAGCCAGCGGCCCAGCCAGCTCCGTCTGCCAAGCAGCACCAGCAAGTAGTAGCCGAGAACGGTGGGTGGCAGCACCATCGGCAATGTCAGCAAAGCATCGAGCAAATCCCGGCCGACAAAACGGTGACGAGCCAGCCAGAAGGCGACCCCGACGCCGAGTATCAGATTCAGCCCAGTCGCCCAGCCGGCGACTTTCAGCGACAACACCAGCGCAGGCCATGCCGATTCCATCGCCAACGCCAGTTCAGCGCGGCACGAAGCCGTGCCGCGCCAGGATGGCCTGGCCTCCGGGCGACACCAGATGGTCGATGAAGCGTTGCGCGGCCACCGTGTTGGCGCTTCGCGCCGTGATCGCAATCGGGTAGCGCACGGGCGTCGGCGTCGGCACGACGAACGCGATCGTCACCTTGTCGCTCATCAGTGCCGCATCGCTGCCGTAGACAAAGCCGGCATCGACTTCGTCACGGGCAACATAGTCCAGGCACTGCCGCACATTCTGCCCATACACGGCCTTCGGTTCGACCGCTTGCCAAAGGCCCGCAGCCAGCAGCGCCGCGCGAGCGTAGCGGCCCGCCGGAACACCGCTCGGGCGGCCGAGTGCCACCCGCTTGACGACACTACTTGTCAGATCTGACAGCGCGCTCAATCGCAGCGGGCTGCCGCGCGGCGTGATCAGCACCATCGTGTTGGCAATGAAATCCCGTCGTGAATCCGCCTTCATCAACTGCTGCGTCGCAGCCCGGTCCATGACCTGCTGATCGGCCGAGGCGAACAAGTCGGCTGGTCCACCTTCGGCGATTTGCGCCAGCAAGGTATCGGAGGCGGCGAAATTGAAAAGAACCCGGGTACCCGGATTGGCGGCTGCAAAGCCGGGTGCCAGCTCGCGAAATGCGTTGCTCAGGCTGGAAGCGGCGGAAACGATCAGCTCGGCCGCGCGCACCGGCAAGGCGAGCGACAGCAACAGCACGAGGAGTCCGATGCAGCGCGGCATCGGTCGCGCCAGGGCAGGGCGCATGATGAGTCGAATGCTGCCAAGGATGTCGAAATATAGCTGACTTCATAACGGATGCCGGATCGTCATTGCACTTTGGCGCAGATGCGCTGCAGGGCCTGCAGTCGGGTTGCATAGTCGACCGCATCGGTCCATCGCTCGGCCTCGAAAAGATGCTGGTCGGCGAGGTCAGGGCTGCCACTGAATTCGACTTGAACGGCATGAACCGGCCCGCCCACATTGCCCTTGACCTGGATGTCGCTGTGCAGCAAAGAGAGCGCCATGGTCTGCCGGCTGCCGTCCTCCCGGACGGCGCGCAGGCGCAACGTGCAGGGGTCGGTCAAGGCGAACCTCCAGCGCGTCGACGGTCAGCGAGCTCTGGTTCATCAGATTGAGGCGCTCGACGATCACCGCCGCGCCGCCGCTGTTGGCCGGATCGTCGAGGTGGGTGTCGTCGCGTGGATAGCCGTCGTCGCAGGCCGCGAATGTCGCGAGCAGCAGCAGACTGGCCAGCAGCGCTGGGCTCTGAAGGCCACGCCGTGGCCGGCCGGTCACCCGATCACGGCCTATTGCTTGAACAGCTGCGTCAATCGCTGCAACGTCGCCGACCATCAGCTTGCCCGATGCCTGGGCCAGTCGCAGGCGCGACAGCAGCAGGTTGTAGCGGGCCTGCGCCAGAGTCGCGGCGGGTCGTGTAGAGCTGGGTCTGCGCATTCAGCACGTCCAGATTGACCCGGACGCCTACCTTGTAGCCGAGCAGTGTCGCCTCGACGGCGAGCAGGCTCGACGATTCGGCTGCCTCGAGGGCCCGCACCTGTGCTTCGCCCGATTGCACGGCCAGAAAGGCGGTTCGCGTGGTCTGCGATCACCGCGCGGCGAGCCGCCTCGAGGTCGTTGCGAGCCTTGTCTTCGAGCATCAGCGTTTCGTCGATCCGGTTCTGCACCAGCCCGCCGGTATACAGCGGCATGTTGAACTGCACGCCGATGCTGGCATTGCTGGTTGTTCCGCTTGCTGTTGTTGAAGCTGGCCGCGCTGCCGCCGGCATGGGTTGCGCTGAGCGAGGTGACGGCATCGACGGTCGGCAACCGGCCGGCCTTGGCCTTGTCGATCTCGATCCGGGCAATTTCCAGTGCCAGCTGGGCGCGCCGGATCGCCGGATGCTCGGCCTCGGCGCGGGCGACCCAGGCGTCGGCAGTGTCGGAACGTCAGCGGCGGCAGGACGACCGGGAATGGCCAGTTGCTTGGGCTGAACGCCGATCGCGTCCGACCAGTTGATCGAGCACGACGCGTTTGCTGCGCAGGTCGTTCTCGGCGGCGATCTCCTGCGCGGTTCCCAGGTCGAAACGTGCCTGCGCTTCGCGGGTATCGGTGATGGTCGCGGTGCCGACCTCGAAATTGCGTTTTGCCGACGCCAGTTGTTCGCTGATCGCCGCCTTGCTGGCCTGCGTCGTCGTCAAGCGTATCCTGCGCGGCGAGCACGTCGAAATAGGCCTGGACGAGGCGGATGATCAGATCCTGCTCGGCGCTGTCGAGCTCGATAGGTCGACAGACTGCAAGCTGCTTGCCGGCTTGCGCGATCGTCGCATCGTTGACGCGGTTGAACAGGCTTTGCCGGCCCGACAAGCGCCAGGTTCAGGCTGTTCGACGACAACGCCGAACGGCTCGGCGGGTCGACCCGGGCCAGGGTGGCGCTGCCGCCGAACGAGGCGCTCGGGCGGCGCAGCGCGGCACTTTGCGCGGCGCGAAACGGCGCCGATTCGGCGAGCGCCTTGGCCGCCAGATAACTCGCGTCGTAGCCGTGCGCTGCCTGGTACAGCTCGAGCAGACTCTGCGCGCTGGCTTGCGGCGCCAGTGTGCCGAGTGCCGGTGGCCGATCAGCAGGGTGATCAATGCCCGAAGCGTCGGGCGAGCGGCTCCCAGCTGGCGAGTCGGCTGGGAACTTGACGTTATTGCTGGTGAAAGGCATGAAGGCTTCCTTCGTCTCGGAATGGTTCTGGCGTCGCGTTGGCGCGATGAGGGGCAACATCAATATCGGGGCAAACGGTCGTCAACTTGAGCTGACCAGGCATCGGTGCCGCCGATCAGGTTGACGATTGCCTTGAAACCCTGGCGTTCGAGAAAGGCCGCAACCTGCGCACTTCGCATGCCATGATGGCAGATGCAGACGATCGGCTGCTGGCGATCAAGCTCGTCCAGCCGATCGGGAATGCCATTCATCGGCATCGCCACCCGGACGGCGCCTGCCAAATCGATCAGGCCGAGCGCCGTCTCCCAAGGCTCGCGGACATCCAGCAGCAAGGCGGGCCGGTCGCCGCGGCTGGGCGGCCACGAGATCGCGCAGCGCGGTAGCGTCGATCTGCTGCATCAGAAGCTGAATCGGCTGGGTTCGGCGAAGCCGCGCAGGCGCGGCGCAACCGTATCGAACAGGTCGACACTGCGGAAATCGTGTTCGCTGCTGCGTGTCGTCAGGCGGGCGCGCATGATCGGCATCTGGCCGACGATGGCAGCCAGCCGACCGCCGATCTTCAGCTGGGCGAGCAGCCGGGCCGGCACGTCGGCCACCGATCCCGACAGCACGATGACATCGAACGGAGCATCGCGCGGGTAGGCCATCGGCGCCGTCGGCATGCTGAACCGTGACATTCATCACGCCGGCGTTCTGCAGGTTCTGCTTGGCCAGCCCGGCCAGATCGGCATCGATTTCCAGCGTCGTCACCTGCTGCGCCCGATGAGCCAGCAGCGCCGCCATATAGCCCGATCCGGCACCGATCTCGAGCACCCGCTCGTGCTTGCGAACATCGAGATCCTGCAGCAGCCGGGCCTCGACCCGCGGCGGCAGCATGTGCTGCAGCTTCGGGCTGGTGCTCGACGGCAGCGGGATCTCGGTATCCATGAATGCCATCGCCTGGTAGGCCGGCGGGACGAAATCCTCGCGTCGAACCACCGCCAGCAGCGCGAGCACGGCCGGATCGAGCACCTCCCACGGGCGGATCTGCTGCTCGATCATGTTGAAACGGGCTTGTTCGGTATTCATCGGTGGGCCAGTCGCTGATCTGCGGAAACTGCAATTCTAGGAGGCTTGGCGCAGGCCTCAACGAGTTCGGCCAGACACCAGCTGCGCTGCAGGCGCGGTGTCGATCGACACGTCGCCACGGCGCAGCAGGCCGCGCAGTACAGGTCGATGTGCATCCGACCACGCTGGCCGGCTCGACGATCTCGTCGCGCAGCGCACACGCGCCGACCGAATGTTTGTGCAGCGTCAGAAACAGCAGCGGTGCGAGGATCACCATGGCGGTCTGGTGCAGCGGCACCGGCCTGAACTCGCCGCGGTCGATTCCGCGCTGCACCGTGCTGGACAGCAGCTGTCGGCCGGGCGGATCACCACCTCGTTGTAGAACTCGGCGATCTCGGGAAAATTGCGCACCTCGCAGACCATGATCTTGTGGATCGCCGATGCGGGGGTGTTGCCAACGCGCTGCCACCAGACATTGATCAACCGGGCCAGCAGGACCGCGGTCGGGACCTTCAAAACCGGCGAGCAACTCGTCGCCCGCGGCAATCAGCTGGCCGAGGTTTTCCCGGATCACCGCCTTCAGCAATTCTTCCTTGCTGGGGTAGTACAGATACAAGCGTGCCCTTGGAGACCCCTGCTCGCGCGGCAACTTCTTCGGTGCGGGTGGCTGCGAAGCCTTTTTCGCCGAACAAGGCCAACGCGGCATCCAGCAGTTCATGGGGCCTCGCCTCTTTGCGACGACGCCGTGACGGCGGACCCGCCGCTGGTTTGCGCGGTGGCGATTGAACAGAGTCAGGCACGTATTCTTCGATAATGACTAGACGGTCATTAATATTAGTGGTCGTCTGCTCGGCGGTCAAGCCGGCGAGCGCTTGTCGGCCGGCTGTGCCCGAACGGCAACGTGTGGCGCGGCTATCATCGCGCCCTTTGCACGCCGGAGCGCAGTGTGGATGTCGTGATTCTTTTGAAGGCCGCCGTGATGGGCGTGGTCGAGGGGCTGACCGAATTTCTGCCGATCTCCAGCACCGGCCATCTGATCCTCGCCGGCACGCTGCTCGGTTTCCACGACGAGCGCGGCAAGCTGTTCGAGATCGTGATCCAGTCCGGCGCCATCCTGGCCGTCGTCTGGGAATATCCGTGCCCGGATCGCGGCCACCTTCGGCGGCCTGGCGACCGAGCCGAAAGCGCGCCGCCTGTTGGCCAACGTGGCGATCGCCTTCCTGCCGATCGCCGTGATCGGGCTGCTGATCGGCAAGGTGTTGAAGGCGCACCTGTTCAACGCGCCGACGGTGGCGACGACCTTCATCCTCGGTGCGTTCGTCATCCTGTGGGCCGAACGGCGCCAACATGCGGTGCGAATCCAGTCGGTCGACGACATGAACTGGCTCGACGCGCTGAAAGTCGGCATTGCGCAATGTCTTGCGCTGGTACCCGGTACCAGCCGCTCGGGCGCGACCATCATCGGCGGCATGTTGTTCGGACTGTCGCGACAGGTCGGCAACCGAATTCACATTTTTCCTTGCCATCCCGACGCTGGCGATCGCATCGTTGTATTCGCTTTACAAGGATCGCGCGCTGCTGTCGGTCGACGATATCGGCATGTGGACAGTCGGCATGGTGACCTCGTTCATTTCGGCATTTTTCTGCGTGCGCTGGCTGCTGCGCTATATCTCGACTCACAGCTTCGTGCCGTTTGCCTGGTACCGGATCGCGTTCGGTCTGATCGTGCTCGGCACCTGGTGGACCGGCGTCCGTCAACTGGAGCGGGTGAACAGCAGATCCCAGACGCCGTGGCCGAGCGCCGAGGCCGCGTTGCTCGAATTTGGTCAGCGGGCGCCAGTCCGGCCGCGGCGCAAAGCCGTCGGCCGTGTTGACCAGGCCGGGCTGCGCCGACAACACCTCAGCATCTGCTCGGCATAGGGCTGCCAGTCGGTGGCGCAATGCAGATAGGCGCCAGCCGACAGGCGGTCGAGCAGCAGGGCGACAAACTCCGGCTTGCAACAAACGGCGCTTGTGGTGGCGCTTTTTCGGCCACGGATCGGGAAAATAGATGTGCACGCCGGCCAGCGAAGCGGCTGGCAGCATGTGCTCGAGCACCTCGACTGCGTCGTGCTGGATCAAACGCAGGTTCGTCAGCCGCAGCGCATCGATCTGCTGCAGCAACGCGCCGACGCCCGGCGGGATGGACCTCGATGCCGAGAAAATCGGTATCCGGCCGGGCCTGCGGCGATCGCCGCCGTCGCGGTGCCCATGCCGAAGCCGATCTCCAGCACAACCGGCGCTGCCCGGCCGAATGCGGCCGACCAGATCGAGCAGGGCCGTCTGATAGGCGATCACATGACGGGGCGCCAGGTCCTGCAGCGCGCGGGTCTGCCCTGGCCCCATGCGGCCCGCGCGCACCACATAGCTGCGAATGCTGCGTCGCTGCGGAAAGTCGGTCGGTGTGGTCAACGGCTTGGCATCGATCGGGGGAAGGCAGCTCGGCATGCTGCGAATGACAGGCCAGGCTTGCAAAACCCTGAAACGAGAATAAATGCCTTCGCGCAGCGCGGCCATAAGCCTATGCTTGCGGTTTTGGCGGGCACGCATTGTGCCCGACATGCCTGATGAAGCGCTGCTTCGTTATCGTCGATCGCCCGCTCGGCCGCGACGCTTGCGTGCGGCACGGCGTGGCTGCGCACGGCGGCGCCGCACAGCGGGCAGGGGATCGCCGCTCCAGGGGGCTATCGACGCTGGGCGGCGGGCTTGCTCACCATGCTGGTGCTGGCGCTCGCAAGCCCGCTGGCCGCTGCACACGGCGGGCCGGCGCCGCCGCGCAATTATTTCCCGCCGACCGCCAGCGGCGATACGCCGACGCATGTTTCGCGGCCTGCCTGATCAGGTCGTCCAGGCCCTGGGCAACACCGGCGTGCCGGTCGGGCAGATCGGGGTGTTCGTTCAGGCGGTTGATCAGCCGTTGCCGCTTCTGGCGCTGAACGCCGAGGATAAGTTCGTATTGGCGTCGACCGCCAAGGTCGTCACGACACTGGCGGCACTCGATCTGCTCGGGCCGACCTACCGTTGGCGCACCGAAGCTCGCCTGCTCGGCACCCTTGACAACGGCCGGCTCGATGGCGATCTGCTGATCGTCGGCGGAGGCGATTCGCGGTTGCGCAGCGACGATCTGCTGAAGTGGTTCGCCGAACTGCAGGCCAAGGGCCTGCGCGAGATCAGCGGCAATATCGTGCTCGACCGGCTGGCGTTCAGCTGACCGAACGCGACCAGTCACTGGCACCGAGGCCCGGCCCTGACCGACCGCACCACAACTGGCCCGATGCGCTGAGCCTGGGCGATGGCGTGTTGCGCCTGCAGGTCGAGCCGGCCGCCGGCAAACTCGCCGGTCTGACACTGCTGCCACCGCTCGCCGATGTGACGCTGGTCAACGAGGTGCGCATGGGCCGCGGCTGCACCGCCAGGGCGAGATGGCAGGAGTCGCCGACCGATGCCGCGCAGCGTGAGTTGCGCGTGACCGGCAACTGGGGCCGCGGCTGCGGCCAGTACAGCCAGGCGTTTGCGTTGTTGTCTGACAGTGACCTGACCGCACGAGCAATCGGCGCGCTCTGGATCCACGCCGGCGGCGTGCTGGGCGGGCATGTGGTCGATCGTGTGGTGGCCGCTCGTCCGCTGTCGGACTCGTCACCGAAAGCGCCTCAGAAGGTCAAGACTGACCGAGCCGCCGCTGTTCGCAGCGCTGCAGTCGCCACCGTTGCCGTCACTGATTCGCGAGATCAACAAGACCAGTGACAACATCGCGGCACGCGCCTTGATGTTGTCGCTGTCGGCGGGCTTTCCGTCGCGCCCAGCGACCACGGCGTCCGCGGTCGAGCGCATGCAGCAATGGTTGAGAACCCGAGGTGTGCCGGGCGGCGATATCCAGATCGACAGCGGTTCGGGCTTGTCGCGCGCCGAACAAGGCAAGCCGCGTGCGATGGTGCATCTGCTGCGCCAGGTCTGGCACGAAAAAAATGCGCGGCTGTTCGTCGACTCGCTGCCGGTGGCCGGTGTCGACGGAACGATTGCCGGACGGATGCGCGAGGGTCCGGCACACGGCCGCGCGTTTCTGAAAACGGGCAGCCTGATCGATGTCCGGGCGATTGCCGGTTATGTTCGTTCCCGCAACGGGCGGGTCTATGCGGTTTCTGCCCTGATCAATCACCCAGACGCGCCAGCGGCTACCGCAGTGCTCGATTCGCTGGTCGAATGGATCGCCGCGCTGGAGCGGTGACAGGCGCTTTCCGCGGCTGGCGCCGCGCCAGCAGTCACGTTGCCGTCAGGTCGGGTCGAAATGCAGGGCCAAGCCGCGCGCGCCGATTTCCAGCCTGCGCAGCACCAGCCCTTGCCGTTCGAGATCGGTCAACTGGCGGGCACTGAGCTGGTAGATGGTGCGGTCTTCCAGAACCTGAGCCAACCAGGTCGACGGCCAGGCGCCGACACGGCCCAGGATCGATTCGGCGGAGCCGTTGACCTGCAGCGCATCGACACTGACATCGGTGATGCGGATGCTGTGATCGCTGGCTTCGTAGCGCGGTTTGCCAAGCAACTGGAGACGAGTTGCCAGTTCCTTGCCGATCAATCGTTGTCCGACGCGGATATCAACCTCGACTCGAAGCCGGCCGGACGATGCGTCAGTGCTGACTCGCGGGTTCGACAGCCGCAGGTCGAACAGCTCGAGCCAGCGGCGCTCGATCGGAAAACGCTCCGCCAGGCGCTGACTCAGTTCGGCATCGCTGACGATCACCACCCGCGGCCCCAACCATCCGGCACAGGCACTGAGCAGACCGACCAACAGCCACCGCGAAAGACAACGCCCACCGTCTTTCCAGCCCGCCGGCACTCGAATGACCATCAAGGCAAACCGCCTGGCCTTCGAAGGGCGCGTTCGCTGCCGCCACATGCCGTCAAGATGGGCCTCGTCCCGGACTGATCATTGGCGCTGCCAATGTCCGGGATGCTGCTGCCAGCCGCGTCCACTGCGCTCCCAGCGATGGGGTGCCCAACGGTAACCCGGCCTGGGCGCCACCCAGGATCCGGGCTGCCAGACATGCCGACCGCCATTCCAGCCCCAGTAGCCGCCGATCCAGACTTGGCCCGCAACGGGCGCGCCGCCGATCACTTCGTAGCGTGGCGCTGGCGGCTCGACCTGGACGTAGCCTTGGTAAGGGCCGATCGGGGCAACCACACAACCACTCAGAGCGGCGGCGAGCACGACGACAACCCACAATGAACGGCTCCGAACGGTTTTCATGGCATGACTTTCAATGGCAATTGTGATGTCCCGACAACGCGCGAGTTTGCCGATCGGCTGACCCGACCAGGGCGACTTTGCATTCCTTGACATGGCCAGCGCGGGCCGGACCAACCCGATAATCGGCGCCGCACGACCCCGCCGGTCGAATGTCGGCGCACTGCTCCGGGAGACAGTCTTGAACCTGCGGTCGGTCGAATCGTTTTATTGGGTCGTGATGCTGCGCAGCTTCACACGGGCCGCCGAGAAGTTGCATCTGACGCAGTCTGCGATGTCGAGCCGGATCTCGATGCTCGAGCAGGAGCTCGGCGTGTCGTTGCTCGACCGGCGCGACAAGCAACTTCCGCATCACGCTGGCCGGGCAGCGCTTCTTCGGTCATGCCGAGCGGCTGCTCGAGCTGCAGCGCGAGGTCAAGTCGGAGATCGGCACCGACGCGTTGCGGCCGGTGGCGCTGAAGGTCGGCGCTTTCGAGTCGGCCTCGCACTCGTGGCTGATGGACTGGGTGCATTCGGTCCACAAGGCCAACCCATCGCTGTCGCTCGAGCTGACGGTGGAAACCTCGCCGGTTCTGGTCGATCTGCTGGTGCGCGGCACACTCGATCTGGTGATCGCCGCCTTGCCGGCCACCGGCAGCGGCGTGCGGTCGCTGGCCCTGCCATCGATGGAGATGGCGTTCGTCGGCCATGTCGAGCATCACCGTCGGCGCCGCTGGTCGACGGCGCAGCTGGCCGGCGCTTGAACTGATCACCTTCCAGCGGGGTTCGCAGCCGCACGTCGCCCTGCTCGATCTGCTGAACCGGGCCGGTGTCGAGCCGATGCGGATCCACACCGTGTCGTCGATCAGCGCGATGTCGCAGCTGGTCGAGGACGGCCTGGGCGTGGCGACGCTTGCCGATCGCAGGTGTTGCAGCGCCTGCGCCGACGAATGCCGCTGAAGGCCTTGAACTGCGAGACGGACCTGCCCGCACTGCCGACCTACCTGAGCTGGCGGACGGATCCGAATTCGTCGGCTCAGCTGGCGCTGGTCGACAGCGTGCTGCAGCACCTCGGAGTGGATGCCGATTCATCGAAATAATTGAATGACATGAGCGAGAAAACTTCTGTTTGCGTTCGGGTCGAAGGCAACGCATGATGCTGTCTGTCGGCAAGCGGAATCGCCGGCGACCGGCCATTCCAGGGAAGGGCAGTCATGCAAGCACAGCGCTTCGATTTTCGATGCCGATGCCGCGCAGCGCGGTTCCGCACTGCGCCAGCGCATCCGAAGCGGCGAGCTGGCCAGTCATACCAGCGGCCTGGCGGACGATCTGGTGCAGGGCAATCTCGTGATCCTTCCGTCGGCCGATGCGCACGAATTTCTGCTGTATTGCCAGCGCAATCCGCGCCCATGTCCGCTGATCGGGGTCGGCGAAGCCGGCGATCCGACGATGCCGATGCTCGGGTGCCGACATCGACCTGCGCACCGATCTGCCGCGGTACCGCGTCTGGCGCGATGGCGAACTGGTCGACGAATGCGCCGATGTACGCGACCTCTGGCGCGACGATCTGGTGGCATTCGTGATCGGCTGTTCGTTCTCGTTCGAATGGGCGATGCGCAGCTGAGGGCATACCGGTGCGCCATGTCGAACAGGGCTGCAACGTGCCGATGTACCGGACCTCGATCCAGACGCAGCCCGCAGGCGCATTCGGCGGGCCGCTGGTCGTGTCGATGCGTCCGCTGGCTGGCGGCCGACGCGATCCGCGCCGTCCAGATCACCTCCCGATTTCCGGCGGTGCATGGCGCGCCGGTGCATATCGGCGACCCGGCGCAGATCGGCATCGCCGATCTGCAGCAGCCCGACTACGGTGACGCGGTGCGGGTCGAGCCGCACGAGCTGCCGGTATTCTGGGCCTGCGGCGTGACCCCGCAGGCGGCACTGGCACGCGCCCGACCCTCGTTCTGCATCACGCACGCCCCCGGCGCGATGCTGATCACCGACCTTTTGAACCACCAACTCGCCAGCAACTGACTGGCGCTTCACAGGAGACCTGCATGAAATCGTTGATCTTCGGCCTGACCGCCATGGCTTTGGCCAGCCACCGTCGAGCGCGCAGACCAAGTGGGACCTGCCCAGCGGCTACGGCGCCAATACCTTCCAGACCAAGAACCTCGAGCAGTTCGCTGCCGACGTGAAGACCGCCACCGGCGGCAAGCTCGAGATCACGGTGCATTCGGGTGCCTCGCTGTTCAAGCAGCCCGAGATCAAGCGTGCCGTGCAGACCGGCCTGGCGCCGGCCGGCGAATTCATCATTTCCGGGATGGCCAACGAGAACCCGCTGTTCGGCGCCGATTCGATTCCCGTTCCTGGCCACCAGCTATGCCGATGCCAGGCGCCTGTACGAGGCCGCCAAGCCGGTGCAGGGCAAGGTGCTGGCAGCCCAGGGCATGCAAGGTGCTGTTCTCGGTGCCGTGGCCCGGCCAGTCGCTGTATTCGGTCAAGCCGATCAACAGCGCCGATGACTTCAAGGGCACCAAGATGCGCGCCTACAACCCGGCGACGACGAAGATCGCGCAGATGCTCGGCGCCTCGCCGGTGACGATCCAGCTGCCCGAACTGGGCCAGGCGCTGGCCACCGGCGCGGCCAACAACTTCCTGACCTCCAGCGCCAGCGGCGCCGACAGCAAGCTGTACGAGCAGGTCAAGTATTTCTATCCGGTCAACGGCTGGCTGCCGCGCAATGTCACCGTGGTCAGCCAGAAGGCCTTCGACGCGCTCGACAAGCCGACGCAGGATGCGCTGCTGAAGGCCGCTGCCGATGCCGAGACGCGCGGCTGGAAGGCCAGCGAGCAGGTCGACACCGACTCGATCAAGATCCTGGCCGACAACGGCGTGAAGGTGGCGCCGCCGTCTGAAAGCGTGCGTGC
Organism: uncultured beta proteobacterium; assembly: GCA_963843805.1. GTDB lineage: Bacteria > Pseudomonadota > Gammaproteobacteria > Burkholderiales > Burkholderiaceae_C > Ideonella_A. Next base: position 43,248 of record CAWJLY010000006.1, read on the forward strand.
CGCGCTGCAGAAGATCGGCGAGCAGATGACCGACGAATGGCTGGCATCAGCCGGCGCCGACGGCAAGGCGATCATCGACGCCTACCGCAAGAAATAGGCGTGTGCCCGTGCTGCGGTCCGGCCGGGCCGCAGCGTCGACAGCCTGAACTTCGACGGGAGCGACGATGCTGAACCGTCTGGCCTTTGGCTTCTACAGATTGCTGCTCGGTGCTGTCCGGCGTGGCGATGGTCGGCGCGTTTGTCGCCATCATGCTGAACATCCTGGCGCGCATCTTCCTGTGGAATCTGCCGGGGCTCGACGGCTATGCCGGTTACGCGATCGCCGCGGCGCTGTTTCTGGCGCTGCCGGCCACGCTGCAGAACAACGAGCATATCCGCGCCACGCTTGCTGCTCGATCACGTCAGCGTCGGTTGGCGCGGCGCCATGGAATGGCTGTCGCTTGATCCTCGGCGCAGGCATTTCTGCATTTCTGGCGTGGTTTGCGATGCGCCTGGTGTGGGTGTCCTATACCTTGCACGATGTGGCGCCGACTGGCGACGCCACGCCGCTGTGGATTCCGCAATTGAGCATGGCGCTGGGCTGCATCGGCTTTGCGCTGGCGTTTGTCCAGGCATTGTGGTCGCGGCTGTCCGGCCGGCCGTTCTTCGCCGAGCCTTCGGCCGAAGCGCTGCACGCCGATTGACGTGTTCATCGCCACGCAAAAACTGGAACCGCCATGGATATCCTTCTTGCATCGGCGTTGATCGTGCTGCTGTTCGTCGCCTTGGCCTCGGGCCTGTGGATCGGCCTGGCCTTGTCGGCCGTCGGCCTGATCGCGATGAGCTTCGCGACCAGCCGGCCGGTCGGCGACAGCATGGTGCTGACGATCTGGGGCTCGACCTCGAGCTGGACGCTGACTGCGCTGCCGCTGTTTCTGTGGATGGGCGAGATCCTGTTCCGCACCAAGCTCAGCGAGGACATGTTCAAGGGCCTGGCGCCCTGGCTGAACCGGCTGCCCGGCCGGCTGCTGCATGTCAACGTGATCGGCAGCACCATCTTCGCGGCGGTGTCGGGCTCGTCGGCCGCAACCTGCGCGACCATCGGCCGCATCGCGCTGCCCGAGCTGCGCGAGCGCGGCTATCCCGAGGCGCTGGCGGTCGGCACGCTGGCCGGCGCGGCCACGCTCGGCCTGCTGATTCCGCCGTCGATCATCATGATCGTCTACGGCGTCGCGGCCGACGTATCGATCGCCAAGCTGTTCATCGCCGGCGTCGATTCCGGGCATCGTGCTGGCCATCCTGTTCATGGGCTACATCATCGTCTGGGCGCTGCTCAATCCGGCGAAGATTCCGGCGGCCGAACAAATCGATGAATCTGGCGCGCCAAGATCTACGCATCGCGCCACCTGATCCCGGTGGTGCTGCTGATCGGCGCTGTCCTGGGCTCGATCTATTCAGGCGTTGCCACCGCCACCGAAGCCGCGGCAATCGGCGTGCTCGGCTCGTTCGTGCTGGCTGCGGTCGAGGGCAGCCTGAGCTGGAAATCATTCACCGAAGGGCTCGGCGCGGCGTGCCGGGTCTACTGCATGATCGGCCTGATCCTGGCCGGCGCGGCCTTCCTGACGCTGGCGATGGGCTTCGTCGGCCTGCCGCGGCACCTGGCCGAGTTCATCACCGCGCAGCAGTTGTCGCCGTTCGCGCTGGTGATCGCGCTGACGGTGTTCTACCTGGTGCTGGGCTGCTTTCTCGACGGCATCTCGATGGTCGTGCTGACCATCGGCGTGCTGCTGCCGACGGTGCAGGCCGCCGGCTTCGACCTGATCTGGTTCGGCATCTTCACTGTCTTGCTGGTCGAGCTGGCGCAGATCACGCCGCCGGTCGGGCTCAACCTGTTCGTGCTGCAGGGCCTGACCAAGCACGACCTGACCTACATCGCGCGAACCGCGATGCCGATGTTTTTGCTGATGCTGGTCGCTGCCATGCTTGTCGTATTTCTTCCAGGACCTGATTCTCTGGCTGCCGAGGCGGATGTAGGACGCTGATGGATCACAGCGGCAGCTCATGAATCTCGAACCGCGGGTGTTGCAATGAGCGTGCGTCTGCTCGACGCCGGAGATGCCGCCTTCACGGTCGAGTTCGGCGACACCATCGATCCGGCAATGCTCGCTGCAGTGCATTGCACTGGATGGCGAAATCGCGCGTTTGCGAGCTGCCGGCGGGTTGCCTGGCCTGATCGAGACGATGCCGACCTTCCGCTCGCTGACCGTATTTTTCGATCCCTTGCTGACCGGCCGTCAGGCGCTGATCGCCCAATTGCAGCCGCTGCTGCAGGCTGGCCAGCATGCCAAGCCGGTGCACGGCCGTCGCTGGCGACTTCCGGTCTGCTACGAAGGCGAAGCCGGGCCTGATCTGTCCGATGTGGCGCGCGCCATCGGCGCCAGCGTCGACGAGGTGATCGCGCTGCACAGCCGCACCGAGGTGAGTGTCTACATGCTCGGCTTTCTGCCGGGTTTTCCATTCATGGGCGATGTGGCGCCGCGCCTGAACCTGCCGCGTCGAACCGAGCCGCGGGTGCGCGTGCCAGCCGGGCAGTGTCGCCATCGCCGTCGGGCTGACCGCCATTTACCCTTGGGAGAGCCCCGGTGGCTGGCATCTGCTCGGCCGCTGCCCGGTGCCGTTGTTCGACGCGGCGCAAGATGAACCGGCGCTGCTCGGCGTCGGCGACCGGGTCTCGTTCGAACCGGTTGTGCGGGCCGAGTTCGATCGCCTTGCTGCCGCTTTGCGTGCCGGCGAAATCGCTGCGACGACCTATCGGTCCGACGCGGCTGCGCCGGCCGGTTCCGCCGCACCCTGATGAGCGCCGAACTCGAAGTCGTCGCGGCCGGATCCTACGCATCGGTGCAGGATTTCGGGCGGCGAGGTTTGCGCCGGGTCGGCGTGCCCGTGGGCCGGTGTACTCGACTCGCGGCTGATGCGGCTGGCCAATGCGCTGGTCGGCAATCCGCCGAAGCGCCGGTGATCGAATGTTTCGACGGTGGCTTGCAGCTGGCAGCTCGTGGCGGTGCGATCCGGGTCGCCGTGGCTGGCGACGCGGTCGTCGAGATCGAAGCTGGCGGCGAGCGCCGGGCGCTGGCGGCGTGGCGTTCGTTGCGCCTGGCCGATGGCGACGTGCTGCGACTGCGCAAGCTCGAGCGCAGCCGCATCGCCGTGGTCGCCATCGAAGGTCTTGCCGTTGCGCAGGTGCTCGGCAGCGCATCGACGTACGCCCGTGCGTCGTTGGGCGGCGTCGATGGCCGCGCGCTGACGGCGGGTATGCGCCTGCTGGCAAGCGCTGCCAGCGATCGTCGCGAGCAGATGTTGCCGTCGGCGCCGATCCGTGCCGACGCGCCGATCCGCGTCGTTGCCGGTCCGCAGGCCGATCATTTCTCGTCGGCCACGCTGGCGGCTTTTGTCGGCGGCCGACTACCGCGTCACCGCCGATGCCGACCGCATGGGCGATGCGGCTCGAAGGCCCGGCGCTCGACCACCTCGGCTCGCGCGAGATCGTCTCCGACGCGACGGTTCCCGGCTCGATCCAGGTGCCCGGCAACGGCCAGCCGATCGTGCTGCTGGCCGACGCGCAGACGGCCGGCGGCTATCCGAAAATCGCCACCGTGATCGGCGCCGACCTGCCGCGGCTGGCGGCGTCGCGGCCCGGGCAGGTGCTGCGCTTCGCACTGGTCGACGCCGCCGAGGCCGAGCGGCTGGCTCGTGCCGCCGAGGCCGAGACGCGCGCGCTGATCGCCAGCCTGCATCCGTTGCTGCTCGGTGGCGTCGACGAGGCGGCGCATGTACGCCTGCAACCTGGTCAGCGGGGTCGTCGACGCCATGTCGCCCGACTAGCACCCGGGCAATTTCGTTCAAACGGAAAACCATCAGGAGGAGCGATGCTGATCAACCTCAATGCCGATCTCGGCGAATCCTTTGGCGCCTGGAAGATGGGTGAAGACGAGGCCCTGCTGGGTGTCGTCTGCTCGGCCAATATTGCTTGCGGTTTCCATGCCGGTGATCCCCTGGTCATGCGCAGGACCGTCCGCACCGCATTGGCAGCGGGCGTCGGCCTGGGCGCACACCCCGCCTAGCCCGACCTGCAGGGGTTTGGCCGCCGCGCGATGAATGTCTCGCCGAGCGAGCTGGAGGCCATCGTGATCTATCAGCTCGGTGCGCTGGCCGGCATGGCGGCGGCCGAAGGCGCGCGCCTGACCCACGTCAAACCACACGGCGCATTGAACAACCAGGCCTGCGAGGATGCTGCCCTGGCCGACAGGCGTGGCGCGCGCGGTGCGTGCCTTCGACCGCGAGTTGATCCTGCTGGCGCCCGCGTTGTCCGAATTGCTGGCCGCTGGCCAGCGCGCCGGCTTGCCGGTGGCCGCTGAAATCTTCGCCGACCGGGCCTACACCGAAGCCGCAACACTCGTCCCGCGCAGCCAGCCGGGCGCCGTCCTGCACGATCACGACGAAGTCGTTGCGCATGTGATTCGCATGCTGGAGGCGGGTGGCATCGTCACCCAAGGCGGCAAGATGCTGCCGACGCCGATGCACAGCGTGTGCGTACACGGCGATACGCCGGGTGCAGTCGACAAATGCGCGCCGCCTGCGAACTGCGCTGGAAGCGCGCGGCTGGCAACTTGCCGGCTTGCCTGCGGTGCTGGCAAGCTGAACCCGGCGCGACGAGTGGCGCCGAGGACTACGCAGCGTCAGCTTGCAGCGCGCGTTCCAGGTCGGCAATCAGGTCGTCGACATGTTCGATGCCAACCGACAGCCGCAGCAGATCGGCGGGCACTGGCGAGCCGGCGCCCTCGATGCTTGCGCGGTGTTCGATCAGGCTCTCAACGCCACCCAGCGAGGTGGCGCGTTTCCACAATTCGACATTCGCTGCCGTGCTGATCGCCGCTGACTCGCCACCGGTCACCCGGATCGACAACATGCCGCCGAAGCCGCCGTGCATTTGCCGCTTCGCGACGGTGTGGTCGGCCGAACCGGTCAAGCCCGGGTAAAGCACTTCAGCGACGCGCGGATGGCCGTCGAAATGTTCGGCGATGCGAAGCGCCGATATCGATGCCGCACGGACCCGCAGATGCAGTGTGCGCATGCCGCGCAGCAGCAGCCACGACTCGAATGAGCCCAGGGTGCCGCCGAGCTGGGCCCGCAGCTTGCGCAGTTTTTGCCACTGATCGTCGTCGGCTTTCGTGACCAGCACGCCGGCGATCAGGTCCGAATGGCCGTTCAGGTATTTGGTGGCGGCGTGCATCACCAGATCGGCGCCCAAGGTCAGCGGACGCGACAGGACGGGCGTCGCCACGGTCGAATCGACGGCCAGCCGTGCACCGGCTGCATGGGCCAGGCGTGCAGTGGCCTCGATGTCGGTAACAGTCCACAGCGGATTGGCAGGGGTCTCGATCCACACCAGTCGCGTCTTGCCGGGCCGCAGTGCCGCCTGCACCGCGGCCGGATCGACCATGTCGATCAACTCGACATCGAGACCCCACGTGGTCGCGAAACCCATCAACCAGTTGCGCAGCGACCAGTACATCACCTTGGGCGCCAGCACGTGGTCGCCGGGTGCCAGCGATTGAAAGACCGCCGTGGCGGCGGCCATTCCGGAGGCGAACAACATCGCCGCGGCGCCTTGCTCGAGCTGCGTGATCACGGCCTCGGCCTGATCGAACGCGGGGTTGTCGGCACGTGCATAGACCCGCCCCGTCCGGTATTGGTTGTCGGGGTCGCGCAGGTAGGTCGACGAGACATGGATCGGCGGTGTGATGGCGCGCGTCTGATCGTCGATCCATCCCAGCGCCTGTGCGCTGATCGTTTCGGGCTGCTGGCTGTTCGTCGGGCTCATATGGATGGGTCAGAATTGGAGAACAGACGGCATCATGCCCGTGGTTTGGTCGAACGGCTCGAGGTCCCGGCAAAGCGAAGGCGTTCAAACGACCGGCAAAATGGCAGAATGATTCGTCACGGGAGCTGCGATGATTCTTGACTTCAGGGACCGGAAAGTACTCGTGACCGGCGGCCGCTCCGGCATCGGGCTCGGCATCGCGCGCGCCTTCCAGCGTGCGGGGGCGACGGTCATCGTCGCTGGTCTGGCCACCGATGATCGGCAGGATGACTTGATCGTCGAAACGCTGGATGTGACCGACGCGCAGGCGGTTGACCGACTCGCCAAAGGGCTGGACCGCCTGGACGTTCTGGTCAATGCCGCCGGCATGATCCGGCGCGGCGACGAAATGGATCCCGATGTCTTCGCCCGCGTGGTCGATGTCAACCTGAACGGCACGATGCGGGTCTCGGCGGCGATGCGGCCGTTGCTTGCCGAAGCAGGTGGCAGCATTGTCAATCTGGCATCGATGTTGAGTTTTTTCGGCGGTGGGCTGGTCCCCGGCTACAGCGCCAGCAAAGGGGCGATCGCCCAGCTCACGAAGAGCCTGGCAATCGCCTGGGCGCCGCAGGGAATCCGCGTCAACGCGGTGGCCCCCGGCTGGATCGCCACCCCGCTGACGCAGGCCTTGCAGGACGATCCGGTGCGCAGCGCGGCCGTGTTGTCGCGCACGCCGATGGGCCGCTGGGGCAAGCCGGAGGATGTGGCCGGGCCGGTGATGTTTCTGTGTTCGCCGGCAGCCGCATTCGTCACCGGGGTGGTTCTGCCGGTCGACGGCGGCTACCTGATCGCCTGATCGCCAACTCGAACGAATGCATCCATGAGCGCGGAAAAAAAACTTGCGACGCCGTCTGCCAACAATTCGGCGGCCGACTTGACTCGGATGCCTTACCAGCTTGCGTTCCCGGCCGAAGCGTCGGCCGAAATCGTCGTTTCGTCGGTGCTGCCCGAGGATGAACGCGTCTGGGTGCCGCAGATGGAAAACGTCTGGTTCAGGCCGCTGTGCCTGAATACCGTGCAGGGATACTGGGTCAATCTGCTGCGCGTGCGCAAGTCGGGTGTGCTCAGCCGCCATCGCCACCCGGCGCCGGTGCACGGCTATGTGCTGCGCGGTCGCTGGTTTTATCTCGAACACGACTGGCAGGCCGAGGAGGGATCCTACGTCTTCGAGCCACCCGGCGAAACGCACACGCTGGTGGTCCCCGACGACGTGACCGAGATGATCACCTTGTTCCACATTACCGGCGCGATGATCTATGTCGATCCGTACGGCAAGCAGACCGGTTATGAAGACGTCTTCACCAAGATCGAGATGTGCCGCCGGCACTACGAGCAGTGCGGACTTGGTGGCAACCATGTCGACCAGTTCATTCGCTGAGCGCCTGGCTCGACGCCAGCGCCTGGCTCAAGGACCGATAGGCTGCCGCGGCATGTGGAGCGGGCGATGGGAATCGAACCCACGCTATCTGCTTGGGAAGCAGAAGTTCTGCCATTGAACTACGCCCGCGCGTTCTTCAGCAACGTGATCCATTTTATATCCAGTTCGCGCGCGTCCTGGCAGGCGCCCCCAGGCCGGCGATCGGACTGGATCGTGAGTGTGGCGATGTCGTCCGCAGCGTGCTTGTTCAGGAATGTCGGCAGACAAAGAACCGCCGCGCAGTGACCGAATCCCGTTGACGACTGGTCAGCGCGGGCGTAGAGTTTGCGGGTGTTTTGCTGCTGATCCCCCGCCTGTCGGCGTGCATGCTTGGCTCGCACAGGATCCGCAGATCACATCAACTTGACCTGGAGTGTGTGCACGGGTCAATCATCGAGACTGGAGTCGAATATGGCTCGAATGTTCATCGATTGTCGCGAGTTCCCGAGCGATCAAGCTTGTACGGTCGCCATCTGCGCGGACGCCGAAAAAGAGTTGCTGGAGGCCGCCGTGCAGCATGCTGTTGCCGTGCACGGCCACGAAGACACTCCCGAACTGCGCCAGCAGATCGGCACTCTTTTCAGGAGCGGTACCGCCCCGCTCGAGGCGCCGCGTCAAGCCGCTGCCTGAGCAGGCTACAGCGGGCGCGGCCTGCAACTAGTTCGGCCAGAACGGCGGGCTGCTGTTCGAAATCCGAGTGGCAGTTCAACAAGGAGCGCCGTCATGCCAGGCTGGCCGTTCATGGCCATGGCGAAGCCGTCGCAGTGCCGCTGGTGAGACCTCGACAGGCGGATCGCGCTTCGCTCGCACCGTCGGTTGGGTGTTGCTGGGCTGGGCGGCGGTGAAGGCCCTTGCCTGGCTCTCGATTACCTTGACGTTGCAAGGTCAGGGCTGAGCCCGCACGGCAGGCGCTTGCATCCGGGCGCTGGATCACGGTCTGGCCACTGCCTTGAACCAATGTTCGATCGGTTCGGGATTCGGTCGGTACCAGGCGGGCTTGCGATGATGAACGAACGTGCCTTCCAGCACCCCGCCGCTGAGCCGGCCGTTCCACTTGAGGCTGCCGTCGGTTTCGCTGACGGTCTCGACCTCGAAGACGGTCGCCTCACCGTCGGGCCTGGCCTGGTAACTGCCCTTGTTGAAACCCCACTTGTCGCAGACGCTGGAGTGGAACTTGCCGTCGGCAAAGGTGATGATGTCGTTTGTCTCGTCGGCGGGTTTGCCTTTCACGCCGGCCTCGCCGACAAAGACCTTGCCGTCAAGCGGCCCCGGTGCGGCGACGGCACTTGCAGCGGCCAGGGCGCACAGTGCACAAAGCGCAACGAAATTGAAAAAAGACCTGTGAAACCGGACAGGGTTCATGATTTGCTCCATCGTGGTCGAGGATGTCGCGCCGGGAACAGCGGCATGGTCGGAAGATTCAGGTCGAACAGCATTGACACGCTTTTGAAGCGGTGCCCGAAACCCAGGTTGCATGGCCTCCGGTACGACGGCTTGAAGTATGCGCTCCGGGGCCTGGAAGTGCACCAACAGAATCAGGGTGTTTGCTGTCGCGGATCAGCCCTGAGCTGTAAATTCGGCGATCTTGACCACGCAGCAGATTCCGCTTGGCCGAAGCGGCAGCCAGGTGACCTGGCCGCCCAGCTGTTTGGCCCGTTTGCGCACGCCCCCAAGACCAAGCCCGTGCGACCATCTGTCGGGGTGATGGCCCTTGCCGTTGTCGCTGACACGCAGCTCGAGCTGGCCGTATGACAGGTGCAGGCTCACCTCGACGCGGCTTGCCTGCGCATGCGCGATCGTATTGCTGACCAGTTCGCGCAGGATTCGTGTCAGTGCCGACCATTGAACAACACTGAGCGAAACATCACGGTCGTAGTCGCATTCCCAGTGCAGCGTGGCGGCGGCGGCCGACAATCGCTGATGCAGGTCGGTCTTCCATTCGGCGGCTGAGTGGGACAGGCGGTGGTCGGCAGTCGAGAGGCCGCGGGTCAGCGTCTTCAGATCCTGCAGCGTATGCCGGACATAGTCTTCCATCTCGGGCGACTTCGACTGGTACATCAGCGTCAGCAGACGCGCACCGATATCGTCGTGCAGATCCTGCGCAAGCCGCAGACGCTCTTCGACCCGGCCGCGCTCGACGGCGCGGTCGAAGGCGATCGCCCGGCGCAGCTGCTCGACGATGCGTTCGGCCAGACGGGCATCTTCCGCCGTGAAAAGCCGCCGGCCGCGATGGGCGAAGCGCAGCACGATGCTGGTTCCTGGCTGGTCGGAATCAGCGGCGGTCAGGTCAGTCGGAATCAGCATCGCCGATCCACCGGACTTGACGATCGCGATGTCGCCGACGACTGCCGGCACCGTGCCGGCCTCGAGCGGCTCGAACAGATCCTGCAGCAATTGCACCAGCAACACCGGAGCGTGCTGGGGATGAACTTCCACTTCGCGCGCAATTCGATACAGCTGTTCGAACATCCGTTCGGTCGACAGGCTGCGTTGGCCCAGCAGATTGTCGAGCAACCAGTGGCGTGCGCCGGCGTACAGGCCAATCGACAGGAAGAAGGTCAGGGCCACCGAGCCGAGCGGGCCGAAAGCAAAAAAGGCGACCAGCAGCAGATCGACAATGGCCGCGAAGATGCTGACGCCGGCAACCAATGCGAATTCGCGCAAGGCCACTCGCGACTGGGAAACAAACGGCACCAGCAACAGCAGCGAAATGAAGACCATCGACCAGAGCATCGGACCGATCGACTGCACATGCACACGCAGGCCAGGCAGATACTCGGCCAGCACCGAAAATCCGCTCAACATCAGCCAGCCGGACAGTGCCATCGCGCCGACGGTGCGCAACAAGAGCGCGTAGGGGTGGGCCTCAATGCGGTGCGACCAGGTCAGCAGGAGCAGCGCGGCCACCGACATCGTGGTGACTCCAGCCTGGGTCCACCACCAGGCCTGTGGCAGCGCACCGGCAAACCAGGCGACGCACAGCAGCAGCGTCACCAGCCAAGTGCCGACGACCGACATGCTCGATGCAGGCAGTCGCCGTGGATGAATGGCCGTCACATGAACGATCGCGGCTGCGGTCATCAAGTCGACGGTGCTCCGCCAGGGCGCATCGAAGCGGGTCAGCACCGGCGGGAATCCCCACTGCAATGCCGTCTCGCTCGCGATGAACACCATGTTCATCGCCTGGCAGGTGGCTATGAGTGCAAACAGCAGCGTATGCGGCTGCGGGTTCGTCAGCAGGACAACCATGGCCACCAGGTACAGCATCAGCACCGCCGAACAGGTCAGCCAGAAGCCGATCGACAAACTGCCGATTCCGGCCGCCCGGGTTGCGACCCGGACCGATTCGCCGGATCTGAATTCGAGCGTCACGGCCGGCGCGGAGAACGCCTGATGCAGGCGATCATGGAAGGTCTGCAGTTCTTCGCGCGAAGCGTCGCTGACCGCCCAACGCGGTGCTGCCTTCAGCACCGCCGCGTTGCTGAACATGATCGTGTCCTGCGGCGTCACGATGGCTTGCAGGCGTTGACCGATGAAAGGACGCAGGGCGGCGTCCTGGCTCGATACCAGTTCGAGCTGAGATCCTGGATCGGCGCGCCAGCGTGCGTCGATCCGCGGTTGCCCCGCCACCCACTCGGCAAGTATCAAGGCACCGATACAGCCTGCCAACGCAGCCAGCACCAGCACCCGCAAACGCCAGCCGCGCCACAACGCGCCGGCCGACGGCTGATCGTCCCGGATCGAATTGACCGGGTCGGACGCATCGGTGTCGACGAGCCCGGCAAGCTCTGCCGCCACCGTTGTCGACGAGGTCAGGTGGCGGCTGTTCATGGCCGCTGCGCCCGCTTCGGTCTCAGTCTCTCAGACCAGCCCTTGCTTGCTCGCCAGGACGGCGGCTTCAGCACGGCTGGAAACGTTGAGTTTCTTGTAGATCGACTTGATGTGATCGTTGACGGTAAACCACTTGATGCCCATCAGGCCGGCGATCTCCTTGATCGTGAAGCCTTTGCTGAGATAGGTGAGAACCTCGCTTTCACGGGGCGTCAGCCGCTCATGATCGATCGGCGCGCTGCTGCGCTGGCCCGGCGCCGGGCGGCTGCTGACGAATGCCGATCCGCTGCCCGGCGCATGGCTGGGCAGGTCACTGCGCCGAAAGTGGGTCAGCAGGCGCCTGGCAATCGCTGGTGACAGTGGCGGCTGGCCGCGAACGATCTTCTGCAACTCCTCGACCAGCACCTCGAATCGGTCTTCCTTCAACAGATAGCCGTCGGCGCCGCATTGCAAGGTGGGAAACAGATGCTCGTCGTCGGAATACAGTGTGGTGGCGATCCGGGTCGCCGGATAGCCGGCCAGTTCACTCAGCAACTCCAGGCCGCTGCCGTCGGGCAATTCCAGATCGAGCAGGATCAGCTTGAAGGGATCTTCGGGCAAGGGCTGACCGCTCGCCCAGCCAACTGCCCGCCGCGCCTCGCGCAGGTCGCCGACTTCGATGATCTTCAGCTGGTCGCTGAAACTATCGCGCACGACACGCGACAGAAAGCTTCGAGCCACCGGGTTGTCTTCGACGATCAGAACCTTCACCGGCATCGACTGCGTAGCCTCCTGGCCGAATCGTATCAGGATGCAACAGCCAACGAGCCGTTGTCACACCCCTAGAAATTGGTCAGCACCAATTTGCCGCGTACCTCTCGACTGCCCATTCGAGCAAAGGCGGCGGGCAGTTGCGACATCGGCAAGGACCGGTCAATGACCGGACGGATTTTTCCCTGCGCGTACCAGTCGGCGAGCTGGGCCAGCGCGCGGGCGCTTTCGGCCGGCTCGCGCCGTGCGAATTCGCCCCAAAAGACGCCGACGACCGACGCGCCCTTGAGGAGCGCCAAGTTCAGCGGCAGCGATGGGATCGCTCCTTGAGCAAATCCGATCACCAGGTAACGCCCGCGCCAGCCGATCGAACGGAACACCGGCTCGGCCAGGTCGCCACCAACCGGGTCGTAGACCACGTCGGGGCCTTTGCCACCGGTTGCCCGCTTGATCTGCTCGCGCAGATCGCCCTGAGCGTAGTTGATGGTGGCGTCGGCACCCAATTCCCTGCAGAAAGCGCATTTTTCGTCGCTGCTGGTTGCCGCGATCACGTTGGCGCCGACGGCCTTGGCGATCTGGATGGCAGCGGTGCCGACGCCGCCGGCCGCGCCGAGCACCAACACTGTTTCGCCGGCTTGCAAGCCCGCACGATCGATCAGTGCATGGTGGCTGGTCCCGTAGGTGCACATCAGCGCCGCGGCTTCGGTGAACGGCATTTGTGGCGGCAATGCCATCAGTCGGCTGGTATTGGTGACGGCCGCCTCGCCGAAGCCGCCTTGTCCGCCGAAGCTGGCAACTCGGTCACCGAGCTTGAAGCCATCGACACCGTCGCCGATCGCATCGATCACACCGGCGAACTCGGCACCTGGCACGAACGGCAGTTCGGGTTTGAACTGGTATTTGTTCTGCACGATCAACAAGTCGGGAAAATTCAGGCTGGCCGCGTGGATGGCGACGCGTACCTCACCGGCGGCGGGCTCGGGCGTTGTGATTTCGGCCCAGTCGAGCGCTTGCGGGCCGATCGGGTTGCTGCATATCCAGGCGTGCATGGTGGGGTCCAATCGTACGGGTTCGACGGTGGATCATAAGCAGCGCTCGGCTGGCTCGAGGGGTCTGCCTACAATTGCGCCGATGCGCATCCTGATCGCCAATGACGATGGTTACCTCGCTCCCGGTCTGGCTGCACTGATCGAGGCGTGTCGGGGTCTGGGCGACTTCGATGTGGTGGCGCCCGAGCAAAACGCCAGCGGCACGTCCAATTCGCTGACCCTCAATCGGCCCCTGTCGGTCTACACCTCGCCAACCGGCATCCGGTATATCAACGGCACTCCGTCGGACTGCGTTCACGTCGCACTGACAGGTTTGCTGCCGCAGCGACCCGACCTGGTGGTCTCGGGAATCAATCAGGGTGCCAACATGGGTGACGACACCTTGTATTCGGGCACCGTGGCGGCTGCGATGGAAGGCTATCTGTTCGGCATCCCCGCCGTCGCTTTTTCGCAGGTCGAGAAGGGCTGGGATCACCTCGACGCGGCGACTCGAACCGTGCGGCGGATCCTCGAATCGTTGCTGCCTCAGCTATCGGCGCCCATGCCCTGGCTGCTCAATGTCAATATCCCGAACGCTGCCGCGTCTGATTCGATGCCGTGGCGGATCACGCGGCTCGGGCGACGCCACGCCAGCGAGCCGGTGATCCGGCAGCAGAGCCCGCGTGGCGACACGCATGTACTGGATCGGCTCGGCTGGCAATGCACGCGAGGCCGGCGAGGGTACCGATTTTCACGCAACGGCCGAAGGGTCGGTGTCGATCACGCCGCTGCAGGTCGATCTGACCGAGCATGCCGGGCTCGGTCGCTGGCGCGAATGGCACGCTGCCGCCGGCGAGGTATCGCGTTGAGCGACGAAGCCGGCCGGCCGGCGGGGCGGTTTTCCGCTGCGGCTGGATCAGATCGGGGGCAGTGGCAACACCGGGCAGTTCAAATGCCGGTTTGGTGCGCAAGCCGGTTTCCGCAGCGGTCCGCGCGGTACTGCGCCCGCAAGCGTTGCTGCAACATGCGGCGGCGCTTGCCGAACGCCCGAGCAAGCCTTCCGGTACCGGCCTCGATTCGGCCGATGTGCGGCGCCGGATGGTCGAGCGCCTGCGGCCAGGCCGGGCTGCGCGACCAGCGGGTATGCGCCGCGTTGGCTGCGGTGCCGCGCCATCTGTTCGTCGATTCGGCATTCGCTGCGCAGGCCTACGAGGATACCAGCCTGCCGATCGGCCATGGCCAGACGATCTCCAAACCGTCGGTGGTGGCGCGGATGATCGAACTGCTGATGGCCGGATCGAATGCGCAGCAGCTCGGCGGCATCGGGCGGGTGCTCGAGATCGGCACCGGTTGTGGCTACCAGGCCGCCTTGCTGGCCGATCTGGCGCGCCAGGTCTATTCGGTCGAGCGGCTGCAGGCTTTGCACGACAAGGCGCGCGCCAACCTGGAGCCCTTGCGCCACTGGCGCGATCGCATCCGGCTGATATTCGGCGACGGCATGCTGGGTCACCCGCCGAATGCGCCCTACGACAGCATCATCGCCGCTGCCGGCGGCGAGCAGTTGCCCGCCGCCTGGCTGGATCAACTGGCGATCGGCGGGCGCCTGGTCGCGCCGCTGCAGGACGCACGGGGGCGGCAGACGCTGGTCGTCGTCGACCGCGACGAGCACGGTTACCGCCGCAGCATCCAGGATGAAGTCCACTTCGTCCCTCTAAAATCGGGGTTTGTCCGCTGATGAGCCTGAATCCATGAACCGTGCCGCATCCAGTCGCAGCCCTTGTCGTTCGTTGCGCCCGCTCGGTCATTCGCGCGCAACGGCGATCGGACTGGGCGTGGCTGTGCTGTTGCTTGCCGGCTGCGCGGCGACACTCGCGGGCACCTGTCGAGGATCGGGCCACGACCCGAGCAGTCGCGGCCGCGCCGGCGGCGCCGGCCGCCAGTCGCTGCCGGCGACCTCAGTCAAGCCGATGCCGGGCGCCGAGAACCTCGGCAAGCCAGGCTATTACGCCGTCAAGCCCGGCGATACGCTGATCCGCATCGGTCTGGAGAACGGCCAGAACTGGAAAGATCTGGTGCGCTGGAACGAGCTCGAAAATCCCAACCTGATCGAAGTCGGTCAGGTATTGCGCGTGGTCCAGCCGGGCACCGATCCGTCGATGGCCGGCACCCGGCCGATCACCGCGCCGAGGGTCGAGTCACGTCCGCTCGATGCACCGAAGGATCGGCATGGTGGTCGCGGCAGCGCCAGTCGTGCGTGACGCCGACCGCTGCCGTGCCGGTGGCACCGCTGCCGATCGCTTCGCCATCGTCGACCTCGCGCGACGGTGATGAAACGATCAACTGGGCCTGGCCGGCAGCAGGCAATGTCGTCACCGTGTTCGACGAAGGTCGCAACAAGGGCCTGGCGATTGCCGGTCGGCTCGGTGACCCGGTTTTCGCCGCCGCCGATGGTCGCGTGGTCTATGCCGGCTCCGGGCTGCGCGGCTACGGCAATCTCGTGATCCTCAAGCACAACAATACCTATCTCACGGCCTACGCCCACAACCAGCAGTTGCTGGTCAAGGAAGACCAGAACGTGAAGCGCGGCCAGAAGATTGCCGAAATGGGTTCGACCGACGCCGAGCGGGTGCAATTGCATTTCGAGATCCGCAAGCAGGGCAAGCCGATCGACCCCGCCAAGCTGCTGCCGTCAGCGGTGATGATGCTGCCGGATGACGGATTCGCAGCAATGGCTGCAGGTCGAATCCCTCGACCTGGAAGCCCAGGGCGTCGCCCACAACGCCGAGGGCAAGGTGGTGTTCATCGAAGGTGCGTTGCCCGGTGAACAGGTTCGCGTCCAGGTCAACCGGCGCAAGAACCAGTGGGAGCAGGCCACGCTTGCTGGCGACTCGCAACGAAAGCAGCCAGCGTGTGCGCCCGGCATGCCGCTATTTCGGCGTCTGTGGTGGCTGCAAGATGCAGCATCTGCACGTCGCCGCGCAGGTGGCCACCAAGCAGCGCGCGCTCGAAGACGCCTTGTGGCACCTGGGCAAGGTCGAAGCCGGAGCAACTGCTGCGGCCGATCGAGGGGCCGGCCTGGGGCTATCGCTATCGAGCCCGCTTGTCGGTGCGCCACGTTATCAAGAAGGGCAAGGTGCTGATCGGCTTTCACGAGCGCAAGTCGAGTTATGTGGCCGACATGGAGAGCTGCGAGGTGTTGCCGCCGCATCTGAGTGCGCTGCTGGTGCCGCTGCGCGATCTGATCGCCGCAATGGATCAGCGCGATCGCGTGCCGCAGATCGAGGTGGCGATCGGCGACGACGTGACGGCCCTGGTGCTGCGCCACCTCGAGCCGCTGGGCCCGGCCGATCTGGCGCGGCTGCGCGCCTTCGGCACAGCGCACGGCATTCAGTGGTGGTTGCAGGCGAAAGGGCCCGACACGCGTCTGTCTGCTCGACGAAGGCGGGCCGCCGCTGGCCTACTCGTTGCCCGAATTCGGCATCACGATGCCGTTCAGGCCGACCGATTTCACGCAGGTCAACCCTGCGATCAACCGGGCGCTGGTCGGCCGGGCGCTGCGGCTGCTCGACGTCGTGCCTGGTGAGAAGGTGATCGACTGGTTTTGCGGGCTCGGCAACTTCACGCTGCCGCTGGCGACCCAGCGCGGCCGAGGTGCTGGGTATCGAAGGCAGCGAGACGCTGGTCGCGCGGGCGATCGACAATGCAGCGTTGAATGGCCTGGCGGCCCGCACGCGCTTCGAAACCCGCAACCTGTTCGAGCTGAGCGCAGACGATCTGCTGGCGCTCGGTCGGTTCGACAAATGGCTGGTCGATCCGCCGCGCGAAGGCGCTTTTGCGCTGGCGAAGGCGCTGGCCGATCTGCGTCAGGTCCGGTGCGCACCGGCACGTTTCCGCTGCGCATCGTCTATGTCAGCTGCAACCCGGCGACGCTGGCGCGAGACGCCGGACTGCTGGTCCATCAGGCCGGCTATCGCTGCACGGCAGCCGGAGCGGTCAACATGTTTCCGCATACGGCGCACGTCGAAAGCATGGCGGTTTTCGAGCTGGCCAGCCGAATCGACGCTTGAAGGCGATCGGCATCCGCAATGGAAAAGGGCCCCGCAGGGCCCTTTTCAGTTCGAAGCGAAGCGCTCTGCTCAGTCGCTGCTGCCGCCAATGCCGAACAGCATCAACAGCGATTGGAAGACGTTGTAGATGCTCAGATAGACACCCAGAGTCGCGCTGATGTAGTTGGTTTCCAGGCCATCCTTGACCCGCTTCAGGTCGTACAGGATGAAGGCCGAAAAAATGCCGATGGCGATCACCGACAGCGTGATCATCAGCGCGCTCGACTGGATGAAGAAATTGGCCAGCATCGCCACCAGCAGCATGATCATGCCGATGAACAGGAATTTGCCCATCGAACTCAGATCGCGCTTGATGACCGACGACAAGGTAGCCATCCCGAGGAAGATGGCGCCGGTGCCGGCAAACGCCATCATGATCAGGCTGGCACCATTGCCCATGCCGAGCACGACACCCAGCATTCGCGACAACATGATGCCCATGAAAAATGTGAACGCCAACAGAACCGGAACGCCGGCTGCCGAGTTCTTGGTCTTCTCGATCGCAAACATGAAGGCGAACGCGCCGCCGAGGAAGACCACCAGCCCGATGCCGGGCGACATCATGCTGGCGATTCCGGTGGTCAGACCGACCCAGGCGCCAAGCACCGTGGGCACCATCGACAGAGCGAGCAGCCAGTAGGTGTTGCGCAACACGCGGTTGCGTGCTTCGACTGAAAGACCCGATCCGGCGTAGCCGCCGTAGGCCGATTGCAGGTTTTGGTTCATCGATACCTCCAGATAAAACAATCTCGTTGTCAGACCGTAAAAACCCATTCTAGTTCCCGAGCGCGGCGCGCGGCACCCGGAGATACGGATACAGTGAGGCACTCGTATCAAAAAACAAGTCTCTCCATCATGAAAACAAAATCGTTTCTGACCCTTGACGACTGCCGCCGGATGGCCGCGGCCTGCGAAACCGAAGCCTTGGCCAATAGCTGGCCGGTCTGCATCGCCATCGTCGATGACGGTGGCCATCTTCTCTGGCTGCAGCGGCTCGACGGCGTGGCGCCGATTGCTTCGCAAATTGCCCCTTCGAAGGCACGCACCGCTGCGGTCGGACGCCGCGAAAGCAGGGTTTACGAAGAATCGATCAACCAGGGCCGGGTTTCGTTTCTGAGTGCGCCGACCCTCGAGGGCATGCTCGAGGGCGGGGTTCCGATCATGGTCGACGGCCAATGCATCGGTGCCATCGGCGTCAGCGGCGTCAAGTCGAACGAAGACGCACAAGTGGCCAAGGCAGGCATCGCGGCGCTGCTGGGCTGACGTACCGGGGAGAGGGCCGGAAGCGCGTCACGTTGGTACCGCGATCGGCTATACTCGATCGGTTTACCCAAAATCAGCCTGCCCCTCGAAACTGCCTGTTGTTTCCAGCACCGGATACCGATCGACTGCGACGTTTGCTCGCGTCGGTCGGCCGAGTCGGGCACGCATCAAGGAGTTTCCCGTGCTGCCCGTCCAACCTCCCGCCCTACTCGCACTCGCAGACGGCACGATCTTTCAAGGCTATTCGTTCGGGGCCGACGGCCAGACCGTCGGCGAGGTGGTGTTCAACACCTCGATGACCGGCTATCAGGAAATCCTGACCGACCCCAGCTATTGCCGCCAGATTGTCACGCTGACGTATCCGCATATCGGCAACACCGGTACCAACGACGAAGATGCCGAGGCCTCGAAAGTTCATGCCGCTGGCCTGATCATCAAGGACTTGCCACTTCTGGCATCCAATTTTCGCAAGACCGAAACCCTGGCCGACTACCTGGCGCGGCAGGAGACGGTGGCGATCGGTGGTATCGACACCCGCCGCCTGACCCGTCTGTTGCGCACGACCGGTGCACAAAACGGCTGCATCGTCAGCTTTCCGGCCGGTTCCAGCCCCAACGCTGACGATCGAGCCGCAGCGGTGGCCGCCGCGCGGTCTGCGCCTTCGATGTCGGGCCTGGATCTGGCAAAGGTGGTCAGCGAACGGTCGTCGTATCAGTGGTCCGAGACCGAATGGGCACTCGGTTCCGGCTACACCAGTCAGGCTTCGCCGCGCTTTCATGTGGTTGCCTATGATTTCGGCATCAAGCGCAACATTCTTCGCATGCTGGCCAGCCGTGGCTGCCGGCTCACCGTGGTGCCGGCGCAGACATCGGCCGCCGATGTGCTGGACCTGCATCCTGATGGGATCTTTCTCAGCAACGGGCCGGGTGACCCCGAGCCCTGCGATTACGCAATCAAGGCGACGCGCTCATTGATCGACGCCGGCCTTCCGACCTTCGGCATCTGCCTGGGTCACCAGATTCTGGCGCTGGCCTCGGGCGCGCGCACCTACAAGATGAAATTCGGCCACCACGGCGCCAACCATCCCGTCAAGGATCTCGACAGCGGGCGGGTCAGCATCACCAGCCAGAACCATGGCTTTGCAGTCGACGACAAGGCGCTGCCGGCCAACCTGAGGGCCACTCATGTAAGCCTGTTCGACGGCAGCCTGCAGGGCCTGGCGCGCACTGACCAGCCGGCATTCTGCTTTCAGGGGCATCCGGAGGCTTCGCCCGGGCCCGCACGATATCGGCTACCTGTTCGATCGGTTCATCACACTGATGGCAAACCGCGCTGCGGAGGTGCAACATGCCTAAGCGCACCGACCTGCACAGCATGCTGATCATCGGCGCCGGCCCGATCGTGATTGGCCAGGCCTGCGAATTCGACTATTCCGGCGCCCAGGCTTGCAAGGCCTTGCGCGAAGAGGGCTACCGCGTCATTTTGGTCAACAGCAATCCGGCGACCATCATGACCGACCCGGAAATGGCCGATTCAACCTACATCGAGCCGGTGATCTGGCAGGTGGTTGAGAAGATCATTGCCAAAGAGCGTGCCCTGCACCCCGACGAGAAGATGGCGCTGCTGCCGACCATGGGTGGCCAGACGGCATTGAACTGCTCGCTCGATCTGCACCGCAACGGCGTACTCGAAAAATACGGCGTCGAGATGATCGGCGCCAACGAACAGGCGATCGAAAAAGCCGAGGACCGGCTGAAGTTCAAGGACGCGATGACCGGAATCGGCCTCGGCTCGGCGCGCAGCGGCATTGCCCATTCGCTGGAAGAAGCGTGGCTGGTGCAGAAGCAGATTCAAGCGGACACCGGCAATGCCGGTTTCCCGATGGTGATCCGCCCGAGCTTCACATTGGGTGGGACCGGCGGCGGCATCGCCTACAACCCCGAAGAGTTCGAGGAAATCTGCAAGCGTGGCATCGACCTGTCGCCGACCAAGGAACTGCTGATCGAGGAGTCGCTGATCGGCTGGAAAGAGTACGAGATGGAAGTGGTGCGTGACCGCGCCGACAACTGCATCATCGTCTGCTCGATCGAGAATTTCGACCCGATGGGAATCCACACCGGCGATTCGATCACCGTGGCCCCCGCACAGACATTGACCGACAAGGAATACCAGCTGTTGCGCAACGCCAGCATCGCGATCCTGCGCGAGATCGGTGTCGATACGGGTGGCTCGAACGTGCAATTCGCGATCAACCCGGTCGATGGCCGGATGGTGGTGATCGAGATGAACCCGCGGGTCAGCCGCTCGTCGGCGCTGGCCTCCAAGGCCACCGGCTTTCCGATCGCCAAGGTGGCCGCCAAGCTGGCGGTGGGCTTCACGCTCGACGAGTTGCGCAACGACATCACCGGTGGCGCAACACCGGCCAGTTTCGAGCCCAGCATCGATTACGTGGTGACCAAGATTCCGCGCTTTGCGTTCGAGAAATTTCCGGCTGCCGATCCGCACCTGACGACGCAGATGAAATCGGTCGGCGAGGTGATGGCGATGGGTCGCACCTTCCAGGAAAGCCTGCAGAAAGCCTTGCGCGGGCTGGAGACCGGAATCGACGGCCTGTCCGAGCGCACCGACGATCGCGACGAGATCATCGAGGAAATCAGCGAGGCCGGGCCCGAACGCATCCTTTTCGTCGCTGACGCGTTTCGCGTCGGCATGAGCCTGCAGGAGATTTTCGAAGAAACCTTTATCGATCCGTGGTTCCTGGCGCAGATCGAGCAGCTGGTGCAGATCGAGCAGCATGTGGCGGCCCGCCGGATCGACGAGTTGTCGATCGACGAACTTCGTTACCTGAAGCAGAAGGGGTTTTCGGACAAGCGCCTCGGCAAGTTGCTGGCAACCAGCCAATACGCGGTCCGTGAGCGTCGCCACGCGCTGGGTCTGCGGCCGGTCTATAAACGGGTCGATACCTGCGCGGCCGAATTTTCGACCCAGACCGCCTATCTCTATTCGACTTATGAAAGTGCCGACGGCGAGTGCGAAGCCGAGCCCACCGACCGCAAGAAGATCATGGTGCTCGGTGGCGGCCCGAACCGGATCGGCCAGGGAATCGAGTTCGACTATTGCTGCGTCCATGCGGCGCTGGCGATGCGCGAGGACGGCTACGAGACCATCATGGTCAACTGCAACCCGGAAACCGTCTCGACCGATTACGACACCTCCGACCGGCTGTATTTCGAGCCGGTCACGCTCGAAGACGTGCTGGAGATCGTCGACAAGGAGAAGCCGGTCGGCGTGATCGTCCAATATGGCGGCCAGACACCGTTGAAACTCGCGCTCGATCTCGAACGTGCCGGTGTTCCGATCATCGGCACCTCACCCGACAGCATCGACATTGCCGAAGACCGCGAGCGCTTTCAAGCGCTGCTGCACGAACTCGGCCTGAAACAGCCGCCGAACCGCACCGCTCGGACCGAAGAACAGGCGCTGCTGCTGGCGCAGGAAATCGGTTACCCGCTGGTCGTGCGGCCGAGTTATGTACTGGGTGGCCGCGCAATGGAAATCGTGCACGGCGACAAGGACCTGGAGCGCTACATGCGCGAGGCGGTAAGGGTCAGTGAAAAGTCGCCAGTGCTGCTCGATCGATTCCTCGACGATGCGGTCGAGGTCGATGTCGATTGCATCGCCGACGGCAGCGACGATCAATCCGGCGTGATGATCGGCGGCATCATGGAACACGTCGAGCAGGCCGGTATCCATTCAGGCGATTCGGCCTGCTCGCTGCCGCCCTATTCATTGCCCGCTGCCTTGCAGGATGAACTGCGACGCCAGACCGTGCTGATGGCGCGCGCGCTGAAGGTCAAGGGGCTGATGAACGTGCAGTTCGCGATCCAGGGCGAGGGCGATGACGCGGTGGTGTTCGTCCTCGAGGTCAATCCGCGGGCATCGCGGACGGTGCCATTCGTCTCCAAGGCCACGGGTCAGCCGCTGGCCAAGATCGCCGCGCGTTGCATGGTCGGCCAGCGCCTGGCCAACCAGCGTGCCTTGGGCGGCCGGCCACCGCATGAGGTGATTCCGCCTTATTTCAGCGTCAAGGAAGCGGTCTTTCCGTTCAACAAGTTTCCCGGCGTCGATCCGATTCTGGGCCCGGAAATGCGCTCGACCGGCGAGGTCATGGGTGCCGGCCGCAGCTTCGGCGAGGCCATGCTGAAAAGCCAGCTTGGTGCCGGCTCGCGATTGCCCGCCAGTGGCGCCGTCTGCATTACCGTGAAGGATGGTGACAAGGCGCGTGCCGTTGTGGTTGCGCGTGATCTGGTCGCGCTCGGCTTCACGCTGGTTGCCACCAAAGGCACGGCGGCTGCTATCGCCGCGGCCGGTATCGACGTCAAGGCGGTCAACAAGGTGAAGGATGGCCGCCCGCACATCGTCGACATGGTGAAAGCTGGCGAAATCCAGATGGTCTTCACCACCGTCGACGAAACCCGCACGGCGATTGCCGACTCACGGCATATCCGGCAGGCTGCCTTGGCCCATCGGGTCACCTACTACACCAGCATGGCCGGATGCGAAGCGGCGGTCGAGGGCATGAAGCACCAGGACGATCTGGTGGTTCAATCGCTGCAGATGCTGCATTCCGAGTTGCACTAAACTGGTGGCAACAAGCCGCCGCCAGTTCATCCTGGCGGCGGCCTCATTTCTGCCTCAGGATTTCAATCATGACGACGATCCCTCTGACCGTGCGTGGCGCGGAAAAACTCAAGGAAGAACTGCACCGGCTGAAGACCGTCGAACGGCATGCGGTGATCCAGGCGATCGCCGAGGCGCGTGCGCAGGGCGATCTGTCCGAAAACGCCGAATACGAGGCGGCCAAGGACAAGCAAGGCTTCATCGAAGGCCGCATCCTGGAGATTGAAAGCAAGATGGCTGCCGCGCAGATCATCGACCCCACGACGCTGAATGCCGATGGTCGCGTGGTGTTCGGCGCGACTGTCGCTCTCGAAGACGAAGAGACCGGCACCCAGGTCAGCTACCAGATCGTTGGCGATGACGAGGCGGATCTGAAACTGGGTCTGGTGTCGATCAGTTCACCGATCGCTCGCGCGCTGATCGGCAAGGAAGTCGGTGATGTCGCCGAGGTTCGGGCGCCCGGCGGAACCAGAAGTTACGAGATCGTCGAGGTGCGATATATCTGACGCTGCAGCCCGCCCGTCGACTGCCGTGGTCTCCCTGGCGGCTTCGACCTCGCGCGCTGCCGCATTGCTGGCCGGGATCTGGGCCGGCGGCCTTCTCGCCGTCGCAGCCATCGCAGCCCCGGCTGTCTTTGCAGCGCTCGCCCCTGAAATTGCAGGACGCGTCGCCGGGCGAATGTTTGCGGTCGAGGCCAAGGTCGGCCTGTCGATTGCCGTGGTTTTGCTGCTGTTGCTGCGGGCCCGCACGCGGCGTGCGGCAAGCAGCACATCGGCGCTTCTCGGTGCCGATACCTGGCTTGTTCTCGGTGCCATCTTTTGCACCGTGGCCGGCTACTTCGCGCTGCAGCCGATGATGCTCGCCGCACGCGCCGGTGAGGGGGTGTTGTCGTTCGGCGCGCTGCACGGCGTGTCTGCCGGCTTTTACGCGCTGAAAACCCTCTTGATGCTGATGCCTGGCGTGGCGGCTGTCGGCCGGCTGGTCGGCTTCTTGACCGGCTGCGGCGCCGGTATCAGTCGGCAGCGGATTTCTTGACGCTGGTGGCGCGTTTTCTTGCGCGTTTGATCTCGCCCCCGGCGGCCAGGCGCTGGTTGCCCAGCACCTTGATCTTCTTGACCTGTGGCCGGTGATTGCCGCTTTTCGAGAATTTGAGAATTTTCACAACCTTGGGACCGGGCTTGCGGTCGTCGGACCGTTCGGCGCGGACTTTATCGGGCATTGGGCGCCACAACACCAGCAACTTGCCGATATGCTGGATCGGAGCTGCTCCGAGTTGGTCGGCCAACTGAGCAAACAGTTGTTCGCGCTGGGCCCGGTCATCGGAAAATACCCGCACCTTGATCAGACCGTGGGCGCCGAGCGCGGCGTCGATTTCCTTGACGACGGAGTCGGTCAGTCCATCGTTGCCGACCATCACCACCGGATCGAGGTGATGGGCGTCGGCGCGTTTGTCCTTGCGTTCGGCAGGGGTCAGTTGAATGGCGGGCATCGCCGTATTATCAATCGAGCATGAAAAGCAGCAAAAGCAAAAAGCTCAACAAGACCTGGTTGCACGATCACATCAACGATCCGTATGTGAAGCTTGCCCAACGCGAAGGCTATCGCGCCCGCGCCGCCTACAAGCTGAAACAGATCGACGAGGAGATGGGCCTGATCCGGCCCGGCCAGCTGGTGATCGACCTCGGCGCGACGCCTGGCGCCTGGAGCCAATATGTGCGGCGCAAGTTTGCGCCGCGTGAGGCGGGCGTCGGCGGGGCTGCCGCGGGCCAGCTCGACGGCAGCATCATCGCGCTGGATCTGCTTGACTTCGAGCCGATCGAAGGCGTCGAATTCATTCAGGGCGACTTCCGCGAGCCGCAGGTGCTGGCTCAGCTGGAGGAAATGCTCGATGGTCGCCGGGTCGATGTGGTGCTGTCGGACATGGCCCCCAATTTGTCGGGAATCGCCAGCGCCGATGCTGCGCGGATCGAGCATCTCGTCGAACTGGCGCTTGAATTCGCCATCGGCCACCTGAAGCCGCAGCGGTGCGCTGGTTTGCAAGGTCTTTCACGGCAGCGCCTACGCCCAGCTCGTCAAGCAATTCAAGGCTGCATTCAAGATTGTCAAGCCGATCAAACCGAAGGCGTCACGCGACAAATCGGCCGAAACCTTTCTCATCGGAATGTTTCCAAAAGTTTTATCAGCTGCCGAAAAGGCTGCCGGCAATCGATCTTGAAGCAGTGACACGCCATCTGGCGGGCGTTACGGGTGATTACCCGGTTTTGCCCGGGTGTATTCAAATGGCGGGGCGGACTTGCGTGTCATAAAATTGACCCCAATTGAAGTCGGTAAGCGGATAGGGGCGCAATGAATGTCCATTGCGCCTGGCAGTTTTGACCGGGACAAGGAGCCGCGGTGAACAATCAATGGTTCTCGAAAGTGGCTGTCTGGCTGGTGATCGCCCTCGTGCTGTTCACCGTGTTCAAGCAGTTCGATCGAGGTGCTACCCAGGGGAATCTGATCGGCTATTCCGATTTCCTCGATGAAGTGCGCAACAAGCGGATCAAGGCCGTTACCTTGCAGGAAGGTGCTTCGGGCACCGAGATCGTTGCGATCACCAACGACGACAAGCGCCTGCGCAGCACCGCCACCTACCTCGATCGTGGGCTGGTCGGCGATCTGATCAACAACGATGTCAAGTTCGACGTCAAGCCGCGCGAGGAGCCGTCGATCCTGATGAGCATCCTGGTCTCTTGGGGTCCGATGCTGCTGTTGATCGGCGTGTGGATCTATTTCATGCGACAGATGCAGGGTGGCGGCAAAGGCGGGGCTTTCAGCTTCGGCAAGAGCAAGGCCCGCATGCTGGACGAAGCCAACAACACCACCACCTTCGCCGATGTCGCCGGTTGCGACGAGGCGAAGGAGGAGGTCAAGGAGCTGGTCGACTTCCTGAAGGATCCGCAGCGCTTCCAGAAGCTGGGCGGCCGGATACCGCGCGGCGTGCTGCTGGTCGGCCCGCCGGGAACCGGCAAGACCTTGCTCGCCAAGGCGATTGCCGGCGAGGCCAAGGTGCCGTTCTTCAGCATTTCGGGTTCCGACTTCGTCGAGATGTTCGTCGGCGTCGGCGCGGCTCGGGTGCGCGACATGTTCGAGCAGGCCAAGAAAAGCGCGCCTTGCATCATCTTCGTCGACGAGATCGACGCGGTCGGTCGCCATCGCGGTGCCGGCCTGGGCGGCGGCAACGACGAGCGCGAGCAGACGCTGAACCAGATGCTGGTCGAGATGGACGGCTTCGAGACCAACCTCGGCGTGATCGTGATGGCGGCCACCAACCGGCCCGACATCCTCGATCCGGCGCTGCTGCGTCCGGGCCGCTTCGACCGCCAGGTCTATGTCACGCTGCCCGACGTGCGTGGCCGCGAGCAGATCCTGCTGGTCCACATGCGCAAGGTGCCGGTCGGCCAGGACATCCGTGCCGACATCCTGGCGCGTGGCACGCCGGGCTTCTCGGGCGCCGATCTGGCCAACCTGATCAACGAGGCGGCGCTGTTCGCCGCGCGTCGCAATGGCCGCGTCGTCGAGATGATCGACTTCGAGCGCGCCAAGGACAAGATCATGATGGGCCCTGAGCGCAAGTCGATGATCATGCCCGAGGACGAGCGGCGCAATACCGCTTATCACGAGGCCGGTCACGCGCTGGTTGCACGGCTGATGCCGAAAACCGATCCGGTGCACAAGGTCACGGTGATTCCGCGTGGTCGTGCGCTCGGCGTCACGATGCAGTTGCCCGAAGGCGACCGCTACAGCATGGACAAGGAGCGCATGCTGTCAGCACCATCAGCGTTCTGTTCGGTGGCCGGATTGCCGAGGAGGTCTTCATGAACCAGATGACCACCGGCGCCAGCAACGACTTCGAACGCGCCACCTCGATCGCCCGCGACATGGTCACCCGCTACGGCATGACCGACGAGCTCGGCCCGATGGTCTACGCCGAAAACGAGGGCGAAGTTTTTCTCGGCCGTTCGGTCACCAAGACGACAACGATGTCCGAAGAGACGATGCGCAAGGTCGATGGCGTGATCCGCCGCATCATCGATGAGCAATACACCATTGCGCGCAAGCTGATCGAGGACAACAAGGACAAGATGCATTCGATGGCGCAGGCGCTGCTCGAATGGGAAACCATCGATGCCGACCAGATCGACGACATCATGAATGGCAAGCCGCCGCGCCCGCCGAAAGACCTGACGCCGACCAACGGCGATCGGCCGCCGAGTGGCCCGGCCACGACGGTGGGCACCGACAGCGCACCGGCCGCCGCCTGATCTTCAATTGACGCAATCATCTCTAAACGGGGCTTCGGCCCCGTTTTGTTTGGTGCCACTGATCCCATGTTCTGGTCGACCACCCGCCACCCAATCGATCTGTCCCGTCCGCGTGTGATGGCAATCGTCAACGTGACGCCCGATTCGTTTGCCGATGGCGGTCTGTCGACAGCGCCGGAGCACGATCCGATCCGTCGCTGCGAGCGTCTGCTGGCCGAGGGTGCAGACATCCTCGATATCGGCGGCGAATCGACACGCCCCGGTGCTTCGCCCGTACCGGCCGCCGAGGAGTGGCGCCGGATCGAGCCTGTTCTGCTGGCGGCGTTGAAGCTGGGTTGTCCGGTTTCAGTCGACAGCATGAAAACCGATGTGATTCGCCGTGCCCTCGAGCTGGGCGTCGATATCGTCAACGATGTCAATGCCTTGCGCGCAACGGGCGCTGCTGAGCTGGTGGCTGCCAGTTCGGCTGGAATCTGCCTGATGCATATGGTCGGCGAGCCGCAATCGATGCAGGATCGGCCGCTGGCGAGCGCCGATGTGGTGGCTGACGTGCGGGGGTTCCTCGCGCAGCGAATCGCAGCGATGAGGAGCCTGGGCGTCGAGCCGGACCGCATCGTTGTCGATCCGGGGTTTGGATTCGGCAAGACGGTCGAGCAGAATTTCGAGTTGCTCAGACGACTGGATGATTTTTTGCCGTTGGCCTGCCCCGTTCTGGCCGGCTGGTCGCGCAAATCGTCGCTCGGCGCCGTGACCGGCAAAGCCGTCGGGGATCGGCTGGTGGCCAGCGTGGCGGCAGCGCTGGCCGCGGTGCTCAACGGTGCTCGAATTGTCCGCGTGCACGATGTGGCGGCGACGGTCGATGCCTTGAAAGTGTGGGCTGCCGCGGGATTGCCGGTGCCGCTCGTCAACCGATAATCGACTTTGATTTTCAGGATCCACTCATGAGCAGGACGTTTTTTGGTACTGATGGCATTCGCGGAACGGTGGGTACCACGCCGATCACCGCTGATTTCATGCTCAAGCTGGGCCACGCGGTGGGCCGTGTTCTCAAGCGCAGCGCGGCGCGTGCCACCGTGCTGATTGGCAAGGACACCCGTATTTCCGGTTACATGATCGAATCGGCGCTCGAAGCCGGTTTTGCGTCGGCCGGCGTCGATGTGTTGCTGACCGGTCCGTTGCCGACACCGGGTGTGGCCTATCTGACCCGAGCGCTGCGGCTCGATCTGGGCGTCGTGATCAGTGCATCGCACAATGCCTTTGCCGACAATGGCATCAAGTTCTTTTCGTCCAGTGGCCAGAAACTGCCGGACGCCTGGGAGATCGATGTCGAGGCGGCACTCGATGAGCCGCCGCAGTGGGTCGATTCGCTGCAACTCGGCAAGGCGCGGCGCCTGGACGATGCGCAGGGTCGGTATGTCGAGTTCTGCAAGAGCCGGGTCGCCGCGGATCTGACGCTGAAGGGCTTGAAGGTGGTCGTCGATGCTGCACATGGCGCGGCCTATCAGGTGGCGCCGAGTGTCTTTCATGAGCTCGGTGCCGAGGTCGTGACTGTCGGCGGAGCGCCCGATGGTTTCAACATCAATGCGGGTGTCGGCGCGACCGAGCCTGATGCACTGCGCCAGCAGGTGCGCGATGAACATGCCGATTTCGGCATCGCGCTCGATGGCGATGCCGACCGGCTGTTGATCGTCGATGCGGGCGGTCGTCTCTACAACGGCGATGAATTGCTCTATGTACTGGCCGCCGACCGGATCAGCAGGGGCATGGCGGTCCCGGGCGTGGTCGGCACTCTGATGACCAACATGGCGGTCGAGCGGGCACTTCGCGAGCGCGGCGTCGATCTCGTGCGGGCCAAGGTCGGTGACCGTTATGTGCTCGAAGAGCTGCAGTCGCGTGGCTGGAGCCTGGGCGGCGAAGGATCGGGTCATCTGCTGGCACTCGACCAGCACACCACCGGCGACGGCATCGTCAGCGCCCTGCTGGTCTTGCAGGCCGTGCGGCGCAATGGGCGCAGCTTGGCGCAATTGCTCGAAGGTGTCGATCTGTACCCACAGACGATGATCAATGTTCGCCTGCGGGCCGGGCATGACTGGGCCAACGACCTGCGTCTGGCGAGGGTACGCGCCGAAGTGGTTGACCAACTCGGCGCCAGCGGGCGGGTGCTGATTCGCCCGTCGGGTACCGAACCGTTGTTGCGGGTGATGGTTGAAGCACGCGATGCCGAGGTGGCCAGACAAAGCGCACAACGTATCGCCGACGCGGTTCAGGCTGATTGAAACTGCCGTTGCAGGGGCGCCTTGAGGCGGTGTCATGCTCCTGTCACATACCTTGCCTACAGTGAAGCCCATGAAATCCACTCATCGGCTTAGCCCGGAAAGGTTCAACACCATGCAATTTGCGACCATTCGGCTCGCAGCTTCCGCTGTCGTTCTTGCCAGTTCAACCGGTCTTGCCCTTGCGCAAAGTGTCACTGGCGCTGGCGCATCGTTCCCCGCACCGCTTTATGCCAAATGGGCTGACTCGTACAACAAGGCCACCGGGGTCAGGATCAACTATCAATCGGTCGGCTCGGGCGCCGGGATGAAGCAGATTCGGGGCAAGACGGTCGATTTCGGCGCCTCGGATGCGCCGCTGAAAGACGAAGAGCTGGCCGCCGATGGCCTGGTCCAGTTTCCGACCGTCATTGGTGGCGTGATTCCAGTCGTCAATATCAAGGGAATCGCTGCTGGGCAGATCAAGCTGACCGGCCATGTCCTCGGCGATATCTACCTTGGCAAGATCACCAAGTGGAACGACGCCGCGGTTGCCAAGCTGAATCCGGGTTTGTCGCTGCCGGATGCCGAGATCGCCGTGGTCCGACGCGCCGATGGATCGGGTACCAGCTTCATCTTCACCAACTACCTGTCGAAGGTGAACCCCGAATGGAAAAGCTCGGTTGGCGAAGGGACCGCCGTCAAGTGGCCTACCGGCACCGGCGGCAAGGGCAATGAAGGGGTCGCAACCTTCGTTCAGCGTCTGCCGAACTCGATCGGATATGTCGAGTATGCGTACGTCAAGCAGAACAAGATGACCTACACCATGCTGCAAAATCAGGCCGGCAATTTCGTCGGACCGGATGACTCGAATTTCAAGGCCGCGGCGGCCGGCGCCGACTGGAAAAAATCGTTCTATCAGATCCTGACCGACCAGCCCGGCAAGGATTCCTGGCCGATCACGGGCGCGACCTTCATCATGATGCACAAGGCGCAGGACAAGCCCGAGCAAGCCACCCAATCGCTGAAATTCTTCGACTGGGCCTATGCGAACGGCGATGCGAGTGCCGCCGAACTCGACTATGTGCCGCTGCCAGACGCCGTCAAGGCGCTGGTTCGCAAACAGTGGGAGCAGATCAGGGACTCCGGCGGCAAGACGGTCGCTGCCAAATAAGAAGTCGACGCGAGGTCTTGCAGGTCTCGATTGATGACGGGCCGCCTTCGAGGCGGCCCGTCGATGTGCGAACGGAGAACACGTGGCCGCTACACTTCCCGCTCGACCCTACGACGACAAGGCGATCGTGCGCACTCCGGATCAAGGCGACCCGCCCCACGCCCGCAAGGCGAAACCATTCGGCGACGTCGCATTTTCGCTGGCGTCGCACGGCGCGGCTGTACTGACCCTGTCGTTGATGGCCGGCATCATGATTTCGCTGGTGATCGGTGCCTGGCCTGCGATCAGCGAATTCGGGATCAGCTTCCTCTGGGTCAGCGACTGGGACCCGGTGCAGGACAAGTACGGTGGCTTGGCGATGATCTACGGCACGCTGGTGACCTCGCTGATCGCGCTGGTCATCGCTGTTCCGGTCAGCTTCGGGATTGCACTGTTTCTGACCGAGTTGTCGCCGGGCTGGCTTCGCCGGCCGCTCGGTATTGCGATCGAGTTGCTGGCGGCGGTGCCGTCGATCGTCTACGGCATGTGGGGTTTGCTGGTCTTCAGCCCGGTGCTGTCGACCTATGTGCAGCAACCGCTGCAACGTCTGCTGGTCGATGTGCCCGTGCTGCGTGACCTGGTCTCCGGTGCGCCGGTCGGTATCGGCCTGTTGTCGGCCGGCATCATCCTGGCCATCATGATCATCCCGTTCATCGCGGCGGTGATGCGCGATGTCTTTGAAGTCATCCCACCGCTGCTGAAAGAATCGGCCTACGGTCTCGGCTCGACGACCTGGGAGGTCGTTTTCAAGGTCGTGCTGCCCTACACCAAGACCGGCGTGATCGGCGGTGTGATGCTCGGGCTTGGCCGCGCGCTCGGCGAAACGATGGCCGTTACTTTTGTGATCGGCAATTTCAATCAGCTTGACAGTCCGTCGCTTTTTGCCGCTGCCAACAGCATCACGTCCGCGCTGGCCAACGAATTTGCCGAAGCCAGCGAAGGACTTCACCAGGCGTCTCTCATCTACCTCGGCCTGGTGTTGTTCTTCATCACCTTTGTCGTCTTGTCGTTGTCGAAGATCCTGTTGTTGCAGTTGAAGAAGAATGAAGGAACACGCGCGTGAGCGATCCCGTGACAGCTTCGCCCAGCATCTTCGCGCTCAGCGGCAGCCGCCTGGCCAGGCACCGCAGCCGCAAGCTGGTCAATGCGGTGGCGCTGACGCTGTCGCTGGCCGCCATGGCATTCGGCCTGTTCTGGCTCGGCTGGATCCTGATCGAGACCTTCCGGCTCGGTTTCGACGGCCTCACGTTCGCGACCTTCACCCAGGACACGCCGCCGCCGCTGGCCGAGACCGGAGGGCTCGCCAATGCGATCGTCGGCTCACTGATCATGGTGGTGCTGGCGACCTTCGTCGGCACGCCGATCGGTGTGCTTGCCGGGGTCTATCTGGCCGAGTATGGGCAGGCCAGCAAACTCGGCTCAGCCACCCGCTTCATCAACGACATTCTGCTGTCGGCGCCGTCGATCGTGATCGGCCTTTTCATCTACACCGTGGTTGTCGCCCGGTTCAAGAGCTACTCGGCGATCGCGGGCGTGCTGGCGCTGGCGCTGATCGTGATTCCGGTGGTCATCCGGACCACTGAGAATATGTTGTCGTTGATCCCGAACGCCTTGCGCGAGGCTGCCTATGCATTGGGCACGCCAAAATGGAAAGTCATTTCGGGCATCACGCTGAAGGCGGCGCGGACCGGAGTGTTGACCGGCATCCTGCTTGCCTTCGCCCGGATCTCCGGCGAAACCGCACCGCTGCTGTTCACTGCGCTGTCGAATCAGTTCTGGACCACTGATATCACTGAACCGATGGCCAGCCTGCCAGTGACCATCTTCAAGTTTGCGCTGAGCCCTTACGAGAACTGGCAGAAGCTGGCCTGGGCCGGCGTCTTGCTGATCACGCTGGGCGTGCTGGCGTTGAACATCCTGGCGCGCGTTTTTCTGCGCAACAAACACTGAGCGCCGAGCGCGCGGAGCAAGCGATGGACAAGAAGGTCGACATGCCGATCGCCGAGAAAGCCAAGATCTCGGTGCGCAACCTGAATTTCTATTACGGAAAGTTTCACGCGCTGAAGAATATCAATCTCGACATTCCCGAGAAAAAAGTCACTGCCTTCATTGGCCCGTCTGGATGTGGCAAGTCGACCCTGCTGCGCACCTTCAACCGCATGTACGAGCTTTATCCCGAGCAACGGGCCGAGGGCGAGATCATGCTGGAAGGCGAAAACATCTTGCAGTCAAAACATGATGTGACGCTGATCCGAGCCAAGGTCGGCATGGTGTTCCAGAAACCGACGCCATTTCCGATGTCGATCTATGACAACATCACCTTCGGCGTCAAGCTGTTCGAGAATCTGCCGCGCGTCGAGATGGACGAACGGGTCGAGTGGGCGTTGAAAAAGGCCGCCCTCTGGAACGAGGTCAAGGACAAGTTGAACCAGAGCGGCTCGGGCCTGTCGGGCGGACAGCAGCAGCGCTTGTGCATTGCACGCGGCATCGCGATCAAGCCCGAGATTCTGCTGCTCGACGAGCCGTGTTCGGCGCTCGACCCGATTTCGACCGGCAAGATCGAGGAGCTGATCCACGAATTGAAGACCGACTACACCGTCGTCATCGTGACCCACAACATGCAGCAGGCAGCGCGCAGTTCAGACTACACCGCCTACATGTACCTCGGCGATCTGATCGAGTTCGGCCGGACATCCGAGTTGTTCCTGAAGCCGAAGAAAAAGGACACCGAGGACTACATCACGGGCCGCTTCGGCTGAAGGCGACGGCCACCATCGAGAGTCTACGGAGAATTCATGACCGACAAACACCTTTCGACCCAGTTCGATGCGGAGCTCAGCGGCATCTCGACGCGTGTCCTCGAGATGGGTGGCCTGGTCGAATCGCAGATCGCGCAGGCAGTCTTTTCATTGACCCATTTCAATGGCGAAGTGGCCGCGCAGGTGCTGGTGCGCGAGGAAAACGTCAACACGATGGAAATCGAGATCGACCGCGATCTCTCGGGCATCATCGCGCGCCGCCAGCCGACCGCGCGAGATCTGCGTCTGCTGATTGCCATCAGCAAGACGATTGCCAATCTGGAGCGGGTCGGTGACGAGGCGGCGCGAATCGCGCGAACCGTCCAGCGGCTCATCGATACCGGGGTTTCGAGCCGGATGCGGCTGCCGGTCAACGATCTGGCTTACGAATCGGAGCTTGCAGTCGCCCAGTTGCGCAAGGCGCTCGATGCATTTGCCCGGCTCGATGTCGAGCGGGCGCTCGAGGTGTTGAAGCAGGACGACCAGATCGACCAGGAATTCGAAGGGCTGGTTCGCAAGTTGATCACCTTCATGATGGAGGATCCGCGCACCATCTCGTCGAGCATCGACCTGATCTTCGTTGCCAAGGCAATCGAGCGGGTTGGAGACCATGCCAAGAATCTGGCCGAGGTAATCATTTATATCGTCAAGGGCACCGATGTGCGGCACAACTCGGTCAGCGACGTCGAAAGCATGGTGCGCTGATGTCTGGCGGCCTCGCGTGGCTTGAGGCGGCACCATGAGCAGGATTCTGATCGTCGAAGACGAGCCTTCGATCGCCGAGCTGATCGCGATCAATCTGCGTCATGCCGGCTTCGAGCCTGTGCTGGCCGCAACGGCCGAGCAGGCGCAGGCCGAGATCGATCGCATCCTGCCCGACCTGGCGATTCTCGACTGGATGCTGCCAGGGCAGAGCGGTCTTGCGCTGGCCAAGGGCTGGCGTGCGCAAAGCCGAACCCGTGAACTGCCGCTGATCATGCTGACTGCACGCAGTGAAGAAGGCGACAAGATTGCGGGGCTCGATGCCGGTGCTGACGACTATCTGACCAAGCCGTTTTCTCCGCAGGAATTGTTGGCACGAATCCGCGCGGTGTTGCGCCGCAAGGCACCCGAGGCGCTCGACGCCACGGTCGAGATCGCCGGCTTGCGGATCGATCCGTCCACTCGGCGGGTCAGTCGCGATGGCGTCGAGCTCAAGCTCGGTCCGACCGAATTCAAGTTGCTGCATTTCCTGATGGCCCACCCAGAACGAGTGCACAGCCGTGCGCAGTTGCTGGACCGTGTCTGGGGCGACCATGTCTTCATCGAAGAGCGCACGGTCGATGTCCACGTCAAGCGCTTGCGTGAGGCGCTGGCGCCGGTCAATGCGTCGCGGATGATCGAAACCGTCCGCGGCGCCGGGTACCGGCTGACCCAGCAGTTGCAGGTGCTGGCCGACTGATCGCGGCGGAGACAACCATGGGTTGGTTGATCTCCCGGGTCGTCACGACGGCGCTGCTGGTCTTCTTCTTTGCCGAGCTCGGCATGTTGTTTGGTTTCGGCTGGGGCGTGCCGTCGTTCGGCGCAGCGCTCGGTGCCGGCGTCGGTGCGGCGATCATCGTCGCACTCGAATCCTTGCGGGCGCGCCGTCTGCTGAACTGGTTGCGCGGTGATCGCAGCGATGCCGCGCCACGTGACCCGGGAATCTGGGGCGAACTCGGCTATCTGATCGAGCGCACCTTCCGCAAACTCGACAAGCGTGCTGCCGTCGAGAACATCCCGGCTCGAGCAGTTCTTGTCGGCGATCGAGGTGTCGCCCAATGGCGTGTTGGTGCTGGGCCGTGGCGACATCATCGAGTGGTGCAACTCCGAGGCCGCCACGCATTTCGGGCTCGACCCGATGCGCGACCGGCAGCAGCGGGTGACCAATCTGGTACGGGCACCCGCATTTCGTATCGTATCTGCAATCCGCAGACTACTCGACGCAGGTGACGTTCCAGGATCCGCGCTTGCGCTGGCACGCTGCTGGTGCAACATCCGCGAGTTCGGCGATGGCATGAAACTCGTGCTGTCGCAAGACGTGACCGAGCGCGAGCGCAACGATGCAATGCGACGCGATTTTGTCGCCAACGTCTCGCACGAGATTCGCACGCCGCTGACCGTGCTGGCCGGTTTTGTCGAAACGATGAATACGCTGCCGTTGAGCGAGCTCGAACGGCGTCGGGTGGTCGAGCTGATGGCGCAACAGACCTCGCGCATGCAAAGCCTGGTTGCTGACCTGCTGATCCTCGCGCAGCTCGAGGGCAGTCCACGCCCGGCTGTCTGATCGCTGGGTATCGGTCAAGCGCCTGCTCGATCAGGCGCATGCCGATGCGGTGGCGGTCAGTGCGGGGCGTCATCGGATCGAGGTCAGGCTTGCTGCGACGGCCCAGTTGGCTGGCACCGAAAGCGAATTGGCGAGCGCCGTATCGAATCTGGTGACCAATGCGGTGCGGTATACACCGGCCAATGGCACAGTCGATATCGGCTTCCAGCTGCGGGACGATGGCGGTGCCGAGATCGAGGTCAGGGATTCTGGTATCGGCATCGACAAGGCGCACCTGGCGCGCGTCACCGAGCGGTTTTACCGCGTCGACGGCAGCCGGTCGCGCGACACCGGGGGCACGGGCCTCGGTCTCTCGATCGTCAAGCATGTGGTGCAGCGACATGGCGGCGAACTCGAAATCAGCAGCGAGCCGGGCGTCGGTTCAAGCTTCAAGCTGATATTTCCCGCCGCGCGGGTTCGCCGTGACGACGCAGGTTGCGAGAACAGGACGACAGCCGACTCAGTGGCTTCGGTATCGCTGCCGGCGGCGCTGTTGCCGGCGCGCGGTCAGGGCCGTTCGAAGGCGCGCTCGCGGACATAGATCGTGATCAACTCGCTGCGATCGCTGGGTCGGCGAACTCTGGAGACGAGTTTCCAGCCGGTCGGGCCGGGCAACGCTGCGCCGCGCTTTTCCTGGCGCCAGCAGGTAACGGCATTCGGTGCTGGCCAACGGTGTCAAGGCGTCGACCCGGTAGCCGCCGAGTTGCTCGATCGCGGCGATCCGGGACAGCGGCGCCTGTGGCATCGCGACACATTCGCCTTTGGGTATGAAACGCGCCACGCCTTGGACCAAGGGACGCTCGCTGCGTGCATAGTCGAGCATCGGCAGCCAAAGGCTCATCAACAGCAGCCAGCACAATGCCACTCCGCTGGCCGGTAACACCATGCTCTTCCACAGCGGATGGCGATTGCGGCCGGTGCGCCAGAACACCAGGCCGACCCAGGCCGCAGTCCCGGCGACCGCCAGCAGCACTTCGAGCAGCGAAAAACTGGACACGAAGCCGGGAATCAAGCGCTGCACATTGGCCGCTGGCCTGGCTGGCACACCGGTTTGAACGGCGATGTAGATGACCCAGATCGTCAGTGCGCAGATGCTGAAGAAAAACACCGAAAACCAATCGATCGCCGCGCCACTGCTGCGCTGCAGCGTGGGCAGGGCGAAGGCGCCAAGCACGGCCAGCGCGGGCAATGCCAGCATCAGCGCACGGTCAACGCCACCCATCAGCAGGCTGGCAACCATGGCGACGGCGGCGCACATCAATGGCACCGACATGTGGCGGTTGAGCCAATGCAACCGCCACCGCCACAGTGTCCAGCCGGCCAGTGGCAACGTCGGCCATGTGAACCACGCCAGCAGACGCAGCGAGTCGCCCAGGTCAGCGCTGCTGACCGGCAGGTCGATCCGGTTATGCCAGGCGTCCAGACCGCTTGCCGTGGCGATTGCCAGCAGCGTGGCGATGCCGAGGTAGATCGCGAACCGGCGCACCGCCGGGTAGCTCGACCGAATGCTGATCACCAGGCCAACCAGACCGAGCGCCAGTGCAATTGCCGGCGCGCCGCTGGCGGCCAGCGAGGGCAGGCCCAGCAAGGCCGCCAAGGCCGCCAGTCGTGGCCGGTAGGGGCTGGCCGCCATTGCATAGAGAAAGACCGACGCGCTGGCCAGCTGGGCCAGTTCGGGCGTGGTTTCGTGGCCGAGCTGCAGCAGGCCCAAGGTGGCAATCAATGCCAGCAAGGAGCCATCGGCCACCGCCCGCGCATAGTCGACCGGGTCGGCTTCGCCACCGAACGCAAAAGGCAGCGGTTGTGCGGCGTCGGTACGCGCCAGGTGATAGGTGCTGTACCAGGTCATCGCCAGCGACAGCACCAGCAGCATCGCAAATGGCAGGCGGGCGGCGACCGCCGGTTCGACCCATTGCGACAGCATCGAAATGGCTGCAGCACCAATCCAGTACGGCAGCAATGCCGCATCGGCGGGCAAGCCACCCACGCTCGGCGACAACCAGCCGGAATGGCCTTGGGCAATGCTCGCCATGTAGCCGAAAGCCGTGATGTCGGCATTGCGCCACGGGTCGCGACCGAACAGGCCTGGCAGCACATACGCAGCGCAGAAAAGCCACAGTGCAAAGCGCGGCAACCGCTGCGCGGCGCGCTGGGTCACGAGTGCCGGATTCGGAGTGGTTGCCATCGGTCAGGGCTGTCTCACGGGCCCATTTCGAAAAATGAAAAAGGCAGCCGAAGCTGCCTTGATTCTGCTGCCGGGGCAGATTATTTCTTCA
Source organism: uncultured beta proteobacterium (assembly GCA_963843805.1). Taxonomy (GTDB): domain Bacteria; phylum Pseudomonadota; class Gammaproteobacteria; order Burkholderiales; family Burkholderiaceae_C; genus Ideonella_A. The sequence continues at coordinate 81,409 of CAWJLY010000006.1, forward strand.
TTCCGAGCTTGGCAAACTTGGTGCGGAATTTCTCGACACGGCCGCCGAGCGAATCGATGCTCTTTTGCGTCCCGGTATAAAACGGGTGCGACTCGCTGGTGGTCTCGAGCTTGAACAGCGGCAGCTTGCGGCCGTCTTCCATGTCGACCATCTCTTTCGTCTGCGCGCACGAGCGGGTGACGAATTTGAAACCGTTGGACAGGTCGACGAAACAGACGTCGCGATACGAGGGGTGAATGCCGTCTTTCATGGGGTGCCTTGGCGCTGAAGTTGCGGGAGCCACGTCTACTTCACGACGACGCACTTTCCTGGAGCGGGGTAATCCGGGATTATAGCTTGGAGTTGAGAGAGGACGCCTGGGAGCAGGACGTCGATTACTCAGGCCTCGATGGCGAAAACGCGCCCGGCGCCTGCTCGGTGGCGGCGTACGGAGTACCCGGGCCGGCATATCCACCAGCGCCCGATGCGAGGCGCAGCAGACCCCGCGGGGTCTGTCAATCTCAGCCGCCGCGCCGCATCAGATCGAAGAAGTCCAGGTTGTTCTTCGTCGACTTCATCTTGTCGAGGATGAATTCCATCGCCTCGATCTCGTCCATCGGATAGAGCAGTTTGCGCAGGATCCAGGTCTTCTGCAGGATCTCGGGCTTGAGCAGCAGTTCCTCGCGCCGCGTTCCGCTCTTGTTGAGCAGGATCGACGGGTAGACGCGCTTTTCGGACATCCGGCGGTCGAGGTAGATCTCGCAGTTGCCGGTGCCCTTGAACTCCTCGTAGATCACCTCGTCCATGCGGCTGCCGGTATCGATCAGTGCGGTGCCGATGATGGTCAGCGAGCCGCCTTCCTCGATGTTGCGGGCGGCGCCGAAGAAGCGCTTCGGGCGCTGCAACGCATTGGCGTCGACGCCGCCGGTCAGCACCTTGCCGCTCGACGGCAACACGTTGTTGTAGGCGCGCGCCAATCGGGTGATCGAGTCGAGCAGGATCACCACGTCCTTCTTCAGTTCGACCAGGCGCTTGGCACGCTCGATCACCATTTCGGCGACCTGTACGTGGCGGGCGGCCGGCTCGTCGAAGGTCGAGCTGATCACTTCGCCGCGCACCGTGCGCTGCATCTCGGTCACTTCCTCCGGCCGCTCGTCGACCAGCAGCACGATCAGGTGCACATCCGGATGATTCGCAACGATGGCATGCGCCAGGTGCTGCATGATCATCGTCTTGCCGCTTTTCGGCTGCGAGACGAGCAGCGCGCGCTGGCCTTTGCCGATCGGCGCGATCAGGTCGATGATGCGGCTGGTGATGTTTTCTTCGCCCTTGATCTCGCGTTCGAGCTTGAACAGCCTCCTTGGGGAACAAGGGCGTCAGGTTCTCGAACATGATCTTGTGCTTGCTCTCCTCGGGGGTGAGCGCATTGACGCGATCGACCTTGACCAGTGCGAAATAGCGCTCGCCGTCCTTCGGCACCCGAACCTCGCCTTCGACCATGTCGCCGGTGTGCAGGTTGAAGCGGCGGATCTGGCTCGGGCTGAGGTAGATGTCGTCGGTCGAAGCCATGTAGCTGGCCTCGATCGAGCGCAGAAAGCCGAAGCCGTCGGGCAGCACTTCGAGCACGCCGTCGCCGAAGACCTGCTCGCCGGCCTTGGCGCGCTTCTTCATGATCGCGAACATCAGCTCCTGCTTTCGCAGGCGTGCGACGTTGTCGATCTCCAGGGCTTCGCCCATGGTGATGAGCGCGGACACGTGAAGCGCTTTGAGTTCTGACAGATGCATGAGGTGGAGCCCGGAAGGGATGCGACTGCGCTCGACGAGCAGTCAGGTCGAACAGGCAACGAACAAACCGTCTCGGCGAGGCGCATGGGCGCAAGTCGAAAGGCCGCCCGAGGCGGGAAAACCGAAAATCAGGGGTAGGGGGCCGGATCCACGCAAGGCTGGTCGAGGTGCGGGTCGCAGTGCGACCAGCGGGCGTGGCGGCAGAACCTGTCGGAGTCGGCGATCGGCCGGCGCGGCCCGGTCGTCGACTGTTGCCGAAGATTATAGATTACCGTCGAGAAACGCGGTCAATTGAGCTTTGGACAATGCGCCGACCTTGGTCGCCGCCAGTTGACCGTCCTTGAACAACATCAACGTCGGAATGCCACGGATGCCGAATTTCGCCGGGACTTCGCGGTTTTCGTCGACATTCATCTTGGCGATCTGCAGCCGTCCATCATAGGTTTTGGAAACCTCGTCGAGCATCGGCGCGATCATCTTGCACGGGCCGCACCATTCGGCCCAGTAGTCGACGAGCACCGGCTTGCCGGCTTGCAGAACATCGGCATCGAACGATGCGTCGGTCGTATGTTTGATCAATTCACTCATGGAAGCCCTTCGGCAGGTGCGGCAGTCCGGTCGGCTGCGCGTCGCGGGAATTTTGACATATCCCTCGGCCGTCGGACGCTGCGGCCGGTTTGACCGCGTGACCGACGCACCCCGTGAAAGGGCGGATCTGCCGGCCGAAGCGGGTTCTTTTTGCAGTTTCGACGATGGCGACGACGGCGTTCCAATTGGCAGATGAGTCTTCCGAGTTCTACGGTTACCAGTCAATCGAACCAGGCCCCGGCGCCCGAAAAGAGCGTTGTGCGCGTCGTTCGGGCGCTATCAGCTGCGCCAGCTGATCGCCAAGAGCGAGCGTTCGATGGTCTGGCTGGCGCACGACCCGCGAACCGATCAGGACGTGACGCTGACGCTTGCCTCGCGTGCAGCCCGCAAATGCCGCTGCACTCGAGATCTGGCAGCGTGAGGTCGGCCTGGCGGCCCGTTTGAACCATCCGCAACTCGCGCCGCCGGTCGAGACCGGCGTTCAGGATCACTGGCCCTACGTGACGGTCGACCGTGGCTACGGACTGACGCTCGGCGAATGGATCGCCTCGCACCCGCCGGTTCCGATGGCCGAGATGGTTCGCTGGATTTGCCAGGCGCTCGAGGGCCTTGCCTTCGCACACGAAGCCGGGGCCTGGCATGGCGATCTTCAATTCCACAGCGTGCTGATCAGCGAGCACGGTTCGGTGCGGCTGGCCGGATTTTCGGTCGGCAGCGATCCGGCAGCGCAAGCGCCAGGCGGCGCCGGTGATCGACACCAACGACCTGCGATTACGGCGCAGCCGGGCTGAGCGTGATGTGCTGGCGATCGGCCTGGTCGCCTACCGATTGTTTTCGGGCCACAGTCCGCTGGACAAGGATGATGTCTCGGCCGTGATCGATCGCCTGCCGCCGCACGGTCGCGAGATCGTCCGCCTGCCGTGGAGCACGTCGCGGCCGGTACCTGAGGCCCTGCGCGCGATCGTCAACCGGTCCACTGCGGCGCAGGAACGCCAGCGTTATCTGAATGCGCGTACTTTGCTGCGCGCTCTCAACGGCTGGCTCGAGGTCGAGGGCAATGAAAACGGCGGGCCGTTGACGCTGCTGATCGACCGTTTGCGTTCGGTCGGCCACCTGCCTGCCATGCCCGAAGTCGGACAGCGGATCTCACGGCTGACCATGTCCGATGCCCAGCGCAATGACGAACTGGCCGAGCAGGTGCTGCAGGACATGGCGCTCAGTTTCGAGTTGCTGCGCGCGGTCAATGCCAATCTGCCACCCGGTGGGGCCGCGGTGATCACCGTCAGGCGCTCGCTCGCCCTGCTGGGGCTGGATGGCATCCGTCGCGCGGGCAATTCGCTGCGCGCCTGGCCAGGCCCGTTGAATCCGGCGGCTGCGGGTCACTTGCAGCGTCTGATCGATGAAGTACGCCTGGCGGGCCGACTGGCGCAGGCCTTGCGGCCGCCCGGTTACGACCCAGAGGTTGTCTACCTGGTGGTGATGTGGCAAAACCTCGGCCGTCTGTTGATCGGCTACCACTTTGCCGAAGAAGCCCAGCAAATCAAGATGTTGATGCGCAGCGCTCAGCCGCTGGGCTCCGAACCCGGCGCGCCCGAGATGCCCGGGCTGTCCGAATCGATGGCATCGCTGGCCGTGCTGGGAGTCAATCTCGAAGCGGTTGGCACGGCGGTTGCCAAACACTGGGGTCTCGGCGACGAAGTGTTGGCGATGATGCGACGCACGCCGATCGACCGCTCAGTGCGAACGCCCGAAGACGACGCCGACGTGTTGCGCAGCGTCGCCAGCGCCGCCAACGAAATCGTCGATGCCATCAGCGTCGGTGGCAATCCGGCGAGCCTGGCCGCTGCATTGGTTCTGGTCGCCAAACGCTACGGTCGCGTTCTCGGTGTCGAAGCCAGGGACTTGAAGGAAGCGCTGCTGCAAGCCCGACAACCGACGACTGGCGCGCCGTCGACGATGGACCCGGTGGTCAGTCAGCCGGTCATCAACGGCGTCGGGATCGAGCGTCGGCAGGCACAGGTCTGAAGCCGCTTGCGGAAAAGCGGGTGACGAGCCTTGCCCCGGCACTGGTCACAACGGTTGGGGCTGCTTCGTTCCCGACCTGACCCGGTTGGCCGCGCTTCCATGCGGGGAGGCCCGTCGGGGACGATTGTAGGCGCTCGGCGCGGTTCGCCGGTTTCGTTGTCTGCAATGGCCGCTGCTCAGCGCAGCTGCAAGGCGTCCTCGCCATAACGCACGTCCAGTGGTTCGATCAGCAGCTGTTTCGGGCCGGCCTCGACGTTGCCGGCGATCCACGCCTCGATGCCCAGCGAACGCGCGATGTCGGCGGTTCGTTCGGCGTCGTCGGCGCTGACGAAGATGGCGAAACCCGCGCCCATGTTCAGCGTGCCATAGGCCTCGTGATCGTCCTGCGCGGCATGGCGCTGGATGAAGCCGAGGACCGCCGGTACGGTGGGCACTTGCCGGATGCGGTAAGTCAATGTCGCAGGATGCCGAAGCAGCTTGCGCCAGCCGTGGCCGGTGATGTTGGCGCAGTAATGCGGCGTGATGCCGGCCTTGAACAAGGCCTCGGTGACCGGCGAATACAGCGTGGTCGGAGCGAGCAGCGCCTCGCCGTAATTCAACCCTTCGGCCACCGGCGTCAGATAGCCGCCTGGCAGACGCTCGACCAGTTTGCGCGCCAGGCTCAAGCCGTTGGCGTGGATGCCACTGGACGCCAGCAGCACGATGGCATCGCCCGGTGACAGCCGTTCGCCGAGCGACAGCCGGTGTTTCGGATTGACAAGGCCGGTGCAACTCGCGGCCAGGTCGATCCGGCCATCTGCGACGATTCCAGCGAGGGCGGGTGTCTCGCCGCCGCCCCAGGCCACGCCGCAATGTTCACAAGCGGCTTTCCACCCGTCGACCAGCGCTTTCGCGCGCAACGAATCGGCAAACCATTCGGAGCCGCCGGCAGCCCAGTAGGCCTGCACCACCAACGGCGTGGCGCCGACCGTGATCAGATCGTTGATCGCCATGGCGATCGTGTCCTGCGCAATCGAGGCGTAGTAGCTGCGGCCGGTCAACGCAAACATCTCGTCGGCGACCAGCGCCTTCGAGCCCAGGCATTCGACGATGCTGGCGAGATAGAAAGGCCCGACATCAACCACATAGGCCGACTCGCCCCGTGACGCCGCCACTTCGCTGAACCCGTGCTGTGCCAACTGTCCCGCCGTCGACGCTGCGGCACGTTGGGCCGCCACCTTGAGTGGATCGATCAACTCATAGTCGACCCCCGCCTGCTCGTAGCTCAGCGTGGTCGAATTCGGTTGGGGCAAGAAGGGCGAGGTCATGGCGCGCAAGGGAGGGCTGGAGGGGGGCGTAAGGGCCCGGGGATTATCCCGCCTCGTAGAATCGAGCCATGTCCTATCTGGTTCTGGCCCGCAAATACCGTCCGCGCAGCTTCGACGCCATGGTCGGCCAGGAACATGTCGTACAGGCGCTGAGCAATGCGCTCGATCAGCAGCGATTGCATCACGCCTATCTTTTTACCGGCACGCGTGGCGTAGGCAAGACAACGGTATCGCGAATCCTCGCCAAGTCGCTGAATTGCACCGGAATCGACGGCCAGGGTGGCGTGACCTCGCGGCCTTGTGGCGTCTGCTCGGCCTGTCGCGACATCGACGATGGCCGATTTGTCGACTATGTCGAACTCGATGCCGCCTCGAACCGCGGCGTCGATGAAATCACCCAGTTGCTCGATCAGGCCGTCTACAAACCGGTGATGGGCCGTTTCAAGGTCTATATGGTGGACGAGGTTCACATGTTGTCGAACCATGCGTTCAACGCGATGTTGAAAACGCTGGAGGAGCCGCCGGACTATCTGAAATTCGTGCTCGCGACGACCGATCCGCAGAAGGTGCCGCCGACGGTGTTGTCGCGTTGTCTGCAATTCAACCTGCGTCCGATGGCCGCTGCCACCGTGCAGGACCATCTGCAGAAAGTGTTGGCTGAAGAGTCGATACCTGCCGAGCCGGCCGCCTTGCGGCTGCTGGCTCGTGCTGCCAGGGGTTCGATGCGTGATGCCTTGTCGCTGACCGATCAAGCCATCGCCTATGGCGCTGGCAGCCTCGACGAGACAGGGGTCAGGCAGATGCTGGGCGCCGTCGATCGCAGCCATGCGATCGACCTCCTCGACGCGCTGCGTGAAGGTGACGGCGCTGTCCTGTTGGCGGTTGTCGAGCGTCTGCGCGGGCTGGGCCTGTCGGCGCCAGGGACTCTTGAAGAGCTGGCCGATCTGTTGCAACAGATGGCGGTGCAGCAAGCCGTACCGTCGGCAGCTCGCGCTGAGGATCCCGATCAGGCGCAGATCGCACGGCTGGCGGCCGGTTTTGGTGCGGATGAAACAGCGCTCTACTACAGCATGTGCCTGCATGGTCGCGCCGAGCTCGGGCTGGCGCCGGACGAATACGGCGGCCTGGTGATGGTCTTGTTGCGCATGTTGGCATTCAGGCCGGATCAGGATCGCAGCGCGGCGCCCGCACCGATTGCGCCGGCCAGACCCGCTGCGGCGCTGCATGCGCCGAAGTCTGCCAAGGCTGCAGTCGGATTGGCGAGCCCGATCGCAACCCGGCAGGGCCATGCGGCAGGTGCGCGCGATGCTTTGGCAAATGCTTCGGCGCAGGCCAGGCCGGCAGTTGCAACGGCGACGTCGCGCATTGACGAGGCAGACGCGCCGAATTTCGGGCAGATGCCTCCATGGCTCGATGCGCCCGACGAATCTGGCGAGCCGTTGTCGCACCGCGTCGTCGAATCGAATCGTCCGGCCTGTGCCGGCACGACGGTGGCGCCTGAACTTCGGGGCGCCGAACAGCTGCCCGCGGTGCCGCCTTCAGCCAGCGTTTCGTCATCCAGCTCCGGCAGCGGCCCCAGCCAGCAGTCGATTGCCCGTGCGCTGGGCGACCGGTGGGCGGCCACGGTGGGCGAGCTGATCGAAAACGGCAGCATCGTTGCGATGGTTCGCGAATTGGCTTGGCAGTCACAATGCCTGTCGATTGACGAGCCCGAGTCAGCCGGGCAGGCGGCGGTATGGCGGATCCGTGTCGATCGCGAAAATCTGCGCGCACCGGCCCATTGCGAGCGTTTGCAGGCTGCCATGTCCGACTGGCTGAATACGCCGGTGCGTATCGAGGCGGAAGCCGGCGCAACCGATGACACGCCGGCCTTGCGCTCGCTGCTTGAACGTCGCCGGCGGCAACAACTGGCCGAACAAGTGATCGCTGATGATCCGGTGGTGCAGTCGTTGCTGACGCGGTACAAGACGGCGCGAATCGTTCCCGGTTCGATCCAGCCCGTCTGACCTTGTCGCGCAATCGATACGATTTTTCAAACAGGTTTGCAGGAGAACTTCGAGATGATGAAAAACCAACTGGCCGGGCTGATGAAGCAGGCCCAGGCGATGCAGGACAATTTGAAGAAGGCCCAGGACGAACTGGCGACCATCGAGGTGGAGGGCCAATCGGGAGCCGGGCTGGTCAAGATCACGATGACCTGCAAACACGATGTCCGGCGGGTCGCCATCGATCCCAGCCTGCTCGCTGAAGACAAGGATATGCTGGAAGACTTGGTCGCTGCCGCATTCAACGATGGCGTACGCCGGGCCGAGGAGCTCAGCACCGAAAAGATGAGCAAGCTGACCGCCGGGATGCCACTGCCGCCCGGGATGAAGTTGCCGTTCTGATGCTCGGCAGGCGCTCGCCTCAGGCAACGCCGGACGAAGCGGCCCTGCACGGTGCGTGAGTCCGCGCTCGATGCGTTGATTGCTGCCTTGCGTCGGCTGCCTGGCGTCGGCGTGAAGTCGGCGCAGCGGATGGCTTTTCATCTGCTGCAGCATGACCGCGAGGGGGCGCAACAGCTGGCCGCTGCACTGCAGCACGCAGTCAGCGGGATCCGCCATTGCGAACGCTGTCACACCTTTACCGAAGACGCCGTCTGCTCAACCTGCCTCGACCCGGCTCGCGACACCCGTCTGCTGTGTGTGGTCGAAAGCCCGGCCGATCAGGCCGCGCTCGAACGCAGCGGCAGTTACCGCGGCTTGTATTTTGTGCTGATGGGCCGGCTCAGCCCGCTCGACGGCTTGGGCGCAGGCGACATCGGTTTGCAGCCGCTGCTGGACAGGGTTGCCGCCGGTCCTGTCGATGAAGTGATTGTCGCGACCAGCTTCACAGCCGAGGGCGACATCACCGCCCACGTGCTGGCCGACCTGTTGAAGGCGCGTGGCATCCGCAGCACCCGGCTAGCCCGAGGGGTGCCGGTGGGCAGCGAACTCGAACATGTCGATCTGGGCACCATCGCCCACGCTTTTCACGATCGGCGCTGACCGCGCTGAGCGGTCAGGCGAACAACGCCGTCTGGCGTGCCGTTCAGTATTTGATCTGGCTGATCGGGCTCTTGCCCGATTCAGCAACCCGGCTGCCCTTGCCGCTGCGGGTGTGGGCGGTGCGGCTGCTTGCCGGTTTGCTCTTGCCGGCAACACGCGCCGAGCCATGGCTGCCGCCTGACTTGCCATTCGAAGTCGCGAGCTTGCCCTTCTTGCTGGTCGCACCAGCGGCCACCCGTGACGACGATTGCACCGGCACGTAGACGATGATCGTCTGGCCGCGTGAGAAGCGCGCGCCGGTCGACGTCTTGTTCCACTGTGCAACCTGGCTCTCGCTGACACGGTAGCGCTTGGCAATTGCGGCCACCGAATCACGCTTGCCAGCGCGCAGGGACACCCGTCGAAGCGGTGGCACATCGGGCGCCAGCGACATCACGGCGTGATCTGCCAGGTGTTCCGATACATCGGCACTGCGTTGTGCCGAGCGTGGCACCAGCAAGGTCGAGCCCGCCTTGATCAGCATCCGCGGCGGAATCCGGTTGAGCTCACGCAGCGCGGTTTCGTTCATCCCGTGCTCTTGCGCGGCAACCCTCGGATGCATGGTTTTCGGTGCAACCCAGGCGGTCCAACTGGCCATCGCGCCCTTGTGTGATCCGTGGCGGCGGACAAACTCGTTGGCGTTGTCGTAGGGCAGCAGGATCTGCTGCGTACCGGCGGCCAAGATCACCGGCTTGTTCATTTGCGGATTCAGCGTCTTGAAATCGGCCAGGGACATTCCTGCCAGTTTGGCGGCCAGATCGACATCGATGTCGCGATCAATCGGGATCGCGAGGAAATAAGGATGGTTTTCCAGCGCCGGCAGGGCCAGCCCGAATTGCTGTGGTCTGGCCACGATATTTTTGACCGCCTGCAGTTTCGGCAGGTAATGCTGCGTTTCCTGAGGCATCCGAAGGCTCAGGTAATCGGTGGGCAGGCCGTCGCGTTCATTGCGTGCCATCGCGCGCTGCACGCTGCCTTCGCCCCAGTTGTAGGCGGCCAGTGCGAGCCGCCAGTCGCCGAACATGGCATGCAGCTTTTGCAAGTAGTCGAGCGCAGCGCGGGTCGATGCCAGGACATCGCGGCGATCATCGCGAAAGATGTTTTGCGTCAGGTCGAAATGCTTGCCTGTTGAAGGGATGAATTGCCACATCCCCGACGCGCTGGCCGTCGACATGGCTTGCGGATTGAAGGCGCTCTCGATGAATGGCAGCAAGGCCAGTTCGGTCGGCATGCCACGCTTCTCGACTTCTTCGAGGATGTGAAACAGATAACGCGAGCCGCGCTCGGTCATTCGTTGCACGTAATCCGGGCGGCTCGCATACCACTGCTCGCGGTCGCGCACCAGTTCGGTGTCCAGATCGGGCATCGCGAAGCCGCGCCGCAGCCGCGCCCACAGATCGATTCGCGCGGACCGGTCTTCCAGATCGACCTTGCGTTCGGGACGAAGCGGGTCGATCGGTACGGGTGGTGCCTCCGGTGCCAAGGCCACGGGCACCGCAGGCGGGGCCGAGGGAGCGGGTGCCGTCGGCGTCTGCTTGACCGGGATTGTGGTCGCCTCCGTGCTGCGTGGCGGATAAACGCCACCGGAACTTCCGCCGCCAGGGCCCACGGCGGCACAGCCACCGAGCACCAGAGCGAGTGGCAGGCTGCACGAGCGCAGCCAGTTGCCATGAAGGGAGGTGCACAAGCGGTTCAATTTCATGCTGATGGGGTTTGTTGTGACCGTGAGCGGTCAGTGACAAGGCGCTCGCGATTTGCACGAGACGGCGTGGGTCGAGCAGCAACAAGATCCTGGAAAACGGCCGATGCGCCCGGTGCCGGCGCATGCGGCCGGGTCGGGAGGCAACAATGTGTGCCGATCGAGGCTCACTAGAATTGTCTTCTGCGCATTGTTTGGTGGCGACTCGCCCCCGGACAATCCACGGTGGTTGTGAATACGGTCGTGGAATACCCGGGGTCGATATTGAATAAGGCAGGAATTGCGACAAGCGTCATGACAAGTGCTGCCGGCATTATAGGTTTGGCTGACTGGTTGAAAACACCTGCGGGCCTATATTTACGCGAATGGGAGCAACAGCAGATAGATGCGCTGGTTGTCGATGTATTCGGGTTTCACGCATTGCAGCTCGGTTTGCCACAACTCGCTGGACTGCAGGCGAACCGGATGCCACATCGTTGGTACGCAATCGACCCGCAGCGCGAGGATGCCGACCGCGCAGACGACCGTGCCATCACCAGCTCACGCGAGGATGTGCAAACGATGGCAGCGCCGCAATTGCCGTCGGCACCAAGGGCCGCCATATGCGATCTGCAATGCGAATTCGATGCCTTGCCGTTCGATACCCGCAGCCTGGATATGGTGCTGTTGCCCCATTCGCTCGAGCTGGCGCGCGATCCCCACCTTGCGCTGAGCGAGGTCGAGCGCGTGCTGGTGCCCGAAGGCAAGGTCATCATTGTCGGCTTCAATCCGGGCAGTCTATGGGGTTTGCACCAACGCGTGGGCAGGGTGTTGCGCCGGCTCGGCCTGGGCGGCAGGGTCGGACCCTTCTTGCCCACTGCAGGCGAATTCATCGCCTATGGCCGCCTGCGGGACTGGTTGCGATTGCTCAGCTTCGAGGTCGAAGCCAGTCAGTTCGGTTGTTATCGTCCTGCATTGCGGACTGACAAATGGCTGTCGCGGTATGCCTGGATGGAGCCGCTCGGGCGACGATGGTGGCCGGTCTTCGGCGCTGTTTATGTGGTGGTGGCTGTCAAGCGTGTTCGCGGCATGCGTCTGGTCGGGCTGGCCCGGGCGCAAAGCAGCCAGCCCAAGACCGCGCCGGCGGTCGCCGTGCACCAGCGGCTGGATGGCCCACCGGGCGGTCGCCGCGATCTGTGACATCTGGCTGGAGCGAGTGCAATGACTTGGCAAATTTATGCGGATGGTGCCTGCGCACCTTCGAATCCCGGCCCGTGCGGCTGGGGTCTGGTCTTGATCGAGCCTGAGGGCCGGGGCGAAACCGACCATTTCGGCTTCATCGGCCATGGCACCAATCAGATTGCCGAACTGACGGCGGCAATCGAAGGCCTTTTGCTCGTGCCGCGCGACCAACATGTCGAACTCGTGTCGGACAGCCAGTATGTATTGAAGGGCTTGAGCGAATGGCGATCCGGCTGGGAGCGGCGTGGCTTTCGCAATGCCAAGGGCGAGCCGGTAGCCAACCTCGCCTTGTGGAAAAAATTGTTTGCCGAGGCCGATCTCCGAAAGGTCGCGACGCGCTGGGTTCGCGGTCATAACGGCGACCCGTACAACGAACGCGCCGATGCACTGGCCAATCAGGCACTGCGGCTGCGCAGCAGAAGCGACCGCAGCTGACCGCCGACTGAGACGCCTCAGCGCGCAGCATTCTGCTGCGTTGGCTGGTGCTTCGAGCCGATGTCCTACGGCAAGCAGGCTGTCCATCCGATGGAGAGTAGACTGATGAGTTCTTAAAGTTACTCATCGGTAGCGAACGGCAGTCACTCCCTGGCTGCTTTCGCTGCGGTCCGGGACCAGCGCAACTGAGCGCCGCCACCGGTTCATCCATACACCAGGGCCCAGTTGCCCGTCACGAGGAATCTCAAATGTCTACACGCATCCTGCTTGCTGCTACCGCCCTGACCATTTTTGCCGGCGCCGCCGCTGCCGAAGGCGAGAGCCGCGTCGATTACACCAACATGTATTCGTCAACCACCCGGGCCCAAGTCACCGCCGACATGGCCGCCTACAACAACATGCATGACAGTGCCAACGTCCATGGCGGCGAAGCCTACGGCCGATTCAATCCGCAGGCGTCGATGAGCGACACGACGCGGGCCGCAGTGATGGCCGAGGCGATCAATTTTCGCAACAACCATTCGTATGTGATGACCAATGAAGCCTATAACGGCGTCACGGCACTCGATTCGATCAATCGCGAGAAGGCAGGCGAATAATTTCGGGAGCGCGACTTCTGGATGGCCTGCATCCCCGTCGGGAGCGGCCAGACAATGGAGAGGGGCGCAGGCAAAAGCCGCCGTGAGGCGGCTTTTTTCG
>CAWJLY010000007.1:0-103127 GCA_963843805.1 uncultured beta proteobacterium
CCAGGCGTTCGTCGAACTGCCTCGTGCTCCCGTTGTCGGCCGGCTCGACGCTGGTGCGCCGCACGACACCGACACCGGGCACATACCACTCCGATTGCGTAAAGGTCTCCAAGGGCAGGTACTTGCCGTCACCCGACTTCTTGAAGCGAACCAGGAACGTGGCGTCCACCCGCAAGGCGGTGACGGTGCGTTGAATATCGGGCAATTCCACCGTCTCGTTGCCGATGACGCTGCTGTAGGCGGCGATATCCGCGGTGTCGTTGATACGGTCGCCGTCGATGTCGGCGCCCACGGCCACTCCCGGCGATCCACCAGCGTGATCTGCTCGGACTGCCGCACGGGCGATCGCAACATCGTATAGCTCAGTATCTCGGGCGGGCCGCTGGGCCCAGTTGCAGGCTTTCGGTGGCGGTGATTGCGCCGCCGCTCAAGCTGTATGTGCTGGTGTCGTCATCGTCCGGCGCTGTGCTCTGTCGCCGCACCGATACGCCGCCAGCGCTGCCGGCTGATTGCGTCACCAGCACGCCATAGGTTCCGGTTCCGTTGGTCGACTGCGTGGTGCCGCGATAGTGCCAGACGGCGCCTGCGCGCAAGGGTAGCAAGACGGCTGCGTCGGCGTAGAGGGTGGCGCCGGCAGCCGGCGCCACCGGGATCAGGCCGGTAATGGTGGCCGAGCCGCCCCCGCCAGTACTGCCACCACTACCCGTGGTGCCGCCAGCTGCCCCGCCTCCGCCGCCGCAGGCAGATATGAGCAATAGCAAGCCCGCGCAGGCAGCCACCAACGCATTTCGATTCCAAGGCAAAACGGTCTCCCGAGAGTAGCCCGTCGCTCGGGCGGCGGCAGGATGATATCCGCAACCATGTCTTGGGATCGATAGACAAAACCCGTGGAAAAAGCCAGATCCCGTCGCTATAAAAGTAGGCGTGAGTTCAGCACCCACGTTAACCTGCAGTTGTGTAATGGACGGTCCAAAGAGGCCGACATCGAACCTTCGCGCCGCTGCCGCAGCACCTGATCCAGCTGATGAAGTGGGTCTGCCTGAAACTCGATACGGCGGACTCTTGAGTATCGGATAGTGGTCATTGCCGGAAGGACAGCTTATGGCCGAGTTGAGCCAACGAGAGCCTCAGATTCGTCGCCGGGAACCGGCCACTCGGAGGCGAGTCGGCGCGGAAATTTCGAGGGCTTCGGCTAGGACCGCTTGTGGCCGGGTCCCGCTGGTCACCAACGGCGGCTTCATGGCTGCGAAACCCGAGAGAGCCCCGCCCGAGCGTCGGGCAGCTTTGGAGAAGCCCCGACGGCGGGGGTTTGGGTCGAGACCCGGTCTTGACGAACGTCAGCTGTATGGCAGTCCAACTCGACCGGCAGGCTTCGGGCAGCGAGTTCAGGAAATTGGTTGGCAGGACCCGGTAGAGTCGAGATGTGGCGCGGTGGCGGTAGGTCTGGCATGTCTGTTGCCGCCCCTTTCGTCTGGCGGTGCCCTAGTAGCCTCGCCATAGCTCCGTTTCCACATCCCGCTCATCGAACCGGACATGCAGATTTCCCGCATCCGGCTCTCGGACAAGACCTCACGCCTTCGCCCACGACAGGCCGCTGCCCAAGCTGCGGTCAGGCGTACGAGCCCGAAGTGCCCGTAGAGGTGCGAGAGTGGATAGCTCCCGCCCCTGCGTCGCCTGACCTTGTGCTTGTTGCGCAACCACCGGCGCAACCGCGGTGCGGTGTAGCTGTCGAGCGCTCGATACGCTCTGCTGGTGGTCCCTACTTGGAAGTAGTTCGCCCAGCCGCGCAGCGTGCGGTTCAACTTGCCCACCACCTCCGTGGTCTCTTGCCATACCCGTCTTCAGGTCGGTCAGCGCATGGACCTTTTCGACCATGCGCCGGATGCTCTTCTTCGACGGCCGCATGCCCAGATGGGCTTTGCCGGTCGTCGGCGAATACATCCGCCCGAACGTGTAACCCAGGAAGTCGAACTGCCCTTCCGGGACCTTGCAGATTCGTGTCTTCTCCTCGTTGACCGTCAGCTTCAGCTTGCCCATGATCTCGCGCAGTCGGGTGCAGGGCCTCTTCGGCCTTGCCCTTCCTGCACAGGATCACGAGGTCGTCGGCGTAGGTCACGATCCGAGCTGCCAAGGCTTTGCTCCAGCCCGAGCTTCTTCCATCCCAGCACGAACCGGCGCATGTACAGATTGGCCAGCAGTGGTGAGATGGGTGAGCCCTGCGGAATGCCGCGCCGCTGATCCTTGGCCTCGGTCGTGCGTGTCTTCCGTCCTCGGTCGTCGGTTTCTTCCACGGGGCATTCCAGCCACATCTTGATCAGATGCAGCACGCGCCGATCCACGATGCGCCGCGCGAGCGACTGCATCAGTTCGGCGTGCGGAATGCTCCCGAAGTAGTCCGCGAGGTCGGCGTCGACGACTTCCGGGTGGCCTCGGAACAGCAGTCTCCTGCACCTCGACCACCGCCTGCTGGGCATTGCGGCCCGGCCGGTAGGCGTATTGCTCGGGTGGAAGGTCGGCTTCGAAGATCGGCTCCAGCACCAGCATCGCTGCTGTCATGCAGACCCGATCCCGCAAGGTCGAGATGCCCAGCGGCCTGAGTTTGCCGTTGGCCTTCGGGATGAACACTCGTCTGATCGGGTCCGGTCGGTACGTCCTCGTTCCTGAGCGCAAGCGCCAGTTCGCCAAGCCACCGCTCGCACGCCGTACGCCTCGACGTCCGCGAAGTCCTGACCGTCCACGCCCGGCGCGCCCTTGTTGGAGCGGCACTGGGCATAGGCATGGGCCAGGATGTCCTCGCGGCTGATCTTGTCGTACAGCGCGTAGAAGCGATAGCCGGCTTCTGCCTTCGCTTTCGCGTGTAACGCCATCTGCAGTTTCTGAACACTCTTCGGAGTTGATAGGTTGCCCAATCTCCAGGTCCCTCACTACGTATTGCGTCTGTCTTGAACTGAGGCCCCTTCCCTCCACCGGCATTACCCGGCTTCAGCGGTACTACGGGCCTCTCCGCCACCCCAGGGCGCCCGGCCTGTCCCTCACGGGCGTCCGGTTGGTCATCCCTGACCACGCCAAGGGGCTTCCCGTGTTGCGCGCGCTTTCCTTGTGTACATGCTGTCGCCACTACCCCGGCACAGCGACTGGGCGGCACTGCTTCGCTCATCCGTCCAGTCGATGTCAGCCTTCCCCGAAAGGGTCGCCGGGTCGGCCTGCGCATCGTCCTTTTCGAGGCTTGCTCAGCGTTCACTCGCGTTACGGCCTGCACACTCGCGCTGTCACCAATTCGTGACACGCTTACCCGAAGGCTTCAGCCATTTCGTTACCTCCATGACTGCTCCGGTTGCTTCCGGCTGGAGCGGTTGCCGGGTGGGGCTTGCACCCACTGGAAAGCGCCGCCTTTTCACGGCGCACACCCGTTGCAGTCACTCGCCCGGCCGCCCAAAAGCTGCCGTTTTCGCTACAGGGTGGCTAAACTTCGTTGATGCACCCGCTGATCGAAACCCATCGCGATGAACTGCTGGCCCTGGCACGCAGGCGCGGCGTCACGGGTGTTCGGGTCTTCGGGTCGATGAGCCGTGGCGACGGCGGCGACAAGAGCGACGTTGATCTGCTGGTGACCCTGGCCCCAGGGACCAGCGCCCTCGCCTTGGGCGGCCTGTTGCTCGATGCGCAGGAATTGCTGGGCCGCCGTGTGGATGTCGTCACCGAAGCGAGCTTGCACCCCGCGCTGCGCGAGCGCGTGATGGCGCTCGCTGTGCCGCTGTGAATCCGGGCCCCGAGGCGGACCGGGTGCTGCTGGCGCACATGCGCGAATGCCTGGACAGGATCTTTGAATACACGAACGCCGAACGCGCCCGCTTCGACGCTTCGCGTCTGGTGCAAGACGCGGTGATCCGCAATCTGCAGACCCTTACCGAATCGAGTCAGCGCTTGTCGAGTGAGATCAAGCACACGGAGCCGCAGATCCCATGGCGCGAACTCGCCGGGTTTCGAAACGTGATCGTGCATGGCTACCTTGGCGTAGACCTCGGGGCGATCTGGCTGGTCGTCGAACAGGATTTGCCTGCGATGTCCGAAGCTGTGAATCGCATGGCCACGAACCTCGGCCCTCTCGACTGACCCGAACGGCTGCTTGCGCGCTGAACGATCGACCGCTTCTGTTAAGGGTTGTCGGACACCTGCCCGCGCAGGCGGCAATGCAGCGATCTGCACCGGCCTAGGGGCAGGTGTCGGACAACCCTTAACAACTGCACTCATCGGCGATCGGCTGCTTTCGGGAAGCACAGCTTCAACGACCGCATTTCGGCGATGAAGTTGGGAAGGCGGTTGGCAGTGACCGACCCGGAAGGAGAGGTGGCTATTGGACGCTGGTCGGCCGTGGAGATGCGTATTTCAGCGATCGTGGACGGCTGTTTCAGTCTGATCGTGGACGGCAAATCGTTGCTGTCGGTTAGGCGCTGGGGAAGCGCACAAGCACTGGGTCTGAATGTAGCTCAATCGTCCGCGAGCATCAGCGGCTGGCCATCCCGTATTGAAAAGTCGGTAGTTTTAGGAGCCTCGTTTCGTCGGCAAGACGGTTGATGCCGAACAGCGTCGGGGAATCAATAGCGCGCTCCACGCCGACGCCATTGCGCTAGGGCGTGGGGACGCCACCCTGCCACTGAGGCCAGTTCGCGACGATGTGGTCCACCACGCGACTGCCCACACGCTCGATGTTTTCCACCGTCTCCGCGAAACCGCCCGCCGTCTCGCCGGGCGCGGGGTCGAGGTGCTGCAGTGTCGTCTCGTTCGGATTGCCTTGATCGAAGTTCACTGCGCCGCGAAGGCTCATTACCCGATCGGTGCCATGCGTGCGCTTGATGACCAGCGTGATGGCAGCGGCCTCCATCTCGGTGATCACATAGTCGTCTGCACCATAGAGCTTTGCGATGTACTGGGCCTGTTTCGACATGCCCGGGCCGTGGAAGAAAGTGTCGCCGGTCATGTGCGTTCCCGTGCCAACAACGGGCGCACGGCGCGCCGCCGCGTCCGGATAGCGCAGGCGGTATTTGCGCGCCGCGTCCGAATCCTTGAGCGGGGTGTCGGCCGAGAGCTTCATGGCCCAGTTCACAAGTTCCGAGTTGAGCTTGAAGCGACGGTATTCCTCGTAGCCCTTGCGCGGCATAAAGGTTGGCTCGCCGGCCTTGTTCTCCTCCGGCGCCCAGCGATGACCCAGGTCGTAATCGACGAGCCAGGTCGCCCAACTGACTTCCCCGATCGTGCCGCGAGACGGAGGGGTGCCTCCCACGCCCGTGATCAGGTAGTACGCGTGCGAGAAATCGAACTTCGGATTCAAGAGAATCGCCTGAACTGAGGCCGATGAGTTGACCTTGCCCATGCCGAGCACCGCACCACACACCCCGTCGTCATTGCAGTACACCGGCTGCAGCGCGCCTGGCACAACGATAGGCTTCGCATCCGCCCAATAGCGTTCGTACCAATGCTGGAATTCGCCGGCGCGGTCGCCCGCATTTTGGCCGATTTCAAACATGGCGCCCACGAGCACCTTGACTTTGATGGGGCCGACCGGGCGCTCGTTTGATATCGAAGCGCAACCAGCGACAAAGACCGCCAAGCCACACAACGCCAGCCAACGGGCGCAAATCAACCAGCGTGAGGACATTGAGATCGCCTCCGGCAAGATCAAACAAATAACCCCGGGCGCGCTACAGGAGGCGCCAACCAAGTGCGACTATCGCCCACTTTCCCACGAATATTAACTGTTGGAGCAGACATCGCTCCCCCCGGCGCTGCGGACGAAAACCTTCTCGGTGACAGGGCTCAGGGGAATAGGCCGCGGACTGCCGGCGCGGGCGCTGCCGAGCGACGGGCGATAGGCGATAGTCAATGCCGGCGAACGGCGCCGAACCGTGCGTTCGACTTGCCGAGGGCTACAGCCGCTCCTGGCCGGGAGCGTGAGTACGAAGCCGCATCAGCTGACGTTCACCGCGCGAGGCCCGCCGGTTTCGGCCCGGACTTGGATCGCAGCGCGGCGCATCAGCTACGCTCGACCCAATGCAGGCCGCCTCCAACGCCTCGATCGCTCGTGCCGCCGGTTGGATGGCCGGATGGCTGACGCTGATGGTCGTGATTGCCGTTGCGGGGCGCGAGGCTGCGCGCGAGTTGTCGGTGTTCCAAGTCATGCTGCTGCGCTCCACCCTGGGCATGGCAATGCTGTGGCCGCTGGTGCGCGCAGCGGGCGGCCTGACCGCGGTCAGGACCAGACGGCTGCCCCAGCATGTGCTGCGCAACGCGGTCCACTATGCCGCGCAGTACGGCTGGTTCGTGGCCCTGACCCTGATCCCGCTCGCGCAGGTGGTGTCGATCGAATTCACGATGCCGATCTGGTCGGCAGCCCTTGCGGTGGTCTTTCTCGGCGAACGCATGAGCGGCCGGAAGTGGTTCGCAGTGCTGCTGGGACTGGTGGGCGTGGCGGTGATCGTGCGGCCCAGCGCGGGCGCGACTCGACGCCGGGCAACTGATCGCGCTGGCCTCCGCACTGGGGTTCGCAGTCTCGATCGTGCTGGTGAAATCGCTCACCCGCACCGACGCGCGCGGTGGCGATCAGCTTCTGGATGCTGGTGGTGCAGAGCGCGATCGGGCTCGTCCCGGCGCTCGTGGTCTGGCAATGGCCCTCGGCGACAGCCTGGGGTTGGGTGGTGGTGGTGGCCTTCTGCGGCACCTACTCGCACTACTGCTTCGCCAGCGCGATGCAGCATGCGGACGCCACGGTTGTCGTGCCGATGGACTTCCTGCGCGTGCCGCTGACCGCGCTCGTGGGCTGGCTGGTGTACTCGGAACGGCTGGATCTTTTCACGGCGACGGGCGTCGGCCTGATCCTGGCTGGCAACGTGCTGAACCTGCTTCGTTGGCCGGCTGGGGGTTGGTGGTTCCGGCGCGCGCGCAAGGCGTGAGGCGCCTTCCACAATGCTCAGGAATGGCGTCTTTGCGATGCAGTGGAAAAACCTGCCCTACGTCCTCACGGGAAACCTGTCACCGCATGCGAAAACTCCAGCGTACTTCCGCGCCCGCCGAATCCAGGGCCATTCCCCTGCTGATCATCCTCACCCTGGTGTGGGGCACCAGTTGGCCGCTGTTCCCGATCGCCGTGCGCGAGCTCTCGGTGTGGACCTTCCGAAGCGTCAGCCTGCTCGGCGCGGGACTGGCCTTGTTGGCGTTCGCGCGACTTCGCGGCGAGTCGCTTTCGATCCCGCGGTCGCACTGGGGCACCGTACTGGCCGCCGCACTCGCCTACCTGGTGGTGTGGAACATCGCCAGCACCTATTCGGCGATCCTCATTCCGTCCGGTCAGGCGGCGATCCTCGGTTTCACGATGCCGCTGTGGGCGGCGCTGATCGGATGGCTATTGCTCGGCGAGCGACCGGGGTGCCGATTGATGGTGGCCCTGGCCATCGGCGGACTGGGCGTGGCACTGCTGATCGCCGACGGCGTCGACGCCTACGCCAGGGCGCCGCTCGGCTTCGCGCTCGGGCTGCTGGCCGGTATCGGCTGGGCCGCGGGCACCCTGATTCTGAAGCGACGGCCCGTGCCGGTGCACCCGCTGGTCCTCACCGGCTGGCAACTGCTGATCGCCGCAGTGCCGATCGCGGTGGGCGCCATCGCATTCGGAAGCGGTGGAGTATTCATGCCATCGCTCACCACCCTCCTCGTCATCGCCTACATCACCCTAGTCCCGATGGCCATCGGCAATGCCGCCTGGTTCACGATCGTCGGCCTGCTGCCGGCGAATGTCGCCGGCTTGTCGTCGGTGATGGTGCCGGTTGTCGCGATGGTCGCCGGCGCACTGGTGCATGGGGAACCGCTCGGTCTGGTGCAGTGGGCCGCCATGATCTGCTGCGGCATCGGGCTTGCGCTGGCGCTGGTGAGGCCAAGGGAGCAGCGGGTGGAGGGGGGTGACGTGGAGAAGGCCGATGGCGCTGACGATGAAGCCGGGCCCAAGTTCGAGATGGCCGAGCACGAGCATGGCGTTCGACCCAAGGGCCAGCCATTGATCTGAGCGTCATCCTCGTTGCCGCCCAACTGAAACGTTGACAAGCAGTTCAAGGCGTCGAATTCTTGTCCTTCTATTGCCGCTCCTGGCCGGGTTCGCCGCCGAGCTCAGAAGCCGACCTTGGCGGCCAAAGCCATCCCGCCGAATGTCAGGCATCCCGCGTGCCACCGCGTAGCGCCCGAGTTCCAGTTCGCCGCTCGATGTCTTGCGGCGGGCACATTCCCTGTCTATGGCCCAGTGTTGGCAAGACGCCACTGTCGGGACGTTCATGCAGGTGCCTTTGCGGCGAGCGCACTCCATGAGACCATCGACGCGGGTGCGGGGTTCGTTTTGCCGGAGGGTGTCATGGCCGAAGCAGCAGTTGCCATTGGGTCGCAGAAGGCGGAGCCGCGCTGGTTCTATGCGTGGATGGCGGTCACATGCATGGCTGTCGCGGTTCTCGGCTTCCTGCCGACCTATTTCGTGCCGATGGCGCAAGGGCGGTTTTCCGCGCCGCCCGTGATCCACTTCCACGGATTGATCTTCTTCGGCTGGACCGTGCTGTTCGCGAGCCAGTCCTGGCTGGTCGCCAGCGGCCGAACAGTCGCGCATCGCACGTGGGGCATGCTGGGCATCGCGTGGGCGACCGCGATGGTCTTCATCGTCTTCGCCGCAGTGATCTCGCGGATCAGCCTGCTGACTGCTGCCGGACATCGCGACTCGATGCTGGCCTTCAGCTGGATTCAGATCGGCGGCATCCTGCTCTTTGGCACCTTCTTCGTGCTGGCCATCGTCAATATCCGCAAGCCGGAAGT
Organism: uncultured beta proteobacterium; assembly: GCA_963843805.1. GTDB lineage: Bacteria > Pseudomonadota > Gammaproteobacteria > Burkholderiales > Burkholderiaceae_C > Ideonella_A. Next base: position 8,839 of record CAWJLY010000007.1, read on the forward strand.
GCACAAGCGATTGATGCTGATTGGCACGATCTCACTGCTGCAAGCGCCGGTCGCGCGCTGGTTCGTGGTGCTGCTTGCGCCGCCCGTGCCGCCGGGTGGCCTCGCCCTGCCGCCGCCGCTGCCGTTGACCATCCCGCCGGGCATCGTCGCAGACCTGCTGTTCATCGTAGCCATCATCTACGACTGGCGCACGCGTGGCCGCCCGCATCCCGTCTACCTGATCGGCGGTGCCGCGGTGTTGGCATTCCAGTTGACCGCGCCGCTGATCGGCGGTTCGGCCACCTGGCGCGGCATGGCGGCGTGGATCGGATCGTTCGTCGGCTAACAGCGTGGGAGGTTCCCACCCCCGCCCAGACGGGACAGGGCACGTGCCCGATCGCCTTCGGTTAAGCCCCGAATACCCCGTCTTCGGCGCAAGTCGACTTGCTGCATCGGCCAGACGTCGCGGCGGCTTTCAGGCTCAAACGGCGACACGCCTGGCAACTGCGGAAGACAGCTGGTGCCCGGGACCGTGAGGTCGCGGGCGTGCCAGCAAGCGGGCCTCCGCCGAAGCGCCTCATTGCGCCACTGACGGCAATCCTGGAGCGCCCGGAACTGGCGTTGCCGGCCACAAGCGGGTGCTCGCGAATGCCGGGAATGCGGTAGTTCGGCAACTGATACTCGAGGCATAGGAGCGGTCCGTCCGTGCGCCGCCATGACTTGTGGGCGGGTCGATGCGGTCACTGTGCCCGCCTCGCCGTGTGTCCTTCGCCGGACCCGCTGGCGCAGGCCAAACACTATCAGCGCAACGCCTCCGCAACGGCCCCGAAAAAGCCGAAGGGCAGTGGCGGCACTGGTTTGGGCTGCGCACTCAGCTGAACGACGACCAGCTTCTCCTTCGGGTTGATGTAGATGAACTGGCCGAAGATTCCGGCGGCCGTGAACGCGCCGTCGTTGATCTCTCCCTTCCCCACGGCAGGCCACCAGTAGTAGCCATAGGGGACGAGCTTGCCGCCGATCTCATGGGGCTTGCCGGCTTCTTCCATCCAGCCGTCCGGGAGAACCCGTTCGCCGTCGACGACGCCATCGTTCAGCACGAACAGACCGAAGCGCCCGTAGTCACGCAGTGTCGCCAGCAAACCGCTGCCGCCGGTTTCCGTGCCGTTGGGAGCGTCCAGCCACCAGGCGGCATCGCGTTCCATGCCCACTTTGGCCCAGATCTTCTCGGAAAGGTACTCCGCAACGGGACGGCGGACCGCGGCTCGTACCAGCGCTCCGGCAATCTGGGTTTCGCCGGTGCTGTAGTTCCATTGGCTACCCGGATCGCCCACCCTGGGCAGAGTGCTCATGAACTTGACGATCGTGCCCGGTTTGCCCTCCAACTGGAGTTCCAGCATCTTGCGCCGGTCCGAAGTTGGGTCCGTGTAGGTTTCGTTCCACTTGACGCCGGAGGACATCAGAAGCAACTGCCGAACGGTGACATTCGCATAGGCACCGCCGGCGAGCTCGGGCATGTAGGCCACCAGCTTGTCGTCGATGCTCTTGATGTAGCCATCGCGAATGGCGGCGCCGATCAGCGTCGAGGTGACCGACTTGGCGACGGACATCGACATCCAGCGCGAGGCCTGGTCCATGCCCAGTTCGTAGTCCTCGAAGGCGATTCGTCCGTTCTTGATCACGAGCAGGCCGCTGACGCGGTTGCGCGATATGTATTCGTAGAGGCTCATCTTGGTGCCCGGCCGGTCCTGGTCGGGAATCGACAGTGACTTCGGGTCCAGCGGCCGGCTCGCGGCGGACAGGGGCTGGACCCTGTCACCGCGATTCACCGTGCGCGTAGGAAACAGCTGGTCAATGTTCCTATAGGCGTAGACCTGACGATCGGGCATCACCTGGGCGTCGTAGATCTCGCGCACGCTAGGCATGAGCTCGCTGGTCGCGGCGTGTGCACCGGCGCTCCACATGAGCGCGCTGCCGCAAAGACAAGCGATCCACCAGGCCGCGGAGCCGTTCTGCGTTGTCGATTTCATGGGTGTCTCCTCAAGAATGGTTGAAAGGAGAGGCGATTGTCGAAATACCAGGTGATCGCGTAAATCGCATTTTTCGCATTGATATGATGCATACTGTCGATCACTAAAGCGCAGGCCGACCATCGATGGACACCCGCAAGCTCAGCCATTTCCTCGCGATCTGTGAACATGGCACTGGCCGCAAGGCTGCCGACGCCATCCATCTCAGCCAGTCGGCGCTGAGCCGGAGCATCCAGACCCTGGAGGACGAGGTGGGCGTGCGTCTATTCGACCGGATTGACCAGAACCTGCACCTCACGCCCTTTGGATGCGCTGTGCGTGATCGCGCCCGCGTCGTCCTGTTTCAGGTCAACGAGATTCACCGTGAGCTGGAACTGCTTCGGGACGGAGACGCGGGTCAGATCGGGCTCGCCCTGACACCGACGCCCGCCGCGTTGATCCTCGATGAATGCATGGCCCGACTTGCCTGTGCCCATTCCGGCGTGAAGGTGAACATCACCTTTGGCCGAACCGCTGAACTTCTGGAGGGACTGCGCGCGGAACGCTTCGACGTGGCCATCGTGGACCTCAACGCGATCGGCGATCCGAAGGGACTCGACCTCGAAGTATTGCCCAGCCTGCCGGGCGGATTCCACTGTCGACGTGAACATCCCCTCGCCGGGGCCAACGCGGTGAGCATCGACAATCTGCGGCAGTTTCCCGTCGCGTGCTCCCCGCTCAGCGAGGTGATGGCCATGGAACTCGTCGCGACGCTCGGCGAGGACGCGCATCCGGATCGATTGATCACCATGCGCTGCGACGACTATTCGGCGATGCGCAAGCTGATGCTGGCGTCAGACACCATTCTGATGTCCGTCACCGCCTTCTTGCGGGACGACCTGGACTCCGGAGTGGTGCGCTCGCTCAATGTAAGGCCCCGCAGAACCATGCTGGGCCGCTACGCCATCGCGCGGCTGGTGGGCCGCACCCTGTCACCCGCACTCGACGTCGTCTACGACTCGGCCCGACGCCGGTTTCGGGTCGACAGCTACCCGCCGCCCAGCAACGCGTAGCTGTTGGCACCGGCAAGCCTGTCCGGGCCGCGACCTGAGCAGGGAGGCTTGCTCTCCACGAGTTGAGGCAGGGCGGTCGGCAGCCGCAAACTTTGTCGCACGGTCAAACAAGAGCCGGGGCCACGAAGCCTCGGATTACTGGCACCTTGACTGAGCCAATGGGACCGACAAGCCATCGCCGCCTGCTCAGCTCCCCCCCCGAGCCTGGGCATCAGCCAGCGCTGCGAAAGCGCTGTTCGTCGTCGCCTGGAGCTGCGCTGATCGTGATGACGCTGCCAACACCTTGAGCGGCCACCCAAAAGTTGGTCCTTTGATGCGGACCCTTGCGGAAACGAGGAAACGAGAATGACCCAAACCGTTGATTTACCTAGGGCTTTTGGAGTCTTGCGGTCTCTTGTGGAGCTTGTTCTGGTGGCGGTGCAGGGTTGTTATCTCGCACACAAGCTATTGATTTCAAATAGGTCTTGCCAGTGCGTATGCCCTCTGATGCCCCCAAATATGCCCCCAGAGGATTGACCACAAGACTTGTCGCACGCGCCCAGGATTAACAGCTTCTGGCACGACGCGCGGGCCTCAATGCTCGCTTTCGCGAAGCTCCTGTTCCACCTCTCGCTCGATGCGCGCTCGAGCAGTTCCTGATGCTCCCGTCAGCCACATCCGGACGTTGTCGTTGGTTTCGACTTCCATATGGGCGGATGAGAGCCGCCGAGTTTTCGACGGTAGTGCTCGCTAGCTGGTCCGCTCCAACTCCCAGAAAAGTTGTTGGCGTGCAAGCTGCGCCGAACCCGCTCCATTTCGCCGTAGCGTTCAAGCATCTGCCGTGCGAAAGTGGCGGGGTTCGTCCGGCTGGAGATGACCGGCGGGGAGCGCTCGGCAAGAGCCACGCGCGGTCTTCAGCGTCGACATCGACCCATTCAAAGACCACGGCGTCGGGATAGCGCCAAGGACAGCCTCGCCGTCTTCACGTAGCGATCGACCACCTCGAAGCCAGTCAGCAGATGCCAGGTTCCGATATCTTTTCGTTGCGCTCCAGCCGACGGGCAACTGCGGGCCAAACGACAGCAGGCTTTGCCCGCGCCGCATTAGACAGGAACTTCAGCAGCTCGGGGTGGAAGCCGGCCGTGACACTATCGCGTTGGCGGAGACTGGCAATGCACCGCACTGCGAGCTTCGCTCCAGCATCGGGATCGAAAGATCGAGCAGGCGGTTTGCAACCGCGTTCCAATGGAACAGCAGCATGTTGTTCGAACTGTCCACGAGCTTCTCCCTCGACGAACACGGACGAACTCAGGTACCCTCTCGATTCGGGCCGACAAGTACGTCCATCTCGTCGGGATGGCCTCGCAGCCGTGAATCAGGATATCCATTGCCGCATCGGGCGCATGCGGGTCATTGGCGATCTTGACAGAGCAGAGTCGACGATCGCCTTCGAGTACATCGAGTGGCAACTGGTTGACGACGCTGCCGTACACGAACAGCCTGAAAGTCTTCGGATCGATGCGCCTTTCTTCCCCATGACCAGCCAAGCCCTGGCGATGCGATCGCTCATCCCTGAACGCCAGACGAGGTGAATCACCGAATGCGAACCTCAGCGTTCGCAAACAGGTTCTCGACGGGGCTCCCACAATCGATCTTCTTGACATGCCATGCAGAGAGATAGCCGCCAACAAAGAGGTCGGATCGCTGTCGCACCGGCTCTGATCCCATGCTGAAAGGATGGGCTGCCACAGGTCAGGTCATCGGCCTGCCCAGAAGCTGGCCGAACTGGAACCCGTTCTTGGCCTCGTCCGTGACAAGCCACGGCAGTTCAGGCGCCAGCAAGCTCCGGGTCGGCCACAGCGTCGGCGGCAAGCTGAACTAGCTCCGGCCCCGCAGCATCCGAGTACTCCCCGTCGGCGTCGAAGTGGTCTTCGAGCAGTGCTTCATGCCCGCTGGTGGCGGCGCAGCTTGTCGGAGAAGGAGGACTCGGTCAGTTCAGCACGAATGGCGTGAAGCTCGGACTTTCCGACCGCTTCAGGCAGCGCCTTGCCTTCGTAGTGAAGGGTGGCCACGACAGTCTCGATGCACTGCTCGCGCAAGGCTGGCATCGCGGCGGCACGGCGCAGGAAGTCAGAGGACGTCTTGGCCAGTGGAACGATCAGGATGAGGCTGCGCACGTAGCTCAAGAATCCCCTGGCGGCCTCATTGGCTTCCGCGGCAGGCAGGAACTCGACGGCGTCTTCCAGCAGCCCCACGTGGGCGGCGTAGGAAGGCGTCGTACAGCTCCTCGTAGGTCTTCGGGCATCCAGCGGTCTGGCAGGCGGCGCAAGGCCGATAACCTCGTCGATCGCAGTGCGGCTAATGAAGGGGTCGAGGCTCTCGCTCAAAGCCTGAACCGCGATTTCCACGGCGGAACGGCGCCTCGCTGTGCAGCAGCTTGCGCCAGGTAGTCGATCTTGTCGAGGGGTGACAGTTCAGACGCGGCGATCGGCCCGCTAGCCCAGGCCGAACAGCGAAATGAAGATGCCCGTCGAGTTGTTAGACCAGCTCTCGTTCTCGGCCTCGGCCAGCAGCAGCAGAGCAGTGCGCGGCTTCAAAGAACGTCTCAGCGGGGAGGCGAGCTGCTCGAGCCGATGTACGGCAGTGCGGCGCGCATCCCCATGAACTCGTGGCGGTCTCTCAACCGTTTCACCCCCAAGGCAACGGCAAAACGGCGCAGGGCTGCCTTGGGTATAGCCTGCGCTACCGCGAAAAAAAGGCTGGCGCCGCTGGGCGATTTGTAGCCCGCCAGCGCCGCAAAAATCCCGCCTTCACCGATCAGCCGATCCGCCCACGCGGTCGCTGCCTGGATTCCTGGGCGAACATGAGCATGGCGGCTGAAGTGCTGCTGCATGCGGGCCCCGAGACCCTCTCGCAACTGCTGCACGTCCACCATGTCGGCGTACTGTTCGAACCAGCTCTTCCACATGGCCACGTGGAGTAGTTTCGGAGAAATCAGGAGCGTCCTGGGTCCCTGCAGCACCCTCCGCCTTCGCAGCTCGCGGACGGTGCGTGACAGCTTCATCTGAGAAAAGGCCTGGTCCAAGTGCTTCAGCGCCGTCTAGCACCGCAGCCTGCACTGACCGGCCCATCCGCGGTTTCCCATGCGACCTGCCGGAACAGCGCCAGCGTCCGGATCACTGCCAGCCGGTCTTGTCCCTCAGCCGAATCGATGGCGTGGGGTGCGCACACAACACGGTCCCAGAGCCCGTCCAGGTGAGCCAGTTGCTCAGCTGGCTGCTGCGCAGGATTGTTCTGGATGTATTGGCCGAGTCGGTGAGCCGCCCGAGGCGATCCCTCGCACAAGGTCGCCAGCCAGCTTGCGTTGTCCGGAGGGACGCCATAGCCCTTGAAAATATCGGCCAGCACAGGCGGTTCGAGCCGCGGTACGTCGATGATCTGCGTGTTCGCATGCGAACTCGCAGGCTCGGCCACGTTATCGGCGGTCACCAGAAGCATCTTGGTCGCCAGCTTCTTGAACAGCGCCGTCAGCTCTTCCGCGGTCTCCAGGTCGCACTCATCGGCGACAAGGATGATGGTGGTCTTCGGGGCCATTTGCCTCAAAGCCATCATTGGTCCGCTCGCGGAGGCTTGCTCCGGATCTCGGCAGTACAGGACGCATCCACTGAGCTGAGAGGCACTCAGCGCGCGGTACATGAGGTGCGTTTTGCCGGCGCCCGCGTCGCCAAGCACACGCACGTGCTGGAACCCATCGACGCCGTCGGCCGCTCGCGTGATCTGCTCCGCGGCACTGTCGGAGTTCGTCCGTCGGCTCGTAGACGTCGATCTCAAGGTCGCAGGATTCGGCCATGAACGATATGTCCTGGAAGACGGCGTGGTCGTAGCCCTGCACTCGGTTCAGGCGCATCGCGATGCCGGGTGCCAGAACCTTGATCGCCGAGCACAACTGGTTGGCTCGGATGATCCGCACCGCGACCTTTGCGAACGCAGGATCGATGGCCTCCATGAAGGCGCTGATCTGGGTCGCGCCGTGATCGTCGGCGGTGCCAACAAGATCCGAGCCGAAAAGCACAACTACGAAGATCCCGCCCTTTTCGAAGCAGCTAAGCACGCGCGGCTGGAGTTCGTCCTTTGTGCGCTGGTGGGCGCCTGCAGCGAACTTCGGCTTAACTAGCAACGACCGAATGTCAGAGGCGGTCGAGGCCGAGAAGCTCCCAGTCTTGATCTGGTAGCGGGTCAAGCCCGTCGGAGATCAGGCCAGCTGGCAGCACAGTCCCAGACAGACCAGCGACCTCGGCGTCGATGCCGCCATCGGCGACGTTTATCGCCGCAGGGACGTCGACGCCGGTAATTGGAATGCCAGCCTTGCCACTCGATCAGGAAGTTGCCGGAACGAATCAGCCACTTGGCCGGCGTGGATCTGGAGCAAGTCATCGGTCCTGACGTCAAACGGCCCTGCAGTGTCGGTTGGTAGAGCCATCCCTGCCCCTTTCGTTAACTAGCAAGTATCCAATTTGGTCCGGCAAACTGCGGCGCCAGCGATCAAGTCTGCCACCGGCATTGAACCAGCAACGCGCAAGTGTCCACTGATTGCTTTTTGACCGAATCAGTGACTCGTTCAATGTGACACCGAAGGCCGGCCGGAATGCGGGCTGCACCAGTACGTAAAGCCCTCGGCGCCGATGGGCGGCAACCGCTCGTTGCCGACGCACAGGCGCCGGAGCGAAGGTCCAGATGAGAGTCGATAGCAGAGGCATGCTTGATGCCGCAATGGGGAGCCAGATCCAGAGCTGATCTCGAAATCCCCCCCAATTCCCCATGATATCGACGGGCCGTGTGAACTGACCGGTCGCAGACTGGCGGTTCTTCCCAGGGGCCCCTTCCCCTTGCCCATCGCGGGCGCAACAACAGGGACACGCCGATGTCGGCCGCCGCAGTCGTTACCTGCCTTGGAGTTCTCGTGAGACTTGATCTCACCGAGCGATTACGGTGTTCTGTCGCCGTCGTCTTTGACGCCGGCAGTGATCGCCTGCGAAACAGTGCGCATTTCGGCATCGATTTCGCGGGCGAATGTTTCGTTGACCTGGTTGCGCCTTGAATTGAGGTGCAGCCCGAGCCACACTGAAGGTTCTTCCGCGGGCATCGCGTCCGCAAGACCTTCACCACCTGCTTTGCCAGGCTGAAGGCCAGTTCGCTGGCGCCGCAGTCGTTACCTGCACTGAGAGATGCTCGCACATGGCGAGCCCGAGAGCTGTACCGATCTGCGAAAGCAGACGGGCGCTTTTGTACGGGACTCACGTCCCCAAGAGAGCCGAGGCCTCGATGCCTCGGATGACTGGCTCATTGCCTGAGCCAGTCCGAGAGGCGAAGATATCGCCCACTGCCCAGCATCGAGCCTGGGCAGTGAACCAGCGCTGCAAAGCGCTGGGCGTCGTCACTGGAAGCTGCGCTGACAGTGACGACGCTGCTAACACCTTGAGCGGCCTTGCGAAAGCTGGTGCTCCCGGCAGTGACGCGTCGAAGTGACGTGCAAATCGCGGCTCTGATCCGCGTGAGACTCAGCCCTTCGCGGCCTGTGTTCTCCAGGGCCTTGAGCCCTCTGTGTGCGGTGCGGCGATGACCCGCATCCGTTTCTCCGCAACAGCCAATGGCCCGACCTTGGCAGCCGGCTGATCCCCGACATCGGATCACCCAGACGTGTGCGAAGCACACCCCGTGGACCCCGGGTTACTGGTCCCCGCGCGCGATGTGCCTACAGGTACGAAGCGCGGTGCCAAGAGGCGGTGCAACGCCGGCGAGCTGTAAAGCCATTGCACACAACGGGAGTGGTGTCCCGCGTCCCTCGTGATTCTCGGTCGCTGCGGCGGTCGGGATGGACAGAAACACTTACCTGAACGCTTCACACCACACACGAATTTTATCGACGACAACCAACGGATCGAGAAAGGACGCAAGCATGCGCGACCTCAATCACGACTTCAAGCAGCTGGGCCAGCGCAACCGCGATGGCTCGTTCCAGACGCAGCACGACCGCGAGAGCATCCTGAGCCTGGTCGCCAATCAATTGGCCGACGGCGGCTTCCGGCATCTTCGGGCGCAGGGACTGCGAACGAAGCACATCGAGCACCTGGTCAACCGCTGGCACGCCGAACAGATCTCGGCCGGCACTTTCAAGAACCGCATGAGCGCGTTGCGATGGCTGGCCGAGAAGATCGACAAGCAGAACATCGTCGCTCGCGACAACGCGGCGTATGCCATCGCCGATCGGCGATACGTGAGCAACGAGTCGAAGGCGACCGAGCTCGACGGCGACAAGCTGGCGAAGATTTCAGATCCGTACACGGCGATGTCGCTGCGGCTGCAGGCCGCGTTCGGGCTGCGACGCGAGGAGAGCATCAAGCTGCGGCCGGAGTGGGCCGACCGCGGCGACGTGCTGCACCTGAAGGCCAGCTGGACCAAGGGCGGCAAGGAGCGGGACGTGCCGATCACCAGTGAGACGCAGCGAGACGTCTTGAACGAAGCCAAGGCGCTCGCCGGCAAAGGCAGCCTGATCCCCGCCGAGATGTCGTACCGGGATCAGCTCAACCGGTTCAAGGCGCAGACCGCGCGGGCCGGCATCGACCATGTCCACGGGCTGCGGCACGCGTATGCGCAAACCCGCTACGAGGAACTGACCGGATGGAAATCACCGGCGGCCGGTGGACCCACCTCGAAGCAACTGAGCCCCGAACAAAAGGCAGTGGATCGAGAAGTGAGGTTGACCATCTCCCGCGAGCTCGGGCCACGAGCGCGAGCAGATCACTGCGGTTTATTTAGGCCGATAGGCGCTTCGTGATCGGCGATGTCCGCGCGTTGCACGAACGGCGAAACGTTCTCGCCGATCTTGCCGCTGATCGAGATAGTCCGCCCACCATTGCATCAACGCGGCGCGATCCTTCAGGTAGCTCGATCGGTGATAGGCCGCCCTCACCGCATTGCGTTCGATATGCGCCAGTTGCCGCTCGATCACATCCGGCGAATGGCCGAACTCATTGGCGACGGTCGAGAACAGCGCGCGAAAGCCATGCGCCGTCGCGATGCCCTTGTAGCCCATCCGCGCCAGCGCGCTGTTCAGCGTGTTTTCGCTGATCGGCTTGCCGGGGTAATACGGGCTCGGAAAAACCAGCGGATCGTTGCCCGACAGTTCGCGCGTCGTCGCCAGCACCGCCAAGGCCTGACGGCTCAGCGGCACCAGGTGTTCGGTGCGCATCTTCATGCGCTCGGCCGGGATGCGCCATTGCGCGCCTTGCAGATCGAACTCGGCCCAACGTGCTCCGCGAAGTTCGCCGGGGCGCACTGCCGTCAACATCAACAAGCGCAAGGCGTGGAGCGTGCCCGGGTAGCCATCGTAGGCTGCGAGCTTGGCCAGAAATTCGGTCAATTCCTGTTGCGGCAACGCGGCTCGGTGGGTGACCGGTCGAGGCCTCAGCAGTTCGGCGCGCAGCAGGTCCTGCACCGGATTCGTCTCGATGTATTCGTGCACGACGGCGAAGCGGAAAACGGCCCGCACGCGTTGCAGCACCCGCCCTGCCGTATCGCTGGCGCCGCGCGCTTCGATCGCCTTGATGGCCGCGATCACATGGCGTGCCTTGATGCTCTTGATCGGCAACGAGCCGATCGGCTTGAAGATGTCGGCGACCAGGCTGTCGACCACCCTCGCCTTCGTCTCGGCGGTCCATGCGCCTTGCTGGTGTTTGACCCAGGCGCGGGCAACCGTTTCGAAGTCGTGCTCGACCTCGCGCAACACGCGTTCCTTCTCGGCCTGCCTGGATGCACTCGGGTCGATGCCGTCGGCGACCAGCCTGCGCGCCTGGTCACGGCGCTCGCGGGCGGTCTTCAGCGTCGTGTCGGGGTAGGTGCCGAGCGACAGCCGCTTTTCCTTGCCGGCGTGGCGGTACTTGAAGCGCCACCACTTGCCGCCGCTCGGCGCCACCTCGATGTAGAGGCCGCCGGTGTCGAAGATGCGGACCGGTTTCGCTGCGGGCTCCGCCTTGCGGACCTGGATGTCGGTGAGGGGCATGTTGGGGCAACTCCTGAGGGGCTCTGACCAGTTGCCCCTGAATGTTGCCCTGAAATGCGTTGGATTGCAATGAGACGGTCTGAGACCACCTGATGCCGAAAAGCCCAGCATTCATGCGGCTTTCCGGCTTGTTGGTGAGACGTCGTGAGACGTCTTGAGACTGCCTGAAACGTGTTCCTGGTGCTCGGGACGGGAATCGAACCCGTACACCCCCTTCCGGGAAGTGGCGGGTTTTAAGCCCGCTGCGTCTACCAATTCCGCCACCCGAGCGGGTGCGCCGGGATGATAGCCGTGAGGCTGCTCGGTTCATTCCGGCCGACCCCGCCTTCAGTCGCAGTCCGAAGGGACTGACAGCGTGTCTCAGCCGCCGAACTGCTTGGCCGCAAACGCCCAGGCCATGCGCGATGCGTCGGGCCCCTTGGCGTCGGAGTGGTCCTTGCCGGCCGAGCCACCGCTCCATGCATGACCAAGGCCGGCAACCGTCACCAGCGTGGCCACCGGGACGAGCCGGCGCCCGACGCGTCGCTTGTAATCGGCAACGGCCATCGGGTAGCGCTTGCCGCGTTTCACGGTGCGGGTCGGTGAGGCGGTGGCGCCGGCCGCATCGGCCCACACCCGGGTGGCGGCCTGACCGTTCTGCAGCGCCACCACATGGTCGGCGTCGCCGTGGATGACCAGCAGCGGCGGCCAGTTGGCGCTGCCGTCTGGCGGCCGCGGCCGCCAGCGGTTTGGTGGCGCGATAGCCGTGCATCGCGCCGATGGCCGACAGCGACGAGTGCGCCGTGCCCGGCGGGATGCCGGAATGCATCACCACGGCCTTGAAGCGATCGGGGTAGCGGGTGGCCAGCAAGGCGGCCATGCTGGCGCCGGCGGACAGCCCGGCGATGGCGATGCGGTCGCGGTCCACCGGGTGCAGCAGGCAGGCCTGGTCGATCGCATTCATGATCAGCGCGGCTTCGCCATAGGCGCGGCCTTTGTCGGTATCGAACCAGTTCCAGCAGCCCTGGCCGTTGGCGAGCCGGGCCTGCTCGGGGTACAGGACCAGAAAGCGCTCGCGCTGGGCGATGCGGTTCATGCGGGTGCTGGCGGCAAAGGTGTTGGCGTCTTGCCCGCAGCCGTGCAACATCACCATCAGCGGCAGGCGCTCGCCGAACGGGACATCGGGTGGGCTGTACAGCCGAAAGCGCCGCGTGCCGCCAACGCCGACGGCCACGCCGGGCAACCATGCACCCGCACCGGGCGGTGGTTTGCGGCTCGCCACCACCGGCTTCAGGCTGCGGGTCAGCGCGCGGCTGCCGGCGGCGGTGGCCAGGCGCGTCATCGCAACCAAGCTGCGCTCGAAAGTCTTGCTCCAACCGGGAGTGCGGGTCCGCATGCGTTTGACCATTGGCCGTATTTTGCGGCCCGCGGGTGGGCCTGCCGCCGCGGACCTGCAAAACGCAGTGGTTTCGCGCGCCGGTCCCACCGGCAGGCAGCCTGTGCTCCTACCTGTGGCCCCATGCGGCTTCGCGGCCCGTCGCGCCTCGACGACGCGTACGCATGGGCAGCATCGTGAGGGGTTTCAGCGCGCCAGGGCATCGCCGACACGCCAGCGGCTCTATCCTCATGACCTTGGATGGCGCCGCAGCGCTGGCCATGTCATATACCCGACTTCATCAGCCAAAATCCCATGCAGTACGTTTCTTGTCGTGTCGTTCCGTTTTGGTGCGGAGCAGCCTGAGCCATGCACATCCTGTCGGTCGGCACCGCAACACCTCCCACGCGTTACACCAAGGCGCAATGCCTGGCCGCTTTCGAGCAATCCGACTGGTTCGGCCGCCTCGACGGTCGCTCGCACCTGATCGCGCGCACGGTGCTGCAGCGTGACAACGGCATCGAGGCGCGGCGTCTGGCTGTCGACTCGCTGGCGGATGTCTTCACGATCGACCCGAATACGCTGGCCCAGCGCTTTCTGGCTCATGCACCGGCGCTGGCGGCACAAGCGGGCGACAAGGCGCTGGCCAACAGCGGCCTGGCGGCAAAACAGATCGACGCGGTGGTGGTCAGCACCTGCACCGGCTACCTGTGCCCGGGCCTGTCGGGCCATGTGGTCGAGCGCCTGGGGCTGCGCGCCGATGTGCAGGCCTTCGATCTGGTCGGCCAGGGTTGTGCCGCGGCGCTGCCCAACCTGATGCTGGGCAAGGCGTTGCTGGGCGGTGGTGACGCCCAGGGCGGCAGCGCCCAGCATGTGTTGTCGATCTGTGTCGAGGTCAGCAGCGCGGCGATGTACCTGGACAACGACCCGGGTGTGCTGATCAGCGCCTGCCTGTTCGGCGACGGTGCGGGCGCGGCGGTGCTGTCGCGCCAGCCCGCCACCGGAGCCGGCCGGCGCATCGAGTGGAAAGACAGCACCTCGCTGGTCGAGCCGGCCGAGCGCGCCGCCTTGATGTTCGAGCAGCGCGACGGCATGTTGCGCAACATCCTGACCCGCGGCGTGCCGGCGCTGGCGGCCGACTACGCGCAGCGCGTGCTCGGCACGGTGCTGGGCCGCGCCGGCCTGCACCAGGGGCGACATCGGCCAGTGGATCATGCATGCCGGCGGCCGCGATGTGCTGCAGGCGCTCGAGCGGCGGCTCGAACTGGAGCCGGCCGCCTTGCGCTACAGCGCGGCGATGCTGCGCGAATACGGCAACCTGTCGAGCGCATTTGTCTATTTCGTCCTCGAAGCCGCGCTGGCCGATGACGCGGCCGCCGGCTGGTGGTGGCTGTCGTCGTTCGGTGCCGGCTTCAGCTGCCACGGCGCGCTGCTGGAGGTGCAGTGACGATGCCGCGGGTGGTGGCCGCCGAAACACTCGACCACCTGCCACCCGACGACCCGGCGGCGCAGCGCTCGCGGCGTGATCTGGTGCGGGTGCATCGGGCGATGGGCACTCGGTCGATCTTGAGCAGCGGCTGGCGCGCGCTGTTGCCGCCCATGTTGCCGCCACCGCGTGGCCAGACCGACACCTTGCGGATCCTGGAACTCGGCGCCGGCGACGGCACGCTGCTGCTTGGCCTGGCGCGTTTGCTCGCCCCCAGCTGGCCGCGCGTCAGGCTGACGCTGCTCGACCGCCAGGCGATCGTCAGCCCGGCAACGATTGACGCCTATGCCGCGCTGGGTTGGCAGGTGCAGGTGCAGGCGAGCGATGTGCTGGACTGGGCCGCGCCGGCTGCGCCACCGGCAAACGGCGCGGCGCCCCCGCAACGCTGGGACCTGATCACCACCAGCTTGTTCCTGCATCACTTCGAAGGCGCGCCATTGCAGCGCCTGCTGGCCGCCGTGGCGGCGCGCAGCGGGCGCTTCTTTGCCTGCGAGCCGCGGCGCAATTGGTTGGCACTGACGGGCAGCCATCTGATCGGTGCAATCGGTGCCAACGCGGTGACCCGTGAAGATGCCGTGTTGAGCGTGCACGCCGGCTTTTGTGGCAGCGAGATGACCGACCAATGGCCCGAGCCGCAGCAGCGCCTGGCAGCTGCGCGAATACCAGGCCGGCCTGTTCAGCCATTGTTTCAGCGCGCGGCACGCCAACGCCGCGGGCGGCACGCCTGATGACGATGCCGATGACGACGGCTGACGCCGCGACGCGGTTCGACGCCGTCATCGTCGGCGCCGGGCCTGGCGGGATCGGCGACCGCCATCACGCTGGCGCGCGCCGGCTGGTCGGTCGCATTGATCGAGCGGCAGCGCTTTCCGCGCCGCAAGGTGTGCGGCGAATGCATCGCGGCCAGCAACCTGCCGCTGCTGCACGCACTGGGCATCGGCGAAACCTTCGACGCGCTGGCTGGCGCGCACGCTGCGACAAGTCACGCTTGCTGCGCGGCGGCGATGCGGTTACTGCCGATCTGCCGGCGGCTGCACACGACGCGGTTTCCATGGGGCCGTGCGCTGGGCCGCGAAATACTGGACGGCTTGTTGCTGCAACAGGCGCGCGACGCCGGCGCGGCGGTATTTCAGCCGTGGGCGGTGCGGCGGATCAGCGGTCAGGCGGGGCAATGGCAGTGCGAGTTGCGCGCCGTCGAAACCTCGGCGATGCTGAGCCTGCACGCGCGCGGTGGTGATCGACGCCCATGGTTCGTGGGAAGACCTGCCGGCCGATCGCCCGCAGCGCCGGCAGGCCCGCAGCGCGTGCCGATCTGTTGGCATTCAAGGCCAATTTCAGAGGCGCGGCGCTTGCCGAGGGCGCGATCAGCGTGTTGGCCTGGATGGAGGCTACGGTGGCATGGTGGTGGCCGATGGCGGCGTGATGACCCTGGCCTGCTGCATCCGCCGCGACCGCCTGGCCGCGCTGCGCGCAGCCGCGCCGGGCGCAACGTGCCGGCGACGCGGTCGAAGCCTGGCTGCAGCACGCACAACAACGGCGTGCGGCGCGCCTTGCAAGGCGCCGAGCGCGACGGGCCGTGGCTCAGCTCGGGGCCGCTCGACCCCGGCATTCGAATCAGCGCGAGCGACACCGATCTTCCGGGTCGGCAATGCGGCCGGCGAAGCCCATCCGATCCTCGGCGAAGGCATGAGCATGGCGCTGCAATCGGCCGCACTGCTGTGCGAACGTCTGACCGCGCAGGCAGGGCGTGCCCGATGCCGCGCGACAGGCGGCGATCCAGCAGCGCTATGCAGCCGACTGGCGCCGCACATTCGCGCCGCGGCTGCGGCTGGCCGCGCTGTTTGCCCATGCCGCGATGCGGCCCGGCCTCGCATCGTCGATGATGCGCGCTGTGCCGGCTGTGGCCCGGCCTGCTGACACAGGGCGCCCGCTGGGGCGGCAAGGTTCGCCTGATCGACGCGACGCGCCGCACCAGCGATGGCCGACGCGCCGATCACGCCAGATCGCCCGACACCCGCCCCATCACTGGCACCCAAGCTGACACCCAAGCAGTCACACAAGCAGGCCCACAATCCAGCCCACACCCATGACCGATACCTTCGAGCGGCTGACCGCCATCCTGATCAAGGACTACAAGCTGAGCGCCGACAAGCTGACGCCCGACGCCCCGCTGGAAGCGCTGGGCATCGATTCGCTGGGCACCGTGGAGCTGTTGTGGAGCGTCGAGGACGCCTTCAAGATCAAGCTGCCGACCGAGCCGGTGCCGCTCACCACGCTCGGCGACGTGGTGGCGTATGTCGATCGACTGATCGCCGAGCAAGCGGCGGCCCCGAGCACCTGCCGAAAGCCGCTGCCATTGCGAAACCGACGCCTGACGCGCCGCCGGCATGAGGCGGGTCGCGGTCAGCGGCATCGGCATCGTTTCGCCACTCGGCAACAACACCGCCGATGTGTGGGCCGCGGCACGCGCCGGCCGGTCGGGCATCCGCCGCCTCGACATCGCCGTTTGCGCGCGGCTGAGCGCACCGATCGCGGCCACCGCCAGCTTCAGTGACTGCCCGGGGCTCGACGCCATCAAGGCGCGCATGCTCGATCGTTTCAGCCTGATGGCGCTGGCCACCGCCAACCAGGCGGTGCAGGCGTCGAACGGTGCCTTGATCGATCTCGATCGCAACCGCGTCGGCGTCTTTGTCGGTACCGGGATGGGCGGGACGCTGTCGATGGACAGCGGCTACCAGACGCTGTATGGCGAGCAATCCGACCGCATCAAGCCGTTCACGGTGCTGATGGGCATGCACAACGCAGCCGCCGCCTGGATCGGCATCGAGCACGGGCTGCACGGGCCGAACATGACCTATTCGACCGCCTGCTCGTCGTCGACGGTGGCAATCGGCGAGGCCTGGCTGCGGGTGGCACGTGGCGAGCTCGACGTGGCAATCGCCGGTGGCGCAGAGGCGCCGTTGTCGCCCGGCTCGCTGAAGGCCTGGGAGGCGTTGCACACGGTGGCAACGATGGATGCCGACGAGCCGTCGGCGTCGTGCCGGCCATTCTCGAAAAACCGCAGCGGCATGGTGCTCGGCGAAGGTGCGGCGATGCTGGTGCTGGAACCCTGGGACCGCGCGCTGGCACGCGGCGCCACCATCCTTGGCGAAATCCTCGGCTACGGCCAATCCAACGATGCCAGCCACATCACGCGGCCGAGCGTCGAGGGCCAGGCCGCAGCGATGGATGCGGCGCTGCGCGCAGCGGGCGTGGAGCCCGCAAGCGGTCGACGCGATCAATGCACACGGCACCGGCACGCTGGCCAACGACAAGGCCGAGACCGCGGCGATCCGCGCGGTCTTCGGCGAGCGCGCCGCACAGATCCCGATCAGCGCCACCAAGGCGATCCACGGCCACCTGCTCGGCGCCGCCGGCGCACTCGAATGTGTGTTGTCGCTGCTGGCAATGGCGCACCGCGTGGCGCTGCCCACCATGCACCTGACGCAGCCCGACCCGGACTGCGACCTCGACTATGTGGCCAATCAGGCACGCGACGGTGTGGCCGCCCGCGTCATGCTGTCCAACTCGTTCGCGTTCGGCGGTACCAACGCGGTGCTGGTGCTGGGGGCGGCTGTCCATCATGTCAGCGCGTGTGAGTGGAGCCGTCTCGCGCATGCAGCTGGTAGCTCGCGTGTATCGAAAGCCGGGCGCGATGACCGGGTAGACCAGCAGTTGCAGTGCGATGGCGGGCCCGGCATGGTCACGAGCTTCGAGCGCCACGCCGATCGCCAGATGGGCGCCGGCGCTGTCGCCACCCACGGCGATCCGCGCCGCATCGATATCGAACCCCTGGGCCTTTTCGGCCAGCCACTGCAACGCCGCGTAACCATCGTCGTTGGGCGCCGGCCAGGGGCTTTCCGGCGGGCGCCGGTAGTGCACGCTGGCGACCACGATGCCGGCATCCGCAGCCAGGCTGGCGCATACGCCGTCGTGCGTCGCCACGCTGCCGGCCACCGAGCCGCCGCCATGCAGATACAGAAGGGCCGGCAGCCGGCACGGCACGAGGACGATAGATGCGCACCAGCAGTTCGCGCCCGGGCAGCACCAGCCAGTGATCGGTGCGAACCACCTCGTCGGGCTGGCCCGGAAAGCGGCGGGCAACCGCTTCCATGCGGGCGCGCCGGGCATCCGGCGACTTGACGGCCGGCCAGGGTTCGGCCGACGCGACCTGCGCGTTGAAGGCATCGAGTTCAGCATCGACAGGCATCAGCGACTGTACCGCTGCATGGCCGACATCGGGCTGTCCATCGGCACGGCCGCTCACTACCAGGCTGCCGGCATGGCCACGCCGCGCGCCTGCGCGACGGCGGCGATATCGGCCAGACATTGTTCGTTCAATGGAATGCCTTCGGCGCTGAACCGCCGCTCGAGGTCGGCTTCCATTTCGCCCGGCACATAAAGCCGCTCGGTGCCGACCGCGCGTCGGCTTTCGTGCACGCCGCGGACCACGCCGTCGACCCGCGCCTTGAATTGCTCGACCGGCAGAGAAAGCGGCGACGTCGATGGCCAGGAAGAACTGCCCGTCCGCACCGGCCACCGCGCCGTCGACCATGTTGCCCGACTCGAGCCCGTAGGCCGCGCCGGACAGCAGGCTTGCCAGCATTCCCGTCATCATGGCCAGGCCCACGCCCTTGAAATCACCGATCGGACGGATCAGCCCTTCCAGGGCCGTCGCCGCATCGATTGTCGGCATGCCGTCGGCATCGAAAGCCCAGCCTTCGGGCAAGGCCAGACCCTTCTGCAGGTAGATGCGCATCTTGCCGTGGGCTGTCGCGCCGAAGGCGATGTCGAGCACCGGCGAACATTCGTCAGCCGCCGGCAGCGCAATCGCCAATGGGTTGATGCCGACGATCTTGTCGCGCCCGCCCCAGGGCGCCATGGTCGGCAGCGCATTGGTCATCGCGATGCCGATCATGTCGCGCGCCAAGGCCATGCGGGCGTAGTGATCCATCGCGCCACAATGATTGCTGCCGCGCAGCGCCGCAGCGCCGATGCCGAAACGGCCGGCCGCGTCGATGGCCTTGTCCATCGCAAACGTTCCGCCGATCTGGCCCATGCTATTGCCGCCATCGACGACCAGCACCGCACCACGCGAGTTGACGACGGTCGGCACCCCTTTTGGGTCGACTCCGCCGCCACACAGCTTGGCCACGTAATCGGGCACCCTCATCACACCGTGCGAGTGGATGCCGCGCAGATCGCTTTCGACCAGGCTTGCGGCCAGCAGGCCCGCATCGTGCGTGGACATGGTGCAGCTGGCGAATATCGCGGCCACGACCTCGTTGAGTTGAGCGGCGCCGATGCGGCGCTCGCCTTCGATTCCGGGATAGAGGGCCACCAGGTGTCCTGTGCCGCAATCAGCGGATCGCCTGCACCTTCTGGTATTGCTCGGGCGTCCACGGCAGGTTGGGTGCCTGCAGCGATTTCGCCATCGCCTCCTGGAAGGGCTTGCGATCGACCTTGATCACATTGACGCCGTACTTGGTCGTGAACTCGGTGGCCAGCTGCGCCTCGGCAGCGCGAACGTCGTCGGATATCTTGACCGCCGCCTCCTGGTAGACATTCTGGAACGCCTTGCGATCGTCGGCAGACAACTTTTGCCAGGTTGTCGGCGATGCCAGCACGACCAGGCTGTCGGTCATGTGCGCGGTCAGCGCGATATTCTTGTTGACCTCGTAGAAGCGCTTGGCCAGGATGGTGGGCAAGGGATTTTCCTGGCCGTCGACCGTGCCGTTCTGCAGCGCCAGATAGACCTCGGCAAAGGCGATCGGGGTCGGGTTGGCGCCGACCGCGCGAGGGAACATCGTGTACATAGGCGAATCCGGGGTGCGGAACTTCATTCCCTTCATGTCGGCCGGCGTGTGGATGGGCTTGTTGGCGGTGACCTGCCGCTCACCGTAATAGACCAGGCCCAATACCTGGTTGCCGGTCTTGGCGGTGTAGGCGCTGCGCACCTCGCCGAACATCGGGCTTTCGCGCCATGCCTTCCAGTGGTCGAAGTCGCGAAACATGAACGGCGCGCTGGACAAGGCCATGGGGCCGTAGTCGCGGCTGGCGTAAAGGCTGCCGGTGTAGGTGAGCTGGATGGTCCCCAGGCCGAGCCCCTGATACAGATCTTGCTCCTTGCCGAGCGACGAGGCCGGAAAGACCTGGATCTCGTAGCGGCCGTCGGTGCGCTTCTTGATTTCGTCTGCCGCCCAGAGTGCCCATTTGTGGAAAGGCTCGGAGGACCTCATAAACATGCGCGAACTTCAGGACTTCGGCAGCCCTGCCGAGACCCGGCATGAGGGCTGCGGCGAGTGTGAGCACCACAAGAATTCTGCGCAACATGATCGATTCCTCGGGATGAAAGGGCCCGCACTGACAATCTTGGCGGCGAGCAAGCCGTCACATATCCTACCACTTGTCATACCATTTTTGTGGATTAAGATTCAGCATGTCACCCAGCGCATCAACGGCCGAGCCGCGCCGCTTTCAGAGCGTCGTCGAGGCGCTCGAAGACGAGATGAACAGGGGCCTGATCAGGCCCGGTGATCGACTGCCTTCGGAGCGTGACCTGATGCTGCGCCACGGCGTTGGCCGGGGCAGCGTTCGCGAAGCACTGTTCACTCTGCAGCGGATGGGCTTGGTGCGTCTTTCTCGTGGCGAACGAGCCTGCGCGATCAGGCCGACTGCGCGGGAGATGGTGCAGGAACTGTCCGGCGCTGCACGCCGTATGCTGGTCCAGCCGGATGGCGTGCGCCATTTCCAGCATGCCCGCAGACTGCTGGAATGTGCATTGGCGGGAGAGGCCGCAGAGCGTGCCGACCCGGTGTCGATGGAGCGGTTACGCGAGGCGCTGAATGCGACCCAAAAGGCCCGCGGACTCGAACGAGCGATCGCAGCCGATGTGCAGTTCCATGCCTGCATCGCCGAAATGGCCGGCAACCCGGTGCTGACTGCGTTGCAGAACGCCGTGGGCGAATGGCTGCGCGAGCAGCGCTCGACATCTGTTCAAGCGCCGCAGGCGCGCACGCACGCCAATGCCGCTCATCAGCGCATCTACACCGCGATTGCTGCGCGCGACGCCGACCAGGCGATGAGCGCGATGCGTCAGCATTTGAATGAAGTCGAGCAACACTACTGGGAGGTCGTGCCGCGCGCATCCCGGGCTGCCCGCTAGTCCCGCTAAGCCCGCTGCACATGGCGTGCGAACCGCGCAACGGGTTGGCGATCTGCCGTGGTACGTCACTTCGGGGGTTGCACGCCGGATCGAGATTCCGGATATTGGTCCCAACTTCCAGGGGAATCCATGCGACGACTCGGCCAGACCTCATTCCTGTTGATGGCCTTGCTCGCCTGTACAGGTCCCGCTCTCGCCTTCGAAGGCAGCGGCTTTCCACTTCCCGCAGGCTGGATCTCCGTTCCCCTCATTCTGTCGGCCGCTACGGCGTCGTTCCTGCTGCGCAACGCACAGGGGCGCAGGTTTCTTGGCCGAACAGTCCTCGGGGTGCTCGTGCTCATCCCCACCGCGATGTGGCTGGTCACCGAGGGACGCATTGCCATGCTGATCGGAGCGGCGCTGATCCTGTTCTCACCGTGGCTGATCCTGTTGGCCCTGGTTGTCGGGGTCTGGCGGAACAACGATCCGCTCAAGCGCGTCGCCCTCCCAGAACCTGGCGAGTTTCCAGACACTCGACCCCTCGATCAAGCCTGAGCCGATCTCTGGTGTCGGGGGCGGCGGGGTTTTTGATGGCCGTTGTGGGTGGTTGGCAGCGATCACGCCTGACGAATGTGGATCGCGCCTGAAGGCGCCCCCGCAGAAATCCGGCTCCTGTGGGAGCGCCTTCAGGCGCGATGGTGCCCCGGCAGGATCGCGCCCGAAGGCGCTCCTGCCAATATCAGCCGACCGCGCGCCGCGCGTTGGCGAACATGCGCTGTCCACGGGCTCGGCTGCGACACGTCGCCGCTGGTCCAGCTCATCTGCACGTTGCGGAAGACCCGCTCGGGATGCGGCATCAGCACGCTGAAGCGGCCGTCGGGCGTGGTCACGGCGGTCAGGCCATCGGGGCTGCCGTTCGGGTTGAACGGATAGTCGGTGGTCGGCCGGCCGTGGTGGTCGACGAAGCGCATCGCGCGCTGCACCGAATCGGCATCGCCGCGCTGCGAGAAGTCGGCAAATCCTTCGCCGTGGGCGACCGCGATCGGCAGCCGGCTGCCGGCCATGCCGGCGAAGAAGATCGACGGGCTGTCGAGCACCTCGACCATGCTGAGCCGGGCCTCGAACTGCTCGCTGCGGTTGCGCGTGAATGCCGGCCAGGCCTGCGCGCCGGGGATGATCGGCGCCAGCGCGGCCATCATCTGGCAGCCGTTGCAAACGCCGAGCGCAAAGCTGTCGCTGCGCTGGAAAAACGCCGCGAACTGCTCGGCCAGTTGCGGGTTGAACAGGATCGAGCGCGCCCAGCCGATGCCGGCGCCCAGCGTATCGCCATAGCTGAAGCCGCCGCAGGCGATGAAGCCCTTGAACTGGTCGAGCCGCGCCGCGCCCGATTGCAGGTCGGTCATGTGCACATCGAAGGTGTCGAAGCCGGCCTGCGCCATCGCGTAGCTCATCTCGACATGGCTGTTGACGCCCTGCTCGCGCAGGATGGCCACCGCCGGACGAGCGCCGCCGATGAAGGGTGCGGCGCATGTCGTCGGCCGGGTCGAAGCTGAGCTGCGACGTGCAGGCCGGGGTCGTCGGCGCGGCCGGCGGCTTCGTGCTCGGCATCGGCGCAGGCCGGGTTGTCGCGCAGCGCGGCGATGCGCCAGCTGACCTCGTCCCAGGCTGCGCTGCAGATCGGCCAGCGGCGCCTTGAAAACCGACTTGGCGTCGCGCCAGACCTCGATCACGCCGCGCTCGTTGGTCTTGCCGATGAAGTGCGAATGTTTGCTCAGGCCGTGTGCGCGCAGCGTCTGCATCACCTCGTTGCGCACGCTGGTCGGCACCTGGATCACGACGCCGAGTTCTTCGTTGAACAAGGCGCGCAGCGTCAGCTCCTTGCGCCGCGCGTCGACTTGCGTGGCCCAGTTTTTCGAGTCGCCGTATTCGGCGCGGCTGTCGGTGATGCCGTCGCCTTCGGTCACCAGCATGTCGACATTCAGGCTGACGCCCAGATGCCCGGCAAACGCCATTTCGCAGACGCGTGGCCCACAACGCCGCCGTCGCTGCGGTCGTGGTAGGCGAGCAAGCTGCCGTCGCCGCGCAACTGGTTGATCGCGGCGACCAGTGATTTCAGCAGCTGCGGATCGTCGAGATCGGGAATGCCGTCGACCGCCGCGCTGCCGAACTGGCCGAGCACCTGCGCCAGCATCGAGCCGGCCATGCGCTTCTTGCCCTGACCGAGGTCGATCAGCACCAGCGTCGTGTCGCCAGCGCGCAGTTGCGGCGTCAAGCGTCTGCCGCACATCGGCCAGCGTCGCGAAGGCGGTGACGATCAGCGAGACCGGCGCACGTCGACCTGGCTCTCGCCTGCGCCGGCCGGCGTCGTCTCCAGCGGGTGCGCATCGACAGGCTGTCCTTGCCGACCGGCACGCTGATGCCCAGCGCCGGGCACAGCTCGAGGCCGACGGCCTTGACGGTGTCGTACAGCGCGGCGTCTTCACCGGCCTCGCCGCAGGCCGCCATCCAGTTGCAGCTGAGCTTGACGCGCGACAGCTCGAACGGCGCGGCCAGCAGGTTGGTGATCGCCTCGCCGACCGCCATGCGGCCCGGATGCCGGCGCATCGAGCGCGGCCAGCGGCGTGCGTTCGCCCAGGCTCATCGCCTCGCCGCGAAAGCCCTGGTAGTCGGCCAGCGTGACGGCGCAATCGGCCACCGGCACCTGCCACGGGCCGACCATCGGGTCGCGGTGGCTCAGGCCGCCCACGGTGCGGTCGCCGATGGTGATCAGGAAGCGCTTGCTGGCCACGCGTCGGGTGGCGCAGCACGTCGAAGCCGAGCTTGTCGAGGTCGGCGTCGCCGAGATCGAGCGCCGCCTCGTCGCGGGCCACCCGCTCGACCTCGCGGTGCATCTTCGGCGGCTTGCCGAGCAGCACGTCCATCGGCATGTCGATCGGCCGGTCGTCGCTGCCGGGTTGCTCGAGCAGCAGCCGCGGCTCGTCGGTGGCGACACCGACGACCGCAAACGGGCAGCGCTCGCGCTTGCACATCGCCTCGAACAGCGGCAGCGCATCGGGCGACACCGCCATCACGTAGCGCTCCTGGCTTTCGTTGCACCAGATCTCCTTCGGTGCCAGGCCGCTTTCTTCGAGCGGCACCTGGCTCAGGTCGAAGCGCGCGCCGCGCCCTGCGCCGTCGACCAGCTCGGGAAAGGCATTCGAGATGCCACCGGCGCCGACATCGTGGATCGCCAGGATCGGGTTGGTCTCGCCGAGCGCCCAGCAGTGGTTGATCACCTCCTGCGCGCGGCGCTCGATCTCGGGGTTGCCGCGCTGCACCGAATCGAAATCGAGCGCCGCCGCATTGGCACCGGCCGCCATCGAGCTGGCCGCGCCGCCACCCATGCCGATCCGCATGCCGGGGCCGCCGAGCTGGATCAGCAGCGTGCCGGCGGGAAACGCGATCTTGTGCGTCTGCTCGGCAGCAATGCTGCCCAGGCCGCCGGCGATCATGATCGGCTTGTGATAGCCGCGGCGAACGCCGGCGACATCCTGCTCGAAGACGCGGAAATAGCCGGCCAGATTGGGCCGGCCGAATTCGTTGTTGAACGCGGCGCCACCGAGCGGGCCGTCGATCATGATCTGCAGCGCGCTGGCGATGTGCGCCGGACGGCCGATCGGAGATTGCGCTCCCAGGGCTCGTCGAGTGCCGGGCAGGTGCAGGTTGGAGACGCTGAAGCCGGTCAGCCCGGCCTTCGGCTTCGAGCCGCGGCCGGTTGCGCCTTCGTCGCGGATCTCGCCGCCGGCGCCGGTGGCGGCGCCCGGGAACGGCGAAATCGCGGTCGGGTGGTTGTGGGTCTCGACCTTCATCAGCACATGCATGGTCTCGCGCTTGCCCGCATAACGCGGCGCATTGGCAAAGCCGTCCGGCCGCCACGATTCGATCTCGCCGCCTTCCATCACCGATGCGTTGTCGCTGTAGGCGACCACCGTGTGCTGCGGCGATTGCTGCTCGGTGTGGCGGATCATCTGGAACATCGAATGCGGCTGGGCCTCGCCATCGATGGTGAACCGGGCGTTGAAGATCTTGTGCCGGCAATGTTCGCTGTTGGCCTGCGCAAACATCATCAGCTCGACATCGCTGGGGTTGCGCTGCAAGCGCGCTGAAAGGCGGCCACCAGGTAGTCGATCTCGTCGTCCGACAAGGCGAGGCCGAATTCGGTGTTGGCAGCAACCAGCTTGGCGCGGCCACCGGCGAGGATGTCGACCCGCACCATCGCCTGCGCCGGCTGTTCGTCGAACAGGTGACGGGCGGCTTCGCGGTTCGGCAACACCGATTCGGTCATCCGGTCGTGCAGCAGCGCGGCCAGCGCCGCCAGCTGCTCGGCGTCGGGTTGCCTGACGCCGCCGAGCAGGCCGCTCTTGAGGGTCAGCGCATATTCGGTCACCCGCTCGACGCGGCGGATCGGCAAGCCGCAGTTGTGCGCGATGTCGGTGGCCTTGCTGGCCCACGGCGAGACGGTGCCCAGCCGCGGCGCAACGACGAGCGTCAGCTGATCCTTGGCCGCGCCGGCCGGCCCACGGTACGGGGTCGCCGTAGCGCAGCAGGCCTTGCGAGGCTGTCGAGTGACATGCCGGTCGAGCGGTGCATCGCTGCGCACCCAGTGCACGAAGCGCGCATGCGACCGCGCTGATACCGGCAAAGGCCGCCTGCAGGCGAGGCAACAGGGCGCGGGCGCGGAATGTCGGCAGTGCGTCGCCGCCCTCGAAATGAATCAGGTGCTGGGGGCTGGACATTCGCGGGGAGCTGGTCACGGGCAGCCGGCGGCGGCCGTCGGGTGGCAGAAGCCGACAAGGCCTGAGCCGATCGGGGTAACCCGCGATTTTAACGGGCCGGTGAGATAATCGCGGCATGACGATCACCATCAAGACCGCCGCCGATATCGAGGCGATGCGAATCGCCGGGCGGCTCGCATCGGAAGTGCTGGACATGCTGACCGCGCATGTCAAGCCCGGCATCAGCACCGAAGCGCTCGACAAGCTGGCGCACGACTACATCGTCGATGTGCAGCAGGCGCATTCCGGCGCCGCTGAACTACGCGCCGCCGGGCTACACGCCGTATCCGAAATCGATCTGCACCTCGATCAACCACCAGGTCTGCCACGGCATCCCGAACAACCGGCCGCTGAAGAACGGCGACATCGTCAACATCGACGTGACGGTGATCAAGGACGGCTGGCACGGCGACACCAGCCGCATGTTCATCGTCGGCGAAGGCTCGATCGCGTCGAAACGGCTGTGCCAGTTCACCTACGACGCGATGTGGCGCGGCATCGCCAAGGTCAAGCCGGGCGCGACGCTCGGCGATATCGGCCATGCGATCCAGACCTTCGCCGAGAACAACGGCTTCTCGGTGGTGCGCGAGTTCTGCGGCCACGGCATCGGCCAGAAATTCCACGAAGAGCCGCAGGTGCTGCACTACGGCCGGCCCGGCACGCTGGAGAAGCTGGTGCCGGGCATGGTCTTCACGATCGAGCCGATGATCAATGCCGGCCGGCGCGAGATCCGCGAGATGGGCGACGGCTGGACCATCGTCACCAAGGATCGGTCGCTGTCGGCGCAGTGGGAGCACACCGTGCTGGTCACCGAAACCGGCTACGAGGTGCTGACCGTCTCGGCCGGCACGCCGGCGCCGCCGGCCTTTGTCGCCGCTGCGGCGCCGCGCTGCACCGCGACCAGCACGGCCTGAGACGGACTGGCGGCCGATGACCATCGCCGACGATACCGCCCGTTCGACGCCGTCTCGCGCGATCCGGACGAGCAGGCCGCGCGACGACGCCCGATGCGTTCGTGCCGGTGGTCGATGCGCTCGACGTGGCCGGCCTGCGCAGCCAGTTCCGCCAGGGCAAGGCGGCGCTGATCGATCAGCTTCTCGCGCGGGCGGCCGAGCGCCACGCGCCGCCGACCGGCGCTGATCCGGCAGCTGGCAGCACATGTCGACCAGACGCTGGTGCAGCTGTGGAAGTTCAGCGCGCATGACCGACGAGGCGGCGCTGGTCGCCGTCGGCGGTTTTGGTCGCGGCGAGCTGTATCCGCATTCCGACATCGACGTGCTGCTGCTGCTGCCGTCGCCGGCGCCCTCGGTAGCCGGGCGAACGCCGATCTGACGCCGGCGGTCGAAGGCTTCATCACCGCCTGCTGGGATATCGGGCTCGAGATCGGCTCGAGCGTGCGCACGGTCGAAGAATGCGTCGAGGAGGCGCAGCGCGACGTCACGGTGCAGACCGCGATGCTCGAGTCGCGCTTCCTGTGCGGCGCGCGGCGCGTCTACAGCCATTTCCGCCGCGCCACCGAGGCGGCGATGGATCCGGCCGCATTCCTGCGCGCGCAAGACGCTCGAGATGCAGCAGCGCCACCTGAAGTTCGAAGATACGCCGTATTCGCTCGAGCCGAACTGCAAGGAAAGCCCGGGCGGCCTGCGCGATCTGCAGATGCTGATCTGGATCGCCCGCGCCGCCGGCCTCGGCCGCACCTGGCGCGAGCTGGCCGCGCAAGGGTCTGATCACCGAATTCGAGTGCAAGCAGCTCAAGCGCAACGAAGGGTCTGCTGCGGCTGATCCGCGCCCAGTTGCACATCATCGCCGAGTCGCCGCGAGGACCGGCTGGTATTCGACCTGCAGACCGCGGTGGCCGAGCAGCTTCGGCTATCTGGCGACGCCCGGCCAGCGCAGCTCCGAAGTGCTGATGAAGCGCTACTACTGGGCGGCCAAGGCGGTCGGCCAGCTGAACCAGATCCTGCATGCTCAACATCGAGGAGCAGATCGAAGGTTCGCAGGATGCGCCGATGCGGCCGATCAACGACAAGTTTCTCGAGCGCGGCGGCATGCTCGAGGTGGTCAGCGACGATCTGTACGAGCGCGACCCGCACGCGATCCTCGAGACCTTCCTGGTCTACCAGCAGACGGTCGGCCCGAAGGGGCTGTCGGCGCGCACGCTGCGCGCGCTGTACAACGCGCGCGACCTGATGAATGCGCGAGTTCCGGCACGATCCGGTCAACCGCGCGACCTTCATGAAGATCCTGCAGGAACCCGAGGGTCATACCCACGCGTTCCGGCTGATGAACCAGACCTCGGTGCTCGGCCGCTATCTGTGGGTCTTCAGGCGCATCGTCGGGCAGATGCAGCACGACCTGTTCCATGTCTATACGGTCGACCAGCACATCCTGATGGTGTTGCGCAACATGCGGCGCTTCTTCATCCCCGAGCATGCGCACGAATACCCGTTCTGCTCGCACCTGGCGGCGAACTGGGACAAGCCGTGGATCCTCTACATCGCCGCCCTGTTCCACGATGTCGCGAAGGGCCGCGGCGGCGATCACTCCGAGCTCGGCGCCGCCGAGGTCGCGGCGCTTCTGCCGCGATCACGGCATCGCGCGCGAGGACTGCGCGCAGATCGAATTCCTGGTGCGCGAACACCTGACGATGTCGCGGGTGGCGCAGAAGGAAGATCTGTCCGACCCCGAGGTGATCAAGAAATTCGCCGACTCGGTCGGCAACGAGCGCCGGCTGACGGCGCTGTACCTGCTGACGGTGGCCGACATCCGCGGCACCAGCCCGAAGGTCTGGAATGCCTGGAAAGGCAAGCTGCTCGAAGACCTGTACCGGCTGACCCTGCGCGCGCTCGGCGGCGCGTTGCCGAACCAGGCCGCGCAGGCCAACGCGCGCAAGCAGCGAGGCGCGGCGCCTGCTCAACCTGCTGCTCGGTGCCGACCGGCATCGAGCAGGCGCTGTGGGATACGCTCGACACGCGTTATTTCTCGCGCTACGAGGCGGGCGACATCGCCTGGCATGTGCGCATGCCTCGACGGCCGCATCGCAACCACCGAGCCGATCGTTCGCGCCCGGCTGTCGTCGGTCGGCGAAGGGCTGCAGGTGCTGGTCTATTCGCCGCCCGACCGCACCGATCTGTTCGCGCGCATCTGCGGCTATTTCGACACCGGCAGCTTCGACATTCTCGATGCCAAGGTGCACACCACGCGCAAGGGTTATGCGCTGGATACCTTCCAGGTGACCAGCCCGCTGCTGGCGCAGCAGTACCAGCACTACCGCGACCTGATCCTGCTGGTCGAGAACCAGCTGGCCGTGGCGATCAATGCCGACGGGCCGCTGCCCGAGCCGAGCCAGGGCCGGGTCTCGCGGCGCGTCAAGTCGTTCCCGGTCACGCCGCGCATCACGCTGCGGCCCGACGAGCGCGCGCAGCGCTGGCTGCTGACGGTCTCGACCAGCGACCGCTCGGGGCTGCTGTATGCGATCGCGCGGGTGCTGGCCCGGCACCAGATCAACCTGCATCTGGCGAAGATCACGACGCTCGGCGAGCGGGTTGAGGATACCTTCCTGATCGACGGCGACCGCGCTGCAGCAGAACCGCACGCAGATCGAGATCGAATCGCAAGCTGCTCGACGTGATCAGCGCGCGTTGAGGCTGGCTCGAACGATGCCAGCTGATTGCGCGTTGCGGCAGACCGGTTCTGTGCGCCAACTCGATGCCTACGACTGCATCATCGATGCGCGCTCGCCGAGCGAGTTCGCGCTCGACCGCATCCCCGGCGCCGTCAACTGGCCGACGCTGGACGACGACGCAGCGGCAGCCGTCGGCACCGAATACAAGCAGGTCTCGCCGTTCGACGCCCGCAAGCGCGGGGCGGCGCTGGCTGCGCGCAACATCGCCGGCCCACATCGAGCGCGAACTCGGCCGGCAAGGGCCGCGACTGGCGGCCCCTGGTCTATTGCTGGCGCGGCGGCAAGCGCAGCGGCTCGCTGGCGCTGGTGCTCGACCAGATCGGCTTCAGGGTCAGTCGTGCTGGAAGGCGGCTACCAGGCGTTTCGCCGCGCGATGGTGGCGGCGCTCGACGATGCGATCGCCGCGGCTCGATTACCGCGTGTTGTGCGGCACCACCGGATCCGGCAAGAGCCGGCTGCTGCAGATCCTGCAGTGCGGTCGGCGAGCAGGTGCTCGACCTGGAGGCACTGGCCGAGCACCGGGGTTCGGTGCTCGGCCTGGTGCCGGGCAGTCGAGCAGCCGAGCCAGAAGGCGTTCGATACGCGCATCTGGGATCAGTTGCGCCGCTTCGATCCGGCTCGCGCCGGTCTGGGTCGAGAGCGAGAGCAGCAAGGTCGGTGCACTGCGCGTGCCCGAGGCGTTGATCGGCGCGATCCGCAGCGCGCCGTGCTGGCGCATCGAGCTGAGCCTCGATGCGCGGGTCAGCGCTGCTGATGGAGGACTACGATTTTTTCGTCAGCGATATCGAGTCGTTCTGCGAGCGGCTCGACGCGCTGCGTGCGTTGCGCGGCAACGAGGTGATCGACCGCTGGCAGATGGCCGCACGCGTCGGGCGCGGTCGAGGCGGTGGTGCGCGAGTTGCTGGTCGAGCACTACGACCCGATCTATCTGCGGTCGATCGAGCGCAATTTTGCGGGGTACGGGAAGGCGGTGGTGTTGGCGCCGGTGGATGGGTCTTGGGAGTCGTTGCGGGCCATGGGGACGGGGATGCTGGGGATGGTTGACCGCACTGCCTGATCGCTCCTGATTTGCAGGAGCAGCAGGCCCGAAGCGCGGCTACCCCATATGCAGCCCGCCGTTGACCGAGAAGTCGGCGCCGGTGGCGAAGCCGGATTCTTCGGAGGCCAGCCACGACACCATCGAGGCGATGTCCTGCGGGCGTGCCCAGGCGCTTGACCGGGAATGCCGGCGACGATCTTGTCGAGCACGTCCTGGCGGATCGCCTTGACCATGTCGGTGGCGATATAGCCGGGGCTGACGGTATTGACCGTCACGCCCTTGTTCGCCACTTCCTGCGCCAGCGCCATCGTGAAGCCGTGCATGCCGGCCTTCGCGGCCGAATAGTTGGTCTGGCCGAACTGGCCTTTCTCGCCGTTGACCGAGCTGATGTTGATGATGCGGCCCCAGCCCTGGTCGCACATGTCGTCGATCACCTGCTTGGTGACATTGAACAGGCTGGTCAGGTTGGTCTCGATCACATCGTGCCAATCGCTGCGGCTCATCTTGCGAAACATGCCGTCGCGGGTGATGCCGGCGTTGTTGACCAGCACGTGAACCGGGCCGTGTTCGGCCTTGACTTTCTCGAACGCGGCGACGGTCGAATCCCAGTCGCCGACATTGCCGACCGAGGCGATGGAAGCTGTAGCCCAGCGCCGTCTGCTCGCCGAGCCATTTCTCGAAGTCACGGCTCGGGCCGCAACCGGCGATCACGGTAAACCCATCCTGGTGCAGGCGCTGACACATCGCGGTGCCGATGCCGCCCATTCCACCGGTCACGTAGGCCACCTTTTTTGTCATGTCGTACTCCATAAGCACTCGGACGCCAACGGCAGGCTGCCGATGGCGTCCGAGGTCGATCTGGCCCCTCGCGGGGCAGGCCGTCTCAGCGTTCGACGGTCAGCGCAACGCCCATGCCGCCGCCGATGCACAGCGAAGCGATGCCCTTCTTGGCGTCGCGGCGCTGCATCTCATGCAACAACGAGACCAGGATCCGGCAGCCCGACGCACCGATCGGGTGCCCGATCGCGATCGCTCCGCCGTTGACGTTGATCTTCGAGGTATCCCAGCCCATTTCCTTGTTGACCGCGCAGGCCTGCGCGGCAAAGGCCTCGTTGATCTCGAGCAGGTCGAGGTCGGCGGCTTTCCAGCCGGCGCGCTGCAAGCGCCTTCTGCGATGCGGCGACCGGGCCCATGCCCATGAAGGCCGGATCGAGCGCGGTGGTGGCATAGCTGGCGATCCGCGCCAGCGGCTTCAGGCCGAGCGCCTCTGCCTTGGCCGCGGTCATCACCATCACCGCGGCGGCGCCGTCGTTCAGGCCGGACGCATTGCCGGCGGTGACGCTGCCCTCCTTGTCGAAGGCCGGACGCAGACCGCCGAGGCCGTCGGCATTGGTCTTGCGGTTGATGAATTCGTCGGCGGCGAAGACGACCGGGTCACCCTTGCGCTGGGCGATGCTGAACGGGACGATCTCGTCCTTGAACTTGCCGGCGTCCTGCGCCGCGGCGGCCTTCTGCTGCGAAGCCAGCGCAAAGCCGTCCTGGTCGCCGCGGCGTGATGCCGTATTTCTTGGCCACGTTCTCGGCGGTGATGCCCATGTGGTACTTGTTGTAGACGTCCAACAGGCCGTCGTTGATCATCGTGTCGATCATCTTCCAGTCGCCCATGCGCTGGCCGTCGCGCGATCCGCTCAGCACGTGCGGGCTCATGCTCATGCTTTCCTGGCCACCGGCGATGATGATCTCGCTGTCGCCGTCGCGGATCGCCTGCGCGGCGAGCATCACCGCCTTCAGGCCCGATCCGCAGACCACATTGATCGTCATCGCCGGCACGCTCTGCGGCATGCCGCTCTTGATCACCGCCTGGCGAGCCGGGTTCTGGCCGGCACCGGCCGTCAGCACCTGGCCGAGGATGACTTCACCGATCTGGTCGCCGCTGACGCCGGAGCGCTTCAGCAGCTCGGCGATGCACGGCGGCGCCGAGTTCGGGCGCGGGCACCTTGGCCAGCGTGCCACCGAACTTGCCGACTGCGGTGCGGGCGGCGGCGACGATCACGATATCTGTAGTCATAGAAATCTCCTGTTGAATGAATGGAACGGGTTCTCGGGACAGAACGGGCCTGATCGATCAGGCCTTCTGCTTGACGTAGCGGCCCAGGCGCGGGCTCGATGGCCTGGTATTGTCGGTTACCGGGCGTCTTCGGCGCGGCGACCTGCTTGCCGGCGTGGCCGGCCAGCCACTGCGTCCAGTCGGGCCACCAGCTGCCGGGATGCTCGACGGCGCTGTCCAGCCACTGCTGCGCGTCGGCCGGCAGTGCCGCCGATTTGCCGATCCAGTGGCTGCGCTTGTTCTTTGCGGGCGGGTTGATCACGCCGGCGATATGGCCCGACGCGCCCATCACGAAGCGGAGCTTGCCCTTGAGCACCTGCGTACTGCGGTAGGCGCCCTCCCACGGAACGATGTGGTCCTCGCGCGAGGCGTAGACATAGGTCGGCAGCATCGATCTTGCCGAGATCGACCGGCTCGCCGCAGACCGTCAGCGCGCCCGGCTCGGCCAGCTTGTTCTCGAGGTACAGGTTGCGCAGGTACCAGCAGTACATCGGCCCCGGCAGGTTGGTGCTGTCGCTGTTCCAGTACAGCAGGTCGAACGCCGGCGGCGTCTCGCCCTTCAGGTAGTTGCCGACCACGTAGTTCCAGACCAGCTCGTTCGGCCGCAGGAAGCTGAAGGTCGACGCCAGCTCCTTGCCCTTGAGCAGGCCGCCGCCGGTCGGGCTGTCGGCGCCCATCGTCATCTCGCGCATCTGCACCATCGACTCGTCGATGAAGATGTCGAGAATGCCGGTGCTGCGGAAGTCGAGCAGGGTGGTCAGCAGGGTCAGGCTGGCAGCCGGATGCTCGCCGCGCGCGGCGAGCACCGCCAAGCGCGGTCGACAGGATCGTTCCGCCGACGCAGAAGCCCAGCGTATTGATCTGCTTCGCACCGCTGATCTCGCGCGCCACCTCGATCGCCTTGATCGCGCCGTCCTCGATATATTGGTCCCAGGTGAATTCGGCCATGCTCGGGGCCGGCATTGCGCCAGCTGACGACGAACAGCCGATGGCCCTGCGCGACCGTGTGGCGGATCAGCGAGTTGTCGGGCTGCAGGTCGAGGATGTAGAACTTGTTGATGCACGGCGGCACGAACAGCATCGGCGCTGGCGAACACCTCGTGCGGTCATCGGCTTGTATTCGAGCAACTGGAACAGCTCGTTCTCGAAGACCACCGAGCCTTCGGTGGTCGCGACATTGCGGCCGACCTCGAACACCGATTCGTCGGTCTGCGAGACATGGCCCTGGTGGATGTCGTGCAGCAGCTGTTCGCACGCCCTGGCCGAGGCTTTCGCCCTTGGTCTCCACGCGCCAGCCGCATCGCTTCGGGGTTGAGCGCCAGAAAGTTGCTGGGTGCCGCGGCATCGACCCACTGCTGGACCGCGAAGCGGATCCGCTGGCGGGTCTTTTCGTCGCCCTGCACCTCGTCGGCCATCTGCATCAGCGTGCGCGCATTCAGCAGATACATCTGCGCGGTGAACGCGGCCTGCGGATTGCGCGCTCCAGTCGGCGGCCGCAAAGCGCCGGTCCTTGAACGCGCGGCACATCGGCCGGCGTGGCCGCCGCGCCCATGGTGGCGGCCATGGCCGGCAAACTGCGCAGCGACTGGTTCCACAATTCGGTGGCCTGCTTGACATACTCGGCCTGCAACTCGGCCAGCGCGGGCATCGGCAGGTTGAATCCTGCCATCGACTGTGCAGATGTCGGCAAACGCCTTCGACGCCTTCTCGACGTCGGGCAAGCGCCGGCATCGATCCAGCAGGCTTGTTCTTCATGGGTCTCCTCGACAGGCTGCGCCAGATCGCTGGCGGCAGCGTCCAATCAGGCTGCAGAGCGCAACGACGATGTCGCGCCGCCACGCCGAACCACTCGAAAGGATACACGTCATGTACCTGGTGGCCATCGGGTGGATCTATGTCGTGCTGATGATGGCCGCCGCCGAACTCGCCAGCCCGAGCGGAACCGTGCTGGGCGCGCTGGTGACGCTGCTGCTGTACGGCGTGCTGCCGGTCGGCGTGCTGCATGTATATCCTGGCCGCGCCGATGCGCAGCAAGGCACGGCGCCAACGCGAGCCGAGCAGGCAGCGCAGCATCGATGATTCAGCCGTGCAGCCAGATGCCGGCGGCCATGCGGCCGGTGATGTCGTCGCGCCGGTACGAAAAGAATCGTGAACTGTCTTCGACCGTGCACAGCCTGGCCGCCTGGATGCGCCGCACGCCCAGCCGCGCGCAGCCGGTCCTCGGCCAGTCCGGACAGATCGGCCAGCCATTTGCCCGGATGGTCGCCACCGCGGGCCACAAATCGAGCGGCAGCCGCAGACGATGGGCGGCCGATCGGCACTCGAAGGCCTCGAGCACATCGGCGCCGACCTCGAACTGGCGCGGGCCGATGCAGGCGCCCAGCCAGGCTTCGACATCGTCGGGCGAGCAATCGGCAGCCTCGCAGAGCGCGCCGACGTGGCCTCGAGAACGCCGGCTGCCAGGCCGCGCCATCCGGCATGTGCGGCGGCCACTGCCCGCCCGGCTGCCGACAGCAGCACCGGCAGGCAGTCGGCCACCTGCACCATGCAGGCGATGCCCGGGATGGCTGCTGACGCTGGCGTCGGCGCGATGAACGGCGGCGCGCCGGGCAAGGTATCGGCGCGCTGCAGGCGCACAACCCGACAGCCGTGCACCTGATCGAGCCAGACCGGCTGCGCAGCCGATGCAGGTGCGCAATGTTTGGTGGTTGCGGGTGACTGCGGCGCGGATCGTCGCCGAGCCCCCGCTTCAGATTGAAACTGTCGAACGGCGCTGTACTCCGACCACCGTGGCGCGTTGTCATGACCGAGTCGACGCCGCCGTGCGTCCACGATGGCCGCAGCCAGTCGGCGGGCCGCTCGACAGGGGCTCGATCAGCGTTCACCGGCGGCGGCGGACCCCGGTGCCGATGGCCTCCATCGATCGCTCGCGGCGCTTGTCCTGCTTCTCTTCGAGCTTGCGCATTTCGCGCCGTTTGTAGTAGCCGGTTGCGTCGGCCCAGGCCCACCAGACCACCGCACCGGCAAACGGTGACAGGACACCCCACCACGGCCAAGTCGGCCACCGGGCCGAATTCGGCCAGTTTCAAGGTCAGCAGCAGCAAACCGAGCATGACGAGATACATGGTGACCCCTGACTCGCGGCTGGCGTCGTCGCCGCAGGGCGGTCAACGCCATCCGGTTACGATCCGTTGATGGGTGAGTGGCGGATCAATATAGCCCATCCCGGATCTATCGAATAAGGAAAGAGTGACATGAAATCAGTCGTTCGTTCGACCGCACTCGGCGCACTGCTTGCTGACATTGGCGTCCGGCGCGTCGGCAAGCCAGGAACTGGCCACCAAGAAGAACTGCATGGCCTGCCACGCCATCGACAAGAAGCTGGTCGGCCCGTCGTACAAGGACGTCGCTGCCAAATATGCCGGCCAGAAGGATGCCGTCGACACGCTGTCGCAAAAGGTCATGAAGGGCGGCTCGGGCAACTGGGGCCCGGTGCCGATGCCGGCCAATCCGCAGGTCAGCGAAGCCGAAGCCAAGGAGCTGGTGCGCTGGATCCTGACGGTCAAATAGACGCGTCGTCCAAGCGGCGCATCCGAAAGCAGAAGGCCCCGCATGCGGGGCCTTTGTCTTGTTTGACGCAAGCGCTTGCCTGCAGTCAACAGTTGCATCAGTAAGCCTGGCCGAGCTGCTCGAGGATGGCCGGATTCTCGAGCGTGCTCGTATCCTGCGTGACCGCCTCATTCTTCGCAACCGAACGCAACAGACGTCGCATGATCTTGCCGGAGCGGGTCTTCGGCAGGTTGTCGCCGAAGCGGATGTCCTTCGGCTTGGCGATCGGGCCGATCTCGCGGCCGACCCAATCGCGCAACTGCTTGGCGATCTGCTTGGCCTCGTCGCCGGTCGGGCGCGCGCGCTTCAGCACCACGAAGGCGCAGATCGCCTCGCCGGTGGTCTCGTCGGGGCGGCCGACCACCGCCGCCTCGGCGACCAGTTCGGTGCAGCTGACCAGCGCCGACTCGATTTCCATCGTCCCCATGCGGTGACCCGAGACATTCAGCACATCGTCGATGCGGCCGGTGATCGTGAAATAGCCGGTCTTCGCATCGCGGATCGCACCGTCGCCGGCCAGGTAGTAGCTGCCCTGGAAATCGGCCGGGTAGTAGCTGGTCTTGAAGCGCTCCGGGATCGCCCCAGATCGTGCGGATCATGCTCGGCCACGGCTTCTTGACGACCAGGATGCCGCCCTGGCCGTTGGGCACATCCTTGCCGGTCTCGTCGACGACGGCGGCCATGATGCCGGGGAACGGCAGCGTGCACGAACCCGGCACCAGCGGCGTCGCGCCGGGCAGCGGCGTGATCATGTGGCCGCCGGTTTCGGTCTGCCAGAAGGTATCGACGATCGGGCAGCGGCCGCCGCCGATATGCTGGTGATACCACTCCCAGGCGGCCGGGTTGATCGGCTCGCCGACCGAGCCGAGGATGCGCAGCGAGCTCAGGTCGTATTGCTTCGGGATGCACCGCCTCGTTGCTTTCGGCGGCCTTGATCAGCGAGCGGATCGCCGTCGGCGCGGTGTAGAAGATCGAGCAGCGATGGGCCTCGATCATCTTCCAGAAGCGGCCGGCGTCGGGATAGGTCGGCACGCCTTCGAAGACGATCTCGGTCGCGCCGAGCGCCAGCGGGCCGTAGGCGATATAGGTATGGCCGGTGACCCAGCCGATATCGGCGGTGCACCAGAAGATGTCGTCGGGCTTCAGGTCGAAGGTCCACTTGGTGGTCAGCGCGGCATGCAGCAGATAGCCGCCGGTCGAATGCTGGACGCCCTTCGGCTTGCCGGTCGAGCCCGAGGTGTAGAGCAGGAACAGCGGATGCTCGGCGTCGACCCATTCGGGCTCGCAGACATCGTCCGCCGCGGCAGTCAGCTCGTGCATCCAGCGGTCGCGGTCGGCGTTCCAGGCGATCTTGCCGCCGGTGCGCTGGTAGACGACGACATCTTTCACCGACTCGCAGCCGCCGAGGCCGATCGCCTCGTCGACGATCGCCTTCAGCGGCAGCTGCTTGCCGCCGCGCAGTTGCTCGTCGGCGGTGATCACCATCACCGCGCCGGCGCCCTCGATGCGGTCGCGCAGGCTCTGCGCCGAAAAGCCGCCGAAGACGACCGAATGGGTCGCGCCGATGCGCGCGCAGGCCTGCATCGCGACGACGCCTTCGATCGACATCGACATGTAGATGACGACCCGGTCGCCCTTCTTGACGCCGCGCGCCTTCAGCGCGTTGGCCATGCTGGCGGTGCGCGTCAGCAGCTCGCGGTAGCTGACCCGCGTGACCTTGCCGTCGTCGGCCTCGAAGATGATCGCGGTCTTGTCGCCGAGCCCGGCCTCGACCTGCTGGTCGAGGCA
Source organism: uncultured beta proteobacterium (assembly GCA_963843805.1). Classification (GTDB taxonomy): domain Bacteria; phylum Pseudomonadota; class Gammaproteobacteria; order Burkholderiales; family Burkholderiaceae_C; genus Ideonella_A. The sequence goes on from CAWJLY010000007.1 coordinate 47,000, forward strand.
GTTGTACGAGACGTTCAGCGTGCCGTCGGCGAACCACTTGAAGAACGGCGCGTTCGCTGCTGTCGAGCACCTGCGTGAACGGCTTCTTCCAGCTGACGAATTCGCGCGCCAGCCGCGCCCAGTAGCCTTCGTAGTCGGATTCGGCTTCGGCGCACAAGGCTTGGTAGGCATCCATTCCCGACACATGGGCCGCTGCGGCCAGCGCGGCGGGCGGCTGATAGATGGTGGTCTCGGACATCGCTGTCTCCTGAGATTGACTGACTCCGGATGGCGACCGACGTCGCGGACCGGCAATGTTTGCACCAACGATAGGCAGATGCTCTTACGAACGCCTTACTGAACCGTTTTTGCGGCGTGCCGGGTCGGCGACCAATACCCGCTGCACAACGCCTTGATAGCCGGCCACCTACAATCTCGACATCCGTGATTTCCCTCATTCGCACGCCGCGCCGCTTCGATGTCTCTGCAGCTGATCAAACCGCCGACACGCCGGTCGAAGCCGCTTCGATCCCCGGAATTGGCAAGCACCGATTGACGATGACAGGCCTTTCAACGCCTGCTCACCGACACGGCACTGATGCCACCAGCGGCCGCGCGATTGCCATGAAACGCTGGTTGCCCACCCGCGAGCATCTGCGCGGCTCAGCGCTGGCTGCGCCCGTTCGCCCACCATTTCGACAATGACCAGCTGTGGCTGACCGACCGCCCGAGCGTGGCCCTGGCGGTGGCCATCGGCATCTTCTTCGGCTTCATGCTGCCGATCGCGCAGTTCCTGTTCGCGGTGGCGGTCGGCGATCGCGCTTGCGCGCCAACGTCGCGATCGCCGCCGCGGCCACCCTGGTTTCCAATCCGCTGACCTTTCCGCCGATCTACTGGGCGGCCTACAAGCTCGGCCGCCTGATTCTCGGTGAATCGGCCGACCAGGCCGGCGCGCTGCGCCTCGAAAAACAGGCCGAGGAACTGCTGACGCAAACCGGCTTCCTGGCCGGCATCTGGTCATCGATCCAGTCGGCCGGCGCGCCGCTGGTGGTCGGGCTCGGCGTGCTGGCGATCAGCGGCGCCTTGGTCGGTTTTGCCCTGGTCTGGCTGCTGTGGCGGCCGCGCCTGCTGGCACGACGCCGACGACGCGGCGAGCGCGCCGTGACAACTGAGCCGGCAGCCGGCGCGCTTCAGTCGTGCGGCAGTTCGGCCGGCAGCTCGGCCTTCGATCGGACCCGCAGGTGCAGCCCGGCCTTGGCCATCAGATTGGCCGACACCGGCGCGGTGACGAACAGGAACAGCGTGATCAGCAGTTCGCGCAAGGCAAAATCGCCGTCGCCGAGCTGCGCCACGAAGCTGGCCAGCACGACGCCGCCGACGCCCAGCGTGGTCGCCTTGGTCGGCGCATGCAGGCGCATGAAGAAATCGCCGAAGCGAACCATGCCGATCGCGCCGATCAGCGTGAACAGAGCCGCCGACGACCAGCAAGGCGGCGACCGGAATCTGCATCCAGAGCGACAGATTTGTCCATTCAGACCTCGTTGTTCCAGTCAGCCGATCACATCGCCACGGGTCAGAAAGCGCGCCAGCGCCACCGTCGAGACGAAACCGAGCATCGCGATCAGCAGCGCCACCTCGAACAGCAGATCGTCTGCGCATGCTGCATGCCGAGCAGCACCGCCAGCGCGACGATGTTGATATACAGCGTGTCGAGCGCGAGCACGCGGTCGCAGGCGTCGGGGCCGCGCAGCAGCCGCCAGGTGCCGAGCAGCATCGCCAGCGCCACCGCGACCAGCGCAAAATTGAGCGCCCATTCGATGATCATCCGAGATATCTCCTGCAAGGGGCTGCTCGTAGCGCTGCCTGATCTGCGCCACCAGCGCCTCCGCGTCGTCGCAATCGAGCACGTGAACGATGATCTCGTTGCTGTCTTCGTCGATCTTGCACGACACCGTGCCCGGCGTATTGGTGATGATGCTGGCCAGCAGCGTCTGCGCCACCGGATGGCGAATCTCCATCGGCACCCGGATCCAGGCCGGCCGCGGCGTCGAGCCCGGCGTCAGCACGATGCGCGCGACCGTCAGGTTCGAGTCGATGACGTCCCAGACCACGACGCCGAGCAGCCGCAGCACGCCAGCGGATATTGCGCGGCCGCACCGACGTGGCCGAGGAAGCCGCCGATCAGCCGCGGCAACAGCAGGCCGAGCACGCCGGCGGCAATCAGCTGCGGCAGGGCCAGCGATTGCTGCAGCAGCAGCCAGCTCGCCGCGAGCAGCGATCGACAGCGCCGGATGGCGCGAACCAGCCATCGCGTCGAACGGTCGCGGTCCGGAGTTGCTTCATCGCGCCGGCTCCGGCAGTGGCGCTCGATGCCGGCGGCGGCGCGCCGCCGGTATAGGGCCGCGCGGTTGTCGATCGGCAGACGCATCGCGCGCTGCCGAGCACCGCGCGGGCGTAGGCGGCTGCGGTCGTTGAGCTGGACCGCGGTGGCGGCGGTATAGCGCTGCAGCGGGCGGCGAACATGCGTCATCAGGACACTTGCCGACAACAAGCGCCAGCGTGGCGACCGAGCAGGCGCGGGCTGGCGCCGGACTGGGTGCCGGCGGCCAGGTCGTCGCGCGCATTCCAGAACAGGATGCTGCCGGCGCGCGCCACGCCGATCAGCGTCAGCAAGCCGACGCCGAGCACGACCACCCAGACCGCGACCACCAGCCGGCGACGCCAGCGCCGCTTCCAGGATCATCAGCTTGCCGATGAAGCCGGGCAACGGCGGCAGCCCGGCGACCGACGCGGCAGCGAGCAGCAGCATCAGGCCGAGCAGCTGCGGCTGCGCCACCTGCGAGGCCGGCCGCAGCCGTGCGCCGACCACGCCGCGCTGCGCGGCGACCAGTTCGGCCAGCAGGAACAGCCCGGCGATCACCAGCGTGCTGTTGACCAGGTAGAACAGCGCCGCCGACCAGGCGTCGTCGGTGAACAGGCCGATTCCCGACACGACGGTGCCGACCGAGACCACCGTCAGCCAGGCGACCAGCCGCGGCAGCGTATGCGCCGCCAGCGCGCCCAGCACGCCGAGCACGCTGGTCGCCAGCGCCAGCGGCAGCAGCACCGGCTGCACCGTCAGCGCCGAGGCACCCGCATCGGCGCCGAACACGACGCCATGCACGCGGACAGATCGCGTAGATGCCGACCTTGGTCATGATCGCGAACAACGCGGCCACCGGCGCGCTGGCCGCCGCATAGGTCGCCGGCAGCCACATCGACAGCGGCACCAGCGCCGCCTTGAAGCCGAAGACCACCAGCAGGATGCAGCGCGGCGGCCTGCAGCACCGCCGCTTCGGGCCCTTCGACGCGCGGCACGCGCAGCGCCAGATCGGCCAGGTTGAGGGTTCCGGTCAGTGCATAGATCAGCGCCACGCCGATCAGGAACAGCGCCGACGCGGCCAGATTGAGCACCACGTAGTGCACGCCGACGCGAAACCGCGTGCGGCCCTGGCCATGCAGCATCAGCACATACGAGGCGACCAGCAGCACCTCGAAGAAGACGAACAGGTTGAACAGGTCGCCGGTGACGAAGGCGCCGTTCAGCCCCATCAGCTGGAACTGGAACATCGGATGGAAATGCCGGCCGTGGCTGTCCCAGCCGCCACAGGCATAGACCAGCACCGGCAGTGCGATGCAGGCGGTCAACAGCAGCATCAGCGCCGACAGCCGGTCGATCACCAGCACGATGCCGAACGGCGCCGGCCAGTCGCCGACCCGGTAGACCTGCAGCAGCCCCTGGTCGGCATCGAGCGCCAGGCGGGCCGCCCAGACCAGCCCGAGCGCGGTCGACGCGATCGCGATGCAGCCGCGCCAGCCGCAGCCGCCGCAGGCCGTGGCCGCCGCGCCGGTCGCTGCCATGATCGCCGAGCAGCAGCAAGCACCATCGCGGTGAAGGCCGGCAGCAGCACCGGCAGCACCGGCAGGTGGGCTGCGAAAAGCGTGTTGCAGGCTCACGAACGACGCCCTCTGCCGCCACGTCGTGTCGCCGCACGGAGGCCGTCGACATGGTCGCTGCCGCCGCTTTCGTGGCGGCTGCGCAGCGCCAGTTCGATGACGAAGCCGGTCGTCGCAAAGCCGATCACGATCGCCGTCAGCACCAGCGCCTGCGGCAGCGGATCGGCAAGCACCTCGGCCACTCCGCCAGGATCGGCGGCCGCATCGCGCCACAAGCCGGCCCATCGCGAAGATGAAGACATTGACCGCATAGCCGAGCAGGCTCAGGCCGAGCACGACGGTGAAGGTGCGGCCGCGCAGCAGCAGGTAGATGCCGCAGGCGGTGACCCAGCCGATGCCGCTGGCGACCAGAAATTCCATGCTCATCGTCGACCTCGCGAGGTCGGATCGCGTCGACAGGTTGATGCGCTGACGCTCATGCGACGGCTCCGGCCGGGGCAGCGGCGGCTCGCTGCTGGCCGCGGCCAGCGCCGACAGCATCAGCATCGTCGCGCCGACGACGGTGATGTAGACGCCGAGGTCGAACAACGCGGCAGTCGCCAGCGGCAGTTCGCCGAGCAGGGCGACGGTCGGATGGCGCACTGGCGCTGGTCAGGAACGGATGGCCGAAGACGAACGCGCCGATGCCCGGTCAGCCCGGCAATCGCCAGGCCGCTGCCGACCCAGCGCGTGAAGCGCCGACCTGCGCGGCCGTGCAGCAAGGCCTCGGCGCGGCCCTGGCCGAGCGAGACGAACTGCAGCACCAGCGCCACCGCGGTGACCAGTCCGGCAATGAATCCGCCGCCCGGCAGGTTGTGGCCGCGCCAGAAGATGTAGACGCTGACGAGCAGCGCCAGCGGCAGCATCAACTGCGCGATCATCCGCAGCATCAAGCGGTTCGCGGGCGAAGGTCCAGGCCCGCCCGAGCGCATCGGTGGACGGCCGCCGCACCCGCATGCCGTCGAGCAGCGCCAGCCCGCCGACCGCGGCAATCGCCAGCACGGTGATTTCGCCGAAGGTATCGAAGCCGCGGAAGTCGACCAGGATCACGTTGACCACATTGCTGCCACCGCCGAGCGGCAGCGCGTTGCGCAGGAAATACCACGAGATCGACGCATGGTCGCGCGTCAGCATCAGCCAGGCCAGCCAGGCAATGCCGCCGCCGCCGGCCAAGCGCCAGGCCGGCATCGCGAAGGCGTCGCCGAACACTCGATTCGCGCGGGCTGGTGGCCGGCAGCAGCGCCAGACCCATCAACAGCAGCACCGTCGACACCACCTCGACGGTCAGCTGGGTCAGCGCCAGATCGGGCGCCGAAAAGGCGACGAAACTCAGCGAGGTGACCAGGCCGATCACGCCGGTCAGCACGACGGCCCGGAAGCGGTCGCGGTGGCCCAGCACCAGCGCCGCGCCGGACGCCAGCAGCAGCAGCCAGACGACCGAGGCCAGCGGCGGCGCCGGCCATGACTCGCGCGATGCCGCCAGCCAGACCGGCGCCCGGGCCGACCAGCAGCGCGGCCAGCCGCCAGCACGATGGCACTGCCGATCAGCCAGGCGGCATAGCGCTGCAGCGAACCGTTCTCGACGACCTGGATCACCCGGCCCGCAAAGCCGAACAGCCAATCGATCGCATGAGTGAACAGCAGGCGTGCAGTCCAGCCCCGCGGATGATGAAGATGCAGCTGGTAATGCCGATGCAGCAGCCAGTACATCAGCGAGCCGCCGACGATGGCGACAGCGCTGAGCAGCAACGGCAGATTGAAACCGTGCCAGATCTGCAGGTGATATTCGGGCGGCGGTGCACCCAGCATCGCGCTGGCCGCCAGCTGGACCAGCGGACCGAAGGTGACTGCCGGCGCCAGCCCGACCACAATACAGACAATCGCCAGCAAGGTCGGCGGTGCGCGCATGGCCAGTGGCGGTTCGTGCGGCTCGGGGTTCGGCAGCTTGGCTGATGCGCTGCCGAAAAAGACATCGTGGACCAACCGCAGCGAATAGGCGAACGAAAAGACGCTGCCGAACACCGCTGCCAGCGGCACCATCCAGCCGTAGGCAAACAGCGCCTGGGCGTCGACCGCTTCGGTCAGAAACATCTCCTTCGACAGGAAGCCGTTGGTCAGCGGCAGACCACCCATCGCCGCCGCCGTCGACCATCGCCACAGTGGCCGTCCACGGCATGAAGCGGATCAGGCCGCCGAGCTGGCGCATATCGCGGGTACCGGTTTCGTGGTCGACGATGCCCGCCGTCATGAACAGCGAACACTTGAAGGCCGCATGGTTGAGCAGGTGGAAGATCGCCGCAACCGCCGACAGCGGCGATGCCAGGCCGATCAGGAAAACGATCAGTCCCAGATGGCTGATCGTCGAATAGGCCAGCAGGCTCTTCAGATCGTGGCGGAATATCGCGACATAGGCGGCGAAAACCATCGTGATCAGGCCGACGCTGGCGACGATCGTCTCGAACAGACCGCTGCCGCCGAGCACCGGGTACAGGCGAGCCAGCAGGAAGATGCCGGCCTTGACCATCGTCGCCGAATGCAGATAGGCCGACACCGGTGTCGGTGCGGCCATCGCTTCGGGCAGCCAGAAATGGAACGGCCATTGCGCACTTTTCGTGAAGCAGCCGATCAGCACCAGCAGCAACGCCAGCGGATAACGCGGATCGGCCTGGATCATCGCAGCCGAGCCGGCCATCGCCGAGATCTGGTAGGTGCCGGCGATATCACCGAGCACGATCACGCCGGCCAGCAGCACCAGCCCGCCGCCGCCAGTGACCGTCAACGCCATGCGGGCGCCGGCGCGCGAATCGGCGCGGTGTCCCCAATAGCCGATCAGCAGGAACGACGACACGCTGGTCAGCTCCCAGAAAACGATCAGCAGCAGCAGGTTGTCGGACAGCGCGACGCCAAGCATCGCGGCCATGAACAACATCAGTTGCGTGAAGAATTTGCCGGCCGGATCGTCACTGGCGAGGTACTGGGCGGCATAGAGGATGACCAGCAGGCCGATGCCGGTGATCAGCCAGACGAACAGCAGCGCCAAGCCATCGAGCCGGAACGCCAGATCGAGGCCGATGGCCGGCACCCACTCGGTACGCTCGATGACGGTGTTGCCGGCAAAGATGCCAGGCGCCAGGCTGCTGACGATGGCCAGCGACGCGGCAGTGACGGCGGCGGCCAGCCAGGCGGTCAGACGGCGCCGGCGCGGTGTGTTGCGCTGGCCGCTGCAGAAGCACGCTGTCGTGCCGAGCAGCAGCGGCAACAAAACAATGCTCAGCAGAAGGTTCATCGAACGCCAGGAAGGGTCAGCATCGCGAGGGATTGTAGAAAGGCCTTTGCAAGACGCCCGCATGAACACGCTGCGGCGTCGAGAATCCATTTGTGCACCGCTTTGATAGCCCCATTTCTGCGCGGCGTTGCACGAGGTTCAGAATCGCGGCATGCGTTTCCAGCCGCCCCACTCCTTCGAGCCGCAGGCCCTGCGTCGCCAGCAGCCAGCCTCGGTTCGCCGCTGGCTCGCGTTGCTGCTGTCGGTCCTGCTGCTGACGCCGGTTAGCGCGGCGCTGGCCGGAGTCGTCAAGACCGAGCATGTGACCGCTGAACTGCTGGCCCGCAACCACGCGGTCCAGCCAGGCCAGTCGGTGCAGGTCGGGCTGCGTCTGCAGCACATTCCGCACTGGCACACCTATTGGCGCAACCCTGGCGACTCCGGGCTGCCGACGACCATCGAGTGGACCTTGCCTGCCGGCGCCACGATGGGAGCGATCGATTGGCCGGCGCCCAAGCGGCTGCCGATCGGACCACTGGTCAACTATGGTTATGAAGACGACTTGTTGCTGCCGATGCGTTTTACTGCGCCGGCCGACGCACAGCCCGGCAGCGTGCTCGAGCTGCGGGCCCAGGCGACATGGCTGGTCTGCCGCGACATCTGCATTCCTGAAAACGCCACGCTGAAACTGTCGCTGCCGGTTGCAGAGCCGGGTGCGGCACCGGGCAGCAGCGAATCCGCTGCGTTGTTCGACCGCGCGCTGGCGCAAAAGGCCATGCCGCTGCAAGGCTGGACCGCCACGCTGCAGCACAGTGGCGCCGAGATGCTGCTGCAGCTCGACCGTCAAGGCGGCAAGCAGGCTGCCGCTGCGCCGCTTCCTGCGATACACGTCTTCCCGTATGCCGAACAGCTGATCGAACCGGCGCAGCACGAGTTGTATTCGACGCCAACCGGTTACGCGGTGCGCCTGCGGGTTGCCGCCAACGCCTCGGTACCGCCCCGCTTCGACGCCATCGCGGTGCTGCAGTCTGCCAACGGCGAACCAACTCGGGCGATCTGGAACGGCCCTCATCCGAGTGTCGAGTTTTCGGCGCCGGTGCAAGCCGTTGCGGCGATCACGCTGCCGGTCGGAGCCGCCTTGCTGGCGGCTTCGAATGCGTCGGCGGCCGACCGCAGCAAACCGGCCGGGGCGCTGGCGACCGAGCAGCTGGCCGGCCAGGCACCGCTCGGCCTGCTCGCCGCGTTGCTGCTGGCATTGATCGGCGGCATGGTGCTCAATCTGATGCCCTGCGTCTTTCCCGTCTTGTCGATCAAGTTGCTCAGCCTGTCGCAACATGACCCAAGCCGCAGCGCGCTGCGCACCCACGCCGCGGCCTACAGCGCTGGCGTGGTGGTCAGTTTCATTGCTTTGGCCGGCGCTTTGCTTGGGCTGCGTGCAGCCGGCAGCGCGGTCGGCTGGGGTTTTCAGCTGCAGGAGCCTGGCGTGGTCTTTGTACTTGCCTTGCTGTTCTTCGCGCTGGGGCTCAATCTGATGGGTGCATTCGAGTTCGGCAATCTGCTGCCGCAACGTCTGGCCCGATGGCGCGCCAGCCGGCCGGCGGCCGATGCCTTCGGCGCCGGCGTGCTGGCGGTGGTGGCGGCCAGCCCGTGCACGGCGCCGTTCATGGGTGCGGCGCTCGGTTTTGCGGTGACGCAGTCGACGACCACCGCGCTGGCAGTTTTTGCGGTGCTCGGCATCGGCATGGCACTCCCGTACGCGGCCCTCGTTGTGCTGCCCGGCTGGCGGTCGCGGCTGCCAAAGCCGGGGGCCTGGATGTTGCGGTTGAAGCAGTTGCTCGCCTTTCCGATGTTTGCCACCGTCGTCTGGCTGATCTGGGTGCTCGGCTTGCAGGCGGGGATAGACGGCGCGGCGAAGGCGCTGCTGGCGCTGGTCGGACTTGCATTTGCGGTCTGGGCGAGCGGCTCATTGCGCAAGGGGTCTGGCGTGTCACGCGCCGGCAACGCAATCGGCATGATGGCGCTCGCTGCGCTGCTGGTCTGGAGCTGGCCTGCAACGCTGTCGTCGTCAGGGCCCGGCGATCACATCGCCGACACCCGCCGGATCGGCGATGGCAAGGCGACGATCTGGCAAACCTACAGCGACGACGCACTGCGGCGGCAACTGGCCGAAGGGCGACCGGTGTTTGTCGATTTCACCGCAGCCTGGTGTGTCAGTTGCCAGGTCAACAAGCAACTGGTGCTGAATACCCAAGGTGCGCAGCTTGCCTTCGCACGATCAGAGGTGGCGCTGATGCGTGCCGACTGGACCCGACGCGATGCCGATATCACCGAGGCATTGGCCCGGCTCGGTCGCAACGGGGTTCCGGTCTACGCCTTGCATCGCCCCGGCAAGGAGCCACTGCTGCTGCCCGAAATCCTGACCCTCGGCGTGTTGCGCGACGCGCTGTCGACTCTGCAACCGCGAGCACTTTGAGCGCTTCGTTTCGCCCCAGCCAATCAACCAGGAGTCCACCATGCGTTTTTCATCGAGCTCACACCTGATCGCCGCCAGCACCATCGCCGCAACGGTTTTACTGATGCCGATGTGGTCGTCGACTGCCGTCGCGGCAACGATTGGTGAAGCAGCACCCGCCTTCGAATTGAAGGACACCCACGGCAAGTTGGTCAAGCTGACCGACTTCAAGGGCCGACATGTTGTTCTGGAGTGGACCAATCCAGGCTGCCCGTTCGTGCAAAAACACTACGGGGCGCAGAACATGCAGGCGCTGCAGAAGGAATACACGGCCAAGGACGTGGTCTGGTTGAGCATCAATTCAACGGCCAAAGGCGCTGGCGACTATCTGCAGCCGAGCGCGCTCGACACCAAGCTGATCAAGGAATGGGGCGCGGCACCGACCAGGGTGCTGATGGACGAATCCGGTACTGCCGGGCGTGCCTACGGCGCCAAGACCACCCCACACCTGTATGTGATCGACCCGGCGGGCAAACTGGTGTTTGCCGGTGGCATCGACGACAAGCGCACCGCCAACCCGGCCGACATCAAGATCGCGAAAAATTTCGTCAAGGCAGCTCTGGGCGAATCGATGGCCGGCAAACCGGTCAGCACGCCGACCGCAATTCCGTACGGTTGCAGCGTCAAGTACGAAGCGGGTTGAGCGGACCAGCGACGCCGGCAGAATGGCGCCGTGGCCGCTGGCATGGCCGGGGGATAATCGAAATCTTCCGTTCGAGCCTGCTGCCACCATGACCACCATCATCCGCCAAGACGATCTCGTCGAATCGATTGCTGCTGCGCTGCAGTACATCAGCTACTACCATCCGACCGACTACATCGCCCACCTGGCACAGGCCTATGCGCTGGAGCAGAGCCCGGCGGCCAAGGACGCCATCGCGCAGATCCTGACCAATTCGAAGATGTGTGCCGAGGGGCGCCGGCCGATCTGCCAGGATACCGGCATCGTCAACGTCTTCATTGAAGTCGGCATGGATGTGCGGCTCGAAGGCTTCGCCGGCAGCCTCGAAGATGCGATCAACGAAGGCGTTCGCCGCGCTTACCTGAACCCGGACAACCCGTTGCGCGGATCGATCGTTGCCGATCCGCAGTTCGAGCGCAAGAACACCAACGACAATTCGCCTGCGGTGATCCACATGAAGCTGGTGCCGGGCAACAAGGTCGACGTGCAGGTGGCGGCCAAGGGCGGCGGCAGCGAGAACAAGAGCAAGTTCGTGATGCTCAACCCGAGCGACAGCGTGGTCGACTGGATCCTGAAGACGGTGCCGACAATGGGCGCCGGCTGGTGCCCGCCGGGCATGCTCGGCATCGGTATCGGCGGCACCGCCGAGAAGGCGATGTTGATGGCCAAGGAGGCGCTGATGGAGCCGATCGACATGCACGAGCTGAAGCAGCGTGGCCCGCAGAACAAGACCGAGGCGTTGCGCATCGAGCTGTGCGAGAAGATCAATGCGCTGGGCATCGGCGCGCAGGGTCTGGGCGGCCTGACGACCGTGCTGGATGTCAAGATTTCGATGTATCCGACCCATGCTGCAAGCAAGCCGGTGGCGCTGATTCCGAACTGTGCGGCGACCCGTCATGCCCATTTCGTGCTCGACGGATCGGGGCCGGCCTATCTCGATCCACCGAGCCTTGACCTGTGGCCCGATGTCAACTGGGCACCCGACTACAACAAGTCGAAGAAGGTCGATCTCAACCAGCTGACGCGCGAGCAGGTCGCCGCCTGGAAACCTGGCGACACGCTGCTGCTGTCCGGCAAGATGCTGACCGGCCGCGACGCCGCGCACAAGCGGATACAGGACATGCTGGCCAAGGGCGAACCCTTGCCGGTGGACTTCACCAATCGCGTCATCTACTACGTCGGACCGGTCGATCCGGTTCGCGACGAAGCAGTAGGCCCGGCCGGCCCGACCACGGCAACGCGGATGGACAAGTTCACCGAGATGATGCTGGCGCAGACCGGCCTGATCGGCATGATCGGCAAGGCTGAACGCGGCCCCGCCGGGGTCGATGCGATCCGCAAGCACAAGAGCGCCTACCTGATGGCGGTCGGCGGCGCCGCCTACCTGGTGTCAAAGGCCATCAAGCATGCCCGCGTGCTTGCTTTCGCCGATCTCGGCATGGAGGCAATCTACGAATTCGACGTCCAGGACATGCCGGTCACGGTCGCCGTCGATTCAACCGGCACGTCGGTGCACGAGACCGGGCCGAAAGAGTGGCAGGCGAAGATCGGCAAGATCCCGGTGGTCGTTGCCTAGTGCAGTGTTCGACGCTGAACGCGACATAAAACCGCGTCTTTGCCGCCGAGGCTGTCGTTGCACATCCTCGCGATGTACACGTCGACCGAACACCGCTTGAGACCCTATTCGCGCACTATCGTCCCGTCAGTTCTGCCGCTAGCGCAGCAGCGCCATACACTTTAGTCAGCGCCTCGACAATGCCACGGCCATCAACCGCGATCGCGCGCGCCTTGTGATCCGTGTAATCGAAGCGTCCGCCCAGCTTTTCCAGATTGCCGTCAAAAATCAGTCCCACGAGCTCACCGTTTCGATCGACCACGGGCGAGCCGGAATTTCCACCGATGATGTCGAGCGTGGACACAAAATTGAGCGGGGTGGCCAAGTCGAGATCGCGCTGCTTCTCCAGCCACCCAGTCGGCAAGTCAAACGGTGGCTTCCCGCCGAATGCGAAACTACGGGCGTAAAGGCCCGCATAGTTGGTCTGGAAAGGCACCAGAACGCCATCGGCGTCATAACCGCTGACCTTGCCATAGCTCAATCGCAGCGAGGAAGTGGCGTCCGGGTAGGCGTCCGTTCCGTACAACCCAAAACGAATCTTCTCCAGTTCGTCACCCGCCCTCAGCGTCGGCGTCTCGACTTCGACGTCGTAGGTCTTCTCAAGTTTCCGGCGCATTGGATAGACGTCTCGGGCGAGCACGATCAGCGGATCGGTCGACACCATCACCGCGGCCAAGCCGCCATCAATCAGCTTCCTGCGCTGCGCTACCTGATCAAGTTGCGAGCCCTCTACTGCTTCCTGCGCCGCGGCGAGCGGAGTCTTGTTGCCGAGCAGGCTACGCACGAAGGGATCGTTACTTGCCTAGAAGATCCATGGCCTCCTGCCAAAGACCAGCGATCCGCGCGATCTCGAGATCCTTGTAGTACGGGTCGTCCGCCAAGAGCCGGTGCACGATCCGTGGGATCTTCGACGCTCGGTAGGCCGGTAGGCGATCGGCTTCGGGCAACTTGCTTTCATTGGCCAGTTCGACAATCTCGCCGCCCACTCCAAACAATGTCTTAAAGCCGTATCCAACCACCCATCGACGTTGGAATTCGCGTGCCTGTTGCCCGGTAGCCAGCTCGATCATCTTCCAGGGATCGAGATGGTCCGCCGGCGCAACAATTGACTTTCGCAAGCGCGCCTCTTCGTCCGCCTTCGCCGCTATCAATTCTGGCGCATTCAGCGCCTTGTACTCCCCCGTCATCGCCTTCAGCCAGTTTTCCACGCCGAAGAGGTGGTCGGCCGCGCGCCGTGCGGATTCTGCTGACCTTTCCGAATACGCCTGCAGGACCTGGCGCCCCCTGCTCGCACTCGCAAGCATCAGCGGGTAAACAATGTCACGGTTGAAGACAAGCTGCGCCAACGTGAGCAGCCGATCCGTGGTTCCCGGATGTCCGGCCGCGAATACCAGATCGCCGTCCTTGAGCCCGGTCTTCGCCCACTTGAGGAAATGCCCCGGCTTGATCGCCACGCCATTCTCGTACACGCGCATCAGCGAAAAATCGAGATCGAAACGAGGAAAGACGAAGTTGTCAGGGTCTCCGCCAAAGGCCCCAAGGCGCTGTTCAGGCGCGAAGACAAGGCGGATGTCGTTCCAGACTTTGTAGTGATAGAGGTGAAAGACCGCACCTCGGTAGAGCGTCACAACTTCACACCGCAATCCGGACTTTTTCGTGCATTCGTTCTCGACGTCCGCAATCGCAACGTTTCGCTCGGTCGAAGCTTGCGCATCGTCCTTGGATTTGACTCTCGCGCGTACTCTTTCGGTCACATCCACAGTAGCTTCAAGCCGCCGCAGTTCCAGGCCAGGGCACACACGCTCCTCAGCCCGGGTTTGTGCATGAAAGCCGTTCTTGACGACATCGTCAGTTTCGGTGGAAAGCGCCTGCAAGCAGCCCATTGCGACGTGATGATTCGTCAATACGAGCCCATCGGCGGAAACGAACGAACCCGAAGCGCCCCCGATGCGGACCGCGGACAGACGAAGCGCAGCCAGCCATTCGACGCTCGGTGTGAAACCGTATCGGGACTGCAGCGTTTTCAAAGGAGGGCTGTCGAATGTCCAGACCCCCTCGTCCGCGCGGACAGCCCCGGCTGCGGCCAATGCCAAACCGAATGCGTAAAAGGCTGCGACCAGTCGTCGACGAGAAGTCGGCAAGAGACATGATTTCATGATGGTCCTTCGAGGGCACTCTCGCGATCGGGACACAGTACCGATCGCAACAATACACCGCTCTGCGGGCGGTTCCATCCAATGAATTTACAGACTCTGGTACGTCGGCGGTCGCATCAAAGCGAAGGGCACCCGAAGGTGCCCCGTTTGTCAGCGTGATCCTGCAGGATCACCTGCAGGAGTTCATGACTTGATCAGCGAACCACGGCGATCTGTTCGCGCTTGCCATCCTTGTAGGTGAACAAGGTCAGCGCGCCATTCTTGATGTCGCCCTTCTCGTCGAACGTGATGTTGCCGGTGACGCCCTTGTAGTCCTTGGTCTTGGCCAGGACCGGCAGATATTTTGCCGGCTCGGCCGATCCGGCCTTGACCATCGCTGCGACCATCAGGTTGAGAGCGTCATAGACGTAAGGCGCATATATCTGCACGTCGGCACCGAACTTGGCCTTGAAATCGGCCTTGAACTTGTCGAGTGCAGGTTTTTCCTTGCCTTCGACACCACCAGCTTCGGCGCAAACCACCTGGCCGTCATCCATCGCACCGGCTGCCAGTTTGGGCAGCTCTCCCGAGCAGATGCCGTCGCCGCCCATGAACTTGGCTTTGACGCCGAGCTGCTTCATCTGGCGCAGCATCGGGCCGGCAACCGCGTCCATGCCACCGAAGAAGACCACATCGGGCTTCTTCGACTTGATGGCGGTCAGGATGGCGGTGAAATCGGTTGCCTTGTCGGTCGTGAACTGCGAGTCGACCACCTTGCCGCCGGCCGCCTTCACGGCCTTGGAGAATTCTTCGGCAACGCCCTGGCCATAAGCCGTGCGGTCGTCGACGACGGCGACCGATTTGCCTTTCAGATCCTTGACAGCGTAGCGGCCAAGTGTGCCGCCGAGGTGAACGTCATCGGCCACCACGCGAAACGTCGTCTTGTAGCCGTTGCGGGTGAATTTCGGGTTGGTCGCTGACGGTGAAATTTGCGGGATGCCGGCATCGCTGTAGATCTTCGAGGCCGGAATCGAGGTGCCCGAGTTCAGGTGACCGACGACGCCATTGACTTTGGAATCGACCAGCTTCTGCGCCGCAGCGGTGCCCTGTTTCGGGTCACCTGCATCATCTTCGGCCAGCAATTCGAACTTTGCTTTCTTGCCACCGATCATCACGCCCTTGGCGTTGAGTTCGTCGATCGCCATGCGGGCGCCGTTTTCGTTGTCCTTGCCCAGGTGGGCGATTGCGCCGCTGGTCGGAGCGACGTGGCCGATCTTGACGACCATGTCCTGTGCCGATGCGCCAGCGGCAACCATCGCGAATACCGCACCCATCATCACATTGAATCTGACTTGCATGCAAACCTCCAGAGCGTGAATAAACAAGATGTTGAAAGAACGTTGGAACGCATCAGCGCCCCAAGGAGCGGCAATTTAACCCAGTTTCGGAGCACCACAACCTCGGTATTCCCCAGGGTGCCATGTCGAATCCAGCTCGAACGGATTCAGCCATCGCTACCCCTGAAAGCCCAACGCGCCTAAGGCACATTTCGATGACGCGAGCTTTGCTGGGCGAGGGCCCGGGCCATTCCATCACGCAAGGTCGATGCCAGCTCACGGCGTGTTTCCTCGATGACGCGCGAGATCGCTTGCTGCAGCACCGGCTCGAGCGCCGCATGAATACGGGCGTCCAGCACCCGATCGATGTGCGCCTGCAAATCGGCGGCGATCGATTGCGCCAACAACGACGCGTCAGCGGACACCGGCTCGGCCGAGTCAGCAGTTGGCAAGTCGATGGATTTTTGCAGCGGCTCGGCGGACGCCGGCTCGCCAGCCGGCGTGGCCGACGGCATCGACAGCCCGCGACCATTTGCGCCCGGCGCAATGACCTCGGTCAGGGTGGGTACTCGTTCGGGTGGGATCAGGCGACTCATCAACAAGCTCCGAAGAGCCTCCTCTTCAACAAGCGATCAGCATGATGCGATGGCCTTGTGAGCGACGCACAAGATTTCATGCCGGGACCTCGTGGCGGGAGATCGCATAGCCGCGGTTGGCGTAGTGGCGCCAGCGCAGGCGGCCAGCCTCGCGGTCAACGGCCCCGGTGCTGACGATTTCGATCAGCCGATCGAAGCTGCCGAAACCGTCTGCCGCCTGCTCGCCCAAATTGAGCAGAACCGGCAAATGCGCGCCCTCCTCCGCGCGGTCGACCAGCCAGACCGGCGTCGCCCGCAGGTGGACGGCTACCGCGGCCGCCTTCGTGACCCGGA
Source organism: uncultured beta proteobacterium (assembly GCA_963843805.1). Lineage (GTDB taxonomy): Bacteria > Pseudomonadota > Gammaproteobacteria > Burkholderiales > Burkholderiaceae_C > Ideonella_A. The sequence goes on from CAWJLY010000007.1 coordinate 63,429, forward strand.
TGTGCGCAACAAAATCGGTATCGCCGAATGTCCACAACAAGCGGTCGAAGTCGTCGAGGGTTGCGGCCGGGGCAGTCACTGCCACGCCAACGCCCTGGCGTACGGCCTTGCGCAGCAGTCGGCAGCCATACCCCAGGCGATCAGCGACGTTGAAATGAAATTCGACCTCGGTCATGCACCGCTTGCCGCGCTCAGCGCACCTGCGAGAGCACGAAATGAGTCAGCAGCGGTACGGGCCGACCGGTTGCGCCTTTGCCGGCACCGGATTTCCAGGCGGTACCGGCAATATCGAGATGGGCCCAGCGGTATTTGGCAGTGAAGCGGGCCAGAAAACGCGCCGCGGTGATCGCGCCACCGGCGCGCCCGCCGACATTGGCAACATCGGCGAAATTGCTCTTCAGCGCCTCGTCGTATTCTTCGTCCAGCGGCATCCGCCAGCACGGGTCGAGCGCTTCCGCACTGGCCGAGCGCATCGCATCGGCAAGCTCGTCGTCGGCAGTGAACAAGCCGCTGTGATGGTGGCCGAGGGCAATCACGCAGGCCCCGGTGAGCGTGGCGATATCGACCACAACCGCCGGTTTGAACCGCTCGGCATAGGTCAACGCGTCGCACAGGATCAATCGGCCCTCGGCATCGGTATTGAGGATTTCGATTGTCTGCCCCGACATGCTGGTCACCACGTCGCCAGGCTTGACGGCCGAGCCGCTGGGCATGTTGTCGCAACTGGGAACCAGGCAGATCAGATTCAGCTTCGGCTTCAGCTCGGCAATCGCACGCATGGTGCCGAAGACACTGGCGGCGCCGCCCATGTCGAATTTCATCTCGTCCATTTCGGCCGACGGCTTGATCGAGATGCCACCGGTATCGAAGGTGATGCCCTTGCCGACCAGCACCACCGGCGCCACCGTCTTGGCAGCGCCGTCGTAACGCATCACGATGAAGCGCAACGGCTCAGCCGAGCCCTGGGCGACCGCCACGAACGCACCCATGCCGAGTTTCTCGACCGCCTTGCGATCGAGCACCTGCACGTTCAGGCCATGGCTCTGGCCGAGGGCGCGCGCCTGCTCGCCGAGAAAACTCGGTGTGCAATGGTTGCCGGGCAAATTGGCAAACTGGCGCGCCATCTCGACCCCGGCGCCGATTGCCGCGCCCTTTTGCAACGCTTGTTGAATCTCGCGAGATGCCGGCTTGTCGCAAACCAGGCTGACTTTTTGCCAGGCCGGGCCCGCGCTGGCGCTGGGTTTGGTCTGCCGGTACAGGTAGGCGGCATCCCCGACCGCGGCGGTCAATGCAAGCGCGTGCGCCGCAGCGGCCGGCGTCGCCCCGGCCAGCGCAACAGCGATGTGCCGGGCGCCGCCGGTCTTCAGCAACGACAGGCCATGCCCGAGCGCCGACTTGAAGGCCTTGCCGCCGCCGGCCGGCGCTTCGGCCGCGACCGCGATCACCAGCCGTTTCGCCTTGACGCCGACCGCACGATGCAGATAGAGACAACGCCCGGGCTTCAATTGCAAGTCGCCAGCGGTCACGGCGTCGTCGATCAAGCCTTTGATGACCGGGTCGAGGGCCGCGTCAAGATGCTCGGCGCCGATCACCACGAGCAGCGCGTCGGCGTTGACTGATGACAGCGTGGCGGTAGCGGCAAGCAGGTGTTTGAAGTCCATAATGGGCGTCGAATCAGGCAATCAACGATGTTATTCGATTCCACCTTGCGCCGCGATCTGGCCCGCAGTTTCGGCGCGACGCTGGTCGTCATCCTGACCATCGTTCTCACGATGATGCTGATCCGCACGCTCGGCCAGGCCGCGATCGGACGCGTCTCGCCACAAGATGTGGTGCTGCTGCTCGGCTATTCGGCGCTCGGCCATCTGTCGACCATGCTGGCGCTCTCGTTGTTCGTCGCCATCGTCGCCACCCTCGGCCGCATGTACCGCGACAGCGAGATGGCGATCTGGTTTGCCAGTGGCGCCGGGCTGCTGCGCTTCGTCGCCCCGGTGTTGCGCACCACCTGGCCGGTGCTGTTGGCAATCGGCGCGCTGGCCTTGTTTGTCTGGCCGTGGGTCAATCAGCGTGCGGTCGATCTGCAGGCACGCTACGAAGGCCGCTCCGATTTGTCGCGGATCGCACCCGGCACTTTCCAAAGCTCGAAGGATGGACGGCGAACCTTCTTCATCGACCGTGATTCACCGGACAGCACGATCGGCCGCAATGTCTTTATCCTGACCAATTCCGAGCACATCGAATCGGTGACGACCGCGCAGCGCGGACAGATCGAAACGCGTGGCGACGAGCGGCTGCTGGTGCTCGAAAACGGTCAGCGCAACGAGGTCAATCTGAAGAGCGGCGAGAAGACGATCTCGCGCTTCGAATCGTATGCGGCAGGTGCAGGTGAACGCATCGCCATCAGCGACCGACAATTGCCGCCCAAGGCGCGTGCGACGATGGAGTTGCTGCGCACACCGACGCCGGCCTTCAAGGGCGAACTGGCCTGGCGCCTCGGCTTGTTGCTCGGTGCAGCCAACATGGTGCTGCTCGGCATCGGGCTTTCATATGCCAATCCGCGACGGGCCAGCAACTGGAACCTGATGTTTGCGCTGCTCAGTTTTGTCGTGTACTACAACGTGATCAACCTGACCAAGGCCTGGGTCGACAGCGGCCGGTTCGGCCTCGGCAGTGTGCTGTTGATCGCTCACGGCGGCACCTTCGTGCTGGCGCTGGCGCTGATCTGGTGGCGAGACAACGGGATTGGCGGGCTGCCCTGGCCGGCTCGTGCGGCGGCGGCGCAGCCGGCGGGCGCTGCATGAAGACCGTCCGGCGGCTTTTCTACCGCGATATCCTGAGCGCCGTCGCGTTCGTCGCGATGGCCTTTCTGTCGCTGTTTTTCTTCATCGATTTCGTCGACGAACTCGGCGACGTCGGCAAACGTGGCTATACCGCGCTGCACGCAGCTGCCTACAGCCTGCTCGAAATTCCCGGCCATCTATATGAGTTGGCACCCATTGCGGTGCTCATCGGCACCATCTATGCGCTGGCGCGAATGGCTCAGGCGTCCGAGTTCACGATTCTGCGCACCGGCGGGCTCGGACCCGGACGAGCGTTGTCGCTGCTGGCCGGGCTCGGACTGTTCTTTGCGGTGCTCACCTTTGTCGTCGGCGACTACATTGCGCCGTATTCCGAGCAGCGCGGCGCGGCGCTGCGATCGTCGTTCGGCGGCGCCCAGGTCGGTGCCTGGCTGAAAGACCGGCAAGCGGATGCCGATGGAGAACACAACGTTGCCGTCAATGTGGCGAGCGCTGGCAATGGCATCGATCTCGAAGGCATCCGGATCTTCGAATTCGCCACCGATGGATCCTTGAAACGTCGCATCGCCGCAGCGTCGGGCCAGGTCGACGCACAAGGCGGCTGGCAACTTCGCGGTGTCAAGGTCACCAGCTGGGGCGACGGCGGCGCCAAGGACCCCGTTTCGCACTCGATCAGCGAAAGCGAACTGCCAAGCTTGAAATGGGCCAGCGGGTTGTCGTCGCAGGTGGTGACTGCCGCAGTGCTGCCGCTGGGCACGATGTCGACCATCGAGTTGTGGCGCTATATCGGCCATCTGGCGGCCAATGAGCAAACCGCGCAACGTCACGAAATCCAGTTCTGGAAACGCGCGTTTTATCCGTTCGCCTGCCTGGTGATGGTGGCGCTGGCTCTTCCGTTCGCCTATCTCCACGCACGGGCCGGCGGCATCAGCCTGAAAATTTTCGGCGGCATCCTGCTGGGGATCAGTTTTGTCTTGCTGAACAACGTGGCCGGCCACCTCGGCGTGTTGCGCGACTGGACACCGTGGCTGACCGCACTGGTGCCCAGCGGTTTGTATCTGATGATGTCGCTGGCCGCATTTGCGTGGCTGGTGCGGTTTCGCTGAAAGGTCGATGATGGCTGCCGCGCCACGAGGTCTGCTGCTGTTCGCCCACGGTGCACGCGATGTTCGATGGGCCGCGCCGTTCGAAGCGGTCGCCGATCAGGTCAGGGCAAGTGCCGCTGCCAGCAACGAGCCGCTGCAGGTTCGGCTGGCCTTTCTCGAGTTCATGCAGCCGGGGCTGATCGACGCCGCGTCGGATCTGGTGCTGGCCGGTTGCCGACGGGTCGATATCGTGCCGCTGTTTCTCGGTGCGGGCGGCCATGTACGCAAGGATCTGCCGGTACTGGTCGATGCCTTGTGTAGCCAGCACCCCGGCATCGAATGGCTGCTGCGCCCGGCCATCGGCGAATCGGATGCCGTGGTTGCCGCGATGGCCACGGCATCGCTGGACTGGGTTCGCAGCAACACCCTCGAAGCCAGGCCGGCCGACGCTCAGGCGTCCGATTCGACGCGCCGATGAACCTGCACCAGTTCCGATTTGTCCAGGAGGCGGTGCGGCGCAACCTGAACCTGACTGAAACAGCCAAGGCCTTGTTCACGTCGCAACCCGGCGTGTCGAAGGCCATCATCGAGCTGGAAGACGAACTCGGCGTCGAGATCTTTGCGCGTCACGGCAAACGGCTGAAACGAGTCACCGAACCGGGCTTGCAGGTATTGCGCTCGATCGAGCTGATCATGGGCGAGGTCAACAACCTCAAGCGAATCGGCGAAGAATTTTCCAAGCAGGATTCGGGAACGCTGTCGATCGCCACCACCCACACGCAGGCTCGCTACGTGTTGCCCGGCCCGGTGGCACAACTTCGCAAACGCTTCCCGAAAGTCAATATCAGCCTGCACCAGGGCACGCCCGAGCAGGTGGCGCAGATGGTGATCAACGAGGTCGCCGAAGTCGGCCTGGCGACCGAATCCCTGGAAAGCTTCGATGCGCTGATCTCGCTGCCCTGTTATGAGTGGCAACACGTGGCGGTGATGCCGGCCGGCCATCCGCTGGCCCGGGTCGAGCGCTTGAGCCTGGAAGAGCTGGTGCCCCATCCGCTGATCTCGTATCACCCGAGTTTTACCGGACGTACCCGCATCGATCACGCATTCGAGACCCGCCGGCTGAAGCCGAATATCGTGCTGGAGGCAATCGATTCGGATGTCATCAAGACCTATGTCCGGCTCGGCATGGGAGTCGGCATCGTTGCCGAAATGGCGGTGCGCGACGACCCACCTGGCGGCGAACTCGTCTGGCGCCCGGTCGGTCATCTTTTCGGCCAGAATGTGGCCCGCATCGCGTTCAAGCGCGGCGCCTACCTGCGCAGTTTTGTTTTCGCCTTCGCCGAAATGTTGTCCGATCGACTGGGACGCCAGTTGGTGATGCGAGCGATTGCCGGCAATCCCGACAACTATCAACTCTGAGCGCGGCATGCGCTTTTTTGTCACTCCGCCATGACCGAGTTCTCGACCCCCGCAATCACCAGCCGCCTGCCACGCGTCGGAACGACGATCTTCACGGTCATGTCGGCACTGGCGCAGCAACATGGCGCCGTCAATCTCGGCCAGGGTTTTCCTGACTTTGCCGGCGATCCGGCCTTGCTCGAGGCCGTCACGACGGCGATGCGCGCGGGCCATAACCAATACCCGCCGATGGCCGGCATCCTGCCCTTGCGGCAGGCGGTGGCCGACAAGATCGCGACACTGTACGGCCATCGTTATGACGCCGAAACCGAGATCACGATCACCGCTGGTGCAACCCAGGCCATCCTGACCAGCATCCTCGCGCTGGTTCACCCCGGCGACGAGGTGATCATTCTCGACCCGTGTTACGACAGCTACGAACCCAATATCGTGCTGGCCGGCGCCAGCGCGGTGCATGTGCCGCTGCTGGCCGGCAGCTTCCGGCCCGATTTCGACGCCATTGCCGCCGCGTTGAGCCCGCGGACCCGGGCGATCATCATCAACTCGCCGCACAACCCGAGTGCCACGATCTGGCGTGCGGACGAGATGCAAAAACTCACCGAACTGCTGCGGCCGACCGAGGTGCTGGTCATTTCGGACGAGGTGTACGAACACATGGTGTTCGACGGCGCGCCGCATCAGAGTGTGGCCCGCTGGCCGGAGCTGGCAGCGCGCAGCGTGATCGTGTCGAGCTTCGGCAAGACCTACCACGTGACCGGCTGGAAAATCGGCTACGTCGCTGCACCGGCGGCGCTGCATGCCGAGTTTCGCAAGGTGCATCAGTTCAACGTGTTCACCGTCAATACGCCGATGCAACACGCCTTGGCCGCCTACATGGCCGATGCGCGGCCGTATCTGGATCTGCCGGCGTTTTATCAGCACAAACGCGACCTGTTTCGTGCCGGACTGGCCGACAGCCGGCTGCGCCTGCTGCCCAGCGAGGGCAGCTATTTCCAGTGCGTCGACTACAGCGCGGTCAGCGATTTGCCGGAAGTCGAATTCTGCAGCTGGCTGACGCGCGATATCGGTGTTGCGGCGATTCCGCTGTCGGCGTTTTATGCCGACGGGCGTGATCAGCAGTTGGCCCGTTTCTGCTTCGCCAAGAAAGACGACACCCTGCGCAGCGCGCTGCAGCGGTTGAGCGGTCTCTGAAAACCTGACCGGCTGGCCACAACCCGCAACTGCCTTCGCGGGTTCGACTGGCAGTACGCCTGCCTACACTAGGACAGCGGCCCCTTCGGCTCTTCGGGCTCGTCGTGAATGTTCAGATCCAGCAGGTTGGAGTCAGCGGGCTTCTTCCCCGGCTGCCCGACGGTGACATTCAGAGGCTTGGAATCGGCGCGCGGGCGGTTGTCGTTCTGCCAATCCAGATCGGGCAGATCGTTGAGGTCGTCGAGCCGATCGCGAGTGGCGTCGGGCTTGTCGACCTGCGCTGACAGACGCATCGGCAGCGTCGATGCGGCGGCGCTCACGGGCTGCACAGCGGCCGCCGGAAAATCGCTTCTGCCATCGAGTGGCAGCAGCAGATCGACACCTTCGGACGGCAACTCGCGCTCGGCGAGTTCGCGGGCAACCGAATAGAGAAACAGCAGTTCGCCATACGCCGGCAAGTCGTAGGTCTGCGCCGCGTCGTCACGCTGGAACAGCAGCGAAGCCAGAGTATCCATTGCCCGGCTCGGGGTCGGCCATTGCTTTTGCAACTGCTCGACCACTGCTGGGTAATCTTCGAGTGAACGATCGTGGCCGGAATGCGCCTCCCATTCGGGAGCAAAGGCGGCAAAGCGCCGATTGAAACGCTCGCGAACCCGGTCATAGGCTTCACGCTCGTTGCGACGCCGGTGAATTTCGAGCAATTTCAGATAAGGCAGGGGGCTGACGCCGCCAGTCCCCTGGAAATGGCCCATCAGCAGGTCGATGGCTGCATCGTCCTGTCCGAGGACGACGAAAAAATCAGCCTGCTGTTCCAGATCGATCAACTCGTCGACACTCACCTCGCGGCGTTGTTCCTGGATTGCAGTGATCTCATGCGCACTGATTGGTGTCGCCTTCGGCTGAACGTTGATCGGGGCCGGCGCATTGGCATCGGAGCCCGCTGCAGCAGCGACAGCCGCGCCGGCGCCAATCGCCGACGCCGCAGCCAGCGTGGCGCGTGGCCCGGGTTTGGTCGCCGCTTCGGCAAGCCGGGCTGCCGCAGCCGCCGTCTCCGCACTGCCGCGTGCCGAAGGCTGCACCGACGGACGCACGATTGACCGCGGCGCGCCGAGTACGCCGCTATCGGCAAGCTGCGGCTCTTCGGCAGCGGCTGCCTTCAACCAATCGGATTCACGGCGCAGACTGGCCTGGCGCCACAACAGCGCGGCAATCGCCAGCAGCAGCAACAGCAGCACACCGAGCAGTCCATAAACCACGCTCATCGACACGCCGCTGTCTTCGGCCTTGACGAGCCGAGCTTGCAAGTCAGCCACCGAGCGCTGCATCGACTGGTTGTCGGCGCGCAGCTTGTTGAGGTTTTCTTCGAGCAACCTGACCTTTTCCTGACTGGCAGATTGCGCATCGGCATCGGCCTTGGCGGCCAGCTCACCGAGCAGGCCGCTGACCGCTGCCGATGACGTCGCCGCGGGAATCGGTGCCTCGGCGGCGCCCCGGCTCGCTAGCGCCGAACTTGCCGCTGCCAACGCGGATGTGGCCGCAGCCGTGGTGGGTGATGGCCGAGCCGGCTGCGCAGTGGTCGCAGCGGCAGGAGCGGCCGATTCGAGTTTCAGGCTCGATGCGCCAACTGGCGGCTCGGCCGTCGCCGCGCCAGGCTGGCGAGCCGCCTTGGCGACTGCGGCTCGTTGCTGACGTGCAGCAGCAGAAGGCCCGGCAGAGCGGCTTCGTGCCTCGGCAGGCACGCGCGCTTCACCCGTCGAGCGCGAGGCCGAGCGGGCAGACCGGGCGCGGTCGGACGCCGGGGCCCGGCGCACAACCGGTCGCGGACGCGGAGATGCGGTGTCGACCATCGCAGGTTCGCTGCCGGCCTGCGCCAATTGCAGCACTGGCGGGTCGATGAAGACGACATAGCTGCGCCTGAGCGATGTGCCACAGTTGAACGCCAACTCGATCCTGGCCAGCGGCTCGTCGATCCGGGTACCCGTATTGACATGCAACGCCGTCGGCAGGCCCGAGGCCGAACGGTCGATGCGCAGTCGCACCATGTTGTCGGGAACCCGGGACGAACCCGAAAACACGTCGGCAGAAATGCAATCCTCGGCCAGCGCCTCGCCCGACTGACTCGACAAGGCGACTGAAAACTCCAGCGGATCGCCCAGTTTGCTGGTGGTTCGCACCTGGCCCATCCCGAGGGCCATCGCGCATTGCGCGGCGACGAGCAGCAGGGAACCAACGAGGGTGACGTGAACGACTCGGTGCATGCTCAAGGGCAAGATCAGTTGAGATGACTCTAACATGAAGATACAAGACAAAGGCCTGCGCCGACCCTCGCCGAAGCCGCCGCCGCGTCGGTATTGCCAGCCGATCGTGGCGGGTGGCTGGCGAGCTCGACTGCGGCCCACAATAGAGACATCGAGATCCTGCTGCCCTTCCCTTTCAGCCACCGATCGAGCATGAATTCCAGTGTCCTCACGGCCAGCGAGCGTCGAGCGATCGAATCGGGGGTGTGGTTCGCCAAACTGTCGGTGTCGCTGCGCAACGATATTCTGTCGCGCGCAACCGTTCGCCGACTCGAAGACGGCGCGTTGATGTCGACCCGCGGCGGGGTTGCCGCCGAATGGTGTGGTGTCGCCAAGGGGGCGGTCCGCGTCAGCTCGGTTTCGCTGTCGGGCAAGCAGATTGCGCTGACCTATGTCGAGCCCGGGGTCTGGTTCGGCGACATCGCGCTGTTCGACGGCCTGCCACGAACCCATGATTCGAATGCCCACGGCGAGACCACGCTGCTGGCGGTGCGCAAGGCCGATTTCCATCACCTGCTGGCCCATCACGTCGAGTTGTATGACGCGCTGCTGCGTCTGAACTGTCGACGACTGCGCCTGATGTTCGATGCCATCGAGGATCTGGCGACCAAACCGCTGGCATCGCGGCTGGCCAAGCAACTGCTCTTTCTGGCGCGCAGCTACGGCACCCGGCAAGGCGACGAGACACGCATCGGCCTGGCGCTTGCGCAAGAGGATATCGCCCATCTGCTCGGGGCTTCGCGGCAACGGGTCAACCAGGAATTGAAGGGATTCGAACGTGACGGCGCGCTGCGAATCGAGCCGACGCGATTGGTCGTCTTGTCGAAAGAAAAACTGCTGGCGATTGCCGAACAACACGGCTGATTGCCCGACTGCCAGGCAGCACTGCAAAGGACCAAGCTCATGGAAGCCCAGACCGGTACGAAACCGCCAAGCGATCAGCACGCCATCGACCTCGACGCACTGGCTGCCTACCTGGCCCGTGAATTGCCAGGGTTGCGCGGGCCGCTTCGGATCGAGCAGTTCAACGGTGGCCAATCAAATCCGACCTACAAGCTCGGCACCGCCGACAACATCTATGTGATGCGCGCCAAGCCGGGCCCGTCAGCCAGACTGCTGCCCTCGGCGCACGCCATCGAGCGCGAATTTCGCGTCATGAAGGCGCTGGCCGACAGCGACGTGCCGGTGCCGCGAATGGTGCTGCTTTGCGAGGATGAATCGATCATCGGCCGCGCTTTCTATCTGATGGAATTCATCGAAGGCCGGGTCATGTGGGACCAGTCCCTGCCCGACCATGAGCCGGCAGGCCGGGCAGCGATCTACGACGAAATGAACCGCGTCATTGCCGCGCTGCACCGCGTCGACGTGGCTGCCGCCGGGCTCGACAGCTTCGGCAAGCCGGGCAATTATTTCGAGCGGCAGATCGGCCGCTGGAGCAAGCAGTACCAGGCATCGGTGACCAAGCCGATCGCGGCGATGGACGAGTTGATGCAATGGCTGCCGGCCCATATCCCGGCCAGTGCACGCGACGAGCGGCAGAGCCGAATCGTGCACGGCGATTTCAGGCTCGACAACCTGGTCTTTCACCCGCGCGAGCCGCGGGTGCTGGCCGTGCTCGACTGGGAGCTGTCGACGATCGGCCATCCGCTGGCTGATTTCAGCTACCACTGCATGTCCTGGCACATCCCGGCCAGCGCATTCCGCGGCATCGGCGGGCTCGATCTGAAGTCGCTCGGAATCCCCGACGAGACCCGCTACATCGCCCGCTATTGCGAACGCACCGGCCGCACCCGACCGGGCAACGACATCGACGCTGTATTGGCTGACTGGACCTTCTACATGGCCTACAACCTGTTCCGGATGGCCGGCATTCTGCAAGGCATCGCGAAGCGGGTGGTCGACGGCACCGCATCGAGCAGCCAGGCCAGGCAAGCCGCCGCCGGCGCCCGACCACTGGCCGAGATGGGCTGGCAGATCGCCCGGGGCAGCCGCTGACGCTGCAGCCTTGCAGCGCGATGTCAGTCGGCGGTTCGCGATGCGGCCGTCGTCGCCAGCGTCCAGCCTGCAGCTTCGGACTCGCGGTCTTCGAGGCGGAAGATTTGCCGGCCGGCTACCGCAAAGATCGCGACTGCCTCAGCCAGATCGGCCACCTCGACCGCGGCCAGCTCCATCCGCAGATAAAGCCGTTGCCGATGGCACATCAACATGAAGGGTGGCTGCTCGCGCAACAACCCGGGCAGTGCGGCCAGCAACTGCGTCGCCAGCGGGCCCTGAATCCACGAACCGGCGGCGTCGGGAATGACACCCAGTGCGGCGAAATGCTCACGCACCTCACGTTGTCCAACCAGAGCGGCACGTGGCCACATCGCCAGCCATCGCATTTCTTCGGGCACCGAACTGCCGACATAAGTCTGCGTGCCCTGCGTGAAATCATCGAAGGTTTCCTGCTCGAGCAGCTCGAGCAGGCGCCGACTGAGCACCATCATCGCCGGATCCTGCCGCAAGCTCAGCTCCATGCGCATGCGCAGTTCGCGCGTCTGCACATAACGGCGCTGGGGTGGCCCCCATTCAAGCCGCCAGGGCTGGTCACCGAATACGCCGTCAATCGCAAAGCCAGCCGACTCGGGAACCTGCTTGAAAGCGAAGCCCTGCGCCTTCGCCCAAGCCGACACCGCGCGCCAATCCGGGCCCGCGGGCTTGCTGGTGAACAGTCGCCTGATTGCGTCGAGCATGCTGGCAGCGGGATGCACTAGAGTCGGTAGACCTGTCCACAAGCACGCGCCTGGAGACTGCCCAATGCTCGAAGTGTATTCGGGGGTCATGTCGATTGACCACCCGTCGCGCCGGATGTCGGTTAAATGTGAACCGGCCTGCAGTGCCCGTGCAGCACGCCCGGTCTGGCGTTTGTCGCTGCTGCGATGGTCGGCGTGAGCGTCGCCAAGCCCAGCAGCACCGATGCCGACCTTGCCGCGCAACCGAGAAACAGCCGCGGCTTTCGCATCCTGGCGCTATCGGGCGGCGGTTTTCTGGGCTTGTATTCGGCCGCCGTGCTGGCCGGCATCGAAGCCGATATCGGCGAACCGATCGGTCGCCGGTTCGATCTGATCGCCGGCACCTCGGTTGGCGGCATCATCGCCAGCGCAGCCGCATTCGAATTGCCGATGGACGATGTGGTCGAGTTGTTTCTGACCCGTGGGGCGGCGATTTTTTCGCCTCGCGGCAAACCGGGCGGCACGATCGGACGCCTGATCGACCTGAGCCGCTCGGTGCTGGGGCCCAAATACGGCAATGTCGCGTTGCGCGCGGCGCTGGCCGAGCGATTCGGCAAAGCGCGGATGAAGGATGCCTTGCACCCGCTGCTGCTGCCGGCTGTCAACGTGACGCGCAGCCGCACCAAGGTCTTCAAGACACCGCACAGCGACACCGCCGGCGGCGACGAAAACGTGGCGCTGATCGATGCGGTACTTGCCGCCTGCGCCGCCCCGGCTTATTTTCCGTCGGTGAAGATCGGCAACGATGTCTACGCAGATGGCGGCCTGTTCGCCGTCGCGCCGGATCAGGTCGCCCTGCACGAGGCTGAACATTTCCTGGCTGCCGATCCCGCAGTCGTCCGCATGTTGTCGCTCGGCACCGCGATCCGCTCTTATCGGCCGGCCGCCGGCGTCGATACCAATGCCGGCGCGCTTGGCTGGCTGTCCGATGGCCGGCTGATCCTGACGATGATTGCCGTCCAGCAGCAGCACGTCCAGGCGATGATGGAAGACCGTCTGGGCGATCGTTATCTGCGGCTCGACGCCGATTGGCCGGGCGATGCCGGCTTGGGTATCGATGTGGCCACTAGCCAGGCCGCGGCAGCGCTTCAGGCACTGGCCGAGAAAACCCTGCAAGCCACCGAACGGCGACTGTTGAAGCGTTTCCTTTGAGCGCTGCACGGGCATCGGCAGTTGTAGCGTGCGGGTTGATAACGCGCAAACCGGTCTCACCTTGGCAGGCACAGGAGACCGCTTCATGTTCGCAATCCGCCCGGCTGCCGACGCCGGCATGTCCAATCAGGCCGATGCCGAATGCCTCAAGTCGCAGGCGAGACGATCTGTCGTCGGGCTCTGCGCAGGTGCGAACGCGCCGGCCCCCAAGCTGCTGATCGTGCCGCATGCCGGCGATGCCTGCTCCGCCCCGACCGCCCGACGTGCCTACGCTCGCTTGGCGCGTCACGCCGCGGGGATCCGCCGGGTCGTCCTTCTGGGCCCAGCGCATCGGTGCGCGAGCAACGTCATCAGCATGCCGACAGTCGATGCCGTCGAGACACCATTGGGCCGCGTGTCGCTCGACATCGAGGCCCGGGCCGAATTGGCGGGCCTGGACCAGGCGCACACCGACCACCGCATGCAAACGTTCAAGCGGACGCTCGACAGTCAACTGCCGTTTCTGCAGGCTGCCATCGGCGAGGTCTTCCGCCTGCTGCCTCTGGCAGTGGGTCGCGCCAGCCCGCACGCGGTGGCAGCGGTGATCGAGCGGCTGTGGGGTGGCGAGGAAACCGTGTTTGTCATCAGCACCAACCTCTCGCACGCCCTGGCCTATCCGGATGCGTGCCTGACCGATCGAATGACGGCATCTCGACTGGTCGACCTGGCCACCGATTTCGATCCGTTCGAGGCCTGCGGCGCGCACATCTTGAATGGCGCCATGCTGGCTGCACGTCGACATGGCCTGCGCGCCGAACTGCTCGATCTGTGCAACTCGGGCGACACCGGCGGCCAGCGCAAGCAGGTTGTCGGTTATGCCGCGCTGGCGTTCAGCGAGCCATTGCCTGCCGCGCTGCTTGACGACTGCGACGACAGCGACGATCAGCAGCACAGCGACGCAGCGTTGTCGGGCCGCTACCGACGATCCATCGACGTCCGACCGGATCCTGCGCGCAGCCAGCCAGCACGGCTGCCAGGTGCACGCATGCGCCGACCCTGACGGCAGCCATCGCTTGTTGCCGCTTCTTTATTCCTTTCGCCGTTGCCCGTATGCGATCCGGGCGCGGATGGCGATCGTGCGGGCAGCAGTTGCGGTCGACCTGCGCGAGGTCTCACTGCGCAACAAACCCGCTGCCATGCTCAGACTGTCGGCCAAAGGCACGGTGCCGGTGCTGCAGTGCCCAGATGACCGAGTCATCGATGAAAGTCTGGACATCATGCGCTGGGCATTGCAACAGTCGGATCCTGACGGCTGGTTGCGCCACGACGACCGGACCGATTTGCACCACTTGCTGCATTCCAACGACGGCCCGTTCAAGCAAGCGCTCGATCGCTACAAATATGCGCCGCGTGACGCTGAATTCAACCAGGCGGTTTACCGCCAACGGGCCGAGACCGCCTTGATTGCCGACCTTGAAAGCATGCTCGCACGACACGCCTTCATCGGCGGCGACAGCGCGGGCCTGATCGACGTGGCGATCTTTCCGTTCGTCAGGCAATTTGCGGCAGTCGATGCCGACTGGTTTGCCGAGTCGCCGTGGCAACACACGCGACGCTGGCTCCGCTTCTGGTTGGCCAGCGCGTGGTTTACAACGGCGATGATTCGGGCAGATGCAAGCGGAGAATCGCGACGCAGTCAGTCGAAGGGAGAGTTGTCGACATCCTGATTTGGCCAGCCCGGAGGGACTCGAACCCCCGACATCCGACTTAGAAGGTCGGTGCTCTATCCAGTTGAGCTACGGGCTGCGGATCTGGCAGGTTGTGCAGCGGCTCGATGATGCTCGCAGCACGATGGCCAACGTTGCACCAAAGCAGTCGAGCCCGCGATGGGTCTGCGGTATTGGTCGGGGCGGCGGGATTCGAACTCGCGACCTACTGGTCCCAAACCAGTTGCGCTACCAGGCTGCGCTACGCCCCGAAAAGCGGCATTCTACCCGGGCTGAGGACGACCGGTCAGCTGGCCGCTCCGGAACCGTCGTCGAAGGGGCTGGCTTGCGCCTGGCCGGCCGGCCCTTCGAGCAGCAAGTGCCGCGAAACCGCCATGCATTGACGGATGTGCTGATCGCAAACCAGTTTGAGTGCCGAGAAGGTCAGCGCCGCCGACACCGCCTGCCCGGCCAACGGCACATATTTGGACGCCTGCTGCACGGTCAAGCGCACGCCGACGAGCTTGAGCAGGCGCAGGATCAATTCGCGACTGATCAGCTTGCCGATCAACATGCTGCCGCCAGCCGAAACGGCCTTGAACACCGCGATCTGACGCTCGGGCGCCAGCCGCTCGATCTGCTCGGGGCTGAGTCCGAACGCGGCATTGATCTGCGGAATCAGCTTGACGAGGATGCCGACGTCGGTGAGCCAATCGATGCCGGGGATCGGCAGCGCAGCGACACCGGCAGCAAACATGGCCCGCTTGGTCACCATGCGTCGGCAATGCCGAGCGATCGCCTCGATCTCGGTCTCGCTACCGGGAACAACGACCCAGTCGCCGTCGTCACTTGTCGGCGCGGTCACCTTTTCGAATTCCCGTCGCCTTTGACCTTGCCGACGATGTACAGCAGGATCATCGCACCCAGCACCGAGCCGACGAACCCGGCGCCCTGTCCGGCCTGATAAAGACCGAGCAGTTGGCCGGCGTAGCCAGCGACGAACGAGCCGACGATTCCAAGCACGGTGGTCAAGATGAATCCAAGCGCCTGAGTACCTGGAAGAATGGCCCTGGCTACCAGTCCGACGATGAAGCCGATCACGATCATGCCGATGATGCCCATGTTTGCTCCGTTGAGTCTGACCCTGAAGACCGCAGGCCCGGTCGAGAAGCCGCGGAAAACCGCAATGTAGCCGATGCGGCCGGCCCGCAGCAGATCAGTGCAGCAACTGGGCCCAGACCTTGTCGAGCCGCTTGACGCTGACCGGCTGGGGCGTTCGCAACTCCTGCGCAAACAGACCGACGCGCAGTTCTTCCAGCAACCAGCGGTATTCGACCAGCCTCGGATCGATGGCGCCTTTGCGATCGGCGAGCAGGCGCAGCCAGCGCTGCTCCAGCGGGCGCAACTCGGCCAGGCGTTGCAGATCTCGCGCCGGATCGCTGCGCAGTTTGTCCAGGCGCATCGTGATCGCTTTCAGATAGCGTGGCAGGTGCGCCAGCTGGGCCCAGGGCGTGTCGGTCAGAAAGCGCTTGTCGACCAGGCGCAAAAGCTGGCCGGCCAGATCGTCGGCGACCTCTTTGGGTGGCCGCGAATCCCGCAACTTGCGAGCCGCAGCTGCATGGTCGATCAGCACCTGCGAGGCCATTCGCGCCACTTCATTGGCGATCAGGTTCAGGCGGCTGCGACCCTCGTCGATGCGGCGCGCAAATGCTGTCGCATCGGTGGGCAGTGGCTCGGCGAGGAATGCACGCTCGAGTGCCAGATCGATGATTTGCGCTCGCAGCTCATCGGCGGTGCCCAGCGGCATGAACAGCACCGACAGCCCGACCAGATCGGGAATATTCTTCTCCAGGTATTTCAGCGCATCGCGCAGCTGCAGGGCGATCAGTCGGCGCATGCCGGCGCGGTGCTTGCGAGCGGCAACGTCCGGCTCGTCGAAGACCTCGATCTCGACAAACGAACCGCGATCGATCAATGCCGGAAATCCGACCAGGCTCTGGTTGCCGCGCCGCACCTCCATCAGCTCGGGCAACTCGCCGAAAGTCCAATCGGTAAAACGCTGCGCCTGCGCAGTTGGCAAAGTTGGTGCTGGTGCCGCCGCCACTGCGTCAGTGACCGGTCCGCCAGGCCGGGTCACAGCCTTGACGATCGACGATGCGGCGCCTCTCAAGGGTTGCGCCGCGGGCGCCGCGAGTTCAGACGTCTTCAGCTTCGCCAGCGCCTGGAATGCCGAGCGCGCCTCGCCGCCCCATTCGGCTTTGAGGGCAGCCAGGTTGCGGCCGATGCCGAGTTGGCGGCCATGCTCGTCGACGATGCGGAAATTCATGAACAGATGGACCGGCACCGATTCGAGCTTGAAGTCCGCGCGCTTGACATCGAGTTGCGTGCGCTCGCGCACATCGTGCAGCAAGGCTTCGAGCAAGCTGCCCTCGCCGAACCGGCCATCAACACGTACCGCTTCGGCGAACGAATCGGCATGGTCGGGCAGCGGCACCAGCCGTGATCGCGGTCGCTGATGCAGGCTCTTGACCAGCGCCAGCACCTTGTCTTTCAGCAGACCCGGCACCAGCCATTCGCAGCGCTCCTCGCTGACCTGGTTCAGCGCATAGATCGGCACCGTCACCGTCACGCCGTCTTTCGGGTCGCCGGGATCATGCAGATAACTCGCGCTGCAATCGACACCTCCCAGGCGCAGCACTTTCGGAAACGCTGCGGTGGTGATGCCTGCAGCCTCGTGGCGCATCAGCTCGTCACGGGTCAGCATCAACAAACGCGGCTGGCGCTCGGCTTCACGCCGATACCAGCGCTCGAAACTGGCGCCGCTGCAGACATCGGCAGGCAGTTGGGCGTCGTAGAAGGCGTGGATCAACTCATCGTCGACCAGCACATCCTGGCGGCGCGATTTGTGCTCGAGATCCTCGACCTGTGCGATCAGCTTGCGGTTGGCGGCGAGGAATGGTAGTCGGGTCTCCCACTCGTCGCCGACCAGTGCTTCGCGAATGAAGATCTCGCGGGCCGCCGCAGCATCGATCAATCCGAAATTGACCCGCCGGTTGTGGTAGATCACCAGGCCATGCAGCGTCGCCCGTTCGAGCGCAATCACCTCGGCCGCCTTCTTTTCCCAATGGGGGTCGAGCAACTGCTTCTTGATCAGGTGGCCGGCGATATCGGGCAGCCAGGCCGGATCGATATTGGCCAGGTTGCGGCCATACAAGCGCGTGGTTTCGACCAATTCGCCGGCAACGATCCAGCGCCCCGGTTTTTTCGCCAGGTTGGCGCCAGGATGCCGATAAAAGCGGATGCCGCGCGCACCGAGATACCACTCGTCGTCTTCGCTCTTGTTGCCGATATTGCCCAGCAGCCCGGCGAGCAGCGAAAGATGGAGTTGCTCGTAGCTGGCGGGGGCCTTGTTCAGGCGCCAGCCGTGTTCGGCCACGACGGTGTGCAATTGCGAATGGATATCGCGCCACTCGCGCACCCGGCGTGGCGAAATGAAATGGTCGCGCAGCATCTGCTCCTGCTTGCGGTGCGAGATGCGCGGCTGCCGTTCGGCCGTGTCGGGTTGATTGCCGTTGATCGCTCGCGGCGCTCCGCCATGGCGCATCGCATCAAGCCACGCCCACAAACGGATCGTGCCGCTGAACTCCGAACGTTCGTCGTCGAACTGGCGATGCGCAGCGTCGGCTGCCTGCTGTTGTTCGAGCGGCCGGTCGCGAACATCCTGCAGGCTCATCGCACTGGCGATCACCAGCACCTCGCTCAGCGCTTCGCGATTGCGTGCCTCCAGAATCATCCGTCCGACCCGCGGGTCGAGCGGCAGGCGTGCCAGTTCGCGCCCCATCGCCGTCAATTCGTTCTGCTCATCGACGGCACCGAGCTCACCGAGCAACTGATAGCCGTCGGCAATGGCACGCCGCGGCGGCGGCTCGATGAACGGAAAATCCTCGACCGTGCCGAGGCCGAGTGACTTCATCCGCAAGATCACGCCGGCCAGCGACGAACGCAGAATCTCCGGATCGGTAAAACGCGGACGCTCGGCAAAGTCCTTCTCGTCATACAGCCGGATGCAGATACCGTTGCTGACCCGCCCGCAGCGCCCGGCGCGCTGATTGGCAGCGGCCTGGCTGATCGGCTCGATCTGCAGTTGCTCGACCTTGTTGCGGTAGCTGTAGCGTTTGACGCGCGCGGTACCGGCATCGATCACATACTGGATGCCCGGTACCGTCAGCGAGGTTTCGGCCACATTGGTTGCCAACACGATGCGCCGTGCGCTGTGCGGCTCGAAGATGTGATCCTGCTCGGCCTGACCGAGGCGGGCAAACAGCGGCACCACCTCGACACCAGGCGGATGGTGCTTGCGCAAGGCTTCGGCGGCATCCCGGATCTCGCGCTCGCCGGGCAGAAAGACCAGCACGTCGCCACCACCCGGATTGCCGCGCCAGAGTTCGTCGACCGCATCGGCGATCGCGTCGTTCAGGCCGTATTCACGGCTCTCTTCGAACGGGCGATAACGCTGCTCGACTGGAAACAAGCGGCCGGAAACCTGAATGACCGGCGCGGGCCCGGACTTCGAACGGAAATGCTGCGCAAATCGATCGGCATCGATGGTGGCCGACGTGACGATCACTTTCAGATCGGGCCGGCGCGGCAGGATCTGCCGCAGGTGGCCGAGCAGAAAATCGATGTTCAGGCTGCGCTCGTGGGCCTCGTCGATGATCAGGGTGTCGTAGGCCCTCAGCAGCGGGTCGGACTGCGTTTCGGCCAGCAAGATGCCATCGGTCATCAGCTTGACGCTGGCGCCAGGGGACAAGCGGTCCTGAAAACGAACCTTGAAACCGACATGTTCGCCGAGCGGCGAGTTCAACTCCTGCGAAATCCGCTTGGCGACGCTGGATGCGGCGATCCGCCGCGGCTGCGTGTGACCGATCAGCCCCCTGCCGCCGACTCCGCGGCCGCGGCCCAGGCCGAGCACGATCTTCGGCAGCTGTGTGGTCTTGCCGGAGCCGGTTTCACCACAGACGATGACCACCTGATGGGCTTCGATCGCGCGCGCGATCTCGTCCCGCCGCGCTGACACCGGCAAGGCCGGCGGGAAGGTGATTTCCGGGAAGGCGGCGAGTGCGTCTCCGGTCGTGCTCTCGGACCGAGCCGCTGCTGATCGAGCTGCCACGACAGTCGCTGCCACTGACGGCTGTTCACGAGCGGACTCTGGGCGGCTGCGCGCGGCAACTGGCGAGGCTGCAGCGGCATTCGGCTTCGGCGCGGCGTTCGCGGGCCTTCTGCGTCGTCGTGCCCGGCCCGGGTTGCCGTCGTCTGCGCTCATGAAGAAACGCCGAGGGTTCGCATGAATCCTTCGTGCAAAATCAGCACATTATTCCAAAGCCTCCACCATTGCCCCGATGAGCCTGGTATTCCCGCACACCTTCGTCCCGTGGTTTCGGTCGGTGGCGCCGTATATCCACGCCCATCGTGGCAAGACGTTTGTTGTTGCGATTGCCGGCGAATTGATCGCTGCTGGCAAGCTGGCCGCATTTGCGCAAGACCTGGCGTTGATTCATGCGATGGGAATCAAGGTCGTGCTGGTGCACGGCTTTCGGCCGCAGGTGCAGGAACAATTGATCGCGAAAGGCGGGCAGTGGAAATTCAGCCATGGCATGCGAATCACCGATGCACTGGCACTCGACTGCGCACAGGAGGCGGCCGGTCAATTGCGCTACGAGATCGAGGCCGCGTTTTCGCAGGGCCTGCCGAATACCCCGATGGCCGGCAGCCAGATTCGAGTCGTATCGGGCAACTTCATCACAGCGCGTCCGGTCGGCATCGTCGACGGCATCGATTTTCAGCATACGGGGCTGGTTCGCAAGGTCGATTCAGCAGGTATCCGGCGCGCGGTTGAATTCGGTGCGCTGGTGCTGTTGTCACCATTCGGCTTTTCGCCCACCGGCGAAGCATTCAATCTGAGCATGGAAGACGTCGCCGCCAGCGCGTCGATTGCGCTGCAGGCCGACAAACTGATCTATCTGACCGAAGTGGCCGGCATTCCACTCGATCCCAATGATCCGGCCAGTGAAATCGATCAGGAGCTGACGCTCAACGGTGCGAAGAAGTTGCTGGCCAGCCTGCCCGACCCGGTGCAGCCCACCGATACCGCGTTTTATCTGCAACATGCTGTAAAGGCCTGCGAAAACGGCGTCGAACGGGTGCATATCGTGCCTTTTTCGGTCGACGGCTCGGTGCTGATCGAATCGTTTACCCATGATGGCGTGGGCACCATGATCGTCGACGAAAAGCTCGAAAGCCTGCGCGAGGCCGGTCCCGACGATATTGGCGGCATCCTGCAATTGATCGAGCCGTTCGAGCGCGACGGCACGCTCGTCAAACGTGACCGCACCGAGATCGAGCGCGATATCGGCGTCTATACGGTGATCGAACACGACGGCGTGATCTTCGGCTGCGCAGCGCTGTACCCCTACCCCGAATCGCGGACCGCCGAAATGGCCGCACTGACCGTCTCGCCGCATGTGCAAGGGCAAGGTGATGGTGAGCGAATCCTCAAACGGATCGAGCAGCGTGCGCGAGCCGCCGGGCTCGACAGCGTTTTTGTGCTGACCACCCGCACCATGCACTGGTTCTTGAAGCGCGGGTTTGCCCCGGTGGATGCGCAATGGCTGCCTGAAGCGCGCAAGCGAAAATACAACTGGGACCGGCGCAGTGTGGTGCTGGTCAAGAAACTCAGCCCAAGCCAGCTCTAGTCGCTGCCACCCGGCAGCGACCGCTGCGTTCGGATTTCACAACACTCGATTGGAGTTTGCTCATGGCTCGCACCGTGCAATGCGTTTATCTGAAAAAAGAAGCCGAAGGCCTCGATTTCGCGCCCTACCCAGGTGACCTGGGCAAACGCATCTACGGCGAAGTGAGCAAGGAAGCCTGGCAGGCGTGGATGAAGCACCAGACGATGCTGGTCAACGAAAACCGCCTGAACCTGGCCGACCAGCGCGCCCGCCAGTATCTGGCTCGGCAGATGGAGAATTTTTTCTTCGGCGACGGCGCCGAACAGGTGGCCGGCTACGTTCCGCCAGCGCCTTGAACAAATCCTCGGCAGCGCAGGCGCACTGAGCTGAGCAGACGCCGCCGGGCTCGCGCGCTTTCGCAAGCTGATTGCAAGGCCTTGGTGGCTGTCGGATCAAGAATGATTCGTATTTATATAGAATCGGGATTCTGACCAACGCAAGGAATTCCGATGGCTGCTTTACCCCGCTTGGCTTCATCCCCGCTCGGTCTCGCCGGACACTGGACGTGTCGGCTTGCCCTTGCAGCGCTGGCGATCGGCGCCATGTTGCCGTTGCACGCCGGTGCGCAAGAAAAGCTTCTCAATCTGTATTCGGCTCGCCACTATCAGACCGACGAGGCGCTCTACAGCAATTTCACAAAGGCCACCGGCATCAAGATCAATCGGGTCGATGCCGATGACGCCGGCATTCTGGCGCGGCTGAAAAGCGAAGGTTCGGCAAGTCCGGCCGATGTGGTGCTGCTGGTCGACGCTGCACGCCTGTGGCGCGCCGAGACCGACGGCCTGTTCCTGCCGATCAAGTCGACGCTGCTCGAATCCAGGGTACCAGCCCAACTGCGTGGCGACGAGACGCCCAACGGCGTCCACTGGTTCGGCCTGTCGACACGCGCCCGGGTCATCGTCTACAACAAGATGTCGGTCGACAAGGCCGACGTCGCGACTTACCAGAGCCTGGCCGATCCGAAGAACAAGGGCAAGCTTTGTACCCGTTCAGGATCGCATCCCTACAACCTCTCGCTGTTCGGATCGATGATGGAACATCTGGGCGAGGCCGGAACCGAAAACTGGCTGAAAGGGATGGTAGCCAATATGGCCCGCGATCCGAAGGGTGGCGATACCGATCAGATCAAGGCAGTGGCCAGCGGCGAATGCCAGATCGGACTGACCAACAGCTACTATCTGGCCCGATTGATGAGATCGAACAAGCCGGAAGACCGCGCGGTTGTCGAAAAAATCGGCGTGATATTCCCGAACCAGCAGAGTTTCGGCACCCACGTCAATATCGCCGGCGCAGCGGTCGCCCGCCATGCCAAGAACCGCGACAACGCCGTTCAATTTCTGGAGTATCTGGCCGGCGACCAGGCACAAATCTATTTTGCCGACGGCAACAATGAATGGCCGGTCGTCACCAATCTGAAGCCATCCAACCCCGCGCTCGAGGCGATGGGCACATTCAAGACTGAAACCGTCCCGGTCAAGTTTGCCGGTAAAAACCAGGGCAAGGTTCAGCAGATGCTCGATCGCGTCGGCTATAAATGAATATCTGGTTTTTTTGCTGCGAACCATTTGTATAATGCGGGTGCGCCGTGGATGCTTCACGGTGGATCGATAAACACACCGTAAAGGATTGCAAATGGCCTCATTGCAGGAACTGCTGGATAAAAAAGCCGAATTGGATCGCCAGATTGAAGCCACCCGACGACACGAGCGGGCCGATGCCATTGCTAAGGTCAAAGGGCTGATGGCTGAACAAGGTCTGAGCATTGCAGATATCAGCGGCAAATCGAGTTCGCCGCGCAGCGGCGGCTCGGCGGGTGGCAAAGTGGCCGCCAAATACCGCAACTCGGCAACCGGTGAATCCTGGAGCGGGCGCGGCCTGCAGCCCAAGTGGCTCAAGGCGGCCCTGGCATCGGGACGCAAGATCGAGGAATTCACCCTCTGAGTCTGACCGCGACGCACCCCGGCGTCGTGAACAAAGCAATGCGCCGCCCACGAGGCGGCGCTGCTTTTTCCGCTACCCGATTGCAACGCCGTCCGATCGGCCAGATCGCGGCGGCATCGAAACCGCACTTCTCACCGATGCGGCTGTGAACAAGCCGCGCTGCCGCCTGCATGGCGCTGTCGCCGTAGACTCCATTGGTGATCGCGCCGTCATTTGTTCAGGATCTGCTCAGTCGAGTCGACATCGTCGAGGTGGTCGGTCGGCACGTTCAATTGCGCAAGGGTGGCGCCAACCTGATGGGTTTGTGCCCCTTCCACGGTGAAAAATCTCCCAGCTTCTCGGTCAGCCCGAGCAAGCAGTTCTATTACTGCTTTGGTTGCGGCGCCAGTGGGAATGCAATCGGCTTCCTGGTCGCCCACCTCGGAATGGGCTTTGTCGATGCGGTGAAGGATCTTGCCCAGCAAGTGGGAATGAGCGTCCCCGAAGACGACCGCAGCCCCGCGGATCGTGAGCGAAGCAGTGCGCACAGGGCCCGCCAGACGAGCCTCACCGACCTGTTGCGTAAAGCCGCTGACCATTACCGCCGCGAGCTCAAGGCTGCCGTCCATGCCGTGGACTATCTGAAGGGACGCGGGCTGTCAGGGGAAATCGCGGCGCGTTTCGGCCTCGGCTATGCGCCTGCTGGCTGGCGGGCGCTGGCGGGGGTATTCCCGAGTTACGACGATCCTCTGCTCGAAGAGAGTGGCATGGTGATCGTGGCCGAGTCGGAAGGCGAGGGGCAAACCGAGGGCAAGCGGTATGACCGGTTCCGCGACCGGATCATGTTTCCGATTCGGTCGGTTCAAGGAGAGGTGATCGGTTTCGGCGGCCGGGTGCTCGGCGTCGGCGAGCCCAAGTATCTCAATTCACCCGAGACACCGGTATTCATCAAGGGGCGCGAGCTCTACGGCCTGTATGAATCGCGAACGGCGATGCGGCAGCGCGGTTTTGCCCTGGTTGTCGAAGGGTATATGGACGTGGTCGCACTGGCGCAATCCGGCTATGCCAACGCGGTGGCAACACTTGGCACTGCATGCACGGCCGAGCATGTACAGAAACTGTTCAGATTCACCGAATCGGTCGTTTTCAGTTTCGATGGCGACGCCGCCGGTCGACGCGCGGCGGCGCGCGCCCTGGAAGCGGCATTGCCGTACGCCAGCGATACGCGCAGCATCCGGTTTCTTTTTCTGCCGCCCGAACACGACCCGGATTCGTTCATTCGTGACCGCGGTGCAGAGGCATTCGAACGCTGCATCGAAGCCGCCATACCGCTGTCGCGTCAATTGCTCGAAGAGGCACGCAGCGGCTGCGACCTGAGTCAGGCAGAAGGCAAGGCTCGTTTCGTCGCAATGGCCCGACCGATGTGGACGGCGCTTCCGGACGGCTCGTTGCAACGGCAATTGCTGCGCGAAATCGCCAGCATGGGCGGTCTCGAGGCAGCCGAACTGGCCGAGTTGTGGCGTGGCCAGTCACCATCCGGTCGGTCAGCGATCAGAACAACCAGCGCGCAGGGCGCGGCGGCACCGCCCACACAGCATGCGGCGTCGTCACGCGGCGGCGGCGCGCTGCGCCGGGCGACGGCGCGGCGTCCACCGAGCAGCCCCGCCGATCAGGCCCTGCGCATGTTGCTGCTGCACAGCGCCTGGTGGGATCAGCTGTCGCACGACGATCACGACCTGTTGCACCGCCTGCCTGCGCCGCACGGCCTGGTCTTCAGCTGGCTGGAGCGCCAGCTGGCCGACCACGGCGCAATGAGCTGGGCCGAACTGAAACAAGCCCAGTTGGTTGTCGATCCGCCCCTGCCGGAAGTCGCCGACGTGCCAGCCGAAGCCCTGCACGACGAGATTTCATTTGCCGATTTGCGCCGCGTGCTCGACAGCATGTGGATCGAGCGCCTGTCGCTGCGGCAGACGGAGCTGATCGCCCGCGCGGCCAGCGAGCCGTCGGCATTGGACGAGTGGCGGCAGGTGACTCGCCAACGGGATGCCTTGCTGAAGTCGGTGACAGTCCAGGAGCAGGACCCGACTTGAATTTTTGACCGGCGAGCCAATATCAAGGATAATGCTGGGTTCGCTATGCGCGGCAAATAGCAGCAAGAGTGACGACAGCACCTCCGGGCCCCGGCCACCCTTTGAAACAGGGTCCCCTCCAAGGCCACCGCTTACCGCAAGGACTGTCAGGCCAACCTGGTCATCGCTTGCTTGCCCGCCTTGCAACGGCATTTTTCGCCGGTCCGAAATGGCCGGTGAACTGCCTTTGCACGTCCTTCGTTGCGAGGGACCGGCTGCAACTCTGCCCACAGTACACCAAGGAATCGCATGACCGCGAAGAAAAGTGCCCATCAGTCAACCGGCCAGGCAGCTGCCGAAGACACCAGGCTTCTGACCAAGAAGGCCAAGCCAGCCCTGCCGGCGGCCAAGTCACCCGCCAAGGCCGCGGCAGCCAAACCGGCCGCCAAGGCCTTGGCCAAGGCAACACCGGTCAAGGCGACCGACAAGGCCGTTGCCAAGCCTGCTGGCAAAACAGCGGTGGGCAAGGCGACGCCAGCCAAGGCCGATGCCGCGAAAAGCAAGCGCGGGCCGGCCGGCAAGGTGGCTGCCAAGTCGACCGAGCGCCCGTCCGGCACTGATTCCGACGAGGATTTCAGCGACGTCGAATCCGACCTGGAAACCGAACCCGAAGTCGATCAAAGCGAATCGACAGACGAAGCAAAGACCAAGGTCAAGCCACTGCGGATGAAGGTTTCGCGGGCCAAGGAGCGTGCGCTGATGCGCGAGTTCGGCCTCGACGAGACCGCGCTGACTGAAGAAGAGGTCGCCAAGCGCCGGCAAGAGCTGAAGACGCTGATCAAGATGGGCAAGACGCGTGGCTTCCTGACCCATCAGGAAATCAACGACCACCTGCCTGAAAAACTGGTCGACGCCGAAATTCTCGAAGCCATCGTGTCGATGCTCAACGACATGGGCATCGCGGTCTACGAGCAGGCGCCTGACGCGGCGACGCTGCTGATCGCTGGCGGTGGCGCAACGACTGCCACCGAGGAAGAAGCCGAAGAAGCTGCCGAAGCGGCGCTGTCGACCGTCGACAGCGAGTTCGGCCGTACCACCGATCCGGTTCGCATGTACATGCGCGAGATGGGCACCGTCGAACTGCTGACCCGAGAAGGCGAAATCGAGATCGCCAAACGGATCGAAGGCGGGCTGCAGGCGATGATGCTGGCGATCAGTGCCTCGCCGACGACGATTGCCGAGATCCTGGTCTATGCCGATCGCATCGAGGCCGGCGAGATGACGATCTCCGAAGTGGTCGATGGTTTCGTTTCCGAAGGCGAGGCCGACGACTATGTCGCCGAAGAGGATGTCGACTTCTTCGACGAGGACGACGACGATGACGGCAATGGCGGCAGCAAGGCGCTGACGAAAAAGCTCGAAGAGCTGAAAACCGCTGCACTCGCCAAGCTTGCCAATCTGCGAATCAACTTCGACAAGATGCGCAAGGCCTTCGAGAAGGAAGGCTACCAGTCGCCGACCTACGAGCGTGCGCAGCAGGCGATCAGCGGTGAGTTGATGACGATCCGCTTCACCGTCAAGACGATCGAGAAACTGTGCGCGATCCTGCGCTCGCAGGTCGACGATGTGCGCCGCTACGAACGCGAGTTGCGCAAGATTCTGGTCGACAAATGCGGCATGCCGCAGGACTATTTCATCAAGCATTTCCCGCCGAACACGCTGAACCTGAAGTGGGCCGACAAGGAGGCCGCAGCCGGCAAATCGTATAGCGCCGTTCTCGAGCGCAACTTGCCGCCGGTTCAGGAATTGCAGAAAAAGCTCGCCGACCAGCAGGCCCGTGCGGTGGTCCCGCTGGCCGATCTGAAGGCGATCAACAAGCGGATGAACGAGGGCGAAAGAGCCTCGCGCGACGCCAAGAAGGAAATGATCGAGGCCAACTTGCGCCTCGTGATCTCGATCGCCAAGAAATACACCAACCGTGGTCTGCAGTTCCTCGATCTGATCCAGGAAGGCAACATCGGTCTGATGAAGGCGGTCGACAAATTCGAATACCGGCGCGGCTACAAATTCTCGACCTATGCAACCTGGTGGATCCGCCAGGCGATCACCCGCTCGATCGCCGATCAGGCGCGCACCATCCGCATTCCGGTGCACATGATCGAGACGATCAACAAGATGAACCGGTTGAGCCGCCAGCATCTGCAGGAGTTCGGCTTCGAGCCCGACGCGCCGACGCTGGCCGAGAAGATGGAGATTCCCGAGGACAAGATCCGCAAGATCATGAAGATCGCCAAGGAGCCGATCTCGATGGAAACGCCGATCGGCGACGACGACGATTCGCATCTGGGCGATTTCATCGAAGACACCAACAACACCGCGCCGATCGAGGCTGCGATGCAGGCCGGACTGCGCGATGTCGTCAAGGACATCCTGGACAGCCTGACGCCCGAGAAGCCAAGGTGCTGCGGATGCGCTTCGGCATCGAGATGAGCACCGACCACACGCTGGAAGAAGTCGGCAAGCAGTTCGACGTGACGCGCGAACGCATCCGCCAGATCGAGGCCAAGGCGATCCGCAAGCTGAAACACCCCAGCCGGTCGGACAAACTCAGGACGTATCTGGACAATCTTTGATTGGCCCGATGCGTGCGGCCTGCAAGGCCGCCGCCATCGCGGCGCGAGGGCGTCTGAGTTTGCGCCGAAGACACAAACTGCGCACTTGTCTGGACAACCTGTAAAGGTCGGCCTGATAAGTGCCCGCTCCAGCGGGCTGTCGCGCAGCGGCGACGCAATTTGTGCCGGATGCCCAAGCTCAGGAGGACCTGGACAACCTCCGCCAACCCCGGCCACAAGCCGGGGTTTTCATTTCAGCGCTGAAATTTCGCGCCGAAGTGCCGAAAAGGGAAACAACGGAGTCCACCCAGTCGTCCGACAAACCCGAAGCCGATGAACCAGCTCGCAGACCGTTGCATTGTGTTTGCCGATTTGCGCGGCAGCACCGGCCTGTTCGAGCGGCTGGGCAATACGCAAGCCACTCACGTCGTCACCAGCAGCGTGGCAAGCCTGTGCGGCGCGGTCGAGGCCTGCGGCGGCACGGTCATCAAGACTCTGGGCGATGGTTTGATGGCGAGCTTTCGCGAGCCGGCGGCGGCGGTGCGCGCTGCCCAATCGATGCACGAGGCCCTGCAGCAACCCGAGGTCAGCGCCGGCGACGCCGCAGCAGGCTTGACCGGATCTCGCCCGGATCTGAAGCTGCAGGTCGCCCTGGCGCATGGCGAAGTGGTCGAAACCGACGGCGATTGTTTTGGCGATGCCGTCAATGTGGCTGCGCGGCTGCTCGATCATGCCGGTGACAACGAAATCCTGGTCACCGTCGATGTGGTTTCACAACTCAGCGCGCTGGCGCAGCGCCGCTTCAGGAATCTCGACCATATCGCTGTACGCGGGCGCGCCGAGGCCGTTCACGTATTTCTGACGACGCCGCAACGGGTCGATGATTTTGCGGCGACCCGGCTCGACGCTTCCAACCGAACCGCTTGCGATCGTTCAATCCAGCTCAGCTGGGACGGTCATCAGCAGCAGTTTTCGTCGGTATTGCTGCCGCTGACCTTCGGACGAAGCCCGCAGGCCACCTGGTGCATCGACGACAGTCGGGTGTCTCGCCTGCACGCCCGGATCGACTGGACCGGCAGCACCTTCCTGTTGAGCGACATGAGCTACAACGGCAGCTTCGTCCGATTCGATCATGACCCGGAGGTGCTGACGCTGCGCCGCGCTCGCTGCACCCTGCACGGCAGCGGCGAGATCGGCTTCGGCTCGCTGCCACAGGATCAGCCGGCTCAATGTTTACGGTTCGAAGTCTTGCGATCGGCCAATGGAAGGTGCCTCGCAGCCACCGCGCAAGCCGAAGCCGCTTGTGCGGCCGAGATCGTCGGGGCGGCTTGAGTCACGGGTATCGGCGCAGACGGCGCGCTGCTGGCTGATAATCGCCCCTTTGTAGAAAAATGCCCAGTGCAGGCCGGCGCGCTTGTGCGTAGCCCTGCCTCATGCCGTACGCCTCCGAACCCGCCTTCCGCCATGGTCAGCGTGATCACGCTGAACAAGTCGCCGTGGTCTTGTGCAACCTCGGGACCCCCGATGCCCCGACCGCCGCCGCGCTGCGCACGTATCTGGCGCAGTTTCTCGGCGATCCGCGCGTCGTCGAGATTCCGCGCCTCGTCTGGTGGCTGATCCTGCACGGCGTGATCCTGCGGACGCGGCCCGCCAAATCGGCGCGCAAATATGCCAGCATCTGGATGGCTGAAGGGTCACCGCTGCGGGTCTGGACCGAAAAGCAGACCAGCCTGCTGCGTGGCTACATGGGCGAGCGGGGCCACCACATCAGCGTGCGCCATGCGATGAGTTATGGAAGCCCGTCGATCGGCTCGGTACTCGACCAGCTCAAATCCGAAGGCGTCAGGCGGGTCGTCGTCATGCCGATGTATCCGCAATATTCATCGACCACAACCGCCAGCGTCTTCGATGCCGTGTACACCTGGGCGCGAAATGTTCGCCACATCCCTGAATTTCGCTTCGTCAACCGTTTCCACGACCACCCGGGCTATATCGAGGCGGTGGCCAAACGAATCCTCGCGCACTGGGCACAAAATGGCCGGCCGGACAAGCTGGTGATGAGCTTTCACGGTCTGCCGCAGCGCAATCTGATACAGGGCGACCCCTACCACTGCGAATGCCTGAAAACCGCGCGATTGGTCGGGCAACGACTTGGCATTTCGCCGGACGAACTGATCGTCACATTCCAGAGCCGTTTTGGCAAGGCTGAATGGTTGCAGCCTTATACCGAGGCCACGCTGGTCGAACTGGCACGCCAAGGCGTCAAGCGCGTCGATATCACCTGCCCGGGTTTTGTCGCCGACTGTCTGGAAACACTGGAAGAAATTGCCATCGAAGCGCGCGCTGCGTACATCGGGGCCGGCGGTGAACAATTCCACTACATCCCCTGCATGAATGATCAGCATGATTGGATTGCCGCCTTGTGCAACATCGTGCAGGACAACATGCAAGGCTGGGATACCAAATCGATACCCGACGTGAGCGAGCTCGATGCGCAGCGTGAACGCGCACTGGCACGTGGAGCGGTCCGGTGACCGAGACATGAAGCCGCCATCACCAGCCGACGACGGCCCGCGCCTCGATAAATGGTTGTGGGCGGCACGCTTCTACAAGACGCGCGGTCTGGCCAGTGAACAGATCGGCAAAGGGCGGATCCTGGTCAACGGCCAGACTGCCAAGTCATCGCGAACGGTGCGAATCGGCGACTTGATCGATTTGCACCTGGAGGCGAGCCGGCGTACCGTAACGGTGCGGGGTCTGAGTCATGTCCGCGGGCCGGCCCCGGTTGCACAGTTGCTTTACGAGGAAACCGCCGCCAGCATCGCCCAGCGTGAAAGAGCGGCTGCGCAGCGTCGGCTCGCTCCGGAGCCGGCAAACGCCATCGACCAGGGTCGGCCGACCAAACGCGACCGACGAGACCTCGCCGATTGGCAACGCTGGAGCGCCAGCGTCGACCCCGAGAATTGATTCAGCCCGGCTGCAGGCCGGCTTTCAGTTCGCGCGCCTCGATGGGCCAAGCCGCCGTCAAATGCCCTCTTGAAATCAGGGGCTTGGACCTCAGATGCAACCGA
This sequence comes from uncultured beta proteobacterium, assembly GCA_963843805.1. Lineage (GTDB taxonomy): Bacteria > Pseudomonadota > Gammaproteobacteria > Burkholderiales > Burkholderiaceae_C > Ideonella_A. The sequence continues at coordinate 94,290 of CAWJLY010000007.1, forward strand.
TCGAGACAGCAGGCGATTCACAAAAACCCATCACCATGGCCAATTCCGATAAACATGGGACCCCGGAGTTCCCCGACACTCCCGACAACCCGATCGACAGCAGTGCTGATCTCGGCCCGTCGCCTGGCGATGCAACCGACTGGCAGCAGAAATACGCCGAGCTCGAAACCAAGCACACCGACGTAGCCGACGCCTATCTGCGCGCCAAGGCGGAAGCCGAAAATACCCGTCGCCGCGCTGATGAAGATATCAGCAAGTCGCGCAAATTTGCCATCGAGTCGTTCGCCGAGGCGCTGCTGCCGGTCATGGACAGCATGGAGGCAGCCATCGCGATGCCGGATGCGGCACCCGGTCAGGTTCTCGAAGGGGTGCACGCGACGCTGCGTCAATTGGCCAGCGTGCTCGAGCGCAACAAGGTGATCGAGATCAACCCGCCCCCCGGTAGCCGGTTCGATCCGCATCAGCATCAGGCCATCAGCGCGGTGCCGGCCGCCACTGCCGGCCAGGAACCGAATACCGTTGTCGCCGTTCTTCAAAAAGGCTATCTGATCGCCGATCGAATGCTGCGCCCGGCGCTCGTGACGGTCACCGCACCGAGCTGAATCCGGTTGTTTTTCGGGCCTGTCGGCCTTGAAATCCGGCCTCGTTATCCACAAGTTACCCGCAAGCCAATATCCGCCAGAGGAGCAACAAAATGGGAAAAATCATCGGTATCGATCTCGGCACGACCAATTCGTGCGTATCGATCATGGAAGGCAACACCACCCGGGTGATCGAGAACTCCGAGGGCGCGCGCACGACGCCTTCGATCGTCGCCTATCAGGAGGACGGTGAAATTCTGGTCGGCGCATCCGCCAAGCGCCAGGCCGTCACCAATCCACGCAACACCCTGTATGCGGTGAAGCGCCTGATCGGCCGCAAATTCACCGAAAAGGAAGTGCAGAAGGACATCGACCTGATGCCCTACAAGATCGTTGCCGCCGACAACGGCGACGCCTGGGTCGAAGTGCGCGGCAACAAGATCGCCCCGCAGCAGGTCAGCGCAGAAACCCTGCGCAAGATGAAGCGCACCGCCGAAGATTATCTGGGCGAGCCGGTCACCGAGGCGGTGATCACGGTACCCGCATATTTCAACGATGCGCAGCGCCAGGCGACCAAGGACGCCGGCCGGATCGCCGGCCTCGATGTCAAGCGCATCATCAACGAGCCGACCGCGGCTGCGCTGGCTTTCGGCCTCGACAAGAAGGAAAAGGGCGACCGCAAGATCGCCGTCTATGACCTGGGTGGTGGCACCTTCGACGTCTCGATCATCGAGATCGCCGATGTCGACGGCGAGAAGCAGTTCGAGGTCTTGTCGACCAACGGCGATACCTTCCTCGGCGGCGAGGATTTCGATCAACGCATCATCGACTACATCATTGCCGAGTTCAAGAAGGACCAAGGCGTTGATCTGGGCAAGGATGTGCTCGCCCTGCAACGCCTGAAGGAAGCAGCCGAAAAGGCGAAGATCGAGCTGTCGACCAGTGCGCAGACCGATATCAACCTGCCTTATGTGACGGCCGACGCGTCGGGCCCGAAGCACCTGAACATCAAGCTCAGCCGGGCCAAGCTCGAGGCGCTGGTCGAGGACCTGATCGAACGCACGATCGCACCGTGCCGCACCGCGATCAAGGACGCCGGCGTGGCGGTCGGCGATATCGACGACGTGATCCTGGTCGGTGGCATGACCCGCATGCCCAAGGTGCAGGACAAGGTCAAGGAGTTCTTCGGCAAGGAGCCTCGCAAGGACGTCAACCCCGATGAAGCGGTTGCAGTGGGTGCGGCGATCCAGGGTCAGGTGCTCGGCGGCGACCGCAAGGACGTGCTGCTGCTCGACGTCACCCCGCTGAGCCTGGGCATCGAAACGCTGGGCGGCGTGATGACGAAGATGATCAAGAAGAACACGACCATCCCGACCAAGTTCCAGCAGACCTTCAGCACGGCCGATGACAACCAGCCTGCCGTGACGATCAAGGTCTATCAGGGCGAGCGCGAGATGGCCTCGGGCAACAAGAGCCTGGGCGAGTTCAACCTGGAGGGCATTCCGCCGTCGCCACGCGGCACGCCGCAGATCGAGGTGACTTTCGACATCGACGCCAACGGCATCCTGCATGTGGGCGCCAAGGACAAGGGCACCGGCAAGGAAAACAAGATCACGATCAAGGCCAATTCGGGCTTGAGCGAGGCCGAGATCCAGCAGATGGTCAAGGACGCCGAGATGAATGCGGCCGACGACAAGAAGAAGCTCGAGCTGATTCAGGCACGCAACTCGGCCGATGCGATGGTGCACAGCGTTCGCAAGAGCCTCACCGAGCACGGTGACAAGCTGGACAGCGGCGAGAAGGAAAAGATCGAGACCGCGCTGAAGGACGCCGAAACATCGCTGAAAGGCGAAGACAAGGCCGATATCGAGGCGAAGACCGAAGCCCTGATGGCTGCCAGCCAGAAATTGGGTGAGAAGGTCTACGCCGATGCGCAGGCCGCAGCCGGGGCGGCCGCGGGTGCCGATGCGGCGGATCCGGGGGCAGCCGGAGCGACTGGCGGTGGCGGCAATGCGCAGTCACCGAAGGCCGGGGATGACGACGTCGTCGACGCCGAGTTCACCGAGGTCAAGGACAAGAAGTAATCACTGTCCACCGGCCGTCCGGCGCGATGTTCCGGACGGCAAAAAGCTCCCCCGTGCGCCGAGAGGCGAACGGGGGACTTCGTGTTTAAAAGGCTCAGATCATGGCAAAGCGTGACTATTACAACGTGCTCGGCGTCGCCCGCAACGCCGGCGAAGACGAAATCAAGAAGGCCTACCGCAAGCTGGCGATGAAACACCACCCCGACCGGAATCAGGGGGATGGTGCAAAAAAGTCCGAGGATGAATTCAAGGAGGCCAAGGAAGCCTACGAGATGCTGAGCGACCCGCAGAAACGGGCCGCCTACGATCAATACGGTCATGCAGGGGTCGATCCCAACATGGGCCGTGGCGGTGCAGGTCCCGACGGGTTCGGCGGTTTTGCCGAGGCCTTCGGCGACATCTTCGGTGACATCTTCGGCGCCGGTGGGCAGCGCCGCGGCGGCGGCGGGTCACAGGTCTTCCGGGGCAGCGACCTCTCGTACGCGATGGAGATCTCACTGGAGGAGGCCGCTCATGGCAAGGAAAGCCAGATCCGCATCCCGACCTGGGACAGTTGCGAAACCTGCCATGGCAGCGGCGCCAAGGCGGGCACCAGCCCGAAGGTGTGCAGCACCTGCAGCGGATCAGGCCAGGTCACGATGCGTCAGGGCTTCTTCAGCATCCAGCAGACCTGCCCACACTGCCGCGGCGCCGGCAAGATCATTGCCGAGCCATGCTTGACCTGCCAAGGTCAGGGCAAGGTCAAACGCAACAAGACGCTGGAAGTGAAGATCCCCCCCGGCATCAACGAAGGCATGCGGATCCGCTCGGCCGGCAACGGCGAACCCGGGACCAATGGCGGCCCGCCGGGTGATTTGTATATCGAGATACGGATCAAGCAGCATGAAATCTTCGAGCGTGATGGCGACGATCTGCACTGCAGCGTGCCGGTGGCGCTGACCACGGTTGCGCTCGGCGGCACGATCGAGGTGCCGACATTGAGCGGCAAGGCCGAGATCGAGTTGCCCGAGGGAACGCAGCACGGCAAGACCTTCCGCTTGCGCGGCAAAGGCATCAAGGGCGTGCGTTCGAGCTACCCCGGCGACCTTTATTGCCACGTCAGCGTCGAGACGCCGGTCAAGTTGACCGAACATCAACGCAAGTTGTTGAAGGACCTCGACGAGTCATTCCGCAAAGGTGGCGACAAACATTCGCCCACCTCGAAGTCGTGGTCGGATCGGGTCAAGGACTTGTTCAAGTAAAGCGGGTTGATGACTGTATAAAAACACAGTATATTGACAGCTCCCGTCCGGGTCGGTGATCGGCTCGGGGTCTGCCGGGCGAGGCAACGCCCGGTTCGGGTTGCGGAGAGCCGTCGATGAATCATCGTGCCGAAGTTGAAGATACCGGTATTGGGGCGGCAACGTCCGTCGTCCTTTTTCACAAAGGTCGTGGCGTCGGCACCAATCACCAGACTCGTTTCGCGGCGTGGAACCGCGAAGCCGATCGTGATTTCCTCGATCACGCCGCGCTCGAGGGCGAGCCGCCCAGGCGCGCCACAACCGTCACCGAACAGAGCGCGCGTTCGATCATCAGCCGCAACACGTCGCCCGACATCCCCTTCGATCAATCGATCAACCCGTATCAGGGCTGCGAACACGGTTGCGTCTACTGTTATGCCCGGCCGAGTCACGCCTTCATCGGGTTGTCTGCGGGGCTCGATTTCGAGACTCGCATCTTTGCCAAGACCAATGCGGCTGCGCTGCTGCGAGCCGAGCTGAACCGGCCGGCTTATCGGCCTGCACACATCGCGCTCGGTGCCAATACCGATCCCTACCAGCCGGCCGAGCGCAAGCTGGAGATCACCCGCGATATCTTGCACACCTTGGCCGATTTCAACCTGCCGGTGGCGATCACGACCAAATCGGCGCTGGTCGTCAGGGATATCGATATCCTGGCGCCAATGGCTGCGCGAGGCCTGGCGCGGGTCTTCATCTCGCTGGGTACGCTCGACAACGGGCTGGCAAGGATTCTGGAGCCGCGCGCCAATTCGCCGGCGCGGCGGCTCGAAGCGATTCGCCGCCTCGCCGATGCCGGCATTCCGGTGGGCGTATTCACCTCACCGTTGATTCCCGGCCTGAACGACAAGGAGATGGAAAAGATCCTCGAGGCTGCGGTGCAAGCGGGCGCGACCCAGGCCAACTATGTGATTCTGCGGCTACCGCTTGAAGTCAGAGATCTGTTCGTCGAGTGGCTGGAGCATCACTTTCCGCTACGCGCCAGCCATGTGATGAGCCTGGTGCGGCAGATGCGAGACGGCCGCGATTACGACCCCGACTTCACGACCCGGATGCGCGGCACCGGCCTGTATGCCGACCTGATCCGCCAGCGTTTCAGGCTTGCCTGCAGCAGGCTCGGGTTGCGCCGCGAACGGGTCTCGATGGATATATCGCAGTTCCGCCGGCCCGACTCGCAGGTGAAGCAGCTTGCACTTTTCTGAAGCTGTCAACGCAAAGGGTGCTCCGGTCACCCTCCGGCAACAAGAATGATAGTGACCAGCAGCGACGAATCGACGACCGCCTTGAGCGCATGCGGTTCGCCGCTGCCCAGCATCACCAGTTCACCGGCACGCAGGTCACATTGCCGGGAGCCGGTTGATACAACGACTTCACCTTCGATGCATTGAATCGTCACCGCGCCCGGCACCTCGTGACGAGGCAAGCCGTTGCCGGCCTGCAGCACAAGACGCATCAACTGAAGCGAGTCGGTCTTCAGCAGGCTGGTCGACACCGCAGTGCTCAGCCTGGCGCCCAGCGGGCGAATATCGAGCACATCGAGCGGGTGAGCGTGTGGCAGTGCCATGGCGGATCCAGCGTGACAACGAATCGACAACTCAATAATGATCGCCAGCGCTGCCAGGTGCCAGGTTGTCGAACTTCGTCAAGGGTTTGTTGAAGAACAGTTTGACCGTCCCGGTCGGCCCGTTGCGCTGCTTGCCGATGATGATTTCGGCCACACCGGGCTCTTTGCAGGCTTCCTTGGTGTAGTAGTCGTCCCGGTAAATGAACATGATCACATCGGCGTCCTGTTCGATCGCACCGGATTCGCGCAGGTCGCTCATCATCGGGCGCTTGTCGGTTCGCGATTCGACCGAGCGGTTGAGCTGCGACAAGGCAATCACCGGGCACTGCAGCTCCTTGGCCAGGCTTTTCAGCCCACGCGAGATCTCACCGATCACGGTCGCCCGGTTTTCGTCGCTGCTGCCGCCGCTGCCGCTCATCAGTTGCAGGTAATCGACAACGATCAGCCCGAGCTTGCCGCACTGCCGTGCCTGTCTGCGCGCGCGGGCACGCACCTCGCTGGGCGTCAGTGCCGGGCTTTCGTCGATGAACATGCTGACGGTGCCGAGCCGCTCGACGGCTTCCGACAAGCGGCCCCACTCGTCGTCCTTCAGCGCACCGGTGCGCAGGCGTTGCTGGTCGATCCGTCCGAGTGATCCGACCAGTCGCAACGCCAACTGCGAAGCGCCCATCTCCATCGAAAAAATGACGACCGGCAGACCTTCACCAACCGCCACGTGTTCGGCGATATTCAATGCAAAGGCAGTCTTGCCCATCGACGGGCGGGCGGCGAGCACGATCAGGTCGCCGGGCTGGAAACCGGCCGTCATCTTGTCGAGATCGAAATAGCCCGTACGCACGCCGGTCACCTCTTCGGCACCGTTCTCGTGCAATTCGGTCACCCGGTCGAGCAATTGCACAACCAGCGCATCCATGGTCTGGAAGCCCTGTTTCGACTTCGAGCCTTCCTCGCCGATGCGAAAGATCTTGCCTTCGGCTTCATCGAGGATCTGATCGACCGGCCTGCCTTGCGGATTGAATGCCTGGGTGGCGATTTCGTCGCTTGCCGCCACCAGCTTGCGCAGCACCGCACGTTCGCGGACGATCTCGGCGTAGCGGCGCAGGTTGGCAGCGCTCGGCACACTTTGCGCCAAGGCGTTGAGGTAGACCAGGCCACCGCATTCTTCGCCTTTGCCGAAGCCTTGCAGTTGCTCGAATACCGTGATCACATCGGCCGGTTTGGTCGCATTGACCAGGCTGCCGATGGCCGCATAAATCAGGCGGTGTTCAAAACGGTAGAAGTCGGAATCGACCAGCAGATCGCCGGCTCGGTCCCAGGCGCTGTTGTCCAGCAGCAACCCGCCGAGCACACTCTGCTCGGCTTCGATCGAATGCGGGGGAATTCGCAGGCGGGCGACTTCATCGTCGGGACGAAACACAGGCGACGAGCCCGCGCTGGCCGAGATGGACGAATTGGGCAGGGCGGGAGATGAAAAGACGGCAACCATGGTCACACTATACGGTCGGCTTGGCCAGCTGCCTGTGTACAGAGCTGTGTAAAAGCAGTGGACTTTCGGTGCGTATCGCCACCGGTCCGCTGGCGCAGCCGTCGGGCGAGCTGCAACGAAAAAAGGGTCGGCAAACCGACCCTTTTCGTTTTACGCTGCGGCGTCGATCAGGCGGTTTCGCCGACAACGACCACCTTGACTTCGACCACCACATCCGAATGTGGCGCAACCATCACGGTGTGCTCGCCGACCGTCTTCAAAGGCCCGGTGGGCATGCGAACTTGAGCTTTCGCCACCTTGAAATCGATGCGCGTCAACGCTTCGGCGATGTCGTTGTTGGTCACCGAGCCGAACAGCCGGCCATCGACACCGGCCTTCTGCGTGATGTGCACGGTGCGGCCGCTCATCTTCTCGCCCAAAGCTTGCGCATTGGCGAGTTTCTCGGCAGCAGCCTTCTCGAGTTCGGCACGCCGTGCCTCGAATTCGCTGATCGCCGCCGGTGTTGCGCGGCGCGCCTGACGGCTGGGAATCAGGTAATTGCGGGCGTAGCCGTCCTTGACCTTGACGACGTCGCCCAGATTGCCAAGGTTCGATACCTTGTCCAGAAGAATGATTTGCATGAATGACTCCTCAGGTCTTGTGCTGGTCGCTGTACGGCAGCATCGCCAGGAAGCGCGCGCGCTTGATGCACGTCGTCAGCTGACGCTGGAAAAACGCCCGCGTGCCAGTCAGGCGGGCCGGCGTGATCTTGCCGTTTTCACCGATGAAGTCACGCAGCGTATCGATGTCCTTGTAGTCGATCTCGGTGACACCGGTGACCGTGAAGCGACAGAAGCGCTTGCGCCGAAACAACAGCGATTGCTGGTTGCGCTTGGGCTTGCGGTCTTTTGAAAATTTACCTTTACCACGTGGCGGGGGCATATCGAAACCTCGGTTGAAATCTGTTTGAAAGGATTGCGATCGACGGCGGAAATCAATCCAGCTCGATCACGTGAAAGACGATGCCGCGTCCGTTGCGCTGAGAACCCAGAAAACCTGCAAAAGCATGCAGGCCGCCGAGTTCGAGCTGACCGAGGCGGTGCGTGATATCACCCACCGCGCGGGCCTTGATTTCCAGATTCACCCTGCGGGGCTGGCCTTGCTGGGTCACCGTCGATTCATGCTTCAAGCTCAAATCGAGGGCGGGCAGGCCGGCTGGCGTATATCGCAGGGATCCTCGGGCCAGCAACTCGGCCGACAGGACCAGGCGGTTGAGACCTGGCGGTTGGCCGGGTCGGTGATCAAGGAACGCGGTCAGAAGTGCAGCGCGCTGTACAGCGGCCTGGCTTCAGGCGGTTTCCTGCTGCGCAGGTGCCTTGCGGGCCTCTTCGCGATCGACCGTCTTCATCATCACCGAAGGCGTCGTTTCCGCCTTGGGTTTTTGCACGGTCAGGTGGCGCAACACGGCATCATTGAAGCGGAAACCGGTTTCGAGTTCGACCAGCACTTCCTGGCTGCACTCGATGTTGATGCACAGATAGTGCGCCTTGGCCAGTTTCTGGATCTGGTAGGCCATCTGACGGCGACCCCAATCCTCGACGCGGTGCACCTGGCCACCGCCTGCAGTGATGGTGCCTTTGTAACGCTCCAGCATGGCCGGAACTTGTTCGCTTTGATCCGGGTGGATCAACAGCACGATTTCATAGTGACGCATGGACACTCCTTGTGGATGAAGCACCGCAAGCGGTGCGAAGCCACCCCGATGCGTCAGACACGGGTGTGGCAAGGAAAAGCCCATGATTATAGCCTGCTGTGAATGCCTGTCAGCAGTCGCAATGATGCCCTGACACGAGCTTCACGAAAAAAG